>CAWARH010000005.1:0-1784854 GCA_963784485.1 uncultured Actinomycetota bacterium | reverse complement strand
CGACGTCGGCGTCGATGGTGGAAGGTGCGACGAGCCCGGCAACAGCTTCGCGCGCCGTCCGGGCCGCGTGCACGAGACCGCGATCTGCGCGGTCCCGTTCCATCGCGGAGGCGAACTGCTCGCGCGCCTCTTCGACGTCGGCCGCGACGACGTGAAGCAGGTTGGCTTCGCGGCCGCGCGTCAGGCCGACGTAGATGCCGGCAGCGTCCAGGCCCACACTCTCGAAGGTGTCGCTGGTTGGGCTGTTGACGACGGCATGGGCCATCTCGCTGGTCGCGCCCTGGACGCCGTAGGCGGTCGAGGCGTACGCAAGGTGGACGTGCTTCGGCGACGTAGGCGGCCGGGAGGCGTTTGCTCGTCGGATGACCCGTCGTGCTGGCTGGCAGGACCCACACGTCACCCTCGTCGTCGGCCCGCTGGACGATCCAGGTCTGCCGGTTGGCAACCCCCAGCGCGTTGTCGTTGCGACGGGTCATGACCAGGTCGCCGGGCCCGACCGGCAGGCCGTCAGACCCGACGGCGGCGGTGACTTCGGGGATCTCGCCACGGGCGACGCGCGCCTGGCGGATCGCGGCATTGACCTCGCTGGCCTGATCATTGGTCGCGACTGTGAGGGCATCACCGGGTCGCGTGATGTCTGCCAGCGTCGCATGCATCGCTTCGGTCGACTCGTGGAGCCGCACGAGGCCGAACTGCTGCAGGCGATCGAAGAGCTGCTCGGCACGCTTCCCGTCGCGCAGGTCGAGGGTGAAGGCCGCGTAGGTCGGATCTGCGAAGCGGTGGATGCCGGTCAGGTCATGGATCTCGAGTCCAGACGCACTGGCGAGGTCGGCCGCGATGTCGAGGACGCCGCCTCGGCCCACTGCTGGCAGCTGGGCGCGATCACCGAGCAAGGCGATGCTCGCGCCGGTCTCGGCCGCGACGATCAGGAGGGCGGTGGCGGTGTCCTGGTCGAGCATGCCTGCTTCGTCGACGACGATCCGCTCCGTCGCGCGCAGCCTTCCGCGTGTGGGTGGGCCGGCATAGACGGCACCGGTCACCGGGTCGGATTCGCCGGGCTTGAGGCGGCGCCAGACGCCGTCGTTGTCCCAGCGCCATCCGTAGGCGTGGACCAGTGCGGCCACAGAGTCGGTTGGTACGCCGAGTTCCTGCGCTGCGACAGCGGCGGCCTTCTTCGTCGGGGTCACTATCCGCGTAGGTCGCCCCTGAGCCTCGGCCGCAGCGATGGCGGCGCCGAGCATGGTGGTCTTTCCTGCACCCGCCGCGCCCTCGACGATGACCAGCGGGGTTGTCGACGCGATCGCTGCCGCGGCCTGGGCCTGATCGGCGTCCAGTCCACGTTCTGTCGCGAGCCGCTCGCCGGCCTCCGCCTCCGCGGACGCCATCGCATCGACCTCGCCCCCGGCGGGCCTGCTCGCTTCGACACGGGCGCCGATCAGGTCACGCAGGGTCTGCTCTGCCGCGACGACGCTGATCGTGGTGAGGTGGGCGACCTGCTCGGGGCGGGCCATCGTGGGCGGCAGCACCGAGAGGCAGTCCGACGCGGCGAGGTTCGTCGCGAGGGTGATCAGGTCGCGTAGATCGCCGCGGGTCGCGGTGATGCCGGCCTCGGTGACCAGGTGCGTGACGTGCATCTGGATGTCGTGGATCGTCCACGTCGATGCCCTCGCGGCGCAGCGGTCGAGCGCCCGCGCCGCAAGTTCCTCCACACTCAGGTCATCGATGCCGACGGGCTCTGGCGAGCGGGCTGGGCGGAAGCGTGGATCTGTCCGATAGCCAGCGGCCGCCAGTTCGCGGCGCCAGCCCTCCTCGCAACCGAGCTCCTCAGGGGCCGGCTTCTTGTGCGGTCGTTGGTGATCCCAGGCGCGGGCGAGCATCCTGGCGCGTACGACCGGTCCGGGCTCCTCGCCGGGGTGCGCGTCCTCCCATGCGGCAACCAGGACGGCGAGGTTGTGCTCGACCTGGGCGGCGCGCTTCGACAGCACGGCGTTGTACTGCTCGAGTTCGACGACCTCGCCGGTGACGTGGTCGAGGCTCAACCCGTGGCCGGCGAGCATGCGCGTCAGCTCGGGGTGGGCGGCGATGACTGCCGTTCCGAGCGCCCGGATCGCGCCCTGCTGCTTGAACAGCGCAGCCGTGTCGAGGCCGCGCCACTTTCCGGCCGCGAAGACACGGGTGCCGATCTGGAAGTGGATGTGGCGATGCGGGTCGCCCGCCCGAGAGGTCTTGTGGACGACCGCCACGGTCTCGAGCTGGTCCACGCCGACGACCTCTTGGAGCCCACGCGGACCGACGCGGGTCACCGAGTGCCGGGCCAACCATGAACGGATCTCCGCGACCGCGTCTCGCCTGCGCGCGATCGAGCGCTTCGGAGACATTGGGATGCAACGCGGCGGCGATCGAGAGCGACTTCGGAGCGTTGATCACCATCTCGGCGAACCGCGGCGACCCCCGCCTCGTACCCGCATGCCTCCGCTCCCCGGGGGCCGCCGCCTCGCTCGTGACTGGGAAGCCGAGGGGTGCCCCGGGTTGCTCCGGTGAACGGATTGCGCCAGTCCACCCAGTCCGCGTACTGCTCCGGCGTGAACACGCCCTCCGCCGTCACATTGCCGTCGCGATCGAGGACGGCGAACTCCGCCAACGCGGTCCCCGCCCCCAAGTAGTACTCATCGGCGGTCGAGCGGTCCGACTCCAGGTAGCGGCGTGCGGCACCACCGGTGCCGCGGAAGAGGATGACGCCACCCTTCACGCCCGAGCCTCCCAACAGAAGCCACCTCGCGTGTATCTGCGCGTGCATGCGCCAATACCTTAGGTAGCATACGTCCATCGGTCTGGGATGGGAAGGAGCAGAGGAAGGGAGAGGCGAGGAAGGGCGAGCGGGAGCAGAGGAGGGGCGAAAGGTGGAGGGCGGCAGAGAGGGGCGGGATGAAGCGAGAAGGAAGGCAGAGGCGAGGGATCAGAGGCGAGGCAGGCAGAGTGGGTCAGCCGGCGCGGCCGCGACGCCCCGGGGGCAGCAGGCCACGGTTCCGGGTCTTCGCCACCCATCCCTGCGCGGTCGTCAGTGCCACTCCGTTGATCTCGGCCATCGTCGCCGTCGGGTTGCGATCACCCTGCTTGACCAGCTGCCCGTGCTGGAGCGCGACGCGCTCGTAGAAGTCCGGGTCGGTCTTGCCGGTGCCGGCCAACGGCTTGAGCAGGTCGCGGCGGGCGACCTTCGCGCCCGAGGGCAGGACGATCTTATTGCCGGCCAGAGTCTCGGTGGACTTCATCGCGAAGAGGCGCTTGTTGATCGAGGTCTCGATGTGCGCGGTCGGCAGCTCACGCAGCAGGCGCGAGGTGATCGGATCGCCCGGGACCCGCGGGAGATAGACCACGCCGGTGATGCGCACCTCCTCCGGGACCGCGAACGCCTGGCGTTGCAGTCGCAGGTACACGCGGGTCCCCGAGTCGGCGTGCTCGAGGTAGCGCCACAGCCCGCCGGCCGGCTCGTTCGCCGCCGCGTCCTCATCGGCATCAGGAGCCGTTGACGCCGGCGAGGAGTCGTCGTACCCGAGGATCTCGTCGATCCCTGCACTCTCGTCACTCGAGCGATGCCCCGGGAACACCGTCGGCAGATGCCACCCCGGAGGCATGTCCGCGGGCGTCAGCAGGTCATCAGCGTCCTGCTGGGCATACGGGGGGTCCTCCGGATGTCTCATGGCCCCGAACCTATCGAGAATCGGGCCCGATGTCAGGTGCTTGCATTTCCACGCGAAGAAGCGGAGAATCGAATGGTTCGGCAAAACCACGCGCAAGGGCGGCGATGATGGTGAGAGCTACACGATGAGGAAGCGCGACAAGGCGAGCAGCGCAGCAGCGCCGGAGGAGTACGCGACGAGCGGCGCGGAGTTCCTGATGTCCGAGGAGGTCGCGCAGTGGCTGCGGGTCTCCCAGGCGACGCTGTGTCGGTGGCGTCAGTCCGGCTGCGGGCCACGCGTGACGTGGATGTCGAGGACCTGCCCGCGCTATCGGCGCTCCGACGTCGAGAGCTGGTTGGAGAAGGTCTCCGCGTGAGCATCTCGAAGACCCCGAACGGCCGCTTCCGCGCCCGACTGAAGAGCGGTCGGGTCAATGTGGCCAGCAAGGTCTTCGACACCAAGCGCGAGGCCACGGCCTGGCTCGCTCGCGAGCGCGCCGCGTTGGCAGGCGGCGTCGATCCACGAGCCGGGAAGGTGCGGGTCAGGGACGCGGTGCAGCGCTGGCTCGTCATCCGGTCGACGACCGTCGCCCAGAAGACCTACCGAGCCGACCAGGACGTCGAGCGGCTGACCACGGCCAGCGTCCTCAACCTCCACCTCTCGGCCGTCTCCGGACGGGAGGTCGCCCGCGTCTTCGAGCATCTGCTCGCCTCCGGGCTGGTCGAGTCCTCGGTCGTGCGCTACCGCGCAAGCCTGTCCTCCTTCTTCGGCTGGTGTGTGCGAGAGAAGCTGATCGCGACCAATCCGGTCACCGCAGTGCCCGTCCCGAAGAGCTCCGAGGAGCGCACGGAGATGAACCCGTTCACCGAGGACGAGCTCGAGACGGCGTACCGGGTCTGGCGCGAGCAGAACGCCCGGCTCGCGGACATCCTTCTCGTCCTCGGCTGGACCGGTCTGCGCTGGGGCGAGGCCCGCGCGATGACCGTGGGCGACGTGATGGAGGTGCCGGCACCGGGCTTGATCGTTCGCCGATCAGCACCCGAAGGCATCGCCACCAAGGCCACCAAGAGCGGGCGATCACGGCGCGTCCCGATCGCCAACCGCGTGCTCCCGATCGTCGAGCGGCTCAAGGTCGACAAGTTGCCGAGCGACCTGCTCTTCACCACCGCGTCCGGCTCCCGCCTCCACCGCTCCGCGGTGCTGCGCACGATGAGGTGGGATCGGACCGGGCGGGGCCGCCGCATCCACGACCTGCGACACACCGCCGCCTGCCTCTGGCTGGCGCGCGGTGTCGATGTCAGCACGGTGCAGAGCTGGATGGGCCATGCGTCGATCGCGACGACGAATCTCTACCTGCACCACCTCGGCACCGGGGCCGATCTGGCCGGGCTGGAGCGCCTCAACAGGGCGCCGGGGGCCACCGGGGGGCCATCCGCCGGACGCGCAGGCGAGTAACAACGACGAAGCCCCCGGGTGATCCGTGCGTTTCCGCAGGTCACCCGGGGGCTTCACTCGGTGGAGCTGAGGGGATTCGAACCCCTGACCTTCTCATTGCGAACGAGACGCGCTACCAACTGCGCCACAGCCCCAGGCGCACCGGAGCACCGGTGCGGTGAGAAAACGTATCACCTGCCCGGCTCGGACCCGAAACAGCCCCGAGCCCCTGCGGTCAGGAGCCCACGGCCCTGCGGGTGGTGCCCTCGGCAGCCGCCGCGGCGGTGGCAGCCTCGGCCACCAGGGCGCTGTCGGCGGCGTCGCGACCCGAGCTCGCCACGCCCGGGTCGGACAGCTCGATGGTGCGCACCGACCGCGTCGCCCGGGGCTTGGTGACGTAGGTGGGGAGCGTGACCGGCAGCGGGTCCCACAGCGAACCAGCGTCCGCGGTGGACTCCAGCCCGTCGAGCAGCGCGGCGACCGAGATCGCGGCGGTGTCGTCCAGGGCGGTCGTCGCGGCGACCACGGGGGCAGCGGGTGCCAGGGGCGCGCTCTCCACCGGGTCGGTCGCGGCCTCGACGACGGCGGCGACGGTCTCGACGGTCTCGACGGCCTCGGCGCGCCGCCGGGCGGAGGCCGCTGCGCGCCGGGCGAGCTCACGACGGACCGTGACCCGGGCGACGACCAGGAAGCCGAGGACGGCGACCACAGGAAGGATCGGGGCCCACGGGGCGAGGGCGCCGACGACGGTGGCGACCGTGACCCCCAGGGTCGCAGCCAGCAGCAGCGCGAGGACCCGGCGACGGCGACGGGCCGCCACGGCCGCCCCCGTACGTCGGGGGATGGCGGGGTGGGCGCCGGCCCCCCGACGCGGCTCGGGGATCCGGGGACCAGGGACGTGGCGGGCCGGCTCGCGAGGGGCCGGGATGCTCGCCGCGACGGCCTCGACCGCGGCGTCGGTGGCCGTGGCCGTGGCCGGGTTCGTCGCGTCACGGCGGCTCAAGACCCGGAGCGAGTCCGAGACGGTGTCCACCGGGCGGGTCTTGGCCACCTCGTCATGGTGCCGGAGCGCCTTCGGGATGAGCACGACGGCCCAGACGAGGGCCAGAGCGACGAAGATCAGACCAGACATTTCCACGACGCAAACGTTATTTGTCGTCGACGGACAGGAAGCGCAGGACGTCCGGTGTGTCGCAAGGGAACTCGTGTGACTGTTGTGAAAACAGTGGCTATCGGTCGAGGAGCTGCCGGACCAGCCCCTGAGGGACCTCCTCGACCGTCACCGCGAACAGCCTGTGGTCGCGCCAGTCCCCGTCGATGTGCAGGAACCGCGGGGCGTAGCCGATCTCCGCGATCCCCAGCTTCTCCACCACCCGCAGGGACGCGGCGTTCTCGGGCCGGATCGCGATCTCGATCCGGTGCAACCCCAAGGTCTCGAAGCAGTGGTCGACTGCGAGCGCGACCGCGAGCGGGGTGAAGCCGCGGCCGGCGAGGCGTCGGTCGATCCAGTAGCCGACACTGGCAAAGCGTGCCGAACCTCCGACGATGTTGTTGACCGTCAGCTGCCCCGCGAACCGTCCGTCGACCTCGATGACCAGCGGCAGGCACTTGCCGTCGCGGGCCTGCCGTCTCAGGTCACGCACCATCGCCCGGAACGACAGGGGCACGGTCTGGTCGCCCGGAGGCCGGGTCGCCTCCCAGGGGGCCAGCCACGCGCGGTTCTGCTCGCGCACCTCGCGCCAGGCCCGCTTGTCCCGCTGGCTGATCGGCCGCAGCCTCAGGCTCTCGTGCCGCAGGGACAGCGTCTGCCAGGCCAGCGGCATCACCTGCGCCATCAGTGGTCGCTTCCCGCGACCTGCTCGACCGCGTGCCGCAGGACGGGCATGACGACCTCCAACCCGTCCTTGACGCCGCCTCGCGAGCCCGGCAGGTTCACCACGAACGCGCCTCCGCACACTCCCGCCAGGCCCCGCGAGAGGGCCGCCGTGGGCACGCCCTTGGCCACCCCGTGCGCCCGGATCGCCTCGGCCACGCCCGGCACCTCCCGGTCCAGCAGCGGACGGGTGGCCTCCGGCGTCCGGTCGGTCGGCGTCAACCCGGTGCCTCCCGTGGTCAGCACCGCGCGGGCGCCGCCCTCGACGGCCCGCCGGATGGCCTCGCCCACCGGATCGCCGTCCGGCACGACCACCGGGTCGCCCACGGTGAAGCCGGCCTCCGCCAACGCGGTCACGATGAGCGGCCCGGTCGTGTCGGCGTAGACCCCGGCGGCGGCGCGGTTGGACGCCACCACCACGACGGCCCTCACTGCGGGGCCCCGGGTCTCGACCAGTCCCCGCTCCGCCCGCCGGCCTTCGACTCCACCCGGATGTCGGTGATGACGGCGGCCTTGTCGACCGCCTTGACCATGTCGACCAGGGTCAGCGCCGCGACCGAGACCGCCGTGAGCGCCTCCATCTCCACCCCGGTGCGGTCGGTGGTGCGGACGGTGGCCGTGATCGCCACTGCCTCGTCCTCCACCACGAGGTCGACACCCACGCCGCTGATCGCCAGCGGGTGGCACAGCGGCACCAGGTCGGGGGTGCGCTTCGCGGCCATGATCCCGGCCACCCGGGCGACCCCGAGCGCGTCGCCCTTCGGCACTCCCTCGCCGCGGAGCAGCCCCACGACGGTCGGGCTGACAAGAACTCGACCGCTGGCCACCGCGACCCGGGTCGTCACCGCCTTCTCCGAGACGTCCACCATCCGCGCCGCACCCGTCTCGTCGACGTGGGTGAGCCTGGTGCCCTCGGCCATCAGAACCCCCGGTCCAGCAGCAGCACCTCGACCTGGCTGCCCGCGTGCACCTCGTCGACGTCCTCGGGCACGGCGATCAGGGCGTTCGCGGCTGCCAGGTCGCCCAGCAGGTGCGAGCCGTGGCCGCCGACCGGGGTGACGCACGGTCCGCGGTCGTCGTAGGTGTGCGTGGCGCGCACGAGCTGCTGCTTCCCGGGAGCCGACCGGAACGACGTGGTCAGCCGCGCCTGGAGCCGCGGCCGGACCTCCGGTGTGCGCCCCATCAGCCGTCGGATGGCCGGCAGCACGAACAGCTCGAACGAGACGAAGGACGAGACCGGGTTGCCGGGCAGCGTGAAGATCGGGGTGTGGTCCTCCCCCACGTGCCCGAAGCCCTGCGGCTTGCCCGGCTGCATGCGCACCTCGCCGAACCACACGGTGCCCAGCCCGCCGAGGACCTCCTTGACCACGTCGTACTCGCCCTTGCTCACCCCCCCGCTGGTCACCACCAGGTCCGCGCGGACGAGCTGGTCGGACAATGCGTCGGCGAACTCCGCGGGGTCGTCGGAGACGATGCCGACCCGGTAGGCGATCGCCCCCGCCTGCCGCACTGCGGCGGCGAGGAGGAACGAGTTCGCGTCGTAGATGGCGTCGTGGGCGAGCTTGCTGCCCGGCTCCCGCAGCTCGGAGCCGGTGGAGATCACGACCACGCGGGGACGTGGCCGGGTGGCCACCTGGGCGCGACCGACGCTGGCGAGGAGCCCCAGCTGGCGGGGCTCCAGGGTCGCGCCGGCGGTGAGGAGCAGGTCGCCGACACGCACGTCCTCGCCCCGCGCGCGGATGTGCTGCCCCGGTGACGGTGTCCGGGAGATCCTCACCTTGGCCGCACCGGCGTCGGTCCACTCCACCGGCACGACCGCGTCTGCTCCCTGCGGCACCGGCGCCCCCGTCATGATCTTCACCGCGGTGCCCGGGGACATGGCGAACAGTCGCGTGGTCCCCGCTGCGGCCTCCCCCACCACAGGCAGGGTCACCGGCTCGTCCTCGCTGGCGCCCACCAGGTCGGCCCTGACGACGGCGTACCCGTCCATCCCGGAGTTGTCGAAGGACGGAAGGTCCATCGGGGAACGGAAGTCCTCGACCATCGGCAGACCCAGAGCCTCCAGCAACGGCTGGTCGTACGGCGGGAGCGGCGCGACCGCGTCGAGCACGCGCGCGAGGTGCTCCTCGACGCTCACGGGCGGTGCGGTCGATCGGGGAACGAAGGCCATGGAAGGGACCCTAGCGCCGGAACGGGCGACGTCCGGTCAGCCGCCCACGTGCTCGCCCGCGGCGACCGTCCCGGTCGAGCCCGGCTCCCCCACGACGGCCTCCCCGCTGACCTTCACACCGGCCTCGAACGTCCAGTCGCCCTGCACGGTGAGGCTGTGCGCCTCCCGCATCGACGGCACCCCGTGCGGGAACCGCCGCTCGAAGCCGTCGACCAGCTTGTAGGGCTTGTCCAGGTCGACGAAGGGCAGCCGCTGCGAGACCTGGTGCAGCACCGAGTCGTCGTCGAGCTCGTAGCAGTCGCTGCGCAGGACCAGCAGGTCGTTGGTCGTCTTGACCGGCACGAACCGCTCCCGCCCCACCTCGATCGTGCGGCTGTCGGCGAAGACCTCGATCGCCGCGCCCATCGCGCTCTCGATCTGGATCACCTCCGGGCTCGAGGAGTCCGAGGGGTCCACGGTCTTCGTGTTGCGGATCAGGGCGAGCCCGAGCACACCGTCGCGGGAGTCGAGCTCGTCGCGCATGGCGACCAGGTCGAACCACAGGTTGTTGGTCGAGGTGAACCGGTGCCGCTCCAGGTCAGCGAGCGCCTCGGCGTCCTCGGGCAGGGTCTGGGCGGTCTCGCGGAGCACGATCCTCCCGTCGCTGCGGCGTCGGGCGAAGTGCCCGCCCTTGCGGTCGGAGGGGGTACGCCGCACCGCCTCGATCGCGAACGGCGCGCCGCTCTGGGCGAACCAGCCGGCCACCCGAGGGTCGGGTACGGCGCCGAGGTTGTCGGAGTTGGACACGAAGACCCGTGCGAACCCGGCGTCGATCATCGCGTCGAGCAGGCCCGTGCCGCGCAGCGCCGGGTACAGGTCTCCGTGGCCGGGGGGACACCACTCCAGGGTCGGGTCGGCCGGCCACTCCACGGGGGTCAGGTCGTCGGCGCGGAGCTTCGGCTCCTTGTTCTGCAGGAAGTCCAGGGGTAGGTCGGCGTCGGCCAGCCCGTCGTAGGCGCCCAGCACCCGCAAGGTGTCGTCCCGGGTGCGGAAGCTGTTCATGAACAGCAGCGGCAGGCGGGCGTCGTACTTCTCCCGCAGGGCCAGCACCTGGCGGGCGATGACGTCGAGGAAGGTCAGCCCCTCGCGCACCTCCAGCAGGGTCTTCGCGCGGTCCAGCCCCATCGAGGTGCCGAGCCCGCCGTTGAGCTTGATCACCACGGTCTTCCGCAGGGCCTCGGCGGCCACGTCGTCGCCGAGGTCCACGTCGGCCAGCGAGTCCATCTCCAGCGGCTCGATGGTGTCCTCGGGGACCATGCCGGTCTCGCCGCTCTCCACCAGCCGGTAGTAGTGCTCGAACACGTCGATGGCGACCGGATCGACGCCCTCGGCGGTCATCTTGTCCCGTGCGGCGCGGAGCCCCTCGTCACTCATGCGCCCGATCGTAGGCGGCTACGGTGTGGTCGTGGACGAGCAGGTCACTCCCCCGGCCCCGTCGCGGGGCGACTCCGTGGCCGACCGCAAGGTCGCGCTGCGGGACCTGCTGGTCGCCCGCAGGCGGCGACGCCCCCTCCTGGAGGTCCGGTCGGCGGCCGACGCCCTCCGCGACGTCGCCCTGGCCACCGACCAGGTACGCCGCGCGGCCACCGTCGCGGCGTACGTCTCCGTCGGCACCGAGCCCGGCACCGGCCCACTGCTCGAAGCGCTGGTCGCGTCGGGCCGCCGGGTGATCCTGCCGATCCTGCGACCCGACCACGACCTGGACTGGGCTGCCCACCCGGCTCCCGGCGAGCCGTGGGTCCGGGCCGGTCGCGGCCTCCTGGAGCCGCCCGGGCCGGCGCTCGGTCCGGACGCGCTGGCGACCGCCGACGTGGTGCTCACCCCCGGTCTGGCCGTGGACCTCGACGGCCGGCGCCTGGGCCGGGGCGGCGGGTCCTACGACCGGGCCCTGGGCCGCGTTCCCGTCGGCACCTTCGTGGCCACCGTGCTGTACGACGGGGAGGTCCTCGACGAGGTCCCCGCGGAGGCCCACGACCGTCCCGTGACGGCGGCCCTCACCCCTGGCGGGGTCACCTGGCTGGGCCGGGCACGAGCCTGAGGGTGTCCCCCGCAGCCGCTTCCACGGCAGGTCGGCTGAACGCCCAGGGCAGCGTGTCCCCGCGGGCCCAGAGGGCCGTCTGGTCGGTGTAGTGGTCGCTGAAGGCGTGGCCGCTGGCGCCGGTCAGGTTGATCCACGTCGAGGAGTCCAGGTCGGCGAGCGAGACCACCATGCGCATCGACGGGACCCAGTTGACGGCGTACCCCTCCGCGGCGTTCCAGCCGGTCGCGTCGACCGTGGAAGGACCGCCGCCCAGCTCCCACGAGCCACGGTTGACCATCCGGGCCACCAGCCCGATGTCGGACTGGCCGACGGTCTGGTTCTCCAGCGTGAGCTGGTGCTGGTGCCCCCAGGTCCACCCGTCGACCCGGCGCGACTGGAGCCGCACCAGCTCGTCTCGGGCATCCCGGACCGCCGCACGGAGGATGTCGTCGCGCCCCTCACGCACGTCCTCGGTGGTCACGTCGTCCCACCAGCGGTTGTTGGGCTGGCGCAGCAGGCGGCTGACCACCATCCACCAGCGCGAGCCGCCGTTCGCCTCCACGGCGTCGGGGAGCTGGTCGCCGAAGGTGAGCACGAGCAGGTTCCGCCACACGGCGTTGAAGTACGCCGCCGCGGCCGACTCGGGCGGCTGGGTGAAGTCCCAGTCCTCCAGCAGCCGCTGCCCGGCCGCGTAGTAGTGGCTGCCGGCGTCGACGTCGAGGAGGTAGGGCACCAGCCGCGGAGCCAGGCCGTTGCGGGTGTCGAGCTGGAGCTCGCTCATGTCCGCGGCGCTGAGCGTGCCCTTCTTGCTGAGCACGTCGGCGATCCGCTGGCTGCGGTAGCCGTAGTCCCAGGAGTCGCCCAGGTAGTACGGGTAGGCGGGGTCGACCGGCGCCTGGTTGGCGGTGGCGATGAACCCCTCCTCCGGGTCCAGGACCGACGGGAGCGCAGCGAAGGGCACGTAGTCCCCGGTCCAGTCGTAGGCCGGGTCCCAGCCGGGAGAGGGGTAGTTGCCCCGGTTGGCGGGCTTGCGGATCGGGATCCGCCCCGGTGCCTGGTAGCCGATGTGGCCGTCGCGGTCGGCATAGACCATGTTCTGGCTGGGCGCGGCGAACTTGCGGGCCGCCGCACGGAACTCCTCCCAGTTCCGCGCACGGTCGATGGCGAAGACGGCCTCGGCCGTGCGGGTGCGGCTCAGCGCCGTCCACGCCAGCGAGACGGCGTACCCGGTGCCGCGTTGCGCCAGGCGGTCGGGGGTCGCGACCGGAGCGTTCGCCCCGACCGAGGCGTACGTCGCGTCGACGTCGGAGAGCACGGGGCCGTGCACGGAGGAGCGCACCGTGAAGGTGAAGGGCCGCCCACCGGCGACCTCGATGGTCTCCGAGCGGCGGTCGAACCGCGTCCAGGTGTCCCCGCGCAGGTAGCGCTCGCCGTCGACTGCCTCGAGGTAGAGGTCGGAGACGTCGGGCCCGAGGTTGGTGAACCCCCAGGCGATCTGCTGGTTGTGCCCGATGATCACCCCGGGGAACCCGGCGAAGGTGAAGCCGGCGACGTCGAAGGGGCACTCGTCTGTCAGCGCGGTGCAGTGCAGGCCCATCTGGTACCAGACCCCCGGGAGGGTCGGCGCCAGGTGCGGGTCGTTGGCGAGCAGGGGCATCCCGGTCGTGGAGTGCTCGCCGTCGACGACCCAGGCGTTGCTGCCCACCCCCTCGCCGGTGCCGACCAGGGTGGGCACCGCGTCGACCGCCTGCTGCAGCGACCGGAGCGCCGAGACGACCGCGGGCCCCGGAGCCGGTCGGGCCGCGGTGTCGCTCGCCGTGGCGTCCTGGTCGAAGACCCCGTCGCGCACGCCGCCGCCCTGCACGATCGGCCGGTGCCTGCCGTAGGGGTAGCGCGGGTACAGCTCGGCGATCTGCGTGGCGTCCAGCCGCGCGGAGGCCATCGCCCGGTCGACCTCGTCCTGCATGTTGCCGCGCAGGTCCCAGGCCATCGCCTTCAGCCAGGCCACCGAGTCGGCGGGAGTCCAGTCCTCGACCTGGTAGTCGAGCCCCCCGAGACCCAGCAGCGTGTACTCCAGCGACATCTCGCCGGGGGCACGGTCGTGCACGTAGGCGTTGACCCCCGCGCTGAACGCGTCGAGGTAGTCGACCACCTGGGGGTCCAACCGACCGAGCTCCTGCTCGGCGACCCGGCGCCAACCGAGCGTGCGCACGACCTTGTCGGTCTCCAGGGTGTCCTCCCCGAACATCTCCGAGAGCCGCCCGGCCGTGATGTGGCGCCGGACGTCCATCTCGAAGAACCGGTCCTGCGCCTGGACGAACCCCTGGGCGAGGAACAGGTCGTGGGCGTTGTCAGCGTAGATCTGCGGAACCCCGCGGACGTCGCGGACCACGGTGACCTCGGCCCGGAGGCCGGCGACGTCGAGGGTCCCGGAGGTCTGCGGCAGCGACCGGCGGACCGCCACGAGCCCGAAGACGAGCCCGGCCACGAGCACGAGCACCAGTCCCACCACGGCGTACGTCGTCCCGCGCAGCCAGGGAGACCGGTCCCGCCAGGGCACGCGAGCGCGCTCCTGCGGACCGGCGGGAGGAGGGTCGGACGAGACGGGAGCGGACACAGCGGCCATTGTGCCGGGTGCTGGATCCCTGGACCCGGACCCGGCGTGTGGCGGCGCCGGCCCGGCGCGTGGACCGATGCCGGCCCGACTGCGCCGGGGTCGGGTCAGGCGGCGCTCTCGCCGCTGCTGGAGCTCGACCCCGCTCCCGAGCCGCCGGAGCCCGTGGCCGCGGCCTTGTTCGCGCCGTCGGAGCCTCCGGCGGAGGTGCTGGTAGCACCGGCCTTCACCGGCTCCCCGCCGGCCTTGGAGGCACCAGCGCCGGCGGAGGAGCCGGAGCGGCTGTCGGTGCGGTAGAAGCCGGAGCCCTTGAAGACCACACCGACGGCGTTGAACACCTTGCGGAGCTGTCCCTCACACGCGGGGCACACCGTGAGCGAGTCCTCGGAGAAGCTCTGGAACTGCTCGAAGAAGTGACCGCACGCTGTGCACGAGTACTGGTAGGTCGGCACAAGGGCCTCCTTCTGTCCGGCGGAGATTTGGCACTCTGGGTGACTGAGTGCCAATCATCCCAAACCACGGGCCGATTCGTAAACTTCCCGCGGCTTCGGCGCGCAGACCCTGTGGAGAGCGGCCGACGCGGCCGACCGGCGCTGCCTACCCTCAGGTGCCATGCCCCTCCCCGACGCACCTGCGCCCCTCCGTCGGATCTCTCGGGCCGTGCGCCGCGCTCGACGGGCGTTGCTGGTCCGACGCCGCGCGCTTGCCGCCGTCCTCGTCGTGCTGGCCGTCCTGGCGCTGCTCCGGGCCACGACCACTCCTCCCGAGGCCCGGACGGAGGTGGTGGTGGCCCGGTCCGACCTCGCCGCGGGCCAGGTGATGGGCCTCGACGACCTGGGCACCGCGGCCCTGCCCGCGGACGCGGTCCCGGACGGGAGCACGGCCGGCTCGTCGACGCAGCTCCTGGTGGGCCGCAGCCTCGCCGCCCCGGTCCGCCGCGGCGAGCCGGTGACCGACGTCCGGCTGGTGGCCCCAGGGCTGCTCGAGGGCTACCCGGGACTGGTGGGGTCTCCGGTCCGCATCGCCGACCCGGGGGTGGTGCGCCTTCTGCGGGTCGGGGACCGGGTCGACCTGGTCGCCACGGCACCGGACGGCAGCAGTGCGGTGCTCGTCGTCGCCGACGCCCCCGTGATGGCGCTGCCGCAGGACCGCACCGGCGACGACGGCGTCCTCGGCGGAGGGCTCGTGCTGGTGGCCGTGACCAGCGTCGAGGCCAGGGAGCTCGCGCGCGGCGCGGTCGGGTCGGTCATGTCGGTGGTCCTGAAACGCTAGCGTCGGCCGTCAGCATCCCCCTACCCCCGAGGAGCGCCATGACCGGGTTCAAAGCCTTCGTCCTCCGTGGCAACCTGGTGGAGCTCGCCGTTGCCTTCGTCATCGGCGCCGCCTTCGCCACCGTCGTCACCAGCTTCACCGCCGTCATCCTGGGCTTCGTGTCGCGCATCGTCGGTGGCAACCCCAACTTCGACTCCCTCGTGGTCTGGAAGGACGAGGCCGGCAACGGCATCCCCCTCGGCGCGTTCCTGACCGCCCTGGTCGCCTTCCTGGTGCTTGCCGCGGTCGTCTACTACTTCGTGGTGGTGCCGTACACCAAGGCCAAGGAGCGGTTCTTCCCCTCCGTCACCCAGCCCGAGGGCACCCCCGAGGACATCGTCCTGCTCACCGAGATCCGGGACGCTCTGCGCGCGCGGGCTTCCGGCGACCCGAGCTGAGCGCTCCTGGCTCCGCTGGCCGCCGACCGACGACGACCTTCGGAGCCCCTCAGCCGTGGTGGGGAGGGACGTTGGCCCGCAGCCAGGCGTCGCTGTCCCCGCCGCCCCCTTCCGGGCCGTCGCCTCCGGCCCGGTCCCGGTCGTCGGAGGTGGAGTCCGGCAGCACGTCACCGAACACCGCGGCACGCCGCCGTGCGCGCGCCGCGCGGAGGTCCTCGGAGTCCGTGCCCTGCTCGTCGGGGCGGGAGCCCGTCATCGCATCGCCAGATGCGCGGCGCCCGCGGCCTCGAACCACGACGTGTCGAAGCGGTCGCGCTGTGGCGACCACCCGGTGGACCCGGAGAACCGGCTGGAGCTGACCCGCAGTGACCGGGTCAGCGGCTCGATGCGCGACCCCGCGAACCGCGCCCTCACCGGCCCGACGAAAGACCCGTGGTCTCGCCCCACTGCCTCGGCGCAGGAGTTCACCAACACCTCGCGACGGACCGGCTCGGCGCCCAGGTTGTAGATCCCCGAGGGCGCCAGGAGCGCGGCATCGACCGCCGGACCGACGTCGTCGGAGTGGATCACGTGGATGTACCCGTCGGGCGAGCCGACTCCGACCGCCCGGCCGTGGGCCGTCGCACGCAGCGACCACCTCGTGAGGCGTGAGTTCCCGACCACCAGGCCCATCCGCAGGACGACCCCGGTGCGGCAGGAGGCCGAGGCAAACTTCTGCACCGCGACCTCGCCGACCGACGCGGGCTCGGTCGCGGTGGTCACGCAGACCGGGGACTCCTCGGTGATCCAGTCGGCGCCGGCGTCGGCGTACACGAACGACACGCTCTGGTGCACGACGAGGCGTACGCCGGCCCGACGCGCGGACGTCACGAGGGTCTGTGCCCCTTCGGACCTGAGCAGGTCGTGCGCGCGCCACGAACGGCCGTGCCAGGCCGCGAACCCGACCGGGATCTGCGCCGAGAGGTTCACCAGGGCATCGCAGCCGTCCATGGCCCGGGCGAGGGCGTCGCCGTCCAACAGCGCCCGGACGGACGAGCCGAGGTCGACGACCTGGTGCCCGGCGGCCTCGAGTCCGGGCAGGGCACAGCGCCCCACCACGGATCCTGCACCTGCGACTGCGACCCTCACGCGACACAAACCCCTCTCGTCCGCGCCCCAACGATCAAGTCTGAGGTAACGGATCAATAACGGCAAGGGCAACGGACGGAGGGGCCCCGAAGAAAGCACGGCTTTACCCAGGGGTCGTCGAAGAACTTCCTTTGTGACCCCATATGCCCCAGGAAGGGCGCCGGTCAGGTGGTGAGGCTGCGATACAACTCGACGGTCCGGGCCGCCACCGCGTCCCACCCGAACTCCTCCACCGCCCGGGCACGACCCGCCAACCCCATCCCGCGCGCTCGCTCCGGGTTCGTGGCCACCTCGTTGACCGCGGCGGCGAACCTGCGCTCGAAGTCGGCCGGGTCGTCCGGGCTGAGGTCGACGAGCAGTCCGGTCACGTCCTCCTGGACGACCTCGGGGATCCCGCCGACGCGGCTGGCGACGACGGCGGTCTCGCAGGCCATGGCCTCCAGGTTCACGATGCCCAACGGCTCGTAGACCGACGGGCAGCAGAACACCGCTGCATGGGTGAGCACCTGGACGACCTCGGCGCGGGGAAGCATCTCGGAGATCACGAACACCCCGTCGCGCGTGGTGCGGAGCTCGGCGATCGCGGCGTCCGTCTCGGCCTTGAGCTCGGGAGTGTCGGCTGCCCCGGCGAGCAGCACCATCTGGATGCTGGGGTCCAGGTCCAGACCGGCCCGGAGCAGGTGCGGCACACCCTTCTGCCGGGTGATCCGGCCGACGAAGGTGACGTAGGGCCGGCCCAGGTCGACCCCGATCCGCTCCAGCACGTCGGTGCCGTGGTCGGGAGCGTAGAAGTCGGAGTCGATGCCGTTGTAGATCACGTGGACCTTCGCCGGGTCGACCCCGGGGTACGACGCCACCACGTCCGCGGCCATGCCCTTGCTGACCGCGACCACCGCGTCGGCGGCCTCGAAGGCGGTGCGCTCCGCCCAGGACGAGAGCGCGTAGCCGCCACCGAGCTGCTCGGCCTTCCACGGCCGGTGCGGTTCCAGGGAGTGCGCGCTCACCACGTGCGGGACCCCCAGGAGCAGCTTGGCCAGGTGTCCAGCCATGTTGGCGTACCAGGTGTGCGAGTGGACGATGTCGACCCCGTCGCCGCCGGCCAGGGCTCGGTCGAGGGCGGCCACCATGGAGAGGTCGGCGGCCAGCATCGAGAGCACCGGGTTGGCCCCCTCCACCCGGGGATCCTTCTCGCTGTGCGCGGTGGCCCCCTCTCGGGGCTCGCCCATGCAATGGACGTCCACCTCGATGAGCTTGGCCAGCTCACGGACCAGGAAGTCGACGTGCACACCTGCTCCGCCGTAGACGTTGGGCGGGTACTCGCGGGTAAGGATCGCTGCTCGCATGGAGACGAATCTAGTCCCAAGGGCTAGGGTCCATGCCATGGCAAGGGTGCTGAGCATTGTCCTGGCAGGCGGCGAGGGGAAGCGGCTGATGCCGCTCACGATCGACCGCGCGAAACCGGCCGTTCCTTTCGGCGGCTCCTATCGACTCATCGACTTCGCGTTGTCGAACCTCGTCAACGCGGGCTATACCAGCATCGCGGTGCTGACCCAGTACAAGTCGCACTCGCTGGACCGCCACATCTCCCAGAGCTGGCGGCTCTCCTCGATGCTGGGCAGCTACGTGGCGCCGGTGCCCGCGCAGCAGCGTCGCGGCCCGCGGTGGTACATGGGCAGCGCCGACGCCATCTACCAGTCGATGAACCTCATCAACGACGAGCGCCCCGAGTACATCGTGGTCTTCGGCGCGGACTACGTCTACCGGATGGACGCCTCCCAGATGGTGCAGGCGCACATCGATTCGGGCGCGGGAGTCACGGTCGCCGGGATCCGGGTGCCCCGCAAGGAGGCCTGGCAGTTCGGCGTGATCAAGACCGAGGAAGACGGGGTCACCATCGACGAGTTCCTGGAGAAGCCGGCCGACCCTCCCGGACTCACCGACTCCCCCGACGAGTCGTTCGCGTCGATGGGCAACTACGTCTTCTCCACCGACGTGCTCGTCGACGCCCTCGAGCGGGACGCCGCCGACCAGTCCTCGCGGCACGACATGGGCGGTGACATCATCCCGATGCTGGTCAACGAGAACCGCGCCGGGGTGTACGACTTCAAGCGCAACATCGTGCCGGGCACCTCCGTCCGGGACCGCGACTACTGGCGCGACGTAGGGACGCTGGACAGCTACCACGAGGCCCACCTGGACCTGGTGTCGGCGCTGCCGATGTTCAACCTCTACAACGAGAACTGGCCGATCTTCACCAGCCACCACCAGCTGCCCGGAGCCAAGTTCGTCGCCGGCGCCTCCGTGCGCGACTCGATCGTCTGCGCGGGCTCGATCGTCTCCGGAGCCTCCGTGGACAGCACGGTGATCGGCGTGCGCAACTACGTCTCCGACAGCGCCACCGTCCAGCGCTCGGTCCTGCTGGACAACGTGACGATCGGCGAAGGCGCGGTGATCCGCAACGCGATCATCGACAAGAACGTCGTGGTCCCGGCGGGCTGCCTCATCGGGGTCGATCCGGACGAGGACCGCCGCCGTGGCTTCACGGTCAGCGAGGGCGGGGTCACCGCCATCGGCAAGGGCCACAAGATCGTCTGACGCGGGGCTCCTCGCACCTGGTCGGCCGGCGGTCTGACCGGCCTGGAAGCATGAGCCTCATGCAGCAGACACACCTGTGGATCCGGCACGAGACCCGCTCCACCGAGCGGCGCGCACCGATCGTCCCTGACGACGTACGCCGACTGGTGGAAGCCGGCCTCACGGTCACCGTCGAGGAGTCCCCCCAACGCGTGTTCCCGATCGACGAGTACGTCGTGGCCGGGGCCAGCACCGCGCCCACCGGGTCGTGGGTCGACGCCCCCGACGACACCGTGGTGGTGGGCATCAAGGAGCTGCCCGGGGAGCCCGCGGAGCTGCGCCACCACCACGTCTACTTCGCCCACGCGTTCAAGGGCCAGGACGACGCCGCCGAGACGCTGGAGCGGTTCCGGCGCGGCGGGGGGCGCCTCTCGGACGTGGAGTACCTCACCGACGCGGACGGGCGACGCGTCGTCGCGTTCGGCTACTGGGCCGGCTACGTCGGGGCGGCGCTCGGCGTCCTCCACCTCGCCGACGCGCTGAGGGCGCCCCTGCACCCCATGGAGAAGGACGAGCTCGACGCCCTGCTGGTCGCAGCCGGCGAGGCCGGTGCCAACGAGCTGCTCGCCCTGGTCACCGGCGCTCGGGGTCGCTCCGGCCGGGGTGCCCAGAAGGCCCTGGCGACGGCGGGTCTGCCGATCACGCGCTGGGACCGTCGGGAGACCCGGGACCTGCACAAGCAGGCGATGCTCGGCCACGACATCCTGGTCAACTGCGTGGTGACGCTGACGCCCACCACTCCTTTCGTGGTCCACGACGACCTGGAGCACGAGCGCAGGCTGCGGGTCCTCGCCGACGTCACCTGCGACGTGACAGGCCCCACGAACATGCTCCCGGTGAACACCGAGATCACCACCTGGACCGATCCTGCCCGCCGGCTGCACCCGGGCGGCGCCGACGCGGCGGCCCTGGACGTCATCGCGATCGACAACCTCCCCTCCCTGCTGCCGCGGGAGGCGAGCACCAACTTCTCCCACGACCTCACCCCGCACCTGATCGACCTGGCCGGTCCCGACGGACTCTCCGGGCCGTGGCGGGCCGCAGCCGCCGCCTTCGACAAGGCGCTCGGCACGGCGTAAGAGCCGACCTCGGCCAGTGCCCGGCGTCGGTCAGGCGGACGCTGCGAGCCTCAGGCGCAGAGGCCGTTCACCGCGGCCTCGGCGCTCTGCGTCGGCGTGGCGCCGGACTTCTTGCCACCGGTCCCCGGCTCGCCCTCGGAGGCCTTGGCGGCTCCGGCGGTGAACCGGCGGGCCAGCACCCGGTCGGCCCGCAGCTGCTTCCACAACCGGGACGCCGACGGGTCGAGAGCCAGACGGTTGGGGTCGGGGGCGTAGGAGGTGAACGGCACGGTGAAGAACTGGACGTTCTCCAGGCCGATGCCCTGGACCTCCTGGCCGAGGCTGACCAGCTCGTTGAGCTTGCTCAGACCGGGATCGGTGGTCAGCGACTTCGTGCCCGCGTTGAGGAACTTCACCAGCCGGACCGGGTTGAGCAGCGTCCCGCGCGAGACCGCCTTGTGCACCATGGACGCGAGGAACGCCTGCTGCCGCTTCATGCGGCCGATGTCGCCGGTGTCGGTGGTGCCGATGGAGTGCCGGACGCGGACGTAGTTCAGCGCCTGGTTGCCGGTCACCTCGTAGCTGCCGGCCGGCAGGTAGATCTTTCCGATCGGGTCGTTGACCTCCTGCGGGACGCAGACCGGGACGCCCCCGAGTGCGTCGACCATCGACTTGAAGCCGTTGAAGTCGACGACGACGAAGTGGTTGACGCGCAGGCCGGACATCTCCTCGAACTGCGCGATCGTGCAGGCCTCTCCCCCGAGGGCGTAGGCCACGTTCCACTGGTCGATCGAGGCCCCCGGGACCTCGGTCTTGCCGTCGCGGCTGCGGCAGTCCGGGCGCGGCACCATGAGGTCGCGCGGGATGCTCACGCCGTACGCCCGGGTCCGGTCCGCTGACAGGTGGAGCAGGATGGTGGTGTCGGAGAGGCCCGGGGTGTCCCCGAGCACCTCGGTCTGCCCGGCGCGGGTGTCGGAGCCCAGGATGAGGACGTTGAGGGGCTTCTTCGGCCCCTCGACCGGAGCCTCCGTCGGACGTGGCGAGGTGATCTGGTCGAACCCGTGCGAGACGGTGATGTTGCCCTCGAGGTGGCGGTAGGTGAGGTACAACGTGCCCGCGAGCACCAGGAGCACGAGCGCGGTCGACCCCGCGACCGCCTTGAGCACAGGGCGCCGAGACCCCGCGCTGCGGTACCTGCCGTGGTAGACCATTCGGCAATGATGCCTACCGGAGCCAACATTTCGGAAATCGCCGAGGGTGGGTGCTTGACCTCCGGGCGCTCCATGTGAGTGGGATCGCACCTTCGGGCACCCTGCGACCCGCTGGTCCGGACATGACAAGATGTTCGCCGGCCCCAGTAGCTCAGTGGATAGAGCAGCCGCCTCCTAAGCGAAAGGTCGCCAGTTCGACTCTGGCCTGGGGCACCGTGTCTCCGCGCCCAGTCCGGGTTTCGTCCGCCGGTTGGCGGGGGAGAATGCCGTACAGCTCGGTTCGGCCCCTCCCGCCCATCTAAGGACTCACCATGTTGTGGACCATTCTGATCATCCTCGCCATCGTCGCGCTGGTGCTGTTCATCCTCGGCCGGGTCCGGGGTCGCGGCGTCTGAGGAGCCGCCCTCGCAGCCGCCCGACGGACGGCGCGACGCCCTGGGCACCACCGTCGTGAGGTACGGAGACCCGCGCCCTCGCGCTAGGGTCACTCATGCGCCAGCTGTCCCCGTTGGATGCCCAGTTCCTCATGATCGAGTCCCCCACGACGGTGGGGCATGTGGGTTCGGTGATCGTGCTCGACCCCAGCACCGTCGCCGGAGCCGACTGGGGGCTCGAGCGGGTCCGGGAGGTCATCGAGTCCCGCCTCCACCTGGCGCCCCTGTTCCGGCAGCGCCTGGTCGAGGTGCCGCTGGGGCTGAGCCGGCCCTACTGGGTCGACGACCCGGACTTCGACATCGAGTTCCACGTCCGGGAGCTGGCACTCCCTCTCCCCGGCTCCGACCCCCAGCTCGGCGAGCAGGTGGCGCGCATCCACGCCCGGCCGCTGGACCGGAGCCGCCCCCTGTGGGAGCTCTACACCGTCACAGGACTCGAGCACGGTCGCGTGGCGGTGTACTCGAAGGTGCACCACAGCGCCATCGACGGCGTGTCGGGTGCGGAGATCCTTGCGACGGTGCTCGACCTCAAACCTGAGCCCCCCGAGGCCGAGGTGCCGGCGGAGCCGTTCGTCCCGCGACCGCTCCCGTCCACGCTGGAGCTGGTGCGCCGGGGGCTGGTCTCCGACGCGGCGAACCGGGTGGAGATGATCCAGAAGGTGCCGGGGGCCCTGCGGTACCTCGACCAGCTGCCCGGTGCAGGGACGAACCGGTTGGCCCGCGGCATCACCGACGCGGCATCAGGCATCGCCAGGATCACGGGGTCCCCGAAGCGTGCTGCGATCACTGCGTCCGCCCGATCGCTCAAGGCGCCTCGCACCCCGCTCAACGGCACGATCACCGCGCACCGGCGGTTCTCCTTCGGATCGGTGCCGCTGGCCGACGTCAAGAGAGTCCGGAGGCGGTTCGGTGGGACGGTCAACGACATCGTCATGGTGCTGTGCACCTCGGCGCTCCGCCGGTGGCTGATCGAGCACGACGCGCTGCCGGACGTGCCCCTCGTCGCAGCGATGCCGGTCTCGGTGCGGACGAAGGCCGGCGAGGGCGCCGCGAGCTCGGAGGGCAACCACCTCTCGGTGATGCTGGCCGAGCTGCCCACGCACCTGGCCGACCCCGCGGAGCGGGTCACGGCGATGCAGGCGGCGATGGACGTCGCGAAAGAGCGGTTCACGGCGGTTCCCGCGACGCTGCTGCGCGACCTCTCCGTGCTGGTGCCGACGGCTGGCGCGGGGCTGGCTGCCCGGGCACTGTTCAACCTGGCAGCGGTCCCACCTCCGCCGTTCAACCTGTTCATCAGCAACGTGCCGGGACCACCGCTGCCGCTCTACCTGGCCGGCGCCAAGGTCGAGGGCATCTATCCGGTGTCGGCGGTGACCAACGTGACGGGCGGGCTGAACATCACGCTGTTCTCCTACAACGGCTCCCTCGACTTCGGTCTGATCGCCTGTCGTGAGCTCGTCCCGGACGTGTGGAGGCTGATCGACCTCCTCGCCGACGCACTCGCCGAGCTGCTCGAGCTGGTCGACTGAGCGGACCGCCTCGTGAACGAGCCGACACCTGTCCGCTTCGGGCGGCGCCGGGCTGAGTAGCAGTACCCGGGTGAGGCCGAGTGGTTGGACGGATGGCACCGCGTGGGGGTTCGATGAGGCTGGGACGCATGACCCTCAACGACGTCCATTCCCGGCTCAACCCCACCGACCCTGCCGCACTGATCGAGGTGTCGTCCCTCCCCGCACTGCGCGCGGCCGTGACCGGCGCGCGCGGCTCCCGGATCAGCGTGGCCGGCGGACGGCACGCCATGGGCGGACAGCAGTTCGCGACCGGCGGCACGGTGGTGGACACCCGTGGCATGTCCCGGGTGCTCCACCTCGACCGGCGGCGTGGCCTGGTGGAGGTGGAGGCAGGCATCCAGTGGCCCGAGCTCGTCGATCGCCTCCACGCCCTGCAGCGCGGCGTACCGGTGCCGTGGACCATCGCCCAGAAGCAGACCGGCGCCAACCGCTTCACCGTGGGCGGGTCGATCTCGGCCAACTGCCACGGGCGCGGCCTCACGATGGCCCCGATCGCCTCGGACGTGGAGTCTCTCCGCGTGGTGACCGCGGACGGCTCGACCCTCACCTGCAGCCGGACCCGCAACCGCGAGCTCTTCTCCCTGGTGATCGGCGGCTACGGGCTCTTCGGCGCCGTCTACTCCGTCACCCTGCGGCTCGTGCCTCGCCAGCTGCTGGAGAGGGTCGTGGACGTGATCAGCGTCGACGACCTGGTCGAGGCAGTCGAGGGGCGCGTGAAGGCGGGGTTCCGGTACGGCGACCTCCAGTTCGCCATCGACGCGTCCTCCCCGGACTTCCTCCGCCGAGGGGTGTTCTCCTGCTACCGACCGGTCGCAGCCGACCGGCCCGTGCCTGAAGGGCAGCGGGCCCTGCGGGCCGAGGACTGGCAGGCCCTGCTGGTGCTGGCCCACCAGGACAAGGGCCGCGCGTTCGAGCACTACGCCCGCCACTACCTCGCCACCTCAGGCCAGCTCTACTGGTCCGACGACCACCAGCTCGCGGTCTACCTCGACGACTACCACGCCGACCTGGACCGCCGACTGGGGACGGCGGACGCCGGCACCGAGATGATCACCGAGGTCTACGTCCCGCGGCACCGACTGGCCGACTTCATGGCCGCGGCAGCCGACGAGCTCCGACGTGCCGAGGCCGACCTGATCTACGGCACCGTCCGCTTCACCGAGACCGACACCGACACCTACCTTCCGTGGGCGCGGCAGCCCTACGCCTGTGTGGTCTTCAACCTGCACACACCGCACACGCCTGCCGGCATCGCGCGCTCGTCAGCAGCGTTCCGGTCGCTGATCGACCTCGCCATCGCCCTCGACGGCAGCTACTACCTGACCTACCACCGGTGGGCAGGGCCCGAGCAGCTGCTCGCCTCGTACCCGCAGTTCGCCCGGTTCCTCGCCCTCAAGCGCCGCTACGACCCGGACGAGGTCTTCCACAGCGACTGGTACGCCCACTACCGGGACCTGGTGCCCCCGGCTGACCGGCCGGTCACGGAGCAGCGCCTCGCGGACGAGTCGAGGGTGTGACTGGTCACCCCGGCCGCCTGGAGGAATCAAACCACCGCCCGGGATGGTTCATCATGAGGGAGTCAGGGAGCGCCGCCGAAGGCGGCCCCTGCCGAGATCAGATCCGTGCAGAGACCGAGCCGCCCCGCGGCAGTCCCACCGATCGAAACCGAGGAGGTTCGCATGAGCGCTGTTGTTGGATTCGTTGGCTTTGTTGTGGTCGGTGCCGTGGCCAACCACCTGGCGCGCACCCGGACCCGGGTGGTCGCCTACCACACGCCCTCCGTGCCGTTCCCGTTCGTGCCCACGTCCCACTGACCCGGCCGGACCGCCCCACTACGCTGCAGCAATGCCTTCCGCCCCCGACTCCAGCAGGCTCGCCGTGCTCATCGACGGCGACAACACGACGCCCACGATCGTCGAGGAGCTGCTGGCCGAGATCGCGAAGTACGGCGCCGCGACGGTCAAGCGCGCCTACGGCGACTGGACCACGCCGAACCTGCGTGGCTGGAAGGAGGCGATCAACGCCCACGCCATCCAGCCGATGCAGCAGTTCGCCTACACGTCGGGCAAGAACGCGACCGACAGCGCCATGATCATCGACGCCATGGACCTGCTCTACACCGGCAACCTGGACGGCTTCTGCCTGGTCACCTCCGACAGCGACTTCACCAAGCTCGCATCCCGGCTTCGGGAGTCCGGCAAGACCGTCTACGGCTTCGGCGAGTCGCGCACGCCGCAGTCGCTCGTGGCCGCGTGCGACAAGTTCGTCTACCTCGACGTGCTCCGACGCCCCGAGAAGCCGAAGGAGCCCAGCGGGGAGGAGGTCACGACCTCGTCCTCGGCCCGCAGGAGCGGCAGCGAGCTGCGCGGAGACGCCAAGCTGGTCCGGTGGCTGCGGGAGGGGATCGACGCGGCGTCCGACGACGACGGCTGGGCCAACCTGGGCGGCGTCGGCTCCTACGTCGCCAAGCAGGCGCCCGACTTCGACTCCCGCAACTGGGGGTACGCCAAGCTGGTCGACCTGATGACGGCGCTCGCGCTGTTCGAGGTCAGCCGGACCGCCGGTCAGGGCGTGCGGGTGCGCGAGAAGCCGAAGGGCGGCGAAGGGTCCAGGAAGACCGCCGACAAGAAGGGCAGCGCGGGCTCGTGATCCGCAACGTGGTCGTGGGGCGGGTCCGCGACGGCGTACCGCTCGCGACCCTGGAGGAGGCGCTGGCCGCGATCCTCGCCCTGGAACCGGAGGGGTGTGTGGACCTGCGCGTGGGCGTGGACGCCGGTCTGCGTCCCGACAGCTGGGGGTTCGCCATCACCGCGGACTTCGAGGACGAGGAGGCCTACCGGCGCTACGACCTCGAGTCCGTGCACAACCGGGTCCGCCGCGAGCTCTTCGACCCGATCTGCGACCAGATCGCCCGGGTGCAGTTCCGGCTCTGAAACCGCAGGCGCCCACGACGACCCCAGGGTCAGGCCCGCGGCGGCAGCGTCCGGAGCCGGAGGCGGCTCGTCCGGTCGGCCCGACGCCGACGGGCTCGGAAGGACCGCCGAGCCGCCGACTGCGCCATGTCGGCGGCGCCGATGAAGCCCGCGTCCGCACCCAACGAGGCTGGCAGGATGTCCGGCTCAGGGCGGAGGCCGCGTCCGGTCAGGGTGCGCTTGAACGCCTCCCGAGTGGGGACGAGCAGGAGGTCGCCGGCCTCGGAGACCCCACCGCCGACCAGGATGCAGGACGGGTCGAAGGCCGCGGTCATGCCGGCCAGGCCGACCCCGAGCCAGCTGCCGATCTCACCGATCATCTCCGCAGCCAACGGGTCACCGTCCCGAGCCGCCTGGGTCACCAGCGGTCCGGTGATCCGCGCCGGGTCGCCCTCGACCATCTCGCGCAGCGTGTGGGCCATCGGCGAGCTCGCGACCACCATCTCGCGGGCCTCGCGGACCAGGGCGTTGCCGGAGGCGTACTGCTCCCAGCACCCCCGGTTCCCGCACTCGCACCGGTGTCCCCCGGGCACCATCTGGATGTGCCCGAACTCCCCGGCCATGCCGTTGGCGCCCCGGAAGACGCGCCCGTCGATGACGACCGCCCCGCCGATGCCGGTGCCGAGCGTCACGCACAGGACGATCCGGTGCCCCTGGCCGGCGCCGAAGCGGCACTCGGCGAGCGCGGCGACGTTGGCGTCGTTGTCGACGAGCACCGGCAGGTTGACGCGCGCGCCGACCTTGGCCCGGATCGGCTCGTCCTGCCAGGCCAGGTGCGGGGAGAACCGCACCGTCGACCGGCTGGCGTCGACGAAGCCGGCCGCGCCGATGCCGACCGCGGCCACGGGATAGTCGGCGGCGAACTCCTTGACGAGGTTCACGATGGTGTCCTCGACCGCGCCGGCGTCGGTGCTGGGGGTCAGGCGACGCTGCTTGCGCAGCACGCGTCCGGTCGAGTCCACGACCCCGGCCAGGACCTTGGTACCCCCGACGTCGACGCCGACCGTGAGGACTTCGCGACTCATGGGCGACTGCGACGGGCCAGACGTGACATGGCCGTCACTCTAGCGGCGCGCCCCCCGCTGGAAGACCCTGGCCAGGTCGGGAAGCTCCGCGAGCTGGGTCGACAGGATCCGTGAGGCCGTGGTCACCGAGTCCACCAGCGGGTGGAGGGCCAGCGCCCGGCGCGCCAGCGCGAGGTCGCCGCTCGTGGCGGCCTCGATCGTCGTGCGCTCGACGTCCTTCATGGTGACCACCACCCCCTGGGCGTACGGCGCCAACGGACCCGTCTGCAGCGGGCGCGCCCCCCGGGCGTCCACGACGCACGGCACCTCGACCACGGCGTCGGCGTCCAGGCCCGGCAGGGTCTCGCCGTTGCGGACGTTGAGGACCAGCCGCGCCGGCCGGTCGGTCGCGAGCGCCTTCATGAGGGCCAGGGCCACCTGGTCGTAGCCGCCGCCGTCGAGGTCCTCGTCGGCCCGCTCGCCGGCCTCGGCCTGCTCGCGGCTGTCGGCCATGTAGGTCTCCTCCCGGGCACGCCGGGTGGCGTCCCACGCCGCATAGGCATCCCGGCCCGAGCCGTAGAAGCGTCCCTGGGAGCCGAGGAGGTACTCCCCCCGGGTCTCTCCGGCTGCCTCGATCGCCTCGATCGCGTCCGCGGTGTAGTACCAGTACCAGAGGTACTCGTTGGGCACCGAGCCCAGCGTGGCCAGCCAGGACGGGTCGAAGAGCCGGCCCTCCTCGATGGTGCGCAGCCGGGTGGCGTCGGCCAGCAGGCCGGGCAGCAGGTCGGTGCCGTCGACGAGCACGCGGCGCAGCCACCCCAGGTGGTTGAGCCCGGCGTAGTCGAACTCCGCCCGCGTCCAGTCGACCTCGAGCGCCCGGGCCACCCGCTTGAACAGCCCTACCGGGGAGTCGCAGATGCCGATCACCCGCGAGCCGAGGACCCGCGACATCGCCTCGGTCACCATGCCGGCGGGGTTGGTGAAGTTGATGACCCACGCCTCGGGTGCCTCCGCGGCCACCGTCTCGGCGATGTGCACCGCCACCGGGACGGTGCGCAGCCCGTAGCAGACCCCGCCCGCCCCCGTGGTCTCCTGGCCGAGCACCCCTGCGGACAACGCGGCCCGCTCGTCGCAGACCCGGCCGGCCAGCCCCCCGACCCGGATCGCGGAGAAGACGAAGTCGGCACCCCGGACCGCGGTGGCGAGGTCGGTGGTGAGCCGGAGCGACGGCACCGGGCCGTCGGCGTCGGCAGCAAGCTCCGCGAGCACCGCGGCCACCCGGTCGAGTCGTCCCTGGTCCACGTCGTAGAGCACGAGCTCGTCGACGCCCCCGAGGGAGGCCGGCCCCTCGGTGGCCAGGTCCTCGAGGATGGCGCGGTACACCAGGGGGACCCGGAAGCCCCCGCCTCCCAGCACGGTCAGCTTCACTGTCTCTCCTCGACGGTCGGGGCTGCGGGGACCAGGCGTACGTCGACCCCGGCCTCGGTGAGCGCAGCCAGGGTGACGGGGTCGGCGTCGTGGTTGGTGACCAGGGTGTCGAGCTGTCCGGGGCCGCACACCCGGGCCAGCCCGGAGCCGGGGAACTTGCGTGCGTCCGCGACCAGCAGCACCTGCTCGGCCGCAGCGAGCATCGCCTGCTTGACGGGGACCTCCACGACGGTGGTGTCGAGCACCGTGCCGTCGGGACGGACGCCGCTGGTGCCGAGGAAGAGCTTGTCGGCGTGGATCTGGCCGAGGGCAGCGATGGTGAGGAAGCCGACCAGCGAGCGGTAGTTGCGCCGGACCACCCCGCCCAGGACGATCACCTCGACCACCGCGTCGTCGGCGAGCTCCTCGTAGACCGCGAGGTTCGAGGTGATCACGGTGATCGCGCGGCCGCGCAGGCACCGGGCCACCTGGTGGGTCGTGGTGCCGATGTCGAGGAGCACGACGTCCCCGTCCTCGACCAGCGCGGCCGCGGCCCGGGCCACGGCTACCCGGTCGGCAAGGTGGTGGGCTGCCACCTCCTCGAACGGTGCCTCCTGTGCTCCCGACAGGCTCGCCCCGCCGTGGAGGCGGTGCACCGCCCCCTGGGACTCCAGCTGCACCAGGTCGCGCCGGACCGTCGCCTCGCTCACGCCGAGCAGCTCGGAGAGCACCCGCACCTCGACCGCGCCGTCGGAGCGCAGCTTGTCGAGGATGCGCTCGTGTCGTCGCGCCGCCAGCATGGGTTGGACAATAACAGTCAAGTTCGCGCAAGGGCAGAGGTGAGAATGCTCAGGCGGGCGGCGGATGAGCGCCGGGCTCGCCCAAGTGGGGCCCGTGAGCCATCTGTCGCGCAGAACCGGCCAAATCCAGGTCGTTGTTGCACACAAACGCGCAGTGGGACAGAGTAGCCCCGGAGGAGGTGTTCTGTGAGCGAGATCGCACCCGCGACCGGCCATCGGTTCGATGTGTTCCTGTCCGGCACCGTCTTCATGGACATCATCTTCACCGGCATGGAGGCACCGCCCGCCGGCGGGCGGGAGGTCCTCACCCGGGGCATGGGCAGCAGCCCGGGCGGCGTGGCCAACATGGCGGTCGCAGCCTCGCGACTCGGCCTGGACACGGCCCTGTCGGCCGCGTTCGGCGCCGACGTCTACGGCGACTTCTGCTGGTCCACCCTCTCCGAGCAGGAGGGCGTCGACCTGTCCTCGTCGCGTCGGATCGAGCGCTGGCACTCCCCGGTGACCGTCTCGATGGCCTACCACGACGACCGGGCCATGGTCACCCACTTCGACGACCCGCCGCCGGCCGAGGTCGAGCCGGTGCAGCCGCAGAGCCGGCTGAGCTTCGCCGACATGGGTGGGGCGCGTGCCCCGTGGGTCGACGCCGCGGTCACCTCCGGCAGCCTGGTGTTCGCCGACGTGGGCTGGGACGCCACCGGCGCGTGGGACCGCGAGGCGCTGCGGGAGCGGCTGGCCGGCTGCCACGCGTTCGTCCCCAACGGCGACGAGGCGATGGCCTTCACCGGCACCTCCACCCCGGGTGCTGCCCTGGAGGAGCTGCGCGACTGGCTCCCCCTCGCGGTGGTGACCGCCGGCAGCGGTGGCGCGTTCGGCGCGGACGCACGCACCGGCGAGACCACCTGGGTGCCCGGTGTGCCGGTCGCTGCCGTCGACCCGACCGGGGCAGGCGACGTGTTCGTGGCCGCGCTGATGTTCGGCGAGCTGCAGGACTGGACACTCAACCGTCGGCTCCGCTTCGCCAACCTGTGCGCCGCCCTGTCGGTGCGCCACGTCGGCGGCGCGCTCGCCGCACCGGGCTTCGCCGACATCTGCGACTGGTGGACGATCGCCCGCGACGACCACCGGCGCGCCCGCGACTACGCGTTCCTCGACGAGCTGCTCAGCGTCGTCGACCACCGGCTCTTCGAACGCGCTGTGCCCACCGTCGGCTTCGCCCGCACCTCGCACGAGCACGGCAGGCACCACCCCGCCCCGTGATTCCCTACCGCCCAGTTCCGCAGATCCCCCGGAGGAGAACAACCACATGAGAGCACGAGCACGCACCTGGGCGGTCGCCGCCGCCGCCGGTCTCGCCCTCACCGCCTGCACGCCCGGCTCGAACAGCTCCGACGGAGGCGGCGACGTCTCGGCCGACCAGGTCGACACCGACCCCTCCGCCATCGCCGACCTCGGCGACGTGGAGCTCACGGTGTGGGACCAGGAGACGCGTCCGGCCATGAGCAAGCACATGGAGGAGCTGAACAGCGCCTTCGAGGAGAAGTACCCCAACGTCACCCTCACCCGCGACTCGCGCTCCTTCGACGACCTGCGCCGCACGCTGCGTCTGGCGATCTCCGGCGGTGACGCCCCCGACGTGGTGCAGGCGAACAACGGACGCTCGGACATGGGCCAGTTCGTCTCCGCAGGGCTGCTGGACAACCTCGACGGGTACGCCGCGGCGTACGGCTGGGACGAGCGGTTCCCCGACTCGATCCGGGCCCTGGCGTCGTACACCGACGACGGCAGCACCTTCGGCCAGGGGTCCCTGTGGGGACTGCCGATCACCGGGGAGATGGTGGGGCTCTGGTACAACAAGGCCAAGCTCTCCGACCTCGGCATCGACCCGCCCACCACCACCGCCGACTTCGAGGACGCCCTGGCCAAGGCCAAGGCAGCCGGGGAGACGCCGATCCAGTTCGGCAACCTCGACGGCTGGCCCGGCATCCACGACTTCGGCTTCGTCCAGAACCAGTTCGTGCCCGGCGACGAGGTCCGAGCCCTCGCCTTCGGGGTGGACGGCGGCGACTGGACCGACCAGGCCAACACCGACGCGGCCGCGACCTTCGCCGACTGGGCGGACTCCGGCTACTTCACCAAGGACTTCAACGCCGTCGGCTACGACCCCGCCTGGAAGTCCTTCGCCAAGGGCGACGGCGTCTTCCTGGTGGCCGGGACCTGGCTGCTGGACGAGAACCTCGACGAGGCGCTGGGCGACGACCTGGGCTTCATGCTTCCCCCGGTCGGCGACGGCGGCGACCAGCTCGTCACCGGTGGCACCGGGCTGCCCTTCTCGGTCACCAGCGCCAGCGACCACCCCGAGGTGGCCGCGGCCTACCTCGACTTCATCACCACGCCGGAGGCCATGCAGGGCGTCGCCGACGGCGGCGGCTTCCCGGTGATCGGCACCGACCAGATCGCCGCGGACGGGGTGCAGGGCGAGGTCTTCGACGCCTGGACCAGCGCCCAGGAGAAGGACGCGGTCGTGCCCTACCTCGACTACGCGACCCCCGACTTCTACGACCTGCTCGTCGCCCAGGTGCAGAAGCTGGGTGCGGGCAGCACCGACGCCGACGGGTTCACCCAGGCACTGCAGGACGACTACTCCTCGTTCGTCGCCGACAACGCCGGCTGACAGCGACCTGACAGTGACCGCTGAGCTCGTCCCCAGACCTCCCCGGGTGGGTCGCCGGCAGGCCGGCCCGCCCGGGGAGCCCCGCAGGATCGGGTACCTCTACGTCCTTCCCGCGCTCGGCGTGTTCGGCCTGTTCTTCCTCGTGCCGCTGGCCCACGGGGTGTGGCTGTCGTTCTTCGCCTGGGACGGCCTCGGGGTCGGGACCTGGGTCGGGCTGGACAACTACGGCGCGGTGCTGACCGACCCGCAGCTGCGGGCGCCGTTCGTGCACGCTCTCGTGCTGGTCGCCTTCTTCTGCGTGGTTCCGGTGCTGCTGGGGCTGCTCCTGGCCGCCCTGATGATGCGCGGCCGGTTGCGGGGCACCGGCTTCTTCCGTTCGCTGATCTTCTTGCCCCAGGTCGTCGCGCTCACCGTCGTGGCTGTCGCCTGGCGCGCCATCCTCGCCCCCGACGGGCCGCTGAACGGCGTCCTGCGCACGGTCGGGCTGGACTCCCTGACCCGTGGCTGGCTCGGCGACGAGACCTGGGCCCTGCCGGCCGTCGGCGTGGTCGGCGTCTGGGTGAACACCGGGCTGTGCACGATCCTGTTCATCGCTGGGCTGTCGGGGGTCTCCCGCGAGCTCTACGAGGCCGCCCGGCTCGACGGGGCCGGTCCGGTCCGCGAGTTCCTCGCAGTCAGCCTCCCGGCGCTCCGCGCGGAGATCGCGGTGGCGGCGACCCTCACCATCGTCGCCGCCCTCAAGACCTTCGACCTCGTCTACGTCATGACCGGGGGCGGCCCCGCCCGGACCACGACCGTGCCCTCGTTCGAGGTCTACGACCGCGCCATGCTCAAGGGCGAGGTGGGCACCGGGGTGACCCTGGCTCTGCTGCTCACCGCGGTGATCCTGGTGGCCACGGTGGTCATCAACCGGGTCGCGGAGCGCGACGCATGAGCAGCAGCCGCGCAGAGCAGGCCCTCACCTACGCGGTGCTCCTGGCCGCGGCCCTCTTCACCGTCTACCCGCTGGCGCTGATCCTGGCCACCTCCTTCCAGCCTCAGGGGCTGCTCAGCGGTGCCGGCTTCGCCCCGCACAACTACGTCGATGCCTGGGAGAGGGGCCGGTTCGGCGCCTACCTCGGCACCTCGGTGATCGTGTCGGTCACCGTCGTCCTGGTCTCGGCCCTGTTCGCCTCGATGGCCGGCTACGCCTTCGGCACGATGCGCTTCCCCGGCTCGACGCTGCTCTTCTACGTGCTCCTGCTGGGCCTCATGGTGCCGAGCGAGGCCGTGGTCATCCCGCTCTACTACGACCTGCGGTCGCTGGACCTCACCAACTCCTACGCGTCCCTGATCCTCCCGCAGGTCGCCCAGTCGATGGCCTTCGGGACGTTCTGGATGCGGGCCTACTTCCGCACCTCCTCGCGGGAGGTGGTGGAGGCGGCACGGCTCGACGGCGCCGGGCACCTGCGCATCTTCTGGTCGATCCTGCTCCCCATGGGCCGCCCCGCCGTGGTCACGATGATGGTTCTGGTCTTCATGTGGACCTGGAACGAGTTCCTGTTGCCGCTGGTGATGATCACCGACGACTCCCGTCGCACCGCACCGCTCGGACTGGCCTTCTTCAAGGGGCAGTACTCCGGGGACACCGAGCTCCTGGCTGCGGGCGCCGTCATCGTCGCCCTCCCCGTCGTCATCGCCTACCTGTTCGCCCAGCGCGCGTTCATCCGCGGCATGGTCGAGGGCGCCGTGAAGGGCTGACCCGCGGACCCACCCAGCACCACTCACCCACACCACCGCCTGCCATGACGAAAGGGAGCACACCATGAAGCACCGCAGTCCCGCCGTCCCCGCGCGCTCGCGCGCGGGCACGGCACACCGGGCCCTGGCAGCAGGGGGTGCCTGCCTGCTCGCCGTGGCGCTGGCGGCCCCCGTGGCCCCGGCCCAGGCCGCCCCCGGATCCTCCGGGACGGCCGGCAGTCCGCTGGGCCGGGTGGCTCCGCCGAGCGGTCCCGCCGACCTCGACGTGCTCTACGTCGGCGCGCACCCCGACGACGAGGCCGGCCGGCTCTCGGTCTTCGGGGAGTGGGCCGAGCGGTACGGCGCGCGTACCGGGGTGGTCACCATCACCCGCGGCGAGGGCGGCGGCAACGCCGCAGGCCCCGAGGAGGGCCCGGCCCTCGGCCTGATCCGGGAGCGCGAGGAGCGCGCCGCGGTGGGCGGCGTCGGCATCACCGACGTGTACAACCTCGACAAGGTCGACTTCTACTACTCCGTCAGCGCCTCGCTGCACCAGGAGGCGTGGAACGCCAAGGCCACGCTCCGGCGGCTCGTCCGGGTCGTCCGCGAGACCACGCCGGACGTGGTCGTCACGATGAACCCGGCGCCCAGCCCGGGCAACCACGGTGGCCACCAGGAGGCGGCCCGGCTCGCCATCGAGGCCTACGCGGCCGCGGGAGACCCGAGCCGGTTCCCCGGCCAGATCACCAAGGACGGGTTGGAGCCGTTCGCCCCCAGCAAGCTGTTCACGATCTCCGCAGCCGGCACCGCCGGGGGTACGGGCCCGAACTGCGCCACCACGTTCACCCCGACCAACCCCGCGGACGACATCTACGGCGTGTGGAGCGGCCGGACCTCCCGGAAGTACGGCGGCACCTGGGCCCAGGTCGAGCGCGAGGCCCAGCGCAGGTACGTCTCCCAGGGCTGGAGCGTCTTCCCCGACGTCAGCGCCGACCCGGCCTCCCTGGGCTGCGACTACCTCGCCCAGATCGACTCGCGGGTCCCGTTCACCCGGGGTGACCTGACCGCCGCGGCCGCCCCGTCCTCGACCATGCTCGAGGGCGCCGTCCTGGAGTCACACGACGGCCTGCCCCTGGGCACCGGCCTCGACCTGGGCACCGACACCTTCGAGGTGGTGCCCGGCGGCACCGCCACCGTCGACCTGACCCTGACCGCGCCCGACGACGCACGGCTGCGCGGCGCCACGGCGTACGTCGAGCTGCCGGACGGGTGGTCGACGCCCACCGACCAGGTCGAGCTGGGCAACCTGCGCCCGGGCACCTCGGTGACCCGGACCGTCGAGGTCACCGCGGCCCCCGACGCGACCACCGGCCAGCGCGCGCTGGTCGGCGTCACGGTGCGGACCTCGCACGGCTCCGGCTTCAACGACCAGCAGCTGTCCGTGGTGCCCGAGGTCTCGGGCACCCAGCAGCTTCTCCCGCAGGTGGCCGACTACGAGTCCTGGGCCCGCGGCCTGGGCTTCGACCAGCTGACCGGCCGGGTCAAGCCCGTGCTCACCCTGCCCAGCGGCGGGGACCGTACGGTCGGGATCGACGTCACCAACCACGGCACCGGGACCGAGTCCGGTGAGGTCGCCCTGGGCCTGCCGAGCGGCTTCGACGCCACTCCGGCGACCGCGACGTACGACGACCTGGCGGCCGGGGACACCACCCGGGTGGAGTTCGAGGTCACCAACAGCGACGACTCCCTGGCCACCTCCAACGCGGGCGGCACCGCGGGCGACTACGACTACACCGTCTCCACCACCTGGAGCGACGGAGACTCCGAGTCCGCACCGGCGCTGGAGCTGGTCCCGGTCGCAGCGGTCGAGGAGACCGATGCACCCACCCTGGACGGCACGATCGACCCCGGCGAGTACTCCACCGAGATCGACCTCAGCCGGCTGTGGGAGGGCAGCGCCTGCGACGACGCCGCCGACTGCTCCGGCACCGGCTACGTCACCCGCCACGGGGACGACCTGTACGTCGCGGCCGACGTGACCGACGACGTGCTCGGCACCGCACTGGACCCGGTCGTGGACTGCAAGCGGCACTGGCGCACCGACGCGCTGGAGATCGCGATCGACCCGACCGGCTCCTCGGAGAACACCTCGACCACGTTCAAGGCCGCGGTGCTGCCCAACACCTCCACCGGGGGCGCCTGCGCCGAGCGCGACGCGGACAACTCCCAGGGTTTGATCGGCGAGTTCCCCCAGGTCGGCGGCAACGAGACCACGACCCTGGCGGACCCGAACGTCGCACCCGGCTTCGAGGCGGTCTCGCGACTCAAGGAGCCGTACACCGGCTACGTCGTCGAGACCAAGATCCCGATGGCGGACCTGCCGTCCACCATCGACCCCGACCAGCTCGGGTTCAACATGTTCATCTACGACTCCGACACCGAGGACAAGACCGGCCAGACGCGGCTCGGGTGGTCGACCTGGGGCGGCGTGCAGGGCGACCCCTACCGCTGGGGTCGGCTCACCGTGGCCGGGGACGTGCCGCAGGTCGACACCCGCGCGCCCGACCTGGACTTCCCGGGGCTGAACAGCCTGGAGTCCCCGCAGTCCATCAGCCAGGCCGTCCGCACCGGAGTCGCGCTGTCCGGGCTGCCCGCGGCGAAGGCGTCCCGGTCGGCGACCGTCGTCTCGGCCCGCCAGGTCGGGGACGTGGTGAAGGTCAAGGTCCGCGTGCGCGGTCCCGGCACGGCCCACCTGTTCGCCATGGCACGCGGCACGGTGCAGGGTGAGCGGAGCACGGACCTCGCACCGGGTCTGCGCACGGTGCGGGTCCCGGTGGACGGCGCCACCACCCGGGTGCTGCTCGGCTTCAAGCCGGAGGCCCGTGGCACGACCAGCTCGGCGACGGTGGTGAGGGGCTAGGCACGCGGCACGACCACCAGGGCGGGGTGGGTCCGGTTCGCCGGACCCATCCCGCCTCGCACGTGAGCGGGACCACACCGGCCGACAGTTGCGGCCGCACCCACTCCGCCGGTTAACCTACTTAGGTAAGGCTAACCTCAAGGAGTGGACGTGCTAGGCAACTTCCTCATCGGGCTGCGCGAGGGGCTCGAGGCCAGTCTCATCGTGGTCATCCTCGTCGCCTACCTGGTCCGCAGCGACCGCCGGCACCTGCTCCCCCGACTCTGGGCCGGGGTCCTGGCCGCGGTGGTGGTCTCGCTCGCCTTCGGTGCCCTGCTCACCTTCGGGCCACGCCGGCTCACCTTCGAGGCCCAGGAGGCGATCGGCGGGACGCTGTCGGTCGTCGCGGTCGGCTTCGTGACCTGGATGGTGTTCTGGATGGCCCACCACGCGCGCGGACTCTCCGGGGAGCTGCGCGGGCGGGTGGACGGCGCCGCGGACGCCGGACGAGCCGGGCTCGCGCTCGTCGCCCTGTTCGCGGTCGGCCGGGAGGGCCTCGAGACGGCGCTCTTCCTGTGGGCGGCCACCCAGGCCGCGGCGGGCAGCGACGGCTCCACGGTCGCCCCCCTGCTCGGCGCCCTCCTCGGTCTGCTCACTGCCGTGGCGCTGGGGTGGGCCTTCTACCGGGGCGCGCTCAAGATCAACCTCGGGGTGTTCTTCTCCTGGACCGGCGCCATCCTCATCGTCGTGGCCGGCGGGGTGCTCGCCTACGGGGTCCACGACCTGCAGGAGGCGGGGCTCCTGCCCGGGCTGAACAGCCTCGCCTTCGACGTGAGCGGCACGGTCCCGCCGTCCTCGTTCGCAGGCACCCTCCTCAAGGGCACCCTCAACTTCTCCCCCGCCACGACCTGGCTGGAGGCGGTGGCCTGGGTCGGCTACGTCGTGCCCACGATGACGCTCTTCCTGCGCCGGGTCCGGCGCGGCCGGGCGGCCCGACCCACGACGCCGCATCCCGTCACCACCTCCTCGTGAGCTCCTCGCACCGGAAGGCACTCCTGATGCCTACGAACCCGCCCAGGGCGCGCTCCGCGGACTCCGCCGTGACCGTGGCCGTGGCCGCCCTGCTGCTCTCCTCCTGCGGGCTCACCGAGTCCCACGACGCCGCGGCCGGCAACGCCTCCGACGGTGCTGAGGGCAGGGTCGAGGTGACCTCCACCGACGACGCCTGCACGCTCTCCTCGACCGAGGTCGGCTCCGGGACCGTGGTCTTCCGGGTGAGGAACGCCGGGAGCCGGGTGAGCGAGTTCTATCTCTACGGCGAGGACGGCCTCCGGATCGTGGGCGAGGTGGAGAACGTCGGCCCCGGCCTGACCCGTGACCTCGTGGTCAACGCTGCCCCTGGCAGCTACGTCGCCTCCTGCCGGCCGGGGATGACCGGCACGGGGCTGCGTACGGAGCTCACGGTCGACGACTCCGGCGCCGCCGCCGCCATCGACGGCGTCGACCAGGCGGCCATCGACCGAGCCACCTCCCAGTACGCCGCCTACGTCCAGGACCAGGCCGCCCGGCTGGTCGAGGCGACCACCGAGTTCGTCACCGCCTACGAGGCCGGGGAGGACGACCGGGCCCGACGGCTCTACCCTCTCGCCCGCGTGCACTGGGAGCGGATCGAGACCGTGGCGGAGTCGTTCGGCGACCTCGACCCGCTCATCGACCTCCGCGAGGCCGACCTCGGCCCCGGTCAGAAGTGGACCGGTTGGCACCGGATCGAGAAGGACCTGTGGCCCCCGTCCTCCGGGTACACCGCCCTCAGCGCCGCCCAGCGCCACACCTACGGCCTGGACCTCGCCGCCCACATCGCCACCCTGGACCGGCGGGTCGGTGAGCTCGACTACACCGTCGACCAGATCGGCAACGGCTCGAAGGGACTGCTCGACGAGGTGGCCACAGGCAAGATCACCGGGGAGGAGGAGGTCTGGTCCCACACCGACCTCTCCGACTTCCAGGCCAACGTCGAAGGCGCCCGGGTGGCCTACGAGAGGCTGCAGCCCCTGCTCGAGGCCAAGGACCCCACCCTGTCGCTCACCATCGGGAGACGGTTCGACGACCTCCAGTCGCTGCTCGACCGCCACCGCGTCGGCGCACGACGCTTCGTCGCCTACGACACGGTCACCTCCGGCCAGCGCAAACGGCTCTCGGACGCGGTCAACGCGCTGTCCGAGCCGTTGTCCCAGATGACCGCGGCAGTCACGCTGTGACCCACCCGGCACTCTCCCGACGCAGGCTCCTGGGGCTCGCCGGGGCGGGGGCAGTCACGGCCGGCACGGGCGTGGGCGGCTTCGCGCTGGCCCGTGCCACCGCCGGCGAGGAGGCCCCCGCCGCCGGCGGGGCGACGTACCCGTTCTTCGGGGACCACCAGGCCGGGATCCTCACCCCCGCCCAGGACCGGCTGCACTTCGCCGCCTTCGACGTCACCACGGACTCACGCGGGGAGCTGGTCGCGCTGCTCCAGGCCTGGAGCGCCGCGGCAGCCGAGATGACGGCCGGGACGCCGCTGGGCGCCGGTGCGGCAGCGGCCTCCTACGACAGCCCGCCTGCCGACACCGGAGAGGCGACCGGCCTCTCCGCAGCCGGGCTGACGCTCACCTTCGGGTTCGGGCCGACCCTGTTCGAGAAGAACGGCCGGGACCGGTTCGGCGTGGCCCACCGACGGCCCCGGGCGCTGCGCGACCTGCCGCACTTCGCCGGTGACCAGCTGGACCCGGCCCGCAGCAACGGCGACCTGTGTGTGCAGGCCTGCGCGGACGACCCCCAGGTGGCGGTGCACGCGATCCGCAACCTCGCCCGGATCGGCTTCGGCACGGTGTCGACGCGGTGGGCCCAGCTGGGGTTCGGTCGCACCTCGTCGACGTCGACGCAGCAGAGCACCCCCCGCAACCTGTTCGGCTTCAAGGACGGCACCGCCAACCTCAAGGCCGAGGCGACCGAGGACGTCGAGGAGTTCGTCTGGGTCGGGCCCGACGACGACGAGCGCGCGACCTGGCTGGCCGGCGGCTCCTACCTCGTCGCCCGCCGGATCTCCATGCACATCGAGACCTGGGACCGCACCAGCCTGCGTGAGCAGGAGAACCTCGTCGGTCGCGACCGGGCCGAGGGGGCCCCGCTCTCCGGCGGCACCGAGCACAGCGAGCCGGACCTCGCTCTGCAGGGCAACGACGGTCCGCTCATCCCCCTCGACTCGCACGTGCGCCTGGCTCACCCGACCACCAACAACGGCACCCGGATGCTGCGCCGCGGCTACAACTTCACCGACGGCACCGACGCGCTGGGCCGCCTGGACGCCGGCCTGTTCTTCCTGGCCTTCGTCCGTGACCCCGACCGGCACTACCTCCCGATGCAGCACCGCCTGTCCTCCCAGGACGCGTTGATGGAGTACCTCCAGCACACGGGGTCCGGGCTGTTCGCCGTGCCTCCCGGCGCCGGGACGGGCTCCTGGGTCGGCGCAACGTTGTTCGAGGCGTAGGCACGCTCAGTAGGCGCGGTCAGTAGGCGCGGTTCTGCAGCTCGACCACGAGCAGGGGGCTGGTGTCGTCCTGGACCTTGACCTGGACCGAGGTGCCCTCCAGCCCGGTCAGCTCCTCGCGGTTGGACTCCACCGTCCCGTCGCCGTCGAGGTCGCCGGCGGCCTGGCGGGACAGCTTCTCCGGGTTGCCGAGGTCCAGGCGCGCGCCGTCCAGGCACCACCCGCCGCTGCAGGCGCTGAGCGCTCCGTGCCGGACGCTGAACGTCGGGGCCGGCGGGGGCGGAGGGGGCGGCGTCGGGGTCGGGGCGGGCGGGGGGGTGGTGGGCGGCGTCCCACCTCCGTTGCCGCCCCCACCGGTGCCGCCACCCCCGTTGCCGCCCCCACCGTTGCCGCCACCGTGGCCGCCACCGCCGGAGTGACCGGGCTGTGCGTGCCCCGAACCGTGCCCTGAACCGTGCCCTGGACCGTGACGGGGGCCGTGGTGGGCTCCGTGCCGAGCGCCCGACCGCCCGCCACGACCCGTTCCCTTCGCCCCGGCCCGGCCGTGGTGGTCACCGGCACCGCTCGCCGGCACGGCTGCCGGGGGCGGCGGGGACGGGATGGAGAAGCTGCCGGTCCGGTAGCCCCGGGCGAACGCCGTCACGAGTGTCACGTAGTAGTCGGAGTGGTTGTAGCTCAAGATGGCGCGCCGCATCGCCCCGGGAGCCAGGATGCTGCCGGACGAGGGACACAGGTAGTCGGCCGCGGCCAGAGCCGCGTCGTCGAGGTCGTTCGGGGTGGCAGTCCCGTCCCCGTCTCCGTCCCGGCCGGCGTAGGCCCAGGTGGACGGGATGAACTGCATCGGTCCCACCGCCCGGTCCCAGACCTTGTCCCCGTCGAAGCGACCGTGGTCGGTGTCGTGGATCGCGGCGACCGGCCCGACTCCGTTGAGGGCGATGCCGCGGATCGCCGGACGCGGAACCCCGTCGCTCCCGAGCACGGAGCCCCCGTAGCGCCCGTGGTCGGACTCGACGCGGCCGATGCCGGCCAGCAGGGTCCACGGAAGCCGGCAGGCCGGCTGGGTCCGCGCCATCGTGGCCGCAGCGTGCTTGTAGGCGCGCAGTGCCGCCGCGGGCACGTCGAAGCTGCCCAGGGCGCTGATCCTCCACAGGTCGGAGCCCTTGGCGCTGAGCCGGCTCGACCGGTCCCGAAGGGCTCGGAGGGTGACCTGGCGCTCGGTGCGCTGGACGAGGACGACGGCAGGCTCCACCAGCGCGGGCACCGTCGCCGCAGCGGCGGCACCCGGCGCAGCGGCCGGCCCCACGGCGGGGGGCAGGTCCGGGGTGAGCAGGACCGAGGCGGCGGCCGGGGGGCCGAGGGCGGCCAGGACGGCCACCACGCTGCCGACGGACAGGCGTGCTCGCACAGAGGGGCGCACCGGACCTCCCAACCCGTGGACGACCCGACGAGTCTAGGGATCGATACGTTCCACCGTGAACGAAATGCCCGAATTGATGAGGCGCTCGGTCAGGCGCTCCCCCATCGCCGCGGCGGGGGTCACCTGCCCGGCCGTGGGCGGGTTGTCGTCGAAGGCCAGGCACAGGGCCGCCTCGCCCAGCATCCGGGCAGTCTCGGTGTACCCGGGGTCGCCCCCGCGGACGGTGGTGACCACGGTGCGGCCGCCGCCCTCGCCGACCAGCTCGACGGTGAACCAGGACCGGTCCCGCTTCTCCCGGCTCGGGCCGGTGCCCGCAGCGACCCGGGCACGCAGCAGTCCGCGCAGCGGCGGCACCTGGGCGGCCGCGGCCAGCCCGACCGCCCCCGTCGCACCCGCGCCGGCCCACACCAGGCTGCGGAACCCTGCATAGTGCGTGTAGGTGAAGTCCGGACCGTAGTCGGGACGGGCTGCCGCGGACCGCTTGACCACGACGGGGTCGATCGTCGGCAGCGGGAGCAGCCAGTAGCCGAGCACCGGGTCCCTGCCCGGGGTCCCCCACCGGGCCCGGACCCGCCGGCCGACCGGCCGGGGCTCGACCCGGCGCCGCTGCGTCGCCGACGCACGCATCGGCCAGGACCGGCCGAGCTGCTCCAGTGCCGAGTCCAGGGTGCCGCCGGAGAAGGCCCCTGAGGACCGGACCACGCCGCGCACTGCGAGCGGCACCCCCGGAGGCAGCTGAGCGACGGTGAAGAGCACCCCCAGGTCGTGGGGGACGGAGTCGAAGCCGCAACAGTGCACCAACCTCGCGCCGGTCTCGACCGCGCGGTCGTGGTGGGCGAGGTACATCCGGTCGACGAACTCGGGCTCACCGGTCAGGTCGAGGTAGTCGGTGCCGGCCTCGGCGCAGGCGGCGACCACCGGCTCGCCGTGCACCAGGTAGGGACCGACGGTCGTCGCCAGGACCCGGGTCGAGCGCGCCAGGGAGCCGAGCGAGGCCGGGTCGTTCGCATCCGCGGTGACCAGGGGAAGGTCCGCGAGGTCGGGGTCGATCGCGACCAGCCGGGCGCGGAGCGCCTCCAGCCGCTCCTGGCTGCGGCCGGCCAGGGCCCACCGGCACCGGTCCGGCGCGTGCCGGGCGAGGTACTCCGCGGTCAGGGCACCGGTGAACCCGGTGGCCCCGAGCAGCACGAGGTCGTAGGTGCGTTCTGGCAACGGGGGTGGCAACGGGGCTCCTCGATCGACACGACACCTCAGGGCATCGTCCTCGTGCCCGTGCACGCGAGCCTAGGCGGTGAGGGGGCGCCTAGGCTGGCCGCATGTGCCGCAACATCCGCCAGCTCCACAACTTCGCGCCGCCGGCCACCGCCGACGAGGTCCAGGCCGCCGCCCGGCAGTACGTCCGCAAGGTCGCCGGGACGACGCACCCCAGCCAGGCCAACGCCGTCGCCTTCGAGACCGCGGTCCGCGAGGTCGCCGAGGCGACGGCCCGCCTGCTGGGCAGCCTGGTGACCTCCGCGCCCCCCAAGGACCGGGAGGTCGAGGCAGCCAAGGCCCGCGCGCGCGCCGCCGTGCGCTACGGCACCTGAGGCGACCTAGAGCCGCTGGACGAACACGTGGTTGGCCAGCTCGAGGTCGATCTCGGCGGTCTCGCCGCCCGACCCGATGAGGACGCCCTCCGGACCGGCGGTCGCCACGACGTCCTTGTCCGGCAGGGCACCGACCCGGCGCAGCGCGCCCATCAGCGGCGCGTCCTTCTGGACCTCCTCGCTGATCCGGCGGATCCGCACCCGGGTCTCCTCCCCCGTGCGCACCGCCGAGGACAGCGACGTCACGCCGTCCATGAACTGCTCTCCCGCGGCGGCACCGAGCTCGGAGAGCCCCGGGATCGGGTTGCCGTACGGCGACTCGGTCGGGTGGTCGAGCAGCTCCAGGAGACGGCGCTCCACCGCCTCGGACATCACGTGCTCCCAGCGGCACGCCTCGGCGTGCACGAGCTCCCACGGCAGCCCGATCACGTCGGTGAGGAGCCGCTCGGCCAGCCGGTGCTTGCGCATCACCCGGGTCGCCAGCGCCGTGCCCTCCGCGGTCAGCTGGAGGTGCCGGTCCCCCTCGACCGTCAGCAGCCCGTCACGCTCCATCCGGGCCACGGTCTGGCTCACGGTCGGCCCGCTCTGGTGCAGCCGTTCGGCGATCCTGGCTCGCAGCGGCACGATCCCTTCCTCGACCAGCTCGTAGATGGTCCGGAGGTACATCTCGGTGGTGTCGATGAGGTCGCTCACCGCTCCATTCTTGCCTAACCACGGTGGCCGGTCCCCGGCTAGGGCGCCGACCTAGGCTGGCGCGATGGTGAGCACCTCGGTGATGTGGTTCCGTCGCGACCTGCGCCTCCACGACAACCCCGCCCTCCTGGCGGCCTGCGAGGCGGATCGGGCCGTGCCCCTGTTCATCCTCGACCCGGCCCTGTGGCAGCGGGCCGGTGCCGTGCGCAAGGCCTACCTCAGCGCCTCCCTCGCGGCCCTCGACGCGTCCTTGGACGGCGCCCTGGTGATCCGCACCGGGGACCCGCGCCGCGTGCTGCCCCGCCTGTGCGAGGAGGTGTCGGCGGGGTCGGTCCACCTTGCCGCCGACTACGGCCCCTATGGCTCGCGCCGGGACGAGGAGGTCGAGGCGGCCCTGGGCGACGAGGTCCGCCTGGAGCGGCTCGGGTCGCCGTACGCGGTGGCACCGGGACGGGTCCGCAACGGCAGCGGCGACCCGTACAAGGTGTACTCCGCCTTCCAGCGGTCCTGGGCCGAGCACGGCTGGCGGGCCCCGGTCGACGCCCCGCGCGACCCGACCTGGGCCGATGTCCCCGGGGACGCCCTGCCCGACGTCCCCGCCCCGGACGGCCTCGAGCTCCTGGCAGCCGGGGAGAAGGCGGCCCGGAAGGCCTGGTTCGCCTTCCGTGACCACCGGCTCGACGACTACGACGAGGCGCGCAACGTCCCCGGCGGCGACGGCGCCAGCCGGATGTCGACCTACCTGAAGTGGGGCGAGATCCATCCCCGCACGCTCCTGGCCGACCTGGCCACCCGGAGGAGCCGGGCCGCGGACACCTACCGCAAGGAGATCGCCTGGCGCGAGTTCTACGCCGACGTCCTGTGGCACCGGCCCGACAGCGCCCGCGAGGACTACCAGCGCAGCTTCCGTGCGATGACCTACGACGAGCCGGGCGACGGCTTCGACGCCTGGCGCGAGGGACGGACCGGCTTCCCCATCGTCGACGCGGGCATGCGGCAGCTGCGCGCCACCGGCTACATGCACAACCGGGTGCGCATGATCGTGGCGTCCTTCCTGGTCAAGGACCTCCACCTGTGGTGGCGACACGGCGCCCAGCACTTCATGGAGTGGCTGGCCGACGGCGACCTGGCCTCGAACCAGCACGGCTGGCAGTGGGTGGCGGGGTCCGGCACCGACGCAGCGCCGTACTTCCGGGTCTTCAACCCCACCACGCAGGGCAAGAAGTTCGACCCGGCCGGGGAGTACGTACGACGCTGGGTTCCTGAGCTCCGTGACGTCCCCGCCGACCGCGTCCACGAGCCCCGGGACGTCCCGGGGTACCCGCAGCCGGTGGTCGACCACGCGGCGGAGCGCAAGGAGTCGCTGGCCCGCTACGAGCAGGTCAGGAACCGCTCCGCATCGTAGGCAGGTCGACCGGCGCCTCCTCCATCCCGACGGTGCGGCCGGTGAGGTCTGTCCAGTCGATCCGGAAGTAGAGGATCCGCTGGCCCTCGGCCCAGGGGATCGGGTCCGCCTCCGACCGGATCTGACGCACCTCGTCCGGGTCCTCCACCCTCGTGCACGGGCCGGCGGCCAGGACGCTCCAGCCGCTGGTGAGCTTCTCGTCGAGGTCGTCGATCTCGAAGGCCACCTCGGCCCCGTGGGCGCTGTTGGCGATCACGCCGTAGGGCAGGGTCCGGAAGACGATCCGGTCCTCCCACAGCGCGTAGTTGACCGGGAAGATGCGCAGCCCGGCCGGGGTCGACACCGCGATCCGGCCGACCACCTTCGTGCCGAGCAGCTGCAGGCACTCCTCGGCGGTCAGGTCGACGATCCGGCTCCGGTTGCTGCTGGATGTGCTCATGGTGTCCTCCTCGACGGCATCGAGCGGGACGCCCCGCCCTGCCTCCACCTTCCTCCGGCGAACGGCGCAGCACCATGACCCAGGTCATGGCCCTCACGTCTGACGCGTCACGTCCAAGCGGTCGCTGCTGCTCACGGGGTCGGCGAGCGGTCGTCGTAGCGGAGGAAGTCCCGCCGGACCAGGCAGGCGGTGAGGACGCCCAGGACGCACGCGAGGCCACCGAGCACCAGGGCCGGCTGCTCGCCGACCCCCTCGGCCACCGACCCCGCCAGCAGGTCCCCCGCCCGGGGACCACCGGCCACGACCACGATGAAGACCCCCTGGAGGCGGCCCCGCAGGTGGTCGGGCGCGGCAGCCACGAGCACCGTGTTGCGGTACGCCGAGCTCACCATGTCGGCGGCCCCTGACAGCGCCAGGAACACCACCCCCAGCCACAGCAGGTCGGTCAGCCCCACCCCGCCCACGGCCAGCCCGTAGGCGACCACGGCGGCGGCGATCGCCACCCCGTGCAGGCGCACCCGGGAGATCCAGCCCGAGAACAGGAACGCGAGCAGGGCCCCGGCGGCCGGCGCGGCCTGGAGCAGGCCGACCGTCGCGGCGCCCCCGCCGTAGACCTTGACCGCCAGCGCCGGGAACAGCGCCCGGGGCTGGGCGAACACCATCGCGCACAGGTCGAGCACGAACGTCATCCGCAGGTTCGGCGCCTGCCGCAGGAAGCGCAGCCCGTCGACGACCGACCGCAGCCCGGGCCGGGGGGCCTGTCCGTCGGGCGGCATCCGCGGGGCGCGGAGGATGCCGTAGTAGGCGGCCCCGAACGTGGCCACGTCGACCAGGTAGGCGGCGGCGAACCCGTGCCAGCCGATCAGCAGCGCCCCCAGCACTGGCCCCACCGTGAACCCGAGGTTGAACGCCGCCATGTTGAGCGCACTCGCCGCGGGCAGCAGGTGCGGCTCGAGCAGCCGGGGCAGCATCGCGCTGCGTGCCGGGTTGTTGACGGCGTAGAAGGACGACTGGACCGCGACCAGCCCGTAGAGCACCCAGACGCTGCCGTTGCCCAGCAGGGCCTGGACGGCGAGGAGCGCCGAGACCGCCCAGAGCCCGGCGGAGGCGACCAGCGCCAGGTCCCGCCGGTCGTGCGCGTCGGCGATCGCTCCGCCGTACAGCCCGAACGCGACCAGGGGGACGAGGGCGAAGAGCCCGACCAGGCCCACCGAGAACGAGGACGCCGTCAGGTCGTAGACCTGGATCGCGACCGCGACCGTGGTCATCTGCTGGCCCAGCTGTGACACGGCGCTGCCGACGAAGAGCCGTCGGTAGGCCGGCGAGGCCTGCAGTGGCCGGACGTCGGTCAGGAGACCCGCCCATCGCGCCACGGGGCGAGCGTAGAGCAGGAAAGGTGTTGTCCCCCCGGCAGGTGCGGCCTACCGTTGTCGTACACAGGAAGGGAGGTGGTCCGACGAATGAGTTCTTCACGGACATGTGAGGTGGCTGCCCGCTAGCAGCGCACCAGTGCCGGTTCAGGCCCTCGAAGGTCTGCACTCACCTCGAGTGCGCGAGCTGGCAATACCAGGCAGTCACCCGGCCCGCAGGCGCTCCGGAGCAGTCCGACCGGAGATCACACCGCCTGCGGGCTGTCTGCTCCTCCGCCCCTTCCGGGGCCTCAGGCAGGCGCCGCGAACTGCGAGGCGTACAGCGCGGCGTACGCCCCGTCGGCGCCCAGCAGCTCCTCGTGCGTGCCCTTCTCCACGATCCGCCCCGACTCCATCACCAGGATCAGGTCCGCGTCGCGGATCGTGGACAGCCGGTGCGCGATCACGAACGAGGTGCGCTCCTCCCGCAGCGCCGCCATCGCCTCCTGCAGCAGCAGCTCGGTGCGGGTGTCCACCGACGACGTCGCCTCGTCGAGGATGAGCAGGGCCGGGTCGGCGAGGAAGGCGCGGGCGATGGTCAGCAGCTGGCGCTCCCCCGCGGAGAGGTTGGACCCGGACTCGTCGATCACCGTGTCGTAGCCGTCCGGCAGAGTGTGCACGAAGCGGTCGACGAAGGTCGCCTGCGCCGCGGCCAGGATCTCCTCCTCGGTGGCGTCGAGCCGCCCGTAGGCGATGTTGTCGCGGATGGTCCCCTCGAACAGCCAGGTGTCCTGGAGCACCATGCCGATCTGGGAGCGCAGAGCGGCCCGGTCCATCGTCGCGATGTCGACGCCGTCGAGGGTGATCCGCCCGGACCGGACGTCGTAGAAGCGCATCACGAGGTTGACCAGCGTCGTCTTGCCTGCGCCGGTCGGCCCGACGATGGCGACGGTCTGCCCGGGATGGACGTCGAGGGAGAGCTCCTCGATGAGCGGCTCGTCGGTGTAGGAGAACGACACGGCGTCGAAGACGACCTCGCCGTGCGGGACCGGCGCGGGCGCGGCGTACGGCGTTCCCGTGCCGTCGTGCCCGTCGAGCCCCGGCTCCTCCTCGGCGTCGAGCAGCTCGAAGACCCGCTCGGCCGAGGCCACGCCGGACTGCAGCAGGTTGACCATCGAGGCGAGCTGCGTGAGCGGCTGGGTGAACTGCCGGGAGTACTGGATGAACGCCTGGACCTCGCCCAGGCTCATCGACCCGCCGGCCACCCGGAGCCCGCCGAGCACCGCGATCACGACGTAGTTGAGGTTCCCGAGGAACATCATCACCGGCATGATCAGCCCGGAGACGAACTGCGCACCGAAGGACGCCTGGTAGAGCTCCTCGTTCTCCTTGCCGAAGACCTCCTCGACCTCACGCTGACGGCCGAAGACCTTGACCAGGTCATGCCCGGTGAAGGTCTCCTCGATGTGGGCGTTGAGCCGGCCGGTGCGGCGCCACTGCTGGATGAACATGCCCTGCGAGCGCCGCATGATCCGGGTGGTCACGAGCATCGAGCCGGGCACGGTGACCAGCGCCACGAGGGCGAGCGTCGGAGAGATCCAGAACATCATCGACAGGACGCCGACCACGGTGAGCAGCGAGGTCAGCATCTGGCTCATCGTCTGCTGCAGGGACTGGCTGATGTTGTCGATGTCGTTGGTGACCCGGCTCAGCAGCTCCCCGCGCGGCTGCTGGTCGAAGTAGCTCAGCGGCAGCCGGTTGACCTTGCGCTCCACGTCGGAGCGCATCCGAAGCACGGTGCCCTGGACCACGTCGTTGAGCAGGTAGCCCTGCAGCAGGCCCGCAGCCGCCGAGGCCAGGTAGATCGCCACGACAGCCGCCAGGACCCGGCCCACGGCGCCGAAGTCGACCCCTTGGCCGGGCACCAGGTGGTCCATCGCCGCGACCAGGGCGGCGAAGCTGTCCTGACCCCGCTGGCGAAGGTCTTCGGCCGCCTGAGCCTGGGTGACCCCGGCCGGCAGTTCGCGGCCGATCAGCCCGGCGAAGACCAGGTCGGTGGCCTTGCCCAGGATCCGGGGAGCGGCCACGGACAGACCGACGCTGAGGACGGCAAGCAGAGCCACCCCGATCGCCTTCCCCCGGTCGGGACCGATGCGTGCCGCCAGCCGCCGGGCCGAGGGGCCGAAGTCGAGCGACTTCTGTCCCACCATGCCTCCGCCGAAGGGACCGCGACCCGGCCCCGGGCCCTGCGAGATCCGCTCGGTCTGCTTCATCTGGCTCATGCGACCTCCTCCTCGCTGAGCTGGGACCGGACGATCTCCTGGTAGGTGGGGCAGTCCGCGAGCAGCGAGGCGTGGGTGCCGTGACCCACCACCTCGCCGTCCTCGAGCACGACGATCTGGTCGGCGGCGAGGATCGTGGAGACCCGCTGGGCGACGACCAGCACGGTGGCGGTGGCGAACACCGGCTTCAGGGCTCGGCGAAGCCGCGCGTCGGTGGCCACGTCGAGGGCCGAGAAGGCGTCGTCGAACAGGTACACCGGAGGTCGCTTCACCAGCGCCCGGGCGATCGCCAGCCGTTGCCGCTGACCCCCCGAGACGTTGGTGCCGCCCTGGGCGATCGGCGCCTCGAGCCGTTCAGGCATGGCTTCGACGAAGTCACGGGCCTGGGCCAGCTCGAGGGCGTCCCACAGCTCCTCGTCGGTGGCCTCCGGGTTGCCGTAGCGCAGGTTCGAGGCGACCGTGCCCGAGAACAGGAAGGCCTTCTGCGGCACCAGGCCGACCGCGTTCCACAGCACCTCGGGGTCGACCTGGCGCACGTCCACCCCGTCGAGCCGCACCGAGCCCGCGGTGGCGTCGTACAGCCGGGGGACCAGGTTGACCAGCGTCGACTTGCCGGCCCCCGTCGACCCGACGACCGCGATGGTCGTGCCGGGTGTGGCCCGAAGCGTGACGTTGCTCAGCACCGGGGCGTCCGCGCCGGGGTAGCTGAAGGAGACGCCGTCCAGCTCGATCACCCCGCGCACCTGGGCGGGCACCACCGCGTCGGTCGGTGGGACCACCGAGGAGTCGGTGCCCAGGACCTCGCCGATGCGGTCGGCACAGACCGATGCCCGCGGGATCATCACGAGCATGAACGTGGCCATCATGACGGCCATGAGGATCTGCATGAGGTAGGAGAGGAACGCGGTCAGCGCACCGACCTGCATGGTTCCTGCGTCGACCCGGTGGCCACCGAACCAGATGACCGCGGCCCCCGACAGGTTGACGATGAGCATCACCGTCGGGAACATCGCGGCCATCCAGCGCCCGGTGCGGAGGGCGACCTCGGTCAGCTCGGCGTTGGCGTCCCCGAAGCGTCGGGTCTCGTCGGGTTCACGGCCGAACGCACGCACGACGCGGATGCCGGTGATCTGCTCGCGCAGGATCCGGTTCACCGCGTCGATGCGCACCTGCATCAGACGGAAGCCCGGCACCATCCGACTGACGATGAAGCCGATCGTGACCACGAGGGCGGGGACGCTGACCGCGAGCAGCCACGACAGGCCGAGGTCCTCGCGCATGGCCATGAGGATGCCGCCCACCATCATGATCGGCGCGGACACCATCATCGTGGCGCTCATCAGCACCAGCATCTGGACCTGCTGCACGTCGTTGGTCCCGCGGGTGATCAGTGACGGCGCGCCGAAGCGGTTCACCTCCCGGGTCGAGAACAACCCCACCTGGTGGAAGAGCTCCGCCCGCACGTCGCGGCCGAAGGCCATGGCGGTGCGGGCCCCGAAGTAGACCGCCACCACACTGCAGCTGATCTGCACCAGGGACACCGCGAGCATGACGAGGCCGATCCGCACGATGTAGGCGGTGTCCCCCCGGGCCACTCCGTTGTCGATGATGTCGGCATTGAGCGAGGGCAGGAAGAGCGAGGCCATCGTGCCGACGAACTGGAGGACCACGACGACGGCCAGCCAGGAGCGGTACGGCGCAAGTCCCCTGCGCAGGAGGTCCAGCAGCATCAGCGCACCTCCGGGGACACGGTGGGGGTGAGGGACCGGGCGCCGCAGACCCCGTGCAGGCAGGCGTCGGCGATCTCCGCGGGAGTGAGCCGGACGTCGGCCTCCATGCCCGGGTGCCAGCCACCGAAGACCAGGCTGCGCAGGATCAGCGCCGCCTTGGCCGGGGCGACCCGGAGCTCGTCGGCGAAGGGCTCGAAGAGCACCTCGGTGAGGTTCTCCAGGAGCTGGCGGTTCGACTCGACGAGGAACGCGGGCGGGCCGGGCCGCCGTACGCCGTGCTCGTGCTCGTCGGCCTCCATCAGGAGCGGGCGCAGCGCCATCATCACGACCATCGCCTGGTCCAGGCGCTCGGCGAGGTGGTCGACCGTGGCAGCGATCCGGCCGCGCAGGTCGGGCACCGCGGCGAGGTACTCCTCCATCGCCGTGCGGCCGCCCGCGGGGTTCACCGTCTCCTCCGCGACAGCGAGGAACAGGGCCCGCTTGTCGGGGAAGACCCGGAAGATCGTGCCCTCGGCGATGTCGGCCGCCTCGGCGACCTGCTTGGTGGTCACCGCCGACCCGTGCACCCGCAGCAGCGGCACGACCGCGTCGATGATCGCCTTGCGGCGGTCGTGCGCCGCCATCGGCGCAGCGCGCCCCCGTCGATGTCCCATGGGGACGCACGTTACGTGAGTGAGCACTCACTCACAAGCGGGTCCGGGACGGTCAGGGGCCGAGACGCTCCAGCAGCCAGTGCCCCGCGGCCGGTGCCTGCCGGAACCTGAGCCGGTCGTGCAGCCGGCCGGTCCGGCCCTGCCAGAACTCCACCACCTCCGGGACCAGGCGGTAACCGCCCCAGAACGGCGGCCGCGACACCTCCACCCCCTCGAACCGGGCCTCCGCCGCGGCGTACCGCTCGTCCAGGGCCGCCCGGGAGGCGACCACCCTCGACTGCGGCGACGCCCACGCACCGAGCTGTGAGGGGCGCGGCCGGCTCGCGAAGTAGGCGTCGCTCTCGGCGGCGCCGAGCCGGTCGACCCTCCCTTCGACGCGGACCTGGCGCTGCAGCGGGTGCCACGGGAACACGACCGCACCGAACGCCTGGCCGGACAGCTCCTCGGCCTTGCGGGAGGCGTAGCTGGTGTAGAAGTCCAGCCCCTGCTCCGACAACCCCTTGCACAGCACGATCCGCGAGGACGGGCGACCGCCGGCGGAGACGGTGGAGAGCACCATCGCTGTCGGGTCGCGCAGGTCCGCGGCGATCGCGTCGTCCATCCACCGGCGCAGCAGCGGCACGGGGGCGGGGGGCACCTCGGCCTCGGACAGGCCGCCCAGGGTGTACTCCTCCCGGAGCGCAGCGAGCCGGTCGGCAGCGGGGTCGCGGGGATCGGACACGGAGACAATGTACGGCCCGGTGGCGACGGTCCCCGGGTGGTGCACAATGCCCGGTGAGACGGACGTCACGACCGGAGGAAGTCAGCCATGACCGAGGTGCACCACGGACTCGAAGGGGTCGTCGCGTTCGCCAGCGAGATCGCCGAGCCGGACAAGGAGGGGTCCGCGCTGCGGTACCGGGGCGTGGACATCGAGGAGATCGTCGGGCGGGTCCCGTTCGAGAAGGTCTGGGGACTGCTCATCGACGGCGCCTACGAGCCGGGGCTGCCGCCCGCGGAGCCGTACAACATCCCGATCCACACCGGCGACGTGCGCGCCGACGTGCAGGCCGCCGTCGCCATGCTCGCGCCCGCCTTCGGGATGCGACAGACCTACGACATCTCCGACGCCCAGGCGCGTGAGGACCTCAGCCGGGTGGCGGTCATGGTCCTGTCCTACGCCGCCCAGGCAGCCCGCCCGCTGGGCCTGCCGGTGGTGCCCCAGCGCGAGGTCGACCGGGGGACCTCGCTGGCCGAGCGCTTCCTGATCCGGTGGAAGGGCGAGGCGGATCCCAAGCAGGTCAAGGCCATCGACGCCTACTGGAGCTCCGCGGCCGAGCACGGCATGAACGCCTCGACGTTCACCGCCCGTGTGATCACCTCGACCGGCGCAGACGTCGCTGCGGCCTTCTCCGGCGCGATCGGGGCGATGAGTGGGCCCTTGCACGGGGGCGCCCCGTCCCGGGTGCTCGGCATGATCGAGGAGGTCGAGCGGCGCGACGACGCCCGCGGCTACGTCAAGGAGCTGCTCGACGGTGGGGAGCGGCTGATGGGCTTCGGGCACCGGGTCTACCGCGCGGAGGACCCCCGGGCGCGGGTGCTGCGCCGAACCGCGAAGGAGCTGGGGGCGGCCCGCTACGCCGTGGCGGAGGCTCTGGAGCAGGCGGCGCTGGCCGAGCTGCGCGAGCGTCGGCCCGACCGGGTGCTGGAGACCAACGTCGAGTTCTGGGCGGCGATCGTGCTGGACTTCGCCGAGGTGCCGCCGCCCATGTTCACCGCGATGTTCACCTGCGCCCGCACCGGCGGCTGGTCGGCCCACATCCTGGAGCAGAAGCGCACCGGACGGCTGATCCGTCCCTCGGCGGTCTACACCGGTCCCTCCTCGCGCAAGGCCTCCGAGGTGGACGGCTGGAACCCGGAGTGGGCCTGATCCGGCCCCGGTAGGCCGCGACCGGCATCAGCCCTGGTCGGTCACGGATCCCTGCTGGCTCCAGTCGGGGTCGACCCCCGGCTGGTCCGGGACGGAGTCCCGGGCGTCCTCGGGCCGGTCGTCGCCGGGCGGCTCCAGCCCGTCGTGCACCGTCTCCTCGACCGGGGGGACCTCCGGGTCGGCCGCGAGGTGCGTCTGCGGGTCGAGCATGGTCTCGTCGGCCGGGTCGGGGTCGCGTGGCTGCGTCATGGTGGCCACGTACCCCGTGCCCGGCGCGCCTAGTCGTGGAGGCGGGGCGCGGAGCACAATGCCTCATGGCTCGCTTCCGGCTCGACCCCGCACCGCTCGCCTCGGCGGTGCTGGCCGCCGTCATGCTCGGCGTCTACGTCGGCATCACCCGCAGCCAGGACGACGGCGGCGCAGCCCTGTGGTTCGTGGTCCTGCTGACGGTCGGCATCGTCTGTGCGGGCCTCGGGGCCGTCCGCGGCCTGCCCGGAAGGGTGATCGTGCTGACTGCGGCGACGGCGGTGCTGGGCCTGCTCGGGATGCTGGGCCTGCTCACCATCGGGTTCCCGATCCTGCTGGCCGCAGCGCTGAGCGGCCTGGCGCTGGTGCGCGCCGTGGTCGTCCGCGGCCCGGCGGGCACCGCGGGTGCCAGCCCGGCGCGCCCGTGACCCCTGCGTAGCCCTCACCCCCCAGGGACCGACCTGCCCTCAGGTCCAGGTCCCTCGTCCTGCGGGACAGGGGTCCGGCACCTCAGGAGGAGGCCCGGCGCCGCCGCGTTTCCTAGCGTCGAGCCATGGCACAGACCCTCCCGCTCCTGCTCTGCGACCCGCGGGTCGCAGCCGTCCCCGTGCACGACCTCGGCGAGCCGCTCGTCGCCCTGGGTCCCTTCTTCGGACCGAACCGGACCCTGGTCCGCGCTGGTCTGCGCGACCGTCTGGTCCTCGCCGCGACCGCGCTCCCGCCGGGCTTCGGTCTCTGCGTGGTCGAGGGCCACCGCAGCGTCGGTGACCAGCAGGCGATCATCGACCGGTACGCCGCCCAGCTCCGCAGCACCCACCCCTGGGTCGACGACACCGAGCTGCACCGCCTCACCAGCCGCTTCGTCTCCCCCGTCGCCGTGGCCCCGCACCTGGCGGGGGCGGCGGTCGACCTGACCCTGGTCGACGCGACCGGCCGACGGCTCGACCTCGGCACCGAGATCGACGCCACCCCCGAGGAGTCCGACGGGCAGTGCTTCTTCGACGCCCCCGGTCTCAGCGTCCCGGTGCGCGCACGTCGTGCGCTCCTCGCCGACGCCCTGGGTGGGGCGGGCCTGGTGAACTACCCGACCGAGTGGTGGCACTGGAGCTACGGGGACCGGTACTGGGCGCTCACCGCGGGTGCGCCGGCGGCGTGCTACGGCCCGGTTGCCGCGGCGGTGGCGGCGTGAGCGCCGTGGCCGAGGCGGCCGGTGCCCGGCCCGCAGCGAGGCTCGGACCGGCCGGTCTCGTGGTCGACCTCAGCGCGGTGGCCGCGAACACCCGGCTGCTGGCGGGTCGGACGGACGCGGCCCTGATGGCGGTGGTCAAGGCCGACGGCTTCGGCCACGGGGCAGTCGCGGTGGCCCGGACCGCCCTCGGCCACGGGGCGACCTGGCTGGGGGTCACCAGCATCACCGAGGCACTGGCCCTGAGGGCGGCCGGGCTGGTCGCCCCGATGCTCAGCTGGCTGAACCCGGTCGACGCCGACTTCGGGGCCGCCGTCGAGCAGGGGGTGGACCTCGCGGTCCCCTCCCCCCAGCACCTCGAAGCGATCCGCGCGGGCGCCCGCGGCCGGGGCACGGCGCGGGTCCACCTGCACCTGGACTGCGGCATGGCCCGCGACGGCGCCGAGCCGGCGCGCTGGCGTTCGCTGTGCCACGCAGCACGTCGCGCGGAACGGGTCGGGGACCTGCGGGTGGTGGGACTGATGGGTCACCTCGGTTGCGCCGAGCAGCCCGGCGACCGCTGCAACGTCCACGGCCGCACCCGTTTCGCCTGGGGGCTCGACGTCGCCCGCGGCGCGGGACTCCGCCCGCAGGCACGCCACCTGGCGGCCACCGCGGCGACCCTGACCGACCCGCTCAGCCACCACACGGTGGTCCGGGTAGGAGCCGGGCTGGTGGGCATCGACCCGTCCGGGACGGTCGCCCTGCGACCCGCGATGACCTTGTCCGCCCCTCTGGTCGCCGTGCGCCGGGTGCGCGCCGGGACCTCTGTCGGCTACGGGCACACCTGGTCGGCGCCGACGGCCACCTGGCTGGGGCTGGTGCCCCTCGGGTACGCCGACGGGCTGCCCCGGGCCGCGTCCGGCGCTGCCGAGGTGCTGGTGCGGGGGCGGCGCCGGCCGGTGGTCGGGCGGATCTCCATGGACCAGACGGTCGTCGACCTCGGCGACGCGCCGACGGGCGTCGGCGAGACCGTGACCGTCTTCGGCCCCGGTGACGCCGGGGAGCCCACGGTGGCCGCATGGGCGGACTGGGCCGGGACCATCCCCCACGAGATCGTCACCGGGCTGGGACGACGGGTCCCGCGCACGACCGGGGAGGCCTGACATGACCACACCCCTGCGTCTGGCCGTCGTGGGCGGCGGTCAGTCCGGCGAGCACGACGTGTCCCTGGCGTCCGCCGCCTCGGTGGCCACGGTCCTGCAGTCGGCCGGGCACGAGGTGGTCCGGCTGACCATCTCTCCCGACGGCGGGTGGCGCTCCGCGACCGGCACCACGGTCGGACTGACTGGCGCGGTCGCACTGCTCCAGGGCTGCGACGTGGTCGTCCCGGTCGTGCACGGCCCGCGCGGCGAGGACGGCACGCTGGCGGCGCTCTGCGACCTGGCCGGGGTCGCCTACGTCGGGTCCGGGGTCCGCGCCGGCGCGCTGGCCATGGACAAGTGGGCGACCAAGCTGGTCGCGGGCGCGGTCGGGATCGCCACCGCTCCCGGCGTGCTGGTGGACCGACGGACCGCCCCGGCGCAGCGCTTCTCCCATCCGGTGGTGGTCAAGCCCGTGGCCGCCGGGTCCAGCCTCGGGGTCTCGATGGTGCACTCCGCGGCTGCCCTGGCCCCGGCCCTGGAGGCTGCCCTGGCCCTCGACGACCGGGTCCTGGTCGAGGACGTCGTGGTGGGCAGGGAGATCGACGTGGCCGTGATCGGGCTGCCCGACGGCACCCGGGTGGTCTCCCCCGCGCTGGAGGTCGTCGTCAGCGGGCTCTTCGACTACGCCACCAAGTACGGCGGTCACGCCGACTTCCGCCTTCCCGCACCGCTGACCGAGACCGAGCGGAAGGCGCTCGAGGACGCCGCGGTGACGACGTACGACGCCCTCGGGTGTGCCGGGGTCGCCCGGGTGGACTTCTTCCTCACCGAGGACGGGCCGGTGCTCAACGAGGTGAACACCACCCCGGGCTTCACCGAGCAGTCGCAGGTGCCGAGGATGTTCGCGGCGGCCGGGGTCGACTACTCCGCGCTCCTGGACCGGCTCGTCCGCGACGCGCTGGTGACCCGGCGATGACCGCGCGGATAGCCGGACAGCGCCCCGGTGGCGTGGTTCCATGGCGTTCTCATCCACGCACCCACCTGGCAGGAGACCCGGTCATCGCTGCACGCACGGGCTTCCCGACCTCCTCCGGCGACCCGAGGGGGCGATCGTGACCGAGTCGATCCGCGCCCGGGGCTCGGCGTACGCCCGGGGTCCCGCAGCCGATGTCCTCGCCGGACTCACGGTCGCCCTTCTGGGGTTGGTCGAGTCGTTCTCCGCCTCGGTGTACGGAGCCAGCGACCGGGCGGCACTTGTCGTCGTCGGCGTCCTGACCGGTATCGCGGTGGGACTGAGCCGCCGTGCTCCGGGGGCCGCGCTGGCCGTCGTCTGGCTGCTGCTCGGTCTCCAGGTGGCGACGGGGACCCAGATCATGCTGGTCGAGCTGGGAGTGGCCGCCGTCGCCTTCGGGACGGCACGGTGGGGCGGTCCCGCGACGCTGGTCGCGAGCGCCGTGTCCATCCCGGCGGTGGCCGTCATGATCGTGCTGATCGGCTCGTCCGGGCTCTTCCCGATCGTGGACAGCACCTATGAGCGGGTGCTGATCGGCCCGGCCCAGCGCTTCGGCTCGCCGGTCCTCCTCTGGGTGGGTCTGCTGGGCATCTTCGTGCTCGGGACGCCCTGGCTCGCGGGGCTGGCCCTGCGGTTCCACGACCGGGCCCAGGTGTCGCGGGTGTCGCTGGAGGCTGCCGAGGAGCAGTCCGCGCGTGCGGGCCGCGAGGTCGTCCAGGCCCAGGAGATCGCCCGGCTGCAGGAGGAGCAGGCCCGGCTCGCCCGGGACGTGCACGACGTGGTGGGCCACTCCCTCGCGGTGATCCTGGCGCAGGCCGAGTCCGCGCAGTTCCTGCCCCGCGACGACACCGAGGCGCTGCAGCGGACGATGGCGAACATCGTGTCCTCCGCGCGCTCGTCGTTGCAGGACGTCCGAGCGGTCCTGGCCAGCACCTCCGTCCCCGGCCACCGACCGTCGGGTCCCGGAGGGTTGGACAGCCTGGTGGACGGCCTGCGGGCCAGCGGCCACCCGGTGGTCTCCAGCGAGGTCGGCGCGCCCCAGCCGCTGCCGCCCGAGCTCGACGTGGTCGCCTTCCGGGTGCTCCAGGAGATGCTCACCAACGCGATCCGGCACGGTCGGCGTGGCAGCCCGGTGCACGTGGAACGGCACTGGGAGGGCGAGCTGCGGCTGGAGGTCCGCAACGTGGTCGGCGAGGAGGAGACCCGGCCGCTGCACCTCGACTCGTCCGCGGCCGAAGGGGGCCACGGGCTGGACGGGATGCGCCGACGCCTGGAGGCGGTCGGCGGGCGCCTCGACGTACGCCGGCGCCAGGAGGGCGGCGAGGCAACCTTCACGGCCACCGCCTGGGTGCCGGTGCGGGCGCGGGAATGACGATCCGCGTCCTGCTGGTCGACGACCAGGAGCTGTTCCGGGCAGGCGTCGCGGTGATCGTGAACGCCCAGGAGGACATGGAGGTGGTCGGCCAGGCGGCCGACGGACTGGCTGCGGTCGAGGCCGTCGAGCGGCTCGCACCCGACGTGGTCCTCATGGACATCCGGATGCCGGAGATGGACGGCGTGGAGGCGACCCGGCAGATCTTCGCGCCGGAGCGGGCCGCCCGCCGCGAGCGCCCGGTGCGCGTGGTGGTCCTGACGACCTTCAACCTCGACGACCGTGCGGCCACCGCGATCCGGTACGGCGCGAGTGGCTTCCTGCTCAAGGACACGACCCCGTTGATGCTTCGGGACGCCATCCGCACTGTGCACGCCGGGAACGCGGTTCTCGCCCCCCAGGACCTCTCGGCCCTGCTGGACGGACAGTTCAGCTCCCGCCGCCCGACGCCGGCGACCTACCTCGCGCTCACCGACAAGGAGCGGGAGGTCTTCAGCGCGGTCGCCCGCGGGCTGTCCAACACCGAGATCGCGGGGCGGATCTACGCCAGCGAGTCGACGGTCAAGACGCACGTCGGCGCGATCCTGCGGAAGCTCGCGCTGCGGGACCGGGTGCAGATCGTGGTCTTCGCCCACGAGCACGGCCTGGTGTCGCCCGAGTCCTGACGCTCTGCCGGACCCTGCCGGGGCGCATCGACGATTCCTGTGGCACGGACGATCTCGGCTGGCGAGCCGATGAACCGTCGGGCACTGCACGTCGTACCTCACGGCAAGACCACTACCCACAGGAAGAGTCCGCCCATGAGCCGCACTGCCCTGTCCCTGATCGTCTCCACCGTCGCGGTCGGCGCCGCCGCCGTCGGAGTTCCCGCCGCGCAGGCGCACCCGCGCAACCACGACTTCGAGGCCGAGCTGCACGCGGTCAACCACGGGGGTCACGGCGAGGTCGACCTCAAGCAGTTCAAGAACAAGCTGCGAGTCAAGCTCCAGGCCGAAGGGCTGGACGGCGGCATCCACCTGGCGCACCTCCACGGCCTCCAGCAGGCCCAGAACGAGTGCCCCGACGCGACCTTCGACGTCGACCACAACGGGTTCGTCGACATCGCCGAGGGGCTCCCCGCCTACGGCCCGGTCCAGATCACGCTGAGCAACGGCCTCAGCGACGTCGGCAGCGACCTGAAGTACCGGCGCACCGTCGCCACCCTCGACAGTGGCGAGTCGATCGCGTCACTGGGCAAGCTCGACCGGTACGCCATCGTGGTCCACGGGGTCGACCTCGACGGCGACGGGCTGGCCACCAACCCGAACGCCGGCAACGACTCGACGAGCGACCAGGACGACAACGAGATCTCCATGCCCGCGCTGTGCGGCACGATCGAGGTGGACTGACCCCCGGTGAGGAGACCTGGCTCGCGTCACAGCGGCTTGCCCAGGTAGCGGCTGAAGGGCGAGTCGCGGTAGATGCCGAACCCGTACACGCCGACGTAGCCGGAGGACTCGTACAGCGCGATCGCCTCCGGCTGCCGGAGCCCGGTCTCCAGGACCATCACGTCGGCCCCGGCCTCACGCGCGGTGACCTCCAGGTGGGCCAGCATGCTGCGGGCGTAGCCCCGCCGCTGCGCTCCGGGCACGACGTACATCCGCTTGATCTCGGCCGCGCGGACACCGCCGAGGGCCTGCACGTCGGGGCGGAACCGCCAGCCTCCCATCGCCACCGGGGTGTCGTCGGTCCAGCCCACGAAGAACGCTCCCGAGGGCTCGTCGAACGTGGCGACGGCGAGCGGGGTCTCGTCCGGGCCGCCGTAGCGGGCCACGAACTCCTGCTGCAGGTCCGCGACGAGGCCGACCACGACCGGGTCGGCGAAGGACCGCCGTTCGATGCGCAGCGCGGGGAGGACCACCCGGACACCCTAGGAGGTGCCCCCACCGGTGGTGTGAGGTGGTGGTGACACAATGAAGACCTCGATGACAACGCCGTCGTCCCTCTCCACCCCCGACCCTGGGAGAAGACACGTGACCGACGCGATCACCATCCCCCCCTCGCTCAAGCCCGCCGACGGTCGCTTCGGCGCCGGCCCCTCCAAGATCCGCGTCTCGGCGCTGGAGGCCCTGGCTGCGACCGGCAGCGACCTGATGGGCACCAGCCACCGTCAGGCTCCGGTGCGGAGCCTCGTCGGCCGGGTGCGCGAGGGGGTCGGGCAGCTGTTCGACCTGCCCGACGGCTACGAGGTGGTCCTCGGCAACGGTGGTGCCACGGCGTTCTGGGACATCGCGACCTTCGGTCTGATCCGGGAGCGCAGCCAGCACCTGGCGTTCGGAGAGTTCAGCAGCAAGTTCGCCAGCGCCGCGAAGGCCGCGCCGTTCCTGGCGGACCCCAGTGTGATCAGCAGCGAGCCCGGCACCCGGCCCGCTCCTCGCGCCGAGTCCGGCGTCGACGCGTACGCCTGGGCGCACAACGAGACCTCGACCGCGGTGATGGCCCCGGTGCACCGGGTCGAAGGCGCCGACGAGGACTCCCTCGTGCTCATCGACGCGACCTCCGGTGCGGGCGGGCTGCCGGTCGACCTGGACGACGTCGACGCCTACTACTTCGCCCCGCAGAAGTGCTTCGCCTCCGACGGCGGTCTCTGGGTGGCAGTCCTGTCGCCGCGTGCGCTCGCGCGGGTCGAGGAGATCGACGCGTCGGGCCGCTGGGTGCCGGCGTTCTTCGACCTCCCCACCGCGATCGACAACTCGCGGAAGAACCAGACCTACAACACGCCGTCGGTCGCGACCCTGTTCCTGATGGCCGAGCAGCTGGACTGGATGAACGAGCGGGGCTCGCTGCCCGGCATGGTCGAGCGAACCACCGCCAGCTCCGAGGCGTTGTACGGGTGGGCGGAGAAGACCCCCTGGGCCACGCCGTACGTCGCCAACCCCGACGAGCGCTCGCTGGTGATCGGCACCATCGACTTCGACGACTCCGTGGACGCCGCAGCGGTCGCGAAGGTGCTGCGTGCCAACGGGATCGTGGACACCGAGCCCTACCGCAAGCTCGGCCGCAACCAGCTCAGGATCGCGATGTACCCGGCCGTCGACCCCGCCGACGTCGAGGCGCTCACCGGCTCGATCGAGTACGTCGTCGAGAACCTCTGACCTCTCGCCACCGCAGCGCTGCCCGGACGCCCAGGGCGACGGCGAGCGTGGACGCCGCCAGCGCGACGACCGAGACCACAGCCGGGATCCCGCCCTCGTCGGGGGACTCCGGGCTGCTCGGGTCGGCAGCCTCGCCGGACGGGGCGGGAGCAACGACCCCGGCCCCCGGCTCCGCCACGTCGGCGGGGACGGGCGGGGACACGGCGCGACGGAGGCCCGCTGCCAGCCGCACCGACAGCACCCTGGTCCCGGCGCCCTCGGTCGAGACCAGCACCCGGTCGCGGTCCTCGGTGCGTGCCAGCGCCTCGCCCTGCGGCTGGTCGGGCAGGTCCATCTGGGCGCCCGAACCCCACCTGCCCGGGTGGTAGACGGTGAGCTTGGCGTAGGTGCGCAGCAGCACGGTCCGGCCGTCGGCAGTGAACACGCCGTCGGTCACCAGCCCTCCGGTGCGGCCCACCGGACGGAGCACGTTGACCCGGTCCGCGGACAGGCGAGGCGGCGCCGCGTAGACCCGGCCACCGAACAGCCCCTTGCTGACCACGTAGACCCGGCCGGTCCGGGGGTGGACGAGCAGGGTCTCGGCGTCGCGGGCGCCGTCGGCGTATCTCAGCTCGTAGCGCTGCGCGGCCACGCTGACCTCCCCGTTGCCGAGGGAGGGCAGCCGGTAGACCACGATCGAGGCGCGCGCGGAGCGGTTGTCGCCGATGTCACCGACCCACACCGAGCCGCGCGGTCCCGCAGCCAGGGCCTCGACGTCCACCACCGCGTCGGTGGAGTACGTCGTGCGGCCGACGGTGCTGCCGCTCGCCTTCTCCACGACGTAGACGACCGGGCCGTCCCCCGAGTCGTTGACGGTGGCCACCCGGTCGCCGAGGTCGACCAGACCGCTCGACTCAGCGATCTGGGGGTCTGCGAACCTGAGCACCGGCTCGACCCGCTTGTCCGACCTCACGTCGGCGGCGAGCGCCGGGGCCGCGACGACCAGCGCCCCCAGCAGCGCAGCGGCGCCCACCGCGGTCCCCCGCGCCGAGCCGCTCGTCGTCCTCATCCGCGCAGCTCGCGAAGGCGTGGCGTCACGTGCCAGGTGGAGACCAGCTCGTCCAGCTCGGCGCGTGCGGCCGGCGTGGCCGGGGCCCCGGTGCGCACCGCGCGCAGCAGGGTGTTGCGAGGGGTGTGCCGGCTCTCCACGAACTCCACGACGTCGACCCGGTAGCCCTCCAGCCGCAGCGTCGCCGCGCGGAGGGCGTCGGTGAGGGTGTCGGCGAACCGTTCGCGCAGGATGCCGTCGCGCACCAGTGCGGCGTACGGCGCGGAGGACGGTCGGCTCCGCAGCCGCGCGGCCACCTCGTGGTGGCAGCACGGTGCGGCCAGCACCAGCGGCGCCTCCCAGGTCAGCGCCTGCGCCAGCGCGTCATCGGTGGCGGTGTCGCACGCGTGCAGGGCCAGCACCACGTCCGGGGCGCCGACCCCGGCGGGGAGCTCCACCGCGCCGATGGCGCCCTGCACGAAGCTCGCCTCCCGCTCCACCCCGAGGCTCCGCGCCACCGCGGAGTTGTGCTCCAGCGACTGGGCCTTGACGTCCACGCCGACGACCCGCACCGGCAGCCCCCGGACGCCGGAGAGGTAGCGGTGGGCGGCGAAGGTGAGGTAGGCGTTGCCGCAGCCGAGGTCGACGACGGTGAGCGGACGGTCGGGGGTCGGCACACGGAGGGCACCGGCGGCGGTCGCGTCGTCGATCGCGACGCCCAGGGTCCGCAGGAACTCCTCGACCTGCCGGTACTTCGCCTGCCGGCTCGGCCGCACCCTTCCCCGGTCGTCGCTGAGGCCGAGCACGCGCAGCACCGGGTCGTCCTCGTCGAGCAGCCGGGCCTTCGCCCGGTCGTGGGTGTGTCGCGGCTCCTGTGCGTCGCCGTCCGAGGCGGGGGCGACGTGGACCATCGCCTCGCGCTTCTTGGTCACCCGGAGCTGGAGGTGGTCGGTGGGGGTCTGCACGTGCCAGTTCCCGAACGGCTGGGACAGCAGGTCGTCCACGGCGCGGGCGGCGTCCTCGCCGGCGTGGTTGGCGGTGAACGCCTGGGTGGCGTCGAAGGAGGTGACCTGCAGGTGTCGCCCGCCCTTGAGGTCGACGTACCTCAGCTCGACCCGCCGGAACCGCGGCTCCGCTCCCCGCTGGCGCCCCGCACCGACCGCGCGCACGAGGACACGGTCGTCGAGGAGCAGCTCCCGGACCCGGCCCAGGGCCTGGGTCAGCGGCTCAGCCACGGACGACGGAGGTCAGCACCACGATGACGATCAGCAGGAGCAGCGCTCCGGGGATCACCAGGCGGCGGTAGCGGGGGTTCACGCGACGAGTGTAGGCAGCGCCGACGGCTCCGAGGCCGGGGCTGCCTTGGCCGTCCGGGCCCGGGTGAAGAGCGCCACGCACAGCAGGGTGCCGAGCACGGTGACCGCACCGCCGCCGATGAGGGACCACCGGGCCCCGAAGGTCTCCCCGACCCAGCCCACCAGCGGGGAGCCCACCGGAGTGCCGCCCATGAAGATCATGAGGTACAGCGCCATCACCCTCCCTCGCAGCTCGGCCGGCACGGAGAGCTGCACGACCGTGTTGGCGGAGGTGATCGTGGTCATCGCGGTCACCCCGATCAGGGGCGTGAACAACGCGAAGGTCAGGTAGGTCGGCATGAGGCCGATGACGATCTCGGCCAGGCCGAACGCCACAGCGGCAAGGAGGACCAGTCGGAGCCTCGGCAGCCCCCGCCGGGCAGCCAGGAGAGCGCCGGTGATCGAGCCGAGCGCCATGGTCGTGCCGAGGATGCCGTACTCGCCGGCGCCCTTGCCGTAGACCTCGGTCGCCATGAGGGCCGAGGTGAGCTGGAAGTTCAGCCCGAAGGTGCCCACGACCCCCATCACCGCGAGCACCAGCAGGAGGTCGGGACGGCTGCGGACGTACCGCACCCCGTCGCGCACCGCGCCCTTGCGCCGCGCCACCGGGGCCCGACGCTCTGCGACTCCCCCGCGCATCCGCTGCAGGGCGACGAGGACCGCGCCGTAGCTCGCGGCGTTGACCACGATGACGATGCCGGTCGCCTGCACGCCCGAGCCGAGCGCGGCGATCATGAGGCCGGCGACGGCGGGGCCGATGATCCGGCCGGCGTTGAACGAGACCGAGTTGAGGCCGACCGCGTTGGGCAGGTCGTCGGCGCTGACGAGCTCGCTGACGAACGCCTGCCGTACCGGCGCCTCGAACGCCGTCGCCACCCCGAAGACCAGGGCGATGACGTAGACGTGCCACTGCTGGGCCAGCCCGGTCACGGCGAGCACCCCCAGGACGAGCGCGGGGACCGCCATCATCACCTGGGCGAGCTGCAGCAGCCGCCGTTTGGGGAACCTGTCGGCGATCGCTCCGGCGTACGGCGAGAGCAGGAGGATCGGCAGGAACTGCAGCCCGGTGGTGATGCCGAGCGCGGTGCCGCTGTTGTTGCTCAGCAGCAGCACCAGCCAGTCCTGCGCCACCCGCTGCATCCAGGTGCCGACGTTCGACACGATGCCGCCCGTGGCGTACAGGCGGTAGTTGCGGTGGGCGAGGGCACGGAAGGTGGGGCTCAAGCGTTGCTCAGTCTTTCCAGGAGCGGGGCTGCCTGACGCAGCACGGAACGTTCGTCGGGGGTCAGCTCACGGAGCCGGTGGTTCAGCCAGGCGTCGCGGCGGCGGCGGTCGGCGAGCAGGATCCCGCGGCCGGCCTCGGAGAGCCGGATCACGACCTGCCTGCCGTCTGTCGGGTGGGAGTGCCGCTCGACGAGCCCGTCCTTCTCCAGGCAGGCGATCGTGCGCGTCATCGAGGGCGGCTGGACCCGCTCGGCGGCGGCCAGCTGCCCGACGGAGCTGTCACCCTCACGGAACAGGAACGCGAGCACGGCGATCCCACCCGCGCTCACCTCGGCGTCGCCACACGCCCGCTCGGTGCGCAGGCGTCGGTTGAGCCGGGCGATGGAGACCCGCAAGGACGAGGCCAGGCCGGCGTCCGAGCGTGAGACCTTCTCGACCGTGGGCATGTCGTTAGCCTAACTCTTTAGCCTTGCTAATCAAAGCCGGCGCCGTGGTTGCCTCCGACACACTGTGGCCATGACGCACCCCTCCTCCTCGCCCCGCACCGGCTCGACCGGACCCCTGTCCGGGCGCGTGGCCCTCGTCACCGGCGCCGGCTCCCCGGACGGCATCGGGATGGTCACGGCCCGGCTCCTGGCCGACCTCGGCGCGGCCGTCGCCGTGGCCGCCACGACCGGACGCGCCCACGAGCGCGCCGCCGAGCTGTCGACAGCAGGCACGGTGGCGATCGGCGCGGTCGCGGATCTCACCGACCCCGACCAGGTAGCCCGGGTGGTCGGCGAGGTCAGCGACACGCTCGGTGCGCCGACCGTGCTGGTGAACAACGCGGGCATGACCAGCGTCACCGCCGACGGCAGTCGGGAGGCCGGCCGTGTCGGCGACCTCGACCCCGAGGCGTGGCGGCTCTCGCTGGCCCGCAACCTCGACACGGCGTTCCTGGTCACGCGTGCCTGCCTGCCCGCCATGGTGGCCGCCGGCTGGGGACGGATGGTCACGGTGGCTTCGGTGACCGGTCCGGTGATGGCCATGCGCGCCGAGGCCGGGTACGCCGCGGCGAAGGCCGGCCTGGTGGGGCTGACCCGCTCGGTGGCGGTCGACTACGCGGACGCGGGCGTGACTGCCAACGCGGTGGCCCCCGGCTGGGTGGCCACCGGCAGCCAGACCGGCGCCGAGGTAGAGCAGGGGCTGGCCACACCGCTGGGACGCAGCGTCACCGCGCGCGAGGTGGCCGCGACCATCGCCTTCCTGTGCTCACCCGACTCCGGCGGCCTCACCGGGCAGTGCCTGGTCGTCGACGGCGGGAACAGCATCGCCGAGGAGCGCGGCCACCCGTGAGCCGTCGTCGCTGACCGTCAGCCGACGCCGAGCACCTGGCGGATCGGCTCGATGGCGAAGTAGACGACGAACATCGCCGCGACCATCCACATGAGTCCGTGGATCTCCCGGACCTTGCCCAGCACGATCTTGACGAGCACGTGGGCGACGAAGCCGGCACCGATCCCGACGGTGATGTTGTAGGTGAAGGGCATGAGCACGATGGTGAGGAAGGCCGGCAGCGCGACCTCGAGGTCGTCCCAGTCGATGTTCTTCACCTGGGTCATCATGAGGAAGCCGACCAGCACCAGCGCCGGGGTGGCCGCCTCGTTCGGGATCACCGAGACGAGCGGGGTGAAGATCGTGGCCAGCAGGAACATCGCCCCGGTCACCACCGACGCCAACCCGGTCCGGGCTCCCTCGCCGACACCGGACGCCGACTCGATGTAGGAGGTGTTCGAGGACACCGACGCCGCACCACCGGCCGCCGCGGCGATCGAGTCCACGATGAGGATCGCCTCGGGCTTGGGGGGGACGCCGTTCTCGTCGAGCAGCCCGGCCTCGGCGCCGATCGCGGTCATCGTGCCCATGGTGTCGAAGAAGTCGGCCAGGAGCAGGGTGAAGATCAGCAGCGCGATCGCGATGAACGCGGCCGCGTCGTAGGAGCCGAGCGTCGAGCCGAGCCCGCCGACGTTGTCGAAGATCGACAGGTGCCACAGGTCCTTGGCCTCCTGGACACCGGGCAGGTTCGCCACCTCGCCCAGGCCGGGCAGCGTCGGCACGTTGAGGTTCCAGCCCACCGGGTTGGACTCCTCGGGGCTGACGAACGTCGGCCCCACGTGAGCCACCCTCTCCACCACGATCGCGACCACCGTGGTGGAGAGGATCGAGATGAGGATGGCGCCCTTGACCTGACGCACGTACAGCGCCACGACGAGGACCAGGCCGAAGACGAACACGAGGATCGGCCAGCCGTCGAGGAAGCCGGCGACGCCGAGCTCCACCGGCACTGGTCCGGTCCCGGTGCGGCGCACGAACCCGGAGTCGACCAGGCCGATCAGGGCGATGAACAGGCCGATGCCGACGCTGATGGCCGTCTTGAGCGAGGACGGCACGGCCCGGAAGACCGCGCTGCGGAACCCCGTCAGCACCAGCACCAGGATGATCAGGCCCTCGAGGAAGACGAAGGTCATCGCCTCGGTCCACGTGTAGACCTTGGCGATCGAGAAGGTGACGAAGGCGTTCAGGCCCAGCCCCGTGGCCAGGGCCAGCGGATAGCGGGCCACGACCCCCATGAGGATCGTCATCACCCCGGCGACCACCGCAGTGGCCAGCGCCACCAGCGGCAGGTTCGGCGCGTCTCCGCCGCCGAGGAACGCGCCGGCGCCGTCGGTCTGGGTTCCGATGATCAAGGGGTTGAGGACGATGATGTACGCCATCGTGAAGAAGGTGACGACGCCACCGCGCACCTCGCGAGCCACCGTCGAGCCGCGCTCGGCGATCTTGAAGAAGTCATCCACGGGGTTCGGTTCTCCTGCCGGTTCGGTGCGGACCGGAGGACATGCTGCCAGAGCACGACGAGCGCCCGACGCCGCCCTCGGATAGGTTCGGCCCCGTGGACTCCTCCGCCCCCGAGCCGACACCCCCGACGCACCAGGTGCACGAGTTCGGCAACCGCACCTACCTGGTCGCCGACGTCGAGCCGCTGGACGTCACCGGGGTGCGGACCGTCGTGGTCGGCTCGGCCGTCTTCCTCCTCGCCGCCCTCGCCCAGCTTCCCTTCCTGGACCAGCTGAGGGAGGCCGACCGGCTGTGGTGGCTGTGGACCTGTCTGATGGGGTTCGGGCTCGGCATCTTCGGCTTCGAGTTCTGCCGTCGCCGCGCCCGGCGGCTCGGCATCTCGCTGCGCACCGGCGAGCAGACCGGCCGCGCCGCCGACGCGGAGCCCCCGGTCAGCTGAGGTCGGCCAGCACTGCCGCCGACGCCCGACGCCCCGACACCAGGGCACCCTGGATCGAGCTGGTGTCCCGGTGGTCCCCGGCCACGAAGAGCCCGGGGCCCAGCCGCACCGGCCGCTGCACGGGGTGCGGCGGGGTCATCGCCGGCAGTGCCTGCACGAGGTCGTAGGACCGCAGCCGCTCCCAGCGCGAGGTGTCCTGCTCGAAGAGCTCGGCCAGCACCGGCAGGACCACGGCGTCACTGGACCGCTCGGCGTCCTCGAAGCCGGTGGTGACCACGGACGTGGCCACCAGAGCCCGTCCCACCGGGGCGTAGGACGGTGCCGCCTCGGACACCACGATCGCGTTGGCCACCGGGGAGCCGTCGGCGTCGGCCACGAGGGTGCTGCGCTGCCCCTCCCACACCGGGGCGGCGTGGTAGACCGTGCTCACTCCCCGAGGAGCCGGGGGCGCACCGAGCCGAGGCAGCAGGGAGTGGGCCGACCACGCGTCGGTCGCCACGACCACGGCCCGCGCCGCCAGCAGCCCCCCGTCGGCCAGCTCCACCTCCCCGGCCCGCACTGCGGCCACCGGCGACTCCAGCCGGACCGCTCCGGGCGGCAGCTCCGCGGCGAGCTGCTCAGGGATCGCCTGCATCCCCGAGGCCGGCACGGTCGAGTGCCCCCGAGCGAACATCCGCATCATCAGGTCGAGGAACCGACGCGAGGTGCCCAGGTCGGTGTCGAGCACCACCCCGGTGAAGAACGGCGCGAGCACCGAGCGCACGGTCTCCTCGTTGAGGCCGGCGCGAGCCCACGCCTCGGCGGCGGGGACGTCGTCGCGGGCCAGCAGGGCTGAGACGGGCAGCGTGGTGCACGCAGCGGCGTACGCCCCGAGCCGCAGCTTCTGGCCCACCCCCAGCAGCGACGTGGTGGCGAGCGTCAGCGTCTCGCGCGGATCGGTCAGCGGGTTGCCCACCCGGTGCAGCCGCCCACCCCTGCGCACGACGACGGCGTTGTCCATCCGCCGCAGGTCCAACGCGGCCAGGTCGAGCGCGCGACGGGCCTCGGGGTAGGCGTCGTTGAGGACCTGGAAGCCCCGGTCGAAGGTGAAGCCGTCCTGGCGGTCGGTGCGCACCCTCCCACCCACCCCGTCGGAGGCCTCCAGCACGGTCACGCCGCATCCGGCCCGGGAGAGCTCACGGGCGCACCGGAGCCCCGCCAGTCCGGCGCCCACCACGACCACGTCCCGCTGCTCGCTCGCCATGCGCCGATCGTGTCACCCGCCTGGTCGCAGGACGTAGGTTGCCTACGTGACCGAGACCCCACGCCGCGCGGCGATCCTCTTCGACATCGACGGCACGCTCGTCGACTCCACCTACCACCATGCCCTGGCCTGGTCGAGGGCGTTCGCGGACGCCGGGGTGCCGATCCCGCTCTGGCGGATCCACCGCACCATCGGCATGGGCGGGGACAAGCTGGTCGCCGCCGTCGCCGGCGACCAGGTCGAGGAGCAGCAGGGTGACGCGCTGCGCGCCGCCTGGGGCGAGCAGTTCGTCCCGGTCGCCTCCGAGGTCCGCCCGCTGCCCGGGGCCACCGACCTGGTCCGCGCCCTGGCCGAGGACGGCTGGACGGTGGCGCTGGCCTCCTCGGGACAGAAACGCTTCGCCGAGGACGCGGTGGCCTCGCTCGGCATCACCGACCTGATCGCGGTCATGACCACCGCCGACGACGCCGACCAGTCCAAGCCGGAGCCCGACCTGGTCGCCTCCACCCTCGCCCAGCTCGACGTGGACACGGCCGTGTTCGTCGGGGACACGCCGTACGACGTGGACGCCGCCGGGCGCGCCGGGCTGCGGTGCGTGGCGGTGCGTACCGGCGGCTTCGGGCGCGACGAGCTGGAGGCGGCCGGCGCCGCGCTCGTCGTCGACGACCTCACCGACCTGGCCGACCTGGACTGGACGGAGCTGCTGCAGGAGCCGACCGACGTGTAGCCCGACCCGGTCGCGGGCACGGTGGCCGCAGGACGCCCCGCACCCCGAGGAGCCACGACGTGCCCCGATTCGGCTACACCCTGATGACCGAGCAGAGCGGCCCCAAGGACCTGGTCAGGCACGCCGCCGCCGCCGAGCAGGTCGGCTTCGACTTCGAGGTCAGCAGCGACCACTACTTCCCGTGGCTGTCCGCCCAGGGTCACGCGCCGTACGCCTGGTCCGTGCTCGGGGCGGTCGCGCACGTGACCGAACGGGTCGAGCTGATGACCTACGTGACCTGCCCGACGATGCGCTACCACCCTGCCGTCGTGGCGCAGAAGGCAGCGACCGTGCAGCTGCTCGCCGACGGTCGCTTCACCCTGGGCCTCGGCAGCGGGGAGAACCTCAACGAGCACGTGGTCGGCGCCGGCTGGCCGGCAGTCAGCACCCGGCAGGACATGCTGGTCGAGGCGATCGAGGTGATCCGCGCGCTGCACGCCGGCGGGCTGGTCAACCACCGTGGTGAGTTCTTCGAGGTCGACTCGGCGCGGATCTGGGACCTGCCCGAGGACGGGGTGCCGCTGGCGGTGGCGGTCAGCGGCTCCGCCTCCATCGAGCGCTTCGCCCCGCTCGCCGACCACCTGGTCACGACCGAGCCCGACGCCGACCTCATCACCGCGTGGAACCACACCAAGGGGTCGGCCACGATCGGCTCCGAGGCCCGGTCGATCGGCCAGGTCCCGATCTGCTGGGACCCCGACGAGAAGGTGGCCGTCGAGCGCGCCCACGAGCAGTTCCGGTGGTTCGCCGGCGGCTGGTCGGTCAACGCCGACCTGCCCACCACCGCCGGCTTCGCCGGCGCCACCCAGTTCGTCACTCCTGCCGACGTCGCGGACAACATCGCCTGCGGGCCGGACCTGGACAAGCTCGCGGCGTCGGTCCTGCCCTTCGTGAAGGCGGGGTTCACCGATGTCGCCCTGGTCCAGGTGGGCGGGGAGAGTCAGGACCGGTTCCTGTCGGAGGCCGCCGCACCGCTGCTGGAGCGGCTGCGCGCCGCCACCTCCTGAGCTCGCCCGGCACCATGACGGCACGACCACCCCGCTGACGATGCTCCTGGAGCCACGGCGTCCCTCCGACTAGCCGCGGTGGGACCGCTCGGTGAACCAGCGGGCGAGCAGCGTGCCGTCCTGTTCCAGGAGGACCCGCAGCGACAGCCCGGTCTCCACCTGGGCACCGACCGTGATCCTGGGGTGCTCGCCGCCGACCAGCAACGGGGCGGTGGACGCGCAGAGCTCGTCGACGACCCCGGCTCGCAGCAGGTCGGCGAGCAGGTGCGGACCGCCCTCCCCGAGGAGGTTGCGCAGGCCGCGGGCGACCAGCCGTGCCCGGAGGGCCGCCAGGTCCACAGCCTCCTCGCCCAGGACCAGCACGTGGTCGTCGCCGAGCAGGGCACGGGCCCGCGCCAGCCCGGGGGCCGACGCGCAGGTCGCCAGCAGGACCGCGCCCGCGCGGGCGCTGCGCAGTGTCTCCGGCACCTCCGCCCTGCGGCTGACCAGGACGATCGGCACCGCCGCGGGGCGGTAGCCCTCCGCACGGGCGGTGCCTGCCCCGACCAGCACCGCGTCGGCGAGCGCCCGGAGCGCGTCGAAGCCTCGCTTGTCGGCCGGGTTGTTGATCGACCCGCTCCGACCGCTCGCGCCGGTGGCTGCCCCGTCGACGGTCGAGACCATGTTGACCCGCAGCCAGGGCAGGCGCGGCGGCGCGTACAGCGCCCGCACGGCCGCGTCGTCCAGGTCCTCGGCGGGCGCGGAGCCGCCGAGCTCGTCGATCAGGACCCGCACGTCCACCTCGCCACCCAGTACTGCACGCCGTAGCGGTCGTCGGCATAGGTCATCAGCGCCGTCACCGGCCTGCTCGCAAGCACGCCGAGCCTGCGGAAGGCGGGCACGTCGTAGGCCCACAGCTCCTCGCCGAGCTCGACGTCGAGCACGCGCAGCACCTGTGGGTCCCCCATGTCGAGGGCCGACCCGATCGCCTCGTCGAAGGCGAACGAGCGGTCGTCGAGGAAGCCGGGCGCCTTCTCGCTACGGGTCGCCGACCCGTTGGCCAGGACCAGGACCCCGGCGACCCCCTCGGGGTCGGCTGGGACCTCGCCGGCGAACCCGGCAGCGGACAGCAGCTCCCGGCCGACCCTCAGCCCCGCAGGCTCGACCACGCCGCGCGCCGCGTCAGCGGGTCGCAACCCCGAGCAGACCAGCGCGATCCGGTCCGGGTGCCGGTCGACGAGCCAGCCCACCGCCTCCACGCAGGCGGCGCGCAGCTCCGCGACCGGGTCCTCGAGGCCGGCGTACGCCGCGAGCAGAGCCGGGGTGGAGGGCACCACGACGGCGTCCCTGAGGCCAGCGCGGGTCACGCCAGCCCCCGCACCGCACGCGCCGGGGGACGTCGACCGGCGATGCTCCACACCATGTCCACCACCTGCCGGGTCTCGGGGACCTCGTGGACACGGTAGATCCGGGCCCCGGCCAGGGCGCAGACCGCGGTGGCCGCGAGGGTCCCGGTCAGCCGCTCGCCGACCGGGCGGTCCAGCGTCTCCCCCACGAAGTCCTTGTTGGACAGCGAGACCAGCACCGGCCAGCCGGTCGCCGTGAGCTCGCCGAGCCGCCGCGTCACCTCCAGGGAGTGGGCGGTGTTCTTGCCGAAGTCGTGGGCGGGGTCGATGACGATGCTGCGGCGGTCCACGCCGGCCGCCAGCGCCCGGGCGGCGTACGCCGTGGTGTCGGCGACGGCGGAGGCCACGACGTCGGCGTACTCGACCCGGAACGGGCGGGTGCGGGGGGTCACCCCGCCGGTGTGGGTGCAGACGAGGGCGACGTCGAACTCCGCCGCGACGTCGACCAGCCCGGGGTCCGCTCCGCCCCAGGCGTCGTTGAGGACGTCGGCCCCCTCGGCGCACACGGCGCGGGCGACCTCGGCCCGCCAGGTGTCGACGCTGATCACCAGGTCCGGGTACGCCGAGCGCACGCGGGCGACGAAGTCCACCACCCGTCGCCGCTCCTCGGCCGCGTCGACCGCGACGCCGGGGGCGGCCTTGATCCCCCCGACGTCGACCATCTCGGCCCCTTCGTCGACGACCTGGGCCACCCGGTCGAAGGCCTTGCCCTCGGCCCAGGTCGCGCCCCTGTCGTAGAACGAGTCGGGGGTGCGGTTGACGATCGCCATCATCAGGGTCGCGTCGTCGGCGAACTCGTGCCGACCGAGCCTCAGGGTCATCGGAGGCCCCCTCGCGGACGCTCGGTCAGCAGGGGCTCGGCCGGCGGGCGCTCGGCGAGAGGCACCATCCGGGTGGTGGGGGCGATCCCCGGACCGTCGGGGTGGAACTGGCGCAGCGGGACCTCCGCGGACTCCCCGGCACCCGACGGACCGGTGCGCGTGCGGGCCGCGGCCACGATCTGGGTGGCCATCGCCCCGAGGTCACGCAGAGCCTGGTGCCGGTGCGCGCGGCGGCCGAGGTCGACCTGGGCGAGCGCCTCGACCCCACGCAGCCGCGCGGTGTCGATCAGGGCGGCGAGCTCGACGGCGTACCCGGTGGGCACGGAGAGGCTGGCGAACAGCGAGCGCCGGACCGCCCACTCCCCGGCCAGCGGCTGCACCAGCCCGGCCAGCTCGGGGAACAGCAGCGCGACCAGCGGACGCGCCACGAGCTCGGTGACCCGTCCCCCTTCGTAGGCCGCGGTGTGGTCGCCGTCGACCAGCGGGCGCTCGTAGTAGCCCTTGACCAGGTCGACGGTGGGATCGCTGAGCAGCGGTCCCAGCAGCCCCGGCACGAAGTGGGTGTCCCAGTCGAGCAGGTCCGCGTCCATGAAGACCAGCACGTCACCGGTGGTGACGAACAGCGACTTCCACATCGCCTCGCCCTTGCCGGGGAGGCTGCCCAGGTCGGGGCGGACGTCCCGCGACCGGTGCACCGTGGCCCCGGCATCGGCGGCTGCGGCGAAGGTGCCGTCGGTGGAGTCGGAGTCGATGACGACGATCTCGTCCAGGAGGGCGGTGGTGCCCATCAGTGCCTCCCGGACCCGGGACACCACCGCGCCCACGGTGGCTGCCTCGTTGCGCGCGGGAACGACCAGGCTGGTGCGGACCCCGCGGTCGGCCTTGGCTGCCACCAGGGCCTCGAGGGTCCAGTCGTCCCAGTGATGGCTGTGCCGACCGAACCACGCGTCGATCGCCGGGCCGTCCACCTGGTCGAGGCTACCCGGAGGTGGGCTGGGCCGTCGGGGGACGGCCCCCGCGGACCGCAGCTCAGCCGAGCACGCTGTCCAGGGTGACCGCGTCGATGCCGACCGCCTGGCCGACCGGGCCGTTGGTGAGCGTCCCGGCGTGAGCGTTGAGCCCGAGGGCAAGGGCGTGGTCGTCCTGGCACGCGCGCTTCCACCCCTTGTTGGCCAGGGAGACCGCGTAGGGCAGGGTCACGTTGGTCAGGGCGTAGGTCGAGGTGTTCGGCACGGCGCCCGGCATGTTGGCCACGCAGTAGAAGACCGAGTCGTGCACGGCGTACGTCGGGTCCGCGTGGGTGGTCGGCCGGGAGTCCTCGAAGCAGCCGCCCTGGTCGATGGAGATGTCGACGAGCACCGAGCCCGGCTTCATCCGCGAGACCAGCTCGTTGGAGATCAGGGTCGGCGCCTTCGCGCCCGGGACCAGGACCGCGCCGATCACGAGGTCGGCGTCGATCACGGCGCGCTCGATCTCGTAGCGGTTCGAGGCGACCGTCTGCATGTGACCCTGGTAGATCCGGTCGGCCTGGCGCAGCCGCTCGATGTTGAGGTCGAGCAGGAGGACCTCGGCCTGCATGCCGAGCGCGATGGCGGCAGCGTTCATGCCCGAGACCCCGGCGCCGAGCACCACGACCTTGGCGGCGTACACGCCGGAGACACCGCCCATGAGCACCCCGCGGCCGCCCTGGGCGCGCATCAGCGTGTGGGCGCCCACCTGCGGCGCCAGCCGCCCGGCCACCTCGCTCATCGGGGCGAGCAGCGGGAGCTGCCGGTCGGGGGTCTGCACGGTCTCGTAGGCGATCGCGGTGACGCCCCGGCTGAGCAGCTCCTCGGTCAACGGCTTGTCGGCGGCCAGGTGGAGGTAGGTGAACAGGGTCTGGCCCTCCCGCATGCGGGAGTACTCCTCCTTGATCGGCTCCTTGACCTTGAGGATCATCTCCCCGGCGTCCCAGACCTCCTCGGGGGTCTCGACCATGGTCGCGCCGGCCTCGACGTACAGCTCGTCGGGGATCGAGGAGCCCACTCCGGCGTCCCTCTCCACGACCACCTCGTGCCCGTTCGCGACGAGTTCGTGAACCCCGGCCGGGGTGATCGCGACGCGGTACTCGTGGTTCTTGACTTCCTTCGGGACGCCGACCTTCATGGGACCTCTCCTGCGCTCGATGACCGCCTCAGTGTGGCGACTTCTTCCGCAGTCCGGCTATTCTGCCGAATAACATTCATTTGGATCGATCTGAGACGCACATCTGGCGTCTTCAGGGGGCTACGGACGGGAGACGGGTGAACAACCTTCGACCTCCGCGACGCCCTGCGCCTCCCGACCTCGACGCGACGGACCGAGCGATCCTGAGGTTGTTGACCCACGACGCCCGGATGCCCAACAACGCGCTCGCCGCGCGGGTCGGGGTCGCGCCCTCGACGTGCCTGATGCGGGTCCGCCGGCTCCAGGAGACCGGGGTGATCCGCGGGTTCCATGCCGAGCTCTCGCCCGAGGCGCTCGGCCGTCCGCTCCAAGCCATCGTCGTGGTGCGCCTCCAGGGTCACGCCCGGCCCCGGATCGGCGAGTTCGGGGGCTGGCTGTCGCGACTGCCGGGGGTGCTCAACGTGTTCTTCCTGGCCGGCGGGGACGACTTCCAGGTCCATGTGGCCGCCGAGTCGCCGGACGCGCTGCGCGACTTCGTGGTGGAGAACCTCAGCGCGTCCAGGGACGTGGCCATGACCGAGACGCACCTGATCTTCGAGCACATCCGGACCAGCGCTCCGCTCACCTGAAGGTGAACAGCGGCGGCCTCCTCAGCTCGGCGCGGGCCAGGGTCAGCAGGTGCACCTCGTCGGGCCCGTCGAAGATCCTCATCGCGCGGTGCCAGCCCCACATCTCGGCCAGCGGGGTGTCGTCGCAGACCCCGGCGCCGCCGTGCACCTGGATGGCGCGGTCGATGACCTCCAGCACCGCGCGGGGCACGGCCACCTTGGCGGCGGCGACCAGGTGGCGGGCGGCCTTGTTGCCGTCGGCGTCGATCACCGCAGCAGCCTGGTGGCACAGCGCGCGCGCCTGGTCGAGAGCGATCCTGGACTCCGCGATCCGCTCCCGCACCGTCCCCTGGTCGGCGAGCGGCCCGCCGAAGGCGACCCGTTCCTGGGCGCGGCCGACCAGGTGCGCCAGGGCCCGCTCTCCCGCGCCGAGGGCCCGCATGGCGTGGTGGATCCGCCCGGGGCCCAGCCGGGCCTGGGCTGCGGCGAACCCTCCCCCCTGATCGCCGAGCAGGTTCGTCACCGGCACCCGCACGTCGCGCAGGACGATCTCGCAGTGGCCCGGCTGGTGCTGGTGGCCGAAGACCGGCAGCGAGCGCACGACCTCCACACCGGGGGTGTCCATCGGGACCAGCACCATGGACTGCTGGCGGTGCGCCGCGGCGCCGGGGTCGGTCTTGCCCATCACCACGAGCAGCCGGCAGCGGGGGTCCGCGGCACCGGAGGTCCACCACTTCCTGCCGTTGAGGACGAGCTCGTCCCCCTCGCGCACGATCCGGGTCTCGATGTTCGTCGCGTCGCTGGAGGCGACGGCGGGCTCGGTCATCGCGAACGCCGACCGGATCCGCCCCTCCAGCAGCGGGCCGAGCCACGCCGCCTTCTGCTCGGGCGTGCCGAGGAGGTGGAGCAGCTCCATGTTGCCGGTGTCCGGCGCGGCGCAGTTGAGCGCCTCAGGGGCGAGCTCCAGGCTCCAGCCGGTCAGCTCGGCGAGCGGGGCGTACTCCAGCTGGGTGAGCCCCGACTCTGCGGGCAGGAACAGGTTCCACAGCCCCTGCTCGCGGGCTGAGGACTTGAGTCGCTCCACCACCGGCGGGACGCTGTGGTCCTCGGGTCCGCGCTCCTGCCGGTAGGCCCGGTAGCCGGACTCGGCGGGAAGCACCTGCTCCTGCACGAAGGCGACGAGACGGCGGTGCAGGTCGAGCGCCCGGGCGGAGGGGGCGGGGAGGACGAGGTGCATCACAGGTTGCTCACTCTCACGCCGGCGTGGGTCTTGTAGCGCCGGTTCACACTGATCAGGTTCGCGGTGAGCGCCTCCACCTGCCGGGCGTTGCGCAGCCTCCCCCCGAAGACCCCCCGGACCCCCGGAATCGTCTCGGCCAGGGCCTGCACGAGGTCGGTCGCCTCCCGCACGTCCCCCAGGACCAGCACGTCGGTGTCCACACGGGTGACCTCGGGGTCCTCCAGCAGGACGGCGCTGACGTGGTGGAAGGCGGCGACGACGGTGCTGTCGGGGAGCAGGGCGGCAGCCTGCTCGGCCGCCGATCCCTCGGCGACCTCGAGCGCGAACGCCCCCTGCCTGTCGAACCCGAGCGGGTTGACGCAGTCGACGACCACCTTGCCCGCCAGCCGCGGGGCGAGCGCGGCGAGCAGCTCGCCGTGACCCTCCCACGGCACCGCGACCACGACGATGTCCCCGGCCTCGGCGGCTCCGGCGTTGTCCGCCCCGGTCACCGTTCCCCCGAGGCCGGCCAGGTCGGCGACGGCAGACCCGGCGCGATCCGCGCTGCGGCTGCCGACGACCACCGACAGCCCGGCCGTTGCGAACCGACGTGCGAGACCGCGGCCCTGCGGTCCGGTGCCGCCGAGCACCGCCACGCTCCGTCCCGCCAGGGGACCCTGCTCGATCTCGGCCACGTGATCTCCTCGCCTCGGTCCGCGCCGGCCACGCGGGTGCGGTGAAACCGTAGCCCGTTGCGCGGGGGGCGATCCGGCGCGGGCCGATAGCGTGTCAGGGACAGGCACCTGTCCACCTGGCCGTCGTGCCAGGTGAAGGAGGAGGAAGTCGTGCAGGTCACCGTTCTCGGCGCCGGCTCATGGGGCACCACGGTCGCCAGCCTCGTGGCCCGGCACCACGCCACGATGATCTGGGCACGCAGCGAGGAGGTCGCGGAGGAGATCCGCGAGGAGCGGAGCAACGAGCGCTACCTGCCCGGCCTGCCCCTGACCTACGGACTGCGGGCCACCTCGGACCTCGAGCGAGCCGTGCGCCACGCCGAGCTGCTGGTCATCGGTGTGCCCACCACCGGAGTGCGCGACATCGTCGCGCAGGTGCGGCCCTGGATCCACCCGTGGATCCCCGTGGTCAGCCTCGCCAAGGGCTTCGAGCAGGGCTCGCTGCTCCGGATGACCCAGGTGATCGGCGAGGAGCTCCCGGACCACCCGGTGGCGGCCCTGACCGGCCCCAACATCGCCCGCGAGATCATGGGCGGCCAGGCCGCGGCCAGCGTCATCGCCACCCCCGACCTCAACGTCGCCCGCGCGCTGCAGAGCGTGCTGTCCAGCGGGCTGTTCCGCGTGTACACCAACCACGACGTGATCGGCTGCGAGCTCGGCGGCGCGCTGAAGAACGTGGTCGCGATCGCCTGCGGCATCGCCCAGGGGCTCGGGGTCGGCGACAACACCCGCTCCCTGGTGATGACCCGCGGGCTCGCCGAGCTGTCCCGGCTCGGGGTGGAGATGGGCGGCGAGGCCGCCACCTTCGCAGGGCTGACCGGCATGGGTGACCTGGTGGTCACCTGTATCAGCCCGAACAGCCGCAACCGCACCGTGGGGGAACGGCTCGGTCAGGGGATCCCGCTCGACGAGATCGTGTCCGGCATGACCATGGTCGCCGAGGGGCTGAAGACCGCGGTGACCACCCACGAGCTGGCCCGTCAGTACGACGTGGAGATGCCGATCCACGACACCATCCACGACGTCGTGGTCGGCCTCACCGCCCCCTCGGGGGCCTACCACGGTCTCGCCCCGTCGCCCGGGCACGAGTCCGAGCCGGGGTGACGTCGACGCGGCGCCGTCCTAAGGTCGAGGGATGATCGACCACCTCGGCATCACCTGCCGCGACCTCGCCGCGTCCGCAGCGTTCTACGACCGCGTCCTGGGGGTGCTGGGCCACCGGCGACTCATGGACTTCGGCGTCGCGATGGGCTACGGCACGACCTCGCCGGCGTTCTGGATCGCCGCCGCCGAAGGCGCGCCGGGAGAGCGCGAGGTCCACGTCGCCTTCACCGCTGTCGACGAGGAGGCCGTCCGTGCCTTCCACGCCGCCGCCCTGGAGGCCGGCGCAGAAGAGCTGCATGCCCCCCGGCTCTGGCCGGAGTACCACCCCGGCTACTACGGCGGGTTCGTCCGGGACCCGGACGGCAACAACGTCGAGGCGGTCTGCCACACCGCAGCGACGGGCTAGCCCCGGTCTCAGAACGTCTCGAGGTCCTCCCAGCGCAGGGTGTCCAGCGCCGGCTCCGGCAACGGAACCGGAAGGCTCCGCTTGCTCAGCTGGGCCTCGGAGTGCGCGCCGCACCCGTGGTCGACGGACACCACCCGCCCGTCGTCGTTGGCGAAGGCGTTCGCGCAGGCCCCGAACAGCCGCCCCATCGGGCCGCTCAGCTTGACCAGGAAGGCGCAGGTGCCGCACGGCGCGGGAGCCGACTGGGCGATCGCGGCCTCCGGACCGTGGCTGCCGTCGTACCACCGCTGCGCGGCCAGCTCACGGCCTTCGACCGAGAGCACCCGGACACGGCCCAGACCGAGCTCGTCCGCGACCTCCTTGACCGTGTCCCGGTCGACCGTCTCGTCGGCGGCGGTGAAGGCGGGAGCCAGTCGCGGGTCGTCGTCGTCGGTGGGGAGCAGGTCGCCGGGGCTGAGGTCGCCGGGGCGGATCCGCTCGCGGTAGGGCACCCACTCGGGCGCCAGCACCGCGTCGTCGCCGGGGAGCAGCACCACCTCGTCGACGGTCACCGACTTCTGCCGGGGCGCGCGAGCCACCGTGACCGACCATCGCCAGCCGCGGTACCCGAGCCGGGTGCAGGCGAAGAAGTGCGTCACCACCTTGCCCGCCTCGGCCTGGTAGCCGAGATGGTCCCCGACATCCTCAGCCGGGACGAGGGCGAGCACGCCCTCGCGGGCAGCCTCGACGGCCTCCGCTCCGACGGAGTCGAGCTTGGGCGGCTTGGTGGCACGGGTCACCTGGAGAGTGTTTCAAACGATCCCGCACATGTCGCATCCAGCCCGGCAGATCCCTCCAGGCAAGATGGGGACATGGACGGGGACCAGACGCACACGGGGGCCGGGGGCGGCGAGGAGACCCCCCGTGCGGGGCGGGTCCGGGCCGCACGGGTCGGTGCCGCGGCCGGCCGGGGAATCAAGCGGACCGGCCTGGGCAGCGCGCACGCCGCGAGCTACGTCTACCGCCAGGCGCGCCGCGCCAGCCACGCCGAGGGGGCCGGCGACAGCGGCCTTGCCCGCCTCATCGAGCTGCACGCGTTCAACGCCGCCGGAGACGCCGCGGTGGCGATCAGCCTCGCCGGGACCCTGTTCTTCCAGGTCCCCACCGGCGAGGCGCGTGACCAGGTGGCGCTCTTCCTCGGCCTGACCATGCTGCCCTTCGCCCTGATGGCGCCCCTGATCGGCCCGGTGCTCGACCGGTTCAGCCACGGGCGTCGCTGGGCGATGGGGCTGACCATGGCCCTGCGCGCGTTCCTGTGCTGGGTGCTGGCCGACGCCGTGGCCACCGGTTCGCTGGCGCTCTTCCCGGCCGCTCTGGGGGTGCTGGTCGCCTCCAAGGCGTACGGCGTCACGCGGGCCGCCGCCGTGCCCCGCGTCGCACCGCCGGCCCTGGGGCTGGTCAAGGCGAACTCGCGGATCTCCCTGGCCGGCATCGCGGGGGCGACGTTGTCCGCACCGTTGGCGGTGCTCGCCTCGCTCGCCGGGCCGGAGTGGTCCCTGCGCTACGCCTTCCTGGTCTTCCTCGCCGGGACGGTCCTCGCGATCCTGTTGCCGGCCCAGGTCGACAACGTCGCCGACGAGGAGCGTGCCCGGTGGAGGGGCCGCACCCGGGCGCGGGTGCCGGGCCTCGTGGTCCGCGGCCTGCGCTGCAACGCGGGCATCCGCCTGCTCTCGGGGTTCCTCACGCTGTACATGGCGTTCCTCCTGCGTGACAAGCCGTTCCCGGGCTGGGAGGACCGACCCGAGCTGCTGCTCGCACTCGTGGTCGGGTCGGCAGGGGCGGGCAACGCGGTCGGGATCGGGCTCGGCTCGGTCCTGCGCGCCGTGCACCCCGAGGTCGTCGTGCTGGTCGCCCTGGTGGGCGTCACGGTCGCGGTCTCGGTCACCGCACTGCTCTACGGCCTGCCCACGGTGGCCCTGCTGGGCGTCACCGCCGGACTGTGCCAGGCGCTGGGCAAGCTGTCGCTGGACTCGCTCATCCAGCGGGAGGTCGGCGAGCGCATCCGGTCCAGCACGTTCGCCCGGTCCGAGACCCTGCTCCAGCTGTCCTGGGTGGCCGGCGGCTTCCTGGGCATCGCGCTGCCGCTGGTGCCGCAGGTCGGCCTCGGCGTGGCCACCGCCGTCCTGCTGGGCGTGACCGTCTGGGTGCTCGCCTCCGTGGGCGGCGAGCGTCGTGCGCCGAACCCGGCCTAGCCGGTCCGGCGCAGCTCAGAGCTCCAGCTCGTCGGCCAGAGCACGCAGCAGCATCGCCGTCGGCTTCGCGGTCTTGGGGTCGGGGTGGCGGTCGTTGCGGTAGCCGGCCTCGATGTTCTCCAGCAGCCGGTAGAGGTCCTCGACGATGTTGACCATGTCGGCCGGCTTCTTGCGCTTCGCCTTGGAGACCGAGGCAGGGGCGTCGAGCACCCGCACCTGCAGCGCCTGGTCGCCCTTGCGCCCCTGGGCGATGCCGAACTCCACCCGCATGCCGGGCTTGAGGCTGGGGACGCCATCTGGCAGGGCGGAGGCGCGGACGTAGACGTCGCCCCCCTCGTCCTTGGAGAGGAAGCCGAAGCCCTTCTCGACGTCGTACCACTTCACCTTGCCCGTTGGCACCGGTGCACCTCGTCTGCTCGGGTCCGCTCGCGCGGACGTCTGGGGTCGATCGGGGGTTGCGAGAGAAGCCTACGGGGGCGGCCGGTGCTCCCACCAACCGGTTCTGGTGGCCGCTCAGCGGTGCCGGTCGGGGTCGGGCAGGCGCTCGTTCATCGACCCGGAGCGGAACCCGAGTGGGTCGACCTCCGCGGCCCCGAACCCGGCTGCCACGACGGCGTCGACGAGCTCCGGGAGCACGGTCGCCTGCGCGACCACCGCCCTGTCGACCTCGACCGACGCCCGTCCACCGAGGTCGCGGACGCGCAGGTCGGGCGAGCTCAGCCCGGCACCGGCCAGGACCTGTCGGACGGCGACCTCGGCGCGCTCGACCCGGGCCAGCCCGGCCGGGGTGACCTCCAGCCCGAAGGCGATCCGTGAGCTGAGGCAGGCCGCAGCGGGCTTGTCCCAGGTCGGCAGCCCCCAGCGGCGGGAGAGGGCACGGACCTGACCCTTGGAGAGCCCCGCGTCGGCGAGCGGCGTCAGGGCCTTCCGCTCGGCCGCGGCGCGGATCCCGGGTCGGAACCCCGCGACCAGGTCGTCGGCGTTGGTCCCGGTCGCGACGTGGGCCAGCCCGTGGGAGGCGGCGAGCGGGGCGAGGACGTCGAGCAGCTCGGCCTTGCAGAAGTAGCACCGGTCGCCGTCGTTGCGCCGGTACCCCTCGCGCTCCATCTCGTGGGTCTGCGGGGTGAGCAGCCGCACCCCGAGCTCGTCGGCGAAGCTGCGGGCCGCGGCCAGCTCGGCGGCGGGGAGGGAGTCCGACGACGCCGTGGCCGCGGCCACCCGGTCGGCTCCGAGCACGCGCACGGCGGCGGCCAGGACCAGCGCACTGTCCGCCCCTCCGCTGAACGCGACGAGCACCGAGCCCAGGTCGGCCAGCGCTGCCTCCAGGGCGACGGTCCGCCGGTCGAGCAGGTGCTCGTCGAGCCAGGCGGGGAACTCCTCCAGGGAGCGCAGCACCGCGTGGGTGCCGGCTGCGCGCAGCGAAGCCTCGTCGGAGCCCCCGGTAAGCACGCTGACGCTGGTCGCGCCGGCGGCCAGCGCTCCCTCCACGTCGTGGACGTGGTCCCCGACGTAGACCGACGCACCGTGCTCGAGCAGGACCGTGCCCTTGCCGAGGCCCCAGACCTCGCCGACGATCTCGTCCACGTCGAAGCCCAGCGCCTCGGCGTGCAGCCGCGCGTTCGGGGCGAACTTGCCGGTCACCATCACGCTGCGGCCCCGGTGCGAGCGGACCGCGGCCAGGGCCTCGTGGGCGCCCGGGAGCGCGACGGTGGGAGGGACGGCGAGCGCCGGGTAGAGCGACCGGAAGCGCTGCACCGCCGCGTCGATGCGCTCGGGGGAGTCCGGAGGGAAGTACGGCGCGAGCAGCTGGTCCAGGGGCGGCCCCAGCCGATCTGACAGCTCCTCGGCGTCGATCGCCAGACCGAGCTCGTCGCCCAGCGCCGTCAGGCAGGCGATGAAGCCCGCACGCGTGTCGATGAGGGTCAGGTCCAGGTCGAAGCCGACGACCAGAGGCAGGGGAGGCACCGGCTCAGGCTACGACCCGCCCTGTCACCGGCCGCGTCGGTATCGTGGTGCGGATGTCCTCCTCGGCGCCTCCCCGCTCCCTCGCCGACCAGCTCCGCAGCTGGTCGGACGCCGAGCTGACCCTGCTCCTCGACGCCCGACCGGACCTGGCGAGCCCGGCGCCGCAGGACTCCTCGCAGCTCGCGTCCCGGGCCTCGACCCGTGCGTCGGTGCTCCGGGCTCTGGATGAGCTGAGCCGTCTGGAGCTGCTGGTGCTCGATGCCGTGATCGCGCTCGGAGGTCGGGCTCCCCTCGCGGACCTGCTCCGGGTGGTCCACGCCGACGCCGAGGCGGTCACCTCGGCCGTGCGGCGGCTGCGTGACCTGGCGTTGCTGTGGGGGACCGAGGAGGACCTGCGCTGCGTGAGCGCGGTCGCCGACACCCTGGGCACCACGGTGAGCGGGCTCGGCGCCTCCGTCGAGCAGCTCCTCGCGACGACGGGACCCGACCGGGTCGCCGCCCTCCTCGCGGACCTCGGCGGCGCGCCCACCGGCGACCGGGTGCGCAACGTCGAGGCAGTCGCCGCTGTGCTGCTCGACTCCCCCACGCTCGAGCGTCTGCTCGGCGAGTGCGACCCGGCCGCGCGGAGCATGCACGACCACCTGGAGCGCAGCGGTGCGGACGGCACCTCCGACGCGGCCGCCGCACTGGTCACCGTGGCCACCGCAACCACCCCGGTCGAGCAGCTCGCGGCCCGGGGCCTGCTGCTCCCCAAGGACCGCAGGCACCTCGCCGTGCCGCGCGAGGTGGCCCTGGGCCGTCGGCTCGGGAGGACCACGCACGAGCGTGCCGACGGACCTCCGGACCTGGTGACCGCCGAGCGCCCGCAGCGCCTGGTCGACCAGGCCGCGGTGGGCGCCGCGTACGAGCTGGTGCACCGCACCGAGCTGCTGCTCGACAGCTGGGGCAGCAGCCCGCCCGGGGCCCTGCGCACCGGGGGGCTCGGCGTCCGCGACCTGCGCGCGGTGGCGGTGCTCCTGCACACCGACGACCGGGTGGCCGCGCTGGTCGTCGAGGTCGCGGCTGCAGCCGGGTTGGTGGGGCTGGGCAGCACCCCGGAGCACGACGCCGCCTGGCTGCCCACCGACGCCTACGACGCCTGGCGGGGGCTCCCCACCTCCCAACGCTGGGCCCGGCTGGCCGAGGCGTGGCTGGAGTCCCCCCGCCTGGTCGGCCTGGTGGGAGGTCGGCTGCAAGGCAAGGGCGTCAACGCCCTCCAGCCCGAGCTGGAGCGTGGCTGGGTGGTCGGCGACCGCCACCTGACGCTGCGGGAGGTGGACCTGCTGCCGCAGGGCGAGGTGCTGGCCCCTGGCACCGGCGTGCCGTCGCTGGTCGCCCGGGTCCAGTGGCTGCGCCCCCGACGCCCCTCGACCCGGGTCGCCGCGGTGGGCTGGCTGATGGAGGAGGCCGCCGTCGTCGGCATCCTGGGACTCGGGGGGATGGCCAGCCACGGCAGCGCGCTGCTCCAGGGCGGACCGGCCCAGGCCGCCCGGGTGGTCGAGCCGCTGCTGCCGCGGCCGGTCGACCACGTCCTGCTTCAGGCAGACCTCACCGCGGTGGCTCCGGGACCACTCGAGGACCGGCTGGCCCGGGACCTCGCGATGCTGGCCCAGGTGGAGTCCCGGGGCGGGGCCACCGTCTACCGGTTCACCGAGTCCTCGGTGCGCCACGCGTTCGATGCCGGCTGGACCGCTGCGGAGGTGCACGAGGCGCTCGGCCGGGTAGCCCGCAACGAGGTGCCCCAGCCACTGGCCTACCTCATCGACGACGTCGCACGGACCTTCGGGACGCTCCGGCTCGGCACCGCGGAGGCGTTCCTGCGCAGCGACGACGAGGCGGCGCTCGCTGCGCTCGTCCACGATCCTCGTGCGGCGTCGCTGCGGCTGCGCCGGATCGCCCCGACCGTGGTGGTCAGCGACACCCCGGTCGACGTGCTGCTCCCCCGGCTGCGCACCCTCGGTCTGTCACCGGTCGTCGAGGCGGCCGACGGCACCGTGCGGGTGGCGCGGCACGATGCCCACCGGGCGCGGACCCCACGGCCCGTGCACGCCGGGCGGGCGGAGCAGGCCACCCGGGTCACGGCGCGCACCGCGGCCACGGTGACTGCGCTGCGGTCGGGGGACCGTGCCGCCGCGGGCCGCCCCGTGGGGGCTCCTGCACCGCGACAGTCCCCGGCCTCGGCGCTGGCGCTGCTCCGGGAGGCCGCCGAGGGCGGCTCGACCGTGCGGATCGGCTACGTCGACAACGACGGCTCGTCCCACGACCGGGTGGTGGACCCCCAGCGCGTGGACGGCGGCTGGCTGCGCGCCTTCGACCACCGCTCGCAGGAGGTCCGCTCGTACGCCGTCCACCGGATCAACGCCGTCCACTCGCTGTGACCACCGGACCCCACCGACCCATCCCACTCACCCCACTCCCGCCCCCCACCTTCCGCGAGCCGCGGGTTCCCGTCGCGCGAGCCGCGGGTTCCCGTCGCGCGAGCCGCGGGTTCCCGTCGCGCGAGCCGCGGGTCCCCGTCGCGCGAGCCGCGGGTTCCCGTCGCGCGGCAGAGGGTTCAGGAGTCGAAGCCGAGCCCGAGGCGGTCCAGGCTCCGAAGCCAGAGGTTGCGCCGACCGCGACGGTGGTCGGCCCGGTCCAGGGCCCACCGGGTGGCCTGGACTCCCAGCGAGGCCACCGGCTCGGGCGGGAACGGCAGCGGCTTGCGGCGGACCATCTCCAGAGCGGTGCGCTCGGTGGGCTCCCCCGAGAGGAGGTCGAGCACCACGTCGGCGGCGAACCGGCTGGCGCCGACGCCCAGGCCCGTGAAGCCCGCGGTGTGCGCGACCCGGCCCTGCAACGCGGTGTCGTAGAAGGCACAGAACCGGGTGGAGGTGTCGATCGGCCCCGCCCACCGGTGAGTGACCTTGATGCCCTCCAGCTGCGGGAAGGTGGTCAGCAGGTGCTCGACCAGGCGCCGGTGCGAGACGGGCCGGTGCTCGTAGTCCGCGCGGACCTGCTTGCCGAACCGGTAGACCGCGTCGTAGCCCCCGAAGAGGATCCGGTCGTCTGCGCTGAGCCGGTAGTAGTGGAACTGGTTCGCCAGGTCGTCGAGCCCCTGCCTCCCCGCCCACCCGATCTCCTCGACCTGGCGGGACGACAACGGCTCGGTCATGACCACGTAGTCGTAGACCGGCACGGTGTAGGGCCGCCAGCGCCTGAGCAGCGCGGGAAAGACGTTGGTGCCCAGGGCGACCCGGTCGGCACGCACCGAGCCGGCGCCGGTCCGCACGGTCACCGGTCCTGTGCGGTCACCGGCGGTGAGGGACTCGACGTGGCTGTTCTCGAAGATCTGGACCCCGAGGTCCGTGGCGACGCGGGCCAGCTCGTCGACCATCTTGGCGGGGTGCAGCAGCGCGGTGTCGTTGCCCGCCAGCCCCGCGAGGTACGTCGGGCTGTCCACCTCGGCGCGCACCGCGGCCTGGTCGAGGAACCGGCCGCCGCCCTGGTCGGCGGCCTCACGGAGCCACTCCACCTGGTGCGGCTCGACGGCGACGCTCAGCTCGCCGGTGCGCTCGAAGTCGACGTCCATCCCGAGGTCGCGCACGGTCTGCTCGATGCCGTCGAGGTTCTCGGTGCCGAGCCGGTCGAGGAGGTCGTACTCCTCGGGCCAGCGGGTCCGGCCGTTCTCCTCCCCGTGGGTCACCGACGCGGCGCAGAAGCCCCCGTTGCGGCCGGAGGCGGCCCAGCCGAGGCGGCGGGACTCCACCAGCACCACACGCCGGCCGGGGTCGCGCTGCTGCGCCCGGACCGCGGTCCACAGACCGGCGTAGCCCCCGCCGACGACCACCAGGTCCGCCCGGTGGTCGCCGGTCAGTCCCGGGAAGCGGTGCGGCTGGGCGACGTCCTCGATCCAGAAGCAGGCGTCCCGGACCTCGTGCAGCGCGGCGTCGACGGCGGCGTCGGAGGGCCGACGCCGCTCGAAGACGGTCGGCTCAGCCCTCCGCATGGGCGTCGCCGACGGTGAGGGCGGCGTCCAGGATCTCCAGACCCGCCCGTGCGTCCTCGACGCTGATGTTGCACGGGGGTACGACGTGCAGGCGGTTGAAGTTGGCGAACGGCAGCAGCCCGCCCTTCTTGCAGGCCGAGATGACCTCGTTCATCGCCGGGCTGCTGGCGCCGTACGGCGCGAGCGGGGCCTTGGTGGCCCGGTCGCTGACCAGCTCCACGGCCCAGAACGCGCCGACGCCGCGGACGTCGCCGACGCAGGGGTGCCGTCGGGCCAGCTCTGCGAGCCCGGGTCCGAACACGTCCCGGCCGAGCATGGCGGCGTGCTCGACGATGCCCTCGTCGCGCATCGTCTCGATGGTGGCCACGGCGGTCGCACAGGCCAGGGGGTGCCCGGAGTAGGTGAGCCCGCCGGGGTACACGCGGTCGGCGAAGGTGTCGTAGATCCGGTCGGACACGATCACGCCGCCGAGCGGCACGTACCCGGAGGTGACCCCCTTGGCGAAGGTGACCAGGTCGGGTGTGACGCCGTAGTGGTCGAGGGCGAGCCAGGAGCCGGCCCGACCGAACCCTGCCATCACCTCGTCGAGCACCATCACGATCCCGAACTCGTCGCACAGCTCGCGTACGCCGGCCAGGTAGCCCGGCGGTGGCGGCATGATCCCCGCCGTGCCCGGGATGGTCTCCAGGACGATGGCGGCCACGGTCTGCGGCCCTTCGAGCTCGACGGTGCGACGCAGGTGACGCAGGGCGCGTTCGCCCTCCTCGGCCTCGGTGGTCGCGTCGAACTCGGAGCGGTAGAGGAACGGCCCGAAGAACTTGACCGCACCGGCGGAGCCGTAGTCGCTCGCCCAGCGCCGCGGGTCCCCGGTGAGGTTCACCGCGGTGTTCGTCCCGCCGTGGTAGCTGCGGTAGCGGGAGAGCACCTTGATCCGGCCGGTGTGCAGGCGCGCCATCCGCACCGCGTGCTCGATGGCCTCGGCTCCCCCGCCGGTGAAGAACACGTGCTCCAGGCCGGCCGGGGCGATCTCGGCGACGAGCCGGGCAGCCTCGGAGCGTGCGTCGTTGGCGTGCTGGGGCGCCACGGTGCACAGCTTGGCGGCCTGGTCCTGGATGGCCTTGACCACGCGGGGGTGCTGGTGGCCGATGTTGGTGAACACCAGCTGGGAGGAGAAGTCCAGGAAACGCTCGCCGCGGTCGTCCCAGACGTGGGGGCCCTCGGCGCGCTCGACCACCATGGGGTCGAGCGTGGCCTGGGCCGACCAGGAGTGGAAGACGTGCTTCCGGTCGAGCTCGTAGGTGCGGTTCATCGGGTCCTCACTTGTTCTGCGGGAAGGCGAGCTCGAGGCCGCCGGACGGCGTGACTGCGGGGTCCTGCCAGCGGGAGGTGACCACCTTGCCGCGGGTGAAGAAGTGCACACCCTCGGTGCCGTGGGCGTGGCTGTCGCCGAACAGCGAGCTCTTCCAGCCGCCGAAGGAGTAGTAGGCCATCGGCACAGGGATGGGGACGTTGATCCCGATCATGCCCACCTCGACGTCGTACTCGAACTTGCGGGCCGCCCCGCCGCTGCTGGTGAACAGCGCCACGCCGTTGCCGTAGGGGTTGGCGTTGACCAGGTCCACCGCCTCGTCGTAGGACTCGGCCCGCACCACGCTGAGGACCGGACCGAAGATCTCGTCGGTGTAGACCGACATCTCGGGGGTGACCTGGTCGAGCAGCGTGGGGCCGAGCCAGAAGCCGCTGCCCTCGGCGTCGGCCTGCACCTCGCGCCCGTCGACGACGACCTTGGCTCCCGAGGCCTCGCCGGCATCGACGTACGAGGCGACCTTGTCGCGGTGCACCTGGGTGACCAGGGGACCCATGTCGCTCCCGCGGGTGCCGTCGCCGGTGCGCAGGGTGCGGGTGCGATCGGCGATCTTCGCGACCAGGTCGTCCGCGATCGGGCCGACGGCGACCAGGACGGAGATGGCCATGCACCGCTCACCGGCCGAGCCGAAGCCGGCGTTCACTGCCTGGTCCGCGGCCAGGTCGAGGTCGGCGTCGGGCAGCACGACCATGTGGTTCTTGGCGCCGCCGAGGGCCTGGACCCGCTTGCCGTTGCTGCTGGAGCGCTCGTAGACGTAGCGCGCGATCGGGGTCGATCCGACGAAGCTGATCGCCTTGACGTCGGGGTGGTCGATGAGGGCGTCGACCGCCTCCTTGTCGCCCTGGAGGACGTTGAAGACACCGTCCGGCAGACCGGCCTCCTTCCACAGCTCGGCCATCCAGATGCTGGCCGAGGGGTCCTTCTCGCTGGGCTTGAGGACCACCGCGTTGCCGGCCGCGATGGCGACCGGGAAGAACCACATCGGGACCATGGCGGGGAAGTTGAAGGGGCTGATCACACCGACCACACCCAGGGGCTGCCGCTTGGAGTGCACGTCGACGCCGGTGGAGACACCCTCGGAGTAGCCCCCCTTCAGCAGGTGCGGGATGCCGCAGGCGAACTCCACGACCTCCTGGCCGCGGGAGACCTCGCCGAGGGCGTCGGAGAGGACCTTGCCGTGCTCGGCGGTGATGAGCGCGGCCAGCTCGCCCTTGCGCTCGTTGAGCAGCTCGCGGAAGCGGAAGACCACCTGCGACCGCGCGGAGAGCGAGGTGTCGGCCCAGGACCGGGATGCCGCGCGGGCGGTGCCGATCACGCGCTCGGCGTCCTCGGCGCCGGCCAGGGCGACCCGGGCGGTGACGGCGCCCGTGGCAGGGTTGGTGACGTCGGCGGTGCGGGTGGAGGTGCCCTCGAAGCGGGCACCCGCGGACCAGTGCGGGATCAGGGGGAGGCTCATGGTGCTCAGCCTGACGTGCCGCACCCCCAGACACCAGTGACGTTTCGTCACCGAGAGCCGTCATTTGCTTACGTTCTGTCACACTGGGGCGGTGCGACCGACCCTCCGCTCCGTACTCTCCTCGCCGGCCCTGAGTCGCGGACGGCCCGAGGTGCTGAGCGGCCGGGAGCGGCTGGACGCGTCCGTGCGGTGGGTGCACGTGGGGGAGGTCCGCGACGTCGCCGGCCTGCTGGAGGGCGGTGAGCTGATCCTGTCCACCGGTCTCGCGATGACCGGTCCCGCCGGGGACGCGGTGGCCTACCTCGACGACCTGGTGGCCGCCGGAGCGGTGGGACTGGTGGTGGAGCTGGGCATCCGGTTCCCGGAGGTGCCGCCGGAGGTGGTCGAGCGTGCCCGGTCGCGCGGGTTCCCCCTGGTGGTGCTGCGGGCCCGGGTGCGGTTCGTCGAGGTGACCGAGGAGGTGCACCGGGGCATCGTCGCCGAGCAGCTGGAGCAGGTGGAGTTCGCCCGTGCCGTGCACGAGGAGTTCACCCGGCTCTCGCTCGAGAGCGCCGACGCGGCTTCGATCGTGGCGTCGACGGCGGCCCGCTGCGGCTCGTCGGTGGTCCTGGAGGACGTGGGCCGGCACGTGGTGGCCTTCGCCGCGGTCGGACGTCCGGCGCGCAGCCTGCTCGCGGACTGGGAGCGTCGCTCGCGGGCGACCCCGCCCCGCGACGACACCGGCGTGGCCGGGCCGGAAGGCTGGATGACCGCGCCCGTGGGGGTGCACGGCGGCCGCTGGGGTCGCCTGGTGGTGCCGGACCCGCAGACCACGCAGACGCGGCTGGCCATGGTGCTGGAGCGGGCGGCGCAGGCCCTCGAGCTCGGTCGGATGGTGGAGCGCGACCGGATGGGACTCGAGCTGCAGGCCCAGGGAGGGCTGCTCGGCGACCTGGCCGGAGGGCGGATCAGCGACGAGGGCACCGCCCTGGCCCGGGCAGCGGCGCTCGGGCTCCCGCCCAGCCCGCGGTACGTCGCGGTGGTGGCCCGGCTCCCCCTCGCCCCCGGGGGCGACCCCCGCGCCGAGCACGACCGGGCCCGCACCCTGGTGGAGCAGGTCTCCCGGGCGGTGCGTTCGGCCGGGCTCGCCGGGCTGGTCGGCTCCCTGTCCGAGCACGAGGCGGGCCTCCTGCTCGCCGTGCCCCCACGGCCGGGCCAGGACCCGGCGGAGGACCCGGTCCTGGACGCCCTCGCCGACCGGCTGCCACCCGAAGAACCCGCCCTCGGGGTGGGGCCGGCGGCACCGGGACTGCTCGCCGCGGGAGCCGGGCTGCGCCAGGCCCGCCACGTGGCCGAGGTCGCCGCGGCGATGCCCACCGACCGGTCCCGACGCTGGCACCGCACCGGGGACGTCCGGCTGCAGGGGCTGCTCGCCCTGATCCACGACGACCCGCGCGTCCAGTCCTTCGCGGAGTCCGAGCTGGCCGCCCTGCTCGACCACGAGGCTCGCCACGGGACCGGGCTGCTCGACCTCCTGCGCCAGTACGTCGCCGCCGGAGGCAACAAGACCCGGCTGGCCGCGGCCGCGCACCGCAGCCGGCCTGCGGTGTACAAGCGGCTCGGCCAGCTCGAGCGGATCCTCGGCACCGACCTGGACGACCCGCTGTCGTTCATGTCGGTGGGCGTCGCGCTGATGGCCTACGACCTGGGCCGCGCGGGGCGACCGGCCCCCGGCGCCGGCTAGGTCGTCTCCTCTCGGCGACATGGCCGAGGCGACCTGCGACGTCGAGACCCTGGCACGGTGGCTTCGTGACCGCCTGGGCTCCCGGGGGGGCACCGTGGCGGTGGAGGGCCCGCCGCACGCCCGGATCGCGGCTCTCGTCCGGACCCTCGGGCCCCGGGTGGCCGGTGCGCGCTACGTCACCGCCGAGCAGGCGCGCCCGGACGCCGACGCGGTCGACGTACGGCTCTGGATGGACGACCCGGGTGGGACCCGCGCCACCCGGCCTGGAGCACGCGGACCTGGTCTTCGCCGCTGTGGAGGGGTTCGACTCGACGGTCCACCTGCGCTTCATGGCCGAGGTCGGTGCCGACTTCGCCCTGTGGGACGACGGGAACGAGTTCATCGGCGAGCTCGAGCGACTGCTCCCGCTGCTCCGACGACCTGCGGTCGCGGATACGCCGCTGGGTGGTCGCCGCGGACCTCCGGCCCACCCCCGCGTCTGCGACCGAGGGGCGGGCACTCAGCGAGGAGGTGCAGCGCGTCCTGGGGGACGGCTACCGCATCGACTACCTCGGCTGACGGCGCCGCAGGGCGGCGACCGGTGGGGCCGTAGGCTCGGCAGGTGAACGACGGCCCCCTCATCGTCCAGTCGGACAAGACGCTCCTGCTCGAGGTCGACCACGAGCAGGCCGTCGACTGTCGCAAGGCGATCGCGCCGTTCGCCGAGCTGGAGCGCTCCCCCGAGCACATCCACACCTACCGCCTGACCCCGCTGGGCCTGTGGAACGCACGCGCCGCCGGGCACGATGCCGAGCAGGTGGTCGACACGCTGCTCACCTACTCCCGGTACGCCGTCCCGCACGCCCTGCTCGTCGACATCGCCGAGACGATGGACCGCTACGGCCGCCTGCGCCTGGAGAAGCACCCGACCCACGGGCTGACCCTGGCCTCCACCGACCGGCCGGTCTTCGAGGAGGTGCTCCGCGCCAAGAAGGTCGCGGGCATGCTGGGCGAGCGGCTCGACGAGCTCACCGTGGTCGTCCACCCCTCGGAGCGGGGGAACCTCAAGCAGGCGCTGCTCAAGCTGGGCTGGCCGGCCGAGGACTATGCCGGCTACGTCGACGGCGAGGCCCACGCCATCGAGCTGGCCGAGGACGGCTGGCACCTGCGGGCCTACCAGCAGGAGGCCGTGGACTCCTTCTGGCACGGGGGCTCCGGGGTCGTGGTCCTCCCCTGCGGAGCGGGCAAGACCATCGTCGGTGCTGCGGCGATGGCCACTGCGAAGGCAACCACTCTCATTCTTGTCACCAACACTGTTTCGGCTCGCCAGTGGCGCGAGGAGCTGATCCGCCGGACCTCGCTGACCGACGAGGAGATCGGGGAGTACTCGGGCGCGAAGAAGGAGGTTCGTCCCGTCACCATCGCGACGTACCAGGTGATGACGACCCGTCGCAAGGGCGTCTACGCCCACCTCGAGCTGCTGGACGCGCGCGACTGGGGCCTGATCGTCTACGACGAGGTGCACCTGCTGCCTGCACCGATCTTCCGGATGACCGCCGACCTCCAGGCGCGACGTCGGATCGGCCTCACCGCGACGCTGATCCGGGAGGACGGACGCGAGGGCGACGTGTTCTCCCTGATCGGTCCGAAGCGCTACGACGCGCCGTGGAAGGACATCGAGGCTCAAGGATGGATCGCTCCTGCCGACTGCGTCGAGGTGCGGGTGACCCTCCCCGACGGTGAGCGGATCGCCTACGCGACTGCCGAGCCGGAGGAGCGCTACCGGTTGGCCGCGTGCACGGCTTCGAAGACCCGCCTCGTCGAGCGGTTGGTGGCCACGCACGCCGACGAGCCCACCCTGGTGATCGGGCAGTACCTCGACCAGCTCGACGAGATCGGGGAGGCGTTGCAGGCGCCGGTGATCAAGGGCGACACCCCGGTCAAGGAGCGCGAGCGGCTCTTCAACGCCTTCCGGTCCGGCGAGGAGCGGCTGCTGGTGGTCTCCAAGGTCGCGAACTTCTCCGTGGACCTGCCCTCAGCCTCGGTCGCGATCCAGGTGTCCGGCTCGTTCGGCTCGCGGCAGGAGGAGGCCCAGCGACTGGGTCGGCTGCTCCGACCCAAGACCGACGGGCGGACGGCGCGGTTCTACACGATCGTGACCCGGGACACCGTGGATGCGGAGTTCGCCCAGCACCGACAGCGGTTCCTCGCCGAGCAGGGGTACGCCTACTCCATCACCGACGCCGCGGACCTCTAGGTCGACCGTTGGAGGAACCCGGTCAGCCCTGGAGGATCGGCCAGTCAGCCTTCGGAGCGGTCCGGGTCCACGGTCCCGGTGTCGTGCGGCTCCGTGCCGGTTGTCACGCGCTCAACCTCCTGCACGGTTGCCAGGGCCGATCCGGCAAGCATCAGGGCCGCGATCTCGAGGTCGATGCTCGTGGGCTGCGCCACCGGCTCGGCCGGGACGGGCACCGAGCTCATCAGCGACAGGTCCCCGATGATCCTCACCCCGGTGGACTCGATGACCTCGGCCATCTCCGCACCGATCTCGTTGGCCCTGCGCACGGCCCATGCGGGGGCGCTGATCTTCCGTTCGTCCGGGCCAGGGGTGCGCGCCTTGAGCTGAGTAGCGATGCTGCGCATGATGTTCATGCGCAGCGAGCTGGGCATCCCGGTCGGTCGGACCTGCTTGTTGAAGCGACGGACGACCTCCGCCTCGGCCCACGTCATCGAACGGTTCGCGTTCACTGCCTTGTCGGCCAGGGTGCCTTCAGACAACCCGAGCAGCCCCTCGAAGGCACGAGGGGCGAACCCGAAGTCGCGGCTGTCCAGCATGACGACGACGAGCCGTTCCTTCCCCACGCAGCGGACCCAGCGCTGCACGAGATGGTCATGACGGTGGCGCTGCCAGAAGGTCGGACTCGGCTTGAGGTACGGCGCCTTGTTGAACATCGAGTCGAGCCACGAGTCGAACGGGTAGGTCGCGCCGCGGAAGATGTACTGCTGGTACTGCGACGGCACGATGGTCGCGAGCGGACGCAACGTCACGGCGACGTGGAGGTTGTGGTCGCCGATCTCGTCGATGATCCGCTCCGCCTGTTCGCCGGTGGCATCGGAGAGGAACTCGCTGCTGTAGAAGCGTCGCGCGGGCACGGGCTCGCGCAGGTCGGCGACCAGCCGGTTCCATCGTCGTTCGGCCTTCCCGACGCTCTGACCCTCGACGAGCCGGTCGGTGATGTAGCGGGCGGGCAGGGACTCGTGCCGGTTCCGGCTGAGGTAGAGCGTGCCTTGTGCCTTGAGCTCGTCACGGGCCTGGTCGCACGCGTCCTGCAGCGCGGTGCTTCCGGTCTTGTGTGGCCCGATGTGCAACAGGCGAGCACCGTCGGGCAGGCGCTGGATACCGGTCACGGGCGCTCCTCACGGTGATGCTGGGTCACGGTAGCAGCCGGCGGTGGGCCGCTGGGGGACGAGCAGCCGCACCAAAACCGCTTGTGGACGGGTGGGAGGATCGTCGGATGCCTGTGGACGACCTGACGCGCGAACGCGCCCACCTCGCAGCCTCCCGGGCCGGGCTTGCGCGCATGCGCGAGCGGGCCTCGCAGCTGGACACCTCCGCGGCCGGCGACTGGGTGAGCCAGATCGCTCTGGACTCGGCCGTCTACCGACGGATGCGAGCCCTCGAGGACGACCCGACCGTCCCCCTGTTCTTCGGCCGGCTCGACTACGAGCCGGGGCACCCCGAGCACGGGACGCCCTTCTACATCGGCCGTCGGCACGTCAGCGACGAGCGCGGTGACCCGATGGTGGTGGACTGGCGGGCCCCGATCAGCCTGCCGTTCTACCGGGCCAGCGCCCGGCAGCCGATGGGAGTCGAGCTGCGCCGCCGCTTCGGCTTCCAGCACGGCGAGGTCACGGCCTTCGAGGACGAGCCGCTCACCGCAGGCGGCGTCCAGGAGTTCTCGCGGATCCTCGAGGACGAGATCGAGCGCCCCCGGGTCGGACCGATGCGCGACATCGTCGCCACCATCCAGCCCGAGCAGGACGTCATCGTCCGGGCCGACCTCGCCGAGTCGGTGTGCGTCCAGGGCGCCCCGGGGACCGGCAAGACCGCGGTCGGCCTGCACCGCGCGGCGTACCTGCTCTACGCCCACCGCGAGCGCCTGTCCCGTCAGGGGGTCCTCGTGGTCGGCCCGAACAGCAGCTTCCTGCGTTACATCGGCGACGTCCTCCCCGCTCTGGGCGAGATCGACGCCGCGCAGACCACCATCGAGGAGCTCGCGGCCGCGACGCTGCGCAGGCTGAACGCCAGGTACACCGTCACCGGCACCGACCCCGCCGACGTGGCCGTGCTCAAGGGTGGCGGCCGGATGGCAGCCCTGCTGGAGCGCGCCCTGTGGTCCCGGGTCACGGTGCCCGACGAGGGGCTGGTCGTCCCCCGGGGGGCGCGGCGGTGGCGCGTGGCGACCTACGAGGTCGAGGAGATCGTCGTCGAGCTGCGTCGTCGCGGGGTGCGGTACGGCGCTGCACGTGGCATGCTCCCCCACCGGCTCGCGCACGCGGTGCTGCTGCGGATGGAGGACTCCGGCGACTCCCCCGACGACCGGGTGCAGGACGCGGTGGCGCGCAGCCGGCCGGTGCGGCAGTACGTCGACCAGGTCTGGCCCGCCGTCGACCCGGGACGCCTGGTGCATCGTCTGCTGTCCGACCCGGCGTTCCTCGCCGAGCACGCCGCGGGACTGCTCACCCCCGAGGAGCAGGAGCGCCTGCTGTGGTCGAGGCCGGCGAAGTCCGCGCTCTCCACGCCCTGGAGCCTGGCCGACGCGGTGCTCGTCGACGAGGCGGCGGACCTCGTCGAGCGCACGTCCTCGCTCGGTCACGTCGTGACCGACGAGGCGCAGGACCTGTCGGCGATGATGCTGCGGGCGGTCGGCCGACGGTGCAGCACGGGGTCGGTGACGGTGCTGGGCGACCTGGCGCAGGCCACGACCCCCTGGTCGATCGGGTCCTGGGAGCAGGCGCTGGCGGAGCTCGGGAAGCCCGGCGCGCACGTCGAGCAGCTCACCCAGGGGTTCCGGGTGCCCGGCGAGGTCATCGAGTACGCCGCCCGCCTGCTCCCGGTGATCGCCCCCGACCTCGAACCCCCGACGAGCGTGCGCCGGACCCGGGGCGAGCTGGAGGTCACCCGGGTCGCGCACCCGGTGGCGGAGGCGGCCGCGCTGGTCGCGCGGACGGCCACGAACCGGGTGGGGTCGACGGGCCTGATCCTCCCCGACGCCCACGCCGACGCGCTGTCGGTGGCGCTCGGGTCGGCCGGCGTGGTCCACGACGTGCTGGGCCGGGAGGCGGAACCGGCGGGCGGGCTGGTCGACGTCGTGCCTGCCTCCTTGGCCAAGGGGCTGGAGTTCGACCACGTCGTGCTGCTGGAGCCGGGCGGGATCGTCGCCGGTGAGCCGGATCGGCTGACCGGCCTGCGCCGCCTGTACGTCTGCCTCACCCGGGCCGTGACCGGGCTGGTCGTGCTGCACGCCGAGGAGCTCCCCGAAGAGCTCGGACGCCCCTGAGGCCGCTCAGGGACGCGGCGGTTCGCCGCTGTCGGGCCCCGGTCGCCGGGGGTCGGTGCGAGCCAGAGCGCCCGCCACGGCGACCGCGACCCGCGAGGGGTCCAGACGGGTCGCCCCGGTGACGGGGGACGGCGGCAGCAGCAGGCCGGGGTCCCCGACCACCGTGACGCCGGTGTCGGCGAGCGCGGCGAGCAGCCTCGTGGCTTCCTGCGAGGAACGGTCCTGGAGGGCGACCGGCAGGGTCGTGACGTCGTCGTCGTGGGGACCGACCCCCTCGCGAAGCCACGACACCGCCCCCCGGTGGACGTACCTGCTCACTGCGGCGTCGCTCCACCGGCCTTCGTTGAGTCGCCGCACCACCTCGAGCTCGGCGTGGTCGAGCACTGCGCGTCGGGGGCTGTGCGCCGGCCTGGACCTCAGGACGCGGGGCGGCAGGTCGAGCAGTCCGGCGACGTGGCGGGCGAGCGGTCCGGCGTGGTCCACGCCCACGATGAGCACCTCCACGCCGCGGTCCCCGCACCGGCCGTGGACCTCGCGCACCAGCGGCGCGACGGCGCTGCCCGGCTGGTTCGCGAGCCACCTCTCGAGCGGCTCGGTGCCGCGACGGAGGAGGTGCTGCTGCCACCCGTGCAGCAGCTCCTCGTGGGGTGGCGCGAGCACCAGCACCTCGTAGGCGCGTCTGGTGGGTGCCGGGGGGCGGTCCACCTGAAGCGTCCGGCCCTGCGTGAGGCTCGAGGCGTACGCCGCGGGCGGGGGGAGCTGGGCGAGCAGCGCCGCGGCGGCGGGTCCGGTCGGGACGAGGCGCACCTGGGTGCGAGGGGCGACCGGATCGACCGGGGGGAGCTTGGCCCGGTGCTGGTGGTGGGCCTTGGCTGGAGGCGGTGGCCGGAAGGAGTCCTCGGGCGTGGTCTTGGTCAGGGCGAACGGGGTGATCGCCTCGGCCCGGTCCACCACCGACCCCACGGCGGCCGCGGCGCTGGTCAGGCTGACCGAGGGGCGGAAGGTCGGGTCGTCGGTCGGGTCAGGGGTGCTCGTCGGGGTGAGCCAGTCGGTCGAACCGACCACCCGCACACCCAGCCCTGCCAGGCCCGCCAGGTCGGCCCGGGTGCGCTCTGCGACCTCGTCGACCAGCGAGGGTGGCAGGGTGATCCGCCCGCCCTCCGGGTCGACGGGAAGCCCTCGCAGGGCCACCGACACCCCTCGCCGGACGTACTCGAAGTGGGTCCTGGGAACCCAGCCCGACTCCTTGCGTATCCGGTTCAGCCCCCGCAGGATCTCGACCTCGGAGCGGGTCAAGGAGCGGTTCTCGCGGTCGGCAGGAGGCTGGAGGGTGCCATGGGGCAGCCCGACGAACTGTTCGAACACGCGCAGCAGCCAGCCGCGGTCGTCCTCGTTGACCACCACGACGGTGAGGTGCTCCGGTCCGACCTGCTCGAGCCAGGTCCGGGTGAGCGGGACGAAGCCGTGCCGCCTCCAGAAGTCGTGACCGGAGTCGGCGAGCACGCGGTCGAGGTAGCTGCGGTACCCGCGTCGGCCCCCGCCGGAGATCTGTTGCTGCCACTGCGACGGCAGCATCTTGTCGTAGCGGCGGACCATCCGGACCACCTGCAGCCGTTCGGGGTCGAGGTCGTCGGCGAGCCGGGCGATGTGCTTCGGCTCGGCGTTGGCGAAGGACTCCGAGCTCATCAGCGTGGTCCCCGCGCCCTGCGCGCGGACCTCGTCCACGGCCCCTTGCCAGTCCGACTCCGTGCCCCGGGGGCCACCGAGCCGCCCGGGCAGACCGGTCAGCCCCAGGGCGGGGAGATAGGTCTGGGACTGGGGGCCGACGTAGTGCACCCCGTGCGCGGCGACCGCTTCGCGGGCCTCGTGGAAGGCGAACTGCACAGCCGTCGTGCCCGTCTTGTGGGGCCCGATGTGGACCACACGCGATCCTTCGGGGAACCGGAAGGGCTGGAGCACGACGGAGGTCCTCGGTGCGACGACGATGGGCCTCCGACCCTACCCGCGCGCCACGACCGGCCCCGCGGGCAGCCCCCAGGACTCAGTTCACCAGGACCTGCACCAGGACCGGTGCGTGGTTGGAGATCTGGGGTGCCGGGTAGAGCCCGTCCACGAGCTGGGCGGCGTTGGCCCACTCGTCGACCACCGAGTGCGCCGGGTCCACCCAGACCTGGTCCACGTGGAAGCCCCACGGGGTGCCGATCGGCGGCTCGAGCCGGTTCTTCGTGGCGCTGTTGTAGTTGGGACGGGTCCAGTGCTCGGCGAGGAAGTAGCTGTTGCCGAGGCCGGCGCCCTGCATCAGCTTCGAGGGCGAGTCGTAGTCGCGGCCCTGGTTGCTGTTGAAGTCCCCGGCGATGACCAGCGGGAGGTTGCGCGGGTTGACCGCGTCGAGGCCCTGGAGCAGCCGGAGGGTGTTCTTGCGACGCGTGTCGTCGTTGCTGGAGGTGTCGCCTCCCGGCGAGAGGTGCACGCTGACGAACATCACGTGCTTGTTGTTGCGCGTGCGGTCGACGAGCTCGGCCCAGACGGCGAACCGGTGCCGCTTCCGCGCCGGGTCGAGACCGAGGTCCAGCGAGCCGCGGCGGAGCTTGCCGGCCCCGTTCTTGGCCACGAAGAACCGCTTTGTGCGGTACAGCAGAGCCTTGCCGCTCTTGGCCGCGACCTGCGTCATGCCGCCGATGGCGCCGGCCATCCCGGACGAGCGCGGCGTCTCCTGGAGCATCACGACGTCGGCGTGGCGACCCCGGACGAGGGTGGCGGCAGGTCCGCGACGTGCGCCCCACCGCGAGCACGCGACCGCGCAGGTGTTGTAGGTGACGACCCGGTACGACGCACCGCTGGTCTTGCCCTGTTCCGCGATCGTGTACTGACAGGCCTTGCGGGACCGTTTGCCGAGACCGTCCTTGTTCCTGGCGCGCACCTGGAAGCACGAGAACGCCCCGGAGCGCAGGCCGCTGATCGTGATCTGGCGGCCCGTGGTCCGCGCCACCTCACGACGGTCGGACATGGACAGGTCGGTGGCACGCTCCACGACGTAGGAGTCGGCGCGGCCCGCGGCGGGCCACTGGAACGTCAGGCTCGAGGTCGTCGACGACACGATGGTCACCCGCCCGACCTGGTCGGGGACCGACCGGGCAGCCGCGGGCGAGGCCATGCCGGCCGTCGCCACGGCGGTTGCTGCGAGCAGGACAAGGTACAGCCTGGTGGCAGTCTTCAAGACGTTCGCTCCCATACGTCAGCGGCTCCCCCCGCATCGGGGCTATGCCTACCATGACTAAAGTCCTAGGTGCCAGGGTGGAAGGTCGGGATAGGTCACCCAACTTGGCGCCGTCCGTGTCGACAGAATCTCCAGCCGTACCAGATGTCGCTTTCGTCGTGCTGGTCCGACGGGGTGCGCCGCGGGCCGACGAGGGGGTCGACCCGCAGCACCTCAGTCGAGGGTGAGCTCGGCCATGATCGGGCTGTGGTTCGAGATCATCGGGTCGGGGTAGTTCGACCCGACCAGGCGGGCACCGTTGGCCCACTCGCGTACGACGGTGTGGTCGGGGTCCACCCAGACCTGGTCGACGTGGTAGCCCCACGGGGTGCCCAGGGTCGGGGTGAGGAGGTTCTTCGTGGCGCTGTTGTAGTTCGGCATCGTCCAGTGCTCGGCGAGGAAGAAGCTGTTGCCGAAGCCGGCGTCCTGCATCAGCGTGGAGGGCGAGTCGTAGTCGCGCCCCTGGTTGCTGTTGAAGTCCCCGGCAACGACGACCGGCAGCCCGGCGGGGTTGATGGTCTTGAGGCCCTGGAGCAGCTTCTCGGTGTTGCCGCGTCGGTAGTCGTCGTTGACCACTCCGTCGGGTCCGGGCGAGAGGTGGACGCTGACGAAGATCACGTGCTTGTCGGCGGCCTGGTGGTCGACGAGCTCGGCCCACACGGCGTACCGGTTGCGGCGCTTGCGGTCGTCGTAGCCCAGGTTGATCGAGCCGACCCGCTGGCCGTACCGGTCCTTGGCGGGGGTGAACCGGCTGGTGCGGTACAGCAGGGCCTTGCCGCTCAGGGCCTTGGCCTGGCTGAGGCCGCCGATCTCGCCGGCCAGACCGGAGGTCGGCGTGGTCTCCTGCAGCATCACCACGTCCGGCTGCTGCGCACGGACCAGGTCGGCCGCGCCCGTGCGACGGGAGGGCCAGTTGGCGCACGCGACACCGCAGGTGTTGTAGGTCACCACCCGGTAGGTGGCGCCGCGATCGGCGCCCTGGTCGGCGATCGTGTACTGGCACGCCTTGCGTGAACGGGGCGCCTTTCCGGTCCGGTTCACCGCGCGGACCTGGAAGCAGTAGAAGCCGCCGGGCGCGAGCCCCTTGACGGTGTACTGGCGGTCGCTGGTCGTGGTGACCGGCTTGCGGTCGGACATGTCCAGGCGGGTTGCCTGCTCGACCTGGTAGCTGTCCGCTCCGGGCGCGGCGGGCCAGGTGAACGTCAGCGACGAGGTCGTCGCCGACTCCACGGTCACCAGGCCGACCTGGCTCGGCACACCCTTCGCCTCGGCGGCGGGGCCGACGGTGACGACCGCGGCCACGACGGCGGCCACCCCGAGAATTGACGACACGAATCTCATTGCGACTCACTCCCATAAGTCCGACTGGTGGCTCCCAACCACCGGGTCCTATTGGAGCATGACCAAAGTCCCGTACCGGGTGAAACGGCATGAAAGCAAATGTCAGCGCGACAATTTTGCCCCCTCCTGACTCATGATTCCCATCCGTCACATCCGTCTCGGTCTGCGACGCAGAATGGGCACCATGACCACGTTCTCCGACCCCCTGCTCGAGGCGCGCGCCCGCGTCCTGCACGACCTCGAGGCCACCGGGGCCACCGGCCCGGACTCGATCTCCCTGCTCGAGGAGGCGGTGAGCAACCGTCGCTGGTGGCTGTCGCAGTGGCATGAGGCGGTGACGTTCGTCGCCGGCCTCGTGGCCCAGGACGTGCAGGACGAGCTGCTGGGCAGTCGAGGGCGGTGGCCGCTCTGCCCGGTCTGCGAGGACGCGACGCACGCGCTGTACATCCACCCGGAGATCGGCGGTCCCGATCCGGTGTGGGTCTGCGAGGAGAGCGGCCGCCAGGTGGCTGTGCTGGGGGCGCTGTCCCCGGCCGGTCCTAGGTGATCTTCACCTTGACCAGCACCGGGCTGTGGTTGGAGATCTGCGGGGTCGGGTAGCGCCCGTTGCGCACCCGGGCCGCGTTGGTCCAGCTCTTCACCACCGCGCGCCGCCGGTTCACCCAGACCTGGTCCACGTGGTAGCCCCAGGGAGTCCCCCAGATCGCCTTGGCCCGGTCCTGCGTCGCACTGTTGTAGTTGGGCTTGTTCCAGCGGTGCGCCACGAAGAAGGCGTTGTCGAGCCCCTGCTTGCTCATCAGCCGCCCGGGTGCGTCGTGGTCGCGGCCCTGGTTGGAGTTGAAGTCACCGGCGACGACGACCGGTCGGCGGGCCGGGTTCACCCGCTGCAGCCCGCGCACCAGGGCGCGCGTGTTCTTGCTCCGCAGCCGGTTGGCCCGCTTGGTGTCCCCACCCGGGGACAGGTGGACGCTGACGAAGACCACGTGCTTGCGGGAGTGCCGGCGGTCGACCAGCTCGGCCCAGACCGCGAAGCGGTGCTTGCGGGCGCGCGGGTCGCGTCCGAGGTCGAGAACGCCCTTGCGGGCATGGCCGCGACGGTCCTTGGCCACCGTGAAGCGCTTGGTGCGGTACAGCAGCGCCTTCCCGCTGTGGGCGACGGTCTGCGTCATCCCGCCGATGGCGCGGGCCATGCCGGAGGTGGGCGGCGACTCCTGCAGGGCGACCACCGCGGGGTGCCTGCGGCGGACGAGGCTCGCAGCCGGCTTGCGCCGCTTCTCCCAGCGCTTGCAGGCCACGCCGCAGACGTTGTAGGTGACCACGCGGTACGACGCGCCTCGGCGGCTCTGCTGCCGCGCTGCGGGGTACTGGCAGGAGCGGCGGGAGCGGTCTCCGAGACGCTTGTGGTTCTTGGCACGGACCTGGAAGCAGTAGAGCCGGTCCGGGGTCAGCCCCTTGACCGTCAGCTTGGACTTCTTGGGGTGTCCGACGTCCTTGCGTCCGCCCATGTCCAGGCCGCGGCCCCGCTCGACGACGTAGCGCTTCGCGCCCCGCGCCTTGGGCCAGGTGACGGTGAGGCTGGTCCGGGTCGCCGCCACGACGCGCACGTGGTCCACGTGCCCCGGACCACGGCGGGCCTGGGCAGGCGCTGTCGACAGGCCGACGCTCACCAGGGCGCCCAGCACCAGGGCACAGAGGAGCTTCTTCATGGGTATCCCTCCCGAGTTGCGGTCCCCCCGCGGTCCGACATTGGACCATGACCAAAGTCCCTACAGAACCGGGACGGCGCTTCTGCCCCGGGGCTGACCAGACAACTCAGGCCAAAAGGAATCCCTTACGTCTCAGGAGACGATCCTCGTCCCAACCGTCACATCGGGCTTGTCAACGACGCCGCCACAGCCACCGGAGCACCACAAGCACCACGCCGACGCCCAACGCCTGTCGCCAGTACGACCGGAGGAGGATCGGCAGCACCGTCGCCCCGAGGTCGAGCGCGTCGTCGCTCTGCGCCGGCCGGGTCACCGGCCCGGACGTCGCCCGAGGCGCGGGGCCGGGCGGCGGCGCCGGTGACTCCGGGGACTCCGGGGTGCTTGCCGGGGACTCCGGGGACTCCGCGGCAAGCACCCCGGACGGCGTCGCCTCGGTGCCCTCGCCGCCGGTCTGACCGCCCACCGGGGCAGCCTGCTCCGCGGGCGCCGCCTCCCCCCCGCCACCGAGCCGCGACTCCAGGCAGGTGACGAACTGGCCCAGCAGCTTGTCCGACACGTCCTGCATGACGCCCCGGCCGAACTGCGCCGGCTTCCCGGTGATCTGCAGGTCGGTCACCACCCGTACCGTGGTCGCCTGCGGAGAGTCCTCGGTGAGGGTGGCGGTGACCGTGGCGCCGGCAGTGCCGTTGCCCCGCTTGTCGCGACCGCGGGCGTCCAGCACCAGCCGGCCGGTGTCCTCGTCCCGCTCCACGAACGAGCCCTTGCCGCCGTACTGCAGGGCGATCGGTCCGAGCTTGACCTTGCACGTCCCCTCGAAGGTGTCTCCGTCGAACGACGTCACCACCGCGCCGGGGAAGCACTCGGCCACTCCGGCGATGTCCTGGAAGGTCGACCAGGTGGTGGCCCGGTCGACCGGGACGGTGAACGTGTGGGTCAGCTCCACGTGCTCACGCCCCCGCTGCCGCGAGCACGGCGCGCCGCGCGAGCACCGGAGCGATCGTGCGGCGGTAGTCCGCATCGCCGTTGAGGTCGCTGGGCGGGTCGGTGCCCTCGGCCACCGAGGCGACCGCGGTCCGGACCGCCTCCGTGGTGGCCGGCTGACCGGCCAGGGCCTCCTCGACGGAGGCGACGCGCAAGGGCCGGTCGCCCATGTTGGTCAACCCGATCCGGGCCTCGGCGATCGTGCCAGCGTCGGTACGGACCGTGGCCGCGACCGCGACGATCGACCACTGGTGGGAGACCCGGACGAACTTCTCGTAGTGCGCCCCCCAGCCGGTGTGCTTGGGGAAGCGGATCTCGGTGAGCAGCTCGTCCTCGCCCACCGCGGTCTCGAAGAGACCGGTGAAGAACTCCTCGCCGGTCACCTCGCGGCTGCCCCCGGGGCCGGTGACCACCATCGTCGCACCGAGCGCCAGCGTCGGCGCTCCGAGGTCCCCGGCCGGGTCGGCGTGGGAGAGCGCACCGCCGAGAGTCCCGCGGTGCCGGATCTGCGGATCGGCCACCGTCTCGACCGCCTTCGCCAGCAGGAGGAGGTGCTCGTGGACCAGCGGCTCGTCGAGGAGCGCCTGGTAGGTGGTCATCGCGCCGATGACGACCTGGTCTCCCTCCTCCCGCACGCCGCGCAGTGACGCGATCTTGTTGAGGTCGATGACCGTGCTCGGCGTGTTCAGCCGCATCCGGAGGACTGGCAGCAGGCTCTGGCCGCCGGCCAGCACCTTGGCCTCGTCCCCCGCCGCGGCCAGCGCCTCGAGCGCCTCCTCGATCGTCGCTGGGGCGGTGTAGTCGAAGGCGGAGGGGATCACTGGAGGTCTCCTTGGGGCAGGCCTGCCGCCGGATCGGCGTTGGGGGCGTCGGTGTCGAAGTGCGGCTGCTGGGCGGCCGGGGCCGCCGCCACCGCGCTGGAGGCGTCAGCAGCCTGGATGGCCCGGAACACCCGCTCCGGGGTGCACGGCATCGTGATGTCGTTGATGCCCCTCGGCCTCAGCGCGTCCACGACGGCATTGACCACTGCCGGGGTGGAGGCGATGCAGCCCGCCTCACCCACGCCCTTGGTGCCCAGCGCGTTCGTCGTCGACGGTGAGGTGGTGTGGTCGATCTCGAAGCTGATCGTGTCCGCCGCGGTCGGCAGGGTGTAGTCGACGAACGACCCGGTCACCAGGGTGCCCAGGTCGTCGTAGACCGCCTCCTCCCACAGCGCCTGGGCGATGCCCTGGACGAGACCGCCGTGGACCTGCCCGGCGACGATCAGCGGGTTGATGATGTTCCCGATGTCGTCCACGGCGACGTACTTGCGCATGTTCGTCGCCCCCGTCTCGGTGTCCACCTCCATCGCGCAGAGGTGGGTGCCGTGCGGGAAGGAGAACGCCACCGGGTCGAAGGTCGCCGAGGAGTCGAGCGAGGGCTCCGCACCGTCGGGCAGGTTGTGGCCTGTGAAGGCCGCCAGCGCGACCTCCTGGATCGTGATGCCCTGCTCGGTGCCACGGACCGAGAACCGGCCCGCGTCGAACTCGAGGTCGTCCTCGGAGGCCTCGAGCAGGTGCGCGGCGAAGACCTTGGCCTTCTCGATGACCTTGTCCGCGGCCCGGACCACCGCCTCGCCACCGACGACCAGGGACCGCGAGCCGTAGGTGTCCATCCCCTTGTGGGAGATCTGGGTGTCACCGTGCAGCACCTCGACGGACTCGAACGGGACCCCCAGGCGGTCGGCGACGATCTGGGACCACGCGGTCTCGTGCCCCTGCCCGTGCGAGCTCACCCCGGTGACCACCTCCACGGTGCCGGTGGCGAGCATCCGGATGTCCGCGTGCTCCCAGCCGCCGGCACCGTAGTCGAGCTGGCCGAGGATCCGCGAGGGCGCCAGCCCGCACATCTCGGTGAAGGTCGAGACGCCGAGCCCCAGCTGGACGGGGTCGTTGCTCTCGCGGCGTCGCCTCTGCTCCGCCCGCAGGTCGTCGTAGCCGAACATCTCCTTGGCGCGCGCCGTGGCGGCCTCGTAGTTGCCCGAGTCGTACTCCATGCCCGCGACCGAGGCGAACGGGAACTCCTCGGCCTTGATCCAGTTCAGCTCCCGGATCTCCAGCGGGTCCACCCCCACCTCGGCGGCGAGCTCGTCCATCAGCCGCTCGATGGCGTACGTCGCCTCCGGGCGCCCGGCGCCCCGGTAGGCGTCGACGTAGGTCTTGTTGGTGTACACGGTGGTGCAGTTGAACTGGTAGGAGTCGAACTTGTAGATCGCGTTGAACATCCATGCGCCGAGCACCGGGACGCCGCCCCCCATGAGCGCGGCGTAGGCGCCGAGGTCGCAGGTCAGGTCGACCTTGAGGCCGGTGACCCTGCCGTCCTTGGTGGCTGCCAGGGTCAGCTTCTGGATCTGGTCGCGGCCGTGGTGTCCGGAGACCAGGGACTCCGAGCGGGTCTCGGTCCACTTGCACGGCCGGCCGAGCCGGCGCCCGACGAGGAAGGTGACCCACTCCTCGGCGGTCACCGCGAGCTTGCCTCCGAAGCCGCCGCCGACGTCGGGGGCGATCACCCGGATCTTGGACTCCGGCACCCCGGTGGTCGCGGCGAGCGCGAACCGGACGATGTGCGGGACCTGGGAGGAGGTGTAGAGCGAGATCTGCTCGCCTGTGGGGTCGCAGACGACCGAGCGGGGCTCCATGAACGCGGGGATCAGCCGCTGCTGGCGGTACTCCCGCTCCAGGAGGATGCCGTTCTCGCGGGCCTCGGCGATGTCGGCCTCCACGTCGCCGCCGGAACCCTGCTGGGCGGAGTCCAGCTGCCAGAAGGCGGACTTGTTCGTGCCGAGGTCGGGGTGCGCCAGCACCTCGTCCGCGGCGGCCGCGGCGAGGTCGATGGCGGCAGGCAGCTCGTCGTAGTCGACCTCGACCAGCTCGGCGGCGTCGCGGGCCGCGGCGGCGGAGCGGGCCACGACCACGGCGACGATCTCCCCGGCGAAGGCGACGTGCTCCACCGCGATCGGCGCATGGTCGGGGGTCTTCTGGTCCGGGGTGAGCGGCCAGGCGGTGATCAGCGTGCCCTGGGTGTCGGCGACCTCGGCTCCGGTGATGACCGCCACCACGTTCGGGGCCGCCTTGGCGGCCTCGGTCTCGATGTGGGTGATGTTCGCGTGGGCGAAGGGGCTGCGCACCATCGCGACGTGCAGCATGCCGGGGAGCTGGAGGTTGTCGGTCCACCGGGTCCGGCCGGTGATCAGGCGCTGGTCCTCCTTGCGGCGGCGGGCGTTCCCGATCTCCTTGCGGGGGGTCTCGGCCTCGGTCGCGGTCATGCGTGGCTCCCCTCGGTGCCGGCGTGGGCGGTGGGCAGGTCGGTGACCTCGATGCCGGCGGCCATCTGCACCGCGCGCACGATGTTGTGGTAGCCGGTGCAACGGCAGAGGTTGCCCTCCAGGCCGTGCCGGATCGCCTCCTCGCTGGGCTGCGGGTTCTCGTTGAGCAGGTCGACGGACTGCATGATCATGCCGGGGGTGCAGTAGCCGCACTGGAGGGCGTGGCACTCGCGGAAGGCCCGCTGCACCGGGTGCAGCTCCTCCCCGTCGGCGAGCCCCTCGATGGTGGTCACCTCGTGCCCGTCGGCCTGGACCGCCAGCACGTTGCACGACTTCACGCTGCGTCCGTCGAGGTGGACCGTGCAGGCTCCGCAGTTGCTGGTGTCGCAGCCGACGACCGTGCCGACCTTGCCCAGCTGCTCTCTGAGGTAGTGGACCAGGAGCGTGCGTGGCTCCACCTCGTCGGTGTAGCTCGAGCCGTCGACGTTGACGCTGATGCGCATGCAAGCTCCTTCGGTTGGGTCGCGAGGTCCCCGCACGGTGTCTAGACCGCCACAGGGACACGATCCTCGTCCTTTGCACGCAGCGTGACAAGGGTCACGTTGCGCCGACGTTGCGGGTGCTCACCGACCCGACGACGTCGGCGGGCGCAGGTAGCGTCCCCGTCGGTGCACCAGCGGGCTGCCGTCCTCACCCACGTCGAGGTGCTCGATGAGGCAGGTGACCTCCGACGACCAGCCGAGGACCCGCACGTCCCGCAGGCGTACGCCGGCCCAGGTGGTCGCCCGCTCGAGGCGTGGCCCCCAGGCGGTGTCCACGAACGGCGCCCGCGTGAACGGACCGCCGGGCGCCGGGGAGAGCCCGGCGAACTCCTCGGCGAGCCCCCGGTCCTGCCACTGCAGCAGCTGGACGACGGCGACGCCGGTGCGCTGCAGCGTGTCGGACAGGTCGGAGTCCGGGTCCAGCAGCCCCACGAGGTACGCCGGCTCCCCGGTGGCGACCAGGAGGCTGGACACGGTGAGCCCGGCCGGTCCGGTGCCGAGCACCCCGCTGGTCCACAGGCTCACCTGGCCGCCGAGCCGCCCGCGCAGCCGGCGGGCCGGGTCCGGCTCCGGGTCGAGGAACGGGTGCTGGTCGTAGATGGTCACGGGTCGCCGGGCTCGGCCGCCCCGTGGTGGATCCGGCCGGACAGCTCCATCAGGCGCTGGCCGCCACCGCCCCACCGGCGGGCGATGATCTCCGCGGCGATGCTCACCGCGGTCTCCTCCGGGGTGCGAGCGCCCAGGTCCAGCCCGATCGGGGAGGAGAGCCGGTCGATCTCGTCGGCGTCCAGGCCGGCCTCACGGAGCCGGGCCAACCGGTCCTCGTGCGTGCGCCGCGATCCCATCGCCCCCACGTAGCCGACCTCGGGCAGGCGCAGTGCCACCTCCAGCAGCGGCACGTCGAACTTCGGGTCGTGGGTGAGCACGCACAGGACGGTGCGTCCGTCCACGCGTCCGGCCTCCGCCTCGGCGGCGAGGTACCGGTGCGGCCAGGCCACCACGACCTCGTCGGCGGAGGGGAAGCGCGAGGCGGTCGCGAACACCGGCCGGGCGTCGCAGACCGTGACGTGGTAGCCGAGGAACCCGCCCATCCGGGCGACCGCGGCGGCGAAGTCGATGGCACCGAAGACCACCATCCGTGGCGGCGGCGCGAAGCCCCAGACGAAGACGCGCTGGCCCTCTCCGCGCCGCTCCCCCTCCGGCCCGTAGGTGAGCACCCCGCTGTGGCCGGCGCCGAGCAACCCCAGGGCGTCGTCGCTGACCGCGGCGTCGATCCGGTCGGTGCCGAGGGTTCCGGTGGAGGCGCCGTCGGGGCGGATGATCCGGCGGTTGCCGATCCGGGCCGGGTCCGGGTGGTCGACCACCGTGGCGATCGCCACCGGCCGCTCGGCGGCAAGGTCGTCGGCGATGTCGCCGAGCTCGGGGAACCCGGCGCGGTCGACCCGCTCGACGTACACGTCCAGGATGCCGCCGCAGGTCAGCCCGACCTCGAACGCGTCGTCGTCGCTGACGCCGTACCGGTGGAGCCGGGGGGTGCCCTCGGCGACCACCTTCTGAGCCAGCTCGTAGACCGCTCCCTCGACGCAGCCGCCGGACACCGAGCCGACCGCGGAGCCGTCGGGTCCGACCAGCATCGAGGCCCCCGGTGGGCGCGGTGCGGAGCGGAACGTCGCCACCACCGTCGCCATGCCGACCGGTCTGCCGTCCTTCCACCAGCCCAGGAGCTGGTCCAGCACCTCACGCATCCTCGATCACCCGAAGCACCTCCTGGAACGCCGCGAGCGAGTGCCCCGCGACGAAGTCGTCGACGTGGGGCAGCGCGGCCGCCATGCCCTGCTGCACCGGTTGGTACCCCGCCACCCCCTTGTGGGGGTTGACCCAGACCACCCGGTGCGCGAGCCGGTGGAGCCGCCCCATCTGGGCGCCCAGGACGGAGGCGTCGCCGCGCTCCCAGCCGTCGCTGAAGACGACCACCACGGCGCCGCGGACCATCCCCCGCTGCCCCCACCGGTCGAGGAAGACCTTGAGGCTCTCTCCCAGGCGCGTGCCTCCCGACCAGTCGGGGACGGTCTCCCCGGCGGCGACGAGTGCCCGGTCGGCGTCGCGCAGGCGCAGCGCCCGGGTCAGCCGGGTGACCCGGGTGCCGACGCTGAAGACCTCGGTGTCCCCGGCTCGGTGGGTCACCGCGATCCGGTGCGCCAGGCGCAGGAGGGCGTCGGCGTAGGTGCTCATGGAGCCGGACACGTCGACGAGCAGGACCGTGCGCCGGGTCCGGGTGGACCGGGAACGCCGGGCGATCTCGACCGGCTCCCCCATCCGGGTCAGGGTCAGCCGCAGAGTCGCGTGGGTGTCGACCACCCCCCGGCGGGCCGGCCTGCGCCGGTAGGAGACCCGGCGCGGCGGGGCTGGTGCCAGCCGCGCGAACAGGTCCGCGAGCCGGGCGCGCTCGGCCGCGTCCAGGGTGGCGATGTCCCGGTGCCGGAGCACCTCGGAGTCCGACGCGGCCACCCGGAGCAGGTCCGCCTCGTCCTCCCCGGCCTCCCCGACGGACGGGTCCTCCTCGCCGAGCGGCGCCTGGGAGAGCGGCGGGGCCGCAGCGCGGGGGCTCCCGCTGGGGCCCGAGCCGTCGTCGAGGAACCAGGCGGCGAACACCTTGTCGTACGGCGTGAAGTCCTCCGGCCCGGTGCACATCGTGGCCCGCCCTGCCCAGTACGTCGCCCGGCGGTCCCCCAGCCCGACCCGGCTCACCGCCCGTAGGAAGGTCTGCGAACGGTCCGCGGTCACCGGCAGACCAGCGGCGCGCAGCGCCCGGGCGAAGCCGAGCAGGACTGTGTCCGGGGCGGCGGCGGAGGTCGGGACGCTCATGGGGGCCCTACGTCGCCAGCATCCGGGCGAGCGACGCCCGGACGCGGTCGGCGTCCTCGCGGTACTTGACGGCGGTGCCGAGGGTGCGGGCGGCCGACTCGACGTCGAGGTGCTGGGTGCCGATCCGGTCGAGCGCACGGGCCCAGTCGAGGGTCTCGGCGACGCCCGGCGCCTTGACCAGGTCGGCTTCGCGCAGCTGCTGCACCAGGCCCACGACCTGGCGGACCAGCTCCTCGGAGAGCTCGGGCGACCGGGATCGGACGATGGCGACCTCGCGCTCGAGACCCGGGTGGTCGATCCAGTGGTACAGGCAGCGCCGCTTGAGCGCGTCGTGGACCTCCCGGGTCCGGTTGGAGGTGAGCACCACCAGCGGCGGTGTGGCCGCGACGACCGTGCCGAGCTCGGGGATGGTCACCTGGAACGTCGAGAGGACCTCGAGCAGGAAGGCCTCGAACTCGTCGTCGGCCCGGTCGATCTCGTCGATGAGCAGCACCGCCGGGCTCTCCCGCAGGGCGCGGAGCACCGGCCGGGCGAGCAGGAAGCGCTCGGAGAACAGGCCCTTCTCCACCTCCTCCAGGTCGGTTCCGGTGACGCCGGCGGAGACCGACTCCACGGCGCGCAGGTGCAGGATCTGGCGGGGGAAGTCCCAGTCGTACAGGGCCTGTGCAGCGTCGATCCCCTCGTAGCACTGCAGCCGGATCAGCGGCAGGTCCAGTGCCTCGGCAAGCGCCTCGGCGAGCGCGGTCTTGCCGGTGCCCGGCTCACCCTCCAGCAGCAGGGGGCGAGCCAGCTCCAGGGAGAGGAAGCCGACCGTGGCCAGGGCGTCGTCGCAGAGGTAGCCGGTCGTGGCGAGGCGCGCGGCGAGGTCGTCGGGCGAGCCGACCAGGGAGCTCACGCCGTGCCCTGCTCGAGGTCCTCGGGGAGGTCCAGGTCTCGGCCGGTCGCCAGGTCGTCGCAGGTCACGTGGAGCACCCTACGACCCGCCAGATAGGGGCCGGCTCCCGTGTCGCCGGACAGCGCGGCCCGCAGCCGCGCCCAGTGGTCGCGGCCCAGCAGCACCGGGTGGCCGGGGCGGCCGGCGTAGGTCGCGCGGGCCAGGGCGTCGCTCCGGGACCCCTCCTCGCGCCAGCGGCACAGCACCCGGCGCATCACCGGGGCCCCGACGTCGGGCAGGTCCACCAGGGTGACCAGCACCGCCGCGTCGTTCTCGCCCGCCCGAGCCTCCAGCGCGGCCAGCCCGGCCCGCAGCGAGGCGCCGAGCCCCTCTGCCCAGTCGGGCGCGAGGACCACCTCCGGCGCCCCCGCCGCCGGCAGGAGGGCCCGTGCCTGCTCGGCACCGGCGCCCAGCACCAGGATGACCGGCGCGCAGCCCGCCGCCTGCAGGTCCGCCACGGCGACCTGGCTGCGCGGCTGTCCGGACGGGGCGAGCAGCAGCGCCTTCGGTCCCCCCATCCGGCGACCCGCGCCGGCGGCGAGCACGAGGCCGGCGACCCGGGCAGGACCGCCCGGGCCGGGGGGCGGGCTCACCGAGGGCTCACCCGCGGGGCTGCGGGAAGCGGGTGAGCGGCACCCACAGGGTGAACCGGTCCGCACGGTAGGTCGAGCGCGAGACCTCGACGGGGGTGCGCTCGCGGAACGCGCGCCGGGCCACCCTGAGCACCGGGTGACCGACCGGGACGCCGAGCAGCTGGGACTCCGGCTCCTGGGCCAGCCCGGCGTCGACGGAGTCCTCGCCCCAGGTGGGCGAGAGGTCGCGGCGCTCGAGCTCGGCGTAGATGGACTCGGGCAGGTTCTCGAGCAGACCGGGAACCAGCTCGGCGGAGAGGTAGGCGTCCTCGAGGCACATCGGCACGTCGTCGGCCAGACGCAGCCGCTGCCAGTGCACCACCTGCTCGCCCACGCCGATCTCGAGCGCCCGGGCGACGCCCGGACCGGCCGCGACCATCCGGGCCATCAGGGATCGGGACCCCGGCGTCATGCCGCGCTGCCGCATCTCCTCGGTGAAGCCGTTGAGCCGGGGCACCTGGTCGAGCCGGTGGTCGGCGACGAAGGTGCCGCGGCCGGGGATCCGCTCGAGCAGCCCTTCGCCGACCAGGGCGTCCAGCGCCTGGCGCACGGTCATCCGCGCGACGCCGAAGTACTGGACGAGCTCACGCTCCGACGGCGCCGGGGTGCCCGGCTCGGCCCCTGCGACCAGCGACCGGACGTACTCGCGGACCTGGACGTGCTTGTGCACGACCGCCGGCCCGGTCCGGGCCGTCACCGCCGTCTCACCCATCGTCGATCCCTCCGCCTGGCCCCACGAAGTGCCGGGATCCTCACCTTAGCCCCGGGAGAGCGTGAGCGACACGGCCCTTTGAACCGCTTTCTCCCCCTACTCGGTCGTGATCGCGGTGAGCACGTCGAGCTTCGCCGCCCGTCGCGCAGGGAAGACCGCGGCCAGGACACCGAGCACCGCGGACGCCGCGACGAAGACCAGGAGCAGCACCCAGGGAACCGCCAGGTCGGTCAGCCCCTCGTCCGCGCAGCGCCTTCACCATGACCACCCCGAAGACCACCCCCATCACCACGCCGAGCACCGCTCCGAAGACGGCGACCACCACCGACTCGAGCCGGATCATCGTGCGCAGCTGTCGCCGGCTCATCCCGACGGCCCGGAGCAGCCCGACCTCGCGGGTCCGCTCGATCACCGAGAGGCTCAAGGTGTTGACGACGCCGAGGATCGCGATGATCACGGAGAGCCCCAGCAGCCCGTAGATGAAGTTGAGGAACTGGTCGATCTGGCCCTGCTGCTCCGCGGCGTACCCCTCCGGGTCCTTGACGGTCACCGTCGGGAGGTCCTTGAGCACGTCCTCGATCTCGGCGCGGACGGTGTCGGTCTCCGCGTCGGGCGCCTTGGTGACGTAGACCAGGGAGTCCAACGGGGCCAGCCCGCCGGCCACGAAGGTGTCGGGTGTGACGAGGTACGGCGTGCCGATGGCGTTGCCGCCGGCGAAGATCGCGACCACCCGCAGGGGCACCTTGCCGGCCTGGAACTCCATCTGGAAGGTGTCGCCGACCTGGAGCCCCTTGCTCTTGGCCTCGTTGGCGTCGACCGCCACGGTGCCCTTGCCGAGGTCGGCGAGCGACCCCTGGAGCGTGGGCAGCGCCAGGGCGGCGCCGAACTGCTGGGGGTCGATGGCCGCGACGAAGGTCCGGCTCCCGTCGACGCGCGGGAACGCCTGCTTCAGGGCGGCCACGGAGTCGACCCCGTCCAGCTCGCCGATCTGACGGGCGACGTCGGTGGAGAAGGCCTGGCCGACCACGTTGGAGACGATGAACTGCGAGGTCAGCGTCTTGTTGATGGCTGCGTCGGTGCTGGCGGACGCGGAGGCGCCGAAGATCGACATCATCGACATCAGGGCCAGGCCGATCATCAGCGCGCTGGCCGTCGCGGCGGTCCGCCTCGGGTTGCGCAGCGAGTTCTGGGTGGCCAGCGTGCCGACCGTGCCGAAGACCCGGCCGTAGAGGAGCCCGAACAGGCCGATCAGCGGGCGTCCGAGGACCGCGCTCGACGCAGAGACGCCGATCAGGATGAGCAGGATGCCCAGGCCGATCAGGCTCAGGCCGGTGGCCCCGCCCCCGGCGAACCCGGCGACCATGCTCCCGGCTCCGAGGACGACCATGGCGGTCCCGATCAGCACCCTGCGCCGCAGGGTCGTCTCGGGCAGCGCCACGTCGTCTCGCAGGGCCGCCATCGGCGGGATCCGGCTGGCCCGCAGCGCCGGCAGCACACCGGCCACCGCGGTGACCAGCATGCCGACGACGTAGGAGGCCACCACCGCGGTCACGGTGAGCGGGAAGCTCGCGCTGCTCAGGTCGAGCCCGAACGCCCCGAACACGAGCCGCAGCCCCATGGCGAGCAGGTAGCCGAGCCCGAGACCGAGGGTCGAGCCGACCACCCCCACGGCGAGGGCCTCGGTCAGCACCGAGCGGATCACCTGCCGCCGCGACGCGCCGAGGGCGCGGAGCAGGGCGAGCTCGCGGCTCCGCTGGGCCACCAGGATCGAGAAGGTGTTGATGATCAGGAACACTCCGACGACCAGCGAGACCCCGGCGAACACGAGCAGGAACGTGGTGAGGAACCCGAGGATCTGGTCGAGGGACTCCTTGTTGACCTGCACCACCTCGTCCCCGGTGCGGGCGGTCACCCCCGCGGGCAGGACCTGCTGGGCTGCCTTGACCAGCTGCGCCTGCGAGACACCGTCGGCGGCGGTGAGCGAGATGGAGGTGTAGGCGTCCTTGCCGTCGAAGAACCGGTCCTGCATGAACCGGTCCTCGAAGATCGTCAGCGTGGCGCCGTTGAGGCCGCCGGAGCCGAACTCCACCAGACCGGTCAGGGTGGCCTCGAGGGTGGGCGGCGCCCCGGGGGTGACCAGCTTGACCGTGTCGCCGACCTGGTAGCCGGCCTTCTCCGCGGTGTCCACGTCGAGCGCGACCTGGTCCGGGCCCTGGGGCAGCTCGCCCTCGGTCACGGTGATGATCGGGTCGCCGGCGATGTTCACCGCGCCGTTGTAGTTGAACGCCAGGCCCGGGGGACCGTTGCCGCCGACGACCTTGCCGTCCTTGCCGATGACGAAGACCGTCTGCAGGGTGTTCTGCGGGTGCGCGGAGGCGACCTCGGGGAGCGCCTCGAGGTCGGTGGCGACCGAGGCGGGCATGGTGCGGACGTCCTGGAGGGAGTCGAAGTCGTTGGCGCCCACGAAGGCGACCTCGGCGTCCGCCGTGGAGCCCTCGATGATCGAGTCGAAGGCCCCCCCGAGGGCGTTGGTGAAGATCAGCGTGCCGGCCACGAAGGCCACGCCCAGCACGATGGCGAACCCCGAGAGCAGCAGCCGCACCTTGCGGGCGACCAGGTTGCGCCAGGTGACCTGCCACATGGTCAGTCCCCCGTGACGGTGTCGAGTGCCCGCACGTCGAGGCGGCTCATCAGGTCGAGGATCTGCTGGCGCGTGGGGTGGCGCAGCTCTTCCACGATCCGGCCGTCGGCGAGGAACACCACCCGGTCGGTCACGGCCGCGGCGACCGGGTCGTGGGTGACCATGACCACGGTCTGGCCGAACTCGTCGACCGAGCGACGGAGCAGGGAGAGCACCTCCGCGCCGGACCGGGAGTCGAGGTTGCCGGTCGGCTCGTCGGCGAAGACGATCGAGGGCTTCGCGGCGAGCGCCCGGGCGACCGCGACGCGCTGCTGCTGGCCGCCGGAGAGCTCGTTGGGCCGGTGCCCGAGGCGGTCGGCGAGGTTGACCGTGTCGATGACGCTGGCGTACCACTCCCGGTCGGGCTTGCGTCCCGCGATCGACAGGGGCAGCAGGATGTTCTCCTCCGCGGTGAGGGTGGGCACCAGGTTGAAGGACTGGAAGACGAAGCCGATCCGGTCCCGGCGCAGGGCGGTGAGCTCCTTGTCCTTGAGCGTGGCCAGCTCGGTGTCACCGATGACCACCGATCCGCTGGTGGCCTCGTCCAGGGCCGCACAGCAGTGCATGAGGGTCGACTTGCCGGACCCGGACGGACCCATGACGGCGGTGAACTCCCCGGCGTACAGGTCCAGCGTGATGCCGGCCAGGGCGTGCACCTCCGCCTGGCCGGAGCCGTAGACCTTGGTGAGATCGGTGATCCTGGCTGCCACGGTGGTCGGTGGGGTCGCGGGGCGGGAGGTCGGCTGCTCGCTCATGCTCGTCCTTGTTCCTGTCGGGGCACCGGCTGGCTGCCCCCACGCTATCGGTGGCGCCGCGACGATGCCGACCCGTGTGCACTAGAACACCTGTTCGACTCCGCTCTAGACTGCTCCCATGCCCCTCGCGCTGCAAGCATCGCTCTTCGACGACCCGGACACCCCCGACGGTCCCCGGCTCGGCCCGCTGACCGGTCGCCTCCGCCGCACCTCGCTCGGCCGCGGCGCCTGGGTCGACCTGGCCACCGGGTGGCTCGCCGGCGCCGACGGGCTCTTCCTCGACCTCGTCGCGCAGGTGCCGTGGCGCGCCGAGCGGCGACAGATGTACGACCGGGTGGTCGAGGTGCCCCGGCTCCTCGCGTTCTACGGCGAGCAGGACCCGCTGCCCCACCCGGTGCTGGGCGAGGCCCGGGAGCAGCTGTCCGGCCACTACGCCGACGAGCTGGGCGAGCCGTTCGCGACCAGCGGGCTGTGCTACTACCGGGACGGGCGCGACAGCGTGGCCTGGCACGGCGACACGATCGGCCGCGGCAGCAGCCAGGACACCATGGTCGCGATCGTGTCCCTCGGCGAGACCCGCCGGCTGCTGCTGCGCCCCCGGGGCCCGGGCTCCTCGCTGTCCTTCGCCCTCGGGCACGGGGACCTGCTGGTCATGGGCGGCTCCTGCCAACGCACCTGGGAGCACGCGGTGCCCAAGTCCACCCGACCCTGCGGGCCCAGGATCAGCATCCAGCTGCGTCCGCGGGGCGTGCGCTAGGGACAACCAGCGAGGGGCCCCCGCCGTGTGGCGGGGGCCCCTCGTGTGGTGCTGGGTCGTGCGGGAGGACGGACTCAGAAGTCCATGCCGCCCATGCCGCCGTCGCCGCCGCCGGGCATGCCGGCCGGCGCCTTCTCGGGCTTGTCCGCCACGACCGCCTCGGTCGTGAGGAACAGCGCCGCGATGGAGGCGGCGTTCTGCAGCGCCGAGCGGGTGACCTTGGCCGGGTCGATGATGCCCGCGGCCAGCATGTCGACGTACTCGCCGGTCGCTGCGTTCAGACCGAAGCCCGGGGTGAGGTTGCGGACCTTCTCGGTCACCACGCCACCCTCGAGACCGGCGTTGAACGCGATCTGCTTGAGCGGGGCCTCGGCCGCGATGCGGACGATCGCCGCGCCGGTGGCCTCGTCGCCGACGAGCTCGAGCTTCTCGAACGCCGCGTCGGTGGCCTGCAGCAGAGCCACGCCGCCACCGGCGACGATGCCCTCCTCGACGGCCGCCTTGGCGTTGCGCACGGCGTCCTCGATGCGGTGCTTGCGCTCCTTGAGCTCGACCTCGGTGGCCGCGCCGACCTTGATCACCGCGACACCGCCGGCCAGCTTGGCCAGGCGCTCCTGCAGCTTCTCGCGGTCGTAGTCGGAGTCCGACTTCTCGATCTCGGCCCGGATCTGGTTGACCCGGCCCTGGATCTGCTCGGCGTCGCCGGAGCCCTCCACGATCGTGGTCTCGTCCTTGGTGAGGACGATCTTGCGGGCCTGGCCGAGCAGCTCGATGCCGGTCGACTCCAGCTTGAGACCGACGTCCTCGGAGATGACCTGGCCACCGGTCAGGATCGCGATGTCCTGCAGCATGGCCTTGCGGCGGTCACCGAAGCCCGGAGCCTTGACGGCCGCGGACTTGAAGGTGCCACGGATCTTGTTGACCACCAGCGTCGCCAGGGCCTCGCCCTCGACGTCCTCGGCGATGATCAGCAGGGGCTTGCCCGACTGCATGACCTTCTCCAGGACCGGCAGCATGTCCTTGACGTTGGAGATCTTCTGGTTGGCGATGAGGACGTAGGCGTCCTCGAGGACGGCCTCCATGCGCTCGGGGTCGGTCATGAAGTACTGCGACACGTAGCCCTTGTCGAACCGCATGCCCTCGGTCAGCTCGAGGTCCAGCCCGAAGGTGTTGGACTCCTCGACGGTGATGACGCCTTCCTTGCCGACCTTGTCCATCGCCTCGGCGATGATCTCGCCGACCGAGCTGTCACCGGCGGAGATCGAGGCCGTGGAAGCGATCTGCTCCTTGGTCTCGACGTCCTTGGCCATGCTCAGCAGCTGGCCGGAGACGGCCTCGACGGCCGCCTCGATGCCGCGCTTGAGCGCCATCGGGTTCGCACCCGCGGCGACGTTGCGCAGGCCCTCGCGGACCATGGCCTGGGCCAGGACCGTGGCGGTGGTGGTGCCGTCGCCGGCGACGTCGTCGGTCTTCTTGGCGACCTCCTTGACGAGCTCGGCGCCGATCTTCTCGTAGGGGTCTTCGAGCTCGATCTCCTTGGCGATCGAGACACCGTCGTTGGTGATCGTGGGGGCGCCCCACTTCTTCTCCAGGACGACGTTGCGTCCCTTGGGACCGAGGGTCACCTTGACGGCGTCCGCGAGCGTGTTCATGCCACGCTCGAGGCCGCGACGGGCTTCCTCGTTGAAAGCAATGAGCTTCGACATAACTCCTGCGGTTCCTCACGCTGAGAGTTGTGGATGGACTGAGGGCGACGCCCGCGACGGACGGTCCGGCTGACCCGGCGGACCCTTCCCGCCGGCGCTGGTGGACCTCGTCTCCCCAGCCCGATTGCACTGTCACTCTCCAGAGGAGAGTGCTAAATCATGTTTAGCACTCGACCCTGTCGAGTGCAAGAAAGACCGCCCCGCGGCGCCCGTCTCCGACTGTCTAGACCTGGGTCCGACACCGCCCGAAGGGATCATTGACCGGCCCGGTGACCCCGCCTAGCCTGGAAAGACCTCGTGGGTGCGACGGGGTTTCGGCCGGGGAAGGGCGCAAGCCCTTCCCCGGCCTCCGTCGTCCCGGGCCCCTCACCGAGCCAGCTCGCGAGCCCACGCCTCGGCGGCGTGCTCGGCGTTCTCAGGCAGCAGGTCGAGGTAGAGCCCCGGCTCGGTGACCTCGAGCTCGCCGACCACCAGGTCGCCGCTCGCCAGGCGCAGGAGGTCCACCCGCGCATAGCTCAGCTCCACCCCGAGCAGCTGCTGTGCGGCGGCGACCGTCTCGGCGGCCACCAGCGCCGCCTCGTCGGCGAGCGGCACGGCCGCGGTCGCGCCGCCGTACTCCTCGTGGACCCGGATCTCCTCACCGGCGGGGAGCTTGGTCGCCTGCGTGACGGGGACGCCGCCGAGGACGAAGACCGAGTGCTCCCCCTCGGTCCGCACCGACTCGACCACCGGCTGCACGATCCACGGGCCCGCCGTGCCGTCCAGGGCGGGGGCGACCCCCAGGGACGGCGCACCGTCCACGACCACCAGGCCACGTCCGCCGGCTCCGACCCGGGGCTTGGCCACCACGCGCCCGCCGAGCCCGGCCGCTGCCGCAGCCAGGTCCTCGGGTCGGTCCAGCCGCACGGTGGGCACCACCGGCACGCCCGCGTCGGCCAGGTCGAGGAGGTACACCTTGTCGGTGTTCCACCGCAGCACCGCTGCGGCGTTGAGCAGGGTGGTCCAGCGTTCGACGTGCTCTGCCCAGGCCAGGAAGTCGGCCCGGCGTGTCTCGTAGTCCCAGGTGCTGCGCACGACGACCGCCTGCGCCGCCGACCAGTCCACTGCCGGGTCGTCCCAGACCGCCCAGGTGGCCTCGACCCCGGCACGCGCCAGCGCCTCGACCAGGAGGTCACCGCCCGGCTCACCGTCGGCGAAGGTGGCGCAGGTCGCGAGCAGCAGGTCCGTCACGCCGAGCAGGGTAGCCGCCGAGCGCGCGGGGCGACGACCACGCGCCACCAGCGTCAGGGTCCCCCGATCTGGGTATCACCGGGGCGAGGTCGCCCCTCATCGTGAGCAGGAACCCATCCCGAACCCGAACCGAAGGAGGCCCGCCATGAACGAGCTTCTCAGCCCCCGTGGCCGCCGGCCCGTCGCCGGTCGTCCCCACCTGGACGGGCACCCGTTGTGCTCCTGCGGCCAGGAGCTCGACCTGTGCACCCACGCGCACTGCCCGCGCTGCGGGCACCGGCTGCCGGCCCCCCTGGCCGCGTGAACGGCGCGGTCAGCCGCCCGCGACCGCCGGGATCACCGAGACCTGGGCCCCGTCGTGGACCGGCGTGTCCAGACCGCCGAGGAAGCGCACGTCGTCGTTGTCGACGTAGACGTTGACGAACCGGCGCAGCCGGCCGTCGTCGTCGAGGACCCGGGCGCGGAGCCCACTGTGGCTGCGGTCGAGATCCTCGAGCACGGCGCCCAGGGTGCCACCCTCGGCGGTCACCTCGGAGGCACCGTCGGTGTAGGTGCGCAGGATGGTCGGGATGCGGACGTGCACGCTCACCAGGAGGCTCCCTCAGGTCGGGTCAGATCAGGCAGGTCAGGTCAGGCAGGTCGTAACAGGTCAGGCCAGGCCGGTGGCCAGGAAGGCGGGGTAGGACGGGGCGATGGTCGCCGACGGCGCGACCCGGCCGGACACCGCGTCGAGGGTCTTCAGACCGTCGCCGGTGTTGAGCACGACGGTCTCCTTGTCCGGGTCGAGGCGGCCGCCCTCCACGAGCTTCCTGAGCACCCCGACCGTGACGCCGCCCGCGGTCTCGGCGAAGATCCCCTCGGTCCGGGCCAGGTGGAGGATGCCCTCACGCACCTGGTCGTCGGTGACGTCCTCGACGCAGCCGCCGGTGCGCCGGACGACGTCGAGCACGTACGGGCCGTCCGCGGGGTTCCCGATGGCCAGCGACTTGGCGATCGTGTCCGGCTTGACCGGGCGAACCACCTCGTGGCCGGCCTTGAACGCCTGGCTCACCGGTGAGCACCCCTCCGCCTGCGCGCCGAACACGGCGTACGGCGAGTCCTCGACCAGCCCCAGGGAGACGAGCTCCTGGAAGCCCTTGTCGATCTTGGTCAGCTGGGACCCGCTGGCGACGGGGACCACCAGCTGCTCGGGGATCCGCCAGCCCAGCTGCTCGGCGATCTCGTAGGCGAGCGTCTTGGAGCCCTCGGCGTAGTAGGGCCGCACGTTGACGTTGACGAACGCCCAGCCCTCCTCCTCGCCCGCGATCTCCGAGGCCAGCCGGTTCACGTCGTCGTAGGTGCCGTGCACCGCGACCAGCGAGCCGCCGTAGACCGCGGTCATCTGGATCTTGGCCGGCTCGAGGTCGCTGGGGATGAAGACCACGGTACGGATCCCGGCCCGGGCGCCCGCCGCGGCCACGGCGTTGGCCAGGTTGCCGGTCGAGGGACAGGCGAACACCTTCGAGCCGAGCTCGCGGGCGGCCGAGAGCGCCACCGCCACCACCCGGTCCTTGAAGGAGTGCGTGGGGTTTCCCGAGTCGTCCTTGACCCACAGCGACCGCAGCCCCAGGTCGGCCCCCAGGTTGTGGGCGCGCACGAGACGGGTGAAGCCGGGCTCCATGTTCGGGCTCTGCGCGATGTCGGCGGGGACGGGGAGGAGCGGCTGGTAGCGCCAGATGTTCTTGGGCCCGGCCTCGATCTGCTCGCGGGTCACCCGGGGGAAGTCGTAGCCGATCTCCAGCGGGCCGAAGCACTCCTGACAGGCGTAGAACGGGCCGAGCTCCTGGGTGGCCCGACACTCGCGGCAGACGAGGTGGACGGCGTGCCCGAACGCGCCCGCTCGAAGACCGGTGCGGTGGATGGTGTCGACGACTGCTGCGCTCAAGGAGTCCTCCTTCTCATCTTCCCCGGGAACGCGACTCTCGCGGCGGGACGGACTTAGCACCGTGACCACAGCGTTCTCGGAGGATGAGCTGCTGTGGCGGGTTGCCGGGGCTTCAGCGGGCCGTGTCCCTCTGCCCCTCTCGATGAGCAAGGCCAAGCGTAGGCAGGCCGTGCAGGATCCGCACATGCGTACCGAATCCTGAGACGTTGTCTCGCCCATTGGATAGCATGGCCTTGAGCCATCATGGGGTCGTGGATCGGACCCTCGGCTGGCAGGTCAAGGCGGCCATGAACCTCCTCAACGGCTCGACGCCGCTCGGGCTGGCCGTCGGGGCGCTCGGGGGAGCCCGCTTCCGTCCCGGTCCTCGAGGACTGGTCCTCGGCGCGGACCTCCGGCTCCCGGTGCGGGCCAGGGCGGTGACCCTGGGCAACGTGGTGCTGAGCCCTCTGCCCGCGGACTACCTCGACCGGCGACCGCGGCTGCTGGCCCACGAGGAGCGCCACTCCTGGCAGTACGTCGCCTGCCTCGGCCTCCCCCTGCTGCCGTTGTACGTCGTGGCGAGCCTGTGGTCCTGGCTGCGCGGCGGGGACGTCGCGGTGCACAACGCCTTCGAGCGGCTCGCCGGGCTCGACGACGGCGGCTACCCCGCGGTCAGCGCCCGTGCGCGGCGTCGACGTCGGCGGCCAGCTTCCGCAGCAGCGTCATGATCTCGTCGGGACCCTGCACCACGATGTCGGCGTGCTCGACCAGCGCCTGCTGCTCCTTCGAGCCCGAGCACACCAGCAGCCCCACCATCCCGCCCCGGCGCAGCGCCATGATCGCCTCGAATGCCTCGATGTCGCCGAGATCGTCGCCGGCGAACAGCATCGCGTCGGCGCGCAGCTCCTTCTTCAGCGTGCGCACGGCGTTCCCCTTGTCCATCCCCGGCGCCCGGACCTCGATCACCATGCGGCCGGGCTCGAGCACCAGGCCGTGGTTGTGCGCAGCGCGCTCCAGGACGGGCGTGAGCCTCTCGATCGCGTCCTGCGGGTCGGGGAGCCGCCGCGTGTGCACCGCCACCGCCAGGCTCTTCTGCTCCAGGTAGGCGTCACCGAGACCCTGGCGGCGCAGGAGGTCGGGCAGCTCGGCGACGAGGACCGCGAGCCCGCGCGGGGGTCGCGGCGAGATCACCTTGCGGCTCTGGGCGGTCCAGCGCTCGTTGCCGTACTGCCCGAGCACGTAGAAGTCGCGCCCGGTCTCGGCGACCCGGGCACCCACCTCGTCGAGGTTGCCCAGGGCCACCGCCTGCCGCGCCGGACGACCGGTGACCACGGCGACGGCCTTGAAGTGCTGGGCGAGGTCGACCAGGACGTCGGCCGCCTCCGGGTGGATGTGGGCCTCGGCGGGGTCGTCGACGATCGGGGCGAGGACCCCGTCGAAGTCGAGGCAGACCACGCCCTGGTCCGCCGCGGCGACCAGCTCGTCGTACCGCTCCTGGGACCGGCTCGTGCGGAACTCCATGGACCCACCCAACCAGAGGGGCGGGCGACCGTGGGCCCCGGGTCAGGCGAAGTCGCCGGTGAGGATCAGGGTCAGGCGGTCCATCGACATCGGGTCCACCGCGGGCATGACCCGGGCGATGCCGAGGTCCTTGGAGAGCATCCGCGCGGCCCGCTCGAGCCGCTCGGGGTAGTAGATCGTGGTGGCGGGGATCGTGCCGTACCAGTTGTCCGAGCCGACCACCTGCCAACCAGCGCTGGAGATCCGGTCGGCGGTGGTGCGGGCGAGCCCGGTGATGTTGGAGTTGTTGTAGACCGACACATAGGTCTCGCCGCGCTGGACCGCGGGTCGGACCCGGACCGCGGTGAAGGTCACCTGGGGCTGGACGGGGAGCGGGCCGGCGCTGAGCGCAAGACGGTCGGCGGGGCCGGTTCGGTCGGTGGCGACGAAGGCGATCCCGGCCAGGACGACGGCGGCGGCGGCCATCAGGGCGACCGGGGAGGACATCGCGAACCCCTCGTCGGCGCGGGGTCGCACGCTCAGACCTCGAAGCCGAGGCGTCGCGCGGAACGGGCGCGCTGGCGGGCGGCGCGGAGCCGACGGAGCCGGCGGACGAGCAGCGGGTCGTGGACCAGCGCCTCGGGCCGGTCGATGAGGGCGTTGAGGACCTGGTAGTACCGGGTGGAGGACATGTCGAACTTCTCGCGGACCGCCTGCTCCTTGGCCCCGGCGTACTTCCACCACTGGCGCTCGAAGTCCAGGACGTCGCGGTCGCGCTCGGACAGCTCGACGCGGTCGCTCGAGGGGGTGGCGGCCGAGGTGGCCTTCGCGGTGTCCATGCGGCGCTCCTGTGCGATGACTCGTGCCTGGTCGAGCCCCATCGTAGGGGAGGAACCACAGCGGTGTCATTTGCCCCACGCCGGGCGGGGCGCGTCCTCTGTAGGCTCCCAGCATGGACGACACCCGGACGCACCAGGAAACCTTCGACATCCTCGTCGTGGCGAACCGGCTTCCTGTCGACCGGGTCGTGCACGAGGACGGCAGCATCGAGTGGCGCCGCTCCCCCGGCGGCCTGGTCACCGCCATCGAGCCGGTGATGCGGGCGCACGACGGCGCCTGGGTCGGGTGGGACGGCGGCCCGGACGGACCCGACGAGCGGCTCGAGCAGGACGACATGACGCTGGTGACCGTCCCGTTGTCGGCGCAGGAGATCGAGCAGTTCTACGAGGGCTTCTCCAACGGCACCCTCTGGCCGCTCTACCACGACGTCGTGGCCAAGCCGGAGTTCCACCGGGAGTGGTGGGACGTCTACGTCGCGGTGAACCGCCGGTTCGCGGAGAAGGCGGCGCAGCTGGCGGCCGAGAACGCGCTGGTCTGGGTGCACGACTACCAGCTCCAGCTGGTGCCGCAGATGCTGCGCGAGCTGCGTCCGGACCTGCGGATCGGGTTCTTCCTCCACATCCCGTTCCCTCCGAGCGAGCTGTTCGTCCAGCTGCCCTGGAGGCGTCAGATCCTGGAGGGTCTCCTCGGCGCCGACCTGGTGGGCTTCCAGCGCCCCGGCGGCGCGCAGAACTTCGTCCGGCTGGTGCGTCAACGCGTCGGGCACAAGACCCACCGGGACCTGATGTACCTCCCCGACGGCCGCACCGTGCAGGCCGACGCCTTCCCGATCTCCATCGACTACGAGGGCCTGGCGACCCTGGCGGCGACCGACGAGGTCGGCCGGCGGGCCGCCGAGATCCGCGAGCAGCTCGGCAACCCGCGGATGCTGCTGCTCGGCGTGGACCGGCTCGACTACACCAAGGGCATCTACTCCCGGCTGCGCGCCTTCGGCGAGCTGCTGGCCTCGGGCGAGCTCAGCGTCGAGGACGCGGTCTTCGTCCAGGTGGCCACCCCGTCGCGCGAGCGCGTGGACGAGTACCGACGCCTGCGGGACGAGATCGACCGCCTCGTGGGCCGGATCAACGGCGACTACGGGCGGATCGGCCGCCCCGCGGTGTCCTACCTGCACACCTCCCAGCCGCGCGAGGAGATGGCCGCGCTGTACCGGGCGGCCGACCTCATGGTGGTGACCCCGCTCCGGGACGGCATGAACCTGGTCGCCAAGGAGTACGTCGCCTGCCGCGCCCAGAACACCGGCGCCCTGGTGCTCTCGGAGTTCGCAGGAGCAGCCGACGAGCTCAAGCAGGCGTACCTGGTCAACCCCTACGACATCAACGGCATGAAGTCCGCGGTGCTGGAGGCGATGCGCGCCAGGCCCGCGGACCTCGCCCGGCGGATGAAGGCGATGCGCAAGACCGTCAAGGAGCACGACGTGAAGGACTGGGCCGCGCAGTTCCTCGGTCGTCTCGACGACGTGCGCTCGTCCCACCACCGACGGACCGACGGGTCGGACCAGTGAGCCCGACCACTGAGTAGCATCGCGGCATGGATCTGATCCCCCGGCCGGACCAGGTCGTCGCCGCCTCCGTCAACCTCGCCCACCGCGTGCTGCACGGCGGGGTGGCCGACCTGCGCCCGATGCCCCGCACCATCATCGACGACGGGGTGCTGCGGGAGGTCTACCACTACCGGCCCCTCGGCACCGTGACCGAGACCGGTGAACCGGTCCTGCTGGTCGCGCCGCTGGCCGCACCCTCGACCTGCTTCGACCTGCGGCGCGGCTGCTCGCTGGTCGAGCACCTGCTGGGCCACGGCCGGCCCACCTATGTGGTCGAGTACGGCGAGATCGCCTTCGGCGACCCCGGGCTCGCCCTGGAGCACTGGGTGACCACGGTCGTCCCCGAGGCGGTGCGGCGGGTCAGCGCCCACGCCGGCGACCGACCCGTGCACCTGGTGGGCTGGAGCCTGGGAGGCCTGTTCGCGCTGCTCGCCGCGGCGGCCGGGCGCGGGCTGCCGGTCGCGTCGGTGTCCGTGCTCGCCGCGCCCGTCGACCTCTCCCTGGTGCCGCCGCTTGCCCCGGTGCGACCCCTCCTCGGTGTCGTCGACGCTCGAGTCCCGGCGCTGACCCTGGCCCACCGGCTCCTGGGGAGCCTGCCCGAGTCGCTGGTACGCCGCGCCTTCGGGCTCCCGGCGGTGACCGCCCTGGTCGCCAAGCCGTTCGTGCAGCTGGCCAAGCTCGACGACACCGAGCTCCTCGCCCAGCTGGAGGCCGTGGACCGGTTCACCGCAGGCACCACGGCCTACCCCGGTCGATCCTTCGGGCAGCTCTACCACCGGCTCGTGCCTGGCGAGCAGCTCCTGGCTGGGACCGTCCACCTCGACGCCGGCGACGTCCGGCTCGTCGACGTCCGCGTGCCGGTGCTGGTCATGGCGGGCGCCGACGACGCGATCGTGCCGGTCGAGGCCGTGCGCCCCCTGGTCTCGCTGCTCCCGGGAGCCCGCGAGGTCCGGTTCGAGGTCGTTCCCGGCGGCCACCTCGGGATGCTCACCGGGCGGACTGCCCGCTCCAGCACCTGGCGGGTGCTCGACGAGTTCGTCGACGCCCACGCGGGCCCGGCCACCCCGACGATCGGCGCCAACCCGAGACGTCGCTACTCCTCCGCCGGCTCGCGCAGCCTGCGCGGCGCGAAGGCACCGGTCCGTGGCGTCGGCTGAGAGGTCCCGTCCCGCCCGGAAGCCGGCCGCCCGGCTCCTCGCCGCCCTGCTGCTCGGCGCCGTCGCCGGGTGCACGGGAGCGGCGGGGCAGGACGTCAGCCCCGGGTCCCGGCCCCAGCCCACCGCCTCGACGCCCGGCCCGTCGATCGCCTCCTACGTCGCCCTGGGCGACTCCTTCGCTGCCGCCCCCTTCGTGCCGGTCACCGACCTCGCCGGCGGCTGCCTGCGCTCCTCGGGCAACTACCCGGCCCTGCTGGCCGACCGGCTCGGGGCCACGCTGACCGATGTCTCCTGCAGCGGCGCGGACACCGCCGACCTCACCGGCGGGCAGGTCGTCGGGCGCGGGGCGGCCACGCTGCGGCCCCAGGTCGCGGCGCTGCGCCGGAGCACCGACCTGGTCACGCTCGGCATCGGCGGGAACGACCGGAAGGTCTTCTCCGCCCTGGTCAAGGGGTGCACGGCCCTGGCCCAACAGCCCGGCAGCCCCTGCGCCGACCGCCTCGACCGCACCTACGGCGACCCCGCGGCCGTCGTGGCTGCGACCGGACGACGAGTGAGCGCGGCGCTGCGACGGATCTCCCGCGCCGCGCCGAACGCCCAGGTGGTCCTGGTCGGCTACCCCCGGCTGGTCGACCCGACGAACCCCTGCGCACGGTTCCCGCTCGCGCCGGGCGACCTGCCCGTCGTGGCGGGGCTGGAGCGCTCCCTGGACGACACCCTGCGCCGCGCGGCCCGCGCGCGCCGAGGTCACCTACGTCGGGCTGCGGGCGGCCTCCCGGGGCCACGAGGTGTGCTCGGAGGACCCGTGGGTCAACGGACGGGTCACCGACCGGCAGCGGGCACTCGCCTTCCACCCCTTCGCGGAGGAGCAGCAGGCGGTGGCCGACCTCGTCGCAGCGACCCTGGCCGCCCCCGGGACGACCGGCGCCCCGCCCGCCGAGGACCCGCGGTGAGCACGGCCGGGCCGTCCACCCTCGAGAGGCTGGCCGCGCGCGGCCTCATGGCGCCCGACTGGGCCGAGGCGCTGTCCCCGGTCGAGGGGACCGTCGAGGCGATGGGCCGCTTCCTGCGCGACGAGGTCGCCGCCGGCCGCGGCTACCTCCCCGCCGGCGAGCACGTGCTGCGCGCGTTCCAGCGTCCGCTGGCGCAGGTCAAGGTGCTCGTGGTCGGCCAGGACCCCTACCCGACCCCCGGGCACCCGGTGGGCCTGAGCTTCTCCGTCGCGCCCGACGTCCGTCCGGTGCCCCGGAGCCTGGCCAACGTGTTCACCGAGCTGGTCGCCGACCTGGGAGTGCCACCCCCGACCTCGGGGGACCTCACACCCTGGGCCGACCACGGGGTGCTGCTGCTCAACCGGGTCCTGACGGTCCGCCCGGGCCAGTCCGCCGCCCACCGCGGCAAGGGCTGGGAGAAGGTCACCGACCGGGCCATCGAGGTGCTCGCGCAGCGCGGCGGCCCCCTGGCAGCGGTCCTGTGGGGCCGCGACGCCCAGACCCTCAAGCCGATGCTGGGACCGATCCCGTGGGTCGAGTCGGCGCACCCCTCACCGCTGTCGGCGAGCCGGGGTTTCTTCGGGTCCCGGCCCTTCTCGCGCGTCGACGACCTGCTGCGGCGCCAGGGCGGCGCAGCCGTCGACTGGCGCCTGGCCTGACCCCCTCCACCCGATCGGACGCGTGATGACTCCGACCACGACCCTCCTGGACCGCCGCGGACGGGCAGCCCTGCTCTCGGTCGTCGTGTCCGTGGTCCTGCTCGCCGGGTGCAGCGACGGACCGGCGGGCCGGGCGGGGACTCCGTCGCCGACCGGCAGCGCGAGCGAGAGCCCAGCCGGCACCGCGACCGGCACCGGCCGGGACGACCAGTCGGCCCCGACGACCTCGGCTCCTGGCCCTGCGGCGTCCAGCGACCCTGTCCCTGCGGCGTTCCCCCGTCGGCCGAACCTGCTGGTCATCGAGGCCGACGACATGAGGTCCGACGAGCTGCGGTGGATGCCGCGCACGCGGCGGCTGATCGGCTCCGCGGGGCTGGCCTTCCACAACTCGTTCGCCCCCAACCCGCTGTGCTGTCCCTCCCGGGCCAGCTTCCTCACCGGCCAGTACTCCCACAACCACCGAGTCCTCAGCCACGAGTCGCCCTACGGGTTCGGCAGCTTCGACGACACCTCCACCCTGGCCACCGCGCTCCAGGCACGCGGCTACCGGACGGCGCTGGTGGGCAAGTACCTCAACGGGTACGGCGTGCAGGGTGTGCACGCCACCGGCGCCGCGTCGGAGACCTACGTTCCGCCCGGGTGGGACCAGTGGTACGGGGGCCTGGACAACGGCCCGGGCCGCGAGGGGGGCACCTACTCGTACTTCGACCTGACCAGCAACGTCAACGGCCGGCCGACCCGCTGGCCGGGGCAGTACTCCACCGACGTGACCGCCGCCCAGACCGTGCAGCTCCTCGACGAGTTCTCCCGTCCCGCCACGGCCGGCACGGGCCGTAGGCCGTGGTTCCTCTGGTGGACGCCCATCGCCCCGCACCACGGCGGCCCGGTGGAGGCCGACGACCCCGGCTGGGTCACCCGGTCCGACGGGTTCCGGCAGCAGTTCGTCACCCCCGCCCGGCCCCGCTCGGTGTGGGGCTCCTTCGACGACCGGATCCCGCGCGGGCTGGGGGTCCCCCGGTCGGGAGAGCCCGAGGCGGACACCAGCGACAAGCCCGCCTACCTCCGCGCCTACCCCCGCCTCACCGGCGCCGAGCTCGACGCGCTCCGCACCGTCTCCCGCCAGCGCGCCGAGGCGCTGTCGGTCCTGGACGCGCGCGTCGCCGACGTGCTCGGTCACCTGAAGTCGCTCGGCGAGGTGGACTCCACCGTGGTGGTCTTCACCTCCGACAACGGCTACTACCTGGGCGAGCACCGCAAGCGGCAGGGCAAGATCAACCTCCACGAGCCGTCGATCCGGGTTCCCCTGCTCGTGGCCGGTCCCGAGATCCCCGCCGGCGACAGGTACGACCCCGCCACCACCGTCGACCTCTCGGCCACCCTGGTGGAGCTGGCCGGGGTCGCCCCTCCGCACCCACCCGACGGGGTCAGCCTGGCGAGCACCATCTTCGCCGGGGACCAGGGGTGGACCCGTCCTGTGGTCCTCGAGGGCCGCATGCCCGAACCCGCCTACGCCCGGGCCGGGGACCGCAGGGCGTTCTGGGACGGGCTCGACACCGCCGGGCTCCGGCTGGGGCGCTGGAAGTACGTCGCCTACGCGACCGGCGAGAAGGAGCTCTACGACCTGCGCAGGGACCCCCTGGAGCTGCGCAGCATCTCCGCCGCCGCCCAGCCCGCCCTGCATGCCGAGATGGCGGCGTTGTTCCGCCGGTACTTCTCCTGCGCGGGCCCCACCTGCCGGGCACCCGCACCCGAGGCGCTCCAGGTCCCGGCGGCCGAGAACCGGGTGACCACCCGCCGGCAGGACGCGCGGCGGGCGGCGTACGTCGGCACGGAGCAGTCGCCCTAGCAGCTCGACTTGAGCCCGGACGCCTCGATCCGCTCCAGCACGTGGGTCATCAGCCGTTGGAGGTGCTGCACGTCCTCGTCGGAGAGTCCGTCGTAGACCAGCGAGCGGACGGTCTCCACGTGACCCGGGGCCGCGGCGACGAGGACGGCGTGCCCCTCGTCGGTCATCCTCACCAGCGTGACCCGGCGGCTCTGGTCGGACCTGCAGCGCGAGACCCAGCCGCGCCTCTCCAGCTTGCTGATCACGTGCGAGAGCCGCGACAGCGAGGCGTTGGTGCGCGAGGCCAGCGCACTCATCGTCAAGGTCCGGCTGTCCTCCTCCGACAGCATCGCCAGGCAGAGGTAGTCGAAGTGGGTCATGTCGGAGTCGCGCATGAGCTGGCTGTCGAACGCCGGCCCGAGTCGCAGGGCGACTCCGGCGAGGGGGAGGAACGAGGCGAGCTCGGCCTGGGTCAGCCAGCGCGTCATGGCTTCTTCCTCATCGTGACGTGACCCCTCAGCTCTCGCTCCGCCGGTGCGACCTGGCCGAGCAGCGACCCCCGGACGACTTGAACCTATGCCGCCCGCCTGCGGGCGATGATGCCGGACCCCGTCCCGGCGCGCCAGCAGGCACGCGTGGTGCGCGGGCCCGCTCTGGGGAACCGGCGGTGGCGGAGGCGGGTCAGAGCCGCCCGGCGTACCAGCTGGTGTCTCCGCGGCCGCCGGGACGGCCCAGGGAGAGGTGCACGTGGTCGCGGTGGCGCAGGGTGGCCGAGCACTTCTTCTTGCTCGGGCACGAGGAGCTGAGGTAGTCGGTCTTCTCGAACTGCCGGTAGGAGGCGTAGATGTGGTCGTTCCAGATCACGTACATGAGGCCCATCCGCCGGGCCAGGGCGTGCGCGTTCCCGTCGTCGTCGGCCTCCAGGACGCGGTCGAGGAAGCGGCCGACGATCTTGCGCTGCTTCTTCTTGGTCGCGTCCATCATCCAGTCGATGGCCCGGCCGTCCTTGTGCTCCGAGACGCCTCCGGAGTCGCACGAGCGCATGCTGGCGGCTGCGGTACCGGTGTCGAAGCGCTTGTTGATCCAGCTCGCGAGGGCCGCGGTCCCGGCTCGGGGCTTGTCGCGGCACTTCTTCTGCGGCTGGTAGGACACGTAGCCCTCCGGGGAGCCCTCGTAGGCCGCTGCCGGGCCCGCGGCCCCCAGGAGGACCACGCCCAGAGCGAGGCAGAGGGGGATGGACAGGAGTCGACCGAGCACGGCTACCTCGTTCGGGTCGGGGGTCTGGGGGGTCGGCCTCAGGCGCAGAGCAGGACCGGGCGGACGCCGCCGTCCGGAGCCAGGTAGAAGCCGTCGTCGAACAGGATCACACCGTTGCACAGGCGTTCCCAGCCCTGCTCGGAGTGGTCGCTGACGACATGGGCCGTCCAGGGCGCCGCGGCGTCCCCAGGCGGACATGCGGGAATGTGTGCACACGTCATCGTGTACCTCCAGAAGGTGGTGGGGCTGCCGACGTCCCTGTGGGGCGCTCAGGTGTCCAGCATCGCGCCCGTTGCCCCGGCTCGTCGGGGATCTTCCCTTTTGCCTTCGGAGATGGCCCGTCCGGGCCAGGTCGTCTTGGTGCGGACGGGGGTGGGGCTCAGCCGTCCGGAGGGGACGCTCAGGGCTCCAGAGGGGCCGTCAGGGCGGCCACCCAGGCGTCGACGTCCACCGACTCCTCACCGCGCGGCACCGCGGACTGGGCCATCCGGAGGAACTCGCGGGTGTTCCACCAGGGCAGGCGCAGCACCGTGACGCTGCCGTCCGCCTCGCGGCGCGAGATCTCGGTCAGCACCGATGTGGCCTGCACCTGCACCAGGCCCTCGCCCAGCGGAGCCATGGACCGGAGCCCGTCGGCGAGCAGGTCCCGGGACAGCACCCAGGACGACTCCCGGCCCTCACCTCGGACCTGGACGGTGACCGCGTAGGGGTCCACCGGGTCGTAGGACAAGGTGACCTCGACGGTCTCGGCCTCGAGGACACCGCGGATCCACCCCGCTGTCTCGACCACGACTCGTTCCATGAGACCCACCTCCCGGTCCGGACCGGGCGCCCGGATTCCCCTCAGGAACTACCCGGTGCCCATCTCGGACAAACCATCCCCAATGTCGACGTAGGACGAGGGTCAACCTGTCCCTTGTCCCCCTATCACGACGGTAGCCCCCCGGACGTCGTCATGGACGGTGCGCACCGTTAAATCTCGGCGCTCCATGAACGCGGAGACCACGGGCGCCTGCTCGCGTCCGGACTCCACCAGGAGCAGCCCGTCCCGGGCCAACCACTCCCCGGCGCCGGCTACCACCCGGCCCAGGACGGAGGTGCCCTGCGGCCCGCCGTCCAGGGCGGCCCGGGGCTCGTACCGTCGCGCCTCCGGCGGCATCAGCGGCAGAGCGGAGGTCGGCACGTACGGCGCGTTGGCGGCGATCACCCTGACCCGGTGCCGCAGGGTTGCGGGCAGTGCCGCGTACAGGTCGCCCGCGTGGACCCTCGCCTGCGCCGGGAGGTTGGCCCGGGCGCACCGCAGCGCCACCGGGTCGAGGTCGCAGGCGTGCACCTCGACGCCGGGCACGCCTGCGGCGACGACCGCCGCGACCGGTCCGCACCCGCAGCACAGCTCGACCATGACGTCGCCCGCAGCGAGGAGCCTGGCCGCCTCGTGGGCCAGGGTCTCGGTCCGCCGGCGGGGCACGAAGACCCCGGGAGCGACCCGGAGCGTGAGCCCCGCGAAGAAGACCTGGCCGAGCAGGTGCTCCAGGGGCTCCCCCGCGACACGTCTGGCCACGACCGCCTCCAGCTCACCGGGGGTGAGTCCTGCGTGACGCAGCTGCCGAGCCTCGTCCTCGGCGAACACGCACCCGGCCGCGCGCAGACGGCTGACCAGCGGGTCCTGCTGCTCCATCGAGGCTGGCACCTCCTTGCCGACACCTGCCGCGACCCCTGCCTCGACCCCTGCCGCGACCCCTGCCGCGGCACTGCCGTCAGCCATCATGCCGGTTTGCCCGGAGCACCCAGTGGCACGATGGGCACGGGACCACCCGGACGAGAGAGGTTGAGGTCATGACGAGCGACGGCATCGAGAACCTGAGCATGGATCGCAGTGAGGAGCTCGACCAGCTGCAGGAGAGCGACACGCTCGACGACCGCGGGGTGGAGGACGCCCTCGACGAGGGGATCGTGCCACCGCAGAAGTGGTCTGCCGGCCAGGGCTTCGGCAACACCGCCGCCGAGGAGGCGCGAGGGGAGACGCTCGACCAGCGGATCGCCCAGGAGGAGCCTGAGGTGGACCCGCTGGACTGGGACGAGGAGGACCTCGACGACAGCGAGGTCGGCGACGAGCGGGCCGGGCGGCTGGTGGCGCCCGACGAGGGCGCCCACGGGGACGACGAGTCGGCTGCGATCGCCTCCGACGTCGGCATCGACGGAGCCGGGGCCACCGCCGAGGAGGCGGCGATGCACGTCGTCCCCGAGGACTGACGTCCCGGGGCTGGTGCACCGGGCGAGCACCGGGACGGTGGTCAGCGCGGCGCCGCGTCCGGGGGCCGGTCGACGTGCAGCCGTCCACCGACCTCGACCTTGAGCCTGGCCCTGCCCGCGACCAGCACCGCAGGGCCGGCGGCGAGGTCCATCGGGACCCGGATGGTCCAGGAGACCTGCCCGAGCCGCCCTTCCTGCGCGGTGCCTGCGTCGGCCGTCCCCAGCTCCCAGGTGCGTCCCTGCTGACGCAGGATGAGCGTGACGTCGCGGAGCGGGGTGACCGTCTCGCCCTCGTCGCGGCTGCACCCCAGGACATCTCCACCGCCGCCGTCGTCGCAGCCGTCGACGAAGCTCGTGCCGGTCACCGTGGTCTCGCCCCCGATCATCAGCTGCGGAGGCCGGTCCACGAGCGCCGGCGCGCTCAGCTCCGGACCGGCGCACGACCCGCTCGCCCCTCCCGACGGCACGACGCTCAGAGCGACCAGGGCGACGGCGAGCAGGCCGAGCCGGGCACCTCCGCGGCCTCGCCGATGGTTCCGCACGGTGGCCCTCCTCTCCTCCGCTCCGTCGTCACTGTGACGCCTGCGGGCCGGATCGGGTTCCCCCTCCAGGTCTGCTGCTGACGACGTCGAGCACCGCCCGGGCGTAGGCGCAGGACGCCTCGATGTCCACGTGCCTCGTGCGGACCCCGCCGTGCTCGACGGTCACGATGAACCCGCCCCTGGTGGTCTCCAGCGACACGAAGTCTGCTCCCAGGAGGGTCCGCAGCTGGTCCTCGTCAGGCAGCCAGAGGACGTGTCTCTGCTCGATGCTGTCCAAGGCCCACTCCGTGGTCCCGTTGAAGGCGAAGACCCGACCGCTGGGCAGGTCGAGCACCTCCACGACCATGTCGCTGATGGCGAAGACCAGGCCGTCGAGGTCGCGGTCGGGCACCACGAACCGGTCGCCGGAGGAAGGGGTCCAGGCGACGCCAGCCTGCTGGAGCCGACGGGCCAGGTCGAGGCTGATCATGCTGTCAGTCTGCCCCAGACTGGCCGGGCTGGCCCGGACTGGCCCGGGCTGGCCCGGCCCACCTCCCCGCTGTCGCCGACCCGTGGCGCTGTTCCGCGCGAGGTGACCCGCGGGATACGGTCACCCGGGTCACACGTCGTGACCGTGACCACACCCTTCGGGAGGAACCTTCGTGCGCACCACCTACCGGCTCGGCGTCGTCGCCGTCAGCGCCCTGAGCTGCGCTGTCGGGATGGGCCTGCCCCTCGCCCCGGCTCAAGCCGCCGAACGAGGCGACGGCGCCCGCCACTCGCTCCGAGGCGCGCTGACCGACCAGGACTTCTACTTCGTGATGGGCGACCGCTTCGCCAATGGCGACACGTCCAACGACGAGGGCGGTCTCACCGGGGACCGCAACGTCACCGGCTTCGACCCCACCAGCAAGGCCTTCTACAACGGCGGCGACCTCAAGGGCCTTGCCTCGCAGCTGGAGTACATCGAGGGCCTCGGCACCGACGCCATCTGGCTGACCCCGATCTTCAAGAACAAGGCCGTCCAGCTCGAGGACGGCCCGTCGGCCGGCTACCACGGCTACTGGATCACCGACTTCACCCAGGTGGACCCGCACCTGGGCACCAACGCCGACCTCGCCGACCTCGTCGAGGCCGCGCACGCCCGCGGCATCAAGGTCTTCTTCGACATCATCACCAACCACACCGCCGACGTGATCGGCTACGACGAGGGCGCGCGGACGGCGTACGTCACCAAGGACGCCTCGCCCTACCGCACCGCCGACGGCGACGTCTTCGACGACCGCGACTACGCGGGGACGAACCGCTGGCCGACCCTCGACCCGGCCTCGTCCTTCCCGTACACCCCGGTCCTCGAGCCCGGCGAGGAGGACCTCAAGGTCCCGGCCTGGCTCAACGACCTGACGCTGTACCACAACCGCGGCAACACCACCTTCACCGGCGAGGACTCCCAGTACGGCGACTTCTTCGGGCTCGACGACCTGTTCACCGAGAACCCCCGGGTGCTGCACGGCATGGAGCGGATCTACAAGACCTGGGTCAAGGACTTCAAGATCGACGGGTTCCGCATCGACACGATGAAGCACGTCGACGACGAGTTCTGGCAGAGCTTCGGTCCCGGCCTGGTGAAGTACGCCCACCGACAGGGCAAGAAGGACTTCTTCATGTTCGGCGAGGTGGCCCTGGACGGCAGCGCCGAGTCGTCGAAGGCGTTCACCTCGCACTACACGACCCACGACAAGATGCAGGCGGTGCTGGACTTCCCGTTCCAGGACGCCGCGCGCACGTTCGCCTCACGCAGCGGCAGCAACGCCGACCTGGTGGACTTCTTCGTCAACGACGACTGGTACACCGACCGGAACTCCAACGCCTACTCGCTGCCCACGTTCCTCGGCAACCACGACATGGGGCGCTTCGGCTACTTCCTCAAGACCGACAACCCCGGCGCCGACGACGCCGAGCTGGTGGCGCGCGACAAGCTCGCCCACGAGCTGATGTACCTGTCCCGCGGGAACCCGGTCGTCTACTACGGCGACGAGCAGGGCTTCACCGGCTCCGGCGGCGACCAGGTCGCCCGTCAGACGATGTTCCCCAGCCTGGTCAGCGACTGGCCCGACGGCCAGGACCTCGACAACATCGGCAGCGACGCCACACCGGCGGACGACAACTTCGACACCAGCCACCCGCTGTACCAGGCGATCGCCCGGCTCGCGCGGCTGACCGAGAACCGTCCGGCGCTCCGCAACGGCGCGATGCAGACGCGCACGGGCACGGACGGCGCCGGGATCTTCGCCTTCTCCCGCACCAACCGGCACTCCCAGCGCGAGTACGTCGTCGCGCTCAACAACGCCGAGGAGTCGCTGTCCGCCTCGGTGAAGACCTTCCAGCGTCCCGGGACCACCCTGACCCGGGTCTACGGCGCCGGCCCGCGCACGCTCACCGTCGCCCGCGACGGCTCGGTCGAGGTCAGGGTCGACGGCCTCGGCTCCGCGGTGTACCGCGCCGACCGCCGCATCCCCGCCTCGCACCACGCGCCGCGGATCACGCTCGCCAAGCCGCACGCCGCGGTCGCGTCCCGTGGGCGGATGGAGGTCGCCGCCGACGTCGGCGGGCACTCCTTCTACGAGGTGACGTTCCAGGCCAAGGTGGGCCGCGGTCACTGGCGCCCGATCGGCACCGACGACAACGCGCCGTACCGGGTCTTCCACGACACGACCAACCTGCGCACCGGCACGAAGGTGCGCTACCGGGCGGTCGTCCTCGACAACCGGGACCACAGCCGGGCCAGCGACGTGCGGCGTGCACGCGTGGCCGCTCCGGCGGTGACCCTGACGGCCCCGACCGACGGCGGCACCGTGGCCAACATCGACCCGGTGACCGTGCTGGCGACTGTGGACCCCGAGCGGGCGACGCAGTCGGTCACCTTCCAGCGCCGGGTCGGCAGCGACTGGGTGAACCTGGGCACCGACCGGAGCTCCCCGGCGTACACGGTCACCGACGACGTCGAGGACCTGCCTCTGGGGACCGAGGTGACCTACCGCGCGATCCTGCACGAGCGGGGGTTGCGCGTGGTCAGCGACGAGGTCACCGTGACCACCGCGGAGCCCGCGCCGGCGTTCGACAGCATCACCCTGGCCGGTGACCTGCAGTCCGAGCTCGGCTGCCCCGGGGACTGGCAGCCCGACTGCGCGGCGACACACCTGGGCTTCGACACCGGCGACGGCCAGTGGCACGGCACCTTCTCGCTGCCGGCCGGCACCTACGAGTGGAAGATCGCCGCGAACGACGGCTGGACCCAGAGCTGGGGGGCGAACGGCGGCGGGGACAACCTGCCGTTGACGGTGCCCGACGGTGGCGGGGACTTCGTGTTCAGCTTCGACCAGGTGACACACGTCCCGTCCGTCGAGCCGGCCCCGTGACCGACTGAACCGGGCTCGTCCTGCGCAACGACGGCGGCCCCTCCCTCACGGGAGGGGCCGCCGTCGCACGTCCTGGCGGCGCGAGGCGCCGGTCAGCCCCGCTCGACCGGGCGACCCGACGCGATCCAGGCGTTGGTGCCGCCCCGGACGGTGGCGGCGTCGAAGTCCTGGGCGGCGAGCAGCTGGGCCATGGACTTGCTCCGGTTGCCCGAGGCGCACACCACGAACACCGGTGCGTCGCGGTCCAGCTCGTGGAGGCGGGAGGCGAGCTGGCCCATCGGGATGTGCATCGCTCCCGGCACCCGGCCCGAGGCGTACTCCTGCGGCTCGCGGACATCGAGGACGGTCCCGCCGGTGCGGCGCTCGGCGAGCTGGTCGATGTCGATCTGCTTCAGGTCGCTCTCCATGGAGGTCCTTTCTGTCGTGGGATACCCTCTGGGGTATTTATGTGCACTATTCAACCACAGCCTTCCCGTGCACTCAAATCCGCCGTCGAGGGGTCTTGCGATCGCCCAGGGCGTCCACCACCGCGGCGGCGACGGCCCGCGCCGAGCGCCCGACTCCGATCAGCGTGGCCGAGGCCGGACCGGTCCAGTCGCCGTAGCCGACCAGGTGGAGCCGGGGCTCGCGGAGGGCCCGGCCGGCCGAGTCGACCCGGACCCGGCCATCCGGGTCACGCAGGTGCAGCCCTGTGAACGGCCGCAGCGCCGGGCGGAACCCGGTGCACCAGATCACTGCGTCGACAGGCTCCTCGGCGCCGTCGGCCCAGCGCAGGCCCGTCGGGGTCAGCGCCTCGAACGCGGGCCGGGCGACCAGCACCCCTCGGTCCCGGGCGGCCAGGACGCTCGGCACCATGACGATGTCCCCCAAGCCACCGACCCCCTCGTGGGTCCGCCCCTCCCGCGCGGCGGTCACCCGCGCGGTCGCCGCGGCGAAGAGGTCCCGCCCGTCCACGTCGTCAGCGAGAAAGCGCGGCTCGCGCTGGGTGACCCACAGCGTCCCGGTCACCGCAGACACCTCGGCAAGGATCTGGGCCGCGGAGTTGCCGCCTCCGACGACGGCCACCCGGAGGCCGGCGAGCTCGGCGGCACCGCGGTACTGCGCGGCGTGCAGCTGGCGCCCCCGGAAGTCCCGGGCCCCGGGATACGCCGGCCAGAACGGCCGGCTCCACGTGCCGGTGGCCCCCACCACCAGCGACGCGCTGACCTTCGTCGTCGCCTGCGGCTCGGCGAGGTCCAGCCGGAGGGCCCGGCCGTCGGCCTCGCGACGCACCGCGGTGACCCGCGTCGGGCGCCGGACCCGCACCGCGTAGCGCTCCTCGTAGCGGGTCAGGTAGTCCACGACGTGGGCTCGTGGAGGGTAGCCGCGCGCCCGGTCGTCCCACGGCGGCATCGGCCACCCCGGCAGCGACGAGAAGGCGGCTGGCGAGAAGAGCCGCAGATCGGGCCACATGTGCCGCCAGGCGCCGCCGGGTCGCGTCCCGGCGTCGACCACGAGAACGTCCTGGCCGAGGACGAGTCCGAGCCGGCGCAGGTGGTACGCCGTGGCGAGCCCCGCCTGACCGGCGCCGACCACCACCACGGGCCAGGTCGTCACGGCTCGCTCCTCTCCGTGCGTCGGTTGACGCAGACATCGAAGGTCGTCAACATAGGCACGTGTCCATATCATCCGGGTCGCTCGCCGGCTCCGGGGACCGGCTGGCCTGCTGCGTACCCCTGGCCCAGGAGCCGATCACCGAGGCCCACGCCGACCGGCTCGCGCCGCTGCTCAAGGCCCTCGCCGACCCGTCGCGACTCCGGCTGCTGTCCCTCATCTTGTCGCACGAGGGCGCGGAGGCCTGCGTGTGCGACCTCACGCCGTCCTTCGAGCTCAGCCAGCCGACGATCAGCCATCACCTCAAGGTCCTCCACGAGTCCGGGCTGGTGAACCGCGAGAAGCGCGGGACCTGGGTCTTCTACCAGGCACGTCCCGAGGCGATGGCCGCCCTCCACCAGCTCTTCGCCGCCGCGCCGGTGCCCGCGTGAGCACCCCGACCGCCGTAGCCCCGCAGGTGGTCTTCGCCTGTGTCCGCAACGGCGGCCGCTCCGTGGCCTCCCGTGTGCTGGCCGAGCACTACGCCCAGGGCCGGCTCACCGCCCTGTCCGCCGGCACCCAGCCCGGGGAGCACATCCACCCGGAGGTGGCAGCAGTGCTCGAGTCACTCGGGCTGGACACCTCCCGGGAGCAGCCGACGCTGCTCACCCGCGAGACGATCGCGGCCAGCGACGTGGCCATCACGCTCGGCTGCGGCGAGCAGTGCCCCTACGTCCCTGGCGTCGACTACCGCGACTGGCCGGTGGAGGACCCCGGCGGCCAGGACGAGCCGACGGTGCGACGCATCGTCGCCGACCTGGACGCGCGCGTGCGGGCGCTGGTTCAGGAGCTCGTGCCGGGCCTCGACCTGGGACCCTCGGTGCTCGCCTGAACCGTCCTCCGCGCCGTGGCGAGGCTCAGCGCCGGACCACGGCGTCGGCGAGCGCGCGGATGTCGTCGGGACCGACGCGGCAGCAGCCGCCCACGAGCATGGCCCCGGCGTCGACCCAGCCCGGCGCGAGGGTCGCGTCGAAGCGCTCCGGGCCGGTCCACGTGCGGGTCGCGCCGTCCCAGGACTCCCCCTTGTTCGGGTACGCCACCGCAGGCCGCGCGGTCGCCGACACCGCCGAGGCCACCGCCGGCAGCACCTCGTCCGGCGCCGAGCAGTTCAGCCCCGCAGCCACCACCACCGAGCTCGCCGCGACCACGGCGTACGCCTCGGCCAGGCTCTGCCCGGCTCGGGTGCGGCCGCCGGCCACGGCGTAGGAGAACCAGGCGGGCAGCCCCACCTCGTCGAGCAGCGGCACCAGCACCTCCGCCTCCCGGACGTCCGGGATCGTCTCCACGGCCACCAGGTCGGGGCCGGCGGCAGCCAGCAGCTCCAACCGGGGGCCGTGGAAGTCACGCAGCTCGCCGTCGCTCAGCCCGTAGTTCCCGCGGTACTCCGACCCGTCGGCGAGCACCGCGCCGTACGGCCCCACCGAGGCTGCCACCAGCAGCCGGCGGGAGCTCCCGGGCTCGGCCTCGTCCCGGGCCCGCCGGGCCAGCCGGACACTGGCACGGACCAGGCCCGCCGCCTCCGCGGCGTCCATCCCGGCCGCGACCAGGCTGGGAACGCTGGCCTGGTAGCTCGCGGTCGTGGCGACGTCCGCCCCGGCCTCGAAGTACTCCCGGTGGACCGCGACGATCTGCTCCGGCTCGTCCCGGAGCAGCCGCGCGGTCCACAGGTCGGAGGACAGGTCGACACCGCGGTCCTCCAGGGCGTTCGACAGCCCGCCGTCGAGCACGAGGACGCCGCCGGCGAGCACGTCGAACACCACGGACGGCCTACTTGATCCGGAAGAAGGAGTCGTTGACCGCGAAGAAGTAGTTGCCCCGGGCCTTGACCATGATCCGCGCGTGCGCGACCTTCCGCTTCGGCAGCCGCACCTTCGCCACCCCGTCGTTGGCAGTACGCCGGTCGAGGACCTTCGCGAAGGTCTTCCCGTCGTCGGTGGACAGCAGGATCTTGACCTTGCCGGCCAGTCGCCTCGTGCCGTTGACGTCCCACCGGACCTTGTGCCGGGAGCCGCTGCGCAGCGTGCGCCCACCGGCCTGGGAGGTGACCTGGAAGGGACCGGCGTGCTGGTCGATCCGCAGGCGCACGTCGTCGTGCGCGGTTCCCCCGCCGTTGGGGTAGCCGTCGCGCGCGGTGAGACGGAAGTGCATCGCCGGGACCGACGAGCCTGCCTGGCCGACGTACCCCTTGACCGGGAGGAACTCCGAGAAGCAGGCCCGGACCCCCTCCTTCACCGGGACGTAGTCGGACAGGTTCCCCGGCAGCGGGGGCACGGGCTTGCAGCGGCCCGCCTCGGCGTTGGTGTTGCCGGCCAGGATCTGGCCCATGTTGGGGAACGTGCGCTCGGGCTTGCGCCCGGCGGTGTTCTCACCCGGCGACGGGCTCTCGAGGGTGTCGACGGGCCCGACGTCCGAGGACGTGCCGAAGACCCGGAACAGCGGGCCGTTGCGCTTGACGTTGCTGACCAGGGACGTGCCCCCGTCACGGCGGGCACTGTCCTGGGCGCCGACGTCGTTCTGCTCCCACAGGTAGGTCAGCGTGTCGCCGTCGGAGTCCCGGCCGGAGCCCTTGAGTCGGAAGGGGGTCCGCAGGGGGATCGTCTTGTTCTTCGGCGCCGTGACCCGGGGAGCGTGGTTGCGGGTGGTGACCACCGTCGAGCCACCGTTGTCCGCCACCCCGCCCTTGGCGGTCTCCCCGACGAAGCCGCTGACGCCGTCGGTGGCGCTGGTCACCTCGAGCGAGGCGACGTCGGTCCAGTCCCCGGCGGCCTCGGGGTCCGCGTCGGGGGCGAAGACGACCTGGAAGCCGGAGTCGTCGACCGGCTCGATCGGCGCCGGGTAGGCGACGTAGGAGCCGAAGGGGTCGTAGCCCCACTGGGCGATCGTGACCTGCTGCCCGGTCAGCTGCTCCACGGCGGCCTCGATGCCGTCGGCGTCGTAGTCGACCCCGCGGGTCAGCGTGACCGGGGTCTGCCCGGGGAAGCCGAGGGTGACCGTGTCGCCGCCGGCCCCGAACCCGCGCAGCGAGACCGTCTGCACCTCGACGACCGGCTGGAGCGCGTTGCCCGTGTACGTCGAGATCTCGTCGATCGACCGCTGGGAGAAGTAGGGGTCGGAGTGGTCCTGGAGGTCGTCCTGCAGGCAGATGCCGGCGTAGGCCATCACCGAGGAGCCGGACCCGGGCTCGACGGAGGTGCCGCCGTTCCGGTTGCCGCCGGAGCAGGAGTACTGGACGCCGTTGAAGGTGTGGTTGCCGCCGAACTGGTGACCCATCTCGTGGGCGACGTAGTCGACGGCGAAGAAGTCGCCCTCGGGCGTCGGGAGGCCGGTGCAGCCGCTGGCCTTGTAGTCCCAGCCGACCACGCCGAGGTAGGCGACCCCGCCGCCGTTCAGCCCCAGCGCGAGGTGGCCGATGTCGTAGTTCGAGGCCCCCACCAGCTGGCCGAGCACGGTGCGGTTGCGACCGAGGCCGGGCACGTCGCAGTAGGCGAGCTGGGAGTCGGTGAAGGCCGTCTCGGCGTCGAAGCAGGGGTGCTCGCCGCACGGGCCGTTGGCACCGGTCGCCTTGGCCGTCGTGCTCAGGTTCAGCCGGTCGGTGGCGTTAACCAGCCGCAGGGTGACCGCGAGGTCGTCGTTGTAGACCTGGTTGACCCGGTTGATCAGGGTCACCTTCTCGGCCAGGACGTTCTGGGTGCCGAAGTAGGCGGCGTACGACGGGTCGGAGGTCAGCGCGAGCCGGTAGACCCGCTGCTCGACGAGACCGCCGGGGGCGCTGGAGCGGCCCGCGCTCCGCTTCGCGACGGCGTTCTGCACCTCGCGGGCCTGCTTCTCGGCGAACGCCTCGACGGCCTTCGGCACCTCGCCGCCGTAGTAGCTCAGGTGCGTCGTGGTGCCACGCCGGTTGTAGGCGGGGTCGACGTACCAGGCGCGCTGTCCGGTCGCGCCGCGGACCGCGGCGTGGAAGCCCATCGGGGTGACGTCGAGCGCGATCGTGGTCCCGGGGTTGTCCAGGGAACGGCCGGCGTACGTCGTGATCTCCGGGTGCCTGGCGGCGAGGCCGGACTGCATGACCTGGCTGCGCTGCACCGCGAACCGCTCGGTGTCGCCCCGGGGGGTCGGCACCGCGAACCCGAGCACACCGCGGTTCGCCTTCGCGCGCGGCGCCTGGGCCAGCATGGACCGCACCTGCGCCAGGTCGACCCTCACGGCCCGGTAGTCGGTGGGCCGCACCCGCACCTGGCTCCCGGTGGGGCGGAAGTCCGGCAGGGGCCGGAACGCTCCCCCCGACCCGACCGGGGCTGCGTCCGCGCCCCCGATCGCGATCACGGGCAGCACCCCGGCGAGAAGGGCCACTGCCGCTGCAGCAGCGACCCGGCGGATCGAACGACTCATGAAGGGGTCCCCTCGTTGCGCCCGGCCATCTCGGTTGGGACCGCGACCTCGGCATCGTATGCGGGGGAGGCCATAGTGAGCACGTGCCCCCGATCCCAGACCCTGCACTGCCCGACTGGCTGCTCACCCAGGAGGAGCGCGGGAACCCCGAGACGTGCCTCGACGACCTCCATCCCGGCCCGGAGGCCTGGTCGCACGGCAACCTGGTCCGGCCCCTGGTGCACGGCGTGACCTACTTCGCCGAGCTGTACGAACGGCTCGAGGCCACCCGTGCGGGCGACCTCGTCCTCTTCACCGACTGGCAGGGGGACGCGGACGAACGGCTCACCGGCGAGCCCGGGAGCGAGGTCGCCGACGTGCTGGCCCGGGCCGACGAGCGCGGAGTGGACGTGCGCGGCCTCGTGTGGCGCTCGCACCTGCAGGCGCTCGGGTTCCCCGGGCGCGAGAACCGACGGCTCGGCAAGGAGCTGCAGCGACGCGGAGCGGAGGTGCTGCTGGACATGCGGGTGCGGATGGGCGGCTCCCACCACCAGAAGGCGGTGGTGATCCGCCACCGCGACGACCCGACCCGCGACGTCGCCTACGTGGGAGGCATGGACCTGTGCCACTCCCGCCGGGACGACGCCGACCACGGGGGCGATCCGCAGGCGCTCGAGCTGGCCGCCGAGTACGGCGACACCCCACCGTGGCACGACCTCCAGGCCGCGATCAGCGGGCCGGCCGTGCACGACGTCGAGACCGTCTTCCGCGAGCGCTGGCTCGACCCCACTCCTCTGAGCCGCAGCCCCTTGCGCTGGGCCAGGGACCGGCTGCTGGGCATGGACCTCGACCCCGATCCCCTGCCCGAGCAGGCGCCCCCGCCTCCGCCGGTCGACGGTGGGACGCACGTCGTCCAGCTGCTGCGGACCTATCCCGACCTGCGCGCCGACCGGGACTACCCGTTCGCGCGGGGCGGGGAGCGGTCCGTGGCCCGCGGGTACAGCAAGGCCCTGGGCAGGGCACGCCGCCTGGTGTACGTCGAGGACCAGTACCTGTGGGGGCACCACGTGGCCAACGTGTTCGCCCGTGCCCTCCAGGAGAACCCGGAGCTGCGGGTGGTCGCCGTGGTCCCGCTGCACCCTGACCTCGAGGGCTGGCTGGGCAGGACCCCGCAGCTGCTCGGCCGCCGACGGGCGATGCTGGACATGATGCGCACCGCCCCCGGGCGGGTCGCGGTGTACGGGTTGGAGAACCACGCGGGCACACCGGTCTACGTGCACGCCAAGACCTGCCTGGTCGACGACACCTGGGCCAGCATCGGCTCCGACAACTTCAACCGACGGTCCTGGACCCATGACTCCGAGCTGTCCGCGGTCGTGGTCGACACCGCCGAGCGTGAGGACGGCGGCGGCTACGCCCGCGACCTGCGCCTCACGCTGGTCGCCGAGCACCTCGACCTTGCTCAGGACTCCCCTCAGCTCGCGGCCTGCGTGGACCCGGTGCAGATGTTCGACGCCCTCGCCGGCAGCGCCGCCCGCCTCGACGCCTGGCACGAGGGCGGATGCCAGGGGCCGCGTCCACCCGGCCGGCTGCGGCGGATGGCGCCACCACGGCTGAGCCCGCTGGCCCGCGTGGGAGCGACGGCGCCGTACCTGCTCCTCCACGACCCGGACGGACGGCCGCCGTCGCTGCGCCGCTCACAGCACTTCTGAGGCCCGGTCGTCCCTCTGGGCCGGCGAGACCCGCGTCACGTGCCCGGCGCTCGGCGTTTCAGTGCCGGGGCCGCGGCAAGACTCTGGGGGCACCCCCATCCCCCCTTCCTCCAGGAGCACCCGCATGCCGCAGACCGTCCAGGCCCTCGTCGCCACCGGCGCCAAGGAGCCCCTCGAGCGGGGCACGATCGAGCGTCGCGACCCCGGCCCCCACGACGTCGTCATCGACATCGCCTTCGCGGGCATCTGCCACTCCGACATCCACCAGGCGCGTGAGGAGTGGGGACCGGCCAGCTTCCCCATGGTCCCCGGCCACGAGATCGCCGGCACCGTCGCCGCGGTCGGCGAGCGGGTGGAGCGCCTGGCTGTGGGCGACCGGGTGGGCGTCGGCTGCTTCGTGGACTCCTGTCGCGAGTGCGTCAACTGCACGGCGGGCGAGGAGCAGTACTGCCTCCGGGGCGAGGTGCCGACCTACAACGGCCGCGACTACGACGGGCAGTCCACCTTCGGCGGCTACTCCCAGTCCGTGGTGGTCGACGAGAACTACGTCCTCACCATCCCCGACGGGCTCGACCTCGACGTCGCCGCGCCGCTGCTGTGCGCGGGCATCACGCTGTTCTCCCCGCTCAACCACTGGAACGCCGGACCCGGCAAGCAGGTCGCGATCGTGGGCATGGGTGGCCTGGGGCACATGGGCGTGAAGATCGCCGCCGCCATGGGCGCCGAGGTGACCGTCCTCTCCCAGACCATGGCCAAGGAGTCCGACGGACGCGCCTACGGAGCGGAGCACTACTTCGCCACCCGCGACGAGAAGACCTTCACCGACCTGGCCGGCAGGTTCGACCTGATCGTCAACACGGTGGCCGCGAACCTGCCCGTCGACAAGTACCTCGGGCTCCTCGCCCTGAACGGGACGATGGTCAACGTCGGCATCCCCGAGGGAGCCGACGAGTTCCACGCCTTCTCCCTCGCCGGGATGCGTCGCAGCATGGCCGGCTCGAAGATCGGCGGCATCAAGGAGACCCAGGAGATGCTCGACTTCTGTGCCGAGCACGGCCTGGGCGCCGAGATCGAGAAGATCACCGTGGGCCAGGTCAACGAGGCCTACGACCGCGTGGTCGACAGCGACGTGCGGTACCGCTTCGTGATCGACGTGGCCAGCTTCGAGGATCACCCGGGTTAAATCTCCGGTTTCGTCTAGTTTCAGTTGGGTATGTGCCAGGACAATCGGAGGCATGATGCCACGCCCCACGTCCCTGGCCTCCTCGCGTGCAACGGCGCTGGCCGCAGGCCTGACTGCGGCCGTCGCGGCCGCCGCACTGTCGGGTCCGGCCGCGGCCGTCCCCGGCCCTGCCGGTGTCGCCGCGAAGAAGTGGGCCAACTCCGAGCCGGTTCGCACCCACTGGGGTGACGACCGCACTCATGAGGGCGCCAGGGCGAACAGGGGGGGCCACTGGGTCGCTGCCCGCGACCGCGGCTCGTTGCTGAACATCGCCAAGCGCGACGGCGCCCGCGAGGCCTGGTCGAGCGGAGCCACCGGTCGCGGGGTGACCGTGGCCGTCATAGACACGGGGATCACGCGGGTGCCTGGCCTGGCCGACGCGCACAAGGTCCTCGACGGCCCGGACCTCTCCTACGAGAGCCAGAGCGAGGCCACCCGGCACGTCGACGGGTTCGGGCACGGGACCCACATCGGCGCCATCATCGCCGGGCGCGACCCCGGCTTCGACCCAGCGGAGCCCGACAGCAACGCCTTCGCCGGGGTCGCTCCGGACGCCCAGCTGCTCAACGTCAAGGTCGGCACGACCGACGGCGGGGCGGACGTGTCCCAGGTGATCGCCGCGATCGACTGGGTCGTCGAGCACCGGCGCGACCACGGGATGCGCGTCCGGGTGATCAACCTGTCCTACGGCACCCATGCCACCCAGGGATGGCGGGTCGACCCGCTCGCCCGCGCCGTCGAGAACGCGTGGAACCACAACATCGTGGTCGTCGCCGCAGCCGGCAACGACGGCGTCGGCAACCCGCTGGTGATGCCGGCCGTCGACCCGCACGTCATCGCGGTCGGCGCCGTCGACCATGTGGGCACCACCACGGTCGACGACGACGTCATGGCGGACTTCACCAACCCGGGCTCGGCAACACGCGCCCCCGACATCCTGGCCCCCGGACGCTCGGTGGTGTCCCTGCGCGTGCCCGGCAGCTATCTCGACACCGGCCATCCGGAGGGTCTGGTGCCGGGCGACGCCGCGGGCCGCTTCTTCCGGGGCAGTGGCACCTCTCAGTCCGTCGCCGTGGTCTCCGGAGAGGTGGCACTCCTGCTGTCGGACCAGCCGAGACTTCGACCCGACCAGGTCAAGGCTCTGCTGATGAGGACCGCACGCCCCCTGGCCGCCCTGCCGGCCGGTCCCCGGGTGAGCGACGTCAGCGCTGCGCTGGCACGCGCCCGTCGCGGCACGCCGCGGGCCGGCGACCAGACCGACCTCCCTCAGGCCTCCGGCCTCGGCACGCTGGAGGCCTCCCGCGGGGGCGAGCGGGTCCTCGATCCCGACACCGGCGTCGTCCTCACCGGCGAGCTCGACGCCCTGGGCGCCCCCTGGGACGCACGGGGTTGGGTGGCCGCCCAGGAGGGCCAGGGCACCTGGCACGACGGCACGTGGAACGGGCGCCGCTGGGCAGGCACCACCTGGACGGGCGACCGGATCGACGCCGCGACCTGGAGCGGGCAGAGCTGGAGCGGACAGCCCTGGAGCGAGCACGTCTGGTCCGAGTCGGGCTGGGAGGGGCGCAGCTGGCGAGCCGCCTCGTGGCTCGGCCGGAGCTGGCGCGGGCTGCTCTGAGGGGCCTCGGCCACCGACGGTCACATCTGAGTTAAATTAGGTCTTTTCCGGTAGAAACCGCCTGTTATCCCCCGCAGACTTGATCCATGAACCACACAGGAACCCCCCGCTCAGGGACGAGCACACCGTGGAGGGTGGCCGGATCAGTCACGGCCGCAGCCGCCCTCGCGGCCATGAGCATGGCCGCCGCAGGACCCGCGACGGCCGGCGGCGCAAGCCCCCCGCCGCCCACGACGGCAGGCGACGCCAGCACCGGCTCCGGTGTCGACACCCTGTGGGGTGACGACCGCACCAAAGAGGGCAAGAAGGCGACCCAGCCGACCGGGTCGTGGGTCGCCTCCGACGACCGCGGCTCGCTGACCAGCATCACCACCGGGATCGGCGCCCGCGCCGCCTGGTCCCAGGGAGTCACGGGCAAGGACGTCACCGTCGCGGTCATCGACACCGGGATCGCGCCGGTGCCGGGCCTGCTGGGCAGGGAGAAGGTGATGGACGGACCGGACCTGTCCTACGACAGCCAGTACTCCGGGACCCGCTACGTCGACGGCTACGGCCACGGGACGCACATGGCCGGGATCATCGCCGGGCGCGACCCCGGCTTCGACCCGAAGAGGCCGGACGGCCAGTCCTTCGCCGGTGTGGCGCCGGAGGCGCAGCTGCTCAACATGAAGGTCGGCACCGGCGACGGTGGGGCCGACGTGTCCCAGGTGATCGCCGCGATCGACTGGATCGTGGAGAACCGGCGCGAGAAGGGCATGCGGATCAGGGTGATCAACCTGTCCTACGGCACCCAGACCACCCAGTCCTGGCAGGTCGACCCGCTGGCCCGGGCCGTGGAGAACGCGTGGGACCACGGGATCGTGGTCGTCGCCGCTGCCGGCAACGACGGCAACGGCAACCCGCTGGTCATGCCCGCCGCCGACCCGCGGGTGATCGCGGTCGGCGCGGTCGACCACCTCGGCACGGCGACCACCTCGGACGACGTCGTGGCCGACTTCACCAACGGGGGCACGACGGGTCGCAACCCGGACGTGCTGGCGCCCGGCCGCTCCGTGGTGTCGCTGCGCGTGCCGCAGGGGTACATCGACGCCGGACACCCGGAGGGGCTCGTGGTCGGCGACGACGCGGGCCGCTACTTCCGGGGCAGTGGCACCTCGCAGGCCGCAGCCGTGGTCTCCGGCGAGGTCGCCCTCCTCCTGGACAAGCGCCCCTCGCTGACCCCGGACCAGGTCAAGGCACTGCTCATGCGGACCAGCCGTCCGCTCGCCACCGCGCCCCAGGGCGCGGGAGTCACCGACGTCAGCGCCGCCCTCCAGGCCCTGGACTCCAAGGTGGCGCCCACCGGCGACCAGTCCCGGCTCCCCCGCTCCTCGGGCCTCGGCTCGCTGGAGGCCTCGCGCGGCGGCGACCACGTCTTCGACCCGGACACCGGCACGATGCTCGAGGGGGAGGTCGACGCCCTCGGCACCGCCTGGGACCCGTCCCAGTGGGTCGGCGCGCAGAGCCAGGACCGGGCCTGGAACAAGGGCACCTACAACGGTCGCGCCTGGACCGGGGACAAGTGGAAGGACGACAGGCTCGGTGCGGTCCTGTGGGACGGGACCAGCTGGAGCGGGAGACCGTGGAACAGGCACGCCTGGTCCGACTCCGACTGGGACGGTCGCAGCTGGCGCAACAACGACTGGCGAGGTCGCAGCTGGCGCGAGGAGTCGTGGCGCGGCCGGAGCTGGCGCGGCCTGCTCTGACGCGACATCCCTGCACCGCGCCGTCCGGCGTGGCTGGTCGAGCCTCGGCTAGCCACGCTGGGCGGCGTACCCGAGGAGGGCGGCCAGGCCCAGGGCGCTGCGCGGCGCGTACGGCGCCCGCCACAGCCCGCCGTGCACGGCACCCTCGGCCTCGTCCTGCCAGGGGTGGTCGTGCCTGGGCCCCCCGTCGGTGTGCAGGTCGTGGACCAGCAGCGCGGCCATGAGGACGTTGCTGGTGGCCGGCTCGAAGACCTGCACCCCGAACCGGTGCGCCCCCGCGTACGCCGCGGCCAGTGCCCGGTTCTTCACCACCGAGCGGGTCCGGGTCGGCGGGGCGACGTTCAGCGACACGGTGCGTCCCGCGTCGCGGGCGACCGTCGCCCGCCACCGCTGGAGCCGCTTGGCCAGCGCGTAGTTCGGGCCCTGCTGCGGCACCAGCGCGTCGTGGGTCCCGGGATCGGCGCCCGGGACGTAGTTCCGGCTGAGCAGCCGCCCCCGGCTCAGCGAGCGCAGGGGCCGGGCCACCGCCTTGGTCCGGGACGAGCGCGCCGCGTACGCCGCCTCGGAGTGGCGCACCGCGTCCGCCGGGACCGCGAACACGTCGGTCGGCGTGGCGAGGAACGCCAGCACCGCGTCCTCCCGGACGTCCAGCAGCCGGTCGGACAGGACGTCGACGGCGGTCGCGACGCGCACGTTGGTGGCACCGTCGGCGTACACGTAGTTGCCGACCACCGGGCGCCCCTCCAGCCGGGCCAACCACTCCCCCACGGCGGGCGCCTCACAGAGCAGGTCGGCGCCGGCCGACCGCGGGTCCGCCTCGCCGCCCCCTTCACGGACCGGCAGGAGCAGGACCCCCGCGCCGGCGGTGGCGTGGCCGAGCACGCGCTCCCACAGCTCGGGCCGGGGCAGGTCGACCGCGGCGACGCGTGCGCCCCACCGGAGCAGGGCCTGGAGCGGTCCCATCTCCGCCCCTGCGCCCAGGACCGCGACCGTGAACCCCTCGGCCCGCAGCCAGGACGGGTTCTCCGCGACGACCTTCACGGCCCGGGCCGCCGACGGCTCGACCACACCGTCCGCGACCCAGGTGTCGAGCTGGCGCCGCAGGTCGTCGCCGCGGAGCCGCCGGCCCTCGAGCGGCAGGGAGAGCTCGGTCTCCGGGTCCGCGGTACCGGTCACCGTCGCCGTGCCGAACCCGGCGTACCCGCCGCCTCCGGAGGCCCACTCGGCAAGACCGGTCTCGGCGCCGTCGTGGTTCGCCACCCGCATGCGGCGGTGCAGCGACGCGAGCCCCTCCGAGGCGATCGTCATCGCGGCGGCCCGGGAGCCGACCCCCGCCTCCACCGCACTGCGGAACGGCCCGAGGTAGTCGGTGCGCCAGTTGGTCGCCTGCGCCGCCCGGCGCGCCGACCCGGGGTCGACCGCGGCCAGGGCGTCGGCGAGCACCGCCCGGCCGACCGCCGTCGTGCTGCGTCGGCCGTCGTCGGACCGCGGGAAGACGACACCCTGCTGCTCTTCGCTCATGCAGGCATCCTGCCGGACACCGAACGTCGGCTGGTGCACGTAGCGTGAACGCATGGCTATCGCACGCTTTCCCAACATCGTCCTCGACTGCCCGGAACCGGCGGCGCTCGCGTCTTTCTACGCCGCGCTGCTCGACTGGAAGGCCGACGTGTCCTCGGACTGGGCCGACGTCCGGGCCGACTACGGACAGTGCCTGTCGTTCCAACGGGTGGAGGACTACACCTCGCCGGTGTGGCCAACCCAGCAAGCTCCCCAGCAGATGCACCTCGACCTGATGGTCGACGACCTCGACAGCGCCGAGACTGCGGTGCTCGCGCTGGGTGGAACCAAGCACGCCCACCAGCCGGGGACGACGTTCCGGGTGTTCCTCGACCCGGCCGGTCATCCGTTCTGCTTGTGCGTGTCCTGAGCCCGCTGGACCTGTCCCGCAGGGACTAGCCTCGGCCCATGGCGGTGGACGTGGAGACCTCGATCGAGATCGACGTCCCCCGCGCGCGGGTCGCCGGGCTCGCCGCCGACCCGGACAACGCCCCGCAGTGGTACGCCAACATCTCCTCGGTGACCTGGGAGACCCCGCCGCCCGCCGTCGTCGGGTCGCGGATCGCCTTCGTCGCCCACTTCCTCGGCCGACGGATCGCCTACACCTACGAGATCCGCGAGCTGGTCCCCGGCGAACGGCTCGTGATGAGCACTGCCGAGGGGCCGTTCCCGATGCGGACGACGTACACCTGGGCCGACACCCCGACCGGCGGGACCCTGATGACGCTCCGGAACCAGGGTGCGCCGTCCGGCTTCGGCCGGGTCACCGCCCCGGTCCTGGCAGCGGCCATGCGGCGCGCCAACCGCAAGGACCTGGAGGCGCTCCGGGTCCTCCTGGAGCCCGGTCCCCCCGAAGCCTGAGACCGCACGCCCACCTGTTCCGAGCCTCGAGGAGTGCCGCTCATGTCGTCCGCGAGGATGCCCATGGACCACCTGGTGTCCTGGGCCGTCGAGGGTGGACCGGCGCCGGTCGAGCTCACCGACGCCTCGGTCGAGCGGATCGCCCTCGCCTCGCAGCACCTGCGCCTCGCCGCCCGCTCCGGGGCGGTCTACGGCCTGACCACCGGGGTCGGCGCCCTGCGCACCGTGCCGACCGACCTCACGCCGGGCGACGGGACCTCCCACGCCCTGCGCCTGTGGCGCAGCCACGCGACCGGCTACGGCGAGACCTACGACGACGCCACGGCGCGGGCGGCGATGGCCATCCGGCTGCACCAGATCACCTCCGGCCGTTCCGGGGTCAGCGCCGGGCTGGCCGCGGCCCTCGGCGCGGCGATCGCCTCGGGCGCCGTCCCTGCGCTGCACCGGTTCGGCTCGATCGGCACCGGGGACCTGGTGCCTCTGGCCCAGCTCGGCCTCACGCTGGTCGGGGAGCAGGCGTGGCGGTCCGGGAGCGTCCCACCTGCGCTTGTCGAGGACGGCGACGCCCTCCCCTTCATGTCGAGCAACGCCCTGACCCTGGCCACGGCCAGTCTCGTGCACCATCGGCTGAGCCTGGTGTCGCAGGCTGCGGAGAAGGTGGTGGCCCTGTCGGCGGCCGCCCTCCGCGCGTCGCTCCAGGCCTACGACCCCCGGGTGCACGAGGGCCGGCCCGACGCGTCCCAGCAGGCGGTGGCCCGGCGCCTCATGGCCCTGCTCCACCCGGCGACCTGGGAGCCGGTCCGGTTGCAGGACCCGTTCGCCCTCCGCACCGTCCCCCAGGTGCACGCACCCTTCGTGGACTCCCTGGTCACCACCCGGCACGCCGTGGTCGTGGAGGTCGACGACTCCACGGAGAACCCCCTCGTCGCAGCGGACGGCACCCCCCTGCACCACGGCGGCTTCGTCACCGCCCGGCTGTCGGCCACCCTGGACGCCCTTCGTCAGGCGACCTACCCGGTGATCGGGCTCTCTGCGGCGCGGCTGTCGGCGCTGACCAACCCCGCCCTAACCGGGCTGCCCGCGTTCCTGGCCTCGGGGCCGCCAGGCAGCTCCGGCGTGATGATCCTGGAGTACCTCGCCCAGGATGCGCTCGCCCGGGCCCGGATCGCCAGCTCGCCGGTGTCCACCGGTCACGCCTCGGTGTCCCTGGGGCTGGAGGAGCACGCCAGCTTCTCCACCCAGGCCGCGTGGGCGTGCGAGCAGCTGGTCGCGGTCGCTCCCGTCGTGCTCGGCTGCGAGCTGGTCGCCGCGGTGCGCGCGATCCGGACCGACCCCGTCCGGACGCCGCAGGGTCCGCTGAGGGAGGTCTTCGACCGGGCAGCAACGGCGCTGGAGGCGGACCGGAGCGACCGGCCGCTCACAGCCGACCTGGCGGCCGCCGTCCGCCTCGTCGAGACGGGCCTGTAGGCCCGCGCCGCGCGAGGCCGAGGAGCGTGCGGGTCCGCCGCACGGTCAGGTCGACGACGCGGGGGTGCGGGCCGAGCACGTCGGCGACCACGCTCGCGCCCGCCTCACGGGACCGGGCGGCGCCCCGGTCGGCGAAGAACCCGCCCGCGAGCAGGTACGGCGAGACCGCGTCCCCCGGTCGCACCACCTCCTCCGGCCGCCTTCCCAGACCGGACAGGGTGGCCACCCGCACCCGCGCGCCGCAGGCCCTGGCCAACAGCTCCGCAGCGCGGCCGAGGTCACGGGTAGCGCCGGGATCGGTGGAGCCGGCTGCGAGGAGCACCACGGGCTGACCCAAGGACCAGCCGGCCCTGCGGAGACGGTCGAGCTGCGCGACCGCCAGCAGCGCGTGGGCCCCCAGCGGTCGTCCGAGCGTGACCGGGCCGCCCGCGCCGGCACAGGCCCGCGGCAGGTCCTGCCGCAGGTGGTACCCCGTGGACAGCAGGAGCGGGACGACCACGGTCGGGGCGTCCGAGGTGGCCAGCACGTCCTCCAGCAGCGGCTCGCACAGCTCGACGTACGCCGCCACGCTGAGCAGGCCGAGCCGCTCCCCGACGAGCCTGGTGATCTCCGCGGCGACCCGGTTGCCGCTGGACTTCCGCGTGCCGTGCGCCACGGTGACCAGCCGGCCCGGCCCTGCGCCGCCCGCTGCCGGGTCCGTCACGACGCCACGGCCAGCCGGTAGCCGCGCTTGGTCACCGTCTGCACCGACCGGGTGCCCAGCGCCGAGCGCAGCCTGGCCACGGCCATCTCGACCGCGTGCTCCGACCCGGCCGTGCCGCTGGGCAGCATCGCCAGCAGGGCCTGGCGGGACACCACATGTCCGGGGTTGCTGACCAGGGCCTGGAGGACGGCGGTCGGCGCGGCCGACAGCCTCACCTCGACCCCGTCGATGAGCACCTCGTCGCCGTGCAGCAGCAGCTGGTGACCGCTGGCCAGCTCGAGGGTCAGCCCCTCACGGCGGGAGGGTAGCTCGGTCTCGAGCTGCTTGACCATGGCCACCAGCCGCGAGCGGTCAGGGTAGATCGTCGGCACCCCCCACATCTCGAAGGCGGCCGAGGTGACCGGCCCGACGCACGCGGCGACGACGTCGGCCTGGAAGGCGGAGATGATGTCGTCGCGGCGTCCGGTCGACCCCGCAGCATCCATCAGTGCCGCCACGGCCGGCGCCGAGGTGAACGTCACCGCGTCGAGGGCGCGGTCGGCGATCAGGTCGATGATCCGGAACATCGGCTCCGGGTCCTCCGCGGCTACCACCCGGTACACCCCCAGCGTGGTGACCTCGGCACCGCGACGGCGCAGCGCATGTCCGACCATGGACAGCGACTGACCGTGCTCCTGCACCACGATCCGGCGACCGGCGAGGTCCCGACCGCGGAGGTGGTCGAGCACGTCGTCGAACTCCTCCGACTCCGGCGACCACAGCTCACGCAGCCCGTAGCGGCGCAGCGCGCCCACGCTCTTGGGACCCCTCGCGAGGATCTCGGCCCTGCCGAGCGTCTGCAGCAGCGCCGGCAGCAGCCCCCACCCCTCGGCGGCCCCGAACCAGGCCTTCATGCCGATGCCGGTCGTGGCGAGGAACAGGTCGACGTGGCTCGCGAGGACCTCCTCGGTCGCCGCGCGCAGCTCCGCGTCGTCGACGTGGTGCGGGTGCAGCGACAGGGCTGGAGCCACCTCCACCCGGGCCCCACGCCGCTCCAGGAGCGTCACCTGCTCCTCGACCTTGCGCGCCGCGGTGACCCCGATCCGGTAGCCCGTCAGGGGCAGGTCGGGCTCGCCGCCGGGGGTCTGGCTCACACACTCTCCCTGGTCGTGGGTCGGAGGGGACCGACGAGGACCGCTCCCTGGTCGAGGCGGACCTCGTAGGACGGGACCCGGACCTCCGCGTCGTCGAGACACTGACCGGTGCGGAGGTCGAAGGCCTGCTTGTGCATCGGCGAGGCCACGAAGGGGACCGCGTCGGCCCCGCTGCCGCGGGTCCCGACGATGCCGCGCGCCAGGATCGACGCCCGTGAGAAGGGATCGTAGTTGGAGATCGCGAAGATCTCCCCCGCCCAGGTGCGGAAGACCGCGACCGCCTCGCCCTCGACGAGCGCCGCGACCCCTCCCTCGACCTCGATCTCCTCCAGACTGCACACCGCCGTCCAGGTGCTCATCCGGCCGCCCCCACAGGGATCGTGGAGCCCAGCGAGACCGGCCCGGCGACGTCGCCGGGCTGGATCTGGTCGCGGTTGCTGGTGAAGGTGATGTTCGGGTCCGGCACGCCGGGGGCGTTGACGAACGACACGAACCGGCGCAGCTTCTCCGGGTCGTCGATGGTCTCCTTCCACTCGTCGAAGTAGGTGTCGACGTGGCGGGCCATGGCCGCCTCGAGCTCGCTGCCGAGCCCGAGGACGTCGTCCACGACCACCGCGCGCACCCGGTCCAGTCCGCCGTCCAGGCTGTCCACCCAGGGGGCGGTGCGCTGGAGCCGGTCGGCGGTGCGGACGTAGTACATGAGGAAGCGGTCCAAGTAGCGCACCAGCGTCTCGGTGTCGAGGTCCTGGGCCAGCAGCCGCGCGTGCACCGGGTTGGCGCCGCCGTTGCCCGCGACGTACAGGTTCCAGCCCTTCTCGGTGGCGATCACGCCGAAGTCCTTCGAGCGCGCCTCGGCGCACTCACGGGCGCATCCGCTCACGCCGCCCTTGAGCTTGTGAGGCGAGCGCAGTCCGCGGTAGCGCTCCTCGAGCTGGATGGCCAGCGTCGTGGAGTCCTGGACGCCGTAGCGGCACCAGGTCGAGCCCACGCACGACTTCACGGTGCGCAGCGACTTGCCGTAGGCGTGGCCGGACTCGAACCCGGCGTCGACGAGCCGGCGCCAGATCTCCGGCAGCTGCTCCAGCCGGGCACCGAACAGGTCGATCCGCTGGCCACCGGTGATCTTGGTGTACAGGTCGTAGTCGCGGGCCACCTCGCCTAGCACGATCAGCTTCTCGGGGGTGATCTCTCCGCCCGCGATCCGGGGCACCACCGAGTAGGTGCCGTTCTTCTGGATGTTGGCCAGGTAGGCGTCGTTGGTGTCCTGCAGGGTCCGGTTGCCCTCCGCGAGGACGTGCCCGTTGAGCTGGCTGGCCAGGATCGAGGCGACCGCGGGCTTGCAGATGTCGCAGCCCCGCCCGGTCCCGTGGCCGGCGACGATGTCGTCGAAGCGGGTGTACTTGTGCACCGCGACGACGTCGAAGAGCTCGGCACGGGTCAGCGCGAAGTGCTCGCACAGACTGCGGTCGACCTCCTTGCCCTGCTCGGCGAACCAGTCCTCGACGACCTTCTTGACCACCGGCTTGCAGGAGCCGCAGGTGCTGCCGGCCTTGGAGCAGGCCGTCACGCAGTAGGCGCTGTCGCAGGGCGCCTCGGCCCGGGAGACGTGGTCGACGATGGCGGCCTTGGTCACGTTGTTGCAGGAGCAGACCACGGCCTCGTCGGGCAGCCCGATCTCGGCGCCGCCGCGGCCGGTGGGCAGGATCAGCTCCTCGGGGTTGTCGGGCAGCTCGATGCCGGAGGCCACCATCGGCCGCAGCACGCCGTACGCCGTCGCGTCGCCGACCAGGATGCCGCCCAGCAGCTGGCGGCCGTCCTCGGAGATGACCAGCTTCTTGTAGACCCCGGTCACCGCGTCGGAGAAGACCAGCTCCAGGGCGCCCTCGGTGGCCGCGAAGGCGTCCCCGAAGGAGGCCACGTCAACGCCCATCAGCTTCAGCTTGGTCGACATGTCGGCGCCGGTGAAGGTGCCTTCCCCGCCGACCAGGACGTCGACGACGACCTCCGCCATCGTGTAGCCCGGCGCCACCAGGCCGTACATCCTCCCGCCCGGCGCCGCGCACTCGCCGATCGCCCACACGTGCTCGTCCGAGCTGCGGCACTGCTCGTCGACGAGCACCCCGCCCCGCTCGGCGACGTCGATCCCCGCGGTGCGGGCCAGCGAGTCGCGGGGCCGGATGCCCGCGGAGAACACGACCACGTCGGCCTCGATGGGGTCACGGTCCCTGAGTCCGAGGCCCGTGACGCGCCCGTCCTCGCCGATCACCTCGGTGGTCGTCGCGCCGGTGTGCACGCTCAGACCGAGCCGCTCCACGTGGCGGGTCAGCGTGGTGCCACCGGCGTCGTCGACCTGGACCGCCATCAGCCGCGGCGCCATCTCGACGACGTGTGTCTCCAGACCCAGCTGGGACAGCGCGTTGGCGGCCTCGAGCCCGAGCAGCCCGCCGCCGACCACCGCACCGACGCGGGCGGTGGCCGCCGCCTCGCGGATCGCCTCCAGGTCCTCGATGGTGCGGTAGACGAAGCAGCCGTCCAGGTCCCTGCCGGGGAGCGGCGGGACGAACGGCGCCGCGCCGGTGGCCAGCACCAGCTCGTCGTAGGCCAGCTCCTCACCGTCGGAGAGGGCGACGGTCCGCGCCTCACGGTCGACGGCGGCGACCTCGGTGCCCAGGACGAGACGGACGCGCGGGTCCTCGTACACGCCCGTGGGGAGCAGCGAGAGCGCCTCGGCGCCGACCTCGAAGAAGGAGGTCAGCCCGACGCGGTCGTAGGCCGGGCGCGGCTCCTGGCCGATCACGACCACGTCGTGGGTCTCGGTCAGGCCGCGCTCGATGGCCGCCTGGACGAAACGGTGGCCGACCATGCCGTTGCCGACGACGACGAGGGTCTTGCGCAGATGTGCCATCACGATGATGGGTCCTTTCGGAGGTCGAGCTGGTCTCAGGTCGGGCGGGCGGGGTCAGACGGGGGGTCAGACGGGGGGTCAGGCGGTGGGAAGGGGGCTGCGGAGGGCGAGCAGCTGGCGGACCGCGGGCGAGCAGCCGCCGCAGCCGGTGGTCGCGCGGGTCGTCTCGCGGACCTGCTCCAGCGACGAGCACACCCGCACGGCGCCCGCGGTGACGCCGGCACAGGTGCAGACCTCGGCGTCGTCGGGCAGGCTGATCCGCATCGACGGCCGGTCCGCCATCAGCAGGTCACCGGGCTCGTCGGGGCTGAGGACCGTGCCTCGGTCGTAGTGCTGGGTGATCAGCCCGATCCGGGACAGGTCGCCGACAAGGGTGGCGGCCACGATGACGCCGTCGCGGACCACGAGCTTGCGGTGCGACCCCACGACGGGGTTGGTCACCTCGACCACCTGACCCTCGGCGGTCTCGGGGTCCCCGAGCACGGCGACGTCGAGGTCGGTGGCCCGGAGCCTGGCCACGGTGCGCGCCCCGGCATAGGCCACCTCCTCCCCGGCCAGGTGGGCTGCGAGGTGCTGCGCCTGCTCCCAGGCGGGCGGGACGAAGCCGGTCACGGTCCCGTCGTGCTCGACGCAGTCGCCGATCGCGTAGATCGACGCGTCGCTGGTGCGGAGGTGGTGGTCGACGACGACCCCTCGGCGGACGACGAGCCCGGCGCGCTTGCCCAGCGTCGTGGCGGGACGACCGCCGGCGGTGAGCACGAGCAGGTCGGTCTCGAGCGTGAACCCGTTGTCGAGCCGCAGGCCGTGGGTGGTCCCCTCCTCAGTCTCCTCGGCGGTCAGCCGGATCGCCCGCGCCCCGGTGTAGACGGTGGTTCCGAGCCGCTTGAGGTCGCGGGCGATGATCTTCCCGGCCGGCGAGCCGACCTGGCTGCGCAGCACGTGCTCGCCGCCCTCGACGATCTCGGTCTCCAGGCCTCGCACGCTCAGGGCCCGCGCGACCTGCAGGCCCAGCAGCCCGCCGCCGACGACCACCGCGTTGCGGGCCGACGGGACGGCGTGGTCCAGCCGCAGGCAGTCGTCGAGGCTGCGGAAGGCGTGCACGACCGGGTGCAGCGTGCCGTCCATCCGGACCAGCCCACGGATCGGCGGCAGCGTCGGGATCGAGCCGGTGGCCAGGACCAGCACGTCGTAGCCGAAGCGCTGCCCGTCCACCAGCATCACCTCACGGTGGGCCGTGTCCACGTCGAGGACTCGCGCCCCGAGCCGCAGGTCGACGCCGTGGTCGGCGTACCACTGCGGGGAACGGAGCGTGATCGCCTCGGGACGGTGGGTGCCTTCGAGGACGGCCGAGAGCAGGATCCGGTTGTACGGCGCGTGCGGCTCGTCGCCGAGCACGAGGATGCCCGTGTGGCCCTTCGCCACGAGCGCCTCCACCAGCCGGGTGGTGGCCATCCCGGAGCCGACGATGACGGTCCGGCGGTGCTGCGCGGGCCCGGTCATGCGCGCACCGCCGCGGCGCAGACCTTGAACTCCGGCATCCGACTGGACGGGTCGAGCGCGTCGTTGGTCAGCCGGTTGGCCCCGACCCAGTGGAACGGCACGAAGACGGTGTCGGGGCGGATGGTGGTGACGACCCGGGCAGGGGCCTTGAGCTCGCCGCGTCGCGTGGTGACGATCAGGGGCTCGCCGTCGACGGCACCGATCCGGCCGGCCAGCATCGGATGCAGCTCCACGAAGGGCCCCTCGTCGGGCAGGCCGGCGATCCGGCGGGTCTGCGCCCCGGACTGGTACTGCGCCAGGACACGTCCGGTGGTCAGGTGCAGCGGGTACGCCGCGTCTGTGGGCTCCGCGGTGCCCCGGTGCTCGACGGCCACGAAGCGGGCCAGGCCGTCGGCGTGGGCGAAGGACTCGGTGAACATCCGTGGGGTGCCGGCATGCTCGGCCGACGGGCAGGGCCAGAACACGCCGTGCTCGTCGCGTATCCGGTCGTAGGTGATGCCGGAGTAGTCGGCTCGGCCGCCCGCGGACGCGAGGCCGAGCTCGGCGAAGACCTCCTCCGGGTCGGTGGAGAAGGTGCCCGGGGAGCCGAGCCGCTCGGCCAGCCCGGCGATCACGTCGAGGTCCGAGCGGACGCCGTCGGGCGGGCTCACGGCCCGCTGGCGCAGGATCACCCGACCCTCCAGGTTCGTCATCGTGCCGGTCTCCTCTGCCCACTGGGTGACGGGGAGGACGACGTCGGCCAGGGCCGCGGTCTCCGACATCACCAGGTCGCAGACGACGAGGAGGTCGAGGGCTTCGAGCCGCTCGCGGACGCGGGTGGCGTTGGGGGCGGAGACCACGATGTTGCTGCCGAAGACGAGCAGCGAGCGAGGTCCGTCCGGCTGGCCCAGCGCTTCGAGCAGCTCGTAGGCCGAGCGTCCCTTGCCGGGGATCGACGCGGCAGGCACGCCCCACACGCCGGCGACGTGGTCGCGGGCGGCGGGGTCGTCGATCATCCGGTACCCCGGCAGCTGGTCGGACTTCTGGCCGTGCTCACGGCCGCCTTGGCCGTTGCCCTGGCCGGTGAGGCAGCCGTAGCCGGCGTACTGCCTGCCGGGCATGCCGAGGGCGAGGACGACGTTGAGCCAAGCCAGCACGGTGGCGGTGCCCTGGCTGTGCTGCTCGGCCCCGCGGGCGGTGAGCACGGTGACGGTGCCCGCGCCGGCCAGCAGGTCCGCCAGGGCACGCACCTCCTCGGCCGGCACACCGGTGACGCGCTCGACCTGCTCGGGCCACCAGCCGGCCACCGAGTGCCGGACCCCGTCCCAGCCGGTGGTGCGCCGGGCAACGTACTCCTCGTCGACGGCGCCCGCGGCGTCCAGGAGGTGCAGCACGCCCAGGGCGAGAGCCAGGTCCGTGCCCGGCACCGGCTGGAGGAGCACGTCGGCACGGTCTGCGGTCGGCGTACGCCGTGGGTCGACCACCACGACGGTGCCGCCGTTGTCCCGCAACCGGTCCAGGTGGCGCGACGCCGGGGGCATCGTCTCGGCGAGGTTGGAGCCCACCAGAACCAGCACGTCGGTGTGCTCGAGGTCGCTCAGCGGGAAGGGGAGGCCGCGGTCGATGCCGAAGGCCTGGTTCGCAGCCGAGGCCGCAGAGCTCATGCACCAACGACCGTTGTAGTCGATCTGACTGGTTCCAAGGGCCACCCGGGCGAACTTGCCCAGCTGGTAAGCCTTCTCGTTGGTGAGGCCGCCGCCGCCGAAGACGCCGACGGTGTCCGGTCCCGACTCCTCGCGGAGCCCCGCGAGCCGGGTGGCGACCAGGTCGAGAGCCTCGTCCCAGTCGGCCAGCCGGAGCTCGCCGGTCTCCCGGTCGCGCACGAGCGGGGAGGTCAGCCGCTCACGGCTGCCCCGCAGCCCGGTGGCGGTCCACCCCTTGCGGCACAGGCCGCCCTCGTTCACGGGGAACTCGGGCCAGACCTGCACCTCCAGGAGGGCGCGACCGCTGCGGGCCAGCTTCATCCCACACTGCAGGCTGCAGTAGGGGCAGTGAGTGAGCGTCGTCACCGGCTGCCTCTCAGATGTGGACGTGGCCCGGGCGGGTGCGGCGCAGGTAGACCGCCCACACCACCAGGGCACACACGACGTAGTAGGCGGTGAAGACCACGAACGCGCCCTTGGTCGCCGACAGCGGGCTGTCCACCCAGGGGGAGCTGAAGGCGATCGGGATGAGGAAGCCGCCCATGGCACCGACGGAGCCGATGACACCGAGGGCGGCCGAGGCCTGTCGGGTGGAGGTCACCAGGGCCGCGTGCCGCTCAGGGGTGCCGGGCTGGGTGGTCACGTCGACCTCGGCGCGCCAGATGGCCGGGATCATCTTGTAGGCCGAGCCGTTGCCGATGCCCGTGGAGGCGAAGACCAGCAGGAAGAACCCGAGGAACAGCGGGAACCAGCTCTGGTTGTCCGCGGCGATCGCCGGGTCGGCGGCCGGGTTCGGGGTGAGCCGCATCAGGGTCCAGAGCACCCCGAGGGTGAACACGATCATGCCCGCGAAGGCTCCCAGGGTGATCCGGGCGCCGCCGAAGCGGTCGGCCAGCCACCCGCCGAAGGGGCGGGTGGCCGAGCCGATTCCCGCGCCCAGGAAGGCGTAGTAGGCGAAGTAGACGCCGGTGCCGAGCGGAGCGGGCTCCGGGACCCAGAAGTTCAGCTTGATCAGCAGCGGCATCGCGGCGGAGTAGCCGATGAAGGAGCCGAAGGTGCCGACGTAGAGGAAGGACATCACCCAGGTGTGCTTCTTGGTGACGACCTTGATGGCCTCGCGCGGCGCGCCGGTGGCGGTGCCGAGGTTGTCCATCCACAGGTAGGCGGCGAGCGTGGCGGTGAGCGCCAACCCGGCGTACAGCCAGCCGGCACGCTCGAGGTGGATGCCGCCCTGACTGGCCTTGACGAGCCCGAAGACGCCGGCGCCGCCGACGACGACCGGCAGGAAGAACTGGATGAGCGAGACGCCCAGGTTGCCGCCGGCGGCGTTGAGCCCGAGCGCGGCACCCTTCTTGGCTGCGGGGTAGAAGAAGTTGATGTTGGCCATCGAGCTGGCGAAGTTGCCACCACCGAAGCCGGCTGTGGCCGCGATCAGGCAGAAGGCCCAGTACGGCGTGTCAGGGTTGGACACCGCGAACGCGAAGCCGATGGTCGGGATCAAGAGCAGGGCCGCGCTGATCATCGTCCAGTTGCGGCCGCCGAAGAACGGCACGGCGAACGTGTAGGGGATCCGCAGCAGCGCACCCACCAGGTTGGGCAGGGCGACCAGGAGGAACAGCTGCTGCGGGCTGAAGGAGTAGCCCTGTGCCAGCAGGAAGGCCGAGCTCACGCTCCAGATCAGCCACACGGAGAAGCCGAGGTGCTCGGCGAAGATCGACCAGGCAAGGTTGCGCCGGGCGACGTGCCGCCCTTCCCCGGCCCAGAACTGCTCGTCCTCGGGGCGCCAGTCGTCGATCCACCGGCCGGTGCGCCGACCGGGTGGGGTGGTAGGGACGGCGACGGCGACCTGCTGGGCGGTGGGGGGGTACGGGTCTGTCGTGGTCATCGCGGGACTCCAGGGGTGTCGGGTGCCCCGAGTCTGTGGGCGCAAGATTTCGGTGCCGTCACTCGCACCATCACCGGAAGGTCAACTTGTCCTCACGAACTCACAGCCCACTCATCAACACGTTGTGGGCGGCTTGACGACGGCGACGGGCAATGCGCCCCATGAAGGGGGTTTATGGTCCAAAATGGGATGCTACGTACGTTTTGCTAGGGGTCTGTATGGGTGTCGCGGCGCGTTCACTGATCGCGGCCGCTCTGCTGGTCGGGGTCTTCGTCCTGCCTGGCGTGCTGGTCGCCGGGCTGGCGGCCGCGCTGGTCCAGGCGGGCGTCCACGGTCTCGGGCCCGCCGTCGTGGTGCCGCTCTCCGTGGTCCTGGCTGCCCTCCTCGTGCTCGTCGGGCGGGCGGGGCTGGTCGTGCATCGCGCTGGGCTCGACGACGGCGACGGCGTGGCCCTGGGCGAGCTGGAGCAGCCGTTGCTCTGGGCGGAGGTCCGCGGGCTGGCGGCCGCCACGGGAGCACGACCCCCCGACGAGCTGCGCCTCGTGCCGGGTCTGGACGTCGCGGTGCACGAGCGGGTCCGCCTTCTCGGCCTGGCGGGCGGCCACCGCGTGCTCCACCTCGGGGCCGCGGTCCTCTGCGGGCTCTCCCGGCAACAGCTGCGCGCGCTGCTGGCACACGAGCTGGCCCACGACAGCCACCGCAACTCCGCAGCCACGCTGGCGGCGTACCGCGGGCACCGGGCGATCCAGCGCCTGCTGGCCCAGCTCGGCTCGAGGTCGCTGACGGCTCGGGTGGTGGGCCTCCCCGCCCGTGCCTTCCTGGGGATCACCCGGCCCGGCGCCCGGCGGCTCGAGGTCGAGGCGGACGCCTGGAGCCACAGGCTCGCCGGGCACGCCGCCGCCGCGACCGCCCTGCGCCAGTGCCCGACCCTGGCCCTGCGATGGGCCCACTTCCTGGACTTCCACGTCTTCCGCCTGCCCCACGCCCGACCCGAACGCCTCTACCAGGGCTTCCAGTGGATGCTCGCCTCGCTCGGCGACGACCAGCTCTGCACCGCCGCAGAGGCCGGCACGACGGCCCCTCAGGCTGCCCACGACACGCACCCGCCGCTGCGCGACCGGCTCGCCTCCCTGCGATCCCTCCCCACCAGGGAGTGCACCGGTCGCCGCGCCGAGGACGACCGTCCTGCCCTGACCCTGGTTGCCGACGTCGACCGCGTGCTGGCGGTGCTGGAGCGCTGGATGTTCCGGGACTCGGGGCGGACCTCGCGCAGCCTCGAGTGGATCGCCCGGCAGGCGGGCCGGGCCGAGGCCTACGAGCGTGCCGCGCTGCTCGTCGCGCCGAGCGACCACCCCGACCGGGCGGCGGTCGACCTCGGCGAGGCGATCTCCGCGATCGGCGCGGGCCGGGGCCACCTCCTGGTCCGCCATGCGGCCGCGGACGACGCGACACCGCAGCGCCTCGAGCGCACCGCCAGGTCGCTCGTCGCGAGCGCGGTCGCCGCCGCCCTCGTCGACCACACCGGCGCCCGGTTCACCATGAGCTACGACCCGACGAACCTGCTCGTCGACGCCGACGCCCAGGTGATCGACGTGCACGCCCTCGTGGGCGCGGTCACCGACGCACGCTCGGCCGACCAGCTCTGCACCGTGCTGGCCAGCAAGGGCGTGCCCCTCTCGTTCGCGGTCGGCGCACCTCCCGAGGAGCGGCGTCAGGCCTCCTGACTCCAGCGTGCCTCGATCCTGAGCCCCTCGGCGGCCCGCACCAGCCCCGCGTTGTCCGGCGCGGTGGTGCCGGACTCAGAAGCCGACCGCGGCCGAGGGGGCGACGTCGCTGCGCAGCGCGCGCCACAGCTCGGCGACCGCCCCCCGGCGACGCTCGAGGACCAGACCGGCCCGCTGGAGGGCGACCAGGTTGCCGCCCCCGACGTAGGCGCCGCCCAACGCCGAGACGGGCAGGCGCAGGTCCGCAGGCTCCACCGACCGGACCACGGTCGCCGCGCCGTGCTCGTCGACGATGACCCGCCAGCACCCGTCGTTCCACGGCGCGGCAGGGTCGGAGACCTCGATGACCACGTCGCACCGGGCGCTCCACGTGCGCGCCGACAACGCAGCCGGCAGGTCGACGAGCCGGATCCACAGGCTGTCGTAGGTCGCCACGTCGGAGGCCGAACGGGGCCCGCCGGCCCACAGCAGCAGCGGGTCGTCCGCGCCGACCCCGTGCACCTTGACCGTGCCGATCAGGTCGAAGTCGAGCAGGCGGCGCAGGAGCACGAGTCGAGCCGCGGCATCGCCCACCAGGAAGGGGATCGACAGCTCGCCGCTGGGTCGGCCCCTCTCCCACTTGTGGGTGCGCCGGAAGAGCGCGAAGCCGACGTCGGCCCCGTCGCGTCGGGCGAACAGCACCCGGGTCGGCTCCTTGTCCCTCAGCTCCTCCGGCCGGTCCGTGCAGACCCGGCGGTAGTAGCCCTCCTCACCCACCACGGCTCCCGGCTCGGCGACGGCGAGGTGGCACCGGCGCAGCCGGTCGGGCACCTCCGGTTCGGAGACGGTGTGGAGCGCGGTGGTGACACCGGCCGCCGCCTCGTCGAGGTGCGGGGCGGTGAGCGTGGCGCCGCGGCCGAGGGTGACCTCGTGCTCGAGCGAGGCCAGACCGTACCCGTGCCTGCCGTAGATGGCGGGCTCGCTGGCGTGCAGCGCCGAGACATGAACCCCCGGCTGGTCCCGCACCTGCTCGAAGTGGTGGCGCAGCATCGCAGTCAGGACGCCCTTGCGGCGGTGGTCGGGATGCACCCCCACCCAGGTCAGCCCTGCGCACGGCACCTGGCTCGTGGCGCCGCCCGGACCGGGAACCGCCAACGTCAGCGGGAACACGCCGTAGATGCCCGGGTAGGTCCGCGGGTCCGCCCCGTCGAGGCTCGCAGCGAACCGGTGCTCGGGCGGCAGGCCGTCGAGGAGCTCCTCCGCAGGAGTGGGCAGCACCTCGGCGAACCACACCGTCTGGTCGGTGGCGAGGTAGCGCTGCGCGTCGGTCGCACGGTCCACGCGGACCAGCTCGGCTGTCATGTCCTCCACCCAACCGCCGAACCTCGGCGCGCTCAACCGGTTTGCCCGCCGACCCCGACCGGAGGCCGGGTCAGCCCAGCCGACCGAGGAAGCGGAGCGACCGGCTCAGCACCAGGGCGGTGGCCTCCGCATCGAAGGACGGCAAGGAGCTGTCGGTGAACAGGTGCCGGTCACCGGGGTAGACGAAGAGCTCTGCGAGCTCGGGTCCGACGCTCTCGACCAGGCTCTTGGCGGCGTCCAGGTCGCCCTCGAGGGCGAAGAACGGGTCCTGGTCCATCCCGTGCACCTGGACCGGCAGCCCGGCCGGCCACGCACCGAACGCCCACTCCCCCGTGATCGGGATGCAGGACTCGTAGAGCAGCGCGCCGCGAGCCCCCGCCTGGGTCTGCGCGAGCCGTTGGGCCGTGCCGGCGCCGAAGGAGAACCCGGCGTAGACGAGCTCGTCGGGCAGCTCGGCCAGCGCCCCGGCGACGCGCGCCTCGAGAGCGTCCCCGAGCGTCCGGACGTGGGCGACCCCGTCCTCCAGGGTCGGCGGGCGACGGCCGTCGAACAGGTCCGGTGTGTGCACGCGGTGCCCTGCGTCCCGCAGGGCGTCGGCGAAGCCGACCACGCCGCCGGTGAGCCCTTGCACGTGGTGGAACAGCACAACCTCAGCCATCTCGCTCACACTCCTCGTCTGCTTCGGGGGACCCCCTGGTGGGTCATGGCCCGACTGTAGGACGCCGCTCCGACGCTTCGGGCGCCGAGCGCGGCCGGCGAAGACACCTGCCCCGGGATGCAACCCAAGCGGGCTCGTCCGCGTCTTGACCGCGTGGCCCCAGCGGGGGGCCCGCCCGGACCGGGAGACCCACAGGAGAAGGACATGACCAGAACCACCAGCACCCTGTCGACCACGACCACCGCCGTCCTGACGGCTGCGCTGGCCCTCGGCGTCGCCGGGCCGGCCCGCGCCGCCAGCATCGGCGTCGAGGACCCGGCGGACACCGGGCACGGCTCCGACCTGCGGGCCGTCCAGGTCAGGCACCACGAGAGGAACATCGTGGTCGTGACCAGCCACACCAACCTGCGCCGCGACCCGGCCACGGGCTCCGGTGGCGCGGTTTACCTCGACACCGACGCCAACGACAAGGGCCCGGAGTTCGTCTTCGTCGGCGGCTACTACGAGGGCACCGACTACGCCCTGCTGGAGACCGAGGGCTTCGGGACGAAGCAGTGGGGCGACCCCGTCGAGGGCTCCTACGAGATGACGGTGCGGTACCAGAAGGAGCGGGTGCGCATGCGGATCGCGCGCGAGGCGGTCGGCAGTCCCGAGGAGGTGCGAGTCGCCGTACGCGTGGCCGGGACCCGGCGTGACGGCACCAGCGACGGACTCGTCGACTGGCTGGGCGAGCCGCGCAGCTTCACCGCATGGGTCGCGCACGGCTGACCGGACCGCCGCCGAACGGGCAGGGTGGTCCCATGGACGACCACGATCTCGCTCGGTGGCGGTTGCGCAGCCAGCACCTCGTCGCTCCGCACGCCGTCACCGCCCCGGCTGTGGTCGCCTCGCTGCTGGCGGTCCAGGCGGAGAACCCCGGCCAGTCGGGCTGGGCCGTGGCAGCGCGCAGCGAGGACCCGACCCCCGCCTGCCTGGCCGACGCGCTGGCGGAGGGCACCGTCCTGCGCACGCACGTGCTGCGGCCCACGTGGCACTTCGTGACCGCCGACGACCTCGGCTGGCTGCTCGACCTGACCGGACCCCGGGTCCGGCGGATCACCGGGCAGCAGCTCCGGGTCACGCACGGACTCGACGACGCCACCGTCGAGACCCTGACCTCGACCGTCACGCAGACCTTGCGAGAGCAGGGCGAGCTGACCCGCAGACAGCTGGCCGAGGCGCTGGAGGACCGCGGTCTGCGGCCCTCCAGCCAGGTGCTGACGACCCTGCTCGCGCACGTCGAGCTGGACGGCCTGCTCTGCAGCGGCCGTCCAGCCGGCACCGGTAGCGAGCACACCTACGCGTTGCTCGCCGACCGGGTGCCGACGCCGCGGCGGCTGGCGCGGGACGAGGCGCTGGCCGAGCTCGCACTGCGCTACGTCACCGGCCACGGGCCGGCGACCGAACGGGACCTGGCGTACTGGGCCACGCTCACCCTGACCGACGCGCGGTCCGGTCTGGCCGCCGTGCGTGACCGGCTCGACCGCTTCGACCACGACGGCCGGGTCTTCTGGCACCTGGCGGGCCAGGAGCCAACCCCGTCCGGGGAGCCGAGAGGGCACCTGCTCCAGATCCTCGACGAGACCTACCGGGGCTACCAGGACTCCCGCTGGGTGCTGGACGCGGCAGGGGTCGTGCCCCGCACCCGGGAGAGCACGCTGGGGATGGCCCTGGTCGACGCCCAGATCGTGGCGGCGGTGCGGCGCACGCTCCGCGGCGGTCGGGTGGACTTCGCACTCCAGCCCTACCGCGCCCTGGACACCGACGACCTGGCCGCGCTGCGCGGGGCCGCCGAGCGGTACGGCGAGCACCTCGGGCTCGAAGCGACCCTCAGCGCGCCCTGACCGCAGGTCTGCTCAGGCGGTGAGCCAGTCGACCATGGCGTCCAGGCTGAGACCCGGCTCCGGCAGGTCGCTCTCGATCTCCCGTGCGAGCACCCGGATCACGTCCCCGTCGCCGAGGTCGACCGCGTAGGGGTAGACCTCGTCCGGCTCGACGGCCACGACGGCCCCGGCGAAGTAGTCGAGCGTGGCGCCGTGCCGTCCGAAGACCCGATGCCCCACCTGGTAGGCCGGGGAGGCGGCAGCCAGGTGGTCGGTCGGGGGCCAGCACACACGCATCATTCGGGACATCCCATCGCTGTTTCGAGAACACCACGACCCTAGGTCGTTCCCACGCCGCGCGCGGGCGACTTTACGCGGAAAGTGACCATGGTCCCGGCAGCGAGGCACCGGGACGAGGGGGCCCTCACCGGTCCGGGTCGTCGTCCTCGACCCGGCGGAGAACCTGCGTCTCGGGGTCGGGAGGGGGGCTCTCGGAGCGCCCTGGACGGGGCTGGAGCGTCGGCTCCCGCAGGCGCGGGTAGCGGGGACGGGCGCTCCTGACCATCCGCACCTGTCGGCGCACCCGCTCGTCGACGTCCATCTCGCGCTGCAGCCGCTTGACGGTCGCCAGCTCCGCTGCGTGCAGCTCGACCAGCCCGGGGGGCAACCCGGCCACCAGCAGGTCGTCGAGCCGTGCCCGGGCCTCGTGCAGCCCCTCGAGCGACCCCCGCAGGGACCGTAGGTCGGCCGCGGAGACGGTGCGGGCCAGGTCGCCCTCGTCCCGGACCAGCTGGCCGAAGGCGTCGATCCCGGCGGCGAGCTCACGCAAGGTCTGCGCGAGACCGAGCAGGACGTCGTCGGCCACCTCGTCGGCGAGCCACGTGGCGTCGTGGGCCGCGTCGGCCAGTGCCCGGAAGAGCCCTCGGACCGCGACCGAGGAGTGCTCCAGTGCTTCCAGACCCTGGCGCAGCCCGGGCCCCACGTCGGGCTGGCCGACGGCCCGGACGTTGAGCCGCCGCCCCTGCTCGGCGTGCAGGAGAGCGGCCCCGACCTGCGGGATGTCGTGGTTGATCCGACGGGCGTCCTCCAACCAGCCGAGCGTGGCTGGTCTGGGGTCCGCGCCGGTGTGCACGAGCTCGACCAGGCCGTCAGCGGCCCCTGTGAGCAGGCCGCAGATCGAGTCGGCGAGACCGTCGATGGCTTTGCCTGCGTCGGCGGTGGCCACCTTCGGCGGGAACAGCAGGTTGGCCACGACGCCCACCGCGGCCCCGACCAGGGTCTCGGTGATCCGCTGCCACGCTGCGGTCCCTGCGCTGAGCGACCCGACCCCGAGCACGAGCATCGCGCTGATCGCCACCTCGATCAGGTTGGACTGCAGCCGCAGGGCCTGGCCCAGCATGAGGGAGACCAGGATGAGCAGTCCCAGGCTCCACCACTCCAGGGGCACCAGCGCGGCGAAGACGACGGCGAGGAAGACCCCGGAGACCACGGAGACCACCCGGTCCACACCGGAGGCGAGCAGCGTGACCGGGGTGACCTGGACGACGAGCATGGCGGTGAGCGGGGCGAGCAGCGGCTGGGTCCCGGGGAAGAGCAGCAGCGCCACCACGTAGCTCGACACCGCAGCCACGGTGATCCGCAGGGACCAGGCCAGCGCCTGAGGCCCGTCCTTGCGGAACCGGTCGACCTCACGGGAGACGGCACGTCGCCACCAGGTGCTCACCGCTCCATCCTGGGGCATCACGGGTCGGTCGCGTCAGCCGGGCTCGGGGCGCTCCACGGTGCGCGGTGCCAACCCCAGCGCGCGGACGTGCTCGGCGATCTGTCCCAGGCTCGCGACCCAGAGGTCGCCGTGGGCGAGAGCCTGTCCGATGATCCGGTCCAGCACGACGGCTCTCGCCGGCCGGCCGGTGAGGAAGGGGTGGTTGGTCAGCACGAAGCAGCCGTCGACCTCGCGCATCGCGTCCAGCTCGAGCGCCCACATCTGCTCCACCTTGGCGGGGCTCTCGATCAGGCCTTCCCCGGAGATGCCGGGCAGGAAGCAGTACTGCTCCCAGTCGTCGAGGGCCCAGTGGATCGGGATCTCCACGACCGAGTCGACGCCGGGGACTCCCGAGACCGCCAGCTCGTAGGGGACGTCGGCGTCCATGAGGCTGGAGTCGTAGAGGAAGCCGCGCTCGGCGAGCAGTCGCGCGGTGTTCCAGGTGGGCTCCCACATCGGTGCCCGGTAGCCCTGCGGGCGCACCCCCGCCACGCGCTCCAGCGCCTCGAGCCCCCGGTCGAGGTAGTCCGCCTCGGTCTCGGCGTCCACCCCCTCCAGGGGTTCGTGCAGGTACCCGTGGTGGGCGACCTCGTGCCCGGCCTCGACGATGGCACGGACCACCCGGGGGTAGCGATCCGCGGTGAAGCCGGGCACGAAGAAGGTGGCGGTCACGTCGTGCCGCTGGAGGATCCGCAGGATCCTGGGCACTCCGACGAGGGGGCCGTAGGACTGGTGGCTCATGACCCCGGCGCGCCCCTGGGAGCCGGGCGCCGCGGACAGGACCGCCGACTCGGCGTCCACGTCGAAGGTGAAGGACGCCGCCGCCCGGTAACCCCGCGGCCAGGTGACGGGCCCGGCGGGGTCGGGTCCTGGGGCGTGGGCCGTCATCGTGCCCCCTTGGCGAACAGCGAGCAGTACTCGTAGGCGATGTTGGCGGCGGCGACCGCGGTGATCTCCGCGTGGTCGTACGCCGGGGACACCTCGACGACGTCGCCGGCCACCAGGCGGGCGCCGTCGAACCCCCGGATCATCGCGAGCAGCTCGCGGCTGGTCAGTCCCCCGGCCTCCGGGGTGCCGGTGCCCGGGGCGAACCCGGGGTCGAGCACGTCGATGTCGACCGAGACGTAGACCGGAGCGTCCCCGACCCGCTCGCGGACCATCTCCACGACCCGGTCCGCTCCGAGCCGGTCCAGGTCCCGGGCGTGCACGATCCTGAACCCCATCTCGGCGTCCTGGCGCAGGTCGGACTCGGAGTAGAGCGACCCCCGGATGCCGACGTGCATGGTGCGGCCGGCGTCCAGCAGCCCCTCCTCCCACGCACGACGGAACGGCGTGCCGTGGGTGTACGGCGCGTGGAAGTAGGTGTCCCACGTGTCGAGGTGGGCGTCGAAGTGCACCAGGGCGATGGGGCCGTGCTCGGCATGCAGGGCGCGGAGGGTGGGCAGCGCCACCGTGTGGTCGCCGCCCAGGACGACGACCGGCCTGCCCCCGGCGACCAGCTGGCCCACCCCCGCCTGGATCTGCGTCATCGCCTCCCCGATGTCGAACGGGTTCGCTGCGATGTCGCCCGCGTCGACCACCTGCACGCCGGCGAACGGCTCCACGTCCAGCGCCGGGTTGTAGGGACGCAGCAGCCGGGAGCCCTGCCGGATCGCCGCGGGGCCGAACCGTGCCCCGGGCCGGTAGGTCACACCGGTGTCGAAGGGGACCCCGACCACGGCCACGTCGTACGCCGCGACGTCCTCCAGCCGGGGCAGCCGGGCGAAGGTGCTGTGCCCGGCGAAGCGCGGGACCTGCAGGCCGTCGACCTGACCGACGACGTCTTCGGCGGTGACGCGAGGCTCAAGCATGGGAACGGCTCCTGCTCGGGAGGGGGTGCGGTGACCCGGGACGGAGGCTCATCCGCGCGCCCTCGTCGTCCCGCCGTTGACCTGGACCACCTGCCCGACCATGGCAGACAGTCGGGGGTCGGCGAGCAGGGCCACGGCAGCGGCGATCTCGGACGTCCGGCCGACCCGGCCCAGCGGGATCCCCGCTGCGTACCGCGCCACGACCTCGGCGTGCGTGAGCCCCGCGTCGCGGGCGTCGACGTCGAGCTGTGGGGTGTCCACCACGCCCGGAGCGACGGTGTTGACGATGATGCCCTCCGGGCCGAGCTCGCGACCGAGGGTCTTCGTCAACGAGATGATCCCGGCCTTGGAGGCGGCGTACGCCGTGGCGTGGGGCCAGCCGGTGACGCCCCACTCGGAGGAGATCATCACGATCCGGCCGCCGTTGGCCCGGCGCATCCCCGGGAGCACCGCCTGGACCAGCGAGAACGTTGCCGACAGGTTGGTGTCCACGACCCGCCACCAGTCGTCGAGGTCGTGGTCGACCAGCGGCGCCATGGACATCGCGGCGTGGTTGGCGACCAGCACGTCGATGGTGCCGAGGGTGCGTTCCACGTCGGCCACCAGGTCGGCGACCACATCAGGGTCGGAGAGGTCGCCGGGTGCGGGGTGGGCGCCGGTCGCGGCGACCGCAGCCGTCATCCGGTCGTCGGCGGTGCGGTCGTTGAGGGCGACGACCGCACCGTCGGCGACCAGCCGTTCGACGATGCTCAGGCCGATGCCCTGCGCGCCGCCGGTGACCAGGGCGACGCGCCCCTGCTGGCAGCGGTGACGGCGAGCCATCAGATCACCGCCCCGGCGTTGGGGGAGACGATCTCTCCGGTCATGAACGTTCCCTCTTCGATGACGTGGGCGACGACGAGGGCGACTTCCTCCGGGGCGACGAGCCGACCGAGCGGCAGGGTGTCGAGGTAGTCGGGGTCGCGCCACGGCGACTCCGCAGCGAGCATCGGGGTGTCGGTGGGCCCCGGGGCCACTGCGTTGACGCGGACGCCGTGCTCGGCGAGCTCGGCGGCCAGGCTGCGCACCAGCCCGATCACCGCGCCCTTCGCGGCGGCGTAGTGCGCGTCGCCGCCTCCCCCGCCGATGGCCAGCTCGGAGGTGAGCGCGACGATGCTTCCGGCCCCACGGGCCACCATCCCGGGCGCAGCCGCCCGGGCGAGGTTGAGCGCGCCGCCGAGGTGGACGCGCAGCATCCGGTGCCACTCCTCCTGCGTGATCGAGGCCACCGGGGCCATCTCGTAGTGGCCGGCCGCCGACACCGTGGCCTGCAGGGGTCCGAGGTCCCGCTCCGCGGCCGCGACCGCGGCGGACACGGCGCCGGGGTCGGCGACGTCGACCTCGTAGCTCGCGTCCCAGTGCGAGGGCCTCAGGTCGACCCCGGCGACCTGCCACCCGCGGTCGGACAGCTCGGCGGCGATCGCGGCGCCGATCCCGCTCGCGGCACCGGTGACCAGGGCGACGCCCGTCATCGGGAGACCTCCTCGTCGTCGAGGTCGGCGGCCGCGAAGCCGGTGATGCCGCGGCGCAGGGACAGGTAGATCGCGGTGCCGCCGACGGCCAGGGCCAGGACCGCCAGGGCGATCGACCAGTTGAGGAAGGGTGCCTCGGGGTAGAAGTCCCGCGGCCAGGCGATGTTGAGGAACTGCAGGGCCGCCCACACCGTGGCCACGACGGCCAGCGGGGTCCCCCAGCGACCGAAGCTGAACGGCCCGGGCTGCCAGTCCCCCCGCAGCCGCACCACCAGGTTGCCCACCAGCGGGAACAGGAACGCCAGGTAGAAGCCGCCGGAGGTGAAGTTCAGCAGCAACGTGTACAAGTCAGGGGCCAGCCTGCTGAACAGGATGATCGCCGAGCCGATCGTGGTGGCCACGACCAGGGCGAACACCGGCTGTCGCTCGCTCCGGGTGAGCGTCGAGAGGAGCCTCGAGGCGGGCAGTGCACGGTCCCGGGCGTAGGACCAGATGATCCGCGAGGCAGAGGTCTGCAAGGCGAGGAACGAGGCCAGGAAGCCGATCGCGTACATCACCTCGGCACTGCGGGCGGCGGTCTCTCCGAGGTGGAAGCGCAGCGTGTCGTAGACCGGGTCCGCGCTGTTGGCGGCGATGTCGGGGGGAATCGAGACGATGATGGCCAGCGCGGAGAAGGTCACGATGAGGGCGATGAAGGCGATGGAGAAGATCACCGCCTTCGGGAGGTTCCGCCGGGGGTCGCTGCACCTCCTCGGCGATCGAGCCCGCGCTCTCGAACCCCACGAAGGACCAGCCGACGAAGGCGGTGGTGATGAGGAAGGGCCCGGACAGCGACAGGAACCCTTCGGTGCTGAAGCCGTCGGTGAGCACCGAGAGCGAGTTCTCCCGGTGGAAGAGCAGCAGCCACACGCCGAGCCCCACGGAGCCCACGATCTCGGCGAGGATGCTGCCGGTCATCAGGACCTTGAGGACGAGCCGGCCGGCCACGTTGGCGGCGGTGCCGAGCAGCAGGATGACCCACGCCAGCAGCGCCTGGCCGCCGGTGCCGAGCTCCCAGCCGAAGACCTTGGCGACGAAGCCGGCGGCGAAGATCGAGACCGCGGACATCGCCACGACCAGCGTCCACATGTAGACCCAGCCCGCGCCCCAGCCGTACGCCGACCCCATCAGGCGACGCGACCACTGGTAGATCGACCCCTCGATGGGCCAGCGGGAGACGAGCTCGGCGAACACCATCGCGACCAGCAGCTGACCGGCGAAGACGATGAGGAAGTTCCACCAGAACGACGGTCCGGCGGTGGCGTAGGCCAGGCCGAAGATGCCGTACAGCGCCACGATGGGCGAGATGAACGCGAAGGCGAACGCGAAGGCGGACCAGAGGGAGAACTCGCGCTTCAGCCGTTGGTCGTCCTGCACAGCGCCGCGGGGCAGCTCGTTGACACTCATCGGGGTTCCTCCACGGGAGACGAGTCGTCAGCATCGAGGAGGCCGCCGCGGAGCGGCAAGGGTCGGTCCCCCTACACGGTGCACAGTGACAATCCGACCGGGGTGCGGGAGGGCAGTCGGCCACCGCTGCGCGCGGTACGCTCCGCTCGTGACTGGTCCCGCAGCCCCGGCGGTCGACCCGGAAGCGACCGTCACCCTGCGGGACCTGCTGAGCGTGGCCTCGTTCGGGTTGCGCCTGAGGGCGGCTCCTGAGGAGGTCGACCGACCGGTGCGCTGGGCGCATCCCACCGAGCTGGTCGACCCTCGCCCCTACCTCTACGGCCGGGAGCTGGTCCTCACCGTGGGGACCTCGCTCCAGGACGCCGCGGTCTGCCGACACTTCGTCGCGTGCCTGCTGGACGCCGGCGTGAGCGCGGTGGGCTACGGCGTCGGCGACGTGTCCGCGGAGATCCCCCCGGCACTGGTCGAGGAGTGCCGCGCGGCCGGGCTGCCGCTGCTCCAGGTACCGGCCGGTGTGCCGTTCCAGTCGATCACCGAGATGTTGGCCGAGCGCAGGGCGCAGGCGCGTGCCGCGCGGGGCCACCGGCTCCAGGAGCTGGTGGTCCGCCTGCTTGACGCGATCGCGCAGGACCACGGCATCACCGAGCTCCAGTCCATCGTCGACGCCGACCTCGGCGGTCGGACGACCTTCTGCGAGGGCACCCTCTCCTGGGAGCCCCTGCTGCCCTCCGACGTCCGTCCTGGCCCCGACTTCCTCGGCCACCTGGGCAAAGTGCTGGCCGTTCGGGAGCGTGAGGAGAACGCCGACCTGCGGCAACGGAGGCTCGAGATGGGCCGGCTCGTCGAGCTGGTCGTCGAGGGGCGCGCCGACCCGGAGGTGCTGCACCACCCGCTGGTGGCGGCCGGCGTCGACGTGACGCGGCCGGTGGTGGTCGCCGCCTGGCCCCCGGGCGCGGCAGACCTGCTCGGCCCTTGGGGGACCGGCTGGCTGGTGGCCGAGTGCGACGAGGTGACCCTGACCGTCAGCGACGACCCCGACGCGGTCCTGCGCCTCGCCCGCGAGTCGGCGCTGCCCTGCGGCGTGGGTGCGCCCGGTCCCTTGGCGGAGCTGCACCGCGCCGTGCCGCCGGCTCGGGGAGCGCTGTCCTTGGCCCGCACCCGAGGCGGGGCGGTGTCCGGCAGCGACCTGGCCAGCTTCGACGGCCTGCTGGAACAGCAACCGCCCGAGCGGCTCTCGCCGTTCACCCAGACGCTGATCCGTCCGCTGGTGGAGCAGGACCGCGAGCACGGGACCGCCCTGGTGCAGACGCTCAAGACCTTCCTGGAGGTGGACGGGTCGATCAAGGAGACCGCGGAGCAGCTGTTCCTGCATCCCAACTCGCTGCGACACCGGCTCAGACGGGTGCACGAGCTCACCGGGGCGAACCCGCGGGTGTTCCACGAGCGGGTGGCGCTCGCGGTGGGGCTGTGGGCCTGGGAGCGACGCCCCCACGGCCGCCGCTGAGCAGTCCTCAGCCGAGCAGCGGCGGCCCTCCCGGGTCGACGGGCCGGGGCGCCTCCACCCAGGGACTGCGGAAGGGGACGTCGACGCCGGACCCCGCAGGCCGGAGGGCGAGCTGGAAGTCCTTCTCGTCCAGGAGCACCTTGAAGGCGGGGTCCCGCGCCGCCCAGGCCTGGTGCGCGGCGGACGCGCCGGTCGAGGTCCGCAGTCCCTCCAGAGCGGCCGTCCGGGACTCGAGCGCCAGCGCGCCGAGCGGCGAGAGGACCCCGGCCTGTTCGGGGCCGGGTCGGACGTCCCACAGGGAGAACTCCTCCCCGGTGTCGCCGACTCCGCCGGGGGCGGCGAGGAGGGCGTAGCGGCGGGCTCGGATGCACGACGCCTGGTACACCCGGGAGGCGCCCTCCCCGTGGAGGGCCTGCGCGAGGGAGGTCTCCCGCGCTCGCAGCGCGGCGACCAGGTCCTCGGGCCTGTTCTCACCGGCGACCTGGAGCAGCTCTTCGGTGGCCAGGGCCAGCAGCGCGACCGTGGGCTCCAGCGCCGTGCGCAGACCCTCGACGTCGGCTCGCTCGTCGTACGGCGGATCCGCCAGCTCGTAGTCCGCTCGGCTCGCGGGGCGGGCGGCGTCAAGCCTGCGCCGGAGGTCACCCACGGCGTCCATGAGCTCCCGGATCCTGCGCCGGACGCCGTCGATCTCCAGACGGTCCTCGCGCCACGCCTCGGTCCACAGCAGGTTGAGCGTCACCACGCAGACGTTGAGACCCGCGCGCAGCCGGATGCCCTCGAGTCGGCTCGCCTGTGCCGCGTCCTGCCTCGTCGCCCCCACGTCGGTGCGTCTCCTCGTTGCGCCGGTCACGGCCCGGGGACCTTCGAGAGCGCCCTGAACTCGTCCAGGGCCCGCTTCCACAGGACCACGTCGTCGGTGCGGGCGTCGGCGTAGGCACTGTTGAGTCGCAGCTCCAGGAAGCCGCTGCTGTCGTCCCAGCTTCTCGCCCGGTCGAAGTGGTCGCGTGCCGCTGCGACGTCCGACGCCTCCAACGCGGCGGTCCCGTCCAGGAAGTGCGCGTAGGCCCGCCAGCTCCCCGTGCCCAGCAGCGCGGGCAGGTCGCGCTCGTGGCGGGCGACCTCCGACATCTGGAACACCGCCCAGGCCGTCACGGGTCCGGTGAGTCTCAGGTAGTCCTCCGGGGCCGGGGTCGACCCGGTCCCGCTCCGCTCGATGAGCGCGCGACGCGGCATGCCCGTGCGGTCGTGGGTGGTGGCCCCTGTGGGCTCGGAGATCGAGCTGATGACCGAGACCCGGGAGCCGCGGCCCTGCAGCACGGTCAGCGTCAAGGTCAGGCGGTTGCGCTGGTCGAGCCACCGCAGCATCGCGAGCAACCACGTGACCCGGTCCGGGAGCTCGTCCAGGGGCAGCCCGGGAACGGAGGCGTCCTCGGGCGAGAGGAACATGACGTGACTCGGAGACGGACCGGAGCTGAGCTGCAGCAGCTGGGAGCGGACCACGGCGCTCAGGCGCGCTCCCACAGGCACCCCGGTGGCCTTGTCGTCGGCCTCGCCCACACCGAGCACCAGCCGCGGCCACGGCATCGTCACTCGCCACCAGGATCGCCGGACCAGCCACCCGAGGCCGCCTGCTGCGGCGGCGAGGCCGACCGCCAGCGCCCACCACCAGGTGGTCACCCCGGTGCCGAGCGACGAGGCGGTCCGCGAGAGGACCCCCGGCCTCGAGGGCGCCAGCAGGTCGCGGACGAGGTCACACTCGTCGGGGTCCGAGGGGAGACTGCCCGTACGGGCAAGCACCCGCACCGCGATCCTCGTCGCGTCCTCCGTGCGGCCGAGCTGCTCCAGCCGGAGCACGCCGTCCCAGGCGCTCGTCGTCTGGGGCGAGGTGCCCGCCGCACACGGAGCAGACGCGGGGGCCGGCGGGTCGTTGCGTACCTCCAGGAACACCACGCCCAGCAGGACCGCGACCAGGACCGCAGCTCTCACCCACGGTGTCCGGTCACCCATGGCCCCACTCTTGCCCTCGTGGCGGCCGGCCGCAATCAAGGCGCCGCGACGGCAGCGGGTCACGGGCTAGGCTGCCCACCTCACGGAGGCGAGGAGAGCCCATGACAGCGAGCCGTTCTGCTCGTCAGCGGAAGGCCGCCTCCGAGGCGGGCCCGTTGGCGCGGGTCAGGATCGACCTCGACGCGGAGCAGCGGTTCGTCTACAAGATCAGCTGCTCCGCCTGCACTGTGCGAGGCGATCGCAGCTGGTCGGCGTACCGGCCCGGTGGGGACAACGGCTTCATGGCCGCCATGGACCGGTGGACCTTCCACCTGCACGAGAAGCACCCGGGCGCCGAGGCCCCCTGCCTGGCGTTCCTCCCTGCCGCCCAGCAGCGTCTCCACGACCGCCGCGAGCACCAGGTCCCTGACCCCTCCTCCCAGGGCACGACCTGACCACGCCCGTCACTCCGCGAACAGGTCGTCCTCGTCCTCGGCCGAGGTGACCTCCACCCGGATCGGCCACACCACCTCGTGCGGCACGCCCAGGCGCGTCAAGGTCACCTGGACCTGCGCCACCAGCCAGACCTGCGACTGCAGGGCCACGCGTTGGCGGTGGGTCCGGGTGCGCACCCAGATGACGGGGGCCCCCTGCGCATCGGGCAGCCAGTGCCCCTCGTCGACCCCCCAGGCGCCGAGCGAGGCGACCAGGGGCATCATCGCCGCGTCCAGCGCTCCGCTCAGCCCGCGCTCCACTCACGCAGGCTATCCCGACCGCTTGGTGCACACAGAGTCCTGGAGGCTCAGGGCTGCAGCCAGCCGCCGAGGTCGGCGTCCACGAGCAGGTCACGGGCCTCGGACTCCCGGTCGTCCGGCACCAGGATCCGGATCTGGATGGCGCCGATCGAGCCCTCCAGCACGCTCATGTTGCGGTCCGTGACCTGGCACGGGATCTCCGCCGCCATCAACAGGCCCTCGACGACGGAGATGACCCCTGGGTCGTTGGTCCGCACGATCTCAGCCACGGGAGCCTCCTGCAGGTGTCGTCGGCACCGCCCGTCCGCCAGGTGAGCGGGCGGTGGCCCTTTCCGTCACGGTACAAGGCCGACCCGGCGCGAGCATGCTGTCCAGGCTGTCCCCGGATTGCCGTGGCACGCGCGCCCTGCTTGGCTTCGACGATGAGCTTCGACGGCATGTGGGCGCAGCCCGCTCGGTCCCACCATCGACGAAGTCCCTGCTGGGCCTGGTCCGCCACCTTGCGCGGGTCGAGCACTCGTGGACGCGCCGGGTGTTCGAGGGACGGACCGACCTGCCTCGGCTCTACCGCACCGACGAGGACCCTGGCCTCGACCTCGATGCGCGAACCGGACAGTAGGTCTCGGCCCGTCAGCGGTTGTCCAGCTGTGGCTCGATGACTTCCGGACGGAAGCCTCGCCCGACGATCCGAGCGGTGAGGCGTCGCAGGACGGGGAGCACGAGGGCAGCCACCAGCTTCTGCCGCGCGGGCATCGGGTCCGCCAGGAACCCGCCGCCTCCGGGTTTGGCGATCATCGCGTGGAGGCGCAGCTGGAGCGGCTGCATCAGCCGCACGGGGAGGAGCCGGCGCCGCTGCACCCGGGCGAGGTCGGCGCTGTCCACACTCCCGGTGCGCAGGGGGCCGACCAGCAGGTTCGCAGTGGCCACGGCATCCTGGAGGGCGTAGTTGATCCCCACGCCGAAGGCCGGGGACATGGCATGAGCCGCGTCACCGATGCAGAGCAGCCCTGGCTGCCACCAGCGGCGCAGCCGGTCCACCTGCACGGTCAGGAGCTTGACCTGCTCCCACGCGACGAGGGAGCCGACCACCTCGGCGAGGAACGGGGCGACCCGGACGATGCGTGCCTGGAGCTCCTCGATCCCGGCCGCCGCCACGGCGTCGTAGGCGCCCTTCGGGATCAGCATGCCCGCCTGGTAGTAGCCCTCCCGCGGGATCGTCACGAGCATCGACTCGGAGTCCAGGTAGGCAAGGGTGTCCGGAGGATCCACTGACGTCCTGGGCAGGCGAAACCACAAGACGTCCACCGCGACGCCGTAGTCCTTCGACGCGAGCCCCGCCGCGCGAGCGACGGTCGAGTTGCGACCATCGGCCGCGACCGTGAGCAGGGACTCGATCTCGAGAGGTCCGCCCGGGCCCTGGACCGTGAGGCCCCGCACCGTGTCCCCGTCGCGGAGGATGCCGGTGGCCTCGACGCCCCTCATCAGGTGGAAGGTCGGGTACCGGGCGCCCTCCTGGGCCAGCAGGTCGAGGAAGGCGTCCTGCGGCATCAGCGCGAGATGCCGGTTCCTCCCGCGCAGGCGGGAGAAGTCGACGGGCGTCAACCGGTTGCCGTTGACGACGACGTCGAGGGTGCGGATCGAGCTGTGCGGCACCGCCTCGAACCGCTCCCGCAGCCCGAGCTGGTCGATGAGGTCGATGGTGGACGGGTGGATCGTGTCCCCACGGAAGTCGCGGAAGAAGTCCTCGTGCCGCTCCACGACGACGACGTCGATCCCGGCCCTGGCCAGGAGCAGCCCGAGCATCACGCCGGCCGGGCCGCCTCCGGCCACGCAGCAGGTGGTCCTCACGTCCGCGGCAGCGCCCCCGGGAACGGTGGGACGACCGGTGGGAGCGGGCGACTCGGCGGGCCGGACCGACGCGGGTAGCCCGGACCGGACAGCGGGTCGGTGAACGGCTGGGCGTCCCCGACGCATACGGTGCCCTCCGCCGGAAGGACGCCTCGGAGGACGTAGCTGGTCACGGCGTCGGTCACGCATGCCGAGGTGTTGTAGGCGGTATGGCCCCAGCTGTCGCTGGACAGCAGCCGACTGTTCGGCAGGAGCTTCGCGACCTTGACCGCTCCCTGGTAGTTCGTGGCGGGGTCCCAGTAGTTGCCGACGACGAGCACGGGATGGACGGTGCGGCGGTCGAAGGGCCCTCGGTAGCGGTCCTCGTCCCGAGCGGTCCACGTGTTGCTGGCACAGGACGCAGACGGCCAGGTCCAGTACCGTCCGAAGTCTGGGGCTCGGTCGTCGGCGACGTCGGCGAAGCGACGCCAGTCCCGCGCGTTCGCGGGGTTGAGACCGTCCGTGCACAGCACGGAGGAGAAGGACTCGATCATGTTGTCGTAGGGGAACCCGAACCCGAAGGCCCTCCCCTGCCGGCCGTGAGCCACCTCGGCGGACCGCTCGGCGGACCGTTGGGAGCGGAGCTGGTGCAGCAGCCAGCTCCGCGCCCGCCGTACGTCCGGTGAACCCGCCCGCGCGTCCGCTGCACCGAGCAGCTGGCGAACCGCAGTGAGGTCGTTGTCGACCAAGGCACTGCCCTGAGGCGAGTAGAGGTCACCCGTCAGGAACGCGACCAGCGTGGCGTAGGTGAACGTGAAGGTCTCCCCGAACTCAGGGTCGGTGATCACGAGAGGGTGCCGCTTCAGGGACCGGATGATGTCCGCATAGCTGTCGAGGGGGTCTCCGAAGGAGGCGAGCATGCAGAACTGTGGGCCGGCGTCTCCGCAGCGACGCAGGATCTCCCGGAGCGCCTTGGCCGATCCCTCTCCCGACTTCAGGCGCACCGTCGAGGGCAGGTCGTTGTTGCGGGGACGACCTGCCCAGGCGATCGGGTCGAGGACCCCGTCGACGACCATGGCCCGCACCCGGTCGGGGAACAGGTTGGCGTAGACGTTGCCGAGGTAGGTGCCGTAGGAGAAGCCGGCGTAGGTCAGCTCACGGTCCCCGACTGCACGGCGCAGCACGTCCATGTCGCGGGCCACCTCGGCGGTCGACATGGAGCGCGACAAGGGTGCACCCACGCTCGAGCAGGCCCGTCCCAGCCGGCGGGCGGACGTGACGTAGTCCCTCTCCTCCTGCGCCTTCCAGGGGAAGGCGACATTCATCCCGGAGAGGGCCCGGGTCTGCTGTCCGATGTTCTCGAAACACCGCACGTTGCGGCTGAAGTTGGTCCCCCGCGGGTCGAAGCCGAGGATGTCGAACCGGGCAAGGATCTCCGGCGGCAGGAAGTACGGCGCGGACGCGGCGATCCCCACGCCGGAGCCACCGGGACCTCCCGGGTTGAGGAACAGGGTGCCGATCTTGCGCTCAGGGTCGGCTGCCTGGATGCGCAGCATCGCCACCGAGGTCTGCTTGCCCTTCGGCCGGTCGTAGTCCAGCGGGAGCCGCACCGTGGCGCACTCCGTGCCCGGTCCGAAGTAGGTCTCGCAGTCGAACCAGCGCGGGTTCGGTGTGGGCACCCGGTCCACGCGTCTGGCCTCGCGCGGGCTGGTCGAGTCGTGGGTCGAGGGGGTGGCGCCACTGGTGGACACGACGGCCGCCGGGGCGACCAGCGCGAGAGCGGTCGCGAGGGCAAGGACGCGACCGACGGTTCGGACGGTGGACATGGGACCCCCAGGGACGGTTGCCGGCACGGTCGCACCGCGGTGGGCCCCACCGTGCACTGCTGTCACATCAGCCGTCAAGGTCGGTCGGACCAGTGCGGCCGCCGGGTCACAGCTGCTTGAGCAGCCACCGCGGCCCGAGGTACCCCCCACCGGCAAGGGCGACCCGGGACCGCAGCTCGCGGTCCGCGGTCACCACGTGCACCACCGCCCCGTCGGTGACCCCCCGGGCGACCTCGTCGACGATGGCGTCGTCGCCCGGCCCGGCCGCGTGGGCGACGCGAAGTGCCAACCCGCGTCCCTCCGGACGGCCACGACGCGCCGCTCCCTCGAGGACCAGCACCACCTCGTCGTACGGCAGCTCCGCGGTCTCCAGCGACGCGGCCAGGCGCCGCGCCGCGCCTGCACGGTCGCGCCACCAGCCGTCCGGCCGGGTGCCCACCACGTTCGCCCCGTCGACGACCAGGACGTCCACGACTCCCCCTCCGGTCTCGGTCGACAGTGCAGCGGCGCTCCGGGAGCGATACTCGCTCCATGACCCGGATGGAGTTCGAGTTCCAGAGCCAGGTGGTCGAGTGGCGCGGCCCGGCCCCATTCTACTTCGCGACGGTCCCGGAGGAGGAGAGCGAGGACATCAAGCTCGCCGCGAGAGGGATCGAGTACTGGGGTCAGGTGCCGGTCACGGTGCGCATCGGCGCCACGACGTTCTCGACGGCGCTCTTCCCCAAGGACGGCCGCTACCTCGTGCCCTTGAAGGACTCGGCGCGCAGGGCTGCTGGGATCGAGGTCGACCAGGTGCTTGCGGTGGGGTTGAACGTAGGACGCGGCTAGCCCTGCCAGGGTCGCGCCCGCTCGACGGCCTCGGTCGGCGGGGCACCCACACCCCCCGCGAGATCCAGCAGGAGACCGGCGCCGCTGGCCAGCAGCCCGAGCACGAGCGGGACGAGACAGTAGAGGCCGACGGCCACGTCGGTCGCACCGCCGGCGAACAGGGCCCGCATGAGTCCACCCGCCGTCGCCCAGAAGACGTAGGCCGACCACGCGATCAGCAGGAGTCCTGCGGCGAGCGAGAACCCGCCGTACCAGGCCAGCCAGGGCTGGTCCGGACGGTGCCCGCGGACCGCCGCTCCCAGGGAGCGCCGTGCCCTCGGCGAGAGGTCCGGCTCGTCCAGCCAGTCCGCCAGGGCCCAGTGGCCGTCGACCTCCAGGATCGGCGAGGCGTTGACGACCAGGGCGGCGAGGCCGAGGACCGCCGTGCGCCAGAACACCAGGGACAGCAGTGGCCACGGTGCCAGGTGCGCGGCCACGGCGCACAGGGCGAGCGCCACCACGTCCACCCCGAGCCCGGCCAACGCCTGGGCCACCCGCTGGCGTCGTTCCAGCGTCAGGGCCGGTGTGGAGTCGACGTAGAAGGACAGGGACCCCCAGTAGAAGCCGAGTCCCGCGGTCGTCGGGGTGCGGCCGTAGTGCACCAGCGCGACAGCGTGCCCCAGCTCGTGGCAGGCGCTGACCAGCAGCAACAGCAGGAGCATGAGGATCGCCTCCCCTGCGGGCGCGCTGCTCGCCTCCGGCAGGTCGGGGCGACCGGCGAGGAGCGCCGCCACCCCGGCACCGAGGACCAGGACCAGGGCGACGCGCCCGGCCCTCGAGGCCAGTGCGGGCACCAGGTGGCGCGCCAGCCAGCGTGCGGGCCTTGCGACGCCGGGGAACGCGATGCCGGTCGCGCTCAGCTCGACGCCGCGTGGACGCCTTGCCGCAGACCCCTCGCCCCGCTCCGCGGTGAGGATGCCCACCTGGAGGAGGACCTCGACGAGGTCGTCGTCCAGGGGGGGACCCAGCTGTGCACGGAGCTGTTCGGGACTGGGATCTGCGGCAAGGAGGTCCACCAGGTCAGCCGACCGGGGGTGCTCGAAGAGCACCGAGCCGCAGCCCGGTGAGGCGAGGACCAGCCCCCGCCTGCTGACACGCCAGGTCACGTCGGGATGCAGTCGCACCACGGCCGTCCCCCCCTCCCCCGTGAGACGGGACGGTCGACGTGCGTCGACCTGCGGGTCAGTTCTTCTTGCGGGCGATGCGCTTGACGAAGCGGAGCATCTTCACCACCCCCTCCCCGTTTGAGCGCGTCGGTCACTGCGTGCTGGCAGCTCGAGAGCGTCACGGAAAGACGCTTGCGGGCCAGGCGCTTGAAGAAGCGGAGCACCGTCACCACCTCCTTCCTCGGGTCGTTCCCCCCTTGTCCCACCAATCTGAGCCCGCGCGGTCACGGCCTCCATACGCAGTTCGGCGTACCGACGCCGGGGAATAACGGCTGGCACCTCGCCCACGGACTTCCTAGGCTGAAACGGCAGAAGTCGGCGGGCCCCCTGCCGGCGCGCGCTCCGGTTTCGCGGAGGTCCTCATGGCCCTGGACCTGGCCCTGGTCGCACGACAGCTGCTGCAGACGGTGCTGGCGCTGCCGGCGCTGGAGTCGGCCGACGAGATCGACCGCGCCACCGGGCGGCTGCTGCACGCGGTGGTGCCGTGCGACGAGGTCCTGCGCACCCAGGTGGACATGGCACGACCTTCCGCCGGGGTCCAGCGCGGCGGCGACCTGGCCGTCGACCCCGTCATGTCGAGCGCGCTCGGCCAGTTCGCCGGCGACCATCCGGCGGTCACGAGCTACCTGGTCCCCGGTGACGACGGTCGACCTCGGCGGGTCAGCGACCTGGTTCCGGAGCGGGAGTGGCTGCGCACCGCGGCCTACGTCCACGTCTTCGGTGAGGACCGGACGCGCTTCCAGCTGAGCCTGGTGGTGCAGCTGACCCCGACCCAGGGCACGGGCTGGGTGCTGACGCGCACCTCGCGCGACTTCACCGACGACGACGTCGCGACCGCCGCGGTGCTGCTCCCCCAGGCGACCGCGCTGGACGCCCTGGCCTGCCGCCTGCGAGCCGGAGAGGCGAGCCCACTCTCCGCCGCCCCTGGGGGGACCGTCCCGGTGGCGGTGCCCAGCAGGGAGGTGCGGACCCCGGTAGCAGCGACCACGTTGACCCCGCGCGAGATCGCCGTGCTCCAGGAGGTGGCCACCGGGGCGACCGCGCACGCGATCGGGCGGAGGCTGGGCATCAGTGTCGGCACCGTGCGCAAGCACCTGGAGAACGCCTACGCCAAGCTCGGCGTGCACGACCGCGTCTCCGCGTTGAACGCGGTGCACTGGCCGACGCCTCCCCGGCTGCCTGACCGCTAGCCGACGACTGCGGGAACCGCGGGCCGGTGAGAACAGGCGCTCACCCGCCTCGGCGCCGGGCCCATCTCGCGCAAGGCCCGTACAGGGGGTAGGCGAGACGTGCCAGGTCGGCGATGCTGACGGTTTCGCGCTCGGGGAAGGCCTCGGCGGTCCGGCTATCGAAGGAGCGACATGCGACCCCTCACGTTCATCGCTGCCACGGCAGCCGCCCTCGCGCTCGCCCTCTCTGTGGCACCGGTGGCCTCAGCGGCATCGTGCTCCGACAAGAAGCCTGGAACCCTCAGTCCCGGGGGCTCGTTCGGCCTGTCGGGCGGACGCGTTCAGCTGCGCGAAGGCGAGGGCGCGCGGCAGACGATCCGCTACGAGTACCGGGTGGCGGGCTGCCAGGTTCTCGCGAAGACCTACCGCGCCACGGTTCTGGGACCCTCCGAGGAGCGCGGGGTCACCGCGCGGCTGGTGGGGAAGGGGAGCAACGAGGTGACCTTGGTCGTCGACTTCGCCAAGAACACCCTCGATGCCGGGGACTACGAGCTGTCGGTCATCTCCCGCGGACCGGGCCTTGCCCTCACCCAGCCCGTCAACGTCGATGTGAAGGCGGCAGGGGCGTTGCCGTGGCTGCTCGCCCTCGTGAGCCTGGTCCTCGGCATCCTCGTCCTGGCGCTCAGGTCGGCGGCGTCGTCGGGCGAGCCGTGGCTGGCGGCGATCGCGGGGTTCTTCAAGCCACAGACGTTCACCGGGCCGCTGATCGGCGGGGCGGGCGGGGTCTGGGCAGCCCTCAAGACTGCCTACATCGACAACGACGTGTGGTTCGCCACGGAGAAGCAGGTCGCACTCCTGGTGGGAACGGCCGTGGCCGCGGTGATCGCCGTCGGCACCGTCGGCGCCATCACCCAGGAGGGCATCAAGAAGGCGCGACGCTAGGCGCGGGTGACGACCGGGCGGTGACCATGGCCGGGATCGGTCCGCCCGCGGTCATCGTGAACGGGATCGCCAGGGGGAACTCGGCCTCGAGTGCCTCGACCCTGGCGGACCGGATGAGGGTGGCCAGGCCCAGGGTGGCCTCCAACATCGCGAAGTGGTCCCCGATGCAGGATCGGGGCCCGGCTCCGAAGGGGAGGTACTGCCACCGGTCCCGTCCCTGGGAGGGCTCGGGCGCGAACCGGTCGGGGTCGAACCGCTCCGGGTGGTCCCAGAGCGCGGGGTCGGTGTGGAGCGCCATCACGCCGACCAGGATGTTGGTGCCCGCGCGCAGCCGGTAGCCGTCGACGAGCACGTCGCGCACGGCCAGCCGCCCGACTGCCGCCGCTGGTGGGCACAGTCTCAGGGACTCGTGGAGCACCTGGACGGTCAAGCCGAGAGAGGGGACGTCCGCCGCGGTCAGTGGCCGCGGGCCCAGCGCGGTCGCCTCCGCGGCGACCCGATCCTGCAGGGCCGGGTCGCGGCCCAGCGCCCACAGGGAGTAGCACAGCGTCGTCGCGGTCGTGTCGTGGCCGGCGATGAGGAAGGCGGACAGCTCACCCCTGATCTCGCCCGTCGTCAGGGGGCGGCCCGTGGCGGGGTCGGTGGTCCCCAGCAGGAGCCGGATCAGCTCGGCGGGATGGTCAGGGTCTCGCCGGCACTGCTCCACAGCGTCGTCGAGCACGGCGAAGAAGCGGGCTCGGGCCCGGGCGAAGCGGCGGTTCGCGGGCGTGGGCAGCCTGGTGTGGCTGCGCACCGGCGCGGTGCCGCGGTCGCTGAAGTACTGCAGGATCGTGCCGAAGTCACGCGCCATCCCCGCTGCTCGCGGACCGAGGTCCTGGCCGAGCACGGACCGGCCCAGCACCTGGAGGGTCAGCCGACGGGTGAACGGGTCCAGCTCGACCCGGCCGGCGTCTATCGCGCGCTGCGACGCCGCCTCCGCCTCACCGGCCATGTGCACCGCGAACTCCCGCACGTGCTGCTTGGTGAACAGCGGCTGGAGCGCGCGGCGCCGTGCCTTCCAGGGCTCGTGCGGCATGTTGAAGGAGTTCAAGCCGACGTGCTTGGTCTCCTCGTGCACCTGGATGCCCTTGTCCAGCGCGCCGTCGGAGCCGGCAAGGACGTCGTGCGCGCCTTGGGGTGAGGTGACCATCACGAAGGGCGGAGTCAGCCATCGCGGTCCCACCGGGACCTCGACCACCGGTCCGCCGTGGTCGCGAACCAGCGCTGCGCCCGTGTGGAAGTTGCGCAGCGCCCGGAGCCGCTGCTGCAGGCTGAGTCCCACGACCTGGGGCGGCGCCGGAGCGGTGGCAAGGGCGGTGGCAAGCGCGGTGGCAGGGTCTGCCTGGGCCATCTCGTCATCGTCGCACCCGTGCCGGTCGGTGGCCACCCTGACGCTGGTGGACTGCGTATCTTTCGCCGGGTTCCGCGTTCCTCCACAGTGAGACGTCCGGCAAGGAGACGCCACAGGAGGGGAACATGAACACCACATCGATCCGCAGCACCTGCTTCTTCGTGCCACCGTACGTCGAGGCGGCCATCGCCCGGCAGCCAGACAGGCCCGCCGACGAGCAGTCCCAGCTGGCCGTGGCCCAGGCCGCACGTGAGCGGCGCGCCGAGGCGATCACCCGGGTCGAGGCGGGCGCGGACGCCCTCGCGCCGTCCCTCGCGCCTTCGGCGACAGGGACCGGTCGCCGTGAGGTCTACGACAGCGAGAACACCACGAACCAACGGGTCCGGCTGGTCCGGCCCGAGGGCTCCCCCGAGACCAAGGACGCTGAGGTGATCAACGCCTACGACAGCGCCGGGGTGGTGCGGACCTTCTTCCGCGACGTCCTGAACCGGAACTCGATCGACAACCGCGCCCTCGACCTGGTGCTCAACGTGCACTTCGGCACCAAGTTCAACAACGCGTTCTGGGACGGGGACGAGATGACCTTCGGTGACGGCGACGGTGTGATCTTCTCCGGGTTCGCCCGGTCCCTCGACGTGGTGGCACACGAGCTGGCCCACGGCGTCACCCAGCACGCCTCCGGGTTGGTCTACCAGGGCGAGTCCGGAGCCCTCAACGAGCACTTCAGCGACGTGTTCGGCACCGCGATCACGCAGTGGGCGAACGACGAGCGTCCCCAGGACGCGGACTGGCTGATCGGCGACGAGATCATGGGGCCGGAGCTGTACGGCGAGGCGCTGCGGTCCATGCGCTACCCCGGGACGGCCTACGACAACCCGATCCTGGGCAAGGACCCCCAGCCTGCCCACTACGCCGACCGCTACACCGGGTCTGCCGACAACGGCGGGGTGCACATCAACTCCGGCATCCCCAACCGCGTCTTCCACCGGGTCGCGACCGAGCTCGGGGACACCCTGCTGACGGCCCGGATCTGGTACCACGCGCTCAACTTCCTCAAGCCGACCAGCACGTTCGCCGAGGCCGCCGCCCAGGTCGCCGACTCCGCGCGGATCCTGGTCAAGGCGGGGGTGGCGCACAAGGGCGCCGCCCAGGTCGTCCGTGGCGCGTGGCGCGAGGTGGGCGTGGGCTGACCCTCGCCGCGCAACCCGCGGCAACCGCTCAGGTCTGCGCCGCCGAGGCCGATGGGGGGGCGTGCATGAGTTCGTGCCGGAGGACCAGGACGTCCTCCGCGGCATCTCGGAGTGGATCGGGCGTCGGCTCACGAGCCACGCTCCCGACCCGCTGCCCGCATCGGCACGCCCCCTGCCCGCGCTGACCGCGGCGGGGATCGGGACCGGCGCGGTGTGGGCGAGCCTGCGCCACGACATCCTGCCGACCGCCTTCCCCACCGACCATCCTCGTTACCTCGCGTTCGTCGGGGGGGCACCCACTCCCGCCGCGGTCCTCGCCGACGCCGCCATGTCCGCGGCGGCGATCTACGGCGGCAGCGAGCTCGAGGCCGGTCTCGTGGTGTCCGCCGAGCGAGCCGCGATCCGTTGGCTGTGCGACCTCCTGGGCTTCCCCGCGGCTGCCCACGGGACCTTCGTCAGCGGCGGCTCGACGGCGAACCTGAGCGCCCTGGTCGCCGCCCGTCACGGGCGGACCGCACCGGACGGGCGTCCGCCGGGAGTGGTCGTCGCCGGCGCGTCGGCGCACGCCTCCGTCCGCGCCGCTGCGGTGATCATGGGCTGCGTGGTGCTCACCGCAGGCAGCGCCGACGCCCCCCTGACCGCGGCCGACCTGGTCCCGGTCCTGGACGCCCTGGACCCTGCGGACGTGGTCGCGGTGGTGGCCAGCGCCGGGGCCACGAACACCGGCGCGGTGGACCTCCTCGACGAGGTGGCCACCGTCTGCGAGCAGCGCGGGACCTGGCTGCACGTCGACGCCGCCTACGGCGGGGCCGCGCTGCTGGCACCGGCCTGGCGGAACGTCTTCGACGGCATCGAGCGAGCCTGCTCGGTCACGATCGACCCGCACAAGTGGCTCTTCACGCCCTTCGACTGTGCGGCGGTGGTCTACCGTGACCCCGAGATCGCCCGTGCCGCGCACCGCCAGTCCGCCCACTACCTGGATCCCGCGAACGCCGAGGACGCCGACAACCCCGCCGACTACGCCGTGCACCTGACCCGGCGGGCACGGGGTATCCCCCTGTGGGCGTCGCTCGTGGCCAACGGGACCGACGCGTACGTCGACGCCGTCGAGGGCTGCCTCGCCCTCGCGTCGTACGCCGCGAAGTGCATCGAGGCCAGCGAGGTCCTGGAGCTGGCCACCGAGCCTCACCTCTCGGTCGTGCTTTTCCGACGACGTGGGTGGGGGCCCGAGGACTACGTCCGGTGGTCGGAGCAGGCCCGGCGCGAGGGTGTGGGGCTGGTCACCCCGACCGTCTTCGCCGGTGAGACCGTCCTGCGACTGTGCTTCGTGAACCCCCGCACGACCGGCGTGGACGTCGAGGTGGTGCTCAGCAGCCTGGAGCGGAACCCGCGACGGCGACCGACCGCCGCGCCCAACCGGAGGAGCTCCCCTGGCGGGCATCCGCGTCCCGGGTTCCCTCAGGTGACCTGCCCGGGTGCCGACAGGAGTCCTGACCTGTGAGGCGGAAGCGATGAGTCGGACGACCGTGAGTGGTGCCCCCTCGGCGGGTGTCGCGCGAGCGCACTCCCTGGTGGCCTGGGTGTCGTGGGTGGTCCTGGTCTCCGGACTTCTCGCCAACCAGGTCGCTGAGTCCCGCGCGCCCGAGACGGGCCAGCAGATACTGCTGGTGAGCCTCACCGCGTTCTTCGCCTTGCTGCTGCTCCGGCTCGCCCTCGCCCTTCGGATGTACCACGACCGCCGGCTCGCCCTGCTCCTGCTCCTGGGCGCGATCCTGCTGTGGACCCTGGGCTCGATGTCGGTCAACGCGGCGAGCCTCGAGGCGCAGAACGACTTCCCCGCTCCGGGGGAGCTGCTGTTCCTGCTGTCCTACGTCGGGATGGCCGGCTACCTCATGCTCGACGTCGACCGCAAGCAGCTGCGCCCCGCGCGGGGCTGGCTCGACGTCGCAGTCATCTGCGGCGGCAGCGCGTGCCTGGCAGCCCTGATGCTCGTCACCCCCTTCCGGATGGCGTCGGGCCAGGTGGGCCTCCCCCTGCTGCTGGCGATGGTCTACCCGTTGGCGGACGCGACGCTGGCTCTGGTCGTGCTCGGCCAGACTCTCCGGCTGGCGCGCACCGACAGCCGCAAGTCCCTCATGCTGGGCACGGCCTTCGTGTTCCTCGCCTGCGCCGACTCGGGCTTCGCCCTCCAGGTGAGTGCGCGCACCTACGACTTCGCCAATCTCAGCAACGCCCTGTGGGGGGGCGCCTTCGCCCTGCTGGCGGCGGCGGCCTGCCGACCGGGTGTGTCGGTCATCCGGGTCATCCCGAAGCAGCGCGGCTCCGCGCTGCTGGTGAGCGCCGGGATCGTCGCAGTGGCTGTGCTCGCCATCCGGCCCAACGACGCCTTGGCCTACTACACCGTCCCGCCGGCGCTGTTGACGATGGCGGCCGTCGCCGCACGCATGGTTCTGGCGCTGAAGGACGCCACCCGTGCCAACGAGGCGTTCGCCCTGTCCCAGACCGACGACCTCACCAACCTGCCCAACCGTCGCGCCGTGCGGGACCGGCTGGTGGCCGCCCTGGCCGACCACCGCCCGCAGGCGCTGATGCTGCTGGACCTCGACGGCTTCAAGGAGATCAACGACGCCTTGGGGCACCACGCCGGCGACGAGGTGCTTCAGTTCGTCGCGGTCCGCCTGCGCGAGTCGGTCGACAGCGAGATCATGGTGGCCCGCACCGGCGGTGACGAGTTCGCGATCCTTCTGGACACCGTCGACGAGATCGACCTGATGGAGACCGCGCAGCACATCCTGGCGTACCTGGCCAAGCCGCTCTTCGTCGACGGCATCGAGATCTGCCCGTCCGGCTCGCTGGGCATCACCGTGGCCCAGGAGGGTGACAGCACCGACGGCGATGTGCTCCGCCGGGCCGACGTGGCGATGTACCAGGCCAAGAGCTCGCGCTCCGGGGCGGCGTTGTACGACGCGCACCTCGACGATTTCTCGCGGGCCAGGCTGCGCTTGGCCGAGGAGCTGCGCAAGGGCCTCGCGGACGGCGAGCTCGAGGTCTGGTACCAGCCCCAGGTCGACGCTGCGACCATGCGCGTGCACGGTCTCGAGGCTCTCGTGCGGTGGCGGCACCCCACGCAGGGCGTGCTGAGCCCGGTCGCCTTCCTCCTCGCTGCGCGGCGCGCCGGTCTGATGGGCGTCCTGTCGGACTGCGTGGCCCGGCTCGCGGTCCAGGACCTGCACCGGCTCGCCGCCGCCGGCTTCGACCTGCGGCTGGCCATCAACTGCGCCCCTCCCGAGCTGCTGAGCAACACGTTCCTGCCGCGCCTGTACTCGGCGCTCGAGGAGTGGGAGGTGCCCGCCGAGCGACTCGTCCTCGAGGTCACCGAGGACTCCTTCCTCGCCGACCCCCAGCGGGCACGCGAGGTGCTGGTGGACCTGCGCACGCACGGCGTGGAGGTGTCGATCGACGACTACGGCACCGGCTTCTCCTCGCTGACCTACTTGCGCAACCTTCCCGTGCAGGAGCTGAAGATCGACCGCTCCCTGATTCGCAGCGTCACCACCGACGAACGAAGCCGGATGATCGTGGCCTCGACGATCCAGCTCGCGCAGGCGCTCGACATGCGCACCGTGGCCGAGGGGGTCGAGGACGCCGCCGACCTCGGCGCGCTCGTGTCGCTGGGCATCGACGTGCTGCAGGGCTACCACCTGGCCCGTCCGATGCCGGCCGCCGAGATCGAGCAGTGGCTGCGCGACTGGGGAACCACCGCGGCGCTCTTCGGCCAGAAGTCCCGGCGCGACCGGCCGGGTCGGCAGACCGGCACCCAGGGGGGCGAGGGCCGCGCCAGTCGGATCCGTGGCGCACGCCGTCCGCTCCCGGGGGACGAAAGGCACGCCTAATCCAGGACTACCCTATTTGTCCGCTATTGGTAAGAATAGGGTTATCAGCCGCATAGTTCAGAATCTGGGAGTTACTCATGAGTGGCACTCCGTTGCGTTTCGTCTTCGACCCGGTCGGCGCCGACCTGGCTGCCGCACTCGAGTGCGAGGCGAGCGTCTTCCTGGACGCCTACGGCAACTCCGGCGAGGAGCTCGACCTCGAGTACGCGCCGTACGCCGACTCGACAGGCTTCATGACCGTCGTGGACGCCGAGCGGACGGGCCCTCGCGACCACCCGGTTCATCGCCCCCGGACCGGCCGGGCTGAAGACGCTCAACGACACGCGACGCCAGCCCTGGGGCGTGGACGGTCTGCGCTCCGCGCGTGCTGCCGGACTCGACCCCGCCCGCACCTGGGACATCGCGACCATCGCCGTCCGTCGGACCTCGGGCGAAGGCGCCCTGTGCGCCGCCGCGCTGTACCACGGCATCGTGACGGCGGCCCGCGCCAACGGGATCGACTCGATCGTCATGATCATGGATGCCCGCGCCCGCCGGCTGCTGTCCGCTGCCGGCATGCAGACGCAGGTGCTGCCCGGCACCCACGAGGGCCCCTACCTGGGCTCGGAGCGCAGCACGCCGCTCTGGGCCGACCTGGGCCGGCTCTTCGACCTCCAGCGCGAGACCAACCCGGAGGCCTACCGGCTCATCTACCAGGGCGTCGGCCTGGACGGCATCAGCCTGCCGACCGACTGGACGTGGCACCGCCGCGCCGCCGGCGACCGGGTCGCCGGCCGGGTCGGCAGTCTCGCCTGACGCGCTGGTGGAGCGGATCCCGGCCGACAGCTGACCGCGGCCGCGCACCGCTACCGTCCCGGAGTGGCGTCCGGCACCGGCTCCTCGGTGGCGATCAGCGACGGGGGTCCCACCGCCAGCCCCTCCTCCGGCTGGGGCTGGACAGTGCCGGCGTCGACCAGCGCCTCGGCCGGCACGTGCTCGTCGAGGAACCGGCGGGCCAGGCGGGTCGAGGGGTGCACCCCGAGGGTGGCCACCACGATGATGCCGGCGATGACGACCCAGCCCAGGGCGCCCCAGCTCATCGCCAGGAAGGTGTACAGCGCGGGAGCCCACACCCGCCCCAGCGTGCCGGTCAGCTCGCCTGCCCCCTGGTAGGCGCCGCGCTGGCGCGGGTCCATCAGCTCGGCCTCGAACGACCAGCTCGCGGCCGAGAGGAACAGCTCGGCCCCGGTGACGGTGACGTGCCCCAGCCAGACCAGCGCGATGGTCACCCAACCGACCGTGTCGTGCGTGGCCAGCGTGATGAGGCAGGACACGACGAAGAAGGAGGACGAGACCCGGATCGCCCGGAGCGCGGTGGACACGTCCTTGACCCCCCGGGCCGCCGCGAGCGGCAGGAAGATGCACATCACCGTGTTGGTGCCGAACAGGAACGCCAGCAGCACTCGCGGGGCGTCGGTCTCCTCGACCAGCCACAGCGGGATCACGATGTTGAGCAGGACCTGGTTGGTCCAGAAGACCCCGGTGAAGAACTCGGTGAGCAGCCAACCGGGGTTGCGCAGCGGACCCGGCCCGGGGACCTTGGCCTTGCGGTCCTCAGGGGTGCGCTCGTCGTGCGAGGCACGAGGCAGCCTGCTGATGGCCAGGCCGTTGACCAGGAACGCCACAGCGGTGAACCAGGGAACCGCGTGGAGGACGTCGTTGGAGTCGAAGGCCAGCGCGACGCCACCGACCAGCGAGCCGAGGGTGAAGCCGACGTTGAGCGCGGAGTACATGTAGGCACGCGACCGCACCCGCTCCCCGGGCGGCAGGACGTCGATGGTGTACGCGCCGTGGGCGGCCCCGCCCAGGGCGCCGACGACCTCCATGCCGACCGCCATCGCGGCGTACCCGTGGAAGTCGGTGATGAACGGCCACACCGAGAACATCGCCGCCTGACCGATCGCGCTGACCGCCCACATCCGCTTCGCCCCGAACCGGTCGACCAGCTTGCCCATCGGCAGCGCCACCAGGAAGGCCGCGATCCCGGCGAACGTCAGTCCGAGGCCGACCTGGGCCGCGGACAGGCCGACGATCTGGGTGAAGAACACTGCCGACCCGGTCATGAACGTGCCCTCGCCGAGCGCGAAGAGCAGGGACTGTCCAGCGAGTCGTCCGGCCAGGGGGGACGGCGGACGGGCATGTCTGAGGACGGTGGCCAGCATTCGGGCGATTCTTCCTGTTTCCCCGGCCGCTGTCGCCCGAATATCTGTACTCACCAGGCACGCTGGACGAAGCCTCCGGGCGGTCGGCGCCGCCCTGGTGGGGTGGGGGACGTGGGGGCCCGCTCACGCGTCGACGCCGGCGGCCTCCAGCGCCTCGGCGACGCGAACCAGACCGAAGTCGCTCCCGGCACGGCCCAGCAGCATGGTGCCCACCGGCATGCCGTCCTCAGCCGACCGCCCGCTCGGCACCGAGACCGAGGGCAGGCCGACCAGGTTGGCCACCACCGTCCAGCAGTCGGTGTACGGCGCGGTCAGCGGGTCGGCGATCTCCTCGGGGCTCCGGGCGGAGTGGAGGAGCGGCGCAGTGGTCGGCATCGTCGGCGAGACCAGGAAGTCGCAGGCGGCGAGCGCCGTGCCGATCTCGCGGGTGAGTCGCTCCTGGTCGCTGAACGCCTGTGCCAGCTCCTGACGCTCCCCTGCCAACAGCCGGACGCCGAGCTCGTAGCGGCGGTTCACCTCCGGACCGGCCAGCCCCGTGGCGACGTACGGCGCGACGACTGGGACGCAGGCAGCCGACGACAGGCTCATGTACGTCGACAGCGCACCACGCACGGACGGGGCCGACACCTCGTCGACCGTCGCGCCGAGCCTGACCAGGAGCTCGACCGTGCGCCGGAAGCAGGTGAGCACCGCAGGGCTGTTGCCCGCCCCCGACAGCTCCTGGACCACCCCGATGCGGAGCCCGCTCAGGTCGGCCACCTGGTGCACCCTCTCCGGGGCGGGCCGGTACGGCCGACCGGTCAGCACGCCGAGGAGCACCCCTAGGTCGGCGGCGGTGCGCGCCAGCGGGCCGACCCTGTCCAGGTGGGGGGCGAACGGGACGACCCCGGCGGTCGGCACCACACCCGGCGTGGGCGCCATCCCGAACACCCCGCACTGAGCCGCCGGCTCACGGATGGATCCGCCCGTGTCGGTGCCGATCGCGAGCGGTACCTCGTGCGCGGCGACGGCGGCCGCGCACCCTCCGCTGCTGCCGCCAGGGCTGCGGTTGGGGTCGTGGGGGTTCAACGACGGACCGTGCGGCGAGGTCTGGGTCGAGGCGCCCATCGCCAGCTCGTCCATGTTCGCCCGTGCCACCAGCACCGCCCCGGCCCGGCGAAGCCGACGAACCACCTCCGCGTCCTTGGTAGCGACAGGCCCTTGGTGCGCCGGCGAACAGGCTGCGGTGACCTGTCCGCGCACGTCGATGTTGTCCTTGACCACGACCGGCACCCCGGCGAGCGGGCCGAGCTCGGCACCCCCGCGGCGGCGCGCATCCAGCCGCCGGGCGGCCCGGAGCGCCCCATGGCGGGCCACGCCCACCAGGGCACGCGTCGAGGGCTCACGATCGGCGATACGCAGGAGGTGACTCGTCAGCACGGCTTCTGCGTCGACCTCACCGCGCGCGACCAGGGCGGCCAGTCGGGTGGCGGACTCGTCCGGGAGACTCCGCGGCCCGGGCTGCGGCTCGATGCTCATGCGCACAGGGTTGCACCCTCATGTTTCGCGCAGGTCAAGACCCGAGATTTTGCCTCACGCAGGCGCGACGTGGCACGCGCTCCGCGAGCCCGCTCGCCGTCACGCTCCGTCCGCGTCAGCCGACGAAGCCGTTGTCCTCCAGCCACTTCTGGGCGACCTGCTCCACCGGGAGGCCGTCGACGTCGACCTGTGCGTTGAGCTTCTGCAGCTCCTCGGTGGTGAGCTTCTCGGCGACCGGGGAGAAGATCTCCTCCAGCTCCGGGTGCTCGTCGAACACGTCGTTGCGCACCGTCAGCGCGAGGTTGTAGATCACGAAGTAGGACTTGTCGTCGTCCAGCACCAGCATGTCGTTGGCCGGGATCCGGCCGTCGGTCGCGAAGACCTCGCCGAACTTGCACGGTGAACCCTGCGGAACGCGTGTGAAGACGATCCCCAGGTCGACCTCCGTCAGGGCCCCCTCGGGCAGGCTGAAGCCATAGGCCTTCTCCAGCCCCGGCAGGCCGTCGGAGCGGTCGATGAACTCCGAGGCCGCGCACAGCGTGGCCTCGGAGGGCTTGCTGGTGGCGAGGTCGGCGAAGTCGGACAGCGTGGTCACCCCCAGCTCCTGCGAGGTGGCCGAGGAGGTGGCGAGGGCGTAGGTGTTGTTCACCGGCGCCAGCGCTGTCCACTTGACGTCGTTCTTCTGGAGGTCCTCCTCGGCAACGACCTCGAAGAGCTTGGCCTCGTCGGTGGGCGCCTGGTCGGCCTCGTGGCCCAGGAGCTCGGCCCAGCCGGTCCCGGTGTACTCCCAGTACATGTCGATCTCGCCTGAGGTCAGCGCCTTGCGGACGTTCGTGGTGCCCGTGATGCCGGTCTGGTCGTTCACCGAGGCGCCGGCGTCCTTCAGGACCTGCAGGGTGATCTGGCCCAGGACGAGCTGCTCGGTGAACTCCTTCGAGCCGACCGTGAACGAAGCACCCGCGAGCTGCCCGGTCCCGCCGCCACTGTCACCACCGCAGCCGGCCACCCCCAGGGACAGTGCCGCCAGCAAGGTGGTCAGTCGGATAAGCCTGGTCTTCGGAGCCCGCATGTGGTTCACCCTTCTCATGTTGTCCTTCGTTGTTGTCCGTCGTGGAGGTCCCTCGCCGTCGGCGTACTGCGACGTCAGAGCCCCCGCGGCCGGAGCCTCTCCTCGGCGATGCCGGCCACGTAGTCGACCGACAAGGCGAGCACCGCCACGAGCACGGCCCCGACGATCGTGATGAGTGGCCGGTTCTGGACGAAGCCCGCGACGATGAGCCCGCCGAGGCCCCCGGCACCGATGAACGTCCCGAGCGTGGCGGTGCCGACGTTGATGGTCAGCGCCGTCCGCAGGCCAGCCATGATGATCGGCACTGCCAGTGGCAGCTCGATCCGCGTGAGCACCATCCGCTTGGTCATGCCCATCCCCCGGGCCGACTCGACCACCGATGCGTCGACCTGCCGGAGCCCGACCATGGTGTTGCGCAGGACCGGGAGGACCGTGTACGCGACGAGGGCCACCACGGCGGGCCAGAAGCCGATGTCCCACACGATGGCGAACAGGGCGATCAACCCGATCGACGGCACTGCCTGACCGATGTTGAACGCAGCGATGGCTGGTGGGGTGATCAGCCGAGCACCCGGCCGGGTCAGGAGGATCCCGACGGGGATCGCGATGGCCAGGACGAGGACCGTCGAGACCAGCGTGAGCTGGATGTGCTCCCAGGCCGCGGTCGTGATGACGCCGGAGTTCAGCCGCCGCTGCTCACCGCTGCTCAGGTCCTGACCGCGCACGTACAGGTAGACGGCGAGGAGCACGCCCAGCAGGACCAACGGCGTGAGGAGGTAGCCCATCCGGCTCCGGTGCCTCACCGGCGCTCCCACGAGGGTGGTGGCCGCGTCGAGGTCAGCCTCGGGGTCGTGTGTCCGCTGCGTCATGGTCACCGCGAACCTTGCGGGGTCGCCCGGCTCTCGTGCACACCCTCGAGCCGTGCCTGCTCCTGCGACCGCATGCTCCGCACGGACTCGTTGATGGTGTCGATGTCGACGATGCCCTGGTAGGACCCTGCCGCGTCGACCACGATGGCTGTGCTGTACCTGGCACTGATCATCTCGTTCAAGGTGTCGCTCAAGGTGGCGTGAGGCGCCACCACGGCGTCCGGGGGAAGGCCGACCGCGCCCCACGAGCGCCCCTCCTGGTGGCGGACAAGGTGCTCGATGTTGACCCAGCTCAGCGGACGCCGGTTGCCGTCGAGGATGAGCACCGCACTGCGGTTGCTGGTCTCGAGCAGTCGACGCACCTCGGCAGGACTGGCGTCCTCGGAGGCGGTCGGCCAGTCGCTCAGCTCGACGTCGCGCACCCGGCTCAGGCTGAGCCGCTTGAGCGAGGCGCCTCGACCGATGAAGTCCGCGACGAAGTCGTCGGCAGGATTGACCAGGATCCGCTCGGGAGTGTCGTACTGCGCGATCTTCGACTGCTCACCGAGGATCGCGATGCGGTCGCCCATCTTGATCGCCTCGTCGATGTCGTGGGTGACGAAGATGATCGTCTTCTTCATCCGCTCCTGGATGCGGAGGAACTCGTTCTGCAACCGGTCGCGAGTGATCGGGTCGATCGCCCCGAAGGGCTCGTCCATCAGCATCACGTCGGGGTCGGCGCTCATCGCGCGGGCGACGCCCACCCGCTGCCGCTGTCCACCCGACAGCTCCTTGGGGTAGCGGTTGCGGTAGGCCGCGGGGGTCATGCCGACCATCTCGAGCAGCTCGTCGACCCGTTCGGAGACCCGCTTCTTGTCCCAGCCGAGCAGTCGGGGAACGGTGGCGATGTTCTCCGCGATCGTCTGGTGCGGGAACAGTCCGATCTGCTGGATCACGTACCCGATGCGTCGGCGCAGCAGGTCGGGGTTGACCTTCGTCACGTCCTCGCCGTCGAGGAAGATGCGCCCTGAGGTCGGTTCGATGATCCGGTTGATCATCTTCATCGTGGTCGTCTTGCCACAGCCCGACGGTCCCACCAGGATCACGATCTCCCCTTCGGGGATCTCCAGGGAGAGGTTCTCCACGGCCGGCGCCGACTGCCCCGGGAACCGCTTGGACAGGCCCTCGAGCCGGATCTCGATCTTGCCTCCGTCGCCTGCGCCACCCGCTGCATGCCTGTCGTTCATCGAAGACCTTTCGAGACGGTGAGTCTGGAGATGAGGACGTAGACGAGGTCGAAGATCACGGCGAGGACCATCACCCCGAGGATTCCGCCGAGCACCTGGTTGAGCGCCGAGGCGCTGCCGATGCGTGCCAGCCCCGTGAAGATGTCGTTGCCGAGGCCAGGACCGTTGATGTAGGCGCCGATGGCGGCGATCCCGACCAGGATCAGGGTCGAGACGCGCATTCCCGTGAGGATCACCGGCCACGCCAGGGGCAGCTCCACCCGCAGCAGGCGCGCGGTGCGTCCCATGCCCATCCCTTGAGCCGACTCCACGATGGCCGGGTCCACCTCGCGAAGTCCGACGATGGTGTTCCGCACGATCGGAAGGAGGCCGTACAGCACCAGCCCCAGGACGACGGACCGCGCTCCCAGTCCCAGCGGGGGGATGGAGATGAAGACGCCGAACAGCGCGATGGACGGGATGGTGAGGAACGTCCCGGTCACGGCCAGGGCGATCTCCCGGGGCCGCTCGGTGCGGTAGGTCGCCAGCCCCAGCCCCATGCCGACGACGGTCGCGATAACGACCGAGACGACCACCACCAGCGCATGCGCGATTGCCAGGTCGACAAGATGCCCCCAGGTGAACTGCAGGTAGGTCCAGAAGCTGGCGAACCAGCCCTGTCCTTGCCCATTCATGGCCCTCCGGGGACAACTGACAGACGCACGATCTGGCCCATGGCTCTCCCCTCACCCTCGGCCGACTCTTTCATGGTGCAGTTGTGCACACAAGAAATGGCCCTCCTCGCCCGCGCAGGACGGGGGTAGGCGTCGCGGCACCTCTTCCTCGACGAGGTGACCAGACAGGGTTAGCCTTCGAGCACAGCGCAACGGGCACATGGGGCAATACGGGCTCGCACGAGAGCGGGTCCTGGCCCTGCAGTTGCGCTACGGAGGTCACCATGAGTTCCCGTCCGGAAGAACACGAGCTGCTGACTCCGCGTGAGGTCGGGAAGCTCCTCCATGTCGAGGCGCAGACCGTGAGCAGGTGGGCGATCACCGGCAGGATCCGCGCTGTGCGGACTCCCGGAGGACAGTGGCGCTGCTTCACCTCGGACGTCCTGGCCATCGTGGCGCAGGGAGGCAGCCTGTCCTCCCAGGCGGCCCGTGAGAGCGCGGTGCACGAGCGAGCGGGTTCTTCACGAGGCGACACCGACCAGGCGGACGCGGAGGGGGAGACCGGGGACGCCCACCGTCGCGCCATCGCAGCCGCCGTGGTCGCGGAGGCGGTCGCCGTGGCGTTGGAGGCCGTGGCCGCCGAGGCAGCCGAGTCGGTGTCCCAGCGGGCAGCCGAGGTCGAGCGAGCCGAGCAGGTCGCCGCCAGTGCCGCCGAGACCGCCCGGGGGGCACGGGCGTTCGCAGCAGCGGCCGCGGCGCAGACGATGGCGCGCGAGGCCGACCAGGCGGCGTTGCTGGTGCAGAACCAGGCAGACGAAGCAGCCGCTCGCATCAAGGTCACGGCACAGCGGGCGGCACAGGAGCGCGCCCACGCGGCCGCGGCAGTCGACACGGTGTGCGAGGCCGCGATGGCGGTCCTCGTAGCGGCCGAGGTCGACGCGGCTGCCACCCTCACAGCCGAGGAGACGCGCAAGGCCGCGGCCGTGGTGGCTCGTGCGGTCGAGGCCGCGGCGTCCGCCGTCATCCACGCGGGCCGAGTCGCCGAGCACGAGATCGAGAACGACGTGGCGGCCGCCGCGTGGACCCTCGAGCACCATGCGGGCGCGAGAGCCCGACAGGTCGCGATCGACGCCGATGCGCGTGCCACCGGCATCGCGATCGCCGCCCGAGAGGCTGCTGCGGCCCTCAGGTGCCTGTGACCTCGCCGTGGAGCCGGTGACAGGAGTCGAACCCGCGACATCCTCATTACAAGTGAGGCGCTCTACCAACTGAGCTACACCGGCCTGACCACGGAGCCCGTGGCGGACGCCATGCTAACCGAGCCCGCGTCGCAACCTTGTCGTCATCTGGCGGGCCTAGTGTCGATCCCATGACTGTGGCCTGGGATGAGTACGCCGCCGTGCTGTTCGACCTCGACGGGGTGGTCACCCCGACGGCCGAGGTGCACATGCGTGCCTGGTCGGCGATGTTCAACGGCTTCCTGGACGAGCGCGGCGCGGGGCCGGCGTACACCGACGACGACTACTTCGCCTACGTCGACGGCAAGCCCAGGTACGACGGGGTGCGGGACTTCCTGGCCTCCCGGGGGATCGAGCTCCCCGAGGGGCGACCGACCGACGACCCTGCCGAGGAGACCGTCTGCGGGCTGGGCAACCGCAAGAACGACGCCTTCAACCAGGTCCTGCACGACGAGGGCGTCGCGGCGTACCCGGGGTCGCTGGCGCTGCTGAAGCGCCTGCGCGAGCGAGGGATGCCGATGGCGATCGTGTCGTCCTCCCGCAACGCCACGGCCGTCCTGGAGGCCGCCGGCGTGGGGCACTTCTTCTCCGCCGTCGTGCACGGCGGCATCGCCGCCGAGCGCGGGATCCCCGGCAAGCCCGCTCCCGACACCTACGAGGCCGCCGCCGACGAGCTCGGCATCCCCCACGACCGCTGCGTCGTGGTCGAGGACGCGGTGAGCGGCGTCCAGGCCGGGGCCGCCGGCGACTTCGGCCTGGTCCTCGGCGTCGACCGCGGGGCCGGTGCGGACGTGCTCCTGTGCGGCGGCGCGGACGTGGTCGTCGCCGACCTCGGGGAGCTGCTGTGAGCGGGCCCTCGCACGTCCCCCCGCGCTCCAGCGAGGACCAGCTGGACCGCAGCCGGTTCCCGGTCGACGAGTGGCGGCTGGTGGAGAAGCGCTTCGAGGCCGCGGACCGCGGGGCCACCGAGTCGCTGTTCAGCGTCGGCAACGGGTACCTCGGCCTGCGCGGCAACTTCGAGGAGTCCCGCGACTTCCACACCAACGGCACCTTCGTCAACGGCTTCCACGAGACCTGGCCGATCCGGCACGCCGAGGAGGCCTACGGCTTCGCCAAGGTCGGGCAGACCATCGTCAACGCCCCCGACTCCAAGATCATCCGCCTCTACGTCGACGACGAGCCGCTGCAGATCTCCACCGCCGACCTGCTCGACTACAGCCGCGTCCTCGACTTCCGCACCGGTGTCCTGACCCGCTCCATCCTGTGGCGGACCCCGGCCGGCAAGCAGGTCAAGGTGGTCAGCCGCAGGATGGTCTCCTTCACCCAGCGACACCTGGCCGTGATGACCGTCGAGATCACCGTCCTGGACGCCTACGCACCGATCGCGATCTCCTCCCAGCTGCTCAACCGGGAGGACGGCGAGGCCGCCTACCACCTGCTGTCGACGTTGAAGCAGGAGGGCATGGACCCACGCAAGGCGGAGCGGTTCAGCGGTCGTGTCCTCGTGCCCGAGCTCGACCACACCGACCAGACCAACGGGCGCATCGCGCTCGGCTACCGCTGCACCGAGAGCGGCATGACGATCGCGGTCGCCGCCGACCACCGACTCGAGACAGCCAACGAGGTCCGCACGACGGTCGAGAGCGGCGACGACATCGCCAAGGTGACCTACCGGGTCCAGGCCCAGCCCGGCCAGACGATCAGGCTCACCAAGACCGTCGCCTACCACACCGCGCGCGCCGTGCCGTCGCGCGAGCTGCTCGACCGCTGCGACCGGACCCTGGACCGCGTGGCGCTCGAAGGGGTGGAGAGTCAGTTCGACGACCAGGAGGCCTGGCTCGCCGACCACTGGGCGCGGTGCGACGTCGAGGTCCCCGGCCAGCCGGAGGTCCAGCAAGCGGTGCGGTGGAACCTCTTCGCACTCGCCCAGGCGTCTGCGCGCGCGGAGGGCCACGGCATCTGCGCGAAGGGGGTCAGCGGGTCGGGCTACAGCGGCCACTACTTCTGGGACACCGAGATCTACGTGCTCCCGTTCCTGACCTACACCTCCCAGGACGTCGCCAGGAACGCCCTGCGCTTCCGGCTCTCCCTGCTCGACTCCTCGCGACGGCGTGCCCGTGAGATGGCCCAGCGCGGCGCCCTGTTCCCCTGGCGCACCATCAACGGCGAGGAGGCCTCGGCCTACTACGCCGCCGGCACGGCGCAGTACCACATCGACGCCGACATCGCCTACGCGCTGAGCCAGTACGTCGGCGCCACGGGGGACACGGACTTCTGCGACCGCGAGGCGATCGACATCTTCGTCGAGACCGCCCGACTGTGGGCGGACCTGGGCTTCTGGCGCAAGGAGGACGGCGGGACCTTCCACATCCACGCCGTGACCGGGCCCGACGAGTACACCACCGTCGTGAACGACAACTTGTACACGAACGTGATGGCGCGCTTCAACCTGCGCCGCGCGGCCGAGGCGGTCGTGGAGCTGGCGGTGGAGAACCCCGACGCGTACGCCGCGATGAAGCGCCGGGTGGGGCTCGACGACGCCGAGCCGCTGGAGTGGTCGCGCTGCGCGGCGGGGATGTCGATCCCCTTCGACGGGCACCTCGGGATCCACCCGCAGGACCAGCACTTCCTCGAGCGGGAGATGTGGGACCTCAGCCGCACCCCGGACGGCACCCGCCCCCTGTTGCTGCACTACCACCCGCTGGTCCTCTACCGCTTCCAGGTGCTCAAGCAGGCCGACGTCGTGCTTGCGCTGTTCCTCCAGGGCGAGGACTTCTCCTTGGAGCAGAAGCGCGCCAACTTCGAGTACTACGACCCGATCACCACCGGTGACTCGACGCTGTCGGCGGTGGTCCAGTCGATCATCGCTGCCGAGGTGGGCTACCAGGACCTGGCGCTGCGCTACTTCCTCGCCGCGCTCTTCGTCGACCTGGCCGACCGGCACTCCAACACCTCGGAGGGGGTGCACGTGGCCTCGACCGGCGGCGTCTGGAACGCCCTGGTCTCCGGGTTCGGTGGCTTCCGGGACCTGGGCAAGGGCCAGTGGACGATCGACCCGCGGCTGCCGGCGGGCTGGGAGTCCCTGACCTTCCGGCTCACCCTGAAGCACACCCGGGTGAGGATCACCGTCTGTGCGGGGGAGGTGCAGCTGCTCATCGAGGACGGGGAGGAGCCGCTGACCTTCGTGGTCCGCGGGGAGCCGGTCACGGTGCGGCCCGGACGGCCCCAGGTCGTGCCGCTGCGCCACCAGGGCGAGCGCATCGAGGGCAGCCCGCGCAACCCGGCCGGCACCATCCGGGCCGACGGGACCGTGATCTCCGCGATCGTGCCCTCCGGGGACTGACCGTGCGGCGACGGGGCGCGCGCTCAGCCCCGGCGCGGTCGGCGGGCGGCCCGCTCCGCGGCAGCCAGCTCCTTGGGCGGTGCGGCCCCCTCGTCCAACGACGGTGGGGCGGGGACCGAGGCCACCCAGCCACCCAGTCGCTCCTCGCCGTGCGTGAGGTCGCGCAGGTCGCCCTCGGCGTAGGCGTACTCCGGCGACCAGAACAGCGCGTCGAAGGGGCACACCTCGATGCAGATCGAGCAGTACATGCACACCGACCAGTCGATGGTGAACGCGTCGAGCACGTTGCGTGACCGGTCCCGTCCCCCCTGCCCCGAGGCCGGGGCCACCTCCTTGTGCGCGTCGATCTCGATGCACCACGCCGGGCACTCCCGGGCACAGGCCATGCACACCGTGCAGTTGGCCTCCACGAGCGCGATCACCCCGCGGCTGCGCGCGGGCAGGGCGGACGGCTGCTCAGCCATGGGCGCCGCCGTCACCTGGCCACGGCCGGTCCAGGCGTGACTCGAGGACGAACTCCTTGCGCAACGGGTGCCCCTCGAACCCCGGCGGCAGGAGCAGCCCCTCCAGGGCCAGCGGCTCCCCTGCCGCGGACAGGAAGGTGACCCCGAACATCTCCGCGGTCTCCCGCTCGTGCCAGGCGGCGCCGGCGAAGACGCCGGCCACCGAGGCCACCGACGGCGAGCCGGACGAGAGGTCGGTCCGCAGCACCAGGTGCTCGAAGGGCGCCGGTGACGCGACGTGGCAGACCACCTGCACGCCGGCCGGGTCGTCGACGGCGCTGAGGAAGTCGAAGAAGGTGCAGCCGAGGAGGTCCCGGGCCGCGGTGACCGCCGCCACCCAGGCTCCAGGGTCGACGGTGACGGTGTCCGGGCCGAAGCCGACCTCGTGGGTGGCGCCGGGCACGGCGGCGAGCAGGGGGGCGAGGTTCATCGGGGCTCCGCCCGGGGTCCCTGCTCGGTGAGCATCGCGTCGAGGGTGCGCAGGCCCTCGAACAGGGTCTCGGGCCGGGGCGGGCACCCGGGGATGTAGAGGTCGACCGGCACCACCCGGTCGACGCCCTTGGTCACGCAGTAGGAGTCCCAGTAGGGGCCGCCGGAGTTGGCGCAGGAACCGAAGGAGATCACGTGGCGCGGCTGCGCCATCCGCTCCCACACCCGTCGTACGGCGGGGGCCATCTTGTCGGTGACGGTCCCGGAGATGACCAGGACGTCGGCGCGCTCGGGGGCGCCCGCGTGGGGCTCCAGGCTCATCGCCTGGAGCGCGGCCACGTCGAGGGAGGCGGCGACGTACTCCACCGCACAGCAGGCCAGGCCCACGTCGAACAGCCACAGCGACCACGACCGCTCGGTCGTCACCGTGACCCGCCCCGGGCCCGCCCCACTCGTCACAGGTGCACTCTAGCCAGCCACCGCCGTCAGGACCGGCACGGTCAGGGCACCCTCGGCCGGAGCCAGCCAGACCCGCGACCCGACCTCCAGCCCGCGGGCATGGGTGCGCGTCATCGTGACCAGCACGTCGGGCTCGGTGGCGGTGCGGACCGTGAGCCGCACCTCGAACCCGACGCGGACGACGCGGGTGACCGCGCCGGGCACGGAGCCCAGGATGCCGTCGTGGTCGCTCAGGTCGATGTCGTGCGGACGCACCAGCCGGCCGTCGAGCCGGGTGACCGGGCCGAGGAACGACATCACGAAGTCGTTGGCGGGCTGGTCGTAGAGCTCGTCGGGGGTGCCGATCTGCTCGATCCGGCCCTGGTTGATGACCACGATCTGGTCGGCGACCTCGAGGGCCTCCTCCTGGTCGTGGGTGACGAACACCGTCGTCACGTGCACCTCGTCGTGCAGCCGGCGCAGCCAGTCCCGCAGCTCCTTGCGCACCTGGGCGTCCAGGGCGCCGAACGGCTCGTCGAGCAGCAGCACCGTCGGCTCGACGGCAAGGGCCCGGGCCAGGGCCATCCGTTGCCGCTGACCACCGGACAGCTGGGCGGGCAGCCGGTGCCCGAACTGGCTCAGGTGCACCAGGTCGAGGAGCTCTGCGACCCGTGCCGTGACCTCGGCCTTGGGACGTTTGCGGATCTCCAGGCCGAAGGCGACGTTCTTGGCCACGGTCATGTGCTTGAAGGCCGCGTAGTGCTGGAAGACGAACCCCACGTTGCGCTTCTGCGGGGGCAGGTGGGTCGACTCGTTGCCCTCGATCGTGATCGCGCCCTGGTCGGCCGACTCCAGGCCGGCGACGATCCGCAGCAGGGTGGACTTGCCGCCGCCGCTGGGGCCGAGCAGCGCGGTGAGCTGACCGGTGGGGATGTCGACGGACACGTCGTCGAGCGCGACGAAGTCCCCGAAGCGCTTGCCGACACCGGCGATCTGGATGCTCATGAGTTCTCCTTGGGACGCAGCAGGGACACCGCGACGATGCACACCACCGACACGAATGCGAGCAGGAAGGCGACCGAGTACGCCGTCTCCTGCTGGAAGTTCTGGTACTTCTGCTGGACCAGCAGGGTGGCGGTCTGGGTGTCGCCGATGACGTTCCCCGAGACCACCTTGACGGCTCCGAACTCCCCGAGGGAGCGGGCCAGGCTCAGCACCACGCCGTACACGAGGGCCCACTTGATGCTCGGCAGCGTGATCCTCCGGAACGTCTGGCGGCCGTTCGCCCCGAGGCTGCGCGCTGCCTGCTCCTGGTCGTCGCCGACCTCCTGGAGCACCGGCACGACCTCGCGGACGACCAGCGGCAGGGCCACGAAGCAGGTGGCCATGATCATCCCCGGGGTGGCGAAGATGACCTGGATCCCCCGCTCGTCCAGACCCTGTCCGAACCAGCCGAAGCGCGGGTTGTAGACCAGCACCAGGGCCAGTCCCACGACCACCGGCGAGACCGACAGGGGGACGTCGACCATCGCCGAGAGCAGCCGCTTGCCGGGGAAGTCGAAGCGGACCAGCAGGAGCGAGACACCCACCCCGAACACGAGGTTGATGAGGACCGCGCAGACCGCGACGACGCCGGTCAGCTGCAGGGCGTGGACGACGTCGGGGTCCGACAGCGCGGTGGAGAGCCCCTGGAGACCGTGCGCGAAGGTGTTCTCGACCACCAGCGACGTCGGCCAGGCGACGAGCAGGAACAGGTAGGTCACCACGACGGCCCGCAGTGCCCAGACGACCACCGGTCGCGGACCGGTCTTGAGCGCGGAGCTAGCCACGGCGGGCCACCCTTCTCTGGATCAGGTCGAGGGCCACGATCGCGAGTAGCGCGACGACGAGCATCACGGTGGCCACCGCCGCCGCGGCCGCGCGGTTGCCGCCCTCCAGGTAGGTCAGGACGCGCACGGAGACGACCTCGGTGCGGTGGGGCAGGTTCCCCGACAGCAGCACCAGGGAGCCGTACTCGCTGATGCCGCGGGCGAAGGACAGCGCGGCTCCGGCGAAGATCGCCGGTGCCAGGGTGGGCAGGACGACCCGGCGCAGCGTCGTGAGGCGGCCGGCCCCCAGGGAGGCGGCAGCCTCCTCGACGTCGGTGTCCATCTCCTCCAGCACCGGCTGCACCGTGCGCACGATGAAGGGCAGGGTGACGAACGCCAGGGCGAGGAAGACCGCCTTCTGGGAGTTCGCCACGTCGACGCCGACCGGGCTCTGCGGTCCGTAGAGCGACAGCAGCACGAGGCCGGCGACGATCGTGGGCAGTGCGAAGGGGATGTCGATGACCACGTCGAGCACCCGCTTGCCCCAGAACCGGTCCCGGACGAGCACCCAGGCGATGACGGTGCCCATCGCCATGTTGAGGGCAGTGACCAGGAACGCGGTCGTCACGGTGAGCTTGAGGGCGTGGAAGGTCTGGCCGTTGGTGAGGGTCTCCCGGTAGGTGTCCCAGCCGCCGCCGCTCGCCTCGACCACCACGGCGGCGAGCGGGATCAGCACGAGCAGGCTGAACCAGGTCATCGCGACCCCGAGACCCACGCCGGGTCCGGCGGTCAGCGCCCCCGGTCGGGCCGACCGGCGCGTGCGTGCCTGCCGGCCCCTCACCGGTGGGGACCCCCCGGGGGGCGGCGAGATCGTGGAGAGCGCCATGGCTACTGACCGGCCTCGGCCTGGAGCCGGGTCAGGATCCCGTCGTTCTCGTCGAAGAACTCGGGATTGGCCTCGCCCCAGCCCCCGAAGTCGGCGTCGATGGTCTGCAGGGTGCCCGGCTCGGGGAAGGGGGTGGCCTCGTCGTTCGCCCCGGCCACGGTGAGCCCGGCGACCGGACGCAACGGGCGGTACCCCGTGGCGGCGTACTCCGCCTGGCCCTTCTCGCTCTTCTGGAAGTCCAGGAACGCCTGGGCCGCCGCCGGCGCACCCTCGGTGACCGCGCACGGGTTCTCGATGAGCAGGGTGGTGTCGGGGACCACGTAGTCGAAGTCCGCGCCGCTCTGACGGGCGAGGATCGCCTCGTTCTCGTAGGACAGCAGGACGTCGCCGTTGCCGCTCTGGAAGGCGGTCGTCGCGTCCCGGCCGCTGTCGGGCAGCGCCACGGTGTGGGCGAAGAGCTCCTTCATGTACGACGCGGCGTCGGCTGCGGAGCCGCCGTCGGCCAGGACGCTCCCGTACGCCGCGAGCAGGTTCCACTTCGCCGAGCCGGAGGAGGCCGGGTTGGGGGTGATGATGCCGACGCCGTCCCTGGTCAGGTCGTCCCAGCTGTCGATGCCCTTCGGGTTGCCCGTCCGCACGACCATCGCGACGACCGAGGTGGTGCAGATGCCCGAGGTGTCGTCGGCCTTCCAGTCGTCGGCGACGAGGCCGGCGTCGACCAGGCGGGTCACGTCCGGCTCGAGGGAGAGGTGGACGACGTCGGCGGCCTGGCCGGCCTCGACACCGCGGCTCTGGTCGCCGGATGCTCCGTAGGACTCCTTGAAGTCGACCCCTGCCCCGGCGCTGGTGTCGCCGAAGGCGGCGATGACGCCCTTGTTGGCCTCCTGGAGGACGGAGTAGCCCACGAGATCCAGCTCGGAGCCGTCGTCGCCGGAGCTGCCGGAGGCGCTGCCGCCGCAGGCGGCGAGCGCGAGCAGCCCGGTGAGCGAGAGGGCCGAGGCCGCCCGGGTCTTGAGGTTCATGTCGGTGGGTTCCTTCGTGGGAGCGGAGGTGAATCTCGGAGTAAGACACCTAAGTTAATCGACTTAAGCGAGAATATACCGCATCCCCGCGACCCGGCGAGTCACCTCTCGCGCGACCCGCCTCACACCGACGCGATCCGGACGCAAGGGGGCTTCTGCGCCCCGAGGGTCCTAGAGTGGAAAGTCGGTACTCCGCGGAAGAGAAGGGCAACAGCGTGGCCAAGCAGGTCAAGCAGCTGGACCGGGTGATCATCCGGTTCGCGGGCGACTCCGGGGACGGCATGCAGCTCACCGGGGACCGGTTCACCCAGGAGACAGCCTCGTTCGGCAACGACCTCTCGACGCTGCCGAACTTCCCGGCCGAGATCCGCGCACCCCAGGGCACCCTCCCCGGTGTGTCGTCGTTCCAGGTCCACTTCGCCGACCACGACATCCTGACGCCGGGGGACCGGCCCGACGTGCTCGTCGCGATGAACCCGGCGGCCCTGCGAGCCAACCTCGGCGACCTGCCCCGCGGTGCCACGATCATCGTCGACAGCCACGACTTCACCGCGCGCAACCTGGCCAAGGCCGGGTACGTCGACAACCCCCTCGACGGCGACGCGCTGAGCGAGTTCAACCTCCACGCCCTGGACCTCACCGGCATGACCGTGGGCGCGGTCAAGGAGTTCGGACTCTCCCGCAAGGACGCCGCGCGGGCCAAGAACATGTTCGCCCTCGGTCTGGTGTCCTGGATGTACGGACGTCCGACGGACTCCACGGTCGCGTTCCTGGAACGGCGCTTCGCCAAGGTGCCCGACATCCGCGACGCCAACGTCGCTGCCTTCGGCGCCGGCTGGAACTTCGGCGAGACCACCGAGGCGTTCGTGGTCTCCTACGAGGTCAAGCCGGCTCCCATGCCCACCGGCACCTACCGCAACATCACCGGCAACCTCGCCCTGTCCTACGGCCTGGTCGCCGGGGCGGTGCAGGCCCGGCTGCCGCTGTTCCTGGGGTCCTACCCGATCACCCCGGCCAGCGACATCCTTCACGAGCTCAGCAAGCACAAGCGCTTCGGCGTGACCACGTTCCAGGCCGAGGACGAGATCGCCGGGGTGGGCTCCGCCCTCGGCGCCTCCTTCGCCGGGGTTCTCGGCGTGACCACCACCTCGGGCCCGGGTGTCGCGCTCAAGGCCGAGACCGTGGGCCTGGCCGTGATGACCGAGCTGCCGCTGATCGTCGTCGACGTCCAGCGCGGCGGCCCGTCCACCGGTCTGCCCACCAAGACCGAGCAGGCCGACCTGCTGCAGGCGATGTTCGGCCGCAACGGCGAGTCCCCCGTGCCGATCGTGGCCCCCCAGTCCCCCGGCGACTGCTTCGACGCCGCCGTCGAGGCGATCCGGATCGCGGTCACCTACCGGACGCCGGTCATGCTGCTCTCCGACGGCATGCTCGCCAACGGCTCCGAACCGTGGCGGATCCCCGACGTCGAGGAGCTTCCCGAGATCGACCCCGCCTTCGCCACGGAGCGCAACCACGTCGGCGTCGACGCCAAGGGCACCCAGGTCGAGGAGTTCTGGCCCTACCTGCGCGACGAGCAGACCCTGGCGCGCCCGTGGGCGGTGCCGGGCACCGCCGGTCTGGAGCACCGGATCGGCGGCCTGGAGAAGGGCGACGGTCACGGCAACATCTCCTACGACCCGGCCAACCACGACCTCATGGTGCGCACCCGGCAGGCCAAGATCGACCGGATCGCCGCCTCCCTGCCTCCCCTCGAGGTCGACGACCCGAGCCACGACGCCCGGGTCCTGGTGCTCGGCTGGGGCTCCACGTACGGCCCGATCGGGGCTGCCTGCCGTCGGGTCCGCACCGCCGGGCTGAAGGTCGCCCAGGTGCACCTGCGCCACCTCAACCCGTTCCCCGACGACCTCGGGGAGATCGTCCAGCGCTACGACAAGGTGCTGATCCCGGAGATGAACCTCGGCCAGCTGGCCCTGCTGATCCGCGCCCGGTACCTCGTCGACGCCGTCGGCTACAACCAGGTCAACGGCATGCCGTTGAAGGCCGCCGAGCTCGCTGAGGCGCTCACCAGCCTCGTCGAGTCCACCCACGCATCGGAGGAGACCGCGTGACCGCCCCGTCGAACCTGACCGAGCTCCCCTTCCCTGGCCTGTCCGGCGTCCCGACCAGCGACGAGCCGCAGAACCGCAAGGAGTACACCTCCGACCAGGAGGTCCGCTGGTGCCCCGGCTGCGGCGACTACGCCGTGCTGGCCTCCGTGCAGAGCTTCCTGCCGACCCTGGGCCTGCGCCGGGAGAACATCGTCTTCGTGTCCGGGATCGGCTGCTCCAGCCGTTTCCCGTACTACCTGGACACCTACGGCATGCACTCCATCCACGGCCGCGCCCCGGCCATCGCCACAGGGCTCGCCACGGCCCGCGAGGACCTCTCGGTCTGGGTGGTCACCGGTGACGGCGACGCGCTGTCCATCGGCGGCAACCACCTGATCCACGCCCTGCGCCGCAACGTGAACATGACGATCCTGCTGTTCAACAACCGGATCTACGGGCTCACCAAGGGGCAGTACTCCCCCACCTCCGAGGTCGGCAAGGTCACCAAGTCCACCCCGATGGGCTCGGTCGACCACCCGTTCAACCCGGTCTCGCTGGCCCTGGGCGCCGAGGGGACGTTCGTGGCCCGCACCGTCGACTCCGACCGCAAGCACCTCACCGAGGTGCTCTCCGCGGCCGCCGCGCACCGGGGCACCGCGCTGGTCGAGATCTACCAGAACTGCCCGATCTTCAACGACGGCGCCTTCGACGCCATCAAGGGCGCCAAGGACGCCGACGCGGCGAACGCGATCATCTCGCTGCGCCACGGCGAGCCGGTCACCTTCGGCGTGGCCGACGCCGACGGCAACCCGACCCGCGGGGTGGTGCGCGACCCGGCCACCGGCGGTGTGCGTGCGGTGACCCTGGGCGAAGGCGGTGTCGGCGTCGAGGACCTGCTGGTCCACGACGCCCACGCGGCGGACCCCACGACCGCCTTCGCGCTGTCCCGGCTCACCGACGCGGGCTACCTCCACCAGGCCCCGATCGGGATCTTCCGCCAGGTCGAGCGGCCGACCTACGACGACCTCGCGCGCGCGCAGGTCACGACCGCGACGCAGGGCACCTCGGACCAGAAGGCCGCACTGGCCGGACTGCTCGGCGGGGGCGACACCTGGACCGTGGTCTGACCGGAACGGCCCCGACCGGACGCCCGGGTCCGGCGTCGGTCAGCGCACGACCCGTCCGGCGCGGTGCGAGTCCGCGCCCGGTCGAGCGGTGCGGGCCGGGACGGTCCGGGTCTTCAGGACGGCGCTGACGCTGGCCACGAACGCGTCGGTCGCCTTCAGCCGCGCGCGGAAGCGCCACTTCTTGTGCAGGGGCGGGTACGCCGCACGGAGCTTGAACCCGCCGGAGGCGGTGGTCCGCTGCTGACGGACCTTCTTCCACGTGCAGGAGCCGCAGGTCTTGCGCTGGAGGACGACCTTGCGCTTGCCCCAGCCGGGGTTGACGTCGCCCTTGAGCCAGATCTTGCGACCCTTGGTGACCTTGGTCGCGTTGAAGTCGCGCATCGCCTTGAGCGTCATCGGCTCGGACTCCGACGGCAGGTTCGTGTCGTCGCCGGCGAAGGTGACCCGGTAGCTCGCGTTGCCGGCCACCCGGGTGAAGAAGACCGCGACCCCGTCCTTGTCGGTCGTCTCGGTGTCGATCGCGAGGTACGCCTCCTCGGTGGTGAGCTGGCGCTCGAGGGTGACCGTGGCGTCCACGACCGGCGTCCCGTCGGCGCTGAGCCCCCCGGCGAACCCGACCCGGTCCCGGGTCTTCGGGCCGACCCCGTCGGCGTAGACCGCCTTGTGGAACTGCTGCTCGACGGCGATGGCCGTCGGCACGGTCGGCTCCAGCGCGGAGGCCGGCGCAGCCGTCAGGAGGCCGCCGACAAGGGCGGCGGAGAGCAGACCGACCACGGTCCCCAGGGTCTTCGATGAACGCATGGGAGCGACCCTAGACGATCCTCGCGCGCTGGCCGAGCAGACCGGGACGACATGGCCCAGGTGGGTCAGGGACCCTGGGCTACCGTCGGGCCGTGACTGAGCGACGCAAGGGCTTCCTTCTCGGGATCGCCGCCTATGGCATCTGGGGTCTCTTCCCGCTGTACTGGCCCCTGCTGGAGCCGGCCGGCGCGGTCGAGCTGCTCTCCCACCGGGTGGTGTGGTCGGCCGCGGTGATGGTGGTCCTCGTGACCGTCGTACGCCGTCGCGGCCAGCTCCTGGCCGTCCTCACCGTCCCCCGCACGCTGGCGATGATGACCGCGGCGGCGGTGCTGATCGCGGTGAACTGGGGGCTCTACATCTGGGGGGTCAACAACAACCACGTCGTCGAGACCAGCCTGGGCTACTTCATCAACCCGCTGGTCACCGTGCTCCTGGGCGTGTTCGTGCTCGGGGAGCGGCTGCGACCCCGGCAGTGGGCGGCCCTGGGCCTGGCCGCCGTCGCCGTCGGCGCGCTGACTGTCGACTACGGCCGGCCGCCCTGGATCGCCCTGGCGCTGGCCGCGTCGTTCGGCGGCTACGGGCTGATCAAGAAGACCATCGGGGTGGGTGCCATCGAGGGGCTGACGCTGGAGACCCTGGTCCTGCTCCCCGTGGCCCTCGGCTACGTGGTGTTCCTCGGCAGCACCGGGGCCGGCCACCTGACCGGGCACGGCGTCGGCCACGTGCTGCTGGTGATGAGCAGCGGGCTGGTCACCGCGGTTCCGCTGCTGTGCTTCGGTGCCGCGGCGTCGCGGGTGTCCCTGACCACGATCGGGCTGCTGCAGTACCTCACCCCGACACTGCAGTTCCTGCTGGGGATCCTGGTCTTCCACGAGCCGATGCCGCACACCCGCTGGATCGGCTTCGCGCTGATCTGGCTGGCGCTGGCTCTCTTCACCGCCGAGACGCTGCTCGACCACCGCGCCCGCCGTGCCGACCTCAAGGCGACGCTGGTCTGACCGCCCGCTCAGGCAGTGCGGGTGGCGATCAGGTCGGCGAAGGTCACGAGCGCCTCCTTGACCGGCCCGTCCGGCAGGACGTCGAGGACCGCACCGGCCTCCTGGGCGAGCTCCAGGACGTAGGCCCGGGCCTCGTCCATCGCCGGGTGCGCCCGGAGCAGGGCGAGGGCCTCGGCGTGCCGCACGTCGTCCGTCAGGGGCGCGCTCACCAGCTCCCGCAGCCGGGCGTCCTCGGCGGCGGTGGAGCGCAGCGCGAAGAGGACCGGCAGCGTCGCCACCCCCTCGCGCAGGTCGGTGCCCGGGGTCTTGCCGGACTCGTCGCTGTCGCTGCCCACGTCGAGGATGTCGTCGGAGAGCTGGAAGGCGACACCCACCTTCTCGCCGTACTCGGTGAGCGCGGCGACGACCTCGGGGGCGGCTCCGGCGAACATCGCGCCGTACCTCGCCGAGGTGGCGATCAGCGACCCGGTCTTGCCCGCGACGACCCGCAGGTAGTGCTCCAGCGGGTCCTGGCCCGGCGCCGGGGCGCGGGTCTCCAGGATCTGGCCCTCGACCAGACGGGTGAAGGTGTCGGCCTGGATCCGGACCGCCTCAGGACCGAGGTAGGAGGTCAGCTCCGAGGACTTGGAGAACAACCAGTCCCCGGCCAGGATCGCCACGTGGTTGTCCCAGCGGGCGTTCGCGGAGTCCGCACCGCGGCGCAGCGCCGCCTCGTCCATCACGTCGTCGTGGTACAGCGAGGCCAGGTGGGTCAGCTCGACCACGCAGGCCGCGGTGAGCACGCCCTCGGCGTCGGCGTCCCCCACCTCTGCAGCCAGCAGCACCAGGAGGGGCCGGAACCGCTTGCCCCCGGCGTGCAGCAGGTGCCGGCAGGCCTCGGTGACGAACTCCGCCTCGGAGTGGACCTCCCGGTCCAGCCGCTCCTCGACCTCGGCCAGCCTGGTCCTCAGCCGGTCCGAGAGCGGCTCGTCGAGCACGGGCAGCGCCAGCGTCGGCGCCTCGGGGTCGGTCACCGGACGAACTGGCCGGCGTTGGCGGCCAGGTCCAGCACCGGGCCCGGGATGATCCCGAGGACGACGGTGGCTGCGAAGCCCACAGCGATCGCGATGCTGGTCAGGATGCTGGGCACCGCGACCGTCGGGCCCTCGCCGACCGGTTCGGAGAAGTACATGAGCACGATCACCCGCAGGTAGAAGAACGCCGCGACGACGCTGAGCAGCACGGCCACCACGACCAGCGGCCAGGCGCCGCCCTGGGCGGCGGAGGTGAACACCGCCCACTTGCCGGTGAAGCCCGACGTCAGCGGGATGCCGGCCATGGCCAGGAGGAAGAAGGCGAACACCCCGGCCACCAGCGGCGACTCCTTGCCGAGCCCCGCCCAGCGCGAGAGGTGGTTGGCCTCGCCGCCGGCGTCACGGACCAGGGTCACCACCGCGAAGGCGCCCAGCGTGGTGAAGCCGTAGGTCACGAGGTAGAACAGCACCGCCTGCAGGGAGGAGATCTCGTCCCCGACGGCCTGGTGCAGGCCGACGAAGCCGACCAGCAGGAAGCCGGCGTGCGCGATCGAGGAGTAGGCGAGCATGCGCTTGATGTCGCTCTGCGACAACGCGAAGACCGACCCGACCAGCATGGTGAGGATGGCGATGATCCAGATCATCGGGGTCCAGTCCCGCTGCGCGGAGCCGAACGCCACGTAGAACAGCCGGAGCAGGGCGCCGAAAGCCGCGATCTTCGTGCAGGCGGCCATGAACGCGGTGACCGCGGTCGGGGCGCCCTGGTAGACGTCCGGGGTCCAGGCGTGGAACGGAGCCGCGCCGACCTTGAACAGCATGCCGACCGCGAGAAGGGCGATGCCGCCGAGCAGCAGCCCCTCGGAGCCGACCCGTCCGGAGATCGCCTCGGAGATCGCGGCGAGGTTGGTGGAGCCGGCGTACCCGTAGACCAGGGCGAGTCCGTAGATGAAGAACCCGGAGCTGAACGCGCCGAGCATGAAGTACTTCATCGCAGCCTCCTGGCTCAGCAGGCGACGCCGACGCGCCAGCCCGCAGAGCAGGTACAGCGGCAGCGACAGGACCTCGAGGGCGACGAACATCGTGAGCAGGTCGTTCGAGGCGGGGAAGAGCATCATGCCGCCGATGGCGAACATCATCAGCGGGAACACCTCGGTGTGCTCCAGCCCCTTGGTGGCGGCCTGCCGCTCGGCCTCGGTGCCCGGCAGGGCGGCGGCCTGTCCGGCGAACGCGGTCAGGCCACCGTCGAGGTGCCGCTCGGCGAACAGCAGCACGCTGACGAAGGCGAGCAGGAGCAGGATGCCCCACAGGAACACGGTCGGACCGTCGACCGCTATCGCTCCCTCGGCGACGACCGACCCGCGCGCGGCGCCGTCGGCACGGTCGGGGAGGCCGGTGGCCACCACGACGGTGACGACGAAGGCCCCGGCGAGACCGACCATCGAGAGCACCGACTGGACCAGGTAGCGCTGGCGCCGGCCGACGAACGCCTCGACCAGCACGCCGGCCAGGGCGAGGGCGAAGACCAGCAGCATCGGCGACAGGGTGCCGTACTCGATGTGCGGTGCCTGGAACTCGGTCACTTGCTGGCCTCCTCGTCAGCGGCAGGCACGTCCGACTCCGCGACGCTCGGACCGGGGTCCGTCGCGCCCACGTGGGTCAGGGTGCTCTGCACGGACGGCTCGATGATGTCGATGAGCGGCTTGGGGTAGAACCCGAGGCCGAGGATGAGCGCCAGCAGCGGGGCGAGCGCGGCCACCTCCCGGACCGACAGGTCGGACATGCCGGCCACCGCGGGCCGCACCGGGCCGGTCATCGTGCGTTGGTACATGAGCAGGATGTAGAGCGCGGCGATGACGATGCCGAAGACCGCGAAGGCGGCGTACCACCAGTTGTGCACGAACGCCCCGAGCATGACCAGGAACTCCGAGACGAACGGGGAGAGGCCGGGCAGGGACAGCGACGACAGGCCGCCGACGAGGAAGATGCCGGCGAGCACCGGGGCGACCTTCTGCACCCCACCGAAGTCGGCGATCTGCCGGGAGCCGCGCCGCGCGATGAGGTAGCCGGTCACCAGGAACAGCACGCCGGTCGACAGCCCGTGGTTGAACATGTACAGCGTCGAGCCGGTCTGGCCCTGGCTGTTCATCACGAAGATGCCGAGCACGATGAAGCCGAAGTGCGACACCGAGGTGTAGGCGATCAGGCGCGGGATGCTCCGCTGCCCGATCGCGACCAGGCCGCCGTAGAGCACGCTGATCACGGCGAGCACCAGGACCACCGGAGTGGCCCAGGTGGAGGCCTCGGGGAACAGTCCCAGGCAGAACCGGAGCATCCCGAAGGTGCCGATCTTGTCGAGGATGCTCACCAGCAGCACCGAGGTGCCGGGGGTGGCCTCGTCGGCGGCGTCGGGCAGCCAGGTGTGCACCGGGAACATCGGCGCCTTCGCGGCGAACGCGATGAAGAACCCGAGGAACAGCCACCGGCCGACGCTGGTGTCGACGTCGGCGAGCATCGGCGCCAGGTCGGTGAGGAGGTACGACGGGCCGCCGGCCGAGCGCGCGGACTCGGCGTACAGCCCGATCACCGAGGCCAGCATGATCAGGCCGCCGGCCAGGGAGAAGATCAGGAACTTCGTCGCGGCATAGGCCCGGCGCGGTCCGCCGAAGCCGCCGATGAGGAAGTAGATCGGGATCAGCGTCGCCTCGAACAGGACGTAGAACAAGAACACGTCGGTGGCAGCGAAGACGCCGATCGCCAGCCCCTCCAGGGCGAGCATCCAGGCGAAGAACGAGTTGACCGACCACCGGCCGGTGTCTCCGTCACGCCAGGACGCCGCGATCACCGCGGGCGTGAGGATCGCCGTCAGCAGCAGCAGGGTGAGGCCGAGTCCGTCCACGCCCAGTGCGTAGTAGGCGCCGAAGCCGGCGATCCACGGGTGCACCTCGGCGAGCTGGAAGCCCGAGGCTCCCGGGTCGAACTGCAGCGCCATCGCCAGCACGAGCACCAGCGTGACCAGGGAGAACCCGAGGGCCACCTTCTGGGGCAGGTCACCGGTCGCGCGTCGAGGGACCAGCATCACCACCACGGCGCCGACGAGCGGCAGGAGGAGGCTGAGGGTCAGCCAGGGCATGGTCATGCGAGGTTCACCGCCAGGAGAGCGAGGACGACGAGGAGGGCCCCGCCGAGCACGGACAGGGCGTAGCTGCGGACGTAGCCGCTCTGCAGTCGCCGGAGGACCCCCGACAGGGCTGCCGAAGCGTAGCCCGTGCCGTCCACGGCCCGGTCGATGACGTCGTCGTCGACCACGACCAGCGACTCGACCATGACGTCGCCGGGGCGCATGAGCACCGCCTCGTTCAGCGCGTCGCCGTACAGGTCGGCACGGGCCGCCCTGGTGACGAAGCTGACCCGCTGCGGCGCCTCCCGCGGCACCGCGGTGGAACCGACGGTGAACCACGCGACCGCGACGCCCACGGCGACGGTCAGCAGCACCAGCGCGGTGAGGACCAGGGCCGGGACCGGCAGCTCGTGGTGCACCTCCTCGCCGACCACGGGGGTCAGCCACTCGGTGATCCAGCCGCCGAGCAGCAGGAGCCCACCGAGCGCGGACAGCGCGGCCAGCACCATGAGGGGGACGGTCATCACCTTGGGCGACTCGTGGGGGTGGACCCCGTCGCTCCAGCGCTTCTCGCCGAAGAAGGTCATGAGCATCAGCCGGGTCATGTAGAAGGCGGTGACGCCGGCGCCCACGAGCGCGGCCAGGCCGATCCACCACGCCTCGCCGAACGCCGCCTCGATGATCTTGTCCTTGGACCAGAAGCCGGCGAACCCGGGGAACCCGATGATCGCCAGGTAGCCCATCGCGAAGGTGAGGAAGGTGACCGGGACGGCCTTGCTGAGCGCCCCGTAGTGGCGCATGTCGACGTCGTCGTCCATGGCGTGCATGACCGACCCGGCGCCGAGGAACATGTTGGCCTTGAAGAAGCCGTGGGTGAGCAGGTGGAAGATCGCGAAGGCGTAGCCCGCGACGCCGAGCCCGGCGGCGAGCATCATGTAGCCGATCTGGCTCATCGTGGAGCCGGCCAGAGCCTTCTTGATGTCGTCCTTGGCGCACCCGATGACCGCACCGAAGAGCAGCGTGACGACGCCGACGATGACCACGGCGGTCTGGCCCACCTCCGTCCGCTCGAAGATGAAGTTGGAGCGCACCACCAGGTAGACCCCCGCGGTGACCATGGTCGCGGCGTGGATGAGCGCCGAGACCGGGGTCGGGCCCTCCATCGCGTCGAGGAGCCAGGACTGGAGCGGCACCTGGGCCGACTTGCCGCAGGCGGCGAGCAGGAAGAGCAGGCCGAGCAGGTTGAGGGTGGTGCTCGAGGCTCCCCCGGCCAGCGCGGAGACCCCGGCGAAGGAGACCGTGCCGAAGGTCGCGAAGGTCAGCATCGTGCCGAGCGCCAGACCGATGTCGCCGACCCGGTTGACCACGAAGGCCTTCTTCGCGGCGACGGCGGCGGAGGTCTTGTGCTGCCAGAACCCGATCAGGAGGTACGACGCGAGGCCGACGCCCTCCCAGCCCAGGAACACGCCGAGGTAGCCGTCGGAGAGGACCAGGACCAGCATCGCGGCCACGAAGAGGTTGAGGTAGGCGAAGAAACGGGCCCGCCGCTCGTCGTGCTCCATGTAGCCGATGGAGTAGACGTGGATCAGGCTCCCGACACCGGTGATCAGCAGCAGGAAGAGCGCGGACAGCGGGTCGTAGAGGATGCCGAGCTCGGCGCGGAAGGAGCCGGCCTCGAACCAGGTCCACAGGTGCTGGCCCACGCTGCGGTCGGTCTCGTCCCGGCCGAGCAGGGTGAAGAACGCCACCAGGCTGATCAGGAAGGAGCCCAGCACGGTGGCCGTGCCGAGCAGGTGGGCCCACGCCGAGCTGCGCCGGTTGCCGAGCAGCAGGATCACCGCGGCGCCGAGGGCGGGCAGCGCGACGATCAGCCACAGCACCGACAGCACGCCGTCACCGGACGACGGGTCGACCACCGGCACGGCACCGGCCGCGAGCGCAGGGGACATCGAGATCGTCATTGCGGGCGCCTCTCAGTACTTCAGCAGGCTGGCGTCGTCGACCGAGGCCGAGCGACGGGTGCGGAAGATGGTCATGATGATGGCCAGACCGACGACCACCTCGGCGGCGGCGACGACCATCACGAAGAAGGCCGCGATCTGCCCGTCGAGGTTGCCGTGGACGCGCGAGAAGGTCACGAGCACCAGGTTCGCCGCGTTGAGCATCAGCTCCACGCACATGAACACCACCAGCGCGTTGCGCCGGGTGAGCACCCCCACGCAGCCGATCGTGAACAGGATCGCGGACAGGACCAGGAACGGGGTGGCGCTCATCGACTGGACTCCTCGTCAGCGACGATCTGCTCGACGTCGTCGGCCAGCTCGGGGGCGGACTGGACGGTGCCGCGTGCCGCGAGCACCCGCGAGACCGACAGCTCGGACACCGAGCCGTCGGGGAGCAGCGCCGGAGTGTCGACGGCGTTGCTGCGGGCGAAGACGCCGGGGCTGGGCAGCGGTCCGACGTGCTTGCCGTGCTCGGCGTAGTCGCGCATCCGTTGGCGCGCAAGGTCTGCCTGGGTGGGCTTGGCGACGATGCGCTCACGGTGGGCGAGCACCATCGCGCCCATCGCGGCGGTGATCAGCAGGGCGCTGGTCACCTCGAAGGCGAAGACGTACTTGGTGAACACCAGCTGCGCCAGGCCGCGGACGTTGCCGTCGGCGTTCGCCGCAGCCAGGCCGGTGATCGCGCCGACGGAGACCTGCGCCACCCCGAGGACGAGGGTGATCCCGAACAGCAGGCCGAAGCCGATCGCGAGGACGCGCTGTCCCTTGATCGTCTCGACCAGGGAGTCGGAGGCGTCGACGCCGACCAGCATCACCACGAACAGGAAGAGCATGAGGATGGCACCGGTGTAGACGATGATCTGCACCGCGAACAGGAACGGCGCCTCCTGGACGAGGTACAAGATGGCCAGGCCGATCATCACCACGGCCAGCAGGAGCGCGGCGTGCACGGCCTTGCGCACGACCAGGATGCCGAGCGCAGCCAGCACCATGATCGGCGAGAGGATCCAGAAGGCGATCACTCGCTCGCTCCTCTCGGCGCGAAGTTCCCCCGGTAGTAGTCGCCGTCGTCCTCGCCGAGCAGCATGGGGTGCGGTGGCTGCTCCATCCCCGGCAGCAGCGGCGCCAGCAGGTCCTGCTTCTCGTAGATCAGGTCGGCGCGGTTGTCGTCGGCCAGCTCGTACTCGTTGGTCATCGTCAGCGCCCGGGTCGGGCAGGCCTCGATGCACAGCCCGCACAGGATGCAGCGCAGGTAGTTGATCTGGTACACGCGGCCGTACCGCTCACCGGGCGAGAACCGCTCGTCCTCGGTGTTCGAGGCGCCCTCGACGTAGATCGCGTCGGCCGGGCACGCCCAGGCGCACAGCTCGCAGCCGATGCACTTCTCCAGTCCGTCGGGCCAGCGGTTGAGCTGGTGCCGACCGTGGAAGCGCGGGGCGGTGGGCTTCTTGACCTTCGGGTACTCCTCGGTGACCACCTTGCGGAACATCGTCCGGAAGGTGACCCCGAAACCCGCGATCGGGTCCCAGAACTGCTCCTTGAGGGTCGCCATCAGCTCTCCTGGCTCAGGGTGGGGTGAACGGTCTGTCCGGGCATCGGCGGGACAGGGTAGCCGCCCGCGAAGGCGTCGAACTCCTGCTCCGGCTCGACCTCCTCGGTCTCCTCGGCGGCGGCGCCGAAGAAGAACAGGGCGAGCATGAGGGCGGCGACCACGCCGATCGCGTAGAGGAGGTACTGCCGGTCCAGCCCGCCGTCCAGGGAGACCGCGCGGATCGCGGCCACCGCGATGATCCAGACCAGGGAGATCGGGATCAGCCGCTTCCAGCCGAAGGCCATGAACTGGTCGTAGCGCATGCGCGGCAGCGAGCCCCGCAGCCAGATGAACCCGAAGATGAACAGCAGCACCTTGCCCATGAACCACAGGAACGGCCAGTAGCCGGAGTTCGCGCCGTCCCACAGGCTGATCGGCAGCGGCGCGCGCCAGCCGCCGAGGAACAGCGTCGTCGCGAGCGCGGACACGGTGGCCATGTTGATGTACTCGGCGAGGAAGAACAACGCGAACTTCAGCGACGAGTACTCGGTGTGGAAGCCGCCGACCAGCTCGCCCTCGGCCTCCGGCAGGTCGAACGGCGCCCGGTTGGTCTCCCCGACCATCGCGATGCAGTAGATGACGAAGGACGGCACGAGGATCAGGCCGTACCAGACCTTCTCCTGGGCGGCGACGATCTCCGAGGTCGACAGGGACCCGGCGTAGAGGAAGACCGCGACCAGGGCCAGCCCCATCGCGACCTCGTAGGAGATCATCTGCGCCGAGCTGCGCAGCCCCCCGAGCAGGGAGTACGTCGAGCCGGACGACCAGCCGCCGAGGACGATCCCGTAGATCCCCATCGAGGAGATCGCGAGCACGAAGAGCACCGCCACCGGCATGTCGGTGAGCTGGAGCGGCGTGACGGTGTCGGTGAACGGGATCCGGACCTCAGGGCCGAAGGGGATCACCGAGAAGGCCACGAAGGCGGGGACGACCGACAGCACCGGCGCCAGGATGAAGACCACCTTGTCGGCGGCCTTGGGGGTGATGTCCTCCTTGAGCGCGAGCTTCACGCCGTCGGCGAGGCTCTGCAGCAGACCGAAGGGGCCGTTCATGTTGGGGCCGATCCGGTGCTGCATGCGCGCGACGACCCGGCGCTCGGCCCAGATGTTGAACAGGGTGAGCAGCACGAGCACGAGGAAGATCAGGACCGCCTTGAGGAGCACGACCCACAGCGGGTCCTTCCCGAAGGCGTCGAGACCGACGGCGCTGACCACCGCCGAGGGCACGATCGTGGAGGCGATCACTGCTGGGCTCCCTTCGAGCCGGCGGGGACGACGTCGGTCTGGACGGGTGCGAGCCTCACCACGGCACCGGCGCCGGCTCCCAGGTCGCGGACGAGGTGGATCCCGCCGCTGGTCGCGGGGACCCAGACGACGTCGTCGTCGAGGTCGGCGACCCCGACCGGCACGATCACGGTTCCGCTGGAGGTGGAGACCGCGACCGGCTCGCCCTCCCCCACCCCCAGACGGCTCAGGGTCCCTGCGCTGACCAGGGCGGTCAGGCTCGGGCCGCTGGCGTGGTAGGCCGGGTCGCCGTCCTGCATGGGGCCGTCGGCGATCATCGTCTTCCAGGTCGCCAGGCGCAGCCCGGAGCGCTCCTCGGACGCCGCCGGCCGCTCCGGCGCCTGCGGGTCGGCGGCCCGGGCGCCGTCCCAGCCGCCGAACTCGTCCAGCTCCGCCGCGGCGGCCTCGGGGGTCCGGAAGCCCAGGGGACGGCCCAGCTCCTCGGCGATGCCGGCCAGGGCCCGCACGTCGGGGATGGCGTTGCTCTCCTGGAGCACCTTGCCGAAGGACCGCAGGCGTCCCTCCCAGGTGAGGAAGCTGCCCGCCTTCTCCGCGACCGGTGCGACCGGCAGCACGACGTCGGCCAGCTCGGTGACCGCACTGGCGCGCAGCTCCAGGCTGACCACGAAGCCGGCCGCCTCGACCGCGGCCCGGGCGGCGATCGGGTCGGGGAGGTCGTCGAGGTCGACGCCGCCGACCACCAGGCCGCCCAGCTCGCCGGAGCGGGCAGCGGCCAGGATCGCTGCGGTGTCGCGGCCTGCCCGGTGGGGCACCTCGACGCCCCACACCGTGCTGACGTCCACGCGCGCGGCGGCGTCCTCGAGGGGGCGTCCCCCGGGCAGCAGGCTGCCCAGGCACCCCGCGTCGAGGGCTCCCCGGTCACCGGCCCGGCGCGGCACCCAGGCCAGCCGGGCGCCGGTCTGGGTGGCCAGCACCGCTGCGGCGGTCAGGGCGCCCGGAACGGCGGCGAGCCGCTCACCGACCAGGATGACGCCGCCGCCGTCGAGGGCGAGCTCCCCGTCGTGGGCGAGCTGCTCGATCGCGGCGACCTCGTCCCCGGGGGCGGTGCGCACGACCGTGGCATGCATCTTGGCCAGCCCGCGGCTGGTGAAGGGCGCCACCGCGAAGATGCGCGACCGGCCGCTGCGGGAGGCCTTGCGCAGCCGCAGGAACAGCGTCCCGGCCTCCTCCTCGGGCTCCAGCCCGAGCAGGACCACGGCCGAGGCCCTCTCCACCGCGGCGTAGGTGACCTCGAGCCCGCGGCCCGCGACCCGGCTGGCCAGGAACTCGGCCTCTTCCGGGCTGCCGTACGCGCGGCTGCGGAAGTCGATGTCGTTGGTGCCGAGGGCGACCCGGGCGAACTTGGCGTAGGCGTAGGCGTCCTCGCGGGTCAGGCGACCGCCGGTGAGCACCCCGGCGGACCCGGCTTCGCGCAGACCCCGGGCGGCGACCGCGAGGGCCTCGGGCCAGGAGGCGCCCCGCAGCTCGCCGGTGTCCTCGTCGCGGACCATCGGGTGCGTGATCCGGTCCGGGGCCGTGGCGTAGTGGAAGGCGAACCGGTCCTTGTCGGAGATCCACTCCTCGTTGACCGCGGGGTCGTTGGCGGCGAGCCGGCGCACCACCTTGCCACGCCGGTGGTCGACCCGGATCGCGGACCCGCACGCGTCGTGCTCGGCCACCGCCGGGGTCGAGACCAGGTCGAAGGGCCGGGCACGGAACCGGTACGACGCCGAGGTCAGCGCACCGACCGGGCAGATCTGGATGACGTTGCCGGAGAAGTTCGAGCGGTACGGCTCCTTCTCGTAGATCCCCACCTGCTGCAGGGCGCCGCGCTCGATCAACGCGATGAACGGGTCACCGGCGATCTGCTCGGAGAACCGGGTGCAGCGCGCGCAGAGGACGCAGCGCTCGCGGTCGAGCAGGACCTGGGCGGAGATGTTGATCGGCTTGGGGAAGGTGCGCTTGAGCTCGACGAAGCGGGTCTCGCCGCGGCCGTTGCTCATCGCCTGGTTCTGCAGGGGGCACTCGCCGCCCTTGTCGCAGACCGGGCAGTCCAGCGGGTGGTTGACGAGCAGCTGCTCCATGACGCCGTGCTGGGCCTTGTCGGCGATCGCCGACGACAGCTGGGTCTTGACCGACATCCCCTCGGTGACCGGCATCGTGCAGGAGGCCTGCGGCTTGACCCGACCAGGCGGCCCCATCATCGTGCGCAGCTCGCCGTCGGGGGTGGGCAGCGCGACCTCGACCAGGCACTGACGGCAGGCGCCGACCGGGGCGAGCAGCGGGTGGTCGCAGAACCGCGGGATCTGCACACCGATCTGCTCCGCGGCCCGGATCAGCAGCGTTCCCTTCGGCACGCTCACCTCGATGCCGTCGATGGTCAGCGTCACCAGGTCGGTCTTCTCGACCTCGGTCGAGCTCGTCGAGACGGTCGTCATGCGGTGGCCCCTGCGGTGGCGAAGACGGTGGAGGCGGCCGGGTCGAACGGACAGCCCCCGTGTCGGAAGTGGTCGAGGTACTCCTCGCGGAAGTACTGGATCGAGGAGGTGATCGGGCTGGTGGCGCCGTCGCCCAGGGCGCAGAACGACCGGCCGAGGATGTTGTCGCACTGGTCGAGCAGGAGCTCGAGGTCGGCCTCGGTGCCCTGCCCCTTCTCCAGCCTGGCGAGGACCTGGACCAGCCACCACGTGCCCTCACGGCACGGCGTGCACTTCCCGCAGGACTCGTGCTTGTAGAACTCGGTCCAGCGCAGCACCGCACGGACCACGCAGGTGGTCTCGTCGAAGATCTGCAGCGCCTTGGTGCCGAGCATCGATCCGGCCGCGCCGACCCCCTCGTAGTCCAGGGGGACGTCGAGGTGCTCGCTGGTGAGGATCGGGGTCGACGAACCACCCGGGGTCCAGAACTTCAGCTCGTGGCCGTCCCGGACGCCGCCGGCGAGGTCGAGCAGCCGGCGCAGAGTGATCCCCAGCGGCGCCTCGAACTGGCCTGGCCGGTTCACGTGGCCGGAGAGCGAGTACAGCGTCATGCCCTTGCTGCGCTCGGTGCCCATCGAGCTGAACCAGGCGGCACCGTTGCGGACGATCGAGGGCACCGAGGCGATCGACTCCACGTTGTTGATCACGGTGGGCGAGGCATAGAGACCGGCCACCGCGGGGAAGGGCGGGCGTAGCCGCGGCTGGCCCCGGCGCCCCTCGAGGGAGTCCAGCAGAGCGGTCTCCTCACCACAGATGTAGGCCCCGGCCCCGGCGTGCACGACCAGGTCGAGGTCGTAGCCGGAGCCGTGGATGTCCTTGCCGAGGTGGCCGGCGGCGTACGCCTCGGCGACCGCGGCCTGGAGCCGGCGGATGACGTGCAGGATCTCGCCGCGCACGTAGATGAAGGCGTGGTTGGCGCGGATCGCGTACGCCGACAGGATCACGCCCTCGACCAGCGTGTGCGGCGTGGCCATCATCAGCGGGGTGTCCTTGCAGGTGCCCGGCTCGGACTCGTCGGCGTTGACCACGAGGTACTTCGGCTTCGGGTTGTCCTGCGGGATGAAGCCCCACTTCATGCCGGTCGGGAAGCCGGCACCGCCGCGACCGCGGAGACCGGAGTCCTTGACCATCGCGATGAGGTCGTCGGGGGGCAGGCCCAGGCCCTTGCGCAGGGCGGAGTACCCGCCGGAGCGCTCGTAGGAGGCGAGCGTCCAGGGCTTGTCGTCGTCCCAGTCGGCGGAGAGCACCGGGGTCAGCACGTCGGTCACTTCGACTCCTCCTCGGCCCGGGCCGACGGCGCGGTCCAGCCGTTCTCCCGGGCGATCTGCAGGCCGAGCAGCGAAGGGGCGCCAGCGGCGGGACCCTCGTCGGCCAGGCCGTCGTTGAAGCCGGCCAGCACCCGCTCGGCCTCGCGCCAGGTGCAGATGCGCGGACCGCGGGTGGACCGCACAGCCTTGCCCTCGCGCAGGTCGTCCACGAGCCGGGTCGCCGAGGCCGGGTCCATGTTGTCCATGAACTCCCAGTTCACCGTCATCACCGGCGCGTAGTCGCACGCGGCGTTGCACTCGATGTGCTCGAGGGTGATCCGGCCGTCCTCGGTGGTCTCGTCGTTGCCGACGTCGAGGTGCTCCTTGAGCCGCTCGAAGATGGCGTCGCCGCCCATCACCGCGCACAGCGTGTTGGTGCAGACCCCGACGTGGTAGTCGCCGACCGGACGGCGCTTGTACATCGTGTAGAAGGTCGCCACCCCGGCCACCTCGGCCGCGCTGATCCCGAGGATCTCCGCGCAGACCTCGATGCCCTCGGCGGTCACCCGCCCCTCGCTGCTCTGCACCAGGTGCAGCATCGGCAGCAGCCCGGAGCGCTGCTGCGGGTAGCGGGCCGCGATCGCGTGCAGCTCGTCGTACGTCGTCTGGTCGATCACCTGTCGACTCCTCCCATCACCGGGTCGATCGAGGCGATCGCGACGATCACGTCGGCCACCATGCCGCCCTCGCTCATCACCGACGTGGCCTGCAGGTTCGTGAACGACGGGTCGCGGAAGTGGGCGCGGTACGGCCGGGTGCCGCCGTCGGAGACGACGTGCGCGCCCAGCTCGCCCCGCGGCGACTCCACCGGCACGTAGGCCTGGCCGGCCGGGACCCGGAAGCCCTCGGTGACCAGCTTGAAGTGGTGGATGAGCGCCTCCATCGAGTCGCCCATGATGTGCTTGATGTGGTCGAGGCTGTTGCCCATGCCGTCGGTGCCCACCGCGAGCTGCGAGGGCCAGGCGATCTTCTTGTCCGCGACCATGATCGGCGTGTCGGCGAGGCCCTCGAGCCGCCCGGCGCACTGCTCGACGATCTTGAGCGACTCCCACATCTCGTCCAGGCGGATCCGGAACCGCCCGTAGGCGTCGCAGCTGTCCCGGGTGACGACCTCGAAGTCGTAGTCCTCGTAGCCGCTGTAGGGCTGGGTCTTGCGCAGGTCCCAGGGGTACCCGGTGGAGCGCAGCACCGGCCCGGTGATGCCCAGGGCCATGCACCCGGCCAGGTCGAGGTGGCCGACGCCGACCAGCCGGCCCTTGAAGATCGGGTTGGCGTTGCAGAGCGCGGCGTACTCGGGCAGGCGCTTCTTCATCAGCGCGATGAAGTCGCGGATCTGGTCGAGGGCGCCCGGAGGCATCCGCTGGGCCACCCCGCCCGGGCGGATGAACGCGTGGTTCATGCGCAGCCCGGTGATCAGCTCGAACAGGTCGAGCACCAGCTCACGCTCACGGAACCCGATCGTCATCACGGTCAGGGCGCCGATCTCCATGCCGCCGGTCGCGATCGCGACCAGGTGGGAGGAGATCCGGTTGAGCTCGGAGAGCAGGACCCGCATCACCTGCGCCTGCTCGGGGATGTCGTCCTCGATGCCCAGCAGGCGCTCGACACCGAGGCAGTAGGTGAGCTCGTTGTGGAACGGGGCGAGGTAGTCCATCCGCGTGCAGAACGTGACGCCCTGCGTCCAGGAGCGGAACTCCATGTTCTTCTCGATGCCGGTGTGGAGGTAGCCGATGCCGCAGCGGGCCTCGGTCACCGTCTCGCCCTCGAGCTCGAGGATGAGCCGCAGGACGCCGTGCGTGGACGGGTGCTGCGGGCCCATGTTGACCACGACCCGGTCGTCGCCCTCGTCGGCGATGCCGGAGACGATCGAGTCCCAGTCCTGACCGGTGACGGTGAAGACACGCCCGCTGAGGGTCTCGGACTCGGCGGCGCCGTACGGGTCCTGGGTGCCTGGTGTCGTGGTGCTCATCAGTTGTATGACCTCCGGGTGTCCGGCGGGGGGATCGTCGCGCCCTTGTACTCCACCGGGATGCCCCCGAGCGGATAGTCCTTGCGCTGCGGGTGGCCCGGCCAGTCGTCGGGCATCTGGATGCGCGTCAGTGCGGGGTGACCGTCGAAGACGATGCCGAAGAAGTCGTAGGCCTCGCGCTCGTGCCAGTCGTTGGTGGGGTACACCGCGACCACGGACGGGATGTGCGGGTCCGCGTCGGGGCAGACCACCTCGAGCCGGATCCGTCGGTTGTGGGTCATCGAGAGCAGGTGGTAGACCGCGTGCAGCTCCCGGTCCTTCTCCTCCGGGTAGTGCACCCCGCCCACGCCCGAGCAGAACTCGAAGCGCAGCACCGGGTCGTCCCGGAGCAGCCGGGCGGTCTCGAGGAGTCGCTCGCGGCGGATGAAGAAGGTGATCTCGCCGCGGTGCACCACGACCTTCTCGACCGCGTCCGGCAGACCGAGACCGGTCAGCCCCGCGGAGAGCGCCTGCGCGACCTCGTCGAACCATCCGCCGTACGGCGGCTCGTCGCCCCCGGGCATGGCCACGGTGCGGACCAGCCCTCCGTACCCGGAGGTGTCGCCGCTGCCGGAGACGCCGAACATGCCCTCGCGGGTGTCGACGACCTCGTGCCGCAGGTCACCCGGCTGGACCGGGAGCGCCGCGCCGGGGGTGGCGTCCTCCGGCATGCCACTGGTGGTCTCGCTCACCGCAGCATCCCCTTCATCTCCGAGGTGGGCAGCGCGTTGAGCGCCTCGGTCTCGAGCTCGGCGATCTGCGCGCGGCGGTTCGGCCCGAGCTTGGTGGCCTGCACCTGGTCGTGCAGCTTGAGGATCGCGTCGATGAGCATCTCCGGCCGCGGCGGGCAGCCGGGCAGGTACATGTCGACGGGCACGACGTGGTCCACGCCCTGCACGATGGCGTAGTTGTTGAACATCCCGCCGGAGGACGCGCAGACACCCATGGCCAGAACCCACTTGGGCTCGGCCATCTGGTCGTAGATCTGGCGCAGGACGGGGGCCATCTTCTGGCTGACCCGACCGGCGACGATCATCAGGTCGGCCTGCCGCGGCGAAGCACGGAAGACCTCCATGCCGTAGCGCGCGAGGTCGTAGCGCGGCCCGCCGGAGGTCATCATCTCGATGGCGCAGCACGCCAGGCCGAAGGTCGCCGGCCAGAACGACGCCTTGCGCATGTAGCCGGCCACCCCCTCGACGGTGGTCAGCAGGACTCCGCTCGGGAGCTTCTCCTCGATGCCCATGTGCTGCCTCTCAGTCCCAGTCCAGCCCGCCGCGACGCCACACGTAGGCGTACGCGACGAACACCGTGCCGATGAAGATGACCATCTCGACCAGGCCGAAGACGCCCATCGAGTCGAACGCGAGTGCCCACGGGTACAAGAAGATGATCTCGATGTCGAAGACGATGAAGAGCATCGCGGTGATGAAGTACTTCACCGGGACGCGGCCGCCGCCGACCGGCTGCGGGGTGGGCTCGATCCCGCACTCGTAGGAGTCGAGCTTGGCGCGGTTGTAGCGCCCGGGGCCGGTGAGCACGCTCGCCACCAGCGAGAAGAGCGCGAAGCCGAGCGCGAGGAGCGCCAGCGCGATGACGGGGGTGTAGAGCTCCATCGGCTGCCCTGCCTTCCTGTTCGTCGTCCTGCGTGGTCGTGCGGTGCTGGTTCAGGCGTCCGGGGCGATCCGGCTGAGCCCGTTGATGACCCGGTCGCCCACGTCCCCGCCGTGCGGCTCGCTCAGGTTGGCCATCAGCTTGAGCATGAACCGCATCAGGCTTTCACGGGGAAGTCCGTAGCGGGTCGCGGCCTTCATGAAGGTGGGGTTGCCGATCATCTTGGCGAACACCCGGCCCAGCGTGAAGTAGCCGCCGTACGCGTCGTCCAGCGCGGCAGCGTAACCCTGCAGGGCCCGCTCGCGCTGCGGACCCTCCGGGAGGGCGAGCGCCTGGGTCACCACCTCGGCGGCCAGGTGCCCGGCCTCGAGGGCGTAGTCGATCCCCTCGCCGTTGAACGGGTTCACCATCCCGCCCGAGTCCCCGACCAGCAGCATGCCGCGGGTGTAGTGCGGCTTGCGGTTGAAGCCCATGGGCAGCGCGGCCGCACGGACCGGGCCGAGGAGGTTCTCCTCGCCGAAGCCCCACTCGTCCGGGGTGTGGGACAACCAGCGTCGCAGGAGGTCCTTGTAGTCGACGTTCTGGAAGGCGGCCGAGGAGTTGAGGATGCCCAGCCCGACGTTCGCGGTGCCGTCGCCCAGACCGAAGATCCAGCCGTAGCCGGGGAGGAGGTTGCTGCGGTTCGGCGCACCGTCCCACAGCTCGAGGTGCGACTCCATCCACGGGTCGTCGTGCCGCGGGGTCTGGTAGTAGGCCCGCACGGCGACCGCCATCGGGCGGTTCTCGCGGCGCTCGAGGCCGAGAGCCATCGCGAGCCGGGCGGAGACCCCGTCGCAGGCGATCACCACGGGGGCGCGGTAGGTGACCTCGTCGCCGGTCCGGCGACCGCGGTCGTCGACGGGCCGGGCGGTGACGCCGACGACCCGTCCGGTCTGCTCGTCGAGGACCGGGCCGATCACCGAGGTGCGCTCGGTCAGCCGGGCCCCGGCCTTCTCGGCGTGCCGGGCCAGGAGCTCGTCGAGGTCCATGCGGGTGCGCACCGCGCCGTACGGCGGGAAGGCGGAGACCTCGGGCCAGGGCAGCTCCAGCCGGTGGCCGGCCCCGACGATGCGCAGGCCCTTGTTCTTCATCCAGCCGGGCTCGTCGAGGTCGAAGCCCATCGCGACCAGGTGCCGCACCGCGCGCGGGGTGAGTCCGTCCCCGCAGATCTTGTCGCGGGGGAAGGCCGCCTTCTCCAGCAGCAGCACGTCGACGCCGGCGAGCGCGAGGTGGTACGCCGCGCTCGCACCGGCGGGCCCGGCACCGACCACGATGACGTCGGCCCGACGGTCGTCAGCCGTGGTCCGGTTCATGGACGGGCCTCCTTCACGACGGGCACTGCGGACCTCGGGGGTGGGCCCTCGTGCGCTTGTGAACGCATTCACGAGTGGCCGTGACCCCAGTCTAGGAGGCCCAGGTCACAGAGCGAAACCGACCCCTACCTGCTCTGACCTGCACATTTAGGGCACGTGGGCGTGGCGTTATTCCTCGTCCCGGCGTCCGGACAGCGCCCGACGGATCCGCTCCTGCTCCTCGGGCGGGAACAGCTCGGCCGGGCTCACCACCCCGCCGCGCGCCGCGCCGGGACCCCGCTGCCGCAGCACCACCACGTCGCCGTGCTGCTCCACCGCGCCGAGCGCGACGTACCGCAGCTGCACCGCGCCTGCCGGTCCCCGGGTCGTCACCGAGTCCTCCTCGAAGACCGTCTCGTGGACCGACCCCGCGTACCAGCCACGGGCCAGGGCCTGACGCACCGCGCGACGCAGCCGCAGCGTGACCAGCACCGCCAGGAGACCGGCCAGCCCCACCCCGCCCAGCACAGCCTGGCCGAGGACCAGCGGCCCCCGGCCGACCAGCACGGTCACCCCGGCCCCGACGGCGAAGGAGCCCAGGACCAGGAGCCGGGCGCGCGGTCCCCGCCAGAACAGCCGGGTGAGCGCGGACAGCATCGAGGCCGCGTGCTGCTCGGTGGCGACCAGCGAGTACGTCGTGGTCACGCCCGCTCACGGGGGTCGTGGCGGGTCATGCGGTGGCGTGGTGGAGCGCCACGATGCCGCCGGACAGGTCCCGCCACCGCGCAGCGCGCCAGCCCGCGTCCTCGAGCCGACCGGCGAGCGCGGCCTGGTCGGGCCAGGCCCGGATCGACTCCGCGAGGTACACGTACGCCTCCGGGTTCGACGACGTCGCCCGCGCCACCGGCGGGAGCGCCCGCATGAGGTACTCCAGGTAGACGGTGCGCCACGGGGCCCAGGTCGGCGAGCTGAACTCGCAGACCACCAGGCGGCCGCCCGGCCTGGTCACCCGCAGCATCTCCCGGAGGCCCGCGTCCGGGTCCACCACGTTGCGCAGGCCGAAGGAGATCGTCACGGCGTCGAAGGTCGCGTCGGCGAACGGCAGCCGGGTCGCGTCGCCGGCCACGAACGGCAGCCCCGGCCTCGCCTTCTTGCCGACCGCGAGCATGCCCTGGCTGAAGTCGCACGGCACCACCATCGCGCCGGCCTCGACGAAGGGGCCGCTCGAGGTCCCCGTGCCGGCGGCCAGGTCCAGGATCCGCTCACCGGGCCGTGGCGCGACCGCGGCCACCGTGGCGGTGCGCCAGCGACGGTCCTGGCCCAGCGACAGGACGTCGTTGGTCAGGTCGTAGCGCTTGGCCACGCCGTCGAACATCGCGGCCACGTCGGCGGGCTTCTTGTCCAGGTCGGCTCGGGTCACGCCGACAGCCTAGGGTCCTGCCGGGTGGCGAACCTCATGCCCCTCCGGCGTGGTTGGCGGCGCTCACGGACGTAGGCTGACCAGTCGTGAGCACCAGTGCCGCGGACCGTGGGACGTCCCCCCTCCTCGTCCGGACCGTCCCCCTCGAGGTGTCCGGGAGCCTGCTGGACCTGCTGCCCGAGGACGACGTGACCGCCTGGGTGCGCCGCGGCGACGGGTTGGTCGGCTGGGGTGTGGCCGCCGAGTGCCGCACGTCGGGACCGGACCGCTTCGACGCAGCCTCCCGGTGGTGGCAGGAGCAGACCCGGCACGCGGTGGTGCGCGACGAGGTGACGATGCCGGGCACGGGGCTGGTCGCCTTCGGCTCCTTCGGCTTCGCCGACGAGCCGGGCGACAGCGTGCTCACCGTGCCCGAGGTGATCGTGGGACGCCGCGACGGCCGCGCCTGGATCACCCATGTCGGCGCCGCCGCGTTCGGCCGGGCCCCTCTCCTGCGACCGACCACGCCCCCGCGCCCACCGGAGTCGATCCACTTCACCGACGGCGCCCTCACCGGAGCCGCGTGGGAGCGGGTGGTGGCCGACGCGGTGCGCCGGATCGGCGCCGGGGAGCTGGAGAAGGTCGTCCTGGCCCGCGACCTCATGGCCCGCGCACCCGGGCCGATCGACGTCCGGTGGCCGCTGGCGAACCTGGCCCAGGACTACCCGACCTGCTGGACCTTCCACGTGGACGGGCTCTTCGGGGCCACCCCGGAGATGCTGGTACGCCGTGAGCGCGGCCTGGTCACCTCACGGGTGCTCGCCGGGACGATCCGGCGCACCGGCGACGACGCCCGCGACCTGCAGCTGGCGGCCACCCTGGCCCGCTCGTCGAAGGACCTCGAGGAGCACGAGTACGCCGTCCGGTCGGTCGCCGACGCCCTCGCCCCGCACTGCACGTCGATGAACGTGCCCGAGGCGCCGTTCGTGCTGCACCTGCCCAACGTCATGCACCTGGCCACCGACGTGGCGGGCGTGATCGACGACGACACCACCGCCCTCGAGCTCGCCGCCGCGCTGCACCCGTCCGCGGCCGTGGGCGGCACCCCCACCGCGGACGCGATCGCCCTGATCACCGAGACCGAGGGCATGGACCGCGGGCGCTACGCGGGCCCGGTGGGCTGGATGGACGCCTCCGGCGACGGCGAGTGGGGCCTGGCGCTGAGGTCGGGGCGGCTCGAGGGAGAAGCGGTGCGCCTGTTCGCCGGCTGCGGCATCGTCGCCGACTCCGACCCCGCCTCCGAGCTCGCGGAGGCGCAGGCGAAGTTCGTGCCGGTGCGCAACGCCCTCCAGCCCTGAGCCGGCCCGGCTCAGAGGTCCTGGCCCGAGCCGGGTCGCGCGTAGCTCCCGCCGAGCGGCTCCAGGAAGGCCGCCATCCGGCCGTCGACCAGGTCGAGCCCCACGTCGCTGTAGATCCGGTCGTGGATGCCCAGGGTCCGACCGGCGCCCACGTGGCGGGCGAGGTCGAGCACCTCCGACATCTTGGCCCACGGGGCGCAGACCGGGCCGCAGAAGACGTCGACGGGCTGCCCGGGCAGCTCGAAGGAGTCCCCCGGGTGGTAGACCGAGGTGCCTTCCGCGGTGAGCACGTAGCCGGAGTTGTCGAACCAGGGCAGCTCCGGGTGGATGACCGCGTGCTTCTCGCCCACGACGCGGACGGTGAACCCCGCCACGTCGAGCTCGGCCCCGGGGCGGACCACGGTCACCCGCTCCGCCACCTCCGGGTCGGCAGCGCGGATCCGGTCCGCCACGGCCGCGATCGTGTACACCGGTGCACCGGCGGCGCGCAGGTGGTCGATGGTCCAGTGGTCGGCGTGCTCGTGGGTGACCAGGACCGCCGCGACACCGTCGAGGGCCTCCCGCTCCGACCAGCCCCCGGGGTCCAGGACGACGTCGCGTCCTCCCGCGGACAGGCGCACACAGGAGTGACCGAACTTCGTGACCCGCACGCCGGCCACCTCAGCCGACCGTCTCGTCGACGAAGCACCAGCGCCAGGCCTCCCCCGGCTCGGCCGAGGCCATCACCGGGTGCGCCTCGGACTGGAAGTGCGCGGAGGCGTGCCGCCGCGGCGAGGAGTCGCAGCACCCCACGTGCCCACAGCCGAGGCAGACCCTCAGGTGCACCCACGTCGTGCCCTCGGCCACGCAGTCGACGCAGCGACGGTCCTCGACCTCGGGCACCGGCGGCGCCTCCTCGAGGTGGTCACAGGCGTCCACGGCTCTCCTCACGACGGTCTCCCCGGTGTGCTCGTCCAGACGGTGGCGACGCTCCACGCCCGCTCCGATCATCGACTCCTCGATGTCCAGGGCAGCCAGGACGTCCTCCACGACATTGTGCGGGATCCTGCCCTGGGAGCGAAGGTCCAGGACGCGCTCCCGCTCCGCGCCGAGCATGTCGAGCCGGAGCCGGGCGTACAGGTCGCTCGGCGTCTCCCCGTCGCCCCGGTCGGGCCCGAGCTGCTCCCAGGCGGCGAAGTCCCGCTGCTCCAGGCGCAGGCGCAGGATGTCGCGCACCGAGTCGTCCTGCTCCCCGTCCTCGGTCTCGATCTCCCCGAGCCTCCGCAGCCCTGCCTGCGTGGCCTGCTGGAGCAGCTCGGCCCGGGCCAGCGCGTCCTCGCGGGGGTCGGGAGAGGGCACCCCGAGCCGACGCACCACCCAGGGCAGCGTCAGCCCCTGGACGACCAGCGTGCCCGCCGTCACCGACAGCGCGATGAGCACGAGCACCTCGCGGTGCGGGGCGGAGGCCGGGATGACGAACGCCGCGGCGAGCGTCACCACCCCGCGCATGCCGGCCCACCCGATCACCGCGGTGTAGGTCGCGGGCGGGGTCGGCTGGCCCAGGGCCCCCGGACGGACGATGAGGTAGCGGGCCGGGAACACCCAGACCATCCTCAGCGCCATCACGGCGAGCAGCGTGGCCACGCACGACCACACGATGGTGGGGATCGCGACGTCGCTGTCGGCCACCTGCCCGATGATCCAGCTGGTCTGCAGACCGATGAGGAGGAAGACCGCGTTCTCGAGCAGGAACGAGAAGGTGCGCCAGTTGAGGCGCTCCGCGATCCGGGACTGGGCGGTCTGGAGGACCGGCGCCCGGTGGCCCAGGAGCAGCCCCGCGATCACCACGGCGAGGACGCCGGAGGCGTGGACCTCCTCGGCCAGCACGTAGGCGATGAACGGGGTCACGATCGAGACCGAGGTGTCCATGACCGGGTCGGTCACGTGCTTGCGCACCCAGCCGACCACGACGTACACCACGACTCCGCAGACCACGCCGCCGACCGCGGCCCGGACGAAGTCCACGCCGACGCCGACGAAGGTGGCCGCCCCCGCGGAGGCCAGGATCGCGGTGTTGAGCGCGACCAGCGCGGTCGCGTCGTTGAGCAGCGACTCCCCCTCCAGGATCGTCACCAGTCGTCGCGGCATCCCGATCCGGCGGGCCACCGCGGTCGCGGCGACCGCGTCGGGGGGCGCGACCACGGCGCCGATGGCGAACGCCGAGGGCCAGTCCAGGCCGGGGACCACCGCGTGCACCACGACCGCGACCCCGACCGCGGTGAACGCCACCAGCCCCACCGACAGCGACAGGATCGAGCGTCGGTTGGCGTTGAAGTCGATGAGGCTGGTCGACAGCGCCGCGTTGTACAGCAGCGGCGGCAGGAGCCCGACCAGCACGATCTCCGGCGTCAGCCGGACCTCGGGCACCACCGGGAGGTAGGAGGCGACCACGCCCACGGCCACCATGAGCACCGGCGCGGACAGGTCGAGGCGGCGCGCGACGGCACTGACCGCCACGATGGTGACCACCAGGCTGACCAGACCCACAGCGACGTGCACACCGCACAGTGTCCCGGACGCGTGGTCAGCCGGTGACCAGTGACCGGATCGCGGCGTCCAGCGCCCTGCGGTCGTCGCGGCGTACGACGGCCTCCACGACCTCCACGCCCCGCGGGGTCCGGCGCAGCGCCTCCGCCAGCCCCGCCCGGTCCGCGACGCGCGTGTGCGGGGTGCCGGTGGCCGCGCACACCCCGGCCAGGTCCACGCCGTGCGGGGTCCCGAAGAGCTTCTCGAAGGCGTCCGCGTGCTGCGGTGCGCCCTGCTCCAGGCCCGCGAAGATGCTGCCGCCGTCGTCGTTGACGACCACCAGGGTCAGGTCCGGGCGCTGCTCGTCCGGACCGAGCACCAGCCCGGTCAGGTCGTGGAGGAACGTCACGTCCCCGAGCAGGGCCAGGGCACGGGTCGTCCGGGGCCGGCCCAGGGCCGCGCCCACGGCGCTCGACACGCTCCCGTCGATGCCGGCCAGGCCGCGGTTGGCCACGACCTTGCGACGGTCGCCGACGGCGTACCCGCCCATCATCAGGTCGAGGTCGCGGACCGGGTTCGACGCGCCCACGAACAGCAGCCCCCCGGGCGGCAGCGCCGCGGCCACCGCCCCGGCCACGTGGTGGGGGGTCAGTCCACCGCGACGGTCCAGCAGGTCGTCGAGCCGCGCCCCGAGCTCGGCGTCGCGGTCCCGCCACTGCGGCCACCAGGTGGGGTGCGGCTCGCCGGTCACCACCAGGCCGCCGACCACCCGGGAGACCCGGTGACCCGGGTCGGTCCACGGCCGGCCCGGCGACCCCGGCGGCACCAGCGCGAGCACCTCGACGTCGTCGCGGGACAGCAGGGTGGTCACCGGCCGGCTCAGCGTCGGGTGCCCGGCCACCACGACCCGCTCGATGCGACCGGCGAGCGCAGGGTCGCCCAGGAGCAGGCGGTAGGTCCGCAGCGCGTGCCCCCCCGTGCGCGACCCGCTGGTCGGCTCCGCCAGCAGCGGCCACCCGGCGGTCTGGGCGAGGACCCGCGCCGGGGGGCCGGCGTCGTCCCCGGCGACCACCACGGTGAGCCGGTCCTGCGCGACCTCCGCCGGAGCCAGGCCCCCGGGGACGTCCGCGGCGGCCGTCCACGGCTGGTCGCCGGCCCGGCCGAGCGGCGCCGTGGACCAGCCGTCGGGGACGTCGGGGGTGAGCGGGCCGGCGTACTGGAGGTTGAGGTGGACCGGGCCGCGGTCGGCGTCGCCCCGACCCTGCGCGGTGAGCAGGGTCCGGGCGACCAGCGAACGCCAGCTGCGGACCTGCCCGGCCTCCTCGTGGAGCGGGACGGCCGCGGGCACGTCGGAGGCGGCGCGCACCGCGTCCCCGAACAGCTTGACCTGGTCGGTGGTCTGGTTGGCCCGGGTGCCGCGCAAGCCGGCCGGACGGTCCGCGGTGAGCAGGACCAGGGGCAGCCCGGCGTGGGCGGCCTCGAGGACCGCCGGGTGCAGGTTCGCGGTCGCCGTGCCGCTGGTGGTGACCACCACCGTCGGTCGCCGCGAGCTCCTCGCCAGGCCCAGGGCGAGGAACGCGGCGGTCCGCTCGTCGATCCGGGTGTGGAGGCTGAGCTCTCCTGCCGAGGACGCGGTGTGCAGCGCGAAGGCGAGCGCCGCAGAGCGGGAGCCGGGGCACAGCACGGCGTGCCGGACCCCGCCCCTGACCAGCTCGTCGACGACCGTGCGGGCCTGGGCGGTGGCGGCGTTCGCAGGGACGGTCACGAGGGCTGATCCTGCCTGATGCCGGCCAGCCGGTCATGCCAGTGCGCCACCCGCTCCGGGGCCGCCCCCACCCCGGCCAGGCGGACGGGGTCCACCGCGACCCGGCCCACGGGCAGGCTGCCGTCGACCGGCAGCAACGGGTCGAGCGTGACGTCGTCGGTGAGCAGGGCGACCGTGGCCAGGCCACACGCGTACGGCAGCTCCGGCAGCGCGGCCGCCAGCGCCAGCCCCATGGCGATGCCCACGCTGGTCTCCAGGGCGCTGCTCACCACCACCGGGAGCCCGATGTCCTCGGCGATCCGCAGGCAGGCCCGCACCCCGCCGAGGGGCTGGACCTTGAGCACGGCGATGTCGGCGGCGTCGAGGTCCCGGACCCGGTAGGGGTCCTCGGCCCGGCGGATGGACTCGTCGGCCGCGACCGGCACGTCCACCCTGCGCCGCACGGCGGCGAGCTCCTCGACCGTGGCGCACGGCTGCTCGACGTACTCCAGGCCCGCTGCGGCCCGGTCCAGCCGCCGGACCGCGGTGACCGCGTCGTCCACGCTCCAGCCGCCGTTGGCGTCGACCCGGACGAGCCCCGCCGGACCCAGGGCGTCCCGGACCGCTTCCAGCCGGGCCTCGTCGTCGGCGAGCCGCTGACCGGGCTCGGCGACCTTGACCTTGGCGGTCCGGCAGCCGCCCCGCAGCACGATCGCGCGGGCCTGCTCGGGGCCCACCGCCGGGACGGTGACGTTGACCGGGACCCGGGCCCGCAGCGCCGCCGGCCACCCCTCGTCGGCCGCCTCGACCGCGGCCCGCCACCAGGGCGCGGCGACCGACGCGTCGTACTCCAGGAACGGGCTGAACTCGCCCCAGCCCGCCGCACCGCGCACCAGCATCCCCTCCCGCACGGTGATGCCGCGGAAGCGGGTGCGCAGGGGGATGGAGAAGACGTGGCTCTCGGTCTCAGGCATCGGCGGCCAGCCTCCGCAGCGCCACCCGGTCCGGCTTGCCGTGCGGGAGCCGCGGCAGCGCGGCCACCCGGACCACGGCCTTCGGCGCCCAGGACCGAGGGTCGACCAGCGCGCGCAGCTCCTCCAGCGTCACCGGTGCGTCGGCGGCGACGACCGCGACGACGCGCTCGCCCCACTCGAGGTCGGGGACACCCAGCACCGCGGCCTCGCGGACCCGCGGGTGCCGGAGCAGGCAGGCGGCGACGGCGGGGGCCGGGACCTTGACCCCGCCACTGATCACCACGTCGTCCACGCGGCCGAGGACCCGCAGCCGTCCGTCGTCGTCGAGCGCGCCGAGATCACAGGTCCGCAGCCAGCCGCCGTCGAGGGCTGCTGCGGTCCGCTCCGGCTCTCCCTCGTAGCCGTCGAAGAGCACCGGTCCGGCCAGCAGCACCTGGCCGGCCGCGTCGATCTTCACCGCCACCCCGTCGAGCGGGTGCCCGTCGTAGACGCAGCCGCCGCAGGTCTCCGACATCCCGTAGGTCTGGGTCACCCGGACCCCCTCGGCCTCCGCGCGGGAACGGACCTCGGCACGCAGCGGACCACCCCCGACCAGCACCCTGTCGAGGCGGGCCAGCGCCGCGGTCTCCTCCGGGTCGTCCAGGAGCCGCACGAGCTGGGTGGGCACGACGGAGAGGTAGGCCCGCGGCGCGGTCGCCTCGGCCAGGGCAGCGGCGAGGCTGTCGGCCTGGACGAGCGGATCGACGCCGGCCACGACCGAGCGGAACAGCACCTGCACCCCGGCGACGTAGGTCGGGGGCAGGTTGAGCACCCACTGCCCCGGCCCACCGAGCCGGGCATGGGTGGCCGCGGCGGAGGCGCGCAGCGCCCGCCGGGAGAGCCGCACCCGTTTGGGCCGGCCCGTCGAGCCGGAGGTCTCGATGACCAGGGGTTCCGGGTCGTCTGCCTCCTGCCAGGCCCGCAGCAGGGCGAGGACCTCGGCGGCGCTGCCGCGGACCGGCCGCAGCCCGCTCACGACGTCGTCCCGGGGTTCCCCACGGGCCCCACGCTATGCCGCGGACCGAGCCTGGCAGGATCGGGCCTCGTGGCCACCGCAGCGCAATGGATCGAAGGCGCCCGACCCCGCACCCTGCCCGCAGCAGTCTCCCCGGTGCTGGCGGGCACGGCCGTCGCCGTGCACGTCGGGCAGGAAGTGTGGTGGAAGGCCGCGCTCGCGCTGGTCGTCGCCCTCGCCCTCCAGGTCGGGGTGAACTACGCCAACGACTACTCCGACGGCATCCGCGGCACCGACGCCGACCGGGTCGGTCCGCTGCGCCTGGTCGGCTCGGGGGCCGCGACGGCCCGCTCGGTGAAGCTGGCCGCGTTCGCCGCCTTCGGGCTGGCCGCAGTGGTCGGGCTGGTGCTGGCCGCCACGACCGCGTGGTGGCTGGTCGCGGTCGGCGCGCTCTGTGTCGTCGCCGCCTGGTTCTACACCGGCGGCTCCTCGCCGTACGGGTACCGGGGGCTGGGCGAGGTGATGGTGTTCGTGTTCTTCGGGCTGGTCGCGGTCGTCGGCACGACGTACGTGCAGACCGAGAGCATCCTGCGTCCCTCGGTGTACGCCGCGGTCGGCATCGGCGCGCTGGCCTGCGCCATCCTGGTGGCCAACAACCTGCGCGACATCCCCACCGACCGCGAGGTCGGGAAACGGACGCTCGCGGTGGTGCTCGGCGACGAGCGGACGCGGGCGCTGTACGCCCTGCTCGTCGCGGCGGCGGCCGTGGCCCTGGTGGGCGTGGCGCTCGACACCACCGCGTGGACGCTGCTGGGGCTGGTCGGCTTCCTGCCCGGCTCCCGCGGGGTGCGCATGGTGCTCGCCGGAGCCACCGGCCGGGCGCTGGTGCGGGTCCTCCAGCTCACCGGCACCGCCGAGCTGCTCTACGCCCTCGGCATCCTGCTCGGCGCCTCCGTGGCCGCCCTCCTGGCCTGACCCCGGGCTCAGAACTGCTTGACCGAGCCGGTCGACGCGGTGCCGCCCACCGGCAGGCCGGTGAGGTTGGTGATCGAGCCCGACGGGGTGAACGTGCCCACCTGGTTGCTGGTGATCGTGCCCGCGCCGGTGCCGGAGGCCCCGCCCAGGGTGATCGTCAGCTGCTTGGCCGCGGCGTTCCAGGCCACGGTGCTCGCATTGCCGCCGGCGCCCCCGAAGGTGACGTTGTTGGTGGCGTAGCCCAGCTGCGCCAGCACCAGGGTGCCCACGTTGAGGGTGCACGCCGAGGAGGAGACGGTCACGCTGTCGTTGCTCGCCCCGTTGTCGTTGAGCGTCACGGTGACCTGGTTGTTCCCGCTGAGGGACTGGTCGCTGGCGTTGCCGGTCCAGGTGCTGCAGATGCTGCTGACACTGATCGCCTCGTTGAAGGTAAGCACCAGCTTGTCGCCCTGGTCGACCTTGCCGGCGGTGCCGACGCCGTTGACGGTGCTGACCGCGCTCACGTACGGACCGGCCTTGACCGTCGTCGACAGCGTGGCGATGTTGCCCGCGTTGTCGGTGCCGGTGAGCGTGTAGAGGTAGCAGCCGGCGGCCAGCCCGCTCTGCGCAGGGTTCCCGGTCAGCGTGGTCAGGTTGGAGAAGGTGCCGCAGGTCGAGCCGGTCAGCGGTGCCTCCGACCGGGTCAGCACGCTCGAGGCCAGCTGCGAGGCCGCGTCGGTGTAGTCGGTGCGGGCGATCGCATACGATCCGTTGGCGTTGCTGGTGGTGCCCGCGCCGCTGGCGGCGACGCCGTTGACGGTCAGCGCCCCGGTGACCGGCGCGGTGACGTCGTACTTGACGGTCGTGGTCAGCGTAGCGGTGTTCCCGGCGTTGTCGGTGCCGGTGAGGATGTAGCGCCAGCAGTTCGTGGCCAGGCCGCTCTGCACCGGCAGGCCGGCCTGCACGACGTTGCCGGTGAAGGTGCCGCAGCTCCCCGCGGTGTAGGGCGCCGAGCTGCGCGAGAGGGTGCTGCTGGCCAGCCCGGACTCGGCGTCGGTGTAGTCGGTGCGGGAGTCGACTGGGAAGCTCGGGGCGTTGGTCGGGCCGCTGGTGCTGCCCCCGGCGGTCGCCGCCAGGCCGTTGACGCTGAAGGCCGCCCCGGTGGGGGCGACCAGGTCCACCTTGACCGTGGTGAAGACGCTGGCGGTGTTGCCCGCGCTGTCGGTGCCGGTCAGCGTGTACTTGTAGCAGCCCGTGCCCAGGCCGGACTGGGCCGTGGTGCCGGCCACGGTCGTGGTGGTGCCGTAGGTGCCGCAGGCGCCGCCGCTCAGGGGCGCCGAGGCGACGGTGAGCACGCTGGAGGCGATCCCCGAGGCCGCGTCGGTGTAGTCGGTGCGGCTGGCGAAGGTGAACGCACCGGTCTTGTTCACCGACGTGCTGCCGCCCGCTGAGGCCGCGGTTGCGTTGAGGTTGAAGGCCCCCGAGGTCGGCGCCGTGGTGTCGTGCTTGACCACGGTGGCGACGCTGTCCACATTGCCGGCCCGGTCGGTCCCGGTCAGCGTGTACTTGTAGCAGAACGTGGTCAGCCCGGTCTGGGCAGTGGTGCCGGCGACCGCCGTGGCACCGGTGAAGGCCCCGCAGCTCCCCGCTGTGTACGGGGCCGAGCCGCGGGTCAGGGCGCTGGTGTTGATCCCGGACCCGGCGTCGGTCCACTCGGTCCGCGAGTCGATGAGGAAGTTGCCGTTCAGGGGCCCGCTGACCGTGCTGCCCGCACCGTCGGCGGCCACGCCGTGCACGGTGACCGCGCCGTCCACGGGCAGCTCGAGGTCGACCTTCACGATCGTGCTCACGGTCTTGGAGTTGCCGGCCTGGTCGGTCCCGGTGAGGACGAACTGGTAGCAGCCGGTGGTGAGCCCGGTCTGGGTCGCGGTCCCGAGCACCGTGGTCGGCGCCCCGAAGGAGCCGCAGGAGTTGTTGCTCAGCACCCCCGCGGCCATGGTGAGGTCGCTGGTGGCGATCCCCGAGGCGGCGTCGGTCCAGTCGGTGCGCGACCCGATCGCCACCGACCCGGTCTTGTTGAACGAGGTGGTTCCCGCAGTGCTCGCCGCCGTCCCGTTCACCGTCACCGCCCCGGAGACCGGGACGGTGGTGTCGTGCCGGACCACCGTGGCGATGCTGGCCGCGTTGCCGGCCAGGTCGGTGCCGGTGAGGGTGAACCGGTAGCAGAACGTGGTCAGGCTGGTCTGGGGAGCGGTGCCGGTGACGGTGCTGCTCCCGGTGTACGTCCCGCAGCCGCCGGCGGTGTAGGGGGCCGAGGAGCGGACCAGCGTGCTGCTGGCCAGCCCGGACTCGGCGTCGGTGTAGTCGGTGCGTGCGTCGATCGGCACGGTGCCGTTGGTCGGGCCACTGGTGGTGCTGCCGGCCGCGTCCGCGGCCACTCCGCCGACGGTGAGCGCGCCGCCGGTCGGGGTGAGCAGGTCGACCCGGACGGTGGTGGTCAGGGTCACCAGGTTCCCGACCCGGTCGGTGCCGGAGAGCGTGAACCGGTAGCAGCCGGTGGCCAGGCCCGAGAACGTCGTGCTCACCGTGTCGGTCTCGATCCCGAACGCCCCGCAGGCTCCGTCGGCCAGCGCCGCGTCCGCCCGGCTCAGCGTGCTGGTCGCGATCCCCGAGTCCGCGTCGGTGAAGTCGGTCCGGCTGTCCACGGTGACCGAGCCGGTCGCGCTGTGGCTGACCGTGCCGGCCGAGTCCGCAGCCACCCCGTTGACGGTGAGCTGGCCCCCGGTGGGGGCCACGTCGTCCAGGGCGAAGCCCAGGTTCGTGGTCACCGTGTTGCCGGCCAGGTCGGTGCCGACCACCGCGTGGCCCAGCGGGACGGCGGGACCCGCGGTGAACGAGTACGTCGAGGAGGGGTACGTCCGGGTCGACCCGACACCGGTGCCGCTGGTCACGGTCTCGGAGGGGTGGGTCCACCCGGCGTCGGCGACACCGGGGAAGGTGGCCGAGGCGGCCCCCGTCTCGGCGTCCGCGACGGTGCTCTCCAGGGCGAAGGACCCGCCGACGCTGCGCAGGTAGACCAGGTTCCCGGTCTGCGCGGCGTTGACCGGGGAGACCAGGGCGACGCTCTGCGTGGGAGCGTCGACGTCCTGGCGGACCACCGTCGAGACGCTGCTGGTGTTGCCGACCGCGTCGGTGCCGGTGAGGGTGAAGCGGTAGCACCCGGTGGCGCCTTGCGGCTGGTGGGGCGAGCCGGTCAGGGTGATCGGTCCCCCGAAGGCCCCGCACACCCCGTGCGAGACGGTCGCGGTCTCCCGGGTCAGGACGCTGGACCCCGCTCCCGCACCCGCGTCGGTCCCGTAGTCGTCGCGCCAGTCGATCGCATAGCCGCCCCCCGCGTCGCTGACCGTGGGCGTGGCCCCGGCCGCCGTCCCGTTGACCACCAGCGCACCCCCGGTGGGTCCGGTGCTGTCCGGGACCATCAGCACGGTCGTCGAGGCCGTCGCGCCCCGGCCGTCCCGACCGGTCACGGTCAACGGGCCGGGCTGGGCCGGGTTCGCGCTCCAGGCGTAGCCGGAGGACTCGTAGGTCGTCGTCGACGGGCCGCCCGTGCCGCTGACGACCGTCTCCCCCGCGTGCGACCAGCCGGGTGCGCCGGGATCGGGGAACGTGGCCGAGGCGGCGCCGGCCTGCACGCTGGTCACGGTCGCGCGCAGCGAGAACCCACCGTTGACGCCCGGCCGGTAGAACAGCGAGCCGGCCGCGAGGGCGGCGTTCTGGGCCCCCGGCGCCAGGGTGAGCACCTGGCTGGGCGCCTCGACGGTGAGCGGGGCGGTCGGCCCGCTCTGCGCGGTCCACGAGCGGAAGACCGCGGTGACCTGGTACTGGTAGGAGCCGTCCGGCACCGCGCTGTCGCTGCAGGACAGGGTCCCGGCCGGCACGAGCGTGCCGGGGACGGCGAGGTCGGTGCCGCAGGCCCCGGTTGGACCCGAGCCGCTGTCCCGGGTGACGACGTACCCGTCCAGGGAGCCGCCGTCCGGTGGGGTCACCGCCGCCCAGGTGACGCTGACGCTGGAGCCCGTCGAGGACGCCGCCACGCCGGAGGGGGCGCTGAGGGTGCCGACCGCCGCGACGCCCTGCCCCGTGCCGGTGGTGCTCCACCCTGCGTGCGCGGCGCCGGCCACGCCGAGCACGAACAGCGTGCCGGCCACGAGGGCCCAGGCGCGCAGCAGCCGCCGTCGGACGACGGTGGTCCGCCCTCCGAGGATGGGCACGGTGGGGGCTGCCTCTCAGGGTCAGCTGACGGAGAAGGTCACGGTGAAGGTGGCCAGCTTGCAGGCGTCCTGGTTCGACCCGGAGTTCACCATCGCGATGGCAGCGCCCGTTCCGCCGGTCGCGCCGGAGCCCGCGGAGGTGAAGGACAGGGAGCCGCCCGCGGCGATCGAGAGCGGGGTGCCGACCGAGGGCTTGGACGGCTGGGTGACGGTGAAGTCGGAGGCGCTGCACCCGGCGGGGAACGAGCCCGTGCCGATCACGACGGCGCGGATCTGGGTGGGCGCCGTGGCGCTGCTGTTGGTGACGGTGAAGTCGATGGGCTTGGCCGGTCCTCCGGGGACCAGGCCGCTCACGGACCCGTCCTGGGTGACGGTGACGCCCGCGTCCGTCCCGACCGTGGCAGACCCGTTGCCGGAGCCCAGGGTGGACCAGAAGGCGAGCGCGATGCCGCCGCTGAGCACCACTCCGGCTCCGACCACCACCGCGCCGGGGACCGCGACACCGGTCGTGCCAGGGATCGAGAGCCGCAGGGTCTTCAGCATGGAGGTGTCCTTCGAGAGGCGCGGGGTCCCGGGAAGGCACCGCTCAGGACCACCTGATCGGCCCGCCCAGGCACGACCTGAGGGGTTTCCCTCAGTCGTGGTCCTCCTTGGACCGCATCTCCTCGAACCGTGCGCTCATCCGTTCGGCCCGCCGCTGCACCTGGAGCGCGAACCGGTCACGCATGCCGCGCAGGAGGTACGTCGACGCCGCGGTGGAGAGGACCGCCGCCAGCAGCAGCGGCCACAGCAGCGGGAGGCTGTCGCCGCCGGTGACCAGCAGGTAGAGCCCGGCGACGATCCCGTAGGTCGCCAGGAAGACGCCGAACCGGGCGACGGTGTAGACCGCGAACTCCTTCACCCGGTCACTGTAGGTCGCGCGCGGTGACGCTTTGGGTGCGGGGCTCTACTCTGGAGGGGTGCTGAAGTTCCTGCTCGTCGTCCTGCTCTTCGCGGCGGCGGTGTACGCCCTGATGTGGGCCCTGGAACGCCGTCGCACCGGCGGCTCGGGCGCGAGCCCGCTGCCGCGGCTCACCCGTCCGCCCAAGCCGCCGACCAAGCAGGTCGCCCCCGACGACGACGAGGACTTCCTGCGCTGGCTCGACAAGAAGCGCAAGCGCGACTCGCCCGACTGAACGGGGTCAGGAGCCGGCGTAGGAGTGCATGCTGCCGGAGCCGAAGAAGAAGTTGATCCCGACGAAGTTGAACAGCAGCGACGCGAACGCCACCAGCGCCAGGATCGCCGCGGCGCGCCCCTTCCAGCCTGCGGTCGCGCGGGCGTGGAGGTAGGCGGCGTAGATCACCCAGGTGATGAACGCCCACACCTCCTTGGGGTCCCAGTTCCAGTAGGAGCCCCAGGCGTACTCCGCCCAGATCGGCCCGGCGATCAGCGCCGCGAAGGTCCACAGCGGAAAGCCCACGGCGTGCACGCGGTACGCGAGCCGGTCGAGCACGTCGGTGGTCGGGAAGAGCTCGAGCATCCCCCGGGCCCGTGACGTGCTGCCGCTGCGCTCCACCCGCTGCTTGAGCAGGAACACCAGCGAGGCGAGGGCACCGACCGAGAACGCCCCGGTGGCCAGGACCGCGGCTCCGACGTGGATGACCAGCCAGTACGAGTGCAGCGCCGGCACCAGGGGTCCAGCCGCCTGCTCCAGGGTGAGGTTGGCCAGCATGAGGACGGTGACCTCGAACGCGGTGACGAACAGCCCCATCCAGCGCAGCTGGAGCCGACGCAGCAGTACCAGGTAGATCACGGTGACGCCGAGGGCGCCGGTCAGGCTGAACTCGTACATGTTGCCCCAGGGGACCCGCCACGGCTCTGTGGCGAAGGCCCGCGAGACCATCCCGGCCAGGTGCAGCGCCGCCGCCACCACGGTCAGGGCGATCCCGATCCGACCGCTGGTCTCGATCCGGACGAGCCGGGTCTCCTCGACGGCGTCGCCGGCCGGTGCGGGCGGCCCGGCCGGTCCGGCGGGGACGGTCACCGCCGGCGCCGCCTGGCGGGCGGGCTCATGGGCGACCGCGACCGGCCGGGTCAGGGTCAGGGCCCACTCCACGACGTGCGCGAGCAGCGCCAGCACGTAGACGATGCTGGCGAACATGATCGCGTTGTCGCTGAAGGCTGCGAAGTCCTGCGTGCTCATGAGCGGTTCACCGTTCTGTCGCTGTCGTCGTCCCCGGCACCAGTATCCGCACCGGGCGAAGCGCCCGGCACCAGGGCGGCGGCGACCGCCCGTACCTCCTCCTCCAGGCCCTCCCCCACGGTGCTGCGGTCCAGCCCGCCGACCTCGACCCGGGTCAGCCCGTCCACCCGGGTGACCCGCACCCACGCCCGGCGACGCCGGATGAACAGCGAGCCCATCAGTCCCAGGAGCCCTAGGGCGATGCCGCCGAGCGCCACCCCCTTGCCCGGGCTGTTGCTCACCTGCACCTTGACCCACCGCTGCCAGCCGTCGAAGCGGACCGAGCCGAGGTCGTCGGGCAGCGTGATCGTCTTGCCGGGGGTCATGTCCAGCCGGAAGTCCCGACCGTCGGCCCGCTTGACCTTCTCCATCTGGTCGGTGTCGAGGTCGTAGACCGACTGGGGTGACCCGTCGTCCATGCCCAGGTCTCCGTGGTAGACGAGCATCGACAGCGCCGGGTTCAAGGCGTCGGGGAACACCGAGAACGGCCCCCGGTCCATGGTGAAGGAGTACGTCGGGAAGAAGAGGCCGTCGAGGCCGAGCTGCTCCGGCTGGGCGTCCGGGACCTTGACGACGCCGAAGGAGGCGAAGCTCGCATCCTGGGGCAGGAACACCACCGGACCCTGGTAGGCGACGTCGCCGTTGCCGTCCTTGACCGTCATCACCGGGGCGTAGCCGTGCCCGACCAGGAAGACGCTCACCCCGTCCAGCACGAGCGGCTTGTTCACCTGGAGCGCGAAGTCACGAGCCGGGTCGCCGGGCTCGGCCTTGTAGGACAGGTCGGCCTGGAAGTCCACCGGCTGGCCCTGGTTGGGGCCGTCCTCGAGGAAGCTCACCGAGAAGTCCTTGACCTTGAAGCTCATCGGCGGGAGGTCCGCGGGGTCGAACAGCGAGCCCGGGGAGAAGTCGTCGTACTGGGTCAGGGAGTTGGAGAAGCCCTGCCCGACCAGCACGATCGAGCCGCCCTTGAAGCCGAACAGCTGCCCGTAGGCGAACGCCAGCAGGACCACGATGACCGAGGTGTGGAAGACCAGGTTGCCCGCCTCACGCAGCCGGCCGCGCTCGGCGGCCACCGAGTCGGGGGTTGCCGACCCGCGCGAGACGCGGTACCTGCGGGAGCGCAGCACCGAGGCGGCCCGCTCCAGCACCGCCTCGGGTGCCTCGTCGGTGGTGACCTCGGCGTACCCGGGCAGCCGGGACAGGTTGCGCGGAGCCCGGGGGGCCGGTGCCCGCAGAGCCCTCCAGTAGACCGCCGTGCGAGGCACGATGCAGCCGACCAGGGAGACCATGAGCAGCAGGTAGATCGCGCTGAACCAGGGCGAGTCGTAGACCGAGAACAGCCCGAGCCGCTCGTAGACAGGGGCGAGGTCGGGGTGCCGCTCCTTCCACTGGGACACCTGGAGGGAGGCGATGCTGGACTGCGGGATCACCGACCCGGGCACCGCGGCCAGCGCGAGCAGGAGCAGGAGCAGGAGCGCCGTGCGCATCGAGGTCAGCTGGCGCCACGCCCAGCGGCCGAGCTCCCGCAGGGACAGCGAGGCGGGGCCGGACGGGGGCGGGGCGTCGGCGGTGCGCTGGGTCGTCGTCGAGGTGCTCACCGGCTCACACCACCACCTCGTAGGAGCCGACCCAACCGCGCAGCGTCGCCACCCACAGGTCCCACCAGCCGGTGACCAGCAGGACGCCGACCAGCACCAGCATCAGGCCGCCCACCCGGGTGACCCAGACCTGGTGGCGACGCACCCACCGGACCGCGCCCAGCGTGCGTCGGTAGCCGAGGCCGAGGGCGATGAACGGCAGTCCCAGGCCCAAGGAGTACGCCACGCTCAGCACCGCGCCACGGCCCGCGCTCCCCTCGGTGTAGGCCAGGCCCTGGACGGCGGTCAGCGTCGGGCCCAGGCACGGCGTCCACCCGATCGCGAACAGCAGCCCCAGCAGCGGCGCGGCGGCCAGGCCGACCGCGGGCACCCGGTGGACCCGGACGTCGCGCTGGAGCCACGGCAGCGCGCCCATGAAGACCAGCCCCACCACGATCGTGAGCAGGCCGAGCCCGACGGTGATCTGCCGCTTGTACTCGTAGAGCCAGGCGCCGAGCGCCCCGGTGGTGGCGCCGACCACGACGAACCAGACCGTGAAGCCCAGGACGAACAGGAACGTCCCGGCCACCATCCGCCCGCGACGGGCGGTCTCCAGGTCGGCGCCGGACAGGCCGGTGGCGTAGGAGACGTAGCCGGGCAGCAGCGGGACCACGCACGGGGAGAAGAACGAGACCGCGCCGGCCGCCAGGGCGACCGGCACCGCGAGCAGCATCGTGCCCGAGGACACCTGCTCGACGAACCAGTCGGCGATGTTCACGACGCGGACCTCTCGGGGAGCTTCGTGCCCAGGACGTCCTCGACCACGCCGTACAGCGTGGAGCGGTTGACCGAGTCCAGTGCCCGGGCCGCGATCCGCCCCTCGGTGTCGATGAAGACGAAGCTGGGGATCGTCATCGGCGGGAGCGTCCCGTGGAAGGCCAGCAGGGTCTCCCCGTCCGGGTCGTGGATCGAGTCGTAGCCGATGTCGAACCGCTCCAGGAACCGCTTGACCGACGCGGTGTTCGGGTCCCGGGAGTCGATGCCGAGGAAGACCACGCCGTGGTCGGCGAGGTCGCGGGCGGCGGCGGCGAGCATCGGTGCCTCTGCCCGGCAGGGCGCGCACCACGAGCCCCACACGGGCACCACCACGACCTTGCCGAGGTGGTCGGCCAAGGAGACGGGCCGACCGTCGACGGTCTCCCCCGCGACCGGGCCGTCCGGCTTCGTGCGGTCCGCCTCGTCGAGCACGGTGACCGTGCCGTCTCCGCTGACGAACCCCTGGTCGCCCGCGCTGAACTGCGAGCTGCCGCACCCGGCCAGCACCAGGGGCACCAGCAGGGCACCGAGCGCCGCCAGCGCAGCACGCCGGGACATCACCGCGAGGTGCCCGGCGGCCGGTCCTCGGGGGTGGACCCGCCCGCCGAGAACGGCGCCCCACGGTCCTTGACCGGGATGAGGTCGCCCGCGGGCTCGGAGTAGCTCACCGTGACGATCCGGTCGCCGTCGAAGGTCAGCGACGTGAGGCTGCACAGCGTGCACTGCCGCTTGCGGGGGTCGTGCAGGAACGAGCGCTCCTCCACGTGCAGCCGGGTGATCCAGATCGGCAGCTGGTGGGAGACCACGACGGCCTCGTGCCCCTCGGCAGCGGACCGGGCGTCGTGCACCGCCGCCATCATCCGGGCGACCAGCTCCTTGTACGGCTCGCCCCACGACGGCTTCCACGGGTTGTACAGGTACCGCCACGACCTCGGGTGCTTGAGCACCCCGTCCCCGGAGCCGAAGCGCTGGCCCTCGAACTTGTTGGTCGACTCGATGACCCGCTCGTCGGTGACGATCTCCAGACCCAGCCGGGTGGCCAGGGGCGTCGCGGTCTGCTGCGCCCGCTCCAGCGGTGAGGCCCAGACCTGGGTGATGTCGCGGTCGCCGATGGACTCCGCGATCCGTTCGGCCATCTGGTGGCCGAGGTCGGAGAGCACGAAACCCGCCCGGCGTCCGTAGAGCACGCCGGTCGGGTTGTGCACCTCCCCGTGGCGGAGCAGGTGGACGGTTGTCTTCACGAGGTCGGTCCTGTCGTGGTTGCGGGGACGGTCGGGGGTCACTCCGGGTCGGGCACCGCGGCCGCGGCCGCGGCAGCGGCCGGGAGGGCGCTGATCACCCGGTCGAGTGCCGCGTCGTCGTGGGCGGCGGAGACGAACCAGGCTTCGTAGGCGCTGGGCGGGAGGTGCACGCCCTGGCCCAGCATGGCATGGAAGAACGCGCCGAACCGGTCGGTGCGTTGACGTCCCGCTCCGGCGAAGTCGACGATCTCGGTCACCTCGTCGGAGGCGGTGAAGAAGACGCTGAACATCGTGCCGTCGTGCTGCACGACGTGCGGTACGCCGACCTCGGCCAGCGCCGAGGAGGCCGCCTCCCGCAGGATCCGGGAGGCGCGGTCCAGGTGGGTGTAGACCTCGTCGGTGGCCAGCCTCAGGGTGGTCAGGCCGGCGGTCGCCGCGACCGGGTTCCCCGAGAGCGTCCCCGCCTGGTAGACGGCGCCCTCCGGCGCCAGGTGCGACATCACGTCGGCCCGGCCTCCGAAGGCCGCGGCCGGGAAGCCGCCGCCCATCACCTTGCCGAAGGTCGCCAGGTCGGGGCGCCAGCCCTCGACCGCGCCGTCGAGGCCCCAGCGGCCCTGGCGGGTGACCCGGAACCCGGTCATCACCTCGTCGCTGATGAACAGCGCACCGTGCGCGGCGCAGGTCTCGGCGAGCAGCCGGTTGAAGCCGGGGCGGGGCGGGACCATGCCCATGTTGCCCGCGGCAGCCTCGGTGATCAGGCAGGCGATCCGGTCCCCGTGCTCGGCGAAGGCCGCCTTGACCGCGTCGACGTCGTTGTAGGGCAGCACCAGGGTGTGCTGGGTGAAGTCGGCGGGGACGCCAGGGGTCCCGGGCACCGCGAAGGTGGCCAGCCCGGAGCCCGCCGCCGCGAGGAGCGAGTCGACGTGCCCGTGGTAGCAGCCGGCGAACTTCACGACCAGGTCGCGGCCGGTGAAGCCCCGCGCCAGCCGGATCGCGGACATGGTGGCCTCGGTGCCTGAGGAGACCAGACGGACCTTGTCCACCGGGGTGCGCTCGACGATCGCCTCGGCCAGCTCGACCTCGGCCCGCGTGGGCGTGCCGTACGACGTGCCGCGGGCGGCCGCCCGGCTCACGGCCTCCAGCACCTCCGGGTGCGCGTGCCCCAGGAGCATCGGCCCCCAGGAGCAGATCAGGTCGACGTACTCGTTGCCGTCGACGTCGGTGAGGTAGGCCCCCTGCGCCGACTCGATGAAGCGGGGCGTCCCGCCGACCGCGTTGAACGCCCGGACCGGTGAGTTGACGCCGCCCGGGGTCACCGCGTGGGCACGGTCGAACAGGGCGCAGGAGGCGTCGGTGGGAAGCACGGAGACGGGCACCCCGCCATTGTTGCCGACCGGCCCAGCCGCGGCCCGAGCGGCGCCGGCTGCGCCGCTCACAGCCATCCCGCGGCCTCCGCGGCCCAGTAGGTGAGCACCACGTCGGCTCCGGCGCGCCGGATGCTCGTCAACGTCTCCAGCACCGCCGCCCGGCGGTCGATCCAACCGTGCGCGGCGGCGGCCTCGACCATGGCGTACTCGCCGGAGATGTTGTACGCCGCGACCGGCACGTCGACGGCGTCACGCACCTCGCGCAACACGTCGAGGTAGGCCAGCGCCGGCTTGACCATCACCAGGTCGGCCCCCTCGGCCACGTCGAGCAGCGCCTCGCGGACGCCCTCGCGGCGGTTCCGGCCGTCCTGCTGGTAGGTGCGGCGGTCGCCCTGGAGGGAGGAGTCCACGGCCTCACGGAACGGGCCGTAGAAGGCCGAGGAGTACTTGGCCGAGTAGGCCAGCACGGCGGTGTCGGTGTGGCCGGCGGCGTCGAGCGCGGAGCGGACCGCCGCCACCTGGCCGTCCATCATGCCGCTCGGCGCCACCACGGCGGCACCGGCCTCGGCCTGCGCGACGCCCATGGCGGCGTACACCTCGAGGGTGGCGTCGTTGTCGACCGAGCCGTCTGCGGCGAGCACGCCGCAGTGGCCGTGGTCGGTGAACTCGTCCAGGCACAGGTCGGCCATCACCGGGAGCGCGTCGCCCACCTCGGCGACCACGTCGCGCAGGGCCACGTTGAGGATGCCGTCGGTGGCGCAGGCCCCGCTGCCGACGGCGTCCTTGTGCTCGGGGACCCCGAACAGCATGATCCCGCCGAGCCCGAGCTCGGCGGCACCGGTCGCCGCCGCCCGCAGCGAGTCACGGGTGTGCTGGACGACCCCCGGCATGCTGCCGATCGGCACCGGCTCGGTCGCGCCCTCGCGCACGAAGACCGGCAGCACCAGCTGTCGGGCCTCCAGACCGGTCTCCGCGACGAGGTCGCGCAACGCGGGGGTGCGCCGCAGGCGACGGGGCCGGACGACGGGGTGCCCGGTCACGGTGCCCCGGTGGCCTTCCGCCGGCTCGCCGGGCGTCGCTCGGAGGGGCGGGTCACCGGCTGGCCGGCCTCGAGCATCGCGGCGGCCCGCGCAGCCCCGTGGTCGGCCAGGGCGTCGGCCAGGGCCTCCGCCGAGGGCGTCGCCGCGAGCACGTCGACCCGCAGGCCGTGCTCCTCGGCGGTCTTCGCGGTTGCCGGGCCGATCACCGCGATCACGGTCGAGGCGTGCGGCTTGCCGGCGATCCCGACCAGGTTGCGCACCGTCGAGGAGGAGGTGAACACGACCGCGTCGAAGCGACCCGACTTGATCGCCTCGCGGACCGGGGCCGGCGGCGGTGCGGCCCGGACCGTGCGGTACGCCGTGACGTCGTCGACCTCCCAGCCCAGGTCGTGCAGGCCGGCCACGAGGGTCTCGGTGGCGATGTCGGCGCGCGGCAGGAAGACCCGGTTGATCGGGTCGAGCATGTCGTCGAACTCCGGCCACTCCTCCAGCAGCCCGCGCGCGGACTGCTCCCCCGAGGGCACCAGGTCGGCCCGCAGTCCCCACTCGGCGAGCGAGGCGGCGGTCTTCTCGCCGACCGCGGCGATCTTGAGGCCGGAGAAGGCACGGGCGTCGAGGCCGTACTCCTCGAACTTCTCCTTCACCGCGCGGACCGCGTTGACCGAGGTGAACGCGATCCACTCGTAGCGACCCTCGACCAGGCCGCGGACGGCCTTGTCCATCTGCAGCGGGTTGCGGGGCGGCTCGACCGAGATGGTCGGCACCTCCTCGGGCACCGCGCCGTAGGAGCGCAGCCGGGCCGAGAGCGTGCCCGCCTGCTCCTTGGTGCGCGGGACGAGCACGCGCCAGCCGAACAGCGGCTTGGTCTCGAACCACGACAGGGTCTGCCGCAGCGCGACCACGTCGCCCACGACGGTGACCGCGGGCGGGGTGACCCCGGCGGCCCGCGCGTCCGCGGCGATCTCGGCCAGGGTCGAGACGACCGTGCTCTGCTCGGTGCTCGCGCCCAGCCGGGTCATCGCGACCGGGGTGCTCGGCTTGCGTCCCGCAGCGACCAGCGCGTCGGCGATCTCGCCGATGGAGCGGACCGCGGACAGCAGCACCAGGGTCCGGTCGTCGGCGTAGGACTCCCAGTCGATCTTGGCCTCGGAGCAGGAGATGACCGCGACCTCGCGGTCGCTGCGGGTGCTCAGCGGGATGCCGGCGTACGCCGGGACGGAGGTCGCCGAGGAGACCCCGGGGACGATCTCGAAGGCGATCCCGGCCTTGACGCAGGCCTGGGCCTCCTCGGGCGCCGAGGCGAAGAGGAACGGGTCGCCGCTGATCAGCCGGACCACCCGCCGGCCCGACCGGGCGGCTCGCACGACCACCTTGGAGCGCGCCGCGTGGGTCAGCGGCTGACCGTCGGTGCCGAAGCCGCCGTCGACGATCTCGGGGCAGGCCGGGTCCTCGACCAGGGTCTGCGTGCCGTCCTCGGCCACGGTGAGGGCCGGTTCGGCGAGGCCCAGCAGGCGACGTACGAGCGCGGCATGGCCAGGCACCTCGGTGATCACCACCTCGGCTGCGCGGACCAGCTCCACGGCGCGGACGGTCAGGAGGTCGGGGTCACCGGGGCCGCTGCCGACGAACGCCACCAGTCCCACCGGGCGCGTCGTGCTCGGCCGGTTGGTCGGGTCGGTCGGAGCCGTGAGGCCGGTGCCGGCCTCCGGTGCGGTGCTCTTCACGGTCTTGCTCACGTCTGCCTTCTCGATCTTCTGCGTGCACGGGCTGTGCGTGCCGTGTGCGTGGGTCAGGGTGCGGGGAGGGCTCAGGTCAAGGGACGGTCTCCCCCAGGAGCTGTGCCGCGCCGTCCTCGATCATCTCGGCGGCCAGGCCCCGTCCCACCTCGGCGGCAGCGTCGGGCGAGCCGCTCGCGGATCTCCGCACGGTCAGCGCCCCGTCCGGGGAGAGCGCGAGAGCGCGGATCCACAGCTCGTCGCCGTCCTCGCCCTCGACCACCTCGGCGAGCGCGCCCACCGGGGCGCTGCACCCGGCCTCCAGCTCGGCGAGCAAGGTGCGCTCCGCGGTCACCGCGGCGCGGGTCGCAGCGTGCTCGAGCACGGCCCGGACCTCGACGACCAGGGCGGTGTCCTCAGCCCGGCACTCGACGGCGAGCGCCCCCTGACCGGCGGCCGGCAGCATCTGCAACGGGTCGAGCACCTCGGTGACCTCGGCCAGGCGGCCGATCCTGGCCATCCCGGCCCGGGCCAGCAGCACGGCGTCGACCTCGCCGGAGAACACCTTGCGGATCCGGGTGTCCACGTTGCCCCGGATGGGCACGACCTCCACGCCGAGACCGAGCGCATGCAGCTGCGCGGCCCGGCGGGGGGAGCCGGTGCCGACGCGGGACCCGGCCGGCAGCTCGCCCAGGGTCAGGTTGTCGCGGGCGACGACCACGTCGCGAGGGTCCTCCCGCAGCGGGACCGCGGCCAGCGTGATCCCCTCGGGGTCGGCGGTCGGGAGGTCCTTGAGCGAGTGCACGGCGATGTCGACCTGGCCGGTCCGCAGCGCCTCGCGCAGGGCGCCGACGAAGACGCCGACCCCGCCGAGGGTGGCCAGGGGCGCCCGCGACACGTCGCCCTCGGTGGTGACCTCGACGAGGACCACCTCCCGCCCGAGCGCTGCGGCGAGGGCGTCGGCCACCTGGCCGGACTGGGTCCGGGCCAGGAGCGAGGCGCGGGTGCCGACCCGCAGGGCGGTCACGACCGGACCCCGTCCGCGCGGGTGACCGCTTCGACGGCCTCCTGGTCCAGGGCGAAGAGCTCGGCCAGCGCGGCGGCGTAGGAGACGGCGCCGGTGGAGTTCGCCAGCTCCTTGACCCGCACGGTCGGCTGGTGCATGAGCTTGTCCGCCACCCGGCGCACGACGTGCTCGACCTCGGCGCGCACAGCCGGGTCCAGGCCCGGCAGCCGGCCGTCGAGCCGGGCCAGCTCGGCGTCGACCACGCCGGTGACCATCGTGCGCAGGGCCACCACCGTGGGGGTCACGCTGGCCAGCCGGCGCGCGTCGAGGAACGCCTGGATCTCCTCGGCGACGATCCGCCGAACCCCGAGCACGTCGACGATCGCGGCCGAGCCCTCGTCGTCGGCCAGCTCCTCGGCGAGCCGGCGCAGACCGATCAGGGTGACGCCCGGCAGGTCGTCGACCTCGGGGGCCACGTCGTGGGGCAGGGCCAGGTCGATGACCGCGAACGGGGACGTGTCGTCGCCCCGGGCCGAGCGCACGTCGTCGACGTCGATCACCAGGCCCACCGAGCCGGTGCAGGACACCAGCACGTCGGCGACCGCGATCTCTGCGCCCAGGGCCGAGATCGGTGCCGAGCGGGCGTCGTAGGCGTCGGCCAGGCGCGCCGCCTTGGCCACGGTGCGGTTGAGCACCACGACGTCCGCGGCGCCGAGCCGGACGAGGGTGGCGACGGCCAGCGAGGCCATCGCCCCGGCGCCGACCACGACGGCCCGACGACCGGCCAGGCCACCGAGGTGGCTGCCGGCCCGTTCCAGGGACACGCTGACCAGCGACGGGGCAGCGCGGTCGATCCCGGTCTCGGCGTGGGTGCGCTTGGCCACCCGGAGGGCCTGCTGGAAGGCGGCGTTGAGCGCGGGGCCGACGGTGCCCAGCTCCTGTCCCAGGCGCAGGGCCTCCCGGGCCTGGCCGATGATCTGGCCCTCCCCGACCACCATGGAGTCCAGTCCCGCGGCGACGTGGAACAGGTGGGACACCGCGCCGTCGTCGTAGTGCACGTAGAGGTGCGGGATGACCACCTCGGTCGTCTGGTCCGCGAGCTCGCACAGGGTGCGCGTGATCGCCTCGACGCTGCCGTGGAAGCGGTCCACCTCGGTGTAGATCTCGACCCGGTTGCAGGTGGCCAGCACGGTGGCCTCCTGGACGTGCTCGGTCAGCTGGACCGCGTGGATGAGCTTCTCCACGTCGGACGCGCCGAGCGAGAGCCGCTCCAGCAGGTCCACCGGGGCGGTGTGGTGGGAGACCCCGACGACCAGGACGCTCATGCGGTCACCGCCTCCCCGTCGGACGCGCCGACGGCCAAGGACTTGCGCTGCTCGTGGTAGGCGAGGATCTGCAGCTCGATCGACAGGTCGACCTTGCGCACGTCCACGCCGTCGGGGACCGACAGCACGGTGGGGGCGAAGTTGAGGATGCTGGTGACACCGGCGGCCACGAGCCGGTCGCACACGTCCTGGGCGGCAACCGCCGGGGTCGCGATGACGCCGATGGCGACCCGCTCCTCGGCCACGATGCGCTCCAGCTGGTCGAACCCGGTGATCGGCAGGCTGCCCACGCTCTCCTCGACCCGGGCCGGGTCGCTGTCGAGCAGCGCCACGATCCGGAAGCCCCGCGAGGAGAAGCCGGAGTACTTCGCCAGGGCATGACCCAGGTTGCCGATGCCCACGATGACGACGGGCAGGTCCTGGGTGACCCCGATCTCCCGCGCGATCTGGTACCGGAGGTACTCCACGTCGTACCCGACCCCGCGGGTGCCGTAGGAGCCGAGGTAGGAGAGGTCCTTGCGGAGCTTGGAGCTGTTCACGCCCGCGGTGGAGGCCAGCTCCTGGCTCGAGCAGCTCGCGATGCCGCGCTCGGCCAGGCCGACCAGGGCACGCAGGTAGACCGGCAGCCGCGCCACCGTGGCCTCGGGGATGCCCCGGGGGGCGGGTTCCTGACCCGGGGAGGGCACGGCTCGCGACAGACCCGTCCTCGGGGTCTCGCGGGGGTCTCGCGCTGGGCTCACAGTGCTCCTGGCTCGCCGTCCGTCACGGCATCGACTCACGCCTGTCCGGGCGGTGGGCCCAAGACCGGCGACAGACCACTCTAGGAGTTTGTGAACGTGGGAACAAAATCGTCCGCGGTCGGGCTACCACAAGGTGACATGACTCACCCGGGCGGGGTGCCCGGCGGGCCGTCAGCCTGCCAGGGCCCGGGTCAGCCGAGCCGCGTCCACGCGCCAGAAGTCGTGCTGGCTGCCGTCGACGAAGGTCACCGGGATCTCCTCGCCGAACCGGGCGACGAGCGCGGGGTCGCCGGTGATGTCGACCTCGGTCCAGCTCTCCCCCAGATCCGCGCAGACTGCTGCCACCACCTCCCGGGCCTCGTCGCACAGGTGGCAGCCGGGCTTGCTGTAGAAGGTCACCCGGGCGCTCACGCGGAGGAGTCCCCGCGTCGCTCCCGGGCCTCGGAGCGCAGGCGCCCCTTGGCGATCTTGCCGGTCACCGTGTGCGGCAGGCTCTCGACCACCTCGATCCGGGTGGGCCGCTTGAACCGTGCCAGCCGCCGCTCGCACAGGGCTCGTGCCTGCTCCTCGAGCTCGGCGACCGCGGCCGCGTCGAGGTGCTGCCCCACCCTGAGGTACGCCGTCACCGCCTCCCCGCCGGCACCGTCCGGGGTGCCGATGACGGCCACCTCGAGGACCCCCGGCAACGCGTCCAGCACGTCCTCGACCTCGGTGGGGTACACGTGGAACCCGGAGACGACGACCAGCTCCTTGAGCCGGTCGACGAGGAACAGGTCGCCGTCGGCGTCCAGGAAGCCCAGGTCACCGGTGGCGAGCCAGCCGTCGACCGGGCCGCCGGCACCGTCCGGCCAGTAGCCGCTGAAGAGGTTCTCGCCCCGCACCCGGATCTCTCCCGGGTCCTGCCCCTCGGGGGTGCCCCCGGTGTCGTCGACGAGGCGGAGCTCGATGCCGGGGAACGCGGTGCCCACCGAACCCGGCTTGAGTGTCGCGCTGCACAGCGTCGAGGCGACCATCGGACCTGCCTCGGTGAGGCCGTAGCCCTGGTGGACCGCGATACCGGTGCGTGCGGTGAACTCCTCGACCAGCTCGGGAGCGAGCGGGGCGGAGCCGGACAGCACGGTGCGGACCCCGGTCAGCCGGCCCTCCAGACCGGGCAGGTCGCACCACGCCGCGAGCACCGGTGGGGCCACCGGGAGCACCGTGACCCGGTAGTGCTCGGTGTCGGCCAGGGCTCCCTCCGGGTCGAAGCTGTCGGCGACCACGAGAGTCGCGCGCCGGTGCACGACCAGGCCGAGCACGGCGTTGAGCCCGTAGGCGTGGAACATCGGCAGGCACCCGTAGACGACGTCCCCGGGGACGACGACCGCCGGTTCGACCGCCGCCACCTGGTCGAGGTTGGCCCGCAGGGCGCGGTGGGTGAGCATCGCGGCACGCGGTCTGCCGGAGGTGCCGGAGGTGTACATCAGCACCGCGAGCGTCTCGGGGTCGTGGGTGCCCGGCCGCGGGACCGCGGGCCCGTCGCCGAGCAGTGCGGCGTAGGAGATCTCGCCGGCCTCCGGCTGCCGGTCGAGGGTGACCAGGCGGGGGACGGCCCCCGGGGCCCGGTCGGCGTCACCGCTCCCGAGCGCGTCGGCGAGCCCGGCCACCACCGACCGCACGGAGTCGACGGTGGTCACGTCGGCCACCACGAGGCGGGCCCGGCTGTCGGCGATGATCCGCAGGACCTCCCCGGTCGCCGACCGGGGGTCCACGGGCACGGCCACGAGCTGGGCCCGGAGGACGGCGAAGTAGAGGACGACGAGCTCGACCCGGTTCGCCGTGGCGATCGCGACCCGGTTCCCCGCGACCAGTCCCAGCCGGTCCAGGCCGCGCACCGCCCGGTCGACGGCGGCATCGAGGTCGCCCCAGGTGGTCGTCCTGCCGGTCCCCGCCTCGACGAGAGCGACGTCCTGGGGCGCCGCGTCAGCCGCGTCGGCCAGGAGGTCGGCGAGGTTCGCGGTCACCTGCACCACTCTTCCACACCGCAACCGCGACCCCGGGCAGGACTACGCTGGGAGCGTGACGTCGGGACAGAGCGGAACGCCTCGCCCTCGCAAGGACCTGCGTGCCCGTTCCCTGCTCGCCGGCGAGGCCGACCGGGCCGCCCGTGAGGTGGAGAGCTCGTTGGAGACCCCCGCGGACCCGACGTCGGCGGCCTTCTTCGACGTCGACAACACGATCATCCAAGGAGCCTCGATCTTCCACCTCGCCCGCGGCCTGCACCGCCGGGAGTTCTTCACCACCCGGGACATCCTCGGGGCCGCCTGGAAGCAGGCCTACTTCCGGGTCATCGGCGTCGAGGACCCCGAGCACGTGGCGGAGGCCCGCAGCTCCGCGCTCGCCTTCATCCGGGGACACCGGGTGGAGGAGCTCGAGGCGATCGGCGAGGAGATCTTCGACGAGACGATGGCCGAGCGGATCTGGCCGGGCACCCGGGCCCTGGCCCAGATGCACCTCGACCGTGGCCAGCGGGTGTGGCTGGTCACCGCAGCGCCGGTGGAGATCGCCCGGACGATCGCCCGCAGGCTCGGGTTGACAGGCGCGCTCGGCACCGTCGCCGAGCACGAGGACGGCGTGTACACCGGGCGCCTGGTCGGCGAGATGCTGCACGGTCCGGCGAAGGCCGTGGCGGTCCGGGAGCTGGCCGCACGCGAGGGGCTGGACCTGAGCCGCTGCTCGGCGTACTCCGACTCCCACAACGACCTGCCCATGCTGAGCCTGGTGGGCGACCCCTGCGTGATCAACCCCGACTCGCGGCTGCGCGACCACGCCCGGGCCCAGGGCTGGCGGATCCGCGACTACCGCACCGGCCGGAAGGCCGCCAAGCTGGGCATGGTCGCCGCAGGCATCGCCGGGGCGGCCACCGGCACCCTCGCCGCCGCGGTGGCGCTGCGCCGACGGGCTGCCTGAGCCTGCACGGTCAGTGGAACACCGACTTGCGGCGCATCAGCAGGGTGAACAGCGTCTGCTGGATGGTCTCCCGCACCTGGTCGGTGACGTTGAAGACCAGCATCGGGTCGTCGGCCGCCCCGGCGTCGTAGGAGTCGGTCCGGATCGGCTCGCCGAACTCGATGATCCACTTCGAGGGCAGCGGGATGAGGCCGAGAGGCCCCAGCAGCGGGAAGAACGGCGTGATCGGGATGTACGGCACGCCGATCAGCCGGGCCAGGGACGGGATGTTGCCGACCAGCGGGTAGATCTCCTCGGCGCCGACGATCGAGCAGGGCACGATCGGCACCCCGGTCCGGATCGCTGCGGAGACGAAGCCGCCGCGGCCGAAGCGCTGGAGCTTGTAGCGCTCGGAGTACGGCTTGCCGATCCCCTTGAACCCCTCGGGCCACACGGCGGCCAGCTCGCCCTGGGAGAGCATGCGGGTGACGTCCTCGGTGCAGGCCAGGGTGGCCCCGGCCTTGCGGGCCATCGAGCCGACGAACGGCAGCGTGAAGACGAGGTCGGCGCCCAGGGGCCGGATGTGCCGGCCCGTGTTCTCGTGCACCGCGAACATCGTGACCAGCCCGTCCATGGGGATGGTGCCGGAGTGGTTGGCGACGAGCAGTGCGCCACCGTCGGCCGGGACGTTCTCGATCCCCCGCACCTCCACGCGGAACCACGAGGTGGCCAGGGGCCGGATCAGCTCGAGGAAGAAGCGCTCGGTGACCTCGGTGTCGAGGCCGAACTCGTCGACCACGTAGTCACCGCTCACGCGGCGGCGGAGGAAGGCGAGCAGCTCGGCGAGCTTGCGCTCGGCGTCGTCGCCGAACACGACGTGGGCGGCCCGGGTCGCGGCCGCGACCAGCTCGCCCATCGGGATGGGGGTGCGTGCCCGCGTGGTCGTCGTCGACCGCGAAGCCGCGGCGAGGTCGTCGAGCCCTGGTCCCTCCGGCAGCGGCTCACCCCCGGGCTCCGCCAAGGGCTCGGGCTCGGGCTCGGGCCCGGCTGCCTGCTGGACCGGTTCCTGGGGCTCCGCAGGCGTCCCGTGCCCGGCTGTCTCGTCGACGGCCGGCGTAGGGGCGGGCGTCGAGGCGGGCGTCGAGGCGGGCGTCGAGGCGGGCGGAGCGCTGGAGGCCGCCTGCTCGGGCACCGGGGAGCGACCTGGCCCGCGGCGAGGCTTGCCAGCCAGGCTCCGGGAGGAGGCAGAGGGCTTGTCGCGGCCGGAACCGCGGCCCGGGCGACCCCGCGTGCCCAGGGGGATGATCTCGGCGTCAGCCATGCCCGCCTCCCCGCAGCCCGGTCGCCAGGCTCTCGACCGTCACCCACGGGTGCGACTGGACCGGTCCCGACTCGAGCGAGCCGGCGAACTCCGCCAGCGCCTGCTCGGTGGTGCGGGCGGGCTCGAAGCCGAGGACGTTGCGCATCCGCCGGGTGTCCAGACCGCGACCGTAGGTGAGGAAGGCCAGCTGCTCGGGCGAGAAGTCCGGCAGGCCCAGCCGGGCCTGGCGCACCAGCGAGCCCAGGCTCGACAGCGCCAGGGCGGGCAGCGGGACACCCAGGCGACCGAGCCTGCGGATCGCCTGCGACAGCATCAGGACGCCGTCGCCGGCCGCGTTGAAGGTCCCGTGGACACCGGCCAGAGCGGCGTGGTGCAGCACCGCCACCAGGTCGTCGTAGTGCAGCAGCTGCACCCGGGCGTCGAAGCCCAGCACCCTGGGCACCGGGTTGAGTCGCAGGTACCTCGCCAGCGGGGTGTCGCTGGCCGAGGACAGGGTGTTGGCGTTCCGGATCTGGGTGACGGTCACGTCGGGGCGGCGCCGCGCGAACCCGCGGACGTACCCCTCGACCTCCAGGACGTCCTTGCCGTACCCGCTGCGGGGCACGCGCCGGGCCGCCATCTCCTCGGTGAACATGGCGGGGTCGGCGGCGGACGCGCCGTAGACCTCCGCCGAGGACTTGACCACCAGCCGCTCGACGCCGGGCGCCCGCTGGCAGGCCGCGAGCAGCTGCATGGAGCCGATGACGTTGTGCTCCTTCATCGACGTCCGGCCACCCGCCTGCCTGGCCGACGCGACGACGCTGGTGTGCACGACCGTGTCGACGTCCTCGCCCGCGATCACCTTGGCGATCACGGGGTTGCGGATGTCGGCCCGGATGAACTGCACCGACCCCAGGTCACCCCGGGGCGGCACCACGTCGACGCCGATCACCCGGCTCACCGCAGGGTCGGTCGCCACCCGACGCGCCAGCCGACCGCCGAGGTCTCGCGAGACCCCGGTGACCAGAACGACCCGTCCCATGAGTTTCCCTCGTCAGCTGCTGGAACCGATGTGCAGGAGGCCCTCGTGCGAGGGCCTGTTCTCACTTGCCGAGACGACGACGCTGGACGCGCGTCTTCTTCAGCAGCTTGCGGTGCTTCTTCTTCGCCATCCGCTTGCGACGCTTCTTGATGACAGAACCCACGAAGGAACCTTTCGAAAGACAGTGGTGCCGACAGCGTCGGCGCTCGGAAGTGCCCAGCCTAACGCCCGGGCGGGCGGGGACCGCCCCCGGTCACCGGACGGAAACGTCCGGGCACGAGGAAGGGGCACGACCTCGAGGGTCGTGCCCCTTCCGCTGCTCGTCGCCCCAGCCGGTCACCCGGTCTGGAAGAAGCTGCGATGCAGGTACTCGTTCACTGCGTCCTCCGGCACCCGGAAGGAGCGACCCACGCGAACCGCGGGGAGCTCGCCGGAGTGCACCAACCGGTAGACGGTCATCTTGGACACGCGCATCACCGTGGCCACCTCGGCCACGGTGAGGAACTTGACCCCGGAGATGTCTCCAGAGCTTGATTCGGCCATCTTGCACCGCACTTTCTCCGGCCGCACGCCCCCGGCTTCCCCACCGGAGGAACGTCGATGCGGCGCTCTGGGACGAGCCTAGTGTGACGGATGGGGCGGCGGATACTACTTGGGCAAAATGTTGACGACGACACGCGTGTCGACTGGACATTTTGTACGTTCCGCCGTCAGGGCATCGGGTCCAGGCCGTGCAGGGGGAACACTGCCTGCCTCGTCGCGTGGACCTCGCGGTCCAGCCAGGCGTTCGGGTCGTACCCCTGCGCCCAGTCGCGGTAGACCGCCGTGCGGCCGTCGGTCATCCGCTGCGGGGCGACCCGGCCGAGCCGCTGGGACACGTAGGCGCGCCAGCCCTCGGGCACCAGGGTCTCAGGTTCGAGGGGATGTCCACCGACGATCGCGAGAAGGTGTGCCCAGGCGCGAGGCACCACGTCGACGATCGCGTAGCCGCCACCGCCGGTGGCCACCCACCGCCCGCCGGTCACCTCGTGCGCCAGGTCGTGCAGGGCGAGGTACGACGCCCGCTGCCCGTCGACGGTGAGCATCAGGTGGGCCAGCGGGTCCTCGGTGTGCGCGTCGCAGCCCTGCTGGGTGACCAGGACGTCGGGGCCGAACTCGCGCACCAAGGGCGGCACCACGGCATGGAAGGCGCGTAGCCAGCCCGCGTCGGCGGTCCCGGGCGGCAGTGCCACGTTGACAGCGCTGCCCTCCGCCCCCGGTCCGCCGACGTCCCGGGGGAAACCGGTGCCGGGGAACAGCATCTGGCCGGTCTCGTGCAGGCTGATCGTGAGCACCCGCGGGTCGTCCCAGAAGATCTTCTCCACACCGTCACCGTGGTGCACGTCGACGTCGACGTAGGCGACCTTGCGGGCCCCCTGGTCCAACAGCCACTGGATCGCGACCGCGACGTCGTTGTAGACGCAGAAGCCGCTGGCGCGCCCTGGCATGGCGTGGTGGAGCCCCCCGCAGATGCTCGCCCCGTGCAGCACCTCGCCGGACCAGACCCGACGGGCCGCCTCGACCGTGGCGCCGACGATGTGGGCCGAGGCCTCGTGCATCCCCGTGAACGTCGGGTCGTCGTCGGTCCCGAGGCCGCGCCGCAGGTCGACCCGGGTGGGATCCTCCCCGGCGCGACGGACCGCGTCCACGTACTCCTCGTCGTGGACGGACAGGACCAGCTCGTCGGCGGCGACCGGCGCGCGGACGACCTGGAGGCCCTGGGCCGTGCCGCCCCGCACCCGCTGCCCGACCACGTCCAGCTCCTCGGCCAGCCTCATCGTCAGCTCGACGCGCAGGGGGCTCATCGGGTGCGTGGCACCGAAGTCGTAGTCCACCAGGCTCGGGTCGAAGACCGTGCAGGAGGCTCCGCTCACAGGCTGCCCTCGGCAAGGGCCCGGGAGCGGTCGCGGGCCGCCTCCATGGCGCCGAGGAAGGCCGCGCGCACCTTGTGGTCCTCGAGCTGACGGATCGCCGCGGCGGTCGTGCCGCCTGGGGAGGTGACCTGCTCCCGGAGCACCGTGGGGTGCTCACCGGTCTCCCGCAGCAGCTTGGCCGAGCCCACCACGGTCTGCACGACGAGCTCGGTGGAGGTGGTCCGCGGGAGCCCCAGGTGGACCCCGGCCTCGATCATCGCCTCCACGACGAAGAACAGGTACGCCGGACCCGAGCCGCTGATCGCTGTGACCGCGTCCTGCTGCCGCTCCGGGACCCGCACGACCCGGCCGACCGAGGCCATCATCGACTCGGCCTCGGCCAGGTGCGCCTCGTCGCAGTGAGAGCCCCGGCTGATCGCAGCCATGCCCTCGTCGACCAGGGCCGGGGTGTTCGGCATCACCCGGACCACCGCCACCCCCTCGGCCAGGTGGGACTCGATGAACGCGGTGGTGATCCCCGCGGCCAGCGAGACCACGAGCTGGCCCGGACGCACCTCGGGGGCGATCTCGGCGAGCAGGTCGCCCATGTCCTGGGGCTTGACCACGACCACGACCGTGTCGGCCCGCCGGGCCGCCGCGCGGTTGTCCAGCACCTCCACGCCGTACCGCTCGCGGAGCTCGGCGGCCCGCTCCGGGCGCTTCTCCCCGACCACGAGGGAGGCCACCGGACGACCCGCCCTCAGCAGCCCGGAGAGCAACGTCTCACCCATCACGCCGGCTCCGAGGACGGCGACCTCGCGGACGGTCCGGTCGGTGTTGTCGTTCGAGGCGGCCATGGCTACTTCTTGGAGACGAGCGAGCGCAGGAAGAAGGTCAGGTTGCTGGGCCGCTCGGCCAACCGGCGCATGAGGTAGCCGTACCACTCCTGGCCGTAGGGCACGTAGACCCGCACCGTGTTGCCCTCCCCGACCAGACGGCGCTGCTCGTCGGGCCGGATGCCGAAGAGCATCTGGTACTCGTAGGTGCTCTGGTCGCGGCCGGCCCGTCGCGCCAGCTCGCCGGCGATCTCGACCAGTCGCGGGTCGTGGCTGGCGATCATCGGGTAGCCGTCGCCCTCCATGAGCACCTTGAGGCAGCGCACGTAGGACCGGTCGACCTCGAGCCGCGACTGGAAGGCCACGGACTCCGGCTCCTTGTAGGCCCCCTTGCAGAGCCGCACCCGCGACCCCTCCGTGGCCAGGTCCCGACAGTCGGACTCGGTGCGACGCAGGTACGCCTGGAGCACCGCACCCGTCTCGGGGAAGTCCTTGCGCAGCTCGCGGAGCACCCGCAGCGTGGAGTCCGTCGTCGTGTGGTCCTCCATGTCGAGGGTGACCGTGGTGTGCGCGTTGCGGGCCGACCGACAGATCGTGCGTGCGTTCTCCAGGGCCACCCGCTCGCCGTCGCCGGGCAGCGCCTGACCGACCGCGGAGAGCTTCACCGACACCTCCGCCTGGCGGGCCAGCCCGTGCTCGGCGAGCGCGTGCAGCAGGTCGAGGTAGGCCGCGACGGTCGCCGTCGCCTGCTCCCGGTCCGTGGTGTCCTCGCCGAGGAAGTCGAGGCTCACCTGGAGGCCGTCGCGGACGAGGGCGCCGACCGTCTGCACAGCGCTGTCGGTGGACTCTCCAGGCACGAACCGCGAGACCACGCCGCTCGAGACCGGCATGGTCGTCACGAGATGCTTCACGCGGTCACTTCGCGAGAGCAGCAGCAGCGGTTGCCTGAGCACGGGGCCTCCTGGGCGGTTCGAGGTACGTCGGTCGGCTCCGGCGTCCGGGCGACCAGGCGGCAGGGCCGCCCTGCGAGCAGGCTACGCCGTCCCCGTCGTGTCCAGCGCCCTCACGGGGTGCGCCGCCGCAGGGTCGCCGCGCCGAGCGCCAACGAGACGAGCGCGAACCCGAGCACCACTGCCAGGTCGGTCCACAGGCCGGGGTCGACGCCGCCGAAGTCGGAGGTCGCCTTGGTGGAGACCGAGGCCATCGCGTCGACCGCGTAGGACAGCGGCAGCAGGTCCGAGGCCGACCCGAGCACGGTCGGCATCGCGTCGCGGGCCACGAACAGGCCGCACAGCAGGATCTGCGGGACCACCAGGACCGGCATGAACTGCACGGCCTGGAACTCCGTCCGGGCGAACGCCGACACGAACAGCCCCAGGGCGGTGCCCAGGACCGCATCGGCGACCGCCACCACGACGAGCACCCACACCGGCCCGGCGACGTTCAGCCCGAGCAGACCGACCGAGACCCCCACGGCGAGCCCGGACTGCACGGCTGCGGCGAGCCCGAAGGCCAGGGCGTAGCCGACCAGGAGGTCGAGCTTTCCCAGCGGCATGGCCAGCAGCCGCTCCAGCGTGCCGGAGGAGCGCTCCCGCAACGTGGTCACCGACGTCACCAGGAACATCACGATGAACGGGATGATCGCCAGCAGCGCGGGTCCGAGCCGGTCGAAGGCGAGCCCGGCGCCGGAGTACATCCAGCGCACCAGGGCGAGCACGACGCACGGCAGCAGCACCAGCATGGCCACGGTGCGCCGGTCGTGGCGCAGCTGGGTGAGCACCCGGGCCGCGACCGCGTAGGTCACCAGCGGGGTCATCGCAGGGTCCCCTCGACCAGGCTCAGGAAGGCCTGCTCCACCGACACGGCGCCGGTCGACTCCAGCAGGCCGCCCGGGGTCTCGTCGGCGAGGATCCGGCCGTCCCGCATGAGCAGCAGCCGGTCGCAGCGCTCCGCCTCGTCCATGACGTGGCTGGAGACCAGGACGGCGGCCCCCGCCGCGGCCAGCGACCTGAACAGGTCCCACAGGTCGCGTCGCAGCACCGGGTCGAGCCCCACCGTCGGCTCGTCGAGGACCAGCAGGTCCGGCTCGCCCAGCAGCGCCACGGCGAGGGAGACCCTGCTCCGCTCGCCGCCGGAGAGCGTGCTCACCACCCGGTCGGCCTGGTCGGCCAGGTCGACCGCGGAGGTCACCCGGGCCACCTCGGCCCGGTCGACGCGCAGCACCCGGGCGAAGAAGCGCAGGTTCTCCGAGACCGTCAGGTCGGCGTACGCGCTGGCCGCCTGCGTGACGTAGCCGACCCGCGACCGCAGCGGCGCGGATCCGGCCGGGGAGCCCAGCACGGTGACCCTGCCGGAGGCGACCAGCTGGACGCCGACCAGCGAGCGCAGCAGCGAGGACTTGCCGCAGCCCGAGGGGCCGAGCAGTCCCACCACCTCCCCGGCTGCGACCCGGAAGGAGACCCGGTCCACCGCGGTCGTCCCGCCACGTACGACGACCAGCTGCTCGACCTCGACCGCCGTGGAGGAGGCCGGGGTCGTGGCCGGGCCGGCGACCGGGGTGTCGGTCACGGCTGGAGGTCCCGGGCGGCGGCACTGAAGTGCAGACGGATGAAGGCGAGCCCCTCGACCAGGTCGAGCTCGCGGGCCTCGCGGCTCCCCGAGCGGCGGGTGTTCACCTCCAGGACGAGGTGGCCGTCGAAGGCCGCGCCGGCCAGGTGCTCGAGCAGGGCGGCGACCGGCTGGGTCCCCCGTCCCGGGATCAGGTGCTCGTCCTTGGCGCTGCCCGACCCGTCGGTGAGGTGGAGGTGCCGCAGGCGAGGACCGAGTCGCCGGGCCAGGTCCAAGGAGTCCACGCGCGCGGTCGACGCGTGGGAGACGTCGAGGGTGGTGTGGGCGTAGGCCTCGACCTCCGCCGGGTCCCAGTGCGGTGCATAGACCTGCATCTCACGCCGGGAGGCGCGCCAGGGGTACATGTTCTCCACCGCGAAGGCGACCCCGGTCCGGTCCTCGAGCAGCGCCACGCCGTCCACGAAGCCGCGGGCGTAGTCGCGCTGCCATCGGAACGGCGGGTGCACGACCACCACGTCGGCCCCCACCTCGCGGGCCATCACGGCACTGGTCTCGAGCTTGCCCCAGGGGTCGGTGCCCCAGACGCGCTGGGTGACGAGCAGGCACGGGGCGTGGACCGCGCAGACCGGCATGCCGTGGTAGTCCGACAGGTGGCGGACCGCGGCGATGTCCTGGCTGGTCTCGTCGATGCCCACCATCACCTCGACCGCGTCGTAGCCGAGCCGGGCGGCCATCTCGAAGGCGGTGGCCGTCGACTCGGGGTAGACCGAGGCGGTCGAGAGCGCCACCCGGGCGGCGGGAGCCAGGGGCTGCTCCACGGCGGGTCGCCTCCTCCTCGTCGGGTCCTGCTCCGGTCAGCTGGTGACGCCGAGGGCGTCGAGCCGCTCCAGGATGATGCCCTCGCGCAGGGCCCAGGGGCAGATCTCGAGCTCGTCGATGCCGAAGATGTCCATCACCGCGTCGGCCACGAGCGCACCGGCCACGATCTGGTGGGAGCGGTTCGAAGAGACTCCGGGGAGCTCCTGCCGCTTGGCGTCGGTCATGCTCATCAGCTCCGGCAGCCGTTCGGTCAGGACCTCCGCGGACAGCGCGCGACGCACCAGCGGCCCGTCCGCGGAAGGCGGGGCGCCGCAGATCCGGGCCAGGGACCTGAACGTCTTCGAGGTGGCGACCGAGTGGTTCGGGGTGCCGGACCTGAGCAGCTCACCGGCGTCGCGGGCGATGTCGGCGCGGATCTTGCGCCTCAGCTCCCGGACCCGGTCCGGGTCGAGCGGGTCGGAGCTCAGCCACTCACGGGTCAGGCGCCCCGCCCCCAGCGGCAGGGACTGCGCGACGTCGGGGGTCTGGTCGGAGCCCGCGGCGATCTCCAGGGAGCCCCCGCCGATGTCGAAGACCGCCAGACGCCCCGACGACCAGCCGAACCACCGGCGCACCGCCAGGAACGTCAGCCGGGCCTCGTCCTCGCCGGGCAGCACCTTGAGGGCCACCCCCGCCTCGTCGCGAACCCGTTCCAGGACCGTGTCGGAGTTCGTCGCGTCGCGGACAGCCGACGTGGCGAACCCGATCATCTCCTCGCAGCCCTTGTCCTCGGCCACCTGCACCGCGGAGGAGACGAACTCGGAGAGCGCCGTGATGCCGCTCTCCTTCATCGAGCCGTCGTCGCGCAGGTGCTCGGCCAGCCGCAGCGGGCGCTTGTGGGAGAACGCGGGCAGCGGCGCTGCGCCGCCGTGCGCGTCGACCACCAGCAGATGGCCGGTGTTCGAGCCGATGTCCAGCACGCCGAGTCTCACGTCGACCAACCTACCGGCACAGCAGGGACCACGGGCTAGGCTCCGCCCTGTGCCCGAGGTCGACCTGGTGTTCCCCCGCGCGTGGGTCGAGTTCCGCGACCCCGCCAACGACGCGCAGGTGTTCCGCTGCGACCTGACCTGGCTCACCTCGAGCTGGACGTGCATCTTCGGCAACGGCTGCCAGGGCATCTACGCGGGTCGACCCGACGACGGGTGCTGCACCCTCGGCGCGCACTTCGCCGACGACGACGACGAGCAGCGCGTCGCGGCCTGGGTGGACCGGCTCACCGACGACGACTGGCAGCTGCACAAGGCCGGCCGCAAGCGGTGGGTCGAGACCGACGACGAGGGCGCCCGCAAGACGCGGGTGAAGGACGGTGCGTGCATCTTCCTCAACCGCCCCGGCTTCGCCGGTGGGGCCGGGTGCGCCCTGCACGGCCTGGCCCTGCGGCACGACGTCCACTTCGTGCAGACCAAGCCCGACGTGTGCTGGCAGCTGCCCATCCGGCGGACCTACCGCACCGTCGAGCTCCCCGACGACACCAGCTACCTCGAGGTGAGCATCGCGGAGTACGACCGGCGTGGCTGGGGTGCGGGCGGCCACGACCTGGACTGGTACTGCTCGGGCAACACCGAGGCCCACGTGGGCGTCGAGCCGGTGTACGTCTCCAACGAGACCGAGCTGGTCGAGCTCATGGGCCGACCGGCGTACGACGCGCTGGCGGGGCACTGCGAGGCGCACCTGCGCTCGCGCAGCGCGCTGGCGCTCCACCCGGCCACCGCCGGGCGCGTCGACCCCTGACCGCTGCCACTCAGCCGCGCAGGGTCGCTGCGACGTTCTCCGGCATCACCTCGAAGCGCCGGAAGCTCCGGGTGAACGTGGCCGAGCCGTGCGAGGCCGAGCGCAGCTCGACGGCGTACCTGGTGATCTCCCGCTGCGGCACCTCCGCCCGGACCAGGGTCAGCGAGTCGCCGCCGGGCTCGGAACCGAGGACGTGGCCGCGACGGGCCGACAGGTCCCCCATCACCGTGCCGACCAGGTCGTCGGGCACGAGCACGGTGACCTCGTCGATCGGCTCGAGCACCTCCAGCCGGGCGGACTGCGCGGCCGCACGCAACGCCAGCGCGCCGGCGGTCTGGAAGGCCATGTCCGAGGAGTCGACGCTGTGCGCCTTCCCGTCGCGCAGGGTGACCCGCAGGTCCACCAGGGGGCAGCCGTCGGTCAGGCCCTTCTCCATCTGGTGCCGCACCCCCTTCTCGACCGACGCGATGAACTGGCGCGGCACCGACCCGCCCACGACCGCGTCGACGAACTCGAAGCCTGCGCCGCGGGGCAGCGGATCGACCTCGACGTCGCAGACCGCGAACTGCCCGTGGCCGCCGGACTGCTTGACGTGGCGGCCGTGCCCCTCGGCGGGGCACGCGAAGGTCTGACGCAGCGGGATCGTCAGCTCCACCTGGTCCACCAGGCACCCGTGCCGGGTCCCCAGGCGGTCGATGGCCACGTCCGCGTGCGCCTCTCCCAGGCACCACAGCACGATCTGGTGGGTCTCGGCGTCGAGCTCGATGCGCAGGGTGGGGTCCTCGGCGGCCAGCCGTTGCAGGCCCTGGGACAGCTTGTCCTCGTCGGCGGCGCCCCGGGCCTGGATCGCCAACGGCAGCAGCGGCTCGGGCATGGTCCAGGGCCGGAGCACCAGCGGACGGTCCTGGTCCGACAGGGTGTCGCCGGTCTCGGCCCGGCTGAGCTTGGCGATCGCGCAGATGTCCCCTGCGACCACTCTGCCCGTGGGTCGCAGCAGCTTGCCGAGCGGAACCGACAGCGCGCCGATCCGCTCGTCCTCGTCGTGGTCGGCGTGCCCCGCCTGCTCGCCGAAGAAGGAGGAGAAGTGACCCGAGACGTGCACGGTGGCGTCGGGCCGCACCGTGCCGGAGAAGACCCGCACGAGCGAGACCCGACCGACGTACGGGTCACTGGTGGTCTTGACGACCTCCGCCACCAGCGGCCCGTCCGGGTCGCAGGTGAGGGCCGGACCGGGACCGCCCTTGGGGGTGAACACCGACGGCAGCGGGTGCTCCAAGGGCGAGGGGAAGCCGTTGACCACCAGGTCGAGCAGCTCCTGGGCGCCGACCCCGCTGGTGGAGTCGACCGGCAGGACCGGGTGGAACGACCCCCGGGCCACCGCGCGCTCCAGGTCGTGGACCAGGAGGTCCCGGTCGATCTGCTCGCCGCCCAGGTAGCGGTCCATCAGGGTCTCGTCCTCGGACTCCTCGATGACCGCCTCGATGAGAACGCCGCGCTGCTCGTCGTGGGCGTGGTCCCGGTCGAGCGCGAGCAGTCCCACGAGCCGGTCCTGCTCGCGCAGGTAGACCGGAACGACACGCTCGCCGAAGGCCTCCTGCAGCTGGGTCACGACGCCGGCGTAGTCGGCCCGCGGGTGGTCGACCTTGGTGACCACGACGGCTCGCGGCAGCCCGACGTCGGCGCACTCCCGCCACAGGGCGCGGGTCGGCACGTCGACCCCCTCGTTGGCAGCGATCACGAACATCGCGCAGTCCGCGGCCCGGAGCCCGGCACGCACCTCTCCGACGAAGTCGGCGTAACCGGGGGTGTCGAGGAGGTTGACCTTGGTGCCGTCGTGCACCAGGGGGGCGAGGGAGAGCCCCACGGAGCGCTGCTGGCGGTGCTCGGCGTCGTCGAAGTCGCTGACGGTGGTGCCGCCGAGGACCGAACCCGGCCGGGACAGCACACCGGCCGAGACCAGAAGGGCCTCGACCAGTGTGGTCTTGCCTGAGCCGGCAGGTCCGACGAGGACCACGTTCCGGATCGCCTCGGCGCGCTCCGCGAGGGGCGCCTCCTCCCCTCTGCCGCTCCGGGGGACCGTCTTGACCGCCACCACGCACCGCCTCCTCGACCGATCGGACGCCTGCGGTCACTCAACTCCCCACCGCTGCGACGCACAAGCCCTGCAGACCCGGGCACGAGGTCGTGTCCTCCCCGGCGATACCCCCGATGTCGTCGCGGACCCGTGCCGGGTTAACAATGACCGACATGCGCCTGGACCATCTCTCGTACGCAGCCGGACCGGATGGGCTCGCCAGCACCGCACGACGGCTGGGGGACCTGCTCGGAGAACCGTTCGTGGACGGAGGCATCCACCCCCGGTTCGGCACCCGGAACATGGTGCTGCCGCTGTGCCACGGCACCTACCTCGAAGTGGTCGGCGTGCTCGACCACCCCGCCTCGGACAAGGCCCCCTTCGGCCAGGCGGTCCGCGCCCGCTCCGAGCTCGGCGGGGGGTGGCTCGGCTGGGTCATCGCGGTCGACGACATCACCGCTGTCGAGTCCCGGCTGGGCCGGGAGTCGGTCGACGGCAACCGGTGGCGCCCGGACGGGCACGAGCTGCGCTGGAAGCAGATCGGCGTCAAGGGCCTGCAGTCGGACCCGCAGCTGCCGTTCTTCGTGCAGTGGTCGGGCGACCCGGTGGACCACCCGAGCCGGGGCGCCTCGTGCAACATCACGTTGGACTGTCTGGAGATCGCCGGGGACCCCCACCGCGTCAGCGAGTGGCTCGGGCGCCCCGTCGAGGGGCCGTTGGAGGACGTGAAGGTCGACTGGGTCGGGGTGAACGGGGTGCCCGGGCTCGTGGCGGCGAAGTTCGGCACCCCCGGCGGCACGGTCCGGATCTGACGCGACTCCGGGTCCGCACGGTGCCAGGCAGGCCGACGCGTCGAGCGGGGGTGATCCCCTCCCCCAACATCTGGGACCACCCGGAGACCTACGAGCTGGAGAACCTGTGCGTCGACCCCGACGGGGTCATCGAGGACGCCATGCGCCGGCTCACGGACTGGTCCGGGCGGGACGTCCTCGACCTCGGCTGCGGCACCGGCTTCCACCTGCCGCGCTTCGCGGCGACCGCACGGTCGGTGGTCGGCGTGGAGCCGCACCCGCCGCTGGTGGCCGCGGCTCGGCGGCGTACCCGGCGGCTGAGCGGGGTCACCGTCCTGGAGGGCACCGCCCAGGACCTGCCGCTCCCGCCCACCTCGGTCGACGTCGTGCACGCCCGGTGGGCCTACTTCTTCGGTCCCGGCGCGGAGCCGGGACTGCGCGAGCTCGACCGGGTGGTGCGCCGCGGAGGCACCGCCTTCGTCATCGACAACGACGGCACCCGGTCCACCTTCGGCCGGTGGTTCCGCCTGGGCTACCCCGGAGTCGACCCCCTGGCCGTGGAGGAGTTCTGGGCCCGGCACGGGTGGTCACGGGAGCCGCTGGACATCGAGTGGCGGTTCGCCACCCGGGCCGAGCTCGAGGCGGTCGTGCGGATCGAGTTCGACCCTCGCACCGCTGCGACCGTGCTGGCCGACCACCACGGCACGACCGTGGACTACGCGGTCAACCTGTGGTGGCGCACCTACTGAGGGTCCGCCCCCCTCAGGACGTCCCGCGCAGCCGCAGCTCGGGTTTGAGGATGACGTGGGGCTCGTCGCTGCTGCGCATCATCATCCGGTCGTCGAGGAGCCGCACGATCTGGACCGCGACCTCCTCCAGCGGCTGGCGCAGCGAGGTCAGCCCGGGAGGGATCACCTGGGCGGCGAGGGAGTCGTCGAAGCCGACGACCGCGACGTCGTGCGGCCCTGCCTGCCGTCCCAGGTCCGAGAGCGCCTGGAGGACCCCCATGGCGATGGTGTCGCTGGCACAGACGAACGCACTGGGGTGGTCGGACTCGAGCAGGGCGTGTGCCGCGCGCCGGCCGAACTCGATGGTGTCGTCGCCGCGCGCACTGAGCCGGGTCGTGGAGAGCCCGCGCTCGTGCATCCGGTCGACCCAGCCACTGCGCCGGTCCTCGCCGATGTAGGAGGTCTTCTGCCAGCCGACCCAGGCGATCCGCTGGTGGCCGCGGTCGGCCAGGTGGTCGACCGCCAGCATCACCCCGGCGCGGCCGTCGACGTCGACCCACGGGTGGTTGTCCGAGGTGCCGTTCCACGGGCGCCCGAAGGAGACGAAGGGAACCTGGCGGCCCTCCAGCCAGGCAGCCTGCGGCTGCCCGCGGTAGGTGTCGGTGACCACGAAGGCGTCCACGGCCGCGGACGCGAGCAGCTCCTCGTAGCCGTCCAGGGGGTCGGTGACGTCGTCGCCTGTGAAGAGCAGGACATGCAGCCCGGCCTCCTTGCAGGACTCCACCAGGGAGTGCAGGAAGCGGTCCATCAGGCCGCTGGCGCTGCCCTCGACCGCGGGCTCGAGGCGCAGGCCGACCAGGTGGGAGGCGCGCGTGCGCAGGTTGCGGGCGGCGCGGTTCGGGGTGTAACCGAGCCGCTCGATCGCCTGCTGCACCCGCTCGAGGGTGTCCGGGCGCAGCAGGTCGGGGCTGTTCAGCGCGTTCGAGACCGTCTGCCGGGAGACTCCCGCAGCCGCAGCGACCGTGGCCAGCGTGGCCACGGGACGATGTCGACCAGGCATGCCCACCCCCCTCGCCGCGACTTCCCTGGATCGTTCCAAGCCTAACCCCGACGACGGTCCGGGACACGCCCGGCCCCGGGGGTGGACGCCGCGGCGGCCGGGTTGTCGGTGCGGTCGCCTACCGTCCACCCCATGAGTCGCAGCGTGCCAAGGACCCGAGCCGCCTACCAGTGCACCGAGTGCGGGTGGGAGACGACCAAGTGGGTGGGGCGGTGCGGTGAGTGCCAGGCCTGGGGCAGCCTCGGGGAGGCGGTCACCGTCACTTCCCGCGCGAGCGCCTCCCCGGTGACCGCCCCGGCGGTCCCGATCGGCCAGGTGCCGATCGAAGAGTCCCGTTCCCGCACGTGCGGCGTCCCCGAGCTCGACCGGGTGCTCGGCGGCGGGCTGGTCCCCGGCGCCGTGGTGCTCCTCGCCGGAGAGCCGGGGGTGGGCAAGTCGACGCTGCTGCTGGAGGTCGCCGCCCAGACCGCGCGCAGCGGGCGGCGCACGCTCTACGTCTCCGGGGAGGAGTCGGCTGCCCAGGTGCGCCTGCGGGCCGACCGCTGCCGCGGGGTGCACCACGACCTCTACCTCGCCGCGGAGACCGACCTCGGGGCCGTGCTCACGCACGTCGAGACCTTGCGCCCCGACCTGTTGGTGGTGGACTCGGTGCAGACCATCGGCGTCCCCGGGGTCGACGGGGTGCCCGGTGGCGTCACCCAGGTCAAGGAGGTCACGGCGGCGCTCGTGCGCCAGGCCAAGACGCGCGGCATGGCGACGGTGCTGGTCGGCCACGTGACCAAGGACGGCGGGATCGCCGGTCCGCGCGTCCTGGAGCACCTCGTCGACGTCGTGTTGCAGTTCGAGGGCGAGCGCGCCACCCGGCTGCGGATGGTGCGCGCGGTGAAGAACCGGTACGGCCCGGTCGACGAGGTGGGGTGCTTCGACCTCTCCGGCGAGGGCATCAGCGCGGTGACCGACCCGTCCGGCCTGTTCATCTCGCGCCACCACGAAGCCGTCCCGGGCACCTGCGTCTCGGTGACGCTGGAGGGCCGGCGCCCCCTGCTGGCGGAGATCCAGGCGCTGGTCACCCCGTCTCCGGCGGAGCGTCCGCGCCGGACCACGTCCGGGGTCGACCCCGCCCGCACCGCGATGGTGCTGGCGGTCCTGGAGGCACGGGCCCGGGTGCCCCTCATGTCCCGGGACGTGTTCGTGTCGACCGTGGGCGGGGCACGGGTCCAGGAGCCGGCCGGGGACCTGGCGACCGCGCTCGCGATCGCCTCGGCCGCCCAGGGCCTCGTGGTGCCCTCGGAGGTGATCGCGATCGGCGAGATCGGGTTGGCCGGGGAGCTGCGCCGCGTGCCGGAGCTGAAGCGCCGGCTGAACGAGGCCCAGCGGATCGGCTTCAGGTTCGCGATCGTCCCTGCGGACAAGGGCCAGGGCGGCTCGGAGAAGCTCGACGGCATGGAGGTGTTCGCCGCTCCCGACGTGAGGTCGGCCCTGCGGGTGCTGGACCTGACCTCGGCCCGGGGGCGGCGGGAGGAGGACGGTCGCGCCCGACACGAGCGGGACTCGCGCCGCGCGTCCTGAACCGGGTCCACGCCCTAGACTCGACCGGGGAACGACCGACCCCTCGCCTCACCCCGGGAGACACGTGGCACCCTCAGACCGCACGCACGACTCCCTGCGACTGCGCACCACGCTGGCCGGGGTCGCACCAGGCACGTCGTTGCGCGACGGGCTGGAGCGGATCCTCCGGGGACGCACCGGCGCCCTCATCGTGCTGGGCACCGACAAGACGATCGACGCGATCTCCAGCGGTGGCTTCACCCTCGACGTCCCGTTCTCGGCGCAGGCGCTGCGTGAGCTGGCCAAGATGGACGGCGCACTGATCCTCGACCGGGACGCCAACCGGATCCTGCGCGCTGCGGTCCACCTCATGCCTGACCAGTCGATCCACTCCGAGGAGACCGGGACCCGGCACCGCACGGCCGACCGGGTGGCACGGATGACCAGCTACCCGGTGATCTCGGTCTCGCAGTCCATGCAGATCATCGCGCTGTACGTCGGCGGCATGCGCTACGTGCTGGAGGACTCCGGCTCGATCCTCTCGCGGGCCAACCAGGCGCTGGCCACCTTGGAGCGGTACAAGATGCGTCTGGACGAGGTGTCCAGCACCCTCTCCGCCTTGGAGATCGAGGACCTCGTCACCGCTCGTGACGTCGCCGTCGTGGCCCAGCGGCTGGAGATGGTGACCCGGATCGCGCGGGAGATCGAGGACTACGTCCTCGAGCTCGGCACCGACGGCCGACTGCTCTCCCTGCAGCTGGAGGAGCTGGTGGTGGGCGTGGACGCCGACCGCGAGCTGGTGGTGCGCGACTACGCGCCGGGCGGTCGCAAGGCCCGTTCCTTCGAGGAGGTGCTGGCCGAGCTCGCCACCCTCACCTCGACCGAGCTCGTCGACGTCAACACCTTCTCCCGGGCGCTCGGGCTGGGCACCAACGAGAGCCTGGACAACCCGGCGTCGCCGCGCGGCTACCGTCTGCTGGCCCGGGTCCCCCGGCTCCCCAGCACCGTCGTCGAGCGACTCGTCGACCACTTCGGCGGCCTGCAGAAGCTGCTGGCTGCGAGCATCGACGACCTCCAGGCCGTGGAGGGCGTCGGCGAGCTCCGCGCGCGCAGCGTCCGCGAGGGTCTCTCCCGCCTGGCCGAGTCGAGCATCCTGGAGCGCTACGTCTGACCCGGACCCCGGTCAGCCCTGCTTCTTCGTCTTCCCCGACCCCGCGCCCTGCCCCGCGCCGCCCTGCCCCGTGCCCTGCCCCGCGCCCTGCCCCGTGCCTTGCCCGGCGCCCTGCTCGGCGCTCGGCGAGGGCGTGGGCGTCGGGGTGGGCGTGATCGTCCGGGTGCGCCGCGCCGCCGGCACCACGGAGAACCGCAGCTCGACGGGGACGACCGACCCCCGGGCCACCGCCGTGGCGGTGTAGACGCCCTTGGTGACGTACGGCGGGGCGGACGTGCAACCCTCGTCCGACTCCTGGGAGCTCCAGGTCAGCCGGACCTTGTCCGCGTGCTCCTTGCGCGGGACCACGTCCTGGGTGGTGATCACGTCCGGGCACTGCTGGCTCGTCCAGACCTCGCGGCCCTTCCGCTCGATGGTGAGGAAGACCGTCTCCGGTGAGACCTGCCAGGTGCAGGCCGCGGCCTCGGCGGTGGTCAGCTTCAGCACGATGGTGATCGGCCCGCCCTCCTGGGCGTCCCGGATGTCCGGGGTGACCCGCACGTCGGCGTCGTCGCAGGGGCCGGTCGGCATGGCCAGGGTCGAGGCCGCCTTCTTGCCGCCCTGGGGGCCGGCGGTTGCGGCGACCGACGACGACGGGGTCGGCTGCACCGCTGCGGAGGTGGCGAGCGAGGGGCTCGTGGTGGGGGTGGGCGTCGAGCCGACCGGGGCCGCCGCGCCGGACGGGGCGCTGCCGCTGCCGCCGAGGAGCCGTGCGATCCCGAAGACCAGCGCGAAGGCCAGCAGCACGACCAGGACCCGCCTGGTCCAGTAGACGCGGGCCGGAAGGGGGCCCCGCGGGCGGGTCACGGTGCTCATAGGTCGTGAGGCTAACTTCGCCTCCGCGGCTCGGGACGGTGCCACACCGCCCCGGGCCCGGATTGTCCTCCCGACACCGGCACAGCGGGGGGCGCGGCGAGGGTGGCTAGGCTGGGAGACGCCCATGGACCGCTCCTCCGTCGCCTCCGCGCCCGCGCTGCACGCCCGGGTCCTCGCGTGGTACGACGAGCACGCCCGGGACCTGCCCTGGCGTCGGGCGGAGGCCACCCCGTGGGGGGTGCTGGTCTCCGAGCTGATGCTCCAGCAGACCCCGGTCGCCCGGGTCCTGCCGGTGTGGACCGCGTGGCTGGAGCGCTGGCCCACCCCTGCCGACCTGGTCGCGGCCGGCCCTGGGGAGGCGGTCCGCGCCTGGGGCAGGCTCGGGTACCCCCGGCGGGCGCTGCGGCTGCACGCGGCTGCCTGCACCATTCTCGAGCGCCACGAGGGTCGCGTGCCCGACTCCTACGACGCGCTGCTGGCTCTGCCCGGAGTCGGCGACTACACCGCCAGCGCGGTGGCCTCGTTCGCGTTCGGCCAGACGCACGTGGTGCTGGACACCAACGTGCGCCGCGTGCTCGCCCGGGTCGTCTCCGGCGACGAGCATGCGCCGACCTCGGTGACCCGAGCCGAGCGCGCCCTCGGCTCCGCCCTGCTTCCGGACCCGCCGACGTCCGCCGCCACCTGGGCGGTCGCCGTGATGGAGCTCGGCGCCCTGGTGTGCACCGCCGCCTCGCCTGGCTGTGCGCACTGTCCCGTGGCGGACCTGTGCCGCTGGCACGGGGCCGGCCGGCCGCCCCACGCCGGACCGCCCCGACGGGTCCAGACCTACGCGGGCACCGACAGGCAGTGCCGGGGGCGTCTGCTCGCGGTGCTGCGCGAGGACCCGGCTCCGGTCCACCGCAGCCGTCTCGAGGCGGTCTGGGCCGAGCCGGTCCAGCGGGAACGGTGCCTGGCCAGCCTGCTCGAGGACGGCCTCGTGGTCTCCGCCGGCGGAGGGGCGTACACGCTGCCCGGCGGCGGACCGTCCTTCGCCGGGTAGCCCCCCGTCAGGGGGTGGCGATCGACAGCACCGCGTCTGCGACGTCGTTGACGGCCAGGCGCAGCTCGGGGCTGTCGCGGTCCAGGGGCAGGTCGAGCTGGAACCCCATGAACGCCGCGTCGAGCAGCATCACCGCGCGCGGCGCGCGCGCGGGCGCACAGCCGGCCGCGACCAGGTGCTCGGCCAACGTCTCGGTCCAGCGCCGGTTGCCCTCTCGCACCACCGACGAGTGCGGCTCCTGCCCGAGCAGGCCCAGGGCAGCGGCCTCGACGTACAGCCGCTGGCAGCGCTCCAGGGGGCCGGAGGTGAAGGCCTCCCACAGGGCCAGGACGGCGTCCCGCACGTCCCCGGGCACCGGGAGATCGCCGATCAGCCCGACCGCGCGGTCGTTCGCGGTCCGCAGCACGGTCGCGACGAGGTCGTCCTTGTCGGTGAAGTGGTAGAGCAGCATCCGGTCCGAGGTTCCCAGCGCCGCGGCGAGCGGCCGCAGGCTCAGGTGGAGCAGGCCGTGCTCCAGCACGTGGTCGGTGGCCGCCTCCGCCAGCGCCGCGCGGCGCCCCTGGTCACGTGTCATGGATCTCCCTCTCCTGGCATCGAGCCGAGTGTAGCGAGTGCTACATTAGTGCGTAGCAGTCGCTACAGAAAGGTCTCGTCATGATCTCCGCGTGGATGATCCTCGTCTCCGCCATCGGCATCGAGGTGTCCGCCACCGCCGCCCTTCCCCGCTCGCACGGCTTCCGTGACCCGCTGTGGACCGCGCTCGTGCTGGTCGGTTACGCCGCCTCGATCTGGATGCTCACCCGCGTGGTCGAGCACATCCCCGTCTCCATCGCGTACGCCGTGTGGTCGGGCCTCGGCACCGCCGGCATCGCCGTGGTCGGCTTCGTGTTCCTCCACGAGACCGTCGACGTGGTCAAGATCGCCGCGCTCGGCCTGATCGTCGCCGGGGTGGTCCTGCTCAACGTGCAGGGCGCCCACTGACCCGGCCGACCGTGACGCAGCAGCGCCCCCTCCCGACAGCTCGGGAGGGGGCGCTGGTGGTCGGTGCGGACCTCGCGGTCGCTCCGCGGGGCCGCGGTGCGGACTACTCGGCCGGGCTGTCGCCCTTGCCGACCTCGGCCGGCTCCGGCTCGTCGATGATCTCCATCGGCGGCAGGTCCTCGAGGTCGGTGATGCTCGAGCGCGGCTTGCCCTCGAAGGTGAAGGTCGCGGTCGTGCCCTCGCCCTCCACGCCCACCACGACGATCTGGCCGGGACCGATCTCGCCGTAGAGCATCTTCTCGGCCATCGAGTCCTCGATCTCGCGCTGGACCGTGCGGCGCAGCGGCCGCGCCCCGAGGACAGGGTCGAACCCGCGGACCGCGAGCAGGTCCTTGGCCTCCTGGGTCAGCTCGATCGACATGTCGCGGTCGCGGAGCCGCTTGTCGACGCCCGCCACCATCATGTCGACCATCGAGATGATCTGCTCCTTCGTCAGGGGTGGGAACACCACGATCTCGTCGACGCGGTTGAGGAACTCCGGGCGGAAGTGCTGCTTGAGCTCCTCGGAGACCTTCGCCTTCATCCGGTCGTAGGACCCCTGGACGTCCCCGGTCTGCTGGAAGCCGAGGTTGACGCCCTTGGAGATGTCCCGCGTGCCGAGGTTGGTGGTCATGATGATGACGGTGTTCTTGAAGTCCACGACCCGGCCCTGGGAGTCGGTCAGGCGTCCTTCCTCCAGGATCTGCAGCAGCGAGTTGAAGATGTCCGGGTGCGCCTTCTCGACCTCGTCGAAGAGCACCACAGAGAACGGCTTGCGCCGGACCTTCTCGGTGAGCTGACCGCCCTCCTCGTACCCGACGTAGCCGGGAGGCGAGCCGAACAGCCGCGAGACCGTGTGCTTCTCGGAGAACTCCGACATGTCGAGCTGGATCAGCGCGTCCTCGTCACCGAAGAGGAACTCGGCCAGCGTCTTCGACAGCCAGGTCTTGCCGACGCCGGAGGGCCCGGCGAAGATGAACGACCCACCGGGTCGCTTGGGGTCCTTCAGTCCGGCGCGGGTGCGTCGGATCGCCCGGCTGAGCGCCCGGACGGCCTCCTCCTGGCCGATCACCCGCTTGTGCAGCTCGTCCTCCATCTTGAGCAGTCGCGTGGACTCCTCCTCGGACAGCTTGACGATCGGGATGCCGGTCGCGATCGCGAGGACCTCGGCGATCAGCTCCTCGTCGACCTCGGCGACGACGTCCATGTCGCCGGCCTTCCACTGCTTCTCCCGCTCGCCCTTGGCGAGGATCAGCTTCTTCTCCTCGTCGCGCAGGGAGGCAGCCAGCTCGAAGTCCTGGCTGTCGATCGCGCTCTCCTTGCGGCGGCGCACGTCGGCGATCTTCTCGTCGAACTCGCGCAGGTCCGGCGGAGCCGTCATCCGACGGATCCGGAGCCGGGAGCCGGCCTCGTCGATCAGGTCGATCGCCTTGTCCGGCAGGAACCGGTCCGAGACGTAGCGGTCTGCCAGGGTCGCCGCCGAGACCAGCGCCTCGTCGGTGATCGTCACCCGGTGGTGGGCCTCGTAGCGGTCGCGCAGCCCCTTGAGGATCTCGATCGTGTGCGCGATCGACGGTTCGGCGACCTGGATCGGCTGGAACCGACGCTCCAGCGCGGCGTCCTTCTCGAGGTACTTGCGGTACTCCTCGAGCGTGGTCGCGCCGACGGTCTGGAGCTCCCCACGGGCCAGCATCGGCTTGAGGATGCTCGCGGCGTCGATCGCGCCCTCGGCGGCGCCCGCACCGACGAGCGTGTGCAGCTCGTCGATGAACAAGATGATGTCGCCGCGGGTCTTGATCTCCTTGAGGACCTTCTTCAGCCGCTCCTCGAAGTCGCCGCGGTAGCGGGACCCGGCGACCAGTGCGCCGAGGTCGAGGCTGTAGATCTGCTTGTCCTTGAGGGTCTCCGGGACGTCGCCGCGCACGATCGCCTGGGCCAGCCCCTCGACGCAGGCGGTCTTGCCGACGCCGGGCTCCCCGATGAGCACCGGGTTGTTCTTGGTGCGGCGGGACAGCACCTGCATGACCCGCTCGATCTCTTTCTCACGTCCGATGACGGGATCGAGCTTCGCCTCGCGGGCCGCCTGGGTGTAGTTGCGACCGAACTGGTCGAGCACCAGGGAGCTGGACGGAGTCCCCTCGGGGGCGGTGCCGGCAGCAGCCGTCTCCTTGCCCTGGAAACCGGAGAGCAGCTGGATGACCTGCTGGCGCACCCGGTTGAGGTCGGCCCCCAGCTTGACGAGGACCTGGGCGGCGACGCCCTCGCCCTCGCGGATGAGCCCCAGCAGGATGTGCTCGGTGCCGATGTAGTTGTGCCCGAGCTGGAGTGCCTCGCGCAGGGAGAGCTCGAGGACCTTCTTGGCACGGGGGGTGAAGGGGATGTGGCCGGAGGGGGCCTGCTGGCCCTGGCCGATGATCTCCTCGACCTGGGCGCGCACCGCCTCCAGGGAGATCCCGAGGCTCTCGAGCGCCTTGGCAGCGACGCCCTCGCCCTCGTGGATCAGGCCGAGCAGGATGTGCTCGGTGCCGATGTAGTTGTGGCTGAGCATCCGCGCCTCTTCTTGCGCGAGCACGACCACGCGACGGGCCCGGTCAGTGAACCGCTCGAACATGTCTTTTGCTCCTCACCCCGACGCGCCCCGGGCCATCTGCCCGGAGACGTCTGTTCGTTTCACTCTAGTCCGCGCGACCGACGGCGCGAGCCGCCTTGGTCAACACGCAGGACGGCACCAAGGCCGTCGACGGGTCCAACGGCCCTCTGACCTGCGATGTTCCCCTGGCGAGGTTCGCTGGCAGCGAACAACCCCCGGGACCCTGCACGGCAGGGCCCGGGGGCTGCGACCGCATCGAGGCGGGACGGTCCGGTGCCGGACCGAGCCCGAGCCCGATCTCGAGCCAGAGCTCAGTGGGCCGCGGCGTAGGCCTCGCGGACCTCGGCCGAGACCCGGCCCCGCTCGGGGACGTCCCAGCCGTTGTCGCGTGCCCAGCTGCGGACCTCGGCCGCCGAGGGGCCGTCGGAGGAGGACGCCCGCGGCGACCCGTGGGCCTTGGCCGAGGCCGCCGACTTGCGACGCCCGCCGGAGCGCCGTCCGTGACCGACGTACAGCGCGAGCGTCTCGCGCAGCTTGTCGGCGTTGTCGGTGGACAGATCGATCTCGTACTGCGCGCCGTCGAGGCCGAAGGAGACCGTCTCCGCGGCTTCTGTTCCGTCGAGATCGTCGACGAGAACCACGTTCACGCGTTGCGCCATGTGAATTTTTCCTGTCCGTGCTGATGCTGCCGTGACGATTCCACTGGTGCCCCCGGGAATCGATTCGTCACATTACCCTTGCGGAGGAGCCCCGGGAAATCGAAACCGCCCCCCGCAGGGGCAGATCCCTGAAAGTCTTTGCATTTCCCGAGGAATCGCCGTCCCTATTTGGATGGAAGATGCAGACAAGGACGTCAGGGCCCCCCAGGTTTGGGGGACCCGGACCCGGTGCACCCTGCCGATATGACTACCTTCTCCATTCCCGGCCTGTCCGCCCAGGACTGCGACGAGCTTGCAGACGTCCTCCAGAAGCGACTCAGCGCGTACAACGACCTGCACCTGACTCTCAAGCACGTCCACTGGAACGTCGTGGGCCCGAACTTCATCGGCGTCCACGAGATGATCGACCCGCAGGTCGAGCTGGTCCGCGGGTACGCCGACGCGCTCGCCGAGCGGATCGCCGCCTTGGGATCCAGCCCGAACGGCACCGTCGGGGCCGTCGTGAGCGATCGCACCTGGGACGACTACTCGCTGGGACGCGACACCGTGCCGGCGCACCTGGCCGCGATGGACCTGGTGTACACCGGGGTGATCGAGGACCTCCGCAAGGCGATCACGCGCGCCGGAGAGATCGACCCCATCACCGAGGACCTGCTGATCGGCCAGACCGCCGAGCTGGAGCAGTTCCAGTGGTTCGTCCGGGCCCACCTGGAGAACATCGGCGGCACGCTCGCCAACCAGGGCGCCGACACCGAGACCAAGGCCGCCGAGCAGGCTCGCGACCTCTGAACGATCAGCGGCGCACCGGGCGGCGCCGGACTGATCTCGATTTTCCCGGGCCAATTGGAGATATCGCAGACGCCCGGCCCCGGAACGGGGCCGGGCGTTCGCACACGTGCGAGGTTCCCTGGCCCGGAACGCCTGATCTCAAACGAGGTGCCCGTCATTCCGGGCGGAGCAGCGGGAACAGGATCGTCTCCCGGATACCGGCACCGGTCAGCAGCATCACCAGGCGGTCCACCCCCATGCCCATGCCTCCGGCCGGTGGCATGCCGTGCTCCATGGCCCGCAGGAACGGCTCGTCGAGCTCCATCGCCTCCGGGTCGCCCTGGGCCGCCAGCAACGACTGCTCGACCAGCCGCTCGCGCTGGATGACAGGGTCGTTGAGCTCGGTGTACGCCGGCGCCAGCTCCACCCCGTCCACGATCAGGTCGAAGGCCTCGACCAGCCCCGGCCGGGTCCGGTGCGGCTTGGCCAGCGGCCGGACGGCGGCGGGGTAGTCCTCGACGAAGGTCGGCTGCACCAGCGTCTCCTCCACGAGCTGCTCGTACAGCTCCAGAAGGATCTCCCCCGAGCTCCAGTGCGGCTGCAGCGCCACCTCCCGAGCCTCCGCCAGCCGCACGAGCTCGGCGGCCGGCGTGTCCGCGGTCACCTCGACGTCGAGTGCCTGCGAGACCAGGTCGAGCATGCTGGCCGAGCGCCACGGCTGCTCCAGGTCGATCTGCTCGCCGCTGCGGCCGGTCACCACGGTGCGGCCGACCGCACGGGCCGCGTCCACGACCAGGGTGCGCACGAGCTCCTTCATGGTCTCGATGTCGCCGTAGGCCTCGTAGGCCTCCAGCATCGAGAACTCTGCGGCATGAGTGGAGTCCAGGCCCTCGTTGCGGAACGTGCGGCCGATCTCGTAGACCCGCTCCACACCGCCGATCAGCGCCTTCTTCAGGTCGAGCTCGAGCGCGATCCGGAGCAGCATGGGCTGGTCGAAGGCGTTGAGATGGGTCCGGAACGGTCGTGCCGCCGCCCCCCCGTTGGTCAGCTGGAGGATCGGGGTCTCGACCTCGACGTACCCCCGGGCGTCCAGGGTGGCCCGCAGCGACCGGAGCACGGCCGCCTTCGTGCGCACCATCTGCCGGGCGTCGGGGTTGACCACCATGTCGACGTACCGCTGCCGCACCCGCGCCTCGTCGCTCAGCGGCCGGTGCTCGTTGGGCAGGGGGCGCAAGGTCTTGGCTGCCATCGACCAGTCGCTGGCCTGCACCGACAGCTCGCCGCGCCTGCTCGTCACGACCTCCCCGGTGATGCCGAGGAAGTCGCCGATGTCGACCAGGGCCTTGTAGTCGGCCAGTGACTCCTCCCCCAGCTCGGCGAGGGAGAGCATGGCCTGGAGCTCGGTGCCGTCCCCCTCACGCAGGCGCACGAAGCAGAGCTTGCCGGTGTTCCGCAGGTGGATCACCCGGCCGACGACCGAGACCACCTCGCCGGTGTGCGAGTCCGGCTCCAGGCCGAGCTCGTCGTAGGTCGCGCGGACCTCGCCGAGCGAGTGGGTGCGCGGCACCGAGATCGGGTACGCCGCGCGGCCGGACTCCAGGAGCCGGGCGCGCTTCTCGCGGCGGACGCGCATCTGCTCGGGCAGGTCGTCTGCCACGGTCGAGGAGGGCGGCGGCTGGTCGGTCATGGGCGCCAGCCTAGAGGCTGGTCCGACAGCGCCTACCGAGGGCTGACCGAGGGCTGACCAGGGGCCGACCGGGGGCCGACCAAGGGCTGTTCAGTGCCGGAAGACCGGCACCTCCCACTCGATCACGGTGCCGGTGGGGTCGTTGTCCCGGCTGTGGAAGCTGCCTCCGAGCTGCGCGGCCCGCTGACGCATGTTGGCCAGCCCGCTGCGCCGCTCGGCCTGCTTCATCCCGCGTCCGTCGTCGCTGACCCGGAGCACGACGTGGCTGTCGCTGCAGGCCAGGGCGACGTCCACGCTCATGGCGCCGGCGTGCCTGGCGACGTTCGACAGGGCCTCGTTGAGGACCGCGAGCAGGTCCTGGATGACCTCGCCGGGAAGGACGTCGAGCGAGCCCGTGTAGGTCATCGACGGGGTGAAGCCGAGCATCCGGGAGGCGTTGGCCAGGAGCCGCTCGATGGTGGCCGGGAGCTGGGTGGGGGTCATCAGCTCGTGCAGGCTGTGGATCGCGCCGCGAAGCTCGCGGATCGCCCGGTCCACGCTCACTGCCGCTGCCTCGACCCGCGCGTCGCGGTCTGCTCCCGGACGCTGCGCCGCGGCGAGGTCGAGACCGGCGGCGAAGAGCCGCTGGATGACGAGGTCGTGCAGGTCGGCGGCGATCCGCTCGCGCTCCTGGAGCAGGGCGACCTGGCGCACGGTGTCCTGAAGGGTCTGCTCGGCCCGCACCCGGGAGGTGATGTCGGTCACCTGCACGAAGAAGCCGTCCGGCTCGCCGTGGACGAAGTTGGGGACGTAGGAGGTCTCGGCGTAGCGCTTGCGGCCCTTCGCGTCCTCCATGGTGCGCTCGAAGCGCTGCGGCTCGCCGGCCAGGGCACCTTCGATGTACGGCCGGTTGAGCTCGTAGAGGTCTGCCCCGAGCAGGCTCTGCAAGGAGATCCCCAGCAGCTCGTCGGGACCGCGGCCGAACCACTCGAGGTACGTCGCGTTCGCGTAGCGGTTGCGCCCCTCACGGTCCCAGAAGGCGACCATGCCCGGCAGGTGGTCGAGGATCCGCTGGAGCTCGGGCAGGGTCACCGGCGCGCGCGACAGCGGCGAGCGGTCGTGCGCGTCGTCCATCGGTCCGTCCTGTCCGTGCGAGGGCGGGTGGTCGGCCCGCGCTGGCTGTGTCCCATCATCGGGCAACCGGCGGACGCACCGAAGCAGAATGCCGGTTTCGGGACAAGAGGCCCCACCGGGTCACGTGTTGCGGGCGAACACGATCTCCAACCCGAGCAGCGTGAGCCAGGGCTCGTGCACGGTCACGCTCGCGCACTCCTCCAGCACCAGGTCCGCCAGCCCGCCGGTGGCGATCACCGTCACCTCGTCCGCGGTCAGCCCCAGCGCCGCGGTCATCCGCGTCACCAACCCGTCGACCTGGGACGCCACGCCGTACAGCACGCCGCTCTGCAGCGCCTCGACGGTGTTCTTCGCGATGACCGACCGCGGCCGGGTCAGCTCGACCTTCCGCAGTTGCGCGCCGCGCCGGCCGAGGGCCTCCAGGGAGATCTCGATGCCGGGCGCGATCGCGCCGCCGACGTACTCCCCGCGGGGCGAGATGACGTCGAACGTCGTCGCCGTGCCGAAGTCGACGACGATGGCGGGGCCGGCGTACAGCTGGGCGGCGGCGAGCGCGTTGACGATCCGGTCGGCACCGACCTCCCGCGGGTTGTCCATCAGCACCGGGACCCCGGTGCGCACCCCCGGCTCGACCACGACGTGCGGGACGCCCGCGTGGTAGTCGTTCATCATCTGGCGCCACTCGTGGAGCACCGCGGGGACGGTGCTGCACACCGCGACCCCCCGGACCGGGACCCGTGGACCGGTCGGGGACAGCAACGCCCTGAGCAGCACGCCCCACTCGTCGGCGGTGCGCCGCTCGTCGGTGGCGACCCTCCAGTGGTCGGTGACGGTGCCGTCGTCGAGGAGGCCGATGCTGGTGTGGCTGTTGCCGATGTCCGCGGTCAGCAGCGGGACGCCCCCGGCGCCGCTCACGTCCCGTCCTGCCTCAGGTCCATCGCGACGTCGAGCACGGGCGCCGAGTGCGTCAGGGCCCCGACGGCCAGCAGGTCCACCCCGGTGAGCGCCACCTCCCGGGCCCGGTCCACGCTCAGCCCCCCGGAGGCCTCGAGCTGGGCGCGGCCCGCGGTCACCCGCACCGCCTCTGCCATCTGCTCGGTGCTCATGTTGTCGAGCAGGATCTGCGTGGCCCCCTCCTCCAGGAGCGCCCGCAGCTGGCCGAGGTCGGTCACCTCGACCTGGACGGGGAGCCCGGGGTACACCGCGCGCACCGCCCGGTACGCCGGCACGACGCCGCCCGCGGCGAGCACGTGGTTGTCCTTGACCAGGGCCTGGTCCGACAGCGACGTGCGGTGGTTGACCCCGCCGCCGCAGCGGACCGCGTACTTGGCCAGGAGCCGCCAGCCGGGGATGGTCTTGCGGGTGTCGCGGACCTGGGCGCCGGTGCCCGCGAGGGCGTCGACCCAGTGCGCGGTGACGGTGGCGATCCCCGACAGGTGGCACAGGTAGTTCAGCGCGGTCCGCTCGGCGGTGAGCAGCGCCGCGGTGGGACCGGTGGCCGTGAGCAGGACCTCGCCCCGCCGGACCCGGTCCCCGTCGGCGAGGTGGTGCTGCACCTCGACGTCGGCGCCGGCGACGACGCGCAGCACCAGCTCGGCGACCCCGAGCCCGGCGACCACGCCGTCGCCGCGGGCGACGAGGTCCGCGGTGGCCCGAGCGGCTGCGGGAATCGTCGCCGCCGAGGTCACGTCGTCCTCGGGCACGTCCTCGGCGAGGGCGCGGAGCACCCCGGCGTAGACCTCCGCCGGATCGAGCCCGGAGGCGGTGAGCTGGTCGCGCAGGGCGCCCGGCAGGGCGTCGTAGGGCGTGCAGGGCGTCATCGGGGGGCTCCGCTCGGGTCGGTCAGGTCGGCAGGCTCGCCCTCGGAGGGCACGTACGTGGTGCGCGGCCCCGGCTGCCCGTCCATCCCCGTGTCCAGGTGGCCGAACCATGCCTGGTCGTCGCGCCGCGGGAAGTCCTCGCGCCAGTGCGAGCCGCGGGTCTCCTCCCGGCGCCGGGCCGCCTCGATCAGGCAGGTGGCCACGGTGACCAGGTTGGTGGTCTCCCAGGACGCCGTGCCCGGCTCCTCGCCGGGCTTGTCGCGCAGGGCCTCCAGCTCGGCCGCGGCGGCGGCCAGGCCCCCGGCGCTGCGCAGGACCCCCGCGTGCTCGGTCATCGTCGCCTGGAGCCGCGGCAGCACGTCCCCGTGCACGAGCCCCGCACCGCGGGTCTCGGTGGCCGCCTCGCGGCGGGCGGGCAACCCCTCGGTGGCCAGCAGCCGGGCGATCCGCCGGGAGAACACCAGCCCCTCGAGGAGGGAGTTGGAGGCCAGCCGGTTCGCGCCGTGCACTCCCGAGCACGCCACCTCACCGGTGGCGAAGAGCCCGGGGACCGCGGTCCTGCCGTGCAGGTCGGTGGCCACGCCGCCGGAGGCGTAGTGGCAGGCGGGCGCGACCGGGATCAGCCCGGTGACCGGGTCGATGCCGTGCCGGCGGCAGGTGGCCAGGATCGTCGGGAACCGTTGCTCCCACTGCGCCTCGCCGAACCCCCGGGCGTCGAGCCAGACGTGCTCGGTGCCGCGCTCGCGCATCCGGCGCATGATCGCCTTGGCCACGACGTCGCGTGGGGCGAGGTCGGCGAGCGGGTGCTGACCCACCATGAACCGGCGCTCGGCGTCGTCGACGAGGAAGGCGCCCTCGCCCCGCACCGCTTCGGAGATCAACGGCTGCTGGCCGCGGGAGGCCTCGCCGAGCCACATGACGGTGGGGTGGAACTGCACGAACTCCAGGTCACGCAGGGTGGCCCCCGCCCGCAGCGCCAGCGCCATGCCGTCCCCGGTCGCCACCGCCGGGTTGGTGGTCGCGGAGAAGATCTGTCCGAGTCCGCCGCTGGCCAGGACCACCGCACGGCACAGCACCGCACCCACGCCGTCGTGCTGACCCTCGCCCATGACGTGCAGCGTGATGCCGGCGACCCCGCCGCCGACCCCCGGCACCAGGTCGAGGGCCAGCGCGTGCTCGGTGACCTCGATGTCGGGAGCGGCCCGGACCGCGGCGACCAGCGCGCGCTGGATCTCCGCACCGGTGGCGTCGCCCCCCGCGTGGGCGATCCGGTCACGCAGGTGCCCGCCCTCGCGGGTCAGCGACAGCTCCCCGGCCGGGGTGTGGTCGAACTCGGTGCCGAGCGCGACCAGCTCGCGGACCGCCTCGGGCCCCTCGGTGACCAGGGCCCGGACCGCGTCGACGTCGCAGACGCCCGCTCCGGCCACCAGGGTGTCGCGCAGGTGCTGCTCCGGGGTGTCCCCAGGACCCAGCGCCGCAGCGATCCCGCCCTGGGCCCACTGGGTGGAGCCGGCGGACAGGTGGTCCTTGGTGACCACCATGACCGACCCGGTGCCGGTCTCGCGGATCCGCAGGGCGGCGGTGAGCCCGGCGATGCCGGAGCCCACGACCACCACGTCGGCGTACGTCGTCCAGCCGGGGGCGGGCGCGGCCAACCGGGCCGGGAGAGCGGTCACGCGGGCGACGTTACCGGCCGGCCCGGCTCGCCGGGTGTGCCCAGCCCGACGGCCATGTTGTCGATGAGCCGGGTGTCGCCGACCCGGGCGGCGAGCAGCAGCCGGGCGGCGCCCCGGTCGGGGGCCGGACCGAGGTCCGGGCCGGTGAGGGCGACGTACTCCACCTGCAGGTGCGGCGTCTCCCCCAGCACCGCAGTGGCGGCGGCCAGGACCGCGTCCGCGCCCTCGGACGCCGCCCGGGCACCGGCCCGCAGAGCCGCGGAGAGGGTTGCGGCGAGACGTCGACCGTCCTGGTCGAGGTAGCGGTTGCGGCTCGACAGGGCCAGCCCGTCGTCCTCGCGCAGCGTCTCGGCGCCCACCACCTCCACGCCCAGGCACAGGTCGCTCACCATCCGCCGGACCAGGGTGAGCTGCTGGTAGTCCTTCTCGCCGAAGACCGCGAGGTCGGGCCGGACCAACCCCAGCAGCTTGGCGACCACGGTGAGCACGCCACGGAAGTGGCCGGGCCGCACGGCCCCCTCCAGGACCGTGCCCAGGGGTCCTGGCTCGACGGTCACCTGCGGCTCACCGCCCGGGTAGACCTCCTCGGGGGCCGGGGCGAACACCAGGTCGACCCCGTGCGCGGCACAGGTGGCCAGGTCGCTCTCCCAGGTGCGGGGGTAGCGGTCGAGGTCCTCGCCCGGGCCGAACTGCAGGGGGTTGACGAAGATCGAGACGACGAGCACGTCCTCGGTGCCCAGCCGGCGACGCGCCTGGGTCATCAGCGAGGCGTGGCCCGCGTGGAGGGCGCCCATCGTGGGGACCAGACCGACCCGGCCCCCGCTGCGGCGTACGTCGACCAGGGCGTCGCGCAGCTCGGCCTGCGTGCGCGCGACCAGCGGAGCCCGAGCGGGCTGGGTCACGCGGCGACCCGCTCGAGGGCGTCGTTGAGGACGCCGACCAGGGCCGCCGCGCGGATCGGCACCAGCCGCCCGTCGAGGACCGCGGTGTTCGCCGTCGCCCGCGCCAACGCGACGTACGACGGAAGGGTGCTGGGGCGGTTCCGCACGATCGCGTCCAGGTGGGCACGGACCGTCTCGACGTCGCCGCGGACGATCGGTCCGGTGAGCGCGTCGTCGCCCATCGAGAGCGCGTTGTCGAGGGCGGCGGTGAGCAGCGGCCGCAGCGTGGCGGCCGGGTCGACCGCCCCGGAGTCGCGGAGCAGGCCCATCGCCTGGGTGACCAGGGTGACCAGGTGGTTCGCGCCGTGGGCGAGCCCGGCGTGGTACAGCGCCCGACGGTCCTCGGGCACCAGGACGAGCCGACCGCCCAGCCGCTCGACCAGCAGCTCGGCCAGCGCGACGCTCACCTCCTCGTCGGCGGTCACGCCGAAGGCGCACCCGCGCAGGCGAGGCAGGTCGAGCGCGGTGCCGGTGAACGTCATGGCCGGGTGCAGCGCCAGCACGTGGGCGCCCGCGGCACGGGCCGGGTCGAGGACGGCGAGGCCGTGCCGACCGGAGGTGTGCGCCACGTGCTGACCGGGGCGGATCGCCCCCGCAGCGGCCAGCTGCGTGACCACGTTCTCGAGCATGTCGTCGGGGACCGTGAGCAGCAGCAGGTCGCAGGACCTCGCCACCGCTGTCGGCTTGAGCAGCGCGACCCCGGGGAGCAGGGCTGCGGCCCGAGCGCGGGACGCGTCGGACTCGGCGGCCGCAGCGACCACCACGTGGCCGGCGGCGCGGAGCGCGGAGGAGAGCACGGCGCCGACGCGGCCGGCACCGACGACCCCCAGCGTGGGGAGACGGGACAAGGTCATCACCTTTCGTTCCAGTCCCCAGAGGGGTACCGGACGTTTGCTGACCGCTCCACTGTAGGTCGGGCCCCGGCTCGCCGTCATCGGCCGTCCCCGGTGGCATACCTCACACGGACCGGGAGCCGGGTCCACGTACGGTGGCCGCGTGGCCACCTCCCTCGGCATGCCGGCCCTGCCGCCGCGCACCCATGCCCCTGCCTGGCGCACCGCGTGGGACGCCGCGCTGTACGGACCGTCCGGCTTCTTCCGCGCCCAGGCCCCGGCCGACCACTTCCGGACCTCGACGCACGGCTCCGACCACCTTGCCGCCGCCCTGCTGACCTTGGTCCGCGAGGCCGGGCTGGACACCGTGGTCGACCTCGGCGCCGGACGCGGCGAGCTGCTGAGCGCGCTGCACCGGCTCGCCCCGGACCTCACCCTGCTCGGTGTCGAGGTCGCCGCAAGGCCCGCCGCCCTGCCCGGCCCGGTCGACTGGTCGAGGCTGCCGCCCAGCGCTGTCGACGGACTCGTGGTGGCCCACGAGTGGCTCGACAACGTCCCTTGCCACGTGGTCGAGGTCGACTCCGCCGGTGTGCCCCGGGTGGTCCACGTCGACCCGGCCACCGGGCGGGAGTCGCTCGGCCACGCCGCCACCGGCCCTGGCGTGCCCGCCGGCCTGGTCGCCTGGCTGGACCGGTGGTGGCCGCTGGAGGGCCGCGAGCCCGGTGCGCGGGCCGAGGTCGGCACGAGCAGGGACCGGGCGTGGTCGGAGGTCGTCGCCACGATCGGCCGGGGCGTGGCGGTCGCCGTCGACTACGGACACCTCCTCCAGGACCGGCCGGTGGGCGGGTCGCTCCGTTCCTACGCCCACGGCAGGCAGGTGCCGGTGGTGCCCGACGGCACCCGCGACGTCACCGCCCACGTCGCGGTCGACGCCCTGGCCGACGCGGTCGGGGGGCGGCTGGTGCGGCAGCGCGAGGCGCTGGCCCGGCTCAGGGTCGTCGCCGACCGTCCGGAGCTGGCGGCCGCGGCCTCGGACCCGCTCGGCTACGCCCACCGGCTTGCGGCGAGCACCCGGGCGGCGGACCTGCGCGCGGTCGGGGGGCTGGGCGACTTCTACTGGGTGGTCTCGACGGTCGGGGACGTCGACGCTGGTCCGTTGCTGCCCGGCTGACGCGCCCGGCGCCCGTTCCGCACCGCCGCCTCCACCTCCGTCCGGGCGGTCCGGGGGTCGAGGTGGTGGCCTCGGACGCTCACCGGCCCCGGTGGGCTGTCGGCGTGCACGTCGGCCAACCGGAAGAGCCGCTGCAGCGGCCCCCGGGTGAGCCGGACCGACTGCACCCGCGCCTGCGGGACCACGGCGAGACGCCGGTTGAGGAAGCCGCGCCGGGAGACCACCACCCGCTGGTCCTGGCCGAAGGCCAGCGTCCAGGCGGTCAGGGGCGCGAGCCAGCGTGCCCGCCGGGGCGACGGCGTCAGGGCCACGCCGGCCACGTCGTACCCGAGCACGTGCGTGACCAGCCGGTCCACCTCGGCGCGGGTGGCCACCGGCATCAGCACCGAGGAGGCTTGCGCCTTGTCGGCGTCGAAGACCTTGTAACCGGCCACCGCGACGTCCAGCCGGGCCCAGCCGAGCCGCCGCCACAGCAGCGGCTCGCTCACCGCCACCCCCTGCACCCGGTGCAGGGCGATGGTCTGGCTGGACAGCGAGGTGAGCCCGCGGCGGATGTGGAGGCCGGCCTCGGAGTCTGCCAGCATGAAGCCCCAGTACGAGGTCAGCTTGCTGGTCACGGTCAGCCCGAGCGCCACCAGCGTGGGCACGAGTCCGCCGGCGGCGGCGAAGCTGCCGGTCACCCCGAACGACACGGTGAGGGCCAGGGCCACCCCGCCGAGGACCAGGGTCTCCGGGCTCAGCACCAGGCTCGCCAGCAGCAGACCGGGGTCGAGCCGGCCGAGCAGCCGCTCGGGGGACGCCGGGGCGGGGGCGGCCGCGTCGTCACCGGTGAGCTGGTCGCGACGCTCGAGCAGCGTGGTCCGCAGCGCCAGCGCCTCGTGGTGGGGAAGGTAGGCCAGCTTGCCCTCCCGGTCCGACCCGGAGGCCACGTCGAAGCGCAGCTCGGCCAGCCCGAACACCCGCGCCAGCAGCGGCTGGACGATGTCGATCCCCTGGAGCCGGTCGATCCGGATCCGCCGCGACTGCCGGGAGACCACCCCGGTGTCGATGCGGAGCTCGCTCCCGTCGATCCAGTACTTCGTCCGCACCCAGGAGGCCACGCCGTAGACCGCGCCCACGGCGAGCAGCCCCAGCACGACCAGGGCGGCGCTGCCCACGCTGCCGCGCTGGAGCAGGGTCTGCCAGGACCCGCCGACCACGGCCAGGGTGACCAGCGGGGCCCGCACTACCGGGGTCAGCGGAGAGAGCCGCCGGAAGCCGGGAGGTGGTTCGCTCACAGCCCTGCCGCCTCCGACTCGCCGAGGGCCGTGAGCCGGTCCCGCAACCGGGCCGCCTCCTCACGCTCCAGCCCCGGGATCACCGCCGTGGTGCCGGGGCTGGCGGTGTGCATCTGCACCTGCGCGATCCCGGCGAGCTGGTCGAAGGGTCCTGCCTGCACGTCGACGAACTGCATCCGGCCGTACGGCACCACGACGAAGCGACGGAACATCGCGCCGCTGGTGATCCACAGCTCGCCCTCCTGCTCGGCGTACCCCCAGCGCCGCACGCTCCGGTCGGTCCACCACCACCCGGCCGCCAGTCCGGCCGCCCAGACGACCAGGCCCACCGGGAGCAGCCACGCGGGCGGAGCGTCGAGCAGCACCCACCCGACCAGCCCGACGGCGAGCAGCACGACGGCGAAGCAGAGCAGGAACGCCCGACGCACCACGCGGAGGCGGGGGGACACGCGCCGCCATCCGGCTCCGGGGGGCGCGAAGAGGTCGTCCATGACACCGACCCTAGTGACCTGCTCCCTATGATCGCCGGATGAGCAGCGTGGGCACGGACGTGAGCGTCGTCGTGGGTGCCGCGGCCGCCGGGTTGGCCCCGGACGGCGGCGAGGAGGTCGTCCTCGACCTCGGTCCGCACCACCCGTCCGCGCACGGCGCGCTGCGGCTGCGGCTGGGGCTGGACGGCGACCGGATCGTGGCCTGCGCCCCCGAGGTCGGCTTCCTGCACCGGGGGGTGGAGAAGCTGTTCGAGGTGCGCGACTACCGCCAGATCATCGTCCTGGCCAACCGGCACGACTGGCTCAGCGCGTTCGCCAACGAGCTGGGCGTGGTGCTGGCGGTCGAGCGGATGCTCGGCATCGAGGTGCCCGTGCGGGCGGTGTGGCTGAGGACGCTGCTGGCCGAGCTGAACCGGGTTCTCCACCACCTGATGTTCCTCGGCTCCTACCCCGCCGAGCTCGGCGAAGCACCGCTGCAGGCGCTGGTGGAGCGGGAGGCGGTCCTCCGGGTCATGGAGGAGCTCACCGGCGGACGGATGCACTTCATGTTCAACCGGGTCGGCGGCCTCAAGGAGGACCTGCCTGCCGGATGGTCGGGTCGGGCGAGGGACGCCGTCCTCGGCGTACGCCGGGTGGTGCCGACGCTTCGGGCTGTGCTCGACAGCGAGCTGTTCGGTCGGCGGACGCGAGGGGTGGGGGTGCTCACCCGCGGGGCCGCGCTGGCCCACGGCGCCAGCGGTCCCGTCGCCCGGGCCTCCGGGCTGGACCTGGACCTGCGGCGCGACGAGCCCTACCTGGCCTACCGCGAGCTGGCCGAGTCCGGTGCGCTGCGGGTCTGCACCCGCGACGACGGCGACGCCTTCTCCCGGTTCGCGCTGCTGGTCGACCAGGTCGAGGTCTCCCTGGACCTGGTCGAGGCCTGCCTGGACCGGCTCCGCACCCTGCCGGCGGGGCCGGTGGACGTGCGGCTGCCGAAGATCGTCAAGGCGCCCGAGGGGGCGACGTACGCCTGGACCGAGAGCCCCGGCGGGCTCAACGGCTACTACCTGGTCTCCCGGGGGGAGCGGACCCCCTGGCGGCTGAAGCTGCGCACGCCCGGGTTCAACCACGCCGCGGCGCTGCCCGCCCTCGTCGTGGGGAGCACGGTCGCCGACCTGGTGCCGGTGCTGGGGTCGATGTTCTTCGTCATCGGCGACATCGACAAGTGACCGCCGCCGGCGCGGTAGCCGCCGCCCCCGGGTCGGCGCCCCCGCTCAGCGGCGCCGTACCCGCGCGCCGACGCGGCTGCCGAGGAGCCTGAGCAGTGCCCGACCCGGCACCGCGTCGAGGGCGTCCTCGTCCCGGAGCGTCGCCGGTGCTTCCTGCTCGGACCTGACCCGCCGCACCCGTTGCTCGGTCGCCTCGGCCTCGCGACGCAGGCGGAGGGCGCGCTCCAGGTCGCCGGGGTTGCGGGCCGCGGGGTCCGCGGGGCGTGCCGGGACGTCTTGGAAGTGCCTGACCAGGCCGGCCGCGAACCGGGCCGGGATGTCGGCCGGCAGCCCGGTGACCGGGTCGTTGTCGCCGACCTGGCTGTCGGCGAGCCCGGCCCGCAGCGAGTCGAGGTCCCCCACGACGTGGACCCCCGTGGCCGCGATCGCCTCGACCATCCGGCCCTGGAGGTCGAGCACGCGGTCCAGCGCCCACCGGGGGGTGAGCACCCGGGGCTCGTCCTCGGGCGGCCGTCGCTCCTGGAGGTGCCGGACGGCACCGAACCGGACCAGCCGGGTGTAGTCGGCCTCGGACCAACCGCGAGCGCGGAACGTGAGGTTGAAGGCCCGCATGAACTCGACCTCGGGGTGGGTCAGGGAGCGGTTCGCGCTGACGTTGCGCGGCGTCAGGGTCTCCGGTCGCAGTGCAAGGAGCTCCTCGAAGGTCCGCAGCAGCATCATCCGGTCGGTCTCGTCGACCGCGACGACGGTGACCCGGTCGGCGCCGGCGACCTCGGCCCACCGTCGGACCAGGAGGTCGTGCCGGTGTCGCCTCCAGAACGACGGGGTGACCTCGGTCTGCTCGGGGTGGTTGAACATCGTGTCCAGCCAGGCGGGATAGCTGGTCGTCATGCGGTTCTGCATGTACTGCTGCCACTGGGAGGCGAGGATCCGGGCCAGGGGGCGCAGGGTGATCACCACCTCGACCCGGTCGCCTCCGAGCCGGTCGAGGATCGCGGCGATGTGGTCGGCGTCGGCCTCGCAGAAGAACTCGCTGCTGATCGCCACCCGGGGCTCCGCCGCGCCGTCGACCTCGGTCGCCAGCCGGTCCCAGGCACTGGCCGCGCTGGAGGCGCCGGTCGGCAGGGTCTTGCCGGTCGAGGCCACCATCGCCGCGACCATGGGTTGGGCGTTCTTCCCGGCGTAGTGCACCCCCTGCTCGCGCAGGTCGGGGCGGTTCTGGTGGAACGCCGCCTGCAGCGTGGTGCTCCCGGTCTTGTGGGGTCCGATGTGGAGCAGGCGTCCGCCCTCGGGCAGCACCCGCACGGGCGGCGTGCTCACGCGCCGTCCCGGCGGGCCGAGGTGCCGGGGAGGGCGTGGACCACGCGGTTGCGGGCACGCCGCCCGAGCTCGGCGACCAGGCGTCGTCCGGACGCGTCGACCGCGGGGGGTCGGCGGGCGGTCTGCCCCTGCACCCGGGCGCGCGCCAGCCGCCGGCGCGCCCGGTGCAGCCGGGCCACGGCCTCGTCGGGGCGGCGGGCCTCCCCGTCGAGCACCGCCAGCAGCGACGTGGCCAGCTCGACTCCCAGGTCCACCGGCGCCCGCTCCGTTCCGCGGCCGGCGTGCGACGAGGGCGAGGGCAGCCGCAACCGCTCCCGGTCGCCGAGCACGGCGATGCCGCTCCGCTCGACCTCCGCGGCCTCGGTGGCCACGCGCTCCCGGACCTGGTCGGGGAGCCCGGCGGCGACGTCGGAGAGATCGGTCCCGGTGAGCGCATCGGCCAGCAGGACGGCCGCCTCCCGCCGGTCGACCTCGAGCGCCGCCACCTCGGAGAGCAGGGCGTCGACCAGCGCGGCGGTGGGTCGGCTCGTCCGAGCCTCGACGCCGGGCAGTGCCACGGCGCCGGGCCGGAGGGCGAGCCGGTGCTCCACCTCGGCGACCCGGTCCTGGGGGTCCGGTCCCAGGAGCAGGCAGACCCGGTCGGCAGGCAGGCCCGCGCGGATCTCGTCCAGCAGCTCGCCGAGCGGCGCCGCTCCCCCGTTCGGCCGGGTGGCCCACCGGGTCGCTGACCCGAGGCGACCCCTGCGCAGGGACCGCAGCCACCCCTCGGTGAGCAGGTCCGCGACGTCGCGGAGCACCACCACGAGGGCGTCCGGGGCAGGACCGGGATCGGCGCGGGGACGGCGCTGGTCGGCCGGCAGGACGACGACACGGACGGACACGGGAGGCCTCACGGGAGACGGGGACACGGCGGGAGCCTGGCCATCATGCCAGGCTCCCCTGCCGCCGCTGTGGGAGACTGCGGCGTCCGGACGCGGCGACCTGTCGCGCTCGGGGACGACGTCGTCGCATCCCGCAAGGAGCCAGGCAGCATGCCCGAACAGCGCAACAACACCGCCGTCCTCCTGGCCGGCGGAGTCGGCACCCGGGTCGGGCTGGACTTCCCCAAGCAGCTGATCAAGATCGCCGGGCGCCCGATCATGGAGCACACGCTGGCGATCCTCGACCAGCACCCCGACGTCGACGACATCATCATCATGATGGCGCCCGGGCACCTGGACGCGGTCCGCGCGATGGTCAGGACCGGCGGCTACCCGAAGGTCCGGGCGATCCTCGAGGGCGCCGAGACCCGCAGCGACACCACCCTGCGGGCACTGGCCGCGATCGAGCACGCCGACTGCAAGGTGCTGCTGCACGACGCCGTCCGCCCGCTGCTCTCCCCGCGCATCGTCAGCGACTGCTTCGACGCCCTCGACCGCTACGACGCCGTCGACGTGGCCATCCCGTCGGCGGACACCATCGTCGAGGTCGACGACGACAACATCATCCGGGCGATCCCCCGCCGCGCCAACCTGCGTCGCGGCCAGACCCCGCAGGCCTTCACCCTCTCGGTCATCCGTGAGGCCTACGCCCGAGCGGCCGAGGACCCTGCCTTCGAGGCCACCGACGACTGCACGGTGGTCCTCCGCTACCTCCCCGACGTGCCGATCTGGGTGACCCCCGGGGACGAGCGGAACATGAAGGTCACCGACCCGATCGACGTCTACCTCGCCGACAAGCTGTTCCAGCTCACCAGCCGCGACCAGCTGCCCGGCAGCCACGACGAGGCGGACTACCGCGAGGCGCTGGCCGACAAGACGATGGTGGTCTTCGGGGGCAGCTACGGCATCGGTGCTGACATCGCCGACCTGGCCCGCTCGTTCGGCTGCCGGGTCAAGACCTTCAGCCGATCCACCACCCACACCCACGTCGAGCGGCGCGAGGACATCAAGAAGGCGGTCGCCGAGGCCCTCGAGGAGTTCGGCTCCATCGACTTCGTGGTCAACAGCGCCGGCGTCCTGCCTCGCGGCACCCTCCTGGAGACCTCCGAGGAGACGATCTACCACGCCACCGAGGTCAACTACATCGCGCCGCTGCTGATCGCGCAGGAGTTCTTCCCGCACCTGGCCAAGACCCGGGGCAGCCTGCTGCTGTTCACCTCCTCCTCGTACACCCGAGGACGCAGCGGCTACTGCCTGTACTCCTCGGCGAAGGCTGCGGTGGTGAACCTGACCCAGGCCCTGGCGGACGAGTGGGCATCGGCCGGGGTCCGGGTCAACGTGATCAACCCCGAGCGCACCGGGACGCCGATGCGCACCAAGGCCTTCGGGTACGAGCCGCCGGAGTCGCTGCTGGACTCCATGTCGGTGGCCCGGGCGTCGCTGGACACCCTGCTCAGCGCCGGCACCGGCCACGTGGTGGACCTGCGCAAGTCCGACCCCCTGGCCCTGGAGCCGGACCTGGCGCTCCGCTGAGCCGGCAGCTCGCGGTCAGCCGAAGAACCTCTGGACGACCCGCTTGGCGGCCTGTCCGTCCTGGAGGTAGTTGTAGGTGCGGTTGAAGGTCTCGTACGCCGCGGCGTACTTCCGGCGCACGGCCGGCAGGTCGCGCAGCGCTGCGATGACCTCCTCGGCGTCGTCGAGCAGCGGACCGGGGGCGGAGTCCTCGAAGGGGTACAGGAAGCCCCGGACTCCCCCGGTGTAGGCGCCCAGGTCCGGCACGAGGAAGAGCATCGGCCGGCCGGTGAGGGCGAAGTCGAACCGCAGCGAGGAGTAGTCCAGCACCGCGGCGTCCGAAGCGAGGATGAGGTCGTTGATCTCCGGGTAGTCGGTGACGTCGATGAGGCGGGCGGTGCGTCCGCTGCGGTCGGTGCCCTGGGCGTGGAACCGGTGTCCGCGCATGAGGAACACGAACTCCTCGCCCAGGTGCGTGGTCGCCGACTCGAGGTCGAGGTGCCGGGTCATGGTGGCCGAGCGGTAGTTCGTCGCCTGGTCGTCGCGCCAGGTCGGGGCGTAGAGCACCACGGTCTGGTGCGGCGCGATGCCCAGCAGGCGGCGGGTGCGCTCGCGGACCTCGTCGGCGTCCGGGGCCAGGAGGGCGTCGTCGCGCGGGTAGCCCGACGACTCGATCTCGCCGTCGTAGTCGTACTCCACCCGGTAGTGCACGTCCATCTCCGGAGCGGGGGTCAGGATCAGGTCCCAGTCCCGAGAGGTCCGTCCCAGCTCCAGCTCGATGCGCCGGGGGGTGAACTGCTTGGCCCGCCACAGCCGGATGCCCATCGACTTCGCGGGGTAGCCGTGGAAGGTCTGCAGGAAGCGCTGCCCCGGCTTGGTGCGGAACCACCGGTCGAAGTCGATGTTGTTGACCAGGTACGTCGCCGTGCCCAGCACCCGGTACCACTCCCGGGTGTGCATGAGCACCGGCACCGCACCCTCCGGGACCGGTGTGCTGGGCGAGGCCACCGCCCAGTGCAGGGTCAGGTCGGGGCGGGAGCGCCGCAGCTCGTCGTGGATGGCCCGCTGGCTGTCGGTGGCCGGAGCCCCGGTGTAGGACTGCAGGTACACCGAGGCCGGGTCGAGGGAGAGCTCGTCGCTGGAGCTCCACTCCTGGAGCACCCGCTGGCGGAAAGGGCCCCGCTCGTCGTCGGTCAGCGGCGGGGTGAGCCGCACGGCGAGGCCGCGCGGGGTGCGCAGCGGAGCCATCCTGAAGTCGGGGCCGACCGTGGAACGCAGCAGCCGGTCGAGGAGACCCTCCCCGATCAGCACCCGTGCGCTCTCGCTGCCGGTTCCTCCCGGGCAGTCGACAACGACCTGGTAGGCCCCTGCGGGGATGCTGGTCTCGCCCAGCCCCCACTCGTCCCACACCGTCGACACGGTGACGTCGACCGCCGGACCGTCGCCGACGCCCTCCACGCTCAGCCGGGCCCGGCCGGTCGCCAAGGTCACCTGCCACCGCGGCGGGACCCGGCCGATCCAGCGGCCCTGGACGCGGACCCCCCGCTCGACGAGCGTGACGTCGTCGACGAGCAGGGTGCGGACCGCCTCGGCGAGCTCGAGGAAGCCCAGCGAGCCCCGCCCGGCCACGACCTCGGCGTCGGTGGTCCCGGGGACGAACCGCTCCGGCACCCCGGCGGGGAAGCCGAGCGGCAGCTCGCCGTCCGGGTCGACCGCGCGCAGCGACCAGCGGCCCCCGGCCGGCTGGCCCGACGGGGTCGGGGTCGGCGCGGGCAGCCGGAGCGAGAAGCGGGCGGTCGCGCCGTCGTCGGACCCGACCGGCGCACAGCTCGCCACCAGTCCGTCCGGGCCGGTCGCGACCAGGGCGAGGCCGGGCAGCCGCGAGCGGAGCGAGGAGTCGACGGCGAGGGCCCCGGTGACGGTGCGCCCCCGGCTCGCGCACTCCACGAGCCGCAGCCCCGGGGCGGGCGAGACGACCAGCGAGAGCGACTTGCGGGGCTCGGCCCGCAACCCGGCCTGGAGGTCGCCGACAGTCCGCGGGGCGAGCACCGGGTATCCCAGCAACCCGGCACTCGTGCGGTCCTCCCGCGAGCCGAAGCCACCGGTGCGGGTGAGGCCGAGGACGCCGAGGGTGACCTCGAAGCCCCAGGCGACGGGCTCGTCCCCCGGGGACGGCAGCGAGGTGGCGTCGAGGACGAGGCGGACTGCGCTGTGCGCGTAGTCCTGGTAGCGGTGGCCGGCGTGGACCGTGACCTCGGGGTCGACGAACGGCTCGACGGCCAGCGGCAGCCGCTCGCCGGTCCCCGGGTGGACCAGTGCAGCCGTCACCCGAGGGGCCACGCCACCGTCGCCGACGAACTGCGCGAACACGTAGGTCTCCAGCACCAGGTGGGTGGGGTCGCGCCACCGGGCGGCCTGCAGGTGCACGTGCAGGGGGGTCTCCCGCTCGGTCATCTCGAACAGGTCGTCGGGCATGGCGGCGGCGAGGTCGTCGCGCCCGACGAACAGTCCGTCGAAGCGGGCGCGCACCACGCGTGCACCGTCCTCGGCGGTCACCACCTCGGTGCGCCGGTTGCCGAACTCGAACAGCCGGTGGGCCACGAACTGCTCCAGGGCCGCTCGGTGGTCGTGGACGGCCAGCCACACCTTGACCCTCGACTCGGCTCGCACGGTCGACCAGGTCTGCTCGGTCATCTCCGCGCGCGTGTCGAGAAGGAAGGAGCGCAGGGCCTGCCACTGCGCGTCGTCGGCACGCTCCACGTCGTCGAGCAGGGGCACCGCCTCGAGGTCGCAGACCGCCAGCGCCCAGGCCTGCCGCATCCCCGGGGAGTCGGTGCGGTCGAGGAAGGCGCGCATCACGCGCTGCTCCTCCAGCCACTCGGGCAGGTCGTCCATCGCGCTGACCAGCGCCCCGATCGGCCGGCCCGTGCCCCGGTTCTGCCGCTGGTAGGTCGCCTCGAGGTGGACGTCGAAGGCGCGCGCGGCCGCGAACGCGGCGAGCGCGGGCGGCGTGGCGATGCCCCGGTCCGGGTAGGCCAGACCGGCTGACCTCCAGAACGACGGTGCGGTACAGCCGGTTCTCCTCGAAGGTGTCGGTCACCGCGGCGGGCAGGTCGCTCAGGGTGGCCCCGAGGCGGGTCTCCTCGTGGGCGGGATGGACGACGCTGCTCACGACCCGGTGCAGTCCGCGACCCTCCACGATCCGCCCGAAGGCGAAGTCCGACCCGGACTCCTCCAGCCCGGCGGCCATCCGGCCGATGCCGCTGGGCGGCACGGTGTCGTCGGCGCGGACGAAGGCGACGTAGGCACCGCGGGCCAGCGCCGCGCCCCGGTTGCGGGCCGCGGCGACGCCCTCGTGGCGGCCGCGACGCACGTGGATCCGCCAGTCCTCCTCGGCGTGCCGGCGGGCCAGGGCCGCGGTCGGGCCGTCCGGGTCGTCGAGCAGGACCAGGATCTCGAGGTTGCGGTGCTCCTGGACGCGCAGGGAGTCCAGGCACTCGCCCAGGCCCGAGCACTGGCCGGCGACCGCGGCCACCACGACGGTGACCAGCGGCGCGTCGCGGAGTGCCTCGCCCCGTCCGGCGACCAGGCGGACCGCCCGGCGTACCCGCTGGGGCAGGCGGCGGTCGGTGTTCCGCAGGACCCGCCGTACGCGGGGATCAGCCAGCAAGACGGCTCCTCTCAGACCCGGGACGGGCGACGGCCCATCGTACGTGGGAGCACGTCCGGGGCGGCCGGGGCGTCAGGCCCGCAGTCGACCCTGGAGGGGCGGGAGGCACTGCTCGGGCGAGGTCGTGGACGCCGCCTGGGTCCGGTCCTCCCACGCCAGCAGGTCGACCACGGTGTCGAGGTCGGCGGTGCCGTCCCAGCTGGCCAGCTCGTCTGCCTGCTCCGCGGTCTGGATGGCGAGGAGCTCCTCGAGCTCCCCGACCCGCTCCTGGGCCTGGTTGGCCCGTCGCGACTCGCGCCGGACCCGGTCCTCCGCCTCGGTCGCCCGCGCCTCGCTCAACCGCAAGGTGCCCTCGAGCTCGCGGACCTCGCGGTCCCGGGTGACCAGCCGGTCGGTCATCGCCGTGGCGAACGCCGCGTGCTCGCTCGACCGGGCGGTGAAGAGCACCCGGAAGGCCTGGGCCTGAGCCGCACGGTCCCGGGCATGGCTCCTGCGGCTCTGGGTGATCTCGGTCCACATGATCCGGGCCGCCGCCCACCCGCAGGTCAGCGAGACCAGCGACGACGTGACCAGCGCGGGCACCGTGGCCACGGACACCGCCGCCACGACGACCACGGTCGCGAGACCGAGCAGGAGGACCGCGGTGGTCACCCTGACGCTGCGCTGACGACGACGAGAGCTCACGGGACCAGCCATGGGCCGAGCCTACGGCGACTCGTGGTCCCCACGGACCCGACACGCACGCTCGAGCAGCAGCGCGGCGACGACCGAGAGCACGGCTCCGCCGGCGGCCACCAGGCTCACCACGATCCGCTCCCCGGCCAGCTCGGCCGACAGCCCCACCCAGCTCAGGGCATAGCCGAGGTAGCCCCCCGCCACCAGCGCCCCGGCGAGCGCACACGCCTTGGCCAGCACCAGGCGGTTGACCGCCTCGTGCGGCTCCAGGCGTCCGCGGCGCTGCTGGAGCACCCGGTGCGTGGCGCGGGCGAGGACCGCGAGGATCGCGGCCACGAGGTAGAGCGCGGAGGCTTGCAGCCAGCCCACCCGCGGGGCCGTCGTGCCCAGCTCGACGGCGACCGGCCGGACCGCCCAGCCGAGCACCAGGCCGGCGACCGCCCAGCCGACGAGGGTGCCGGGACGGGTCGTGCGCAGCCGCCCCTCAGGTCGGTCCGGACCCGGCGCGCCACCGTGCGGCTCGAGGTCGTCGGGATGCGGGTCGCGGCTCACCGTCGGGACGCGTGCGCGCTCAGCTGCGCTCGAGCTCGAGGTCGTCGCGGCGCGTCACACCGTCACCGTCGATCGCGGCCAGCAGCTCGGCGATGGCCCCGATCCCGGGGATGCCGGCGTCGGGCTCCACGTCGGACCAGGGCCGGAGGACGAACGCCCGCTCGTGGGCGCGGGGGTGCGGCAGGACCAGGTCGTGGTCGTCGGCGCGCCGGTCCCCCACCACGATGAGGTCCACGTCCAGGGGCCGGGGAGCGTTGGGGACGTCGCTGCGCTGCCGGCCGAAGGCCGTCTCGATCGCCTGAGCGCGGTCCAACAGGGTGTGTGCGGAGAGCGTGGTGTCGATGAGGACCACGGCGTTGAGGTAGCTCTCCGCGTCCTCCGGGGAGTCCACCGGCGCGGTCTCGTAGACCGGGGACACCTCGGTGACCCAGACCTCCGGGGTGTCGGCCAGGGTGTCCAGGGCGCCTTGGAGCTTCGACAGCCGGTCACCCAGGTTGGAGCCCAGGGCGATCACGCAGCGTCGGATCGGGCGCATCTCGCCGGTCAGCGAGTCGGTGTCGATCATGTAGGGGTTCGGGGTCTCGGTCATCCTCGGCCTCGCAAGATGGTCAGGGTGACGTCCGAGAACGTCGCCTCGATGGGTGCCTCCGGCTTGTGCACCGTGACCTCGGTCCAGTGCACGCGCTCGTCGGCGAGGCACACGTCAGCAATGCGCTGCGCGAGCCTCTCGATCAGGTCTACGGGGTCGTTCTCCACGGCGCTCTTGACCGCTCCGACCAGCGCGCCGTAGTCGACGGTGTCCGCCAGGTCGTCGCTCTCGGCCGCGGGACGGGTGTCCAGTCCGAGCACGAGGTCGACGCGGAAAGTCTGCCCGTCCCGCCGCTCGAAGTCGAATACGCCGTGATGACCGGTCGCCTCGATGCCCTGCACGCTCAACCGGTCCCAGCCTGGGGCTCCGGAGGAGTCGAAGGGACGGTCGACGCGCGGGTCCACCGCCGCACCATTTGTACTCATAGTGGGTCCGACCCTACCGGCGAGGAGGAGTGGATCCACAGTCGCCAACCGGTCGCCGACCGTTTGAAGACCGAGAGCGCCTGGCCACGGCCCCCGCGGAAGGTGTCGGTGGCCACAGCCCGGTCGGCGCTGAGGACGTTCTCGGTGCAGGTCACGGCCGCAGTGTCCCCCGACACCGTCACCTCGACGTCGGTGAGGAAGAACTGGATGTAGTCCGTGCTGGCCATGACCAGGGCCCAGCCCCGGACCACGGCGGGGGTGCCGTGGATCGGGGCGGCGCCGGGGTGGGCCGAGACCGAACCCTCCTCGTCGGTCCACACCTCGAGGAGCGCATCGAGGTCCCCGGTCTCCACCGCCGCGTAGAAGCGCGCATGCGCGGCGAGCACCGCGGCTCGGTCGCCGTCGTCCCGCTCAGCCACGCGGGCGACCCGCCCAGCGGCTGACCACGCGGACGGCATCGGCCGAGGCACGCACCGAGTGCACCCGCACGCACCACGCCCCGGCGGCGGCGGCCAGCGCCGTGGTGGCGGTCGTGGCATCGTCGCGCCCCGCGGGGGCTCGCAGCTCGCCACCCTCGTCAGCCAGCAGGCTGCCCAGGAAGCGCTTGCGGCTGGTCGCGACCAGGAGCGGCCGGCCGAGGGTGGCCACGTCGTCGAGACGGCTGAGCAGGTCCCAGTTCTGCTCGGCGGTCTTGGCGAAACCGATCCCGGGGTCGAGGGCCACCCGAGCCGGGTCGATGCCCACCTCCAGTGCCGCCTCCAGCCGGGACCGGAGCTCGGCGACCACGTCGGGGACCACCCCGCCGGCGTACGTCGTGCGCGTCGCCATCTCGGCGGAGTGGGCTCGCCAGTGCATGAGGACGCAGGGCACGTCGAGCCGGGCGACCACGCCGAGCATGGCCGGGTCGGCAAGGCCGCCGGAGACGTCGTTGACCAGCCGGGCACCGGCTTCCACCGCGGCCTGCGCCACGGAGGCGCGCATGGTGTCCACCGAGACCACCAGTCCCTCGCGCGCGAGCTCGCGCACCACGGGCAGCACCCGCGCCAGCTCCTCCGCCTCGGCGGGTCGCCGCGCCCCCGGACGCGTGGACTCGCCACCGACGTCGACGAGGTCGGCGCCCTGCTCCGCCAGCCTGCGCCCGTGCTCGCGGGCCCGCCCGGGGTCGAGGTAGCGGCCACCGTCGGAGAAGGAGTCGGGCGTGACGTTGACCACGCCCATGACCAGGCACCGGGCAGGCGTCGGCAGCCCGACGACGTACTGCCCCGGCGATCCGTGCACGCCTGAACCCTAGCCGGGGCCTCCGCCCGGACCGGGCCGGGCCGGGCGACCGCTCAGCGGGTGCCGTGCATGATCAGGCTCATCGCCTCAGCCCGGGTCGCCGCGTTGTGCATGGCCCCGCGGATCGCCGAGGTGATCGTCTTCGAGCCGGGTTTGCGCACTCCCCGCATGGTCATGCACAGGTGCTCCGCCTCGATCACCACGATCGCCCCCCGGGCCTCCAGGATCGTCATGAGTGCGTCCGCGATCTGCGTGGTGAGCCGCTCCTGGACCTGGGGTCGGCGCGCGTAGACGTCGACGAGCCGGGCGAGCTTGGACAGACCGGTGATCCGGCCCTCGCTGTTGGGGATGTAGCCGATGTGCGCGACGCCGGTGAACGGCACCAGGTGGTGCTCGCACATGGACCACAGCTCGATGTCGCGCACGAGCACCATCTCGTCGTGCCCTGCCTCGAAGGTGGTGGTGAGGACCTCCTCCGGCGTCTGCCGGATGCCCCGCACCAGCTCCTCGTAGGCCCTCGCCACGCGGGCCGGGGTCTCCCGGAGGCCCTCCCGCTCAGGGTCCTCGCCGATCGCCAGCAGCAGCTCGCGCACCGCGGCGGCCGCCCGGTCGTGGTCGAAGGGCCGGATCGCGTCGTAGGACGGTGCGCCGATCTCGTCGATGCTCACGCGCCCACCCTCAGTCGCGCCCCATCGGACCGGTCCCGTGCACGTCCCCGCCGGAGCCGGGCGGCGTGAGGATCGTGGTGCCGGTCGGCTCGTTGGGTCGGACGCCGTTGGCCGCGGCCGGGGGCACCTCCACCGGCGGGATCGCCGACGGCTCCCGGGTCGGGGAGCCGGTCCAGGCCGGACGCAGGGGGCGACGCCGCAGCGGCACGAAGACCTGCGCGACCTGCTCCTTGTCGAGGGTCTCCTTGTCCAGCAGCGCCAGGACCAGCGAGTCGAGGACGTCGCGGTTCTCCTCCAGGATGTCGAAGGCCTCCTGGTGGGCGGTGGTGAGCAGCTTCTTCGTCTCCTCGTCCACGATCGCGGCGACGTCCTCGGAGTAGTTGCGGCTGTGCCCGATGTCGCGGCCCAGGAACGGCTCGCCGTTGGCCTCGCCGAGCTTGATCGCGCCCAGCCGCTCCGTCATGCCGTACTGCGTGACCATCGCCCGCGCCAGCGCGGTGGCCTTCTCGATGTCGTTCCCGGCGCCGGTGGTCGGGTCGTGGAAGACCATCTCCTCGGCAGCCCGCCCGCCCAGCATGTAGGCGAGCTTGTCGAGCATCTCCGAACGTGTCTGGGAGTACTTGTCCTCGTCGGGCAGCACCATCGTGTAGCCCAGCGCCCGGCCGCGCGGCAGGATCGTCACCTTGTGCACCGGATCGGTGCCGGGCAGCGCCGCCGCGACCAGGGCGTGACCGCCCTCGTGGTAGGCGGTGATGAGCTTCTCCTTCTCGCTCATCAACCGGCTGCGCCGCTGCGGACCGGCGATGACCCGGTCGATCGCCTCGTCGAGGGCGGCGTTGTCGATCAGCTTGGAGTTCTGGCGCGCGGTCAGCAGCGCGGCCTCGTTGAGCACGTTCGCGAGGTCGGCACCGGTGAACCCCGGGGTGCGCCGGGCCACCGACAGCAGGTCGATGCCGGGACCCATCGGCTTGCCCCTCGAGTGCACCTGGAGGATCTTGTGGCGGCCGTCGAGGTCGGGAGCGTCCACGGCGATCTGCCGGTCGAAGCGGCCCGGGCGCAGCAGCGCGGGGTCGAGGATGTCCGGACGGTTGGTCGCGGCGATGAGGATGACCCCGCCGCGCACGTCGAAGCCGTCCATCTCGACCAGCAGCTGGTTGAGCGTCTGCTCCCGCTCGTCGTGGCCGCCGCCCATGCCGGCGCCCCGGTGGCGCCCGACGGCGTCGATCTCGTCGATGAAGACGATGGCCGGAGCGTTCTCCTTGGCCTGCTCGAACAGGTCACGCACCCGGCTGGCGCCGACACCGACGAACATCTCCACGAAGTCCGAGCCGGAGATGGAGTAGAACGGCACCCCCGCCTCGCCGGCCACCGCTCGGGCCAGCAGCGTCTTGCCGGTGCCGGGAGGGCCGTAGAGCAGGACGCCCTTGGGGATCTTGGCTCCGACCGCCTGGAACTTCGCCGGCTCCTGGAGGAACTCCTTGATCTCGCCGAGCTCCTCGATCGCCTCGACGCAGCCGGCGACGTCGGCGAACGTCGTCTTCGGCATGTCCTTGCTGATCAGCTTGGCCTTGGACTTGGCGAACTGCATGACCCGGCCGCCGCCGCCCTGGGCCTGGTTCATCAGGAAGAGGAACAGCAGCACGATGAGGATGAACGGCAGGGAGAACGACAAGATCGACCCGAGCAGGCTGGGCTGCGGGTTCTCGGAGTTGTAGCTCTTGATGTCACCGGCGTTGTACTGCTTGCTGGCGGCCTCGAGGAGGGTGGTCTGCTGGCCGTCGACCCAGTGCGTGAGCACCTTCGAGCCGTCGTCCAGGGTCGCTCGGACCTCCTGGTCACCGTCGATGAAGGTGATGGTCTTGACCTCACCCTGGGTGATGTGGGTGGCCATCTCGGAGGTGTCGATCTCGTCGTAGCCACCGTTCGGAGCGAGGTACTGCAGCGCGATGAGCACGCCCACCACCGCGATGACGATCCAGAACCAGGGACCGCGGAAGATGCGCTTCACGTCCATGTAACCGGGGCCGCGCCCCGAGCCTCCCTCTCAAATGTGCACACGCTTGTGGGTTATTGACGGTACACCGTGACCATATGAGGCAACCGTGGCGCCAGGAGCGGCTGGGCCTCAGGAGTAGACCGCGGGCGCCAGGGTGCCGATGCAGCGCAGGTTGCGGTACCGCTCGTCGTAGTCCAGGCCGTAGCCGACCACGAACTCGTTGGGGATGTCGTAGCCGACGTACTTCACCTCGACGGTCATCTGGAGGGCGTCGGGCTTGCGGAGCAGGGTGCAGATCTCGACCGAGGCGGGGCGCCGCGACACCAGGTTGCTCACCAGCCACGACAGCGTCAGCCCGGTGTCGATGATGTCCTCCACGATGAGCACGTGGCGGCCGTTGATGTCGGTGTCGAGGTCCTTGAGGATCCGGACCACTCCGGACGACTTGGTTCCCGAGCCGTAGGAGGAGATGGCCATCCAGTCCATCTCGACGTGCCGCCCGAAGGCCCGAGCCAGGTCGGCCATCACCATGACCGCGCCCTTGAGCACGCCCACGATCAGCAGGTCCTTCCCGGCGTAGTCGGCCTCGACCGCCTCGGCCAGCTCCTTGAGCCGGCGCTGGATGTCGTCCTCGCTGTAGAGGACGTGGAGCAGGTCGCCGTCCACGTGCTGTGCGTCCACGCGTGCCTCCCAAGGCGGTGGTGTGGTGTGGTGCGGGCCGGCCCCCCCGACCCACCGGGTCAGCCTGCCACAGGGTGCGGGCCGACGATCAGGGCGTCCCCCTGACGCACGCCCGCCAGGTGCCCGGGCAGCTGGACCATCACCTGTCCGCGCCAGGCGGTGACCAGCTCCTCCAGCGCCAGCACGTGGACCCGGAACAGCTGGTCGGCAGGGGCGCCCGCCTCCGCGGCGGCCAGCCGCAGCACCCGGGTGCGCAGCGCCGGCTCCATGGCGACCAGGTCCGCCACCGCCAGCCACACTCCCGCTCCGGGCCCGGCGGGCAGCAGCGCCTCGTGGTACGCCGCGTCGGCCCAGCGGTCCAGCAGCTCCATGTCCTCGCGGAGCTGGTCGGCGGTGCGTGCCAGGGTCGCCGCGACCCCCGGCCCGAGCTCGGCCTCGAGCAGCGGCAGGACCTGGTGACGGACGCGGCTCCGGGTGAACCGCGGGTCCTCGTTGTGCGGGTCCGACCACGGCTGGAGCCCCTCGGCGGCGCAGGCCCGGAGAGTCTGCTCCCGGGTCAGGTCGAGCAGGGGACGGACGAACACGTCGAAGGCGCGGCGCATCCCGGCGACCGAGCGGCCGCCGGAGCCCCGGGTCAGTCCGAGCAGGACGGTCTCGGCCTGGTCGTCCAGCGTGTGCCCGAGCAGCACGACCCGCGAGCCGACCCGCTCGGCGACCTCGGCCAGCACGGCGTACCTCGCCTCGCGGGCGGCGGCCTCGGGACCTCGGCCGACCGCCTCGACCCGTACCCGGGCGGTGAGGGTCTCGTCCACGCCGACCCGGGCCAGCTGGGCGACCACCCGGTCGGCCTGGGCGCCGGAGCCGGGCTGGAGCCCGTGGTCCACGGTGGCCCCGATCACGCGGCGGCCCGACCCACGGCACTCGAAGACGGCGGCCGCGGCCAGGGCGAGCGAGTCGGCGCCGCCGGAGCAGGCGACCACGACCGGACCCTCCGGAGCCCCGCCCAGGCTCCTGCGGACGGCGAGCCGGACGGCGGCGACGGCGGGGTCGGGTCCCACGAGTCAGCCCGTCAGCCGTGGACCCGGCGCACCCAGGCGGCAGGATCGCCGATCTCGGCCTTGCTGGGCAGGTGTGCGGGCTCGACCCACACCTTGTTGAAGCCGTCCATGCCGACCTGGTCCACGACCGTCCTGACGAAGTGGGCGCCGTTGCGGTACTGCGCCATCTTGGCGTCCAGCCCGAGCAGGCGGCGCATCAGCCGGTCCACCGAGCCGGCGCCGCGGCGGCGCCGGTTGAAGCGCCGGCGGATGTCGGCCACGGTGGCGATGACCTCCGGCCCGACGCCGTCCATCACGACGTCGGCGTGCCCCTCGAGCAGTGACATCACCCCGGTCACCCGGTCGATGACCTCGCGCTGCTCCGGGCTCGCGAAGAGGTCGACGAGACTGGTGTCGTTCCGGCCGGTCACCAGGTCGCCGGCCCGGCGTACGCCGTCCCCGAGCAGCCGGGCCACGCGTGCCGGGTCGACCTCGACACCCTCGACGATCTGGTCGATCTGGGACTGGAGGTGGTCACGCATCCACGGCACGGCGGTGAACTGCACCCGGTGGGTCTCCTCGTGCAGGCACACCCACAGCCGGAAGTCGGTGGGGTCTGCCTCCATCTCGCGCTCGGCCTGCACGATGTTGGGGGCCACCAGCAGCAGCCGACCCACGTCGGTGCTGCCCCGGGGGTCGTGGAACGGGTCGAACTGACCGAGGACCTTGGGGGCCAGGAAGCCGAGCAGCGTGCCGACCTCGAGCCCGGTCACCCGGGAGCCGAGGGCCTCGGTGAGCCCGCCGACCGGCTTGCCCCTGCGCTCCTGGAGCCGGCTCACCACCGGGCCGAGGATCTGGGCGAAGGCGTCGGCGTTGGCCTGGATCCAGCCCGGCCGGTCCACGACGAGCACCGGGGCGGTGCCCTCGCCCGCGACCAGGCCCGTGAACTCGCGCACCAGCGGGGTCGAGCGCTCGGCGCCCTGCCGCAGCTCGGCGACGACCTCGTCGCCCTCCGCACGCGAGACCTGGGGTCCCTCACCGGCCATCCGGCTGGCGGCGGCGACGGCGAGGGACCAGTCGATCATCGGCCCGCTCACGCCGGCTCCCCGGTGGGACCGGTGCCGAGCAGGAGCGGCCGTGGCGTGGTCATGAGGCGAGCGTACGCAGCGTCGGCAACCGCTGGCGACCGCCGGCAGCAGCTCAGGAGCAGGCGCAGCCGGCGAGGGCCGAGGCGATCTGGTCGAGCCGGTCCCGCGCGAACTGTGCGTTGCGGACCTTCACCCGGTCCGCCAGCGCGACGAACGTCATCACCGTCCCGTCCCTGGCGACCACCAGCCCGGCGAGGCCGTGGACGCCGGTCAAGGTGCCGGTCTTCGCCCGCACGAACCCCAGGCCCGGGTCGGCGTCGACGCCGAAGCGGTAGGACAGTGAGCCGCTGAAGCCCGCAACGGGCAGGCCCGCGACGAGTCCTGCCAGCTCGGGGTGCTCCGGGTCCGCGGCCACCGCCAGGGCGGTGAGCAGGGCGCGGCCGGGCAGTCGGTCGGCCCGGGACAGGCCGCTGCCGTCGTGGGTCGCGGCCCCACCCAGCGGGACGCCCAGCGCCGCGACCACCCGGCGTACGGCGCGAGCCCCGCCCTCGAAGGAGGCCGGCAGCCCTCGGGCCAGGGCCACCTGGCGCGCCAGCACCTCGGCTCCCTCGTTGTCGCTGACCTCCAGCACGTGCTGGACGATCTCGACCAGCGGTGCGCTGAGCACCTCGGCGACCTCGGTCGCGCCGCCCTCGGCCTCGGCGTGGCGCGGTACGCCACGCACCTCCACCCCGCGGCGTCGCAGGGCGTGTGCGAAGACCTCCGCTGCGGCCAGCGACGGGTCGGCTGAGCGAGGAACCAGGCCGGAGCGCTCCCGCCCCTCGTCGACCCACAGCGCGGTGACCGGGCTGACCACGTCGTCGGGCAGGTAGTCCGGCTCCCACGTGCCGCTCGCGGCAGGCCCGCTGAACAGCGAGTCGTCGTAGGCGAGCCGGACCTTCGTCGTGCCGCGGTCGGTCAGTGCGCGGGCGGCACGTCTGGCCAGGGTCGCCAGGTCGGCCTGCTCGGGGTAGCCGCCGGGCGACGGGGCACGGGCCAGCAGCGGGTCACCGCCGCCGACGAGGGTGAGCCGACGCCCGCTCAGGAGCACCCGCGTGGTGAACCGGTGCTCCGGGCCGACCGCCTCCAGGGCGGCGAGCGACGTGAGCAGCTTGAGCGTGGAGGCGGGGGTGACCACCCGCGGCCCCCGGGTGAGGACCGGGCGACCGTCCACCCCGGCGACCTGGACCATGACCCGGCGGCCCAGCCGCCGGTCGCCCAGCAGCCCTTGGAGCGCGTCTCGCACCGAGCCGCGGTCCACCTCGTCGCCGGCCAGCACCGGGGCCACCGCGGCGGCGGTGGGCGCTGCAGGCAGGTCCAGACCGGGTGGAGGGGCCACGGTCGCCGGGTCGTCGGTGGGCCCGGCCGCGGAGGGGAGGGACCGGCCGGGGGTGCCGACCCCGTCCAGGCGCCAGACCGCTCCGGCAGCGAGGAGCAGGCAGACCAGCCCCACCGCGAGCAGCACCAGCCACCGGCGCCGGCGGGGCGGCACCACCGGCCCCGCCGGGGGCGGCACCGACGACTCCGGCCCCTGGGGTGGGGCGGGGGGATGCGGATCCGGCTCGCCGGGGGCAGGATCGGGGTGGGGTCGGTCTCCTTCGACCATCGCGACCCCCTCGGGTGTGTCATGAGCGCAACGTGCGGGAGACTAGCGTCACGGTTGCACAGTCCCCTGTCCCAGCGTGACCGGGGTTGACGTTCGGCGAGCGGAGGAACAAGTGGAGTTCGACGTCCTGGTGGAGATCCCCAAGGGCCAGCGGAACAAGTACGAGGTCGACCACGAGACGGGCCGGATCCGACTCGACCGGACCCTGTTCACCTCGACCCAGTATCCCGCGGACTACGGCTACATCGAGAACACCCTCGGCCTCGACGGCGACCCGCTGGACGCCCTGGTGATCCTTCAGGAGCCGACGTTCCCCGGCTGCCTGATCAAGTGCCGGGCGATCGGCATGTTCCGGATGACCGACGAGGCCGGCGGCGACGACAAGGTGCTCTGCGTGCCCTCGACCGACCCGCGACTGGAGCACCTGCGCGACTTCAACCACGTGTCGAAGTTCGACCTCCTGGAGATCCAGCACTTCTTCGAGGTCTACAAGGACCTGGAGCCGGGCAAGTCCGTCGAAGGCGCGAACTGGGTCGGCCGGGTCGAGGCCGAGGCCGAGGTCAATGCCTCCTTCGACCGGTTCACCAAGGCGCCGTCACCGCACTGACCTGCGGGAGGACCTGCGAGAGACACAGGACCGGCCGGGTGCCCCTCGGGGCACCCGGCCGGTCCTGTGTCGTCCGCTCTCAGACCCGGCCGTAGAAGGTGGGTGGGATCCAGTAGGAGACCGAGTCGATGGAGACCGGCCGGCCCGTCCGTGGGGCGTGGATCATCAGGCCGTCCCCGAGGTACATCGCGACGTGGTGGATCGACGACGGACTGCTCGTGGTCCCCCAGAAGAGCAGGTCGCCCGGACGGAGCTGGGCGGCGCTGATCGGGGTGCTGGCGGCGTACTGCGCGGCGGAGTAGTGCGGGAGGGAGACGCCTCCGGCCTGCCAGGCGCCCATCATCAGTCCCGAGCAGTCCCAGGACCCCGGGCCTGCGGCGCCCCAGACGTAGGGCTCGCCGAGCTGCGCCCGTGCGAACGCGACCGCTCGCGCGGCGCCGCCCTGGGGGAGGGGCGGGGTGACCACGGCCGGAGGCGGAGGGGCCGGGGTCGTGGCGGGCGGCGGTGTGGTCGGCGCCGTGGTCGGCGCCGTGGTCGGCGCGGCTGCTGGCGCACTCGGCGCCGACGCGCTCGGGTCGGCCTGGTCGGCCTGGTCGGTCTGGTCGGTCTGGTCGGCCGACTGTGCCGCCTCAGCGGCTGCCGAGGCCTCGGCTGCCGCCTGCGCCGCAGCCGCACGGGCGGCTCGTTGCCGTTCGCGCTCCTCGAGCGCCGACTGGCGCCGCTCGGCCATCCGGACCGAGACGTGCTCGAGGTCCGCCAGCTCTGCAACCAGAGCCGTCCGCTGCGCCGCGATGCCGGCTGCTGCCTGCTGCGCCGCTGCGGCTGCTGCGGCGGCGGCGGAACGTGCTGCCTCCGCCCGGGCGAGGAGCCGCTCCTGCTCGGCCTTGGCCGCGACCGCCTTGCTCCGGAACACCTCGGCAAGGGTGGCCGTGGCCGAGAACTGCTGGATCTGGGCCTCGGCGGAGGTGCTCGCGCCCTCGTAGGCCAGGAGCTGGCTCATCAGCCGTTCCGGGCCGTCGACGCCGAGGAGCGCGTTGACCGCGCTGACGTCCCCTCCGCCCTCGTAGGCGGCGGCGACGAGCGAGGCGAGCAGGTCGCGTTGGCCGGCCACGTGCCGAGTGGCGCGGCGGGCGTCGTGACGGGCCTGGCGGAGTGCCGCGGCAGCCTGCTCGACGCGCCACCGGGCGCCGTTGTAGGCCTCGGCTGCCTGCTCGGCGGCCACCGCTGCGCTCTCGAGCCGCTGGTTGGCGGCTGCCAGGTCGGCACGGATGGCCGCGACCCGGTCAGCGGCCCGACGTACGTCGCCGCGGGCCTCGCGGACCTGCTCGCGGCTCGGGACGGCCGTCCCGTTCTTGCCTGCGCCCTCGCCGGGTTGTGCCTGGGCGAGCGGCGCGCCCGGGACGACGGACAGGAGGCAGGCCGCGGAGACGACCGCCACTCCGGCCCTGGCTCGGCCCCGGAGGGTGCGCCACGGCGTCCTCGGTCCGACCTCGGTGACTGGCATGGCTCCCTCTCCGTGCACGAGCCGCTTCCCCGGCGGCTGGTGCCCCGACGCTGCTGGCGGCGGACGGCAACTGCCGTCCGCGACGCCTCCTGCGACCTGCTGTTCGGTCACGCTAGTGCTCGTCTGTCACTTTGGGAACAAAAACCTCAGAAATCTTCCGCTGCCCCGGCGTGTCGAGTTGACGAACTACACCTATGTAATTCGAGCGTGCGGGGGTGCGTCCGCGGGCAGAGGGCGACGGCTGGGCGCGGGGCGCCGCAGCGAGCGGAAGGGCCCGGGAAAGAGAAGGAGGTCCCGCCCGATTGGGAGGCTCGGGCGGGACCTCAGGTGGTCCTGCCCCATTGGGAGGCTGAGGCGGACCACGCGAGCGAGAGACCTATTCGGCGCCTCTGGAGGGGGATACAGCCCCCAGGGACGCTTCCTGTCGTGACCGTCCCGTGAGGGCCGGTCGCTCTCTCAACTCTCGGGAGATCCCCCCGGATCTCCGGTTCCTACGATACAGCAATCCCACAGCCTGCATAGATGTTGCATCCGACTTTCGGTCGGTGAATGTCCGGATTATGGGGATTCTGACTCAGCGCTTCCCTGGCCATAACGGGCTATTCGCCGATGAGCCGAACTGGTCAGACGACCAGGACGATTGCCCTAGCGGCCCAGGCGCCGAAGCGCCGCCCGTCAACCCCCGCTACGTACCGGGGGCTGCCACTCGTCGTCCTCGACCGGCACGGCGGCCGACGACGTCGTCGGGTGCGAGGACGCTCCCCCGCGATCGAACTTCTGCCCGGTCGCCACCGCCCCGAGCCAGACCGAGAGCAGCGCGATGGCGGCCCCGGCGATGTCGTCGGCGACGTAGTGCCAGCCGAAGTACAGCGTGGAGATCACCGTCAGACCGAAGTAGGTCCACACGAGCACGCGGATGAGCGTGTGCCGCACCGTGTAGTGGGCCACCAGGGCGATCACCAACGTCAGCGCCACGTGCAGGGAGGCGAAGCCGGCGACGCTCTGGACCGAGTCGCTGAACGGGTTCAGCGGGAAGCGGGAGTCCTGCCGGGAGTTCCACAAGGAGTCCTGCAGGTCGGTGACCCCGGTGACCTCCAGGCCCCGGTACAACCACGGGTACCAGAAGTTCGGTCCCATCGTCGGGATCAGGTAGTAGCTGATGGTGCCGAAGGTCCAGGTCAGGCAGTTCGCCGTGGCGTACCAGTAGCCGTAGGAGATGTTGCGGGACCAGACCAGCCAGATCACCAGGCTGATCGGCGCCAGCGGCAGGTACAGCAGGTAGATGAAGGCGAAGAAGTGTGCCGCCCAGGTCTCACCGAACACCTGGTGCAGGATCGTGGCCGGCTCGTTGCCGAAGAAGACCAGGCGGTCCAGCTTGTGCAGGAGCGGGTCCTGCATCTCGGTGTAGAACCGGGTCAGGTAGCTCTTGAGGTTCCGGTAGCTCACGTAGGTGACGTAGAAGCTGGTCAGCCCGATCACCACGAGCGCGATCCGCTCGCGCGTCCAGTGCTCGCGGACCAGGGCCCGCCCCTCCCGCAGCGTGGCCCGCAGGTCCTTGCGCGCCCGCCACAGGGACCGCGGCACGACGTCGAGAAGGAAGGCGCCGAAGACCATCGCCGGCAGCCGCACCCAGGCCGGGCCCAGGAAGCCGTCGGGGTCGCGGAGCTGGACGCCCAGGGACTGCGAGACGACGACGGCGACCAGACCCATCAGGACGGCCACGCCCACGAGGAGTCCGTACGCTGGCCGCTTCATAGCGACCGAGTCTAGGTCGCCCGACGCCCCAGACCCGAACCGGTCACGGGCTGGATCGCCGTGAGTGCGGTCACGTCGGACCCGCCCCGCGCGGCTCCCGCCCCACCCGCTCGCCGACCGCCCCCAGGACCGCGACGCGGGAGCGGTCGAGCACGAGCGGGACCTCCTCCCCGATCCGCACCGGCTGGTCGAGGGACGCGACCGCGTCGAGGACACCGACACCGGCCACCTCCACCGTCAACCGGGCCACGTCGGGGGTGCTCCGGACCGAGCAGACCCGCCCGGCCAGCGTCGCGGGAGCGCCGACCCGGAGGGCGGACCTGCGCAGGGCGACCGCGGCCACCGCGGACTCGTCGTCCAGCACGGTCGCCGCCCGCGCCCCCTCCAGGACCGCGGCGTACCCGAGGAACCGCGCCGTCTCGGCGTCGGCGGGGTTGCGCCACACCTCCTCCAGCGTGCCCTGCTGGACCAGGCAGCCGGCCCGCATCACGGCCAGCCGGTCGGCGACCGCGAAGGCCTCCTCGTGGTCGTGGGTCACCAGGAGCGCGGTGGTCCCGAGGGCCCGGAGGATGTCGTGGAGATCGGTGGCGAGACGCTCGCGCAGACCTCGGTCCAGGGCCGACAACGGCTCGTCCAGCAGCAGCAGCCGGGGCCGGACCGCGAGCGCGCGCGCCAGGGCGACGCGCTGTCGCTCGCCGCCCGACAACGTGGCCGGGGAGCGCTCCGCGTAGCCGGGGAGGCCGACGAGCTCCAGCAGCTCGGCCACCCGGCTCTCCCTGTCCCGGCGCGGGACGTGCCTGAGCCGGAGCGGGTAGCCGACGTTCCCGGCTACCGAGAGATGACCGAAGAGCTGACCGTCCTGGAACATCAGCGCGAAGCCGCGCCGGTGGGTGGGGGTGCCGGTGAGGTCCTCCCCGGCGAACCGGACCCGGCCTGCGCGCGGGGGCTCGAGGCCGGCCAGGGCGCGGAGCAGGGTGGACTTGCCGCAGCCGGAGGGACCGAGGACGGCCAGCACCTGTCCCTGTGGAAGCTGCAGGCTCACCTCGGCCACCGCCACGGTGTCCCCGAACGCCACGGTCAGCCCCTCGACGTCCAGCATCTCAGAAGGCTCCCATGCTGCCGACCCGCAACCGCTCGACGGCGACCATGACCCCGGCGGTGACGGTGCCCAGGACGACCGAGGCGGCCAGGGCCATGCCGAAGTTCTCGGCGCCCGGGCGGGAGACCAGCTGGTAGATCACCACGGGCAGGGTCGGGTAGTCGGGACGCGACAGGAAGCTGGTGGCCCCGAACTCCCCCAGGGACACCGCGAAGGCGAAGCCCGCCGACGCCAGGATCGGGCGCCAGGCCACGGGCAGGTCGACGGTGGCCAGCACCCGCAGCGGGTGCGCGCCCATGCTGGCCGCCGCCTCCCGCTGGCGCGGGTCGATGCCCCGCAGGACCGGGACCAGGGTCCGCACCACGAGGGGCAGCGCGACCACGGCCTGGGCGACCACCACCAGCCACGGGCTGCCCCGGAAGTCGAACGGCGGGTGGTCGAGGGTGACCAGGAAGCCGAACCCGACGGTCACCGCGGAGACCCCCAGGGGGAGCATGAAGAGACCGTCGAAGACGGTCAGCAGCCGGCGCGGACCGGGACCGCTGACCCGGCGAGTGACCAGCACGGCGACCACCACGCCCAGGGTGAGCGAGAGGACCGTGGCGTCCACGGCGACCGCGAGGGAGTTCCCCAGGGCCGTGGTCACCGGCACCACCAGCGCCGTCGAACCGTCGGCGGTGCCCAGGCCGCGGTAGTTCGCCAGGGACCAGCCGACCTCGGTGCGGAACGAGCGCAGCACGAGCGCGAGCACGGGGGCGCCGACCAGCGCCAGGACCAGGGCCGTGGTCCCCAGCGCGGGCAGGTCGCCCCGGCGGGGCGAGCGGGCGGTCGCCCGGCGCTCGACGCGGGCGACGCTGGTCGACCGGGTCCCGCGGGCACGGGCGGCGAGCAGCAGGAGCAGCACGACGACCACGATCTGCAGGACCGACAGCGCGGCTGCCGCCTGCAGGTCCAGGAACTGCGTGGTGAGCAGGTAGATCTCGGTCTCCACGGTGGAGTACCTCGTCCCGCCCAGGGTCAGCACCACCCCGAAGGCGGTGGCGCAGAAGAGGAAGACGACGCTCCCGGCGGACAGCACAGCCGGCCGCAGCGCCGGCGCGGTGACCGTGCGCAGCACCTGGACCGGCGACGCGCCGAGCGCTGCCGCAGCCTCCTCCCGTCGGGGGTCCAGCCCCTCCCACCACGGGCCCACCGTCCGCACCACGACGGAGACGTTGAAGAAGACCAGCGCGGCGACGATCGCGGCCGGGCTGGCGTCGAGCCCCAGGAAGCCCAGGGGGCCCGCCGCGCCGAGCAGGGTCCGGAAGGCGACCCCCACGACCACCGTCGGCAGCACGAACGGCACCGTGACCAACCCACGCAGCAGGCGCTGGCCGGGGAACGACAACCGGTACAGCACGAACGCCGCCGGGACACCGAGCGACAGGGTCACCAGGGTGGCCACGGCGGCCGACCACACCGTGAACCAGACCACTCCGGCCACGCGGGGGCGTGCCAGCGTGCGCACCACCCCGACGACGTCGAGCCGGCCGTCGGGCGCGAAGCCGAGCTGGAGCATCCCGAGCACCGGGACGACGAAGAACACCAGGAGGACTGCCAGGGGGACCACCGCGGCGGCGACCGCCAGGACGGTCCAGCCCCGGTGCTCAGCCGGACGTGAGGTCACTCCACTCCCGGATCCAGTCGGTGCGCGAGGACGCGACCCGGGCGGGGTCGACCTGCACCGGATCGGGCGACGGCTCCGCCCACCGCGCCCAGAGCGGAGGCAGCGTCGCCGCGCTGTCGACGGGGAAGACGTACATGCTCTCCGGGAGGGCCTCCTGGAACGCGGTGGTCTCGAGGAAGTCGAGGAGGGCCTCGGCGCCGGCGACGTTGTCCGCGCCGTCCAGCACCCCGGCGTACTCCACCTGGCGGAAGCAGGTGTCCAGCAGCGCGCTGGTGGTCGGCCGTTGCGCCCCGTCGGGGATGGTGAACGGCGGCGACGAGTTGTAGCTGACCACGATCGGCCGGTCGCCGTTCCCGCCGCCCGCGGTGAAGTCGACCTCGTAGGCGTCGGACCAGCCGCTGACCACTCGGGCGCCGTTGGCCACGAGGGCCTTCCAGTAGTCCTGCCAGCCGTCCTCGCCGTAGGTCCCGATCGTGGCCAGCAGGAAGGCGAAGCCGGGGGACGACGTGGAGGCAGCCGGGGTGACGAACAGGTCGCGGTAGGCCGGGTCCAGCAGGTCGTCGAAGGTGACCGGCGGGGCGAGGTCGTGCTCGGCGAACCACACGTCGTCCACGTTCACGCACACGTCGCCCCAGTCGACCGGCGTGAGCACCCGGGCGGCGGCAGCGTCGTCGAGGGCGTAGTCGGCTGCGGAGGAGGGCAGGCCCTCGGGGGTGTACGGCGCCAGCACCCCCTCGTCCACGGCCCGCGTGGCGAAGGTGTTGTCGATGCCGAAGACGGCGTCGCCGAGGGGGTTGTCCTTGGTGAGCACCAGCTTGTTGGTCAGCTCGCCCGCATCACCGTTGGGCACCAGCTCCAGGGTGTAGCCGCTCTCCTTCTCGAACTGCCGCTTGAGCGGCTTCGACATCACGAACGAGTCGTGGGTGACCAGGGTGACCTTCGTGGAGGTCGTCCCGGAGGTCGTCCCGGCCGAGGTCGAGGTGGAGTCCTCGCCGCCCACGGCGCAGGCGGCGAGGGTGCAGGAGGCCAGCGTCGCCAGGAGGGCGAGCGCGAGTCCTGGGGGACGGTGGGTGCTGGGCATGCGTGCTGACTCCCGTGGTGTGGGAGGGTCCCGCGGTCGCACGGGAAGAGCTCGACTTCCTTCGCCGGTCCTAACCGGATCAGGTTCGAGGGTCTGCGGCCGTTCCCGCACTCTCAGCGCCGGGTGGCGCTCCCCTGTCGTTCGCGCTCCAGCCTACACCGCCGCGTGGCAGGGTGTGGCGCATGATCGCGCCGCTGCCCCTGGACGCCACCACCCGGATCCGTCGCGAGGCACACCGCCAGGTGACCGACCGCGAGACCCTGCACGCGATCCTCGACGAGGCGGTGGTGGCGCACGTGGCCGTGGTCCGCGACGGGCTCCCGCTGGTGCTCCCGTTCGCCTGCGCCCGCGACGGCGACGGCCTCCTCCTGCACGGGTCGACCGGCTCCGGCCTCCTCCGCGTGGCCGCCGGCGACCCGGTCTGCGTGGAGGTGACCCACCTCGACGGGCTGCTGGTGGCGCGCACCACGTTCGAGTCCTCGATGCGGTTCCGCTGCGCGGTCGTCCACGGGGTCGCCGAGGAGGTGGGAGCCGAGGACAAGGAACGTGCCCTGGCGGTGCTCTCGGACCACCTGGTCCCCGGCCGCACCGAGGAGGTACGCCGCAGCACCCCCAAGGAGCTGGCGGCGACGGCCGTCCTGCGCGTGTCGCTGGAGCGTGCGAGCGTCAAGGTGGCTGCAGGGCCGCCGGAGGCGGACCCCGACGACCTCGAGCCCCGGTCGGTCTGGGCCGGGCTGGTGCCCACCTCCGTCGCGGCCGGCGACCCGGTGCCGTTCCCCGACGTTCCGGACGGGGTCGCCGTGCCCGCGTCGGTGCGCCGGATCTTGAGCCGGATGCCGCCTGCCGGACCTGCGACGGACCCCGCTGCCCGCTGAGCGTCGTCCCTCGGCTCAGACGCCGAGCTCGCGGTCGAGCCGGGCGAGCTGTCCGTTGACCAGGGGAAGCAGCGGGCTGTGCGCGCCGATGGCCCGCCGCTGGGCCAGCCACATCTCGTAGTCGTCTGCCCCCCACGCCGACCGGGTCCAGGCCGACATGAGGTCCGCGCTCCCCGCCCTCAGCAGGGCGTGCCGCAGCGCCTGCTCCACCTCGTCGCGGACCCGGACCACCCCGGGTGCGGCCGAGCGGGGCAGGACCGGGCCGTGGTAGGCGCGCATCGCGCCGGCGACGTCACCAGCCGCGAGCATCGCCTCCACGCCGAGCCAGTCCGCGGCCAGGGTCGCCACCAGCCGGTACGGCCGGGAGGCGAGCAGCTGGTCACCGAGGAGGTGGCGCAGCCGGTTCATCTCTGCCCGCAGGGTCGAGTCGGCGTTGCCGTCCTCGTAGAGCAGCACCGCCAGCTCGTCGCCGGACAGACCGTGCGGCGTCGACCCGAGGAGCAGGAGGATCTCGCTGTGTCGAGGGCTCAGCTTCACGGTCCGGGGACTGCCACGTCCGTCGTCCACGGTGAGCAGGGACTCAGACCGGCCGAGCGCCTGGACGTCGACCCGCATCCCGGTGGCGGTCAGGACCGGGGCCGGCGACCGGGCGAGCAGGTTGCGGGCCATCTCCGACTCGGCCATCCGTGCGGCCGCCCGGACCATGGCGATGGTCTGCGGACCGACGACCTCGGCCCCGCCGGTGATGTCGAGCACGCCGAGGATGGTCGACGACGAGGGGTCGTGGATCGGGGTCGCCGCGCAGCTCCATGGGCGCACCGACCGGCGGAAGTGCTCGCCGCCGATCACCGTCGCGGTGTGTCCCAGGCGCAGCGCCATGCCGGGGGCGTTGGTGCCGGCCAGCCGCTCGTCCCAGTTCGACCCCTCGACGAAGCCGATCCTCTCTGCTGCCCGCAGCGCGCTCGGCTGCCCGCAGACCCACAACAGCTGCCCGGCGGCGTCGGAGACGGCCATGATCGCGTCGCAGTCCCGGGCGGCCTGGCCCAGGACGTCGTCGAGGACCGGGAAGACCTGCGCGAGCGGGTGGGCCTCGCGGTAGTCGCGCAAGGTGTCGCCGGGGATCGTGATCGGTGCCGTGTCGGCGTCGACCAGGACGCCGGCCGCGGCGGAGAGGTGCCAGCTGTCGGCGACCTCGGCGCGCATCCCGGTCTCTGACACCTGCCTAGAGGAACACAGAACTCCGGGCGGGACCAGGGACGAGGTGACCGACATCCCTCGACCGGCGGCCGGGCTCAGGGGGCGTCGACCAGGATCACGTGCAGCGTGCGCGGGCCGTGGACCCCCTCGACCCGGTCGAGCTCGATGTCACTGGTCGCCGAAGGCCCGCTGATCCAGGTCTGCGGGCGGGACGGGTCGAGCAGGGCGACGGCCTGGGGCACCGCTCGCACGACCTGCTCGGCGCGCACCACGCACACGTGCAGGTCGGGCACCAGGCTCAGCGCACGCCGGCCCTGGTCGGCCTCGTGGTCCAGCACGATCGTGCCCGTCTCGGCGATGCCGACCCGGGCTGCGGTGACGACCGCCTCGATCGCGTCCAGCTCCGCCGCCGACTGGCCGGTGTCGGCCACGGCGCCCTCCACCGTCCACGGCAGGCCCGCGGGCACGACCGCGCGGCGACCGCCCAGGACCGCCGCGACGGCGCCCTCCACCCCGTCCCCGGCGACCCGCTCGACCACCGCGCGGTAGTCCTCGACGCGCCCGACGAACAGCTCGAGCAGCTCCGCCGGGGACAGTCCCCCCGGGTCGGCGCGGTAGCCACGGGGCACGTGCGGGGAGCGCGTGTCGGCGCCGGCGAGGGCCCGGCGCACCGAGGCGAGGATGTCGTCCCGGGCGCTCATGCGTCCTCCTCCCGCCCACCGTCGGTGCGTCTCCACCAGGCCCGGAAGGACTCCCTGGGTGGCGCCGGCAGGTCGCGGGCACCGGTCCACGCGGAACCGGGACCCGGAGCCCGGGTGACCGAGCGCCGCCCCCCGGGCAGGAGGTGCCCGCCGAACCGTTGCGCCACCCGGCCGACCAGGCCGCTCAGGCGTTCCGCGCCCGCGAGCCTCCCGCCGGAGCCGAACGTCCATGCGGCCGCCTTCATCGCGACCTCCTCCGCCTTCGGGACACCACCCCGGTGAGAGTCGACGACCTGGGCCCGCAGGTCGACCAGGACACTGGGGATGTCGATGCGGACCGGGCACGCCTCGAAGCACGCGCCGCACAACGACGAGGCGTAGGGCAGCGAGTCGGTCTGCTCGTCGACGCCGACGCCCTTGAGCAGCGGGTTGAGGATGGCCCCGATAGGACCGGGGTAGACCGACCCGTAGGCATGGCCCCCGGTGCGCTCGTACACCGGGCACACGTTGAGGCAGGCCGAGCAGCGGATGCAGCGCAACGCCTGCCGCCCGACCTCGTCGGCCAGCGCCCGGGTGCGACCGTTGTCCAGCAGCACCACGTGCACCTCCTGGGGCCCGTCGCCGGGGGTGACGCCCGACCAGGTCGAGGTGTAGGGGTTCATCCGCTCCCCGGTCGAGGAGCGCGGCAAGGTCTGCAGGAACACGTCCAGGTCGCCCCAGGTTGGAACGACCTTCTCGATCCCCACCACCGAGACCAGCACCTCCGGCAGGGTCAGGCACATTCGCCCGTTGCCCTCGGACTCGACCACGACGAGGGTGCCGGTCTCGGCCACCGCGAAGTTCGCTCCGGAGACGCCCACCTTGGCGCGCAGGAACTTCTCGCGCAGGTGGAGCCGGGCCGCGCCAGCCAGGACAGCCGGCTCGTCGGTCAGGTCAGCCGGCGCCGGGCGGCCTGCCCGCCCCATCTCCCGCAGGAAGATCTCGCGGATCTCCGCCCGGTTGCGGTGGATCGCAGGGACCAGGATGTGCGAGGGCAGGTCGTCCCCGAGCTGCACGATCAGCTCGGCCAGGTCGGTCTCCCATGCGGCGATGCCTGCCGCGGCCAACGCGTCGTTGAGGTCGATCTCCGCCGTCGCCATGGACTTCACCTTGACCACCTCGTCGACCCCGTGGTCCCGGGCGACCTGGGCCACCACAGCGCAGGCCTCCGCAGCGTCACGGGCCCAGTGGACCGTGGCCCCGCGCTCGGTCAGCGACTCCTCGAGCCGCAGCAGGTGCTCGTCGAGGTGGAGCAGGACGTCGTCCTTGACCGCGGCGCCGGCGAGCCGCAGCTCCTCCCACTGCCCCGCGTCCGCGAGCTCCGCGACCACCGCGGCCCGCTTGGCCCGGATGGTGGCGGTGGCGTGGGCCAGGTTGCGTCGCAGCTGGGTGTCGGCCAGGGACGCGCGTGCCGCGGCCGGGAAGGCGGGCATCCCCACGAAGGTGGCACTCACGAGCCGCTCCCCTCGGTTGCGACCAGGACCTCGGCCAGGTGCATCACCCGCACCCCCGCCTGCTGCCGCGACAGCAGCCCGCCGACGTGCATCAGGCACGAGTTGTCCCCCGCGACCAGGATCTCGGCGCCGGTCTCGCGCACGTGCCGTGCCTTGTCGGAGCCCATGGCCACCGACGTGTCGGCGTTCTTCACCGCGAACGTCCCCCCGAACCCGCAGCACTCCTCGGCCCCCGGCAGGTCGACCAGGTCCAGCCCCCGGACCGCTTCCAGCAGGCGCCGGGGACGGTCGCCCACGCCGAGCATGCGCAGGGAGTGACACGTCGGGTGGTAGGTGACCCGGTGCGGGAACGACGCGCCGACGTCGGTCACGCCGAGCACGTCGACGAGGAACTCACTCAGCTCGTGGACCTTCGGCGAGGTCTCCGCCACCGCGGCGGCCAGGGCCGGGTCACCGGCACGACGTGCCACGATCCCGTGCTGGTGGCGCGCCGAGCCGGCGCACGATCCGGAAGGGGTCACCACCGCGTCGTACCCGGAGAACGCCTCGACGAACTGCCGGACCACCGGCACCGCCTCGTCGAGGTAGCCGGTGTTCACCATCGGCTGTGCGCAGCAGGTCTGCGCGGCAGGGAAGTCCACATCCACCCCGAGCCTACGCAGCAGCCGCACCACCGCCTTGCCGGTCTCGGGGAACAGGGCGTCGTTGACGCAGGTGACCATGAGGGCGACCTTCATACGCCCCACCTTGCCCCTGCCGGGCACGGGGTGAACCTCGGGAGGTCGTGGGTGTCGGCGACGAGCCTGCGGAGTGACTCGAGGTCCCCGCTGACCGCACCCGCGGCCCGCCCCTGGACGAGCACGTTGCCCAGCGCGGTGGCCTCCACGGGTCCCGCCAGCACCGTGCGACCGCTGCGGTCCGCGACCGCCTGGCAGAGCAGCCGGTTCAGCGCCCCTCCCCCGACCATGTGGACCACCCGGATCCTGTGCCCGCTGAGCTCCTGCGCCGTCTCGAGCGCCTCCGCGAATGCCTGGGCCAGGCTCTCCAGGATGCTGCGCACCAGCACCCCCCGGCCCTCGGGGGCGGCTCGGCCTCGTTCCTCGAACCACGCGGCGATCCGCGCGGGCATGTCGCCCGGCGGCAGGAACCGCGGGTCCTGCACGTCGAAGACCGGGGCTTCCTCGACCGGCTCGGCAGCCGCGAGGGCGTCGGACAACGCGATGTCCTGGCCCTGCCTCGCCCAGGTCCTGAGCGTCTCGCTGAGCAGCCAGGTGCCCATGACGTTGGTCAGGAAGCGGATCCGCCCGTCGACCCCGCCCTCGTGGGTGAAGTTGGCCAACCTCGCCGCCTCGGTCACGCGAGGGGTCTCCAGCTCGACCCCGACCAGCCCCCAGGTGCCGCAGGAGATGTAGGCCGCGTCGTCGGTCTGCATCGGCACCGCCACCACCGCCGAGGCGGTGTCGTGGGTCGCCGCGGCCACCACGGTCAGGGCATCGACACCGAGCGCGTCGCGGACCTGTGGCAGGACCTGGCCGACCTCCTCGCCGGGCGACACCAGCGAGGCGAAGATCCCGCCGGGCAGCCCGAGCCTGTGCAGCAGGTCCAGGTCCCACTGTCCGCGCCGCCAGTCCAGCAGCCCTGTGGTCGAGGCGTTGGTCCGCTCGTTGGCCTCCCGGCCGGTCAGCCAGAAGTGCAGCAGGTCGGGAACCATGAGCAGCCGGTCCGCGTACGACGTCCAGGGGTCGGCGGCGAGCTGGTACAGCGTGTTGAACGGCAGGAACTGGAGGCCGTGACGGGCGTACAGCTCCTCGGGCGGGGTGTGTGCGTGCACCAGGTCGACGCCGCCTGACCGGGCCTCGTCGCGGTAGTGGAAGGGGACCCCGAGCATGCGGCCCCCCCGCATCAACGCGTAGTCCACGGCCCACGAGTCGACCCCCACGCTCGCCAGGCCCTCCCCGGCCCGGCGAGCGTGTCGTGCCGCGGTCGCAAGCCCCTCCAGGGACCGGCGGTACAGCTCGAGCACGTTCCAGTGCAGCCCGTCCGGGAGCCGGACCGGGTCGTTGGCGAACCGGGCGACCGGCTCGACGCGCAGCCGCCCCGGGCCGACCTCGCCGAGGACGACCCTGCCGGACGAGGCGCCGAGGTCGACCGCGGCGACGTGGACAGCGCTCACGACTACCGCAGGAACGCGGCTGCGACGCCCGCGTCGACCGGGATGTGCAGCCCGGTGGTCTGGGTGAGGTCGGGGCCCACCAGGGCGAAGACCGCGGCCGCGACGTGGTCGGGCAGCACCTCCCGCTTGAGCAGCGTCCGCTGGGCGTAGAAGGCACCCAGGTCCTTCTCCTCCACGCCGTACACCGCAGCGCGGTTCGCGCCCCAGCCGGAGGAGAAGATCCCGGACCCCTGGACCACGCCGTCGGGGTTGATCCCGTTGACCCGGATGCCGTGCCCGCCCAGCTCGGCGGCCAGCAGGCGGACCTGGTGGGCCTGGTCGGCCTTGGTGGCGGAGTAGGCGATGTTGTTCGGCCCCGCGAAGACCGAGTTCTTGCTGGAGATGTAGACGATGTCGCCGCCGAGCCGCTGCTCGATGAGCACCGCGGCCGCCGCCTTGGACACCAGGAAGGAGCCCTTGGCCATCACGTCGTGCTGCAGGTCCCAGTCCGCCTCGGTGGTCTCCAGCAGCGACTTCGACAGGGACAGCCCGGCGTTGTTCACCACCAGGTCCAACCCGCCGAAGGCCAGCAGCGTGGCGTCGACGGCCGCGGCCACGGCGGCCCCGTCGCTCACGTCGACCCGGACGCCGATCGCGGCGTCGGGTCCGCCGATCTCCGCCGCGGCGGCCCGCGCCTTCTCCAGCGACAGGTCCGCGATCGCCACGACCGCACCTTCTGCAGCCAGCTTCTTCGCGATCGCCTTGCCGATGCCGGAGGCGGCACCGGTGACCAGCGCGATCCGCGAGGCCAGCGGCTTCGGCTCCGGCATCCGCTGGAGCTTGGCCTCCTCCAGCGCCCAGTACTCGATCCGGAACTTCTCGGTCTCGTCGATCGGCGCGTACGACGACAGCCCCTCGGCACCGCGCATCACGTTGATCGCGTTGACGTAGAACTCCCCGGCCACACGTGCGGTCTGCTTGTCCTTGCCGAAGGAGAACATGCCCACGCCGGGGACGAGGACGATCAGCGGGTCGGCGCCGCGGATCTGCGGCCAGTCACCGCCCAACGCCGCCGCGTTGCGGTCGTAGTAGGCCTGGTAGTCCTCGCGGTACTCGGCGTGCAGCTCCCGCAACCTGGCCTTGGCCTCCTCGACCGAGGCGCCCGCCGGGAGGTCGAGGAGCAGCGGCTTGACCTTGGTACGCAGGAAGTGGTCCGGGCAGGAGGTGCCGAGCCCGGCCAGCCTCGGCGCCTCGGCGCTGGCCAGGAACTCCAGCACCTCGGAGGAGTCGGTGAAGTGGCCGACCATCGGTCGGTCCTGGGAGGCGATCGAACGCACGGTCGGCACGAGCGCGGCAGCCTTGGTGCGGCGCTCGGCCTCGCCCAGCGCGGCGTACCCCTCGCGGACCGGTCCGAACGGCTCCGGCCTGCTGTGCTGGGCGATGTGGGCCGCCGCGGTCTCGATGATCCACAGCGAGTTCCGCTCGGCCTCCGCGCTGGTCTCGCCCCAGGCAGTGATCCCGTGGCCGCCGAGGATGCACCCGACCGCCTGCGGGTTGGACTCCTTGATCGCGGCGATGTCGAGACCGAGCTGGAAACCGGGACGTCGCCACGGCACCCAGACGACCTTGTCGCCGAAGACCACCTCGGTCAGCTTCTCCCCGTCCGCGGCGGTGGCGATCGCGATGCCGGAGTCGGGGTGCAGGTGGTCGACGTGCGCGGCGTCCACGAGCCCGTGCATGGCGGTGTCGATCGACGGCGCCGCTCCCCCCTTGCCGTGCAGGCAGAAGTCGAAGGCAGCCACCATCTCGTCCTCGCGGTCGACACCGGGGTAGACGCCGACCAGGGCGCGCATCCGGTCCAGCCGGAGGACGGCCAGCCCCTGCGGGGTCAGCGTGCCCAGGTCGCCGCCGGAGCCCTTGACCCACAAGAGCTCGACGTCCTCGCCGGTGACGGGGTCGGTCTCCGAACCTTTGGCTGAGGTGTTCCCTCCTGCGTAGTTGGTGTTCCGGGGGTCGGACCCGAGTCGGTTGGACCGGGTGACCAGCTGGGCGACGGTCTCGTTCACGTTCAGTTCCATCCTGCCTGGGCCCCGCCCACGCGGTCGGCCTCGATGTGCTCCTGGTAGCCCGAGGCGAGGTAGGCCCGCATCGGGTCCGCGGGAAGTCCGCGCTGTTCGCGCCAGCCCGCGAGGTCACGTCGTACGTCGGTGTAGAACGCGTCCATGTAGATCTCGTTGGCCCCCAGCACGTCGCCCGTGGTCCGGGCCACGGCCAGCGCCTCGTGGTCGAGGAGCAGCGCCCGGGCGACCATCTCCTGGACGTTGAGCACCGAGCGGATCTGTCCGGGGACCTTGGCCTCGATGTTGTGGCACTGGTCGAGCATCAGCGCCACGTCGCTGCCCGGCCCGAACCCTCCCCCGCGGATCACCTCGACCACGATCCGGAAGAGCTGGAAGGGGTCCGCGCTGCCCACGATGAGGTCGTCGTCGGCGTAGAACCGGCTGTTGAAGTCGAAGGAGCCCAGCTTCCCCAGCCTGAGCAGCTGGGCCACGATGAACTCGATGTTGGTGCCCGGGGCGTGGTGGCCCGTGTCGAGGCACACGGTCGCCTTGTCACCCAGCGCGAGGCAGTGGACGAAGGAGGTTCCCCAGTCGGGCACGTCCATGTGGTAGAACGCCGGCTCGAAGAACTTGTACTCCAGCACCAGCCGCTGGGCGTCGCCGAGCCGCGCGTAGATCTCTGCCAGCCCCTCGGCCAGCCACTCCTGCCGGGCTCGCATGTCGCCCTGCCCCGGGTAGTTGGTGCCGTCGGCCAACCAGATCTTCAGGTCGCGCGAACCCGTGGCGTCCATGACGTCGATGCAGTCCAGGTTGTGCTGGACGGCCTTGCGACGCACGGCCGGGTCGGCATTGGTGAGGCTGCCCAGCTTGTAGTCGTCGTCCTGGAAGGTGTTGCTGTTGACCGTGCCGAGCTCGACGCCCAGGCTCTGCGCGTGCTTGCGGAGGGCGCCGTAGTCGTCGACCCGGTCCCAGGGGATGTGCAGGGCCACGCTCGGCGCGAGCCCGGTGAAGCGGTGCACGGTCGCGGCGTCAGCGATCTTCTCGTGCACCGTACGGGGTGTCCCCGCCGACCCGAACACCTTGAACCGGGTGCCGGAGTTGCCGTAGGCCCAGGAGGGCACCTCGATCGCGAGCGCTTCGAGCGCCCCGCTGACCTGGTCGAACGTCGTCATCTCACATCACATCTCAAGGGGTGTCGGGAAGGGGGTCGAGCTGGTCCTCGAGGTGGAAGACCTCAGCCAGGCGGACGAACCCGGTGTCGGGGGCCTCGTCCAGACCGACGAACAGGTCGGCCATGTGCTCCTGCCAGCGCCGGTTGACCTCGGTGGCGGCCATCCCGGCTTGCGCCGCCTCGAGCGAGGCGGTCTCCAGGTAGCCGATGAGCAGGCCGTCCTTGCCCAGGAAGAGGGAGTAGTTCGTCCAACCGGTGTCGGCCAGCGCGCGGAGCATGTCGGGCCAGACCGCCCGGTGTCGCTCGGTGTACTCGTCGAGGCGGTCGGGTCTCACCTGGAGCTGGAAGCAGACGCGTTCCACGGTGGTCCTCTCGGGCAGGGCCGGTCCCGCGGTCGGCGTCCCGCTCCCCCTGGAGGCACCAGGGGGAGCGGACCGTCACGAGTCCGCGAGGTGGGCGGTGGTCGCTCAGAAGTCGAAGTCGCCGATGTTGCCCTTGTCGAACACGAACGGCTCGCCCAGGACGACGACGCCATCGGCCTCGACGGTGAAGTCGCCGAGCTTGCCCGCGGTGAAGGTGTCGCCCTCGGCCCCGGTGATGTCGCCGTTGGCCAGCGCCGCGGCAGCCTCGGTCGCGAGGTAGCCGAGGTCGCCCGGGTTCCACAGGGCGAACCCGGTGACCGTGCCGTCCTCGACGTAGGGGCGCATCTGGTTGGGGGTGCCCAGTCCGGTCAGCGCGACCTTGCCCTTGGAGGCGGAGTCGGACAGGTAGCGGGCAGCCGCCGCGATGCCGACCGTGGTGGGCGAGATGATCCCCTTCAGGTCGGGGTGGTTGCTGAGCAGGGCCTCGGTCTGGTCGAACGACTTCTGGTCGTCGTCGTCGCCGTAGACGGTGTCGACGAGCTTGAGGTCGGCGTAGTCCGGGTTGGTGTCCAGCTCGGACTTCATCATGTCGATCCAGGCGTTCTGGTTGGTCGCGTTCGCGCTGGCCGACAGGATCGCGATCTCGCCCGACCCGCCGATCTGCTCCGAGATCAGCTCGAGCTGCTTCGCCGCGATGCCCTCGGGAGTGGCCTGGTTGACGAAGAGGTCCCGGCACTCGGGGCTGGTGTCGGAGTCGAAGGTGACGACCTTGACCCCGGCGTCCTGCGCCTCGGCGATCGCGTCGCAGATCGCGGTCGGGTCGTTGGCCGAGACGATGAGACCGTCGACGGCCTGCTGGGCAGCGGTGTTGATGTACTGCACCTGCGCGTCGGGGCTGGCGGTCTCGGGCCCGACCTCCTCGAGGCTGGCGCCGATCTCCTGCGCGGCCTCCTTCGCCCCGGCCGTGCTGGTGTCGAAGTAGGGGTTGCCGAGGTTCTTCGGCAGCATGGTCAGGGAGAGGTCGCCCCCGCCGCCGCTGTCGCCTCCGGCACCGGTTCCCGTGTCGTCTCCGCCGCAGGCCGACAGCGCCATCGCGGCACTGAGGGTCAGGGCCGCCAGCGCGGTGAGCCGCTTGGACTGGACTCGCATGGTTGAGCCTTTCTTGTCGTGGTCAGACGCCGGCGGAGGCCGGGCTGTGAGGGGTCGTCGACGTGGACGGGGTCTGGGGGTGTCCGGCACTGCGGGCGAACCGGGAGGAGACCCAGGCCAGGACGCTGTGGGAGATCACCGAGGCCACCAGGAGCAGACCGGTGATGATGTTGGTGACGTTGACGGTGACGCCCTCCAGCCGCAGGGCGCTGGCGATCACGCCGATGAGGACCACTCCGGCGAGGACACCGTGCAACCGGCCCCGCCCACCGAAGATGGACACCCCGCCCAGGAGCACGGCGGCGATCACCTGGAGCTCCAGCCCCGTGGCGTTGTCCCCTCGGGCGCTGCCGAAGCGGAGCGTGAAGTAGATCCCGGCGAAGGCCGAGACCGCACCGGAGAGCACGAACAGCACGAGCTTGGTGCGTGCGACGTCGACCCCGGTGAAGCGTGCGGCCTCGGCATTGAGGCCGATGTCGTAGACGCCGCGGCCGAACGTGGAGAAGTGCAGGAGCAGCACGAAGCCGACGGCGAGGATCGCGAACGGGATCATCACCAGGGGCACCCGGGACTCCCCGATCGTGCCCGTCGCCAGGTCGGTCCACCTCGAGGTGAAGTCGGTGATCGCGGTCGTCCCCAGCAGTCCGACCCCGATGCCGCGGAACAGGGCGAGGGTGCCGATGGTCACCGCCAGGGACGGGAGGCCGACGTAGGCGACCAGGAAGCCGTTGAGTGCCCCGCAGAGCACCCCGACGAGGATCGCGAGGAGTGCCGCCGCGGGGATGGGCATCCCGCCGTCGTGCAGCACCCCGAGCAGGACGCTGGACAGGCCCACGATGCTGGCCACCGACAGGTCGATCTCGCCGGTGATGATGACCAGGGTCATCGGCAGCGCGATGAGCAGGATGGGTGCGATGTCCTGGAGGAGGAACTTCAGGGTGAGGGGGCCGTCGAAGCTGGCCACGTTGACCAGCGAGTAGACGATGACCACGGCCGTCAGGACGATGATCGCGCTCTCCCGGTTGAGCAGCACCCGCTTCCACACCGGTTGGGAGTGCTCGGCGTAGGTGCGGCCCTGCGGGGTGCTCGACGGGCTGGTGCTCAGCTGGGTGGTGCTCATGCGGACTCCCTCGCTTCGGCGAGCTTCTTGGCCTGACGGGCCGACAGCACCCGGTCGAGCACGATGGCGCCGAGGATCAGCGCGCCGACGACGGCCCGCTGCCAGAAGTCCTCGATGCCGAGGCTGGGCAGCGCCCGGTTGATGGTGACGAGCAGGAAGGCACCGATGGCGGCGCCCCAGACGGTGCCGCTGCCGCCGAAGATGGCCACCCCGCCCACGACGACCGCCGCGACGGCCTGCAGCTCGATCCCGGACCCGACGCTGGAGCTGACCGTTCCGTAGCGCGCTGTGTAGATCAGACCCACCAGGCCGGCCAGGGCGCCGCTGAGGAGGAAGGCGGCGAGGATCCGCCGCTTGACGTTCAGCCCGTAGAGCACGGCGGCGTCCGGGTCCGAGCCGATCGCGTAGAGCTCCCGACCGCCACGCGCGGTGTGCAGGTAGTACCCCACCGCCACGAGCACGACCACGGCGACGACGGTCAGCAGGGGCAGGGTGAGGAAGGTCCTGGTGCCCAGGGCCAGGAAGTCCCTGGGCAGGTCCCCGGCGTTGATCCTGCTGCTGCCGGCCCAGGTCAGCATGACGCCCCGGTAGATGTACAGCGTCCCGAGGGTGATCACCAGGGAGGGCACGTTGCCGTAGGCGACGAGTACGCCGTTGACCAGGCCCAGCGCCGCCCCCGCGAGGACGCAGGCCAGGACCACGAGGACCAGCGGGATCCCGGGATGGTCGATGAAGAGCCGACCCCCGAGGTACGCCGTCAGCGCCATCACCGAGCCGACCGACAGGTCGACGTTCCGGGTGATGATGACCACCGCCTGGCCCACGGCGAGCAGGAGCAGGAGGGAGGGGTTGAGCAGGAAGTTGCGCCAGCCGTCGGAGCTGAAGAGGAAGCCGTGGCTCTTGGCGGTCGCCACCACGACGACAGCCACGAGCACGAGGAAGATCGACAGCTCGCGCGACCGGAGGGCCGTGGCGAGGAGTCGGCGAACGCCGGACGTCGCCCCGGCCCCGGGGGGCAGGGTCGGCGCGGTGGGGCCGCCCCCGTTGTCGGCGGGCTTGAGGTCGGTGTTCACAGCGTGGCCTCCAGGTGGTGGGTGGCGGCGAGCATCACGCTCTCGGGGGTGGCGTCCGCCCGCGCGATGTCGGCCGAGATCCGGCCCTCCCGGACGACGAGGACCCGGTCGGCCATGCCCAGCACCTCGGGGAGCTCGGAGGAGATCATCAGGATCGCCAGCCCCTGACCCGCCAGCTCGGAGAGCAGCCGGTGCACCTCGGCCTTGGTGCCCACATCGATCCCGCGGGTCGGCTCGTCGATGATGAGCAGCCGGGGGTCGGTGGCCAGCCACTTGGCGATGACGACCTTCTGCTGGTTGCCGCCGCTCATGGTGGCGGCGGTCATGTCCATCGCACTGGTCTTGACCTCCAGGCGGGACGCCCAGGGCGCGGCGGCCCGGGTCTCCTGGCCGCCGGTGATGAGGCCGGACCGGGCCAGTCGGGTGCGGATCACCCCGGCGATGTTGCGTGCCACGGACGCGTCGATGACCAGGCCCTGCTTGCGTCGGTCCTCGGGGATGAAGGCCATGCCGGCCCGGATCGCGGCCCTCGGGTCCGACCGGCGCACGGCCGCGCCGCCCATCCGGACGCTCCCCGTCTCGTAGGGGTCGACCCCGAACACCGCGCGGGCGATCTCGCTCCGTCCAGCCCCGACGAGACCGGCGAGGCCGACGATCTCGCCTGCCCGGACCGAGAAGCTGATGTCGTGGAACACACCGGTGGCGGTGAGCCCCGCGACCTCGAGCACGGCCCCGCCGAGCTCGGCGGGGGTCTTGGGGAAGAGGTCGGAGACCTCGCGTCCGACCATGGCGGCCACCATCTGGTCGACCGTGGTCTCGGTGGTCCGGTGCGTGGAGACGTACTCCCCGTCGCGCATGACCGTGACGGTGTCGCAGAGGTCGAAGACCTCGTCGAAGCGGTGGGAGATGAACACCAGCGCGCGGCCCTCGTCGCGCAGTCCCCGCGCCACCGCGAACAGCCGCTCGACCTCGACGCCGCTCAGCGCGGCGGTGGGCTCGTCCATGATCAGCAGGCGCGCGTCGAGGGAGATGGCCTTGGCGATCTCGATGATCTGCTGGTCGGCGATGGACAGGCCCTCGGCCGGTCGACGCGGGTCGATCTGGACACCCAGCCGAGCGAACAAGGCCCTGGCCTCGGTGTCCATCGCGGTCCGGTCGATGCGGCGCCCGCGGCCCAGGAGGTGCCGGCCCATGAAGATGTTCTCGGTCACCGAGAGGTCCGGGAACAGCGTCGGCTCCTGGTAGATGACCGCGACCCCGGCCGCCTTGGCCTCGGCGGTGGAACCGAAGTCGCACGCCTCGCCGCCCAGCTGGAACTCGCCCGCGTCACGGCGGTGCACGCCGGCCACGACCTTGATCAGGGTGGACTTGCCGGCGCCGTTCTCCCCCACGAGAGCGTGGATGGAGCCCGGGTCGACGACGAGCGTGGCCGAGCGCAGGGCGACGACCGGCCCGAAGGCCTTGCGTACGTCGCGCAGCACCAGGGTGGGGCCATCCGGGGCCACTCCGGTCATCGCGTCTCCTGAAATGAAAGGTTTCAATCGGTGCCTGAACCGTAGGTGACGCGCGCCACACCCGTCAACCCCTGGGGTACGATCGCGTTCCGATTGCGACGTTTCAGCGAGGAGGCCCCCGTGCCCGGTCAGCCCCCTCCCCGCTCCTCGGGGGTCAAGGAGGTCGCCGCGAGGGCCGGGGTCTCCCTCGGCACCGTCTCGAACGTCCTCAACCGCCCGACGCGGGTCAGCGCAGCCACCCGGGAACGGGTCGAGCGGGCGATGGTCGAGCTGGGGTTCGTGCGCAACGAGTCGGCGCGCCAGCTGCGGGCGGGACGGAGCAGCAGCATCGCCTACGTCATGCTCGACGCCACCAACCCCTTCTTCACCGACGTGGCGCAGGGCGTGGAGGACACCGCCGCTCCCCACGACCTGTCGGTCTTCCTGTGCAACAGCGACAACCGGGCCGACCGGGAGCTCGCCTACCTCACCCGCCTGGAGCAGCAGCGGGTGCAAGGCGTTCTCGTCACCCCCATCGACCCCGACCACCCGAGCCTGGACGAGGTCGCCGACCGCGGGACCCCGATCGTGCTCGTCGACCGGGTGCGCACGAACCCCACCCGGTGCTCGGTCGCCGTCGACGACGTCCTGGGCGGGCGGATCGCCCTGGAGCACCTGCTCGACCGCGGCCACGAGCGGATCGCCTTCGTCGGCGGTCCGCTGTCGGTCGGCCAGGTGCACGACCGCCTCGCCGGAGCGCGCCAGGCCCTCGCCTCCCTCGGCCGCGACCCCGACAGCCTCCTGGTGACCACCACGCAGGCACTGACGGTCGCCGAGGGCAGGAACGCGGGCGAACGGCTGCTGGGGATGCCGCGCGGCAAGCGGCCCACGGCGGCGTTCTGCGCCAACGACCTCCTCGCGCTCGGTCTCCTCCAGCACTGCGTGACCTCGGGGCTCGCGCGTCCCCCGCGACCTCGCCATCGTCGGCTACGACGACATCGAGTTCGCCTCGGCCGCCGCGGTGCCCCTGACCTCGGTGCGCCAGCCCCGGCGACAGCTCGGCAGCACGGCGACCGAGCTGCTCGTGGACGAGGCGACCAACCCCGACCACGCGCACCGCCAGGTGGTCTTCACCCCGGAGCTGGTGGCCCGGGCCTCGACCCGCGGCCCGGTCTGAGCCGCCCGGGGACCGGCGGCCTGCCGGCGGGCGGGGGGACGCCCGGATCGGGAAGGATGGGGCCATGACTCTTCGCATCGGTGTGCTCGGCGCCGCAGGCATCGTCCCCAACGCCCTGATCGGTCCGGCGAAGGCGCTGCCCGACGTCGAGGTGACCGCCGTGGCGGCCCGAGACCCCCAGCGCGCGAAGACCTTCGCCGCCGAGCACGGGATCCCGCGCGTGCACGCGTCGTACGCCGAGCTGCTCGAGGACCGCGACCTCGACGCGGTCTACAACGCCCTGCCCAACGGTCTCCACGGACGCTGGTCGATCGCGGCGTTGGAGGCGGGCAGGCACCTGCTGTGCGAGAAGCCGTTCGCGGCCAACGCGGAGGAGGCCGAGCGGGTCGCGGAGGCTGCGCGGCGCAGCGGCCGGGTGGTCATGGAGGCAGTGCACTACCGCTACCACGCGCTCACCGCCCGCTTGCTGACCATCCTCGACTCCGGAGAGATCGGGGAGGTCCAGCGGATCGACATGTCCTTCATCACCAACCGGTCCGACCCCGACGACATCCGGTGGAACCTGGCCCTGGCCGGTGGCGCCACGATGGACCTCGGGTGCTACGCCGTGCACCTGGTGCGCACCCTGGCCGGCGCCGAGCCCCGGGTGGTCTCGGCGACCGCGGAGCTGCAGGCGCCCGACGTCGATGCCGCGCTCCAGGCCGAGCTCGCCTTCCCCGACGGCCGGACCGGGTCGATCGACCTGGCCCTGCTCACCCCGCGTCCCCGCGCGGTCACGGTGACCGTGACCGGCTCGGCCGGGGTGCTGCACGTCGACGAGCCGATCGCGCCGCACCGCGGACACCTGGTGACGGTCACGACTGACGAGAGCAGCCGGAAGGAGAGCGTGCCCCTGCTCCCGACCTCCTACGACGCCCAGCTGGCGGTCTTCGCCGACGCGGTGCTCCGCGGGGGGCCCGTGCTCACCGACGTCGACGACGCCGTGGCGAACATGCGGGTCGTGGACGCGCTCTACGCCGGAGCCGGTCTGCCGCTGCGCCAGCCGACGCCGTGACCCCCTGCGGCCGAGCCGCGGCAGCACGGCTCTCCCGGCCGGGTTCGCACACCTGCCCGCTCGAGGGTGGCCGGTCGGGGGTGGCCGCTCGTGGATGCCCGTTCGCGGGTGCCGTCGGTCACTGCGGCTTGCCCGGCACTGCGGGAGGGGACAGCATGGCCACACGGACCGCAGGCGCACGCCGGAGGCGGGCGCCCAGGGAACAGAGGCCGACGATGAGTCGAGAAGTGCGACCGCCCACCGGGGCCGACGATGCCGGGCACCCTCCGCAGCAGCGGCGGGACGACGAGCGCTACAACGCCCACGGCAGGCTCCGGTCCGCGGTCTACGAGGCCGAGATGGAGCGGCTGCAGGAGCAGCTCGTGCTGCTGCAGTACTGGATCCAGAGCCGCGGGCTCAAGGTCCTGGTCATCTTCGAGGGACGCGGGTCGGCCGGCAAGGGCGGCGTGATCAAGCGGATCACCGAGCGCACCAGCCCGCGGACCGTGCGCGTCGTCGCGCTCCCGCGGCCCAGCGAGCGCGAGCTCACGCAGTGGTACTTCCAGCGGTACGTCGAGCACCTCCCGGCGGCCGGCGAGATGGTCCTCTTCGACCGGTCCTGGTACAACCGCTCGAACGTGGAGTGGGTGATGGGCTACTGCACCGAGCAGGAGCACCAGGAGTTCCTGCGCAGCTGCCCGGAGTTCGAGCGGATGCTGGTCCGCTCGGGCATGGTCGTGCTCAAGTACTGGTTCTCGGTGAGCTTCGAGGAGCAACGCCGACGGTTCGAGGCCCGCAACGCAGAGCCCCTCAAGCGCTGGAAGCTCTCCGAGATGGACCTGGCCGAGCACGAGCACTACGTGCGCTACTCGATGGCCAAGGACACCACGTTCCAGTACACCGACATCAAGCAGGCGCCCTGGTACGTCGTGCCCTCCGACGACAAGCGCTCGGCCCGGCTGAACTGCATCAGCCACCTGCTCGAGCAGTTCGACTACGAGGACCTCGCTCCCGAGGTCGTCGAGCTCCCCGACATGCGCGAGGTGCCCTACTTCCGCCCGCCGATGCACGAGCAGACGTTCGTGCCGGCGCGCTTCTGAGCGCTCGGAGGGGCTGCCCGACGGGCTCGACGAGGACACGGGCACGCCGGCCCTGCCGCGGCAGCGCGGGGCGGGCGCTCAGGGCCTCCCGGTCCGGCGGTGCTGGGCGGTCATCGCGGCCAGCCGGGCGCCGCACTCGGCGGCCACCGCGACCGCCAGGCTCTGCGCGTCGTCGCCCTCGGGCTCGGGCACCACGTGGTGCACGGTGCCGTGGTCGGCAAGGTCCACCGCCCGCACCTTCTGGGCCTCGGCCATCTCGGCGGCGTGGCTGACGTCGCCCCCGTGCCGGATCGCGCTGGCGCCCTCCGGCGGCAGCGGCGAGAGCCAGGCGTTCTCGGTCGCGACCACGGTCTGGGCCGGCAGCAGCGCCAGCGCGCCGCCGCCGCAGCCCTCCCCCAGGATCACCGACAGCGTGGGCACGGTCATCGTCACCATCGTGGCGATGCACCGGGCGATCTCCCCGCCGATGGCGCGCTCCTCCGCGTGCGGCGACAGCTCCGCCCCGGGGGTGTCGATCACGGTGACCAGCGGCAGACCCAGCTCCTCGGCAAGGCGCATCGCGCGGCGTGCCTCCCGTAGCGCCCCCGGCCCCATGGGCGCCTCCGGCGACTGCCGGGTCCGGTCCTGGCCGACCACGACGCACGGCTGCCCGTCGAGCCGGGTGAGCGCCACGAGCACGCTCGCGTCGTACTCGCCCTCGTCGGTGCCGTTCAGGCGCACGGTCCCGGTGGCGCCGTGGCGGAGCAGGTCGCGCACGCCGGCGCGGTCCTCGGCCCGGGAGGCGGTGATCACCTCCCACGCACTGCGGTCGCGCCGGGGGGAGCCCTGCCGGCGGGGCAGCGTCGGCTCCTCGGGCGGGTCGACGAGCACGCCGAGCGCGCGGTCCACGAGCGCCGGCAGGTCCACGGCCGAGACGACGGCGTCGATCACGCCCTTGGCGGCGAGGTTCTCCGCGGTCTGGACGTCGGGCGGGAACGGTCGTCCGTGGAGCGCCTCGTACACCTTGGGTCCGAGGAACCCGACCAAGGCTCCCGGCTCGGCGATGGTCACGTGCCCCAGGGATCCCCACGACGCGTAGACCCCGCCCGTGGTCGGGTGCCGCAGGTAGACCAGGTACGGCAGGCCGGCCGCACGGTGGGCCATGAGCGCCCGCGAGATCTCCACCATCTCCACGAAGGCGGAGGTGCCCTCCTGCATCCTGGTGCCGCCGGAGGCGGTCGTGGCCAGCACCGGGAGGCCCTCGGCGGTGGCCCGGCGGACGGCGGAGGCGATCCGGGTGGCGGCCGCCCGCCCGATCGAGCCGGCCAGGAAGCCGAACTCGTTGACCACCACCGCGACGGGCCGACCGTGCACCAGCCCCTGGCCGGTGAGCACCGACTCGTCCGTCCCGGCCTTCGCGGCCGCCGTGGCCAGCGCCCGCTGGTACTCCTCGCCGAACCCGCTCTGGTCGACCGGCTCGTCCCAGGAGCGGAAGGTCCCCGCGTCGAGCACCAGCGACAACAGCTCGCGCGCCGACCATCGGTGCGTCATGACTGCTCCTCCGTGAGCCACTCCCGGATCGAGCCGGAGTGCTGGTCCAGGAGCGGCGGGGCGCCGTGCTCCCGGCGGGTCACCTCGGCGCCGTCGGCGGCGAAGAAGCGCAGCGGCGGGCCGGGCAGGGTGAGGTGACCGAGCGTGGGGTGCTCCACGTCGACCAGCAGCCCCTGGCTGGCGGTCTGGTCCCAGCCGTAGACCTCGTCGAGCGTGCGCACCTTGCCGGCGGGCACCCCGACCTCGGCCAGCCGGGCCAGCAGCGGCTCGGCGTCCCAGTCGGCGAACACGCCCTCGACCACGGCGACGACCCGCGCCCGGTCCCCCACCCGTGCGGCGTTGGTGGCGAGCCCCTCCGCGGCGGGGTCGAGGCCGAAGCCGTCGCAGAACCGTCGCCACAGCCCCTCGCTGCCCACCGCGATCTGCACCGAGCCGTCACGACAGCGGAACAGGCCGTAGGGTGCGATCGAGGGGTGGTGGTTGCCCTGGGCCCGGCCGACCTCGCCGGCCACCGTCCACCGGGTGCCCTGGAAGGCGTGCACGCCGACGGCAGCGGCGAGCAGCGAGGTGCGGACGACGGTGCCGAGACCCGTGCGCTCGCGCTCGTGCAGGGCGGCGAGCACGCCGTACGCGCCGTACATCCCGGACAGCAGGTCCGCGATCGGGGTGCCCACGCGCTGCGGGTCGTCGGGCCCGGAGCCGGTCAGCGACATCAGGCCCGCCTCGCCCTGGGCGATCTGGTCGTACCCGGCCCGGCCGCCCTCGGGCCCGTCGTGGCCGAAGCCGGTGATCGACAGCACGACCAGGCGCGGGTTTCGCTCCTGGAGGGCGGCGATGCCCAGCCCGAGCCGCTCCAGGACCCCGGTCCGGAAGTTCTCCACAAGCACGTCCGCCCGGTCCACGAGCCGGAGCAGGAGCTCCTTGTCCGCGGCATCCTTCAGGTCGAGCGCCACGGACTCCTTGTTGCGGTTGGCGGACAGGAAGTACGTCGACTGGCGCTCGCCCGCCTCGCCGACGAACGGCGGGCCCCAGCCCCGGGTGTCGTCCCCGTGACCGGGCGCCTCGACCTTGACCACCCGGGCACCGAGGTCGCCCAGCATCATGGTGGCGTGCGGCCCGGCCAAGGCGCGGGAGAGGTCGACGACGAGGACGTCGGAGAGCGGTCCGGTGCTGGCCATCGCGATCACCAGCTCGGCAGCACGAGGGCGGCCCAGACGAGCAGCGGTCCGACCACGACCACCACCACGCTGTAGGTGAGGATCTGCTTGTAGTAGACCGGCTCCTCGATCGAGTCGGGCTTGTTGGCCAGCATGAGCGCGCCGTTGGTGGAGAACGGGCTGACGTCGACGATGGTCGAGGAGACCGCGAGCGCGGCGACGAAGAGCGCGGCGCTGATCCCACCGTCGGCGATCAGCGGGATCGCGATCGGGATGATCACCGGCAGCAGCGCGGTCGACGAGGCGAAGGCGGAGACGACCCCGCCGACGTAGCACAGGATCAGCGCTCCGATGGCGGCAGCGCCCAGGCCCGCGGCCCAGCTGCCGACGAACTGCGGCGACCCCGCGGTCGTGAGGATGGTGGCGTAGGTGCTGACGCCGGCGACCAGCAGCACGGTCGGCCAGGCGATCTGCCGCACCGCGTCCTTGTGGTCGTTGGGGGCCAGCATCGCCAGGATGACGGCCGCAGTGATCGCCACGAAGCCGATGTTCTTGTCGAAGACCAGGGCGATCACGGCGACCGACACGAAGGCGACCAGCGTGAGCACCTGGTCGTGGCGGACGCCGAGGGCCTGGGTGCGGGTGGCCGTCATGGTGCCCGTGCCGCGGGCGGCGACGGAAGGCCCTCCCCGGTGGAGCTCCTCGGCGATCGCGTCCGGGTCGTCGTCGGCGTCGATGCGCCGGTTGACCAGCTCCTTCCCGCCGAGGGCCACGAAGAGGACCACGGCGAGCAGCAGGTTGACCAGGAGGCTGGCGAGGAAGACCGCGACCTCGCTCGACGGCAGCCCGTTCTCCTCCATCACGGAGTTGGTGATCGTGCCGTAGATGCTGATGGGCGAGAAGCCGCCGGCCTGGGCGCCGTGGACGACGAACATGCCCATCATCAGCGGGCTGATCCTGTAGCGGCCGGCGAAGCCGAGGGCGATCGGTCCGATGATCGCGCAGGCGGCCGGGCTGGCAGCACCGATGGCGGTCAGCAGGGCGGTCACGAAGAACATCACCCAGGGGATCAGCACGACGCGTCCGCCCACCGCCCGGACGGCACTGCTCACGATGAGGTCGACGGTGCCGTTGTTGCGCGCGATGGCGAACAGGTAGGTCACGCCGATCAGCGTCAGGATCAAGTCGGCGCTCACACCGCCGAGGATGGTCTTCTCGTCGAGGTCGAGGGCGTACATGCCGACCAGCCATGCCGCGACGTACCCGAGCGCACCCATGTTGATCGGCAGGACGGTGCCCACGACGAAGAGTGCGACGAGCGCCAGGATGGCAACCCATTCCGGTCCCATATCGGTCCTTCCGTGCCACCGGGTAGGTCCGAGTGACCCGAGTCACCCGTTGGCTCAGTGGCCTAGCCAATATGCCAATCCTGAGGAAGTCAATAGGCTGGGTCCATGAGCGAGCCGACCGATCCGCCGTTCCCCTCACGTCTGCCTCGCACCCGGCTGTACGAGCAGGTCGCCGAGCAGATCACCACCTGGATCAGCACCAACGGCCTCCGCCCGGGCGACCGGCTGCCTGCCGAACGCGAGCTCGCCACCCGGCTCGGAGTCAGCCGTGCCACGCTGAGCCAGGCCCTGGTGGCCCTCGAGGTGATCGGAGTGGTGGCGGTCCGGCACGGCGACGGCACGGTCGTCACCCGGCCCGCCGACACCCAGCTGGTCGAGGCGATCCGGGCCCACGCCGACCGGCTGCCGGAGATCATCGACACCCGCGACGCACTGGAGACCAAGATCGCCGCCCTCGCCGCGACCCGACGCAGCACCGAGGACCTGGCCCGGATCGACGAGGCCCTCGCAGCCATGGCCGAGGACGTCGAGCGCGGCGGACGCGGGGTCGAGGGCGACGAGCGCTTCCACGGTGCGGTCACCGCCGCAGCCCACTCGCTGCTGCTGGCCCGCATCATGGGCGAGATCGCCGACCTCATCAAGGAGTCCCGCATCGAGTCGCTCTCCCAGCCCGGGCGCCCCCGGGCCAGCCTGGCCGGCCACCGGGCGATCGCCGAGGCCATCCAGGCCGGCGACCCCGACCGGGCTGCCGCGGCGATGCACGCCCACGTGGCGATGGTCTCCGACGTGGCCCTGCTGCGCGACCGGCAGTGACGGGCTGGGAGCACCTCGCCGTCCTGGTCGCAGGTCTGGGGGCAGGCGTGCTCACCTCGACCGTGGGGGTCGCCTCGCTGCTCAGCTTCCCCGTCCTGGTCGCCGTGGGGCTCCCGCCGGTCGTGGCCAACGCCTCCAACACCGTCGGGATGGCTCCGGCCGGGATGAGCGGCTCGTACGGCTACCGTGCCGAGCTGCGCGAGCACCCGCGCGTCACCGTCGCGGTGATCCTGACCTGCGCCGTCGGCGGGGTGGCCGGCGCGGCGCTCCTGCTCGCGCTGCCGTCGGGGGTCTTCGAGGGCATCGTCCCGTGGCTGATCCTGGGGACCTGCCTGCTGGTCGGCGCACAGCCCTGGATCACCCGGCGGCTGCGCGCCCGGCACGGCCCCGACGCCGCTCCCCGGCTCACGATGTCGCCGCTGACCACCGGCTTCGCCGCCCTCACCGGCGTGTACGGCGGCTACTTCGGCGCCGGCGCGGGGGTGATGATGGTGGCGGTGCTCGGCCTCGGACTCGACCTCGACCTGCGGGTCGTCAACGCGCTGAAGACCCTCGCGGTGCTCGCCGCCAACCTGGTGGCCGGCGCGATCTTCGTGGCCGTCGCGGACCTCGACTGGCCGGTGATCGGGCTGCTCGCCGGTGGCTCGGTGGTCGGGGGGTACGTCGGCGCCCGTGTGGGCCGACGTCTCCCTCCCACCCTCTTCCGGATACTCGTGGTGGTCGCGGGGGTGCTCGCGGCGACCGCCATGCTGGGTTGAGGACCGGCCGGCCGCGTCGCCGGGCCGGCCGGGAGACCCGGTCAGCCCTCAGGACCCCCCGGCCTTGGTCGCCCGGCGGGCCTCGCGCTTGGCCGCGGCCGCGTCCCGCTGCTCCTCGAACCGCGTCGCGGCTGCGTCGAGCGCCTCGATGGCGGCGGCGAGCTCGTTGCGGGCCTGCTCACCCTCGGCGTCGAGCCCCTCCAGCTCGAACAGCTTCCACTGCCGCACGAGCGGCATCACGACGTCGTCGTGGTGGATCCGCAGGTCGTAGATGCCGACCTTGGCCATCTGCACCGCCTTGCGGTTGAAGCCCGGGATGATGCTGCCGGGCATCTGGAAGTCCTTGACCTCGTCCGCGATCGCCCGCATCGTCTGGCCGGGCGTCAGCTCCAGCGCGGCCTGCACGATGTTGCGGTAGAAGATCATGTGCAGGTTCTCGTCCTTGGCGACCCGGGCAAGGAGCTTGTCCGCGATCGGGTCCTCGGAGAAGTGACCGGTGTTGCGGTGCGACACCCGGGTGGCCAGCTCCTGGAACGAGACGTAGGCGCACACGTTGAGCAGCGGCTTGTCGCCGGAGTCGTAGCCCGCCTCCATGGTCTCCATCCGGGCCCGCTCCAGCTCCTCGGGGTCGACCCCCCGGGTCACCAGCAGGTAGTCGCGGATGCAGAACGCGTGCCGCCCCTCCTCCGCCGTCCACCGGTTCACCCACGCCCCCCAGGCGCTGTCCCGGCCGAATGCCCGCTCCACCTCGCGGTGGTAGCTGGGCAGGTTGTCCTCGGTGAGCAGGTTGACCTCGAGGGCCGTCCGCGCGATCGGGGAGAGGTTCGACTGCTCGACCGACCATGGCTCACCGTCGAGCATGGCGAAGTTGCGCCCGTCGCTCCAGGGGACGTACTCGTGGGGCATCCACTCCTTGGCAGCGACGAGGTGACGGTTGAGGTTGTCCTCGACCACCCCTTCGAGCTCCTTGAGCAGACCGGGCGTGTCGATCGTGGCGGTCATGGGAGGTCCCTTCGTCGACGGGATCGTCTGCACCCGTCGTACCATCCCGCGACCCCTGGGAGACACCCCTGGCGGGCAGAACCTTCGTGTCGGCCCCCCGGGTCCGGACCTCAGGCGTGCTCGACGGCCTCCGAGCGGCCCCGCTCGTGCTCGTCGGTGAGCCGTGCCTCCTCCAGCGCCTTGGCCTCCAGCTCGGCCCGCTGGGTCTCCTCGATCATCGCCCGGGTGGCCTCGTAGAGCCCCGGTGTGGTCACCAGCGACTTCGCGCCGCCCTCCAGCTTGCTCATCGCGTTGCGCGCGTAGACCTGCTGCTCGGTGGAGGTGCGCTCCGCGCGACCGGTCCCGATGAAGCTGACCAGCCAGTGGCCGAGCGCGCTGAGCCGGTTCTTGAAGCCGGTGAGGTAGACCAGGTGCACCGCCAGCCACATCAACCACGCGATGAAGCCCGACAGCTTGAGCGGTCCCACCAGCGCCACCGCGCTGAACCGGGAGATGGTGGCCATCGAGCCCTTGTCGAAGTACTTGAACGGGCCTTGCGGTGCTTTGCCCTCCAGCCGGTTCGAGATCTCCTTCGCGACGTACTTCGCGCCCTGGATCGCCACCTGCGCGACTCCGGGCAGGTTGTCCAGGCTGATCATGTCGCCGACCACGAACACCTCGGGGTGACCGGGGAGGGTCAGGTCCGGGTTCACGCTGATCCGGCCGGCCCGGTCCAACGACGCCCCGGTCTGATCCGCCAGCTGCTTGCCGAGCGGGCTGGCCTGCACGCCCGCTGCCCAGACCTTGGTGGCGGCCTCGATCCGCACGCGCGTCCCGTCCTTCTCCTTGATCTCCAGGCCGAACTCGTCGACGTCGACGACCATGGCGCCGAGCCGGACCTCCACCCCGCGCTTCTCGAGGGAGGCCTGCGTCTTCTCGCCCAGCTTCTTGCCGAACGGCGGCAGCACCTGCGGCGCGGCGTCCAGGAGGATCACCCGGGCCTCGCGGGTGTTGATCCGCCGGAAGTCCTTGCGGAGCGTCCGGTGCGCCAGCTCGGCGATCTGCCCGGCCATCTCGACCCCGGTGGGGCCCGCCCCGACGACCACGAACGTGAGCAGCCGCTGGATCTCGTCCTCGGTGTCGGCCAGCTCGGCCAGCTCGAAGGCCCCGAAGATGCGCCCGCGCAGCTCCAGTGCGTCGTCGATGCTCTTCATCCCCGGGGCGTCGGTGGCGAAGTGGTCGTTGCCGAAGTACGACTGACCGGCGCCCGCGGCGACGATGAGCGAGTCGTAGGCCAGGCGCGTCTCGCGGCCCAGGACGTGGGAGGTGACCGTCCTGGCCTCCAGGTCGAGGTCGGTGACCTCGCCGAGGATCACCCGCGCGTTCTTCTGGTCGGCCAGGACCTCACGGGTGGGCGGGGCGATCTCCCCCTGGGACAGGATGCCGGTGGCCACCTGGTACAGCAACGGCTGGAACAGGTGGTGGGAGGTCTTCGCGACCATGGTCACCTCGACGTCGGCGCGCTTGAGGGCCTTCGTCGCGAACAACCCGCCGAACCCCGAGCCGACCACCACGACCCGGTGCGGTCGGCCGCTCTCGCCGACCTGCGTCCCGTGTGCGCCGTCCGTCATGTCTCCGCCTCTCAGCTGTGGCCCGCTTCGAGGCGATCCTCCCACCCGAGGGGTACCTCCGGCGACCACACCCCGCCCCTGGCGCGGCAGCCCGCCGCCAGCCCGCCGCCTCACGGACGCAGGCATTGACCCGGGCGCCGGCAAGGAGCACAGTGACCGGCGCCCTCCGCACGCCTTCTCGGGAGTCCCCATGCGTCCACAGCCCCTGCCCCTCCGGGCCGCCGTCGTCGGCCTCGCTGCCGCCCTCGGCGCGCTCGGACTCGTCGCGGCTCCCGCTGCTGCCGACCACACCCCTGTCCCGGCCACGGTGACGCTGGTCGGCACCCTGCAGTCCAAGCTCGGCTGCCCCGGGGACTGGCAGCCCGAGTGCGCCGCCACCCACCTCACCGAGGACCCGGGGTCGCCCGGGGTCTTCACCGGCACCTTCGAGGTCCCGGCCGGTGCGTGGGAGGTCAAGGCCGCGCTGGACGACAGCTGGGACGAGAGCTACGGCGCCGCCGGCGGCGCCGGGAACCTCCCGCTCACCGCCCCGGGCGGACCGGTGACGTTCACCTACGACCACTCCACCCACCTGCTCTCCACCGACCTGGTGGCCGCGATCGGCGCCGGCGCCTCCGCCCAGTGGGTCCGCAGCGACCTCCTCGCCTGGGACGTCTCCTCGATCCCCGGCGCGACCGAGCTCCGGCTGCACGCGGCACCCCGGGGCGGGCTGACCGAGGCCTCGCTCGAGCCGCCGACCGCGGGGATCCCCCTGCACCCGGTTGCCGGCGGACTGCCGCCCGGCGTGCTGAGGCAGTTCCCGCAGCTGGCCGGCTACGAGGCGTTCGACTTCGGCCCGGAGACCCTCGTGAGCGTTCGCGGCCTGCTGCGCGGCCAGCTGGTCGTCGCGGCCTACGACGCGGACGGCGCCCTGGTCGCCCAGACCGGCGTGCAGCTGCCCGGCGTGCTCGACGACGAGTACGCCGGGGCGCGCACCCGGGAGCTCGGCGTCACCTGGCGCCGGGGCCGGCCCACGCTGTCGGTCTGGGCGCCCACGGCCAAGCGTGTCGACCTGGACCTCGACCCCGCCGGGCGCCGCCCCGGGCGCACCGTCGCGATGCACCGCGACGACGACGGCGTGTGGTCGGTCGCCGGGCGGCGCGGGTGGCGCGGCGCCACCTACCGGTACGCCGTGAAGGTGTACGTCCCGAGCCTGGACGACGTGGTGACCAACCGGGTCACCGACCCGTACTCGGTCGCGCTGACCACCAACTCCCGCCGTTCCGTGGTCGTCGACCTGGACGCGCCCGCGCTCGCTCCGCGCGGCTGGGACCACCTGCGCAAGCCCCGCCTCGACCGGCCCGAGGACTCCACCGTCTACGAGCTGCACGTGCGCGACTTCTCGATCTCCGACACCACCGTGCCGGCCCGGCACCGCGGCACCTACCTGGCCTTCGGTGACCGGCACAGCGACGGGATGCGCCACCTGCGCCGGATGGCGCGCGCGGGGCTGACCACCGTGCACCTGCTGCCGGTCAACGACATCGCCACGATCGAGGAGCGCGACCGGCGCCGCAGCGAGCCGGCGTGCGACCTCGCCTCCTTCGGCCCGGACAGCGAGCAGCAGCAGGAGTGCGTCGCGGCCGTCGCCGACACCGACGGCTTCAACTGGGGCTACGACCCCCTCCACTACACGACCCCCGAGGGCTCCTACTCCTCGCGTCCCGACGGACCCGCGCGCACCCGGCAGTTCCGCACGATGGTCACCGGGCTCAACCGCGCCGGTCTGCTGGCCGTGATGGACGTGGTCTACAACCACACGCCCGCCGCCGGACAGGACCCCAAGTCCGTGCTGGACCAGGTCGTGCCCGGCTACTACCAGCGGCTCAGCGCGACCGGTGCCCTGGAGACGTCGACGTGCTGCGCGAACACCGCCACCGAGCACGCCATGATGGAGAAGCTGATGGTCGACTCGGTGCTCACCTGGGCACGCGAGTACAAGGTCGACGGGTTCCGCTTCGACCTGATGGGGCACCAGCCGAAGGCGGCGATGGTCCGCCTGCGCCGGGCGCTGGACCGGCTGACGGTCCGCAAGGACGGCGTGGACGGCTCGCAGGTCTACCTGTACGGCGAAGGCTGGAACTTCGGGGAGGTCGCCGACGGTGCCCGCTTCGAGCAGGCCACGCAGCCGAACATGGCCGGGACCGGCATCGGCACGTTCAACGACCGGCTCCGCGACGCCGTCCGCGGCGGCGGCCCCTTCGACGCGGATCCCCGGATCCAGGGGTTCGCCAGCGGTCTGTACACCGACCCCAACGGTGCCGACGTCAACGGCACCGAGCAGCAGCAGCGGGACCGCCTGCTGCTGAGCCAGGACCAGATCAAGGTCGGGCTGACCGGCAACCTGAGGGACTACGAGCTGACCGACAGGTTCGGTGAGGTCGTCACCGGCGCCGAGGTCGACTACAACGGCTCGCCGACCGGCTACACCGCCGACCCCCAGGAGGCGGTGACCTACGTGGAGGCGCACGACAACGAGACCCTGTTCGACGCGCTTGCCTACAAGCTGCCGCAGGCCACCTCGATGGAGGACCGGATCCGGATGCAGACCCTCGCGTTGAGCACCACCGCCCTCGGCCAGGGAGTGTCGTTCTGGCACGCCGGCGGCGACGCGCTGCGCAGCAAGTCCCTGGACCGCAACAGCTACAACTCCGGGGACTGGTTCAACGTCCTCGACTGGTCCCGGAGGACCAACGGCTTCGGACGCGGGCTGCCCCCGGCCGCGGACAACGAGTCGAAGTGGCCCTTCATGGCCCCGTTGCTGGCCGACCCCGCCCTGCAGCCGACGCCGGCCGAGATCCGGTCCGCCGAGCGGCGGGCGCTCGACCTGCTCGCCGTGCGCCAGAGCACGCGACTGTTCCACCTGGGGACCGCCCGGCTGGTGCAGCGCAAGGTCGGCTTCCCCGACGGCGGCCCGGGACAGACCCCCGGCGTCATCGTCATGACCATCGACGACCGGCCCGGGCGCGACCTGGACCCCCTTCTCGACGAGGTCGTCGTGGTCTTCAACGCCGGCGACACCGCGACCAGCCAGCGCGTGCCCGGCACCGCGGGACGGGCGTTCCGGCTGCACCCGGAGCAGCGGCACGGCGCGGACCCGGTGGTCGGGCAGTCCACCTACGACGCGGCGAGCGGTACCTTCGAGGTGCCGGCGCGGACCGTGGCCGTGTTCGTCCAGCGACACTGATCCCGCGCGGCCACCGGCCAGGCCGGTCCCAGGGAGGGCCCATGGAGCTCGCGATCCACCTCACGACGTTCCCCGCCGACCCCACGGCCATTGCGGCGACACTGACCTCGACCGCCCACGCGGTCGAGGAGGCCGGCTGCGCAGCGCTGACCCTCATGGACCACTGGTTCCAGATGGAGCAGCTCGGCGGGCCGGAGCAGCCGATGCTGGAGGGGTACACGTCCCTGGGCTACCTGGCCGCGGTGACCGAGCGGGTCCAGCTCGGCCTGCTCGTCACCGGCACGACGTACCGGCACCCGGGGCTGCTGGCCAAGGTGGTGAGCACCCTCGACGTGCTCTCCGGGGGCCGCGCACTCCTCGGCATCGGGGCTGCCTGGTACGAGCGAGAGCACCTCGGCCTCGGGGTGCGGTTCCCCCCGCTGGCCGAGCGGTTCGAACGGCTGGAGGAGACCCTGCGGATCTGCCGTCAGATGTGGAGCGACGACGACGGTCCCTTCACCGGCAGGCACTACCACCTGGCCGAGACGCTCTGCCGCCCCCGAGGCTTGCGGCCGCAGGGACCGCCGGTCCTCGTCGGCGGCATGGGCGAGCAGAAGACGCTGCGCCTGGTCGCGACGTACGCCGACGCCTGCAACCTCTTCGACGCCGGCGCCGAGGTGATCGCCCACAAGGTCGAGGTGCTGGACGGGCACTGTGCCGCCGTGGGGCGGGACCCGTCCGAGGTCGCCGTCACGGTGATCGCCGGCGGCGATCCGCTCGACGACCGCGACGCCTTCCTGGCCACCATGCGCACCTACGCCGGGCTCGGCGTGCGCCGGGTCTGGGTCGCACCGCCCGACGCGGAGGGCGCCGCCGCGTGGGTGCGCCGCGTGGGCAAGGAGATCGTCCCCCGGCTGGCCGAGCTCGAGGTCAGTCGCGGGGCCGCTGCCCTGTGAGGGCTACCCGGACCTCGAGGGCCCGTGCCCCGGGGTGCGTCGGTTTCGCAGGTGAACCTGGGAGGCTGATGCCTCCCCCTCGACATGTGCGTGGGTAGGTGCCAGTTTCACCGGTGAACCTGGGAAACCGACACAGGCCCAAAGGGGGCTCAGACGCCCTCGGCCTGGCCGACACCGGGGTGCACGAACGTCTCACCACCCCTGAGCCTCTCGACCGCTCCGGGGTGCACCCGCCGCAGGTGCGCCACCGCCTTGCGCCGGTACCGCACGATCTGCACGGCCCCCAACGCCCAGACCAGGTACTGCACGCTCAGCGCCACCTTGAAGTCGCCCAGGTCGTACGCCGAGGCACCCCGCGGCTCACGCAGGTCGAGCACCACCCCGATCAGGGCGATCGTCGACAGCGACGCGAGGAACCCCCCGACGTTCACCACGCCGTTGGCCCGCCCCAACGACTCGAGCGGAGTGAAGGTGCGGGCCAGGTCGAACGCCACCATCGACGCCGGCCCCCCGACCGCCATGACACAGACCAGGACCACGAGCAGCCACAGCGGCGCCGGCCCCGGCCACAGCAGCACCGCGCCCCAGACGCTCGCGATCGCAGCGACGATGGTGAGCACGATGAACGAGCGGTAGAACGGGATGCGTCCCACCAGCCGACCGATGATCGGTCCCGCCACCAGCACCGTCGCGGTCATCAGCGTCAGCAGCAGGCTCGCCCGGCCCGTCGAGAGCCCCTCGCCCCTCACCAGGAAGGGGTACCCCCACAGCAGCAGGAACACGGTGCCGGAGAACTGCGCGGTGAAGTGCGACCAGAGCCCGAGCCGGGTCCCCGGGTTGCCCCAGACCAGTCGCAGGGACCGGGTCAGGGTCGCCATCTTGATCCTCACCGGCCCGGTGCTGGGGTACGGCGAGTCCTTGACCAGGAGCAGCGTCGCGACCATCAGCACCACCCCCAGGCTGGAGGCGGCGGCGAACGTGGTGGTCCACCCCAGGTCGTGGAGGGCGAAGGCCAACGGTGCGGCGGCGGCGACCGCGCCGAGCTGCCCCAGCTGCCCGGTCAGCTGGACGACCACCGGGCCTTGACGGACCAGGAACCAGATCGCCACCAACCGCATCACGCTGATGAAGATGGCCGCGTCGCCGGCACCCACCACGGCCCGGGCGGCGAGGCCCGCCGGGAAGCTGTCGGCGACCGCGAACAGCAGCTGGCCGATGGTCATCAGCACCAGGCCGGAGACCAGCATCGCTCGTGAGCCGAACCGGTCCAGCAGGACGCCCACCGGCACCTGCAGCCCGGCGTACACGAACAGCTGGAGAACCGTGAACGACGCGAGCTCGGTGGCCTTGATGTCGAACCGGTCCGCTGCCAGCAGCCCGGCGACCCCGAGGGAGCTGCGGTTGAAGATCGCCAGAACGTAGACCGACAGGGCGACCGCCCAGATCACCCAGGCCCGACGCCCGCCGATGTCGTGCAGGCGTTCCGAAATCATGCCGCCGACCGTATCCTCTGCAATCGTGCGCCTTCGTCGAGTGTTCACCCGCCCGTCATGTGAGGTCCGTCGCAGCGCCGGGTCGCGGTCCCCGGTCGCCCCTTGGCTCGGGGGCATGCACCCTCCTCGCACGCTCCGCGCGAGCGCCCTGCTGCTGGCCGCGAGCCTCGCCGGCACCACCCTGCTCGCCGCTCCCTCCCACGCCGTACCCTCCGCGGCCGCGGCGGGGGACGCCGCCGCGACCGCCGCCCAGGCCCATCAGCCGGGTCGCCACGGAACCCGCTCGGTGGTCCGGCCCACGCTGGTCGCCCGGGCGCGGCTCTCCGCGGACCACCTGGAGGCAGGTCCGCCGTCGGGTGCCCAGGCGACCCCGGCCAACGGTCGCACCGGCCCCTTCGACGGACAGGTCGTCCCCGGGTTCTCCGGCATGGTCGACAACGGCGACGGGACGTTCTGGGCGATGCCCGACAACGGGTTCGGCGCCAAGGCGAACTCCGCCGACTTCCTGCTCCGGCTGTACAAGGTGCGCCCCCGCTGGCAGACGGCGTACGGCGGCGCCGGGTCGATCGACGTCGTGCGCCACGTCTCCCTGCGGGACCCCGACCGGGTGCTGGACTTCCCGATCGTGCACGAGCAGACCCGCCGACGGCTGCTCACCGGCGCCGACTTCGACATCGAGTCCGTGGTCCGCGTCCGCGACGGCAGCTTCTGGATCGGGGACGAGTTCGGCCCCTTCCTGCTCCACGTGGGCGCCGGGGGCCGCCTGCTGGAGAAGCCGGTGCCGTTCCCCGACGGCAGGTCGGCCGACAACCCGTACCTCGAGCCTGGCGAGACCCCTGCGGTCGCGACCAGCCGCGGGTTCGAGGCGCTCGCCCGCAGCCGCCACGGGCGGTACCTCTACCCCGTCACCGAAGGCGCCCTGGTCGAGGACACCGTGAAGCGACGTCGGTGGGTCTACCAGTTCGACACCCGGACCCGCTCCTACACCGGGCGGCGCTGGGCCTACCAGACAGACCAGGAGGCCAACGTCGTCGGCGACGCGTTCATGACCGGGCGCGGCCGGATGATGGTCGTCGAACGGGACGACCTCGACGGTCCGTCGTCGGTGACCAAGCGGGTCTACCGGATCGACCTGCACCGCACCGACCGGGACGGCTTCGTCCGCAAGGACCTCGTCCTCGACGCGCTCGGCGTGGCCAACCCGGGTCTGATCGGGGCGGGCACCGGCTACGGCACGGGCGCCCACTGGTCGCTGCCCGTGCAGTCGTTCGAGACCGTCGTACGCCTGCGGGACGGGCGTCTGCTGATCGCCAACGACAACAACTATCCGGGCAACAGCGCCCGCAACCCGGGCACCCCGGACGACACCGAGATGGCGATCATCGCGCTGCGCCGGGTCCGTCCAGCTCCCGGTTCCTCCGACGCCGTGGTCGTGGGCCACCGGGGGGCGAGCGGCTACCGACCCGAGCACACGCTGGCGTCGTACGAGCGCGCGATCCTCCAGTGCGCCGACTACATCGAGCCGGACGTGGTCTCGACCAAGGACGGCGTCCTGGTCACGCGGCACGAGAACGAGATCGGTGGGACCACCGACGTGGCCGACCACCCGGAGTTCGCCGACCGCAGGACCACCAAGACCATCGACGGCCGGGACCTGACCGGCTGGTTCACCGAGGACTTCACCTTCGACGAGCTCAGGACCCTGCGCGCCAAGGAGCGGCTGCCCGACGTGCGGCCGGCCAACACGGCCTACGACGGGAAGTACCAGATCGCCACCCTCGACGAGGTGCTGGACCTGGCCAGGCACTCACGCACCTGCGACGGTCGGCCGGTCGGCGTCTACCCCGAGACCAAGCACCCGACGTACTTCGACTCCGTCGGGCTCTCGCTGGAGACCCCCCTGGTGCGCGAGCTGAGCCGCAACGGCTTCAACCATCGCGGGGCGCCGGTGTTCTTGCAGAGCTTCGAGACCTCGAACCTGGCCGAGCTGTCCCGGCGGACGCCGCTGCGGACGATCCAGCTCGTGGACTGCTCCGGCGCGCCGTACGACCTGGTGGCCGCCGGGGACCCGCGGACCTACGCCGACCTGGTGACCGCCGCCGGCCTGCGTGAGGTCGCCAGGTACGCCGACGGGATCGGCGCGTGCAAGGACCTCCTGATCCCCCGGACGCCGGAGGACACCCTCGGCGAGCCGACCTCGGTGATCCCCGACGCACATGCCGCCGGGCTGCTCGTGCATGCGTACACGTTCCGCAGGGAGAACCAGTTCCTGCCCGCAGAGCTCCGCAGCTCCCAGGACCCGAACGGCATCGGCGACCTGGTCACCGAGATCCGCACGTTCGTGGCCGCCGGGCTGGACGGGTTCTTCACCGACAACCCCGACCTGGGCCGGGAGGCCACCAGCTGAGCCCGGGGCCGCCGGTCCCCCCCTGCCGGTTTCGCAGGTTCACCTGGGAAACCGTCACTTCACCCCGCATATGTGCGGGGCGAGGCGACAAGGTCACAGGTTCACCTGGGAAACCGACAGGGCGCCACGGGGCGCGCGCCATCGAGCGCCCGGTGTCGCGGCGAGCAGGACGGGTAGGACCTCCCTGTGAAGGCACTGACCATCGTCCCCGGCACGCCCTCCTCGTTGCAGCTCGAGGAGCGCTCCGAGCCCTCGGGGGACGGCTTGCTCCTCGTCGACGGCATCGCGGTGGGGGTGTGCGGGACGGACCAGGAGCTCGTGGCCGGTGACTACGGCTGGGCACCCCCCGACCAGGAGCGCCTGACCATCGGCCACGAGTCGCTGGGGCGCGTGCGCCGCGTCCCCGAGGGTGCGGACTTCGCCGCGGGCGACCTCGTCGTCGGTGTCGTACGCCGTCCCGACCCGGTGCCCTGCGGTGCGTGCGCGCGCGGCGAGTTCGACATGTGCCGCAACGGGCGGTACACCGAGCGGGGGATCAAGGAGCTGGACGGCTACGCGAGCCAGACCTGGACCGTCGAGCCGGAGTACGCCGTGCGGCTGGACCCCGCGCTGGAGTCGGTCGGCATGCTGCTGGAGCCGACCTCGGTCGTGGCCAAGGCCTGGGACCAGATCGAGAGGGTGGGCGGCCGGGCGTGGTTCGAGCCCCGCACGGTCCTGGTGGCCGGGGCGGGGCCGATCGGCCTGCTGGCAGCGCTGCTCGGTCGCCACCGCGGTCTCGACGTGCACGTCCTCGACCAGGTCGTCACCGGCCCCAAGCCGGACCTGGTCTCCTCGCTCGGTGCGACCTACCACCACGACGGCCTCGACACCGCTGCGGACCGGGTCCAGCCCGACGTGATCGTGGAGGCGACCGGGGTCGGGCGCCTGGTGTTCGACGCGATGGCGGCCACGAAGGCCTATGGCGTGGTCTGCCTGACCGGCGTCTCGGGCAGTGGCCGCACCCTGCGCGTCGACGCCGGCAGCATCAACCGCGAGATCGTGCTGGACAACGACGCGGTGGTCGGGTCGGTGAACGCCAACCTCGGCCACTTCCGTGCCGCTGCCGACGAGCTGGCGAAGGCGGACCGGGCCTGGCTGGAGCAGCTCGTGAGCCGCCGGGTGCCCCTGGACAGGTACGCCGAGGCCTTCACCGCGGAGGACGACGACGTCAAGGTGGTCATCGACCTCACGGGTTGAGGTCCACCTCAGGGGCGGTCGAGGACCAGCCGACGCCGGCGCAGCTCCTCACGCAGGCCGAACCCGTCCGGGGCCTGGACGGGGCGCCCGGGGAGCTGTCGGCTCAGGTGGACACCGTCCTTGGGCACCGGCGTGCCGTGGCCGGCGACGTGCTCGGCTGCGCTGAGCTGGCGGATCGCCACCCCCAGGACCGCGTGGGGGTGGTCGGCGACGGCCTCGGCATAGAGCGAGGGATCGTGCTGCCCGTCGTCGCCGACCAGGAGCCAGCGGAGCCACGGCAGCTCGGTGAAGAGGCGACGCAGCTGGGTGCGCTTGTGCTCGGGGCCGGAGCGGAACCAGCTGTCCTGGGTGGGCCCCCAGTCGGTGAGCAGCAGCGGTCCGGCCGGATAGCCGTGGCGGGCCAGGAAGCGGCCCATCGGCTCGGCGGTGTTCCACGCCCCCGTCGAGACGTAGACCACGAAGACGTCCGGGTGGCTCTCGACGATCTCGCGGTACAGCGCGGACATCCCGGTGACCGGTCGCCGGTCGCTCTCCCGGAGCAGGAAGGCGTTGCGGAAGGCCAGCAGCGGCCGGGGCAGGTTGGTCACGATCACCGTGTCGTCCAGGTCGCTCACCATGCCCAGACGCGTGTCCGGCCCGACGATCCGCACCGGCGCCTCGACCGGCTCCCCTCCGTCGACGCGGAGGCTCACCGTGCCCCATCCCGGTGGCAGGTCGCACGGCACCCGGGCGTCGATGTGCCCGTCCGGGCCGCTGACGAGCAGGTGCTCCTGTCCCCCGACACCCACCCGGACCGGGACCTGCGCCGCGGAGGGGGAGACGAACCTGCGCCACCCGCGCCGGTCCTCGGGGCGCTCGGAGACCCCGGGCGGGTCGAGAAGAACCCGGGCGAGGACGCGGACCCAGCCGGGTCCGCCGTACCCGGGGTAGCCGACCACGGCGGGCGACCAGCCGCGGGAGCGCAGCCCCCGCCCGACCTGCGCTCGCACGGCGGCGTCGAGGCGGTGCGCGTGCCTGGTCAGGGCGGCGGGACCGGACGGTTCAGGCTGATCGGCCATAGGGGCATCCTTGCAGCCCGGGCCGGACCCGGTGGTGCACGAGCCGCACGCCGGGCTGCGCGGGCGTAGGCTCCACACGTGAAGCCGCCCAGGCTTCCGACCAGGGAGCTCCCATGGCAGACAAGTCCCCCCGCCAGCACATGACGAAGAAGGACGGGAAGTCCCTGAAGGAGAAACGGGCCGAGAAGCACGCCAAGGCCGACGCCAAGGACCACCCGGAGATCGTGCCGCCGACCAAGAGGCGCTGAGCCGGTCAGGGCGTCCTCAGGCCGCGCGCCACTCGAACGGACTGGGCCGGTCGAACAGGAAGCCCTGTCCGAAGAAGACGCCCCAGTCGAGGAGCACGTCGCGCTGCTCCTCGGTCTCGATGCCCTCGGTGATCACCTGCACGCCGAGGGAGGCGCCGAGCTGGACGACCGCGCGCAGCACCGCCTCGCACTGCAGGGAGGTGCCGATGCCGCTCACGAAGGCCTTGTCGATCTTGAGGATGTCGAAGGGCAGCTCGGTCAACCGCGCCAGGCTGCTGTAGCCGGTGCCGATGTCGTCGATGGCCAGCTGGATGCCCTGGTCGTGGAGCATCTTGAGGTCCGCCCGCACCTCCGGCCCGATGCTGCCGGCGAGGGTCTCGGTGAGCTCCAGCACCAGCCGTGACGGTTCGAGACCGGACCGCTCGAGGGCCCCGAGCACGTCGGTGGTCAGGGTGCCGGTCTCGAACTGGCGACCGGACACGTTGACGTGGACGGGCACGTGGCCGGGCATCTGCTGCGCGGCGATGAGGCAGGCCTCGTCCAGCGCGAAGCGGCCGATCTCGTGGATGTGCGGGGTGGTCTCGGCGAGGTCGAGGAACGCGCCGGGGCTCAGCACGCCGCGGCGCGGGTGCAGCCACCGGATGAGCATCTCGACCGCAGCCGGTTCACCGGTGCGCATGTCGACGACCTGCTGCCCCATGAGGAACAGCTGACCGTCCTTGACCGCCGACCCCAGCTCGGGCAGCAGCCGCGACTCCTGGAGCAGCTCGTGACGGCTGGGGGCGTCGTTGACCTGCACCCGGTTCTTGCCCGAGCGCTTCGCGAGGTTCATGGCGTGACCGGCGGCGCTGAGCACCTCCTCGGCGCTCAGCTCGGTGTGCGGCTCGACGACGGTGACCCCGATGCTCGCCGAGACCGTGGCATGGGTGCTTCCCGAGGGCAGCAGGAACGGCTGGTCGAACCCGGCAAGGATGCGGTCGGCCAGCAGCTCGGCCTGCTCGGGGTAGGCCAGGGACGGGCTGACCACGGCGAACTCGTCTCCACCGAGGCGTGACACGGTGTCCCCGGCACGGACGGTGCCCAGGATCCGTCGGGAGACCGCACGCAGCAGCTCGTCGCCCTCGGTGTGGCCCCAGCCGTCGTTGACCGCCTTGAAGCCGTCGAGGTCGAGGTAGACGACGCCGACCGCGAGACCGGTCCGTCTGGCCTCCAGCAGCGCCATCCGCAGCCGTTCCTCGAACACGGGGCGGCTGCTCAGGCCGGTCAGGTGGTCGTGCAGCGCGAGGCGGCGCAGCTCTGCCTCGGCGTCCCGGCGGGCGGTGACGTCCTCGATCAGGTAGACCGCCTGGCCGTCGGGCAGGACGGCGCAGGACAGCGCCCCCCAGATGATCAGGCCCGAGCGGTGCCAGAAGGCGCACTCCTGGCGCGCGTCGCTGTCGGGGTCGGCGGTCCCCTCGGGCACCGTCGCGAAGGAGGCCATCCCGTCGACGAGCAGGGTGTCGGTGCTCAGCCCGACCAGCTCCTCGGCGGTGTAGCCGGTGAAGCGGCACACCTCCCCGTTGACCTGCACAATCGTGTCCGGCTCGCCGGGGGTACGACGGGCCAGCAGCATGGCGACCGGTGCCGCGTCGAAGGCGAGCCGGAACCGCTCCTCGCTGGCCACCAGCCCGCGCTGCACGCGGTTGCGCTCGGTGAGGTCGGCGCCGACCCCGATGTAGCCGGTCAGGCGCCCCCGGGAGTCGCGCCTCGGCGTCACCGACAGCTCGACCTCGCGTGCGCTGCCGTCGTGGTGCACGAAGGTCCACGGCCGGGTCTCGCTGCCCTCGACCAGGGGCAGGCGCGCGAGCACCTCGAACCCGGGCTCGATGCCGAGCTCAGCCGCCCGGGCTGCGATCTCCTGCGGGCAGAGGAGGCGGGTCACCGTCCCGCCGAGAACGTCCTCGGCGGGGCAGCCGAGCATCCGCTGCGCCCCCACGTTGAAGACGTCCACCCGTCCCGTGACGTCGGTGCCGATGATGGCCTGCTCGGACGCGGCGTCGAGCACCGCGGCGAACAGGTCCGCCTGCTCCTGCGCCTCGGTGCGGGCGACGTCGAGGTCCTCCACCAGACGGGCCCGCTCGTCGCGGTAGAGCGCCAGTGCGAAGACGACCCCGGCGATCACCGCGACGAGGAGCTGGGCCGTGGCGGCCTGCACCACGAGGCTGCCGTCGGCGCCCCGGCCGGCGAGCGTGGAGGCGACGATCCAGGAGCCGCAGACCAGCACGTACGCGGTGGAGAACGTCGTGGAGAAGCGGATGCCGACGTAGACGCACAGCGGCACCGTGACGAACGCCAGCCCGGTCCCGGGGGTGGCCTCGAAGACGAGCAGGAACACGGCGACCCCGGTCACGGCGACCGCGACGGCCTCCGCCACCCGGGCCCGGGACGGCCGGGGGGTGCGAGGTCCGAGGAGTGCGTGTCGCAGCCGCAGGGCGACCGGCACGCCCAGCATCATGCTCACCCCGGTGCGCGCGCCGAGCAGCAGGGCGGCTCGGGCGAACGACTCGTGGTCGAGCACGGCGAGCGTGAGGCCTCCGAGGACTGCCGAGGCCGCCGCGCCCAGACAGATGGCTCGAAGCAGGCGCAGCAGGTCGCGCAGGTCGAGCAGCCGCATCCGCTCCGGGTGACCGCGCAGGAGCAGCGCGGGCAGCAGGACGCTGACCAGGCTCACGACAGCCAACGAGGTCGCGATCGCGCCGGCCATCCCCGTGAGCAGGTTGGCGGCCAACCCGATCCCGAGCACCAGGGCCGAGACCAGGGCGAGTCCGCGCCGGCTGCGCAGCTGCATCAGCCAGAGCAGCCCGATGGCTGCCGCCGGCCAGACCAGCGCGTAGTCCGAACCCGGCAGTCGGGTCATGCGTCCGAGGACCACAGCCGCCGCGTACGCCGACGCCTGTGCGGCGACGACGAGGACCGCTCGCGCACGGGGTGCGAGGTACAAGACTCTCTCCTCCGAGATCAGACAGGCGGGTGCCGACGTTCGCGCCTGGGACCAGTGTTGGTGGTGAAGGGCGTCCCTGGTGTCGAAACCGGACGATTGACGCGAAACTGCCTGTCGAGACCGCCGGGGGACGACCAGCCTGGTCGGCCGGGCGATGGCTACGCTGGCCGCCATGTCCCTCCCGGAGCCGGTCCCCACCCGTGCCGCGATCCGCGCCGCGTCCGACCTCCTCGGGCAGCGGGTGCGCCGGACGCCGGTCGTCGACCTTGCCCTGGAGGACCGGACGGTGACCCTCAAGCTGGAGCTGATGCAGCACACCGGCTCGTTCAAGCCCCGGGGGGCGTTCCTCAGCGTGCTCACCGCTCCCACCGCCGCCTCGCGCCTGGTGGCCGCGTCCGGGGGCAACCACGGTCTGGCTGTCGCCCATGTCGGTGCCCGGCTCGGCCTCCCGACCGAGGTCTTCGTCCCCACCTCCGCCCCGCAGGTCAAGGTCGAGGGGATTCGCCGGCTGGGTGCCACGGTCACCGCGGTCGGGGCGTCGTACGCCGAGGCGCACGCCGCCAGCGCGGCCGCTGCGGCCGAGGACGGCACCCTGGCGGTGCACGCCTACGACAGCCTGCCCACCGTCACCGGACAGGGCACCGTCGCCCGGGAGATCGACGACCAGGTGCCGGACCTCGACACGGTGCTGGTCGCCGTGGGCGGTGGCGGCCTGGTCGGCGGGGTGGCGGCCTGGTTCGCCGGCCAGGGGGTCCGGGTCGTGGCCGTCGAGCCCACCGGCTGTCCGACGCTGCACGCCGCCGTGGCGGCCGGTGAGCCGGTGACCGTCCCGGTCGGCGGCCTCGCCGCGGACGCGCTGGGCGCCTCCCGGATCGGCGAGACCGGGTTCGCCGCGTTCCGTGCGGCGGGCGGCACCTCGGTGCTCGTCGAGGACGCGGCCGTCGTCGCCGCCCGGAGGCGGCTGTGGAGCGAGCTGCGGGTCGCCGCCGAGCCGGGGGGCGCGGTCGCCCTCGCGGCCCTCCTGGGCGGGGCCTACGTGCCCGCACCCGGGGAGCGGACGTGCGTGCTGGTCTGTGGGGGGAACGCCGACCCGGCAGAGCTGGGCTACTCCACGCGGTAGCGGTCGGACAGCTCGCGGTAGCGACGCTGGGCCACAGCCAGCACCTCGGCGTAGGCCCGCTCCTCGATGCCGAGCCCGCGCAGGACGACGGCGTGGGACTCGACGACCGGCTGCAGCGACGCGTCGGTGCGGGCGGCCGCGTCGTCGAGGACCCAGGGGATCATCGCGTGGGCGAGGTTGACCGTCGCAGCGATCGGCGAGAGCTGGTCGGAGACGTCGTGGTGGTGCATGACGGCGTCGACGATGGTGCGGGGCAGCCGCCACTTGGCGACCACGAGTCCCCCCACCGCCGCGTGGTGCACGCCGAACTGCGACACCTCGGCGGCCAGCAGCTGGGCGCCCGTCCACTCCTGGGACTGGTAGGGGATCCGGGCCCGGCGGGCCCGCAGGTGACGGGCCAGGAGGAGCAGGCCGATGTCGTGGAGCAGCGCGGCGGTCGCCGCCTCGACCGGCACGGCGACCCGGGCGGCGGAGCGGACCACCTCGGCGCCGACCGAGGCTGCCACGGACCGGCGCCACAGCTCTCCCTCGGCGAGGCCGTACTCCGGCACCGCCGTGCTCAGCCGCCCGGCGACCGACACCGCGAACGCCAGGGACATCAGCGGGCCGGTGCCGATCCGGACCACGGCCTGCCGCACGGTGGCGATCGGGGACGACGAGCCTGCGGCCGAGGAGTTCGCCCGCCGGAGCAGAGCCGCGGTGAGCACGGGGTCGAGAGAGACGAGCTCGACGACCTGCTCGGTGTCATAGCTGTCGTCGCAGACCAGGCGGGCCAGGCGGGTCACAGTGAGCGGCAGCGGCTGCTCGGTCTCGATGGAGGCGAGCAGGGACTGACCGGACGACGGCACCGTCATCTCTCACCCCCCGGTCCACAGCACGCACTCGGGATAACCCTAGACGGATCGGGACGGAACCGGCACCGAATCGGTCGCCGCGCCTCGTGTCGCGTCGGGCACCGTACTGCAGTTCGCAGGAAAGGCCTTCGCGCGCCACCGCCCAGCCGTACTTTAGTGATCAATACGACATTTCGCTTCTCGGGACGGAGCAGGAAACCGATGACACGGCACCGGCGCAGCAGGCGGGGAGCTGGCCTCTTCGCGCTCTACGCCGTTGCGAGCCTGGTGCCGATCGGCGCACTCGGAGGTGTCCTGGTCCAGGGGTACGCCCGGGAGGGGCTCAGCCATGCCCTCGACGAGGGTCGCGCCCAGGCCGCGGTGATCGGCCAGATGGCCATCGCCCCCGCCCTCAGCGGAGCCGACCTCGCTACCGGGCTGACCCGGGAGGAGGAGGACCGGCTCAGCACAGCGACCCAGCTGGCGATCTTCCAGGGGTCGGTGGCCCACCTGCGGCTGCTCGGCTTCGACGGCACCGTGTCCTTCTCCGACGACGGGCGCCGCGTCGGCATCGTCCCCACCGAGGACCCCGCGTTCCGCGCGGCCACCGACGGCAGGGTGGATGCCCGCGTCGTGCCCGCCGGCTCCTCGACCTCCGCTCCCCTGATCCGTGTGCTCCAGCCCGTGGTCACCGAGTCCAACGGGCAGGCGGTGGGCGTGCTGGAGGTGTCCCTGCCCTACCGGGACATCGAGGTGGCGGTTCGAGCCGACACCCACGCCGCTGTCCGCCGGCTCGCCTTCGGGCTGCTCGGGTTGTACGCCGTGATGGCCCTGATCTCCTGGTGGACCACCCGCGCCCTGCGGCGGTTCGCCGCCGACCACGAGCACCAGGCACTGCACGACCCCCTCACCGGGCTGGCCAACCGCGAGCTCTTCCGCCGCTCCGCCGAGGGGGCGCTGGCGCGTTCCCGCCACGGCGCCCGGGGCGCCCTGGTGCTCATCGACCTCGACCGCTTCAAGGAGGTCAACGACACGCTCGGCCACCACGCCGGAGACGAGCTGCTCCGCGTGGTCGCCCAGCGCCTCGAGGGCCTGCTCCGCACCGACGACACCGTCGCCCGGCTCGGCGGCGACGAGTTCGGCCTGGTCCTCCCCCAGGGTGGGGACCGCAAGGAGACCGTCCGCCTCTTGACTGCGATCCGCGACGAGCTGGGCGCCGAGGTCACCCTCGCCGGAGCCACCCTCCAGGTGGCGGCCAGCTTCGGCGTCTGCTTCTACCCCGACGACGCCGACACCGTCGAGGAGCTGCTCCAGCACGCCGACGCCGCGATGTACCAGGGCAAGAACGGCCCGACCGGGGTCGTCGTCTACCAGCCCGCAGACGCGCGCCCGGCCCAGGAGACCCTCGGGCTCCTGCGCGAGCTCCGCCTCGCCCTGGACCGTCACGAGCTGGTGCTGCACTACCAGCCCAAGGTCCATCTCGGCTCCGGACGGGTCACGGGGGTGGAGGCCCTCCTCCGGTGGCAGCACCCCGAGCGCGGTCTGCTGCCCCCGTCGGCCTTCCTCGCCGCCGCGGAGCGGTCCGAGATCATCGGGCCGCTCACCGAGTGGGTGCTGGACCGCGCCCTGGCCGACTACGCCGAGTGGACCCGCGCCGGACGGGACTGGACGGTCGCGGTGAACGTCTCGGCGCGCAACCTGTGCTCACCCGAGTTCGCCGACTCGGTGCGGACGATGCTCGAGGAGACCGCGGTCCCCGCCGACCGGCTCCACCTCGAGGTGACCGAGACCGCGGTGGCCTTCGACGTGGCGACCGCGACCCAGGTCATCGGCGCCCTGGCTGGGTTGGGCACCGTGATCTCCCTCGACGACTTCGGCACCGGGTACACCAGCCTGACCCAGCTGCGCAGCGTGGACGTCACCGAGCTCAAGATCGACCGGTCGTTCGTCGCCCACCTGGGCGCCTGCCCCCAGGACCAGGCCATCGTCCGGTCCCTGATCGACCTCGGGCACACTCTGGGGCACACCGTCACCGCCGAGGGGGTCGAGACCCAGGCCGTCGCGGACTGGCTCACCGCCGCCGGGTGCGACCACGGTCAGGGCTACCTCTGGCAACGGCCGGTCCCGTGGCCGCAGATCACGGTGTCCTCCGCCCCGTCCACCGAAGGGGTCTGCCCATGACTCCTCCCTGCTCACCTCGCCCACGCACCTCGCTCCGCGCGCGCATGACCGGGCTCGCCGTCACCGCGCTCCTCGCCGGCCTGCTGTCCGGCTGCGGAGCGGCCACCCCTGCACCAGCCCCGGCTGCGGTCTCCAGCCTCGACCCGGCGCTCCACGACCTGCTCCCTGCCCGCGTGCGACAGCGCGGAGTGCTCAGGGTCGGGACCGACGCGTCGTACGCACCGATGTCCTCGTTCGGTCCCGACGGCCGCCGGATCGTCGGGGCCGAGCCCGACCTCGGCGCCGCGCTGGGCACAGTGCTCGGCGTGCGGCTCGAGTTCGTCGTGACCGGCTTCACCGACCTGATGCCGGCTCTGGCGAGCACCGACCTGGACTTGGTCATGTCCGCGATGACCGACACCCGGCAGCGGGAGCGCCGGGCTGACTTCGTGAACTACTTCAGCGCCGGCACCGCGATCGTCGTCCAGCGCGGCAACCCCGCGGGGGTGACAGACCTGGCCGACCTGTGCGGCCGTGAGGTGGCCGTCGAGCGCGGCACCACCCAGGTCGACCTGCTGCGCCGCACCCAGCAGAACTGCACCGGGGCACCGATCTCCCTCCGGACCTACGACACCAACTCCGACGCCCTCATGCAGCTGCGCACGGGCCGGGCGGTCGCGGTGCTCAACGACCTGCCCCCCGCCGTCTACCTCGTGACCGATCCGCGCACCTCCTCGCAGTACCAGCTCGCGTCCACGACGCAGTACGAGCCCGGGCTGTACGGGATCGCCGTCGCCAAGGACCAGCCGGGGCTGCGCGACGCCGTCCGCGGGGCCTTCGAGCAGCTCCTGGCCAGCGGCGCGTACGACGACATCCTGGAGCACTGGAAGGTGCAGCAGGGACGGCTCGACCGGATCAGCGTCAACTCCGCACGCTGACGCCGCGGGCCGACCTCCGGCCGACCCCGCTCCTCGGCGCCTAGCCTGGACAGATGCCCGTCCTCCGGACCGTCCCCGCTCTGCTTCTCGCTGCGCTCCTGGCAAGCTGCGGGTCAGCCTCCCCGGACTCGTCGGGGACCGCCGACACCGTGCAGGGATCCCCGGTGCTGCGCTGGGGCGAGGGTGCCTACGGGGTCGTCCTGGCGCACGGCGCCTCCTACGACGCCGCGAGCTGGCAGCAGGAGGCGGCTGCCATCGCAGAGCTGGGCATGAGCGTGGTGGCGGTCGAGTCGATCACCCCCGAGGCGATCCAGGCCGCAGTCGAGGACCTGCAGTCCGACGGGGTCCGCGAGGTCGCCCTGATGGGGGGCAGCGCGGGGGCCGACGCCATCTTGGAGCTGGCCGGCCGCGAGCCGCGCCTTCCCGACCAGCTGATCCTGCTGTCCCCCAACACCAGCGTCGCGGGGCTCGGCAGCGAACCCGTCCTGGTCATCGCCAGCGAGGACGAACCCCTGGTGGACGTCGCCCGGGAGGTCGTCGACTCGGCACCGGGTGACCACAACGACCTCCTCCTCGTCCCCGGGTCGAGGCACGCCCAGGGCATCCTCACCGGCGACCCGGACGACCCGGTGCTGCAGCGGATCCTCGATCGGCTCGCGGACCACGGCTCCTGAGGCGGCGCGGCCCTGCCTCTGCCCGGCTTGTCGGCGGTCGTCCGGTCCGGGACCATCGGCGCCCCCCAGGTCGAGGCATGCCGCGCGGGCTCTCCGACCCCCGGACCCGGGATATTGGCCCAATGACAGTCTCGTGACGCCCGCGTCATTCTGACAACCGTCCCGGTCACGTCGGCCAGCCTGGTCGAGGGGATGGTGACGACGGGGGGACCGATGAGGACGACGGCGCCACGAGGACGCGTGCTCGACGCCGCACCGCGCTCGATCCTGGGCCTGCTGCTGGGCCTGCTGCTGGTCTTCTCGGCCTCGGCCGTGCCGGTCGGCACGGCACTCGGCGCAGTCCCGCTCGACGGCGCGGCGCCCGAGGTGCTGACCGTGGACCGCCTCACGGCACCGGTCGCCGCGGACCCTGCCACCCTGCGGCTCGGCTGGCAGGCCGACACCGACGGGCAGACCGCCTACCAGGTCCAGGTGGACACCGAGGTCGGCACCGCACGCGGCTCGACCTCCCAGCGGGTCTGGGACTCCGGTCGCGTGCCGGGGTCGCAGCACGTCGCGGTCCCCTACGCCGGGCCTGCCCTGGAGCCGGGCGAGCAGTTCACCTGGCGAGTGCGCACCTGGGCCAGCGGCACGCCCTCCGCGTGGTCCGACGACGCCTCGTTCGGCACCGCCCCCGCTCCCGGCTGGGACGACTCCCAGACCGTGCGGCAACCTCGCGAAGGTTCACCCGTGGGCCTGCTCCGCCGGGACTTCACGGTCGCCGCGGGCAAGGACGTGGCCTGGGCGCACTGGTACACCGCGGCCTCCCCCACCGACCCGGACCTGCCGACCGACTTCCGTCTCACCCTCGACGGGACACCGCTCGGCCTGGGCGGTCAGCCCGCGCAGGCCGGTCCTCGGGTCACCGGCCTCGACGTGACCGGTCTGCTCCAGCCCGGCACCCACGCGCTCGGGATCGAGGACCGGTCCCCGGGAGGCGCCCGGCTGCAGAGCCTGCTGACGGTCCGCTACACCGACGGGACGACCACGACGGTGCGCACCGGCAACGCATGGCGGACCACCGACACCGCGGACTCCTGGACCTCGTCCGGGCCCCTCGACACCCGCCGCTTCCCGTCCGGCTACGACCGGCCCCGGTTCGACGACGCCTCCTGGTCGGCACCCGACGTCGGCCCGGCCCTCGACGGGCTGGCGAGGTCGAGCACGCCGCCTCGAGAGGCGCAGACCCGGTCGCCGCTCAGCGTCGTGGCCCAGGAGGACGGCAGCTACCTGGTCGACTTCGGGCGCACCTGGCGGGGCGACCTGCAGGTCGCCCTGCGGGGCCGACCCGGCCAGGTGGTCCAGGTGCGGTTCACCGAGTCCGCCCCCGGGGCCGACGTCCCGCTGGACCCTGCTCCGACCGGCTGGGTCCTGCGCTCCGGCGCCCAGGTCGTCACCACCTGGAGCCCGCACACCTTCCGCTACGTCACCGTGACCGGCGCACCCGGAGGGCTCTCGCCACGCGACGTGACCGCGACGACGTACCTGCCGCAGAACCCGCAGCCCACCACGTTCACCTCCTCCGACCCGGACGCGGACCGCGCCTGGCAGCTGGCCCAGGAGACGATCGAGGCCTTCGCGGGCGACCCCGCCGCCACGGACCCCGGCAGCGCGCTCGGCGAACGGGACGCGTGGCTGCGGACGGTGGCCGAGCGGGCAGCCGGCCTCGGTGACGGCGACGTGGAGAACACCCTCACCGACCTTCTCGACCACCCCGGCTGGACCGCCGAGGCGCCGCTGTTCACCGTGGTCGCCGCCCACGACGCCTGGCAGCAGACCGGCGACCTGAGCTGGGCTGCGGAGCACTTCGACGCCCTGCTCGCGTCGCTGCCCGAGGACCGCGTCGACCCCGGGTCGGGGCTGGTACGCAGCGTGGTCGGCGACACCGGCACACCGTGTCCCGGGTGCGCCGGGGTCGACGCGCCGGAGACCGCGCGGGACGGCTACCGGTTCGGTGCCTACAACACCGCCGTGAACGCGGTTGCCTACCGGGCCTACGCCGACCTTGCCGACCTCGCCGAGGTCCTCGGACGAAGCAGCGACGCGGTCGCCCTGCAGGGCCGTGCCGCGGCGATCCGCGCGTCCGCGAACCGCTGGCTGTGGGACGACGCCGCCCATGCCTTCCGGGACGGCGCGGACCAGGCTCTGCGCCCCCTCGACCACCGCGCCGTCCAGGCCACCGTGCTGGCGGTCGCACTCGGCCTGGCCACCGACGAGCAGGCGGCCGCGGCCGCTGCGCCCCTCGCCGACCGTGAGCCGTCGTGCAGCACCGCCTGCACCGGCCTCCTCGTGGAGTCCCTGCTCGCGGGTCGACGGCCGGACCTGGCGCTGGCCGCGGTCACCGGCGACGGCGCCCCCGGAGCAGGTCCGACCGCCGCAGCAGGCGCCGCCCGGCTCCCGGCAGGCATCCTGGGGCTCCGTCCCACCTCCCCCGGCTACGCCACCTTCGCGCTCACCCCCCGCCCCGGCCCCCTGGAGTGGGCCACGGCCACCGTCCCCACCCCGCAGGGCGTGGTCGGCGCGGCCGTCGTCGCCCACGGCGCCACCGCTGCGACCGGGGTGCGGGTGCCGGGGGGCGCCACCGCCACGGTGTCGGTCCCCGTGCGCCTTCCCGCAGGCACGCCGCTGTACCTCGACGGCGTCCGCACCGCGTCCCGGACCGAGGCGGGCACCAGCGCGGTCGACGGCGTCGGCCCCGGCTGTCACGTGCTGTCCACCTCGCAGCGGGTCGCCGCGGCCGAGGCCGCAGTCCTGGCTCAGGTCTGCTCCGAGGCGCCGCCCGCCCCGGCCACCCCGACGGTCCCGGCCACGCCGACCGTCCCGACCACCCCGACGACGCCTGCCGCGCCGGCCCCGGGCGGTCAGCCCCGGCTCGGGGTCTACAACGGGCCGCCCCAGGAGAACCCCGACGCGACCACCCAGGCGGAGTTCGGGAGCCTGCCCGAGATCGCCTCCACGTACTACCAGCCGGACCAACGGGTGAACCTCACCTACGAGACCGCCCGCGTCCGGCGCGGGACCAGCCCGAACCTCACGATGTCGACCAAGGGCACCCAGCTGCTCGCCGGAATCGCCTCGGGCGACCCGCAGTCCCTCGTCTGGCTCGACCAGTACGTCGCCGACCTGCGTACGCTCGCTGCCGTCGACCCGACCGTCCCCGTCTACGCGACCCTCGAGCACGAGTACCGCGCCAAGACCAAACAGGGACTGGTCAGCGGGAGCTCGGCGAGCCCCTCCGTGTACGGTCGCGCGCTGTCCGTCCTCTACGACCGGCTGCACCGGTCCGGGGGCCCGCGGAACCTGTTCGGCACCTACTGGATGGTGGGCTACGACCGGGCCTTCGAGGGCGCGGTGGGCGCGGGCTTCACCACACCCCCCGACGTCGTCGAGTTCGACCCCTACGCCTCGGCTCCGAGCGAGACGCTGGCCTCGATCACCACCGACGACCTCGCCTGGGCGCGGAGCCAGCCCTGGTACGACGGTCAACCGATCGGGCTGGGCGAGTTCGGGATGCCCGTGGACAACGGCGAGGCGGCCTTGTCCCGTTTCTACAGCGACCTGCGGCCCCAGCTGCAGCGCCTGGGGCTGGCCTTCGCGGTCTTCTTCAACCGGCCCCGGGACAACGACCACATGATCACCACCGGTCGGTTCCCGCGGGCGGTGGCCGCCTTCGGCGCCTCGCTGCGGGACTAGTCGGAGGGCATGAGGATCCACAGGGCCGGGTAGACCAGCAGCTGGCTGCCGGGCAGGATCATCAGCACCAGCACGAAGAGGATCCGGGCCGCCCAGGGCCCGATCCCGAACCTGCGTCCCAGCCCGGCGGCGACACCGCCCAGCACCCTGCCCTCACGTGGTCTGGTCAGGCCCCGCCGGGCCAGGCTCTGTCGGATGTCGTCCATGGGGACCGGTCCTTCTCCTTTGCGCCGGGGCGGTTCCCCGGACCCCTCCACCCTCCCTCATCGGGGTGGCGGAGCCCATCGGGGGAGCCCCTGGCTCTCCCCTGGCCCGTCCGCGACCGCGGGCCCGCTCAGTCGGGTCGCTGGACGTCCACGACCGCCACGGTGCGTCCGGTCGACGCGCTCGCGCGCGCGGCGTCGAGGACGGCCAGGGTGCGCACGCCCTCCCAGGCCGGCACCGGCTGAGGGCCCTGGCCGCGGACTGCGGCAGCGAAGGCCGTGTAGAGGTCGTGGTAGCAGCCCTGCTGCGACGGGATCCGGGTCTCGCCCGCCTCGGTGGCCAGGACGCCCTGGTTCACGTCGTAGCCCCATCCGGCCGGGTCCTCGGCGGGTCGCCGGCCGGCGAAGATCGCCTGCGCCTGGACGTCGACCCCGCTGAACCGGTAGCTCCCCCGGCTGCCGTAGGCGCGCAGCTCGCGCACGTCGAGCCGGTTGAGCTTGCTCGACTCCGCCGAGGACCAGACCCCACTGGTGTGCTCCAGGTCGACCACGAAGCCGGCATCGGTCCGTCCCTCGGGCAGCTCGACGTGGTCGAGGTGCGCGGTCACCGCCCGCACCGGGCCGAGCAGCCACACCAGCTGGTCCACCACGTGGCTGCCGAGGTCCCGCAGGAGCCCGCCGTCGGGTCCCGCCTCCAGGGTGGCCGGGTCGTCCAGGTCGAACCGCGAGTGCACCCGCCACAGGTCACCCAGCGCCCCCGAGGAGAGCACCGACGACAGGGTCCGCACGTCGGCGTCCCAGCGCCGGTTGTGGAAGACGCTCAGCAGCACGCCGGCGGCGTCGGCGGCCGCGGCGAGCTCGGCGCCGCCCTCCGCGGTGGGCGCGAAGGGCTTGTCGGCGAGCACGTGCACCCCGGCCGCGACCGCCTCCAGGACCAGGGCGCGACGCGTGGCCGGGGGCGTGGTGACCGTCACTGCGTCCACGCCGTGGTCGAGCAGGTCGCTGAGCGAGTCGAAGACCGGGACTCCGGGCCACTCGGCCCGGACCAGCGTCCGGCGCTCCTCGGAGCGCGTCACCACTCCCGCCAGGTCCACCCCGTCCGCCGCCTCGACGAACGGGGCGTGGAAGTGCCGGCCCCCGGTCCCGAACCCGACGATGCCCAGCCGCAGAGGCGTCATCGGATCAGGCCAGCCAGCGCAGCTGGCTCGGCTTCGTCTCGTCGTACGACGCCCGGCCCGACAGCGAGGCCGGCACACCGGTCTCCCACCACGCCCCGGACTCGGTCCACGAGTGCGAGGCGATCTTGCAGGAGACGACCGCGGGCCGGTGCTGCGCCTTGGCAGCCTCCCGCGCCCGGAGGTAGGCGGCCCGGAAGTCCTCGGCCGTGGACCCGAACGGCACGTCCTCCACGTGGGCCCCCAGCGCAGCCGCGTGGGCGGCGAAGTCGACCCGCCGCCCGCCCTCGGCGGCGCCCGGCCCCCGGGAGTCGGCCAGCAGGTTGTTGAAGCCGGCCGCCCCCTGGTTGGTCTGCAGGCGGTTGATCACCGCGAACCCCTCGTTGTCGCAGACCACGGCGACGTACGGGTGCCCGGAGAAGGCCGCGGAGTAGATCTCGGAGTTGAGCATGAGGTACGACCCGTCGCCGAAGATCGAGGTGACGATCCCGTCCGGGTGGGTCGTCTGCCGCGCCATGGCGGCGCCCCAAGGAGCCACGACCTCGTAGCCCATGCAGGAGAAGCCGTACTCCAGGTCCATGGTGGCGCCGGACGTCGGCGAGGCGCCGTGCTTGACCTCGCCGGTGCGCCAGCCGCCGTGCAGCTCGCCGGGCATGCCCCCGGACGCGGTGAGGACGTAGTCGTCGGGGGTGCTGGCGTCGTTCACCAGGCCGGTCACGGTCGCGTAGGTCAGCACGCCGTCGGGTCCGACCCCGGCGCGCAGCCGGTCGATCTCGAGGTCCCAGTCGGCCTTGGCCTGCGCGGTGGTCGCGACCCAGGAGTCGGGGAACCGCACGTCGCCGAGCGCCGCGCCCAGCTCGGCCAGGCTCTCCCGTGCGTCGCCGGTGACGGCGAGCGCGTTGCGCTTGACCGCATCGAAGCGGGCGGCGTTGACCGTCACCAGGCGCACGTCGGGAGCGAACCCGGTCCACGACGACGTCGTGAAGTCCTGCAGGCGGGTGCCGACGGCCAGCACCACGTCCGCCCGCGCGGCGAGGTCGTTGGCAGAGGCGGCGCCGACGATGCCCAGCGCGCCTCCGAACAGGGGATGGTCGTGCGGCACGAGCGTGCGCCCGGCCACCGTCTCCACGACGGGGACCTGGTGCCGCTCGGCGAACGCGAGCGCCTCCGCACCGGCACCGGAGTAGCGGACCCCGCCGCCGAGCACGAGCAGCGGACGCTCTGCGCCGCGCAGCGCCTCGGCGGCCGCAGCCAGCGCCTCGGTGTCGGGGCGCTGGCGCGGCACCTTGTGCAGGCAGGGCGCGAACATCGCCTCGGGGAAGTCGTACTCCTCGGCCTGCACGTCCTGCGGCAGCGCCAGGGTGACCGGACCGGTGTCTGCGGGGTCGGTGAGGACCCGGGCGACCTGGGGCAGCGTGGAGATCAGCTGCTCGGGCCGCACGATCCGGTCGAAGTAGCGCGAGACCGGACGGAAGGAGTCGTTGACCGAGATGGTGGGGTCGCCGAAGTGCTCGACCTGCTGCAGCACCGGGTCGGGGGCACGGCTGACGAACGTGTCCCCGGGCAGCAGCAGGACCGGCAGCCGGTTCGCGTGGGCCAGGCCGGCGGCGGTGACCATGTTCAGGGCGCCGGGCCCGACCGAGCTGGTCGCGACCATCACCTGACGCCGGTCGGTCGCCCGGGCGTAGGCCACGGCGGCGAGCGCCATGCCCTGCTCGGTCTGCCCCCGCCAGGTCGGCAGGACGTCGCGCGCCTCGTGCAGCGCGGTGCCCATGCCGAGCACGTTGCCGTGCCCGAAGATCCCGAAGACGCCGGGGAACAACGGCACCTCGGTGCCGTCGATCAGCTCGGAGCGCTGTGCCGCCAGCCAGCGCACCAGCGCCTGCGCGGTGGTCAAGCGGACGGTGCTCGTGGCCGTCTCGGTCATCGCGGTTCTCCCTCGGAGGTCGTACGTCGGTCGTTGCGTCCCTCGGCTGAGGTCACGGGGCAGCGCGGGTCGGCCTCCATCGACTCCCAGGTGTCGCGCACCCAGCCATGGGAGGGGTCGTCACAGAAGGCGAGCGCGCGCTCGGGCGCAGGCCCGGCCATCACGTTCAGGTAGTACATCGGGTAGCCCGGGGCGGCGATGCAGGGGCCGTGGTAGCCGTGGGGCACGAGCACCACGTCGTGGTCACGGACCTCGACCAGCTCGTCCAGCGGCGCCAGTCCGGCCTGCTCGTGCTCGGGCCCGGTATAGGTCCGGTGGTACCCCAGACCCACCCGCGACGGGGTGACCTGGTCCGGGCCGGCGATCCGGTAGTAGTAGATCTCCTCGTTCACCACCGGGCACGGCTCGCTCACGTCGTGCTTGTGCGGCGGATAGCTCGACCAGTTGCCGGGTGGGGTGATCAGCTCGCAGCAGATCAGCTTCTCCGCGTGGTCCCACACCCCGGGAACCCCGAAGTTGGTCACCTGACGCGTGGCGTTGCCGGCGCCCCGGACCTCGACCGGCACGTCGGCCACCGGGCCGTACGCCGGGGGCAGCACGCTCGTGCAGCGCGCGGACGGCATCGCCACCTCGGCGCCGGCCGAGCCCTCGGGGCTGGTCAGCACGACGACGCTGTCGCGGCCGACGTAGGCGAAGTCGGTCACCGCGGTGAACACGCTCTCGCGTCCGTTCAGCTCGAAGGTCGCCAGGGCACCACCGGCCTCGTCGGAGACCTGCACGGTGAGCGCGCCGGCCAGCGGCAGCACGAACGCCTCCGAGCCGCCGGTGCGCACCGTCCTCGACCCGCCGGGGGCGATCTCCAGCACGCTGATCCCGGTCCAGTCCCACCCTGCCGTCTCAGGGGTCAGGTCGACCACCCGCCCGTCGGCGCCGGACGCGCTCCCCCACGGACGGTGCTGGCCCGCGTGCGGGCTCATACCGCTGCGCCCGGGACGTTCTCCGGGTGGGCGGCGCGCAGCACGGTGGCGGCCGCCCCGACGGCGGCCCGGACGTCGCCGTCGGGCGGGTAGAGCAGCGAACGGCCGATGACCAGGCCCCGGACGCTGGGCTGGGTCAGTGCCCTGCCCCAGGACACCAGGTCCTGGGCGGGGTCGGGCCCGGGCACGCCACCCAGGACGACGCAGGGCAGCGTGGTGGCCGCGAACACCTCCTCCGGGTGGTCGCAGGAAGGCATCTTCAGCCAGGTGAAGGCACTGGTGGTCCCCAGCCCGCTGGCCACCGTGATCGCCCGGGCGAGCGAGTGGGTGTCCTTGAGCAGGGTGAGCCGGCCGTCGGTCTCCCGGTGGTACGGCAACGGCTCGACCATCGCGATGAGACCGTGGTCGGCGAGCTCGCTGACCGCGACCGCACAGCCCTCGATGGTGCCCGCGGTCGAGGGGTCCTGGTCGTCGATGCGCAGCAGCATCTTGCCGCCGTCGAGCCGGCACCGGGCGATGCTCGCCGCGTCGTAGCCGGTGAACCGGTCGTCCATCGTCCAGCTCGCGCCGTCGAGGCCACCCCGGTTCATGGAGCCGATCACGACCTTGCCCTCGAGCGCACCGAGCAGCAGGAGCTCCTCGACGACGTCAGGGGTGCCCAGGACGCCGTCGACCTCGGGGTGCTCCAGCGCCGCGACCAGCCGAGCCAGCAGCGACCGCCGGTCGGCCATCGCCATCGAGTCGCTCCCGGAGGCCAGCGCCCCCCGTGCCGGGTGGTCGGCCGCGACGAGGAACAGCGTCTCCTTCTGCGACAGCACGGCGGGGGGACGGGCGCGCGCGGCGTACGCCCGGCCGACGGCCTGGGGAACCCGGGCCCTGGTGGCGAGCAGGGCCGACCACTGCTCGTCGGTGAGCGTCGGCTCGGTGACGGTGCTCGTGCCGGTCCCTGTGCCGGTGCCGGTGCTGGTGTCGGTGCTCATGTGGTGGCTCCTCGGGAGGTGACGAGTGCGTCGAGCTCGGCGGTGGTGGGCATGGCGTCGGCGCAGGCGAGGCGGGACGCGACGACCGCTCCCGCGGCATTGGCGTACTCCGCGATCCGGGCGGGCTCCCACCCGGCCAGGAGGCCGTGGACGAGGGCGCCGCCGAAGGCGTCACCGGCGCCCAGGCCGCACACCACCTCGACCAGGTGGGGCGGCACCAGGGTGCGGTCGTCCTGGGTCGCGACCAGGACGCCCTCGGCGCCCTGCTTGACCAGGGCCAGCTCGACGCCCCGGGCGAGCAGCCGGTCGGCTGCCTCGTTCGGGACCCGGGTGCCGACCGCGACCTCGACCTCGTCGCGGTTGCCGACCACGACGGTGACCGAGTCGAGCATGAGCTCGTACTCGGCGCGCGCCTCCTGCGGGGAGGGCCAGAACATCGCCCGCCAGTCGAGGTCGAGCACGGTGTGGCGCCCCGATCCGGGGGCGGGTCGGCCCCGGCGCTCGAGCATCGCCAGCTGGGTGCTGCGGGCCGGCTCGACGCTGACGCCGGTGCCGGTGACCCAGAACACCGGGACGCTCTCGACGAGCTCCCAGGGGACGTCGTCGGTGGTCAGCGTCAGGTCAGGGGCCACGGGAAGCCGGTAGAACAGCAACGGCGGGTCCTCCGGCGGGTCGAGCTCGCAGAAGACCACCGGGGTGAGCAGGTCCTCGGCGGTGCCCACGTAGGAGGCGTCCACCCCGAAGCCCTCGAGCGCCTGACGCACGTAGGCGCCGAAGCCGTCCGGCCCCACCTTGGTCAGGACCGCGGTACGACGCCCCAGCCGGGCAGCCCCGACGGCGACGTTGGTGGCCGTCCCGCCGAGGAACTTGGCGAAGGAGGTCACGTCCTTGAGCGGACCGTTCTGCTGCGGGTAGAGGTCGACGCCGACCCTGCCGACGGTGAGCAGCTCGATCTGGTGGTCAGCGTCGGTCACCATGAGGACACGTACCTGTCGATGGTCTGGCGCATGTGGGCGGTCGACTCGCGCGCCCGGTCCTCCCAGGCGAAGACGCACGCGGTCATGACCGTGTCGTCCCGGTCACCGAAGCCGAGCTTGTTCACGGTCTCGAAGAACGCGTCCCACCTGACCTCGCCCTGGCCGATGTCGAGGTGCTGGTGCACGCGGACCGGGTTGCCGGGCGGGTTGGTGATGTAGCGCAGACCCGAGGAGCCGGTGTGGTCGAAGGAGTCGGCCACGTGGAGCTGGGTCATCAGGTCGCCGGCGTACTCCATGATCTCGACCATGTTGCCGCCCATGTGGAACGTGTGCGGCGCACAGTAGAGGAAGGAGACCAGAGGCGAGTTGATGCCCCGGACCATGTCGACCGCGACCAGCCCGTCCTCGATGAAGTCGTCGGGGTGCGGCTCCAGGCGGAGCTGGACGCCCTCGGCCTCGAAGACCGGGAGCAGCTCCTCCATCGACCGCCAGAACTGGGCCTCGCTGAGCGAGGCCTGCTCGGGACGGCCGTTGAACTCCGAGTTCATCACGTCGCAGTCCAGCATCGTCGTGAGTTGGATGGCCCGCTTCCAGTAGCGGACCGCAGCCTGGCGCTCGTCCTCGTCCGGGCCCGACCAGCGGTACAGCGGCAGGTTCGCCGCGATCTTCACCCCGGCCCCGTCGAGTGCCTTCTTGAACGCCTTCACCGTTCCGTCGTCGCACCGGGGGTGCAGGAAGAAGGGCATGAAGTCCTCGCGTGGCGACAGCTCGATGTACTCGAAGCCGAGCTCGGCGACGAGTGCAGGGAGCTCCAGCAACGGGGTGGAGCGGAACATGTACGGATCCAGGGCGATCTTCATCGCGCGGCCTCTCGCTGGTCGGGGGTGCGGTCGGGTCGGGTGGTCAGGAGTAGAGCGCGGGCTTGTCGCCGAGCTCGATGACGACCCGCTCACCGGAGTAGAGAGCGGCGACACCGGCGTCGCAGACGGCTTGGGCGGCGTACCCGTCCCAGGCGCTCGGTCCGGTCGCGCCCTCGCCGGCGCTGACCGCACGGATCCACGCGGCGAACTCCACGTCGTAGGCGTCGATGAACCGCTCGCGCCAGTCCTCGGGCACGCTCACGCCGACCCGGTGGTTGCTGCGGAGCACGACGTGGCCCCGGTCGGCGAGCGCCGCGGTGCCGCTCTCGCCGATCACCTCGCCACGGATGTCGTACCCGTAGCGGATGTTGACCGAGGTCTCCACGTTGACCAGGACGCCCGACTCGCTCTCGACGACCATGAGCAGCGGGTCCTGCAGGTCGCCGCCGAGGCTGTTGGGCTTCGCGGCGATCACCCGGATCGCGGTCAGCTCCTCGCCGAGCAGCCAGCGCGTGACGTCGAAGTCGTGCACGGCCGTGTCGACGATCGCCATGTCCTTGGTGTAGTGGCCGGGGACGTCGGGGTTGCGGTGCCCCGAGTAGTACATGAGCGGTGCGCCGATCTCGCCGGAGTCGATGACCGCCTTGAGCGCGCGGTACGCCGCGTCGTAGCGGCGCATGAAGCCGACCTGGACCAGCCGGCTGCCGTGGGCGACCTCGGCGTCGATGATGCTGCGGCAGGCCTCGGTGGTGGTGGCCAGCGGCTTCTCGCAGAAGACCGGCTTGCCGGCCGCGATCGAGGCCAGCACGTACGCCTCGTGGGTGGGACCCCACGAGCAGACGATCACCGCGTCCACCGCGGGGTCGGCGATCAGCTCCTCCCCCGTCGCGTGCACGGTGGCGTTCTTCAGCCCGGCCGCGACCTGCTGGGCCACGTCGGCGTTGGCGTCGCTGACCGCGACGACCTCTGCTCCCGCGACCACCTCGGTGAGGCGGCGGATGTGGTCCTGACCGATCATTCCGGTCCCGATGACTCCGACACGGAGCGTCATGGTGGGTTGCCTCTTCTCTGGGTGGGTCAGTAGGGCCAGCGGCGGACGGGACCCAGGCCGCAGCCGACGTAGTAGCCGGCCGTCCGGGCGCCGATCGGCAGGGGGATGTGGGGCTCGACGGGGTACAGGTCCTGCTCGATGACCGCGAAGATCTCCCGGTCGAGCTTGCCGAGGGCGTCCAGGAGGGGGGGCATGTCCGGCTCGCCGTAGGGCGGCTCGCACATCACGCCGAGCTTGACCGCCTCGGCGAGCGAGATGTTCTCCGCCAGCACCCGGGCCCGGACCACCGGGTCGACGGACTTCAGGTGCACGTAGGTGATCCGCTCGGGGAACCGCTCGATGATCTCGATGTTGTCGCCGTCGCAGTACGACACGTGGCCGGTGTCGAGGCAGAGGTTCACCAGGTCGGGATCGGTGTCGGAGAGGAACCGCTCGATCCGCTCCTGGGTGTCGACGTGGGTGTCGGCGTGCGGGTGGAAGACCAGCTTCACCCCGTAGGACTCCAGGAGGTACTTCGCCAGCTCGTCGGTGCCGGTCACCAGGTTCTTCCACTGCTCGGCGTCCAGGTCTGCACCCTCGGTGGACTCGCCGCTGTGCTGGTCGGTGTACTGCTCGGGCAGGTGCACGAGGTACTCCGCGCCGACCGCGGCCAGCAGCTTGGCCTCCTGGCCGAACTCCTGCTTGGCCTTCGCCAGCGCGTCGGCGCCCTTGTGCAGCCCCGCGAAGACCGTGCCACCGCACACCGTGAGGTTGCGCTTGGCCAGCTCGTCCTGCAGCTGGGAGGGGTCCTGCGGCATGAAGCCCTGCGGGCCCAGCTCGGTGTAGACGTACCCGACCCGGGCGATCTCGTCCAGGTAGACGTCCCACGTCACCTGGTGCGGGTCGCTGGGGAACCAGACGCCCCACGAGTCGGGAGCGGTGCCGAGCCGGAGCTTGGAGAGGTCAGACATGGAGGAAGGGAGTCCTTACTTGCTGGTGGGGAAGTGGAAGCTGGCCTCGGAGGCAGCCTTGCTGCGGGGCCACCGGGCGGTGACCACCTTGGCGCGGGTGTAGAAGCCGACACCCTCGGGGCCGTGCACGTGCTTGTCGCCGAACAGCGAGTCCTTCCACCCACCGAACGAGTAGTAGGCCATCGGCACGGGCACCGGGACGTTGATGCCGATCATGCCGACGTGGACACCGCGCTGGAAGCGGCGCGCGGCCTCGCCGCTGGAGGTGAAGATGGCGGTGCCGTTGCCGTAGGGGTTGGCGTTGATCATCGCGATCGCCTCGTCCACGGTGTCGACCCGCAGGACCGAGATCACCGGGCCGAAGATCTCCTCGGTGTAGACGTCCATGTCGGTGGTCACCTGGTCGATGACGGTGGGGCCGACGAAGTAGCCCTCCGGGTGGTCGGTGACCTCGTAGCCGCGACCGTCGACGGTGACGGCGGCACCCTGGCTCTGCCCGCTGCCGATCAGGCCCTCGATACGCTCCTGGGCGGCCTTGGTGACCACCGGCCCCATCTCGGAGTCGGAGTCGCGTCCGGAGCCGACCTTGACCGCCCGGGCCCGCTCGTTGACCGCGGCGACGATGGCGTCGCCGGCGGTGCCGACGGCCACCGCGGCGGAGATCGCCATGCACCGCTCCCCCGCAGAGCCGAAGGCAGCCGCAGCCAGGTGGTCGGCGGCGAACTCGACGTCGGCGTCCGGGAGGATGATCGCGTGGTTCTTCGCGCCACCGAGCGCCTGGACCCGCTTGCCGTTGGCGGTGCCGCGCTCGTGGATGTAGCGCGCGATCGGAGTGGACCCCACGAAGGACACCGCAGCCACGTCCGGGGAGTCCAGGATCGTGTCGACGGCCACCTTGTCACCGTGCACGACGTTGAAGACGCCGTCGGGGAGACCTGCCTGCTGCCACAGCTCCGCGATGAGCATCGAGGCGGACGGGTCCCGCTCGCTGGGCTTGAGGACGAAGGTGTTCCCGCAGGCGATGGCCACCGGGAACATCCACATCGGCACCATCGCGGGGAAGTTGAACGGGGTGATGCCGGCAACCACACCGAGCGGCTCCCGGAAGGAGAAGGTGTCGACGTCGGTCGAGACCTGGTCGGAGTAGTCGCCCTTGAGCAGCGAGGGGATGCCGCACGCGAACTCCACCACCTCGAGGCCGCGCTGGACCTCTCCCAGCGCGTCGGAGAGGACCTTGCCGTGCTCGTCGGTGATGAGCCCGGCCACGTCCGTGGCGCGGGCGTTGACCAGCTCGCGGAAGGCGAACAGCACCTTGGCACGGCGAGACACCGAGGTCTGCGACCACTCGGGGAAGGCGTCCTTGGCGGCCGCGATGGCCGACTCGACGTCGCCCTGCGAGCCGAGGAGCACCTCGGCCTGCTGCTGGCCCGTCGCCGGGTTGTAGACCGGCGCGGTCCGCTCCGAGGAGCCCGTCGTCGTCTTGCCGGCGATCCAGTGCTGGACAGTTCTCACGGGTTGCCTCCGGAGTGGTGGGGAATGGGGGTCGGTCCCGGTGGCCCAAAGGTCACGAACCGGTCGACGCAGCACCATCAAACCCAGCCCCGGCACCCTCTGTCAAGACTTTGTCCTGACATTCTGACGAGAAGAGGAAAGGCCCAGACCAGTCTCCCGGCCACGCAAATATGTAAGTACAAAGTCTTGACAGGTCGGGACGGCGCCGCAAGGCTGTGATGGTCGGCACACCGGCGACAGCACCAGTGGAGCCGCGGCTCGCGAAGCCGCCGCGACAGCCGCCGGATCCTCACCGTCCACCTCGGCCCGACGTCACGTCCCGAGGTTCGTGTTCACCGAAAGGAACACCCGAACCATGAGAAACACCCGAGTTCGCAAGGGGGGCGCTCTTGCCCTCGTCACCACTCTCGCCCTCCTCACCGCGGCCTGCAGCGGCGGCGGCAACGAGTCCACGGACGCCAACAGCAGCGGCGGCAGCGGCGGCGGGGACAGCTCCGGCTACACCATCGCCATGGTCACCCACGAGACCCCCGGCGACACCTTCTGGGACAAGATCAAGTCCGGTGCGAACCAGGCCGCCACCAACTACGGCATCGACCTGAAGTACTCCAACGACCCCGAGCCCAGCAAGCAGGCCACGCTGATCCAGAACGCGGTCGACTCCAAGGTCGACGGCATCGCCACCACCCTGGCCACCCCGGACGCTCTTGCCGGCGCCGTCGGCATCGCCCGGGACGCCGGCATCCCGGTCGTCGCGTTCAACTCCGGCATCGACCAGTACCAGGAGGTCGGGGCGCAGATGTACTTCGGCTCCGACGAGACCCTGGCCGGCAAGACCGCCGGCCAGCGGATCGCCGACGAGGGCGGCAAGAACGTCCTCTGCGTCATCCAGGCCGCCGGCTCGGTCGCCCTCGAGGCCCGCTGCTCCGGTGTGAAGGACGGGATCCCGGGCACCAAGAACATCCAGGTGAACGGCGCCGACGACTCCGCCGTCGTCTCGGCGCTCCAGGCCGCCCTCAGCGCGGACAAGTCGATCGACCACATCGTGACCCTCGGGGCGCCGATCGCGCTCGACGCCCTCCAGGCCGTCGAGGCAGCGGGCAGCGACGCCAAGATCGTCACCTTCGACCTCAACGTCGACGCCGCCCAGGACATCAAGGACGGCACGATCGAGTTCTCCATCGACCAGCAGCCCTACGTCCAGGGCTACATGGCCGTGACCGCGCTCTACCTGAACCTGAAGAACGGCAACGACCTCGGCGGTGGCGGTCCCGTGCTCACCGGCCCGTCCTTCGTCGACCAGTCCAACATCGACACGATCCTCCCGTTCGCGAAGAACAACACGCGCTGACCCTCGAAGGGCGTCGGCCGCGGTCCTCCCGCGGCCGACGTCCCCTCCCGACTGTCCCCGGCACAAGGAGCAACTCATGAGTACGACCTCTGACAAGAAACCGGACCTGGGAGCGCACGCAGAGGCGGGCAACCGCGTCCAGCTCGGGCTCGGCAGCCGTCTGCTGGCCAGGCCCGAGATCGGTGCCCTCGTGGCCGCGATCGTGATCGGCATCTTCTTCCTGATCGTGGCGCCGCCCTTCCGGTCGGCCGACTCCCTCTTCACCGTGCTCTACCAGAGCTCGACGATCGGGATCGTCGCCGTGGGCGTGGGCATGCTCATGATCGGAGGTGAGTTCGACCTGTCCGCCGGCGTCATCGTCACCTCGGCCGGCCTTCTCAACGCGATGATCTGCTACCAGCTCGGCCTGAACCTCTGGCTGGGCGCGATCATCTCCCTGCTGGGCGCCCTCGCGATCGGGTTCCTCAACGGGTACCTGGTGATGAAGACGGGCATCGCCAGCTTCCTCATCACGCTCGGCACGTTCTTCGTGCTCCAGGGAGTGAACCTCGGCGTCACCAAGCTGGTGACCGGGTCGGTCTCGACCCCGAACATCAACCAGATGGACGGGTACGACTCCCTGCGTTGGATGTTCTCCCACAACTTCGACATCTTCGGCGTCCGGGTCTCGATCACGGTCCTGTGGTGGTTCGCCTTCGTCGCCCTCGCGACGTACGTCCTCACCCGCACCAAGATCGGCAACTGGATCTACGCCGTCGGTGGCAACGCCGACAGCGCCCGCGCCGTCGGTGTGCCGGTCCTCAAGGTCAAGGTCGGCCTGTTCATGACGGTGGCCTTCCTCGGCTGGTTCATGGGCATGCACACGCTCTACCGGTTCAACACGCTCCAGGCCGGCAACGGCGTCGGCAACGAGTTCCTCTACATCATCGCCGCCGTCGTGGGTGGCACGCTGCTCACCGGCGGCTACGGCAACGCCGTCGGTGTCGCCATCGGCTCGTTCATCTTCGGCATGACCAACCTGTGCATCGTCTACGCCGGTTGGGACCCGAACTGGTTCCGCGCCTTCCTCGGCGTGATGCTCCTGCTCGCGGTCCTGGTCAACCTGTACGTCAAGCGACTCTCGACCATGCGGAAGGTGGGCTGACCCATGACCGACACCCTGAGCGAGCACGCAGATCCGCACCTCACCGAGGGCGAGACCCTCGTCGAGATGGTCGAGGTCGGCAAGAGCTACGGCGCGATCCGCGCCCTCAAGGGCATCAACCTCACGGTGCGGGCGGGCGAGGTGACCTGTGTCCTCGGCGACAACGGCGCCGGCAAGTCCACGCTCATCAAGATCATCTCCGGACTGCACCCGCACAACGAGGGCAGCATGAAGGTCGACGGGACGGACGTGCACTTCTCCTCCCCCCGCGAGGCCCTGCACCACGGGATCGCCACCGTCTACCAGGACCTCGCCGTGGTGGGGCTCATGGAGGTGTGGCGCAACTTCTTCCTCGGCTCGGAGATGACCTCGGGCAAGATGCCGCTGTCGGGTCTCAAGGTCAAGGACATGAAGCGCATCGCCGACGAGGAGCTGCGCAAGATGGGCATCGTGGTCAAGGACATCGACCAGCCCATCGGCGAGCTCTCCGGCGGCCAGCGCCAGTGTGTGGCGATCGCCCGGGCGGTGTACTTCGGTGCTCGCGTCCTGATCCTCGACGAGCCGACCGCCGCCCTCGGCGTGAAGCAGTCCGGTGTCGTGCTGAAGTACACCGCGGCCGCGCGCGACGCCGGACTCGGCGTCGTCTTCATCACCCACAACCCGCACCACGCCTACCTGGTCGGGGACCACTTCGTGATCCTCAAGCTGGGTCAGGCGGTGCTCGACAAGAAGCGCAGCGAGGTCGACCTCGACGAGCTCACCCGGCAGATGGCCGGCGGTGACGAGCTCACCGAGCTCTCGCACGAGCTAGAGCGATGACGGTCGCCGTCGCCCACCAGGTCTCGGCCACGAGTGCCGTCGCCATGCGGCAGGCGGTCTGCGAGGCACGGTTGCGGGAGACCGACCTCGCCGTGCTGCACGTGGTCCCCGAGGCTCTCGACGCCGACCGCACCGAGGCCTACCGGGCCGGGATCTCCGACGAGATCGAGAAGGTGCTGCGGCCGGACACGGACCTGTCCTGGGAGCTGCACCTGGCCACCGGGGCCTCCGACCTGGGCGACGCCCTGGTCGGGCTCGCGGACCAGGTCGACGCGGAGCTCCTGGTGATCGGGGCGAGGCGCCGCTCGCCGATGGGCAAGGCGCTCATGGGCAGCGTGGCCCAGACCGTCGTGCTCGAGGCGAACGTCCCCGTCCTGGTGGTCAAGGCCCCCGCCCGCTGACCGGGACGCGCACCACCACTGGCCCCGATCCCCCTGGGGATCGGGGCCAGACCCTCATCTCCCTCGAAAGGGTCCACGCATGAAGCTGGGCGTCTACACCGCGATCCTGCACGACCGCTCCCTCCCCGAGGCTCTCGAGGTGATCGCCGGCCTCGGGCTGGATGCGGCCGAGGTCAACGCCGGCGGCTTCCTGCCGCCGGTGCACATCCCCATCGACGACGTTCTCGCGAGCCAGAGCGCCCGCGACGACTACCTCGGCATCTTCGCCGACAAGGGGGTGGCCCTGGCTGGGCTGAACGCCAACGGCAACCCCCTGCACCCCCATCCGGCGATCGGCGAGAAGCACGCCGCCGACCTGCGTCGGGCGATCCGTGCAGCCGGGGCGCTCGGTCAGACCCGTGTGGTCACGATGTCCGGACTGCCGGGAGGCGAGCCCGGCGCGAGCGTCCCGAACTGGGTCGTCAACGCCTGGAACTCCGGCTCGCTGGACGTGCTGGAGTACCAGTGGGACCAGGTCGCGGTTCCGTTCTGGAAGGAGATCGATTCCCTGGCCGCCGACCACGGCGTGCAGGTGGCCATCGAGATGCACCCCCAGAACGTGGTGTTCAACCCGCCGACCCTCAAGCGCCTCGTCGAGCGTTGCGAGGCCACCCATGTCGGTGCGGAGATGGACCCCTCGCACCTGTTCTGGCAGGGCATGGACCCGGTCGCCGCGATCGAGTACCTCGGACCGCTCGTGGTCCACGCCGCGGCCAAGGACGTCCGGATCAACCAGCAGCACGCCAGCATCTACGGCGTCCTCGACGAGCGCTTCCGTCGGCTGGCTCCGGAGGAGAACCCGCTCAACCTCGGCGGGCACGAGTTCGCCAACGAGTGGCCCCAGGACTCCGCGTGGGACTTCGTGGCGCTCGGACAGGGCCACGACGTCGCGTTCTGGACCCGCTTCGTGGAGGCGCTGTACGCGGTGGACCCGGAGATGGCGATCAACATCGAGCACGAGGACACCTCGTTCGGGCCCCTCGAGGGCCTCGAGGTCGCGGCCGAGGTGCTCAAGGACGCAGCCCGCGGGGTGCGGGCTTGAGGTCGCAGAGTGCTGCCCGAGCTGTCACCGGTCGCGTGGACCCTGCTCGCGCTGGGCGCCGCGCTGGTCGGGTTCGCCAAGACCGCTCTGGGCGGCGCCGGGTCGTTGGCGGTGGTGCTCTTCGCCGCCGCGCTCCCCTCCAAGGAGTCGACCGGGGCGCTGCTGGCTCTGCTGCTGTGCGGCGACCTGATCGCGGTGGGCGTCTACCGCCGGCACGGGTCCTGGACCACGTTGGGCCGGCTCATCCCCGGGGTGCTTCCCGGGCTGCTGCTCGGTGCCTGGTTCGTCTCCGTGGTCGACGACAAAATCATGCGCCTGGCCATCGGGGCGATCCTCCTGGTGATGACGGGCATCCAGGTCTACCAGCGCACCCGGGCCCGCCCCGTGCCCGGGACGGTCAGCGCGAGACCGTGGCTGTCCCTGCTCATCGGACTGGTGGCGGGGTTCGCCACGATGACCGCCAACGCCGGTGGGCCGGTCATGACGCTCTACCTCATCCTGGCGGGGCTGCCGATGCTCGAGATGCTCGGCACCGTCGCCTGGTTCTTCCTGGCGGTGAACCTGGCCAAGGTGCCGTTCAGTGCCGGCCTCGGACTGATCTCGGGCAGCAGCCTGCTCATGGACCTGGCGCTGGTGCCGGCCATGGTGGTCGGCGGAGTGGTCGGGGTGCTGTCCGTGCGCCGCATGGAGCAGCGCACCTTCGAGGTGGCTGCCCTGGGACTGGGCGGCGTGGCGGCCCTCCTGCTCGTGGTCAGCGCATGAGGCGCCGCCGCCATGGCTAAACGTTCTGACATACTGTCATCCATGACACCCACCGCTGGGATCGACGACGTTGAGGAGACCCTGCGCGCGCTGAAGATCGACCGCACCAGCCCGGTGCCGCTGTACTTCCAGGTCGCCCAGCACCTCGAGACCGCGATCAGCTCGGGCCGGATCCCGGCCGGCACGCTCTTCGAGAACGAGATCGCGCTGGCCGAACGGCTCGGCCTCTCCCGACCGACCATGCGGCGCGCGATGCAGCACCTCGTCGACAAGGGGCTGGTGGTCCGCAGGCGCGGGATCGGCACCCGGGTGGTCCAGCCGAAGGTGCGCCGCCCTCTCGAGCTGACCAGCCTCTTCGACGACCTGGCAGGCAGCAACCAGGCTCCCGCCACCCAGGTGCTGAGCTTCGAGTCCGTCGAGGCGGACGCGACGGTGGCCGAGAAGCTGGCCGTCGACGAGGGCAGCACGGTGTGCAAGATCGAGCGCCTGCGCAGTGCCGGCGAGATGCCGATCGCCCGGATGACGAACTACCTGCCTCCTCGGCTCGCGACCTTCACCGCTGCGGACCTCGAGGAGCGGGGGCTGTACGAGATCCTCCGCTCCCACGGGGTCCATCTGCACTCGGCGGTGCAGACCGTGGGCGCCCGCACCGCGGGGGCGGCCGTGGCCCGGCTCCTCGGCGAACCCCGTGGGGCCGCGGTCCTGACGATGCAGCGCCTCAGCTTCGACGACCACGGCGAGGTGGTCGAGTGGGGGGACCACCTGTACGCCGCCAGCCGCTACACGTTCGAGATCAACCTGCTCACGACCTGACCTGGCCGGGGTCGCCGGTCTCCGCCGCGACCTGCGCCGCGGCGTCGGCCAGCAGCTCGACGACCCGGACCCCGAACGCGACGTCCATGGGGTGGGTGCGTCCGTCCGTCACGGCATCGACCAGCTCTTCGGCGGCCCGGGCCAGCTGGGGCCCCGGCGACCCGTCGGGGCGCATCGGCATCGTCGAGAACCCGGCCTCCCCCCAGACCACCGCCTCGTACCCGGCCGCCGCCGCGGGGGCGAACTGGCTGAGCGTGGCGCTGCTCGTCGCCCCGCCCTCGTGCGTCAGGACCAGGGTGACCAGGTCGCCCTGCCCGGCCACGGCGCTGACGCGGGTCACCCTGCCCAGCGCCGTGCTCAGGGTGGACAGGGCGTGCGGTCCGATGTCCCAGAGCGCTCCGTGCTCCTGCCGCCACGGCGAGCCTCCGAACGGGTTTCCCGCCTCGTGCAGGGCACTGAACCAACGCAGCCACCCGCCCCTCCAGCCGCCGGTGCGCGCCAGGTCGTCGAACCATCGCCGGGAGGCCTCGACGAAACGGTCGGTGAAGAAGACCACCGACCCCACCCCGGCCTCCTCGACCGCGTCGGCCAGCCGCCGGGCGGCGACCACGTCGGTCGCGACCGGCTTGTCGAGCAGCAGGTGCCTGCCTGCGCGGGCGGCGGTCAGTGCCAGGTCGGCCTGGACGTCGGGGGGAACCGCGAACGCGACGGCGTCGACGTCACCGAGCAGAGCGTCGTAGTCGTCGTAGGCGCCGGTGCCGAGCGACGCCGCAAGGGCGGCGGCAGGCTCGGGCCGGCGCCCCCAGACGCCGACCAGCTCGACGCTCCGGGCCGCGGCGAGGCCCGGGCCGTGGGCCATCTCGGCCCACGGCCCGGTCCCCACCAAGCCGAACCTCACTGGTCCACCTCCGCGGAGGAGCGGTGGCTCAGAGGTCCAGGACGAGTCGCGCGGTGGCAGATCGGGAGACGCACACCATCATCCTGTCATTGCGCGCCTGCTCCTCGGTCGTGAGCAGCGAGTCGCGGTGGTCGGGCAGCCCACCGAGCACCCCGACCTCGCAGGTGCCGCACTTGCCCTCGCTGCACGAGGTGAGCACCGGGACGCCGTGGTCCTCGAGGACCTGCACGACCGAGCGGTCCGTGGGCACCACGAGGACCTCGCCGGACCGGGACAGCTCGACCTCGAAGGGCTCGTCGAGCACCGGGGTGGTGAGGTCCTTGGCCGCGAACCGCTCCAGGTGCAGGGCTCCCGCGGGCCAGGACACACATCGCTCCTCGACGGCGTCCAGGAGCGGCCCCGGACCGCAGACGTACACCAGCGTGTCCTCGCGCGGCTGTCCCAGCAGCCCGTCGAGGTCGAGCAGCCCATGGGTGTCCTGCGGCCACACCGTGACCTTGTCCCCGTAGGCGGCCAGCTCGTCCAGGAAGGCCATCGAGGACCTGCTGCGGCCGCCGTAGACCAGGCTCCACTCGGCTCCGGCGCGCTCGGCCTGGTCGACCATGACGCGCAGGGGCGTCACCCCGATCCCACCGGCCAGGAACAGGTAGCGGGGCGAGGGCTCGAGCCGGAAGTGGTTGCGCGGGCCGCGCACGCCGACCCGGGCACCTGGGCGCAGCGCGTCGTGGACGTACGCCGACCCGCCACGGCTGGCGGGCTCTCGAAGCACCCCCACCCGGTAGGTGCCGCGGACGGAGGGGGCACCGCACAGCGAGTACTGCCGGGTGAGCCCGTTGTCGAGCACCAGATCGACGTGCGCCCCGGGCTCCCACGCGTGCAGGTCGCCGCCGTCCTCGTGGCCCAGGTCGAGCAGCACGACCCCGTCGGCGGCCTCGACCCGGTCGCGCACCACCAGGGACACGACCTCGGTGTCCCCCACCCGGGCAGCGGCCTCGCGCCGTTCCTGGGGGGTGTGCTCCACCGCCGGCTGCGGGGTGAACGACACCGGGAGGTGGTCGAGCACGGCCATGTTCGGCGTCGAGGGGTAGCGCACGGGGGTCCCGCTGACCCGGAACTCCCCCAGGCGCGGCAGGGCGACCTCGAGGGCGACGCGGGCCTCGAGCCGGGCGAGCGGGTTGCCCAGGCACCCGTGCAGACCCTCGCCGAACCCGAGGTGGCGAGCCGGAGGGCGCAGTGCGTCGTAGACCTGCGGTTCCGCGAACTGCCGCGGGTCGTGGTTCGCCGCACCCACCACCATGGCGACGCGGGCACCCTCGGGGATGGTGACGCCGTGCAGCTCCACCGGCCGGGTCGCGGTGCGGACCGTGAGCTGGAGCGGCGTGCGGAAGCGCAGGCCCTCCTCGATCGCGGCCGGGATCAGGGAGGGGTCCTCGCGCAGCGCCCGCTGCTGGTCCGGCCTCGCCCCGAGCTCCTGGAAGAGGGTCGAGACCAGCGCGGCCGTGGTCTCGATGCCGGCGAGGTAGAGACCGAAGACCAGCCCGACGATCTCCGAGGCGGGCTCGATGTGCTCCTCGGCGAAGGGCACCCCGGCGATGTCGGACTGCACGATGTGGGTGAGGAGGTCCCGTCGCGGACGCCGCCGGCGCTCCTGGAGCAGACCGGCGAGGTACTCGCGCGAGCTCTCGGTGCACGCCGCGGCGTGCGGGGTCAGCCGGTCGTCGTCCGGCAACCGGTCCTTGAGCCCGTGCGACCAGGCGATGAGCTGGGCGCGCTCCTCGCCGTGCGGCAGCCCGAGGAAGTCGAAGAAGACCTCGTACGGCAGCGGCCAGGACAGCTCCTGGGCCAGGTCGGCACTGCCCCGTCCTGCGAAGGAGTCGACCAGGCTGGTGGTGATCCGGCGTACGTCGTCCTCGAGCTTGGCGATGCTGCGCGGCATGAACTCGCGCTGCACGACCGCCCGGAGCTCGTCGTGGCGGGGGTTGTCGATGTTCGGCAGGTTGCCCGCGCCACCCTGGTCGTTGGTCGCGTCCAGGTCGATGCCGGGGTGGTTGATGAAGGTGACCGGGTCGAGGAGGGCGGCACGCACGTCGTCGTAGCGCGAGAGGGCCCAGAAGCCCCACTTCTCGTTGTGGTAGACCGGCGCCTCCTCCAGCAGGCGGCGGTAGACCGGGAACGGGTCGTCCTTGAACGCCTCCGAGAACGGGTCGTAGACGAGGGGGGTGTTGAGCTGCTCCGTGGACACGGGGACCTCCGACGAGGGGATGGACGGGCGAGAACGGGTGGTGGATCAGGAGAGGGTGAAGGCCTCGCGGAAGCGGGCCAGGGCCAGGTCGGAGTCGCCGCTGGCGAAGGCCTCCATGGCCACCACGCCGTCGTACCCGGCGTCGGCGAGGGCACGGGCCACGAACGGCCAGCGGACCTCGCCGGTGCCGGGCTCGCAGCGGCCGGGCACGTCGGCGACCTGCACCTCTCCGAGGTACGGCGCGCTGGCGCGGACCAGCTCGACGAGGTTCCCCTCGCCGATCTGGGCGTGGTAGAGGTCGAGGTTCATCTTCAGGTGGGGGCTGCCCACGGCGCGGACCAGGGCCAACGTGTCCGCGGCTCGCGCGAAGGGCGTGCCGGGGTGGTCCACCGCGGTGTTGAGGTTCTCCAGGACGAAGGTCGCCCCGTGCCGCTCGCCGAGGTCGGCGACCCGGGCGAGCGTGGCACCGGCGGCGAGCCACATGTCGCCGGTGACGACGTCGACCGGCCGCACCGGGAGGCCGCCCTCGCCGAGCCCGGTGCCGTGCAGGTTCAGCGACGGGCAGGCGATCGCCTGGGCGAACGGGATCGACTGCTCCGCGGTGCGGAGCAGGGCAGCGGAGCCCTCGGGGGTCACCAGGTCGCCGGTGAGGTAGCCGGTCATCGACGTGAACTGCGCACCGGTCGCCACCAGGGCGTCGGCGTCCTTGGTGGACCAGTCCCAGATCTCGACCGCGAAGCCGGCGTCGTGGATGCGCGCGACGCGCTCGAGCAGCGGCAGGTCGGTGAAGACCATCTCGGCGCACACCGCCAGCGTGAAGCTCATGCCTGGCTCCTCGGGGCAACGGTGACGCGGGCGCCCGAGCGGACGGACTCGATGCAGGCCTCCGCGATCGCGAAGGCCGCCCAGGCGTCCTCGCCACCGACGCTCGGAGACCGGCCCTCCCGGACCGCTGTGGCGAACTCCGAGAGCTCGCCGGTGTAGGCGTCGATCATCAGGTCGGTGTCGCTGCGCGAGGTCGCCGCGGAGCGGCCCCCGGCGTCGTGGAGGCGCATCGCGGTGGAGGAGCCGTCGCCCGCGGTGACCATCCCTGCGGAGCCGAAGACCTCGCCGCGGACGTCGTAGCCGTAGGCGGCAGCGAAGCTGGCCTCGGCGACAGCGAGGGCTCCGTTGTCGTAGCGGACGACCACGACGGCGGTGTCGAGCAGCCCGCTGTCCTTGAAGTCCGGCTTGACCAGGGCGTCGGCGGTGGCGACCACGTCGACGGCGCGGGCGCCGGGGTTGAGCCAGTTGAGGGCGTCGAAGTCGTGGATGAGGGTCTGGGTGAAGATGGTCCAGGCGGGCACGGCGGCCGGGTCGGCGGGACCGGTGCCGGGGTCGCGGGTGACCGAGCGCATCAGCTGCACCGACCCGACCCGTCCGTCGGTGACCGCGTCGTGGGCGGCGACGAAGTCGGCCGCGAAGCGCCGGTTGAAGCCGACCTGGAAGGCGACTCCCGCCTTCCCGGTCGCCGAGATCGCGCCGTCGATCTCCGCGAGGGTCATGCCCGCGGGCTTCTCGCAGAACACGTGCTTGCCGGCCTCGGCCGCGGCCACGACCAGCGCGGCGTGCGCGGTCGACGAGGCGGCGATGACGACGGCGTCGACGTCGTCGGCGCCGATGAGCGCCTCCACCGACGTCTCCGCGCGGGCGCCGAGCGGCTCGGCGACGGCTGCGGCCGCGCCGGGGCGGGGGTCGGCGACGGCGACGAGCTGCGCCTCGGGAACGCGGCGCGCGATCACGGCCGCGTGCGAGGCTCCGATGCGGCCGGCTCCGATCAGCCCGATGCGGACGGGGGGTCGGTTCATGGCAGGTCTTCCTTCGGGGTCAGCGGGTGGTGGGGTCGTCAGGTGGTGCGCGGGGAGCGGCGGAGCCGGAGCACCCGGCCGCCGATCGCCCACTCGGTGAGGTAGAGATCGCCGCCGTGGGCGGTGATCCCGTGCGGGCTGTTGAAGGTGGTGGCGAGCAGCGTCGGCGCGACCGTGTGGCCCCGCTCGTCGAGGGCGTTGGGCCAGGCGGGGTCGCGGTGGTCGCGGGTGGCTGCTCCCAGCCGGCCGACCACGACGTCCTCTTCGAGCACGGCCACGGAGCCGAAGAGCTCGGTGACCCACAGCGATCCGTCCAGGTGGGCCAGGCTCGACGGGCTCTGGAGGTCACCGGCCCCGACGATCCGGCGGAACGCGCCGTCCACGTCGAAGACCACGAGCCGGCGTCGGCCGCGGTCGGCGACGTAGAGCTCGGGTCCGGCGGAGCCGGGGCGGACCAGCAGCCCGTGGGGACAGTCGAAGGCCGCGCCGGACCCGCTGCCGTCCATGGTCGCGAGCAGGGTCCCGTCGGCGGCGAACCTGTGCAGCAGCGACTGGCCGTACCCGTCGGCCACCCAGAGGTCGCTGTGGGCGTCGGCGGGGTCGACCGGCGCCACCGAGGTCGGCGACCACGGACCGCCGGCCTGGGGGTCGACCAGCTCCTGGACGACGGAGCCGTCGAGCGCGAGGGCGACCAGGCGGCCCGGGTGGCGGAGCTCGTCGTACGCCGGGGCACCCGGGACGTAGCGATGGCCGTTGTCGGCCACCCAGAGCACGGGACCGTCCCGATGAGCGCCGACCGTGATGCAGTGCAGCTCGGTCAGACCGGTCGGCACGGTCGTGGTCGTGCCGTCGACCGCGACCCGGACCAGTCTGCCGCCGTGGGGATGGGCGACCACGACCGAGCCGTCCGGGAGCACCGCGATGCCCGAGTGCAGCCAGCCGTCCCCGTCGTCGTGGCCGGTCTCGATGCGCTGCCAGTCGAAGCCGGGCTCGAGGTCGGGACGGACGGTGGTGCTTGGCATGTGCCCTCCTCGGACCAGAACTAGAGCGCTCTAGTTATGCTCATGAAGGTACGCGGATTGTCAGAACATGTCAACGCCTGTCTGGAGCCGACGTGCTGGAGCGCACGACCAGCCGGGGCTCGAGCACCACGTCGCGCTCGGTCACGGTCTCGCCGCTGATCCGGGCCACGAGTCGCTCGACGGCCAAGGTGGCGATCAGGTCGGGCTGCTGTGCGACCGTGGTGAGGTCCGCCTGAGCCAGTCGGGCGATCGCGTTGTCGTCCCACCCGATCACCGACATCCGGCCGGGCACGTCGAGACCGCGCTGGCTCAGCACGCCGATCGCCGCCACCGCGGCGTCGTCGTTGTAGGCGATCACGGCCGTGGGCAGGTCCCCCTCGTCGAGCAGTGCCCGCGCGGCGCGCTGCCCCCCCAGCTGGGAGTCGCCGCCGGGCACGACGCGGACCCGGTCGCCCAGGCCCCTGGCCTGCATGGCTGCGACGTACGCCGCCCGTCGCGAGGCGCCCGTCGGGGTGTCACCACCGTCGAGATGGGTGATCTCGACGTGCCCGAGATCGGCCAGGTGACCGACCGCGAGCAGCATCCCCTGCTCGTCGGAGGTGCGCACGGAGTCGACCTCCGGGTGGTCGACCTGCCACCCGACGACGACCAGCGGCAGTCGTCCGGCCATCAACGGCTGCGGGGTCGGCGGTTCGAGCATCACCAGGGCGTCGAACCGGAAGTCCTGGAGCGACTCCACTGCACGGCGTTCGTCGCGGCTGCGGGTGAGCGCGCTGAGGATCAGGCCGTAGCCCGAGCGCTCCGCGGCGGTGTAGAGCCCGTCGAGCACGTCGAGGTGGAAGATGCCCGCGACGCCGAACATCACCCCGATCAGCCGGGACTGCTGGCCGGCGAGGGCACGCGCCCGCACGTCCGGCCGGTAGCCCAGCGCACGCGCCGCTTCCATGACGCGCTCCCGGGTCGCCTGGCTGGCACCCGGCGCGTCGCGCATGACGATCGAGACCAGCGCCCGTGAGACGCCCGCGGCCTCCGCGACGTCGGCCAGCGTCACCCGCCGTGACGAGCGCCAGTCCCCACCCTCACCCATCGCCGCCTCCCTGCGCGCACCCTACGACAGCGGCCGGGGCGCCGATGCCGGCGCGGGGCTAGAGGGCCCGGAGGATGTCCTCGACCCGGTCCTTGGCGTCGCCGAAGAGCATCGCGGTGTTGTCCCGGAAGAACAGCGGGTTCTGCACCCCTGCGTAGCCCGAGGCCATCGACCGCTTGAACACGATCACGTCGCTGGCGTCCCAGACGGTCAGGACCGGCATCCCCGCGATCGGGCTGGTCGGGTCCTCGGTCGCGGCCGGGTTGACCGTGTCGTTGGCACCGATGACCAGGACCACCGCGGTGTCGGCGAAGTCGTCGTTGATCTCGTCCATCTCCAGGACGATGTCGTAGGGCACCTTGGCCTCGGCCAGGAGCACGTTCATGTGTCCGGGCAGGCGTCCGGCGACCGGGTGGATCCCGAACCGTACGTCGATCCCGCGCTCACGGAGCTTGCGGGTCAGCTCGGCCACGCCGTACTGCGCCTGGGCGACCGCCATCCCGTAGCCCGGGGTGATCACCACGCTGTCGGCAGCCCCGAGCAGCTCCGCTACCCCCTCGGCGGTGATCTCGCGGTGCTCGCCGTAGTCCTTGTCCTCGGCCGGGCCGGCCTCGATGCCGAACCCTCCTGCGATCACCGAGATGAAGGACCGGTTCATCGCCTTGCACATGATGTAGGACAGGTAGGCACCCGAGGAGCCCACCAGGGCCCCGGTGATGATGAGCAGGTCGTTCTCGAGCAGGAAGCCGGACGCTGCCGCGGCCCAGCCCGAGTAGCTGTTCAGCATCGAGACGACGACCGGCATGTCCCCGCCGCCGATCGAGGCGACCAGGTGCCACCCCAGCGCCAGCGCGACCAGGGTGACCAGCACCAACAGCCACAGCGCGGGGTCGGCGACGAACCACACGGTCAGCAGCACGAAGAGCACGAGGGCGCCCAGGTTGAGCAGGTTCTTGCCCGGCAGCACCAGGGGCGCCGAGCTGATCCGCGCCGACAGCTTGAGGAACGCCACGATCGACCCGGTGAAGGTGACCGCCCCGATGAAGACGCCGATGAAGACCTCGGCGTGGTGGATCCCCAAGGTGTCCAGCGAGCGCATCAGGTCCGCCTCGGGACCGCCCAGGTCGGCCTCGACCAGCAGGTAGCCGTTCCAACCGACCAGCACCGCCGCCAGACCGACGAAGGAGTGCAGCAGCGCGATCAGCTCGGGCATGCCGGTCATCTCCACGACCCGGGCCCGTTGCAGGCCGATGCCCGCGCCGATCACCATGGCCACGACCAGCAGGCCCAGGCCGACCCCGGAGATGTCCCGGTCGATCGCCAGGGCGATCGTGGCCACCAGCGCCACCGCCATCCCGGCCATCCCGAAGGTGTTGCCCGCCTTGGCCGTCTCGTGCTTCGACAGGCCGGCCAGGGCGAGGATGAAGAGCAGGGCCGCGACGATGTACGCGGCGTGGGCTGCGGTCTCGACAGTCATTTCTCGTCAGCTCCGGTTCTCAGCTACGGGTGAACATGGCGAGCATCCGGCGGGTCACCGCGAACCCGCCGAAGACGTTGATGGACGCGAGCAGGATGGCCACGAAGGACACCACCGTGATCAGGGTCGCGCGGCCCTCGTCGTGGCCGATCTGCAGCAGCGCACCGACCACGATGATCCCTGAGATCGCGTTGGTCACCGACATCAGTGGCGTGTGCAGGGCGTGGTGCACGTGGCCGATCACGTAGTAGCCGATCACGATGGCCAGGGCGAAGACGGTCAGGTGGCCCAGCAGGGCGGCCGGGGAGAGCGCGGCGACCAGGAACAGTGCGAGCGCCGCCCCGGCGACGATGCCGAACCTGCGAGCCGGCGAGGTCGGCTTCTTGACCTGCGACTCCTTGACCGGCGCCGCAGCCGGAGCCGCAGCGGGGGCTGCCGAGACCTGCACCGGCGGCGGCGGCCAGGTCAGCTCGCCGCGCAGGACGACCGTGATCGCCCGCTGGACCACGTCGTCGAAGTCGAGGACCAGCTGGCCGTCCTTGCCCGGGGTCATCAGCTTCATCAGGTTGACCAGGTTGGTGCCGTACAGCTGGGAGGCCTGCGCGGGGAGGCGACCGGCGAGGTCGGTGTAGCCGATCAGCGTGACCCCGTTGCCGGTGGTCACCACCTCGCCGGCCACCGTGCCCTCGACGTTGCCGCCGTTCTGGGCGGCCATGTCCACGATCACGCTGCCCGGCTTCATGCTCGCCACCATGTCCGCGGTGATCAGGATCGGCGCAGCCCGACCCGGGATCAGCGCGGTGGTGATCAGGATGTCGACGTCGGGGACCTGCTCGGCGTACAGCGCGGCGGCGCGGGCGTTGTAGTCGCTCGACATCTCCTTGGCGTAGCCCGTGGCCGAGACCTCGACCTCAGCCGACTCCACCGAGAGGTACTCACCCCCCAACGACCTGACCTGGTCGGCCACCTCCGGACGAGGGTCGGTGGCCACCACGACCGCACCCATGCTGCCGGCCGCGCCGATCGCAGCCAGACCGGCGACGCCGACCCCGGCGACCAGCACCTTCGCCGGCGGGACCTTGCCCGCCGCGGTGACCTGGCCGGTGAAGAAGCGACCGAAGGCGTGGGCGGCCTCGACCACGGCGCGGTAGCCGGCGATGTTCGCCATCGACGACAGCACATCCAGTGACTGGGCGCGGGAGATCCGAGGGACCGCGTCCATGGCGAGCGCGGTGATCGGCCGCCGGGCGAGGTCCTCGACCAGGCCCGGGTCCAAGCCCGGGTTGAGCAGGCTCACCAGCGTGGCGCCCTCTCCGAGGGCGTCCAGCTGGGCGGTCGAGGGCGCATTCACCCCGAACACCAGGTCCGCGTCGAACGGGTTGCCGACCGTCGCCCCAGCCTCGACGTACGCCTCGTCGGTGAAGCTCGCCGCCGCTCCCGCACCCGGCTCCACCACCACCTCGTAGCCCAGCTTCAGCAGCTGGACCACCGTCAACGGCGTCGCTGCGACCCGGGTCTCACCCGGTCGCGCCTCGCGCAGCACTCCAATGATCACGGCAGGCTCCTCGTCGTCTCTCGTCGTGCTCGTCGCCCAGGAGTCATCATGGCCGGTGCGACCGCCCAACGGGGGGTATGGAGTACCGTACTAACGAAACTGCGTACCGCACAGTACGCCCGCCATCGGAGGGCTCCATGCCTCAGGCACCGGTTCGCGGAGGTCCCGCGCGCGAGCGACTCGTCCGTGCCGCCTTCTCGCTCTTCGAGGAGCAGGGGTACGACGGGACCACGGTCGAGCAGATCGCCGCGCGGGCCGGGACCGGGCGCACCACGTTCTTCCGGCACTTCGGGAGCAAGGAGGAGGTGATCTTCCCCGACCACGACGCCCTGTTGCCGCAGGTCGAGGCGCGCCTGGCCAGCGCCAGCGCCGAGACCTTGCAGGTGGCGTTGCGCGAGGCGATCCGGCTGGTGCTCGACCACTACGTGGCCGAGGGAGACACGGCCCGTGCCCGCTACCGGCTCACCGCTGCCGTGCCCGTGCTGCGCGACCGGGAGAGCGCGTCGGTGCAGCGCTACGTACGCCTGGTCACCCGGCGGCTGCGGCGCTGGCTCGCCGACGGCGAGGACGGGACCCTGCGGGCCGAGGTGATGGCCACGGCCGCCATCGCAGCCCACAACCACGTGCTCCGCCAGTGGCTGCGCGGGACCGCCGCGTCGCCCCGCGAGGAGCTCGACCGGGCCCTGGACCTCGTGTTCACCCTGGACCGACCGGCCTGCAGGTTCCCGAGCGCCTCCGCTGGTGCTGGCGCCTCTGCGGGGGCGACGGTCATCGTGTGCCCGCCCGGCCAGGACGTGGCGCGCACCCTGGAGCAGGTGCGCGCCGCGCTCACGTCGGGCTGATCGCCCCTGATCGGCGTGTCCTCAGGTCGGCCCGGTCAGCCCCGGTCCACCGTCGGCTCGCCGTCGCCCTCGATGACCACGACGCCGAAGCTCTCGTCGAGGCGTACGTCGACGGTGGTCCCGTCCGTACGGGTCACCTCGACCTCCCACGTGGCCCCGTCCTCGCCGTCGCGCTCGACGCTGTGGGCGGTCCCTCCCCCCGTCGCCTCGAGCGCCGCGCCCACCGCCGTCCTGGACTGCTGCTCGGTGTAGTCGTGCGACCCGCGCTCGCCAGGCCCTCCGGCCCCCTGGCCTGCGAAGGCCACACCCCCACCGACGAGCACGGCCGCGACCGCCAGACCGCCTGCCGCTGCCCATGTCCTCTTGCTCATCCCTGTTCCTCCTCGCGTCTGTCCTGTCCGACCAGGATCACCTCGGCAGCCTGAAGCCAGCCTGAAGCTCAGCACGGAGCCACCTTTCCTAGCCCCTCGCAAGACCCCCCGGATTGCGTAGAGCGGGCCAGTCCCTCCTACGGAGGTCGTGGTGCCTGCCAGCACTGAGCATGGTCACCAGCGGCCCCTTCGCGGGTCCGCAGAGACATCCCAGGGGGGACGACATGACCACGATCGACTCGGGTGAGTGGCTGAACTTCGACATCCACGGGATCGTCGGCCTACGCGTGCACGCGCTGGCTCCGACGGCTCCCCAGCTGGACGCGATGATGGGCGCCTTCCGGGTCCACCACGAGGTGGCCGGAGATCTCGTGGTGGACGAGCGGTCCGAGCTGATGCTCGACGCCGCCGTGCTCGAGGACGACCTCGTCTACACCCCCTCCGCCGTGGTCTTCCGCCGCCACGGTGTGCAGGTCGTCCGCCACGCCCAGGGGTACCAGGTGCACGGGTCCGGGGAGCTGCTCACCGCCGTCCTGCCGCTCCTCGACGTGCTGATGGTCGCCCGTGGCGCGGCGATGGTCCACGCGGCGACGGTCGCCTACGACGGCCACGCGATCGCCCTCCCTGCCGCCGGGGGCACGGGGAAGACCAGCACGATCGCCAAGCTCACGCGACGGGCGGGCTTCAGCTTCATGGGTGACGACTGGGCCTTCGTGGGTTCCGACGGACGGCTGCTGAACTACGAGAAGCCGATGTTCATCAAGCCTCACCACCGCCCGCTCTATCCCCACCTCTTCAGCGGCTCCCGCAAGCCGCTCGTGCCGGTCGCCCTGTCCCGCCCCGTGGGCCGGCTCACGACCCTGGTGCACCCCCACGTCGCGAAGTACCCCCGGCTCGCCGACGTCTCCCGCCGCTGGTCGCCCGAGCACCGCATCGTCTCCGCCCGCAAGGCACTGCCGGGCGTGGAGGTGACCACGGCTGCCCCCTTGCTGACCTCGGTCTACGTCGAGAGGTTCCACGGCGCCCGGACCCGTCTGCTCCAGCGCGACACCGAGTGGATGGTCCAGCGGATGATGGGCAACTTCCACCTCGAGCTGCCCGGCTTCTCCCGCGACCTGCTCGCCGGCCTGGCGGCGACCTCCCAGCTCTCCCTCGGGGATCTGTTCGCCAGCAAGGCGGGCGTGCTGAGGTCTGCGCTGGCCGGCCTGCCCACCTACGTCCTCCAGGTCCCGAGCGTCTACACCCCGGACATCGCCTCCGACGACATCGTGGACGTGCTCGAGGACCTGCTGGGCTCGCTCCTGGCTGACGACGACGGAAGCGCGAGCGTGGCATGACCGCGACGGTCGCACCCGTCCAGGTCCGGGAGGTCACGTCGCTGCGCGGGTCCGCGCTGTTCCTGGTGCTGGCCAAGGGGTTCCAGCTGGGGGCGGGATACCTGTTCTGGATCGTGGCCGCCCGGTTGGCCAGCGTCGCGTCCATCGGGTCCGTGGCCGCGGCGGTCTCCGGCGTGATGCTGTGCACCCAGATCGCGCTTCTCGGCATGGGCGCCGCCATGATCGTCGCCATCGGCCGCGGCGCGTCGCCGGCCCGCGTGCTCGACGGGGGCCTCACCGTGGTGGCCGCGGCGAGCGGGGCGGTCGCGTTGAGCTTCCTCGCCGTCGGCCGCCTGCTCGGCGGGAGCACCGGCGCGGACCGGGTCGCCCCCGCGTTCGCCGTGGCGTTCCTCGTCGCCGCCATCGCCGGGACGGTGATGGTCGCCCTGGACCAGGCGGGGATCGCCCTCGGCCGCTCCTCGGGCACGGTGCTGCGCTACGTGCTGGGAGGCGTGGCCACACTGGTCGCGCTGCTCGCCTGCGCACTCACGTGGGGCAGGCTGTCCGCCACGACCGTCTTCGCCTGCTGGTCGGTCGGTTCCCTCGTGGTCTGCCTGGCCGGTGCCGTACAGCTGAGGAGATGGATCGGCTACCGCTACCGTGCGCGGTTCGACCTCGGGCACGTCCGCGGCCACCTCGTCGTCGGGCTTCCCAACCACGTGTTGACGCTGACCGAACGGCTCCCCGCCCTGCTGGTCCCGCTGCTGCTGGCCCACGTGGTCTCCCCGGTCGCCACGGCGTACTGGTACCCGGCATGGATGCTGGCCTGGGTCGCGTACAACGTGCCGATCCAGGTGGGCCTCACCCAGTTCGCCGAGGGAGTGCGCCACCCGGTGGCGATCACCGAGATCGTCGCGGACGGGCTGCGGTGGGGTCTCCTGCTCGGCGGTGCCGCGGCGGCCGGGGTGGCCGTCCTCGCTCACCCGCTGCTGCTGCTCGTGGGCGCCGACTACGCGGAGGCGTCGGCCTCCGCGCTGCGCGTCCTCGCCCTGGGCGTGGCACCGTTCGCCGTCTGGCAGGCCTACAGCGCCTGGTGCCGGGCGTCCGGCTTCGTCCGGGAGGGCATCCTCTCCGGCCTGGTGCTGGCCACGACGATCTGCGCGCTGACGCTGGTCGCGGCCCCGCACGGATCCACCGCGACCGCGGTGGCGTGGGTGACCGCGTCGACGGCAGGTGCGGTCTGGGCGGGCGGCCGACTCCTCCACGAGCGCCGTCGCACCCTCGGCCCGCGCGTCCGTGGTGCGCATCGGCGGCCCCGTTCGAAGGCGGACCTGGGCCTCGGCATCGTCACCGTCCTGTGTGTCGCCCTCGCCGTCTGGTCGGCGACCACGGTCGACCTGGAGCGGCTCGACGACTACGGGCTCGCGCGCGCCCTGCCGCTCGGGTACTGGGTGGGACTGGTCGGCCTGAACATCGCCTTCGTCGTTGCGTTGTCGCGGCGACTGGCCCCCCGGTGGCTGTTCGTCGGCCTGTTCTCCGGACTGGTCGTCCTCGTCTACGGTGTCTCGGCCGCCGTCTCGCAGATCCCGCGCAACGCCGTCTCGTGGCGACACATCGGGATCGCCGACGCTCTCACCAGGGTGGGCATCGACCCCCACATCGACGTCTACTTCAACTGGCCGGGCTTCTTCTCCGGTCTCGCCACCTTCACCCACGCCACCGGGCTGCGGCCGGTCGACGTGGCGCTGTGGGCCCCGATGGCCATCGTGGCCCTGTGGTGCGTCGCGATCTGGGCGGTGCTCCGGGTCTTCACGCGCGACCGGACGCACCTCCTGCTCGCCGTGTGGCTCTTCCTGCTGGGCAACTGGATCGACCAGGACTACCTGTCACCGCAGGCCCTGGGCGTCGTCCTCCACCTGGCTGTGCTCGCGCTGGTCATGTCGGCCCTGGGTGCGACTCCGCCACCGGTCCCCGACCGACTGTGGAGCCGAGCCGGCCTGCGCACCTGGTTCCTCGAGGGCACGGCGACTCCGGAGAACCCCGACCGCAAGGCACGCGCGGCCGCCCTCCTCGTGGCCCTCGCCCTGTCGGCCGCCCTGGTGATGAGCCATCAGCTGAGCCCGGTGATGCTCGTGGCCTCGCTCACGGCCCTGACCCTGCTCCGCCGAACCTGCGTCCCGCTCCTGCCAGTCGTCGTGGGGCTGTTCCTCCTGCTCTGGTTGACGTTCCCGGCCTACACGTACCTCAACGGTCACCCCCTGTTCGGCGACGACAGGTCCGCGGTGCTTGCCGCGAACGTCTCGGCACGGTTCAGCGGATCTGCCGGTCACCTCGACATCCTCCATGTCCGCACCCTGCTGACCGTCTCCCTGTGGGGGCTGGCGCTGGTCGGAGGCATCCGGAGCTGGCGGCGCGGAGACCGTGACCTGAGGCCGTACGTGCTGGCCGCCGTACCCTTCGCGCTCCTGCCCGTCGACAGCTACGGCGGCGAGATGTTGATGCGGGTCACCCTGTTCGCCTTGCCGTTCGTGGCCCTGCTCGCGGCTCGTGCGCTGTTCCCGCTCACCCTCGGCCCCACCCTCCGGCCCCTGCGCGCCAGCGCCCTGGCGCTGGTGTGCGTCGGCCTCGCCGTGCTGTCCGTCGCGGGTCGCTACGGCAACGCACGCTTCGACATGTTCACCGCCGGAGAGATCCGCGCCGTGGACGCGCTGCAGGAGGTCGCAGCCCCCGGCTCGCTGCTGGTGGCCGGGGCGCCGTCGACGCCCTGGGCAGCAACCGGCTACGAGCAGTTCACCCGCCGGTCCGTCGAGTCCATGTGCGCCGCCGACTACCGCCCCGACAGCTGCGTGTCCACCCTCCAGGAGGCAGCGCGGTACGAGGGCAAGGGCGGCCTGCTGCTCCTGCTCACCCGAGGCAACGAGGCCGCCCTCAACATGAGCGGACTGATGCCCGCCGCGGACTTCCAGCGCTTCGAGTCGGGGATCCGGGAGCTGCCGGGAGCGACGCTGGTGTTCCGCGACAGCGACGCCCGGATCTACCGCCTCGACCCGTCCTCGATCACTGGGAGTGCGTCATGACGATCCCGATCTCCACGCTGAGGGCCGCAGCCGGCGACGTGCTCGACCAGCTCGACGACCGCGCCCGGGCGCTGGCGGTGCTCGGGCTGCTCCTGCCTGCGGTGACCGTGGTGCAGCCCGTGCAGCCGGTGCGGGCGCTCACCGCGGCCTGCGTGCTCCTGGTCCTCCCAGGCGCCGGGCTCGCGCTGCGCGCAGGTCTGCGCGACCCCCTGCTCGCCGTCGTCATCGCCGTGGCCGCGAGCCTGGCCTGCACCGTGGTCACCTCCACGGCCCTGATGTACCTCGGCATCTGGAGCTGGCAGCTCTGCCTCGTCCTGCTCGGCCTGTTCACCACCACGCTTGCCGTGACCACATCTCCGAGAGGAGCGCACCGATGAGGCCCCTGGCCCTTGTTGTCACTCTCGCGCTCACGGTCTGGCTGGTCCGGATGCAGCTGGTCGCTCTCGCCACCGGGGAGCTCAAGCTGAGCGAGCTGGAGCAGAAAGTCACGTGGTCGCTGGCCGTGGGAGCCGCCCTGCTGCTCGTCCCGGTCCTCTTCAGCCTGGTCACGTGACCCAGCGGGCCGAGTGGTACTTCCTCAGCGACCTGCACCTCGACGAGACGCCGCGCCAGCGGGACCTGGACGTCGCGCTGCCGGACTTCCTCGAAGCGCTGGCGCAGTGCACCCCGCAGGGCACGACCCTGGTGCTGCTCGGGGACAGCATGGAGCTGAGCGGTCCGGTTCGGCTCCCTGACGCCCGGGTGCGGGAGCGGTTGCGCGCTGTCATCGACGCCCACCCGGGCGTCAAGCGCGCGTTGTCCTCCTGGGTCGGGACCGGCCGGGTCCTGCACGTGGTGGGAGGCAACCACGACATCGAGATCACCAGGCCGGCCGTCTCCCCGACCCTGACGTCCTTGCTGACCGGCGAGGCGGTGCACGCGCGCGTCCGCTTCACCCCGTGGGCGCTCCACGAGCGCGGAGCGTTCCACGCGGAGCACGGCAACCAGCACCACGACCTGAACAGGTTGCCCACGATCCTGCAGGTGGGCCACGGACAGGACCGGACCGAGCTGCCGGTGCCCCCGCTCGGGGCGGTCTCCGAGTCACACGACTGGTGCACCGCGGACGGACCCCGAGTCTTCCGACTGAGCAGAGCGCTGGCCGCGGCCCGGCACCAGGAGCGGGCGGCGGCCTCGCCCGGCTACCTCGCCCTGCTCAGGGCGGAGGAGGCCCGTCTGGGCGTCCCTACCGGGACGCTGACCGAGGCGGCGCGCCTCGCGCAGCGCTCCCCGACGAGCTCACTGTTCCGGGCGGCTGCTCGTCTGGTGCTCCGCCGGCTGCGCGGGGAGATCCCCGGTGGCTACCTCCTCAGCGGGGCCAGGGGGGCCCACAAAGCCCTGGTGAGACAGGGCGCCGGAGTCCCGTACTACGTGTTCGGACACAGCCACCGCGCCGCCGAGCTCGAGCTGCCCGGTCCGCCACGTGCGGTCTACCTCAACACCGGCACCTGGGGCGACACGATCCGCGGAGCGGGGCCGGACCGTGACGACCCGCGCCTGTTCCCCTACGTCGGCATCGTGCGTGACGGCTCCGTGGTCCGCGGCGGGCTGGGCTACTGGGACTCCCGGGGACGAGCCGTGACGGTCCCGCACGTCACAAGGTGACCGACTGCACCTCCCTCGCCTTCGCCAGTGCTGCCAGCGTGGAGTGCACGCCCGCCTTGCGCAGGATCTCCTGGATGTGGGTGCGCACCGTGTGCGGCGAGAGCCCGAAGCGTTCGGCGATCTGCCCTCGGTTCATGCCGTCCGCAAGGCACCGGAGGACCTCCACCTGGCGAGGTGTGAGCTCGTCGACGAAGGATGCCGGGGCACGGCGCGGCGCAGGCCGCCGCAACAGCTCCCGCAGCACCGGCGCCACCAGCGAGCGCGGCAGCCACAGCCGTCCGTGGGTCGTCTCCTCCACCGCCTCGAGGAGCTCCTCGATCGAGGCGTCCTTGGGCACCCAGCCCAGGGCGCCCTCGCTCATCGCCCGCACGATGGTGTCGATGTCCTCCACCCCCGAGACCATGAGCACGGCAACCCCGGGCCGTCGACGGAGCAGCTCCTGGAGGGTCTCGAGGCCATCGGCCTCCCCGAGCCGGAGGTCCAGCAGCACAAGGTCCGGGGCGTGGGCGTCGACCAGCGTCGCCGCCTGGCACGGCGTGAAGGCCAACCGCACTGTTCCGAACTGCGGGTAGCCGCCGAGCCGGGCACCGAGCGCCTCGGCGAAGGCGCGGTGGTCGTCCACCACCAGGACGCGCAGCAGGTCCGACCGCTCCGAGCGCGGACGCGGCAGCCCCTCAAGCACTGCGCCTCATCGGCTCGCCCCTCGAGCTGCCGGTCAGCGAGCGAGCACCGTCCCTGCGGGCGAGATAGGTGCTCACCGCCTGGAGGCGGTTGGTGGCATCGAGCTTGTGGAGCACGGCTTCGACATGGGTGTACACCGTCTTCGGGGTGATCCCCAGCATGTCGGCGATCCGCTGGGTGGAGCGTCCGTCGGCGACCAGCTCGATGACCTCCCGCTCCCGGGGCGTGAGCCGCGAGAGCGGAGGGCGGTCTCGCCGGTCGAGGTGCGGACGGGGGCGCGCCTGCTGGACCCCTCCACGGGACGCCGTGTCCACCAGCGCCCGCTCCAGACCGGCAAGATCAGAGGACGAGCGCACGACGTCGACCGCCAGGCCCTCCGGCCAGCGCGGCGGCGAGGCCGGGGCGTCGCTCAGCAGCACCACCCTGGTGGGGGAGGTGCTGCGCTGCAGCTCGGTGACGACGACCTCCGTGGAGCGCTGGTCGTCGACCAGGACCACATCGGGCCGTCGGGCGAGGGCCGCCACCAGCGCGACGGGGTCGGCACAACAGGCGACCGCGTCATGTCCCCGGGCCGCGAGCACCTGGGTGAGCGAGTCGCGGAAGAGCGCAGCAACGCAGACGACGATCCTCACCACCGGTCCCCCTCGTCACCGAGCGGAAGCCTCAGCCGCGCCAACGTCCCGCGCTCGGGGGCCGGCCCCAGCTCCACACCGCCATGGTGGAACGCAGCCGTCGTGCGCGCCTGGTGCAGGCCGAGACCACTCTGTCGAGGGATCAGGCCGAGGCCGGGTCCGTCGTCCTGGACCTCCACCACGGCCTGGTCCGGATCGGCCGCCAACCGGATCAGGACCCGTCCCGACGGCGTCGCACGGGCTGCGTTCTCGACCAGGTTGCCGACTGCTCGCGACAGGGCCGCGGCCCGACCACGCACGACCGGCGCCGCTTCGATCCGAAGCTCGACCTCGACCCCGAAGGCCACCTTCGCCGTCGCTGCGCACTGCTCGACCACCGCGAGGAGGTCGACGAGCGCCACCCGTTCGCCGGCGCTCTGCACCTCGCTGCGGAGGATGCGGGAGAGGTCGTCGAACTGCCGCCTGATCTGGTCGATCGGGGTCCTCGACGGCGCGTCGGGGGCCGTGGCGGCCCTGAGCTGCTCGGTGAGGATGAGTCCCGCGGCCACGTGCTGCCGGAGGTCGTGACAGAGCTCGACGAGCCGGGTCTCCGGCGGCTCCTGCATCGGTGCCGACGTATTGTGCGTCGAAAAATGGTCGCTGATACGAGATTTCATGGTGCCCCCCTGTTGGCCTTGCTACCGGTCCCCACCGGTTCCCCACCGTGCCCAGATTCTCGAGCACGCTCTCGGCCCAACGCCTTGAGGAAAACTCAATCTTGAACGCCGGAGAAAGTAAAGGGATCTGACAACCAAACAGATTCGAAATTCGAGATGAGGATGAACTGGTCATGCGAAACCGTGCATGACGTAGCCCGAAATACGTACTGTCCAGACCACGATCGCGGCTCCGGGACAGGAACACGGCTGCCCCCTAGGGTGGGATGTCGCCCTGTCGACAACTCCTGCTGGGAATCGCCCCATGCGCTTGAGACTCCTTCTCCTGGTCGTCCTTGTGAGCACGACGCTGGTCTCGCCTGTCCGTGCAGAGACCATGTACACCTGCCTTGGCGCACCTCCCGACGAGCCCTCGGGTGGCGTCTACGCCGAGCGCAGACGATTCGTGGAGTCGCAGGGCTGGTGGGTCCCGGGAGCCGGCCAGCCGGACACCAAGGACTCCAACCACGGGCACGTGCATGCAGGCGCGTGCCTGCCCGAGCGGCAGACGCTCGACGCCCGGCTGCGTCCGACCGTCACCCTGTGGGTCCGCGTGGTCCTCCACGACAACCCGACTGCCTCCCGCGACCCCGACAAGTTCTATGCCTCCCTGGTCTTCAAGACCCCCAAGCAGGAGCAGACGGTGGAGAAGCGCTCCTTGGTGGGGCTCGGTCCGTGCGCGGGCACCTGCTCCACCTGGGTCCGCTTCACCCACGAGCTCAGCTCGTTCGAACAGACCGGGCTGGAGGAGATGCGGATCCGCACGTTCGTTCCCGAGCGACCGAGGACCACCGCACCGACAGGCCCCGTGCAGCAGAACACCAGCCTGAACTGGCAGGTCCGGGTCGTCGGGACAGGGAGACCCCCTTCGGACGTCACCCGCCAGCCCTACCTGCGGGGCAAGGGCTGGTACACGCACTCGCTCTACTGCGAGGCCGCCTACCTCAGCGTCCCGGTGCCCAGCTCGCCCCTCTCGGGCGTCTGGTCGCCGCAGGTGCAGCTGGACACGCATTCCTCCGACGAGTCCCAGCCGGTCAGCCACGTCGGCGCCTGGGTCGACCCGGACTTCCATGCCTCTCCCCCGGTCGAGGGTCGCGTCCTCCTGGACAGGGCAGGGACCCTGCCCGCGACCCGGTTGCGCATCGACACCACGAAGCTCAGCAACGGGGTCCACCGGTTGCACCTGCGCTCCGACTGCCGCGACGGCGTGATGCGGTCGACCAACTCGGGCGTCCTCGTCGTGCCGTTCCGCGTGCGCAACTGATCAGCTCGGACGCAGTGCCACCAGCCAGCCGGCCCACTCCCGGGGGGCGTTGAAGGTCCAGGTCTTCGTGCCGCTCGGCCCTGCTGCCGCCTGGACGCCGTCGGCGAGCTCGAGCCGCCGGTTGCCCGCCTCGCCCACCTCGCTCATGCCGGCCGGCGACGTCAGGGAGACCGAGGACGAGTTGGCACTCATGCAGCCCACGAGCATCGCCCCCGCGGTGGAGGGGCTGACCTGCGGGACCGTCCCCGAGGTGGCGGCCGGACCTGCGGCGGAGGCAGCCGAGGCATCGGGTCCACTGGAGCCGGTGTAGCGAGCGAGCACACCACCACTCAACGTCGAGGACGTCTTCCAGGTGTAGGACGTGGCGCTCTCGTCGCTGGTCGTCGCCACCTTGTAGTAGCCGTAGACCTTCGGGTTGGCGATCGAGGTCACCGCTGCCAGGGTCGTCCACCCGGCGGGGACGCCCGTGGCTGCGACCGTTCCGCCGCTCAGGGACAGGCAGCCCACGAGGACGTCACCGGCGGTGACCCCGGCCGGACGGTCGATCTGCAGGGTCGAGGACTTGGCGGTGTTGGTCTTCAAGGAGAACGACTGGCGCACCACGCCGTTCCCGGGGGGCGGCGGGCTCGTGATCGTCCAGCTCCACGTGGCGGGGCTGGCGTCGGTGTTGCCTGCGGCGTCCTTGGCCCTCACCTCGAACGTGTGCGTCCCCACGGCCAGCCCGGTGTAGGACGCGGGGCTCGCGCACGCCTGGTACGGCGCGCCGTCCAGGCGGCACTCGAACGTCGCGCCGGCGGGCTCACTGGAGGTGAAGGTGAAGCTCGCGTCCGTGGCTGTTCCCGACCCGCTGGGTCCTGACGCGATCGTGGTCTCGGGAGGCGTGGTGTCGCCGGGCGGTGGCGGGGTCCCCGCCCCGGCCTCGTAGAAGGACCAGTACCGGGCGGTGGCGTTGACGTCGGCGACCACCAGCACGCCGCTGTTGGCGGTGCCTCGCGCGGCTGAGTTGAGGTTCTGCTTGGTCGAGGAGACGTTGTGCACGTACTGGTCCGCGTCGACGATGCGGGCGACCTTCGTCGTGGTGAAGCTGATGCTGCTCAACGGCGTCGACTTCTCATAGATCGCGCCACCGGAGGTGGTGCAGGTTCCCGCGTTGGTCGTCCCACTCGGTTTGGGGTACGTCGCGAACGTGCGGAGCAGCTGAGCTCCCTCGTCGATGAGCACGACGACCCGGTTGGGGCACTCACCGACGGTGGCGATCGTGTTCCTCGACCAGGTGCCCGAGGAGTCCCTCGAGAAGAGCTGGATCAGCGGCTGGGTCGAGCCTGTGAACGAGGTCTTCACCGCGGCGAACACACGTCCTCCCGAGGAGTCGAGCCACTTGAGGTTCATGTGGTCGTCACCGCTCTTGGCGCCCAGCATGATCCCCTGCGGGGTGCTCCACGTGCCACTGGCGTCGCCGTCGAGGTGGACGCTCCAGTAGAAGCCGTCCGTGGCGTCGCCGGCCTGACGGCTCCACATCAGCCCCATGCGTCCGGAGCCGAAGGCGATCAGGCTGGAGGTGTCGTCGAGCGAGACCCCGCCGCCGCTGACGGGGAACGGGGTGCCCCACGTCGCTCCGTCGGTCCCGGTGACGTTGAGGTAGATCTGGTTGTCCTGCTGCCAGGTCGCCCAGACCCTCCCGGTGCTGTCCTTGTCGATGGCCAGGGTCTCGGTACGATAATTGTTGATCTGAGTGGAACTCAGGAGACTGTAGGAGTCGGTGAGGGCGTCGTACCGGTAGCGGCGCAGGGTGCTGGGGAAGCCGGGCGCCGCAGCCACCCCGTCGTTGACGAAGCGGTGGCTCGAGACGAACAGCGTGGTGCCGTCCCACAGGACGTCGTGGTGGGTGTCTGCGCGGGTCTCGGTCGTGACTCCCGTGTCGACCCACGTCTGCGACGAGGACGCGAAGCGGAAGATGTGGAAGTCCTTGGACACCGAGTCCCACAGGTTCCCCCACCAGGTGCCGGCGTTGAACCACAGCACGCTCTCCGAGCGCTTGGTGCCTGTGGGCGTGCCCGTCCCGGCATGGGAGGGACCCTCCAGTCCGACGTCGCCCGTGTCCGCCGACGCGCTGGGAGAGGCGACGCCGAGGGTGGCTGCGAGTGCCACGAGCGCCAGCAGGAGCGCCATCGACAGCCGGGGTCCGTGCCCCGCCCGCCCCTTCCGGGGTGATCCCCCATGCACGCGTCCAGCAGTGATCCCCGTTGTGCTGCGAGCCATGACCAGGCCTCCGAGTCCCCCAGGCACCTGCAAGCGCAGGCCATGCTCATCGGACCTCCGTCGCGCCAGCGCGTCAATCGGCTCTTGTCCAGTTGAACCGGGTTTGCGGTCGAACGAGGAGTTACCTCGCGCCGGGCCTCACGCTCTGTCCAGACCAGCGGATGGTCCGAAGGAGCCAGGGCCATGACCCGAAAGTGCGAGTCCCGGGCGTACGCCGTGGTGGCGCCGCGGCGCCGGTCCCCTCGGGCTCAGGCCAGGAGGCTCGACAGCAGCGGGTGGCCGCGCAGCCTGTGCTCGTCGGGCAGGCGGCGACGCAGATGCATGTGCACCAGGACGAGGACAGACGTGCAGGCGGCGTACACGCACCACAGCGAGGTGAACGCGGTCACGTACAGGGTCCCCACCACGACCAGTCCCAGCAGGTTGAGCAACCCGAAGGCGACGATGGACGGGTAGCCGGACAGGACCGACGGACCGACCGTGGCCACGACGTACAGCACGGACCAGAGGAAGCCGTTGCTCAGGTCGACGCCGTAGACGAGGGCGCGGGGATCCATCTCCACCGTGATCGGACCGTCGATCACCGCGACCGTGAAGTAGGCCGACACCACGAGTCCGAGGAGGACGAACGGCGCCACCCGCAGGCGAGCACCCCGAGGCTCGAGCAGGAGGACGGCCAGGGGGACGAGGGTGGGCAGCACCGGAAGGGCGAAGATCACGTAGGCGTGCGCCGCTGCGTTCTGCACCGACGCCGAGACCGTCCCCTCGGCACCGGCCCAGACCACGGTCTCGACGAGCTGGTGCAGGGCGAACAGCAGGGGCAGCGCCGCGAACGGGATCTCCCGGGAGTGCCGCACCTCCCGCAGCGCCAGCACGCCGACCGGGAGCAGGGACAGGCCCACGACCAGGTCCGCCTCGAGGGAGAAGCACATGGCGTACTTCCTCTCTCGGCGAAGCCTGAGCGCCCACCCTACGTCGCTTGCGCCCCAGGCCCCGTTGTGTCACTCTTGCTGGACCGTTCCAGCAGACATCGGAGTCACCCATGGCCTTCCTCGATCGCATCGCTTCCGCCCCCATCTCCTGGGGCATCTGTGAGGTCCCCGACTGGGGTCACATGCTGCCGACCGACCGCGTGCTGGGCGAGATGACGGCCATGGGCATCACCGCCACCGAGTACGGCGCCCCCGGCTTCCTGCCCACCGCTCCCGAGGACATCCGCGGGGTGCTCGACGGACACGGCATGTCGCTGCTCGGGGGGTTCATGCCCCTCGTGCTCCACGACCCTGCCCAGCGCGACGTGACGCTGGCCCGGACGCGCACGGTGGTCGACCTGTTCAGCCGCTCGGGAGCCTCGACGCTGGTGTCCTGCCCCGTGATGGACGACGACTGGTCCGTGCCGCGGACCCTCGACCGCGACGAGCACGCCCACCTGGTGCGCATGCTGGCCGAGGTCGACGAGATCTGCGCCGAGGCCGGTCTGCGCCAGGTCCTGCACCCGCACGTCCAGACCGTCGTGGAGACCTCCGACGACGTCGACCGGCTCCTCCAGGACTGCGACGTCTCCTGGTGCCTCGACACCGGCCACCTGGCGATCGGCGGCACGGACCCCGTGGAGTTCGCCCGCCAGGCCGCTGACCGGGTCGGGCACGTCCACCTCAAGGACGTCCGTATGGACCTCGTGCCGACCCTGCTCGACCGCTCCACCTCGATCATGGAGGGCGTGCAGGCGGGCCTGTTCCCGTCGCTGGGCCAGGGCGACGTCGCCCTGGCCGACGTCGTGCTGACCCTCGAGCGCGCGGGCTACGAGGGCTGGTACGTCATCGAGCAGGACACGGCCATCACCGGGACCCTCCCCGGCGAGGGCGAGGGGCCGGTGACCGGTGTCGCCGAGTCGATGCGGTACCTGCGTGACGTTGTGGCGCCGCTCGTGGAGCAGGGCGCATGACCGCGGGGACCCTCGACCTGCTCGCCCTCGGACGCATCAGCGTCGACCTGTACGCGCAGGAGCCGGGTGCGTCCTTCCTGGAGCCGCAGACCTTCGTGAAGTCCATCGGCGGCAGCCCGAGCAACGTCGCCGTCGCCGCGGCCCGCCTGGGCCTGCGGTCCGCCGTGGTGACCGCGGTCGGCGCGGACCCCCTCGGCGAGTACACGGTCGCGAAGCTCACGGAGCTGGGCGTCGGGACGCAGTACGTCGCCGTTCGTGAGGACGGCCGGACCCCCGTGGTGCTCGTCTCCCTGGAGGACCCGGCCGAGCCGACGATCACGTTCCTGCGGGAGCCGGAGGCCCCCGACACCAGGATCGAGACGGACGCGGTGGACGCCGACACGGTCGCCACCTGTCGCGTGCTGTGGACCAGCGGCGCCACCCTGGCGGTCGGCACGACGGCGCGGACGGCGATGCGGTGGCTCGAGCAGCGTGCACGGCGCCCGCACACCGTCCTGGACCTCGACCTCCGCCCCAGCCTGTGGTCCGACCCCGCCGCGGCGACCGCGGCAGCGGAGCGGGCGATCGAGCTCTCCAGCGTCGTGATCGGGAACCGCACCGAGTGCGCCATGGCGGTCGGGTCCTCCGAGCCGCACACGGCGGCGGACGCCCTGCTCTCACGCGGCGTGAGCATGGCGGTGGTGAAGATGGGCGCCGAGGGCGTCCTGCTCGCCACACCGGACGACCGAACCGTGATCAGCCCGGTGCCCGTGACCGCCCGGTGCGGCTCCGGGGCCGGCGACGCCTTCGGCGGGGCCCTCGCGGCCGGTCTGGTCAACGGGTGGTCCCTGGCTCGGACCGGGCGTCTCGCGAACGCGGCCGGCGCGCTGGTCACCTCACGCCTCACCTGCGCCGACGCCATGCCGACCCTCGCCGAGCTGGAGGCCTTCCTGGCTGCGGCCGAGCCGACGACGGCGGGGGTGTCCTCCGGTGGCTGACCACGAAGGCGCGGTCAGCGACAGGGACTACCACGCCCTGGTCGAGGCAAGGGTCCGCGAGCCCGGGCGGCTCACGCAGGCGCTCGCGAGCCGCCGCCGACGGTCCCTGGTGGGTGAGGACGGCCGGATGCTGCTGCTCGCCGCCGACCACACCTCGCGCGGCAAGCTGGCGATCGGGTCCGACCCGATGGCCGCTGCGGACCGCCACTCGCTGCTGGACCGTCTGGTCACCGGGCTCGCGGACCCCCGCGTCGACGGTGTCCTCGGCAGTGCCGACGTGCTCGAGGAGCTCGCGCTCCTCGGCGCGCTCGACGGGCGGCTCGCCGTCGGCACGATGAACCGGGGTGGTATCGCCGGAGCCCTGTGGGAGCTCGACGACCGGCTCACCGCCTACGACGTCGAGCACGTCGTGTCCCTGGGGCTCGACGGCGGGAAGACCCTGCTACGCGTCGAGCCGACCGACCCGGAGGTGCCCCGCACCCTCGAGATGGTGGCCCGGCTCACCACGACCCTGGCCGACGCCGGCGTCATGTCGCTCATCGAGCCGCTCCCCTACCGCACCCGCGCCGAGGGCGGCGTCGAGCTCGACCCGTCCGAGGACGCGCTGGTCCGGATGGTCGCCCTGGCCAGCGGCCTCGGGTCGTCCTCGGCGCACACCTGGCTCAAGATCCCCGCCACCGCCGACCCCGCTCGCGTCGCAGCCGCCACGACCTGCCCGATCCTGATGCTGGGCGGCGACGTCGGCCGCGACCATGCCCAGGTCTTCGACGCCTGGCAACGCGCCCTGCAGGTCCCGAACATCCGCGGGCTGGTCCCCGGGCGCGCCCTGCTCTACCCCGAGGTGCTGAGCGTGGGCGACGCCGTCGACCGTGCCGGCGCCCTCGTCCACCCCACTGCCCCCCAGCCCACCCCGTCTCTCCAGGAGGACCGCTCATGACCAACCACTACCGCGATGGCACGCTGGCGACCGAGGACACCCTCGTCACGATCACCCCCGAGCAGGCCGGGTGGGCCTACAGCGGCCTCGAGGTCTTCGACCTCGCCGCCGGACCCGCCACCCGGGTGCTCGACGGCCTCGAGGGCGTCCTCGTGCCCCTGTCCGCCACCGACGTGCAGGTCACGGTCGACGGCGAGACCCACACCCTGGGCGGACGCGCAGGGGTCTTCGAGTCCGTCTCGGACTGGATGTACCTGCCCGTGGGCGCCTCCGTCGAGATCTCCGCCGCCGGCGGGGAGGTCGCGCTGTGCACCGCTCGCGCGAGCGAGCAGTTCCCCGTGTGCGTGACCAGGGCCGAGGACGTGCCGGTCGAGGTGCGCGGTGGGGGACGCGCCTCGCGGCAGGTCACGAACATCGCGACGCCCGGCTCCTTCACCGGCGCGCACAAGATCAACGTCTGCGAGGTGATCACTCCGGGCGGCAACGTCTCGTCGTGGCCGCCCCACCGTCACGACGGCATCGGCGACTGCGAGCCTTCCAACGAGGAGATCTACTACTTCCGGATGGGTCGCCTCGACGCGGCACACGGCCACCCCCACGGGCAGGGCCTGTTCCGCGTCTACACCGTCGACGGGTCCTCCGACGAGACGGTGACGGTCCTCGACGGCGACGTGCACCTCGTCGCCCAGGGCTTCCACGGCCCCTCGACCGCCCAGCCGGAGTACCCGATGTACTTCCTCAACGTCCTGGCGGGGCCGGCGGAGGAGCGCACCATGGCGTTCTGCGACGACCCGGACCACCACTGGATCCGTGAGGCCTGGGCCGAGCAGGACCAGGACCCCCGGCTCCCGATGACCGCTGCCTCGGGTCGGGTGACCCGATGAAGACCCGTCTCGGCATCGCCGTGCTCGGTCTCGGCTGGATGGGGCAGGCCCACTCCCGCTCCGCCCGACGCATCCCCGCCCACTTCCCGCAGCGCTCCTTCGACCCGCACCTCGTCGTCTGTGCCGACCCGGTCGCCGACCGTCGCCGTCAGGCCGTCGAGGACTTCGGCTTCGAGCGGGCCGTGGAGGACTGGCACGAGGCCGTCACCGCGCCCGACGTGGACGTGGTGTGGATCACCGCGCCGAACATGCTCCACCTGCCGATGATCGAGGCCGCGACGGCCGCGGGCAAGGCGGTCTTCAGCGAGAAGCCCATCGGCGGCAAGCCCGAGCACGCCGTGGCAGCCTTCCGGCACGCGGAGGCCGCGGGGGTGGCAACCGGCGTCGGCTACTGCTACGTCTGGTCGCCGCTGGTCCTGCACGCTCGCGAGCTCATCGCCTCCGGCGCGCTCGGCGAGATCACCCACTACCGGGGCCGCTTCCTGTCGATGTACGGCAGCGACCCTCTCGGTCTGCTCACCTGGCGGTTCTTCCTCGACCAGGCTGGCTACGGTGTGACCAGCGACATCCTCAGCCACTCGGTGGCGATGGCGCAGTTCCTCGTCGGTCCGATCACCGAGGTCGTGGGCATGGCCAACACCACGATCCCGCAGCGCCCCCTCCCGACAGGAGCCGCCAGCCACTACGGGGTGGGAACTCCGCAGGACCCGACCGGTGCGGTCGAGAACGAGGACTTCGCCTCGATGCTGTGCCGTTTCGAGGCCGGCGCCACGGGCACCTTCGAGGCCAGCCGGACCGTCGTCGGACCGGAGAGCCAGAACGCCTTCGAGATCTACGGCACCAAGGGCTCGCTGATCTGGAACCACGAGCGGATCAACGAGCTCCAGTACTACTCGGTGACCGACTCGCCCAGCTCTGGGTACACCACCATCTTCGGTGGCGAGCGGTTCCCGTTCCACGGCGCCTTCGTCCCCGGCCAGGCCAACAGCATCGGCTTCGAGGACCTCATCACCATCCAGGACTTCGCCTTCCTCGAGGCGCTCGCCACCGGCGAGCGGTTCAGCCCCGGGTTCTCCGAGGCGGTCGACGTCGTCAGTGTGCAACAGGCCCTCATCGACTCGTGGGAGTCGCGGGGCTGGCAGAGCGTGCAGGACCTCAAGGCGACGGACCTCAAGGAGACAGACCGATGAGCACCGTACGGATCACCACAGCAGAAGCGCTCGTGCGCTACCTCATCGCCCAGCGCACCGAGGTCGACGGCACCGAGGTGCCGTTGTACCCGGGCGTCTTCGCGATCTTCGGCCACGGCAACGTCACGAGCCTGGGCCACGCCCTGGAGCAGCACCGGGACGAGATCCCGGTCTGGCGCGGCCAGACCGAGGAGGGAATGGGCCTGGCTGCGGTGGCGTTCGGCAAGGCCACGCGTCGCCGGCAGGTCATGGTCGCGACCAGCTCGATCGGCCCCGGTGCCACGAACATGGTCACCGCCGCCGGCGTCGCCATGTCCAACCGCATCCCGGCGCTGTTCATCTCCGGCGACGCCTTCACCTCGCGGCTTCCCGACCCGGTCCTGCAGCAGGTCGAGCACTTCGGCGACCCGAGCACGACGGTCAACGACAGCTTCCGTCCGGTCGTGCGCTACTGGGACCGGATCACCCACCCCGCCCAGCTGCTCAGCTCGCTCCCCCAGGTGACCCGCACCCTGCTGGACCCCGCCGACTGCGGTCCGGCCTTCCTCGGCCTGCCCCAGGACGTCGCTGCGACCGCCTACGACTACCCGGCGAGCTTCTTCGAGCCGGTCGTGCACCGGGTGCCGCGGCCGCGCGCGGACCAGGTCGAGCTCGAGCGTGCGGTCGCCGCACTGAGGGCGGCCGAGCGCCCGGTGATCGTCGCCGGGGGCGGAGTGCACTACTCCCTCGCCGAGGCCGAGCTGGCCGACTTCGCCCTCCGGCACGGCATCCCGGTCGTCGAGACGGTTGCCGGCAAGTCGTCGCTGGTGGCCGACCACCCCAGGTACACCGGTCCCGTCGGCGTCACCGGTGCCGCCGAGCCCAACGAGGCCTGCCGCGCGGCCGACCTCGTGATGGCCGTGGGCACCCGTCTGAACGACTTCGTGACCGGCTCGTGGACGCTCTTCGACGACGACGCCCGCATCGTCGCGCTGAACACCGCCCGCTTCGACGCCACCAAGCACCTCTCGACGCCCGTGGTCGGCGACGCGCGCGAGAGCCTCGTCGAGCTGTCCGCCATGCTCGGCGACTGGTCGGCTCCGCAGGAGTGGACCGAGCAGGGCACCAAGCTGCAGCAGCGGCTCCTGGAGCTCATCGCCAGCCGGGTCGCCGACGACGGCCGGCTGCCCCTGAGCTACGCACAGATCATCGGGACGCTGCACCGCTCGGCCACCCCCGAGGACTACGTGATGACCGCGGCCGGAGGACTGCCGGGCGAGCTCAACATCAACTGGCTCAGCAAGTCCGTGGCCAGCTTCGACACCGAGTACGGCTTCTCCTGCATGGGCTACGAGACGGCGGGAGCCTGGGGCGCGGCGTTCGCTCGCACCGAGGGCGAGGTCCTGTGCCTGGTAGGTGACGGGTCGTACCTCATGCTCAACAGCGAGATCTACTCCTCGGTGCTGTCGGGGAAGAAGTTCATCCTCCTCGTGTGCGACAACGCCGGGTTCGCGGTCATCGAACGGCTGCAGAAGAACCAGGGCGGCGCGTCGTACAACAACATGCTGCGCGACGCGCGCGGTCCGCACAGCGACGTCCGGGTCGACTTCGTCGCCCACGCAGCGTCGCTCGGGGCACGCTCCACCCGGGCGTCGTCGATCCCCGAGCTCGAGGCAGCCCTCAAGGAGGCTCGCACCCACGACCGGACGAGCGTGATCGTCGTCGACGTCCGCGAGTCCGACTGGACCGAGGGTGGCCTGTTCTGGCAGGTCGGCGTCCCCGAGGTCAGCGAGCTCGACACGGTGCGGGAGGCCCGCGCCGCGCACGAGGCCGGGATGACGCACCAGCGGCGCGGTGTGTGATGTCGGAGTCCCCTGACACGACGGGTGCGGCAGGGCGGACGGCTCCGCCGCACCCGACGATCCGGGACGTCGCGGCCCGGGCGGGGGTCTCCAAGTCACTGGTGTCCCTGGCGCTGCAGAACGCGCCCCGGGTCGCGCCCGCGACGCGCCAGGCCATCCTCGAGGCGGCCGAGGAGCTCGGCTACCGACGCAACGCCGCCGCGCACGCCCTGGGGGCGCACCGCACGCGCACGGTGGGGGTGTTCGTCCTGGACCTGCACAACCCGATCACCGCCGACGTCCTCGACGCGGTGCAGGCCGAGGCGCGGCGCCGGGACTACCGCACCATCGTGGTCGTCGGCGGTGACCCGGCCGCCGAGCGGGCCGAGCTCGAGAAGCTCCTCGAGTTCCGGGTCGAGGGGATCATCGCCGTGGGCCACCGGCTCCCGGACGGAGCGACCGAGGCGATCACCGCCGACTGTCCCGCGGTCATCATCGGCAGCGAACAGCAGGGAATCCCCCACCTGGGGTCGATGCGGAACGACGACGTGCTCGGCGGCGGGCTCGCCGTGGACCACCTGGTCGCGCTCGGCCACCGGCGGATCGCGCACGTGGACGGGGGGCCGAGCTCGGTCGCCCGGGACCGACGACGCGGCTACCGTGCCGCGATGCGCCGACACGGGCTGGGCGACCACGCCACGGTCGTCAAGGGGTCGTTCACCGAGGACGGGGGCTACCAGGGCGCGTCGCGGGCCCTGGACCTCCCGGAGCCGCCCACCGCGCTGTTCGTGGTCAACGACCTGGCCGCGATGGGCGCCATGGCAGCCGTCGCCGACCGCGGACTGTCGGTGCCGCAGGACGTCTCGGTCGTCGGGTACGACGGCACCCGGTTGGCCGGCATCCGACCCCTGGCACTGACCACGGTCGGGCAGCCCCTCCACGAGCTCGGGACGCGGGCGGCCGCGTTCCTGTGCGGACAGCTCGACGGCGAGTCCTCGGGCCCGTCCTCCACCCGACTCGCGCCCACCCTCGTCGTACGCCGCAGCACGGCGCCCCCACCGAGTTCCTCTCACGACCGTTCGGAGCCGCTAGCGGCTCAGCCCGCCATCGAAGGAGCCGGATCCCCGTGCCACTGACCTCGCTGCCGATCCCGCGCACCAGGGACTCCGCCGACGCACCCCCGCTGCGCTGGGGGATCCTGGGCACGGGGTGGATCGCCGACACCTTCGTCGCCTCGCTGCGCCGGCACACCCGCCAGGTCGTGCACGCCGTCGGGTCGCGCACGCCGGAGTCCGCGCGCCGGGCAGCGGCGAAGTGGGAGGCGCCGGTGGCCCACGGGTCCTACGAGTCCCTCGTGGCCGACCCCGACGTCGACGTCGTCTACGTCGCCACCCCGCACAACTACCACTTCCAGCACGCCCTGCTCGCGATCGAGGCCGGGAAGCACGTGCTCGTCGAGAAGCCCGTGGGACTCGACGCCGACGAGGCCCGCGCCATCGGCGACGCGGCCGCTCGTGCGGGCGTGTTCTGCATGGAGGCCATGTGGACCCTGTTCCTGCCGAAGTTCGACGTGGTCCGGCAGGTGCTCGAGTCAGGAGAGCTGGGCCGGATCGTCGTGGCGCAGGCCGACATGGGTGAGCGGTTCGACGAGCCGCACCGGATCATGCGCGAGGACCTCGCGGGGGGGCCGCTCCTCGACCTCGGGACCTACGCCGTCACCTTCGCGACGTGGACCCTGGGTGCGCCCGAAGCGGTGACCGCGGTCGCCACGCCCGCCCCCAACGGGATCAACGGTCAGCTGGCCATCGCTCTGCGCACGGCGTCCGGAGCGATCGCCTCCCTGCACACCACGATCCTGGCCGACTCCGCGACGACCGGGAGCGTCATCGGCACCGAGGGCCGCCTCGACCTCGGGACCCGCTACTACCTGCCGGGTCCGATGACCCTGCACCAGCGTCGCGGGCCCTCCCTCACCTGGGAGGAGCCGATGGTGGAGCACGACGCGCTGCACTTCGAGGCCGCCGAGGTCGCCCGCCGGGTGGCGTCGGGCCAGACCGGGTCACCGCTGCGGCCGTGGGCCGACACGGTCGGGACCCTGGAGGTGATGGACCGCGTCCGGGCGGCCACCGGGCTCGACTTCGACGTGGCCCGCAAGCACCGCGAAGCGACGGGCTGAGGACGCCGTGGCCACGATCCTGGTCACCGGCGCCACCGACGGCCTCGGCCTCGCGAGCGCCCAGCACCTCGCCGACCAGGGCCACCGGGTCGTGCTGCACGGTCGGGACCCGGCCCGGCTCGACCGGGCCCGGCATGCCGTCGAAACGCTGCACCCGGATGCGGTGGCCGCCTGCGAGCTTGCCGACCTGGCCGACCTCGAGCAGGTCGACCGTCTCGCCGGAGCGGTCACCGGGCTCGGCATCGACGTGCTCGTCAACAACGCCGGGGTGCTCCGCACCGAGAGTCCCGTCACCGTCGCCGGGCTCGACGTCCGCTTCGTCGTCAACACCCTCGCGCCGTACCGGCTGACCCGGCTGCTGCTGGCCTCGCTCCCGGTCGACGGCCGGGTCGTCAACCTGTCCTCAGCAGCCCAGGCGCCGGTCGACCTCGACGCCCTCAGCGGAGGGCACGCGCTGGCTCCGATGGCTGCGTACGCCCAGAGCAAGCTCGCCCTCACCATGTGGTCGCGTCACCTCGCCGACGAGGTGGGCCCGCACGGTCCCGCCGTCATCGCCGTCAACCCGGGGTCGCTGCTGGCCACCAAGATGGTGCGCGAGGGGTTCGGGGTCGCCGGCAGCGACCTCGGCGTCGGTGCCGCCGTGGTCGCCCGCGCGGCGGTCGGGGACGAGTTCGCCCACGCCACCGGCCGGTACTTCGACAACGACTCCGGCGCGTTCGCCCCGCCCCACCCCGATGCGCTGGACGCCAGGAAGAACGCGGTCCTGGTGGACGCCCTGGATGACTGGCTGGCCCGGTTGATCGGCGCCTGACCGAGCGCCGCCCCCTCTCCGCCAGGTGGGCTCGGCTCCTCGCCGCAACCACGACGAAGGGCCCCTCACCTGGATGAACGTCGAGGTGAGGGGCCCTTCTCGCAGCGTGTGGCAGGTGCAGGATTCGAACCTGCGAAGCTTTCGCGACGGATTTACAGTCCGCTCCCATTGGCCGCTCGGGCAACCTGCCGCTGCCGCCGCACGACCCAGTGTTGAGCCGGACGCGGCGAGACGAAAGGATAGCGCAGCACCGTCGTACATCAGAATCCGGGAGGACTCACGTCATGGCCGACTCGTCGTTCGACATCGTCAGCAAGATCGACCGTCAGGAGGTCGACAACGCACTCAGCCAGGCTGCCCGGGAGATCGCCCAGCGCTACGACTTCAAGGGCACCGGCGCCGAGATCAAGTGGTCCGGCGAGAAGGGCATCGAGATCTCCGCGAACGCCGAGGAGCGTGCCAAGGCCGTCCTCGAGGTCTTCAAGGAGAAGCTGGTCAAGCGCGACCAGTCCCTGAAGATCCTCGACGCCGGCGAGCCCCGCGCCTCCGGCCGGGAGACCAAGATCAGCATCGCCCTGCAGGAGGGGATCACCCAGGAGCAGGCCAAGAAGGTCGGCAAGCTGATCCGCGACGAGGGCCCCAAGGGCGCGAAGGTCCAGATCCAGGGCGAGGAGCTCCGGGTGTCCTCCAAGAGCCGGGACGACCTGCAGTCCATCATCGCCCTGGTCAAGGGCCAGGACTACGACTTCGCGGTGCAGTTCACCAACTACCGCTGAATGCCCGCTCCTTCAAGGTCGGACGCTACGTCCGCTACTGGCGCGCCGATCTCATCCTCTGGCTCACCGAGCAGACCGATCGCGGGCAGCGCGACTGACCGGAGACCCGGACCGACGACATCGGCTGGCATGACCTCGCGCGACACTCGGACTGTCCCGCCCGTGGACCACGACGGGCCCCTTCAGGGCAGGTACCGCGCGGCGTCGCGCGCGTTGTGCAGAACGCGGACGACGATCACGGTCTCGTCCGTGTCCCGGTAGAACACGCCGTAGGGAAACCTCCTCATCCGGGCGCGACGGACAGCGGGGAACCCGTCGACCGGTGGCGCACCGTGCGGGAACATCCCGATGCGCTCGACGACGGCATCGAAGGCGTTTGCGAAGTCGTCGCTCAGCGCGGGGTCGATCGCCGAGTAGTGATCGCGTGCTCGGCGCAGGTCGTCGACCGCGTGCCGGCCGAGCACGATCCTCACTTCGTCGGCCACACCTTGCTGCGGACGTCGGTCCACTCACGAAGTGCGTCCGGGTGCTCGTCGATTGCCTCGAGCGCTTCGACGAGACGCCGCCGCTCGTCCTCGGTCGGCACGTAGATCGCCTCGCCGAAGTGGGTGCGCAGCGCCTCCTGGATCACCTCCGAGCGGGAGCGGTGCTCCACCGCCCGGGCGCGCTCGACCAGCTCGTACAGCTCCTCCGGGAGCGTCACCGCGACCTTCCGAACGGCCATGCCATCCTCCTTGGTATGAGAAGATCATACCGTCGTGCGCACGGCCCGCGAAACGGCTCACAACGCGAGCCCCAATCAGGGTTGAGAGTCCGCGAAAAGTCCGCAAGATTCCCAACGACGCCCATTATCGACCAACATCACCCGACGGGTATTCGCAGGTCACATGCAAAGTGTCAACATGACTCAATGGCAACCGTCCACGCGGGTGCCCTTCACCAACTACCGCTGAGCTGACGGTGTCTGCCCACCCCGGAGAGAGCACGGCACCGCGCTAGCCCCCACCAGGTCCGCACAGGCTCACGGGGCCCGCTCGCCCTCAGTCGAGGTGGGCGCAGACATCGTCCTCGGTTCCCTGGTCCAGGACGAGGGTGCGGGTGCCGTCGGCGGCGAAGTCGACGACGTGGTGGCCGCGGAAGATGTAGTAGCCGCGGGGCAGGCCGAGGTCGATGGCGTGGAAGCCGAGGCCGACCGGGCCGCGCGTCTCGTAGGTCTGCAACGAGCCGTCCGGGCGAAGCGTCTGGATCGCGACTCCACTGCTGTCGGCGGTGTACGTCGCCCCGGTCTCGTCGTGGGTGAACGTGCCGCGGAGCAGACCGCGGAACTGCCGTTGCCGTACCGAGCCGTCGTCGTAGCGGCTGAGCACGCGCTGTCGGAGGTCTTGCTGGTCGGGCGTGTAGGAGAAGGCGAAGTCGCAGTAGGTGCCGGCCGGCACGGAGAACGGTTCCTGGGTCACCGGCTCCCACCTCTCCGGGGGCTGGGCCCACGCCGTCGGAGCGGTCAGGGGCGTCGCGATCAGCGTGCCGAGCAGGGCAGTGCCGCCGAGGCGGGCCAGCGTGGTGCGGATGTTCATGGGGAGACCTCCATGCCGAGTGCGGAGACATAACCGTTTGTGCTTGTTTAATGGTTAAATGGGGCATGGTCAAGGGGTCGGCCGACGGAACCTGGTGGGTGCGGGTCCGCGGTCTGGTGCTGCCCAGGGCAATCGCCCACCACCCGGCGCTCGAGGTGCCCAACACCTGGGCGGGTTGGTCGCGCGATGGTGTCCCTCTCCACCCGGACGAGCGAGCCGAACGCGACTACCTCAAGTCCCCAGAGCACCTCGACGTGCTGGCCCGCGACCGCGGGCTGCTGGCGGAGGAGGCGCCGGGCAGCGATCAGGCGTCGCTGGAGGAGGTGCGCAGGTTGCGCCCCGTCGCCTACCGCGTGGCACGGGGTCTTGGATCACGCGCAGACCTCGACCGGGTCGCCGACCTGGCAGCCGAGGCGCGGGCACGTTCTCGCCTCGCCTGGGTCGACGACGGCTCGGCGCGGTGGGTGCTGCAGCACTCGGCCGGCCCGCGAGCGGTCGTCCTCGCAGCCGGCTCGGCGCTGGCCGACCTCCTCACCTTCGGCGAGCCGCAGCGCGTGCGGTCATGTCCGGGCCACGACTGCGGCTGGCTCTTTCACGACACCTCGGGTCGCCGCCGCTGGTGCCAGATGGCGGTGTGCGGAAACCGCGCCAAACAGGCGTCGTTCCAGGCACGAAACCCTCGCTAGCCCCGACCACGGTGGAGGGGCCGACGTGGTTCCTGGGACTGTCGACGCGCCCCCGGGGTCGGACGGCATGGTGGCACCGTTGACCCTGATCCGCTAGGAACGGTGTATGGCGCAGCAGATGAACCTCCGCGAGTACATCGACCACCTCCGGGTGGAGGGCTACACCGTCCACGGCAGCAAGGGCGAGGATCCGATGCTCATCGCTCCCGACGGAAGCGCGGTGGAGACCTGGCGCGAGGACTACCCCTACGACGAGCTGATCGACCGGGAGGCGTACGAGGAGGAGAAGTATCGCCTCCAGGTGGAGCTGCTGAAGTTCCAGTACTGGTCGGAGGACAGCGGCGCCAAGCACGTGCTCGTCTTCGAGGGCCGCGACGCAGCAGGCAAGGGAGGCACCATCAAGCGCTTCATCGAGCACCTCAACCCGCGCGGTGCCCGCGTGGTCGCGCTGACCAAGCCCTCCAGCCACGAGCAGGGGCAGTGGTACTTCCAGCGCTACGTCCAGCACCTTCCCACCGCCGGCGAGATGGTGCTCTTCGACCGCTCCTGGTACAACCGCGCCGGCGTCGAGCGGGTGATGGGCTTCTGCACCGACGAGCAGTACGACACGTTCATGGCCCAGGCGCCGATGTTCGAGCGGATGCTCGTGGACTCCGGGACGACCGTGACCAAGCTCTGGTTCTCGGTGACGCGCAGCGAGCAGCGCACCCGCTTCGCGATCCGCCAGATCGACCCGGTCCGCCGGTGGAAGCTGTCACCGATGGATCTCGAGAGCCTCGACCGTTGGGAGGACTACACCGCGGCCAAGGAGGAGATGATCACCAACACCGACAAGAAGCGCGCGCCGTGGATGCAGGTGAAGAGCAACGACAAGAAGCGAGCGCGGGTCAACGCCATGCGCGCCTTCCTGCACCAGTTCGACTACGAGGGCAAGGACAGCGACGTGGTCTACGCTCCCGACCCCCTGGTCGTGAAGCGCGCGAAGTACTCCGAGGGCGACTGACTGCCCCGTGGAGCCGGGCGTCAACGCTAGGGCGGTGAGCGAGTACAGCGCTCGTGGCCTGGAAGGGCCACGTCTGGTCGTTCCAGGGAACCTTGAGGAGGACACGTGAGCGAGCTGACCCCTTACATCTGCGTGACAGACGCACGCACCGCGATCGAGTGGTACGTCGAGGTTCTCGGCGCCGAGGTGGTGATCGACCCGATCATCATGGATGACGGTCACGTCGGTCACGTCGAGCTGGCCGTCGACGGCGCGCGCTGGATGATGCGTGAGGCGTTCGAGGCCGCGGGCGTAGCGGTGGAAGCCTCCGGAACTGCGATGGTCCGGGGCCCGTCCGCCAGGGCACCGGCTGCTCGCCCCGCCAAGGTCTCCGGTGGCACACTCGCGGCATGAGCCTCGTCCCGGTCGGCTTCGGTCTTCCCACGCCTGTCGAGACGGGCAGGTTCCGGCTCGCCGTGCTCGGCCCGGAGTACAACGTGTCGGACTACGAGGCGTGGACCTCGAGCATGGACTTCATCCGCAGCCTGCCGGGATGGGAGACGTCGAGCTGGCCGGAGCCGATGACGATCGAGGACAATCTCCGGGACTGTGTCTCTCACCTCGAGCGGTCGACCTCGGGAAGCGACTTCGCCTACACGGTGCTGTTGCCTGACCGGGACGAGGTGATCGGCTGCGTCTACTTCAAGCCCACGAGCCCGGCACGCCCCGGCGCGGTCCACGTGCTCTCGTGGGTCACCGCCGAGCACTCCGATCTCGACAAACCCCTGTACGAGGCCGTGACCCGGTGGCTCGCTGAGGACTGGCCGTGGTCAGTGGTGGAGTACGCGCCACGTCCCTAGGGGATGGCAGCCGGAGCCTGCCCCGGAGAACTGGCCTGCGGGACGGCGAGGTCGCTCGTCGCCGATCCGTCCAAGAGGGGCCGCAGCACTAGTTCCGAGCGAGCTCGGCGACGACATCCAGATGACCTGCGTGCCTGGCGTACTCGGCCAGCACGTGGAAGCAGATCCACTCCAGCGTCGGTGGACAGTCACCGAAGCGACCCCCCGGAGTGGCACGGTCGTCCATGCGATGTTCTCTGAGCACAGCACGCGTTCGCGTACCGAGGGCGCGTAGCTGCAGCGCGAGGTGCTCGGCACTGGTCTCCGCGGGCACGGCCCACCGAGCACCCGTTCTCGTCTCACCGCTGTCATCCGCGGTCCACGGCTCAGGTGCGTTCCAATCGCCCCAAGGCTGGTCCACCGACTCGCCGAGGAAGCCCCAGACCAACCAGCGCTGCTCCATGTGGAAGACATGGCTCAACAGCTCGAGGGGCGACCACCCGCTCGGCAGACGCGAGGTGCGCTGCTCAGCGCGGGGCAGGGACGTGACCGTGCTGATGATGTCCTCGCGGACCCAGTCCAGGTAGTCGGCCCAACGCTCTGCTCCGGACGGATCCGACCTGGCTGGCTCGCGCAGGTCCCGACTGGCACGTTGGTCCTCACTCACCCGCCGAACACTATTCCCGCAGACGGATCGATCGCCGTCACGCACCGCTCGGCGCTGGCTCTGGTCAGAGTCGCGTCTGTGCCCCCCGCAGCAGAGCAACGACGCGCGCCAGCTGGCTCGCTTCGTCACCACACCGAAGGACAGGCGGTCAACGCAGGTCGCTGCCCCGGAGCCGTCGTACGTCAGGTCGCGGTGGCGTCGTCGGGCCCCTCGGCAGGGGCTTGGGCGTGCTCGCGCGGGGTCTGCTGCTCGTTGCCCGCGTCGCCGTCCGACCCCTCGACGGGGTCCTCACTGTGGACGCGCTCCTCGGAAGGCTCGTTCCCGGCCCGGGTTCCGCTCGTGTCGCTCATGGTGGTCTTGTGCCCCCGATCCTGCGTCCTGAACCAGGCGGCAGGTCCGATGACGATGTTGGCCCGTCGACGTAGTCTCGAAGAGGTGAGCGTGTCCGCCTCCTTCCCGATCTCCCCGCACGTCGACACGCTGGCCTCGACGGTGCGGGGCCTGCGAGCCACAGGCTTCCTCGCCCTGACCGGGGCCGGCATGAGCACCGACTCGGGGATCCCCGACTACCGGGGGCCCGGATCGGCCAACCGCACTCCGATGACCTACCAGGAGTTCCGCAGCGGACCCGAGGCCCAGCGGCACTACTGGGGCCGAGCCTTCCTGGGCTGGTCCCGGATGGGCGGGGCAACCCCCAACGACGGGCACGAGGCGCTCGCCGTGCTCCAGGTCGGCGGGGTCTGCACCGGGCTGGTCACCCAGAACGTCGACGGCCTCCACGAGCAGGCGGGTGCGCCCTCGGTGGTCGCGCTGCACGGGCGCATCGCCGACGTGGTCTGCCTCGACTGCGACGAGGTCACCGCGCGGACCGTGGTCCAGCAGCAGATGGCGGTTGCCAACCCGACCTGGATCGAGCGCCACGCGGCGGCGCCGGTCCGACCCGACGGTGACGTGGAGGTCAGCGACACCGTGGGGTTCGTCGCACCTCGCTGCACGTCGTGCGGCGGCGTGCTCAAGCCCGACGTGGTGTTCTTCGGCGAGAACGTGCCTCGGCAGCGGGTGCAGCGCTGCTTCGACCTCGTGGACGCGGCACCCGCGCTGCTCGTCCTCGGCTCCTCGCTCACAGTGATGTCGGGCCTGCGCTTCGTCCGGTACGCCGCCAAGCTGGGCAAGCCGGTGATCATCGTGAACCGGGGCGTCACCCGCGGGGACCCGCTGGCGACGGTCAAGCTCGACCACGGCACCACGGAGTTCCTGGCGCACCCGCTGTGGCGACGGGATCCGCTCGCCCCGGTATAACGGTCGGCGTGACCCACACCGTCTTCGTCCTCAACGGCCCCAACCTCAACCTGCTGGGTCGACGCGACCCCCAGGTCTACGGGACGGCCACCCTCGCCGACGTGGAGACGATGTGCGTCGAGGAGGCCGAGCGGCTGGGGTTCGCCCTGGAGTTCCGGCAGAGCAACCACGAGGGCACGTTGATCGACTGGATCCACGAGGCCTTCGACACGGGCGCGTCCGTGGTCGGCAACTTCGGCGCCTACACCCACACCTCGATCGCGATCATGGACGCCCTGGCCGTGATCGCCGCGCCCGTCGTCGAGGTACACATCTCCGACATCCACGCCCGGGAGGAGTTCCGGCACACCTCCTACGTCGGGCTGGTCGCTGACGACGCGGTGATCGGGGAGGGTGTCGACGGCTATCCGAAGGCGCTGCGCCGGGTCGCGGAGCTCCGCGCTGAGGGATGATCCCGCAGCCCCACGACGTTGCAGCCCACCGTGACTCCTCGGACCTCCCGCGCCCCTCGCGTCCGCGCCCCTGAGCTGCGTGGCCGCGCCTGGCTGAACACCGCCACCGACCTGTCCCTGGCCGACTTCCGCGGCCGCTTCCTGCTGCTCGACTTCTGGGCGTTCTGCTGCGTGAACTGCCTGCACGTCCTCGACGAGCTGCGCCCGCTGGAGGAGAAGTACGCCGAGGAGCTGGTCGTCGTCGGGGTGCACTCACCGAAGTTCGTCCACGAGGCCGACCCCGACGCGCTGGTGTCCGCGGTGGAGCGCTACGACGTCAGGCACCCGGTCCTCGACGACCCGGAGCTGGAGACCTGGCAGGCCTACACCGCCCGGGCCTGGCCCACCCTGACCCTGGTCGACCCCGAGGGGTACGTCGTCGCGCAGTACGCCGGCGAGGGCCACGCCCACGCCATCGACGCCCTGCTGGCCGAGCTCCGCACCGAGCACCTCGCGAAGGGCACCCTCCAGCCGGCCGGCTCGCCGTACGTCGCGCCGGAGGCCGTGGCGGGCGACCTCCGCTTCCCCGCCAAGGTCGTCGCACTGCCCGAGGGGGGCTTCCTGGTGGCCGACGCCGGCCACCACAGCCTCGTCGAGCTGGCCGACGACGCCGCCACCGTGGTCCGCCGGATCGGGTCGGGCGAGCGCGGGCTGGTCGACGGCAGCGCCACTGCGGCCCGGTTCTCCGAGCCCAACGGGCTGACCCTGCTTCCCGGGGCGGTGGCCGTCCAGGTCGGCTACGACGTGGTGGTCGCCGACACCGTCAACCACGCGCTGCGCGGCGTGCGCCTGGGCGACGGCGCGGTGCGCACCCTGGCCGGCGACGGCACACAAGGGCTGCCCGGCGCCCCGGGCCGCCCGACGCCCTCGAGCCCCTGGGACGTCGTCTGGTGGCAGGACCGGGTGTGGGTGGCGATGGCGGGGGTCCACCAGCTGTGGACCTTCGCCCCTGGCACCGGGGAGCTCGCGGTGGCCGCGGGGACCGCGAACGAGGGACTGCGGGACGGACCGCTGCCGCAGGCCTGGTTCGCCCAGACCTCCGGGCTCGCGGTGTCCGGGGACCGGCTCTGGCTGGCCGACAGCGAGACCTCCAGCGTGCGGCACGTCGACGCCGGCGAGGTGCGGACCGCGGTCGGCACCGGGCTGTTCGACTTCGGCTTCCGGGACGGCCCGGCCGGCCAGGCGCTGCTCCAGCACCCGCTGGGGCTCGCCGTCCTGCCGGACGGGTCGGTCGCGGTCTGCGACACCTACAACGGGGCCGTCCGCCGGGTCTCCGACGGTCGGGTGAGCACGCTGGCCACCGGGTTGGCCGAGCCGAGCGGGGCCGTCGTGGACGGGGACCACCTGCTCGTCGTGGAGTCGGCGGCCCACCGGCTCACCCGGGTGCCGCTGGGGTCCGTGGCCACCGCCGACGGCTTCGCGCACCGCACGCAGCGCCCGGTCACCGAGGTCGCCGCGGGCAGCGTGGAGCTGGTCGTGGACTTCACTCCCCCGCCCGGGCAGAAGGTCGACGGACGCTTCGGCCCGCCGTCGCAGCTGTTCGTCTCCGCCACCCCGCCGGCGCTGCTGCGCGAGGGAGCCGGCCGTGGCACCGACCTGGTGCGCTCGCTCACGCTCGACCCCGCCGTGGGCGAGGGGGTCCTCCACGTCGCCGCCCGGGCCGCGTCCTGCGACGTCGGCCAGGACGAGGGCGCCGCCTGCCACCTGCACCAGCAGGACTGGGGCGTCCCGGTGCGCGTCACCCCCACGGGTGACGCACGGCTCGTGCTCCCCCTCGGCGGCGTGCCGCAGGTCTGAGCGCGGGGCGGACGGCCAACCGTAACGGTCCAATAACGATGGCTGCCCGCCCTTCCCCCCGCCCCTCCTGGCGTTGTCTGCTGCCTCCACCCCGCCACCCGTCAGTTGCACAGTGCAGCGATCCTGCCGACGCGTGCGGAGTAATCGAAGGATCCGCATCCGTCTCGAGGAGAATCTCTTGCGAAGAAACCGAGTGGCCGCAACCGCGGTCGCCACCCTGATGGGAACGGCACTCGCGCTGCCCCTCACCACGACCGGGGCCCTGGCCAACCCGTCGTCCCCGTCGTCGCCCTCCGGTGCCGTGGCCGGCAAGGACGCCCCCAGCCCCGGGAGCGACTCGCTGACCCCCGCATGGCGCGAGAAGTTCGAGGCCCGCACCAAGGCCGCCCTGGAGCAGCGGCTCCGCACCGGCGGCAAGGGCGACGCCGAGCGGCTCGGCAAGGGCGTCTTCGGGCGGGTCGAGCAGACCGGCACCGACAAGATCTTCGTGGTGCTGGCCGAGTTCGGCGACACCACGCACTCGGCGTACCCCGACGGCGACTCCGACGCCACCCGCGTCGACGGGCCGCTGCACAACGAGATCCCGAAGCCCGACCGGTCGAAGAACAACCACACGCTGTGGAAGAAGAACTACGCGCGCAAGCACTACCAGAACATCTACTTCAACCGGATGGACAACTTCTACCGCAACCAGTCGAGCGGGAAGTACTCCATCGACGGCAACGTCACCGCCTGGGTCAGGGTGCCGTTCAACGAGGCCCGGTACGGCCGCGACGTCTGCGGCGGCATCGTGTGCAACAACACGTGGTTCCTGATCCGGGACGCGCTGGCCCAGTGGACCCAGGACCGGCTGGACGCCGGCTGGTCGATGACCCGGATCACCAACTACCTCAAGACCTTCGACCACCAGGACCGGTACGACTTCGACGGCGACGGCGACTTCAACGAGCCGGACGGCTACATCGACCACTTCCAGATCGTGCACGCCGGCGGCGACCAGGCCGACGGTGACCCGATCTACGGCGAGGACGCCATCTGGAGCCACCGCTGGAACGCCCAGATCGAGCCCTTCGGCACCGGCCCCGTCGGTGGTGCGCCGATCGGTGGCGTCAACGTGGGTGAAGGTGGCGTCTCCGACGCCAACGGCGCCAACGTCGCGATCCCCGACAACCCGACCGGGGTGTGGGTCAACGACTACACGATCCAGCCGGAGAACGGCGGGCTCAGCGTGTTCGCGCACGAGTTCGGCCACGACCTGGGGCTGCCGGACCTGTACGACACCTCCGGCAACACCGGGGGCGCCGAGAACAGCACCGGCTTCTGGAGCCTCATGAGCCAGTCCCGCGGCACCGCCAAGGGCGACCCGGGCATCGGCGACCGGCCGATGCCGTTCGGCGCCTGGGAGAAGTTCAGCCTCGGCTGGCTCGACTACGACGTGGCCCGGGCCGGGCGCACGTCCACCCACGTGCTGCGCCCCGCGCAGAAGAGCAGCGCCACGCGCGGCCGCAACGGCCTGATCGTGCTGCTGCCCGACAAGAACGTCCCGCTGGAGCTGGGGGCACCCTGCGCCGACTGCGGTGACCGGTTCTTCTACTCCGACTCCGGAGACGAACTCGACAACACCATGACCCGGTCGGTCGACGACGGCGGCGACCTGAGCGCCACGGTGCGCTACGACATCGAGCCTGGATGGGACTACGCGTTCCTCGAGGCCTCCAGCGACGGCGGCGACACCTGGACCAGCCTGCCGACCAACCAGAGCTACGACGGCGACGACGAGAGCGGCCTCGACCCGACCGACACCGGCATCTCGGGCAGCAGCGGCGGCTGGGTCAACCTGACCGCCACCGTGCCGGGCGGCACCGACGCGGTCCGGTGGCACTACGTGACCGACACCGCGGCCACCTACCCCGGATTCCAGGTCGACAACATCACCTTGGACGGCACCGACATCGGCAACGCCGAGACCGACGACGAGGGCTGGGACTTCAACGGGTTCCGCACCACGACCGGGACCGAGGACCAGTCGTTCCTCAACGCCTACATCGTCGACAACCGCCAGCACGTCGGGCGCGACCGGATCCTGGACCACGTGTACAGCTTCAAGAACAGCAGCAAGGTGGAGTTCTTCAGCTACCAGCCCGGTGCGCTGGTCACCTACTGGGACACCTCCTACGGCGACAACAACGTCGGCGAGCACCCCGGCGGCGGGCAGATCCTGCCGGTCGACGCGCACCCGGTCTTCGCGCACACCCCGGACGGCGCGCTCGCGCGTCCCCGGAGCCTGAGCTTCGACTCGACCTTCTCCACCAAGCGGGTCGAGGCGCAGGTGCTGCACCAGTTCGGTGAGCGGTACACGCTGCCCGGCTCGCGGGCGGAGAACGTCTTCGACGACACCCTCGACTGGTGGTTCGACTCCGACGAGCACGGCCTGGGCACCCACGAGGGCCGCTACCAGCCCGGCTGGTACGGCGTGGACGTTCCGAAGACAGGCACGACCATCAAGGTCGCCAAGGTGACCAAGAAGGGCATCATGAAGGTCAAGGTGGGCACCTCGAACTGAGGCTTCCCCGCACTGCGGCCCCCGTCGATCCTCGGACCGGCGGGGGCCGCTGCTGTTGCGGGCATCGTCTAGCGTGGGCTCGTGGACGACGACCTGGGAGCCCCGTTCGCCAGGTCCGGCCCGGCCCGTCGGGTCGTCTCGCTCGTCCCCTCGCTCACCGAGTCCGTCGCTGCGACGCGGCCCGGCGCCCTGGTGGGGGCCACCGACTGGTGCACCCACCCGGCCGACCTGGACGTGACCCGGGTGCGGGGCACCAAGAACCCCGACGTCGCGGCGGTGGCGGCGCTGCGCCCGGACGTGGTCCTGTGCAACCGGGAGGAGAACCGCGAGCTCGACGTACGCCGCCTGCGCGCGGCGGGCGTGCCGGTCTGGGTCACCGTGATCGAGACCGTCCCCCAGGCACTCCGGTCGCTGACCCGGATCTTCGAGGAGGCGCTCGGCTGGGAGGTCCCGGCCTGGCTGGAGGAGGTCCGAGCAGCCTGGGACCACCCGGCACCACCGGTGACCCACCGGGTCGCCGTGCCGATCTGGCGGGACCCGTGGATGGTGGTCGGGCGCGACACCTTCGCCGGCGACCTGCTCCGGAGGCGCGGTCTGGGCAACGCCTACGCCGACGCCGGCGGCCGCTACCCCCAGGTCGACCTGGCCGACCTGGACCGACCCGACCTCGACCTGGTCCTCCTCCCCGACGAGCCGTACCCGTTCACCGCCGACGACGGACCCGAGGCCTTCTCGAGGGTGCCGACCCGGCTCGTGAGCGGCCGTCTGGTCACGTGGTACGGCCCGTCGCTGCTCGAGGCGTCCGCGCTCAGTCTCTGAGCCCGCCGACCGCGAGGCGGCGGACGCAGCTCACCGAGGCGGCGAGACCTAGACCTGCAGGATCGCCGGCGCGCGGAGACGACGTCCTCGGCGCGCCCAGGGGGCTCACCCTGGTCACGGCCATCCTGTCGCGGCTCGCGCCACGGTCACAGGCCCAGGTCGCGGCCGATCAGCTCCTTCATGATCTCGTTCGACCCCGCCCAGATCTTGCTCACCCGGGCGTCCCGCCAGGCACGGGTGACGCGGTACTCGTTCATGTACCCGTAGCCGCCGTACAGCTGCACGCAGTGGTCGAGGACGTCGTTCTGCACCTGGGCGGAGAACCACTTCACCTTGGCCGCGTCGATCGCGGTCAGCGTGCCCTCGCAGTGCGCGAGGACGGCCTGGTCGACGTAGGTCTGGGTCGCCTCGACCTGGGTGACCAGCTCGGCGAGCAGGAACTTGTTGTGCTGGAAGGAGCCGATCGTCCGTCCGAACGCCTGACGCTCCTTGACGTAGGCGAGGGTCTCGCCGAGGATCTGCGCGGCGTGGCTGATGTTGGTGACCGCCGATCCCAGCCGCTCCTGCGGCAGCCAGGTCATCATGTGGATGAAGCCCTGGTCGAGCTCGCCGATGAGGTTCTCCTCCGGGACCCACAGGTCGGTGAAGAACAGCTCGGCGGTGTCGGACTCGTCCTGCCCGGCCTTGTCCAGCTTGCGACCCCGGGCGAATCCCTCCCGTGTGGCCTCGACGCCGAGCAACGAGATCCCCCGGGCCTCCCTGCCGGGGCTGGTCCGCGCCGCCACCACCACCAGGTCCGCGGAGTAGCCGTTGGTGATGAACGTCTTGGAGCCGTTGACCACCCAGCCGTCGCCGTCGCGCACGGCCGTGGTCCTCAGCGCCGCCAGGTCGGAGCCGCCGGAGGGCTCGGTCATCCCGATCGCGGTGAGCAGCTCCCCGGAGCAGAAGCGCGGCAGCCACCGGTGCCGCTGCTCCTCGGTGCTGAGGTGGACCAGGTACGGCGCGACGATGTCGGAGTGGACGCCGGTGCAGCTCGGAAGCGCCATGTTCACCTTCGCGAGCTCCTCGGTGAGCACGGCGTTGAACCGGTAGTCACCGGCCTCGGAGCCGCCGTACCGCTCGGGCACCTCGAGACCCAGGAGGCCCTGCTTGCCGGCCTCCAGCCAGTAGTCGCGGGGGAGCTGCTTGGCCGCCGCGTGCTCCTCCAGGTGAGGAGTCACCGAACGGTCGAGGAACTCGCGCACCGACTCGCGGAACGCCTCGTGGTCCGCGTCGTAGATCGAGCGTCGCATGCTGGTGTCCTGCCGTCCATGTTGGTTACTCACCGGTAGGGCCATCTTCTCCCACCGTGCGGCGGTCACCAAGTCGCGCCGGGCGGGTCAGGCCCGGGCGCGCTTCTCCGCGATCGCGTAGAGCGCGATACCGGCCGCCACCCCGGCGTTCAGGGACTCCAGGCTGCTCGCCATCGGGATGGAGACCAGCTGGTCGCAGGTGGCGGCGACCAGCCGGGACAGGCCGTCCCCCTCGGAGCCCACCACGACGACCAGCGGGACGTCCGCGAGGTCGAGGTCGGGCAGGGAGACCTCGCCGTCGGCGGCCAGGCCGACGACCATGCAGCCTGCCTCCTGGTAGGCCTTGAGCTGTCGGGTGAGGTTGACCGTCTGCGCCACCGGGACGCGGGCTGCGGCGCCTGCGGACACCTTCCACGCCGAGGCGGTCATCCCGGCCGCCCGCCGCTCGGGCACGACCACCCCGTGCGCCCCGAAGCCGGCGGCGCTGCGGACCACGGCACCCAGGTTGCGGGGGTCGGTGACCGAGTCGAGGGCCACGATCAGGGCCGGCTCGCCCTGCTCCGCGGCCCGCTCGAGGAGGTCGTCGGCGTGGGCGTACTGGTAGGCCGGCATCTTCGCCGCCAGCCCTTGGTGCACCGCACCGTCGGTCATCCGGTCGATCTCGCTGCGGCTCACCTCGAGCACGGCCACCCCGCGCTCCGCGGTGAGCCGGAACATCTCCCGGATCCGACCGTCACGCTCGGCGCCCTCGGCGATGTAGACGGTCGTCAGCGGGAGCCGGGCACGCAGCGCCTCCACCACGGAGTTGCGGCCGGCCACCCACTCGGTGTCCCCCTTGGTGAGCCGGCGCGGCTTCTTCGCGTCGGCCCGTTCGGCGCGCTGCTTGGACTTGTAGGCCTTGTGGCCCTCCCTCTCGGCCGCCTTCGGCGTCGGGCCGCGTCCCTCCAGCCCGCGACGGACGCGACCGCCCGAACCCGCTGTGGGGTTGCCCTTGCTCGACTTGCGGATCGCGCCGCGGCGAGAGGAGTTGCCTGCCATGAGATGTCCTTCGGTGGGTGCTGGGTCAGCGGAGCGACCAGGTCGGGCCCGAGGGGGTGTCCTCGACCTCGATGCCGGCCGCCTTGATCTGGTCACGGAGGGCGTCCGCGGTCGCGAAGTCCTTGGCGGCCCGGGCCGCCTGCCGCTGGTCGAGCAGGGTGGCCACCAGGGCGTCGACGGCGTCGTGCAGCCGGCGCTCGTCGCTGCTGTCCCCGGCGCCGGCCCAGTGCGGGTCGTAGGGGTCCAGGCCCATCACCGCGAGCATGCCTCGCACCGCCTCCGCCGTACGCCGCAGGTCGGCGTCGTCGGCGCCCGGCCCGCCGCCGAGCAGCCGGTTCCCCTCGCGCACGGCGTCGTAGATGACCGCGACCGCGGCAGCCGCGCTGAGATCGTCGTCCATGGCGGCCCCGAACGCAGGCAGCACCGCCCCGACCTCGACGCTGCCGAGAAGAGCCCTGGCGCGGTCCAGGAAGTGCTCGATCCGTGCGAAGCCGGCAGCGTGCTCGTCCAGGGCCTCGAAGCTGAACTCGACGTGCGAGCGGTAGTGGGAGGCGACGATGTAGAAGCGGAGGTCGATGGCCCGGGTGCGCTGGAGCACCGCCGGGACGGTCAGGCTGTTGCCGAGGGACTTGCTCATCTTCTCCCCGGCCGTGGTGATCCACGCGTTGTGCATCCAGGTCGAGGCGAAGTCGAAGCCGGCGGCCCGGGACTGGGCCTGCTCGTTCTCGTGGTGGGGGAAGCGCAGGTCGACGCCGCCGCCGTGGATGTCGAAGGCGCCGCCGAGGTACTTCAGCGCCATCGCCGAGCACTCGACGTGCCACCCGGGGCGGCCGGGCCCCCAGGGGGAGGGCCAGGACGCGGTCTCCGGCTCCTCCGGCTTGCGCCCCTTCCACAGGGCGAAGTCGCGGGGGTCGCGCTTGCCGCGCGGGTCGGCGTCACCGGCCGGCTCCATCTCGTCGACCCGCTGCCCGGACACCTGCCCGTAGTCGGGCCACGACGCCACGTCGAAGTAGACGTCCGCCGAGCCGTCGGCGGCCGGGTAGGCGTGGCCTCGCTCGACCAGCCGCTCGATGAGCGTGATCATCTCCGGGACGTGCCCGGTGGCCAGCGGCTCGTAGGTGGGCGGCAGCACGTTCAGGGCGTCGTAGGCCTGAGTGAGCTCGCGGGCCATGTCGTAGGCGAGGTTGTACCAGGGCCGGCCCTGCTCGGCGCTCTTGACCAGGATCTTGTCGTCGATGTCGGTGAGGTTGCGGATGAAGGTCACCTCGAGGCCGCGGTGGGTCAGCCAGCGGCGCAGCAGGTCGAAGTTCACCGCCGAGCGGACGTGGCCCACGTGCGGCTCCGACTGCACGGTCAGCCCGCAGACGTAGACCCCCACGTGGCCCTCGGTCAGGGGCACGAAGTCGCGCACCTCGCGGGTCACGCTGTCGTAGAGGCGGATCGTCACCGGTCAATCGTACGGTGCCGCGCGCTCCGCCCCTGCCGCCCGCAGGCACCGACCGGAACGGTGCGAATGTGACGGAAGTGAACCTGTGAGGCGTTTCCTCGCCTACGGTGTCCCGATGCGCCTCCGTCTCGCTCTCACCGCGCTGGTGGCCCTGGCCCCCGCGACGACCGTCCTGCCCGCCGTGGTCAGCCCCGCAGAGGCGGTGACCCCCGGTCGCCGGATCGCGGTGACCTCGTGGGACACCAGCGACCAGCTGGCGCTCGGCAAGGCCCGGGGGGTCGTCGTGCGCAACGACCGGCTGCGGCTGGCCGACCCGGTCGGCACCCGGGGTCGCTACGAGTACGGCACCTGGACCTCCCCCTGGGTCGCACCCGGCTTCGACCTGACCGAGCTCGTGCCGTCCTGGAAGGCACGCACCCCCCGGTCCTCGTGGATCCAGGTCGAGGTCCGCGCCCGGTCCGCGAGCGGCAGGTCCAGCTGGGACACCATGGCGAGCTGGGCGCTCGCGGACACCGCGTTCACCCGGACCAGCCCGGACAGCCAGAGCGACGACCTCGGGCGAGTGGCCTACGACACCTGGCTGACCGCCGGCGCCTCGGCGTACAAGCTGCGGGTCAGGCTGCTGCGGCCGGTGGGCGGGACCGCGGTGCCCAAGGTCGGGTCGGTCTCAGCGATGGTCTCGCGGCTGCCGGCCGTCTCCTCGGTGAGCACCTCGCGGGTCGGCCCCTCGCCGAACCCCGCGCTCGGCACGGTCCTCAAGGTCCCCCGGTACAGCCAGATGGTGCACCAGGGCGAGTACCCGGAGTACGACGGGGGCGGTGAGGCCTGGTGCTCGCCCACCTCCACCGCGATGGTGCTGGGCTACTACGACGCGCTGCCTCCGGCGTCGGCGTACTCCTGGGTCCGGCAGGACTACCCCGACCGGGTCGTGGCGCACGTCGCGCGGATGACCTACGACGCCGGCTTCGGCGGCACCGGCAACTGGCCCTTCAACACCGCCTACGCCGCCTCCCGCGCCGGCGACGCCTTCGTCACCAGGCTGCGCAGCCTGCGTGAGGCAGAGCGGTTCATCGCCGCGGGGATCCCGCTGGTCGCCTCGGTGACCTTCGGATCGGGCGAGCTGAGCGGCGCCCCGATCTCGGCGACGAACGGGCACCTGCTGGTGGTCGTGGGCTTCCGGGCCAACGGCGACGTCGTGGTCAACGACCCGGCCGCGTCCGGCCGCTCGGGGGTGCGACGCACCTACGACCGGGGCGAGTTCGAGGACGCCTGGCTCAAGCGCTACCCCTCCGGCTCCAGCATGCGCGGCTCCGGCGGGATCGTGTACGTCGTCCACGACGACGCGCACCCGCTCCCGGAGCGGAACGGCAACCGCAACTGGTGAGCCGCGGGCCCTACTCCGCGGTGAACTCGATGGTGTGCCAGCCGGTCGCACCGTCGGGGACCACGTCGGCGCGCACAGCGGTCTGGGTGTAGCCGGACCGGTCGGTGGCCCGCACCGCCAAGGTGTGCACGCCCGGCTCGACCTGGACGGTGCCGGCCCACTGCACCCAGGTGTCGTCACTGGGCACCCGACCCAGCTCGACCGGTGTCCAGGCGTCCCCGTCCAGGCGCACCTCGACCTTCTCGACGCCGGTGTGCTGGGCCCAGGCGACGCCGCCGACCCGCACCGCACCGGCCATCGCGCGGTGGTTGGCCGCAGGCACGTCGATCCGGCTCTGCGTCTTCACCGGCCCTTGGGCCGCCCACCCGCGCTCGGTCCAGAAGGCGCTGAAGTCGGAGAACCGGGTCACCTCCAGGTCGACCACCCACTTGGTCGCCGAGACGAACCCGTACAGCCCCGGCACCACCATGCGCACCGGGAACCCGTGGTCGATCGGCAGGGGCTCGCCGTTCATCGCGATCGCCAGCAACGCCTCGCGCCCGTCGGTCAGCGCGCTCAGCGGGGTCCCGCAGGTCCACCCGTCCTCGGAGGTCTGGAGGACCGCGTCCGCCCCCGCCAGGGGGCGAGCCTCGGCCAGCAGGTCGGCCACCCGGACCCCGCTCCACCAGGCGTTGCCCACCAGGTCCCCGCCGACCTCGTTGGAGACGCAGCACAGGGTGACCCAGGCCTCGGTCAGCTCCCGGGCCTGGAGGTCGGCGAAGGAGAGCCTGACCTCGTTCTCGACCATGCCGTGGATCCGCAGGCTCCACGAGTCGACGTCCACCGCAGGCACGACCACCGCGGTGTCGATCCGGTAGAACTCGTCGTTCGGCACCCGCCACGGTCCGAGGTCGGCGACGTCGACCTCCGCCCCCGCCGGCACCGAGCCGCGGGTGACCTCGAGGCCCAGCGCCTCCCGGAGCTGCTCGACCCTGCGGCGCTGCCGCCCGATGAACCGTGCGCCCACACCGACGACCAGCGCGCCCACCCCCACCAGGCCGGCCCGGCGCAGGAACGCACGCCGTGCCGCGGACACCTCACCCGCACCGGTGCTGGGGGTCGCCTCGCTGAGCGGAGCCAGGAGGTAGCCGAGCACGCTCAGCCAGACCACGCCCCCCAGGAGCACCGGGACCACGGTGAGAGGCTCCGCGCCGGGGCGGGTGAGGGCCGCCAGGCCGGCCAGGGCCGCGAGGCCGAGGAACACCGCGTACCCACGCCACAGCGCGCGTTGCCCGAGGACGCCCGCGATCGCGGCGACCAGGAGGAAGACCGCGACCACGCCACCGAGGAGCAGCGGCTTGTCCCAGCGGCCCACGAGGTGGATGAGGCTGAGCGCGACCTTGCCGGGGGTGGCCTCGATGACCGCCTCGCGCACGGCGTCGACGGGCCCGAGCCGCTGCCGCAGCGCCGCGGCCGCGGCCACCCCGACGGCCAGCCCGGCAAGACCGGTGAGCACCCCGGCCACCGCCCCCTGACCCAGGGCGAGCCGTCCCGACGGCGGGGAGGACATGAGGGTGGACCTGGTCACAGCCCTATGGTCGCCCATGACCGGTGAGCCCGCGGCACGCGGACCTTACGGGTCGGCAACGGCCGGGTCCGCCCAGCTCGCCTGCCATGATGCGCCCATGAGCGGAACCCCCGACCACCCGCTGCCCGCCGGCGGCCACGGCGGCAACCCTGGCGGCATCAGGGTCGGCATCGGCACCGACGTCCACGCGTTCGCCGAGGGTGCGCCCCTGTGGCTGGCGGGGCTGCACTTCCCCGACGAGCCCCGCGGCCTGGCCGGACACTCCGACGCCGACGTGGCCGCCCACGCCGCCTGCGACGCCCTCTTCTCGGCGGCGGGGATGGGCGACCTCGGAACGCACTTCGGCACTGCCGACCCGGCCTGGGCGGGCGCCTCAGGGGCTGCCCTGCTGGCCGAGACCGCGCGCCGGGTCCGGGCGGCGGGCTTCACGATCGGCAACGTGGCGATCCAGGTGCTGGGCAACCGGCCGCGACTGTCCCCGCGTCGGGCCGAGGCGGAGCGGGCGCTGAGCGTCGCCGCCGGCGCCCCGGTGAGCGTGTCCGCGACCACGACCGACGGCCTCGGCCTGACCGGCAGGGGCGAGGGGATCGCGGCGATCGCGACCGCCCTGGTCGCCTCCTGACCCGTCACCGGCCCCGGAACGCACGAGCTCCCGACGCGGAACGCGTCGGGAGCTCGTGGAAGGACGGAGGGGGCCTCAGGAGGCGAGAACCTCGTCGAGGAGCGTCTCGGCCTTGTCCTCGTTGGTGTGCTCGGCGAGCGCCAGCTCCGAGACGAGGATCTGCCGCGCCTTGGCCAGCATCCGCTTCTCTCCCGCGGACAGGCCACGGTCGCGCTCACGGCGCCACAGGTCGCGGACGACCTCGGCGACCTTCATGACGTCGCCCGAGTGCAGCTTCTCGAGGTTCGCCTTGTAGCGGCGAGACCAGTTGGTCGGCTCCTCGGTGTGCGGCGCCCGAAGCACCTCGAAGACCCTCTCGAGGCCCTCCTTGTCGACCACGTCCCGAACCCCGACCAGGTCGAGGTTGCACGCCGGCACCCGGACCACGAGGTCCTGCTGTGCCACGATCCGGAGCACGAGGTAGAGCTTGTCCTCGCCCTTGATCGTCCGGGTCTCGATGTTCTCGATCACGGCTGCGCCGTGGTTTGGGTAGACAACCGTTTCGCCGACGGTGAAAGTCATATGTGAAGTACCCCTTCCTAGGTGACTAGTCTAACACGCCGTGAAACGGACGTAATCAGCGTTTCCGCAGGTCAGAGGCACCGCCAGGGGTTGACACAGGGCGGCGGGATGTGCGTTGGGGCACCGGTCGGACGGGCCGGGGATCTCTGCCGCGTCCCGGGCGTGCCGGGCGACCCGGTCCGCGCTTCCCCTAGACTCACGGGCGTGAACGCCACCCTTCGCCGCCGTACGCGTCCTCGGAGCAGGTCGCGCCGCCGCGCGGTCGCCGCGGCACTGCTCATCGTGCCCGTCAGCGTGCCCGCCCTGACCTCGTGCGGGGTCAGCTTCGGCGCCCAGACCGACCAGATCTACACCCCCGCCGACGGGGTCAACGACCGCAGCGGCAGCGTCGACGTGCTCAACGCCCTCATCGTCAGCGACACCCCCGGCACCGGCCGGCTGATCGCCGGCCTGGTGAACAACGACGTGGACAACGAGGACGCCCTGACCGGTGTGCGGGGCGCCGGCGACGACTCCGGCATCGTCTACTCCCTCGTGTCGGGGGACACCGCCATCCCCGCCGGCGGAGCGCTGCAGCTCGCTGACCCGACGGCTGCGATGGTCGCCGCCAGCGGCGATCCCGAGAAGCTCACCGCCGGCGACTTCGTCCGGCTCGTCTTCTCCTTCCGCAACGGCGAGGAGGTCGAGCTCGACGTCCCCGTGCTCGCGCCCGGGACTACCTACAGCGACGTGGAGCTCCCCACGCCGTCCGAGACACCGAAGGGCTGAACCCATGTCGAGTGCGCCGTACACCCTGGTCCTCCTCCGCCACGGCGAGAGCGAGTGGAACGCCAAGAACCTGTTCACGGGTTGGGTGGACGTCCCGCTCAACGACAAGGGCCGCGGCGAGGCCGCCCGTGGCGGCGAGCTCCTGGCCGCCGCCGGGATCCTGCCCGACGTGCTGCACACCTCGGTGCTGCGTCGTGCGATCACCACCGCGCACCTCGCCCTCGATGCCTGCGAGCGGCACTGGATCCCGGTGCGTCGCAGCTGGCGGCTCAACGAGCGGCACTACGGCGCCCTGCAGGGCAAGGACAAGAAGGCCACGATGGAGGAGTTCGGCGAGGAGCAGTTCATGCTCTGGCGTCGCTCCTACGACACTCCGCCTCCGAAGATCGCCGACGACGACGAGTTCTCCCAGGTCGGCGAAGCCCGCTACCGGGACCTGCCCGACGAGATCGTGCCCCGCACCGAGTGCCTCGCCGACGTGCTCGACCGGATGCTGCCCTACTGGTACGACGGCATCGTTCCGGACCTGCGCGCCGGCAGGACGGTCTGCGTCGCGGCTCACGGCAACAGCCTGCGTGCGCTGGTCAAGCACCTCGACCACATGTCGGAGGAAGCCGTGGTGGGGCTCAACATCCCCACCGGCATCCCGTTGGTGTACCGCCTCGACGCCGACCTGCGGCCGGAGCAGCGGGGCGGGGAGTACCTCGACCCGGACGCCGCCGCGGCAGCGATCCAGGCTGTGGCCAGCCAGGGACGCTGAGCGTGGCGATCGACCTGTCGGACCTCGACCAGGTCAACGCGATGCGCGGGCCGTTCGTGGAGGCCCTCGGGCTGAGGTTCACCGCCCTGCGCCCTGACCACGCGCGGGCCACCTGGACCGCAGGCCCGCAGCACCACCAGCCGTTCGGCCTCGTGCACGGCGGCGTCCACTGCAGTGTGGTGGAGACGCTGGGGAGCATGGGCTCCGCCGCCTGGTACGGCGACCGCGGCAGCTGCGTCGGGGTGAGCAACTCCACCGACTTCTACCGCGCCACCACGGACGGCGAGATGGTGTCCACGGGGACCCCGATCCACCAGGGGCGGTCCCAGCAGGTGTGGGTGGTCGAGACCCACGACACCGAGGGACGACTGGTCTCCCGCGGGCAGCTGCGGGTGCAGAACCTCCCGCGCCGGGACTGAGCCCGGGCCACCCGGCCCGCGCTGCGCATGGGGCCGGCCGGGGCACGGGCATGCTGACGGGGCCGCGCCACTCCCCCCGGACTGGCGCGACCCCGGCAAGACGTGGGGCGGCTGGGATCAGGCCGCCGACGTGGCGGGCTCCTGCGCCTTCTTGTCGCCGCGGCGCACCAGCGAGACGACCGGCGCGAGGACCGGCGACTGCTCCAGGAAGCCGTTGGGCAGGGAGAGCCGGACCACCTTGTGCCACGCGGAGGCGACCTGCTTGGGCAGGGAGCCGGTCGTGTAGACGAGGCCGTAGCGGTCGAACACGTCCTGCACCTTCGGTGCGATCTCCTGGTAGCGGTTGCTCGGGAGGTCGGGGTACAGGTGGTGCTCGATCTGGTAGCTGAGGTTGCCGGTCATGATGTGCATCGCCCGGGACCCGGAGATGTTGGCCGAGCCCAGCATCTGACGCAGGTACCACTCGCCCCGGGTCTCACCGATGATCGAGCGGCGCTCGAAGGTCTGCACCCCCTCGGGGAAGTGGCCGCACATGATGACCGAGTGCGTCCAGAGGTTGCGGACCAGGTTGGCCGTGAAGTTCGCGGCCAGGGTGGTCGGCGCCGAGGGACCCGACAGGATCGGGTGCACGAGGTAGTCCTTGGTCACCTGGGCACGGATCTTGCGACCGACCTGCGCAGCCCGAGCCTTGAACTCCGGCTTCTTCCAGCGACCCCGCTTGAGGTTCTTGCCGAGCTCGAGGTCGTAGGCCGCGATGCCGTACTCGAAGAAGCAGGCGTTGACGAGGTTCCACACCGGCTGGCCGAGGTGGAACGGCGTCCACTGCTGGTCCTCGTCCACGCGCATGATGCCGTAGCCGAGGTCGTTGTCCTTGCCGATCACGTTGGTGTAGGTGTGGTGCAGCTCGTTGTGCGAGTGCTTCCACTGCTCGGACGGGGAGACGTTGTCCCACTCCCAGGTCGTGGAGTGGATCTTCGGGTCGCGCATCCAGTCCCACTGGCCGTGCATGATGTTGTGGCCGATCTCCATGTTGTCCAGGATCTTGGCGACGCTGAGTCCGACCGTGCCGAGGATCCAGGCCGGCGGGAAGATCGACACGAGCAGGACCGCCCGGCTGCCCAGCTCCAGCTTGCGCTGGGTGGCGATGACCTTGTGGATGTACGCCGAGTCGCGCTCGCCGCGGGTGCTGAGCACCTCCTCGCGGATGGCGTCCAGTTCCTCACCGAGACGCTCGATGTCCTCGGCGCTGAGGTGGGCGATGGGGTTGTCGGCTTCGCTCTTCTTCTGCAGAACAGTCATGGTTCTCCCTCTCAGAGGTCGATGTGGCAGCTGCCGGCGGCAGCGGAGATGCAGGTCTGGATGTTGACGCCGTCGCCTTCGGCGGCCAGGGTGATCGCCCCGTCGCGGAGGTCGCGGACCGCGCCCTCGCGCAGGGGGACGACGCAGCCGAAGCAGATGCCCATGCGGCACCCGGACGGCATGAGGACGCCGGCTGCCTCGCCGGCGTCGAGCAGGGGCGTGGCTCCGTCGGCCTCGACCACCGTGCCGGCCTTGCCGGCCTTGCCGGCCTTGCCGAAGGTGACCGTGCCGCCCTCGCCGGGGGTGATCATCGCGGCCCGGAACTGCTCGGTGAACAGCCCCAGCCCGCGCTCGTCGTGGTGGGCCGCGAGCGCGTCGAGCAGGCCGGCGGGACCGCAGGCGAACGTCGTCCGCTCGGCCAGGTCGGGGACGAGGTCGGCCAGGTCGGCCACGTCCAGCACTCCGTGCTCGTCGTCGTAGCGCGCGACCAGACGGATCAGACCGGCCCGGTCGAGCTCGCGGAGGTTGGTCAGGAAGATCGACTGGGGCTCGCTCGGGGCCACGTGCACGACCACGATGTCGAAGTCGGTGCTGCGCGGCAGCCGGACCACGCCTGCGTCGGCGACGGGGAACAGGTTGCGCAGCATCCCGATGACCGGGGTGATCCCGGACCCGGCGGTGACGAAGAGGAACTTGCCGCCCTCGGTGGGGAGCACGAACTCGCCTGCCGCCTGCTCGAGGTGGACCAGGGTGCCTACCTTGGCCTCGTGCACGAGGTGGTTGCTCACCTTGCCGTCCGGAACGGCCTTGACCGTCACCGAGATGCGGCCGTCGGCGCGCGGGCCGTGGGTCAGGGAGTAGGCACGCCACTGGCGGACGCCGTCGACGTCGATGCCGATCCGGACGTACTGGCCGGGCACGTGACCCTGCCAGTCGGCTCCCGGACGGATCACGAGGGTGGCTGCGTCGGCGGTCTCGGGCTGGATCAGCTCGATCCGGCCGCGGAGGTCAGCGCCCGCACGCAGCGGGTTGATCAGGTCGAGGTAGTCCGAGGGCACGTGCGGGGTCGTCGCGAGCTCCGCGAGCCGGAGCACTCGATCGCGGAAGCGGCGAGGACGGGGGCTGGACAGGAGGCTCATGTTCTCTACTGTCCTGCATAGGGCATGCAAAATCCTGTCCTCCTCACGTGAATCGAACGACTACTCTTGTTCGCAGCGAACAAAGGAGTCCGATGTCCACCTCCAACTGGGACCGCGGTGTCACCGCTGCCGACCTGGACCTGTCTTCCGAGGTCGCCGATGCCATGCGCGCCGACCTGCCGCGGGTGGCGGGCCAGGTCGTGGCCGCCGTCCGGGCCGAGGTGCCGAGCTACGCCACCCCGTTCCGCGGCACGATGGGGCGCAACATCGAGAGCGCCGTGGCCCTGGCCCTCGGCGGTTTCCTCGGCATCGCCTCCGGCGAGGGGGGCCCGGCGGCCTCGTTCGAGCAGGTCTACGACGCGGCGTACGCCCTGGGACGTGGCGAGGCCCGCAGCGGTCGCAGCATGGAGGCGCTGCTCAGCGCCTACCGCGTGGGTGCCCGGACCGCCTGGCGCGACATGAGCGACTCGTTCGTCCGCGCCGGGCTTCCCGCCCAGTCGGTCGCCCGGTTCGCCGGGCTGGTCTTCGCCTACATCGACGAGCTCTCCGCGGCCAGCGCCGCCGGTCACACCGACGAGCTGGCCACGACCGGCCGGGTGCGCCAGCGCTACCTGGAGCGGCTCACCCAGAGCCTGCTGGCCGGCGCCGCGCCGGACGTCCTGGAGGCCGCCGCGGAGCGTGCCGACTGGGCGCGGCCGACCACGCTGACCGCCGTGGTGCTGCCCGACGCCCAGGTGCGCGGAGTGCTCAGCCAGGTCGACGACCGCACCCTGCAGCCGACCGAGCAGGTCCCCGGGCTCCAGGACCGCACAGAGCTGACCGTCCTGCTCGTGCCGAACGCGGCGGGCCGTGGCCGCGCCGGGCTGCTGCGCCGCCTGGTCAAGCGGGACGCGGTGGTCGGGCCGGCGCGCCCCTGGATGCAGGTCCGCTCGTCGTACGAACGGGCCCTGCGGGTGGTCGGCCTCGACCTCGACCCGGACGTCGAGCCGGTGGACACCGAGTCGCACCTGACCGCGCTGATCCTGGGTGCCGACCCGGACGCCCGGGCGGACCTGCGGCTTCAGGTCCTCGGACCGCTCGACGACCTGCGGCCCGCAGTCGCCGAGAAGCTGCGCGAGACCCTGCGCGCCTGGCTGCTCCACCACGGCCGACGCGACGAGATCGCCGCGGCGCTGTTCGTGCACCCGCAGACGGTGCGCTACCGGATGCAGCAGCTGCGAGAGGTCTACGGGGACCGGCTCGAGGACCCCGACTGGGTGCTGCGGCTGACCCTGGCCCTGGCCTGAGGCGCGACTGCCGCTCAGGCCGGGTCGGGGCGGCGCCGCAGGCTCCACGTGTCGAGCCGGTTGTAGCCGCGCACGGTCGCACTCCGCCCCCGCCGTACCAGGAACTGGCTCCTCACCTGTGCCGGCTCCGCCGCCAGCGCCTCCTGGAGGCCTCGGTCGACGAGCACCCGTCCCGGCGTGGCCAGGGAGGTCAGCCGCGAGGCGACGTTGACCACGGTGCCGTACACGTCGCCGAGCCGGCTGAGCACCAGCCCATGGGCCAGACCGGCCCTGACCTCGGGGAAGTCCTGGTGGCGGTGCCGGGCCTCGACCAGGTCCAGCGCGATCCGCGCGGCCGCCACCGCGTCGTCGGCGACGAAGAGCACCTCGTCGCCGATGGTCTTGATCACCCGGCCCTCGTGCTCGGTGACGATGGAGGCCGAGACGCTCTCGAAGGTCTCGATCAGGCGGCCGAGCTCGGCACCGGTCAGGTCTCGGGTCCGACGGGTGAACCCGACCATGTCGGCGAACCCGACCCCCATGAGTACGCCGTTCTCGGTCGCCGGTCGCAGCAGGATCCGGCCGGCCGCGCTGGCGATGTGCCGCCGCCAGATGTAGGTCTGGATGTCCTCCACCACCGGCACCAGGCTGGCCAGCAGCTCCTCGAGCCGGGACTGGTCGGTGACCATCGCCCCGGCGAACGCCGCGGACACCAGCTCGGAGACCTCCCACTCGGCCAGCCGGGCGAAGCTGCGCCCCATCGACCGCACCAGCGTGAGCTCGACCGCTGGGTCGATGAAGCCGGTCTCCACCAGCCAGGCGACCAGGCGGAGCGCCACGATGTCGGCGTCGGTGAAGACCACCTCGTCGTCGGAGCTGGTGCCGGGGAAGCCCAGCGCCCGCCACAGCGCGGTGGCCCGGGCCAGGTCGACGCCGGCACGCTCGGCGACCTCGACCCGGTTGTAGGTGCGCGCGCTGCCGAGGATGGCCTCCTCGATCTGCTCGTAGAGCCGCCGCGGGTCCAGACCGGCCAGTCCCTCGGGCGCGTGCGGCTCCTCCCCCACCGCCCCTCCCTCCGGTCCTGACGTCACCGCCCGAGCCTAGGCGGTGCTCAGCCCCCGAGGGCCCCGTCGGGCCGCTGACGGGTGGGAAGCACCCGCCCGGACACCTCGCCCAGGGTGAGCGGGCCCAGCTCGCCCGGGGCGGTGTAGCGCAGCACCACCTCGTCGCCGTCCTCGAGGAAGCTCCGCTCGCGTCCTCCGGCCAGGAACGGCTCGCGACCGCCCCAGCTGAGCTCGAGGAAGGAGCCCCGCTGGTCGGGCCGCGGGCCGCTGATCGTGCCCGACCCGAACAGGTCACCCGTGCGCAGCGAGGCGCCGTTGACGGTGAGGTGGGCGAGCATCTGCGCGGGCGCCCAGTACATCGAGGAGTACGCCGGCCGGGACACCGTCTCGCCGTTGAGGACCACCTCCACCGCGATGTCGTAGCCCGCGGGCTCCTGCACGCGCAGGTAGTCCACCGGGCCGGGCTCCTGGCCCGGCAGCGGCACCCGCGCCGCCTCCAAGGCGGCCAGCGGGGTGACCCAGGCCGAGACCGAGGTGGCGAAGGACTTGCCCAGGAAGGGGCCGAGCGGGGCGTACTCCCACGCCTGGATGTCGCGGGCCGACCAGTCGTTGAGCCCGACGACCCCGAAGACGTGGTCGGCGAACGCCGATGTCGGCACCGACTCGCCCAGGGCGGTGGGTACGCCGACCACGAAGCCCAGCTCGGCCTCCACGTCCAGGCGTCGGGTCGGCTCGACGACGGGCTGGTCCGACCCTGCGGGGAGCCGCTGCCCTACCGGCCTGTGGATGCCGGTGCCCGAGACGACGACCGTCCCGGCGCGACCGTGGTATCCCACCGGCAGGTGTCGCCAGTTCGGCAGGAGCGGGTCACCGTCGGGCCGCAGGATCCGGCCCACGTTGCTGGCGTGGTGGAGGGAGGCGTAGAAGTCCACGTAGTCGGCGACCTCGAAGGGAAGCCGGAGCGAGAGCCCGCCGAGCGGCAGCAGGTGCGGGCGGACGCGCTCCTCGGCCGTCCCGTCCACGAGCAACGCACGCAGCAGGGTGCGCACCTGGGCCCAGACCGACGGACCGGCGGCGAGCAGCGGTGCGAGGGTGGGCCGGGAGAACAGGTCCCTGTCGGGGAGCAGGTCGAGCGCCGCGAGGTCGAGGACCCACGAGCCGATCCGCGCACCCACCCGCCCCGGGGCCCCCTCCGGGTCGCCGGGCCGCGAGAACACGGCGTACGGGAGGTGGTCGACGTCGAAGCCGGAGCCGGTGCAGCCCTCGACCCACCCGGTCACGTGCCGGCCCCGTCGGCGGGCCGGGGCCGGGTCATCGCGACGAGGGTGTCGCAGAGCAGGTCGAGCACGGCCCGCGCCTGCGGCTCGTCCCCACGCGCCAGCCAGTTCATGGCCAGCCCGTCCATCACCGAGAACACGTAGCGGCTGACCACCGGCAGCGGCGCGACGTAGTCGAGGGAGAACAGGTCCGCGACGGCTTCGAGGAGCGCCTCGTTCTGCTCCAGGTAGTAGTCGAACTGCCGCTTGGCCACGTCGCCGAGCTCCTCGTCGCGCAACGCCGTGGTGGTCAGCTCGTAGGTCACCAGGTGAGCACCGGGATGGGCCACCACGTGGTCGAAGTACGCCGTCAGACCGGCCCGCACGACCGCGTTCAGGTCGGCCGCGGACCCGGTCAGCACGGCAGCGTCGATATCGGTCTTGGACTGGCGGGCGATGGTCTCGGTGACCCGGGTCATCAGCTCCTGCTTGGAGCGGAACGCGTAGTGGAAGACCCCCAAGGGCATCTGGGCCTCGGCAGCGATCGACCGGGTGGTCGCCCTCGCCACGCCGTCGCGGGTCATCACCCGGATCGCGGCAGCCACGAGCTGCTCGCGTCGATCCTCCGCCGACATGCGCGCCATGCGACCTCTTACTCCCCCGGAGGCCTCACCAGGACGCCTTCTCCGCCACGATAGGCCTGGGTGGCCGGAGAACCTCGGACCGGCACGCACGTGACCGGGCACCGGGATGGACCGGTACCTCGCCCCACTGTGACCAGATCTCTCTTCTTGGTCAAGAGACCTGAAGTCAGCAGTCGAGCTCGCGCAGCTTCGCCTTCACGTACGCCGTCAGGTCGGTGTCGTTCGCCTCGGCCTGGGCGAGCTCCTGGAGGCTGCTGCAGTCGGCCTGCTCGGTCAGCCGGTCGATGCGGTCCCGGAGCTTGGTGTCGTACTTCGACCAGTCGACCTCGGGCAGGTCCACCTTGTCGATGGCGCTGTTGACGCCGTCGCGAGCATCGTCCACGGCGCTCTTGGCCTCCTGGTCCGAGCACCCGGCGAGGGCGAGCACTGCCAGGGTCAGCGCCGCGGCCACGCGTGGACCGCGGGTCATGCCGGAGGCCCGTCGCCGGTGAGGTTCATGCCCGCGTCCTCGTCGTCCTCCGACGCGGGCTTGGCCAGCGGGTTGTCGTCGGTGGGGCGGAGGTCCTCGGGCAGCTGGTCGTCGGAGACGTAGACCGGCTCGTCCTGGCCGTCGAAGGGCTCGTCCGGGGATCCGGGGTCGGCCGCGGCGTCGGTGGTGCCGGTGGCGGGAGTGCCCTCCTGCGGGGCCTGCTCGGTGGGGGCGGTGTCACCCTCGGCACCGTCGGCCGTGGTCTCGTTGCCCTGTCCCGGGTTCTCCTGCGTGGGCTTGGTGCTCTCGGTCTGGCTCATGGCGGCTTCCTACCCACCCTGGGCGCGGTCGCAACCCCGACCGCCCCGGCTAGGGGGCCAGCCGGTGCACGGTGAGGTCGTCGCAGGAGTAGACCAGCACCATCGGTCGCCCCCAGTGGACGTCGGCGTGCACGGGAGCAGCCGGGTTGTGCTGGAAGAACAGGTAACAGCGTCCACGCCGCTGCACCGGGCCGTTGGGGTCGTCGACCCAACCGAGCCGGGGGCGGACGTGGACCTGGGGAAACGCGGGGTCGCTGGAACGCATCCCGGCATCATGCCGAGCCGACTCGGGGCGGTCCGCGGTCAGCCGGGGAGTCAGTCGTCGTCGGCGCGGGCGGCCTTCTCCCGGATCCGCTCATGGCTGCGCACCAGTCGGGTCGCGGTGACCAGGAGGAGACCGCCCACCATGTTCCCGAGGATGCACCACCAGATGAAGCCGAACCACTGCCCGACCCCGTAGCCGGCGTCCCCGGTCAGCAGCGCCCCGAACAGGAGCAGGGAGTCCAGCACCGAGTGCAGGACACCCGTGCCGGCGACGAGGAAGCCGATCGCCACCGAGGCGACCGCCCTGGCCACCTCGTCCTCGGTGCCGTTGTGCATGCGCGTCATCAGGGTGATCGCGGCGCCGGCGAGCACCGCGAGGGCGAGGCTCTCCGGGTTGGGTGTCAGGTGGGCGTACTCCGCACCCAGCTCGATGAGCAGCTCGCGCAGGTCCGGGAACCCGACCGCGATCAGGGTCATGGCGACCAGTCCGCCCAGCACGTTGCCCACGAACGTGCCTACCCAGAGCCCGAGCAGCTGGAGCACGGTGCCCTCCCGGGCGGCGACCGTGGTGACCGGGACGAGGAACCCCTCGGTGAACAGCTCGCTGTGGCCCAGCTGCAGGGCCAGGAAGCCGATCGAGAACGCCAGGGCTCCCAGCAGGTGGCTCCCCGTCGCCTCCTGCACGACCAGCAGGGCGAGCACCCCGAAGCCGAGCTCCCCGCCGCCCACCGCCCCGGTGAGCACCTGCATCGGCAGGGACCGGTGCAACCGGGGCTTGCCCAGCTCGACGATGCGGTCGACGGCCTCGTCGAGCTCGTCCTCGTTCTTGTCGTGGTCGCTCATGGGCTGATCTTGCAGTACGCCGCCCCACAGGGCGATGCGGTGCCGGTTCCCGACGTGGGGCGACGGGTAGGAGGTCCGGTGGCGGTTCGACCGGCGTCACCTCCCGGGGCCGGGACCTCCCGAACAGACAGGGGGACGACGTTGACCACAGAGACCACCCAGCAGCCGCTCGGCGAGGGCACAGGGTCGAGCGGGGACAGCTCCACCACGGTGCTGCTGGCGTTCGCCGCCAACCTGGCCATCGCGATCGCCAAGACCTTCGTCGCCCTGGTCACCGGCTCGGCCTCGATGCTGGCCGAGAGCGCCCACTCGTGGGCCGACACGGGCAACGAGGTGCTCCTGGTGATCGCCGAGCGGAGATCCCGCCCGGGTCCGGACCCGACCCACCCCTTCGGCTACGGGCGGGAGGCCTATGTGTGGTCGATGTTCGCCGGTCTCGGTCTCTTCACCGCCGGTGCCGTGGTCTCGGTGTGGAACGGCGTCACCAAGCTCTTCGAGACCGGGGAGGAGGCGTCGTACACCTGGGCCTACGTCGTGCTCGCGCTGGCTTTCGTCTTCGAGGGCATCTCGTTCGCCCAGGCGTTCCGGCAGACCCGGCGCGAAGCGGCCCAGCTCGACCGGGAGATCCTCGAGCACGCGCTGATCACCTCGGACCCGACGCTCCGCGCGGTGTTCGCCGAGGACGCTGCGGCCCTGGTCGGCATCCTCATCGCGGGCAGCGGGATCGTCCTGCACCAGGTGACCGGGGAAGCGGTCTACGACGCCATCGGGTCGATCCTCGTGGGACTCCTGCTGGGCGTGGTCGCCGTCGTCCTGATCAACCAGAACCGGAAGTTCCTGGTCGGGCAGGAGACCGACCCGAGCCTGCGGAAGGCCGCCATCGACCGGATCAAGCAGATGCCGGAGGTGGCCCGGGTCGCCTACCTGCGCCTGGAGTACGTCGGTCCGCGCAAGGTGCTCCTGGTGGCCGGCGTGGACATCGACGGCGAGCAGCCCGAGTCGTCGGTGGCCTACACCCTGCGTGACCTCGAGAGCAGGCTGGAGCGCGACCCGAACGTCGTCGAGGCCGTGCTCACGCTCGCCACGCCTGACGAGCCCAGTCTGTGACCGGCCCCGAGCGGCCCCCAGGTCAGCTGCCGCCTGACAGGCTGGACGCCATGGGAACCACGCCGAGACCGCCGGACCAGTCACCCGCTGCGGCAGGGCGCGCGGAGCGACCGGTCGTCGTGGTGGGGGCCGGGATCGCCGGGGTCGCGTGCGCGCGCACGGTGAGTGAGGCGGGACTCGCTGTCCGCCTGCTCGACCGGGGCCGACGGATCGGCGGACGGATGGCGAGCCGACGCATCGACGACCGCCCCGTGGACCTGGGGGCGTCGTACTTCACCGTCGCCGACGACACCTTCGGTGCGGTGGTCGACCGCTGGCGTCGCGAGGGCCTGGCACACCCCTGGACCGACACGTTCGCGGTGCTGGAGCAGGGAGCGGAGCCCACGACCAAGACCGGTCCGCTGCGTTGGGGCGCCCCCGGCGGCCTGCGCTCGCTGGTGGAGGACCTGGCCGGCGGCCTGAGCGTCGAGCGGGCCGAGGTTGCCTCCGTCGTGCTCGACGACAGCGACGGCCCCACCGTCGACGGCGCTCCGGCCGCCGCGGTGGTCCTGGCCATGCCCGACCCGCAGGCCCGCCGCCTCCTGCCGCCCGAGGCAGCCGGACTGCTGACCCGCGGCTTCGAGCCGACCCTGGCTCTGGTCGCCTGGTGGCAGGAACGGGGCTGGGACCTCGACGGGGCGTTCGTCAACGGCGACCCTGCCGTCGCCTGGGTCGCTGACGACGGTCGGCGCCGGGGTGACGGCGCCCCTGTGCTGGTGGCGCACTCGACCCCGGACCTGGCGGCCCGATACCTCGATGACCCCGCGTCGGCGGTGCCGGTGATGGCAGCGTCGTTGGCCCGGGCCCTGGAGATCGACGCGCCCCCGGTGGGCACCCACCTGCACCGCTGGTCGCTGGCCAAGCCGACCGGCAGCCGTGAGGCGCCGTTCCTGCTGACCGAGCAGGGGCTGGGCGTGTGCGGCGATGGGTGGGGTTCGGCCTCCAAGGTCGAAGGGGCGTACCTCTCCGGCGTACGGCTCGGGCAGGCGCTGCTGGAGCGGCTGGCCTGAGCCTGGCTCGGGCGTCGCCCCTACGGGAGCTGGAGGAGCCGGACCGAGCCGCTGATCGTGGTGGCGGCCGTGCGGAAGATCGGCTCGAGCTGCGCCGCGGTGGGCGTGCAGAAGAAGTAGTCACCGTCGCCGTTCTCGCCGTCGACCTTCGCGGTGGTGTTGCAGCCCGGCCCGGCTCCTCCCCCGTCGTCCAGGGAGGCCGTCCCGTCGGCGCGGGGCGAGGCCATCGCGGCGAGGGTCGTGGTCACCAGCGGGGTGGTGCCCCCGTTGCAACGCACGTCCGCCAGCCGGAAGGCGATCGTGACCACCAGGATCCCGGCGTTCTTCGCCGTCGTGGCCTCGTTCTTGGCGTTGGTGCAGGCGATCGTGCCGTCGGCGTTGAAGGGGTACCCCCCGCCGGGGTTCGTGCTCTCGTTCGGCTCGCCGTCGGTCATGAAGATGATGCCCTTGCGCACCGGGCTGGGCCGCACGGTGGGTCCGGTCAGGAGCTCGCGCGCAGCGCGCATCGGGGCTGCGAGGTAGGTTCCGGTGCTGGAGCCGCCCAGGCAGCCGACGGCCTTGACCAGGGGGCTGTTGGCGTTGAGGTCGGGGATCGCGCTCGGAGGGTTGACGTCGGTCAGGTCGTAGTCGTCGGAGAGGCCGACCGGGAACCACGGTCCCGCCGCTCGGTCGGTGCTGGGCGAGCTCAGGCAGCTGGCAGGGGCACTGCTGCTGCTGCGACCGATGGTGCCGAAGGCGACGCGGTGCTGGGTCGGGGTGAGGTACTCCAGGAGGCCCTGGATCGCACCCTTGAGAGCCGAGATGTTGGCGGCGCCCATGCTGCCGGTGCGGTCGCCCACGACGGCGAAGTCGATGGGGTTGGGCGCCAGGCTGCCGCAGGCCCCCTTGCAGGCAGCCGACGAGACGGTCCCCGTCGAGCCCTGGTCGATCCCCAGGACAGGGGCGAACCCGAACGGCACCGGCTTGTCGGCGCTCACCCGGATGGTGTTGCACTGGTCGCCCTCCGCGGTGACGCAGGGGATGGCGCAGATCTTGGCGTTGCACCGCAGCCCCGGGTACGCCGCAGCCGTGTACGGCGCGGGGCCGGGCATGCACGTACTCGGGATGTGGTCGGGGTTGACCTGGTAGCTCCCGCTCACCAAGGTCGACCCGACGACGCAGAAGAGCTCGACGGCCGGGGTGACGCCGGCGCCGTTGCTCGCGGCGAACTGCGTGGCAGCGAGCGGGGCGTCCCCCGAGGGCAGCGCGAACGCGCCTGCATGGGCGGCGGCGTCGATGGAGTCGTGCAGGAGCTGACGCTTGTTGGACAGGCTGGTCGTGTCGACCGCGATCGCCGCGAGCCCGAAGATCACCAGGGCCAGCACCGCCACGAGGACCGCGACGGCACCTGCCTCGTCGCGCCGCCGGAGCCGGCCCCAGCGACGTCCGCGGCTCATTCGATCCTCATCTGGGTCGTCCGGGACAGGTCGATGGTGGAGCCGATGCCGAGGCCGGCGGGGGTGATCCAGCGGTGGGTGTAGTTGACCCTGACGATGACGACCCCGCCGCTCGCCGCATCGGCGGCGAAGCTCGCACACGCGCTGCCGTCGGGCTTGCGGCAGGTCACGACCACGGACACGTCTGCAGCAGGAAGGCTGGTCAGTGACGCCTGCACCACGCTCACGATGGAGGCCTGGTCGGGGTTCAGCGACCCCTCCCGCGCGCCCTCACGGCTCGCGTTGTTGATCAGGGTGTCGCGGTTGGCCATCCAGCCGAAGTCGACGATCCCGAACACGACCAGGAACAGGAGGCTCGACACGAGGGCGAACTCCACCGCCGCCGCGCCCCGCTCGGAGGCGGCCCTGCTCAGGCGTCGCCAACTCATAGAAGTCTCCCAGTGCTCGACCACCAGCCTAGGAGGAGAGGTACGACATGTACTGATTTATGCAGGAAGTTTACTCAGCGGCGTGGTACTCCCACGGCCCCGCCCGCCGGTCAGGCGCGCTCCACCTCGCTGCTCAGCTTGAGCACGACGGTGCCGTCCTCCTGCTCGATGACGTAGGCAGGATTCTCGCGGCTCCCGTGGCGGGTGACCTCCTGCCCCTTGGTCGTGCGGCTGACCCGGTCGTGGTGCACCTCGACCACCTTCCCCTCCGCGGTCGAGCTGCCCCAGGCCCAGGTCACGCTCGTGCCGGTACGGATCGTCATCCTCTGCCCTCCAGCTCCGCCCGGAGCAGCTCCGGGTCCTCGACGGTCAGGGTGGCTGCGGGGTGGCGGATCCGGCCGAACCAGTCGATCGCCGCCACCGGCTCGTGGAACGCCACGCACAGCGCCGGACCCCGGGAGGTCGCGAACGTGACCCCGCGGTCGGCGAACGACAGGTGCGCCGGGCCTGCGGTCTTCAGCCAGGAGAAGCCGTCGGTGACCTGACAGCCGGCCACGTTCTCCAGCGACGTGCGCAGCCGCCACGGGCCGAACCGCACCCGCAGCTCCCCGTCGGCGACCTCCACCCGGGACGTCGCCGGGGTGACCCCGAACAGCAGGCCGGGCAGACGGTAGGAACCCTCGAAGGAGAACCGGTGCACGCTCACGGCGCCGAACCTACAGGACCCGATCAGCCCCGCTACGCGCCCTCGTGCGGCGAACGTCGTGCGCAGGGGTCAGCGACGACCTGACGTTGCTGTCCGCGCCATCAAGACGTCGTGCCGCTCCGACGGAGTCACGAACCCAGTCGCGCACCTCGTCGAACTTCGCGGAGTCGTACGTGCCTCCGTCGAAGCTCAGCATGCACGGAGCACTGCGGTCACCGAAAGCCGTGTCCTGCGCAGCCACCGATGCAGTGGCACTACCCATGATCGGGATGTGGATGAGAACGCTGGGGTCGGGTCGAGCCATCGCACGTTCGTGAATGAACGCCAGTGCGTCGTCGGTCAGTCCGTCGAGGTACCGCGACTTCCAGTAGCTGTGCAGGTCGACCGACTGGACCGTGTGGCTCGGGTCATCGGCGTCGAGCTGGACGAAGCTTCGCAGCCCAACGCGGCGCGATCTGTAGACCTCGGAAGTGGTCGCGACCCCCCTTGCACGAGCTTGCGCCGGAGAAGGTGTCCGTCCTCCCGGGCGCGGTGCTCCTACCTGTGTAAGCACCCGTCGACCCAGACAAGGGACAGGGGAACTCCATGAACGGCAACAACACCACCCGCTTCGCCGGTACTCCTACCGCGACCAGAGCTCGGCAGGCTTCTCCAAGACCTTCGCCGACAAGTCGAAGAAGGGCTCCCTCCTCATCGACCTCGACATCGACACCGACGCCCGATATCGCGTCGGCTCGGTCTGGCAGACCAACATCGACGAACGCGCCTGGAAGGAGAAGAGAAACCTCACCTCGAAGCGGTTCCACGACGAGTGGGTGGCTGCCAAGCGGGCTGGGATGCGCCTGACCGAGCACGAGACCTACGTGCGCAACGGGAGGCGGCAGTACGCCGGCATCTGGGTGCAGAACAAGGAGGGCGCGTGGGCCTCTCACCGCGGCCAGACCAACGCCCAGTTCCGGGCCTCGGTCGCGGCCCACCGGGATGCTGGGCTGATGCCCGTCGACTACGACGAACACCAGACCTCGTCAGGGCTGCGCTTCAACTCCGTGTGGTTCAGACCCCGCGAGAGACCTCGTGGAAGCTCAAGGGCTCCTTCCGGTTGCTCGCACGCGACTCGCTGCTGAAGAGCAGCAGCCAGCGGTACGCCGGGCTGTGGATCTCCAACAACGACGAGCGAGGATGGGCCGAGCGTCGAGACATGAGCGCCAAGGCCTTCGACAATTTCTGGCACCGCTACCGAGACCGGGGCTACCGCCTGGTCAGCTACGACCGGTACGAGACCGCAAACGGCACCCGCTACGCCGGGATCTGGCGCCAGAACTCCTCGCGACCCGACTGGGATCTCAAGGAGGACGTTGATGCTCTGGTGGCCGATCAGATGACCACGGGCGTGCCGGGCATGAGTGTCGCGGTCTACCAGGACGGCGCTCCGGTCTACCTGCGCGGCTTCGGCAGGGCCGACATCGACGACGGCATCTGGATGGACTCCGATCACGTCGGGTCGGTCGCTTCGGTGAGCAAGGCCGTCGGAGGAGCGCTGACCCTGCGGATGGTGGAACAGGGTCTGCTCGACCTCGACGACGCCACCCGCGACCTGGTGCCGACCATGCCCGCCTTGCACACCCACACGGGCCAGCGGCTACGCCCTCGGGTGGAGCACCGGGACCGAGGACGGCACCCAGGTCGTAGCCAAGAATGGCTCGTACACAGGCAACCTGGCTTACCTGCGGCTCTACCCCGAGAAGGGCATCTCTGTTGCAGTGCTGGCCAACAGCCGTGACAAGGGCGCCTCCACCGACGACCTCGGGCGGGCCATCGGCTCGCTCGCCCTCGGCGGTGTCGACTGACGCCGCACTGGAATCGGCTCCCGAGCGGGCAGCGAACGTCCCGGACGCTCTGGGGCGCGCAGACTGGTCGACAGCTGCCACCCCACGACTCGGCGGGAGAAGACGTCGATCACGAGCACGGCTCAGACACAGTCCGCGCAGGTGCGACAGCAGGCTGGTCCAGCCGCGTGACGACAAGGGAGTCCTCGAGATGGAAGTCGAGATCATGCAGCGCGCCAGCGCATCCGCCGGGTTCACAACGCGATCCTCCAGCGAGACGGTGCAGACTGGTACCCGTGGATGACCGTCAGGTGATCTCCTCGGATGCCGCGTGGGAACCGGTAGTCGGCTATTCCCGCGCCGTGCGAGTGGGGTCCTGGGTCAGTGTGGCCGGGACTACCGCGGCTCAGCCGAGTGGTGGGGCCGTCGGCGGGGATGACGTGGCTGAGCAGACCCGCGAGGCGATTCGTCGCATCGCCGCGGCCTTGCAGCAGGTCGGTGCCGGGTTGGAGCACGTGGTGCGTACCCGGATGTTCGTCACGGACATCAGCCGGTGGGAGGAGGTCGGGCGCGCCCACGGGGAGTTCTTCGCCGACATCCGCCCCGCCAGTTCCTTGGTGCAGGTCAGCGCTCTGATCGACCCGGCGCTGCTCGTGGAGGTCGAGGCTGACGCAGTCATCTCGTAGCACGATCGACGAGGGGGACCGAGACACGGTCGCCAGCGCCGCACACGGTGGCGGTGTCCGCTCCCCTTCCCGGGGCCCCAGGGATGCTGGTCGCGCTCCTCCGCGCGCATGTGCATGAGCGGGCCGTCGTACCACCCGGCTCCGTCGTCCTGGAGGAACGCGGCCGTCCGCTGCGCCACGGGCGGCAACGTGTCCGCAGGGCGGTCGACGACAGCGCTGCGGAGGGCCTCGCGCACCGGCTGGAGGGGTACCCCGGTGTCGAGGTCGAGGCAGTGTCCGATCAGCACGGTGAACCCGCGCTCCTGAGCACGGTCGCCGATGTGGGCGACCACCGTGGTCTTGCCGATGGCGGCGTCGCCGCCGACGCGCATGGCCGGGCTCAGCCAGGTCGCGGATGGGCACATGCCTGGTGAGTGACGACTCCGGGGCGCGCCACTCGACGGATAGGTTGCGAGCATGTCCCAGCGAGCCCCTCGACGCTTCTCGCCCTGGCGAAGGGTTGCTGCGCTGTTGCTGGACTACCTGATCATCCTCGCGTGGATGGCGGCGCTGGCGGCAGTTTCCGTTGCTCTGTACCTCGGTATCGGTGACTATCCCGATGTCCTGGGCGCGGTCGGTCCCGTAGGCACCCAGGCGGTCTCTTTCGTGCTGCTGACGCTGCCTGTCGGGCTCTACCTGTACCTCAGCGAGGCGGGACCCGCTCAGGCAACGTGGGGAAAGCGCCGCGTGGGGCTCGTGGTCAGGTCGCACGCCGGCGGCCGACCGGGACGTGGTCAAGTTGCGGTTCGAACGGTCGTGAAGCTGCTTCCCTGGGAGGTCGCGCACACGCTGATCTGGCAGATGCAGGCCGCCATCTATCAAAGCGGTGACGGGGCGGAGGTTCCGATCTGGATCTTGGTCGGGCTGAGCGCGGTCAACGTCGCGATTCTGGTGTATCTGGCGACAAGTCTGTACGGGCTCCAACGCGGGCCTCACGACCGGGCGTCGCGGACGCTCGTCTGGTCCACGATCGAAAGACGGTGAGGGGGCCGATGCGGGATCGGTCAACCAGGCGTGCCGGACCTGTGCTCGCTGCACGTCGCCTGAGAAGCCGAGGGACTGGTGGGCCGCCTCCGGTGCGGCACGGAAGGCTCAGGCGTGCTCGTCCGAGGCGGGCTCCTGGGGCTGGAAGGACCACTCCGGCGGCTCGTCGGCACCGGACTCCTCATCGCGCGCGGCGTCTTCGGCGGTCGCCTGCAACGCACCGGCGGAGTGATGCACGGGTGCATAGATGGCGTACAAACGGATCGGCTCGTCGCCGATGTTGGTGATGTTGTGCCAGGTGCCAGCCGGGACCAGCACCGCCCAGCCGTCCTCGACCTCCTGGTCGAAGTCGAGCTGGTGCTCGGCAGGGCCCATCTGCACGCGGCCACGGCCGCCGTCCAGGCGGAGGAACTGGTCGGTCTCGGGGTGTGCCTCGAGGCCGATGTCTTCGCCGGGCGGGATCGACATGAGCGTCAGCTGGAGGTACTTCCCTGACCAGGCGACGGCTCGGTAGCTGTCGTTCTCGAGCGTCGCCTTCTCCAAGTGGAAGCTCTGGGGCTGAGGGCCGATGTCCTTGATGGTCATGGTGATCTCCTGATCGTCGACGACGGTTCTCCGGGGCCGCCATCCACGTTAGGGCACGGGTGCGTGCAGCAGGGCCTCGCCGGCTCCGCGCTGGCTCAGGGCCGCATTCGAGTCATCGCGACATCTCGTTGCCGCGACCGATCGGACGGCACCCGGCGGGCGGCATCGGTCGTGGCTGCGCAGCTGAGCTCCTGCTGGCGGGGAGGCGTCGGCGCGGTGCTCGATGGCGACGATCGTCTTCTGATCGCCGATGCGGAGGTCGCCGCGTCGCGCTGCACAAGCCCTCGAGCTCGAACCGGAGAAGCTTGCCCACTCGGCGGGGGTTGTCCGCGAAGGCCCCGTAGCGACCCCGACGGCTGCGGCGGCCACCCAAGGGCAGCCGGACGACCAGGTGGCCGTCGACGTCCAGGCCATGCCCACAGGCGACCTCAGCGACGCAGCAGGGCGAGGGCCCGTCCTTGGTCTACGTCTCCGCCTCATCGACGCCGGTCTCGGTCTCGGCCTCGGCCTCGGCCTCGGCGAGGCTGTCGCGGATCTGCTCAGGCAGACGCGGCTTGTCCCTCACGTCGGGCGTCTCCTCCAGTGACTCCAGGTGGTCCGACGACGGCCGCCGGTAGGTGGCTGAGACGCTGACCTGGGGGTTTGGGTGGAGCCGCCTGTCGGAATCGAACCGACGACCTATTCATTACGAGTGAATCGCTCTACCGACTGAGCTAAGGCGGCCTCGTGGCCGACACTGGGTTGCCCCGGGTCGGCCACGCCGGACGAGTATAGAGGCCCCTTCCGCGGTCGGCGAAACCAGCCTCAGCAGGCCGTGCCGGCGTCCGGGACCTCGGCAGAGACGAGGTAGGACTCGACCACGTCGTCGAGGCACTCGTTGCCGGCGCGGTAGCCGGTGTGCCCGTCGCCGTCCCGGGTCACCAGGACCCCCGAGCTCAGCTGGGAGGCCAGCGACTCGGCCCAGGCGAGCGGGGTCGCCGGGTCACGGGAGGTGCCGACCACCACGATCGGGGCTGCACCGTCCGCGGTCAGTGGCCCCGGCTTCCGGCCGGTCTTCACCGGCCAGCTGCTGCAGGCCGCCGCACCGAACGCGAAGATGCGCCCGAAGGTCGGCGAGGCCTCCTCGAACCGGGGCTCGAGACGGGTCACCTGCTCCAGGGAGATGTCCACGTCCTCGTCGAGGCAGGAGATGGCGTAGATGGCTTCGGTGGAGTTGTCGACGAAGCCCTGGGGGCCGCGACCGACGTACTGGTCGGCGAAGCCGAGGAGCAGGGTGCCGTTGCCTTGCAGCGCCGCGCTCAGCCCCCGGTCCAGGGCGGGCCAGGAGGCGCGGTTGTACAGCGGCAGCCAGATGCCGAGCACGGCGAGCCCCTCGGTGAGCTCGCGGGGACCGGCAGCGGGGACCGGCGACGCGTCGGTGCGGTCGAGGAAGTCCCTGATCCGGCCGAGCGCCGTGTCGACGTCGTCGCCGAGGTAGCAGTCGCCGCGGTCGAGGCAGTCGGTGACGTAGGCGCGCAGAGCCTCCTCGAACCCGCGCGCCTGGTCCAGCCCGCTGGCCACCGGGCCCAGCGTCGGGTCGACGGCACCGTCGAGCACCATGCGCCCGACCCGCTCGGGGAAGAGGTCGGCGTACGTCGCGCCCAGCAGCGTGCCGTACGAGGCGCCGAACCAGGCCAGGTGCTCCTCCCCCAGCGCGGACCGCAGCACGTCGATGTCGCGAGCGGCCTCCTCGGTGGACAGGTGCCGCGCCAGCGCGCCGCTGCGCTCCAGGCAGCCGCGGCCGAGCTCACGGACCATCCGCAACCCCTCCCGGGCCTCCCCCTTCGTCTCCGGATCAGGGTCCGCCGCGATCATCGCGTCGAGCCGGTCGTCGGCCAGACAGCTCACCGGGGTGCTCTGCCCGACGCCGCGGGGGTCGAAGCCGACCACGTCGTACGCCGCGCGGACCTCCGCGCCGAACCGGGTCTCGGCGGCCGCGGCGTACTCGACCCCCGACGCTCCGGGGCCGCCCGGGTTGACCACGAGCGAGCCGATCCGCTGGTCGTCGTCGGTGGCCGGCACCGAGAGCACCGAGAGGGTGAGGGTGGTGCCGTCCGGTCGGTCGTAGTCCAGCGGGACGGTCAGCTCCGCACAACGCATGGTCGCCCGGCACTCACGCCAGTCCAGGGCCTGGTCGTAGAACCAGGCAAGGGACGGTTCGGGCGCGGGCGCCGACGCCTCGACGAGCCTGTCCAGGGGGGCCGGCGTCAGCGACGGGCCGCTCCCCGGCAGCGAGCACGCGCTGAGCGGCCCCACGGCCAGAACGAGCACAGTGACGAGCCTGGCGGCAGCCCGCCTCATCGGGCCCTCAGGGCGACCATCATCGACTCCAGCGCCAGCAGGGGCGGCACGTTGAACTCCAGCATCTGCTCGCGCGCCTCACCGACCGCGTCGATGCGCCGCACGGTGCCCTCCGCCGTCGTACGTCGCGCCAGCTCCTCGATCTCGCGCCGCTGCTCCTCGTTGACCAGGGCTCGACCCGCCGCCGTCTGGAGCACGAGGACGTCGCGGTAGACCGACAGCATCTCGGTCAGGGACCGGTCGACCGCGTCGAGCACCTGCCGCTTGAAGCGCAGCTTCTGCTGCGTCGCCAGGTCGGCGTACGCCGCGCGCGCCGACTGCATGCCCCTGCCCCGGCGCTCGGTGCCGTAGAGCGCCTCCAGGTCGGTCGTCTCCTTCGCGGTCAGCTTGTCGGTGGCCAGCGTGGCCTCGCCGGTGGCGATGTCGACGATGTTCGCCGCCGCGACCAGGCAGTCCCCGAGCGAGCTGAGCCGGGGCGGGAGGCTGACCACCTCACGGCGCCGCCGACGGGTGTCCTCCTCGAGGGCCAGCGCCTTGGCCCGGCCGATGTGGCCCTGGCTCGCCCGGGCCGCGTGCGCAGCCATCGCCGGGGCCACGCCGAGCCGCTGCACCAGGAAGTCGGCCACCTGGTCGGTGGTGGGGGTGGCCAGGCTGACGTGCCGGGTGCGGGAGCGGATGGTCTGCAGCACGTCCTCGGGGTGGGGCGCGCACAACAGCCACACCGTGCGCGGCGTCGGCTCCTCGATCGCCTTGAGCAACGCGTTGCCGGAGGAGTCGTTGAGCCGGTCGGCGTCCTCCACGACGGTCACCTGGTACCGCCCCGTCGCGGGACGCAGTGCCGCCTTCGCCACCCACTGCCGGGCCTGGTCGACCTTGATCTGGTTGCCTTGCGGGCTGTGCACGCGTACGTCGGGGTGCGACCCGGCCATGGCCGTGCGGCACGGCCCGCACTCACCGCACCCACCCGCGCCGTCCCGCTCGCACTGCAGCGCCGCCGCGAAGGCGATCGCGGCGTTCGACCGGCCGGAGCCGGGCGGCCCGGTGAGCAACCAGGCGTGGGTCATCCCCTTGCCCCGGGCGGCAGCCCGCAGCACCTCGATGACGGGCTCCTGGCCGACCAGGGTGTCCCACACGCTCATGGCCGCTGCCCGGACGGCGAGCCGACGTCCCCGACACCCGGTCGGGCCGCCTGGGCGAGCAGCGGCTCGACCCGGGCCCGGACCAGGGCCTCGATCTCCTCGACCGGGCGGCGGGCGTCGACCACCAGGTAGTGCTCCGGCTGGGCCTCGGCCAGGCGCAGGAACATCGCCCGGACCCGCTCGTGGAACTCCAGCGACTCGCCCTCGATCCGGTCCCGCTCCTCGAACCGCGTCAACCCCGCCTGCGGCTCGAGGTCCAGCAGGACGGTCAGGTGGGGACGCAGGTCGCCGGTGGCCCAGCGGGCGATCCGCTCGACCTCCGCGTCCGCCAGGTCCCGCCCGGCACCCTGGTAGGCCAGCGTGGAGTCGACGTACCGGTCGGTCACCACGACGCTCCCCCGGGCCAGCGCGGGAGAGACCACCCGGTCGACGTGCTCGGCCTTGTCCGCGGCGTACAGCAGGGTCTCGGTGCGGTCCGACATCGTGCCGGTCGCGGGGTCCAGCACGATCCTGCGCAGCTTCTGGCCGATCTCGGTGTCCCCCGGCTCGTGGGTGAGCAGGACGTCGTACCCCTCCTCGGTCAGCCAGGCCTGCAACCGCCGCGACTGCGTCGACTTCCCCGCCCCCTCGCCCCCCTCGAGGGCGATGAAGACCCCGGACGGCACGTACCGACCGGACCCGGCGCGGGAGCCGGTCAGGCGCAGGGTGTGGCCGAGGTCGCTCAACAGGGAAGGTCCTTCGTGGTCGTCCATCTGACGATAGGAGAGCACACCGACAGCCGTCATGAGCACCGCCGCCAGCACGATGGTCACCGCGGCGCCGCGGTAGGTGAAGAGCGGGCCGCCGTCCGCCCCCTCCGGGCCGAAGGAGACCACCCCGATCATCCCTGCGGTCAGGGGCGCGACCGCCAGCACCAGCGCCAGCGCCAGCCGCACCGCCGACCCGACGAAGGCGAAGGTCCGACCCCGGACCTCGTCGGGCACCTCCAGACCGAGCAGGGTGATCCCGGTGATCCAGGCCGCGCCGGCGAGGAAGCCCACCACCACCGCGAGCGCGGCGACCACCTCGAGGTGCGGCACGAGCGCGAGGGGGAACAACCCGAGCCCGCAGCCGGTCAGCGCCGCGCCGAACACGCGGCGCCGGCTCACCCGCTCCAGCAGCCGCGGACCGCGCCACAGGCCCAGGGCCATACCCACGAACACCGCCCCGAACAGGACGCCGTAGCCGGCATCGCCACCACCGAGGTCGGAGACGTAGGTCCGGGCCAGCCCGACGACCACGCCACCGGCCGCGAACGCGCCCACCATGCCGAGGACCAGCCCCCGTACCAGGGGGGTGTGCACGACGTAGGACCAGCCGTGCAGCACCGCGGCCACCAGGTTGCCCTCGCCGTGCACGTCCGCGGGCCCGCGGGGGATCGTCCGCAGGCTCGCGATGACCACCCCGGACACCACGAAGGAGAGCCCGTTGAGGTACAGCGCCACGTCGACCGCGCCGCGCTCGAAGAGGTCCATGAGGCCGGGCACGACCCGGTCCAGCACGGTGAGCAAGGAGAACACCGCTGCCGCGGGAACCGCCGAGCCGTACGTCGTGGCCAGGCTGATCTGGTTGGCCTCCTCGAGCTGGTGGCGCGGCACGATGTTCGGCACCGTCGCGTCCTTGGCGGGTCCCCAGACCAGGCTGACCGCCTCGACGAGGACCGTGACCACGAAGACCCACCAGAGCGTACCCACCAGGGGGATGGTCAGGAACAGGATCCCGCGGACGTAGTCACCCCAGATCAAGGTGGCCTTCCGGTCGAGCCGGTCCGCGACGTACCCCGCCAGCGGGCCGATCACCAGGGCCGGCAGCACCCGCAGGAACAGCACCCCGGCAATGGCGTAGTTCTTCGCCGCGTAGCCGTCCGCGAGCTGGTTGGCCATCGCCGTGAGCGCCAGCAGGCCGAGCCAGTCCCCGAGGCTCGACAGCCCGAGACCGATCCACAGCCGCCGGAACGCCACGACGCGCAGCACGCTGCCCCCCGAGGGGCCGGGCGCCGGCGCTGAGCTCACCGGGCAACCCTATGCGGGCGTGGCGACACCGTCCGGGTCACGCCTTCTTGCTGGTCTTCGACGCCGTCGCCTTCTTCGCCGTCGTCTTCCTGGCGGCGGTCTTCTTGGTCGTCGTCTTCTTCGCGGCGGCCTTCTTCGTGCTCTTCTTGGCCGCCTTCTTCGCCGGACCCTTCGCCCTCCGCTCGGCGAGGAGCTCGGCGGCCCGCTCCAGCGTGATCGCGTCCTCGTCGTCGCCGCGCGGGATCGTCGCGTTGTACTCGCCGTCGGTGACGTAGGTGCCGAACCGGCCCGACTTCACCAGGATCTTGGACCCCGACACGGGGTCCTCGCCGAGCTCGCGACCCGGGTTCGCCGCGGCGCGGCCCCGCTGCTTGGGCTGGGCGTAGATCGCCAGCGCCTGCTCGAGGGTGATCGTGAGCAGCTGCTCCTCGGACTCGATCGAGCGTGAGTCGGTGCCCTTCTTGAGGTACGGGCCGTAGCGACCGTTCTGCGCGGTGATCTCCTCACCCGACTCCGGGTCGGTGCCGACCACACGCGGCAGCGTCAGCAGGCGGACCGCGTCCTCGAGGGTGACGGTGTCGATCGACATGGACTTGAACAGCGACGACGTCCGGGGCTTCTTGGACTTCGGTGCGTCCTCCGGCAGCACCTCGGTGACATAGGGACCGTAGCGACCGTTCTTGGCCACGATGGTCAGCCCGGTCTCGGGGTGCTTGCCCAGCTCCTGCTCGGCTCCGGCCGGGTTGGCCAGAAGCTCCCGCGCCCGCTCCAGGGTGAGCTCGTCGGGAGGAAGGTCGTCGGGGACGTTCCCCCGGTTGCCGTCGGCGTCCTCGACGTACGGCCCGTAGCGGCCGACCCGGAGGTTGATGCCGGAGTCCGGCTCGCCGACGGGGAAGGTCGCCAGCTCGCGCGCGTCGATCTCGCCCAGCTCGCTGACCAGCTTGTGCAGTCCGTCGATGTCGGCGGAGCCGAAGTAGAACTCCCCCAGCTCGGTGTTGCGCTCCTTGCGACCGCCCGCGATCTCGTCGAGCGTCGCCTCCATCCCGGCAGTGAACTCATAGGACACCAACCGGCTGAAGTGCTCCTCCAGCAGGCGGATCACCGAGAACGCCAGCCACGCAGGCACCAGTGCAGTGCCTTTCTTGTACACGTAACCACGATTCAGGATCGTGCCGATGATCGATGCGTACGTCGACGGGCGACCGATCTCCCGCTCCTCCAGCTCACGCACCAGCGAGGCCTCGGTGTAGCGGGCCGGCGGCTTGGTCTCGTGGCCCGCCGCCCGCAGCGCGGCAGCGGTGACCGTGTCGCCTTCGGCGACGTCGGGCAGCCGGGTCTGGGTGTCGTCGGACTCGGTGTCCGGGTCGTCGGAGCCCTCCACGTAGGCCTTGAGGAAGCCGTGGAAGGTGATCACCCGACCGGTCGCGCTGAACACCGCGTCCTCCCCGGTCGAGGCCTCCCCCCCGAGCCGGATCGAGACCGAGCGGCCCTGGGCGTCCTTCATCTGCGAGGCCACGGTGCGCATCCAGATCAGCTCGTAGAGCCGGAACTCGTCGCCGGACAGCCCGGTCTGGGCGGGCGTGCGGAAGGACTCGCCCGCCGGACGGATCGCCTCGTGGGCCTCCTGGGCGTTCTTCACCTTCGACTGGTAGGTCCGCGGAGCGTCGGGGAGGTACTCCGCGCCGAACAGGTCGCGCACCTGGGCGCGCGCGGCGCTGACCGCCGACTCCGACAGCGTGATCGAGTCGGTACGCATGTAGGTGATGAAGCCGTTCTCGTACAACCGCTGTGCCACCGACATGGTGCGCGAGGCGCCGTACCCGAGCTTGCGGGAGGCCTCCTGCTGCAGGGTCGTGGTCCGGAAGGGCGCGTACGGCTTGCGGGTGTACGGCTTGGCCTCGACCGAGCGGACCGTGAACGTCGTGTCGTCGAGGGCGGAGACCAGGGCTTCGGCGCGGGCGCGGTCCACGTGGACCACCCCGCCGCCGGCCGACTCCTTGAGCTGGCCCAGCGAGTCGAAGTCGGACCCGCGCGCGACCCGGGCGCCGTCGAGGGAGTGCAGCTTGGCCGGGAACATCCGCTCGCCGTGCTTGGCCCCGGCGTCGAAGGTGGCCTCGAGGTCCCAGTACGAGGCGATCCGGAAGGCGATCCGCTCGCGCTCCCGGGCCACGACCAGCCTGGTGGCCACGGACTGCACGCGTCCCGCGGAGAGGCCGGACATGACCTTCTTCCACAGCACCGGCGACACCTCGTAGCCGTACAGCCGGTCCAGGATCCGCCGCGCCTCCTGGGCCTCGACCAGGTCGAGGTCGAGGGTGCGCGGGTTCTCCACTGCCGCCTGGATCGCCTGCTTGGTGATCTCGTGGAAGACCATCCGGTGCACCGGCACCTTCGGCTTGAGCTCCTCCTGCAGGTGCCACGCGATGGCCTCGCCCTCGCGGTCCTCATCGGTGGCGAGGTAGAGCTCGGAGGCGTCCTTGAGCAGTCCCTTCAACTTGGTCATGTGCGGTTTCTTGTCCCGGCTGACCACGTAGTAGGGCGTGAAGTCGTTCTCGACGTCGACGCCGAGCCGCGCCCACTTCTCGCCCTTGATCGAGGCAGGGATGTCCGAGGCGTCACGGGGCAGGTCACGGATGTGCCCGATGGAGGACTCCACGACGTAGCCGGGCCCCAGATAGCCGGCGATCGTCTTCGCCTTCGCCGGGGACTCCACGATCACGAGCTTGTGACCGGTGCCACCGGCGGCTGTCGAACCCTTGCTTGCCACGCCTGTTTCCTCTCGTTCTCCGACCGGTACGGCCGGAGATGGGTGCTTTCTCGATGCGTGCTGAACGCTAACGCTCCGTGTCAAGCGCTCGTTGGCCGGTCCACCACCTGTCGGATCGGCCGGGTTCGGCCGCGGTGTCTGACAATCAGGGTATGTCTGGTTCCGTGGTTCCCTCGCCTTCCGTGTCCGCCGCAGACGTGTCCCGGGCCGCGCTGAACCTGCGGCGCGTGGTCGAGCCGACCCCGCTGGAGCCGAGCGCACGGCTCTCGGCCGCCACCGGCACCGAGGTGCTGCTCAAGCGCGAGGACCTCCAGCCGACCCGCTCCTACAAGGGGCGGGGCGCCTACACGTTCGTGTCCCGGCTCACCGACGAGCAGCGGGCCGCAGGGGTGGTGTGCGCGAGCGCCGGCAACCACGCCCAGGGGGTCGCGTTCGCGTGTGCGCGGGCGGGGGTCCACGCCAGGATCCACCTCCCCCGCACCACCCCCCGGCAGAAGCGCGACCGGGTCGCGGCCCTCGGCGGCGCCGCCGTAGAGGTCGTGGTGGCCGGCGACACCTACGACGACGCCTCGGCGCTGGCCACGGCGTACGCCCGGAACAGCGGGGCGACCCTGATCCCGGCCTTCGACCACGAGTTCACGATCGCCGGGCAGGGCACGGTGCTCCCCGAGGCCTTCGAGCAGCTCGGCAGGCACCCTGACGTGGTGGTGCTGCCCGTGGGCGGCGGCGGGCTGATCGCTGGCAACCTCGTGTGGCTGGCCGAACACGCCCCGCAGGTCCGGGTGATCGGCGTGGAGCCCGCCGGTGCGGCGAGCATGGCGGCCGCGGTGGCGGCCGGGGGGCCGGTCGACCTGGCCACGCTGGAGGGCTTCGTCGACGGGGCCGCCGTACGCCGGGTGGGGGCGCTGACCCATGCGATCGTGGCCCAGCACCGGCCCACGTTGGTGTCCGTGCCCGAGGGTCAGGTGTGCGTGGAGATGCTCGAGCTGTACCAGGTCGACGGGATCATCGCCGAGCCCGCCGGGGCCCTCGCGTCGGCAGCGCTCCCGGCCCTGGACCTGGCAGCCGGGTCGACGGTCGTCTGCGTGCTGTCCGGCGGGAACAACGACGTCAGCCGGTACTCCGAGGTGGTCGAGCGGGCCCTGGTCCACCTTGGCCGCAAGCACTACTTCCTGGTCGAGTTCCCCCAGGAGCCCGGCGCTCTGCGTCAGTTCCTCGACGACGTGCTGGGACCCGACGACGACATCACGCTGTTCGAGTACGTCAAGCGCAACAACCGGGAGACCGGGCCCGCGCTGGTCGGCATCGAGCTCGGCTCCGCCGAGGACCTGCCTGCGCTGCTGGCCCGGATGGAGCACGCACCGCCCCGGATCGAGCAGATCCCTCCCGACTCCCCCCTGTTCCGCTTCCTCCTCTGACCGCCCCGCCCCTACCCTTCTGCGCGACCCGCGGGTTCCCGTTGCGCGACCCGCGGGTTCCCGTCGTCCGAGCCGCGCCTTCGCGATGCGTGAGCGGCGCCCGCGTGCACGGGGAACAGCAACCCGCGGCTCGGCGCAGGGGAACCCGCGGCTCGGCGCAGGGGAACCCGCGGCTCGGCGCACGGGAACCCGCGGCTCGGCGCACGGGAGGGTCAGGAGGAGGTGAGGAAGCCCTCGGCTACCAGGTCGCGCAGAGCGGCGACCCGTGTGGAACGCAGCAGGTCGAGCGGCTGGTCGAGGAGGTCGGCAAGGGCGCCGAAGATCTGGTCGGCGGTCAGGTCGCCATCGCTGGCGCCGACCAGGGCCGCCTCGACGGTGTCGACCTGCCTGGCCCGTCGCAGTCCCCGCTGCTGGCGCAGCACGATCACCTCGGGATCCTCCGCACCGGGTGCGCCCACCGTCTCCTGCCGTACGTCGACCCGCGCGCGCCACGCGGTGCCCAGAAGGGCCTCGTCGGTCAGGTCGGCGAGCAGGTCGCACCGCTCCGCCCAGGCGGCAACCTCGGGACCGAGCGGCTGCTCCACCTCGTAGGGCCATTCCTCGAGGCGGACCGTCGGCGTGTCCCGGTCCGTACGACGCAGGGTGAGCCACCCGAAGCCCACGCCCGTGATGCCTTGATCGGCGAACCAGCCGGCCCAGGCGTCGTACCTGCGGGTGTAGTCGGGGGAACGGTCGTTGCCGGCGTCGCGGAGCCACAGCTCGACGTACTGCGCAGGGTCCGCGACCTCGCGCTGGACCACCCAGGCGTCGCAGGAGACCCCGTCGGCCGGGGCGAGCCACCGCGCGACGCGGTCCTGCCAGGGCTCGCCGTCCACGTGGACCCAGTTGGCCAACACCTGGGCGACCCCGCCCGGGACCAGGTGGCGCGGAGCACCGGTCACGACCCGGCGGACCATCTCGTCGCCCGGCAGCCCCGAGTCCCGGTAGACCAGGAGCTCACCGGTCCCGGGGGAGACGACGAACGGCGGGTTGGTGACGACCAGGTCGAACCCCTCCCCCCGGACCGGCTCGTAGAGACTACCCTCGCGGACCTCGAACCCGATGCCGTTCAGCGCGGCGTTGAGGCGCGCCATGGCCAGGGCCCGCCGGTTGACGTCGGTGGCCACCACGTCCCGTGCGTGCTCGGCCAGGTGCAGCGACTGGACGCCGCACCCCGTGCCCAGGTCGAGGGCGCGCTGCACGGGCGCACGGACCGTCAGCTGGGCGAGCGAGGTGGAGGCCGAGCTGATCCCGAGCACGTGGTCGGTCCCCACCCGCGTCGGGGAGCCGTCGAGCCCGGGGGTCAGGTCGCTGACCACCCACCAGTCGCGGGTGTCGTCGGCGTACGGGCGGATGTCGACCCGGGCCCGGACGGACCCGACGGAGCGCTCCAGGAGCCCGGCGACGCACAGCGGGTCGACCAGCCCCGGCAGCGCCCGCTCCGCGTCGGCGAGGGCGACCGAGCCCTGGAGGGGCCAGAGCCGGGTGAGCGTCTCGATCGGCGTGCCGCCGCCCGTGGCGCGCATGCCCGGGGTGGTCTCGTTGCGCAGGAGAGCAGCATGTCCGAGCGGGCCGAGCGCGGCGGCCACCCCGTCGTAGGAGAAGTCCTGCGCCTCCAACGCTTCACGGAGCCGGGGCACGAGGTCAGCGCTGAGCAGGTCCACGGTGGTCGAGCCTACGGTCGTGGTCCCGGCGGCGCCCGGCCGCCCCGACCCGGCGAGGTGGTCCGGAGCGGCAGAGGGCCCGCCGGCGGATGCCGGCGGGCCCTCAGGTGCTGCTCGTGCTGTGCTGCGCAGTCGACCGGTCAGACGGTCGCCCGCTCGGTGACCGGCTCCTCGCCGAGCGAGACCGATCGCTTCTTGGAGACGACGATCGACGTGACGATGATGCCGACCGCGACCAGCGCGATCAGGATCCGCAGCGTGTCGTTCTGGTCGGTGCCCACGCTCAACGAGACGACCGCGCTCGCGATGAGCAGCGAGACCAGGTTCATCACCTTGAGCAGCGGGTTGATCGCCGGACCGGCGGTGTCCTTGAAGGGGTCACCCACGGTGTCACCGATGACGGTGGCCTCGTGCGCCGGAGAGCCCTTGCCCCCGTGGTGACCGTCCTCGACGAGCTTCTTGGCGTTGTCCCACGCCCCACCGGCATTGGCGAGGAAGACCGCCATGAGCGTGCCCGTCCCGATCGCGCCGGCCAGGAAGCCCGCGAGAGCTCCGACACCGAGCCCGAACCCGACCGCGATCGGGGCCAGCACGGCCAGCAGACCGGGCGTGACCAGCTCCCGCAGGGAGTCCTTGGTGACGATGTCGACGACCTTGCCGTACTCGGGCCGTCCGGTGCCCTCCATGATGCCGGGGATCTCCCGGAACTGGCGGCGCACCTCGTACACGACCGCGCCCGCGGCACGGGCCACGGCGTTGATGGCCAGGCCCGAGAAGAGGAACACCACGGCCGCACCGAGCAGCAGGCCGACCAGCACGCCGGGGTTGAAGACCGCGAAGCTGAGCCGGGCGATCTCGTCCGCGCTCGGCTGGGCGGTGGCGAGCGACTCCGCCACCGAGGTGGAGTAGGAGCCGAACAGGGCGGTCGCAGCCAGCACGGCGGTCGCGATGGCGATGCCCTTGGTGATCGCCTTGGTGGTGTTGCCGACGGCGTCGAGCTCGGTGAGGATCTGCGCGCCCTCCTCACTGACGTCGCCCGACATCTCAGCGATGCCCTGGGCGTTGTCCGAGACGGGACCGAAGGTGTCCATCGCGACGATGACCCCGACGGTGGTCAGCAGACCACACCCGGCCAGGGCCACCGCGAAGAGCGAGACGGTGACCGTGGCCCCGCCGAGCAGGAACGCGCCGAAGACCGCCGAGCCGATGACGATGGTGGTGTACACGGCGGACTCGAAGCCGACCGACAGGCCGGAGAGGATCACGGTGGCCGCGCCGGTGAGCGAGGTCTTGCCGACGTCCTTGACGGGGCGGTACTCGGTGCCGGTGTAGTAGCCGGTGAGGGCGAGGATTCCCGCCGCCATCACGATGCCGATGACCACGGCGACCGACGCGATCACGCGGGGGTCGCCGGTGGCGCCGGCCATGTCCGAGCCGGTCACGTTGTTGAACTCGGCGAACGAGCCGGGCAGGTAGACGAACGACAGCAGGACGCAGCCCACCGCCGCGATGCCGGCCGAGATGTAGAACGCCCGGTTGATGGTGGTCAGGCCGTTCTCGCCCACCCGCGGCTTGCAGAGGTAGACACCGGCGACCGCGGTCAACGCGCCGATGGCGGGGATCAGCAGCGGGTAGACCAGTCCCCGGTCGCCGAACGCCTGCGAACCGAGGATCAGTGCCGCGACCAGGGTGACGGCGTAGGACTCGAACAGGTCCGCAGCCATGCCAGCGCAGTCGCCGACGTTGTCCCCGACGTTGTCGGCGATGGTCGCGGCGTTGCGCGGGTCGTCCTCGGGGATGTTGTTCTCGACCTTGCCGACCAGGTCGGCGCCCACGTCCGCGGCCTTGGTGAAGATGCCACCACCGACGCGCATGAACATGGCCAGGAGCGCGGCTCCGAAGCCGAAGCCCTCGAGCACCCGCGGCGCCTGGTCCTTGTACAGGACCACCACGACGCTTGCGCCCAGCAGGCCAAGACCGACCGTGAGCATGCCGACCATGGCACCGGTGCGGAAGCCGATGGTCATGGCCGGCTCCCGGCCCTCGTTGTTGGCTGCTGCGGCCACCCGGAGGTTGGCCTTCACCGCGAGGGACATGCCGAGGTACCCGACGGTGGCGGAGAACACGGCACCGACCAGGAAGAAGATGGAGCGTCCGATCCTCTCTGCGAAGTCGTCAGCGGGGAGCAGGAGCAGGAAGAAGAACGCGACGGCAGCGAAGACCGCGAGCGTTCGGAACTGTCGGGTGAGGTACGCCGAGGCTCCCTCCTGCACCGCTTGGGCGATGTTCTTCATGTTCTCCGTGCCTTCACCAGCGGCGAGGACCTGCGACCGGAACACGAAAGCCATGGCCAACGCGACGAGCGCGATGAGACCGACGACGAGTACCAGCGTGAGGTTGCCACCAGAAAGGTCCACGGTGGCCTCGGCGTCGACGACGCCGAAGGGGACCCGGGACATGCGATTCCTCCGATTTCGGGCTGTGAGGCCCTTCGTTGCGATCCGTCACCGCGTGGCAGACCCACGGGCGCGGCCAGATGTGTGATCTGACTCTCACGAGAGGATCGGGAGTCTACTGAGAGGTAGCCAAGAATCGACGAACCGGGTGGGTGATTCGTCTCACTGGTGCGTGCACGTGCGTGAGGGACCCGCATCCGGTGCGGTCCGGGCAGAGGGGGGCTAGAGCGCCCAGGCCATCTCCACCGTGGTGGAGTCACCGTCCCGCGAGGCGCTGAACGACTCCGACAGCCCGCGGATCAGCGCGTAGGGGTCGAGTCCCAGCTCCTGGATCTCGCTGGCCTCGTCGACCACGCGGCCGGTGACGGTCACGGTCAGCTGGGGTCCGGTGCCGATGACGACGCTCACCCGCTCCGCGAGCGCGCTGGTCGCCGCATCGGCGCCGATCATGAGGGCGCAGGCCTCGCCCACCGCGAGCCGGATCTCCTCGATGACCGAGTCACTGCGGTCGGTACGCCGCGCCACCGCCGCCGCGACCAGGCGGACGGTGCGCACCAGCGCAGGGTCCCGTGCGATCACGATCGACACGTCGTCGTTGGCAGTCTGCACGGTTGCCATGACTACTCGGCCGCCGTGGCCTCGGCGAGCGAGCTGTGGATGGCGAAGACCTTGCCCAAGCCGGTGATCCGGAAGATCTTGAGGAGCCGCTCCTGCGTGCACACGAGCTCCAGCGAGCCCTCGTGGGTACGGACCCGCTTGAGTCCACCCACCAGCACCCCGAGACCGGTGGAGTCCATGAACTCGACCTTCTCCAGGTCGATGACGAGGTCACGTCGCCCCTCGTCGACCAGACCCGTGATGCACTCACGCAGCTTCGGCGCCGTGTAGACGTCGATCTCCCCGCCCACCTCGATGATGGTGCGGTTGTTCTCCTGACGAGTCTCGAGAGACAGGTCCACGGCTACTCCTCCGCGCTAGCGTCGCGTCACAGCGGACGACGGGGTGCCCCCGGTCCGCACACGGGCATTCAACCATGCCTTGCAACACTGGCCCCGTGCCGTCACCTCCCAGGGGAACCCTCGACGCTCTCGCCGGTCTCGTCGCCGGTGGCGGCGACCGCGCTGACCGGCTCACCCACACCGAGACGCTTCCGGCACGGGCGGGGACCACCGTGCCGTGGCCGGCCTGGGCTTCCCCCGCACTGGTGGAGGCGTGGACCGCCCGCGGCGTGGCCCAGCCGTGGGCCCACCAGGTGGCCGCCGCGGAGGCCGCGCACGCCGGGCGGCACGTGGTGCTGGCCACCGGGACGGCCTCGGGCAAGTCGCTGGCCTTCCAGCTGCCGGCGTTGAGTGAGGTGCTGGGAAGTCGTCGAGGCAACGGCAGACCCGGTTCGACGGTGCTGTACCTCTCCCCCACCAAGGCTCTGGCCCAGGACCAGCTGCACGCCCTGTCCACCCTCGGGGTTCCCGGGCTGGCCGCCTGCGCCCACGACGGGGACAGCCCGCGTGAGCAGCGTGCCTGGGCGCGCGACCACGCGGAGTACCTGCTGACCAACCCCGACATGCTGCACCACTCGCTCCTGCCCGGCCACGCACGGTGGGCTCGCTTCTTCGCCCAGCTGCGGTACGTCGTGGTCGACGAGTGCCACCACTACCGAGGAGTCTTCGGGGCCCACGTGGCGCTCGTCCTGCGCAGGCTGCGCCGGGTGGCCGCGTCGTACGGCGCGTCGCCGACCTTCGTGCTGGCCTCGGCCACCGTCGCCGATCCGGCGCTCTCGGCCCACCGACTGACCGGTCTGGAGGTGGAGGCGGTCGACGAGGACTCCTCCGCACGAGGGCAGGTGACCCTCGGGCTGTGGGAGCCCCCGTTCACGTCGTACGGCGGGGAGAACGGCGCACCGGTCCGCCGCGCCGCGACCGCCGAGGTCGCCGACCTGCTGGCGGACCTGGTCGCCGGTGGGGTGCGGACCCTGGCCTTCGTGCGGTCCCGCAAGGGCGCGGAGTCGGTGGCGCTCAGCGCCGCCCGGGTGCTCGACGAGGCGGTTCCCGGCCTCGGCGCCTCGGTCGCGGCGTACCGCGGCGGCTATCTGCCCGAGGACCGTCGGGCTCTGGAAGCGGCGATCCGGGACGGCAGCCTGGTCGGGGTGGCGGCGACCAACGCGCTCGAGCTCGGCATCGACATCGCGGGCCTCGACGCCGTGCTGCTGGCGGGCTTCCCCGGCACGCGCGCCGCGATGTGGCAGCAGGTCGGTCGTGCCGGACGTCGCGGCACCGATGCGCTCGCGGTGCTGGTGGCGCGCGACGACCCGTTGGACACCTACCTGGTCACCCATCCCGAGGCCCTGGTCGGGGCACCGGTGGAGGCCACCGTCTTCGATCCCGGCAACCCCTACGTCCTCGGTCCTCACCTGTGTGCGGCAGCAGCGGAGATCCCGCTCACCGAGGCCGACCTGCCGTTGTTCGGCGACCGGGCCAGGGAGGGGGTGGACGCGCTGGCCGAGGCCGGGCTGCTGCGGCAGCGTCCGGCAGGGTGGTTCTGGACCGATCGCCGGCGCGCCAGCGACCTGGCCGACCTCCGGTCCTCTGGGGGCAGGCCGATCGACCTGGTCGAGGCCGAGACGGGCCGTGTCGTCGGCACCGTCGACGGCGCCTCGGCCCACACCACCGTCCACGAAGGCGCTGTCTACCTGCACCAGGGCGAGACGTACCTCGTCGTCAGCCTCGACCTGGAGGACCACGTGGCGGTGCTGGAGCGCGCGGACCCGGACTACTCGACGGCCGCCCGTGAGGTCACCGACATCGTGCTCCTGGACGAGGACGTCGCCCAGAGCTGGGGTGCGGCCCGGCTCGCGTTCGGCACGGTCCGGGTCACCCACCAGGTCGTCTCGTTCCTCAAGCGACGGGTCCCCTCCGGAGAGGTGCTGGCCGAGGAGCCGCTGACGCTCCCCGAGCGGACGTTGGAGACCAAGGCGGTCTGGTGGACCGTGCCCCCCGTGATGTGGGAGGACTCGGGGCTCGCTGCCGCCGACCTGCCCGGCTCGGCGCACGCCGCCGAGCACGCCTCGATCGGGCTGCTGCCGCTGTTCGCGACCTGCGACCGGTGGGACATCGGCGGGGTGTCGACGGCGCTGCATCCCGACACCGGCGTCCTCACCGTGTTCGTCTACGACGGACACCCCGGCGGCGCCGGCTTCTCCGAGCGGGGCTATGCCGCCGCGCGGGACTGGCTGACCGCCACCCGGGAGACCATCTCGTCGTGCCGCTGCGAGAGCGGCTGCCCCTCCTGCGTGCAGTCCCCGAAGTGCGGCAACGGCAACCACCCGCTCGACAAGCACGGCGCTGTGGTGCTCCTCGACCTCCTGCTCGCCGGCAGTGACGCCCACGGGCCCGGCGGAGGCGCGCGCCCGCACCGGGACGAGGCGGTGCAGCAGGGCTGAGGAGGTCGCGGAGACCAGCACGTCGACGCGCTCCCCCGAGCGGGTGCACGACACCAGCGAGGCTCCGTTGCCGGTCGCCACCGCCCGCGCGGCCCGACAGGCCGAGCCGCCGTGCTGCACCGCGGAGGCGCCGGCGAGGGCAGCCAGGTCGGCAGCCACCGCCACGCGCCGCTGGTCCACGAGAAGACCACCGAGACCGGCGACCGCACCGACTGCCAGGACGAGGACCGCTGCCAGCGTCAGCGCCGCCGGAGCCGCCAGCCCCCTCTCGGTCCGCCGCCGGGCACCGCTCATCGGGGCTCCTCGGCGGCTACGGCCTCAGCCCGGACGGAGACGGCCGGCAGGAAGCCGAAGAGGCCCCCGGGACCCCGGACGGCGGACACCGCCGTCACCCGCACCAGGCCGCCCGAGCGGCCCACCGCGAACCGGGTGCCCTCGGGTGCGACCCGCCTGCCCTCGGCGACGGCCGCCGCGTCCCCCTCGCCGCGCGCAGCGACCCGGACCGCCTCACGCGAGGCGTCCACCACGCGCACCTGGGTGGCCGCCAGGGCCACCACCCAGACCAGGCCCATCGCCACCGCGACCAGGACCGGCAGGACCATCGCCGCCTCCGCGGTCACCGCGCCTTGCTCCGAGGTGGCCATGGGGGACCAGGAACCCTCATGACCCCCCATGGTCACCTCGCCGCCCACGGTCAGCCGATCCCGATCATCGACAGGAAGAAGTCGAGCAGGGTCTTGAGCAGGTTCTGGCCGAAGTCGCTGGTCAGCAGCTTGATGAGCACGCCGGCGAAACCGCAGCCGGCGGCCGTGACGGCGGCGTACTCCGCGCTGGCGGCACCGGCCTCGGTGCGCACCGGGGCGTGGGATGTGATGGTCATGGAACCTCCTCCAGGATGACCTCGGCCTCGGCGGCCGGGGCTTGTCGGATGTCGACGCCGAGGACTCTCGTCGCCGAGGGGGACCGCGACCACCACGACCTTGCAGCCTGCGGACGGAACGGCACCGTCGTCCCCTGTTGACGGGATCGGGCGCTCAGGGGGTGCCGAGGAAGCCCAGCGCTGCGCCGGCCACCAAGGGGACGACGCCGAGCAGCACGAAGGCCGGCAGGAGGCAGAGCCCCAGCGGGACGGTGGCCTTCACCTCGACCTGCCGGACCCTCGCCTCGACCTCGGAGCGGCGCCGCTCCAGCAGGTCCTCCGCGAGCCGCGCGAGAGCCGGGCCCACCGGAGCTCCGCTCTCCGCGGAGCGGCGGAGGACCACCCCGAGACGACCCAGCTGCGGGTGACCGGCCATCGCCGACCAGACCCCGGCAGGATCCGCGCCCAGCTTGAGCCGGGCGACCCAGCCGACCAGCTCCCTGCCGGTGGGGCCCGGCACTGCAGCGGCGATGCGTTCGAGCGCGTGTCCGGGGTCCGCCCCGGCGGCGAGCCCGGCGACCATGAGGTCGACCACGTGCGGCAGGTCGTCCTCGAGCCTCGCCCGCCGCCTCCGCTCCGCGGCGGTCTCCCACCCCTCGCCCCGCCACCAGACCACGGCCGCGGCGAGCGGCGCGCCGGCCAGACCCGCGATGCCCGGCACCAGCAGCAGCACCGCACCTGCAGCGCCCGCCGCCGCGACCGCCCGCAGGACCGCGCCACGGCTGCGGGCCGACCCCGGCGGACCGGGCCCCTCCGCCGTCGGGGAAGCAGGCGTGCCCACAGGACCGGCGGCCCCGTCGACCGGGCCCCTCGCCAGCGCCGCCAGGGCCCGGAGGTCAGGGCGCCGGGCGCCGGACCCGGACAGCGCCAGGACCACCCCCGTCGCCGCCAGCGCGACACCGGCGAGCCCGAAGCCGTTCATGCCCCACCCTCCCCACCCACGGCCCGCCGGGCGATCGCGTCGATCCACGCGAGTCCGACCAGGGACAGTCCGACCCCGGCGACCAGGCAGGCCAACCCTGCCGTCGTGTCCACCAGGAACGACCAGGGCCGGGCGCCGATGCCCTGTGCGGCGACCAGGACCACCAACGGCAGCGCCGTGACCAACCGGGCGGTCGCTCGTGCGGAGGCCAGCTCCGCGGTGACCTGTCGGGCCGCGGCCTGGTCGGCTCGGGCGGTCTCCAGCACCCGTCCGGTCGCGAACGCGAGGCCCGTCCCGGTGGTGGAGCAGATCTGCCAGGCCGCCGCGAGGCGCTCCAAGCGGTCAGCACCGGGCAGCCGAGCCACCCGCCGCAGCGCGGTCGGGACATCGGCACCCAGCGCGGCGGCAGTGGCGACCGGCTCGGTCTCGGGCCAGACGGTGACGGAGCGGCATAGGGCTGTCTCGGCCGGCTGACCCGCCGCCAGCTCGCCCACGACCGACTCGCAGTAGTCCACGACCTGGTGGCGTCGCGTCTCGGCGCGCCGGTCCCGTCGCGCGTCGGCGACCATCCGGCCGATCGCCAGTACGGCGGCTCCGGCCACGAGCAGCAGGACCAACCGCTGGGTCTGCAGCCCGGCCACAGCCGCGGTGACCAGCCCACCGCACCCGATCACGGCAAGCCGTGCTCCAGAGCGCCCTCCCGCACCGCGGCCCGTCCGCTGAAGGTCTGCCGGGCCGGTGGCCGGCCCGAGCACCCGGTCCGCCCCGCGCCGGACCCGGAGGCCGCTGCCCGGGAGGAGCAGCCACACCCCCGACACCGCGCACACCACCGCCAGCCCGGACCAGGCCGCCCGCATGCCGCTCACCCGCCGCCGAGCAGGGCCGCGAGGTCCGCCGCCGCGGACCGCTCGCGGACCTGGCCGTCGGCGGTGAAGCACACCGCGGGCCGCACCGACACCGACCCGTCGGCGGTGCGTCCGACCACGGCCAGCTCGGTCACCCTGCGGCGCCCGCGCTGGTCCCGGGCGCAGTGCACGACGAGGTCGAAGGCGGTGGCGACCTGGGTGTGCACGGCCGCACGCGGCAGTCCGGCGGCCAGCGCGAGTCCCTCGATGCGTGCCACGACGTCGGCAGCCGAGTTGGCGTGGACGGTGCCGCACCCCCCGTCGTGGCCTGTGTTCAGCGCGGTCAGCAGGTCGACCACCTCGTCGCCGCGGACCTCGCCGACGACGACCCGGTCCGGGCGCATCCGCAGGGCCTGACGGACCAGCGTGCGCACGTCGACCCGTCCCGCGCCCTCGACGTTCGCCGGCCGCGCCTCCATCCCGACCACGTGCGGGTGCTCCGGACGGAGCTCGGTGGTGTCCTCGACGACCACGATCCGCTCGTCCGGGGCGACCCGGGACAGGAGTGCGTTGAGCAGGGTGGTCTTGCCCGAGCCGGTGCCTCCGCTGACCAGGAACGCCAGCCGGCGGCCGACCACGAGGTCGAGCAACCTGGCCCCCTCCGCCGGCAGTGAGCCGCCCGCCACCAGCTCCGGGAGGGTGAACACCCGGGCTCGGGGCACGCGGAGGGAGACGCAGGTGCCCGGACGGGACAACGGGGCCAGGACCGCGTGCAGCCGGGTGCCGTCAGCGAGCCGGAGGTCGACGCACGGGCTCGCGTCGTCGAGCCGGCGGCCGGCACCGGCGGCCAGACGCTGGGCCAGGCGGCGTACCGCGGCCTCGTCGGCGAACCGGACCGGGGTCAGCTCGAGCCCGCGTCCCCGGTCGACGTAGACGGCCTCGGCCCCGTTGACGAGCACGTCGGTCACCCCGTCCAGGCGCAGCAGCGGCTCCAGTGGACCGGCTCCCAGCACGTCGCGACGCAGCTCGTCGAGCACCGCGAGCACGGTCGCGTCGCCCACCGGTCGGCCGCTCCGCCGGAGCGCGGTGGCCACCACTGCCGGGGTCAGCGCCGAGGACTCGACGGCGAGCTGCTCGCGCACCTCCTCGACGGTGGCGAGGTCGACCGGCTCCGGGGCAGGGGCGCGCCCGGGTCCAGGGCCGGGACCGGGGCCGGGGCCGGGGCTGGGGCCGGGGCCAGCGATGCTCACCGGCGCACCGTGGCACCGGCGACCAGGACCCCACCGGGACCCACCAGTGCGTGCGCGGTGGCCGCGACCGGACCGCGGCGGTGCACCGGTCCGACACCGAGATCGAGCTGCTCGTCGAGGCGGCGGTCGTGACTCAGCTCGGCGAGCAGCGGACGACCGAGCGCCCGGGCGACGTCGTCGCCGGGAGTGCTGCCGCGTCCGGTGCGGACGACCAGGCCCACCCGGGCCGCCGTGCCGGCCAGCCCGGAGGCGACCCGGGCAGCGGCGGCGACGCCGGTGAGGGTGGCGCGCGTGACCAGCAGCACGTGGTCACAGCGCGGCAGCACGCTGTCCAGGGCAACCTCAGCGTGCCTCGGGACGTCGAGGAACACCCAGTCGTGTCCGCGCTGACCGGCCGGGACGACCTCCCGCAGCAGCGCCGACGACACCGCAGCCGCCGGCCCGTCGCGCCAGCCCAGCAGCCGTACGCCGGCGTGGCAAGGCAGCGCCTCCCGCAGGGAGCGGCTGCCCAGGCGACCCCGGGAGTCGCTCAGGTCCGCCCAGGTCACGCCCTCGGTGTGGTCGATCCCGACCACGCGGTGCAGGCCGGGGCCCCAGGGGTCCAGGTCGACCAGGAGGACCGAGCCGTCCCGGGCCGCGGTCAGGGCCAGTGCCGCGACGAGCACGCTGGCGCCGGCCCCGCCGGACCCGCCGACCACTGCCACCGTCCGGCCCGCGCTCCGCCCCCTGGACCGTTCGGCTCCGGGCGGGTCGTCCCCGGCGAGGTCGGCGGCGTCGGTGAGCAGCTCCACCAGGCTCCCGTCCGCCTCCGGCAGCTCGAGCACGGACCGTGCTCCCACGACGATGGCCGCGCGGAGCGTCCCCTCGGCTGGAGCCCCCAGCCCCACCAGGTGAACCTGCTCGCGGGGAGCCGGGCGCCGGGACGCGACCGGGACGGCGCAGTCGGCTCCGATCAGCACCACGGCGGAGGAGCTCCACACCGCCCCGTCGGCCGCGTCCTCCCCGCGCACCTCCACCGGGGTTCCGGCTGCCGCCGCGAGCCGCAGCACGGCCGAGACCAGCGCGGGGTCGTGGGTGACCAGGAGGCAGGCCGCGTCGCTCATGGTGCCGAGGCTGCCGCCCGCCGGCGACCCTCTCCCTGCCAGCCGGCGCTCCTGGGGAGATCCGCCCGGGCCAGCGACCTGGGGACGGATCGCGGCGCCACGATCCCCGGCGTTCAAGCGCCCCCCGGACAGGGGTGGACCCCCGGCCAGGGGGGATAGCCGGGGGTCCCGGTCCGGGCTCCAGGGGAAGAGCAGGGACCACACACCAGCGGTCGGGGGGAGAGCGCTGGTGGATCGGGGGGAGAAGCGAGAGCAGCGACCCATCCAGATGAGCCTTGCGGGCGTACCACCTAGTGTGGGAACTCGTCGACGCGTCACACCCGTTCGATCGAGATCATAGGACCAGGCCCGGCACGGGTACAGAGGCACACCCCCCGGACCAGCGAGGAACGTCGAGGAGGCCGGTTCGTGACCACGTCGAGCCCGTCGTCCGGTCGCTCCGCCGCCTTCTTCGACCTCGACAAGACCATCATCGCCAAGTCCAGCGCGCTCGCCTTCAGCCGGTCCTTCTACGCCGGTGGCCTGATCAACCGCCGCTCGGTGCTCCGCAGCGCCTATGCGCAGTTCGTCTTCCTGGTCGGCGGGGCCGACCACGACCAGATGGAGAAGATGCGCGAGTTCCTCAGCCGGATGGTGACCGGCTGGCAGGTAGAGACGGTGCGGGAGATCGTGGCCCACACCTTGCACCACACCGTGCAGCCGCTGGTGTACGACGAGGCCGTCTCGCTGATCGAGGAGCACCAGCGACAGGGGCACGACGTCGTCATCGTGTCCGCGTCAGGATCGGAGATGGTCGGCCCCATCGGACGGATGCTCGGGGTCGAGGACGTGATCGCCTCGCAGCTGGCGGTGGAGGACGGTCGCTACACCGGCAAGATCGACTTCTACGCCTACGCCGAGAACAAGGCCGTGGCGATCCGGGAGCTCGCCGAGGCCCGGGGCTACGACCTGGCCCTCTGCTCGGCGTACTCCGACTCGATCACCGACGTGCACATGCTCGAGGTGGTGGGCCATGCGTACGCGGTCAACCCCGACAAGGTGCTGCGCCGGGTGGCTCGGGACCGGGGCTGGACCGTGCTGGAGTTCCGCAGGCCCGTCGCGCTGCGCTCACGGATGCGGCTCCCCCGGAGCCGCGGGACGGTCGCGGCGTTGACCGCGGGGACCGCGGTCGTCGCCGGGAGCGCGGTGTACGTGCGCCTCCGCAGGCGCCTCGACCGGCTCGGACTCTGAGGCACCGGGCCGCCACCACCAGACAGAGTCAACCCCTCCTTAGACACACCTCGACTCTCGCATGTCAAGTCTTGAACGCGATGAGACCGAGGCGTACAAAGGAAGCACAACTCCAGACCACACGAACCAGGCACCCACGCGGTGACCAACCCTTCTGAGAGGGCGTTGACTCTCGGGTTTATCCCGGGGCAACAATTACAGTTTCACGCTTGGTAACCGGGCTTCGTGTGTCAGCGGCGGCACTCTCTCCGAGAGTGCCGCTCGCATGTGCGCCCCTGCTGCCGATGGGGTCCTAGCCGGGACGCAGGGGGCTCCGCTGCGCCCCGGCGGTGTAGGCCTCGGCTGCGTACAGCAACCAGGCGTGCACCCCCGACGGACCTCCCCGGGCGTAGCCCTCCAGGTTCGACTCGTACGCCGCGCGCAGCGCCAGGTGCCCCGCCTCCGGCACCGTCAGCGACGTCGGGTCCACGCCGCGGGCGACCAGCACCAGCCGCTCGGCCGCGCGCGCCACGATGCCGTTGTGCGAGGCGAACGGCGCGGCCGCGACCAGCTCGGCGTGGACCACCGCGGCCGCGACCAGGGCGGGAGCGGTGGTCGGCCGGACCAGCAGCGCGGAGAGCCCGGCCAGCCGACCGGCAGCCTCGGCGTCCCGCGGACGCCCCAACGCGTCACGGTCCACCACGCCGGTCGCGGCCACGGTGTGCAGCCGGGCGAGCGCCTGCAGGGGCGACCGTCCCAGCACCGGGACCAGCGCGAGCAGCTCGGTCGAGACCCGGACCGCGGCCGCGGCGTCGGTGGCGCGGCCGGCACGCACGTCGTCGACCGTGCAGGCTCCCCCGGCCAGCACCGAGGAGGCGTGCGCTCCCCGGAGCAGGGACTCCCCGGTCAGGTCCGGGGAGGTCCGCCGCAGCCCGCGGTCACGCAGGAGCGCGTCGATGCCGTCCCTGGCGGCGGCCATCGCGGAGGCGACCCCGTCGAGCCCGGCCAGGGAAGCGAGCGGGTCGTTCGCCGGGGGCTGTCCGCCCTCGGGGCGGAGGACGCGGTTCAGGGGCACGGTCGGCAACGCTACCGGCCCAGGATCGGCGGTAGATTTGGCTCCACCATGGATCCACGCCCCCCGCAGCCCGCCCACCCCTCGGTCGCCCCCACGCCGTCCACCCCCTCCGCCATCCCGCGCCGCGCGGCCGAAGCGGGATCGGCGACGTCGGCGGGGCTGTCGTTCGCCGGGGTGGCCGACGCCTACGACCGGGCCCGGCCGTCGTACCCAGCCGAGGCAGCCGCCTGGTTGACCGGACGGAGCCCGTCGCGCGTGGTCGAGCTCGGCGCAGGCACCGGCAAGCTCACCGACCGGCTCCTGGAGCTCGGCCACCACGTCGTCGCGACCGACCCGGTCGACGAGATGCTCGGCCACCTGCGGCTCCGGCACCCGGACCTCGAGGTCCACACCTCGCCCGCCGAGGCGATCCCGGTCGCGACCCGCTCGGTCGACACGGTGGTCGCGGCTCAGAGCTTCCACTGGTTCGACGTCACCACGTCGCTGCGCGAGGCCGCCCGGGTGCTCAAGCCGGAGGGCAGGATCGCGCTGGTCTGGAACGTCCGCGACGAGCGCGTCCCGTGGGTGCGCAAGCTGGGCGCCCTCATCGGGACGCAGCACCACGACCTGGACCCGACCGACGTCCTGGTCGCCTCCAAGCTGTTCGGCTACGTGGAGGAGGAGACCTTCCGCTTCTGGCAGCCGATGCGCCGCCAGGTCCTGGCCGACCTGGTCTCCTCGCGCTCCAACGTCGCGATGATGGACCCCCGCGCGAAGGACCGGGTGCTGCGCAAGGTCGACGAGCTGTTCGAGGAGTACGAGACGGGTCCCGACGGTCTGCTCATGCCCTACGTCACCCGCTGCTACCGCGCGGTGGTCCGCCCCCGCGGCCTGATCGAGGAGCCCGAGCACAGCGCCGACCTCACCGCCGCCGCCGACGCGGTGCGGGCCGCTGAGCGCGCGGCGATGGACCGTCGCAGCGACGAGGGCCGCCGCCGCGAGGACACCGAGGAGGATGCCGCGGTCCCGCTCATCGACTTCCGGTGAGGACCGCGGCGACCGCTGCGCTCTAGGGTGTCCCCGTGGCGGTCTGGCAGCGCGGGGCGCGGTGGGTCCGCTCGGGAAACCTCGGCTCGGAGGCGGACCGGGCCACCTTCCGGACGCTGCACACCGCCTCGCTCGCGACACCGGCGCTGCGCTGCGGGCTGACCGCCGCCTCCGCCGAACGGTCCGTGCGGCATCTCCGCGCCCTGCTCGGCACCCCGTCCGCCGCGCTCACCGACCTGGCCGACGTCCTCGCCTGGGACGGCGCGTACGCCGACCACGCGCCGATGGCCGAGCAGTTCGCCCGGCTCACCCCGGACGTCACGATGGTCCACGACCGCGAGCACTTCTCCTGCGGTGACTCGGGCTGCCCGCTGCACTACGCCGTGGTCTGCCCGCTCACGGTCGAGGGGGCCGTGGTCGGCACGCTCCAGGTCTTCGTCCCGTCGGTCAACGCAGGGCTGGTGCGCGCTGTCGAGGAGGTCGCGACCTGGGTCAGCGGTCAGCTCGAGCTGGCCGAGCTCGATGCGAGCCGCACCCGGCTGATGGAGGCGGAGGTGCGCGCGCTGCGCGCCCAGATCAGCCCCCACTTCATCTACAACTCCCTCAACGCGATCGCCTCGTTCATCCGCACCGACCCCGAGCACGCCCGCGAGCTGGTGCTCGAGTTCGCCGACTTCACCCGGTACTCCTTCCGCCGGCACGGGGAGTTCACCACCCTCGCCGAGGAGCTGCGCTCGATCGAGCGCTACCTGGTGCTCGAGAAGGCCCGTTTCGGGGACCGCCTCCACGTGACGCTGCGGGTCGCGCCCGAGGTGCTTCCGGTCGCCGTGCCGTTCCTGTGCCTGCAACCCCTGGTGGAGAACGCGGTCCAGCACGGCCTGGAGGCCAAGGCCGGGCCCGGCCGCATCGAGATCGTGGCGGAGAACCGCGACCAGGAGGCCGTCATCTCCATCGAGGACGACGGCGTCGGCGAGGACCCGGAGCGGGTACGCCGGGCGCTTGCGGGTGACTCGGACTCCGACTCCGTCGGGCTGGGGAACGTCGACGCCCGGTTGCGCTCCACCTACGGCCCGGACTTCGGGCTCGTGGTCGAGACCGCCGAGGGGGCCGGCACCAAGGTCACCGTGCGGGTGCCGAAGTTCGCCCCGGGGGTGCACCCGTGACCACCCACGCCCCCCAGCCTGCAGGCGTCCCGCCGACCCTGCTGCGCATCCTGGTGGTCGACGACGAGAAGCCCGCGCTGGACGAGCTGGGCTGGCTGCTCGACCGGGACCCACGGGTCGGCTCGGTCCGCACGGCGGGGTCCGCGGCCGAAGCGCTCCGGCTGCTGCAGGAGCAGGACATCGATGCGGTCTTCAGCGACATCCGGATGCCGGGGCTGACCGGGCTGGAGCTGGCCCAGGTGCTGCGCCGCTTCCGTGCGCCGCCCCGGGTGGTCTTCGTGACCGCCTACGACGAGCACGCGGTGGAGGCGTTCGAGCTGGACGTCGTCGACTACCTCCTCAAACCGGTGCGGGAGTCGCGGCTCGCCGAGGCCGTCCGCCGCGTGGTCGAGGCGGGCGTCCCCGCGGCGGAGACCACCGACGACGCGATCGCGGTCGAGCTGGCCGGGGTGACCCGGTTCGTGCGGCGCTCCGACGTCCGCTACGTCGAGGCCCAGGGCGACTACACCCGCCTCCACACTCCCGCGGGCAACCCCCTGATCCGGGTCCCGCTGGCCACCCTGGAGGAGGAGTGGGGGCAGCTCGGCTTCGTCCGCATCCACCGCTCCCACCTGGTGGCGCTGGCCCACGTGAGCGAGGTGCGCAGCGACGGCGGCCGGGTGACCGTGGTCGTCGACGGCGAGGAGCTGACCGTCTCCCGTCGACACACCCGGGAGCTGCGCGACCTGCTCGTACGTCGGGCCCGCCCCGGCTCGGGCGGCCGGGCATGACCACCTCTCCCGGTACGCCGCCGCGCCGGGAGCGGGTCACCAGCCCGCAGACCTCCGCGGCACGGGCCAGGCGGGTCTCCCGCGGGTCCGAGATCGACAGCCGCAGCCGGCTCGGCGAGATCTACGTCTCCTCACTCCTGGGGGCGCAGCTCAGGCTCGGACTGGGCGTCCTGGCCGTCGTGGTCGGAGTGCTCGGCTCGTTGCCGGTGCTGTTCCGGCTCATGCCCTCGCTGGGGGCCGCCGAGGTCCTCGGCATGCCCCTGTCGTGGGTGCTGCTCGCGTTCGCGGTGTACCCGTTCCTCTTCGTGTGCGGCTGGGTCTACGTGCGCCGCGCGGAGAGCAACGAGCGGGCCTTCGAGGCCATGCTCGAGCCAGAGCACGAGCCGGGACCCGAGCCGGGACACGACCCGGGCGCCGGCCGGTGAGCCCGACGTACGGGGTGACCGCGGTCGTCCTGGTCTCCGTGGCGACCCTGGCCATCGGCGCCTACGGCTGGCGGTTCTCCCGCACGACCAGCGACTTCTTCGTGGCCTCCCGCTCGGTCCGCCCTGCGCTCAACGCCAGCGCGATCGGCGGGGAGTACCTCTCTGCCGCCTCCTTCCTCGGCGTCGCCGGCCTCGTGCTCGCCTTCGGGGCGGACATGCTGTGGTACCCGGTCGGCTGGACCGCCGGGTACGTCGTGATGCTGGTCCTGGTGGCCGCGCCGTTGCGCCGTTCGGGCGCCTACACGCTGCCGGACTTCGCCGAGACTCGCCTGGAGTCGGCCGCGGTGCGCCGGGCCTCGTCGCTGCTCGTCGTGGCGATCGGCTGGCTGTACCTGCTCCCCCAGTTCCAGGGCGCCGGGCTGTCGCTGGGCACCGTCGCGGACACCCCTCCCTGGGTCGGCGGGGTGCTGGTGGGGGCCGTGGTCCTGGTCAACGTGCTGTTCGGCGGGATGCGCAGCATCACCTTCGTCCAGGCGTTCCAGTACTGGCTCAAGCTGACCGCGCTGCTCGCGCCGGCGCTCTTCCTGGTCGCGGTCTGGGCCGGCGACGGCGGTACCAGCCCTGCGGAGGTCGCCAGCGCGGGCGTGACCGGGGCAGCCTGGTCCCAGCCCACCGAGCCGGGGGCGGTAGGGCTCTACACGACGTACTCGATCATCGTGGCGACGTTCCTGGGGACGATGGGGCTGCCGCACGTGGTCGTGCGCTTCTACACCAACCCCGACGGTCGCACCGCCCGCAGGACCACCCTGGTGGTCCTGGCGCTGCTGGGGCTGTTCTACGTGATCCCCCCGGTGTACGGCGCGCTGGGACGGCTCTACGCCCCCGACCTGGTCTTGGCCGGCGCCACCGACACCGTGGTCCTCGAGCTGCCGGGCCGGATGGTGGACGGCACGCTGGGGACGTTCCTGTCCTCGCTCACCGCCGCGGGCGCCTTCGCCGCGTTCCTCTCGACCTCCAGCGGCCTGACCATCGCGGTCGCCGGGGTGCTGGGTCAGGACGTGCTGGGCCGGCGGCGGCTGGGGCGTCGGCTCGGCGGCGTGCGCTCGTTCCAGGTCGGGGCGGTCGCAGCGGTGGTCGTTCCGCTGCTGCTCGCGGTGCTCTCGGAGGGGGTGGGGGTGGCCCGCGCCGTGGGGCTCGCCTTCGCCTTCGCGGCCTCGACGTTCTGTCCGCTGATCGTGCTCGGCATCTGGTGGCGCCGACTCACCGACGTGGGCGCGCTGGCCGGGATGGCGGTCGGCGGTCTGCTGTGCGGGGGCGCCGTGCTGGACACGCTCGTGGAGTCGCGGCACGCCGGTTGGGCCGGCGCCCTGATCGCGCAGCCCGCGGCGTGGACGGTGCCCGCGGCGTTCGTGACGATGGTGGTCGTCTCGCTGCTCACCCCGCGACGGGTGCCGGCCCGGGTAGGCACGACCATGGTCAGGCTGCACACTCCGGAGAGCGTGCAGCTCGACCGTGGGCCGTCGTTGCGCTGACGCGGGTCAGCGCACGGCGGGCTCGGGGCGCACCTCGGTGTCGTCCAGCGAGCCCAGGGACGTGCGCAGCGGGACCTCGCGGATCAGCAGGACCGCGACCAGCGCGAGCGCCGCGACGGGCGTGGCCAGCAGGAAGAGGTGGGCCGTCCCCTCCCCGTAGGCCTGCTGGAAGATCGCCCGGACCGGGGCGGGCATCGCGCTGACGTCGGGGATCGCGTTGCTGTCCCCCTCGGGCGCCAGGCCGAGGGCGCTGAGCCCGGAGACCACCTTGGTGCTGACCTGGTGGCCCAGAGCAGCGCCGAGCGCGGAGACGCCGATGGAGCCACCCATCGTCCGGAAGAACGCGACCAGCGAGGAGGCCGCGCCCATGTCGCTCTGCCGGGTGTTGTTCTGCACCGCCAGCACGAGGTTCTGCATCGCGGCCCCCAGCCCGAGTCCCAGGACCGCGGTGAACGAGCCGACGACCACCAGGGGCGTGCTCGCGTCGATCGTGCTGAGCAGGGCCAACCCGAGCACGACCAGGACCATGCCGCCGCCGAGGAACCGCTTCCAGCGGCCCTTCTCGGAGATGATCCGGCCGGTGACCACGCTGGAGACCATGAGCCCGGTGACCATGGGGATCGACATGAGGCCGGCATGCGTGGGAGACATGCCGCGCGCGATCTGGAAGTACTGCGACAGGAACACCGTCGAGCCGAACATCGCGACGCCGACCATGACCGAGGCGAAGGTGGCCAGCGAGGTGGTGCGGTCGCGGAACAGGCGCAACGGGATGATCGGCTCCTTCACCTTGGCCTCGTTGACCACGGCGGCGACGAGCAGGGCGACGCCGAGGCCGACCATCCAGGCGGTGGTGCCGGAGAGCCAGCCGAACTCCGACCCGGCCAGGGAGACCCAGATCAGCAGCACAGAGACGCCACCGGTGATCAGGCCGGCACCCAGGTAGTCGATCGAGACCTCACGGCGTACGACGGGCAGGTGGAGGGTCTTCTGGAGCACCGCGAAGGCGATCATGGCCACCGGGATGCCGACGAAGAAGCACCATCTCCATCCAAGCCACGACGTGTCGACGATCAGCCCGCCGATGAGCGGGCCGCTGACGGTGGCCACGGCGAAGGTCGCTCCGATGTAGCCGGAGTAGCGGCCGCGTTCGCGCGGGGACACGATCGAGGCGATCACGACCTGCACCAGCGCGGTGAGCCCGCCGACACCGACGCCCTGGACCGCCCGGGCACCGATGAGGAAGCTCATGCTGGGGGCCAGCCCCGCGAGGACCGAGCCGAGGGTGAAGACGACCAGCGCGGACTGCACCAGGATCTTCTTGCTGAACAGGTCGGCGAGCTTGCCCCAGATCGGGGTGGAGGCGGTGGTGGTGAGCAGGGTCGCGACGACGATCCAGGTGTAGCCGGACTCGCTGCCCTGGAGCTGGTGGACGATCGTCGGGAGGGCGTTGGAGACGACGGTCGAGGAGAGCATCGCCACGAAGAGGGCCAGGAGCAGCCCGGAGAGGGCCTCGAGGATCTCCCGGTGGCTCATCGGCTCGGCCTGGGCGGCGGGGCCGTCGAGGGCGACGGCGGGCGCCGGCCGCGTGGGGCTGGTGGTCATGGTGGTCCTTCGCAGGTGGGGGTACGGGTCAGGCTTCGAGGTCGTCGAGGAGTCGCTGCAGGGTCGCGGCGAGCTCCGTCAGCTCGTCCGGCGGCCAGTGGGCCAGCCGCTCGGCCACGCCGTCCGCGAGGCCGGCGTAGCCCTCGGCGAGGACCGCCCGCCCCTGGTCGCTGAGGCTGACCAGGTGGGCGCGGCCGTCGTCGGGGTCCTGGCGGCGCGTGACCAGCCCGGACTGCTCGAGCTGGGCCAGCTGACGGCTGACCACCGAGACGTCGAGTCGTGCGACCTCGGCCAGGGCACCGACCCGGCTGGGGCCGCAGCGGTCCAGCAGGCCGAGGGTCAGCAGGGAGGCGGTGGAGTGCTGCGGGTAGGCCCAGCGGCTGCTCTCCCGGAACCAGCCCTTCACGTTGAGCAGGGAGGCCAGCAGCTCCCGAGCCGCCGTCTGCTGGGTGAGCGTCGTGCTCATGGGCACCTCCTGACTAGTTGCTTGTGGCAAGCATATCCCAAACAGTTGCATCTTGCACACACTTGCCGCGTGGTCCCCGCCACAGCACGGCCCGCCGCTCGTCGTCCTCCACCGACCGTCCGGCGACGCGGCGTCCCCGCCCAGCGCGCCACGGGGGACAGGCCCTGCCCGGACCGCTCCCCTCCTGCCTAGCGTGACGACCATCACGTCACAGGCGGGACCTGGCCCACCCGGGCCTCGCCACCTGTCCGAGTCCCAGGAGGTGCGACCGGTGCCGGAGACCACAGACCAGCGCGACGAGCGCGAGAAGCACGAGGTGTACGGGCGGCTGCACGCCACCGCGGAGTTCCGGGAGCTGAGAACCAGGTACCGCGCCTTCGCCATCCCGTGGACCGTGGCCTTCCTGGCCTGGTACCTGCTGTACGTCGTCATGTCAATCTTCGCCGGCGGCTTCATGAGCGCTCGCGTGGTCGGCAACATCAACGTCGCCCTCGTCTTCGGGCTGCTGCAGTTCCTGTCCACCTTCGGCATCGCCTGGCTCTACGCCAGGCACGCCGCAGCGCGCTTCGACCCCCTGGCCCGTGACCTCGAGGCCCGCTACCGGCAGGAGACCGGCCGATGAACCACCAGACGCTTACCACCGTGCTCTTCCTGGCCGTCGTGGCGCTCACCATCGGCATCACCGTGTGGGCCAGCCGTCAGGGCTCCGGCACCTCCAACTACTACGCCGGTGGACGCTCCTTCAGCGGCTTCCAGAACGGGCTGGCGATCGGCGGCGACTACATGTCGGCGGCGTCGTTCCTCGGCATCTCCGGAGCGATCGCGCTGTACGGGTACGACGGCTTCCTCTACTCGATCGGCTTCCTGGTCGCCTGGCTGGTCGCGCTGCTCCTGGTCGCCGAGCTGCTGCGCAACTCCGGCCGCTACACCATGGCCGACCAGCTCGCCTACCGGATGCAGCAGCGCCCGGTGCGTACCGCGGCGGCCACCTCGACCGTGGTCGTCTCGATCTTCTACCTGCTGGCCCAGATGGTCGGCGCCGGCTCGCTGGTCACCCTGCTCCTCGGTGTCGACAGCGCCCTGGTCAAGAACCTCGTCATCGTCGGCGTCGGGCTGCTCATGGTCTTCTACGTCACCGTCGGGGGCATGAAGGGGACCACCTGGGTGCAGATCGTCAAGGCGGTCCTGTTGATGGCGGGCACGCTGCTGATCACCGTGCTCGTGCTCGCGAAGTTCGGCTTCAACATCTCCGAGCTGCTCGGCGCGGCCGTCGAGAACACCGGCAAGGGAGACGGCTTCCTGCAGCCCGGCCTGAAGTACGGCGTCAGCACCACCAGCAAGATCGACTTCATCAGCCTCGGCCTCGCCCTGGTGCTGGGTACCGCCGGTCTGCCGCACATCCTGATCCGGTTCTACACCGTGCCCACTGCCGGGGACGCCCGGAAGTCGGTGCTGTGGGCGATCGGTCTGATCGGGTCGTTCTACCTCATGACGCTGGCCCTCGGCTTCGGCGCGGCGGCCCTGCTCAACACCTCTCCCGACAGCAAGGTCGCAGCCAGTGGCGGCAACCTCGCCTCGCCCCTGCTCGCTGAGGCCGTGGGCGGCGGAGCCGGGTCCACCGGCGGCGCCATCCTGCTGGCACTGATCTCCGCGGTCGCCTTCGCCACGATCCTGGCAGTGGTGGCCGGCCTGACGCTGACCAGCGCGTCGAGCGTGGCGCACGACCTGTATGCCAGCGTCTTCAAGAAGGGGACGGCCACCGAGAAGGAGGAGGTCCGGGTCGCGAAGATCTCGGCGTTCGTGATCGGCGGCATCGCCATCGTCCTGGCGATCCCGGCCCAGAAGCTGAACATCGCGTTCCTGGTCGCCCTGGCCTTCGCGGTGGCGGCGTCGGCGAACCTGCCGTCCATCCTCTACAACCTCTTCTGGCGCCGCTTCAACACCCGCGGTGCCACCTGGTCGATCTACGGCGGGCTGATCTCCAGCATCGTGCTGGTGTTCTTCTCCCCGGTGGTGTCGGGGAAGGGGGCGAACCCGGTCACCGGTGCCAGCCTGTCGCTGTTCCCCGCCAACATCGACTTCCACTGGTTCCCCCTGGAGAACCCGGGCCTGATCTCCATCCCGCTCGGCTTCTTCTTCGGCTGGCTCGGCACCATGTCGGCCAAGGAGCAGTCCTCCATCGACAAGTACGACGAGCTCGAGGTCCGCGCGTTGACCGGAGCCGGTGCCGAGGGCGCCATCTCCCACTGACCACGGTCCACCCGCGGGGGCGGCAACGCCCCCGCACCGTGCGCGGCCGCACGCTGGGCACGCGTGCGGCCGCGGGCACCGTCCCCCACGGCTGCAGCCCGACCACTGACACGACCGACCGCGGTGCATAGGCTGCGAGAAACGAGACATCCGAGATGACCGCAGGAGCTGACGTGACCGAGGACACCCTGTCGAACCTGATGCACGAGGAGCGCCGCTTCGAGCCGCCGACCGCGCTGGCGCAGCACGCCAACGCCACCCAGGCGACCTACGACGAGGCAGCGAAGGACCGGTTGGGCTTCTGGGGCGCCCAGGCCGAGCGGCTCTCCTGGGTCGAGCCCTTCACCGAGGTCCTCGACTGGTCGAACCCGCCGTTCGCCAAGTGGTTCGTGGGCGGCACGCTCAACGCCGCCTACAACTGCGTCGACCGGCACGTCGAGGCCGGCAACGGCGGCCGGACCGCCCTGCACTGGGTCGGGGAGCCCGCCGACGACGAGCGCACCCTCACCTACGCCGACCTCCAGGCCGAGGTGTGCCGCGCCGCGAACGCGTTGACCGACCTCGGCGTGGTCAGCGGCGACCGGGTCGCGATCTACATGCCGATGATCCCGGAGACGGTCGTGGCGATGCTGGCCTGCGCCCGGCTCGGCGCCCCCCACACGGTGGTGTTCGGGGGCTTCTCCGCCGACGCCCTGGCCAGCCGGGTCACCGACTGCGGGGCCAAGGTCGTCATCACCTCCGACGGCGGCTACCGCCGCGGCGCGGCCTCCGCGCTCAAGCCGGCGGTGGACGAGGCCTGCGAGAAGGTCGACGGCCTGGTCGAGAAGGTCCTCGTCGTACGGCGCACCGGTCAGGACGTGGACTGGGACGAGCAGCGCGACGTCTGGTGGCACGACGCGGTCGGCAGCGCCTCGGACCAGCACGAGCCGCAGGCCTTCGACGCCGAGCACCCGCTGTACGTCATGTACACCTCCGGCACCACCGGTCAGCCCAAGGGCATCCTGCACACCACCGGCGGCTACCTGGTCGGGACGTCCTCCACCCACCAGGCGGTGTTCGACCTCAAGCCCGAGACCGACGTCTACTGGTGCACCGCCGACGTGGGCTGGGTGACCGGCCACTCCTACATGGTCTACGGTCCGCTGGCCAACGGCGCGACGCAGGTGATGTACGAGGGCACCCCCGACAGCCCGCACAAGGGACGCTGGTGGGAGATCATCGAGAAGTACGGCGTGACGATCTTCTACACCGCACCGACCGCGATCCGCACCTTCATGAAGCAGGGCGAGGAGATCCCCCAGAAGTTCGACCTGTCCTCCCTGCGGCTGCTCGGCTCCGTGGGTGAGTCGATCAACCCCGAGGCGTACATGTGGTACCGCCGGGTCATCGGTGGGGACCGGTGCCCGATCGTGGACACCTGGTGGCAGACCGAGACCGGCCAGATCATGATCAGCCCCCTCCCTGGCGTCACGGCCGGCAAGCCGGGTTCGGCGATGACCCCCCTGCCCGGCATCAGCGCCGAGGTGGTCAACGACGAGGCGAAGCCGGTGGAGAACGGCTCGGGCGGCTACCTGGTGCTGACCGAGCCGTGGCCGGCGATGCTGCGCACGATCTGGGGCGACGACCAGCGGTACAAGGACACCTACTGGTCGCGCTTCCCGGGCAAGTACTTCGCCGGCGACGGCGCGAAGCTCGACGAGGACGGCGACATCTGGCTGCTCGGTCGCGTCGACGACGTCATGAACGTCTCCGGCCACCGGCTCTCCACGACCGAGATCGAATCGGCTCTCGTGTCGCACCCGAAGGTCGCGGAGGCCGCCGTGGTGGGCGCCACCGACGAGACCACGGGGCAGGCGGTGTGCGCGTTCGTCATCCTCCGTGAGTCGGCCGGCGACGGCGGGGACGACATCGTCGCCGAGCTTCGCACGCACGTGGGCAAGGAGATCGGCGCGATCGCCAAGCCCCGCCAGATCATGGTCGTCCAGGAGCTGCCGAAGACCCGCTCGGGCAAGATCATGCGCCGCCTCCTGCGCGACGTGGCCGAGAACCGCGAGGTCGGCGACGTCACCACGTTGGCCGACGACTCGGTGATGAACCTGATCCAGCAGGGCCTGTCCACACCGTCCGACGAGGGCTGACCTGGGGGGCCCGATAGGATGGGCCGACGGTGAGCCGGGAAGTCTGGTCGGCAGTCCGCTGTCCCATGCCGGAAGGCCCCTCGTGAACGCACCACTGAACAAGCGCCGCCGTCTGCTCTTCCCTCGCGCCAGCGACGACGAGAACACCTTCCTCGGCGACCTGCTCCGCCAGGAGACCTTCGGCGGTGCGGTCGTCCTCGTGGCCGCCGTGGTGGCAGTGGTCTGGGCGAACTCCCCGCTGTCCGAGGCCTACCTGGACCTGCGCCACCTCCAGGTCGGGCCGCTCGACCTGGAGCACTGGGCCGCTGACGGCGCCCTGACCCTGTTCTTCTACATCGCCGGGCTCGAGCTCAAGCGCGAGTTCCTCGTGGGGTCCCTGAGCCGTCCGGCCGACGCGGTCGTGCCGATCGTGGCGGCGGTCGCCGGCGTGGCCACTCCGGCGCTGGTCTACTTCGCGATCAACTCGGGGGGCCTGCTCGAGGGCGGCAAGCCCGAGGGCTGGGCGATCCCGGCAGCGACCGACATCGCCTTCGCCCTGGCCGTCCTGGCGGTGGTGGGCAGTGCCCTGCCCACCCAGCTCCGCGCCTTCCTGCTCACCCTCGCCGTCGTCGACGACCTGCTCGTGATCCTCATCATCGCCGCCTTCTACACCGACCAGCTCAACGTCACCCCCCTGCTCGTCGCCGTGGCGCTGCTGGCCGTCTTCGCGTTCTTCCAACGGTTCCGCGGTGAGCACTGGATCCTCTACGTCCCGCTCTCCCTGGCCATCTGGTGGATGGTCCACGAGAGCGGGATCCACGCCACCATCGCGGGTGTGGCGATGGGGCTCCTGACCCGCGTGCTCCCCGACGAGGGCGAGCGGACCTCGCCGGCCGAGCTCCTCGAGCACCTGCTTCGGCCCTGGTCGGCGGGCCTGGCCGTGCCGTTCTTCGCACTCATGTCCGCCGGCGTCGTGATCAGCGGTGGCCTCGACCTGGCCCGGGACCCCGTCGTCCTCGGCGTGGTCGCCGGCCTTCTGGTCGGCAAGCCGCTCGGCGTCCTCGCCGGCGCCTGGGCCGTGACCCGCTTCACCGGCGCCGAGCTCAACGACGAGCTCAGCTGGCGTGACATCGTCGGGGTGGCGGTGCTCGCGGGGGTGGGCTTCACCGTGGCGCTGCTCGTCGCCGAGCTGTCGTTCACCGGGGAGGCCGCCGAGGCCGCCAAGACCGCCGTGCTGATCGGCTCGGTCGTGGCCGCGTTGCTCGCCGCCCTGCTGCTCCGCCGCCGCAGCAACGTCCGTCTCTCCGACTGAGCCCGGCCCGTCGAGCCGGGTCTGAGCGGCGGCGGGGGCGGGGGCGTTGTCCGCGTCCCCTAGGCTGCACACGAGCCTGTGAAGGGAGCCCACACCCATGACCGACAGCACCCACGACACGACCGCCGTCCGAACGGTCCCCCCCGCCCCGGCACCGGTGACCCAGCCCGAGGAGCCGCCGTCCATCGGCCGCCTCGTCGCCGATGCGAGCCGTGACGTCTCCTCACTGATCCGCAGCGAGATCGCGCTTGCCAAGTCCGAGGTGAAGGTCAGCGTCAAGGCGGGCGGGGTGGGCCTGGCGCTGTTCGCCGCCGCCGGCTTCCTGCTCGTGCTCGGCATCATCATGCTGTCGGTCGCGATCGCCTACGTCATCCACCTGACCGGCCTCAACCTCGCCTGGTGCTTCCTGCTCGTCTTCGTCCTGTACGCCGTCCTTGCCGGCCTGCTGGGCTTCGTCGGCTACAAGAAGATCCGGAAGGTCGGCCCACCGGAGCGGGCGATCGCCCAGGCGCAGGAGACCAAACGGGCGCTGAGCAACCGGGGCTGACCCGGGCAGCGGGGCCAGGCCGCGGGCTGTTGGCCCGGCCCCGCACCTCTCAGAGCATCCACATCACCAGGGGAAGTGCGCTGAGCGGGAGTGCCAGGATCCCGACCACCCAGTCCCGACGAGTCGCCGTCGGGGCCTGCGCCGCCTGCTCCGCTGCGGGAGGTGGCCCAGGACGAGTGCCCGGGGGCCTCGCCCCCGGCGGACACAGCATCGGCAGCCCGCACGGACCCGGGTTCCCCACGACCGCCGCGATCGCGAGGGTGCTGCCCTCGGCGGAGACGTCGGAGTCGCGGGTTCCCCACGAAGTGTTGCGTGAGGTGGCCATCGCCCAGTAGATCTGCCAGCTGACCACGGCGGCGTACACGAACGAGTAGGCGATGCCTCCCCACCAGTGCGGACTGCGTTGGACGCCGGCGTAGAGCAGACCATACAGAACCGCCACCACGTGGAGCCCGAGCAGGTAGAGGACGGGATCGCCTCCGTGGACCAAGGGTCGCCAGACGATGGAGTGGAAGGCCACCAGAGGTCCCGCGAGCTGGAACAGGATGCTGGCGTACAGGCCGAACGAGGCCAGCACGGGCCACCGCCAGGCGAACCGCACCACGTAGAGGGACTCGCGGGTCCAGGACTTCTTCCATCGCAGCTGTTGGGTCAGGAACACGCGCCAGGTCTCGGGCACGCGCGTGGAGCTGCGCGCGGTGGACTGGTAGGAGACGGAGAGCCCTCGTCGCAAGAGCGCGTTGGTCAGAGCACGGTCGTCACCGAAGGTCGCCTCGCGGCCCAGGAACGTCTGGCTCTCCCAGGCGCCGAGCACCTCGAGCAACACCGACCGCCGGTACGCCGAGAAGCAGCCGGAAGCGCACGTCACGGCGCCGTAGCGTGACTCCGCCGCTTTGATCACGCGGAAGGCCGCGTAGTAGCGGACCTGCTGGAGCCGGGTCAGCAGGTTGGTGCCGGGGTTGATCACGTCCGCGTGTCCAGTCACACCGGCCAGACGGCCCGTGCGATCGCCGACGAACGGCCGCACGATCTCCCGCAGGGCATCGGGGGCCAGCACCGAGTCGGAGTCGACGAAGACGACGACGTCCGCGCCATCGGCCGCCCGGACCGCAGCGGCCATGGCAGCCCGCTTGCCGCGGTTGCGGGAGAACCTCAGACCGTCGAGCTGGGGGAACCGGGCCGCGCAAGCCTGGATCCGCTCCCACGTACCGTCCGTCGAGCCGTCGTCGACCACGACGACGCGGAGCTTGTCGACCGGATAGTCAAGGCAGTAGAGCGCTTCGATGGTCGCTTCGACGTGCTCCTCCTCGTTGAACGCCGGGACGGCGATCATGACCGTGGGCAGCGCCGCCTCGACCAGGTCGCTGCGGTCGGGCCGGTAGAACGCCGCCACCGCGACGCGGACCCCGAGATAGGCCGCGACCAGGTAGCCGTACCCGATCAGGAACGGCGAGGCCCCGAAGGCCTCCACGAAGCCCACCTTGATCGAGACCACGAAGGCGAGCAGGACGGCGGCATAGACGAGCACGACGGCTCGCCACGCTCGGAGGCCGCGTCGCCCCCAGGAGCCATCGACCGGGGGCGCGGACACAGGCCGCATCCGGGACGCTCTCGCCGGGCCTACGTCGACGCTCATGGGACGATTCCCGTCGTGAGGGGGTCCGCGTCCCAGATCTCCGGGTCCTCGTCGCCGAGCCGCCAGAACCCCGGGTGCATGCCCGCCCGGGCAGCCAGGGAGACCCGACCACCAATCGATCGGGCATCGGGGTACCAGATCTCCCGACTGGCGCCGGGTTGATCCTCATCGTTTCCGGCCAACACGTTCTCCCCGGACTCCTCGTCGAAACGCACGGTGCTGAAGTGGTCCTGCTGAGCGAGGACGGCGCCGTACTCAGCGGTTGCCGCGTAGCGGGTCAAGCAGACCCACTCCACGGTCAGGGTGCCGTCCTGCGGCGTGCCCGAGTACGAGTAACGTGCCCGGGCGGTCTTCGTGGTCGACGTGCACGCCGGGGCGGCTGGCACGGTCCCCCCTGGCATGAGCACCTGATCGGTCCGCACCACGCGGAACGACCAGTCCATGCCGTACAGGTTGGTACCGAGGGTCACGTGGGAAGCCAGGTACGGCTGGTCAGCGAACAAGTCGGTGTAGTAGTCGCGCACCGCTCGCAGCCAGCGCATGTCGGCCATCGGACCTGGGTCACTGGTGCTCCAGTGCAGACCCCAGGCCATCACCCACAGCTCGTCGGCGACCGCCGCCAGCCGCTCGTAGTCGAACAGGTAGGCACGCGGTCTGCGGGTCGAGGTCGAGGAGGAGTCGGAGCAGTAGATGGTCTGGCGGGTTGCCCGGTCGACGGTGTTGCACCAGTTCGGCGACACCGCGACCGAGAGCAGACGGCTGTCGGCGTGCAGCCGCTCAGCGACCGCTTCGACGAACAGCGAGTATCCCTCGCGCAGCCGGTCCCAACGCTGCTCGACGGTGAGGCCGTTCACCCCGGTCGTCGGCATGTTCATCTCGAGGTCCAGGCTCGCTCCGTCGTACCCTCCCGCTCGGACGACCCGCGTCACGGCGTCGACGGCATGGGCGCGCACGTCGGCGTTGGTGACGACAGCCTCGATCACGGCCACGTCCTCGGAGTGGAAGCGTGGCATCACTTTGACGCCCCGGACCTGGAGCCATGACGTGACCGACGGTTGGCCGGTGCCCGTGACATCACCTTTGGCGGTCAGCGAGAAGTAGGTCGGGAAGACCCGGTCCAGCTGACGGTAGTGCCGCTGTGCATCGGCGAAAGAGTTCCCGTCTGTCCCGAGCAGGAAGGCGCGGACGTCGCCGGTCGCCTGCTCGGGAGGGAGAGTGGTCACCGTCAGCCGTGACGCCCGTGACAGGTTGCCCGACCGGTCCCTTGCCTTGACCGTGAAGAGGTACGCCGTGCTCGGACGCAGGTTCCGTGCGGTGTAGCCGCGGGTCGTCGACCCACCGAGAACGACCCCGTCACGGTAGACGAGGTAGTTCGGCACCGGCCCGTTGCCCGGATCGCGCGCCGGCTCCCACGTCAGCCGCACCCTGTCATCCCTGACCCGCGTGGCCGCCAGGCCTGCGGGCGCCCCGGGAGCCGTGGTGTCGAGACAGGCGCGGGTACGCAGATTCGCCCCGGGGGCCGCCAGCGATCTGTTGCCGGCCTTGTCGACCGCCACCGCGGTCACGAAGTATGTCGTGCCGCACTCGAGCGGGATCGCCACGTCATGCGGGTGGCGACTGCGCGCCACGGAGGTGCCGTTCGCAAGGACCCGGTAGGTCACTGTGCCGCCTCGGTCCGTGGAACGCCCGAAGTCGACGACGGCACCGCGCTGCGCGACCGACTGCACCGTGACAGGACCGGGTCGGCTCGGAGGGCTCGTGTCCACGGCTGCCTCAGCAGGCATGGGCGCGGCTAGCAGCGCGACGGCCAGAAGGACGATGAGCCGGTGTCCGGCAGGGCGCCGGACCGATCGGAGGCTAGGACCAGCCATCACGACTCCTTGGAAAGGTGGGGTGGTGCTCCGCACCTGTCGGCACGGAGCACCACGAGTCACTGCTGGGCGTTCTTGAGGGCAACGCGTTCGTCATGGCGGTCAGTCCGCCCGGCGAAGTCGTCGTGGACGAAGAACACCCGAGCGTGGACGCGGTTGTCGTCGAGCCGCGACAGGAGTCGACGTTCGGACCGGGTGAGATCGAGAGCAACCCTCGCCGGGTCACTGCCCGAGATGTCGAAGCGAGAGGTCGCCTCGACGCTGCGCTTCCCCACAGGGATCTTGACTGTCACCCGGCCGGCCACGTCCTCCGCCGAGACCGGCAGCACCAGGTCGAGGAAGACGCTCCGCTCGGTCAGCAGTCCGTTGGCGACCTCGGGTCGGGACGACCTGACCCGGACCTCGACGGACCTGGTGCGGGACACCTCGAGGCCGTCGTCGGCGGCCAGCGCGAAGACGTCGCGTCCAACGAAGCCGACGTCAGGGACATAGCTCACGTGGTCGCCTCGCAGGCGCAGGACACCGTGCTCGGGCCGGTCCTTGACGACCACTGCGAGGTCGTCGCCGTCGGCGTCGGCGCAGTCCAGGTCGAAGCCGAGTCGTCCTACAGTGGTGTAGGACATGCCTGAGGCACACGTCGGCCGCGCGTTGCCCACCTCGAACGTGATGCGGGCGGGGGCGGAGGTGGCGAGACCGTCGCCGGCGATCACCTTGAAGGTGTCCGTGCCGAGATAGCCGCGTTCGGGCTTGTAGGAGAGTCCGCCGAGGACGCTCCGGACGGTTCCGTGCTGGGCCGGTGCGCTCACCGACAGGGCAAGGGCGTCACCGTCGCCGTCGGCGCAGTCCACGAGGATGCTGGTGGTGCGGTCGTGGCTGACCTCGATCGTCCCAGCCGAGCAGGTGGGCCGGGCGTTGGTCACGGTCACCTCGACGTCCACCTCGTCGGACCGGTCCGCACCGTCGTCGGCCACCAGCGTGAAGGAGTCAACGCCGGTGAAGTGGGCAGCCGGGGTGTACGCAACCATGCCCCCGTCGATCTCGACGCTGCCGTGCGCCGCACCCAGCGTGCCCAGACTGAGCTGGAGCGGGTCGCCATCCGCATCCCCGCACTCCAGCTCGACGTCGATCCTGGCGTCGTGGGGCCCGGTCACGGGGGCCACCGGCAGGCACTCGGGACGGGTGTTGTGCAGGTCCAGGCCGGCCGTCGTGGTCGGGCTCTGACCCAGCCCGGTGACGTAGCCGTAGAACCTGAAGGTGTCCGCACCGACGCCCGAGGGCAGCGAACGGTACTCCACGTGGCCGGTCTCTCCGTCGAGACTGAACGACTCGGCCTTGGTCGGGCCCGAGACGAGGACGAACCCGTCGACCGGGTCACCCTCGGTCGTCGAGCAGGAGAGGTCGAAGGACAAGGTCTCGTTGCGGGGCACGTCGAGGGACACGCTGTCGCAGACCACTGCGAGCGAAGGGCTCGAGGCGAATGCCGGCGCCATGGTTGCCAGGGGGAGGAGTGCCGTGGTCGACGTGAGCAGAAGCATGAGTCGGCGTGTCGATTGCCGAGAGCGAGATGCGGTCATCGCAGGTGATCCTTGAGTCGAGGGAGTCGGGCCGGGTATCGACCTCCCTCAGAGGAGATCCATCCCTCATCAGCGTCGGCGGGTGCGCCGGGAGCCTGAGGAGAACTGGCCCGACTTCTTTACTCAGGCTCGCCGTCCCTGCGCCGATGCGGGACGTGACCCTCAACCGTCCGACTTTCGGAAGCAAGGCATGCCTGACACCCTCGGTCTCGTCTCCGACGACCACGCCCCCCTCGCACACGCCCCCCTCGACACGCTCACGCTCGGCGTCGTCGGGCTCGGGTACGTCGGTCTCCCTACCGCCTTGGCGTTCGTCGCCGCAGGAGGCAGGGTGATCGGGTTGGACACCAGCCCGGAACGCCGCTGGGCGATCCGCAACGGCACCGTGGACCTCCTCCCCCGCGACCTGGACCGCTTGGACCGCCTGCGCGGCGACAGTCGCTTCGAGGTCTCCGGCGACGCGGAGCGGCTCCGCGAGGTGGACGCGATCCTGGTCTGCGTGCCCACTCCCGTGGACGAGCACCTGGTGCCCGACCTCACCGCGCTTCGCTCGGCCTGCCGAACCGTGACCGAGAACGTCGTCGCCGGCCAGGTCGTCATCCTGACCTCGACCAGCTTCGTGGGGACGACGCGGGAGCTGCTCGTCGCACCCTTGCTCGAGCGTGGTCTCCTACCCGGCACGGACGTGCACGTCGCGTTCTCGCCTGAGCGGATCGACCCGGGCAACCACGAGTTCCCTGTCGAGCTCACACCGCGGGTGGTTGGCGGTCAGACCGCAGAGTGCGCCGCGGCCGCGACGCGGGTCCTGCGCACGACCGCCCCGACCGTCCACGTGGTCTCCTCGCTGGAGGCCGCCGAGATGACCAAGCTGCACGAGAACACCTTTCGCGCGGTCAACATCGCCTACGCCAACGAGATGGCCGACGTCTGTCGACGGATGGGCATCGACGTCACCGAGGTCATTGCGGCGGCCTCGACCAAGCCCTACGGGTTCATGCCGTTCTCCCCCGGGCCGGGGGTGGGGGGGCACTGCATCCCCTGCGACCCGCACTATCTCCTGTGGCAGCTGCGCGCCGACCGTGTCGAGGCCCCGGTGGTGGAGACGGCCATGCGCGCGATCGCGGCCCGGCCAGGACGGGTGGTCGACGCGGCCTCGGACGTGCTGGCCGAGGCCGGAATCCCGGTGCGCGGGGCCCGCGTTCTCGTGCTCGGGGTGTCCTACAAGCCGGGAGTCGCCGACGTTCGCGAGTCGCCGGCCGTGGAGATCATGAGGCGGCTGAGGGGCTCAGGAGCCGACGTCAGCTACGCCGATGCCCTGGTCGACTCGGTCCTCATCGAGGGCCGACCCGTGCCGCGGATCGAGCGACCGGCATGGCAGGAGTGGGACCTCGTGCTCGTGCACACCCTGCACCCCGGCGTCGGGGTCGAGTGGTTGAACGGCGCGGCGCGCGTCCTGGACGCGACGTACCACCTGGGCGACCGGGTCACCTGCACGACCGTCTGACCCCGCGGTTGCGGGGCCGGCGAGCGGTCAGGCGCAGCCGCCGCTGCTGACCTCTGCGCTGCTGGTCAAGGCTCGGGCGGCCGCCTCGGACACCTGCTCCGCGGTGAGGGCGTACCCGGTCGACGGGTCGGTGACCGAGGCTGCGAACACGACACCGAGCACCTCACCGTCCTCGGACACCAGGGGTCCGCCGGAGTTGCCCGGCCGGACCAGTGCCCGGAGGGAGAACACCTCCCGCACCACCGTGCCGTCGCCGTAGATGTCCGGACTGCGCAGGCGCTGCTCCGAGCGGATCCTGGCGCCCTGGACGTCGTACGGGCCGTCCTGGGGGAAGCCCAGCACCGCACCGGCCTCCCGCGGCTGCCCGCCGCGGTCGAAGGCGAGGTGCGGCAGACCGACGTCCTCGATCGCCAGGACCGCGATGTCGAGGTCGGGGTTGTAGTAGACGACGGTGGACTCCACCTCGGCGTCGTCGACCATGACCCGGGGGGCACCGACACCGGCGACGACGTGGGCGTTGGTCATGACCCGGGTAGGCGAGTAGAGGAAGCCGGTGCCCTCCACCCCGCGCCCGCACGAGCTCTCGCCACGGATCTTCACCACCGCGGCGGCCGCGGCCGCCACCTCGGGGTCACGCGCGATCCCGGCCGGCGGACGACCGACCTGCACGATGTTCTCCCGGGCGAACGGCTCGAGGTACCGGGGGAAGACGCTGGACCCGACCACGTCGTTGAAGGAGTCCAGGGCGGACACCACCCGCTCCGGCATCACGTCGTTGACCCGGCTCAGGACCTCCGAGTCGCGCACCTCCTGGGTCACCCACGGCAACCGGGCGCCGGTGACCGCCACCCCGAGCGCCCAGGTCACCACGAGCACCGCGACCACGCTCAGGGCCGCTCCGCCGACCGCGTCGAGGGAGCGCACCGGCTGCCAGGTGATCCTGGCCCGGATCCGGGCACCCACGAACTGCAGCAGGGCCTGCCCGAACGAGGCGCTCACGAGCACCACGAAGAGCGCACCGAGCGAGACCCACACCGAGGGGTCGGCGTCGCCGAGCAGACGTGGCGCGACCCACACGCCGAGGACGCCGCCCAGCAGCAGGCCCACGGTGGCGAAGGCCCCGGTGATGAAGCCCTGCCAGTAGCCCGAGACGGCGTAGGCGAGGACGACCAGGAGAAGGAGTAGGTCGAGGAAGTTCACCGCGCGGAGTCACCCTCGCCGAGGGGTCCGGGCACGATCCCCGCGGCGACCGGGTCGAAGGTCTCCCCGGCGGGCACGTCGATGCCCAGCGCCCGGGCCACCCGCTCCCACTCCACCAGCGGCCCCGGGGCGGCCCGCACCTCGGACCGGTCCCACGGGCGGGCCCACCCGCCGAGGTCGAGCAGGCGCGAGACGATCGCGGCGGTGAAGCCCCACAGCAGGACGTCCCGGTCGGGCCCGATCATCCACCCCGGACCGACGTGGCCGCGCGGGTGCCGGATCGTGAACCGCTGGGCGGGGTCGCCCAGGTGCTGCAAAGGGGTCCGGAACACCGCGTGCACCTCGATCGGGTTGGTGACCTGGACGTGGCACTCGTGGTGCCAGTAGCCCACGACCGGGGTCACGGCGAAGTCGCGGGGCGGCAGCCACAGCCGGGGCAGCACCGCCAGGACGTCGACGCCGTCCGGGTCGAGGCCGGTCTCCTCCTGCGCCTCACGGAGAGCCCCCTCGACCGGCGTCTCCCTGGGCTCCAGCGACCCGCCGGGGAACGAGACCTGACCGGGCTGGGAGCGCATGGTGTGCGCCCGCTCGGTCAGCAGCAGGTCCGGCCCCTCGGGGCCGTCACCGAACAGCACCAGCACCGCGCTCTCCCGGGGCGCGCCGCCGGCGGGCGGGGCCAGGCCGCCGAGGTCCTCGCTGCGCAGGCCACGCATACCCTCCAGGAGCGGGTTCAACCAGTCGGGGAGGGCCCGCTCGTCGGTCGGGCCGGGGCTCTCGGTCACGACGCAGAGCCTATTGCGGAGCCCACGTCGACACCGGTGTGCTGGCGGACGAGCCCCACCAGCTCCGGGTAGTCGTCGATCCGGCGGAGGAGGAAGGTGACCTCGCCCGAGCCGTCGACCAGGAGCAACCCCGGGAGCCCGACGATCTTGTACTCGTCGGCGAGCGCACCTCCTGGGTCGGCCAGCTGCGGGAAGGTCGCCCCGGTCTGCTTCAGCAGCGTCAGGGCCGCGCCCGGCTGGGTGTCCTGGTAGTCCACACCGAGCACCGTCAGCCGGTCGCCGGCGGCCTCGGTGAGCCGCTGGAACAGCGGCAGCTCGTCCGGGCAGGACGAGCACCACGAGGCCCACAGGCTGACCACGGCGGGGCCGGCGACGTCGCTGAGCCGCACCGGCGAGCCTCCACCCAGGCACGGCAGGGTGAGCTCCGGCAGGCGGCTGTCCCCCTCGCCCGGAGACGTCGGGCAGGGCCGTACGCCGATCTCCTTCTTCGCCGCCCGCAGCGCGGGGTTGTCGACGTCGACCCGGCTCTCCAGGTCGGGCGCGACCAGGGCGTCCCCGGCGGCGCACCCGGACAGCAGGACCAGGAGGGCGACCAGCCCAGCCAGGCCGGCCGGGGTCCGTCGTCGGCCACGGACGCTCATGCGCGCCCCTCGGTGCGCACCAGGGCCGCCGCCTCGACCGGGTCGGTGGGCCCCTCGCCGTACGCCGGGCAGAGCCGGGCCACCGGGCACGCACCGCACGCGGGGGTCCGGGCGTGGCACACCCGGCGACCGTGCCAGATCAGGTGGTGGCTGAGCATCGTCCAGTCCCGCCGGGGGAACAGCGCCCCGACTGCGTGCTCGACCTTGACCGGGTCGGTCTCCGCGGTCCACCCCAACCGTCGTGCGAGCCTGCCGAAGTGGGTGTCGACGGTGAGCCCCGGCACCCCGAACGCGTTGCCCAGGACCACGTTGGCCGTCTTGCGGCCCACCCCGGGCAGCGTCACGAGGTCGGCGAGACGGCCCGGCACCTGTCCGTCGTACCGCTCGACCAGGGCCTGGGAGAGGGTGAGGATCGCCTCGGTCTTGGCCCGGAAGAACCCGGTCGGCCTGATGATCTCCTCGACCCGCTCACGGTCCGCGGCGGCGAGCGCAACCGCGTCCGGGTAGGCGGCGAACAGGGCCGGACTCACCGTGTTGACCCGCTTGTCGGTGGTCTGTGCGCTGAGCACGGTCACCACGAGCAGCTCGAACGGAGTGGTGAAGTCGAGCTCGGCCCGCGCGTCCGGGTACGTCGCGGCGAGGATCCGGTCGATCCGCCGGGCCCGGCGGACCAGGGCGACGTCACGGGCGGGCTCGGGCACCTCACCAGCCTACGGGCGGCCTCCGACGGGCCGCGGATGTGCCCTGCGGCCGGAGCGGCGATTGTCCATGCCGGGGGCGGATGCGACAAGATGTGACGTGACGCACCGGGCCGGTGCGAGCTGCACGGGTCCGGGCGTCCACCCGTGCAGCCCCGGGCAGGTGGCGACGAGCCGGTCCTGCCGTGACAAGGAGGAATCCGTGGACACCGACGTGCTGCGCCAGGCACCCCTCTTCAGCGCCCTGGACGACGAGGCCGCCGCCGCTCTCCGCGCCTCTCTCGGGACGGTCAGGCTCCGCCGGGGCGAGGTGCTCTTCCACGAGGGTGACACCGGCGACAAGCTGTACATCGTGGCCGACGGCAAGGTGAAGCTCGGCCGGACCTCCGCGGACGGCCGGGAGAACCTGCTGGCCATCCTGGGTCCCGGGCAGATGTTCGGCGAGCTCTCCCTCTTCGACCCCGGTCCCCGGTCGGCCACCGTCACCGCGGTCACCGACACCTCGTTCTTCTCCTTGTCCCACGACGACATGCTGGGCTGGCTCGAAGGCCGTGCCGACGTCGCACACGGCTTGCTCTCCCAGCTGGCCTCGCGCCTGCGCCGCGCCAACGACGTGGTGGCCGACCTGGTCTTCTCCGACGTTCCCGGACGGGTGGCGAAGGCGCTGCTGGACCTGGCCGACCGGTTCGGCCGCACCGCAGACGACGGCGTCCACGTGCACCACGACCTCACCCAGGAGGAGCTGGCCCAGCTCGTCGGCGCCTCCCGGGAGACCGTCAACAAGGCACTGGCCGACTTCGCGGCTCGCGGGTGGCTCCGGCTGGAGCCGCGTTCGGTCGTGCTGATGGACATCGAGCGCCTGTCCCGGCGCGCTCGCTAGCCGCACCGGGCACGGACTCCTACCCCCGGGTGACCGGCGGCCCCCGGAGGTAGTCCAGCTGGGCCCGCACGGACAGCTCCGCGGCGCCCCACAGCACGGGGTCCACATCGGCGTACACCTGCTCGACGACCGCCCGCGCGGTCGCCTGGTCGCCCAGTTCCGCCACCGCCTCGCGCACCTGCTCCAACCGCTCCCGGCGGTGCGCGAGATAGCCGTCCAGGACCGACAGGGCGTCCTCGACGATCGGCCCGTGACCCGGCAGGACCCGGCGTACGTCGTGCTGCTCGGCCAGCGCCCGCAGCCGGTGCAGGGAGCCCAGGTACGCCCCCAGGGTCCCCTCGGGATGAGCCACCACCGTGGTTCCCCGCCCCAGGACGGTGTCCCCGGTGAGCACCGACCGATCCGCCGGGAGGTGGAACGACAGGGAGTCCGCGGTGTGCCCGGGGGTGCCGACGACCCGGATCTCAAGCCCGTCGACCTCCACCACGTCGCCGTCGGTCAGTCCCTCGGCGCCCCACCGGTGCGCCGGGTCCAGCGCGCGGACCCCGCAGCCGACCCGCTCGGCGAAGCGGCGCGCCCCGGCGGAGTGGTCGAGGTGGCCGTGGGTGAGCAGCACCGCGTCGACCCGGCCGGCCTCCTCGGCCACCCGCGCGAGGTGGTCGTCGTGGAGCGGGCCCGGGTCCACCACGACGCACGGGCCGGTCGGCTCGGCGCGCAGGATCCACGTGTTGGTGCCGTCGAGCGTCATGATGCCCGGGTTCGGCGCCAGCAGGCACCGCGCGTGCGGGCCCGCGTCGCCTCCCGACCAGGTCACCGGCCCTCCCGCAGATGGACGGCGACCGCCTCACCGAGCGCGGCCAACCGGTCCGGGAGGCGGAGGTAGCCGCCCTGGTCGTCGACCTGCAGCTCCGGGAGGATCGGCGTACGGTCCCGGGCCGGCGCGACGGCCGCCGCCTCGTCGGCGCGGGTGAGCCCGTACAGCTCCAGACAGGTCGCGTACGTCGGCGGCAGCATCGCCAGCCGGTCCTCGTCGACCGCCCTGATCGCGTCCCGGACCGGCATCCAGAGCACGTGGTCGGACTCGGTCGAGACGTCCCGGGTGACCTGGCCGGTGGGGAGTGCGGCCACGAAGAAGCGGGTGTCGTAGCGTCGTGGCTCGAAGACCGGCGTCACCCACGACCCCCACCAGACCAGGAGGTCGCTGCGCACGCTCAGCCCCCGACGGTCCAGGAAGTCGGTGAACGCCAGCTCGCGCTGCTCCAGCCGCCGCCGGTCGTCCTCCCAGTCCTGACCCGTCGTGTCGCCCACCACGCTGTCCGGGGTGGGCCCGGCCAGCAGCACCCCGGACTCCTCGAAGGTCTCCCGGACCGCGGCGCAGACCAGTGCCCGGGCGTGCTCCTGGGTGGTCCCCAGAGCGTGTGCCCACTCCAGGGCCGACGGCCCCGCCCAGCCGATCTCGTGGGCGAAGTCGCGGGGATCGACCCCGCCTCCGGGGAAGACGCAGAAGCCCGCGGCGAAGGCCATCTCGGCGGTGCGTCGCAGCAGGTAGACCTCGAGGCCCCCGGGTCGCCCGTCGCCGTCCCTGACCAGCACCACGGTGCTGGCGTCCCGAGCCTGGGTCCCCGCCTGCTCGCCGTCGGCGAACCTGCGGGCGTGGGCGACCAGGTGCGGCGGGAGGCGGCGGGACGGGTCCACTCAGGCGACCTCGACGACCATCTCGACCTCGACGGGCGAGTCGAGCGGCAGGACGGGCACGCCGACCGCGGATCGGGCGTGGATGCCGGACTCGCCGAACACCGACCCGACCAGCTCGGAGGCGCCGTTGGCCACGCGGGCCTGCCCGGTGAAGTCGGGGGTGGAGGCGACGAAGACCACGAGCTTGACGATCCTGACCACCTGGTCCAGGGGGACCATCGCGTCGACCGCGGCCAGCGCGTTGAGGGCACACTGCTGGGCACAGGCGACAGCCTCCTCCTCCGTGACCTGCGCACCGACCTTGCCGGTCGTCATCAGCCGGCCGGAGCGCATCGGCAGCTGACCCGAGGTGAACAGGTGCTGCCCGGAGCGCACCACGGGGACGTAAGAGGCGACCGGGGCCGGGACCTCGGGCAGGGAGAGACCGAGCGCGGCCAGTCGCTCGAGCGGCGCGCGGTCCTCGCTCATGCCTTCGGCCGCTTCAGGTAGGCCACCAGGTTCTCGGGGTTGAGGCCAGGCACGACCTGGACGAGCTCCCAGCCGTCGTCGCCCCAGTTGTCCAGGATCTGCTTGGTCGCGTGGACGAGCAACGGAACGGTCACGTATTCCCACTTGGTCATGGCACGCACCCTAGCCCGGACCGCACGCCGGCCGGTCAGGGCCGGGGGTGCGGCGGCTCGGGCCCTCGCCGCTGCCGGGGGAACCCTGGCAGCCCGTCGGCCCAGGCCCGGGCCAGCAGCTCCTCGCACCGCACCACGTAGCCGCGCGCCTCGGCTGCGGTTCCGTCGGCGCCGACCTGCCCGGCGAGGCCGGGGGCCCGAGCGAACGGCGGTCCGCCGACGACGACGCGGACGGGTCCGCAGCGGTCGTCGGCGCGGACGGCGGCCACGATCCGTTGCACCTCGTCGACGTGATGGGGAAGCGCCGCTGCCACCGCGAGGACGTCGGTGGGTTGCTCGGCGACCAGGTCGACGACGACGGGTTCGGCGGCTCCGAGGGGCGCAGCGGCGACCCGCCACCCCCGTCGCTCGAGCAGGTCGCTGACGATCCGGACCCGGATCCGGGTGCGGGGACAGTCGGCGGCCAGCGCCACGGTCACCGCACGGGGCCGCTCCGGTCGGGCGTCGAGCCGGGGCGCGTACAGCATGGCCATCACCTGCTCGGTCACCACCGTGCAGTGGCGTTCCTGACCGACCTCGATCTGTCCGGCTCGCAGCCGGCGCTCCGCCTCCAGCAGGGTCGGCTCGACGACGTGGACCAGCAGCTCGTCGGCGGTGGCGCCGAGCTCCACCTCGGCGACGACCAGGCGCAGGGCGTCCCGTCGCTGGCCGGCCAGGGTCAGCCGGAGGAACTCCCGGGCCAGCGGCGAGAGCCTCGGGTCCGGCTCCGTGCCGCCGGTACCGGTCACGTCGCGCAGCTGGCCGACCGCGACGGCGAGGAGCCGGCTGACCCGGGACCACTGCGCGGCGGGAAGGCTCCTCGCGAGGGTCGCGCTGAGGACGGACACCAGGGCACCCAGCCCCCGACCGGGGGACACTTGCGCCAGGCGGTCGGCCTGACCGAGCAGCTCGTCGACCAGCAGGCCCGGCGCGTTGTGCACGAGGGAGGCGTCCAGGGCGGACAGGAGGCCCTGGACGAGCGCAGTCGCCTCCGACTCCCCGGGGTCGAGTACGCCCAGGTTCGTGAGCACCGCGTCGGCCACGTGCGCGGGGAGCAGAGGCCCGGGGACCACAGCCCCCGAGGCATCGTCGCGCGTCAGCGCGGACCCGGTGTCCGAGGAGCCGCTCACCGGTCCAGGGTAGACCGGCGCTACCGCCCCACGGTCAGCGCAGGGGCGGCTGGGTGGCCGCCTCCACCTGCTCGCGGCTCACCCCGGGGGCCGTCTCCACCAGGACCAGCCCGTCGGGGGTGACGTCGATGACGCACAGGTCGGTGATGATCCGCTGGACCACCCCGCGACCGGTGTAGGGCAGCGAGCACTCCTCGACGATCTTGTACGAGCCGTCGCGGGCCAGGTGCTCCATCAGCACGATCACCCGCTTGGCGCCGTGGACCAGGTCCATCGCGCCGCCCATGCCCTTGACCATCTTTCCCGGGATCATCCAGTTCGCGATGTCCCCGGCCGCCGAGACCTGCATCGCCCCCAGGATGGCGGCGTCGATCTTGCCGCCGCGGATCATCCCGAACGAGGTCGCGGAGTCGAAGAACGACGCCCCCCGCCGCAACGTCACCGTCTCCTTGCCGGCGTTGATCAGGTCGGGGTCCTCCTCCCCCTCCACCGGGTAGGCCCCCACGCCCAGGATCCCGTTCTCCGACTGCAGCACCAGCTCGACGTCGTCGGCGACGTAGTTCGGCACCAGGGTGGGCAACCCGATGCCCAGGTTCACGTACGACCCGTCGGTCAGCTCGCTGGCCGCCCGGGCCGCCATCTCCTGCCGCGACCAGCTCATCGCCCTGCCTCCTCGCGCGCACGCACCGTGCGCTTCTCGATCCGTTTCTCGGCGGCCTGCTCCGGGCTCAGCGCCACCACCCGCTGCACGAACACCCCGGGGGTGTGCACCTGGTTCGGGTCCAGCTCGCCGGGCTCGACCAGCTCCTCGACCTCGGCGATCGTCAATCGCCCGCACATCGCCGCCAGCGGGTTGAAGTTGCGCGCGGAGTCGCGGTAGACGAGGTTGCCGTGCCGGTCGCCCTTCCAGGCCCGGACCAGCCCGAAGTCGGCCACGAGCGCCTCCTCCAGCACGTACTCGCGCCCCCCGAAGTCCCGGGTCTCCTTCGGCGGCGAGGCCACCAGCACGTTGCCCTCGGCGTCGTAGCGCCACGGCAGCCCACCCTCGGCGACCTGGGTGCCCCCTCCGGTCGCGGTGAAGAACGCCGGGATGCCCGACCCCCCTGCCCGCATCCGCTCGGCCAGCGTCCCTTGCGGGGTGAGCTCGACCTCCAGCTCCCCGGCCAGGTACTGCCGGGCGAACTCGCGGTTCTCCCCGACGTACGACGACACCATCCGCCTGATCCGCCGCTGCGCCAGCAACAGCCCCAGACCCCAGTCGTCGACACCGCAGTTGTTGGACATCACCTCCAGGTCACGGGCCCCCGACTCCAGCAGCGCGCCGATCAACACCGATGGGATCCCGCACAGACCGAAGCCACCCACCGCCAGCGACGCACCGTCGCCCACGTCCGCGACCGCAGCCTCAGCGCTTCCGACCACCTTGTCCATGTCGTACCGACCTCCGTTCGACCGCCACGCGCTCCTGCGGTGACCCCGGTCACCCTAGCGGCGGGGTGACCGCTCTCACCCTCGGTGGCGACCTGGCGCACCGTAGATTCGAGGGGTGAGTGACGACGACAGGGTGTCCGACTGGCCACGAGCCAGGCTGCACGTCGTGAGCGGCAAGGGCGGCACGGGCAAGACCACGGTGGCCGCGGCCCTCGCCCTCGCGCTCGCCTCCCGGGGCAAGACCGTCCTGCTGTGCGAGGTCGAGGGGCGGCAGGGGTTGGCCCAGCTCTTCGACGTCCCGCCGCTGCCCTACGAGGAGCGGCGGATCGCCCGCGGACCCGACGACGGGGGCGACGTCTACGCCCTGGCCGTCGACGCCGAGTCGGCCATGGTGGAGTACCTCGGGCTCTACTACCGCCTCGGACAGCGCACCAGCCGCGCCCTCGACCGCTTCGGGGTGATCGACTTCGCCACCACCGTGGCTCCCGGGCTGAGAGACGTGCTGCTGACCGGGAAGGTCTACGAGGCGGTCGAGCGCAACTCGCGCAACAAGGACGCCCGCCAGTACGACGCCGTGGTGCTCGACGCCCCGCCGACCGGCCGCATCGCCCAGTTCCTCAGCGTCAACGGGGAGTTCGGCGACCTGGCCCGGGTGGGCGCGGTCCGTGGACAGACCGAGCGGGTGATGCGCCTGCTCACCTCGGAGCGGACGGCCATCCACCTGGTGACCGTCCTGGAGGACATGCCGGTCCAGGAGACCGCGGACGGCATCGCGGACCTGCGCGCCCACGGGCTCCCCGTCGGCGGCGTCGTGGTGAACCTGACCCGTCCGCAGGAGCTCGGCGACGAGGCTCGCGACGCCGCCCTCAGCGGCGACCTGCCCCGGGAGGCGATCGCCTCCGACCTGGAGAAGGCCGGGATCGACGTGTCCCCCGACCTGCTCGACGGCCTCCTCCTCGAGGCGCGCGGGCACGCGCAGCGACGCGAGCTGGAGGACACCCAACGGGCCCGGATCGCCGAGCTCGGCGTGCCGTCGTACACCTTGCCGCGGATCGCCGACGGCATCGACCTGGGCAGCCTGTACGCACTGGCCGCAGACCTTCGAGAGCAGGGCATGGCATGACTCCCCCCTCCGGCACGAGCGGACGCAGGCGCGGTCGGGACGGCGCCCGCGTCGGCCCCCTGGCATCGCGAGCGGGCCGACCCCCGACGCTGGAGGTCGACGCGCTGCTCCAGGACCCGGGCACGCAGGTGATCGTCTGCTGCGGGTCGGGCGGGGTGGGCAAGACGACGACCTCGGCGGCGCTTGCCCTGCGCGCAGCCGAGCAGGGGCGCAAGGTGGTCGTCCTGACGATCGACCCGGCCCGGCGGCTGGCTCAGGCCATGGGCATCGAGCGCCTCGACAACACCCCACGTCCGGTCACCGGGGTGGACGGGACGGCAGGCGGCTCGCTCGACGCGATGATGCTCGACATGAAGCGGACCTTCGACGAGGTGGTGGAGTCCCAGGCCAGCCCGGAGAAGGCGAGGGCGATCCTGAACAACCCGTTCTACGTGACGTTGTCGAGCTCGTTCGCCGGGACCCAGGAGTACATGGCGATGGAGAAGCTCGGACAGCTGCGCCAGGACGCACTGCACAGCGGTCACTACGACCTCATCGTGGTCGACACCCCCCCGGCGCGCTCGGCGCTGGACTTCCTCGATGCCCCCGAGCGGCTCTCCGGCTTCCTCGACGGCCGGTTCATCCGGCTCCTCCTGGCCCCGGCCAAGGGCCCGGCCCGGCTGATGACCGCCGGCGTCGGGGCGATCACGAACACCATGGCCAAGATCGTCGGGGCGCAGGTGCTCAAGGACCTGCAGATGTTCGTCGCCGCCTTCGACACGCTCTTCGGAGGCTTCCGGAACCGCGCCCAGCAGACCTTCGAGCTGCTGCAGACGCGGGAGACGGCCTTCGTGGTGGTGGCGGCCCCCGAGGCGGACGCTCTGCGGGAGGCGGCGTACTTCGTGGAGCGGCTGGACGCCGAGTCGATGCCCCTGGCCGGCCTCGTCGTGAACCGGGCAACCCGGGGACTGGCCGGGCTGTCGGTCGAGCAGGCGGTCGCCGGAGCCGAGCGGCTGGAGTCAGGAGGCGCCGGGGCGGCGCCGGGGCTGACCGCCGGGCTGCTGCGGCTGCATGCGGACCGGATGCGCCGCGTGGCCCGGGAGCAGCGGATGCAGCAGCGGTTCCAGGCTGCCCATCCGCACGTCCCCACCGCGGTGATCCCTGCCCTGCCTACCGACGTGCACGACCTCGCGGGCCTGCGCACCGTGGGCGAGCTGCTCGCCGGCTGAGGCCCGCGGACCTACCGACCCGGTCCGGGAAAACGCGACGACCGGGTGCTCGCACCGGAGTGCGGGCACCCGGTCGGGGCGACCTGGAGCGGATCAGGCGGAGTGCGCGGCCGACACGGTCTGCGCGTGCTCGAGCTGGGCCGCCTCGAGGAGGCCGCGCCACGAGGTGACGTTGGGACGCTTGCGCAGGATCGCCCGACGCTCACGCTCGGTCATGCCACCCCACACGCCCCACTCGATCTCGTTGTCGAGGGCCTCGGCCAGGCACTCGGTGCGCACCGGGCAGCCGGAGCACATCTGCTTCGCGCGGTTCTGCGCGGCGCCCCGGACGAACAGCTCGTCGGGCCGGGCCTGCTTGCACTGTGCCTGCGACGCCCAGTCGTCGTTCCACGTCATGTTCGTATCCCATCTTGTAACCTGCTCTCCCAAACAGGTGTTGGAGTGGTTCCTCCAACAAGGTCAAAGGTAAAGAACTCCCATGAGTTCAAACAGATATGACGGCACCAATTGCACATGGTCCTCATGAACTAGAACTCTTGCCCGAAAGACTGACGAAGCGGCCTTATTGCCGCTCCGGAGGGCATCAAAGTGACGGTTGTGACTGGTGGGGCGCGTAGTTCGGGACCGTCCCTGATCCCTGCGTACTAGAGGCGCCCTGGTCGATTCCCACGGCGCCTGAGAAATCACATCGCTGTATTTCCCCGATTTCGCGCGTTCGGTGGCTCCGCGGCCCTCCCGTACCCTGGAATCATGTCATCGCCTCGCCCCCGCGGGATCTCTGCTGCCCATGTCGTCTCCCATGCCGGGGTGATGGTGGCGGTCGCCGCCCTCGTCGGGGTGCTCGTGGCCGGCATCGCGATCCCGTTCGCGGCCGTGGCCGGCCTCGGAGCCCGCAGCGTGGCCGACGGGATGGACAAGCTCCCCCGCTCGCTCACCGCCGAGCCCCTGGCGCAGCGCACCCGGGTCCTGGCCGCCGACGGGAGCACCCTGGCCACCTGGTTCGTCGAGAACCGCGTCAACGTCCCTCTCGACAAGGTGTCGCCGATCATGCGCAAGGCCATCATCTCGATCGAGGACTACCGCTTCTACCAGCACGGCGCCCTCGACCTGAAGGGCACGCTCCGTGCGCTCATCACCAACCAGGCCAACGGTGGCGTGGTCCAGGGCGGCTCCTCGATCACCCAGCAGATGGTCAAGCAGACCCTGATCAACCAGGCGGACAGCAAGAAGGAGATCCTGGCCGCCCAGGCCGACACCTTCGAACGCAAGTTCCGCGAGCTGCAGTACGCCATCGCCTTCGAGCAGAAGTACAGCAAGGACTGGATCCTCGAGCGCTACCTCAACGTCTCCTACTTCGGTGACGGCGTGTACGGCATCGAGGCCGCCGCACAGCACTACTTCTCGCGTCCCGCCAGCAAGCTCAAGCTCCGCCAGGCCGCCCTGCTGGCAGGCATCGTGAAGAACCCGACCGACTTCGACCCGACCAACGACCCGGCGCAGTCCCGGCTCCGACGCGACACCGTGCTGAACACGATGGCCAAGCTCAACGTGATCTCCCGCAGCGAGGCCCGCAAGGCGACCAAGCGCTCGCTCGGGCTCAAGGTCCGCCCCACCCCCAACGGCTGCGTGGGGACCAGCGGTGAGTTCTTCTGCGACTACGTCCGCGAGTACCTCCTCGCCGACAAGTCCCTGGGCAAGACCCTGGGCGACCGCAAGCGGCTGCTGAAGACCGGCGGCCTGACCATCCAGACGACCCTGGACCCGGGCATGCAGAAGGCCGCAGACACGTCGGTGTCAGCCCACGTGAGGCCCACCGACCAGGCCATCGGCGGTCTGGCGATGGTGGAGCCGGGCACCGGCAAGGTGCGCGCCCTGTCGCAGTCGCGCCCCATGGGCAGCGACCGGAGCAAGGGCCAGACCTACCTGAACTACGTCGTCCCGGCGAAGTACGGCGACGCGAACGGGTTCCAGGCCGGGTCGACCTTCAAGGCGTTCGTGCTGGCCAGCGCGATCGACCAGGGGGTCCCCCTCAACACCCAGATCCGGTCTCCCCAGAGCATCTCCATCGCGCCGAGCCAGCTCTCCACCTGCGACGGCCCGCTGCGCAGCAACGACGTGTGGAACGTGAGCAACTCCACCGGCTCCGGCGACAGCACCTACAACCTCTACTCGGGCACCCAGAACTCCATCAACACGTTCTTCGCCCAGCTCGAGACCCGCACCGGTCTCTGCGAGCCGGTCACCCTGGCCCGGCAGATGGGCATCGAGGTGCCCGACGAGGACGTGGTGGGCCCCTTCACCCTGGGGGTCACCGACACCGACCCGCTCACGATGGCCAGTGCGTACGCCACCTTCGCCGCGCGCGGCGAGTACTGCGAGCCGCGCCCGGTCACCAAGGTCACCAGCGCGACCGGCGAGGTGCTGGCCGAGTACTCCGACAAGTGCCGCCGGCTCCTTCCCGACTTCGTCGGCGACGCGGTGAACGACGTCCTGCGGGGCGTGCAGGAGCCCGGCGGGTTCGGCTACAGCAACGGTCTCGGGCTGGGCCAGCCCTCGGCCGCGAAGACCGGCACGATCCAGGAGAACCGCGCCGTCTGGTACGTCGGTTACACCCCGAACCTGGCCGCGGCGGCCATGCTCGCCGGCGCCAACAGCCTGGGCCACCCGATCACCCTGAACGGGCAGGTCGTCGGTGGGCAGTCGATCTCGCGGGCCTTCGGCTCGACGCAGGCCGGCCCGATCTGGGGCGATGCGATGCACGCGATCGAGGCACGGCTCCCCGACACCGACTTCACCACCCCCGACCCGACGGCGGTGCGCGGGCGCCTCGTGGTGGTGCCCAGCGTCAGCGGCCTCTCCACGGCCGAGGCGTCGAGCCGTCTGCGGGACGCCGGCTTCATCCCGCAGATCAGCTCGACCGTCGCCTCGAGCGCAGCGGCCGGCACCACGGCGTACACCACGCCGGCTGCGGGTGCCTCGGTCGGCACCGGGTCCACGGTGCTGATCTACGTCTCCAGCGGGACCCCGCCACGGGCGGACAACCCACCCAGCGGGAACGGCGGCGGCAACAACAACGGACGCGACAACGGGCGCGGCAATGGCAACGGCAATGGCAACGGAGGCGGGAACGGAGGCGGCCGCCGCTAGCCGGAGGCGTCAGGCGCCGAGCTGGCGGCGGACCTCCGCGGCCACCACGCCGCCGTCGGCCCGACCCCGGATCTGGGGCTGGACGACACCCATCACCTTGCCCATCGCACGCGGGCCCTCGTCCGCGGCACCCGAGGAGGCGACGGCGTAGGCCACGAGCGCGATGATCTCCTCAGTGGTCAACGGCGGGGGCAGGTAGCCCGCGATCACCTCGGCCTCGGCGCGCTCCTTGGCGGCGCTCTCCTCCCGGCCCGCGGCGGCGAACGCCTCGGCGGCCTCCCGCCGCTTCTTGCCCTCCGCACTCAGCACCGCGATCACGTCGTCGTCGCTGAGCTCGCGCGAGGTCTTGCCCGCAACCTCGGCATTCGTGATCGCGGTCAGCACCATCCGCAGGGTGGACGACCGGATCTCGTCACGCCCCTTGATGGCGGCGGTGAGGTCGGCGCGCAGTCGGTCCTTGAGGTCGCTCATGCAGGTCATTGTGACAGCCTGAGACCATGACCTTGCCGCACGAGGAGCACCTCGACCCCTCGTCCGGAGACGCTCCGAGGACCGCGGCCCGGCTCGCCGGGCGGGTCGCGGCGTGGGTCACGGCGACCGCAGCGGCAGGCGCGGCGTACGCATGGACGGAGGCGCGCTGGTTCACGCTCCGCACCGTCACCGTTCCCGTGCTGCCCCCGCGCGCTCCCGACCTCCGGGTCCTGCACCTCTCCGACCTGCACCTCACCCCGTACCAGGGGCGCAAGCGGGCGTGGCTGGCCTCCCTCGCCGCCCTGGAGCCGGACCTGGTGGTCAACACCGGCGACAACCTCGCCCACCGTCGAGCCGTCGGCCCGTTGCTGGCGGACCTCGGACCGCTGCTCGAGGTGCCCGGGGTGTTCGTGCTCGGCTCCAACGACTACTTCGTGCCCACCCCCCGCAACCCGGTGCGGTACCTCCTGCCCGACACCGGAAGACGACCCGGCACCAGCCGCCAGCTGCCCTGGCCCGAGATGGTCGCCCGGCTGCGCGGGGCCGGGTGGCGCGACCTGTCCAACCGCCGCGACGAGCTCACGGTCAAGGGGCTGCGGCTCGCCTTCGCCGGGGTCGACGACCCGCACCTGGACTACGACGACCTGTCGGCGGTGGCCGGCCCTGCTGACACCGGGGCCGACCTGCGGCTGGCCGTGGCCCACGCACCGTACCTGCGCGTGCTCGACCAGTTCGCCCGGGACGGCTACGACCTCACCCTCGCCGGCCACACCCACGGTGGCCAGCTCTGCCTGCCCGGCGGGCGGGCCCTGGTGACCAACTGCGACCTCGATCCGGCCCGGGCGAGCGGCCTGCACCGGCACCCGCGTGGCTCCGCCGACGGCGACCCCGGGTCCTCGTGGCTGCACGTGTCGGCCGGAGCCGGGACCTCGCCGTACGCCGTCGGCAGGGTGTGCTGCCGACCCGAGGCGACCCTGCTGACCCTGGTCGCCAGACCCGATTTCAGGGCCGGGCCGTCCCTCGGATAGACTCCCCACGCTCCACGGGCTGTGGCGCAGTTTGGTAGCGCGCGTCGTTCGGGACGACGAGGCCGCAGGTTCAAATCCTGTCAGCCCGACCGTGTGACCTCGCAGAAGACGAACGGGCCGGACCCCTCCAGGGGTCCGGCCCGTTCGCTCGTCTCGTGGCGTTCCAGGGCACTCCGCTCAGAGCGACCCGGCGAGCAGCTCGGCGATCTGCACCGTGTTCAGCGCCGCCCCCTTGCGCAGGTTGTCGTTGCTGAGGAAGAGCACCAGACCGCGGTCGCCGTCGACGCTCTGGTCCTGGCGCACCCGACCGACGTACGACGGGTCCGTGCCGGCCGCCTGCAGAGGCGTCGGGATCTCGGTGACCTCGACCCCGGGCGCCTCGGCGAGCAGCTCGAGAGCGCGCTTGGCCGACAGCGCGGAGGCGAACTCCGCATGGATCGACAAGGAGTGTCCGGTGAAGACAGGGACCCGCACACAGGTCCCCGAGACGCGCAGGTCCGGGATGCCGAGGATCTTGCGCGACTCGTTGCGCAGCTTCTGCTCCTCGTCGGTCTCCTCCGAGCCGTCGTCGACGATCGCCCCGGCCAGGGGCAGCACGTTGAAGGCGATGTTGCGTGCGTACGTGCGCGGTGCCGGCATCGTCACCGCGGCACCATGGAGGGCCAGCCCGCGGGGGTCTCCGGCGGCCTCCACCTGGTCGGCGAGCTCCGCCACCCCTGCCACGCCGCTGCCTGAGACCGCCTGGTAGGTGCTGGCCACGAGCCGGACCAGGCCGGCCTCGTCGTGCAGCGGCTTGAGCACCGGCATCGCGGCCATGGTCGTGCAGTTGGGGTTCGCGATGATCCCCTTGCGGGCCTGCCCGATCGCCTCCGGGTTGACCTCGCTCACGACCAGGGGCACGTCCGGGTCGAGCCGCCACGCCGAGGAGTTGTCCACGACGGTGACCCCCGCGGCGGCGAAACGGGGTGCCTGCGCCCGCGACGTGGTCGCCCCGGCAGAGAACAGCGCCACGTCGAGGCCGGTCGGGTCGGCCAGCGCGGCGTCCTCGATGACCACCGTGCGGTCGCCGAGCTCGAGGGTCCGCCCTGCCGACCGCGCCGAGGCGAAGAAGCGGACGTCCCCGAGCGGGAAGCTCCGCTCCAGCAGCAGGTCGCGCATGACTCCCCCGACCTGGCCGGTCGCGCCGACGATGCCGAGGTTGACCGGGCGGGAGGCGCTCATCGACCGCTCCCGCCGTACACGACCGCCTCGACCTGGTCGGCGTCGAGGTCGAAGGCCGCGTGGGTGGCCGCGACCGCGTCGTTGACCTGGCTCTCGTCGACCACGACCGAGATCCGGATCTCGGAGGTGGAGATCATCCCGATGTTCACCCCGGCCGAGGCCAGGGCGGAGAAGAACGTCGCGGTCACCCCGGGGTGCGACCGCATCCCGGCGCCGATCAGGGACACCTTGCCGATCTGGTCGTCGTAGAGCAGCGAGTCGAAGCCGACCTCGCTCTTGATCCGGGTCAGCGCCGACACGGCAGTCTGCCCGTCGCTGCGCGGCAGCGTGAAGGAGATGTCGGTGAGGTTGGTCGCCGCCGCGGAGACGTTCTGCACGATCATGTCGAGGTTGATCCCCGAGTCGGCGAGCGCCTCGAAGATCCGGGCCGCCTCTCCCACCTTGTCGGGCACCCCGACGACGGTGATCTTGGCCTCGCTCCGGTCGTGGGCGACGCCGGCGATGATGGCCTGTTCCATGTCTGCACTCTCTGGGTCGGGGGCGGAGATCCAGGTGCCGGTCAGCTTGCTGAACGACGAACGCACGTGGATCGGGATGTCGTAGCGACGCGCGTACTCCACGCACCGCAGGTGGAGGATCTTCGCGCCGCAGGCGGCCATCTCCAGCATCTCCTCGTAGGAGATCCGGTCCCGCTTCTGCGCCGTGGGGACGATCCGCGGGTCGGCGGTGAACACGCCGTCGACATCGCTGTAGATCTCGCAGACGTCGGCCTTGAGCGCCGCGGCCAGCGCGACCGCGGTGGTGTCCGACCCCCCACGGCCGAGGGTCGTGATGTCCTTGCTGCTCTGGCTGACGCCCTGGAAGCCGGCGACGATCGCGATGGCCCCCTCCTCGAGGGCCGCCTCGATCCGTCCCGGCGTCACGTCGATGATCTTCGCCTTGCCGTGGATGCCGTCGGTGATCACGCCGGCCTGGCTCCCGGTGAACGAGCGGGCCTCGTGGCCCAGGTTGCCCACCGCCATCGCGAGCAGCGCCATCGAGATCCGCTCCCCGGCGGTGAGCAGCATGTCCAGCTCACGGGGCGCGGGGATGGGCGAGACCTGCTCGGCCAGGTCGAGCAGCTCGTCGGTGGTGTCTCCCATCGCGGAGACGACCACGACGACCTGGTGGCCGGCACGTTTGGCGTCGATGATGCGCTGGGCGACACGCTTGACGCCCTCGGCATCGGCGACGGAGGACCCGCCGTACTTCTGCACGACAATGCCCACGGTTCTCCTCGGGTAGGGGGTCTTCTGGGACGCCCTCATCCTACCGGCGGGGGCGTCCGTCACGGAGCGGCGCCCAGAGCCCGAGAAGCGCCGCACGCCCGCACGCCACAGGAGGATTTGCGGTGACGACGGGCCAGGCGGCGAAGCCGGAAGGACGATCTACGGCGCCGTGGAGGTGGCGCCCAGCATCTGGTCGGCCGCCGCGACGTCTTCCTGCTCGCTCTCGAAGTCGGCGTCGAGCCGGTCGTGGGCGACCACGGACTGCAGTGCCCGCAGCACCGAGCTGGCCTCGGCCCCCCAGGAGGCGACGTAGGAGAACTGCCACCACCACAGCGCCTCGGAGACCCGGCCGTCCTTGAAGTGCCGCAGACCGTGGGCGAGCGCCGCGGCGATCGCGGTCAGGTCGTCGGACAGGAGGCTGGAGACCAGCTCCGGCGGGTCGACGTAGGGGTCGAACACCTCGGTATAGGCGTCCACGCCCTCGAGCAGCACCGCGAGGCGGTGCCGCATGGCATCGAGGTCGGGGTCCGGACCGGCGTCGGGCTCGTACTCCTCCGACGGCAGGAAGTCCGCCTGCACGCCCAGGCGCCCCCCGGCGAGCAGCACCTGGCTCACGACGAGCAGGAGCAGCGAGATCGCCTCGCCCCCCTCGGCCTCGCCGCGCGCGATCGCGCGGACCGCGATGAGGAACGACTCGACCTGGTCGGCGATCTGCTGGGCGAACTCCTCGGTGTCGGGGTCCGCGGCGTGCTCGATCTGCCCCGTTGCTCCGGTTGCCTCAGCCATGGACCGACCGCCTTCCTTCGAATGCCCTTCCGAGCGTCACCTCGTCGGCGTACTCCAGGTCACCGCCTACGGGAAGTCCACTCGCTAGGCGCGTCACGCGCAACCCCATCCCGGCCAGGAACCGCGTGAGGTACGTCGCAGTGGCCTCCCCCTCGAGGTTCGGGTCGGTCGCGAGGATGACCTCGGTGACCGTGCCGTCGGCGAGGCGGGTCATCAGCTCCTTGATCCGCAGCTGGTCGGGGCCGATCCCCTCGATCGGCGAGATCGCTCCGCCGAGCACGTGGTAGCGGCCGCGGAACTCACGGGTCCGCTCGATCGCCACGACGTCCTTGGACTCCTCCACCACGCAGATCAGCGCGGGATCGCGCCGAGGGTCACGGCAGATCCGGCACGTCTCCTCCTCGGCGACGTTGCCGCACACCGCGCAGAAGCGGACCTTCTCCTTGACCTCGACGAGCACCGCCGCGAGCCGCCGTACGTCGACCGGGTCGGCCTGCAGGAGGTGGAAGGCGATGCGCTGCGCGCTCTTGGGTCCGACCCCCGGGAGCCGGCCGAGCTCGTCGATCAGGTCCTGGACGACACCCTCGTACATCAGAACCCGAGCGGTCCGCCGCCTGCCGGGCCACCGCTCGCGTCACCGCCCAGCGCGCCCAGTCCCCCGGCGAGCGGACCGAAGGCCTCCGCGGCCATGGCGTCGGAGCGGGCCCGGGCGTCGCGGTATGCGGCGACGATCAGGTCCTCCAGGTCCTCGGTCTCGGAGGGGTCGAAGGAGTCCTTGCGGATCTTGACCCGGACCAGCTCGCCGGTGCCGTTCACCGTCACGGTCACCAGGCCGTCGCTCACCGTCCCCTCGACCTCGGTCTCGGCCAGCTCCTGCTGCGCGGCCACCATCTGCTCCTGCATCGCCTGGGCCTGCTGGAGGAGGGCGTTCATGTCGAAGCCGCCGCTTGCGCCGAACGGGTTCATCTCAGTCATCGGTCGTCTCTCGTCTCGTTGCTCGTCAGGACCAGTCTGCGCGCTCCGCCCGAGTCCCGGGAGGAGCGGTGCCGTGTCGGGCGGCGCTACCTCAGGAGTGCGGGATCTCCTCGATCACCTGGGCACCGAGTCGCTCCGAGAGCAGGTCGGCGCCGTGCGGGGCGTCCTCGGCGTCGAGGTCATCGCGGTCGGCGTCCTCGTCGGAGGGCCCGCCCTCGCTCCGCTCCGGCCGGCCGGCCCGGCGGGTCGGCTGAATGGCGTCCCTGGCCGAACGGGTCGCCTCCTGGCTCGACCCCCGGGGGCCGGTCCCTGCCGCCAGGGGCTGCGCCGGCGTCGCCCAGTCCGGCGGTGGGCCGTCCTCCGCCGGCTCGTCCTCCGGCGGCGGCTCCTGGGCCGGGCCGGCGTCCGGGCGCCGTACCCGGGGCTCTGGCTCGCGAGGAGCGACCGCCGGGCGCGTCACGTGGACGGGCTGCTCGGTCCCGGGCTGGGCCGAGGGGTCGATGATCGCGTCGATCTTCCACTCCTGGCCGACGAGGTCGATGAGGACCTGCTGGAGGATCAGGTCGCTGCGTCCGTTGACGAACGACTCGCGGGCTCCGGGGTTGTTGAACCCGACCGTCAGCGTCCGTCCGTCCACCCCGACGACCTGAGCGTGTTGGCTCAGCTGGATCCAGGTCACCCGGCGGCGCGACTTGACCGCGTCGACCACCTCGGGCCACAGCCGGCGCAGGTCGGTGAGACCGAGCCCGCCGACCGGGCCCGCGGGGGCCGGGGCCGGTTCCGGGGCCGGTTCCGGGGTCGGGGCCGGGGCCGGTTCCGGGGTCCGGGGCGGGGTCGGGGGCGCCGCGGCAGCGGGAGTCGTGGCCGGCGTCGGCTCGGGAGCGCGAGGAGCCCGTGCGTCGGCGGCCGTCATCGACGGCACCGTCCCCGCAGGGCGCGCCCCCGCGGCGCCCTGCGGGGAAGGGTCGGTGGGCGCGCCCCGTCCGATCGTCGCGGCCGCGGAGTGGCCGGCCCCGGCCGTCTCCCGCGCGGGCGACGGCGGTGCCTGCGCCTCGCGGCGCGCGGGCTGCTCCTGGCGTCCCGGCTCGTGCGTCGGCGGGGCCATCGACATCCGCTTCTCGACCCGGTCGAGCCGGGCGCCGAGCCCCTCCACGCTGTCGTCGGCGCCGGGGAGCAGCACCCGGGCGCAGAGCAGCTCGAGGAGCAGCCGCGGGGCGGTGGTCCCCTTGAGGTCGGTGAGCCCGGTAGCGACGAGGTCCGCAGCGCGAGAGATGTCGTGCCGGCCGAAGCGCGCCGCCTGCGCGACCAACCGCTCGGCCTGGTCCTCGGGAACATCGATCAGCCCGGTGGCGGGCGCGTCCGGCACCGCGGAGATGATCACCAGGTCCCGGAGCCGCTGGAGCAGGTCCTCGGTGAAGCGCCGGGGGTCCTGACCGGTCTCGATGACCTTGTCCACCACGCCGAACACTCCGGCGGCGTCGTGCGCGGCGAAGGCGTCGACCACCTCGTCCAGGAGCGAGTCCGGGGTGAAGCCCAGCAGCCCAGCGGTCAGCTGGTAGGTCACGCCGTCCTCGCCGGCGCCGCCCATCAGCTGGTCCAGCACCGACAGGGTGTCCCGCGCCGAGCCTCCACCGGCGCGCACGACGAGGGGGACCGCAGCCGGCTCGATCGCGACCTGCTCCCGCGCGCACAGCTCGGAGAGGTACGCCGCGAGGACCCGGGGCGGGATCAGGCGGAACGGGTAGTGGTGGGTTCGGGAGCGGACGGTGCCGATCACCTTCTCCGGCGCCGTCGTGGCGAAGATGAACCGGACGTGATCCGGGGGCTCCTCGACGATCTTGAGCAGGGCGTTGAAGCCCTGCGTGGTGACCATGTGGGCCTCGTCGATGATGTAGATCTTGTAGCGGTCACGCATCGGCTGGAACGTCGCCTGCTCCCGCAGCTCGCGGGCGTCGTCGACACCGCCGTGGGAGGCAGCGTCGATCTCGATCACGTCGACCGAGCCAGAGCCACCGGTGGCCAGCTCGACACACGAGTCGCACGCACCGCACGGCTCGTCGGTCGGACCCTGGGCGCAGTTCAGCGCCCGCGCCAGGATCCGGGCGCTGGTGGTCTTGCCGCACCCGCGGGGACCGGAGAACAGGTAGGCGTGGTTGACCCGGTTGTGACGCAGGGCGGCCCGGAGCGGTTCGGTGACGTGGTCCTGCCCGATGACCTGGGAGAACGAGTCCGGCCGGTAGCGGCGGTAGAGGGCGAGGGGGGCTTCCACATCCCGACCCTAACCGTGGGCGCCGACACCGCGCGCGCCCCGGCCACGAACCGGCCGCCCAGCGGCGACCGCTCGCCACCTGCTGCGTCCGGGAACGACAAGGCCCCCCGCACACCCGATAGAGCTCGCCTGCCCTTGCTGCCTTCCGGCCCTGGGGGAGTTCAGCGAGATACCGCCGTACGGGGGGTTGGCAGGAGTCTAGGGGAGCCGCCCCCGAGGCTCCAAAGCGACCACGATTTCCCGCCCGAGCACCGGCCTAGTAACCTACGCGACGGAGGATTCGCCTAGTGGCCTATGGCGCTCGCTTGGAAAGCGGGTTGGGTGCAAGCCCTCAGGGGTTCGAATCCCCTATCCTCCGCCACAAGCACTGCTGCCCGGTGCGCGGCCCGCACCGCACCGCACCGCTCAGCGGCTCGACCCCGGACCCACGCTGGCGCCACTGAGTGGGGGGGGTGGACGCCAGCGTGGGAGCTCTGAGGGGGGTGCCGCGCCGTCCCTGACGCGCCGCCCGCGTTCCGGCGCCCGGGACGCCGGTGGCTGCTGGTGGATCAGCTCCGGCCGTACTTGTCGTCGAGCCGCTCGATGTCGTCCTCGCCGAGGTAGTCGCCGACCTGGACCTCGATCAGGTGGAGAGGGTCCTCGCACCGGTTCTCCAAGCGGTGCACACAGCCCACCGGCACGTGCAGGGACTCGCCCTCCTGGAGGACCAGGGTGTCCCCACCTCGGACCACCTGGGCCGTGCCCTGCACGACCACCCAGTGCTCGGCCCGGTGGGCATGTCGCTGCAGGGACAGCTTCTGGCCCGGCAGGACCTCGATGTGCTTGACCTGGTGGCGTACCCCGCGGCCCAGCGACTCGTAGGTGCCCCAGGGCCGCCGCACCAGCGCCGAGCAGTCCGCCTCGGCCCGTCCCAGGGTCCTGAGCCGAGCCACGACCTCCCGTACCTGCTGGCTGTGCGCGCGGTCGGCGACCAGCACCGCGTCCTTGGTGGCCACGACGGTCACGTCGCTCATCCCCAGCGCCGTGACCAGCGGACCGTCGCTGTGCACGTAGCAGTCGTGGCTGTCCTCGGCGAGCACGTCGCCGTGGAGGACGTTCCCGTCGCCGTCCTTGTCCCGCACCTCCCAGAGCGACGACCACGCACCCACGTCGCTCCATCCCAGGGTGGTCGGCAGGACCGCGGCCCTCGTGGTCGGCTCCATCACGGCATAGTCCAGGCTGACCGTGGGGGCGCACGCGAAGCTCTTCTCGTCCAGGAAGACCGCCGACCCCTCTCGTCGCGCCAGTGCGACGGCGATGGCGGTCGTGTGGGCGACCCGAGGCTCGTGGGACAGGAGCTCCTCGAGCAGGACCTCACGGGGCAGCAGGAACATCCCGCTGTTCCACATCCACTTGCCGTCCTCGACGTAGCCGCGGGCCTGCGCGAGGTGCGGCTTCTCCACGAAGCGCTCCGCCGCACAGGCGCGGAGCATGCCTGCGATGGGGGGACCCTGCCGGATGTACCCGAAGCCGGTGTGGGGCGTGGTGGGCGTGATCCCGAAGGTCACGAGATGGCCGGCCCCGGCAGCCGGAACCGCGGCAGCGACGTCACGGGCGAAGTCCGCGGTGTCGGTGACGACGTGGTCGGAGGGCAGCACCAGCAGGAGCGCGTCGGGGGCGCTCTGCCCGACCAACGACGCCGCTGCCGCGACCGCGGGCGCCGTGTTCCTGGCCACGGGCTCGCAGATGATCGCTGCCGGCTCCACCTCCAGCTGGGCCAGCTGGTGCTGCACCACGAAGCGGTGCTCGACGTTGCAGACCACCACGGGTGCCCGCGTCGTGGCGGCCTGTGCTCTCAGGACGGTCTGCTGGAAGAGGCTCAGCCCGGTGAGGAGCGGGAGGAACTGCTTGGGGCTCGTCTCCCGCGACAGGGGCCACAAGCGCGTCCCGGACCCCCCTGAAAGCACGACAGGCACCACCACCGGTGCGTTCGACTCAGAGACCATGAGCCCCTCCTCCGATCTGTCCAGTCCGGCGTGGCACCGGCAACCCGGCGTGCCGATCGTCCGTGGTCACCGACGCTATGCGGGTGACAAGAAGCCCGACACCAGAGCAAGTACGGTTCGCCCTACGCATTTCGGCGGGGTGCTCCGGCCCTGGGTGCGGGGGGCTCACGCGGCGCTCTCCCGCACACGCGCCAGCCAGTGCCGCGCCGCTCGCGGCGACCTCAGTCGGACGACGGCGAGGTGCTCGTTCTCGGGGCGCGCCAGGAGGCGGGGGTACTCGCGCCGCTGGCCCCGATGCGACCGCAGCGCCGTCAGCACCCCCCGGAGGGCTGCGAGCATCATGGTGGTCAGGCGCTCCTCCCCCTTCGGGTCGGACGCGATCGAATGCAGCGCCGTGGTTCGCTGGCGTGCCCGCTTGAGCAGCCGCCAGACGCTCACGGCAAGCGGGAAGTCGAGCCACACCAGCGTGTCCGCGCGTGGCCAGACCAGGTCCCTGACAGTGCTCTTGTTGCCGTCGGTGACCCAGCGCTCAGGTGAGATCGCCTCGGCTGTCCTGGTGCGCAGCAGCGACAGCGGCACGGTGCTGAGGTCGTGGTTGAAGTACAAGGAGTCCAGCTCGACATGGGGCACCCCCAGTGCACGGGCGAGCTCCCGCGCCAGGCTGGTCTTCCCCGACCCGGTCCTGCCGACGATGACCACACGGAGGCACCCCTCGAGGCTGACCGCGGGATCACGAGGGGACACAGGCGGTGGCTCCGTCTCCGGCGCGGGCACGAGCTCCAGCGATTTCTTGTCATGTGTGCCGCTCGTCATGTCCGCAATCCCCGCATCAGTCCGACGTAGTTCCACCACGCGAAGGCGCCGTAGTAGCGCAGCCACCTTCCTTCGCCACGGGTAGCGCTGATCAGCATGCCCCGCGCCGCCGCGGCGGCGGGGAGGGCGGCCAGTCGCGCTCCCCGCACCCCGTGGCTTCGAACCATCAGACCGAGACCGACACCGTCCATCAGGAACTGCTCCTTGGCGAAGCCGAAGTCGTCCCCGGCGTAGCGGTGCTGCACAGCCACGGTCCGCGACACCCCGATCCGCCTCCCTGTCTCGCGCAGCCGCCAACGGAGCTCGATGTCCTCGCCGGAGCGAAAGCGCGCGTCGAAGCCGGCGGCCAGCAGCTCCTGCCTGTCGAAGACCGTGGCCACCAGGCCGAACCAGTGACGGCTGCGTCCCGTGCGGTGGTGGTGGGCGAGCGCGCGTCCCCAGTACCCCGGTCCACCCACGCTCTCCTGGGCGGCCTGCAGGGCCACGTAGCCCCCGGCCTGGAACTCCCCGACCAGCGCAGCGACCCCTCCGTCGGGGAAGACCACGTCGCAGTCGACCAGCAGGACCATCTCCGTGGTCGCCGTCCGCGCGCCCAAGGTCCGGGCATGGGGCAGGCCCCGTCCCTCGTCGCTGACCACGTGCGCCCCGAACTCGGCAGCGACCTCCCGGGAACGGTCTGTGGAGCAGCCGTCCACCACGACGATCCGCTTGATCCTGTTGCGCAGCAACGCCTCCAGGCATCCTGGCAGAAGCACCTCGCCGTCCCGGACGGGAACGACTGCGGTCAGCTGGTCCAGCGGCCGGGAGTCGTGGAGCGCCGTCCGGTCCGGGCTCATGCCACGCTCTCCACAGGATCGCCGTCGGTGACCATCTTCGCGAGAAGGTCCTCCAGCACCTCGACGATGTCGTCGGAGGCGATATCAGGGCTGTAGACACTGGGGACCTGCAGCACGTACGCCGGGACGTCGCCGAGCGCCTTCCTGAGGATGTTCGCCTTGGCCTCGTAGAAGGCCGAGAGCGAGATCTGCGACGTCGCGCCGAGACCGGCGAGGACCTCGTGGGAGAAGCCGGGCAGCTCGATGTTGAAGTTCCCCAGCATCCGCTGGACCATCCACTCGCCGTCGCGCTCGGCCAGCTGGGTCCGGGACCCTTCGAAGCGCTCGACGTAGATCGAGGTCAGCAGGGGGGCCGCCGCGGTGATCGTCGCTCCGGGGAGCGCCTGCGCGGCGGTGACGATCCGGTGCTCAGGAGACCAGCGACGGGCGAGGTCGGCCAGCCTGGGGTGCTTCACGATGTGCGGATGCACCACCGTGGTGAACCGGCCCACCGGGCGCGACAGCGCTACCGGCAGCAGCGGCTTGCGTGACCCGCGGAACAGGTGGGGATAGATCGGCCGGTGGTGCGGCTTGATGAACATCGGCTTCTCGTAGTTGAGGAGCCGGCCGTCCTCGGCCAGGAATCCCCAGTCGTCGCCCATGAAGCTGAAGCCCGGTCGACCCACCAGCTTGGCGATGGTGCTGGTCTTGCCCGTTCCGCCTGCGGCCGGGAGAGCGATCGCGTGGCCTCGGTAGCCCACCGTGGCGGCGTGCACCATGGCGACCCCCCGGCTGACCATGACCAGGTCCAGCAACGGCAACAGCGCCGTCAGCAGCTCTCCGCTCCCGTGGACCCGGAACCCGTCCCCGTCGCGGACGACCTGGACGTGGTGCCGCTTGAAGAGCACCGCGGTCGCACTGTAGGCGAGCTCGTCCTCGATGAGGGCCGAGTCGAGCATCAGCTCGTGCTCCTGGGTCACCACGATGTCGTCGCGGGTGCAGTGCTCGACACGGAAGCTCTTCAGCATGGTGCCGAGCTGCAGGGACGCGGGCGCGTCCGCATGGACGCGGATGCCGACGATTCCGTGGATGTCGTAGTAGTTCCAGTCCGGGGTCTCGGTCGGGTTCATGTCATTTCTCCTTGCTAGGTGGTTGCGGGAGCCCCGTGTGTCCGGCTTTCCCGGCTGCGTAGCCCGCAGCGGTGAACAGCAGTCCCGCGCTGATCGCGAGGGTCCGCGCCACGCCGCCCGGGGGGCCGCCTCGAGCGACGTCCACCAGCCCACGGACCGCGCCGCGCGGCAGGGTGCGGAGGGTGTAGTCGCGCTCGGCGGCGAGGGCGGACCGGGGGTCGGTGAGCCGACTCACCGACGCCTTGCTGAGGCCCTCGGCCCAGCAGCGTCGACGGAAGTAGCGCCACCGTGACCGGTCGTGGGGCACGTGGTGGTGCACGACCGCGCGGGGCTCCAGCACGATCCTGCACGTCGGGTCGCGGCGGGCCACGCGGATGGAGAGCTCGGTCTCCTCGCACCCGACGGGACGGGCGCCCACGCGGCCGACGCGGCAGGAGAAGCCGCCTACCGAGGCCATGGCCTCGCGGCGGAAGGACATGTTCGCCCCGATCGGGTTGCGCACCACCGCGGTGGTCGTCGGCTGCCCGAGGTAGGAGCACCCCACCACCCAGTTGAACTCGAGCGGGAACCAGCTCGGCTTCGCGCCTTCCCAGTCGGCGACGACCTTGCCGCCCACGCCCACCACGGCCGGGTCGACGTAGGGCTGGACGAGGTGCTCCAGCCACGACGGCGTTGCGCGGGCGTCGTCGTCGAGGAAGGCCACGATGTCACCCTGGGCGGCGCGAACACCGGTGTTCCTCGCGCCGGACAGGCCCTGCTGCTCGGCGTTGGGGAGGACCCGGACGGGTCCGGGCAACGTCGTTGCGCGCTCCAGCAGCTCCGGACAGTGGTCCACGACCAGGAGGATCTCGTCCGCCTGACGGGACTGGGCCTGGAGCGAGTCCAGGGCCAGCACGATGCGCTCCCAGCGCGCCATGGTGTAGGCGCACACGACCACGCTCACGGTCGGACTCGTCGGCTCGCTCTTCTTGTCGTTCATCGAGTCCTTTCAGGCCCTCAGACCACGACGTCCGTCAGCGCCCGACGGTTGATCCGGTCGGTCACGGGACGGCTGCGCGGGGAGATCTGGGCTCGGGTGAGGAAGCCGAGGATCCGGCGGCCGTCCCGCCAGGCGTTCAGGTTGGAGGTGCCGTGCTGGCGGAGCAGCTCGACGGTGGGCACCTCGGCGATGCGGAGCCCGGCGCTGATCGCGTTGACGGCGATCTCGGTCTCGATCTCGAAGCCGCGGCCGGTGAGGGCGAGGTCGTCGAGCCGGTCGCGGCGGAAGCCGAGGTAGCCGTAGCAGAGGTCGGTGAACTCGCTGCCCCAGATCAGGTTCACCGTGCCCACGAGCACACCGTTGCCCCACCGGCGTACGCGGGTGATGTCCAGGGAACCGCTGCCGGGCAGCTCCCGCGACCCCTTGACCAGGTCGTATCCCTGGTCCAGCGCGGTCACGTAGTAGTCGATCTCCCCCGGGTCCATGCTGCCGTCGGCGTCGAGGACCACGACGTAGTCGCTCGTGGCGTCCTCGAAGCCCGTCCGCATCGCCGCCCCCTTGCCACAACCGCGCTGAGGCACGATGCGCACGTCGGGCAGGGTGCGGCGAGCCACCGCGACGGTGGCGTCGCGCGAGTGCCCGTCGACCACGATCACCTCGTCCACGTAGGAAGGGATCCGTTCGAGGACCCAGGCGATGTTGCGCTCCTCGTTCATCGCCGGCACCACGACGGTGACGGTGCGCTTGTGCGCCCGGTCGGGTGAGGGGGGGACCGGACGGACGACGTGGACACCTCGCAGCGCCGCCGCTCGGGTCTCCCTCTGTGCCGGTACGACGGGAGCCGTCTGGGTGGCGAGTGCGTCGGCGTCGAGCTGCTCTGTAGTCATGCGAACCCCTCCATGTCGGGCGCGGGCGACATCCCCAATGCGTCATCCCCCTACCGTGCTCCCCAGTCTCTGGTGAAGCGTCTGGACGGGCATCCCGAGGAGGGACTACCTGGTCCTACGCAATGCGGGTGGTTCTGCGGACGGCGCAGGCGGCAGCCAGCGCAGCAGCCTGAGCTCCTCGCTGTCGAGCCGAGACAGGTCTGCCGGGTCGTCCTATGCTCGGCCCCGACGAGGCACTTTCAGCGCCCGGGTTCTCCTGCTCGGGAGATCGGGGGATCACGCATCATGCAGGTCACAGAGCTCGCTTCCGGTCCGGGACGCACGCCGCGCAAGCAGGCACGGCGCACCCGGCTCACGAGACACCGCTCCATCCTGGGGCTGGCGATGCTCGTGGTCGCGGCCTTCATCGTTCTGCTGCCGACCCCCGCGATCGCGGCGGACATCGGCTACCGCGGCCCGAGCTACGCCGGCTCCACGGCCCCGACCGCGCAGAAGCCGCAGAGCAAGCTCTGGCACAACGACGGTTCCTGGTGGGCCACCATGTTCGACGCCGGCTCCCACAGCTTCACGATCCACGAGCTGGACTGGGCGACCCAGACCTGGTCCGACACCGGGGTGCTCGTCGACGAGCGCTCGCAGGCCCAGATGGACGTCCTGTGGTCGGGATCGAAGCTGTACGTGGCCTCCGCCGGGACCTCGTCGTCCGCCAGCGACAGCGGCCGGTTGTACCGCTTCAGCTACGACAGCGCCGCGCGCACCTACAGCCTCGATCCCGGCTACCCCGTCACACCGGTCAACGGTGGCATGGAGGCCATCGTGATGGACCAGGACAGCGCCGGGCAGCTGTGGATCACCTACACGCGGGACAGCAAGGTCTACGTCACGCACACGACGGTCTCCGACGGGAGCTGGGTGGCTCCGTTCGTGCTGCCGGTCCCCGGCGCCGACACCCTGACCACCGACGACATCTCGGCGCTGGTCGCCTACAAAGGTCACGTCGGCGTGATGTGGGGCAACCAGAACGAGGACTCCTACTACTTCGCCATCCACGAGGACGGCACGCCCGAGTCCAGCTGGACCCGTGAGGTGGCCTACACGCGCCCGGAGGGCTCCGACGACCACATCAACATCAAGTCCATCCAGAACGACCCCGAGGGACGGGTCTTCGCGATCGTCAAGACCTCGCTCAACGATGCCGGCGACCCGCTCAACGTGGTGCTGGTCCGCAAGACCGGAGGCGTCTGGGACACCGACAACGTCTTCGGCAGGACCCAGGACAACGAGACCCGGGCGATCATCGTCATCGACAGCCAGAACAACCAGATCTACGCCTTCGCGGCGGCACCCTGCTGCAGCGGCGGAACCGTGTACCTCAAGAAGGTCAGCGTGACAGGTCTGCTGAACGGCAACCCGTTCGGCACCGGCCTGGGCACGCCCTTCATCGAGAGCACCCTCGACCCCAAGATCAACAACCCCACCTCGACCAAGCAGACCGTGTCCAACGCCAGCGAGCTGGTCGTGCTGGCCGGCGACGACTCCACGCGCCACTACCTGCACAACAAGGTCGACCTAGGCCCACCCGACAACGACCCGCCGCAGACCACCGTCGACTCCGGGCCGTCGGGGACCGTCACCGTCGACTCGGCGACCTTCGCCTTCTCTGCCGACGAGCCCGCGTCGACGTTCGCATGCCGTCTCGACGCCGGCGCCTGGGAGCCGTGCACCTCGCCGCACACCTACAGCGACCTCCCACGAGGCAGCCACACCTTCGACGTCCGGGCGACCGACCCGTCGGGGAACACCGACCCGACCCCCGCCACCCGAGGCTGGACCGTCGACGTTCCCCTCGACACGACCATCGACGACGGCCCGTCCGGCACCGTCGGCGTGACCGACGCCGACTTCGCGTTCTCGGCGAACACCTCGGGAGCCACCTTCGAGTGCCGGTTGGACGGTGCCGCGTGGGAGTCCTGCACCTCCCCCCAGTCCTACGGCGGGCTCGACGACTCCTCGCACACCTTCGACGTCCGCGCGAGCAAGGACGGCGAGACCGACCAGACGCCCGCCTCGCGCACCTGGACCGTCGACTCCGCGCTCCCGCTCGTGGTCACCCCGGCGGCCGACGCAGGAGTCCGTCAGGCCGCACCGACGACCAACGACGGTGACGGTCCGAGGCTGGACGCGGACTCCTCACCGCTCAAGGAGTCCTACCTCCGCTTCACCGTCGACGGCGTGCCCCAGGGCGAGGACGTCCTGAGCGCGACGTTGCGGCTGTACGCGACCAACGGCTCCGGCAACGGTCCGGAGATCCACGACTCGGGCACGGCCTGGTCGGAGGGCGCCGTCACCTGGGACACCAAGCCCAGCACGACGAACAGTCCCGTGGCGGACGTGGGCTCGGTGCCGGTGGACACCTGGGCGGAGTACGACGTCAGCGCCAGCGTCGACGGCAACGGCACGTACTCGTTCGGGGTCCTCCCCGACTCCTCGGACGGCACCTTCTTCTCCTCCCGTGAGGGGGCGCATCCCCCCGAGCTCGTGATCGAGACCGGGGTGACGGGCAGCACGCCTCCGGAGACCACGATCGACTCCGGTCCCTCGGGGACGGTCGGTGCCACCGCGGCCACCTTCGGCTTCTCCTCCGACCAGAACGCAGCCACGTTCGAGTGTCGTCTGGACGGTTCCGGCGGCTGGTCGTCCTGCACGTCCCCGGTCACGGAGACCGGGCTGAGCGACGGTTCGCACACCTTCGAGGTGCGAGCCACCAAGGACGGCATGACGGACCCGACCCCCGCGTCGCGCACGTGGACCATCGACTCCGCCCTCCCCCTCCTGGTCCACCCCACCGAGGACGCGACGATCCGGCAGGCCAACGCGACGACGAACTACGGCAAGGGCGCGACCCTGGAGGCGGACACCTCCCCCGTGGAGCGAGCCCTCCTCCGCTTCGACCTCGTGGGGGTGCCGGCCGGCGACGTGGTCAGCCGGGCCACCTTGCGGCTCTACGCCACGAACGGAACGGGCAACGGGCCCGAGGTGCGCACCGCCGGGGCGGCCTGGTCGGAGAGCAGCGTGACCTGGGACAGCCAGCCCACCCTGGGCAGCGCCGTGGCGGACATCGCTGCGGTTCCGGTGAACTCCTGGGTGGAGTACGACCTGACCTCCGCGGTCGACGGCGACGGCAGCTACTCCTTCGCCCTGGTCCCGGACACCTCCGACGGCGTGGTCTTCGACAGCCGCGAGGCAGCGCGCCCGCCGGAGCTGGTGGTGGAGACCGCAGCCCCGGACAGCTCGCCCCCCGACACCGTCATCGACAGCGGCCCCTCGGGCAACGTCGGCCAGACGGGCGCGACGTTCGCCTTCTCCGCCGACGAGCCGGGCGCCACGTTCGAGTGCCGGCTCGACGGGGGTGGCTGGACGGCCTGCTCCTCCACGCAGTCCTACTCGGGCCTCGACAGCGGCTCCCACACGTTCGAGGTGCGCGCCACCGACCCGGAGCAGAACACCGACCCGACCCCGGCGAGCCGGACCTGGACCGTGGACACCGCCCTGCCCCAGGTCGTGTCGCCCGCCGCGGACGCAACCGTCGCGCTGGCCAAGCCGAACACCAACTACGGCAGCACCCAGACCCTCCGCACCGACAACTCCCCCGTGGAACGGGCCTACCTGAAGTTCGACGTGAACGGCGTCGCTCCCGGGACCGTGGCCAGCGCGACGCTGCGGCTGTACGCCACCAACGGGTCCGGCAACGGACCGAAGGTCTACAGGACCGACCAGTCCTGGGGCGAGAACGCGGTCACCTGGGACACCAAGCCGGTGAACCTCGGGGCACACGTGGCGGACGTCGGTTCCGTGCCCGTCGGCGACTGGGTCGAGTACGACGTGACCTCAGTCGTGTCCGGGAGCGGCACCTACTCCTTCGGTCTGGTCCCGGACTCCTCCGACGCCGCGGTCTTCTCCTCTCGCGAAGGCTCCTCGTCACCACAGCTGGTGATCGAGACCGGTGGACCGGACACCTCGCCGCCCCAGACCAGCATCGACTCGGGTCCCTCCGGCACGGTCGGCTCCACCTCGGCGACCTTCACCTTCTCCTCCGACGAGGCCGGGTCCAGCTTCGAGTGCCGGCTCGACGCCGGGTCCTGGGAGTCCTGCACGTCGCCGAACACCTCGAGCGGTCTGGGCACGGGGGCACACACGTTCGCGGTCCGCGCCACCGATGCCGCGGGCAACACCGATGCCACTCCGGCCAGCCGCACCTGGACCATCGACGCCTCTCAACCGGTGAGCACGACGTTCGGAGCCAGCGCCGACGCACGGGTCGAGGAGCGCTCACCGGACCGGAACTACGGCACCCTCTCCTCGCTGGTCGCCGACGGCTCCCCCCAGACCCGCAGCTTCCTCTCCTTCGACGTGACCGGGGTGAGCGGGACGGTGCAGAGCGCCACGCTCCGCCTGCGGGTCACGAACGGGACCGGCAACGGGCCGAGCGTGCACGAGGTCACCTCACCGTGGACCGAGAGCGGGGTCACCTGGAACACGCAGCCGACCACGGCCGCGGCCCTGGACGACCCCGCAGCGGTGCCGGTGGGCACCTGGCTGGAGCTCGACGTGACCGACGCGGTGGACGGCAACGGCACGGTCGACCTCGCCCTGCTGCCCCAGTCGAGCGACGGGCTGTTCGTCAACTCCCGCGAGGCGTCGGTGAACCAGCCCGAGCTCGTGGTGGTGACCGCACCCTAGGTCGGCTTGGCGGATCCCGGGACGGCAGCAGGGGCGTTCCAGCATGCTTGGTCGGTGCACACCGGGGGGACGTTGGGCGACCGCTTCAGGTCGTCGGCCAACGCCTTCACGTTCCTGCGGCTCTGTCTCGCGGTCGAGGTGGTCGTGTGGCACGCGTACCGCCTGCGGGGGAGCACCTGGCTGCCCCAGCCGTGCGAGGCGCTCCTCGCCGACATCGCGGTCGACGGCTTCTTCGCCCTCTCCGGCTTCCTCATCGTCGACGCCTGGTGCCGCAGACCCCACCTCGGCGCCTTCCTCGCGGCTCGGGCCCGGCGCATCCTTCCTGGTCTCTGGGCCTGCCTCGCGCTGACTGCCTTCGTGGTCGCACCGGTTGCCGCCTGGGTCGGCGGCACCGACCAGCCGAGCCTGCCCGGCCAGTGGCACTACGTCATCGAGAACGCCGGCACCTGGGTCAGCGCCTACGACATCGACGGAGGCCCGACCGGGGTGCCCGAGACGGCGGTGTGGAACGGCTCCCTGTGGTCACTCGGCTACGAGGCTGCGGCGTACCTCGTCGTGGCCGCCCTCGGGGCTGGCACGGCTGTTGAGCCGCCGCGTGGTCGCGGGGCTCGTCCTCCTCTTCTGGGTCCTGTCCGCCTCCCTCGTGGTCGCGGGGCTCCCCGCCGCCGGCACAGCCCTGTGGTGTGCTCCGCGGACGGGCCTGATGTTCGCCAGCGGAGCGCTGCTGTGGATGTGCCGCGACCGGGTCCCGCTGACCCGTCCGCTCGTGGTCCTCGCCATCCTCGCGGTCCTCCTCGGGCTCCTGACGCCCAACTACCGTCTGCTCGCCGCGCCGGCGATCGCCTACCTGTGCCTCGCCGCAGGACTGGCCCTGGGCCGGTACCCCCGGCTGGTCCTGCGCACCGACCTGTCCTACGGCGTGTACGTGTACGGGTTCGTCGTGCAGCAGGCGCTGCTGGTGTGCGGGGTCGACGTCGGCTGGGCCGCGTTCACCGCACTGTCGTTGGCAGTGGTGCTGCCGGTCGCTGCGGCATCGTGGTTCCTCGTCGAAGCGCCCCTGGCCCGACGGAGGACGCTCGAAGCACCGAAGCACGCGAACGGAGAGAGGTCCGGGTCCATCATCGCGACGACCGTGGCGCTGCCGCTCCCACCTGAAGTTCACCGCTGTCGCTGAGCTGCCGATCGCGGCGCATGACTCCTCGTGTGGCGGAGCTCGAACGTACTCAGCGGTTCCCGCTCCACGCCCGCGGACTCACGTCCAGCACCGTGATGCTGCGCACCACCCGGTCCCGGTCGTCGAGCAGGTCGACCACCACGCTGCGCAGGTTGCTGTCCCAGGGCAGCAGCTCGCCCGCCTCGCCGTCCCACTCGGCCTCCATCGAGGCACGCGTCCGCTCCCCGGGGACGACCACCGCGAAGCCGCGCGTCGCCGGGTCCAGGACCGCATCGCGGTGCCAGTCCGGGCCGGTGAAGAGCCGGCCGTGGACGCGGACGTGCGTGACCGACTCGTCCTGGGGTCGGCCGTCAGGGCCGCCATAGACCACGGGGTAGTACCAGTCCCGGTTCGCGTCCTCCGAGAAGCTGTAGCCGAACAGCTGGCGGTCCCGGGCGTCGTACTCAGGGTCGAGCTCACCGCAGCCCCAGCCGCCCGAGAAGCGCTGGTGTCCGTCCCAGTTGGAGAGCTGTGCACTGCACAGCTCGTTGCCTTCGATGGCGCGCCAGGCCGTGAACCGACCGTTCCCGGGGAGCCGGATGTCTGCGACCAGCGTGATCTCCGGCTGGCCCGGATGGCTCGAGCCTGGGTCCAGGAACGACGACCAGGCGTGCTCGAGGAAGTGGGGCGTCGAGCCTGCCGCCGCGGCCACACCTCCGGTGGCGGCCACGACGACGCTCGCGCCGACCACGAGCTTCCTCCAGTGCGGTGCGCGTCGCCGCCGCGCACCGGGGCCGGAGACGATCGTGGCGACGGTGCGCGCCATCCAGAGCTGGTCGAGCTCGGGCGGCTCCGGACGGAGCAGCGCCAGCCCCCCGCTCCGCAGGCTCTCCTCGGTGGTCCGGTCCCAGTCGTGCTGCGTGCTCATCGGTTTCCCTCCAGCGCTGTGCGGACGAATGATCGGTCGAGGGGTGCGCCGGCCGGCGGGTCGGGGGACAGCGCCGCTTCCAGCGCGGCGCGGCCCCGGTGCAACCGCGCCCGGAAGGCGCCTGGGCGCAGCTCGAGCACCTCGGCGGCCTCGGTGATGGACAAGCCGTCCCAGGCGACGAGGAGCAACGCCTCGCGCTGGTCCTCGGTCAGGGCGGCCAGCGCGTACATGGCTCTCTCCCGGCTGAAGGCGGACTCGGCGACGTCCTCCACGCGATGGTGGGCGACCCGGTCCAGCAGACGCAGTCGGTCCTCGAGCCGGCGGCCACGGACCAGCACGCGTCGATCCTCCGAGAGCAGGTTGCGGGCGGTGCCGATCAGCCACGGCAGCGGCGGGTCGGGTACGTCGTCCCAGCGGCGCCAGGCCACCGCGAAGGTCTCGGCCACGATGTCCTCGGCCCGCGCCGAGAGGGTGTGCCGTCCGGCGTACGCCGCCACCCGCGGCGCGTCACGCTGCCAGCAGGCCGTGAACGCCGCTTCCCGAGAGTCCTGTGTTCGCATCACACCCCGTAGTGGTCCGAGCTCTGCCGATGTTACGCAGCCCGCACGGCACCTGTTCGCGGGATGCCGAGATGCCGGAGCCAGGGACCTACGTGCTGTACCTGCAGGTGCGCGTGGACGGCTTCCTCCACACGCTGCCCCTGGTGGTCACAGTGGCGTGACGGACGCGTCCCGCCGTCCGCCGTCACCTCAGCGCACCGTGACCGGAAGCGTGAGGACCGGGTTGGTGAAGGTGCTCACCCGGATACTCACCTGGACCCGCCACGATCCGGGTCGGGGGATCACCAGCGTCGCGACGTAGGTGCCGGAGTCCGCATTGCGTCCGCTCCCCCCGTCGATCACCTCCTCCTCCGACCGCACCGTCACGACGGGGGCGGACAGCGGTTCCCATGGCTCCCCGGCCAGGTCCTGCACCTGCACGACCACGGTGTTCTCCCCGATCCGGCCGGGCTCGAGATGCGCGACCACCCGGACGTCGCCGCTGAGTGCGGTGACGGTGCCCGGCTCACCCGTCACGGGCTCGCTGACCGGACGGGGCACCGCGTTGACCAGGAAGCCGGTGAGCAGCAGCACGGCGAGCAGTCCGGCCGCCTCCAGCCGCACTGCCTGTCGCAGGCGCCTCGCCGCACCCGACCTGTCCTGGAAGCCGTCCGCCTCCAGCACGGCAGGCAGCAGGTGGAACCGGTTCCACCCTGCGACCGAGGCCACCGAGGCCACGAGCGCGACCTTGGCCAGAAGGACGACGCCGTACCCGGTGGCGACCAGCGCGCTCCACGAGCCGACGATGCGCCACGCCAGCAGGAGGCCGGCCGCCACGACCAAGGCCAGCAGTGCTCCCGCCACGGTCGAGAACCGGGCCAGCGCGGCGGCGGCCAACGCCTCCCGCTTCGCCAGGGCGGTCAGAGTCAGCGCCAGCCCTACCAGCCCACCGAACCAGACAGCGGCAGCCAGCACGTGAACCAGGTCCGAGACCACCACCAGGACCACCGGTCCGAACGCACGCGTGTGGCCGACAGGGCCACCGACCCGAGCGCGAGAGCCGCTGCGCACACCGCCACCCCTCGGGTGGCGCGCCGCCGGCCGGACCCCGCATCCCGGACCGCGACGCCGTAGACGAGCCCGAGAGCAACCAGCGCAGCGACGAGCCCGTCGGCGGAGACCCAGCCGGTCCAGGCGATCCACCCAAGCAGGTCGCCTAGACGGAGGCCCTGCTGGTAGACCACACCGACCGGGACGAGCAGAGCGAAGCCGAGAACCGCCCACCCGGCGGCCCAGCGGGACACGCCACGCAGCCGTTCCCTGGTCCGGTCCAGGGCGGGGGAGACAGGCAGGAGCACCGTGGCGAAGACCACCAGCCCGGCGGCCAGGAACAACCCCGCGTACGCGACGCCCTCCAGCAGGCCGTGGACCACCCGCACGCTCGGCGGCGTGGCCAGGTCCTCGGGCGACGGCGCCTCCACGGTCGCGCTGGGTGCGCCGACCGAGAAGGTCACCGATCCCGAGACGGTTTGGTAGTCCGCCGAGACCACGCGGTAGTGAGCACGTAGCTGCCCCGGGCGAGGTCGGCGCCGGGAAGGACGGTGACGACCCGGTCCACGGAGCGCGCCTGAGCAACGACCGTCCGGCCGGTCGCGTCGTAGAGTCGGGCAGCGGCCCGGACGAGCGTCACCGGCTCGTCGAAGGTGAGCTGGAGCTCGGCGGGTGCCCGCGGCAGGACCGCGCCGTCCGCGTGTCGCTGGCGACCAGGCTGGCGTGGGCGCTGGCCTTCGTAGAGTACCCCACCAGCGCTACCAGCGCACCAGGAGAGCGAGTACGAGCCGTGCACCTACTCGCCCCCGCCCCACCACCGATCACTACTCCGCACCTGACAGGGCGACCGCCGACCGCGTGCCCGACCGGTCCGGACAGAACAGCTAGGTCGGCCCGACGCCTGAGGCGACCTGCCGTGCCGGCCGAGACCGGCTCCAGGACCGCCGCGGAGTCCGCGCTGCCCGACGCGTGGTCGCCGTGGGCGTCACCGCCCTCCCCAGGCGCGGCGGACGTGGCTGTGGAACATGAGAACTCCTCAAGGGAAGGAAACACAAAGGTGGGTGGGCAGGAGCGACCCACCCCGCCCGCGAGGAGCGTGGGTCAGGCCGCGGCGAGCGCCGAGGGCGGTCCGCGACGCGGGGCTCCCTCGACCGCACGCAGCGAGGTCACGTGCACCGGGACCTGGGCGGCGGTCACCTGCGGCGGCGCCGGCAGCGCCCCGGGTGTGAGGATGCGCGGCGCGAGGTGCCGCACGAGCAGGCAGAACGCCTGCGCCTGCCACACCAGGACAAGGACGGTGACCGCCGCGGCGACGGCGTGGCTCAGGACCATGTCCGGGGTCGTCATGGCCGCGATGGCCAGCGTGCTCCCGACTTCTGCGCCGCCAAGCGAGGCGGGCGGGTGCCCCATCGAGGTCATGGGGGACGGCGACGCCGCGTGGAGGACCACCTGGGCCGCAGTCACCAGGAGGGCGGCCACCGGCAGCCGGACCAGGTCACGCCCCACCAGGAAGCAGACCAGACCGGTCACGGCGGTCAGGGCGAGGAGAGTCCCGGTGGCCGGCAGGCTGCCTCCGGCGCCCGTGTGGGCGACGGCGCTGATCGCCACGATCTCGACCGTGGCGACGGCCGGACGCGCGACCGAGCGCGCTCGCGCCCGTTCCCCCCCGCCACTCATGGGTACACCATCACGCACAGTCGCTCCGAGACAGGCACGTTCTCACGAAGTGAGGACCAAGGTCAGCCAACCGGTGACCCACCCTCGCCATGAGGGGTCGCCCTTCAGCCACTACTCCCCTCCACTGGCAGTGCGCGCCCTCGGCGGGCGGCGAGGGCGGGACGTCGAGCGACGGGTTCCGGTCGAAGAAGCCGAACGGCTTGAGCCAGAACGCCACCGTGTCCGACGGCATGACCGGCCAGTCCTCGACCCGGGTGACGTGGTGGATGCCGAAGACGTACCAGAGGACCACGTCGGTGTTCTCCAGCGGCTCGTCGTCGGAGACCCAGCGGGTCATCCCGTCGTCGGACGTCGACTGGGCGGGGTAGGCGCCCGCCGGCCACCGCTCGTCGGCATGGTTGCGGGTGACCCAGACCGTGTGGCCGATCACCGGGGTCCGCAGGAACTGCACGGTTCCCGGGTCCATCATCGCCGGGACCGAGGCGCTCGGCACGAGCTTGTACGCGGGGTGGGTGCCGTGCCGGTTGGTGCGGTTGGGGTTGACCACCTTCCAGGACCGCTGCCGCTCCCAGCTGAAGTCGCGGCCGGCCTCGCTCTCGGACCGCACCGGGGTCGCCGTGGTGACCACTGCCAGCCCGTAGGGGTTGTCGGCGGAGACCGGGAGCGCGGCGGAGTCCACCTCCATCACCGTGTTGTCGGACCCGTCCACGTCGAGGTCGAGCCGGGCGACGATGAAGTGCTGGTGGAAGGGCGCGTACGTCTGGCGGTCCACGACCGTCCCGGTCCGCGGCGCGGCCTCCCCCTCGGCGTACGGCGTGGTCACCATGATGCCGGTGGCACGCACCTCGCACTCGATGTTGCCGTCCTGGTAGAAGCGCCAGTAGACGAGGTACTCGTAGTTGGCCACGGTGGCGTGGAACGACACGACCATCCGACGCATCCGGCGCACCTGCGCCCCGGACTCGTGGTCGACGTGCTTCCACAGGACCCCGCTGTCCTCCTCGTGCAGGCAGATCGCGTTCTTGACCAGGTACGGCTCCCCCGCGCTGTCGTGGAGCTCGGCGTCGACGTACACGATCTCCCCGAGGCAGTCGCAGCCCAGCTCCAACGAGGTGGTCATGAAGCCGAGCCCCCACTCGCCGATGTCGAAGGCGGTCCGCCGGTAGTGGTCGAACGAGGAGTCGCGGTACGGCACCACCATCTCGGCGAACGACAGCCGGTGTGCGACCTCGCGCTCGGTGCCGTGGTCGTCGTAGCCGACCTGGTGGATCACCAGCCCCTCCCGGTAGTTGAAGCCGAGCCGCATCCGCCAGCCCTGCCACCGGAGCTCGTGGCCCTCGAGGGTGAACGACACCCCCTCGGGCTGGGTGACGTGCAGGGGGGCGATGTCGCTGCGCTGGGGCTCGGGGCGCAGACCGGGGACGTACTCGCCGTCGACCTCCGGCGTCCCGACCGTCGGCCCGGTGTCGAGCTCGAGCAGCTCGAGGGTGTTCATGTCCACGATCAGCTTCAGACCGGACACGGGGTGGGCGTACGGGTTGCCGCCGGGCACGTCGCGGCACCACACGTCGCCCCACCCGAGCCGCCGGTCGCGCCACTGCGGCGGCATCAGCTCCCGGGCGTAGGTCCACACGTCGACGAGCACGAGGGACATGTCGGAGATGCCTCGCTCGGCCAGGGCCTGGACCACCCGAGGGTGGGCCCGCATCGCGGTGTCCACCTCGCGCCACTCGTCGACGGTGAAGTTGGGGGTGACCCCCGGGACGTGGGTCCAGGCGACGACCGTGTCCGCCACCAGGTCGACGGTCGCCTCGACGGTCCGGTTGTCCTGACGGTCCCACAGCACCGCGACCGCGCGCCGGGGCACCGGGTCCCCGGCGACCCAGCCCTTGACCTGGGACTTCTCCGGCTCCTGGAGCTCGATGGAGGCAAAACGCCAGGAGTCGGCGACCCCCCGGTCCCGGCGCAGCGCAGCGGCGGTCTGGCGGAACTCTGCTCCGGTGAGCGGGTCGAGCGGGTGCTGAGCCATCGCGTGGGACTCCCTGGTCGAGGCGGGGTGCTCGGTCGATCCAAGCACCCCGCTGCGTGACGGTCTCCGACGGTCGGGGTGAGTGCTCCATGACGGCCACATGACTACTCCGTCATACAACGGGTTCGGAGCCCGACTAGACCGACCCTTATCGCGACAGTGCCCGATTGGCGAGGGGTGAGGCACATGCGTGGACAGTGGATGAGTGCGTCGAAGGCGACCACCGACGGGGGCTCCCGGGCCCGAGGGGTGGCGGCCGCAGCGGCGACCGGCACCCAGCGACGAGCCGCGGCGAGTGCCGTGGTCCTGGCTCTGGCCGCCGCGCTGCTGGTGCTGATGCCGCTGCCTCGAGCGACCGCCGCGCCCAGCAACACCCTGAACGTGCAGGTGCAGAGCGCCCGGACCGAGCCGCGCGCGCGGGGCGGCGCCGGGGTCCACGAAGGCGACCCGGTGACGTCGTACAAGTTCCTCATCAACGAGGACAACACCGGCTCCACAGCCCAACGCTCCCCGTCCGGCGCCTGCTCCGCCTCGACCCCGGGCTACCCGGCCGGCTGCGACTGGCCCTCGATCCGGGAGCTGCCGCACACCACGGCACCGATCGTCGCCCAGGGCACGGAGGCCGAGCTGGCCGACGGCCTCGACCTGCCCGACGGCAAGTACCTCATTTCGGTGCTGGCCGACGGCTACAAGCTCGACGGCGAGCACTTCACGGTGCCCTTCACCACCACCGACCCGGTCATCGTCCAGGTCCAGCCGGACCCGCTGCCCGACGCCACGTTCCGCGCCCAGATCTACCAGGACGAGGCGACCACCAACGGCGCCATCGACAACAGCGAGAACGGCCTCGCCGGCTTCCAGGGGCACCTCAACGACACCCTCGGTGAGGTCACCACCGACGTGTACGGCAACCCGCTCTGCACCACCTACGAGGGTGAGAAGGCGGACTTCACGATCCCGGCAGGCTCCCTGGACGCCGAAGGCGCACCGGTCGTGAAGACCGTCGGCGGCAAGTGCTTCAGCGACAGCACCGGGATGCTGGTCATCCCGCACCTCGGCTCCAACCGCTACACCGCCACCGCCCAGCCGCCGGACGGCCAGGACTGGATCCAGACCACCACCCTCGAGGGCAACCACGACTTCGACACCTGGCTCATGGAAGGCGCCACCGGCTACGACACCGAGGCCACGGTGGCGGGCGAGCCCGTACCCACCCCGCAGTTCGGCTTCGTGAAGCCCAAGAACAACCTGGGCACCAGCGGCTCCGGCTCGATCAGCGGCGTCGTGGTCGGCGTGAAGCAGTACACGCCTCCCAAGGGCGGCGACGCCAACTTCTTCAACGGGTTGACCGGCTCCAAGACCGACAAGCCCATCCCGAACCCGGTGCTCTCCCTCGCCGACCTGCAGAACGGCGACCAGGCGGTCTGGGTCGGCCGCGGTCAGGCCGACGGCAGCTTCACGATCCCCCACGTCCCGGACGGCGACTACACCCTGACCTGGTGGGACGAGCCGCAGAACTACATCCTCACCCTGGTCAACGTCACCGTGAGGAACGGGGAGGCGGTCAAGATGGGCCAGCTCCCCCTGAACGGCTGGTGGACCCCGCTCGACGGCTACGTCTACAACGACACCAACCGCAACGGCAAGAAGGACGCCGGAGAGGCCGGCATCCCGAACTTCACCCTGACGCTGCGCAAGCAGGACAACTCACTGATGGACCGCGGCTCGACCACGGCGACCACCGACAGCTCCGGCTACTACTCGTTCGAGGGCGCCTACCCGCTCGCGGCGTGGATGGTGATGGAGGCCTACAACGACTCCTTCTACACCACCGGCGTCACCTACCAGGCCGACAACCAGAAGACCCCGACCACCGTGAAAGGTGCCGGCGTCGACGTCAGCACGCTGAACATGATCGGTCTCAGCGGCCAGATGGACTGGGGCGTGCACGCCTACGACCCGACCGGCAACAACGGCATCGACCCGCGCAACGGCGGCATCGTCGGCTCGCTCAGCTACGACACCACCCGCAACGAGCTCGACCCGCGGTACGCGGCAGCCGAGGACTGGCAGCCCGGCATCTCCGACCTCCCGGTCGAGCTGTACGCCCCTGTGGACTGCCCCCTGGACGGAAGTGAGCCCTGCGACGAGGACGGCTACTACCAGCTGGCCCCCGACGGCTCCTACGCCAAGGGCAAGCTCCTCAACACCTACGTCTCCGAGCACTGGAGCCGGCCCACCGGCTGCACCGCGCGGGACGTGGACGGCAAGCCCCTGGTCCACAGGACAGACAACCCGGCGAACTTCGACGAGGACGTGCTGGCGCCCAACCAGGAGACCAACGGCGAGTGCATCTCGGCGATCCTGCAGAGCGTCCAGTACGGCCCCTACGCCACCGACCAGGGCACCCCGGACGCCAACTTCGGCGCAGCGGTGGACGGCAACTACGGCTTCGGTGACGGCTGCTTCAACGGCACCCTCGACGCGACCGACCCGGCTAACCCGACCTGCACCGGCGGTGCCTTCGAGCCGCTCGGCAACGGTGACTACCTGGTCTCCGTCGACATCCCCGACGACCAGACCGGCCACCCGATGTACAACGTGACCGGCGAGGAGGACATCAACATCGCCCACGGTGACCAGATCACCCCGCAGGTCCCGCCGCCCGCCTGTGCCGGCGCCCTGCACACCGTCGACGTGGCCGGCGACGTCAATGGGGACGGCACCCCCGGCACCGACGGCTATGGCGAGGTCGTGGGCGACGGCACGAACGGCGCCCCTGTCGGCGTGACCGTGCCCGCCTCGACCCCGGTCGACAACCCGACCTTCGTCGACATCGGCGGCTCGCCGTACGAGGGCCAGCAGAAGCCCTTGTGCGACACCAAGCTGGTCTCGCTCAACAACGGCAAGTCGATCGTGCCGATGTTCAACTTGTTCACCGACGTGCCGATCCCCTCGCGCCTCTTCGGGCTCGTCGTCGACGACATCAACTACGGCACCGATCCGCGCAGCACGCTGTACGGCGAGAAGCCGGGCCTCCCGTTCGCTCCGGTCGGCCTCTACGACTTCAACAACCGCCTGGTGCAGACCCTGGAGTCCGACTTCAACGGCTACTACGAGACCCTGGTGCCCTCCTCGGACAAGATCAGCTGCCCGACCCCCTCCGGTGTGTGCACCGGGATGTACCGCTTCGTCGGCAACGACCCGGGGATCCCGGGGGCGGTGAATGCCAACTACAACCCGCGCTACCGCACCATCGCCACCGAGTTCGAGGCGATGCCCGGCGTGACCATCCCCACCGACCTGGCCCCCACCCAGGTGGGCTCGATCCTGGCCTCCCCCACGACAGGTCTGAACGTCGCCGTCTCCTGCCCGGTCGACCCGGTCGTCCCGCAGCTTTTCGCGGTCTCCAAGCCCTACGTCAACGGCTCAGGCGCCTTCACCATCGAGGGCACCGGGTTCGGCTCCACCCAGGGCACCGGCAAGGTCACGCTCGACGGGACAGCTCTGCCCACGACCGCCTGGAACAACACCACCCTCCAGGTCACGGTCCCCACCGGAACCTCGCCCGGCACGCACACGCTCAAGATCACCGCGGCCAACGGTGAGGAGACCGTGAACGGACTGACCTTCCACGTGCTCGGCACCGGCTACAGCCCGACCGTCCGCGAGGTCGGCCCGGGCAAGCAGTACTCCACCATCCAGGCGGCGCTGGACGCCGCTTACAACAACAACGGTTCCGCCGGGAACCTGGTCGTGGTCTACCCGGGCAACGCCACCCCGGGCACTCCCAACAACAACACCGGAGGCAACCCGCGCGGCGAGTACTTCGAGAACCTGGTGATGGCCTCCCCGGTCAAGCTCCAGGGCGTCGGCTCCGGCGGCTTCCAGGGCAACGCCTACGTGCCCGGCACCGTGCTCAACGCGAGCGGGTTCGCCGGTGACACCGACCTTGCCACCGCCTGGTACACCAAGGTGGGCGGGCTCACCTGGGACGGCAACCAGAACGTCAGCGACGGTGAGGCGATCTACCTGCTCGCCTCGTCGGGCGGCGGCAACCAGGCCGGTCAGGCCCGGAACTTCGGCGGCTCCTTCCACGCCTCCATCGACGGGTTCGACATCCAGGGCGGCGACCAGCAGGGCTTCCCGGGCAACATCAACAGCCTGAACGGCATCCCCACCGGTCTGCCTGCGAACATCACCACCCAGGGTGGCGCCATCTTCGCCAACGCCTACGTCAAGAACCTCCAGATCACCAACAACGTGGTGGAGAACAACGGCGGCGGCTACGGCACGATCCGGGTCGGCACCCCCGACCTGGCCGGCGCCGACGCCAGCCAGCACAACGAGGGGGTGCGGATCGCCGACAACCGGCTCGTGTCCAACGCCGGCACCAACCTGGCGGGCGCGGTCGGCCTCTTCGGCGGCAGCGACGGCTACGAGGTCTCCGGCAACGACATCTGCGGCAACTTCTCCCTCGAGTACGGCGCCGGAGTGAGCGTCTACGGCTTCAGCCCGGGCGGCAAGATCCACCACAACCGGATCTACTTCAACAACTCCAACGACGAGGGCGCCGGCATCATGATCGCCGGGGCGCTACCCGCGACCCGAACACGCTGTCCCCGGGCACCGGGGCGGTGGACATCTACCCACAACCTCATCCAGGGCAACCTGGCCAACGACGACGGCGGCGGCATCCGGTTCCTGATGTCGGGCAACTACCCGATGAACGTCACCAACAACACGATCGTGAACAACGTCTCGACCCACGAGGGCGCGGGCGTGGCCATCAACGACGCACCCAACGTGCGCCTGGTCAACAACACGATCATGAAGAACACCACCACCGCGACGGCCGTCACCTCGGACGGCAGCCCGGCCCCGGCCGGCGTCTCCACCTCGCTGAACAGCGACCAGCTGCAGCCGACCCTCCGGGACCGGTCGAAGGCCTACAGCGACCCGGTGCTGTTCAACAACGTCCTGTGGGACAACCGGGCAGGGACCCGGGCGGGCACCACGGTGACCGGCATCGGGCTAGCGGGCGACGGCACCGCCGGTGGAGCACTGGGACGTCGGCCTGGCCGACGGCACCGCCCTGCTGACCCCGACCAGCTCGGTCATCCAGCAAGACGCGGCCCAGCACCCGTACGCCACGGTCGACCAGCAACAGCACGGCGAACCCAGGCGTGGTCTCGACCTACGACACCTCGGTGGCCTTCGCCACTTGGCGTCAGAACCCCGCCTTCGTCGACGCCACGCTGGTCGCCGTCGAGGCCCCGGCCAACCAGCTCGGGAACTACCACCTGGCGGGCACCGGCACGACGTGCTCGTCGCCGGCCTGCAACCTGGGCGCCGTCAGCAAGGGCAGGTGCAGCAAGTGAACGCGCCCGACACCGACATCGACGACGAGGTCCGTCCGGCCCTCGGCGGCATCGACGCCGGCTCGGACGAGTTCGGCTCCGACAAGGCGGGCACGACCCCGCCGCCTTCGACGAAGGACTTCTTCTTCTCGACGACGGGAGTCAGCGGGTCTCCTATCCCCGCACTGGCTGGAGACGTCCTGCGCTACAACGGCTCCTTCAGCCGCTTCAAGGCTCAGGTGAACGACCTGGGGCTTCCGGTCTTCGGGGTCAACATCGACGGCCTGAGCATGGTCAACGACAACCACTTCTACGTGTCGTTCGACAGCAACCTCACGATCGCGCGCCCCGGACCCGACCTGGCCGTGGCGGACGAGGACGTGGCGGAGTTCGACAACGGCACCTGGACGATGTACTTCGACGCCAGCGCCCGCGGGCTCAGCACCAACATCGACCTCGACGCGATCAGCGTGGTCAACGGAGTCCTGTACTTCTCCGTCGACTCCACGACTGCCCTGCGAACCGGTGGCAACGCCCTCACCGGCGATGTCAACGACATCTATGCCTGGACCGGCGGCAACAACGTCGCCCGGGTGGTCACGGTCTCGGGCTCGGCGAACATGGACGGGCTCGTCTACACCGACACCACGCACTTCCTGGCCTCCTACTCGGTTGACACGACGCTCACCGGCGCCGGGTCCGTGCAGGACGAGGACATCGTGGAGTTCGCCGCCGGCACCTGGTCGGTCTGGTTCGACGGCACCGCCGCCGGCCTGACCGCCAACAAGCCAGGACATCGACGCCTTCTCGTTCCCGGCACCACGGTCACCCCGCCCCCGGTCGACCCGCCGCCGGGCCCGACCGGCAACGGCAACGGACCGGTGGTCTTCTCGACCCTGGGCAACGCCAACCCTGACGGAGTCAGCGGGACCGCGGACGACGCCGACCTGTACCTCTTCGACGGAGCAACCACGGACCGCGAGCTGGACGTGACCGCTCTTCCGGTGCCCAGTCGGCTCCTGGCCTCGGCCAACCTCGACGCCTACGACCGGGTCGACGCGACGCACTTCTACGCCTCCTTCGCCAACAACACGGCGGTGCCGGGGCTCGGGATCGTGCAGGACGAGGACGTCGTCTACTACAACGACGGCACCTGGTCGGTGTGGTTCGACGCCACCCGGCAGGGACTCACCGCCGCGGCCCAGGACATCGACGCGATCAGCGTCTCCGGCAGACACCCTCTACTTCTCCACGGCGGGCAACACCAACCCGCCGCGGGTCACCGGAGGGGGCACCGCCGACGACGCCGACATCTACTCGGTGAACGTCGCCGCCGCTGCCACTGCCCTGCCCAACTCGGTGGCCTTCACCCGGGTGTGGGACGCCACGGCGAACGGGGTGCCGAGCGCGGCCAACGTGGACGGCTACGTCCGGGTCGACGCGACGCACTTCTACCTCTCCTTCCGGCCGGACACCACCCTGCCGGGCCTGGGAGCGGTGCAGGACGAGGACGTCGTGTTCAACAACGGCGGCACCTGGTCCAACTACTTCGACGGCACGGCCCACGGGCTGGCCGCCGCCGGAGCCGACGTCGACGCGTTCGACATCCCGTGAGACCCGGCTCGGGGCCAGAAGAACCAGGTGAGAGCAATGACCAACGAAGAGCTGACCGGTCAGATCCGGACGGTAGGGGGAAAGAGCATGGAACAGATCCGAGTGGACCGCCGCAGGTTCCTGCGGCTGACCGGAGGGGCCGCCGCACTCGGCTCCGTCGCCTGGGCAGGCAAGAGCCTGTTCCCTGAGCCGGCCCAGGCCGCCCTCGGGGACCCGGACCTGTACCTCGGCGGCACCGACGGCTGGATCCACCTGCCGACGACGCCGAAGATCGCCCCGTTCCACCCGGACCCGCTGGCCCCTCCGGGGCTGACCACCTACATCTTCGGGTTCCGCAACCTGACCGGCCTCGACGCCACCCAAGCCCAGGCACAGAAGTACAAGGCCCAGCACTCGGCTCCGCTGTTCTGGGCCAAGCAGTTCGACCCGGCCCACCCGGTCGACTTCAAGGTGCAGCTGACCAACCTCGGCCTGCACCTGCGGCCCGACCTGTTCGACGCCCACACCCTGCACTGGCACGGCTTCCGCAACGTGATCCCGTTCTTCGACGGCGAGCCGAGCGGGTCGGTGTCCGTGCCGGCCGGACGCACGATGACCTACGTCTACCGCCCCCGGGACCCGGGGACCTACATGTACCACTGCCACGTCGAGGACGTGGAGCACGTGCACATGGGCATGACCGGGCTCGTCTTCGTCCGGCCGCTCAAGGGCGACAACTACCTTTACAACGACCCGCAACGGCACCCCGCCCGAGCGTTCGACGCGGTTCGACCGGGAGTTCGCGATGTTCTGCTCGGAGGTCTGGGCCGAAGCGCACTGGTGTGACGCCCACATCCAGCTGCCGGAGTGGAGCGACTACCACGCCGACTTCGCGCTGCTCAACGGCCGGGTCTACCCCGACACCCTGGCGCCCAACGGGTCGATCGACCCGTTCCACCAGGTGGTCGCTGACGACGGAGACCTGATCGCTCCGACGGGGCGGGCCGACCTGAAGTACCAACCGCACTCGTCGCTGGTCACCTGCAACGCGGGCGACCGGGTGGCGCTGCGCTTCGCCAACCTCGGCTTCCGTGAGTCGGCGATGACCCTGACCGGGATGCCGATGCGGGTGGTCGGCCGGGACGCGACCCCGATGCTGGGCCGCGACGGGACGGACACCTCCTACGAGACCGAGACCATCAACATGGGTCCCGGTGAGAGCTACGACGCGCTGTTCACGGCTCCGGACCACTCCGGCGGCACGGGCTACGACACCTACATGCTCTACAACCGCAACTTGCTGCGGTCCAACAACCTGGCACCAGGCGGGTTCGGTGGGCAGGCCACGGAGGTCCGGGTCTACCCAGGGAACACGGTCCCCGCCCAGGGCTACCCGAACGACCTGGGGGTCTGACCATGAGCACGCTCACCGCCGCTCTGAAGGCACGACTCGGTGGCCGCCGCGCAGCTGCACTGCTCGCGGTCGCCACGATGGGGGTCACCACGGCTGCCCTCACCCCTCAGACGACAGCGGCCGCAGCCGACGTCCCCAAGGTCGGCATCGTCTGCACCCCGAGCGACGGGGGCGTCGCCGGCAAGCCGATCTTCAACCTGACCACCCGGACGGGCTACATCAGCCTCCCCGACGGCAACACCGCATTCATGTGGGGCTACTCCCACGGGTTCGACGCCTTCCAGCACCCCGGTCCGGTCCTGTGCGTGGAGGCCGGCGACGAGGTCACCGTCATCCTGCACAACACCCTGCCGGACGCGACCTCCATCGTCTTCCCCGGTCAGGAGGGCGTGCTTGCCGACGGCATCGCCTCGACCCCCGAGCGCAGCGGGGGGAAGGTGACGTCGTTGAGCACCACCGCCGCCGCGACCACCGGCACCGTGACCTACAGCTTCACCGCCACGAACCCGGGTACCTACCTCTACGAGTCCGGCACCAACCCCGAGAAGCAGGTCCGGATGGGCCTCTTCGGCTCGCTCATCGTGCGACCGGCAGGCAAGCCGCTCCAGGCCTACGACTCGACAGACAGCAGCTTCACCGCGGACCGCGAGTTCATGGTGCTGCTGTCGGAGATCGACCCCTACCAGCACCAGCGCGTCGAGCTCGGGAAATCTTTCAACATCGACAATTATCACCCGCGGTACTGGCTCATCAACGGCCGAGGGTTCCCGGACAGCATCGCCGACAACGGTGCCTCGTGGCTCCCGTCGCAGCCGTACGGCGCCCTGGCGGAGATCATGCCGAATGAGCCGTCCCTGGCGCGCTACCTCAACGTGGGCAGCGAGGACTACCCGTTCCACCCGCACGGCAACAACGGCCTGGTGATCGGGCGCGACGGACACCCGCTCAAGTCGGGAACGAACGACCTTTCGATGGAAAAGTTCGACATCAACATCGGTCCCGGTCAGACCTGGGACGTGCGGTTCTCCTGGCACGACGCGGAGAACTACAGCGCCACCAACCCGGTGCCGACGACGACGCCCAGCCTGGCGAACTCCTTCATCGGCACCTTCTACAGCGGCAGCCCGTACCTGGGTCGCCAGGAGACGCTGCCGACCGGGACGCCCACGCTCAACCAGTGCGGTGAGTACTACATCATCAGCCACAACCACGCGCTCTTCCAGATCACCTCCTGGGGCGCCAACATGACCGGCCCCATCACGTACATGCGGATCGATCCGCCCGGCCACTACGACTGCAAGTGAAGGGCGGGAGAACCATGTCTCGACGCAAGAAGCTCCAGAGGCCGGTCCGCGCCACAGTCGCCGTCTCGGTCGTGTCCGCAGCGTTCCTGAGCCTGCCCATGGGCGCGGCCCAGGCTGCGACGCAGAACATCGACCTGTACGCCGTCTCGGGCACGACCACCCTGCCCAACGGGGTGTCGGTCCCGGTGTGGGGGTACTCCTTCGACGGCAGCGGCGTGACCGCCCCCGGCGGCCCGACGATCGTGGTGGACCAGGACGACACCGTGACCGTGACGCTGCACAACACGCTCGGCGTGAAGACTGCGCTGTTCTTCCAGGGGCAGCAGATGCCCTTGGACCGCACCGGGGCTGACGCCGCCGGAACGGCGCAGTACACGTTCACCGCCTCCAAGCCCGGAACCTTCCTCTACGAAGCCGCACCGGTGCTGAGCACGGGTGCAGGGACCGGCACGCAGTACCAGACCGCGATGGGCCTGCACGGCGCCCTGGTCGTGCGTCCAGCTGATCCCCAGACGGCCTACGACGCAGACTCGGCGTTCAACGAGGACGCGGTGCTCGTGCTCAGCGAGATCGACCCGGCCCTGAACAACGCCGGCAACCGGGCTCTGTTCGACATGCGCAAGTACGTCCCGCGGTACTCGCTGATCAACGGCAAGGCCTACCCGGACACCGACGCGATCCCCAGTGCGGGCGGAGACACCGTGCTCCTGCGGTACGTCAACGCCGGCGTCAACTACCACTCGATGGGAGTGCTCGGCGCCTCGCAGAAGATCGTCGGGATGGACGGCAGCAAGCTGGACTTCCCCCGCACCTATGTGGCGCAGACCTTCGGCCCCGGCGAGTCCGCCGACGCCCTGGTCACGGTCCCGGCGGCGGCACCCGAGGACACCGAGCTGACCGTGTACGAGGCCAGCCTAGGGCTCAACAACCGCACCGCGGCCGGGGTTGGCGGCATGCTCACCACGGTCGAGGTGCCCAACTCCGGGGCCACCGGCGACACCACCGGACCCGTGACGAGCAAGGTCGCCTTCCTCGACGGCGAGCTCAAGGCCCACGTCGACGACAGCAAGCGCGGACAGAACACCATCGCCGCGGTCGAGTACTACGTCGACAACGTCGGGGGCAGCAGCGTCCCGATGGCGGCCGGAGCGACCATGACCGAGGATGCGACGGCGGCGCTGAGCGTCCCTTCCGGCGAGCACGTGGTCTACGTCCGGGCCCAGGACTCGGCCGACAACTGGGGGCCGTTCAGCTCGGTGCTGGTCACCGGCGGCCGACGCCGGCGGTCCGACCACCTCCGGTCCGACCCTGACGCCGCGGGTGGTCAACCACGACGGGGGGGCGGTCCAGGTCAGCGCCACCGGCGACGACTCCGCCTCCGGCAACACGAACATCGCCGCAGGCGAGTACTTCCTCGACACGCTCGGCGTCGACGGCGAAGGCGTGCCGATGGCCGTGTCCCAGGCCGCTCCGGTGGCCAGCGTGGACGCCACCATCGGCCAGGGCGCGGTCAATGCCCTCGCCGAGGGCGGCCACTCGGTCTACATCCACACCCAGGACGCCCAGGGCAACTGGGGTGTTCCCGTCACCGCGACCCTGGTGGTCGACACGACCGGCCCCGTGGTCACCGACGGCGACGCCCTGTCGGTCAGCCCGAACCCGAGCAACGGCAACCTGCCGTACAGCAACGGCACGAGCTCGATCCGGCTCAACGCCACCCAGCTCACCGACCCGATCTCGAACCTCGTCCAGAGCCCGATCGCGGCTGCGGAGATGTTCATCGACGCGGCGGAAACCCCGCCCCCGGCACCGGCGTCCCGTTGCGAGCGGTCGACGGCTCCTTCAGCGACTCCGTCGAGGGCGGCTACGCGGACATCCCGTTAGCCACCGTCCGCGCCTTGAGCAACGGCAACCACACCATCTCGGTACGGGCCAAGGACGCGAGCCGGCAACTGGGGAGCCTTCGCCACGACCACCCTGGTCGTAGACAAGACGGGACCCACGGTGACCAGCACCACGGTGAACCCGACCCCGACCCAGGGCACCAGGACGGTGACCATCACCGCCACCGGCACCGACGCCTACTCCTCGGTCGTCGCCGGCGAGTTCTTCCTCGGCACCGACCCGGGGGTCGGCAACGGGAAGGCGATGACGGTCAGCGGCACGGGACCCTGGACGGTCACCGGCACGCTCGACACCTCGGTCTTCCCCGAGGGCACCGCCACGGTCAAGGTCCGGACCAAGGACGCGGCCGGCAACTGGGGGGCCGCGGTCAACGCCACGGTCACCGTGACGGCGCCACTGTCGTTCTCAACGGTGGGCACCGCCTCTGGCCGGAACGCCAACAACGTCTACCGGTGGACCGGTTCGGCCATGGCAGGAGGCACGGTCTACCCGACTGCGGGTACGGGTCCGGGGAACGTGGACGGCTACGCAGTCGTGGACGCCACCCACGTCTACCTCTCCTTCAGCAACACGACCACGAACCTGGGTGGTGGGCTCACCGTCCAGGACGAGGACGTCGTGTCCTACAACCCCACGACGAGCACCTACACCCTGGTGTTCGACGGGACGGCCAACGGCCTGAACGGCAACGGAGTCAACGTGGACGCGGTCAGTGTCGCCGACGGCAAGCTCTACTACTCGGTGAACGGCACCACCCGTCCCACCGGGGTCGCGGCTGCCCGCCGGAGCGAGCAACGACATCTACCGCTTCGACGGCGACCGGTGTCACCGGGACCTCCACCAGGGTGGTCGACGCCTCGCAGGCGCCGTACAGCATGCCGAACTCCGACGTCGACGGGCTGAAGTTCCTCGACGCCACGCACTTCTACCTCTCCTTCAGCCCGACCACCACCGCGCTAACCGGGCTGGGGAACGTGCAGGACGAGGACGTGGTCGCGTACAACGCGGGCACCTGGTCGGTCTACTTCGACGGCACCAGCAAGGGCTTGACGAACAACAACAGCGACATCGACGCGTTCGACCTGCCCTGAAGCACCACCGGACCGGGCCGGCTCACTGCCGGCCCGGTCCGGCCCCACTCCGACTGAGGACGCACCATGAGCACTGACACCCTGGCCCCCGAGGCCCCTGCCCCCCCTCCCGCCCAGACCGGCCGACGCACCCGCCGCCGGCTCGTCGCGCTGGTCGCCGTGCTGGCCGTGCTCGCGGTCGGCGGCTCCGTCCAGGCCTGGCGGCAGCACCGCGCCTCCGACATCCGCAACGGCACCACGCTGGTGGACGCGGACGGGATGGCGGCGCGCTACGGCATCGACATCGACCTGCTCGCCATCACCGCCGCCGGAGGGCTGGTCGAGCTGCGCTACCAGGTCGTCGACCCCGACAAGGCCGCCCCCCTCGTCCACGACCCCGACCTGTCCCCCGCCCTGGTCTCGGAGGAGACCGGGCGGACCCTGGTCATGTCGACGCCGCCGCACCACCACGGCACCGAGCTGCAGCTCGGCGGCACGTACTTCTTCCTCATGGCCAACGCCGAGACCGCCCTGCACAAGGGTGACGAGGTCACCGTGGTGATCGGTGACGCGCGGCTGGAACACATCGAGATGCAGGGATGAGCGCGGAGCGTGGCAAGGGGGCGCTGCGGGGGGCAGCGGTGCTCCTGGTCGCGCTCCTCCTGGCCCTCCTGGTCCCTTCGGCCGCGCAGGCCCACAGCGAGCTCCAGCGCTCCGACCCGCTCGACGGCGCCGTCGTACCGGTCGGCCGGACCACGCTGACCCTGTGGTTCGGCGAGCCCGTCGCCGCGGCCTCCAGCTCCTTCGTGCTCCGCACCCAGGACGGCGCCATCGTGCCGACCACGGTGGCCGGCCAAGGGGCCACCACCGTCCTGGAGATCGACACCGATCCCCTCGAGCGCGACACCTACCAGCTCGACTGGCGGGTCTTCTCCCTCGACGACGGCCACACCACCAGCGGGACCCTCGTCTTCGGCGCCGGTCTCCGCCCCGCTCCGCCCACCTCACGCGGCGTGCAGATTCCCCCCTCTGCGCTGGTCCTCGTGAGGTGGGTGGACCTGACCGCCCTGGTCGCCGCCATCGGCGCGCTGACCGTGGGCGACCGGGTCCTCCGTACGCTCGGCGACCGGGTCCGTCGCCGGGCCCGCACGATCGCGCTCCTCGCGGTGCTCACCGCGTGGTACGCCGGGGTGCTGACCCCCCTGGTGCGCACCTTCGACGTGACCCTGGGGCTTCGGCTCTGGTGGGACCAGACCTGGCTGGTCCTGGTCGACACCCCGGCGGGCCGCTTCTGGTTGGCGCGCCAGGTCGCGCTCACCGTGGCTGTCGCAGCGGTGCTCCTCTGGCGTCGGCGGCTCGTCCGCCCGCAGCGGTCCGCCCTGGTGGCCCTGCTCGCCCTGACCGTCGTCGCCGGGTGCGAGGCGTGGGCCGGCCATGCCGCGACCCTGACCAGCGGCGCCACCCTGGTCGGCGTCGCCGCGACCGCCCACCTGCTGGCGGCCGGGGTCTGGGCCGGCGGGCTGGGTGTCCTCGCCTGGTGCCTGCTCCCGGCGCTGCGCCGGGCCCAGGGTCAGCGCGGCCGTCTGCTGGCACCGGTCTGGCGCGCGTACAGCCCGATCGCGGCGGTCTCCACCGTGGTCCTTCTGGCCACCGGCCTCATCGAGGCCGGGCACCACCTTCCCGGCCTCGGGGCCGCCACGACGACCGTGTACGGCGCGGGTGTCGCCGCCAAGGTGATCCTCATGGTCGTGGCACTCGGGCTCGCGGCGGCCAACACGGCGGTCGTCCACCCGAGCCTCGCCGCCCGTGCCGGAGTGCGCCTGCCGTACGCCGCGCTGCGCCGCCTCACCCTGGGCTCCCCCCGCAGGTTCGCGTGGACGGTGACCGCCGAGGCCGCGGTGCTGGGCCTGGCCGTGGCCGCAGCCGCGGTCGTGACCTCGACGGCGACCTCCCGGGAGGACCTCGACGCCCGTCGTCCGACGACGGTGCACGCCGAGCGCGCGGACGGGCTGTTCGTGACCTTCGAGGAGGTCCCCGGTGGTCCCGCCAAGGGCCGGCTCATCGTCCGCCTCCGCTCCATCACGCGGCCCGACCCGGCACCGGTGACCGGGGTCGACGTCGACCTGCGCGGACCGAACGGACAGGTGCTGGTCCCCCTGGCCCTGACCGACCCGGACCGCTACGAGGGCACCACCGTGGAGCCCGGACCCGGCACCTGGACCGCCACCGTGCAGGTGCACCGCACCAACGCCGCCGACACGGTCACGTCGAGCTCGTGGACGGTGGCGCCGAAGGCCGCTGACCACGGAGGCCCCTTCGAGGTCGTCACCACGGTGCTGGCCGGCCTGCTCCTGTCGTTGCTGGCCGCGACCCTGCTCGTGCTGCGACGTCGCCGGCACACCGGCCCCATGCTCACCGCCGAGGAGCCAGGGTCCGAGGTGCCCGCGCAGCCGGCGTTCGAGCTGCCCGAGCAGCCGGCGCGAGAGGAGAGCCTGCGATGAGGATGCGCTCCCGCCGACTCGTCGGCGCGGCGGTCGCCCTGGCGGTTGCCTGCCCGGTCGTCCTGGCCTCGACCGCCCCGGGGTCGGCCGCGTCCGCCGTCACGGCGGGTCGTGCCCAGACCACCAGCACCGTGGTGGTCACCCTCAAGGACGGTGCGGACCTCAGCACGATCCGCGGCACGCGCAAGGCGCGGCTGCGGGCGGTCGTGGACCGGTTGCGGCAGGCCGCCGAGACCGACCAGGCGCCGCTGATCCGGTCCCTGGCCGTCGCCACCGCCCAGGGAAAGGCCCAGGTCCGCCAGAGCCTGTGGATCTCCAACAGCATCGTGCTGACCGCCACCGCCGACGTGGTCGCCCAGGTCGCGGCACGCCCCGAGGTCGCCTCCGTCGTCGAGGACGCGGTCACGCTGACTCCCGCCGCGACTGCCTCGACCAACCAGGTCAGCGTCCGCTCCCCCGAGGTGTGGTCCGCCGGCGACACCGGTGCGGGGATCGTGGTGGCCACCCTCGACAGCGGGGTCGACGTCACCCACCCCGACCTCGCCGCCTCGTGGCGCGGTGGTGCCAACAGCTGGTTCGACCCCTACGCCCAGCACCCCACGACGCCGACCGACCTCATGGGCCACGGCACCGGGGTCACCGGGGTGATGGTCGGCGGGAGCAGCAGCGGCACGACGATCGGAACCGCTCCCGGAGCGTCGTGGATCGCCGCCCGGGTCTTCGACGACGCCGGAAGGTCGACGGTCAGCGCCGTGCACCAGGCGTTCCAGTGGCTGCTGGACCCCGACGCCAACCCCGACACCGCGGACGCCCCGCGCGTCGTGGACGCCTCCTGGTCGTTGGGAGCCGGGCCCGGGTGCGACCTGACCTTCCAGCCCGACGTCCAGGCGCTGCGTACGGCGGGGATCCTGCCGGTCTTCCCGGCAGGCAACTTCGGCTCCACGACCTCCAGCAGCGTCAGCCCCGCGAACTACCCCGAGGCGCTCTCCGTGGGCGCGGTCTCCGCTAACGGCGTCGTGATGTCCTCGAGCAGCCGCGGGCCCTCGTCCTGCGGGGGGCGGACCCGCGCCTTCCCCGACGTGGTGGCGCCAGGCCGGAACGTGCAGACCGCCGACCGCTACGGCCAGTACCAGTACCTCTCCGGCACCTCGGTCGCCGCCCCGCACACCGCCGGGGTGCTGGCGCTGCTGCTGGCGGCGTCACCGGCGCTCACCGCCGACCAGCAGCAGGCACTGATCACCGACACCGCCGTCGACCGGGGCGTGAGCGGCGTCGACGAGGTCTACGGCCACGGCATGCTGGACGCCGCCGCCGCCTACTCCGCAGCGCTGGCGCCTCCAGCCCCCACCACCGCCGCCGCCGACCTGGGCCTGGTCACCCTCACCCCGGTCGACGGCCACCGCCGACCCCGGCGCCACCGCCTCCTGGCAGGTGCAGACCACCGGCACCAACGGCTTCGCCGCCGACGTCGACCTCACCGTCACCGGACCAGCGACCACCGTCGCCGCCGCGACCCTCACCCCGAACCTGCTCACCGGAGGCACCGGCACCAGCACCCTCACCCTGGTCCCCACCGCGGGAACCACCGCAGGCGCCTACGGGTTCACCGTCACCGCCACCGGCGGCGGTCTCACCCGCACCGCCGACGGCACCCTGCAGGTCACCAGCCCACCGCCGCCACCACCGCCGGCCGACCTGGGCCTCACGCTCACCCCGGTCACGGCCACCGCCGACCCCGGCGCCACCGCCTCCTGGCAGGTCCAGGCCACCGGCACCAACGGCTTCGCCGCCGACCTCGACCTCACCGTCACCGGACCAGCCACCACCGTCGCCACCGCGACCCTGACCCCGAACCCGCTCACCGGAGGAAGCGGGACCAGCACCCTCGCCCTGGTCCCCACCGCAGGGACCACCGCAGGCACCTACGGGTTCACCGTCACCGCCACCGGCGGCGGCCTCACCCGCACCACCGACGGCACCCTGCAGGTCACCAGCCCACCGCCGCCACCACCGCCGCCACCCCCGGCACCGTCGGGGCTCACGTTCTCGACCTTCGGCAACGCCAACCCCCCGGGGGCCGGCGGGACCGCCGACGACGCGGACCTCTACCGCTGGAACGGGTCGGCGTACGCGCGGACCTTCGACGCCTCGGTCGCCACGCTGCCGAACGCGGCGAACGTCGACGGCCTCGACCTCGTCGATCCGACCCACTTCTACCTCTCCTTCTCCACCGACGTGTCCGTGCCGGGGCTGGGCATGGTGCAGGACGAGGACGTCGTCCTCTACAGCGCGGGCACCTGGTCGGTGTTCTTCGACGGCACGTCTCGCGGCCTGACCGCCGCAGGGCAGGACCTGGACGCCATCTCCGTCGACGGCGGCACGCTGTACTTCTCGACGCTCGGGTCGGTCAACCCCAAGGGGGTCGGCGGCACCGCCGACGACGCCGACATCTACTCCTGGAACGGCACGTCGTTCGCCCGGGTCTGGGATGCCTCGGTCGTCGCCCGGCTGCCCGCCTCGGCGAACGTCGACGGGTTCGTCCGTGTGGACGCGACGCACTTCTACCTCTCCTTCTCCACCGACGTGACCGTGCCGGGGCTGGGCGCGGTGCAGGACGAGGACGTCGTCCTCTCCAGCGCGGGCACCTGGTCGGTGTACTTCGACGGGACCGCCCACGGGCTGACCTCCAGCAGCCTCGACATCGACGCCTTCGACGTGAGCTGACCTCCGTCCGTGCCCGTTCGGGGGAGGCGTCGTCGTGGCCCGCGTCGTGGCGTCGTAACCTGCCGGCCACATCAGTGTCGAAATAGGGTGAAATGATAGGCGGCACGCACCCGGAACACTGAGTCAGAAAGGCCGCGCCGTGCCTGCTCCCGGACCCCTCTCCTCGATGGGGGCCTCCTCGGCCCCGGTCGTCCCCGACGACCCCTCGGGGGAGCGCATCCTCACCTCGAGGCAGCGGCGACGTGCCCGCAACAGCCAGACCCTGAGCTCGCTGTACCGCGAGCGGCACGACATCTGGGGGGTCAGCCCCGTGGCCGACTTCATGGTGGAGGCGACCTCCTGGTGCGCCTGACCGTCCGGTGCCGGGCTCAGCGTCTGCCGACGCCGAAGACGCCTCGGGCGATCTCGCGGGCGGCGGTCCGCATGAACTCCCTGGCCGCCGGGGAGCTGAGGACCTCACCGACCACGCTGTCCTCGCCGGAGGGCGTGGTCGTCCGGGTCCGCCGGGGGTAGGAGACCCGGTCCGCCCGCGGCCGCTGCTTCGCCCGCTCCTTGGCCGCCGCCGCGTCCTGCTTCGCCTGCTCGGCCGCGTCCGCCTCGGCCTGTGCCTTCGCAGCGCCGGCCTCCAGCCTCGCAGCGAGGATCTCGCGGGCGGACTCCCGGTCGACCGCTGCGGCGTACTTCCCGTGCATCGGCGAGGTGGCCACGATCGCGGCTGCCCGCTCCTCCGGGGCCGGAGCCATCAGTGACTCCGGTGCACGCAGCCGGGTCCAGGCCACCGGGGTCGGTGCACCGCGCTCGTTCATCACCGTCACCACGGCCTCGCCGATGCCGAGCGAGATGATGACCTGGCCGAGGTCGTCGTAGGCGCTGTGGGGGTAGGTGTTCACCGTGGCCCTGAGCGCCTTCGCGTCGTTCGGGGTGTGCGCCCGGAGCTGGTGCTGGACCCGTGACCCGAGCTGGGCCAGCACCTCGTCGGGCACGTCGGTCGGGGACTGGGTCACGAAGAAGACGCCGACGCCCTTGGAGCGGATCAGCCGCACGGTCTGGGCGATGGCGGCCAGGAACGCCTTCGAGGCGTCCCGGAACAGCAGGTGCGCCTCGTCGAAGAAGAACACCAGCCCGGGCTTCTCCGAGTCGCCGACCTCGGGGAGGTCGTGGAACAGGTCGGCAAGCAGCCACATCAGGAACGTCGAGAACACCGCGGGGCGGTCCTGGAGGTGCGGCAGCTCGATCAAGGAGATGACCCCTCGGCCGTCCCCGGTGACCCGCATCAGGTCGACGGTGTCGAACTCGGGCTCGCCGAAGAACTCATCGGCGCCCTGGTCGGCGAAGGTGATCAGCTCCCGGAGGATCACGCCCGCGGTCGCCGAGGACAAGCCGCCGAGCGCCTTGAGCTCGGGCTTGCCCTCGTCCGAGGTGAGGTACTGCACCACGGCGCGCAGGTCGGCCAGGTCGAGCAGGGGCAGCCCCGCACGGTCGGCGTAGTGGAAGACCAGACCCAGCGAGGACTCCTGGGTGTCGTTGAGCCCGAGCACCTTGCTCAGCAGGGTCGGGCCGAACGACGACATCGTGGCGCGCAGGGGGACGCCGGCACCTTCCCCGCCCAAGGCGTACAGCTCGACGGGGAACCCCGTGGCCGACCAGCTCTGCCCGACCGAGTCGGCACGCTCGGTCACCCGGGTGCTCACCTCTCCCGGCACGGCGAGACCGGACAGGTCGCCCTTGATGTCGGCGGCGAACACCGGCACCCCGTGCGCGGAGAGCTGCTCGGCCATCAGCTGGAGCGTCTTGGTCTTCCCGGTGCCGGTGGCGCCGGCCACCAGACCGTGCCGGTTGAGCATCGCCAGCGGGATCCGGATCGGCACGTCGGAGAGCCGCTCGGCGTCCAGCATCAGCCCGCCGAGCTCCAGGGCGGGTCCGGTGAACGCATAGCCGGGGCGCACCGCCTGCTCGACCGGGTCGGCCGGGTCCGCTTCTGCGGACGTGGGCACTGCCTGCGGCTCCGTCATCCCCCGAACCTAACCGACCCCGTCCCGCAGGCGGACAGGACGCCGGAGGAGCGGATGCCTATCCTGTGCGGGTGATCTTCAAGCGGGTCGGCTCCGGACGTCCTTATCCCGACCACGGGCTGACGCCTGCCGCCTGGGCCGCCCTGGCGCCCCAGCAGGTCCGCATCGACGAGCTGGTGACCACCAAGGACATCTTGCACCTGGGCAGTCTTCTCGACGAGGACTCGACCTTCTTCGGCGACCTGTTCGCGCACGTGGTCCGCTGGCGTGGCGACCTGTACCTCGAGGATGGCCTGCACCGCGCCCTCCGTGCCGCGCTCCAGCAGCGGCACGTCCTGCATGCGCGCGTGTACGCGATGGAGGACTGAGCCGGTGACCAACCGCCGTGCGGTGATCACCGCCGTGACCCTCAGCGTCCTGGTGGCCCTTCTCCTGGTCGGCGCCTACCTGGGCTGGCGAGCCCTGTCCGCGCCGGTCCCCGAGCGACCCGACCCGGTCGCCGAGCCGACGGGACCCCGGTGCGTGGAGGTCATCAAGAAGGGGGACGTGGTCCGCGCCAAGCAGGTGAAGGTCAGCGTCTTCAACGCAGGAAACCTGTCCGGGCTCGCCGGCCGCACCCAGGAGCGACTGACGGTCCGCGGCTTCCTCCCCGGCAAGGTCGGGAACGCGCCGGACCGCTACGAGGGGGTCCGGTTCGTGCGGGTCCTCGGTCCCCGCAAGAACGACCCTGCCGCGATGCTGGTGGCACGGCAGTTCGGCGCGAAGACCAAGGTCCTGGTGTCTCGGCGCAACCTCGGTCCCGGGGTCGACGTCGTCATCGGCGACGAGTTCCCCGGCGTGGTCAAGGCCCCCCGCAAGCTCGTCGCCAAGGTCGCCGGCTCCGGCTGCTGATCCGCCGGCGGGGGCGGGCCGGTGGAGGGCGGCCGGCTGGGGCCGGTCAGTCCAGCCAGTGCGCCAGACGACCGCGACGGGACACCGCACGGAGCCTCGCCTCGGTCTGGTCCTTGACCTTCCGCGGCGTCACCACCAGGAGGTCGTCGCCTCGCCGCAGCACGGTGCGCTCGCTGGGCACCTTGGTCTCGCCGCCCCGGACGATGAGGGTCACCGACGCCCCGGAGGGCAGGCGCAGCTCCCCGACCTCCACGCCGTGCATCTGGGACCGCTTGGTGATCCGGATCTGGAGCAGGTCGGCGGCGATCTGCTCCAGGGGCGCCGCCTCGATCTCGAGGTCCCGGACCTCCCCGGCGACCGTCACCCCGAGGCGCTTGGCCACCCAGGGCAGGGTGGGGCCGGTGATGACGGTGTCGAGGACCACCATGACGAAGACGATGTCGAAGAGCCGGGCGGCTCCGTCCACGCCCTCGGCGAGCGGGATGGTGGCCAGCACGATCGGCACCGCCCCCCGCAGGCCCGCCCACATGATGAAGGCCAGGTCGGCGACGCTGAGCCGTTGCCACACGGCGCTGGCCAGCACCGAGAGCGGACGGGCGACGACGGTGAGCAGGAGGCCCAGCAGCAGTGCCTGGCCCACCGAGTCCCAGCCGATCCGGCCCGGGGACACCAGCAGGCCCAGCATCACGAAGAGGCCGATCTGCGAGAGCCACCCCAGACCCTCGGCGAACGAGCGGGTCGCTGCCCGGTGCGGCAGGTCGCTGTTGCCGAGGATGAGAGCGCCGGTGTAGACCGCGGCGAACCCGGAGGCGTGGATCGCCGACGCCCCCGCGTAGGCCAGCACGCAGAGGCTCAGCACGGCAAGCGGGTAGAGACCCGACGAGGGCAGGGCCACCCGACGCATGAGCTGGACGCCGAGCGAGCCGACGACCAGCCCGGCGAGGACGCCGACCCCGAGCTCGTAGACCACGATGCCGACGAAGCCGAGGACCCCGTGCGCGAGCACGTCCCCGGTGCTGGCCAGGGTCACCAGCAGCACCGTGGGGGCGTCGTTGAGCCCCGACTCCGCCTCCAGCGCCCCCGTCAGCCGACGCGGCAGGGGGACCCTTCGCAGCACCGAGAAGACCGCGGCGGCGTCGGTGGGCGCGGTGATGGCTGCCAGCAGCACGGCGAGCTGCCACTCGAACCCGAGCACGACGTGGGCCAGCACTGCCATCACCGCGACGCCGACGCCGACGCCGACGGTGGCCAGCAGCCCGCCGGTGCGCATGGCGGGCCGGATCTCGTTCCAGCTGGTGGTCAGTCCACCCTCGGTGAGGATCACCACGAGCGCGCCGAAGCCGAGAGCGTGCGCGACGCTGGCGTCCTCGAAGCCGATCCCGATCCCCGACTCGCCCAGCAGCACCCCGAGGAGGAGGTACACCAGGAGGCTGGGGAGCCCGGCGAGCACCGAGAGCCGCACGGCGAGGATCGCCACCAAGATCACGGCTGAGCCGAGCAGCAGGACGTGGTCGAGCTGCTCGACGTCGAAAGTCACGGCTCCTCACGGGGCACTGGCGGCTGGATGGCTCATCCTAGAGTGAGCAGATGCCGCCTTCGTCCCCGTCTGCCATGGTGGACCCCGCCGCCCTCGGGTCGGTCGCCCGCTTCTCCGCTGCCACCAGGGCCGCCGTGCCGCCGTTCCACGTGATGGACCTGCTCGCCCTGGCCGCCGAGCGTCAGCGCACCCACGGCGACCTGGTGAACCTGGTGGCCGGTCAGCCTTCGACCCCGGCTCCCCGCCCGGTGCTGGACGCCGCCAAGCGGGCCCTCGACGAGCAGGTGCTCGGCTACACGGTCTCGGTCGGCATCCCCGAGCTGCGCGAGGCGATCGCCGGTCACCACGCCCGGGTCCACGGGCTGGAGGTGTCCCCGAGCGACGTGGTGGTGACCACCGGCTCCTCCGGGGGCTTCCTGCTCGCGTTCCTGGCGGCGTTCGAGGCAGGGGACCGGGTCGCCATCGCCCGTCCGGGCTACCCCTGCTACCGCAACGTCCTGACCGCGCTGGGCTGCGAGGTGGTGGAGCTGCCGACCGGCGCCGACGAGCGCTTCCAGCCGACCGTCGCCATGCTGGAGGCGCTGGACCGGCCGGTGCGCGGGCTCGTGGTGGCGAGCCCGGCCAACCCGACCGGGACCATGCTTGCCCCCGACGAGCTGGCCGCCCTGGCCCGCTGGTGCGAGGCGCACGGGGTGCAGCTGATCAGCGACGAGATCTACCACGGCATCACCTACGGCGCGGGCGCCGAGCAGTCCTCGGCCTGGCAGTTCTCCCGCGAGGCGGTGGTCTTCGACTCGTTCTCGAAGTACTTCTCGATGACCGGTTGGCGGATCGGCTGGATGCTGGTTCCCCAGCGGCTCCGCCGCGCCGTCGACGTCCTCGCCGGCAACTTCACCATCTGCCCCCCGGTGCTCTCCCAGCACGCCGCGCTGGCAGCCTTCACCGAGGAGTCGTACGCCGAGTGCGACGCCCACGTCGCGAGGTACGCCCGCAACCGTGCCGTCCTCCTCGACGGGCTCCCGACCCTCGGCCTGGATCGCCTCGCCCCGGCCGACGGCGCGTTCTACGTGTACGCCGACGTCTCCCACCTCACCGACGACTCGATGGCCTACGCACGCAGGATGCTGGCCGAGACCGGTGTCGCGGTGACCCCGGGCATCGACTTCGACACCACCGACGGTGGCCGTTTCCTTCGACTGTCGTTCGCCGGCTCCGAGGCCGAGATGGCCACCGCGCTGGGGCGGCTCCGCGACTGGCTCTGAACGGCAGGGGCCGTGCGGTAAAACCTGGCCGATGTCGTGCGGTGGGGCACACCCGCTCGTCACACTGATCCTCGCGGCCGATGCCGCAGCCGCCGCGTGGTCCGGTTCTCCCAGCGTTCGCGCTCCGGGGCACGCGGTGTGCCGGTCGACAGGCCGGCCCCGGGCTCGGGCCCGGGGCGCCTGCCGGAACTGCGGCCCGGCGTCGGGGCCACGTGTTTGAATCGTGGCCATGCTCGGCACCCCACCGCCCTCCTCCCCTCCCACCCCCCGGACCGTCCGCGGCCGCTTCGTCGCGTGGGGAGCAGGGGCCGTCCTCGTGCTGGTCGCGCCGCTGCTGGTCGCCACCGACGCCACCGCAGCCGGCAAGATCGCGGTCGCCTGGTCCGACACCGACGTCAAGGCCGGGCGCAAGGTCGTCGCCCGGGTGGAAGGCAGCTCCCGCCCCCACGGCACCCGGCTGGTCCTCCAGCGGAGGTTCCCCGACCACTGGCGCTCGGCGGACGTCACGGCCCGCCGCGACGGGGACACCTTCGTGCTGCGGGTGCCCACCGACCAGTTCGGCCGCCTCACCTACCGGGTCGCGGCGAAGGACGGATCGAAGGTGGTGGCGACGTCGAAGACCAGGACGATCCAGGTCCGGACCGGCTGGTCGCCGCGGGGTCGCGCCCGCCAGCACGTCTTCAGTGCCACCCCGCGCACCCGGTGGGACTCGTGCCGGACGATCCGCTGGGCGTTCTCGCGCGGGCATGCCCCGCGACATGCCCTGAGCCAGCTCAAGCGCGGCGTCGCCCGGGTGCACGCGGCCACCGGACTGGAGTTCGACTACGTCGGCCGTACGAAGAAGAAGCCCCGGCCGCAGGGCCGGTCGTCCTCCCGCTTCGACGTGGTGGTCGGCTGGCGCACCAAGGCCGACTACGCCCTCTTCCGCAACCAGCCCCGGGTCGTCGGGGTGGGGGGGAACAGCTACTACCCGGGTTACCGCACCGGGGACGGCAACGCCGCCTCCCTGGCCTTCCAGGGCGGGGTGGTGCTCAACGCCGCGCAGGACCGCAACCTGGGCAACGGGTTCGGCCGCGGGTACACCTGGGGAGAGGTGATCGTCCACGAGCTCGGCCACGTGGTCGGGCTGGCCCATCCCGCCGCGGACACACAGATCATGTACGCCACCGTCCGCCGCCGCAACGCGTCCTGGGGAGCCGGCGACCTCGCCGGACTGCGGAGGGTCGGGGACCGGGCCGGTTGCATGTCACGTGAGGTCACGCGGGCTGCCGACGAGCCGCTCGTGGGCACGTTCGTCTCTCCCTGACCCCCGGGCACGGCCCCTACGAGGTGCCGGGGAAGGTCCAGTCCATGGCCTTGCTCGGGTGGTTCACGACGAGGTGCCTGACCCCGGCCTCGACGAGAGCGGGGGACTTCGTGCGCCCCACCTTCTGGGGCAGGACGGTGAGCCCGAGGTCGAGGTACTCCTGGGTCAGCGCCGCGTCGTCGGCCAGCAGGGCCGACGCCTTGTCGGCGACGAACGATCCGTGCTCGGCGATCTCCTCGGGGCTGAGCGCGCAGTCTGCCCGGGTCTTCACCCCGACCGTCGCGCCGTCCTCGGCGAGGGAGTCGATCTGGCGCAGCCTGCACCCGGGCGGCGACGGCGTCTGGTAGAACCACACGCCTTCGAGGCCGGCAGGGTCGAGGAGGTCGGTGATCCCGCCCAGCGTGTTCTTCACCTCCACGACCAGCGGCACCTCGAGCCGGGCGCCGAGCCTGAGCATGCGCTCCAGTCGTGGGATCTTCTCCCCACCACGGGTGCGGATCTTCTTCACCTGCGCCCAGGTGGCGTTCTTGACCTTCTTCGGCAGTCCGGCCGGCAGCGTGTCCGGATCGGCGACGCGGCGCCACTCGGTGTCGTGGAAGACGATCCGTGTCCCGTCGGCGAGCGTCCACGTGTCGATCTCGCACCAGGCACCCTCCAGCTTCGCCACGGCGCGCAGGGCAGCAGCGGTGTCCTCGTTGGTCCGCTCGCGAGGGTAGGTGCGGCAGCGGTGGCCGACGATGGTCACGTCGGCAGGAAGGTCAGCCATCATCATCGTGCGGACTCCCTCGTCCTCGCAGAGGTCTGGGACCGGAGCCGACCACGCCACACCACGCCGCACGCAGGTCGTCCGCTCCCGGATCGGACTAGGTAAAGACAAGCACGAACGGTCAAGGCCCTTCGGTGAACAGAGACCAGACCCGTGCCGCGTCCTCGGTCGATCACGTGCTTTTGAACCGCCTCTGCTGTTCTAGTATGGGTCTGGTGCCGCAGATGAGGATTCGAAAAGCCGCCCACTACCTGGGCGTGAGTGACGACACCGTCCGCCGCTGGGTGGACCAGGGGGTGCTGCACGCCGACCTGGACGGCTCCGGCCGCAAGGTCGTCGACGGGTACGAGGTGGCCCAGGTGGCGCGCGCGCAGGCCTCGGTGCCCGGGGTCCCCGGTGGTGTGGCGAGCTCGGCCAGGAACCGGTTCGTCGGGCTCGTCACCGACATCCGGCTCGACACGGTGATGGCCCAGGTCGAGCTGCAGTGCGGCCCCTTCCGCGTCGTGTCATTGATGAGCAGCGAGGCGGTCCGGGACCTGGGACTCGAGCCGGGCTCGGTGGCTGTCGCGGTCATCAAGTCCACCACCGTGATCGTCGAGACCGTGGAGGGAGAGGCATGAGGCGCTGGATCCGCACGGGTGTCGTCCTGGTCGCGCTCACCACCGGCTCCACCGCCTGCGGCTCCGGTTCCGGCGACGGCTCAGGCCCGGCGGACGGGGCGGGCGGGACCCTGACGGTCTTCGCGGCCTCGTCGCTCACCGCCACCTTCACCGACCTGGCGCGGGAGTTCGAGGCAGAGCACGACGGGGTCACCGTGCGGCTCGCCTTCGCCGGGTCCTCCGACCTGGTCGCCCAGGTGCAGGGCGGTGCCCCCGCCGACGTGATCGCGTCGGCCGACACCGCCAACATGGACACGCTGGTGACCGACGGCCTGGTCGGCAGCGACCCGGTGGTCTTCGCGACCAACACGCTCGAGATCGTCGTCCCGCCGGGGAACCCCGCCGACGTACGGTCCCTGGACGACCTCGCGGACCCGACGCTGAACCTGGTCGTGTGCGCCCCCGTGGTGCCGTGCGGTGCGGCCGCCGGGGCGGTGGCCCGCGCCGGCGGCGTCACCCTGAGCCCGGTCAGCGAGGAGCAGTCGGTGACCGACGTGCTCACCAAGGTCGAGACCGGTGAGGCCGACGCCGGGCTGGTCTACGTCACCGACGTCCAGGCAGCCGGCGACCGGGTCACCGGCATCGGGTTCGCGGAGTCCGGCACGGTCGTGAACAGCTACCCGATCGCACCCGTGGCCGACAGCGCCCATCCCGCCCTGGCGGCCGAGTTCGTCGACCTGGTGACCGGTGACCGCGGCCGTCGCGTGCTGCGCGAGGCTGGTTTCGGCCTGCCCGGCAGGTGACCCGGTGGCCTCCTCCACCCGAGCGGTCGGGCTCCCCCGGTGGGTGGTGCTGCCCGCCCTGCTCGGAGCCGTCTTCATCGTCCTCCCGGTGGGCGCGATCGTCGCCCGGGTCAGCTGGTCGGAGTTCCCCGCGCTGGTCACCTCCGAGGCCTCCCGGGCCGCGCTGTCGCTCAGCCTGCGCACCGCGACCGCAAGCACGGCGCTCTGCCTGCTGCTGGGGGTGCCGATGGCGCTGGTGCTCGCCCGGACGTCGTTCCGCGGCCAGGGGCTGCTCCGGTCCCTGGTGCTGCTGCCGCTGGTCCTGCCGCCGGTCGTCGGCGGGCTCGCGCTGCTCTACACCTTCGGTCGGCGGGGACTGCTCGGCAGCACCCTGGAAGTGCTGGGCGTGCAGGTCGCGTTCTCCACGACGGCGGTGGTCATGGCGCAGACGTTCGTGGCGCTGCCGTTCCTGGTGGTGAGCGTGGAGGGGGCTCTGCGGACCGCGGGACAGCGCTACGAGGTGGTCGCCGCCTCGCTGGGCGCCGCGCCGGGCACCGTGTTCCGCCGGGTCACCCTGCCGCTGGTGCTGCCGGGCCTGGTGTCGGGTGCCGTGCTGTCCTTCGCCCGCGCGCTGGGCGAGTTCGGCGCCACCCTCACCTTCGCCGGGAGCCTCCAGGGCCGCACCCGGACCCTGCCGCTGGAGATCTACCTGCAGCGCGAGACCGATGCCGACGCCGCGGTAGCGCTGAGCCTGGTCCTCGTCGTGGTGGCGGTCGTGGTGATCGGGTTCGCCCGGACCGGGCGGCAGTCGCCATGACCCTCCTGCTCCGGGCCCGGGTCCCCGAACGCGGGCTCGACGTCGGCTTCGACGTCTCCCCCGGCGAGACCGTGGCCCTGCTCGGACCCAACGGAGCAGGGAAGTCCACGCTCCTCGCCGTCGCCGCCGGACTCCTGCGCCCCCACCACGGTCGCGTCGAGCTCGACGGCCGCGTGCTCACCGACGTCGACGAGGGACGAGGCCGAGCGTGGGTGCCGCCGCACCAGCGACAGGTCGCTCTGCTCGCCCAGGAGCCGCTGCTGTTCCCGCACCTCGACGCCCGCGCCAACGTCGCGTTCGGACCGCGCAGCCGGGGCGAGGGACGCCGTACGGCGCGCGGGCTGGCCGACCACTGGCTGAGCGAGGTCGGGGTCGGGGACCTGGGCGACCGCCGACCGGACCGGCTCTCCGGCGGTCAGGCGCAGCGGGTCGCCGTCGCCCGGGCGCTGGCCGCCGACCCGCGCCTGCTGCTGCTCGACGAGCCGATGGCCGCGCTCGACGTGGCCGTGGCCCCGGCCCTGCGACAGACCCTCAAGCGGGTGCTCCGGGACCGCTCGGCGGTCGTGGTCACCCACGACGTCCTCGACGCGCTGCTGCTGGCCGACCGGGTGGTCGTCGTGGAGGCGGGACGGGTGGTGGAGCAAGGACCCAGCGCCGAGGTGCTGTCCCGCCCCCGGAGCGGGTTCGCGGCCCGCATCGCCGGGCTCAACCTGGTCGCCGGTCTCTGGCGGGACGACGCCGTGCACGCGTCGTCAGGTCGCCGCGTGGAGGGAGTGGTCAGCGGCCCGGACCCGACCCCGGGCAGCCCTGTCGTGGCGGTCTTCCGGCCCCATGCCGTGTCGGTGTTCCGCTCCCGCCCGGGCGGCAGCCCCCGCAACTCCCTCGAGGTCGAGGTGACCGAGCTCGAGCCGCGCGGCGACCAGCTCCGGGTCCGGGCCGCGGACCTGAGCGCGGACATCACCATGCACGCCGCCGCCGAGCTCGACCTGACCCCGGGGACCCGCGTGCTGTTCTCGGTCAAGGCCACCGAGGTCGAGGTCTACGCACGGTGAGCCCGACCAGCCGGTCAGCCGCCCGAGGACGCGATCTTGTCCTCCCAGACGGCTTTCGCGCCGGAGTCACCCACCCGGAAGACCTGGTAGCCGTTGGCCACGGCGACGACGATGCCCAGCACCGCGACCGCCGTCATCAGGCCGCGTCCCGGCCCGTCGCCTCCCGCCCGTCGGCCGCGCAGCGGCAGCAGCCACAGCGCCGCGGCCACCAGGACCAGGGGCACCGCGAACCAGATCAGCTGGTCGCCGAGCTCGGCGTGCTCGCCGGGGTTGCCGACCCGACCCTGCAGCTCCTCACCGCTCTGGGTCGCCACCGGGATGGCAACGGCCGCAAGGACAGCGACAACGGTGACCAGGAAGCCGTACCTCAGCCGCCAGGGCGGGACCAGCGCCAGGGCCAGGGTGCCCACCGCGGCCAGGGGCAGCAGCACCACCACCACGTGGACGACGAGCGCGTGGACCGGGATCCCGTTGACCAGATCGAACATGCGTCACTCCTGGTGAGGTGTCTTGGACCCAGGATGCCGTATCCGGGGCCGCACCGTGCCCTTCGACGCGGTCGTGCTCGACCGGGTCAGACCAGCTCTCCGCGCCTCCTGGCCAGGTAGCTGCGTTCGGCGGAGTTCCTCGTGGCGGTGATCGCGGCGTCGTAGGCCTGCCTGGCCTCGGCGCTCCTGCCGAGCCTGCGGAGCAGCTCCGCACGAGCGACGTGCCAGGGGTGGTACGCCGCGAGCGGGAGCCGTTCGACCAGAGCGAGGGCGACCGTCGGACCGTCGAGCTCCGCGACCGCGACCGCGCGGTTGAGCGCGACGACCGGCGAGGGGTCGAACCGGGTGAGCTGGTCGTACAGCGCGACCACCTGCGACCAGTCCGTGTCCGAAGCCCGGGCGTCGGTGTGGACGGCGTTGATGGCGGCGAGGAGCTGGTAGCGGCCGGGCCGGTCGGCCGCGAGGCACTCCCGGACCAGGTCGTGGCCCTCGGCGATCAGCTCGCGGTCCCAGCCGGCGCGGTCCTGCTCGCTCAGCGGAACCAGCTGCCCCTCTCGCACGCGAGCCTCTCGCCGGGCCTCGGTGAGCAGCAGCAGCGCGAGCAGACCGGCGACCTCCGGCTCCGCCGGGAGCTGCTGGCGAAGCACCCGTGCCAGCCGGATCGCCTCGCCGGTGAGGTCGGCGCGCACCGGGTCCCCGTCGCCGGTGGCGAGGTAGCCCTCGTTGAAGACCAGGAACAGCACCGCCAGGACGCCGCCCAGCCGTTCGGGGAGGTCGCTGGCCCCGGGCACCCGGTAGGGCACCTGCGCCGCGGCGATCTTCCGCTTCGCCCTGGTGATCCGCTGCGCCATGGTGGTCTCGGGCACCAGGAACGCCCGCGCGACCTCAGCCACCGTCAACCCGCCGAGGAGGCGCAGGGTCAGCGCGATCCGCGCCTGCGGCGCCAACGCCGGGTGACAGCAGGTGAACAGCAGCCGCAACCGGTCGTCCTCGACCGGTCCGGTGGGCTCGTGGGGCGTGTCGTCGTGGTGGATCTGCGCAGCCTGGTGCTTGGCGCCGCGCAGCCTCTCACGGCGGATCCGGTCGAGGGCGCGGTTCCGCGCGGTGGTGGTGAGCCAGCCGCCCGGGTTGGGGGGCACCCCCGTGCTCGGCCACCGCTCCAGCGCGGCCACGAGCGCCTCGCTCGCAGCCTCCTCGGCCAGGTCGATGTCGTGGAACCGACGGACGAGGCAGGCGACCAGGCGGCCGTACTCCTCGCGGAACACCTGCTCGACGGCCCCGGCTTCGCCCGGCGCCGTCCCGCCGCCGCTGAGCCCGCTCAGGCGAGGCCCTCGAACGGCCGCACCTCGACCTTGCCCCGGCACGCCCTGGACCCGTCGGCGGCGAGTCTCAGGGCCACGTCGAGGTCCGGTGCGTCGATCACCCAGAAGCCGCCCAGGACCTCCTTGGTCTCCAGGTAGGGGCCGTCGGTCATCACCGGAGCGTCGCCCTGGCCGTCGACGACCGTCGCGGTCGAGCCCGGCGCCAGCCCCCCGGCGAAGACCCAGTAGCCCTCGGCGCGGAGCCTGTCGTTGAAGGCGCCGGTCGCGGCGAAGGCCTCCTCCATCGCCGCCCGGGAGCCGTAGCTCCCGTACTCGCCCCGCTCGACGGGTCCGTGCACGCTCAGCAGGTAGTGGGTCATGCTGCTCCTCCGTTCTGCGCGGTCCCGATGACCGCCCTTGCTCCCTCTACGAATGACATCTCACCGCTACGACAACCTGCCACAGAGAACCGCCTCGTCGTACGAGCGGCCACCCGTCAGGGTCCCGTGCCGCGGAACGCCGGCGCGAGCTCCAGCGGCACCTCGCCCCAGCGGCCGCGGAGCGAGGCGTGCAGATCGGCGGCCAGGGCCGCGAGCGCGGGCCGGGTGTCGTTGCCGGCGACGGCGGCCAGGCGGTGGAGCACGAACGCCCGGCGGCTCGGGCGCCGCGGGCCCGCCGACGCGTCGTCGCTGGCCAGGGCGCCCGCGATGAACCAGGCCGGGGTCATCGCCTGCCAGCCGAGGGTGGCCAGGTCCAGGGCGGTGACGAAGCTCGGGCCCGCGACGGCCTTCCCGGTCCTCTGGCGGTACCTGGACACAGCGGCCTCGGCCACCTCCTCGGGGAGCAGCCAGGCGCACCAGCAACTGGGCCAGGGGGCGCGAAGGTAGGCGACGTCCCAGACGCGATGGCGCAGCTCGGCGTGCTCGAAGTCGATCAGGTGCATGCGCTCCCCCGCGAGCACGTTGTTGTCGGGGCAGGTGTCAGCCGGGCTCAAGACCTCCTGGGCTGGGTCCCCCAACGTCGACGGCAGCGTGCGGAGGTCTTCGAGCCCCTGCAGGTGCGCCGGCAGCCCCAGCTCCTCCAGCACGTCGGCGTACCGGCCTGCGGCGACCGCGAAGTCACCGGTCAGGGATCTGACCTCGAGCTCGGGCGCACGCTCGGCCATCGCCTCGGTGAAGGCGACGCGGGTCTCGGACGTGCTCGCGGCGTGCAGGGCACCCAGCGCCTCTGCCCACCGCAACACCGCCTCCCCGGCACGCTGCGGGTCGGTCCCGAGCAGGGCGTCCGCCAGGCTGCCCGCCCCGTCGAGGTAGGACATCACCACGCAGGGCGGGTCACCGGCCTCGGCCAGCAGCGCTGGCGTACCCGCCGCGCCCGCGAGCGCATGCAGCGCCGCTCGCTCGCGGGCTCCGCGCGACCCTCGGTCCGCGGGGTAGACCTTGACGACGTACGCGCGCCCGTCCTTCCACGCGAGGCTGGCACCGCCTCTGCCGCCGTCGATGGGCTCCCACCGGTCCCAGCCGTCGAAGCCCATCAACCGGGCCGACGCAGTGCTCTCTGGCTCGTCCACGCCACCACCCTGCCTGACAAGGCCCCGTCGGCCCGGAGATCCGGGCCGACGGGGCCTTTTCCGGCTGCTGGCCCGGGCATCGGTCAGCAGCTGTTGGCGGTGGCGGAGGGATTTGAACCCTCGGTGGACTTTCACCCACAAACGCTTTCGAGGCGTTCTCCTTAGGCCGCTCGGACACGCCACCGCCGACGAGGCTACTAGAGACCCCGACCGGCGGAGAAATCAGCCCCCGGCGGCTGCCGGTGGGAGCCGAAGAACCCGCGCAGCAGCGCAGCGGACTCCTCGGCGAGGACCCCGGCGACCACCTCGGGACGGTGGTTGAGCCGTCGGTCCCGCAGCACGTCCCACAGCGAGCCGACCGCCCCTGCCTTGTCGTCGAAGGCGCCGAAGACCAGGCGGTCGACCCGGGCGAGCCCGATCGCACCCGCGCACATCGTGCAGGGCTCGAGGGTGACCACCAGCGAGCACCCGGCCAGCCGCCAGCTCCCCCGCAGCCGAGCCGCCTCGCGCAGGGCGACCACCTCGGCGTGCGCCGTGGGGTCGGCGTCGGCCTCGCGCCGGTTGCGGCCCCGGGCCACGACAGCTCCGGTCTCGTCGCACACCACCGCCCCGACCGGTACGTCGTCGGAGGCCGAGGCCGACCGCGCCTCCGCCAGGGCGGCGCGCATCGCCTCGACCCACGGGCCGCCTGGCTCCACGTCAGGGGGTGGTGACGCCGAGCGCGTCGTCGTACAACGCGCCGAAGCCGAGGGTGCTGGCGATGTCCCCGAGCACCTCGTCGGGGTACAGGTCGAAGTCGTCGAGCATGGCCCCGAGGTCCATGGCGGGGAGGCCGAGGTCGGCCACGATGCCCAGGTCGCCGGCCGGGACCTGCTCGTCGTCGTCCTCCGGCATCGGGATCTCCAGCTCCGAGACCACCGACCGGGCCATCGGCCACTCGGTCGCGGCGGTCACGTCGGAGAGCAGCACGCGCGTGTGGCCGGCGGTCACACGGACCAGCAGGAGGTAGTCCTCCTCGAAGGAGATCATCGCCAGCGACCCGAAGTCGCCCGGCACCCGGCGCAGCTCGCCGGTCAGGGAGTCCAGGTCGACCAGGTGCTCGTCGTCGAGCTCCTCCACCCGCCAGTCGCCCCCCTCGCGGTAGGCGACGAGTGCGAAGTCCACACCTTCCAGGTCGTCGGGGTCCTGGGGCATCGCTGGTTCCTCGTTCCGCGTCGGCACCCGTCCGGAGGCGCATCGCCGCCGGCACGGTGGGTCGATCATCGCACTCGCGCACCACAGGAGCCAGGGGGTTGCCCGCGGTGCGCGGATGCGTCACCGATTGGCTACGGTGACGCCCATGCGCGTACACGTCGTCGACCATCCCCTCGTCTCCCACAAGCTCACCGCGCTGCGGGACGAGCGGACCGACTCGCCGACGTTCCGTCGTCTCACCGAGGAGCTGGTGACGCTGCTGGCCTACGAGGCCACCCGGGACGTACGCGTGGAGCCGGTCACCGTCCGCACGCCGGTGTCGCTGGCCGTCGGCATCAAGCTGGTCACGCCCCCGCCCCTGGTGGTCCCGATCCTGCGCGCCGGGCTCGGCATGCTGGAGGGGATGATGCGGCTGCTGCCCACGGCCGAGGTCGGCTTCCTGGGCATGGCCCGCAACGAGCAGACCCTCGAGGCCTCGACGTACGCCGAGCGGCTGCCCGAGGACCTTTCCGGACGCCAGTGCTACGTGCTGGACCCGATGCTCGCCACCGGCGGCACGCTCGCTGCGGCGATCGCGTTCCTGGTCGAGCGCGGCGCCGACCACATCACCGCGATCTGCCTGCTCACCGCACCTGAGGGCTGCGCCCGGCTCGAGCAGGACCTCGCGGGCATCGACGTGCCGGTCACCGTGGTCACCGCGGCCATGGACGAGAAGCTCAACGAGAAGGGCTACATCGTGCCGGGCCTCGGGGACGCCGGGGACCGGCTCTACGGTCTGGCCCAGTAGCCAGCCCCCACCAGGGGATCACGCCGGCCGGCGGTGGACCCCGACCGCGTAGCTGCCGCTCGGCGGCTCTCCCGCCCACCCCCCGCACCGCTCGACCAGCTCCAGGCCGGCCGCGCGGCACACCGCGTCGTACTCCTCCCACGCCACGACCACCGCCGCCGCAGGCAGGTGGTCCCGGTGGGTCCCGAAACCGGTCACGAGCAGTCCACCGGGCGCCAGGACCCCGGCCAGGGAGCCGAGCACGCGGGGCAGGTCCTCGACGCTGAGGAACGGCACCACGTTGCCGGCCAGGACCACGGCGTCGAACAGCCCGGGCACCTCCAGCTCGGCGAGGTCCTGGACGTACCAGTCGAGCTCGGGGGCCCGCTGCCGGGCCACCTCGACCATGGCGACGTCGACGTCGACGCCCACGACGGAGAAGCCGACCTCGGCCAGCCGCTGCGCGATCCGGCCGGTGCCGCACCCGGCGTCCAGGAGCCGCGCGGGCGTCGGGACCCGGGCGGCCACGAAGTCCACCTCGCCGTGCACGTGCGCGCCGGCGGCGGCGAGCGCGTCGAACCGCTCGGCGTACGCCTGGGCGTACTCCTCCCCCGAGGTCGCGGTCGCCGAGCGGCGCCACCGCTCGCCCGGCTGCTCGCGCTCGGCAGGCGGGGCCTCGGTGGAGGGGCCGGAGGCGTCCGAGGGCGGGTGCTGGGCGGGGGTGCGTAGCGTCACGGTGAACATGGTGCCCTCCCCCGGCACGGAGCTCACCGACACGGTGGCTCCCTGCGCCTCCGCGAACTGCTTGACGATGGCCAGGCCGATGCCGGTGCCTGGCCGCTCGGCGGCCTCGCCGGGCACCCGGTAGAACCGGTCGAAGACCTTCTCGTGCTCCCCCGGGTCGATGCCGATCCCGCTGTCGGCGACCACCAGCGCCACGCCGCCGGGCACACCCCGGGCGGTCACCGAGATCGTCGAGCCGGGAGAGGAGAACTTCGCGGCGTTGGTGAGCAGGTTCTCCAGCACGCGCATGAGCGCGCTGCGGTCGGCCAGCACGACGGTCCCGGGCTCGACCCGCACGTCGAGGCGACGGTCCTCCAGCGCGTCGGCGACGTGCTCCAGGGTCTGCTCGACCAGGGGCGCCACCGGGTGCGGCGCGAGCTCGACCTTGAGCTGGCCGCGCTCCTGCCGGGAGAAGTCCAGGAGGTCCTGGATGAGGAAGTCGAGCCGCGAGCCGGCGTGCAGCATCCGGACCACCATGTCGCGGCGACGCTCGTCGGGGGTCTGGTCCCAGGCGCCCACCAGCCACTCCGAGAACCCCCGGATCGCGGTCAACGGCGTGCGCAGCTCGTGGCTGACGGTGGACAGGAAGTCGGTACGCAGCCGGTCGACCTCGAGCAGCCGGGAGCTCGCCTGCCGCTCCCGTTCGTAGGCCAGCGCCTGGGCCTCCTCGGCCCGCCGGCGCTCGGTGACGTCGCGGATCCAGGCCAGGGTCAGCTGCGCGTCGTCGTGCTCCAGCGTGCTCAGTGCGACCTGCACGGGGAACTCGGTGCCGTCGCGGCGCAGCCCCAGCAGGTCGCGGCCGACCGCCGTCGCGCGCGGGTGCCGCTGCGCGACGTACGACGTGCGCAGGCCGAGGTGGGTGGCGTGGAACCGCTCCGGGACGAGGCGCTCCACCGGACGCCCCACCAGCTCGTCCCTGGCGTGCCCGAACATGCGCTCGGCCCGCCCGTTGACCAGCCGGACGAGTCCCGCGGTGTCGACGCAGACGACGGCGTCCGGCGCGGCCTCGATGAGGTTGCGGATCGCGTCGTACCCCTGGGACCGGTCGGGCAGCTCTCGGACGGTGGCGGCGTAGGCCGGGCCGTGGGACCCGGGCAACGGGGTCAGCCGGATCTCGACCGGGACCGTGCTGCCGTCGGCACGCAGGGCGGTCAGCTCCGCCCGACGGGCGCCGAAGCCGCGCTCGGTCGGGTGCACGCCGTAGACCTGGCGGTGTGCGCGGTGCCGGGCGCGCAGCGGCTCGGGGACGAGCACCTCGACGTCCTGGCCCATGAGGGCGTCCCGGTGGTGGCCGAACAGCGCCTCGGCCCGGGCGTTGACCAGCTCGATGCGTCCCTGGTCGTCGACCACCACCATCGCGTCCGGCGCCGTCTCGACCAGGCCGGAGAGACGCTCGGCGGCCCGGGCGCGCTCGGTCACGTCCCGCACCACGGCGGAGACCGCCCAGACCGACCCGGAGGCGTCGCGCACCGGGGAGAGGGACCAGGACACGCGCAACCGGCGACCGTCACGGTGCAGCGCCGCGGTCTCGAACGCCCTGCCCGGCTCGCTGCGCGCTGCCGCCGCCCTCCGCGCGGTCACCATGGGCAGGTCGTCGGAGACCGTGAGCACACTCACCGGGGAGCCGAGCACCTCCACGCCCTGCCAGCCGTAGAGGTCGACGGCGCCCTCGTTCCAGGAGTGGATCAACCCCTCCGGGGTGAGCAGCACGACAGCGTCGGAGGCGGACTCCACGATCGCCGCCGCCCAGGACCGGTCCCGCCCCCAGGACGGGTCGCCCTGCCGGCCGGTGGACCGCCGGTCCCCGCCCCAGGTGGAGCGTCGCTCGACCCGGCGCTCCCGCGGGACACCGGGCCGTCCGTCCTGGGCCAGGGAGGTGACGGAGGCGACCAGGCGGCTGCCCTCGAACGGCTTGACCAGGTAGTCGTTGACCCCGGCCTCCCAGGCCGCGAGCTGGTCGCGCTCCAAGGTGCGTGCGGTGAGCATCACGACCGGGATCCGCGAGGTCGGCTCGTGGGCCCGGAGCCGTCGCAGCACCTCGATGCCGTCGACGTCGGGCAGGGAGTAGTCCAGCACGATGACGTCGGGCAGCGCGCTGCCCACGAGGTCGACCGCCTCCTGGCCGGTGCCGGCCCAGCGGACCTCGAAGCCGGCCGCCTGCAGGTGGAGGCTGCAGACCATCGCCACGTCGTGGTCGTCGTCGACCACGAGCACCGTCCGGTTCGCGGCGGGCTCGGGGTTCACGGTCCCAGTCTCGCGCTTCCGGTGCGGCACCGGCCAGGGGCGCCCGCGGGTGCGCACGTCATGGTCAGTCGGCGGCGGCGATGGTCACGGCCAGGGCGGCGAGGTGGCCCAGCCTGGCCACCTCGGAGGCGAGGATCTCGGGGCCGCCCCGGCGCCCGATCACCACCATCTCCTGGCTGCTCAGGGGCGCTGCGGCCACGACGTTGTCGCTCAGCTGCCCCCACACCGGGTCGACCTCGAGCCGTGCGGCGCGGTCCAGGGGGAACCACCGCAGCTGGTCGTCGCCCAGGTCAGGTGCGGCCGAGGTGGCGTGCACGCGCTTGACACCGGAGTCGGTGCGGGAGAGCCGGACCCCCCAGTCCGCCCGGAACGTCACCGGCAGCATGTCCACGAGCTCGTCGAGGGCGAAGGCGGGGTTCACGGTGAGGTGCTCGACGACCTCGAGGTCGAGGAAGAGGTTCCCGCCGGCTGCGTAGCGCGAGACCCACAGGACATGGACGCCGTCGAGCATGTTGCACGCCGAGACCACCGAGTCGGGCATCATGCCCGGCGCCATCTCCAGGAGCACGTCGTCGACCGCGGTGCCGTCGGGGCGGTGCTCGACGATCTCGATGGCCTCGATGTCGCCGCCCGCCTCGCCGATGGTCGTCGCGACCCGGCCCAGGGACCCCGGCACGTCGGGGAGCTCGACCCGCAGAAGGAACGGCACGTCGCTCAACCTCTCGAGTGGTGGGGGCGGCGCTGACGACTCCGACCTTATCCCGACCGGGTTACCGGGGCATTTCCTCCTGCTCCGGGCCGAGCGGGAACGCGGCCATGACCTCGTAGCGGGGGGACCCGTGCGGCCCCTCCCCGAGGTGGGAGCGGACCAGGACGCTCTCGGTCACCGCGAACGGGTCGGTGGAGAAGCCGTCGAGCAGCTGCGCCCAGCCGATCACCGACGCCGGCCTCCGGAGCCGGGCCAGCGTGAGGTGGGGGCGGAAGGGGCCGCCCTCCGCGGCGGCGCCCGCGTGGTTGGCCGCCGCCCGCGAGCCCGCCGACAGCCGGCGGAGCTCGTCGTCGCCCCCGTCCACGCCGGACACCCCGGCGTACAGCAACCGTGCCGTGGCCACGTCGGGGAACGCCCCACCGCCGCTCACCCGGAGGTGGAACGCCGTCCGGCGGGCGGCAGCGGCGGCCAGCTCGTCGAGGAGGTCGTCGAGCCTGCGGTCAGGCACCCCGGGGAGGAAGGCCAGCGTGACGTGCCACGTCTCGGGCAGCGTCCACCGGAAGTCCGCAGCCTCCCGGCGCGGCTCGAGGAGCTCCTCGAGCCGGTCGACGACCGGCTCCGGCGGCAGCACCGCCACGAACATCCGCATAGGTCAGAGGATCGCACCCGGCGTGTACGCCGCCGCCTCGGGCTCGACTGCGACCAGCCGTGCCACCCGGGCGACGACGGCCTCGACCTGTCCGCGGGCCGCGCCGGTGAAGGTGATCGGGTCGGCGACCAGGGAGGCGAGCTGGTCCGGGGTGAGCCCGAGGTCGGGGTCGGCGCCGAGCCGCGCGAACACGTCGTTCTCGCCCTGACCGCGCCGCATGTCCAGGGCCACCCCCACGGCGGCGCGCTTGATCGCCTCGTGGGCGATCTCCCGGCCCACGCCGTTGCGGACCGCTGCCATGAGCACCTTGGTGGTGGCCAGGAAGGGGAGGTAGCGGTCGAGCTCGCGCTGCACCACGGCCGGGAACACCCCGAACTCGTCGAGCACGGTGAGGAAGGTCTGGAACAGCCCGTCTGCGGCGAAGAACGCGTCGGGCAGCGCCACGCGGCGGACCACCGAGCAGGACACGTCTCCCTCGTTCCACTGGTCCCCGGCCAGCTCGCCGACCATGGAGAGGTAGCCGCGCAGCACGACCGCCAGGCCGTTGACCCGCTCGCAGGAGCGGGTGTTCATCTTGTGCGGCATCGCACTGGAGCCGACCTGCCCCTCCTGGAAGCCTTCGGTGACCAGCTCGATCCCGGCCATCAGCCGGATCGTGGTGGCCAGGTTCGACGGTGCCGCGACCAGCTGGACCAGGGCCGAGACGACGTCGAAGTCGAGGCTGCGGGGATAGACCTGGCCGACGCTGGTCAGCACCCGGTCGAAGCCGAGGTGGGCGGCGATCCGCTCCTCGAGCGCGGCCAGGCGCTCGGCGTCACCGTCGAGGAGGTCGAGCATGTCCTGCGAGGTCCCGACCGGGCCCTTGATGCCGCGGAGCGGGTACCTCGCGAGCAGCTCCTCCAGCCTCTCGAACCCGACCAGCAGCTCGTCGGCCACGGTCGCGAACCGCTTCCCCAGCGTGGTGGCCTGCGCGGCCACGTTGTGGGAGCGTCCGGCCATGACCAGGGTCTCGTGCTCGGAGGCCAACCGGCCCAGCCGCGCCAGTGCTGCCAGGACCCGCACCCGCAGGAGCCGCAGCGAGGAGACCACCTGGAGCTGCTCGACGTTCTCGGTCAGGTCGCGCGAGGTCATCCCCTTGTGGATGTGCTCGTGGCCCGCCAGCGCGCAGAACTCCTCGATCCGGGCCTTCACATCGTGCCGGGTGACCCGCTCCCGGGCGGCGATCGAGGCCAGGTCGACCTGGTCGACGACCTTCTCGTAGTCCGCCACGACGCCGTCGGACACGTCGACGCCGAGGTCCTGCTGGGCCTTGAGGACCGCGATCCACAGCCGCCGCTCGAGCACGATCTTGTGCTCGGGGGACCAGACCTCGGCGAGGTCCGCGGCGGCGTACCTGGTGGCCAGGACGTTGGGGTGGGACATTCAGGCTCCTGAGGCGATGTCGGTGCGGTGGTGGGCGCCGTCGATCTGGATGAGGTCGACCCCGGCGTAGGCCCGGGCGCGCGCATCGGCCACGTCGCTGCCGACCGCGGTCACCGCGAGGACCCGGCCGCCGGCGGTGACCAGGGTCCCGTCCACCAGGGCGGTCCCGGCGTGGACGACGTCGACCCCCTCCAGCGCGTCGGCGTCCTCGACCCCGGTGACCGGGTCGCCGGTTCGGGGGGCGTCGGGATAGCCGGAGGAGGCCACCACCACGGCCACCGCCGCGCCGCCGCGCCAGCGGGGCGGGTCGACCTCGTCGAGCCGGCCCTGCGCCGCGGCGAGCAGCAGCACCCCGAGCGGGGAGTCGAGGCGCTGGAGCAGCGCCTGGGTCTCCGGGTCGCCGAACCGGGCGTTGAACTCCACCACCCGCAGTCCGCGCTTGCGGGTCAGCGCCAGGCCGGCGTACAGCAGGCCCGAGAACGGCGCTCCCCGGCGAGCCATCTCCCGCACCGTGGGGACCAGGACCCGTCGCTGAACCTCCTCGACCAGGTCGGCGGGGGCCCACGGCAGCGGGGTGTAGGCGCCCATCCCGCCGGTGTTCGGCCCGGCGTCCCCGTCCAGGGCACGTTTGAAGTCCTGGGCCGGCTGGAGCGGGTAGACCGTGGTCCCGTCGGTGATCGCGAACAGCGACACCTCGGGGCCGTCGAGGTACTCCTCGACGACCACGCGCCCGCAGGACGCGGCGTGCCGGCGGGCCAGCGCCAGGTCGTCGGTGACCACGACGCCCTTGCCCGCGGCGAGCCCGTCGTCCTTGACCACGTACGGCGCCCCGAAGGCGTCCAGCGCGTCCGCGACCTCCTCGTCGGTCTCGCACACCCGGGCCATCGCGGTCGGCACCTCGGCCGCCGCCATCACGTCCTTGGCGAACGCCTTGGAGCCCTCGATCCGGGCCGCCTCGCGGCTGGGGCCGAAACAGGCGATCCCCGCCTCCCGGACGGCGTCGGCCACGCCGGCCACCAGCGGGGCCTCCGGTCCGACCACGACCAGGTCGACGGCCAGCTCGACCGCCAGCGCAGCCACCGCGGCCCCGTCCATCTGGTCGACGGGGTGCAGGCGCGCGCACGCAGCCATTCCCGGGTTGCCGGGGGCCACGTGGACCTCGGTGACGTGCGGGTCGCGGGAGAGAGCGAGGGCGAGGGCGTGCTCGCGCCCTCCCGTGCCGATCACGAGCGTCTTCACGTGCACCAACCCTAGTTCGTGGCTGCGGTCCGGTCCGGGGAGCCCGGCCGGGGTCGGTCAGGCGGTCAGGGTCCGCTCAGCGCAGGACCAGGGACTCCTCGCGCCCCGGCCCCACCCCGACGCCCCAGAACGGTGCCCCGGAGAGCTCCTCGAGGCGGCGGACGTAGGCCTGGGCGTTGGCGGGGAGCTCGGCGAAGGTACGGCAGCCGGAGATGTCGGACTTCCAGCCGGGGAGGTACTCCAGGATCGGCTTGGCGTGGTGGAAGTCGGTCTGGGTCATCGGCATCTCGTCGTGCCGCTCGCCGTCGATCTCGTAGGCCACGCACACCGGGATCTCCTCCCAGGCGCCGAGGCAGTCGAGCTTGGTGAGGAAGAACTCGGTGAGCCCGTTGATCCGGGCGGCGTACCGCGCGATCACCGCGTCGTACCAGCCGCAGCGGCGGGGCCGCCCGGTCGTGGTGCCGTACTCCGCCCCGATCTGCCGCAGCTGCTCCCCGTCGGCGTCGAACAGCTCGGTGGGGAACGGCCCTGCGCCGACCCGGGTGGTGTAGGCCTTGACCACGCCGATCACCCGGTCGATCCGCTTCGGACCGATCCCGGCACCGGGCCCCACGCCACCCGCGATCGGGTTGCTGGAGGTGACGAAGGGATACGTGCCGTGGTCGACGTCGAGCATGGTCGCCTGGGCACCCTCGAAAAGCACGGTCTCCCCCGCGTCCAGCGCCCGGTTGAGCACCAGCGAGGTGTCGGCGACCATCGGGCGCAGGCGGTCGGCGTACTCACCGATCTCGTCGAGGATCTCCTCCACCCCGATCGCGCGCCGGTTGTAGACCTTGACGAGCAGGTGGTTCTTGAGCTCCAGCGCCGCCTCGACCTTGGCCTGGAGGATCTTCTCGTCGAAGACGTCGGCGACCCGGACGCCGATCCGGTTGATCTTGTCGGCGTAGGCCGGACCGATGCCGCGCCCGGTGGTGCCGATCCGGTTCTTGCCCAGGAAGCGCTCGGTCACCTTGTCGATCTCGCAGTGGTAGGAGGTGATCAGGTGCACGCTGCCGGAGACGAGCAGGCGCGAGGTGTCCACGCCCCGGGCCTCGAGACCGTCGACCTCGGTGAACAGCACCCGGGCGTCCATGACGACGCCGTTGGCGATCACCGGGGTGCACCCGGGGGTGAGGACCCCGCTGGGCAGCAGGTGCGTGGCGAACTTCTCCCCGTCGACCACGATGGTGTGACCGGCGTTGTTGCCACCCTGGTAGCGCACGCAGTAGTCGATCGACGACCCGAGCAGGTCGGTCGCCTTGCCTTTGCCCTCGTCGCCCCACTGGGCTCCGAGCACCACGATCGCGGGCATGTCCACGCCTCCTCACCGACCTGGCGGGAACCCCGTGGGGTGCTGCGACGTCGGCACCAGCGGTTCTCGAAGCGGCCGGACGTGCGACGAGCCCCTCTGGCGCAACAGCACCCGGGGCTCTTGCGGCCCCACGCTAACACCGGCCCGGGACTGCGGACCCGCCCCCGGTCCACGCAGTGGTCAGGCCTGCGGTGGCGGCGGATAGGTTCCAGGCGTGAAGGACATCCTGCTGATCACCAACGCCTCCGCCGGCACCAACGAGCAGGAGTCGCTCGACGCCGCCCTCGCCGAGCTGCGGGCGGGGGCCGAGGTCGAGGTCGCGCACACGAGCAGCCCCGAGGAGCTGGACGAGGTCCTCGCCCGGCTGGGGGGACGCGACGTCGTGGTGGCCGGTGGTGACGGCAGCCTGCACGCCGTGGCCAACGCCCTGCAGCGGCTGGACCTGTTGGGCCGGACCCGGCTGGGGCTGGTGCCGCTGGGGACCGGCAACGACTTCGCCCGGGGGGTGGGCATCCCGCTCGAGCCGGACGCCGCCGCCCGCGTCGTCACCGCGGGCCGGACCCTGGGGATCGACCTGATCCTCGACGACACCGGGATGGTCGTGGTCAACAACGTCCACCTCGGCGTCGGCGCCCAGGCCAGCCGGGAGGCGACGCGGTGGAAGTCCCGACTGGGTCGGGTCGGCTACCTCGTCGGAGCCGTCTCCGCGGGGCTCAAGCCGGACTTCCTCACCGCCACCGTGAGCGTGGACGGTCAGCCGCTCCTGCCGGGCGGCCGGGTCGCCCAGGTCGCCATCGGCAACGGCTCCACGGTCGGCGGGGGCACCCGGCTCATCCCGGGCGCCGACCCCTCCGACGGACGGCTCAACGTCGTGCTCTCCCGCACCGTGGGCCCGCTCAACCGGCTGGTGTACGCCGCCCGCCTGCGCGGGGGCTCGCACACGCTGATGAAGGAGGTGCACCGGGAGTCCGGGACGGAGGTGAGCGTCGAGGGCGACGGGTTCTGGGTCACCGCGGACGGCGAGCTCTCGGGGCCGCACCGGCACCGCACGTGGCGGATCCAGCCCCGGGTGCTGGAGCTGTTCCTGCCCGAGACCTCACAGGCTCCCGACGCCCCGCGGGGCTGACGGCCGGACCGGTCAGCCGCGCATCAGCGCGTCGTACGCCGCGGGGCTGGAGTCGCGCAGGAAGTCCGCGCACCGCTGCGCCTCCCCCGTCTCCCCGATCCGGTCCGCGGCCTGCGCCAGGGTCGCCAGCGCGCGCAGGAACCCGCGGTTCGGCGTGTGGTCCCAGGGGACCGGGCCGTGGCCCTTCCAGCCGTTGCGTCGCAGCAGGTCCAGCGAGCGGTGGTAGCCGACCCGGGCGTAGGCGTAGACGGTGAGGTCGTCGGCGCCCTCGGCCTGCGCCGCCTCGGCGAGGGTGGCCCACGCGGTCGGGGACTCGGGGTGCTCGCGGACCACCTGTCCGACCGGGGTCCCCGCGTCCAGTGCGGCGGCGGCCGGGTCGACCGGCAGGTGCGTGGGCGGGGGGCCGGCCATCAGGTCCTGGAAGCTCATGGCTGGCATCGTGCCACGGGCCGCTGCCCCGAGGGGACAGCGGCCCGGTGGCACGTCGAGCGAGGCTCAGAGCTTCTGGCCCACGCTGCGCAGGTTCTCGCAGGCGGTGACGATCCGGGCGGCCATGCCGGCCTCGCCGATCTTGCCCCAGGCACGCGGGTCGTAGGCCTTCTTGTTGCCGACGTCCCCGTCCACCTTGAGCACGCCGTCGTAGTGGGCGAGCATGTGGCCGGCGATCGGGCGGGTGAAGGCGTACTGGGTGTCGGTGTCGACGTTCATCTTCACCACGCCGTAGTCGACGGCCGCGGCGATCTCCTCCGGCAGTGAGCCCGAGCCGCCGTGGAAGACCAGGTCGAAGGGCCGGGCGCCGGCCTCGAGGCCGAGCTTGTCGACCACGGCCTGCTGGGCGTGCTGGAGGATCTCGGGGCGCAGCTTGACGTTGCCGGGCTTGTAGACGCCGTGCACGTTGCCGAAGGTCAGGGCGGTGAGGTACCGGCCCTTCTCGCCGATGCCGAGCGCCTCGACGGTGGCGATCGCGTCCTCGGGGGTGCTGTACAGCTTGTCGCCGGACCCGCCCTCGACGCCGTCCTCCTCGCCGCCGACGACCCCGACCTCGATCTCGAGGATGATGTGCGCCTCGGCGCACTGGGCCAGGAGCTCCTCGGCGATCTGGAGGTTCTCCTCCAGCGGGACCGCCGAGCCGTCCCACATGTGGGACTGGAACAACGGCGGCTGGCCGTTCTTGACCCGCTCGATCGAGGCCGCGACCAGGGGCCGCACGAAGCCGTCCAGCTTGTCCTTGGGGCAGTGGTCGGTGTGCAGGGCGATGTTCACCGGGTAGTTCTTGGCGACCTCGGCGGCGTACGCCGCGAAGGCCAGCGAACCGGCGACCATGCTCTTGACCGTCGGGCCGGAGAGGTAGTCGGCACCACCGGTCGAGACCTGGATGATCCCGTCGCTCTCGGCCTCGGCGAAGCCGGCGAGGGCGGCGTTGAGGGTCTGCGACGAGGACACGTTGATGGCCGGGAAGGCGAAGGAGTCGCGCTTCGCCTTGTCCAGCATCTCCGCGTAGACCTCCGGAGTAGCGATGGGCATGTGATTCTCCTGGGCTCGGGAACGTCTCTGGGCCCGGTCGCCCGGGTCGCTCCCACTCTAGTCATCGGCGGTCCCACCGGAAGTGGCTGACGACGGGGGTCCAGAGTTCTCAGGTGGCCCGTCGGCGGGCCGATGGGAACCGACGAAGGTCGGAGACCGTGCTCCCGCCCCCGAAGGAGATGACCACGTTGACTGGTTCGGCACCCTTGATCGACCACCAGGCGCTGCTGTCCTCGGCCGAGTCGATGGAAGCCCTGCCCACCACCGTCAGCCGGCTCACCACGCTCGTCGCGGCAGGCGACCACGACATCCGCGAGATCGTCGAGGTCGTCGCGCTGGACCAGTCGCTCACCGCCTCCCTGCTGCGCCGGGCCAACTCCGCCACCAGCAGCGCCAGCGTCGAGATCCGCACCGTGCGTGAGGCCGCGGTCCGGCTCGGCACCTCCTCCCTGCTGTCCCTGGCGCTGGCCGCGAGCATCTCGGGTCGGATGAACCGGGCCCTCCCGGCGTACGGCCTGGCCGAGGGCGAGCTGTGGAAGCAGTCGGTCGCCGCCTCGCTGGCCGCGGAGGTGGTCCGGGCCCGAGCCCGGGTCGCCGTGCCCGCCGAGGCCTCGACCGCGGCCCTGCTCCACGACTTCGGCAAGATCGTGCTGTCCAACCACTTCGGGCCCCAGGTGCTGGACATGCTGGCCCTGGCCGCGGCGACCGAGGAGATGAGCCTCCTCGAGGCCGAGCGGGCCGTCTTCGGTCTCACCCACGCCGACATCGGCGGCATGGTGGTCCAGCAGTGGAAGCTCCCGTACTCGATCGTCGACGCGGTCACCCACCACCACCACACCGGTCGGGACCAGTCCCCGATCAGCGCGACCGTGAGCCTGGCCCACGCGATGGTCCCCGGCATCGTCGACGGCGTCGACGACGACGAGCAGGTCCCTGCCGCCTCCTCCCCCCGCACGGAGTGGGCCGGTCCCCCTCCGGAGTCGCACGCCGACGTCTTCGCCGTCCTCGGCATCGACCCGCTGCGGTACCCGGAGATCCTGGCCGGCACCCGCAAGAAGTACGCCGAGCTCGCCAGCCGCTTCAACGTCGCGTGACGCGCCGTACCGATCCGCCCACCAGCCACAGCCAGACCGCAAGGGGACATGTCGTGCACGAGCAGGCCCAGGCCATCGACCATCGGGAGTTGCTGGCGTCCGCCGAGGCCATGGAGCCGGTCTCCGCGACTGTCGCCCGGCTGGCCGCTCTCATCGCGCAGCCCGACCACGACGTGCGCGACGTCATCGAGGCGCTGTCGCTGGACCAGGCGCTCACCGCGACCGTGCTGCGCCGGGCGAACTCCGCCACCACCGGCCCCTACCAGCCGGTGAAGACCGTCCGCGACGCGACCCTGCGGCTCGGCACCAGCTCGTTGATGTCGCTGGTGCTCTCCTCCGCCGTGTCCGGCCGCATGGAGCAGGCGCTGCCGGCCTACGGCCTCTCCGACGGCGAGCTGTGGCGGCAGTCCGTCGCGGCGTCGGTCGCCGCCGAGGTGATCCGCCCGGCGGCCAAGGTGCCGGTCCCCTTCGAGACCTCCACCGCCGCGCTCCTGCACGACATCGGCAAGGTCGTCATCGCCAAGCACTTCGGCGCCGACCTCGTGGCGCTCCTCGGCGACGCGGCGGCGGCGGAGAACGGCGACCTGTGCGACGCCGAGCGCGCGGCCTTCGGCGTCTCGCACGCCGACGTGGGCGGCGTGGTCGCCCAGCAGTGGCGGCTGCCGTACTCCATCGTGGAGGGGATCATCCACCACCACCGCACCGACGCCGACCAGAGCCCGATCAGCGCGGCGGTCAGCCTGGCCTGCGCGATGGTCCCGGAGATCCTGGCCGACTCCGACGCCTCGCCGCGCGCGATCGGCTCCGGCCGCCAGCCCGCCGGTGCCGGGGTCCCCGGGGTCCCCGCGCTGGTCTCGCACAGCAGCGTGATGGCGCGGCTGGCCATCTCGCCGGCGAAGTACCCCGAGCTCCTGCACACGGCCCGCACCCGGTTCAGCCTCCTGGCCGAGCGCTACGAGGTCGCCTGACCCCCCGCGCCCCTGCCACCACCGCGCCACGCGCCGCTCGCCTCGGCCAGGGCGTGCTGGCGCACCCACGTGTGCATCGCGATGGCCGCCGCCGCGGAGGCGTTGATCGAGCGGGTCGAGCCGAACTGCACGATCGAGAAGGTGCCGTCGCACACCGCACGCGCCTCGGCCGACAGGCCGGGTCCCTCCTGGCCGAAGAGCAGGCAGACCCGCCGGGGCAGCTCGAGCGACTCCAGCGCGCGCGAGCCCGGCAGGTTGTCGATCCCGTAGACCGCCACTCCCTGGTCGTGCATGGCCCGGCCCAGGTCTGCCGCGGTGCCGTGGTGGCGGACGTGCTGGTAGCGGTCGGTGACCATGGCCCCGCGCCGGTTCCACCGGCGCCGGCCCACGATGTGCACCTCGGCGGCGAGGAAGGCGTTCGCGGTGCGCACGATGGTCCCGATGTTGAAGTCGTGCTGCCAGTTCTCGATCGCCACGTGGAAGTCGTGACGGCGGGCGTCGAGGTCGGCGACGATCGCCTCCATCGTCCAGTACCGGTAGCGGTCCACCACGTTGCGGCGGTCCCCGTCGGCGAGCAGCCGGGCGTCGTACTGCTCGCCGACCGGCCAGGCCCCCTCCCACGGACCGACGCCCACCTCCGGCGGACCGTGCGGCATCGGGTCGTACGGGGCGCGGCGCTCGCCCTGCGTCCCGGGGTCGTCGGTCATGCGGACAGGCTAAGGGAACCCACAGATCGGGCCGTTAGGGTTCAGCCGTGGACCACCTCTCAGCCCTGCTGCCGCTGCCCCAGCTGTTCGGGCTCAGCTGGATGGACCCGAACTGGTTGCTGGACCACTTCGGCCAGCAGTTCTTCTGGATCAGCCTCGTCATCGTCTTCGTCGAGTGCGGTCTGCTCTTCCCGATCCTGCCCGGGGACACGCTGCTGTTCGCGGTGGGCCTGTTCGTGGCCGGGGACCGGATCGGGGTCAACCTGTACGTCGCGCTGGTCGCGCTCGGGGCGGCGGCCTTCCTCGGCAACGTGACGGGCTACGAGATCGGCCGGGCCATCGGCCCGGCGCTGTACGAGCGGGAGGGCAGGTTCATCAAGCGGAAGTACTTCGAGCAGACCGACATCTTCTTCCAGCGGCACGGCAACAAGGCCCTGGTCATCGGCCGGTTCGTCCCGATCGTGCGGACCTTCGTGACCGTGGTCGCGGGGGTCACCCGGATGGACCGGCGGAGGTTCTTCTTCTGGAGCATGGTCGGTGCGGTGCTGTGGGTGGCCACGATCACGCTGGCCGGCTACTTCCTCGGGGCGACGTTCCCCACGCTGGGCGACAACATCGACCGGGCGATCCTGGTGATCCTGCTGGTCTCGGTGGTCCCGATCGCGTTCGAGTGGTGGCGTCACCGTCGCGCTGCCGCCGCGACGCGGGACTGAGCCCTGCGGCTCACAGCCCCAGGTCGGCCTTGGACACCGCGAACCGGTACGGCAGCCCCTCCGCCTCGACCCTCTCCGCCGCGCCGGTGTCGCGGTCCACGATGACCGCGACCGCGACGACGACGGCGCCGGCCTCGCGCAGCGCCTCGACCGCGGTGAGCACCGAGCCTCCGGTGGTGGAGGTGTCCTCGACCGCCAGGACCCGGCGCCCCTCGACGGGGCTGCCCTCGATCCGGCGCTGCAGGCCGTGGGCCTTGCCCTCCTTGCGGACCACGAACGCGTCCAGGACCCGCCCCCGGGCCGCGGCCGCGTGCAGCATCGCGGTCGCCACCGGGTCGGCTCCCAGCGTGAGGCCGCCGACCGCGTCGAAGTCGAGGTCGGCGACGAGGTCGAGCATCACCCGCCCCACCAGAGGGGCGGCGACCCCGTCGAGGGTGATCCGGCGCAGGTCGACGTAGAAGTCGGCCTCCTTGCCCGAGGCCAGCGTGACCCGGCCGTGCACGACCGCCTTCTGGGTGATCTGCTCGACCAGGGCGGTGCGGTCGGGGTCGCTCGGGTGCTCGCTCATGACCGCGACCCTACTGAGCCGCTGGGACTGTCAGGATCCTGGCATCCCGCTGTGGATCGGCGCCGTCACCTGTGAGATCGCCGGAGACCGCTCAGCCGCGTCGGCGTCCCGCCGAGAGGTCGGGCATGAACATCAGCTCTGTGGGAGCGACGACTCCCACCGCCACCAACCAGTCCGTCCAGTCCGGGACCCGCCCGCCCCGCGGGAACGGCCCCTTCGAGGTCGTCAGCTCCCTGCTCGGCATGTCCGCCGACGACATCGCGTCGAAGGTGGCCGACGGAACCAGCCTGCAGGACCTCGCCGACCAGGCCGGGGTCGCCCGGGAAGACCTGCTCAGCGCCCTGAAGGAGAACGCGCCGCCGCGGCTGCGGGCCTCCGCCGACATCGACACCATCGTCGCCCGGATCGCCACCCAGACCGGTGCCGGCCCCGGACCCGGGGGACCGGGCGGCCCCGGCGGAGCCGGCCGCCCGCCCGGACCGCCGCCCGCCGCCAACGGGGTCCTCACCGGGTCCCTCACCGCCGACCAGACGTCCACCCTGGACCTGCTCGGCTCACTGCTGGACATGTCGACCGACGACCTCGCGAGCAGCCTCAGCACCGGCACGGACCTGGCGAGCCTGCTCCAGAGCCGCGAGGTGGACCTCGCCAGCCTCGCCGGAGCGCTCCAGGCGGGGTTCCTCATCGACGCCCGGGCCTGAACGGGAGGTACGGTCGGGAAGATGAGCCAGGCCACGAGTCAGGGAAGGCACCGCGGAGCCGCACGGCTCCAGGGGATCCCGCCGACGATCTTCACCACGATGTCTGCCCTGGCGGTGCGCACCGGCTCGATCAACCTCGGGCAGGGCTTTCCCGACCGCGACGGCCCGACCGCCCTGCTGGAGGCGGCCGTGGACGCGCTGCGCGGCGGCCACAACCAGTACGCCCCTGGCCCCGGTGTCCCCGGGCTCCGTGACGCGATCGCGCGTCACCAGCAACGGCTCTACGGGATCGACCTCGACCCCCAGTCCCAGGTCGTGGTCACCGCCGGTGCCACCGAGGCGATCGCGGCCGCCGTGCTGGGACTGGTGGACCCCGGCGACGAGGTCGTCGTGGTCGAGCCGTACTACGACTCCTACGTCGCGGTGGTCGCCATGGCCGGTGGAGTCCGACGACCGGTGCCCCTGCGCCGCACTCCGCTGGGGTTCCGGCTCGACGTGGAGGCGCTGCGTGCCGCGGTCAGCGACCGCACCGTGGCGTTGCTGGTCAACACCCCGCACAACCCCACCGGAGCGGTCCTCGACGCGGCCGAGCGGGCCGCGATCGCGGAGGTCGCCACCCGTCACGACGTGGTCGTGATCGTGGACGAGGTCTACGAGCACCTGGTCTTCGACGGTGGCAGCCACGTGCCGCTCGCCTCGATGCCGGGGATGGCCGACCGGACGCTGTCCCTGTCCAGCGCCGGCAAGATGTTCTCGGTGACCGGCTGGAAGGTCGGCTGGGTGACCGGCCCGGCCGACCTGGTCGGGCAGGTGCTGTCCGCCAAGCAGTGGCTGACCTTCTCCAACGCGGCGCCCCTCCAGCCTGCGGTCGCCCACGCCCTGGACCACGAGTCGGCGTACGTCGAGCAGCTCACCGCGGAGCTGCAGGGCAAGCGGGACCTGCTCTGCTCCGGACTGGCCGACCTCGGCCTCGACCCGGTGCGTCCGGAGGGCACGTACTTCACGCTGGGCGACGTCAGCCACCTCGGGTGGGCGGACGGCAGGTCCTTCTGCGAGGCGCTGCCGTCCCGGGCTGGGGTGGTCGCGATCCCCGCCCAGGCCTTCTACGACGACCAGGACGCCGGCCGGCACCTGGTCCGGTGGGCGTTCTGCAAGGACCAGGTGGTGCTGGAGCAGGCCCTCGACCGGCTCGGGGACGCCGACCTGACCGCCTGAGCCGCGGCGGTCAGGAGCCGGCTCACCAGGGCTGGTTGTGCCGCAGCGGCTCTTGCGGCGACGGGGGCGACTGCGGCGGGTACGGCTGGGCGCCGCCCCCACGTCGCGCGAACCAGTCGTTGGCTCCCCCCGTGAAGAGCAGGACGACGGTGGTCGCGGCCATCAGCAGCGGCACCACCGAGATGATGCTGAGGATGAGCAGCAGGCTCACCAGCGCCGTCATCGCGGCAGAGAGGACCAGCAGCGCGCGGGCGACGTTGCTGCGACGGACCACGAAGACCGCCAGCAGCGCCGCGCTGAGCGACCACACCGAGAAGAACGCCACCACCGACCAGCCGACGGCCAGGATCTCGTCGGTGCTGAGCGTGAGAGTGGTGTCGGCAGCGGCCTTGTCGAACTCCTCGACGAAGACCCCACCGCCACGGGCCAGCACGACCGCGAAGACCAGGCACAGCGCCAGGACCGCGCCGGAGCCCAGCCAGGTCAGCACGGCGGCGAGGGTGACGGTGACCGGGCGCCGGTCACCGTCCCCGGGGGCGGAGTACTGCTGGCCGTACGCCGGCGGGTACTGCTGGCCGTACGCCGGCGGGTACTGCTGGCCGTACGACGGCGGGTACTGCTGCTCGGGCGCGGGCGGGTACTGCTGCTCGGACGCGGGCGGGTACTGCTGGCCGTAGGCCGGCGGGTACTGCTGATCGGGCGGCGGGGACGTCGGCGGCTGCTGACCCTCCGACGCGGGGCGCGGCGGTCGGTCCGAGGAGCCGCCCTGTCCGCCGTAGGGGAACGGCGAGGGCGGTGGTCCCTGGTCGGAGAGCAGACCGGGCTTCGGCAGGGCCGCCTCCGGTGGGCGACCGGCGTACCAGTCGCGGGCCGGGCGGGACCACAGCAGCCCGGCGGCGACCGCCAGGAGGAAGGGCATCAGCCCGGCGACCGGCACGGTGAGGAGGAGCAGCACCGCCGTGACGGTCGACCCGATCCGCGCACCGTGGTGCCGTTGGGCGACGAACACCGCGAACACCACGGCGGCGGCCGCGAGCGCCCCGCTGACGAAGACCAGCACCCGCATCGCCTCGACCACCTGCGCGGTCTCGATCCCCAGGCCGCTGCCGGGCGGCGTGGCGAGGAAGTCGTCCACGGTCGCCCGCATCTCGGGGCCGCGCAGCCGGCCCAGGGTGTCGAACAGGCTCAGCAGGAGGATCGCGGCACCCACCACCGTCATGACCACGGCCATGGTCACCTGGCGGGGGCGGTCGGGCGACACGGTCTCCTTGCTCATGGGGCTATTGCACCATGTCAGCCCTGACCGCCCCGGGGGTCAGGTCACCGGGGTCAGCACCAGGGAGGTGTCGAACTCGTCGGTGTCGACCCGGACGGTGCTGCCGTCCTTGACCTCCCCGGACAGCAGGAGCCGTGCCAGCCTGTCCCCGATGGCGCTCTGCACCAGCCTGCGCAGCGGGCGGGCGCCGTACGCCGGGTCGTAGCCGGTCCGGCTCAGCCAGTCGCGGGCCGCGTCCGAGACCTCGAGTCCGACCCGTCGCACCTCCAGCCGCCGGGCCAGCGCCGCCACCTGCAGCTCCACGATGTGGGCCAGCTCCTCGCGGGTGAGGGCGTCGAACATGACGACCTCGTCGAGCCGGTTGAGGAACTCGGGCTTGAAGTGTGCGCGCACCATGTCCATCACCGACTCCCGCTTCTTGTCGGTGTCCAGCGAGGGATCGACGAGGAAGCTCGAGCCCAGGTTGGAGGTCAGGATGAGCACCACGTTGCGGAAGTCGACGGTGCGCCCCTGGCCGTCGGTCAGGCGGCCGTCGTCGAGCACCTGCAGCAGGATGTCGAACACCTCCGGGTGCGCCTTCTCCACCTCGTCGAGCAGCACCACCGAGTACGGACGACGACGGACCGCCTCGGTCAGCTGACCGCCCTCCTCGTAGCCGATGTAGCCGGGGGGCGCCCCGACCAGCCTGGCCACCGAGTGCTTCTCGCCGTACTCGGTCATGTCGATGCGGATCATCGCGCGCTCGTCGTCGAACAGGAAGTCGGCCAGCGCCTTGGCCAGCTCGGTCTTGCCGACGCCGGTCGGGCCGAGGAAGAGGAACGAGCCCGTCGGCCGGTCGGGGTCGGAGATCCCCGCCCGTGAGCGTCGCACCGCGTCGGAGACCGCAGCGACCGCGCCGCGCTGGCCGATCAGGCGCTCCCCGAGCACCTCCTCCATGTGCAGCAGCTTGGCGGTCTCGCCCTCCAGCAGCCGGCCGGTGGGGATGCCGGTCCAGGCCTCGACCACCTCGGCGATCTCCTCGGGGCCCACCTCCTCGCGCACCATCGGCTCCTCGGTGGGCGTGTGCTGCTCGGCCAGGACGAGCCGCTTCTCCAGCTCCGGGATGCGGCCGTAGAGGATCTCGCTGGCCCCGGCCAGGTCGCCCGCACGCTGGAAGCCCTCGGCCTCCGTGCGCAGCGCCTCGATCTGCTTGCGGACCTCACCGGCACCCTCCAGGCCGGCCTTCTCCCGCTCCCAGCGGGCCTCCAGGCCACGCAGCTCCTCGACCCGGTCGGCCAGGTCCGTGCGCAGCCGGCCCAGCCGGTCCACGGAGGCCTCGTCGCTCTCCCGCTCCAGGGCGAGCTCCTCCATCCGGAGCCGGTCGACGGTGCGGCGCAGCTGGTCGATCTCGACCGGGGAGGACTCGATCTCCATCCGCAGCCGGGAGCCCGCCTCGTCGACCAGGTCGATCGCCTTGTCGGGCAGCTTGCGGCCGGAGATGTAGCGGTCGGAGAGCATCGCCGCCGCGACCAGGGCGGCATCGGTGATCTTCACCCCGTGGTGCGCCTCGTACTTCTCCTGGAGCCCGCGCAGGATCGCCACGGTGTCCTCGACCGACGGCTCCCCGACGAAGACCTGCTGGAACCGGCGCTCGAGGGCGGGGTCCTTCTCCAGGTGCTCGCGGAACTCGTCGAGCGTGGTCGCCCCGATCATCCTCAGCTCGCCGCGGGCCAGCATGGGCTTGAGCATGTTGCCGGCGTCCATCGAGGAGTCCCCGCCGGCGCCCGCGCCGACGACGGTGTGCAGCTCGTCGATGAAGGTGATCACCTGTCCGCCGGAGTCCTTGATCTCCGCGAGCACCGCCTTGAGGCGCTCCTCGAACTCGCCGCGGTACTTCGCGCCCGCCACCATCGCGGACAGGTCGAGGCTGAGCAGCCGCCGTCCCTTGAGGGAGTCCGGCACGTCGCCGTCGACGATCCGCTGGGCGAGCCCCTCGACGACGGCGGTCTTGCCGACCCCCGGGTCGCCGATCAGCACCGGGTTGTTCTTCGTCCGGCGCGAGAGCACCTGGACCACCCGGCGGATCTCGTCGTCCCTGCCGATCACCGGGTCGATCAGCCCTTCCCGGGCCCGCGCGGTGAGGTCGACGGCGTACTTCTCCAGGGCCTCGAAGGTGGACTCCGGGTCCTGGCTGGTCACCCGCGTCTTGCGGACCGAGGGCAGCGCCGCGCGCAGGCCCTCCGCGGTGACCTTCTGCTCGGCCAGCGCACGTTGGGCCGACGACTCGACGGTGGCCAGGGCGATGAGCAGGTGCTCGGCCGAGGTGAAGTCGTCCTTCAGCTCCGCTGCGACGTCCTGGGACAAGGTCAGGGCCTGGACCGCGGCGCGGGAGTACGACGGTGCGGCGACCGTGGTGCCGCTGGCAGCCGGCAGGCGGCGCAGCTCGGCCTCGACGGCGGAGGCCACCGCGTCCGGGGTGACGCCGGACGCCTCCAGCAGCGGCCGGACCACGGTGTCGGTCTGCTGGAGGAGGGCGGCCAGCAGGTGCACCGCCTCGAGCTGGCTGTGACCAGCGCCGGTCGCCGCCTGGATCGCGGCGGCGATGGCCTCCTGGGTGCGGGTGGTGAACTTCGAGATCTCCATCGGGTGGGGCCTTTCTGTCCTCATGCGGTGATGCAGTGACGCTCGGGCCGGCGCTCGTGCCGACGCTCCTACGGGCATAACCCTGCCAGACTTGAGTCCATTCCACTCAACTCTGGTCCGACCGACGCGGGCCCGCTGGCGGCGATACCGCTCAGGTCGCCACATCCCCGTCCGAACCGGTCCCCGCACCGGTAGCGTGGCCTACGCGCCGCCGAGACATGGGAGTGAAGGTGGACATCGCACGGCCCGGCCGACCTCGTGCTGCCCGCGGGCAGCTGCGGGGTGCTGCCGTCGTCGCGCTGCTGGGGCTCGAGATCTTCGCGGGCCAGCTCTCGATCCGCCTGGCGCCTCCCGGCTCCGAGCTGGCCGCCTACTGGCCGAGCTCGGGGATCTCGATCATCGCGCTCTGCCTCGCCGCGCCCCGCTGGCGTCCGGCGGTCCTGGCCGGCATCTTCGCGGTCACGGTGCCCGCCAACCTGCTCGGCGGGCGCGCCCTCGACGTCTCCGTGGCCTTCTCCCTGCTCAACACCGTCGAGGCCGCCGTGGTCATCGCGGTGCTGACCAGCGGGGGGAGGCTCCGACCGGCGCTGGAGTCGCTGGAGGACTTCCTGCGGCTGCTTTTTGCGACCGTGGTCGGCGGCCTGGTCGCGGGACTGCTCGGTGGTGTCATCGTGGAGGCGCTCGACACCGGCCAGTTCTGGGTGACCGCCCGCGCGCTGGCGACCTCCCACGCCGCGGCCATGCTGCTGCTCTCCCCCCTCGCGATGCGCCTGCCCCGCAAGCGGGTCCGCCGCTGCGGCCTCCTGGAGCAGCTCGTCCAGTGGTCTGCCCTGCTGACCGTCGCGACCCTGGTCTTCGCGCCGGGGCAAGGGCTGCCGCTGGTCTTCGCACCCTTCCCCTTCCTGGTCTGGGGAGCCACGCGGCTCCCGGTCCGCGAGGTCACGCTCCAGGTGTTGACGACCGCGGTCCTGGTCTCAGCCCTCACCACGGCGGGGCACGGCCCGTTCACCGGAGCCGTCATCGAGGCCGGGCTCCCGCCCGAGACGGTCGGGACGCTGCTCCAGGCGACGGTGCTCGCGATGGCCGCGGTGACCGTGCCCCTGGCTCTGGTGCGCACGCACCGGCTGATCGTCATCGACGAGGTGGTGCACAGCCACGACACCTTGAGCAACATCATGGCCGCCACCACGGGGACCTCGATCCTGGGCACCGACCTCGACGGGCGCATCGAGTTCTTCAACGTCGGTGCGGAGCAGCTCACCGGCTACCGCGCCGAGGAGGTGCTCGGCGCCGCCGACGTGACGCTGGTGCCCGACCACGACCGCTTCACCCTCACCGTGTCGCGCTTCCGCTCCACGGGCGCGGACCCGCTGCGACGGCTGGTCGAGCCCTTCCTCATCCGGGCGGGCGGCACCGGGACCGCCGACTGGAGCTTCGTGCGCCGGGACGGGGACCTGCGCACGATCGCGGTCACCCTGAGCCGTCGCCACGACGCCACGAAGGAGCCCATCGGCTACCTCATCGTGGCCGAGGACGTCACCGACCACCGGGTCAACGAGCTCATGGTCAAGGCGGCCCTCGAGGCCGAGAAGCAGATCGTGGAGCGGCTGGCGCAGGTGGACCGGACCAAGAACGACTTCATGGCCACGGTCAGCCACGAGCTGCGCACCCCGATCACCAGCATCATCGGCTACTCCCAGCTGCTGCTCTCGCAGGCCTCGACCGAGAGCGACCCGGACGACGCGCTGGCGACCGCGGCCATGCAGCAGCAGGTGCTCGGTCGGATCGAGCGGAACGGTCGTCGCCTGATGGGACTGATCGAGGACATGCTCACCATGTCCCAGGTGGAGCTGGGCGACTTCCGCTTCCACAAGGTCCCGCTCGACCTGCGCGATCCCGTGCACGCCGCCCTGACCGCCGTGGCCCCCCTGCAGGCCGAGGCCAGGGTCGAGGTCGAGGCCCGCCTGGCCGAGGAGGCCGTCAAGGTCTACGGCGACAGCGACAAGCTGGAGCGGGTCTTCGCCAACCTGATCAGCAACGCGGTGAAGTTCAGCCACGCCGGCGACCGGGTCGTCGTGGCGCTCTCGGCCGCCGAGGGCAAGGCGTGGCTGAGCGTGACCGACGCGGGCATCGGCATCAGCGCGGAGGACCAGACCCACCTGTTCGACCGGTTCTTCCGGGGCGCCGACGCCCACGCCCGCGCGATCCAGGGAGCCGGGCTCGGCCTGTCGATCGCCAGCTCGATCGTGGCGGGCCACCAGGGCGAGATCCACGTCGACTCCGCTCCGGGCAGGGGGAGCACGTTCCGGGTGCAGCTGCCGCTCATGCTCCTCGACGAGCCGCTCTGACTGGGTGTGTCCCATTTGAAGTCGACTGCGTCCCGCGGGCCAGCGAGCACCGTGCGCACCATGTCGTACCCGAGTGATGTGACAAACGAGCAGTGGGCGCTGCTGGAGCCGGTCTTCAACCCTCCCGGCAAGCGCGGACCCAAGCACGGTGCGGGCCTGCGCAAGGTCGTCAACGCGATGCTCTCCATCGCCCTGCGCCACCTGTCACGCGCTAGGACGCGCCGCACGGCACAGCCCCTCGCGGCCTGAGGGCGGGCCAGCGTCCAAGGGGAATGCGGCAAGCCGGTCACGCCATACTCGGAATCGTGCTTGCGTCATGCTGTCCGTTGCTGGGTGAGGGGGGATACATGGGCATCAACATCGAGCATTACGCCGGGTCGCACCGCGACCTGGACTGGTCGTTTCGCGAGGCCGATGACTCCGAAGACCTTCTGAACGCTTACATCGACCTCGGCTGGCTGTGGATCGCCCGCGCAGCTGACGGTGAGGTCATTGGCCATCTCCAGGCGGTACCACGCGACGAGGATGTCTGGGAGGTGACCAACACCGCGGTCGTCGAGTCGCATCGAGGCCGCGGCGCTGGTCGGGCGTTGCTTGAGCGTGCCGTCGATGAGGCCTGCGCTGCGGGGGCAAGACGGCTGATCTTGGCGACAGGCGCTGCAGACGTCGGCAACCTGCGCTTCTACCAACGTTGTGGCTTCCGGATGACCCACGTCGTCCAGGATGTGTTCACTCCAACGAACGGCTACCCGCCCGGGCTCGAGGTCGACGGCATTCCACTCTTGGACCAGGTGTGGTTCGAGCGCGTCCTCTGAGCGGGAGCCATCGCTCGTCGGCACGGACGGTACGCAACGCAGTTCAGTCTCGACCGCAAATGGGACACACCCAGTGAGGCCGGCCTCGCCGGTGCCGGTGCCGGTGCCGGTCCGGGTCGGGTGCTAGCCGACGTCGGCGCCCGGGTCGCCCCCGGTGCGCTCGAGCAGCGCCTCGACGTGCTCGCGCAGCTCGATCGGACCGAACGGCTTGATGATGTAGGTGTCCGCTCCGGCCTCCATGCCGGCAGCCACGTCGCTCGCCTGCGCCCGAGCGGTCATGAGGATGATCGGCAGGTCCTGCAGGGCCTCGTCGGCCCGCACCGCCCGGCACACCTCGAGGCCGTTCATCCCGGGCATGGTGATGTCGAGCAGCAGCAGGCGGGGCGTCTGCTGGCGGCAGGCCGCCAGCGCGTCCGAGCCGGTGCCGACCGCGACGACGACCAGATCGAGTCCCTCCAGGACGATCTGGACCAGGTCACGGATGTCGACGTCGTCCTCGGCAAGCACGACCGTCATGCAATCTCCCAGCTCTCCTCGCGACTGTCCCCCGCGAGAGGCCCACCCCGAGGCCACGCATGGATCGTAACGGTCAACGCCATCGGTGTCACTGAGTCGGTGGGTGCCGACGCCACACCACGACGGATTGCGCGGCGCCGGCGCCCAGGACCGCCGGAAGGTTGCGCGAGCTGCCCCGGTCGGCCAACCGGGAGGCGAGGGCGTACTGCGTGGTCGCGAGCTCCTCCTCGAGGTCGCGCAGCCGCTGCTGCAGGCCCGCGACGTGGTTCTCCAGCTCGAGGATCCGGCGCACCCCTTCGAGCCCGATGCCGAGCGCGGTCAGCTCGGCGACCTCGCGGAGGAGCTGCACGTCGCGCCAGGAGTACCGCCGCCCACCGCCCCCGGTCCGACCGGGCGAGACCAGGCCGAGCCGGTCGTAGGTGCGCAGGGTCTGCGGGTGCAGCCCGGTCAGCTCCGCGGCCACCGAGATGACGTAGACCGGGACGTCCGGCCCCGGGACCTCGGTGCGCGCGCCGCGACGCGGCAGCCCGGGGGGCGGGCCGGCCGGGCCGCTCATCGGGAGCCGCCCGCCTCGAACAGCCTGGAGCGCAGCTCCGAGCCGGCGGTCGCGTCGCGGTAGGCCTCGACCGCCGACCGTGCCTCGGCGCTCAGGGTGGCGGGCACCTGGACCTCGACGGTGACCAGGAGGTCGCCGTGGGTGCCGTCCTTGCGGGGCACCCCTCGACCCCGGACCCGGAACGTCCGGCCGTTGGGGGTCCCCGCGGGGACCTTCACCGTCACCGGCGCGCCGTGCAGGGTCGGCACCTTGAGGTCGGCGCCGAGGACAGCCTCGTCGAAGCTCACCGGCACCCGCAGCGTGAGGTTGTCGCCGGTGCGCCCGAACAGCGGGTGCGGGGCCACCTTCACCACGACGTACAGGTCGCCGGGGGGGCCGCCGTGCTCGCCCTTGGCGCCCTTGCCACGGAGCTTGATCCGCTGTCCGTCCTTGACCCCGGCCGGGATCCTGGCCTGGATCTGCCGGTCCGACAGGCCGCGACCGGAGCCGCGGCAGGTCGGGCACGGGTCGTCCACGATCATCCCTCGACCCCGGCACGCCGGGCAGGTCTCGTTCATCGTGAACGCGCCGCCCACGGAGGCGGCGCGCATGCCGACCCCGTCGCACTCCGGGCACACCCGGGGGACCGAGCCCGCACGGGCGCCGGTGCCGCGGCAGTCCGGGCACGGAGCCTCCGAGGCCAGACGCAGCGCCACCGTGACCCCCTCCACCGACTCCACGAAGCCGATGCTGGTGGTCGTCTCGATGTCCGCACCGCGACGGGCCGGCCGGGTGCGGCGCTGCCCACCGCCGCGGCCGAAGACGTCGGAGAACACGTCGGAGAAGCCGCCACCGCCGGCCGCCCCGCCGCCGCCGCCGAACAGGTCACCGAGGTCGAAGGTGGTGCCTGCGCCGGGCCCGCCCGCCGTGCCGCCGGGGAACCCGCCGTAGCCGCCCCCCGCGAACATCGTGCGCATCTCGTCGTACTTGGCGCGCTTCTCGGCGTCGCCCACGACGTCGTAGGCCTCGGCGATCGCCTTGAACCGGTCCTCCGCGGCCTTGTCCCCCGGGTGCGAGTCGGGGTGGTTGGCACGCGCGAGGGTGCGGTAGGCCTTCTTGATGTCTGCCGCGGACGCGTCCTTGGCGACGCCCAGGACCTTGTAGAAGTCCTTGTTCGCCCAGTCCGTGCTCGTCATGCGCGTGCCTCCCCTCCGTGTGTCAGCGGTCCTGGCTCGCCGGCTCCTCCACCGCCTGGTCGGCGGCCCGGTCGGCGGTCTGCTCGGTCGCCGGCGCGCCTGATGACGCGGCCTCCGGGTCAGGATCGACCACGGTCACCAGCGCCGGGCGCACCACCCGGTCACCGAACTGGTAGCCGGCCTGGACGACCTTGTCGCAGGTGGTGGTCGTCACCTCCGCCGACAGCGAGTGCATGAGCGCCTCGTGCAGCCGCGGGTCGAACACGTCGCCCTCGGCCCCGAAGCGCACCAGGCCCTCGCCGGCGACGATCCGTCCGAGCGAGTCCGCCACGGCCTTGAAGCCGCCGCTGAGCTCTTCGTGCTCCCGTGCCCGGTCGACGTCGTCGAGGACCGGCAGCAGCGCCGACAGGATCGAGAACTTGGCGTTCTGCAGCACCAGGTCGCGGTCCCGGTCCACCCGGCGCTTGTAGTTGAGGTACTCGGCCTGCAGGCGCTGCAGGTCGGCGGTCAGCTCGAGGATCCGGGCAGACATCTCCTCAGGCGACTCGTACGGCGCCCCCGCCACGGGCGCGCTCGCGTCCGCGGCGGCCGGGGCTGCGGTGTCCCGCAGCCCCCCGCGCTCGTCGACGGTCTCCGCGTCGAAGTCCACCTGACCCTCGTCGGGGAAGTGCTCGCCCCGGGGGGCGTCAGGGGACTGGGTCACTTCTGCTCACCCTCGTCGTCCACGATCTCGGCGTCCACGACGTCCTCGTCGGCGTCCCCCGTGCCCGCGTCCCCGGCACCCGAGGCGGCGTTGTCGGCCTGCGCGGCGGCGTACATCGCCGAGCCCATCTTCTGGCTGGACTCCGCGAGCTTGGCAGCCGCGGCGTCGATCGCCTCGCTGGAGCCCTCCGAGGTGTCCTCCAGGGCCTTCTTCAGCGTGTCGATGTCGGCCTGGACCTCGCTCTTGACGTCCTCGGGAAGCGACTCCGCGTTCTCCCCGAGGAACTTCTCGGTGGAGTAGACCAGGCCCTCGGCCTGGTTGCGCGTCTCGACGGCCTCCTTGCGCAGGCGGTCCTCCTCGGCGTACTCCTCGGCCTCGCGGACCATCCGGTCGATGTCCTCCTTGGACAGCGCCGACCCGCCGGTGATCGTCATCGACTGCTCACGGCCGGTGCCGCGGTCCTTGGCGGAGACGTGCACGATGCCGTTGGCGTCGATGTCGAAGGTGACCTCGATCTGCGGGACGCCGCGGGGGGCCGGCGGCAGGCCGGTGAGCTCGAAGTTCCCGAGCGGCTGGTTCTGCGCGGCCATCTGACGCTCGCCCTGGTAGACCTGGATCATCACCGAGGGCTGGTTGTCGTCGGCGGTCGTGAACACCTCGGACTTCTTGGTCGGGATGGTCATGTTCCGCTCGATCAGCTTGGTCATCACCCCGCCCTTGGTCTCGATGCCCAGCGACAGCGGCGTGACGTCGAGGAGCAGGACGTCCTTGACCTCGCCCTTGAGGACACCTGCCTGCAGCGCCGCACCGACCGCGACGACCTCGTCGGGGTTGACGCCCTTGTTGGGCTCCTTGCCGCCGGTCAGCTCACGCACGACCTCGGTGACCGCGGGCATCCGGGTGGAGCCGCCGACCAGGATGACGTGGTCGATCTTGGAGACCTCGACGCCGGCGTCCTTGATGACGGACTTGAACGGCGCCTTGGTGCGCTCGAGCAGGTCCGCGGTCAGCCGCTGGAACTCGGCGCGGCTGATCTTCTCCTCGAAGTGCAGCGGACCGTTCTCGCCGTGGGTGATGTACGGAAGGTGCACGGTGGTCTCGGTGGAGGAGCTGAGCTCGATCTTCGCCTTCTCCGCGGCCTCCTGCAGCCGCTGCTTGGCGATCTTGTCGGCGGACAGGTCCACGCCGTTGTTGTCCTTGAACTTCTTGACCATCCAGTCGACCAGGCGCAGGTCCCAGTCGTCACCACCGAGGTGGTTGTCACCGGAGGTCGCCTTGACCTCCACCACGCCGTCGCCGATCTCCAGCAGGGACACGTCGAACGTGCCGCCACCGAGGTCGAAGACGAGGATGGTCTGGTCGTCGTCCTTGTCCAGGCCGTAGGCCAGCGCAGCCGCGGTGGGCTCGTTGACGATCCGCGAGACCGTGAGACCGGCGATCTCGCCGGCCTCCTTGGTGGCCTGCCGCTGGGCGTCGGAGAAGTACGCCGGGACGGTGATCACCGCGTCGGTGACACTCTCGCCCAGGTAGGCCTCGGCGTCGCGCTTGAGCTTCTGGAGCACGAAGGCGGAGATCTGCTGCGGGGTGAACGACTTGTCGTCGACCTGCTGCTTCCAGTCCGTGCCCATGTGTCGCTTGACCGAGCGGATCGTCCGGTCCACGTTCGTGACCGCCTGACGCTTGGCCACCTCGCCGACCAGCACCTCGCCGTTCTTGGCGAAGGCCACGACCGAGGGAGTGGTGCGGGCGCCCTCGGCGTTGGCGATGACGGTGGGCTCACCGCCTTCGAGGACCGAGACGACCGAGTTCGTCGTTCCGAGGTCGATACCGACCGCACGAGCCATTGCAATTACCTCCACGCTGTTGCGACTGAGATCTGGGGCTCCACGAGGAGCACTTCCGCAAGTGTGTCAAACAAGTTGAGCCGGTTCAACTCAACTCTGGACGTGGAGGCCGTCCCGGCCGCGTGACCTCGCTCACGCACAGACCCGTCCGTGGCCCGGCGCGGGCCGAACAGTCAGCGGGGGCCCGGGTGCCGGGGCCTGCCGGGGAAGCCCCGGAGCCCGGGCCCGTGGGTGGCGGGGCCCAGCCGACGCCCAGCCGACGCTCAGCCGACGCTCAGCCGACGCTCAGCCGACGGTCACCCGTACGACGTTGGAGGCCCGGCCCGCGGCGGGGTCGGTCACGCGGAACCGGCTGACTCCGGTCCGGGAGGTCTGGATCCAGGTCTGGAAGCTGCCGCCGGTGACCGTCGCGGTGACCGGGAAGTCGACCCAGCTCGAGCCCTCCCGGCGCTGGATCGACAGCACCGCGCCGTCACCGGCCGGGTAGGTGCCGCTGACGTCGATCCGGCCCCCGGCCGGCACCTGCTGGGGTGCCATCGTGAGGCGGATCCGCTCTCGCGGGGGAACCGCCGGCTTCTTGGTCGCGGTGGGCGAGGGCGTGGCGGAGGCGCTGCCGTCCGGGGCCGTGCTGGGCGAGGCGCCCGGGGTCTCGGTGGGCTGGTAGTCGGGCAGGTACAGCGACGCTGGGGCGCCGTCGGACTCCGCCTTCGCCTCACCCAGGCCGGCCACGTCCACCACCCCGACGACGACGCCACCGATCGCGAGGCCGACCAGCACCGAGACTCCGGCCATCGCGGCCAGCGCGGTCGCGAGCACGCGTCCGGTGCTCGGATCGTCGTTCAGGGGCATGCCACCAGTCTCACCCACCCCGGGTGGGTCCGGCCACCCGGGGCGGACCAGCCTCCGCGTCCCCCCGACACGCTCATCGGGGCAGCGTGAGCACGAACACCGAGCCCTCCGCCCCGTCGGCACGGCGGCGCAGTGCCCACGCACCCCCGTGGGCCGCGGCGACGTCGGCGACCAGGGACAGCCCGAGCCCGTAGTGACGGCGTCCCCCGGCCCGCCCCGGAAGCCCGGTCCGGGTGCTGGAGAACCGGTCGAAGACCCGGTCGGCGACGTCGTCGGGCACCCCTGGACCGTCGTCGGTCACCACGACCTGCACGTGCCGCCGGTCGGCGACCAGGTCGATCCGGACCAGGCACCTGGCATGGTCCAGGGCGTTGTCGGCCAGGGAGGTCACAGCCCGGCGTACTGCGGGCGGCGAGGCCGGGACCGTCACCGCGGCCAGGTCGCCGGCCACGATCCGCACCCCGCGCGTCTCTGCGCTCGCCTGGGCCGAGGCGACCACCGAGGTCACCAGGGCAGCGAGGTCGCAGTCCACCTGGGCCGCTCCGCCGTGGGGCTCGGCGGAGAGCAGGAGCTCGTCGAGAAGACCGGTCAGCGCGCGGGTGTCCGCGACCACGCCCTCCAGGTCGTCGCGGAGCTCCGGGGCCAACCGCGGGTCCCGGTCCAGGCGCCGGGCGAGGAGCTGCACCCGGGTGCTCAGCAGCGTCAGCGGCGTCCTCAGCTCGTGACTGGCGTCGCTGACGAACCGGCGCTGCAGCTCCAGCGCCTCGGTCACCGGCTGGAAGGCCCGCCTGGCCAGCATGGCGGCGGCGGCGGCAGCCAGGAGCACCCCCACGCCTCCGGCCAGCAGGAGCGCCTCGAGGATCCGGCGGCTGGCGGTCTCCGCCGCGGTCCGGTCCAGGGCCACCTGGACGACCGTGTCGCCCGTGCGCTGCGTGCGCACGAAGTAGTCGCGCCCGCCGACGCTCACCTCCTGCTGCCGGGCCCGTCCGTCCGCGGCGACCCGGGCCAGGTCGGCCTCGACCGGCAGCCCGGCGGGGAGCGGCGTGGAGGCCGTCCGCCCGCCGGGCCCGTCCACGACGCCGAGGAGGTCCGGCGGGAGCGCTCCGTCGACCGCGTCGGTGGCCGCCAGCCGCAGGGTCGCGTACGCCGCCCGGTGCTCGGTGCGCTCGTAGAGGACGAAGGCCAGCAGGCCGACCACGGCAAGGAGGGCGACGATCAGGACTCCGGTCTGCAGCCCCAGCCGACGCGACCGGCGGTGCAGGTCCCTCGACATCAGCCACGACCCAGCCGGTAGCCCAGCCCGTGGACCGTGTCCACCACGGGCCTGCCGAGCTTGCGGCGCAGGTAGTGCACGTAGGTGTCGACGATCCCGCCGTCCTCGGCTCCGGGGAAGACCCGGTCGAGGAGCTCGTCGCGGGAGAACACCCGGCGCGGCTGGCGGGCCAGCGCCTCGAGGAGGTCGCACTCGCGCCCGGACAGGTCGACCCCGTCATGGTCCCGGGTGACCCGCCGGGTCGCCGGCTCCAGCGCACCGCCGGGAACCGCCAGCAGCTCGGCGTGGTCGGCGTGGCGACGCAGCAGGGCCCGGCAGCGGGCGAGCAGCTCGTCGACGTCGAAGGGCTTGCCCAGGTAGTCCTCCGCTCCGGCGTCCAGCCCCGCCACCCGGTCCCGCGGCAGCGCCAGGGCGGAGAGCACGAGAACCGGCGCCCGGACCCCCCGCGACCGCACCCGGGCGAGCAGGTCGAGGCCCTCGACGGCGGGCAGCCCACGGTCGAGGACGATCAGGTCGTAGGGCCGGGTGAGCGCGAGGTGCAGGCCACGCTGCCCGTCGTGGGCGAGATCCACGGCGTACCCCTCCGACTCCAGCAGCCCGCCGACCATGCCGGCCAGCTGTACGTCGTCCTCCACCAGGAGCACGAGCGCGCCGGGCAGGTCCACCCGGTCAGGATAGGGAGCGCCGCGACCGCGGGCTCACCGGCCGGAGCCGGAGCCCGCCTCGGACGAGCTCTGCGCCACGTCACCCCAGGCCGCCTCGGCGCCCGAGTGCCCGATGAGGACGGTCTGCACGAGCGTCCCGCCGGCTGCCACCACCCCCGCGACGGCCAACGCGACGGCGAGCCGGCCACCGACGTGCCGCCCACCCCGGCGGGCGAGGAAGAGCGCGCCGGCGACCACCAGCATGCCCAGGCACCACCACACGAGCAGGTCGCCCAGCTCGGCGTGCCGACGTACGGCGCTGCTCTCCCCCACCATGTGCTCCAGCGACTCCCCGGTGCTGGTGGAGAGCGGCGCGAGCACCACCGACAGCGCGGCCAAGGCCAACGGGAGCGGCCCCGCCCAGGTCCGGAAGCGGGGCAGAAGCACCGCGAGCAGGAGCACCAGCGCAGCGGTCGGCACGACCACGACGGTCGCATGCACGATCAGGGGGTGCAGCGGCAGGCCGAACACGGTCTCGGGCATCGAGCTCTCCTCAGGTCGGGTGCGACGCGGGCCGGTGACGACCCAGCCAGCAGCGTGCCCGAAGGTTCTGGGAGAGTTCTTGGAGCCGCCGCTCAGCCCGCGCCGGGGGTCAGCACCTCCGCGACGAGCGGGACGCCCGGCCGGTACGCCAGGTGGAGGTACGACGGGGCGTCGAGGACCACCAGGTCGGCCCGGACCCCGACCCGCAGCGCGCCGACGTCGTCGCGCCGCAGTGCGGCTGCCCCGCCCGCGGTCGCCGCATGGACCGCCTCCGCCGGGCTCAGCCCCATCTCCCGGACCGCGAGCGCCACGCACAAGGGCATCGAGCTGGAGTAGCAGGAGCCCGGGTTGCAGTCGGTGGCCAGCGCCACCCGGACGCCGGCGTCGACCAGCCCCCGCGCGTCGGGGTAGGGCGAACGGGTGGAGAACTCCACCCCCGGCAGCAGGGTGGCCACCGTGCCGCTCTCGGCGAGGGCGGCGACGTCGGCCCCGCTGAGGTAGGTGCAGTGGTCGACGGCGGCGAGCCCGAGCTCGCAGGCCAGCTGCACCCCTGGCCCGGCGCCGAGCTGGTTGGCGTGCAGCCGGCCCGGGAGACCGGCCGCGGCTCCGGCTGCCAGCACGGCGCGCGCCTGGTCGGCGTCGAAGGCGCCGCGCTCGCAGAACACGTCGATCCACCTCGCGTACGGCGCGCAGGCGGCGAGCATCGGCCCGGTGACCAGGTCGACGTAGCCGCCCGGGTCGTCGGCGTACTCCTGCGGGACGACGTGGGCACCGAGGAAGGTCGTCTCCGGGGTCAGCCGCGCGGCCAGGGCCAGGCAGCGCGCCTCGTCGCGCACGGTGAGCCCGTAGCCGCTCTTGACCTCCACCGTGGTCGTCCCCTGACGACGCATCTCCCCCAGGTGCCGGACCAGGGTGGCCAACAGCTCCTCGTCCGAGGCGGCGCGGGTCGCGGAGACGGTGGTGCGGATCCCTCCGCCGTCGTAGGGGACGCCGGTCATCCGGGCCGCGAACTCCTCGGACCGGTCCCCGGCGAAGACCAGGTGGCTGTGCGAGTCGACGAACCCCGGCAGGACCGCCCGGCCGCCGAGGTCGCGGGCCGCGTCGGCCGCGGGCGCCGCGGTCGCCGGCCCGGTCCAGGCGACCCGGTTGCCCTCGAGGACCACGGCGGCGTCGTGCACCACCCCGAGCAGGTCGCCGTGCGTCGGGTCGTTGGTGACCAGCTCGCCGATGCCGGTCAGCAGCAGGCTGGTCATCGTCCCTCCCGGAGACCGGTCAGGACCCGGTCGAGGTCGCGACCGCGCTCGCGGGCCTCCTCGGCGCCGCCCCGGTGCACCACCCGCCCCGCAGCCACCACGTGCACGACGTCCGCCGCGGTCGCAGCGAACACGGCCGTCTCCGCAGCCGGACCGCACCCCGCGGTGCGGACGGTGGCCAGGTCGAGGGTGACCAGGTCGGCGGCGTGGTCGACGGCGATGCGTCCCGCCTCGGGGAACCCCAGCGACGCGTGGCCGTCGACGCTGGCGGCCCGCAGCAGCTCCGCCGCCGACCAGTGGCCGCGGGACCGGCTGGCCAGCCGTTCGTCCATCTCCACCGCCCGCATCTCCTCGAACAGGTCGATCACGGCGTGGCTGTCGCTGCCGAGGGTGAGCGGCGAGCCCGCGGCGAGCAGCTCCCGCGAGGGGCCGATCCCGTCGCCGAGGTCCCGCTCGGTGGTCGGGCAGAAGCAGGAGGCGCTCCCCGCCGCGCCGATCCGGATCCGGTCGGTGTCGGTGAGGTGCGTGGCGTGCACGACGCTGCTGCGCTCGGTGAGCGCTCCTGCCTCGGCGAGCACCTCGGTCGGTGTGCGTCCGTAGGCAGCCAGGCACTCGTCGTTCTCGGCCACCTGCTCGGACAGGTGCATGTGCAGGGGAGTCTCGAAGCGGTCGGCCCAGTCGGCCACCACCCGCATCGCGTCGAGGGGCACCGCGCGCACCGAGTGGATCGCGGCGCCCACCACGACGTCCTCCGCGGCGGCAGGTCCCAGGAGGTCGCACCGGTCGAGCCAGGCCTCGGCGGTGCCGTCGGAGAACCGCGCCTGCACCCCCTCGGGCGGACGGCCGATCCCGGCCGCGAGGTAGCAGGTGTCCAGCAGGGCGATCCGTACCCCCGCCTCCCGGGCTCCCTCGACCAGGGCCAGTCCCATCTCGTTCGGGTCGGCGTACGCCGTGCCGTCGGCCTGGTGGTGCAGGTAGTGGAACTCCCCGACCGAGGTGATGCCGGTGGAGGCCATCTCGGCGAAGACCACGGCGGCCAGCTCGCGGTAGGAGTCCGGGTCGAGCCGGGCGGCCAGGGCGTACATCTCCTCGCGCCAGGACCAGAAGGTCCCGCGGTCGGCCTGGGTGTGCCCCCGCAGCGCCCGGTGGAAGACGTGGCTGTGGCAGTTGGCCAACCCCGGGAGGGTCAGCCCGGCCAGCCGGGTGGCGCCGGGGACCGGGGTGGGGCCGACCGTGGCGAAGCGGCCGTCGGCCACGGTGACGTACACGTCCGGGACGACCGCGCCGTCGACCCACGCGTGCTCCAGGTGGTAGGCCGTCATGCCTGTCCCCCGGTGAGTGCGGCGAGGGCGTCGGCGAGCGCGTGGACCCCGACCAGGCAGTCCGCGGACTCCGCGCGCTCGTCGGGAGAGTGCGAGACGCCGGTGGGGTTGCGCACGAAGAGCATCGCGGTGGGGATGCCGGCGGCGGCGAGGACGCCGGCGTCGTGGCCGGCCGCGGTGGGGATCACCGGCAGCGGGAGCCCGTCCGCCGGGTCGGCGAGACCGCGAGCGAGACGGTCGGCAAGGGCCGGGTCGAAGGCCACCTCGGCGCTCATCGACTCCGCGGTGACGACCAGGTCGGTGCCGTCGCGGCCGGCCCGGGCGACGGCCTGGCGCTCCACCTCGGCGACCAGCTCGAGCAGCCGCTCGGTCGAGGACGCTCGCGCGTCCAGCCAGCCGGTGACCTGCGAGGGGATCGCGTTGGTGCCGTTCGGCTCGACCGACACCCGCCCGAAGGTGGCCCGCTGGCCCGCGAGCCGGGCCTGCTTGTTCGCGGCGAGGACGGTCATCGCGTAGGTCAGCATCGGGTCCTGCCGGTCCTCCATCCGGGTCGCTCCCGCGTGGTCGGCCCGCCCGCGGAAGTCGAAGCGGTAGCGGCCGTGGGGCCAGATCCCGCTGCCCACCCCCACCGGCGCGTCCCGGTGGACGAGGTCACGGCCCTGCTCGACGTGCAGCTCGACGTAGACCGCCACGTTCGTGAGGAGGCTCGACCCGGCGGCGCCGTCGACGAGCTCCTCCAGGGCCACCCCGTCGCGGTCGCGCAACGTCCGCGCGTCGGGCCACGCCGTCGTGCCGGTGGCGAGCCGGGAGCCGAGACAGGCGAGGGGGAACCGGGACCCCTCCTCCTCGACGAACACCGCGACGCCGAGCGGTCGCGCGGGTGCGACGCCGCGCTCGCGGAGCAGGTCGACCGCGGCCAGCGCCGACACGACGCCGAGCGGCCCGTCGTACGCGCCGCCCTGGACGACGGAGTCCAGGTGCGACCCGGTGAGCACCGCCGGCCCGTCCCCGGTGTCCCACCAGCCGACCAGGTTGCCGTACCCGTCGCGCTCGACCCGGAGGTCGCGCTCCTGGCACGCGGCGACGAACCAGGCCCGTGCCTCCTCGTCGGCGGGGGTGAACGGCTGCCGGAGGTACCCCCCGGTGTGCCGGGACCTGCCGACCGGGGCCAGCTCGGCCCACATCTGCTCGAACCTCACGGGGTGCTGCCTCTCTGCTCGTACGACGGGGTGGTGCTTTGCTGGGCGGATGGAGTTCCGCGAGGTGGTCCGGCGTCGCCGGATGGTCCGAAACTACTCATCCGAGCCCCTGGCCGCCGACGTGGTCGACCGGGTCCTGGCCCACGCCCTGCGCGCGCCGAGCGCCGGGCACAGCCAGGGCTGGGCCTTCCTGGTCCTCGACACGCCCGAGGACGTCCGGCGGTACTGGACCAGCACCGCGGGCGACCGGGTGGACGCCCCGGACCGGTGGCTGCGGGGCATGATGAGGGCGCCCTGCGTGATCGTGCCGCTCAGCCACAAGGAGGCGTACCTGGACCGGTACGCCGAGCCGGACAAGGGCTGGACGGACCGGGACGAGGCGCGGTGGCCGGTGCCGTACTGGCACCTCGACACCGCGATGGCGGCGCTGCTGATGCTGCTCACCGCCGTCGACGAGGGTCTGGGTGCCTGCTTCTTCGGCATCCCCCCGACGACGGTCGGGCCGTTCCGCGCCGAGTTCGGCGTCCCCGCGGCCTTCCAGCCGATCGGCGCGGTGACCCTGGGCCACCGCGCCGAGGACCTCGGTCCGGCCGGCTCCGCGGGACGCACGCGCCGGACCAGCGAGCAGGTGGTGCACCGGGGGGGCTGGACGAGTCACACGTCCGACTTGGTCACCTGAACAGGTATGCCTACCCGTAATTCTGCCCGTGTGCCGAGCACCGACCGTCAGCCAGGATGGACCTAGCTCCGGCGTTCTGCGCCGGCGTGCCTCTGGCCCGGCTTCACCCGCCGATCCGGGGACGACACGGGACGCAGTCACGGACGGTCTGGGAGGGCCGTCCGGGCTGCGGCTCCACACCGCTCGCCCAGGCAGCGACCCGTCCGCTCCGTGGTGTTCTGGGACAGTTCGCCGGAACGTTCCACCGATCCCCGCTTCGGGACTAGGGTCGAGCATGTCGTGATCACCCCTCCTTTCGAGGCGACCCGGTTCGTCGGTCGTCAACGCGAGCTGTCCGAGGTCAGGCAGGCATTGTCCTCGGGCCGCCTCGTCACGCTCGTCGGCGTCGGCGGGGCGGGCAAGACCCGGCTCGCGCAACGGCTCCTGCAGACCACCGACCGCGGCTTCTCGGCCGTCTGGGGCGTCGAGCTGGCCGACGTCCTGGACCCGGCCGCTGTGCCGGGCGCGGTCAACGACGCCCTCGGGCTGCAGACCCGGCCGGGACAGGACCCGTCCGTCGCTCTCGCCGACCTGGTCGGTGACCGGTCGGTGCTGCTCCTGCTCGACAACTGCGAGCAGGTGCTGGACGCGTGCTCGGCGCTGGTGGTCGGGCTGCTCACCCGCTGCCCCCGACTCCGCGTCCTCACCACCAGCCGCCAGCCGCTCGGGGTGACCGGGGAGCGGGTCTACGCCGTGCCGCCCCTGGGGATGCCGGCCTCGGCCACGGGCATCCCGCTGGCGGAGCTCGCGGAGTACGAGTCCGTCGGGCTGTTCCTCGACCGGGCCCGGACGGTCCTGCCCGGGTTTACCCTGACCGCGGAGAACGCCGAGGCGGTGACCCAGGTGTGCCTCGCGCTCGACGGCCTCCCTCTGGCCCTGGAGCTGGCCGCCGCCAGGATCCGTGTCCTGACCCCGGAGGCGATCCTCGAACGACTGCGCGACCGCTTCCAGCTGCTCAACCGCGGCTTCGCCGGCCGGCCGGCGCGGCAACAGACCCTCGAGGCGTCGGTGGACTGGAGCCACGACCTGTGCTCGGCCGAGGAGCGGCTGCTGTGGGCCCGCCTCTCGGTCTTCGTGGGCGGCTTCGGCCTCGACGCGGCGGAGACGGTGTGCGCGGGTCCGGACCTGGCGGGCTCGGAGATCCTCGACGTCCTCTCCGACCTGATCGACAAGTCGCTGGTCGCCCGGGACGCCGGTGACGGGCTGCACTACCGGATGCTGGAGACGATCCGCCAGTACGGCGCAGCGAGCCTGGAGGCCTCCGGCGAGACCGCGCTCTACCAGGGCCGGCACCGTGACTGGTACCTCGCCCAGGCGCTCCGGCTCGGTGCCGAGTGGACCGGGCCCACCCAGGCCCGCAGGGTGGCCCAGTGGCGCCGCGACCACGCCAACGTGCGTCAGGTGCTCGAGCAGACCGCGACCCGGCCTGAGAGCGCCCCGACGGCCCTGGTCCTGGTGATGGCTCTGGAGGGGTTCTGGCTGGTCACCGGCCTGCTCGCCGAGGCCCGCCACTGGCTCGAGCTCGGACTGTCCCACGACGTCGGCCAGCCGTCGGTCCGGGCGGGGGCGTACAGCATGTGCGCCTACATCGGCAGCATCCAGTCCGACCCCGGGTACGCCGCCGCGAGTCTCGTCCGGGCCCGTGCGCTGCTCGCAGGCTCCCAGGACCCCTTGTCGCTGGGCTACCTCGCGTTCGCCTCGGCGAGCGTGGCCCTGTTCGGCGGGAACATGACCGGGGCGCTGGCAGAGGTCGAGCACAGCATCGGGCTGCTGGAGACGGCCGGCGAGGTCAACCACGTGGCCATGGGCCTGGTGATCAGCGGCTTCTGCCACACCTCCCTCGGTCACCCCGAGGAGGCAGCCGCAGCGAAGGCGGCCTGCCTGGCCGTCACCGAACCGACCGGCGAGCTCTACGCTCGCTCGCTCGCCCTCTGGTCCCTGGGACTGGACGCCCGCGACCGAGGTCGTCTCGACGAGGCGACCGAGCTGGAGATGCGGGCGCTCACCATGAAGGCGGCCCTGCGCGACCACCCCGGCGTGGCAGTGGTGCTGGAGGCGCTGGCCTCGATCGCCGCCGCCCGGGGGGAGGCGGCTCGGTCGGCCACGCTCCTGGGCGCCGCCGGGGCGATCTGGCAGTTCGTCCTGGTCCACCCGGTCGCGGCCCCGTTCATCGCCGCCGAGCGCGCCCGTGGGGAGGCCCACGCCCGCCGGAGCATCGCTGACCCGGCCTTCGAGGCCGCCTACCGGCGGGGCCGGAAGATGACCCTGGACGCGGCGGTGCAGTTCGCGCTCGGCGACGTGGCTGCCTCCGCCGCTGCCCCGGCCGAGCCCACCCCCTCGGTGGCCGGCTCCCGGTTGACGAGCAGGGAGACCGAGGTCGCCGAGCTCGTCGGTCAGGGCCTGACCAACCAGGAGATCGCCGACCGGCTGTTCATCTCGGTGCGCACCGCGCAGGGCCACGTCGAGAACATCCTGCGCAAGCTGGGCTTCGGCTCGAGGACGCAGGTGGCTGCCTGGGTGGCGGGGCGTGCGACCGGCAGCTCGGACCGGAGCGCGGCGCGGGCTGCTCGCTGACAGACTGCTCGAGGGGGAGAGCTGATGACGCTGGGGGAGACCACCGACCTGATCGGGCGCCGCCGTGAGGTCCGCGAGGTCAAGCGCGCCCTGAGCGAGACCGGACTGGTCACCCTGGTCGGCTTCGGCGGGATGGGCAAGACGCGGCTCGCCCGGCAGGTCACCCGTGACCTGGCCGGCTCCGAGCCCGAGGGCGCGGTGCTGGTCGACCTCGCGGTCGTGGCCGACCCGGACCTGGTGGCGATGACCGTCGCCGACGCCCTCGGGCTGCGCACCCAGGCCGCGAAGGACCAGACGGGGTTGCTGGCCGCCCACCTGCGCGAGAGCACCCTGCTGCTCGCCCTGGACAACTGCGAGCACGTGCCCGGCGCCTGCGTGGCGCTCGTCGAGACGCTGCGCCGGACGTGCCCAGGGGTGCGGGTCCTGGCCACCAGCCGCCAGCCGCTCGGCGTGCCGGGCGAGCGGGTGTACGTGGTTCCTCCCCTGGCGCTGCCGCCCGCCGACCCCCCGTGGGAGGGGCTCGAGCTCGTCCCGTCGGTGGCCCTGTTCCTCGACCGGGCCGCGGCGGTCCTGCCCGGCTTCACCCTCACCGAGGGAAACTCCGCCGCCGTCGCCCGGCTGTGCCGGGGCCTGGAGGGGGTGCCGCTGGCCCTCGAGCTCGCGGCGGCCCGGATCCGCGCCCTCTCCCCGCAGGCGATGCTGGAGCGGCTCGAGGACCGCTACCGACTCCTGGGCCGCGGCTTCTCCAGCGTGCCGCCCCGGCAGCGGTCCCTCGCCGCGTCGGTCCGCTGGAGCCACGACCTCTGCTCCCGGCCCGAGCAGCTGCTCTGGGCGCGGCTGTCGGTCTTCCGCGGCGGCATCGACGTCGCGGCGGCGACCGCGGTGTGCAGCGGCGACGGGGTCGAGGCCGCGGAGGTCCCGGCCGTGCTCGCCTCCCTCTGCGACCGCTCGGTGCTCACCCGGGACCCGGACAGCGACCGGGGCGGCCGCTACCTGATGCCCGAGAGCCTGCGCCAGTTCGGGGCCCGGAACCTGGACGACGGGGACGAGGCCGGCCGGTGGGCGGCCAGGCACGCCGCCTGGTTCGAGCAGCTCGCCGCCGACTTCGAGGCGGCCTGGACGGGGCCGGACCAGCCGACCTGGCTGGCCCACCTGCGCCGCGAGCACGACAACCTCCAACAGGTGCTCGAGCGAGCGGTGCACGGGGACGGGGCGGCGCCGGCCGTCCGGGCGGTGCGCACCTGCGTGGCGCTGGCGGAGTACTGGGTCGTGACCGGGCTGCTCGGCGTGGGCCGGCACTGGCTGGGGCTCGTGGTCGACCGCGAGGGGCTGTCGGTGCTCGACCGCGCCCGTGGCCTGTGGCTGCTGGCCTACCTGGAGGGGCTCCAGGCCGACCACGAGCGCGCCCGTGTCCAGGTCGCCAGCCTGACGGCGTTGGCTGCGGCGAGCGGCGACCCGCGCGTCGCCGCCTACAGCGACTTCGCCGAGGGGATGGTCGAGTGCCTGCGGGGGGATGCCGCAGCCGCGGTCCCGCCGCTCGCCCGGAGCCGGGCGAGCTTCGCCGTCTCGGGGGACCTCGGGATGGAGCTGCTGCTCACCTTCAACCTCGCGATGTGCCAGGCCCATGCCGGCGACGTGTTGGTCGCCCAGGACAACCTGACCGGCTGCCACCACCGCACCGAGGAGCTCGGGGAGCACTACCTGCGGTCCTACTGCCTGTGGCTCCAGGGCGAGTGGGCCATCGCGACGGGCGACCTCGCCACGTCCACCGCCCGGCTGCGTACCGCCCTGGACCTCAAGTGGCAGCTGCGCGACCAGGTCGGCATGGGGATGGTCCTGGAGGCGCTGGCAGCCGTGGCCTCGGCCGCCGGTGACGGACTGAGGGCTGCGACGCTGCTCGGCTGCGCCCAGGCGATCTGGCGCCCCCTGGGCACCTCGGCCCTCAACGGCACCCACGCGGCCGCCCAGCGCGAGCTGGGCGAAAGACTGGCCCGCGAGGCCGTGGCGGACCACGAGTTCGACCTGGCCTTCAGCCGCGGGCTGGCCCTGTCCCAGGACGAGGCGGTCGCGCTCGCGCTCGGCGGCCGTGCCCTCGGTGCCGGGCAGTCGGCGCGCGGGGCCGGGCAGCAGGCCCCGCCCGGCGCCGGGAGTCCCGGGCCGCTCTCGGCCCGGGAGTCCGAGGTCGCCCGGCTGGTCGCCGAGGGCCTGACCGACCGGCAGGTCGCCGCCGCGCTCGTCGTCTCCGTCCGCACCGCCCAGGGACACGTCCAGCGGATCCTGCGCAAGCTCGGGCTCACCTCCCGGGCCCAGGTCCGGGGCTGGCTGGCCCAGCAGAGCCGGTGAGCCGCCCCGGCGGGACGGGACGGTCTGCTCAGCCCTCCTGCATCGGCACACGCACTCCCCGCTCCTGGGCCACCTGCGCGGCCCGCTCGTAGCCGGCGTCGACGTGCCGGACCACCCCCATGCCGGGGTCGTTGGTGAGCACGCGCTCGATCTTCTCCGCGGCCAGCGCCGTGCCGTCGGCCACGCACACCTGTCCGGCGTGGAGGGAACGGCCCATGCCGACCCCGCCGCCGTGGTGGATGCTGACCCAGGTCGCACCCGAGGCGGTGTTCACCAGGGCGTTCAGCAGCGGCCAGTCCGCGATCGCGTCGGACCCGTCCAGCATCGCCTCGGTCTCTCGGTAGGGGCTGGCCACCGACCCGCAGTCGAGGTGGTCCCGGCCGATGACGACCGGCGCGGAGAGCTCGCCGCTGGCCACCATCTCGTTGAACCTCAACCCGGCCAGGTGCCGCTCGCCGTACCCCAGCCAGCAGATCCGCGCCGGGAGTCCCTGGAAGGCCACCCGCTCCCCGGCCATGGTGATCCACGTGTGCAGGCGCTCGTTGTCGGGGAACAGCTCCAGGATCGCCTTGTCGGTCGCCGCGATGTCGGCGGGATCGCCCGACAGCGCCGCCCAGCGGAACGGTCCCTTGCCCTCGCAGAACAGCGGCCGGATGTAGGCCGGCACGAAGCCGGGGAACGCGAACGCCCGGTCGTAGCCCCCCTTGCGGGCCTCGTCGCGGATGGAGTTGCCGTAGTCGAACACCTCGGCGCCGGCGTCCTGGAAACCGACCATCGCCTCGACGTGGCGGGCCATCGACTCCCGCGCCGCACGGGTGAACGCCGCCGGGTCCTCGGCTCGTCGGGCGGCCCAGTCCTCGAACGCGACTCCGGCAGGCAGGTAGTACAGCGGGTCGTGGGCGCTGGTCTGGTCGGTGACCACGTCGATCGGCGCCTTCCGGCTCAGCAGCTCGGGGACCAGCTCGGCAGCGTTGCCGAGCACCCCGATGGAGAGCGGACGCCGCGCGTCGCGTGCCTCGACCGCGAGCTCGAGCGCATGGTCGAGGGAGTCGGCCCGCACGTCGAGGTAGCGGTGCTCGATGCGTCGGTCGATCCGGGCGCTGTCGCACTCGACGCAGATCGCGACGCCGTCGTTCATGGTGACCGCGAGCGGCTGGGCGCCGCCCATCCCACCCAGCCCGGCGGTGAGGGTGATCGTCCCGGCCAGGGTCCCGCCGTGGACCTTGTCGGCGACCGCCGCGAACGTCTCGAACGTGCCCTGGAGGATCCCCTGGGTGCCGATGTAGATCCACGAGCCCGCGGTCATCTGTCCGTACATCGTCAGCCCGAGGTCCTCCAGCCGCCGGAACTCCTCCCAGTCGGCCCAGTCGCCGACCAGGTTGGAGTTGGCGATCAGCACCCGGGGGGCCCAGGGGTGGGTGCGCATCACCGCGACAGGCTTTCCGCTCTGCACCAGCATGGTCTCGTCGTCGCCGAGCGTGGTCAGGGTCCGCACCAGGGCGTCGTAGGCCTCCCAGGAGCGTGCGGCCTTGCCGGTGCCGCCGTACACGACGAGCTCGGCGGGGTTCTCGGCGTTGGCGGGGTCGAGGTTGTTCATGAGCATCCGCAGTGGTGCCTCGGTCTGCCAGGACCGGGCCGTGAGCGTGGTGCCCGTCGCGGCGTGGATCGGGAGGCGGGGGTTGGTCTCGGTCATGCGAGGTCTCCGATGCAGTTCTGGACGGTGGTGACGACGGCGCCCGAGGCGACGAGGGCGACGGCGCTCTCGATCTCGGGGGCCAGGTGGCGGTCCGGCCCGGGTCCGGGGACGGTCGCGCGGAGCAGGCCGACCACGGCCTCGGTGGCCGGGGACGGGGCGAGGGGTCGGCGCAGGTCGAGGGCGCGGGCGCCGGTGAGCACCTCGATGGCCAGGACCCGGGTGAGCCCGTCGACGGCGCGGCGGAGCTTGCGAGCCGCCGACCAGCCCATCGAGACGTGGTCCTCCTGCATGGCAGAGCTCGGGATCGAGTCCACGCTGGCGGGGTTGGCCAGGCGCTTGAGCTCCGAGACGACGGCTGCCTGGGTGTACTGCGCGATCATGTGGCCCGAGTCGACCCCGGGGTCGTGGGCGAGGAACGGGGGCAGCCCGTGGCTGCGCGCCCGGTCGAGGACCCGGTCGGTGCGCCGCTCACTGATCGAGGCGAGGTCCGCCACCGCGATCGCCAGGAAGTCCAGGACGTAGGCGACCGGCGCCCCGTGGAAGTTCCCGTTGGACTCCACCCGCGACCCCACGACCACCGGGTTGTCGACGGCGCTGGCGAGCTCGCGCCCCGCGACCAGGGCGGCGTGGTCCCAGGTGTCCCGCACCGCGCCGTGGACCTGCGGGGAGCAGCGCAGCGAGTAGGCGTCCTGGACCCGGGTGCAGTCCGGGCCGCGGTGCGAGCCGACGACGCCGGAGTCCGCGAGCAGCAGGCGGAGGTTGGCGGCAGCGGCCGCCTGCCCCGGGTGCGGCCGGAGCGCCTGGAGGTCGGCGGCGAAGACCCGGTCGGTGCCGAGCTGGCTCTCCACCGACATGGCGGCTGCCACGTCGGCGACCCGGAGCAGGTTGCGCAGGTCGGCCAGAGCCAGCACGAGCATGCCGAGCATCCCGTCGGTGCCGTTGATGAGCGCCAGCCCCTCCTTGGCGGCCAGCGCGACGGGGGTGAGGCCCGCCTCGGCCAGCGCGGTCGCGGCGTCGGTGAGGGAGCCGTCGGCGCGGCGTACCGGACCCTCGCCGATCAGGGCCAGGGCACAGTGGGAGAGCGGCGCGAGGTCTCCCGAGCAGCCCAGGGAGCCGTACTCGTGGACCACGGGGGTGATGCCGTGGCTGAGCAGGTCGGCCAGCAGCCCGGCCGTCTCGGGCCGGATGCCGGTGTGGCCGGTGGCCAGGGTGGACAGCCGGAGCAGCATCAGCGCCCGGGTCACCTCCCGCTCGACCTCGGGGCCGCTGCCCGCAGCGTGGGAGCGCACCAGCGAGCGCTGGAGCTGGGCCCGGAGCTCGGTAGGGATGTGCCGGGTGGCCAGCGCCCCGAAGCCGGTGGAGATGCCGTAGACGGGGGTGGGCGCGGCGGCAAGCTCCTCCACCACGGCCCGTGACTGCTTCATCGCCGCCAGGGCGTCCTCGCCCAGCCGGACTGCGGCGCCGTGCCGCGCGACGGACACCACCTCGTCGAAGGTGAGAGGTCCGGTGCCGACGGTGACGGGGGTGATCGATGCGGGCATGGCTCGATTCCACCGCCGCAACGTCGCGCGCACCACCCGCCCGCGCCGGCCGTCGTCTCGGATCCGAGACACCGGGGGGGTACGGTGGCGCCATGGGACAGGTGCCGGCTGCCACCCGGGCCCTGCGGGTGCTCCGGTTCCTCGCCACCCAACCGGCGCCGGTGCCCCTGGACCGCATCGCCCATGCCTGCGACCTGCCCCGCTCGAGCGCCTATCACCTCGTCGAGGCGATGACCGAGGAGGGCTTCGTGGTGCACCTGCCCGACGAGCACCGCTACGGCCTGGGGGTCGCGGCGTTCGAGGTGGGGAGCGGCTACAGCCGGCAGGAGCCCCTGGCCCGCCTGGCGCGGCGCAGGCTGCACACGTTGGTCGACGCGGTCGGCGAGAGCGCGCACCTCGCCGTGCTGCACGGGCGCGACGTGCTCTACGTGGTCGAGGAGCGAGCCCCGGGGCGTCCTTCGCTGGTCACCGACGTCGGCGTACGGCTGCCCGCCCACCTGACCGCCAGCGGTCGCGCGGTGCTCGCCCGCCTGTCCGCCGCCCAGGTCCGGGCGCTCTACCCCGACCGGGCCGCCTTCGTGGACCGGCACGGCGCCGGTCCGACGTCCTTGTCGGGCCTGCGGGTGCTGCTGACCGAGACCCGGCAGCGTGGGTACGCCGTCGAGCGGGGGGAGGTCACCCCCGGCCTCGCCTCGGTCGCGGCCGCGGTGCTCGACCACAACGGCCACCCGGTCGCGGGGATCGCGGTGACCTATCCCGACGAGGTCCGGCTGCCAGCGGCGGCGCTGAGAGAGGTCCGGCGGGCGGCTGCGGACCTGACCCAGCGGCTCTCCGGGCACCCGGGCTGACCCCCTCGGCTCGTCGATCGGCGGCCCGGTGTGAACCCCTCCGGAAAACGTGGTGTCCCCGCCCGACCCACGCACGATCGTGGGCGGGCGCACCAGGCAGGACCTCACGTTCCTCCTCCCCTGCGACGACTTGGGCCCGCACCGCGGCCGTCGCGACCCTGCGACGTGCCGAGCTCGTGGTGCGCTGACCCTGACCACGGTGTCTCCCTCGCCCCAGTCACCCTATTTAGGCAGATTGTTAGGATAAGGGTGGTTTCTGCGAAAGACTCCCGCCCAAGAACGTGCAGAGCCCACACACTAGCCAGGACGAGCCGGGTGCTCTGGACTGCTGAGGCGCACCCCATCCACGGTGCGCATCCCATCCCCTCACCCTCGGGAGTCCCGTGCGTCCTCTGCCGACCACCACCATCGCCATCACGGCCGCCACGGCTGCCCTCGCAGCCCTGGTCGTCACCTCGTCCCTGCGCCCCGCGTCGGCCGCGCCGCCTCAGTCCGACTCACGTCGGACCGTCGCGATCCGCACCGCCGAGACCCACGCCGAGCGTGCGGTCCTCGGACGGCGGCAAGCGGCCCAGGTCCGCGACGTCGTCCTGGACCGCAACGGCGGCAGCCACGTCCGCTTCGACCGCACCTGGCGCGGCCTTCCCGTGGTCGGCGGCGACTTCGTCGTCCACCAGGGCTCGACCGGGCGCGTGCTCGGCACGGGCGGCAAGGACGTCGGCACGATCAGGATGTCGGCCCGGCCCGACCTGACCGCCCGACGGGCAGCCGCCGTCGCCGCACGGCGGGTGCGCTTCGAGGTTGCCGGCTCCACCCCCGAGCTGGTCGTCCTGGCGCGACGCCACCCGCGCCTGACCTATCGGGTCAACGTCGAGGGCCGTGCTGCCAACGGCGCGCCGCGCGGCACCTACGTGTTCATCGACGCCCACACCGGTCGGACCGCGGCGCGCTGGCCGTCGGAGCTGAACGAGACCGGCAGCGGCAACAGCCTGTTCCTCGGCGACGGGGTGCCCCTGGACACCACGGCCTCCGGCGGCACGTACTCGATGATCGACCCGGTGCGTGGCAAGAACGAGACCCACAACGGCCCGTACGCCTCCTCGGCACCGATCTTCAGCGGATCGGACAACTCCTGGGGGGTGGCCGGCTCGGGGACCAGCGCCGAGGACGCCGGCGTCGATGCCCACGTGGGGATCGCGAAGACCTGGGACTACTACCTGAGCACGTTCGGCCGCAACGGCATCGCCAACGACGGCAAGGGCGCCCGTTCGTTCGTGCACGACGGCACCTACGTCAACGCGTCCTGGTCCGACTCCTGCTTCTGCATGAAGTACGGCGACGGTGACGCCACGACGTACCTGCCGCTCGTCGAGCTCGACATCGCCGGGCACGAGATGACCCACGGAGTCACCTCCCGGACCGCCCGGCTGCAGTACCGCGCGGAGTCCGGCGGCCTCAACGAGGCGACCAGCGACATCATGGGCACCAACGTCGAGTTCTTCGCCGCGAACGCCAACGACGTCCCCGACTACGTGATCGGCGAGGAGATCTTCCGCTCCTACAACCCGGCCACCAACTTCATCCGCCGGATGGACCAGCCGTCCCGCGACGGCGCCAGCCAGAACTGCTACAGCTCCAAGACCCGGACCGTCGACGTGCACTACTCCTCCGGCGTCGCCAACCACTTCTTCTACCTGCTGTCGGAGGGCAGCGGCGCCAAGACGATCAACGGCATCGCCTACAACAGCCCGACCTGCAACGGCCTGGCCGTGACCGGCATCGGCCGTGACGCCGCGCAGCGGATCTGGTACCGCGCACTGACGGTGTACATGACCTCCACCACCAACTACGCCGGCGCCCGGACCGCGACCATCAACGCGGCCACGGACCTCTACGGGGCGTCCTCGACCCAGGTGGCCAGGGTCAAGAGCGCCTGGTCGGCGGTGTCGGTCAACTAGCCGGCGCATCCGAGGCTGCGCATCCACCTCCGCCCCCCGCGTCTCCCAGGCGTGGGGGGCGGGGCTGTTACTGCCCAGTAGGATGAGAGTCACAACGCCTTGCGCCCCGACCGGGGCTGTGGGCCCATAGGGTCAGGCAACCCATCTCCGGCTCGTGAGGAGCGCTTGATGCTGCAGACCGTCGCGATCGTGGTGTCGTTGGCGATCACCGTGGTCGCGGTCTCGCTGTTCGTGCGCGCGATCGGCAAGATCGTCGCGGTCCTCAGGCTCGGGCAGCCCATCGAGCGGACCGACCGGCCCGGCGCGCGCACCGCGACGATGGTCAAGGAGACCCTGGGGCACACCCGGATGCTCCAGTGGACCAGGGTCGGCGTCGCGCACTGGTTCATCATGGTCGGCTTCGGCTTGCTGTTCCTCACCCTGGTCACGGCGTACGGACAGGTCTTCGACCCGCACTTCGTGCTCCCGTTGATCGGCCACTTCCCCCCGTTCGAGTGGGTGAGCGAGCTCTTCGCCTGGCTGATGATCCTCGCGATCGTGCCGTTGATGGTCTACCGGGCCACCCGGCCCACCGAGCGGGTGCGCGGGGAGCGCGGACGGTTCTTCGGGTCGGCGATGTGGCAGGGCTACTTCGTCGAGTGGGTCATCCTCACCGTCGGCATCTGCATCGCGTTGCTGCGGTTCTTCGAGTACGCCCTGATCGCCAACAGCGCCGAGCCTGACCGGGCCAGCCTGCTGCACTTCCCCCTTACCGCGTGGGGCGGGTCGTTGTTCACCGGTCTGTCCACCGGCGCGCTGGAGACGCTGATCGTGGTGACCGCGACGGTCAAGATCCTGATCTCGATGACCTGGATGATCGTGATCTCGCTGACCACCACGATGGGGGTGGCCTGGCACCGGTTCCTGGCGTTCTTCAACATCTGGTTCCGTCGCGACCCTGACGGCAGCACGGCCCTGGGGGCACTGAAGCCCCTGCTCGTCGACGGCAAGCCGTTCGACCTGGAGATGATCGAGGACCTCGACGAGGAGACCCCGATCGGGGTCGGCAGCATCGAGGACTTCGCCTGGAAGGGGATGCTGGACTTCTCCTCCTGCACCGAGTGCGGGCGCTGCCAGTCCCAGTGCCCCGCGTGGAACACCGAGAAGCCGCTGTCGCCGAAGCTGCTCATCACCGGCCTGCGCGACCACGCGCACGCCAAGGCGCCGTACCTGCTGGCGACCACCGACGACCTGCGGGCCTCGTTGCCGGAGGCGGCCCGGGCCGAGGGGGAGCGACCCCTGGTCGGAACCACCGAGGGCGACCCCTGGGCCCCCAGCGGCGGCGCGGTGATCGACGAGGACGTGCTGTGGTCGTGCACCTCGTGCGGAGCGTGCGTGCAGCAGTGCCCGGTCGACATCGAGCACGTGGACCACATCGTCGACATGCGCCGCTACCAGGTGCTGGTCGAGTCGAGCTTCCCGACCGAGCTCAACGGCCTGTTCAAGGGGCTGGAGAACAAGGGCAACCCGTGGAACATGTCGCCGGCCGCCCGGCTGGACTGGACCCAAGGCCTCGACTTCGACGTCAAGGTCGTCGGCCAGGACGGACCCCACGGCGTCCACGACCTCGACGAGGTCGAGTGGCTGTTCTGGGTCGGGTGCGCAGGCGCCTACGAGGACCGGGCGAAGAAGACCACCCGCGCCGTCGCGGAGCTGCTCGACCTGGCCGGCGTCTCGTTCGCCGTGCTCGGGAACGGCGAGACCTGCACCGGCGACCCGGCGCGCCGGGCGGGCAACGAGTTCGTCTTCGCCCAGCTCGCCCAGCAGAACGCCGGCGTGCTCGTCGAGGCGAAGGCCAAGAAGGTCGTCTCCACGTGTGCCCACTGCTTCAACACCCTCAAGAACGAGTACGCCGCGTTCGGCGTCGAGCTCGAGGTCGTCCACCACACGCAGCTGCTCAACCGCCTGGTGCGGGAGGGGCGGTTGACCCCGGTGGCGGACGACCGGTCCGCCCCGAAGCGGTCGGTGACCTACCACGACCCGTGCTACCTCGGTCGGCACAACCAGGTCTACGAGCCTCCCCGCGAGCTGCTCTCCGTGATCCCCTCGGCCGAGTTCACCGAGATGGAGCGCAACTCCGAGCGGTCCTTCTGCTGTGGCGCCGGCGGCGCGCGGATGTGGATGGAGGAGAAGATCGGCGAGCGGATCAACATGAACCGCACCACCGAGGCGGTGGAGACGGGCGCCGAGCAGATCGCGGTCGGCTGTCCGTTCTGCCGGGTGATGCTGTCCGACGGGCTGACCATGCTCCAGTCCCAGGGCAAGGCCCGTGAGGAGGTCGAGGTCCTCGACGTCGCCCAGATGCTGCTTGCCTCGGTCACCCGTCGCCCGACCCCGGACGCCCGGCCGACCGACGCCGAGGCCGACGACAGCGCCTACCCCCTCACCATCGCCCACGACGGCACCGAGGACCCGGAGGCGGCCCCCGCGGTCACCGAGCCGGAGCCAGCCCAGCCCCAACCCCAGCCCCGACCCCAGCCCCAACCCGAGCCCCAACCCGAGCCCCAACCCGAGCCCCAGCCCGAGCCCGAGACCGTGCCCGGCCCGGCTCCAGCAACCCTGCAGGCACCCCGCTCCCGCGTGGTCGCTGCCTATTCCCAGCACGACGTCGAGACGATCCTGGAAGGTGACGAGGTGGACATCAGCGAGTTCAAGGCCAAGCTGAAGGCGGAGCTCAAGGCGGAGGTGCTCCACGAGCTGAAGCAGGAGCTCGTCGCCGCCCTGAACTCCCCGGACGGGAAGTCCGACCCCGTCGAGACGCCTCCCGAGACGCCTCCCGAGTCGGCTCCGACGCCGGCGCCGACGTCTGCACCCACGCCCACACCCGCAGCCACGCCTGCCCCGGCACCCGAGCCCGATCCTGAGCCGGTGGCGGCAGCCGAACCCGAGCCGGTGGCCGCGGCCGAGCCCGTCGTGGAGACCACCTCCAAGCCGGAGCCGCCGGCAGCCGAGCCGCGCCCTGCGGACGCGGGTCCGGTGGCTGCCGAGCCGCCCACCCGGCCGGCCCGGGACGAGGACGAGGGCGAGCCGCCGGTCATGCTCGTCGGGTCGCTGTGACCCGCCGTCCCTAGCGCCACCCGGAGGCGCGGGGAGGAAATTTTGCCGAGCGCGGACCGGCGCAGGGACCTCTTTCCCTTATCCAGGAACACCTCGAGACGATGTATTCGTCAGGGCGAGATTCGCCTCATCCAGACGAGAGGCCTGCATCAGGACCGAGGAGGAACACCATGTGGCGTTCAGGAGTCACGCGACGGAGACGACACACCGTCCTCGCGGAGATGATCGAGACCGCAGCCCGCACGGGAGACTTCGACGCGCCGTGGCGCTCGACCCCTGAGGTGTTCGCCTTCTTCCACGACGAGGCCGAGATCCTCCGCGACCTCCAGCAGGAGTGGCGCACGATCCTGGCCGGCGCGGTCTACGTCGCCATCGACGCCGGCCACGGCGACCTCGAGGCCGACGTGCTGGCGGCGTTCCTCTCGGTGCAGAGGCGTCACGCCGGCCTGCGTCGGATCCTCGAGACCCATGCCGCCCACCCCGCCATCGCGGCCGCGATGCGCAAGGAGCAGGCGTTGCTGTCCCGGTTCGTGGGCGCTCCGGGCACTGCGAGCGCTGCCTGACACCGCCTCGACGCCGTACGACGTCAGTCCGCGTCAGACGTGACATCAAATAGACGTCATAAGGGCTTGCGGTGACACCACCGGTGGTGTCATGCTGGTGCACATGGATCTCACCCCCTTCGTCGACGGCCTCCGGACCGACCTCGCCAACGCCGCCGCAGCCGCGGGCCCCGAGGGCCAGGCCGCCGCGGACCGGATGCTGCTGGCCCTCGAGCCGGCGGTGCGGATGGTCCTGCTGGAGGCGCTCTCCCAGGCCACCGCCGAGATCACCGCGGAGCTGCCGGCCGGGCTGGTCGAGGTGCGGCTCCGCGGACGGGACCCCCAGCTCGTCGTCGACGTGCCCGACTCCGTCCCCGCAGCGGTGACACCTCCTGCGCCCCCGGGCCCCCCGGCCCCGCCGCCCCTGGACGAGCAGGACGACGACGAGGGGACCATCGCGCGGATCACGCTGCGGATCCCCGAGTCGGTCAAGGTCAGGGCCGAGGAGCTCGCCGCCCGCACCGGGCACTCCCTCAACGGCTGGATCGTCGGGGTGCTGCGGACCGCCACCTCGGCGAGGGCCGCCCACGTGGACCTCGACCTGTCCAGCATCCCCTTCCTCGACGACCGCGGCCCCGGACGCGCCGGCCCACCCTCGGGTCGCCGCATGTCCGGCTGGGTCTGAGCCTCCCCACCCCCCTCACCTCTGGAGCCCTCATGAAGCACGAGTTCACTGCCACCACGCCCTTGGGCGTCACCGTCGAGCTGGAGTCCGGCGACCTGCGGGTCATCGCTGCGCCCGGCGACCGGGTCGTGGTGACCCTGTCGGGGGACGGAGCGGAGGCGACGCGCGTCGACCAGCGTGACCGCGCGATCACGATCGTCGGGCCGAGGAGCCGGGGCTTCCTCGGCCGCGCCCAGCATCTCGACATCGAGGTCGTGGTCCCCGAGCACACCGATCTCGCTGCGCGGCTCGGCTCCGCCGAGGTCACAGCCACCGGCCCCCTCGGCACCGTCACCATCGTCACCGGCTCCGGCTCGGTCTCCCTGGAGGAGGTCAGCGGCGCCTCCAGCGTCAAGACCGGCTCCGGCGACATCACCGTGACCTCGGTCGACGCGACCGTCGACCTGAAGACCGGGTCCGGCGACATCCGGGTCGCCCGGCTCGGCGAGGAGGGCCGGCTCACCACCGGCTCCGGAGAGATCGAGGTCGCGCTGGCACGGGCCGCCGTCTGGCTCAAGAGCGGGTCCGGCGACCTCGCCGTCGGAACCGCCGAGGGCGACGCCTCCCTGCTCTCGGCCTCGGGTGACCTGCGGATCGGCCGGATCGGCCGCGGTCAGGCGCAGCTCAAGAACGCCTCAGGCGACATCCACGTCGGTCTCCCCGCGGGCACCCCCGTGTGGACCGACGTCTCCAGCACCACCGGTCGGGTCCGCTCCGGACTCGCCCCCACCGGCGCCCCCGCCGACGGCCAGGACTTCGTGGAGATCCTGGCCAAGACGGTCACCGGCGACATCTACCTCGACCAGATCTGAAGGAGCCACCATGCACGAGTCGAGCCACCTCACCGAGTTCTACGCCTCCGAGCTGAGCCGCCAGCGCCGCCAGCAGGCGGCGCTCGCCCGCACCGCCCGGGCGCTCCCCCGTCGGTCCACCCGCCGGTCGCTGGCCCAGGGCCTGCACCGGCTCGCCGACCGTCTCGACGGCTGACCCGCCTCGACGGGCCCCTGGCTACCCGGGGGCCCGTCGAGGACCTGAGCCCGCCCACTCATGCGCGACCTGGACCGGACCGGTTGACTGGGCGGGTGATCCGTCGCCTCCTCACCGCCGTCGCCGCGTTCGCCCTCGCGCTGGCCGTCGTCCTCTTCGGCGCCGCGTGGTACTTCTCGGGCCAGATCCGCTCCAGCGCCCTCCGCGTCGCCCCCACCGCCGCCGCCCGGGACATCGCGGTCACCGCACTCGACGCGAAGACGATCACCCTCGACGACACCGACGCACGGGTGCCCGGCCTGCACCGGGCCATGCTGTACGAGCTCGACTGGCGCGGGGGCTCAGGGCTGGTCCGCGGCGAGCCGACGCCGGGGCCGCGCGGGGTGACCCGTGACTTCGAGGTCCTCCAGGGCACCGCTCCCGAGGTCGGCACCGCGGTGGCCGCGAACCGCGACCTGGTCCCGCCGGACGACCCGGCATGGGCCGGTGCCACGGTGGTCGACTTCCCCTCCGGGGACCAGGTGCTGCCGGCCTGGTTCGTCGACGGGGACACCTCGACCTGGGCGATCCTCGTGCACGGCAAGGGCTCCTCCCCTGCGGAGATGGCACGGATGGCCCGCGCCACCTCCGAGGCCGACCTGCCCACCCTGTCGATCGGCTACCGCAACGACGGCGGCGTGCCCGAGGAGCCCGGTGCGGTCTACGGCTACGGGCGCACCGAGTGGCGTGACCTGGCCGCGGCCGTCGCGTACGCCGAGGACAGGGGCGCCGAGCACGTCGTCCTCGGCGGCGCCTCGATGGGGGGCGGCATCGTCGCTGCCTACCTCGAGCGGGCGGACATCGCGCCGGGACTCGTCGAGGGGGTCGTGCTCGACGCCCCGATGCTGGACCTGGAGCGGACCGTGTCCTGGGGAGCCCGGCAGGAGGAGCTGCCCTTCGGAGTGCCGCTGCCCAGCGCGCTGACCTGGACCGCGGAGCGGCTCGCCACGCTGCGCTTCGACCTCGACTGGGACGCGGTGGACTACCTCGACGACACCGGGTGGGTGCAGGTGCCCACCCTGGTGCTGCACGGCGACGACGACCGTACGGTCCCGTTGGCGACGAGCGAGGAGCTGGCCGCGGCGGAGCCGGACCTGGTCACCCTGGAGGTGTACGACGCGGGCCACGTGGAGGCCTACAACTCCGACCCGGAGCGCTACGACGACGAGGTGCGCGGCTTCCTGAGGTCGCTCAGCTGACCGGCGTCCGGTGGAACCCCTGGAACGACCGCGAGGGTGTGGGACCGCGCTGGCCCTGGTAGCGGGAGCCGTACTTGGCCGAGCCGTAGGGGTGCTCGGCGGGTGAGGACAGCCGGAAGAAGCACAGCTGCCCGATCTTCATCCCCGGCCAGAGCTTGATCGGCAGGTTCGCCACGTTGGCGAGCTCGAGGGTCACGTGCCCGGAGAAGCCGGGGTCGATGAAGCCCGCGGTGGAGTGCGTGAGGAGTCCCAGACGACCGAGCGACGACTTGCCCTCCAGCCGCGCGGCCACGTCGTCGGGCAGCGTGACGACCTCGTACGTCGAGCCGAGGACGAACTCGCCCGGGTGGAGGATGAACGGCTCCTCGCCCTCCGGCTCGACCATCCGGGTCAGCTCGGGCTGGTCCTCGGCGGGGTCGATGTGGGGGTAGCGGTGGTTCTCGAACACCCGGAAGAAGCGGTCGAGCCGCACGTCGATGCTCGACGGCTGGATCATCTCCGTCTGGAAGGGGGCGAGGGCGACCCGTCCGGCGTCGATCTCGGCGAGGATGTCGCGGTCGGAGAGCAGCACAGCCGCACCCTACCCGCGTGGGAACGGGCGGTGACCCCCACGCCGACCGGCGGACCCGACGACGCAGAATGGCCTGGTGCCCCCGTTCCGCAGCTATGTCGCCCTCGGCGACTCCTTCACCGAAGGGGTCGGCGACCCCGATCCCACCCGACCCAACGGCGTCCGCGGCTGGGCCGACCGAGTTGCCGAGGTGCTCGGCGAGCGGACCGAGGGGTTCTCCTACGCCAACCTCGCGATCCGCGGTCGCAAGATGGGCGCCGTCCTCGCCGAGCAGGTCGAGCCGGCGGTGGCGATGAGCCCGGACCTCGTCACGCTGTACGCCGGCGGCAACGACATCCTGCGTCCCAAGGTCGACATCGACGCCATCCTCGCGCCGTACGCCGACGCCGTGGCCGCGCTCGTCGCCACCGGGGCGCGGGTGGCGCTGTTCACCGGTTTCGACCTCGGCTGGGCTCCGGTCTTCGGACGGCTGCGGGGCCGCGTGGCGACGTACAACGAGGGGGTCCGGGAGATCGCGGACCTGACCGGCGCGACGATCGTGGACTTCTGGCGGATGCGGGAGTACCGCGATCCGCGCCTGTGGGACGTCGACCGGATCCACATGTCGAGCCTGGGTCACCGGCGGATGGCCGTCGCGGTCCTGGACACCCTGGGCATCCCGCACCGGGTCGCCCTGGACCCGCTGCCCGACCTTCCGCCGCTGACGCGGGCAGAACGGCGCGAGGCCGACCTGGCCTGGGCGCGGGCGCACGCCGCGCCGTGGGTGCAGCGCCGGCTGAGCGGCCGCTCGTCCGGGGACGGGTTGTCCCCGCGGTTCCCGCACCTCACCCCCACGGGTCCGGTGCGCTCTCTCGGGTCCGGTACTATCTGACCCGGTCGTCGCCTGCGACGTCCGTGCGGATGTAGTTCAATGGCAGAACATGAGCTTCCCAAGCTCAGAATGCGGGTTCGATTCCCGTCATCCGCTCCGCTCGCTCAACCCGTGAGGTTGCTGGCACAGGCTCGGCACGGCTGTGGGGACCTCCGGCTCTGCCCCTGGGGGCCGCAGGTGCAGAACGCTCGTCGTGTGTCGCCACTGAGCAGCCGGAAGCCCGTGCCCACCCCCGTCGTCGCGACGACCCCGACGGGTGGGGTCTGAAGGTCGTGCACGAGATCCAGATCGCCCCGACGGATCCAGGTCAGCTCCACGTCCTGCTCTCACCAGAGCGCGTCGACCGGTTCGAGGCGGTGGCAGCGGGTGCGCGGGAGCTGCTGGAGGGACGGGTCGTCTGGAACGTGAACGCAACCGCGCGCGGGGGCGGCGTGGCGGAGATGCTGCAGACGCTGCTGGCGTCCGTGCGAGGAGTCGGCGTGGACACCCGGTGGCTCGTGCTCTCGGGGTCACCCGACTTCTTCGCCCTCACCAAGCGCATCCACAACGTGCTGCACGGGGAGCCGGGGGACGGCGGGCCCCTGGGAGCTGCGGAGCACGGGCTGGTCGCGGAGGCACTGCGCCCCGACCTCGCCGAGATGGTCGGCGTCGTAGGTCACCGCGACCTCGTCGTCCTCCACGATCCGCAGACTGCCGGGATGGTCCAAGGGCTCCGCGAGACGGGTGCGAAGGTGGTGTGGAGATGCCACATCGGTCGTGACACACCCAATGCCCTGAGCGAGTCGGGGTGGGAGTTCCTGCGGCCGCTGATCAAGGATGCGGACGCGTTCGTCTTCTCCCGTCGCGGCTACGCCCCCGACTGGATACCGCTCGAGAAGCTGCACGTCATCACTCCCTCGATCGACCCCTTCAGCGCCAAGAACGCTCCGCTCACCGACGCCGAGGTGGAGGCGACGCTCGGCTACGCCGGCCTGCTCGCGGTGAGCACGCGACCCCGTCCCGTCGGGTTCACCCGCAGGGACGGCAGCCGCGGAACCCAGCGACACCACACCGGCCTCGACCTCAGCGGGGCGCCGGTCCCCCACGACGCCCGGCTGGTCGTCCAGATCAGCCGGTGGGACCGGCTCAAGGACATGACCGGCGTCCTGACCGGTTTCGTCGACAACCGGGCGATCCTCCCCGCCGACGTGCACCTCCTGCTGGTCGGACCCGAGGTGTCCGGGGTCTCCGACGACCCCGAGGGGGCTGGGGCCCTGGCCACCTGTCGGGCGTTGTGGGAGGGCCTGGACCGCTCCGCCCGCAACCGGGTGCACCTCGTCTGCGTGCCGATGGACGACGTCGACGAGAATGCGCATCTGGTCAACGCCCTGCAGCGTCATGCCTCCGTGGTCGTGCAGAAGAGCCTGGTCGAGGGGTTCGGGCTCACCGTCACCGAGGCCATGTGGAAGGCACGGCCGGTGGTGGCGTCGGCCATCGGCGGCATCCAGGACCAGATCGTCGACGGGGAGAACGGGCTCCTGCTCACAGACCCCCGCGACCTGGACGCCATGGCGAGTGCCGTGGCGCGGCTCCTCGACGCACCCGCATGGGCTGCCGTGCTCGGCTCTGCCGCGCGCGCCCTGGTCTATGAGCGGTTCCTCGGCGACCGTCACCTGGAGCTGTACGCAGCCCTGTTCCGGACCCTCCTCGACGACTGAGGTGACGCCGGCTCCCCGGACCGGACAGGCAGGTCCCCACCGTGCCCGCGTCGACGGCGACGCACGCACGTCGTCCGGTCAGCCCTCGTCGACGTGGCGCCACTCCCGGTACAGCCCGATCAGGGCGTTGGTCGAGGAGTCGTGTCCGGTCGGGGAGTCCGACGAGAGCTCCGGGACGATCCGGCCCGCCAGCACCTTGCCGAGCTCGACCCCCCACTGGTCGAAGGAGTTGATCCCCCAGACGACCCCCTGGACGAACACCTTGTGCTCGTACAGCGCCACCAGCTGGCCGAGCACGGACGGGGTGAGCTCCCGGGCGAAGATCATCGTCGACGGGTGGTTGCCCGCGAACGTCTTGTGCGGCACCAGCTCCTCGGCGACGCCGTCGGCCCGCACCTCGTCAGCGGTCTTGCCGAAGGCGAGTGCCTCGGCCTGGGCCAGCAGGTTGGCGGTGAGCAGGTCCTGGTGGTCGCCTACCGGTGTCGCCGCCCGGGCGATGCCGATGAAGTCGCAGGGGATCAGCTCGGTGCCCTGGTGGATGAGCTGGTAGAACGCGTGCTGTCCGTTGGTGCCGGGCTCTCCCCACACGATCGGGCCGGTGTCGGTGGAGACCGGTTCACCGTCGGCGGTGACGGACTTGCCGTTGCTCTCCATGTCGAGCTGCTGGAGGTACGCCGGGAACCGCGCCAGGTACTGGTTGTACGGCAGCACCGCGTAGGACGAGGCGCCGAAGAAGTTGCGGTACCAGATACCCAGCATCGCCAGCAGGACCGGCACGTTCCTCTCGAACGGCGTCGTCCTGAAGTGCTCGTCGGTCGTGTGGAACCCTGCCAGCATCTCGCGGAAGCCGGCCGGGCCGATCGCGACCATCAGCGACAACCCGATCGCGGAGGTGAACGAGTAGCGACCACCGACCCAGTCCCAGAACCCGAACATGTTGTCGGTGTCGATCCCGAAGGCCGCGACCTTCTCGGCGTTGGTCGACACCGCGACGAAGTGCCGGCCGACCGCGGCCGGGTCGCCGAGCCCGTCGACCAGCCAGTCCCGGGCCGTGGTGGCGTTGGTGATCGTCTCGATCGTGGTGAAGGTCTTCGAGCAGACGATGAAGAGAGTCTCCGCCGGGTCGAGGTCACCCAACGCCTCGGAGACGTCGGCGCCGTCGACGTTGGACACGAACCGCAGGTCCAGGTCGCGGTCGGAGTAGGCACGCAGGGCCTGGTAGGCCATCACCGGGCCCAGGTCCGAGCCCCCGATGCCGATGTTCACCACGTTGCGGATCCGTCTGCCCGTCGCACCCACCCAGTCGCCGGACCGGACGCGCTCGGCGAAGACCGACATCCGGTCCAGCACCGCCTGCACGTCGCCGGTCACGTCCTGCCCGTCGACCTCCAGGGCGGCAGACGCGGGCGCCCGCAACGCCGTGTGCAGGACGGCGCGGTCCTCGGTGTTGTTGAGGTGGTCCCCGCGGAACATCGCCTCGATGGACTCGCTGAGCCCCGCCACTCGGGCGAGGTCGAGCAGCAGGGCGACCGTGTCGGCGGTGACGAGGTTCTTCGAGTAGTCGACGTACAGGTCGCCGGAGCGTGCCACGAGCTCCGTTCCGCGGTCGGCGTCAGCCTCGAACAGGTCCCGCAGCTGCAACCCCCGACTCGCTTCGAAGTGCTTCTCGAGGGCGGCCCACTCAGCCGTGGATGCGATGTCGTTCATCGAGGTGTCCTCCTGCGTTCCGGTTGGCGTCGTACGCCCGGCCTGGGCGCCCGATGGTCCGGGGTGCACTCTTCCGCACCGGCACCGCCGCCGACAACGCGTCGAGGGACGAGCGCCGATGCGTCCGAGGGTCTCGCGGGCAGCGGACTCAGCGGATCACTGCCACCGGGCACTTCGCGTGCTGGAGCACCGTGGCGCTGACCGACCCGAGCAGCAACCCCAGGAAGCCGCCCCGACCCCGGGTGCCGACGACGACCAGCGAGGCGTCCTCGGAGTGGTCGGCGAGCGCCCGGATCGCCGGGACGGGCACGGCCCGCAGCTCGACCTCCACGTCGGGGTGCTCGGCCCGCAGGCCCGCGGTCATCTCGGCGAGCATCCGTTCCTCTCGCTCCAGCTCCTCGGCCACCGCTGGGGCCACGTCGATGTCGAACGGCCCGTTGGTTGCGGACAGTCCGCGCCCGTGGACGGCGACCAGCGTGCTGTGGGTGAGCTCGGCCTCCTCGAACGCGAAGGCCAGCGCGCCCGCCGACGCCTCCGAGCCGTCCACCCCGACCACGATCCGCCGGTGTTGGTGGTCAGCCCCACGGACCACCACGACCGGGCAGTGTGCGTGACGGGACACGTGCTGGCTCACCGAACCGAGCAGCACGCCGCCGACGACCCCGTGGCCCTGGGCGCCGAGCACCACGAGCGAGGCGGTGCGCGAGGCCTCGATGAGCTCGGTGACGATCTTCCCCGGTAGCGCGGTGACGGTCCACTCGCTCACTGCTGACTCCTTGAGCGTGGCCGCAGCGCGTTCCATCCAGCTCTCCACGAGCCCGACCGCCTCTTGGGTGGTTCGCTCAGGCAGGTAGGCGATGTCGCCGGACGCGGCCACGACCTCGATCGGACGGTGCCGGTCGACCGCGAAACGGATGGCCCAAGCCAGCCCCAGGTCGGCGTCGGCCGACCCGTCGTAGGCGACCAGGATCTGTGACTCGGTCTCGATGGTGGTGTTCATGAGAACTCCTCTCCTTGCTCCTGACACTTCTCCCTCGGCCACCAGACCGCAAGGGACCGTGACCCACCAGACACCTCCGTAGGCTGCTCGGCATGGAGTTCTCCGGGTTCCCCGTCGCCGCCCTCGACTTCTACGACGACCTCGAGCTCGACAACACCAAGTCGTTCTGGACCGCCCACAAGAACGTCTGGGAGCAGTCGGTGCGCGACCCGATGGTCGCCCTGACCACCGCCCTGGCCACGGAGTTCGGACCGGCCAAGGTGTTCCGCCCCTACCGCGACGTGCGGTTCGCCAAGGACAAGACGCCGTACAAGGACCACCAGGGCGCGTTCGTCGAGGCCGGCCCGGCGACCGGCTTCTACGTCGAGGTGGGTGCGCCGGGGGTGCGCGTCGGCACCGGGTGGTACCACGCCGAGAGCGACCGGATCGCCGCGATCCGCCAGGCGATCGCCGACGACGACGAGGGCCCCGCGCTCGAGAAGATCCTTCGCGGCCTGGAGCGGCGCGGGTGGACCCGGGGCGGGGAGACCCTCAAGACCTCACCCCGCGGCTGGCCCTCCGACCACCCCCGGGTCGACCTCCTGCGGCACAAGTCCCTGACGATGAGCCTGTCCTACGGCTTCGAGCCGTTCGTGCACACCAGCGAGCTCCTCACCCGGGTCCGCAAGGACTGGCGGTCCGCGCGACCGCTGGTCGAGTGGGTCAACCGGGCAGGCGAGCGCGCCGCCCGATGACTGCGAGGGTCACAGCGCCGCCAGCGTGGGCAGCACCTGCTCGCCGAGCGCCCGCACGTGCGCCGCGGCGTCCGGCTCGGCCACGGTGAGGTGCACCTCGTCGACCCCCACCTCGACCATGGCCCGCATCTGGTCCAGGAAGCCGCGCGGCGAGCGCGGGTCCACCGGAGGCGTCCACAGGATCGTCCTGCGCAACCCGTCGTACGACGTGCCCGCTGCCTCGCAGTGGGCCCGGAGCACCTCGAGCCGGCCCCGCACCCAGTCGGCGCCCTGCTCGCCGCCGGCGAAGATGCTGCAGGCGTCGGCGTGCTCGGCGACCAGGCGCAGCGCCGTGCGCTCACCGACCCCGGCCAGCAGCACCGGCACCCGGTGCAGCGGCTGGGGCCGGCAGATCGTCTCGGCCAGCCGGTAGTGCTCGCCGAGGAACGGGCCGTCGTCCTCGGACCACATCTGCCGCACCACCCGCAGGGTCTCCTCGAGCAGCACGAAGCGGTCCCGCAGGGGCGGAAACGACAGTCCCAGTGCACGGTGCTCCCGCTCGTACCACCCGGCGCCGAGACCGAGCGCAGCTCGCCCGCCGGAGAGCACGTCCAGCGTGGCCACCGTCTTGGCGAGCAGCCCGGGAGGGCGGAGGGTCACCCCGGTGACCAGCAGCTGGAGGTCGGGGCCCGTCGTGTGCGCGGCGAGGAAGCCGAGGGTCGTATAGCCCTCGAGCACCGGGTCCGTGACCGTTCCGAGGTAGCCGGGCTGCAGATGGTGGTCGAGACAGGACAGCACGTCCACCCCGGTCTCGTCGCAGGCGCTGCCGAGATCGGCGAGCCAGGCTGCCGTCGCCGCGACTCCGCCCGGAGCGGCGTGGTGCACCAGATGGACGCCGACCCGCATGGGCGCGACCCTACCCAGCGGACGGCGGCGCCGGAGCGGCGAGCCGACCCACCTCGGTAAAGCCTGTCGGAGGAATCGGCGATCGGCTGCGCGAGACCTGCACCGCCTCGCACCATGAGGGGGCTCGTCCTGAGCACCCGACGTCGAAAGGTCCTGCCATGACCCCGTTCCACCGCGCCGGACGGCTTGCCGCCGTCGTCTCGGCATCCGCGTTCGTGCTGTCCACCGCTGCCCTCACCCTCCCGGCAGCCCAGGCCGCCAGCGGCGACCGCGACGGCGACGGGATGCCCAACCGGTGGGAGCTGCGCCACGGGCTGAACCCCGACAAGGCCGACGCCAAGGGCGACGCCGACCACGACGGGCTGCGCAACCTTGCGGAGTTCCGGCGCGGCACCGACCCTGCCGACGAGGACTCCGACAACGACGGTGACGACGACGGCGACGAGGTGCACGACGGCTCAGCGACGACGGACCCGACCGACCGCGACACCGACGAGGACGGCGTCCTCGACGGTGACGAGGACCTGGACCACGACGGCATCTCCAACGAGGACGAGGACGACGCGCTCGAGCGCTGCACCGGCGACGACGCCGACCGGGACGGGGACCACGTCGCCGACGAGGACGAGAACGACTACGGCTACAAGGTTCGGGTCGCCGACAGCGACGCCGACGGCGTCCTGGACGGGGACGAGGACTCCGACGACGACGGCGAGTCGGACGAGGACGACGACGACGACGCCAACGACGTCTGCGCCGACGACAGGGGCGAGGACGACGGGGACCGGCTGGGGGTGATCGCGTCGTTCGACGCCGAGACCTGGGTGCTCGCCATCGACAGCGAGTCGCACGGGGTGCTGACCTACACGGTCACCAGCAACACCGAGATCGAGCTCGACGACGACGGCGGGGACGACGACGAGGGTGACGACGGGGGTGACGATGAGGACCGGGTCCCGACACGCCTCGGGGCCCGCGGCGGCGAGGGCTCGACCGCGGACCTCGTCTCCGGCGCGGTCGTCAAGGAGATCAAGCTCGACCGCCGCGACGGGACCCTGAAGGAGATCGAGCTCACGCCCTGATCCGTCCGCGCCGCCTCAGTGCGGCTGCCAGGCGTCCTCGTCGGCCGTGCGCACCGCCACCGACGGGGGCAGTCTGCGGTCGGCCAGGTCGTGGATGGTGACCGCCTCGCACACCTCGCGCAGGCTGCTGCGCGCGGCGATCCAGACGAGCTGGAGGGTCTCGGCGGAGTCGTTGTAGGAGATCGCCTCGGGCCGTTCGCCGTGCACGCTGACCAAGGGCCCGTCGACCGCCCGGATCACGTCGGCCACGGTCACCTCGGCGGACTCCTTGGCCAGCCGCCAGCCGCCGGACTGGCCGCGCTGGCTGAGCACCACGCCGGCCCGGCGGAGGTCGGCGAGAATGGCCTGGAGGAACCCGTGGGGGATGCCCTGCAGGCGTCCCAGCTCCTCGGCGCTGACCGGCATGCCGTCAGGGCGGACAGCGAGCTCGATGAGCGCCCTGAGGGCGTAGTCGGACTTGGCGGAGACGCGCACCCGTGCAGTCTCTCAGAGAGCTCTCCACCATCGGCCCGCAGCAGGCCCGCAGTGACCCGCAGGAGACGGGCGGCCCTCGGCGCAGGTTCTTGCGCGGAGGCGGTTGGGCACCTCGGACGCGGGTAGGAAGGACGTGTCACCCGGAACCGATCGAAGGAGACGCGATGAGCGGCATGGACAAGATGAAGAACGCCGCCGAGAAGGCGATGGGCACCGCCAAGGAGAAGGTCGGCGAGGCCACCGGCGACGAGCAGACCCAGGCCGAGGGCGTCACCGACCAGAAGTCGGCCGACCTCAAGCAGACCGGCGAGAAGCTCAAGGACACCTTCAAGTGACCTGCGGGGCGCTCAGCTCACGTTGAGCGACCCTGGAGTTCGCAGCACGCGCCGATCCCCCGACCGCACCTGGTCGGGGGATCGGTGCTTGTTACGGGCACCAGCAGGGTCCGCCCGTGGCCGGTGCGGTGATCGGCGGTTCGCTTGTGCCGGACGAGAACACGTTGCATACTTAAGTTACTGACTAGTAGCCGGGCATTTCGGTCCATCGGCCGAGCCCGCGTGAGCCCGAGGGGCAGCCGTGAGCCACTACAAGAGCAACATCCGCGACATCGAGTTCAACCTCTTCGAGGTCCTCAACCGCCAGGACGTGCTGGGCTCCGGCCCCTTCGAGGAGGTCGACCTCGACACCGCGCGGACGATCCTCGCCGAAGTGGACCGGATGTCCCGGGAGGACCTCGCCGAGTCCTACGAGGACAGCGACCGCAACCCCCCGGTCTTCGACCCGGCGACCGGCGAGGCGCCGGTGCCCGCAGCGTTCAAGAAGTCCTACCAGGCCTGGATGGACTCCGAGTTCTTCCGGCTGACCATTCCCGCCGCGATCGGCGGCCAGCCGGCCCCGGCGACCCTGGTGTGGGCCATCGGCGAGATGGTGCTGGGCAGCAACGCCCCCGTGTGGATGTACGCCTCCGGCCCCGGCTTCGCCTCCGTCGTGCACCGCAACGGCAACGAGCGCGACAAGCGCATCGCCGAGATCATGGTCGAGCGGCAGTGGGGCGCGACCATGGTGCTCACCGAGCCCGACGCGGGCTCCGACGTGGGCGCAGGTCGCACCAGGGCCACCCCGAACCCCGACGGCTCCTGGAACATCGAGGGCGTCAAGCGGTTCATCACCTCCGCCGAGCACGACATGAGCGAGAACATCATCCACCTCGTGCTCGCCCGCCCCTCCGGCGTCGAGGGCGTCGGCGGCCCGGGCACCAAGGGTCTCTCGCTGTTCATCGTCCCCAAGCGCAACTTCGACCTCGAGACCGGGGAGCTGACCGGCGAGCTCAACGGGGCCCGGGTCACCAACGTCGAGCACAAGATGGGGCTCAAGGTCTCCAACACCTGCGAGGTCACCTTCGGCGGCAGCCAGCCGGCCGTCGGCTGGCTGCTCGGCGAGGTCCACGACGGCATCGCCCAGATGTTCCAGGTCATCGAGAGCGCACGGATGATGGTCGGCACCAAGGCGATCGCCACCTTGTCCACCGGCTACCTCAACGCACTGGAGTTCGCCAAGAGCCGCCAGCAGGGTGCCGACCTGACCCGGGCCTCCGACAAGACCGCCCCCCGCGTCACGATCACCCACCACCCCGACGTACGCCGGTCGCTGATGACCCAGAAGTCGCACGCGGAGGCGCTGCGTGCCCTGGTCCTCTACACCGCCAGCTGGCAGGACCAGGTGATGCTCGCCGAGCACCGGGGCGAGAAGGACGAGCTCGCCGAGCGCGTCAACGACCTGCTCCTGCCGATCGTCAAGGGCTACGGCTCGGAACGCTCGTGGGTGCTGCTGGGCACCGAGTCGTTGCAGACCTTCGGCGGCTCCGGCTTCCTCCAGGACTACCCGCTCGAGCAGTACGTCCGCGACGCCAAGATCGACACGCTCTACGAGGGCACCACCGCCATCCAGGGACAGGACTTCTTCTTCCGCAAGATCGTCCGGGACCAGGCCACCGCCCTGGGTCACCTGGCCTCGGAGATCGAGACCTTCCTGACCAACGAGGCCGGCAACGGACAGCTCAAGGTCGAGCGCGAGCTCCTGGCCACCGGCCTGCAGGACGCGAACGCGATCGTGGCGGCCATGATCGCCCAGCTCATGTCCGCCGACACCTCCGCCGAGGGCGGCGACCTGCGCAACATCTACAAGGTGGGGCTCAACACCACCCGGCTGCTCATGGCCATCGGTGACGTGGTCTGCTCCTGGCTCCTGCTCCGCCAGGCGGAGGTCGCCCTGGACAAGCTGGGCGGGGAGGTCGGCGCGAAGGACAAGGACTTCTACGAGGGCAAGGTCGCGGCCGCGCAGTTCTTCGCCCGCACGGTCCTGCCCAAGCTCACCGCGGAGCGGGCGATCGCCGAGGCGACCGACCTGTCCCTGATGGACCTGCCGGAGTCGGCGTTCTGATCTGACCCGCTGACCCAGGACCGCGACCGTCAGCGCCGACGGTCGCGGTCCTTCTTGGTCCAACGGCTCTTGGCGCCGGCCTTCCTGCCCGCAGCGGCCGGCTTCGGCCCCCGGGGCTTCCTCGCCGGCGTCGGGGCGGCGGTGGGCTCCGCAGGGGCGGACGGCTGCGGCCGGGCAGCGCGCGGCGGTCGGGACGCGCCCGGACGGTGCTCGCGCTGGTTGCGCACCTCCGGCCCCGCGCTCCCCGCCCCGGCGAGCGCCGCCATGGTCATCGGACGAGGCACCGAGCGCAGGTCGTGGTGGCGCGAGGTGACCCCTGCCCGGGCCTGGAGGGACACGACGGCGCCGACCTGGCGCGGCGTGACCAGGGTGACCACCCCACCTGCCTCACCGGCTCTCGCCGTCCGCCCCGACCGGTGCAGGTAGGCCTTCGGGTCCTGGGGCGGGTCGAAGTGGACGACCGCCTCGACGCCGTCCACGTGGATGCCGCGTGCCGCGACGTCGGTGGCCACCACCACCTGGGCACGGCCGCCGGCGAACCGGGCCAGGTTGCGCTCCCGGACGTGCTGCGACAGGTTCCCGTGCAGGTCCACCGCCTCCAGCCCGGCGGAGGTGAACGCCGTCCGCAGGTCCGTGGCCCCCTCCCGGGTGCGGGTGAACACGATCGCCCGCGGGTTGGCCTCCACGAGAGAGACCGCAGCGGCGACCTTGTCGCGGAACCCGCCCACCACGAGCAGGTGGTGGGTCATCGTGGTCACGCTGGCGCTCGAGGAGTCCACCTCGTGGCGACGGGGCGCGCGCAGGTGCCGTTTCACCAGCCGGTCGACGTCGCCGTCGAGCGTCGCGCTCAGCAACATCCGTTGCCCGTCCTCGGGGGTGAGCGAGAGCAGCCGGTCGACTGCGGGATAGAACCCCAGGTCGCACAGGTGGTCCGCCTCGTCGAGCACGGTGACCTGCACGTCGTCGGTCCGCAGGACGCCCTTGTCGATGAGGTCCTGGAGCCGGCCCGGCGTCGCGACCACGATGTCGGTGCCCCGGCGGAGCTGGGCGATCTGCTTGTCGTACCTCGTGCCGCCGTACACGGTGGCCATCCGGAGCCGCACCGCCCGGGCCACCTGCTCCAACGACTTCTCCACCTGCCCCGCCAGCTCGCGCGTCGGCACGATGACCAGTGCCCGCGGCCGGTGGATCCGGCTCTTCTCCCCGGCCAGCCTGGCCATGATGGGGAGACCGAACGCCAAGGTCTTGCCCGACCCGGTCTGGGCCCGCCCCAGCACGTCGTGACCGGCCATGGCATCGGGGATCACCGCCACCTGCACCGGGGTCGGGGTCTCGATGTCCTCCAGGACGAGGGCGGCGACCACCTTGGGAGGCAGCCCGAGGTCACCGAAGCTGCGGCGGACGGGAGCAGGAGCGGCGGGGTCTGGCACAGCGCATGCTAACGCCCCAGGGCGGCCTCGCTCGCGCAGGCGAGCTCCGACCCCGAGCCCACGGCGCCGGACCCCTGGGCGGCCGCGGGGAACGGCACCCGCGAGGACCCGGCTGCGGATCCGGTACGCCGGCACCCCCCACAAGGTCGACCGACCCGCGACCCGGTCGGATGTGGCCAGGGTGGGGTGGACCACCGAGCCTGACGGGCAGGGTCTCGGTGCCGAAGGGGTGGACCGGTGTGTTCAACGGCGAGCTGCTGCACCGACGCACGCTCGGCCACCGCACCGTGACCCGGTGGTGACCGGGTGGTGGTGACCCGGTGGTGCCCCGGACCACGACCGGGCGCCACGGACTGCCCGTGCGGAGCCGGCTGCACTCGGACGCCGGACAACGGATGCGCACAGCGGCCGACCAGGGGTACGCGACGATGCGGGGCCGGCGCAGCTGGCTCGGCTCGCCGACCACACCGGGGCTGGTCAGGTGGTAGCCCCGGTCCAGGGGCTTAGGCTCGGCGCCATGACGACCGACGAGCGACGACTCGCGCACCTGATCGAGGTCTGGCACGACGCTGGTCGGGACGTGGTGGCGTTGCTGCGCGACCTCCGCGAGGACGAGTGGGACCTGCCCACCGACCTGCCCGGCTGGGACGTCCGCGCCGTGGCCGCCCACCTGGCGCACCTCGAGTCCGAGCTGGCCGGCTATCCGCAGGCCGAGGTGGAGGTCCCCGACGCCCCGCACGTGAAGAACCAGGTCGGACGGTTCACCGAGCGCGGCCCGTTGGCGCGGCGCGGCTGGCCGCCGGCAGCGGTGATCGACGAGCTCGAGCGCAGCATCGAGGCACGGTACGCCGTGCTGGCCGCAGACCCGCCCACGGACGCCTCGGCGACCGGCCCCGGCTTCGCCGGCCACCTGGGCTGGAGCTGGGGGACCCTGCTGAGCAACCGGCCGTTCGACCTGTGGATGCACGAGCAGGACGTCCGGCGCGCCACCGGCCGTCCCGGCGGCCTGGACACCCCCGGGGCGGCGCATGCCGTCGGCGTGCTGACCGCCTCGGTCGCGTACATGCTGGCCAAGCGCGCGCAGGCGGGGCCGGGCCGCTCGCTGGTCGTGGAGGTCACCGGGCCGACCGCGCGGACCGTCGGGGCGGTCGTGGACGCCGAGGGCCGGGGGAACCTGGTCATCGACCTCCCCGCAGATCCCGACGTCCGCCTGAGGATGGACACCGAGACGTTCGTCGTCCTTGCCGGCGGCCGGCGTACGGCCGAGGAGCTGGAGGTGGACGTCACCGGGGACCCGGACCTGGCAGCGCGGGTCCTGGGCGCCATGGCCGTCACCCGTTGAGCGAGCCGGCCGTCCCCCCGGCCGTCCCCGGCCGTCCCGGTCCCCCGCCGAACCGACCCGATCCAGGAGGCGCACCGGCAGTGGACCGCGCACGGTTGGTCGTCCGCGGCCGACGGGATGGCCATGGTCACCTCCGTCGTGCGCGTGCAGCAGCTGCTGCTGGAGCGGATCGAGGCCGTGCTGCGGCCCCTCGAGCTGACCTTCGCGCGGTTCGAGGTGCTGCGCCTGCTCGCGTTCACCTCCACCGGCTCGCTGCCGATGACGCGCCTGGGATCCCTGCTGCAGGTGCACGCCACCAGCGTGACCAGCGCGGTCGACCGCCTGGAGAAGCAGGGCTTCGTCGTCCGCAGCCGGCCCGAGTCCGACCGCCGGGTCGTGCTGGCCAGCGTGACCCACGCGGGCCGCGCGGTCGTCGAGACCGCCACCGAGCGGCTCAACGCCGAGGTCTTCGCCGCCCCCGGGCTGTCCGGTGAGCAGGTCGCTGCGCTGACGGCGCTGCTGACCGCCTACCGCGAGGGGGCCGGCGACACCGGCTGACCCGGGTCGGCGCCGCCTCGGGTACACGGTCGTGTTCCCGGAACCCTCCCCATGACCTACAGTGTTTTACTAGGATGTCCAACTATTCTCCTGAGGTCCCCATGGCGCTGCACGTCCCCCAGAACCCGGTCCGTCTGGTGACCGCCTCGGCCTTGTTCGACGGGCACGACGCCTCGATCAACATCATGCGGCGGATCTTCCAGAGCCAGGGCTGCGAGGTGGTGCACCTGGGCCACAACCGCTCCGCCCAGGAGGTCGTCGACGCCGCCGTCGAGGAGGACGCGCAGGGCATCGCGGTCTCGTCGTACCAGGGCGGCCACGTGGAGTACTTCGAGTACCTCGTCGAGCTGCTCCGGGCGCAGGGCGCGGGACACGTCCGCGTGGTCGGCGGCGGGGGCGGGGTGATCGTGCCTGCCGAGGTCGCCCGCCTACGGGAGAGCGGGGTGCTGATCTTCTCCCCCGAGGACGGGCAGCGGATGGGGCTGGTGGGGATGGTCAGCTCCGTGGTCGCGGAGTGCGACCTGGACCTGGTCGCGTTGCGCGGCGTCGACGCCGAGGCGGTCCTCTCCGGGGACCGGCCCGCCGTGGCCCGGGCGATCACCGCGGCCGAGCAGGGTCGGCTGCCGGCGTAGGCCGCCTCCCGCCTGAGCGCAGCAGCCTCCGCGCGGACCGTCCCCGTGCTCGGGATCACCGGCACCGGCGGCTCGGGGAAGTCGTCCCTGACCGACGAGCTGGTCCGCCGGCTCCGCGCCGACCAGCAGGACAAGCTCCGGGTGGCGGTGATCGCGGTCGACCCGACCCGCCGGCGCGGCGGCGGCGCCCTCCTCGGGGACCGGATCAGGATGAACTCCCTCGACGGCGACCGGGTCTTCTTCCGCTCCCTCGCCACCCGGGGCGCCCACGAGCTGCCGGCCTCGCTCGCGCAGGTGATCGAGGTGGTCAAGGCCGCGGGCTTCGACCTCGTCGTGGTGGAGACGCCGGGCATCGGCCAGGGCGACGCCGCGATCGTGCCGTTCGTGGACACCTCGCTGTACGTGATGACCCCGGAGTTCGGGGCCGCCTCCCAGCTGGAGAAGATCGACATGCTCGACTTCGCCGACGTCGTGGCGATCAACAAGTTCGAGCGCCGCGGGGCGCTCGACGCGATGCGCGACGTGGGCCGCCAGCTGGTCCGCAACCGCGGCGCGTTCGGCAGGCAGCCGTCCGACATGCCGGTCTTCGGCACCTCGGCGGCGACCTTCAACGACGACGGGGTCACCGCGCTCTACCAGCACCTGCGCGACCTGCTCGCCCAGCAGGGACTGCCGGTCCAGGAGGGGACGCTGCCCACCGTCGACGTACGCCACTCCTCGGGGATCCGGCAGGTCGTCCCCTCCGCACGGGTGCGCTACCTGGCCGAGATCAGCGAGACCGTCCGCGGCTACCACGCCGAGACCGAGCGGCTGGCCGAGGCAGCGGCCCGGCTCCAACGGACCGAGCTGGTCGCCGCCGAGCTCGACGACCCGAGTCCCCTGGAGGAGCTCCTCGCCTCGGCCCGCGACGGGCTCCCTGCCCCGGTCCGCAGGGAGCTCGAGGGGTGGCCGAGCGTGGTGGAGTCCTACTCCGGCGACGAGCAGGTCGTCACGGTCCGCGGACAGGAGCGCCGGACCGCCCTCACGCGCGCGTCGCTGTCCGGAACGAAGGTCCCGCGCGTCGCCCTGCCGCGGACGCGCGAGCACGGCACGCTCGTCCGCTTCCTGCGCCGCGAGAACCTGCCGGGCTCCTTCCCCTTCACCGCAGGGGTGTTCCCGTTCAAGCGTGACGACGAGGACCCGGCCCGGATGTTCGCCGGTGAGGGAGACCCCTTCCGCACCAACCGGCGGTTCAAGATGCTGTCCGAAGGCAACCCAGCGACGCGGCTCTCGACCGCGTTCGACTCGGTCACGCTGTACGGACGCGACCCCGGACTCCGGCCCGACATCTACGGCAAGGTCGGCACCTCTGGTGTGTCGGTGGCGACGCTGGACGACATGAGGGCGTTGTACGACGGCTTCGATCTTGTCAGTCCGACCACATCTGTCTCGATGACCATCAACGGCCCCGCGCCGACGATCCTGGCCTTCTTCCTCAACGCCGTCGTCGACCAGCAGGTCGAGGCCTTCGTCGCCCAGCACGGGCGCGAGCCCTCGGCGCAGGAGCACGCCTCGCTGTCGGCGTACGCCTGGGAGAACGTCCGCGGCACCGTGCAGGCCGACATCCTCAAGGAGGACCAGGGACAGAACACCTGCCTGTTCTCCACCGAGTTCTCCCTGCGGATGATGGCCGACATCGCCGAGTGGTTCATCGAGCACAAGGTCCGCAACTTCTACTCCGTCTCGATCTCCGGCTACCACATCGCCGAGGCCGGGGCCAACCCGATCAGCCAGCTCGCCTTCACCCTCGCCAACGGGTTCACCTACGTGGAGGCCTACCTCGCCCGGGGCATGGACATCGACGACTTCGCCCCCAACCTGTCCTTCTTCTTCTCCAACGGGATGGACCCCGAGTACTCCGTGATCGGCCGGGTCGCCCGACGGATCTGGGCGGTCACGATGCGCGAGAAGTACGGCGCGAACGAGCGATCGCAGAAGCTGAAGTACCACGTCCAGACGAGCGGCCGATCCCTGCACGCCCAGGAGATGGACTTCAACGACATCCGGACCACCCTGCAGGCGCTGATCGCGATCTACGACAACGCCAACTCCCTGCACACCAACGCCTTCGACGAGGCTGTGACCACCCCGTCGGAGGAGTCCGTGCGTCGCGCGCTGGCCATCCAGCTCATCATCAACCGCGAGTGGGGCCTGGCGATGAACGAGAACCCTCTCCAGGGCTCCTACGTCATCGACGAGCTGACCGATCTCGTCGAGGCCGCCGTGCTGGCCGAGTTCGACTCGATCAACGAGCGCGGCGGTGTGCTGGGGGCGATGGAGACCGGCTACCAGCGCGGCCGGATCCAGGACGAGTCGATGCTCTACGAGCACCGCAAGCACGACGGCTCCCTGCCCATCGTCGGGGTCAACACGTTCCGTCGCCCCGCGTCCGAGGGCGAGGAGGAGCACGTGGTCGAGCTGGCCCGTGCCACCGAGGCGGAGAAGGAGTCCCAGCTGCAGCGGGTGGAGGCGTTCCGGGAGACCCACCGCACCGAGGCCGCCGTCGCCCTGGCCCGACTCAAGGAGGCGGCCGCCTCCGGGCAGAACGTCTTCGCCGTCCTCATGGACGCCGCCCGGGTCTGCACTCTCGAGCAGGTGACCACCGCGTTCTTCGACGTGGGCGGCCAGTACCGCCGCAACGTCTGAGCCCTCCCTCTCCCGCCGGGCCGCGCTTTCCCGCGCGGCGGGTCAGGCCCGCCGGGGGAACCGGTCGAACTCGGGGGCGCGCTTGGCCTTGTACGCCTCGCGACCCTCCTGGGCCTCCTCCGAGCCGTAGAACAGCAGGTTCGTGTCGTGGGCGAGCTGCTGGATGCCGGCGTACCCGTCCTCGTGGGCGTGGAAGCTGGCCTTGAGCAGTCGCAGCGCGAACGGCGAGTGCGCCAGCATCTCGCGGCACCAGCCGACGGTCTCGCTCTCCAGGGCCGCCAACGGGACGACGGTGTTGACCAACCCCATCTCCAGCGCCTGCTGCGCGTCGTACTGCCGGCAGAGGAACCAGATCTCCTTGGCCTTCTTGGGTCCGACGAGGTCGGAGAGGATGCTGGCGCCGAAGCCTCCGTCGAAGGACCCCACCTTGGGCCCGACCTGGCCGAACCGGGCATTGTCCGCGGCGATCGTCAGGTCGCACACCAGGTGCAGCACGTGGCCGCCGCCGATCGCCCACCCGGCCACCATCGCCACGATCGGCTTCGGGCAACGACGCATCTGCACGTGCAGGTCGGTGACGTGGAAGCGCCCGGTCGCACCGTCGTCGGTCTTGTACCCGGAGTCTCCCCGGACCCGCTGGTCGCCGCCGGAGCAGAACGCCTCGTCCCCCTGGCCGGTGAGGATGATCGCGCCGACCCGCTCGTCCTCGCGCGCCGCGTTCAGCGCGTGGGAGATCTCGATGACCGTCTGCGGACGGAACGCGTTGTGCACCTCGGGTCGGCAGATCGTGATCTTGGCGATCCCGTCCTCGGTCGTCTCGTACCGGATGTCGTCGTACGCGCCCGCTGCAGTCCATGCGATCTCAGTCATGCCCAGATTCTCCCGGACGCCCGGTGGCGCCCTTCGACGTGGGTACGCGTGGGCCTCCGACGCCCGGCTCCGACCCGCCTCTACGCTGGGCGCGTGGCCGACCCTCCCCCCACTGCCTCGGCCCCTGCGCATCCGCCGTGGCCCACGGTGCTGCTGGTCGTCGCTGCCGGCGGTGCCGTCGGCGCCTGTCTGCGGTGGGCGCTGGGCCAGGCCTTCCCGGTCGTCGGCGGGCACTTCCCCTGGACCACGTTCGCGATCAACGTCTCGGGGGCCGCTGCGTTGGCGACCCTGCCCGGCATCACGTTCGTGCGCCGTCACCGACTGCTCCCGCCCGCCCTCGGCACCGGCCTGCTGGGCGGCTTCACGACGCTGTCGGCGTACGCCGAGGAGAGCCGCGCCCTGGTGGCGGACGGTCGGAGCGCCCTGGCCGCGACGTACGTCGTCGGCACGTTCGCGGCCTGCCTGGTCACCGTCGCCCTCGTCGACGCCGTGGTGAGCGCGGCCTGGCGGGCCGAGTTCGACGCCGAGGAGGGCGACCTGTGACGTGGCTGCTGGTCGCCTTCGGCGCAGCGGTGGGCGCACCGGTCCGCTACGCCGCCGGACGGCTCCTCGACCGGTCACCGGGTCTTCCTTGGGGAACGATGCTGGTCAACGTCGTCGGTTCGTTCCTGCTCGGGCTGTTCAGCGGTCTCGCCCTCGGCGATCACGCCGCCGCCCTTCTCGGGGTCGGCTTCTGCGGGGCGTTGACGACGTACTCCGCGTTCGTGGTGCAGGCCCACGACCGGGGACCGGGGCGGGGACTGCTCGTCGTCGTGCTGACCGTCCCGCCGGCGCTGGCCGCCGCTGCCGTCGGCTTCGTGCTGGCGACCTGAGGCCCGTCTCGGCCGGGCGTTCAGGCGTAGCCGAGGGCGTGGAGCCGCTCGTCGTCGATGCCGAAGTGGTGAGCGATCTCGTGGACGACCGTGATGCCGACCTCCTCGACCACGTCCTCCTCGAGCTCGCAGATGGCCAGGGTCGGACGGCGGAAGATCGTGATCCGGTCCGGCATCGCCATCGTGTACGTGGTGTCGCGCTCGGTCAGCGGGATCCCCTCGTAGAGGCCCAGGAGCCCAGGGTCGGCGGGGGGCGGGTCGTCCTCGACCAGCACCACGCAGTTGTCGATCAGCCCGGCCAGCTCGGGCGGGACCGTGTCCAGGGCGTCGGACACCAGCTCCTCGAACCGTTCGCGGCTCATCTCGATCACGAGCCCATCCTCCCTCGCCGGTCTCGGTCGGCGCACGGACCTCCTCGACGGGCTCTCCAGGCGCCCTGGGACCCAGTGGAGTTGTCGCGATTATGCGGCGGTCCCTAGGATGACGCCGTTGCGCAGGCAACCGGGCCCCCATCGTCTAGCGGCCCAGGACCCCGCCCTTTCACGGCGGTAGCACGGGTTCGAATCCCGTTGGGGGTACGGCTCCGGATCCCGATTCGGAGCGTGGCCGGAAGGCTGTTAGAGTTCCACCCGCCGACGCACTTCGGAGCGTCGACGACCAAGGCCCCGTAGCGCAGTTGGTTAGCGCGCCGCCCTGTCACGGCGGAGGCCGCGGGTTCGAGTCCCGTCGGGGTCGCCCCAGCACCGCCCCGGACCACCAGGTCCGGGGCGTGCACGTATGTCCAGGGGTCCCTGCTCCTCGGGGTGACCCGGCTCACGCGGCACCACGGGAAGATTGAATCTTCAATTGTGGTTGAGGCGGACATGACCGACACCCTCGCTCTCAGCCCCGACGCCCAGGCCCTGCTCTTCACCGAGGCCCGGACCGCCCACGCGTTCACCGACGAGCCCGTCAGCGACGACCAGGTCGCCGCGATCTACGAGCTGGTCAAGTACGCCCCCACCGCCATGAACGCCCAGCCGCTCCGGGTCCTCCTGGTGCGCGACGAGGGGCGCGACCGGCTCCTCAAGCACATGGCCGACGGCAACCGGGACAAGACCGCGAACGCTCCCCTGGTCGCGGTCCTCGCCGCGGACACCGGTTTCCACGAGCACTTCGCGCAGACCTTCCCCCACGTCCCGGGGCTCAAGGAGCGCTTCTCCGACCCCGCCCAGCGCGAGCAGATGGCCCGGTTCAACGCCACCCTCCAGGCCGGCTACTTCCTTCTCGGTGTCCGGGCCGCTGGTCTCGCCGCCGGACCGATGGGTGGGTTCGACGCCACCGGCATCGACGAGGAGTTCTTCGCCGGCACCGGCTGGAAGTCGGTCCTGGTCGTCAACATCGGCAGGCCGGCCGAGAACGCGTGGTTCGACCGGTTGCCGCGCCTGGAGCAGGACCGGGTCGTACGCACCGTCACCGCGCCGGTCGCCTGAGCCGGCAGCAGACCCTTCGGGCCGATGCGGACAACCTCGCAGCAGTCGGGTAGCATCCTCTCGGCCCGGCCAGGTAGCTCAGTTGGTACGAGCGACCGACTGAAAATCGGTAGGTCGGCGGTTCGACCCCGCCCCTGGCCACCGGCACCACACCGCAGGTCGCGCCCCGCGCGGCCTGCGGTGTTCTCTTTCGCCCCGCCCCCTGAGGTCGCGGGCTCGCGCTACCTGCGTCCTCGCCGCGGACACCCACAGTCCGGCGAGTTAAGTGCGGGGCTTAACTTTTGAGGAGTTCAGGCTTGTCCTGAACCTTCTCACGCCAGGGCGGTCAGCGAGAGCGAGCCCAGGGCGACCAGCCAGCTGGCGAAGGACCCGATGAGGAAGTACTCGGTCAGGTCGCTCGGCCCGGTCTTCGTCCCGCGCTGGAGCTCGGGGAAGCGCAGCAGGCCCTTGGCCGCGACCACGACCGCGGCGGCGGTGAGCTGGCCGGCCAGGCCGAGCCCCACGATGAACAGCCGCTCCATCGGGCCGAGCAGCCGCCCGCCCTTGAGCTGCTTCTCGTTCGTCGAGGCCGGCACCCCGACCGCGTCGAGGACCAGCCGCACCGCGACGTTCGCCGTGGCGAGCTGGACTCCGGCGATCCCGCACACCAGCACGAGGCGGGCAGGGTCCACGCCGGCCAGCGCACCGGGCAGCCCGCCGACCGCGAGATCCACACGACCACCGTCGAGCAGGCTGAAGAGCAGCCCGCCGACCAGACCCAGGTAGGCAACCAGCCGGGCCCGCGCCGCACTCCTCGGGTGCCCGGCGGACGCGCCGGTCAGGGCATGGGCCGAGCCCAGCATCCACAGCAGGAAGCACACCGTCCACCCCAGGAGCAGCCCGGTCAGCTCCCACCCCGACGCCGTCGAGGCGACACCGGCGAACCCGAACAGGCAGGCACCGAGACCGGCCATGAGGATCCGCCGCGAGGGCGAGGTGACGTCACGGGCGGCACGCACCAGGTCACACAGCGCGACCACGAGCAGCCACACGCCGACCTCGGTCACGCAGCCTCCTCCAGCAGGTTCTGGGCGTTCCGCACCGCGGAGATCCCCCGGGCGAAGGCCTGGGAGACCGCGGACTTCGACACGCCCTCGATCTCGGCGATCCGCTGCTGCGTCTCGCCGCACAGGGACAGTCGTAGCATCCGCCACCCCCGTTCGTTGAGACGGTCGACCAGCGCGTCCCGACAGAGCAGGAAGGCGTTCACCAGCCCCTCCTCCGGCCCGACGTACGCCGTGCGGCCGGCGGACCGCCGTGGCTCACCGAGCCCCTCGATCGCCTCCCGGGCCGCCCACCAGGCCGGTCCGTCCTGCAGCAACGGGCTGCGGTGGGCGTCGAGGATCGTGGTCCCACCGACGCCGAGGCCGAAGCGGACGTCGAGCGCGGGCAGCAGCGCCAACCGCACCAGCAGGGCCGCTCGGGAGGCGTCGGCGAACGAGGAGTAGGCCCCCTGGAACTCGTCACCTACCGTGGCCTCGAGCGGCTGGACGCCCGCAACCAGGGCGGCGGTCTCGGCGAGCACAGCGGCGAGTCGCCGCTGCGCCCCCGCCCGGTCGGGCAGGGCACGTGAGGCGACGATGTCCCCGATCAGGGCAATCATGTTCAGAGGATAGCTGAACTTCTACATCGTTCAGTCTGAGGATGGACTGAGTGGTGGTGAGTCGCTGTACTCAGGTGGAATGAGTCACGTCGCGCAGGCAGCGGCGCGCCCCTTGTGGCTCTATGGAGGTATGACTCGCTACGCGGATCCCACTGCCTGTCCCGACTGCCGGGCCCGCTTGACCCCGGGGTCCCGCCAGTGCGACGCATGCGGCCTCGTGCTCACCGGACCGCTCGGCCAGGAGCTCTTCGCCACCCTGACGCGAGCCGACGTCCTGCTCGCACAGATGCGCGCCGCTACCGCTGCTGCCGCCGGCGCCCCCTCCCTCGACACCCCCCCGGCCGTTCCGAGCGAGGGGCTCTCCATCCTGTCGGGCGCGGTGCCGATGCCGACGGCGTCGCGGGCTCCTGGATCCGGCGGACCCGGGCCGCGGCGGGTCGGCATCGGCACCGCGCCCCGGATCCTGCTCGCCCTGGGCGCGCTGTGCCTGGTCGTCGCGGCGACGGTCTTCCTGGCCGTCACCTGGTCGCTGCTCGGGGTGGGCGGGCGCACCGCCGTCCTGGTCGTGCTCACCGCGGGCACCGCCGCGCTGACCGCGTGGGCCGCCCGTCGCGGCCTGCGCGGTGCCGCGGAGGCCTTGGGACTGGTCACCGCAGGGCTGGTGACGCTCGACGCCACCGGCGCCCGCACGTCGGGCTGGCTCGGAGAGCCGAGCACGGGAACGTTCGCGGTGCTCACCGGAGGCCTGCTCCTCGTCGGGGGCGCTGCCGCGGCCACGACCCTGGGTCGGACCCGGATCGGCAGGTTCGTCGCCGGTGAGGCGACCGCGGTCGTGGGCCTCGGGCTCGTTGTCGTCGGCCTGTCCCTCCAGTCCTGGGGATCCCTGGCCGGCCGTCTGCTCGTCGCCACCGCGATCGCCGGGGTGGTCACCGGGGTGCTCTCCCGCGCGGGCCGCCGCGACCTGCTCCGCGTCGCCATCGGGGGCACCGGGGTCCTTACCGCTTTCTCCTGGATCGTCCTGGTGGGCGCGGGGGTCGACCGGCTCGGGGTCAGCCCCAGCGTCCGCTCCGTCTGGCTCGAGGCAGGGGGCTGGCCCCTGGCCGCAGCGGCGCTCGCGGCGGCCGTGGTCGTGGCCCTGCGGCCCCTGCCAGAGTGGCTGCGCGTCCTGGCGTGCGGAGCCGGGCTGCTCCCGGCGCTGGTCGCGCTCACCGCGCCGGCCTACGACGAGGGCGGCACGGCCCTCGTGGCAACCGTCGTGGTCGTCACGGTCGCCCTCTCCACCGTCGTCGCCGCGCTCGGCCGACCGTGGGGAGCGGCCCCCCTGGGTGCCCTGGCCGCGAGCGCGTCCCTCCTGCTCACTGCCGCAGCCGTGCTGGGCGCGGGCATCGCACAGCGCTACGTCGAGGTCGCCGGGTCCGCATGGCGCGCAGACGTAGGGGCGCGACTCGGAGAGGTCCCCACCGGGGCCCTGGAGCCCTGGCTGCTGCCCCTGGTCGCCCTGGCCCTCGCGGCACTCGTGGTCGCGGTCCAGGTGCTGACCGGACCCAAGAGTGAGGGACCTGGCCCGCTTCGACCACGCCTGCGGTCCGACATCCTCGCCGCGGCCGTCACGACGACCGGACTGGTCCTTGCGGGCACGCTCGTGCTGTACCCGGTGCCGGTCTGGCTGGCCCTCGGCGCGCTGCTCGCGCTGCTCTCCGGTCTCGGCGCCCTCGCCCTGGCCCGCCCGTCCGTCCGGGCAGCGGGGGCCGCCGCCGCGGTGGCCGTGCTGGCGGTGCCGTTCTCGCTCACCGCGCCTGCGCACACCGCTGCGACGTTGACGCTGGTCGTGGCCCTGGCCGCTGCGCTGCACCTGCGCAGCAGGACCCTGTCCGTGGTCCTCGTCGCGGGCGCGGCCCTCGCCGCCGGCGTGGGTGGACTGGTCTGGACCGGTGGTCGGTGGGCTGCCGTCGAAGACCCCTGGACGGGGCTGGTCGGGCTGGTGGTGGTGGCCGTCGTCGTGCTCGGCCGGGGCCGCCTGCCTGTGCGGACGGGGCAGGCACCCGGCCTGGCCGCCGTGGAGCTGACCGGCGCCCTGACCATGCTCGCCCTCGGGATCGCGGGCACCCAGGGCGCGGCGTACGCCGAGCGGGCGGACTGGACGGCGGTGTACCTCACCGTCGCGGGCACGGCCGCCTCGATCCTCGCGCTGCTGCGCGACGACCGCCGCGCCGTGGGCTGGCTGGGGGGCTTGCTCCTGGCCGGTGCGACCTGGGTGCGGCTGGCTGAGGTGGGCGTCACGGCCCCCGAGCCGTACACGCTGCCGAGCGCGACCGCCCTGCTGGCGGTGGGATGGCTGCACCTGCGCAGGCACCCGGACTCCTCGACGCACCGGGCGCTCGGCGCGGGACTGGGCCTGGCCCTGGTCCCCTCACTGCTGTGGGTCCTCGAGGACCCGCTCACCCTCCGCGCGCTCCTGCTGGGCCTGGCGTGCCTCGGCCTCGTCGTTGCGGGCGCACGCCTGCAGTGGGGTGCGTTGCTCACCGCGGGCGCGGCTGTGGGCGCCCTGCTGGTGCTGCGGGAGGCTGGCCCGTACGGGTACGGGATCCCCCGATGGATGCTCATCGGCGCTGCCGGCGCTCTGCTGATCACGCTCGGCATCACCTGGGAGCAACGCGTCCGGGAGGCCCGCACCCTGGTCGGGTACGTCCGTCACCTCCGGTGAGAACCCCCACGGATCTCCCCGGACGTGCCCGGACTCACGTCGAGGTGGACAGCCGGAGGGCCGGCCACCTCGACGCGATGTCTGACGTCAGGACTCCTCGTCGCCGCGTCGCTGCTCCGGCATCATGCCGCTGAGCAGTTCTCGCACCTCCGACTCGCGATAGCGCCGATGCCCACCCAAGGTGCGGATGGAGCTCAGCTTGCCTGCCTTGGCCCAACGGGTCACGGTCTTCGGGTCGACGCGGAACATCGACGCCACCTCGGCAGGAGTGAGTAGTGCTTCTGACTCAGGCGGTCGCGTATTCACGAGCGAGCCTCCCTCACGGTTGATTACCCCAAATGCGCCGAGGATGCCCCACATCCCTCGCACGCTTGGCGCAATACTAGGACAGATGGAAAAACTACGACAATGGGTCGATAGGGCAGATACGGGAAGTCAGGACTTAAAGCCCCCGCAAAGTGCCTTAGTGCCCACATCGGACAGGTCTGAGGACCCGCGCCAACATAGACTGTGACCGTGGTCGCACACCCAGCGACCACAACCCTGCCCACACCATCCTCGTGGGCCACACGAGAGAGAGGTCACCCCCGTGACCACAATCCCACCAGCATCCTCTCTGTCCGCAGTGCCTGAGGGCAAGCATCCCTCGCAGTCGATCTTCGAGAACCTGTCCGGTCACGAGCAGGTGGTCTTCTGCCACGACGAGCCGACCGGTCTTCGTGCCGTCATCGCGATCCACTCCACCGCCCTGGGTCCGGCCCTCGGCGGCACCCGCTTCCACGCCTATCCGAGCGAGCAGGCAGCCGTCACCGACGTGCTCGCGCTGTCCCGGGGGATGACCTACAAGGCCGCAGCCGCCGGCCTGGACCTCGGCGGGGGCAAGGCCGTCATCCTCGGCGACCCGCGGACCGGGAAGAACGAGGCGCTGCTGCGGGCCTACGGCCGCTTCGTCGAGAGCCTCGGCGGCCGCTACTACACCGCCTGCGACGTCGGCACCTTCAGCGCCGACATGGACCACGTCGCGCGGGAGAGCCGCTACGTCACCGGACGGACCCGTGCGCACGGCGGCGCCGGGGACTCCTCGGTGCTCACCGCCTACGGGGTCTTCCAGGGCATGCGGGCAGCCGCCACGACCGCCTGGGGCACCGACTCCCTCGAAGGTCGCCGGGTCGGCGTCGCCGGCGTCGGCAAGGTCGGGCGCCACCTGGTCTCCCACCTGGTGCAGGCGGGCGCCGCGGTCCTCGTCACCGACGTGGCCCCCGCAGCCGTGCGCCACGTCCTGGACACCCACCCCACGGTGCGCGCCGTGGCCGACGTCGAGGCCCTGCTCGCCGAGGACCTGGACGTCTACGCCCCGTGCGCCCTCGGCGGAGCCCTCGACGACCACACGGTGGCGGCCCTGCGGGCCGAGGTGGTGTGCGGAGCCGCCAACAACCAGCTCGCCCACAGCGGCATCGACAAGCTCCTTGCCGACCGGGGAGTGCTCTACGCCCCCGACTACCTCGTCAACGCGGGCGGCCTCATCCAGGTCGCCGACGAGCTCGACGGGTTCTCCTTCGAGCGCGCCGAGGCCCGGACGGCCACCATCTACGAGCGCACGCTCGCCGTGTTCGCCACCGCCGAGAAGGACGGCGTCCCTCCCGCGGTAGCCGCCGACCGGCTCGCCGAACGCCGGATCGCCGAGGTAGGGCGCCTCCGTGGCGTGTGGCTCCCCCGCGGGTGACCCGCTAGCGCGGACCGCCGCTCAGCTGCGATCGGACGAGCCGGGGTAGTCGCCCCACTCGTCGTCGTCATCGTCATCGAGGTCTGTCGCCGGAGGTGACGACAGGGCACCGCCCGGTCCTCCGTGCAGCTCTTTCGCCAGCGCGCCGAAGTCCGTCTCATGAGTGCGGTACTTCAGGTCGCGGGCAACCTTGGTCTGCTTAGCCTTCGCACGGCCGCGCCCCATAGGGTCGACCCCCTCGCAACACTTGGCCGGCGTCAGGAAACCTCGGTCACCTGCCCGCGGAGGGGCCTCGTGGCCGAGGAGACATGCGATCCGGTCTGACTGATGGTTGTCTCGTGGGGACAAGGCTACCTGGCCCCTGGTCGATCCCGCATCCCGACTCCTGCATCCCCCGGCGGGTCGTCGGCGGGTCGGTCACCAGCCCGGGTGGGAACCCTCCAGCACCACCGAGCCGGGCTCGCGGTCCGACCCCTCCACCAGGCCCACCTCGCCGCACACCCACGCGCGTACGTCGTACCCCGCCAGCGTCTCCAGGACCCGGGCCACGTCATCGCCGTCGACCACGGCGACCATGCCGACCCCCATGTTCAAGGTCCGCTCCAGGTCGGCCTGCCCGACCCGCCCCACCCCCTGGACCAGCGAGAAGACCGGCTGCGGGGTCCAGGTGGCCCGGTCGATCGTCACCGTGACCTCGGCGGGCAGCACGCGCTCGAGGTTCGCGGCGAGGCCGCCGCCGGTGATGTGCGACATCGCGTGCGTGCGGGTCTCCCGTGCCAGCGCGAGACAGGCCTTGGCATAGATCCGGGTCGGCTCCAGGAGCTCCTCGCCGAGGGTGCGGCCGAGCTCGTCGACGTGCCGCTCCAGGGACCAGCCCGCCCCCGACTCGTGCAACAGGACATGGCGCACGAGGGAGTAGCCGTTGCTGTGCAGGCCGCTGCTGGCCATCGCGACCACCTGGTCGCCCGGACGGACCCGCCCAGGGCCCAGCAGGTGGGTCGCCTCGACCACGCCGGTGGTCGAGCCCGCGACGTCGTACTCGTCGGGACCGAGCAGGCCCGGGTGCTCGGCGGTCTCCCCGCCGATCAGGGCACAGCCCGCCTGGATGCACGCCTCGGCGATGCCCTGCACGATGGCGGCGACCCGCTCGGGGACCACGCGACCGGTGGCGATGTAGTCGGTGAGGAACAGCGGTTCAGCGCCACAGACCACCAGGTCGTCGACCAGCATGCCGACCAGGTCGAACCCGATCGTGTGGTGCACGTCCATCGCCTGGGCGACGGCGACCTTCGTACCCACACCGTCGGCGCTGGTCGCCAGCAGAGGGCGGTCGTAGGCCTTCAGTGCGCTGGCGTCGAACAGTCCGGCGAAGCCACCGATCCCGCCGAGCATCTCCGGGCGCCGGGCCTTCTCCACCCACACCTTCATCAGGTCGACGGCCCGGTCGCCGGCCTCGATCGAGACCCCTGCCCCGGCGTACGTGGCTCCGCTGTCGTCTCCGGTGGTCGCAGTCATCGATGCCTTCCAGGGGGTGGGGCGGTTCGGGGCCGGTCAGGGCCGGGTGAGAGCGTCGGCGGCACCGCCGGGCAGACCCACGGTGACCCCCTCGACGTCGCGGTGGTGCACGTGCGGCACCGCGCTGACGGGCAGCAGGCTGTCCAGCTGGTGCTTGCCCAACGCGGACTCCTCGGGAAGCGGGATCGGGTAGGAGCCGTCGAAGCAGGCCAGGCAGAGCCGGTCCCGGGGCTGGTTCGTGGCCGCGATCATGTCGTCCTCGGAGACGAAGCCCAGGCTGTCCGCGCCGACGCTGGCACGGATCTCCTCGACGCCCAGACCGTTCGCGATCAGCTCGGCCCGGGTCGCGAAGTCGATGCCGTAGAAGCACGGCCACTTGACCGGGGGCGAGGAGATCCGGACGTGGACCTCCTTGGCCCCTGCCTCGCGCAGCATCCGGATCTGGGCGCGCTGGGTGTTGCCTCGCACGATCGAGTCGTCGACCACCACCAGCCGCTTGCCGCGGATCACGCTCTCCAGCGCGTTGAGCTTGAGCCGGATGCCGAGCTGGCGGAGGGTCTGGGACGGCTGGATGAACGTCCGGCCGACGTAGGAGTTCTTGACGAAGCCCTGGCCGTACGGGATGCCGCTGGCCTCGGCGTACCCGATGGCGGCGGGGGTGCCGGACTCCGGGACCGGGATCACCAGGTCGGCCTCGACCGGGTAGGAGCGGGCCAGCCGGCGTCCCATCTCCACCCGCGCCTCGTGGACGCTCCGGCCGGCGATGGTCGCGTCCGGCCGGGCGAGGTAGACGTACTCGAAGACACAGCCCTTCGGGCGTGAGCGGGCGAACCGGTGGGTGCGCAGGCCCTGGTCGTCGATCACGACCAGCTCGCCGGGCTCGACCTCGCGCACGACCCGGGCGCCGACGGTGGCCAGGGCGGCGTCCTCGCTGGCCACGACCCAGCCGTTCTCGAGCCGGCCCAGGACCAGCGGTCGGATGCCCTGCGGGTCGCGGGCGGCGTACAGCGCGGTCTCGGTCATGAAGACGAACGAGAAGGCGCCGCGGACGGTGGGCAGGACCTCGAGCGCCGCCTGCTCCACGGTCCGGTTCTCGTCGGCCGCCAACAGCGTGGTCACCAGGTAGGTGTCGTTGGTGGCAGCCGCCTGGTTGCTCTTGCGTGCCCGGATGTCCAGCTCGCCGGCGACCGAGGACAGGTTCTCCACCCGCTCGGCGAGCTCGCGGGTGTTGGTGAGGTTGCCGTTGTGGGCCAGCGCGATCGACCCCGAGGCGGTCGGCCGGAAGGTCGGCTGGGCGTTGTGCCAGGTGCTCGCGCCGGTGGTGGAGTACCGCGTGTGGCCGATCGCGAGGTCGCCCTTGAGCGACTCCAGGGTGGCCTCGTCGAACGCCTGGGAGACCAGCCCCATGTCCTTGTACACCAGGATCTGGCGCCCGTTGGACACCGCGATGCCGGCCGACTCCTGCCCCCGGTGCTGCAGGGCGTAGAGCCCGAAGTAGGTGAGCTTGGCGACGTCCTCGCCCGGCGCCCAGACCCCGAAGACCCCGCAGGCGTCCTGCGGTCCCCGCTCCTGCGGGTCGAGGTCGTGGGTCAGGCGGCCGTCACCGGGACGCGTTTGAGGTGACACGGCTCGAAGTCTAGGCGCGATGGGTCAGGATGAAGAATCCGAGCGATCGGGGAACGGCGTCCGGCGGCCGTTTCTGGGGGCTGCTCCGGGCGCAGCGGGGCCGGTGTCGGTTTCCCAGGTGAACCTGTGAAACCGGCATGGCCGAGGGCGCTGACCCGACCAAACTGGCGCTTCGCCACGGACATGTTCGTGGCGAAGCGCCAATTTCACCGGTTCACCTGGGAAACCGTCACCCCGCCGCCGCCGCAGCGAGGTTGCGCAGCAGCAGCGCCTCGGCCAGGCACACCCGGGCGAACTCGCCGAGGTGCAGGCCCTCGTTGGCGCCGTGGGCGCGGGTGTCGGGGTCCTCGACGCCGGTGACGAGCACGGAGGCGTCGGGGAACGCCTCCCGGAAGGCGGCGATGAACGGGATGGACCCGCCGATACCGACGTCGACGGGGCGGGTGCCGTCCCAGGCCTCGGTGAACGCGCTCCGCGCCGCGTCGTACGCCGGCCCGGTGGCGTCGATCCGGGTCGGGGCGCCCATGCTGCCGGGGGTGACGGTCACGTGGGCCCCCCAGGGGGCGTGGTCCTCGAGGTGCCGGACCAGGCAGTCCATGCCGTTGTCGGGGGTGTCGCCGGGCGCGAGCCGCACCGAGACGACTGCCCGGGCGACGGGGAGCAGGGTGTTGCTCGCGTCCGCGATCCGGGTCGCGTCGAGCGCAAGGACCGCGGCGGCGGGCTTGGTCCACAGCCGCTGCACCACGCTCCCCGAGCCGATCAGCTCGACCCCGTCGAGCACGCCGGACTCGGCGCGCAGCCGGTCCTCGGGGTAGTCCAGCTCGGTGGCCGGCCCGGACACGAGTCCCTCGACGGCGACGTCGCCCGCCTCGTCGTGGAGGGTGGCGAGCAGCCGGGTCAGGCTGGTGAGCGCGTCGGGGACCACCCCGCCCCACATCCCGGAGTGAACCCCCTGACGGAGCGTGCGCACCTCGACCTGGCAGTCCACCAGCCCCCGCAACGAGGTGGTCAGGGCGGGGACGCCGATGTCCCAGTTGGCGCTGTCGGCGATCACGATGACGTCGGCGCTGAGCCGGCCGTGGTGGGCGGCGAGGAACGCCTCCAGGGTGGGCGACCCGCTCTCCTCCTCGCCCTCGACGAAGACGGTCACGCCGACGGGGAGGTCGGCGCCGTGCATCCGGACCGCGGCCAGGTGCGCGGCGATCCCCGCCTTGTCGTCTGCAGCGCCGCGCCCGTAGAGCCGGTCGCCCACCTCGGTCGCGACGAACGGCTCGGTGTCCCAGTCCTTCGGGCTGCCGATCGGCTGGACGTCGTGGTGGGCGTAGAGCAGCACGGTCGGGGCGCCCTCGGGCGCCGGCCTGGTGGCGACCACGGCAGGCGCGCCGCCGTCGACGCTGAGGATCTCGACCGCGAACCCCTCGGCCCGGAACAGCTCCGCGGTCGCCTCGGCCGAGCGTCGTACGTCGTCGGCGTGCGCGGGCTGGGCGCTCACCGACGGGATCCTCACGAGGTCCTCGAGGTCGGCGCGGACGGAGGGCAGGACGGCATCGAGCCGGGCGCGGAGATCCATGAGCACACCCTAGGAGGCACCCGCCGCCCCTCAGACCAACGGCAGCAGCGGGGACAGGTCGGAGCGCTCGCCGGAGGCGACCAGCCGGCCGGCCCGCTCCGCCTCGGCCCAGGCCAGGTCGCCGAGCGCGAGCGCAACCCAGGTCTCGGCGTCCAGCTCGACCACGGCCGGAGGGGTGCCTCGCTTGTGGGTCAGCCCACCCACGGCCTGGGCCGCGGCATACGGCGGGACCCGCACCTCGACCGCACCCCCGGGGGCCTGGGCGACCAGCACGGCCAGCAGGTGCTTGACCAGCAGTCGCAGGTCGGCAGCGTCCGCGGTCCCGGCGCGGAACCGCCCCACGGCCGGGCCGACGACAGCAGGGTCTGCAAGACGGAGGCGGACGGGCATGACCCCATTCTCCCCTCCTGTCTCACCTGTCGTGGCTAGGGTGGGTCGCTCGTGCCCGCCCTGCTCGAGGAGGAACCCGCATGCGCACGTTGTTCGCCGCCCTCGTCGCGCCCCTGCTCGCCGGCGCCCTGGTCCTGGGCACGGCGCCGGCCACCGCCGCCTCCACGGTGATGCCGGGCGACTTCACCGGGTACGCCTTCGACGCCTGCGACGCTCCCTCCCAGAAGGCGATGGACAACTGGCGCACCCACTCCAAGTTCGCCGGGGTCGGCATCTACATCGCCGGCATGAACCGCGCCTGCGACGCCCAGCCCCACCTGACCAAGTCGTGGGTGCGGACCCAGTCGCGCAAGGGCTGGCACCTGCTCCCCCTGGTCGTGGGACGTCAGGCGTCGTGCGCCCCCCAGGGCTTGTACGTCGGCAAGCGGATCTCGCCGAAGAAGGCCGACGGCTACGCCAAGGCCCGCCGCCAGGGTCGGGCCGCGGCCACCGCGGGTGCCAAGGCGGCCCGCCGGCTGGGCATCGCCCGTTCCAGCGTGCTGTGGTTCGACCTCGAGCACTTCGACGTGTCCAAGACCCGCTGCCGTCGCTCCGCCCTGACGTTCACCTCCGGCTGGACCCGTCGGCTGCATGCCCTGCACTACCGGTCGGGGTTCTACTCCAGCGCCTCCTCCGGCATCGCAGCGATGGAGGGCGCCCGGGTGAAGGCGCCGGGCGTGTACGCGCTGCCGGACTACCTGTGGATCGCCGAGTGGAACGGCAAGGCATCGGTGCGCTCGGCGTACATCCCGGCCAAGGGGTGGTGGCCGCACCGCCGGGTCCACCAGTACCGCGGCGGGCACGACGAGCGGCACGGCGGCTCCCGGCTCAACATCGACAGCAACTTCCTGCGCACCGGCAAGGGAACGGTGGCCGGTCGGAGCGCGCCGCACTGCGGGGTCAAGGTGTCCTTCGGGACCTACCGCGCCCTCGACCGCGGCGACCGGGGCCGCAAGGTCCGGGCTGCGCAGTGCCTGCTCCGTCAGGCCAAGAACTACCACGGCAAGATCGACAGCCGGTTCGACAAGCAGGTCGCCCGCTCCGTGCGCCGGTTCCAGCGCGGCCACCAGGGAGTACCCACATCGGGCCGGGTCACCAAGCGGACCTGGGCCGCCCTGCTCAGCGACGGCCCCCGACCGCTGACCAAGTTCGGCGACGGGGGCAACGAGGTACGCCGGCTCCAGCGCGCCCTCAACGCCGCCACCGAGGCCTCCCTCACCGTCGACGGCAGGTTCGCCGCCGCCGAGGCGACCGTCGTACGCCGGTACCAGCGGCGCAGCGGCCGGACCGCAACCGGGGTGGTGGACCGCGGGACCTGGCGGCTCCTGCAACGCGGCCGGGTCGTCGGGCGGCTGACCGCGAGCTCCTCGATCGCCGAACGGCTCGGGCTGGCCGGTCTGCTCGGCTGGGACGACGCGGTGGAGCACAGCATCGGCGCTGACCGCTGACCGCGTCGCTCGGCGTGTCTCCTGGCGTCGACGGCGTGTCGTGGTGTATTCCTCCGGTTTCCCTGTGGTGCCTGGGGCGGTTGTGCTTAGAGTGATTCCGCTTTCAAGAAGGGATCCTCCTCATGACTCCGTTCCGCCTCCCCCGCCCTGCCTGGTCCCCCCGTGCGGCCGCGACCGCGGTGGCCACCGTGCTCACCGGGGCGCTGATCGCCCTGCTGGCGCCGCTCGCCCCCGCCCAGGCGGTCAAGGTGACCCCGGGGAACTTCACCGGCTACGGCTTCGACCAGTGCCTGGCCCCGACCCAGTCGGCCATGGACGCCTGGCTGAGGAGCTCCCCGTTCTGGGCGGTCGGCATCTACGTCTCCGGCGACTCCCGGGCCTGCCGCAGCCAGCCGAACCTGACCCCGGAGTGGGTGAAGACCCAGCGGGCCAACGGCTGGCGGCTGCTGCCGATCACCCTCGGCCCCCAGGCCTCGTGCAACCCCCGCTTCCCGCGGTACTCCGACGACACGACCATCAACCCCCGGTCGGCTCACACCTACCGCGCCGCCCGGGCCCAGGGCAGGACCGAGGCCACCGACGCCGTCGCCGCGGCCGCCGCCTTGGGCATCTCCAAGCGCAGCACCCTGTGGTACGACCTGGAGGCCTACGACATCGGCCAGACCGCCTGCCGCGAGTCGGCGATGTACTTCCTCTCCGCCTGGACCAAGCGGCTCCACCGGCTCGGCTACGTCTCCGGGGTCTACTCCAGCGCCGCCTCCGGCATCAAGGCGCTCGACGACGCCCGGGTGACCCGGCCGAACACGTTCACGCTCCCCGACCAGATCTGGATCGCCCGGTGGGACCTCGAGGCGAACACCTCGACCAGCTACCTGCGTAGCGACGGGTGGCTGCCCGGCGGACGGATGAAGCAGTACCAGGGGGGCCACAACGAGACCTGGGGCAACGTCACCATCAACATCGACCGCAACTGGCTCGACCTGGGCAAGGGGTCGGTGGCCGGTTCGGAGCCCGAGCACTGCGGCGGCGTACGCCTGAGCTGGAAGCGCTACCGCGTCGCGCGCACCGGCGACACCGGCAACCGGGTCACCGCCCTCCAGTGCCTGCTCACCACCCGGGGGACCTACTCCGGCGCGCTCGACGGGGTGATGGGCGAGGCGACCGCGGACGCGGTGGCGGCCTTCCGGAGCAGCGTCGGACTGCGTCCCGCCCGCGTGGCAGGGTCCCGGGTCTGGACCGCCCTGCACGCGGCCGGCTCGACCCGGACGATCAAGTACGGAGCCGCCGGCGAGCGGGTCCGACGCCTCCAAAGGGCACTGAATGCCGCAGGAGAGAAGATTGCGGTCACCGGGGTCTTCGCTGCGGATACGACCGTAGCGGTCCGGAGATACCAGGACAGGAACAGAATTTCCGTGTCCGGGGTGGTTGGCGACCAGATGTGGGGCATGCTCTTAACAGGGAAGGTCTGAAGCTCCCAGGCACGACCTTCTTATGTCGACCCGGCCGGGTATCCCCCCACTACGGCCGGGTCGGCGCATGTCCGGGGTCGACCACCCCCGCCGCCCCGGCCCGGGAGCTCAGCCGAGTGCGGCAGGCAGGGTCGCCGACCAGGCTGCGCGCAGCTCCTCCAGCGGCACGCTGAACGACTCCTCCACCGTCAGCGCCGCAGCGGCCCCGACGCCCTCGGTCCGGCCGACGGTCGTGGTGGGGACCCCGTGAGCGGCACAGAGCTGGGTCACCTGGGCCGCGTCCTCCGGTGCCACGGCGACCAGGACCCGGCCGGCCGACTCGGAGAACAGCGCGACGAAGGCATCCCCGTCCAGCCGGACCCGCGCCCCGACCCCCCGTCGCAGGCACGCCTCGACCAGGGTCTGGGCGAGGCCGCCGTCGGACAGGTCGTGGGCGGCAGCGGCCAGCCCCCGCTGCGCGAGGGTCACCATGACCTCGCCCAGCGCCCGCTCGGCGGCCAGGTCGACCCGGGGTGGGCGGCCGCCGAGGTGACCGTGCACCACGTGGGCCCACTCGGAGCCGGAGAGCTCCTCCCGGGTCGTGCCCAGCAGCAGCAGCGTGAGCCCCTCGGCAGGGAACCCCACCGGGGTGCGTCTGCGCACGTCCTCCACGACCCCGAGCACGGCGACCACCGGGGTCGGCAGGATCGCAGTGGACCCGGTCTGGTTGTAGAGGCTCACGTTGCCGCCGGTGACCGGGATGCCGAGCTGCTGGCACCCTTCGGCCAGCCCCCGCACGGCCTCGACGAACTGCCACATGACGTCCGGGTCCTCCGGGGAGCCGAAGTTGAGGCAGTCGCTGATCGCCAGCGGGCGACCACCGGCGGTGGCGACGTTGCGGTAGGACTCGGCCAGCGCCAGCTGCGCCCCGGTGTAGGGGTCCAGCTTGGCGAAGCGTCCGTTGCAGTCGGTGGCCAGGGCCACCCCGAGGCCGGTCTCCTCGTCGACCCGGACCATCCCGGCGTCCTCGGGCTGGGCGAGCACGGTGTTGCCGAGCACGTAGCGGTCGTACTGGTCGGTGATCCAGGACTTGTCGCAGAGGTTGGGGCTCGCGACCAGGCGGAGCAGCGTCTCGCGCAGCTGGGCGCCGCCGGCCGGGCGCGGGAGCGCCTCGGCGGAGTCGGCCTGCAGGCCGTCCTGCCAGGCCGGTCGGGCGAACGGGCGCTGGTAGACGGGCCCGTCGTGGGCGACCGTGCGCGGAGGTACGTCGACGACGACCTCTCCGTGCCACTCGATCTCCAGCCGGCCGGTCTCGGTCACCTCGCCGACGACGGTCGCGTCGACCTCCCACTTCTCGCAGATCTTGAGGAACCGCTCGACCTTGTCCGGCTCGACGACGGCCATCATCCGCTCCTGGGACTCGCTCATGAGGATCTCCTCGGGAGCCAGCGAGGAGTCCCGCAGCGGGACCCGGTCGAGCCAGACCCGCATGCCCCCGTCGCCGGCGCTGGCCAGCTCCGAGGTCGCGCAGGACAGGCCTGCGCCACCGAGGTCCTGGATGCCGGCGACCAGCCGCTCGGCGAAGATCTCCAGGGTGCACTCGATGAGCAGCTTCTCCATGAACGGGTCTCCGACCTGCACGCTGGGCCGCTTCGCGGGGCCGTCCGCGTCGAAGGTCTCGCTGGCCAGGACCGACACCCCGCCGATGCCGTCGCCGCCGGTGCGCGCGCCGTACAGGACGACCAGGTTGCCGGCCCCCGAGGCCTTCGCGAGGTGGATCTCCTCGTGCCGCATCACGCCCACGCACAACGCGTTGACGAGCGGGTTGCCGAGGTAGGTCTCGTCGAAGACCGCCTCCCCGCCGATGTTGGGCAGCCCGAGGCAGTTGCCGTAGCCGCCGACCCCGGCGACGATCCCCGGCAGCACCCGCGCGGTGTCCTCGGCGGCGAGCGGGCCGAAGCGCAGCGGGTCCATCACCGCGACCGGGCGCGCCCCCATGGACAGGATGTCGCGGACGATGCCACCGACACCGGTCGCCGCCCCCTGGTAGGGCTCGACGTACGACGGGTGGTTGTGCGACTCGACCTTGAACGTGACCGCGTAGCCCTGACCGATGTCGACCACCCCGGCGTTCTCCCCCATGCCCACCATGAGGTGCTCACGCATGGCGTCGGTGACCTTCTCCCCGAACTGCCGCAGGTGCACCTTGGAGGACTTGTAGGAGCAGTGCTCGCTCCACATCACCGAGTACATCGCCAGCTCCGAGCTGGTGGGGCGACGACCGAGGATCTCGCGGATCTGGGCGTACTCGTCGGGCTTCAGCCCGAGGTCGGCCCAGGGCTGAGCCCGGTCGGGGTCGTTCTGGGCGTGCGCGACGGAGTCGAGGGGAGCGGCCACGGGGGTCAATGTACTGCGCCTGCTCGCTCTCCCCGGCGTCACGGTGACACGATGGACAGCCGTCCGAGGATCGAGGTCCCCATGTCGCACACCCCGTCCACGCCCCTTCTCCCCCGGTTGCTCGCGCGCCGGGCGGTGCTCGTCGGGGCCGCTGCGGGGGCCACCCTCCCGCTCCTCGACCGGACCGCGGCGGCCGCCGCCCCCAAGGTCGGCAAGGTGCTGGCGCGCGGCCTGGAGGTCCCCTGGGGGCTGGCCTTCCTCCCCCACGGCGACGCCCTCGTCGCCGAGCGCAACCGCGGCCGGGTGCACCGGATCGACAAGCACGGAGGACGCACCCGGGTCGGCACGCTCCCGGTCGTCACCGACCGCGGCGAGGGCGGGCTGCTCGGGCTGGCGGTCTCCCCCACCTTCGCCGACGACCGCTGGGTGTACTTCTACCTCACCACCAGCGAGGACAACCGGGTGATCCGGGCGAAGCTCACGAAGGGCAGCCTCGGGCCGCCCGAGGTGCTGCTCACCGGCATCGGCGCGAGCGTGATCCACAACGGCGGCCGGATCGCTTTCGGCCCCTCGGGGCACCTGTTCATCGGCACCGGCGACAACGGGCACGACCTGACCGCCCCCGAGTCGGAGTCCTGGGCACAGGACCCGGACCGGCTGGAGGGGAAGATCCTGCGGATCAACGCCGACGGGTCGGTCCCCGACGACAACCCGTTCGGCAACCCGGTGTGGAGCCTGGGTCACCGCAACGTGCAGGGCCTGGCCTGGGACGGCCGGGGCCGGATGTGGGCCACCGAGCTGGGCCAGAGCGCCCGGGACGAGCTGAACCGGATCCGCAAGGGCCGCAACTACGGCTGGCCGGTCGTCGAGGGTGGCGACGGCGCAGGCAGGTTCGCCGACCCGTTCGTGACCTGGCAACCGACGAGCACCTGCTCGCCCAGCGGGGTGGCCATCGCCCGTGGGCGTGCCTGGGTCGGCGCGCTGGCCGGGGAGTGCCTGTGGTCGGTACGGCTGAACGGCAAGCACAAGCGCAAGAAGGTCCGGCACCTGCACGGCGACTTCGGCCGGATCCGTACCGTCGAGAAGGCCCCCGACGGCTCGCTGTGGATCACCACCAGCAACAACGACGGCCGCCACACCCCGGCCCGTCACGACGATCGGGTGATCCGCATCGTCGTCTGACCCAGGTTCCCCGCTGCCGGTTTCGCAGGTTCACCGGTGATGTTTGCGCTTCGCCACGGACATGTCCCTGGTGAAGTGACAGTTTCCCCGGTGAACCTGGGAAACCGACAGGGCCGTCAGGCGGAGACCAGCGACCGGATCGCCGAGGTGAAGAACGTGAGCCCGTCGGTGCCGGGGCCGCAGAGGTCCTCCACGGCGTGCTCGGGGTGCGGCATCAGCCCCACCACGGTGCCGGTCTCGTTGGTGATGCCGGCGATGTCGCGGGCCGAGCCGTTGGGGTTGCCGCCGAGGTAGCGGGCGACGACCCGGCCCTCGGCCTCGAGCATGTCCAGGGTGGCTGCGTCCGCGACGAAGCCGCCCTCGCCGTTCTTGAGGACGATGGTGACCTCCGCGTCCGCGGCGTAGCCGTGGGTCCACGTGGTCCGGTTGTTCTCGATCCGCAGGCGCTGGTCCCGGCAGACGAACTTCCGGTGGTCGTTGCGGATCAGCGCCCCGGGCAGCAGGTGGGACTCGCAGAGGATCTGGAAGCCGTTGCAGATCCCGAGCACCGGCAGCCCCCCACGGGCGGCAGCGATGACCTCGGTCATCACCGGGGAGAACCGCGCGATCGCGCCGCAGCGCAAGTAGTCGCCGTAGGAGAAGCCGCCGGGGAGGACCACCGCGTCGACGCCACGGAGGTCGTGGTCACCGTGCCACAGCGGCACGGCCTCGCCTCCGGCGACCCGGACCGCGCGCTGGGCGTCGGTGTCGTCCAGCGAGCCGGGGAAGGTGACGACCCCGATCCTCACGGCAGGACGTCCTCGTGGACGACGACCTCGAAGTCCTCGATGACCGGGTTGGACAGCAAGGTCTCGGCGAGGTCGTGGATCTCGGCAAGCCGCGCGTCGGTCACGTCCCCGTCGACCTCGAGCTCGAACCGCTTGCCCTGGCGTACGTCGACGATGCCCTCGAAGCCCAGCCTGGGCAGGGCGCCGTGGACGGCTTTGCCCTGAGGGTCCAGGATCTCCGGCTTCGGCATGACTGAGACGATGACGCGGGCCACGTGAGGCTCCTCGAGGAGATCAGCAGGTCTGGATGCGCCCGAGTCTAAGGGGTGGAGCCCCCGCCTCCCTCACCCCGTCGAGACCCGGACGTCGGGCCCCAGAGTCAGGTCTCCGGTCATCGGGCCGAGGGCCAGGAGGTTCTCGGGGATCCGCATCCGGGTGCCCGGGTCGGTGAAGAACGGCCGGTCGATGGCGCGGCTCACGACCTTGACCCCCACCGTCTCGACCCGGTTCGTCTTGTCGTCGTCCTGGGCGCCGATCATCCACAGGACACCGGGGCGCGTCCCGTCGGCCAGGGTCCACAGGGCCACCGTGTCGGCGTCCCAGGCGAAGCAGCGCGCCCGCGCCGCGGCGCCCGCACGCTGTACCGGACAGGGCAGCGGGTCGATCTGGCGGACCCGGCCGACGGTGGTGAGGATGTCCAGGGCGAAGGCGTCGTACCGCTTCGCGGCAGCGAACTCCAGGTGGGCGCCGACCGCGTCGGGACCGAAGTCGTCCAGCTTCGACCGGGCGACCGAGACGGGCTCGATGCCGAGGTAGTCCACCACGGCGGAGGCGAGCTCCTCGGGCGTGGTCGGCCGCAGCGCACGCGGAGGCGGCGGCGTCTCCATCCCCTCGTAGTCGAGGGCGCGGCCCGCGTCCACCAGCTCCGGGGTCGTGCGCAGGCTCATCGCCGGGTCCAACGCCACGGCACGGAGGAGCCGCGGCGCAACGCCCAGCCCCAGGCCGCGCGGGTCCTCGTCGAACTGGCCGCTGCCCTCGTAGGTCACCCGGGCGACCTCGTCCTCGCGCACCAGGATCCACGAGTAGGTGCCCGGCGCCTCCTCCTCGGCGCCGGCTTCCCAGCGGTAGACCAGCATGCCTTCCCCCACGGCCTTCTCCTCGCAGCGCTGCTGGCCTCCCTCGAGCTCCTCGGGCTGGCACCGGAGGAACCCGCGCTCCTCGCCGGGGTACGCCGCGATCTCCGCGACGTCGACTCGCACCGTGCGCGTCTCGCCCTCCTCGGACCCCTCGGGGTCGACGCCGAAGTCGACCTGCGCCTCGATCTGCAGCGGGTCGTTGGCCTCCGACCACGTCCCCGACGTACGCCGCGGCTCCAGCGGCACGTGCTCGAGGAGCACCGCGGCCAGCGCCCGTGGCGTGGCCTCCACCCGGCCGTCGGCCTGGGGCGCGGTGGCCTGCCCGCAGCCCGCGACGACCGTGAGCGCACCCAGGGCCAGCGTCGTCCCGAGACAGCGGCCCACCTCAGACCAGCTCGCGCTTGAGGATCTTCCCGGTCGCGGTCATCGGGAGCGCGTCGCGGAACTCGACCGTGCGGGGGTACTTGTAGGAGGCCATCTGCTCCTTGGCCCACACGACCAGCTCGTCCTCGGTGACCGTGGCGCCGGGCGCCTTGATGACGAACGCCTTGATCTCCTCGCCGTGCGCCTCGTCCGCGACGCCGACGACGGCGACCAGGGACACCCCCTCGTGGGTGAGCAGCACCTCCTCGACCTCGCGCGGGTACACGTTGAAGCCGCCGCGGATGATCATGTCCTTGGCCCGGTCGACGATGTAGTAGAAGCCGTCCTCGTCCCGGCGGGCGAGGTCGCCGCTGCGGAACCAGCCGTCCCGCATCGCCTCGGCCGTGGCCTCGGGCCGGTTGTAGTAGCCCTTCATGATGTTGTGCCCGCGGATCGCGATCTCGCCGACCGCGTCGGGCCCCTCGACGGTCTTCCACTCAGCGTCGATGAGCTTCACCTCGACACCCCAGATCGGGTAGCCGATCGAGCCGGGCTTGGCAGGGCGGTCCCGCTGGTTGAACGTCGCGACGGGCGAGGTCTCCGACAGCCCGTACCCCTCGAAGATGTCGACGTGCAGGCGGGCCTTGACCTCCCGGAGGATCTCCACCGGGAGACTGGCCCCGCCGGAGACGGCGAGGTGCAGGTTGCCGGCGATCCGGTCCACGTCCACGTCGCCGTCGAGGGCGCCGAGGATGCCCCAGTACATCGTGGGCACGCCGGCGAAGAAGGTGATCTCCTCCGACTCGAGCAGGTGGACGGCGGTGGCCGCGTCGAAGCGGGGGATGAGCACGAGCGTCGAGGCGCTGGCGAAGCCGGCGTTCATCTGCACCGTCGAGCCGAAGGAGTGGAACAGCGGCAGGGTGACCAGGTGGCGCTCGCCCTGGGGCGAGGCGCCGAGCATCCGGTTGGACTCCAGGGCGTTGAGGACGAGGTTCGCGTGGCTCAGCTCGGCGCCCTTCGGCTGACCGGTGGTCCCGCTGGTGTAGAGGATCACCGCGGAGTCGGTCTCCTGGGTGAGCACCGAGGAGAACACCGGCGACTGGTCGGCGGTGGCGGCGGCGAGCGTCTGCGCCCCCGGCACGGGCGAGTCGGCGGCCGGGTCGGCGGTGATCACGAAGAGGTGCTCGCAGGCCGTCGCCCCCTCGAACCCGACGCTGCCCTCAGCCGCCATCGGCAGGTCGGCGGTGCCCTGGAAGCAGAAGTACGCCTTCGCGTCGGAGTCGTTGAGGTGGTAGGCGATCTCCCGTCCCTTCAGCAGCACGTTGAGGGGTACGACGACGCCGCCGGCCTTGAGGATGCCGTGGTAGACGATGGGGAAGTACGGCAGGTTCGGGCACGACAGCGCGACCTTGTCGCCCGGCCCGATCCCCCGGGACACCAGGAGGTTGGCCACCTGGTTGGCCGCGGCGTCCACCTGCGCGTAGGTCAGGCGGTTCCCTCCGAGCACCACGGCGTCGCGGGTCGGGTGCTTGCGGGCGCTGTCTTCGAGCAGCACGGACAGGTTGAGCACGGCGGCCTCCGGCGTGGGGTCAGGGGGTGCGCCCCCAACCTAGTCGCGGGTGCATCGGCCCGGAAGCCCGTCGGGGCCGGGTCAGCGCTCTTCCAGGATGCGCGCCACCCTCGGCAGGTCGACCCGGACCAGCAGCGACATCGCCGCGGTGGCCAGCCATCCGAGCGGCCGGGTCAGCCGTTGGCCACGGACCCGCGCGACCACCCGGATCCGCGTGCCGGGCACCCCGGCCGCGCTCTCGTCGTCGAAGAGCAGGGTCACGAACGCGGTGAGCGGGCCGGTCCTGCCGACCTCGGCCCACATCCGGTCCTGCTCCATGCCGATGATCTGCAGCGAGAAGGTCCTGCCGCCCTTGAGGTGGTCCACCCAGCGCATCCCGACGTGCGGCTCCCCCTCGTCCAGCAGCTCGACCCGGTCGAGGCTGGCCTGCCACTCCGGTCGGGTGCGAGGGTCGGCCAGGTAGGCGAACACCGTGGACCGCTGCGCCGCCACGAACAGCGACGCGTCCCACCGCGTGGGCGTCACGATGCCGTAGGACTCGGACATCCTCAGAACTCCTCTTCGGTCAGCCGCTCGTACGCCTCGACGTACTTCGCGCGCGTCTGCGCGACCACGTGCTCGGGCAACGGCGGCGGGGCGGTGCCGGAGGACCGGTCCCAGCCACTGGCCGGTGAGGTCAGCCAGTCGCGGACGAACTGCTTGTCGTACGACGGCTGGGTCCCGCCGGGCCGCCAGGACTCCGCTGGCCAGAACCGGGAGGAGTCCGGGGTGAGCACCTCGTCCCCGAGCACGGTGGTGCCGTCCGGGCGAGCCCCGAACTCCAGCTTGGTGTCGGCCAGGATGATCCCCTGTTGCCGGGCGACGTCCTCGGCACGCGCGTAGACCGCCAGGGTGAGCCCGCGCAGCTCCGCGGCCCGGTCCTCCCCGATCCGCCGGGCCACGTCGGAGTAGGAGACGTTCTCGTCGTGGTCGCCGAGGTCGGCCTTGGTGGCCGGGGTGAAGATCGGCTGCTCCAGCCGGCTCCCGTCCTCGAGCCCGGCTGGCAGGGGCACGCCGCAGACGGCTCCCTCGGCGCGGTAGTCGGCAAGCCCGGACCCGGTGAGGTATCCCCGCACCACGCACTCGACGGGATACATCCGGAGCGCCTCGCACACCACCGCGCGACCGCGCACCGACTCCGGCACGTCGGTGGACAGCACGTGGTGGGGCACGAGGTCGGCGAGCCGGTCGAACCACCACAGCGACATCCGGGTGAGGATCTCGCCCTTGTCCGGGATGGGGGTGGGGAGGACGAAGTCGTAGGCGCTGATCCGGTCGCTGGCGACCATGAGCAGGGTGCCGTCCGCGAGGCGGTACAGGTCGCGGACCTTTCCCGAGTGCAGGTGCGTGGCTCCGTCGATCTCCGGGGCGGGCGGGAGGTCCGTGGCGGCGCTCATGGGAGGAGCCTAGGGGCTGGGTCGACCGAACCGCCCGCACCCACGGAAATGCCCGTTCGGCGGCTACCGCTGCCGCGCTTCGGCGGCGCACCCTGGGGTCCGGGGAGGGGTCGGCAGGTCTCGGATCGGTCACGAACGCGCGGTCCAGGGTTCGATCCCAGACCCGCAGGGGTATGCACGTGGGGTGAGGAGGTGCCCATGATCGAGCACCGCATCGGCGCCAGCCGGCGTTCCAGCGTCGTACGCCGGGTGACGCGCACCGTCTTCCGGCCGACGATGAAGGTCTATCCGCTGCGCGGTCCGGCGACCCGGCTGTGGCCCCTCCTCGAGCGCGGCGCCGCGCTGTTGCCGCGGATGTCGGGCACGACGCACCGCACCATCACCGCCCGGACCTGGTCCGGGGAGCTGGTGACCCCCTACGACGGCCCGACCTCGAACGGCGCCATCCTCTACCTGCACGGTGGCGCGTTCCTCATGTGCGGCATCGCCACCCACCGCCGGATCGTCGAGCGGCTGGCGCTGCACACGCAGATGTCGGTGCTGTCGGTCGACTACCGGCAGCTGCCGACGGGTCGGCTCCAGGACAGTGTGGCCGACGGCGAGGACGCCTTCGAGTGGCTCGTGCGCAACGGGCACCCGGCCTCGCGGATCGTGCTGGCCGGTGACTCCGCCGGCGGGCACCTGGCGTTCGCGATCGGGCTCCGGGTGCGGGACCGCGGTCTCGGCGGCCCGGCCGGCATCATCGGGCTCTCCCCGTGGCTGGACTTCGACCACCTGGGCAAGCTCGGGCACCACAACGCCCGGCGCGACGACTACATCCCGGTCCGGCGGATGCGCCGGGTCGGTCGGATGGTCGTGGGGGCGCACCCCGAGCTGCACCACTCCCCGGTGAACGCCGACCTGCGCGGTCTCCCGCCGACCTTGATCATCTGCGCCGAGTCCGAAGTGCTCAGGGTGGACGCCGAGCTCATGGCCGACCGTCTCTCCGAGGCGGGTGTGCCGTGCACCCTCCAGATCTGGGAGGGGCAGGTGCATGCCTTCCCGGTGCTGTCGGACCTGAACCCGGAGTCCCGGGAGGCGGTCGAGGAGATCATCGGCTTCGTCGAGCAGGTCGTCGCCGCACCGGCGTACACCCGCGGGACCGGGCGCGGCCACCTGGCCGCGGTCAGGTCGAGCGACGTCGCCTGAAGATCCACTGCCGCATCGCCACGAAGCGCATGACGGTGACCAGCAGGTTGGCCCCGGTCAGGACCGTCACCTCGAACAGCCGTGCCCAGGTCGGGTGCAGACCGCCCAGCAGCGGCTCGATGGCGCGCAGGGCACCACTGGTCACGACCAGCCCGACGCCGAGCACGAGCAACCCCTGCACGTGCTGACGCAGGACCCCGCCGGGTCCCCGCACGCCGAAGGTCCAACGGCGGTTGGCTGCGGTGTTGGCCACGGCGGTGCACACCAGGGCCGCCGCGTTGGCCGTCTGGGCGTCGCCCCACTGGCGGAAGACGAGGAAGAGCACCCCGTACGCCAGCGTCGACATGATCCCGACCAGGACGAAGATGCCTACCTGGCTGGGCAGCCGGCCCGAGCCGGCCTCGTCGGAGGTGCGGCCCACCTGCTCGCGCACCGACTCCAGCGGCACCTGTCCGCGCAGCAACGCCGTGCCCAGCCGTCGGATGCCCTGCAGGTCGTCCAGCACGGTGCTGGCGATGTCGACCCGGCTGTCCGGGTCGTCGACCCAGTCGACCGGCACCTCGTGGATGCGCAGCCCGGACCGCTCGGCCAGCACCAGGAGCTCGGTGTCGAAGAACCACGCGTCGTCCTGCACCAGCGGGAGGAGCTCGTCGGCCACCTCGGCACGGATCGCCTTGAAGCCGCACTGGGCGTCGGAGAAGCGGGCCCGCAACGTGCCGCGCAGCAGCAGGTTGTAGCCGCGCGAGATGATCTCCCGCTTCGGCCCGCGGACCGTGCGCGACCCGCGGGCGAGCCGGGTCCCGATCGCCAGGTCCGAATGACCCGACAGCAGCGGAGCCACCAACGGGAGCAGCGCCTTGAGGTCGGTGGACAGGTCCACGTCCATGTAGACGAGCACCTCGGCGGCACTGGTGGACCAGGCCCCCTTCAGAGCCCGTCCGCGGCCTTTCTGGTCCATCCGACGATAGACGACCTCGGGATGCTCTGCGGCCAGCCGGGTCGCGACCGCGGGGGTGCCGTCGGTGCTCGCGTTGTCGGCCACGGTCACCTGGAACGTGTACGGCAGCGCGTCCAGCGACTCCAGCAGCCGGAGCACGGACCCGCGGAGAGCAGCCTCCTCGTTGTAGACCGGGATCACCACGTCGAGGGCCGGGCCGGTGTCGCGGACACGCTCCGGTCGGGCCGTCGCGACGGCACCCGGCAGCGACGGCAGCATGGGTGCGGCGGTCACAGGACGGCGTCCGGGGTCGTCGTGGCCACCTCGGAGGCGGCGCCGCTGAGGTCGTAGACGGTGACGCCGTCGACCGTCTGAGCGGTGAAGTTGGCCTCGACCCAGGCACTGACCTGGCTGCTCGTGGACGAGGCGTCCTGTCCGCCGGGTCTGCCGCCCCTGTCGCCGCCGCTGATGAACCAGTGGATCTGGCCGTCCGCGACGTAGGCCTCGAACTCGGCCAGGGTGGGGCTGGGGTCGGTGCCGTTGAAGCCGCCGATCGGCATCACCGACTGCTCGGTCGCCAGCTGGTAGCCGGCCGCCGAGTTGGCCCCCACCGTGGCGGCCACCCAGGTGTAGGAGTCCGCGTCCTGCATCAGGAGCTCCACCATGGCCGTCGACGCGCTGCTGCCCTCCAGCAGACCGCCCGTCGCCGCACCGCCAGGCGGACCGGTGCCGGTGCCCGTGGCGGGCCCGGCGCTGGGGATCGAGCCGGTGTGCGGGGTGGTGACCGTGTCGACCGTGTACGCCGCCGGTCCGGCCAGCGCCGCCAGCAGGGCCACCGCCGCCACGGAACGGCTCACCCGGTGGCTCAGGTACGGCGCGAAGGCGATCGCCACCGCGGCGCCGAAGCCGGCCAGGGCGACCACCCACCGCAGCCACGGCAGGAGGTCGGGGGTGCGCGACAGCAGCCCGAAGGCGACCGCCGTGGAGAGGGCGACCGTCGCAGCGAGCGCGAGGGAGGAGAGGGACTCGTGGCGACGCTGCCACAGCAGGTGCGCCCCGACCGCGGTCACCACGGCGATCGCCGGAGCCAGCGCGACGGTGTAGTAGGCGTGGAAGATGCCGGACATGAAGCTGAACACGAGGGTGGTCACCAGCAGCCACACACCCCAGACCACCAGCGTGGACCGGACGGCGTCCCCGCGCGGCGCCCGTCGCACCAGCCACAGCCCGACCACCAGGAGCAGGAGGGAGGTCGGCAGCAGCCAGCCGACCTGTCCGCCGATCTCGGAGCCCAGCATGCGCAGGATCCCCGTCTCGCCCCACCCTCCGCCGCCGCCGACCGAGCCGGTCTCCTCACCGGTGAGCCGACCGAAGCCGTTGTAGCCGAGCGTGAGCTCGAGGACCGAGTCGCCCTGCGACCCGCCGATGTAGGGACGCGTGCCCGGCCAGAGCTCGACCGCGGCGATCCACCACCCGGCGGAGACCAGCACCGCCGCGAACGCGGCCAGCAGGTGCGCCAGCTTGCGTCCCCAGCCCAGGCGGGCCTCGACCAGGTAGACGACCATGAAGGCCGGCAGCACCAGGAAGGCCTGCATCATCTTGGTAAGGAAGGCGAACCCGACCAGGGTGCCCCCGAGGACCAGCCAGCGCAGCGCCCTCGCCGGGTTCTCCACGGCCCGCAGCACCGCCACGGTGGCGCCGACGAGGAGCAGCACGAGCAGGGCGTCGGGGTTGTCGAAGCGGAACATCAGCGCCGCGACCGGGGTCGCGGCCAGGACCGCCCCGGCCAGCAGGCCCGTGCCGGCCGAGCCGGTGGCCCGGCGTACCGAGGTGACCAGCAGCGCGACCGTGCCCACGCCCATGAGGGCCTGCGGGACCAGCAGGCTCCAGGAGGACAGCCCGAAGACCCGGACCGACAGCGCCATCACCCAGACCGAGGCGGGCGTCTTGTCCACGGTGATCGATCCAGCGGCGTCGGAGGCGCCGAAGAACATCGCCTTCCACGATTCCGAGCCGGCCTGCGCTGCGGCGGCGTAGAAGGAGTTGGCCCAGCCCGAGGCGCTCAGGTCCCACAGGTAGAGGACCGCGGTCAGCCCCAGCAGACCGACGAGGGCGGGGCGGTACCAGCCGGGGGCGGACGCCGGGGGCGTCGGCCGGTCGGCCGGCTCCGCGTGGGGGGAGGTCGGAGGCGGAGGCGAGGTCGCTGTCGTCATGCCCCTACGGTTCCGGCACCGGTTGGGCATCGACCCGGATGCCGCTGTGCTGGTGCTGTGAGCAGTCAGGCGGCTGGCAGGGAGACGGTGAAGACCGTCTCACCGGGGTGCGAGGTCACCCCGACGTGCCCGCCGTGGGCGCTCACGATCGCCTCGACGAGGGCCAGGCCGAGGCCGGCGCCACCCGAGTCGCGGGTGCGCGAGGCGTCGGCGCGGGTGAAGCGCTCGAAGACCCCGGGCAGCAGGTCCGCCGGGATCCCCGGACCGTCGTCGGCGACGGTGAGCACCGCGGAGCGGCCCTCGGCCCGCAGCCCGACCACGACCCTGGTGCCGGCGGGCGTGTGTCGCCGGGCGTTGGTGAGCAGGTTCGACAGCACCTGGTGCAGCCGGTCCCCGTCACCGGTGACGAGCACCGGCTCCTCGGGGAGCTCCAGCACCCACTGGTGTCCGCGCCCCACGACCCGGGCGTCCTCGACGGTCTCGAGGGCGAGCTTGGTGAGATCGACCTCGTCGTCGGCGAGGGGCCGGCCGGAGTCGAGCCGGGCCAGCAGGAGGAGGTCCTCGACCAGCCCGCGCATGCGCACGCCCTCCTCCTCGACCTTGAGCAGGGCCGCGGCGGGGTCGTAGGACGACGAGCGGCGGGCCAGCTCGGCGTACCCCATGATGGTGGCCAGCGGCGTCCGCAGCTCGTGCGAGGCGTCGGCGACGAACTGTCGGACCTGGAGCTCGCTGCGGTGGCGGGCGTCGAGCGCCGACTCCATGTGGCCGAGCAGCTGGTTGAGCGCGGCGCCGACCTGGCCGACCTCGGTCCGCGGGTCGGTGAGCCGGGTGGGGACGCGCGCGGTCTCGCCGACCTCGCCGCTGTCGAGGGGAAGGGCCGCCACCTCGTGCGCGGTGCTGGCGACCTCGCGGAGCGGCTTGAGAGTGCGCCGGATCAGGCGGTCGCCGGCGATCGCCGCGATCCCGACCCCCGCTGCGGTCAGCAGGAGCTGGATCCACAGCATGTTCCGGGTGGCGCTCTCCACCTTCCCGGCCGGCTGGCCGGCGACGAGGACCGCCGACCCGTCGGAGGTCCTGGTCATCAGCACCCGGTAGGACCCGAGGCCGGGCAGGTCGACGAAGGCCGCGTCCTCGTCCTCGACCCCGGTGAGCACGGACAGCTGCGACGCGGTGAGGGTCACCGGGGCCGCCGGCAGCAGGTCCCGGGTGCGCAGGAGCACCTCCCCGCTCGGCGTGGAGTCCAGGCGGGCGGTGAGGATGCCGTTCGCATCGCCGGCCTGGAAGGACCTGTCGCCGTCTCCGTCGTCGTCGCGAGCGCTCCCGGACTGGCGGGGAGGACGACGCGGGTCGTCGTACTGCTGCGCGGCACGGCCCAGCCCCTGACGGATGTCGTCGTCGAGCTGGGCGGTGAGGAACTGCCGGAGGACCAACGACGTGGTCAAGCTGACCAGAAGCCCTGCCACGGCGACCAGCGCGACTGCGGTGAGCAGCAGCCGACCGGTCAGCGTGGTGGGCAGCCGGGGGCGCACGCGTGACCGGCTCACTCGACGGGCTTGAGGACGTAGCCGGCGCCCCGCATGGTGTGGATCATGGGGTCACGGCCCGCGTCGACCTTCTTGCGCAGGTAGGAGATGTAGAGCTCGACCACGTTGGCCTGCCCCCCGAAGTCGTAGTTCCACACCCGGTCGAGGATCTGCGCCTTGGACAGCACCCGCCGCGGATTGCGCATGAGGTAGCGCAGGAGCTCGAACTCGGTAGCGGTCAGCGCGATCTCCTCGCCGGCCCGGACCACCTCGTGGCTGTCCTCGTCGAGGCTCAGGTCGCCGACGACGAGGGTGGAGGACTCCAGGCGCGCCATCGAACCGGAGCGGCGCATCAGCGCGCGCAGCCGGGCCACGACCTCCTCCAGCGAGAACGGCTTGGTCACGTAGTCGTCGCCTCCCGCGGTCAGTCCGGCAACCCGGTCCTCGACCGAGTCCCGTGCGGTGAGGAACAGCACCGGGACGTCCGGCACGTGCTCTCGCATGCGCCGCAGGACCTGCATCCCGTCGATGTCGGGCAGCATGATGTCGAGGACCACGGCGTCCGGTCGGACCTCCTTGGCGGCCGCGACCGCCTTGGTCCCGGAGTGGGCCAACGTCGTCTGCCACCCCTCGTAGCGCATGGCCATGCCGAGCAGCTCGGCGATGTTCGGCTCGTCGTCCACCACCAGCACGTGCACAGGGCTGCCGTCAGGGCGCGTCAGGTCGCTCGTCACCGTCATGGACCCAGGGTGCCCGTCCCACCCCCGCCTCTTCTATGGGCTTCCTGTGCGTCGCCTGTGAACCGCACGCACATCTCGCTGCTCGCCGGCCCACAGCCGGGGCACAGGACCGCGGCGCACGGTCGGGGCATGCCCGAACCCCTGGAGACCTCGCCCGAGACCCCTCTCAGCCGCCCCCGACGGCTTGCCTGGTCGCTGCGCACCACGGCGGCGGCAGCGATCACCGCGGTAGCGCTCGCCGGCGGTGCGGGCGCCGCCCTGGCCTCGGCCGACGGCGCAGGTGACACCGGTCCGCGCCTGCAGGGAGGCCTCCACCGGTCTGGACCACCCGGTCTGGACCAGTAGGGAGCCGTGCGGACTCAGGCGCCGCCCAGCCGCTGGCTCGGCATCCGGCCGCCCAGGGAGTCCCGCGCCTCGCCCATGAGGTCGAGCACCGCCTGGAGCCCGTCGTCGGCACCGTCGGCAGCGCTCTCCGACCCCCGGGTGCGACCGAGCCGCAGCATCGCGTACTCCTCAGGGAGCCGCACCCCCACGTGCACGAGGTAACGGATGTCGTCGCGCTCCTCGACCCCGTCCACGACGGTCCCGGCGAAGTAGTCGCCTCGCTCGTCGCGGAGCACGACCTTGTGCCCTGGCTCGAGGTCGGGCGAGCCGGCGATGTCGGAGCGCTGCACGAACGCCGCCCGATTCCGTCGCTGGAGCTGGGTCAGACTGACCTCCAGCAGTTCCATGCCCGTGCTCATACCGGTCAGCCTACGCGAGAACAGGCCCCTGGAGGCGGAGGGACATCGAGCGGATCTGGTCGAGCGAAACCGCTCAGATCGCAGCCGGGCCTGCCGATCCGGCCTTCTTCGCGGGCCTGGCATGCTCACCGCGTGGACACTCCTGACTCCGTCCGGCTCCGCCCGGTCACCGACGCCGACGCCGACGCCGTGCTCGCCCTCAACGAGGCCGAGGTCGTCAAGCTGGCCCCGATGGACTCCGCCCGCTTCGACCAGCTCCGGTCCTGGGCGGACCGGTTCGACGTGGTCGAGGTCGACGGCGGGTTCGGGGGGTTCGTGGTGACGTTCCCCCCGGGGTGCGCCTACGACTCGGAGAACTACCGCTGGTTCTCCGCGCGCTTCGACACCGGCTTCTACTACCTGGACCGGGTCGCGCTGCACCCGACCGTGCGCCGCCGCGGTGTCGGGAGCCGGGTCTACGACGAGCTCGAGCAGGTCGCGGCGGCGTACGCCCGGATGGCACTGGAGGTGAACCTGGTGCCGGCGAACCCGGCCTCGCTCGCCTTCCACGCCGGCCGCGGGTACGTCGAGGTCGGGCGGCTCGGCGACGACGAGCACCTGGTCACGCTGATGGCCCGCGACCTCCCCGAGTCCCCCGCGTCCCCCGGCACGTCGTCGCCGGGGGACAGGCGGCTCTAGAAGCGGAGCGCCCGGGCCGGGTCCTCGAGCAGCGAGGCGACGTCGGCGAGGAACCGGGAGCCCTTCGCGCCGTCGATGAACCGGTGGTCGAAGGAGAGCGCCAGCGTCGTGAGCTCCCTGGCCTTGATCTTCCCCTTGTGCACCCACGGCTGCTTGCGCACCGCCCCGAAGCAGAGGATCGCGCTCTCGCCCGGGTTGATGATCGGCGTGCCCGCGTCGACCCCGAAGACCCCGACGTTGGTGATCGTGAAGGTCCCCCCGGCCATCTCCGCCGGCTGGGTGCGGCCTTCCCGGGCCGTCGCCGTGAGGGAGCCCAGCTCCCGGGCCAGCTCCACGAGGGTCAGCCCGTCGGCGCCCTTGACGTTCGGCACGACCAGGCCCCGGGGGGTGGCCGCAGCGATGCCGAGGTTGACCGACCCGCGGAAGACGACCTCCTGCGCGGCGTCGTCCCAGTGCGCGTTGAGCTCCGGCGTGCGCCGCATGGCCAGGCAGACCGCGCGGGTCAGCACCAGCAGCGGGGAGACCTTGACCTCGGCGAACTCCCGGTCCTCCCGCAGGGACTCCACCAGGCGCATCGTGCGGGTCACGTCGACGGTCACCCACTCGGTGACGTGCGGGATCGTGAAGGCCGACTCGACCATGGCGGCGCCCATCATCTTGCGCACGCCCTTGACCGGTTCACGCCGGTCCTCCAGCGTGCCGGACGGACGTGGCTCGGAGCGAGCGGTGACCTCCGGCCCGGTGCGCCCGGCGGCGACCTCCAGGTCCTCCATGGTGACCGTCCCGCTCGGCCCCGAGGGCGTCACCGAGCGCAGGTCCACCCCGAGGTCCTTGGCGCGCTTGCGGACCGGGGGCTTGGCCAGCACCCCGCCGACCGACCAGGCGTTCGTGGCCCGCGCCCCGGCCTCCGCCGCACGCGCGGACACGGCGGGCACCGGTTCCTCGTCGGCGGGGACGACCTCGGAGGTGTCGGCCTGGCCGAGGGTGAAGCTGCCCTGCACCTGCATCTGGGTGGCCGCGGCGGCCGGCGACGCAGCGGTGACGGGACCGCGCCGCGGGCGGCGCAGCGCCGAGCCCGACTTCGGTCCGTAGCCGACCAGGGTCGCGTTGGTGGACCCGGCTGCCGGGTTGGACAGGTCCAGGGCCGGCGCCTGCGCGGGCTCCGGCGCGGGCGACGGTGCCGCAGCGCCGTCGTCGACGGAGATGATCGGCGTGCCGACCGGGACCGTCGTGCCCTCCTCGACGTGCAGCGCGGTCACCGTCCCGGCGTACGGCGACGGCAGCTCCACCAGGGACTTCGCGGTCTCGATCTCGACCACGACGTCGTTCACCTTGATCGTGTCGCCGACCTTGACCATCCACTGGACGATCTCGGCCTCGGTGAGTCCTTCACCGACGTCGGGCAGCTTGTACTCGTGTGCAGCCACAGGGGTCCTCTCAGAAAGCCAGGGAGCGGTCGACGGCGTCCAGCACCCGGTCCAGGTCGGGCAACCACTCCTCCTCGACCCGCGCGGGCGGGTAGGGGGTGTCGAAGCCGCCGACGCGCAGCACCGGGGCCTCCAGGGAGTAGAAGCACTCCTCGGTGATCCGGGCGGCCACCTCGGCCCCCATCCCGAGGTTGGTGTGTGCCTCGTGGGCGACGATCGCGCGTCCGGTGCGGCGCACCGATTCCAGGACCGGCCCCATGTCGAGCGGGGACAGGGCGCGCAGGTCGATCACCTCGACGTCGCGGCCCTCGGTGGCCGCGGCCTCGGCGGAGGCGAGGGCCACCTTCACCATCGGCCCGTAGGCCAGCAGCGTCACGTCGCTGCCGGCGCGCACGACCCGCGAGGAGAGCAAGGGGGCCGGGCTGGCGGACTCGTCGATCTCGGCCTTGTCGGCGTGGTACTGCCGCTTCGGCTCCAGGAAGACCACCGGGTCGTCGCAGGCGATGGCCTGCTGGATCATCCAGTAGCCGTCGACCGGGTTCGAGCAGGCCACCACCTTGAGCCCGGGCGTGTGCGCGAACTGCGCCTCGGGGGACTCGCTGTGGTGCTCGACCGCACCGATCCCACCCCCGAACGGGATCCGGATGACGATCGGCATGCGCACCTTGCCCTGGCTCCGGAAGTGCAGCTTGGCGACCTGGCTGACGATCTGGTCGTAGGCCGGGTAGACGAAGCCGTCGAACTGGATCTCGCACACCGGCCGGTAGCCACGCATCGCCAGGCCCACGGCGGTGCCGAGGATGCCGGACTCAGCCAGGGGGGAGTCGATCACCCGGTCCTCGCCGAAGTCCTTCTGCAGGCCGTCGGTGATCCGGAAGACGCCGCCGAGCTTGCCGACGTCCTCGCCCATGACCAGCACCTTGGGGTCGTCCTCCATGGCTCGGCGCAGGCCGGCGTTGAGCGCCTTGGCCAGGGTCAGCTTCGCGGTCATGCGCGGGCCTCCTCGAAGGTGTCCAGGTACGCCGCGTAGCCGGCCTTCTGCGCGGCCAGCTCCTCGGTCTGCTCGGCGAAGACGTGGTCGAACACGTCCAGGATGTGCGGGTCCTGCATGGCGCGGCACCCTGCGCGCAGGGTCTCGCCGAGCGCCTCGGCCTCGGCCTCGACCTCCTCGAGGAACGCCTGGTCGGCCAGCCCGTTGCGGGTGAGGTAGACCTTCACCCGCTGGATCGGGTCCTTCAGCTTCCACACCTCCAGCTCGGAGGAGAGCCGGTACCGGGTCGGGTCGTCGGTCGTGGTGTGGGCACCCATCCGGTAGGTGTAGGCCTCCACCAGCGTGGGGCCCTGGCCGTCCCGGGCGCGTTGGAGCGCGGCCTGGGTGACGGCGTAGGTGGCCAGGACGTCGTTCCCGTCGACCCGGACCCCGGGGAAGCCGAAGCCCAGGGCCCGCTGGTAGAGCGGGATCCGTGACTGGCGCTCGATGGGCTCGGAGATGGCCCACTGGTTGTTCTGGCAGAAGAAGACCACGGGGGAGTTGTAGGAGGCGGCGAAGATGAACGCCTCGTTGACGTCGCCCTGGCTGCTCGCCCCGTCGCCGAAGTAGGCGACGACGGCCGCGTCGCGCTCCGGGTCGCCCGTGCCGACCGCCCCGTCGCGCTGGATGCCCATCGCGTAGCCGGTGGCGTGGAGGGTCTGGGCGCCGATCACGATCGTGTAGAGCCCGAAGTTGTGCTCGTTGGGGTCCCAGGAGCCCTGGTCGATCCCCCGGAAGAGGCCGAGCAGGGCGAGCGGGTCGACGCCGCGGCAGTAGGCGACCCCGTGCTCGCGGTAGGTCGGGAAGACGAAGTCCTGGGGGCGGAGCGCGCGTCCGGAGCCGATCTGGGCGGCCTCCTGGCCGAGCAGCTGGGCCCAGATGCCGAGCTCGCCGTGACGCTGCAGGGCCGTGGCCTCGACGTCGATCCGACGGGTGAGGGTCATGTCGCGGTAGAAGCCGCGGATCAGCTCCGCCTCGTCGCCGGCCGACAGCCCGGCACCGAAGGAGAAGGACGGGTGCTCGACCCGCTCCCCCTCCGGGGTCAGCAGCTGCACCAGCTCGGCGCCCCCGTCGGGACCCAGGTCCCGGCCCGAGCGCGGCCCGAAGCCGCTCGCGATGACGTCGTTGTCCAAGAGAAAGCACTCCTCGGTCTGGTCAGCGCCCGGGGTCTCCGCGGCCGACGGTGGGTGGAGCACCGGCGCTGGGCACCAGGGTGGTGTGCCCGTCCGCCGACGTGTGACCGGCACCACAGCACCGGAGGGCAAGGGTACCGCGACCGGTCGGCGGTTCGAACGGGGGTGGCGTCCTCTACGGTGTCCTGTCGCCCGGTGCGGGCAGCACCCGGCGGTGGAGGAGGACCCGTGTCGAAGCCGCCTACGCCGACCCCGCCCTGGATCCTGGTCGCCGCGGCCCTGCTGGTCGTGTACCTCGTGTGGGGCTCGACCTACCTGGGCATCAGGATCGTGGTCGAGGAGGCGCCCCCCCTGACCTCGATGGGCGGCCGCTACACGCTGGCGGGGGTGCTGCTCGGGGCGCTGCTCGCGGTGCGCGGCGGGTGGGGCCGGTTGCAGGTCACCGGGCGCCAGCTCCTCGGGTGCGGGGTGCTCGGGCTCCTCCTGCCGATGCTCGGCAACGGGCTGGTCTCGGTCGCGGAGGCACACGGCGCCACCTCGGGGTACACCGCCCTGCTGATCGCGGTCACGCCCCTGGCGATCGTGGTGTTCCGCACCGTCGAGCGCGACCGACCCCGGGCGATGACCACGGCGGGCGTCCTCGGCGGCTTCGCCGGGCTCGCCCTGCTCGTCGTCCTCGGCCGCGAGGACGCGGGCAGCACGCCGCTGGGTCCCGCGCTGCTGGTCCTCCTGGCCGGCACCTTCTGGGCCCTGGGCTCCTATCTCCAGCCCCGGCTGTGGCTGCCGCGCGACGCGTTCGTGGTCGCCGTCTACGAGATGGCGCTGGGCGGCCTCATCCTGACCACGGTGGGCCTGCTCAGCGGGGAGCAGGTCACCCTCGACCACCCGGCCCGCACGTGGTGGGCGCTGGCCTACCTGACCACGTTCGGCTCCGTCCTTGCCTTCTCGGCGTACGTCTGGCTGGTCGCCCACGCCCCGATCTCGCTGGTCGCGACGTACGCCTACGTCAACCCGGTGATCGCGGTGCTGCTCGGGTGGCTGGTGCTCGGGGAGACCGTCTCGGCGCTGACCGTGCTCGGCGGCTCGGTGGTGGTCGCCTCGGTCGCGGTGGTGATCACCTCCGAGCGGCGGCCCCGGGCCCCGGCGCCCGCGGGGCCTGCGTCCGAGGTCAGACCTTCGGGGTGAAGCCGGCAGCGACCTGGAGGAACACCTCGTTGCCGGCCCGCTCGCCGATCGTGACGCGGACCCCGTCGGTGCCGTAGGGGCGCACCATGATCCCGGCCTCCTCGGCCGTCCTCGCGAAGCGCGGGGTGTCCTCGCCGAGCGGCAGCCACACGAAGTTGCCCTGCGCGTCGGGCAGGTGCCAGCCCTGGTCCGCGAGCCCCGCGACCACCCGGTCGCGCTCGGCGACGATCGCGTCGACCCGCTCCAGCAGCGCGGGCTCGGCCTCGAGCGCGGCGACCGCGGCCGCCTGGGCGACCGCGGAGACGCCGAACGGCAGCGAGCAGGCCCGGACCGCGGCCGCGACGGGCTCGGCGGCGACCAGGTAGCCGACCCGCAGCCCGGCCAGGCCGGAGGCCTTCGCGAAGGTCCGCATCACCACCACGTGAGGTCGGTCGCGGTACAGCGCGAGCGCGTCCACGGGGTCCTCGGAGCGGACGAACTCCCGGTAGGCCTCGTCGACCACCACCACCACGCGGGTCGGGACCCGGTCCAGGAACGCCACGAGCTCGGCGTGGCCCACGGCGGGGCCGGTCGGGTTGTTCGGAGTGCACACCAGGACGATCCGGGTCCGGTCGGTGATCGCGGCGGCCATCGCGTCCAGGTCGTGGCGGCCGTCCGCGGTGAGCGGCACCTGCACCGACCGGGCGCCGCAGACCGCGGCGGCGATCGGGTAGGCCTCGAAGGAACGCCACGCGTGGACCACCTCGTCGCCGTCCTCGCAGAACGCCTGCACCAGGTGGTACAGCAGCGCCACCGACCCGGTCGCCGCGGCCAGGTCCGAGGTCGGCACCCCGAGCCGCTCCGAGAGCGCCTCGTACAGCGCCACGGACCCCATGTCCGGGTAGCGGTTCATCGTCTCCGCCGCGGCGACCACCGCCGCCACGACGCCGGGCAAGGGAGGAAAGGGGTTCTCGTTGCTCGACAGCTTGTAGGTCTCGAGGCCCTCCCGAGGGGTCGGCGGCCGCCCTGCCACGTAGGTGGGAACCGCAGCCAGGGCGGAGCGGGGGCGGGGGCCGGAGGGGGTCGAGTTCACGACCGTAGGCTACGACGCCCGGCTCAGGGGCCGGCGAGGTGCGGCGGCTCGGGCAGCGGGTGCGGGGCCCGACCGGTCTGGGCAGCCAGGATGCCGACCACGACGAGCGTGCAGCCGACCGTGGCGACCGCACCGAGCTCCTCGCGGAACCACAGCCACCCGAGCGCGCTCACCCCGACCGGCTCGAGCATCGCGACCATCGTGACCGTCGAGGCCGGCAGGTGGCGCAGCGCGAGGATCTCGACCCCGAAGGGCAGCAGCGTCCCCAGGACCACCACCCAGGCCACCAGCAGCGCGCCGGGAAGCACGACCGCGGCGAGCCTCCCGAGCAGGGGCGCGTCCCCGGTCAGCGCCTCGACCGGGAAGCGCGTCACCGGGGCGACGAGGTTGATCGCCACCGAGGCGACGGCGAACGACCACAGCACCACCCGCAGCGGGTCGAGCTCGGCCACGCCGTGCTCGCCGACCAGGAAGTACGTCGCGAAGCAGACCGCCGCCGCCAACCCTGCCAGCAGACCGACGCCGTCGAAGGCGAGCTCGCCCTCCAGGAGGCCGGTAGCCGCCGCGAGGCCGACCAGGGCCAGGCCGAGCCCTGCCCAGACCCGTCGCCGGACCTGCTCGTGCTGGACGAAGCGCGCCCAGACCACCACGATCAGCGGCGCCTGGTACTCCAGCAGCAGCGCCAGCCCCACCGGCAGCCGGTCGATGGCCACGAAGTAGGCCCACTGCAGCGCAGCCACCCCGACCAGCCCGTGGACCACCAGCAGCAGCGCCAGCCGCCCGCGGGGCGGGCGCAGGGCCGAGCGTCGGAACAGGACCGCGCCGACCAGCAGGACCAGGGCGGTCCCGGTGACCCGCATGCTGGTCAGCTCCAGCGGGGACACCCCCGACCGGAGCACCACCCGGGAGACCCCCGCGTTCACGATGAACAGGGCCGCCCCCAGACCGACGAGGGCATAGCCCACCTCAGGTCGACGCGGGTGCATGCGGTCACCGTGCCACACCGGCGCTGGGCGCCGGCCACCGGCTGGTGAGAGACTCCGAGCGTGACCTTCGTGACCCGAGTCCTTGCCAACGCCGTCGCCCTCGCGGTGGCGGCCTGGCTCTTCGACGGCATCCGGGTGAGAGGGGACGACACCACCGGTCAGGTGCTCACGGTGCTGGGGGTGGCCCTGGTCTTCGGGGTCGTCAACGCCGTCGTGGCCCCGGTGGTCAAGCTGCTCTCCCTCCCCTTCATCATCTTGACCCTCGGACTGCTGCTGCTCGTCATCAACGCCCTCATGCTGATCCTCACCAGCCGGATCTCGGAGGCCGTCGGGCTGGGCTTCCGGGTCGACGGGTTCTGGACCGCGGTGTTCGCCTCGATCGTCATCTCGGTGGTCTCGGCCGGGGTCGGCGCCCTCCTCGAGGACTGAGCCGGGTGCAGCACCCGCTCCCCCCGCCGCGCCGACGCGGCCGCTACCGCGTCGCGGTCGTCTGCCTGGGCAACATCTGCCGCTCGCCGATGGCCGACGTCGTGCTCACCTCCGACCTCGCCGAGGCGGGCCTCGCCGACCGGGTGGAGGTGGTCAGCGCCGGCACCTCCGGCTGGCACGTCGACGAGCCGATGGACCGACGGGCCGCCGCCCTCCTCGCCGCCCACGGGTACGACGGCTCCGCCCACCGCGGGCGCGGCTTCGAGGCCGCCTGGCACGACGAGCTCGACCTTGTCCTCGCGATGGACTCCGCCAACCTGGCCGACCTCGCCGGGCTGGACCACGAGGAAGGGCGGCTGCTCCGCTTCCGCGACCTCGACCCCCTGGCCACCCCGGACGACCGGGACGTCCCGGACCCGTACTTCGGGCACGACGACGGGTTCGAGCAGGTGCTGGGCATGGTCCGGCGGACCAGCGCCGTGCTCGTGCGGGAGATCGGGGAGCTTCTCGGCTGAGCTTCGGCGGACCGCGACCACCCGCAGGTCGCTCAGCGGTGTTTCAGGCTCCGGTGGCACGCTGGGGTGGTGACCTCCTCCACCGACGGTGCTCGCCCCCGTGTGCTCGTGGTCGACGACGACCGATCCGTCCGCGACTCCCTGCGTCGCTCGCTGGAGTTCAACGGCTACGACGTGGCGCTCGCCAGCGACGGGGCCGAGGCGCTCGCCGGGATCGCCGGGATCGCACCGGACGCCGTGGTCATGGACGTGATGATGCCCCGCCTGGACGGCATCGAGACCACCAAGGCGCTCCGGGCCGCCGGCAACGACGTACCCATCCTGGTGCTCACGGCGCGGGACACCGTGGGTGACCGGGTCGAGGGGCTGGACGCAGGGGCCGACGACTACCTGGCCAAGCCGTTCGCACTCGAGGAGATGCTGGCCCGGCTCCGGGCCCTGCTGCGACGCAGCCAGGTCGAGCGGGAGGACGAGCTCGACTCCGAGCAGCTGGCCTTCTCCGACCTGACCCTCAACCCGGCCACCCGCGAGGTGCGCCGGAGCGGACGGCAGATCGACCTCACCCGGACCGAGTTCACGCTGCTGGAGATGTTCCTGCGCCGCCCCCGGCGGGTGCTGGACCGCTCGTTCATCCTCGAGGAGGTGTGGGGGTTCGACTTCCCCACCACCGCCAACTCCCTGGAGGTCTACGTCGGCTACCTCCGCCGCAAGACCGAGGCAGAGGGTGAGAGCCGGCTGATCCACACCGTCCGCGGCGTGGGCTACGTGCTCAAGGAGAGCTGAGCGGATGCGGTTCCGCGGCACGCTGGCCGCCAGGGTCACCCTGCTCGCCACCGTCGCGGTGGCGCTGTCGGTCGCCCTCGTCGCCACCGCGGCGTACCTCACGGTCCGGCACCAGCTGACCGCCGCCCTGGACCACTCCCTGGTCGACCGGGCCAGCGCGGCGGCGCGCTCCCCCGCGTTGAGCCAGCTGACCCGCGAGAACGTCTCCGGCGCGGTGCTGGGGGCCGCGGACGTGCGGATCGCGGTGCTCTACGCCAACGGCGACTACGCGTTCAGCAGGTCCGACCCGACCGAGGTGAGCCCCAAGCTCGGCGCGGACGAGCTTGCGGTCGCCCAGGGCAGAGCCAGCCGCTCGACCCGGACGATGCTGACCGACAACGGGCCGTACCGGGTCGCCGCGGTTCCCGGCAACGAGCCCGGCACCGCCCTGATCCTGGCCCAGTCCCTCGAGCCGACCTACGAGGCGCTGGGCAAGCTCAGCTTCGTGCTCACCCTCTTCGGGTTCCTCGGGGTGCTGGGCGCCGCCATGGCCGGCATGGCGATCGCCCGCAACGGGCTCGCCCCGGTCCGGCGGCTCAGCGCGGCGGTCGAGGAGATCGCCCGAACCGAGCGGCTCGACCCCATCCCGGTGGAGGGCAACGACGAGCTCACCCGGCTCTCGACCTCGTTCAACACCATGCTGGCCGCCCTGGCCGCCAGCCGCGACCGCCAGCGCCAGCTGGTCGCCGACGCGGGCCACGAGCTGCGTACCCCGCTGACCTCGTTGCGCACCAACCTGGAGCTGCTGACCCAGGCCGACGCCCGGGGCGGGCTCTCGGACCAGATGCGCACCGAGCTGATGGACGACGTCCGCTTCCAGATCGAGGAGCTGACCACCCTCATCGGCGACCTCACCGAGCTGGCCCGGGAGGAGCCGATGCGGGCCCAGCTGGAGCCGGTCGACCTGGGCGAGGTGGTGGAGCGGGCCGTGCAGCGGGTCCGCCGCCGCGCCTCGAGCCTGCACTTCGACGTGGAGCTGGAGCGGTGGCTGGTGACCGGGGAGGCCGCGTCCCTGGAACGGGCGGTGATCAACCTGCTCGACAACGCGGCCAAGTGGAGCCCGCCGCTCGGAGTCGTCACGGTCCGCCTCTCCCAGGGCACGCTGTACGTCGCCGACCAGGGACCGGGGATCGCTGAGGAGGACCTGCCGCACGTCTTCGAACGGTTCTACCGCTCCAGCGAGTCGCGCACGATGCCCGGCTCGGGGCTCGGCCTGGCGATCGTGCGGCAGATCGCGGAGCGGCACGGCGGGGCGGTCCGCGCCGGTGCCGCCCCCGGCGGGGGTGCGGCGCTGTGGATGCGGCTGCCGGCATCGGCGCCGGCACCGTCGACGCCGGCCGCCGACCCGGTGGCCCCGGCCGCCTCGGCGGACGCCTGAGGCGAAGTCCCAGCGCTCACCTAGGTGCCTCTCAGTGTGGGTTCAGCCTCGCCGGGGATCGTGGGCGCATGAGCGACCCGCACACGCACCGCTACGGCGACGACGAGAACACCACCGCGAGCCAGCCCCAGGGCCCCCCGCCCCACCCCCCCACCGACCCGGGCACCGAGCACACCACGGTGATCCCGCCCTTCTTCGCTTCCGCTACGGAGGGCGACCAGGACCGTCTGCGCGACGGATCCCTCGCCACGCGGAAGCGGGGCCGCTCGCGCACCGCCGGCCTCCTTGCCGCCGCACTTCTCCTGGGCGGCGCCGGCGGTGTCGCGGGAGCCTACGGCTACGACTCGCTCAACGACGACGGCACGGCACCGGTCCCCGGCACGACCACCTCGGACAGCCCCCTGTCGACCGCGTCGTCGAGCGCCTCGGACACCCCCGCCCCCGAGGGCTCCCCCGAGGCAGTCGCCGCGTCGGTGCTGCCGTCGGTGGTCAAGATCAACGTGGCGGGGCAGAGCGAGGCCGGCTCCGGCTCGGGCATCGTCCTCAGCGCCGACGGAGAGATCCTCACCAACAACCACGTGGTGGAGGTGGCCGGGGAGAACGGCACGATCACGGTCAACTTCAACGACGGCACCTCGGCCAAGGCCACGAGCGTCGGGACCGACCCGGTCACCGACCTTGCCGTGATCAAGGCCGAAGGCGTCTCGGGGCTGACCCCGGCGAAGCTCGGCAACTCCGACACCCTCGACGTGGGCGAGAGCGTGGTGGCCATCGGGTCGCCGTTCGGCCTCGCGGCCACCGTCACGAGCGGGATCGTGAGCTCGCTGAACCGCCCGGTGTCGATCACCACGAGCAGCCAGCCGGGCAACCCGCTGCAGCCGCCCGGCACCGACAGCACGACCTACCCGGCGATCCAGACCGACGCGGCGATCAACCCCGGCAACTCCGGCGGCCCGCTGGTCAACCTCAAGGGCGAGGTGGTCGGGATCAACTCCTCGATCCGGTCGTCCTCGAGCAGCCCGACCGAGCAGGGTGGGTCGATCGGCCTCGGCTTCGCGATCCCGATCAGCAAGGTGCTGCCGGTCGTCGAGCAGCTCCGCAACGGCCAGACCGCCACCCACGCCCGGCTCGGCGTGACCGTCTCCAACAAGTCCGCGAACGACGGCCTGGTGCTCGGCGCCGGCATCGAGTCGGTCACCGCCGGCTCGTCGGGGGCGGACGCGGGCCTGAAGTCCGGCGACATCGTCACCAAGGTCGACGACGAGCCGATCAGCAGCGTGCCGTCCCTGATCGCGACGATCCGCGGCTACCGGCCCGGCGACCAGGTCACGCTCACCATCCTGCGGAACGGCAAGACGCAGACGCTGCAGGCCACGCTGGACAGCGACGCCTCGACCTCGGCGTCCTGACCCGAGGTCTCACCCCGGCTCCGGACGGAGGGCCGCCCGGAGCCGGGCGGCCTTCCACCGCGTCTCCGCCCACTCCTCCTCGACCGTGGAGTGCACGGTGATCCCCCCGCCGGTGCCCCAGGTGTAGTCCCATCCCCCGGCGGGGTGCGGCACCGCGACCAGCGACCGGATCACCACGCTCAGGTCGGCCCGGCCGTCGGCGGACAGCCAGCCGAAGGCGCCTGCGTAGACCCCCCGGGGGGTCGCCTCCACCGCGTCGACCACCTCCATGGTCCTGCGCTTCGGGGCCCCGGTCATCGACCCGGCGGGGAACAGCGCCCGGAGGGCCGCGATCGTGCCCACCTCGTCGCGGAGGCGGCCACGGACCGTGGTCACCAGCTGGTGCACCGACTCGTAGGTCTCCACCTCCATCAGCCCCGGGACGCTCACCGTCCCGGCCTCGCAGACCATCGACAGGTCGTTGCGCAGCAGGTCGGTGATCATGAGGTTCTCGGCCCGGAAGCGCGGGTCGCGCGCCAGCCGGTTCCGGTGCTCCTCGTCCTGCGCCGGTGTCGCGCCCCGGGGCGTCGTCCCCTTGATCGGCTTGGCCTCCACGACCCGGCCGGCGCCCGCCCTGTGGACGGTGGCGTAGCGCTCCGGGCTGGAGCTGAGCAGGTGCACCCCCCGGTGACGCAGGTACCCCGAGTAGGGCGCCGGGTTGAGCTCGCGCAGCCGCAGGTACGCCGTCGCCGGGTCGACCTGCGCGTGCAGGGACTCGCGGTAGGTGAGGTTGACCTCGTAGGAGTTGCCCAGCCGGAGCTGGCGCTGCACCTCGGCGAAGGCCGCGACGTACTCCGGAGGGACGGGGTCGTCGGGCAGCGCGTCCGGCCGGGTGCGCCCGGCCGGACGGGGTGCGGGCGCGCCGTCCCCGGCGAGCACCTGGGGGGACCGGACCCGCATCCAGACCGCGTCGGGGACCCCCGGTCCCGCGGTCCGGGCCGGCAGGTCGGTACGGCAGGCGTAGCCGAGGTAGCCGACCCAGGACACCGTCGGGTCGGCGTGGTCGAGCGCGACCTGCTCCTCGAGCGCGGTGAAGATGTCGTCGCCCACGACGTCGCTGCGCCCCGACGCGTGGCGCAGGACGGTGCGGGCTCCTGCGTCGAAGGTCAAGGACACGTCCTCCTCGGCAAGCACGCCCAGCACCGACCGGGAGCCCGACCAGGGCCGTGCGCCGCCGCCGTCGAGCCAGAACATCCGCTCCGCCCCCCGAGTCGACTCGAAGGCCGCCGGGCCGCTCACCGGGCCGCTCGCCGGGCCGCTCACCGGGGGGCCAGGAAGTTCGCGACCAACCGGACGCCCTGGGTGCTCAGCACGGACTCGGGGTGGAACTGCACCCCGGACAGCGGCCGGTCCCGGTGCTCGACCGCCATCACCACGCCGTCCTCGGACCGGGCGGTCACGCGAAGCACCTCAGGCACGTCCACCGCCGCCAGCGAGTGGTACCGCACGGCGGCGAACGGCGACGGCACCTCCCGGAACAGCCCGGTGCCGTCGTGGGAGACCCAGGAGACCTGCCCGTGCGCGGGGGGCACCGCCGCCACCGTCCCGCCGTACGCCGTCACCAGGCCCTGCATGCCCAGGCACACGCCGAGCACCGGCCGGTCGGAGCGCCGCAGCAGCGCGCGCCCGACGCCGAAGTCGCGAGGGTCGTCGGGATGGCCGGGCCCGGGCGAGAGCACCACATGGGTGAAGGTGTCGAGGTCCTCGACCGCCACCTGGTCGTGCTCGACCACGACCGGCACGACGCCGGTCACCTCCGCGACCAGGTGGACGAGGTTCCAGGTGTAGGAGTCGTAGTGGTCGACCACCACCACCGCGGGCATCTCAGTCGGGGGGAGCGAGGAGGTCGAGGACCAGGTCGCGCAGGAGGGCGAAGCCGTTCTCGGTCAGGATCGACTCTGCGTGGAACTGCACCCCGCGGTAGTGCGGCCCCGCCAGCATGTGGATGTCCCCGGTTTCCGGGTCGGTGGAGACGGTGACCCCGGCGGGGAGCGGACCGGTCGGCCGGCCGACGAAGGTGTTGTAGAAGCCGACCACCTCCGGCCGGGAGCCACCGCCGAAGGTCGGTCCGAGGTCGACCCGCGACTGGGTGCCCTGGAAGACGATGTCCTTGAACGCGAGCGGGATGCCGAGCCGGTCGCAGAGGACCTGGTGCCCCAGGCACACGCTGAGGAACGGCTGCCCGCCGGCCAGCAGCGCCTCGGTCGCCTCGCGGAAGACCGCGATCTTCGGGTGCGTGCCGTCGCGCGGGTCTCCCGGACCGGGGCCGACGACCACCAGGTCGAAGCCGTCGAGCGCGCCGGGGGCGTACTCGTCGTGCTGGATGATCGTGGCGCTCATGCCGAGCACGCCCAGCACGTGTCGCAGCATGTTCACGAAGTCGTCCTCGCCCTCGAGGATCGCCGCGGACAGGCCGGTCAGCCGGGAGGAGGGCACGGCGTCGCCCTGGTCGGTGAGCCAGAACCGGCTGAGCCGCTGGTTCCGCGACCCCAGCGCGATGAGGACGTCCTCGTCGCCGGCGAGCTCGGCAACCCCTGCGGCGGGCGCCGGCGGCGTCTGGCTGAGACCGAAGGCGGTGAGGATGCCGCCGGCCTTCGCCCAGGTCTCGGCGACCTCCTCCGTCGCGGAGGAGTCGCGGACCAACGTCGCACCGGCCGTGACCTTGAGGGCGCCCTCGGGGCTCACGTCGGCGGTGCGGATGACGATCGGGCTGTCGGCGGTGGCGGACCCCTCGGCGTCCCTGCCGATCAGGGCGAGCGCTGCCCCGTAGTACCCCCGCCCCTCGGACTCGTACTTGCGGATCAACCGGCAGGCGTTCTCCACCGGAGCCCCGGTGACGGTGGCGGCGTACATGGTGTCGCGCAGGACCTCGCGGACGTCGCGGCCGGTGCGCCCGGCGAGGAGGTACTCGGTGTGCACCAGGTGCGACATCGGCTTGAGGAACGGCCCCAGGACCTGGCCGCCCTCATGGCACAGGTCGCACATCATCTTCAGCTCCTCGTCGACGACCATGAAGAGCTCGTAGATCTCCTTCTCGTCGGCGAGGAACTCCAGGAGGCGGGCCTTGCGCTGCTCCGGCGGGATGCCGCGCAGCCGGAAGGTGCCGCTGATCGGGTTCATCCGTACGTCGCCACCGTGGACCGAGACGTGCCGCTCCGGGCTGGCCCCGACCAGGAACCGCTCCCCGGTCCAGAAGCAGTAGGTCCAGTAGGCGCCGCGCTCGCGGGTGAGCAGGCGTCGCAGGACGCTGAGCGCCTTGCTCGGGCCCCAGTCGGCCAGCTGCGCCCTGTAGTGCCGGCCGACGACGAGGTTCGCCCCCTCGCCGTTGCCGATCTCCTCCTCGATGATCCGGTGCACGACCGCGGCGTACTCCTCGTCGGTGGTCTCGAAGCCACCGCGGTCGGCGAACTCCACCGGCTCGTCGGGCAGCGCCGCCCACAGCTCCTCGAGCGGGACCTCGACCTCGACGTCGACGGCGACCACCGTGAGGGGGGCGCCGTCGTCGTGGGCTTCGAAGCCACGCTCGGCCACCTGCCGGAACGGGACCGCGAGCAGCCGGTCGTAGCGGCGTCCCGGCTCGGGAGGTCCCTCCTCGAGGGGAACGTCGAGCAGGGAGGTCACCTCGGAGCGTCGGCCGCCGACCAGCGTGACCGACTCCGCGTCCTTGATCCGGACGACCGCCCAGGCCTCGCACCCGAGGACCTGCGCGAGTGCGGTAGGGGCGTCCGGGGGCGGGCCAGGGGTCATGCCGGAACGCTACCAACGGGCGCAGGCGCCCTCGGACGACGTGTGCGCGGTGGGCAGGATGCCGGACGGGCCATCGTCGGAGGACCTAGGTCACCGGGACCTGGCCGGGACCAATAGCCCAACGAAAACGGACATCTCGCCCTGATGCGGCGGGGGTCCGCGGGTGCACGATAGTCCTGTGAGGAGGAGCCGGGGGGCCCGCCACACACACCAACCGTCTGGGGGGACGCGAGGAAAGCAGAACGGATCGGGGGGTCCGGCACCACCGCAGTGAGCAGGACCGTGTCGGGGGGCACGGACGGGGGAACGAGACGAGGGTCGGGTCCGGACGGACCCGGCCCTCGTCTCGCGTCCGGGGGGCTCGTCGATCTCCCGGGCTCACTCCTGGGTGAGGGTGACCAGTCGCTGGGTCGCCCGGGTCAGGGCGACGTACAACGTGGCGCGACCGGTGCGCGACTCCCGCTCGATCTCCCCGGGCTGTACGATGACGATGCCGTCGAACTCCAGCCCCTTGGTCTCCACCCCGGTGAGCACCACGACGCGGGCGTCGTCGCCGCCGGACAGGGCGTCGTCGAGCTCCTCCCACCCGGCCAGCCAGGCCCGGACCTGGGCGCGCCGACCCTCCGGCACGACCACGCCGACCGTCCCGGCGACCACAGCGAGCAGCTCCACGACCGTCTCGCGCAGGCCGTCCTCGAGCACGTCCACGGTCACCTCGACCGGACCGACCCCGGTCGTGCGGACCGCGTCGGGGAGGTCGGCCGACAACCCGACCCGCTGGGCGTAGTCGGCGGCGTAGCGGTAGATCTCCGCGCTGTTGCGGTAGTTGGTGTTCATGTGGAACTGGTGACGGGCGTTGACCGCCCGGTGCCGCACCACCGTGCGGTCGCCGTACAACGCGACCTCGCGGGCGGCGCGCGCCTCCTCCTCGTGCGGCCACGACGACTGGGCCGGGTCCCCGACGACCGTCCAGGTGGCGCTCGGTCCCCGACGACCGACCATCCGCCACTGCATCGGCGTGAGGTCCTGGGCCTCGTCGACGAGCACGTGGGCGTAGGTGTCGTCGTCGGTACGGTTCGTGGTGCGGTGCACGGCGGAGCGCGCCCCGGTGGCGAACTCCCGGTCCGAGACCGTGCTCAGCTCGGGCATGTTCGCGTCGACGAGGTGGGCCAGCGGGTCGGGCTCCTCGTCGGGGGTCTGCTCGGGCGGGTCCCCCAGGGCGTAGCGAAGCTCGTCGATCAGCGCGACGTCCTCCACCGAGAAGTCCGGCGACCAGCCCCCCTCGAGCGCCTGCAGGTCGGCAGCGCTCAGCACGCCCTCGGCCACCCGTGCGGTGAACGCCGGGTCGGCCAACCAGCCGAGGACCTCGGTGGCGTCGAGCGCGGGCCACCAGTCGCGGACGAACACCAGGAACCGGTCGTCGGACAGCAGGGTGTCGAGGAACTCCTCGCGGCCCCGTTCGAGCGCCCGCTCGCCACGGACCTGGCGCCACAGGACGTCGGTCAGCGCGGTCGCCACCCGACTGACCTGGCGGTTGCGCGGCCCCTGGCCGAGCAGGCCTCGGCGGACCCGGGCCAGCTCGCGCGCCCCGAGCACCAGCGTGTCGTCGCGGTAGAAGATCCGGAACTCCGTGGGCGCCCCGGGCACGGCCTGCCGGGCCGCGCGGCGCAGCACCTCGGCCATCCTCGCCGCCCCCTTCACCTCGGCCACCGCGGGGGCGTCGTGCCGGGTCGCGTGGATCCCGTCGACCACCTCGCCCAAGGAGCGCAGGGCCACCGCGGTCTCCCCCAGGGAGGGCAGGACCCGCTCGATGTAGCGCATGAAGACGCCCGACGGGCCGACGACGAGCACCCCGCCGCGCTCGTAGCGGGCCCGGTCGGTGTAGAGCAGGTACGCCGCGCGGTGCAGCGCGACCACCGTCTTGCCGGTCCCCGGTCCGCCGGAGATCTCCACCACGCCCTTGGCCGGTGCCCGGATCGCCTTGTCCTGCTCGGCCTGGATGGTCGCCACGATCGAGTGCATGGACCGATCACGGGCCCGGGTCAGCTGGGCCATCAGCGCACCCTCGCCGATCACCGGCAGTGCCTGGCCGGCCTCCGCGTCGAGCAGGTCGTCCTCGACCCCCACCACGGTGCGGCCGCTGCACCGCAGCACCCGCCTCCGGACCACGCCGAGCGGCTCGGTCGGCGTGGCCTGGTAGAACACCGCGGCGGCCGGGGCACGCCAGTCGATGAGGAGGGTGTCGTGGCCCTCGTCGCGCAGCCCGATCCGCCCGATGTAGCGCGGAACCTCGGCGGGGTCCTTCAGGTCGAGCCGGCCGAACACCAGCCCCTCCCGGGCGGCGTTGAGCGTGGCGATCCGCTTCGCGGCCTGGAAGACCATCGCGTCCCGCTCCACCAGGCCGCCCTCGTGGCCGAGCCTGGCCCGCCCGTGGCCCTCCCGGGCGAGCGCCTCGGCGTTGCGCGTCGAGCGCTCCAGCTGGGCGTAGACCGCGTCGACGACGCCCTGCTCGTGAGCGATCTCCTGGGTCGTGACGTCGGAGGTCACCTCGTGGGTCACCGGGACGGTCTCCTCATGGGTGGGGTCCCGGGCCCCATCCCCCGGGATCAGAGCCCACAACTCTACCGAGCGCCTCCGACGGTCCCGTCAGGAGCCTCCCCGTGCGACCCCCGGCCACCCTTCCGCGGCCGACGGGCGTCACCGGGGAACCCGAAGCGCGTCTCCACGCCGGGGCTGAAGGCGACCTGGTCCGGGGGCCGCTCCGCGAGCTCACCGAGCCCCACCGAGCCCAGCAGGCCGTCCCGCAGCTCGAGCACCTCCGCGTCGTGCACCGGCCACGGCTCGTGCTCGTTCGGCACGTACAGCGTGCGCCCCCACCGGCGCGTGTGCAGCCCCCACCGGGCCGAGACGAAGAGGTCGAGCTCGCTGGGGACCCGCTCCGCGCCGACGCGCACCGCCACCCGGCTGGTCACCGGGGCGCCGCGCCGCAGGAGCCGGGCCCGGTAGGTGCGGTGGTCGGACCCGTCCGCCCCGGTCGCGCGCTCGTACGACATCCGCGCCCACCGGTACGGGACGCCGAAGGCGCCGCGGGCGCCGCCGACGACCAGGAGCCGGGTGCAGTCCAGGCTGACGAAGACCACCCCTCTCCGCCCGGTCGCGTCGACGGAGTACAGCCGCACGTTGGTCTCCAGGAAGGTGCCCAGCCACGGCACGCCGGGGAGCCGGAACGGCGCGGCGTCGACCATCCGGAACGGCACCAGCCCGACGTAGGTCAGCCCGTGCAGGGTGTCCGGCCGGACCCCGGGCGGCATGAGGTGCGCAACCCGGTCCGGCTCGACCGCCCAGTGCAGGAAGGTCAGGTCGCGCCACCGCTGGCGCATGATCACGGGGGCGGTGAGCTCGGGGGCGACCGGGTCGACCGGCTCGACGGGGGCAGGCGGCATGCCACCACTGTCCCTCGCCCACCCAGGGGCGGATACTCGACCCATGAGCCCCACGAGTCACCGCACACCGCCCCCGTTCGACCCGTTGGACCCGGCCGGGGTCGACTCGTTGCTCACCGGGGAGGAGCGGGACGTGCGGGCCTCGGTGCGTCAGGTGGCGCAGAGCCGGATCCAGCCGCATGTGGCGGGGTGGTTCGAGGCGGGCCGGATCGACGACCTGCCCGGGCTGGCCAAGGAGCTGGGGTCGTTGGGGGTGCTGGGCATGCATCTGGAGGGGTACGGCTGTGCGGGGATGAGCGCGGTCGACTACGGGTTGGCGTGTGTGGAGCTGGAGGCGGTGGACTCGGGGATCCGGTCGCTGGTCTCGGTGCAGGGGTCGCTGGCGATGTATGCGATCTGGCGGTGGGGCTCGGAGGAGCACAAGCAGGAGTGGTTGCCGCGGATGGCTGCGGGGGAGGCGATCGGGTGCTTCGGGTTGACCGAGCCCGATGCGGGCTCGGACCCGGCCTCGATGCGGACCCGGGCCCGGCGCGACGGTGACGACTGGGTCCTGGACGGGCGGAAGATGTGGATCACCAACGGGTCGGTCGCCCAGGTCGCGGTGGTGTGGGCGCAGACCGAGGAGGGGGTCCGCGGGTTCGTGGTGCCGACCGCGACGCCCGGGTTCACCGCCCCCGAGATCAAGCACAAGCTCTCGTTGCGGGCCTCGGTGACCAGTGAGCTGGTCCTGGACGAGGTGCGTCTGCCCGGGTCCGCGGTGCTGCCGCAGGTGCGGGGGCTCAAGGGGCCGTTGTCGTGCTTGAACGAGGCCCGTTACGGCATCGTCTGGGGTGCCTTGGGCGCGGCCCGGTCCTCCTTCGAGTCCGCGTTGTCCTATGCGGGGTCCCGTGAGCAGTTCGGCCGCCCGCTCAGCGGCTTCCAGCTCACCCAGCAGAAGCTGGCCGACATGGCCGTGGAGCTGTCCAAGGGCTTCCTGCTCGCCCTGCACCTGGGCCGGCTCAAGGACCAGGGGACGCTGCGTCCGGAGCAGGTGAGCCTGGGCAAGCTCAACAACGTCCGTGAGGCGCTGGAGATCTGCCGGACCTCGCGGACCATCCTCGGGGCCAACGGGATCTCCCTGGAGTACCCGGTCATCCGGCACATGAACAACCTGGAGTCGGTCCTGACCTACGAAGGCACCGTCGAGATGCACACCCTCGTGCTCGGCCAGGCCCTCACCGGCCACTCCGCCTTCCGTTGAGCGGCGCCGGCATGGGCACCACGACCCCCTGGCCGGTGCGCACCGAGCGGCTGCTGATCCGCTCGGCGACGGTGCACGACGTGGACGCGACCTGGCGGTTCCGCCAGCTCCCGTCGGTGACCCGGTGGATGACGTCGGCGCCGGTGAGCCGCGCCGACTACGCGGCCACGTTCCTCGACCCCGACCGGCTGGCGAGCACCCTGCTCGTCGAACGGGACGGCGTGGTCATCGGCGACCTCATGCTCCGGGTCATGGACGCGTGGTCGCAGAACGAGGTGGAGGAGCAGGCCCGCGGGGTGCTGGCCGAGATCGGCTGGTGCCTGGACCCGGCGTACGGCGGCCACGGCTACGCCACCGAGGCGGTCCGCGCGCTGATCGGGGTCAGCTTCACCGACCTCGGCCTCCGACGACTGGTGGCCAACTGCTTCGAGCGCAACGAGCCGTCGTGGCGGCTGATGGAGCGGGTCGGGATGCGCCGCGAGCTGCACGCGGTCAAGGACTCCCTGCACCGCACCGAGGGCTGGCTGGACAACCTCGGCTACGCGCTGCTCGCGGAGGAGTGGCGGGCCTCCTGACCCACACAACCGGCGCGGACGTTCAGTCGGGGGTCTGCGTCGACTCGTGGCGGGTCTCCTCGGGGTGCTCCGTGCGCGCGTCGGACTCCTCCAAGATGGCCCGCGCCTGGGCCTGGGGATCCTCGCTGCCGGCCGCTCGCTCCTCGGGAAGCAGGTCGGCGCGCCCTTCGACGCGGTCGTGGTCCGGTGGCTGGCTCATGGACCCGAACCTATCTCGTCCCGTTCACGGGGCGTGTCGGTAGAACGCGATCCCGAGGACCGAGGAGTCGGTGCCGTTGCGCAACCGCACCTCGACCTCGTGGGTCGGGCCACTGCCGACGTCGACCGTGGTCGAGCCGCCGGCCCCGAACCGGAGACCTGGCTCGCGACCGTTCACCAGGACCTGCGCCACCCCCTGCTGGTCGGGTCCTGCGGCCACCACGGCGACGTACCGGTCCCGGTCGGTGACCGTGGCGCTGCGCCGGGGCTCTCCGGGGTCGGACTGACCCCACGACGCGAGCGTCCACACGCTGCCGTCGTAGTAGATCTGCTTGTCGAGCGGCTGCCCGGCCAGCACCCCCACCGGCTCCGGCAGCGCGTAGAGGGCCGCCGACAGCTCGACCGGGGCGTCCGCCACGGGCGCATCCGAGCCGGATCGCACGACCCGCAGGCGGACCTTGACCGACCCCCCGGCGCCCACGACCCCGGAGTAGGCCGGGTCCCCGAGGTCGAGCGTGCTTCCGGTGCCGAGCGGGTCACCGGTCTCGGCGTCGTCGCACGGACCCCGGACGATCCACCGACCGCCGAGCGCGACCCGCAGCTCGAGCCCGCCACCGCTCGGACCGGTGCAGGTCGAGGTCAGGAAGACCCGGCCCGGGGTCGCGGGGATGTCGAACCCGATCGCGGTGTCCCCGGGCTCGCTGGTCGCGGACCCCAGCAGGGTGCGGCCGGCGTACTCGTCGGGGTAGGTGACCGAGTCGGTGCGGGCCGGGCCCGTGTCGGGCACCGGGTCGGGCGCCAGTGCGGCCCAGCCCGCGGCCGTCACCACGACGGCGGCCGCGGCCAGGGCGGCCAGCCCGGTCCGGCGACGCCGCCGGGCGGCGCCGATCCGGTGGTGGACCTCGCCCACCCGGGCGAACCGTGCCGGGTCCTCGATCGTGTCGGCCTGCTCGTGCAGGACCTCACGCAGGTCGTCGATCCTCATCGTCCCTCGCCTCCCCGCGTCGCCGTCGCCGTGCTGTCCGTGCCGTGCTCGAGCAGCCCCTCGTCGATCCGGAGCTTGGCCAGCGCCTTCGCGGTCTGGCTCTTGATGGTGCCCACCGAGCACTCGAGGACCCGGGCGGTCTCCACCTCGGTCAGGTCCTCGAAGTAGCGGAGCACCACGACGGCGCGTTGCCGTTTCGGAAGTCGACCGAGCGCAGCCCACAGGTCCTGCCGTGCCTCCGGTCCGACCGCGCCGGTGCCGGTCGGTCCCTCGGGGAGGTCCCCGGTCGGGAGCTCGCCGTTCCACTGTCGCCGCCACATGCTGGCGTAGGTGTTGACCATCACCTTGCGGACGTACGGCTCGGGCTGGCCCTCGATCCGCGACCAGGCAGACCAGGCGCGCGCCAGCGACGTCTGGAGCAGGTCCTCGGCCAGCGCGTGGTCCCGGGTCAGCAGGTACGCCGTGCGCAGCAGCCGTCCGGAGCCGGCGACCACGAACTGGTCGAACTCCTCGGTCGGTCTCACCAGGACCCCTCTCCGGACCGGCGTCTTCGGCCGCTCCCACCCCTCCTGACCGGTCGGTGCGGCCGAAAGGTTGCCTGTCGAGGACGACTCTTCACGATCCTGCGGCTCAGGAGGACAGGAACGCCCGCATCGCCGTCTTGGCCGCCTCGGACCCGAACAGCCGAGCGGACAGGGCCGCCATCTGCTCCCCGTCCCGGTCGATCCGGGCGAGCACGTCTGCGGTGGTCAGCCGCTTGGACTCCGCGAGGCCCTGGGGGTGGCCGCGAGCCAGGTCGGCCAGGACGCCGGCCAGCTCGACGTCGAGCTGGTCGGCCGGGACGGCCGTGGTGACCAGCCCCATCGTCGCGGCGGCAGCGCCGTCGAAGGTCTCCCCGGTGAGGAAGGTCCGGGCCGCCGCGCGGCTGGTCAACCGGGGCAGGACGGTGAGCGAGATGGCCGCCGGCGCCAGACCGAGCCGCACCTCGGTGAGCGCGAACGTGGCCTCCCGGGTAGAGATCGCCAGGTCGGCCGCGGCGACGATGCCGATACCGCCGGCACGGACCGGGCCGTGCAGGCGGACCACGACGGGCAGCGGCGAGGCGACGATCCGGCGCTGGAGCGCGACGAGCCGTCGGGCGCCCTCCTCCATGCCCTCCCCGGCGGCCTCCACGAGGTCGGCACCGGAGCAGAACACCGGTCCCTCGGCACGGAGGACGACCACGCGCACCCCGTCGTCGGCCTCGGCCCGGTCCAGCCCCTCGAGAAGGCCGCCGACGACCGCCCGGCTCAGCGCGTTGCGGTTGTGCGGGCTGTCGAGGGTGATCGAGGCGACGTGCCCGTCGGTCCCGTAGTGCACCAGCTCTGTCATGGTCGGCTCCTGCTCGGTGGATCGGTTGCGTCAGCGGTAGGTCACGAGGCCGGGTTCGAGGTGGCCGTGCTCGTTGAGACTGACCAGTGTGGTGCCACGCGCTCCCACCACCACCTTGGCCACCGAGGCGTTGACGGTGACCGGGTTGAGCCGCATCCACGAGTCCACGCCGCCGCCGAGCAGGGTCGCCGCGACCCAGGCGATCGGTCCCCCGCTGGTGACCACGACAGCGACCTCACCGGGGCCGACGGTGGCGGCGGTGCGCCGCAGGGCCGCCTCGACGCGGCCGGTGAAGCCGTGGAACGGCTCGTCGTACTCCCCGTCGTGGTCGCCGGCGGCCCAGCGCAGGGCAGCCGCGTCGAACCAGGCGTCGAACTCCTGGCGGGTGAGCGTGGCGCCGGCGCCGTCGGCCCCCTCGGCGCCGTCGGGAGCCCCGTGCACCTCGAGCATCTGCACGTGGTCGAACTCGTCCCACCCGTGGTCCACCTGAGCCGCGGAGCCCCACCCCGCTCCCGCGAGCAGGCCGTCGACGGTCTGGGCGTGGCGACGCATCCCCCCGGCGACCACCCGCGCCGGCACCACCCCGCGGGCCGCGAGCGCGCGGCCGACCACGACCGCCTGCCGCTCGCCGGTGGGCGACAGCACGTCGTAGTCGGCGGCCCCCCACGACGCCTGGCCGTGGCGGACCAGCAGGATCACGCCCATCCGAGCAGCTCCCCGACCCGGGCCTCGACGGCGTGCACGGCGGGGCCGAAGGCGGCGAACGCCTCGTTGGTGGTCTGCCCGTGCGAGAAGCGGTAGTAGATCTGCTGCGAGATCACCCCGAGCCGGAAGAGGCCGAAGATCTCGTAGAACCGCCACTGCTCGTCGGTGACGACCCTGCCGGTTCGGGTGGAGTACCGCTCGACGAACTCGGCGCGGCTGATCATCCCGGGCAGGTGCGTCGGCACCCTCCGGTAGCGCGCCAGCTCCCGGTCCTCGGCCTCGACCCAGAACGCCAGGTCGCCGCCGAGGTCCATCAGCGGGTCGCCCAGGGTGGCCATCTCCCAGTCCAGGACACCCACCACCCGGGTCCGGGTGTCCGGGTCGAAGACCAGGTTGTCCATCTTGAAGTCGTTGTGGATCACGCACGTGGCCACGTCGTCGGGCTGGTGCCGGTCCAGCCACGCCATCGTGGCCTCGCAGTCCGGGGCGTCGTCGGTCCGGGCGGCGCGGTAGCGGGCGGACCAGCCCTCTACCTGGCGGCGCACGTAGCCCGCGCCCTTGCCGAGGCCGTCCAGTCCGACCGTCGCCGGGTCGATCTCGTGCAGGTCGGCCAGGACGTCGACCATCGCCAGGCACATCGCCCGGGCCTGCCGCGGGGCGATCTCGTCGGCCGTCGTGCCGGCCCGCGGGATGAAGCCGGCCAGGTGCTCCATGACGTAGAACTCCGAGCCGATCACCGCAGGGTCGGCGCAGAAGCCGACCATCGCGGGCACGTAGGGGAAGGCGGGGGCCAGAGCCTGTTGGATGCGGTGCTCGCGACCCATGTCGTGGGCGCCCCGCGCCTTGGTGCCGCGCGGTGCGCGACGCAGGATCAGGTCGAGGTCGGGGTAGCCGAGCAGGTAGGTGAGGTTGGACGCCCCGCCGGCGAACTGCCGGACCCGGGGGACCCCCCGCACCCGGTCGCGGAACGGCGCGCCGGCGTGGTCGCCCAGCCACTGCGCCGCAGCGGCGACGTCGAAGGAGTCCTCGTCACGGACCTGCCGGGCGCCCTCCGGTGACCGGCTCACGAGGTCGCCTCGAGCTTGGCCGCCTGGTCGGCCATCAGCCGGTCGTACGCCGCCCGGTCGCCCTGCTTGAGGTCGTAGGCGGCACGCGCGGCCGGGTCGGGCAGGATCAGCTCCTCACCCCGGTCGAGGCCGGCGAGCACCTCGGCGGCGACGTCGTCGGCGGTGACCGGGGCGGAGTCCACCAGCCTGCGGAGCACTTCGGCCACCGCGTCGTCCCCGCTCCGGAGGGAGTCCATGAGCGGGCTCCGGAAGTACGACGGGCAGACCGCGTGGGCGTGCACGCCGTACGCTGCGAGCTCGTGGCCGGTCGTCTCGGTGAACGCGACCACAGCGGCCTTGACCGCGTTGTAGGACCCCATTCCCGCGGGGTGCACCAACCCGGCCAGCGAGGCGACGTTGACGAACCGGCCCGACCCCTGGGCCTTGAAGACGGGGGTGAACGCCCGGGTCCCTCGCACCACGCCGAGGAGGTTGGTCTCCAGCAGCCACTGCCACTCCTCGATGCCGCACCGCTCGATCCGGCCCCCGCCGGCGACTCCGGCGTTGTTGACCAGGACGTCCAGCCCGCCCCAGTGCTCCTCGACCCAGGTCACCGCTGTCGCCCAGTCGGGCTCGGAGGTCACGTCCAGCCGCAGGAGCGGCGGGGTCGCGTCCGGCCCGGCCTCGGCGGCGTCCCAGGGCCCGCCCCGCAGGTCGGTCGCCAGCACCCGGGCGTCCCGTGCCGAGAGGCGGGAGACGAGCGCGGCGCCGAGCCCCGAGGCGGCCCCGGTGACCAGGACCCGCGCTGCGGAGAGGCTCATGGCGCCGACCCTAGCCGGGGGACTCGTCCCCGGCGGTTCGCGGGCGCGGCGTAGTCTGGCCTGCGGTGCGCGCCCCGCACCCCGACCCAGGAGCCCAGATGAGCCGTCGTCCGTCGCGTCAGGGCTTCCGGGCCGTGACCTTCCTGCTCGGCGGTCTGTGCCTGCCCCTGACGCTCGCGGCCTGCAGCTCGAGCCGCCCCTTGGCCGCGGGCGGTGGCTCCTCGGCCGCGGTGGAGCTGACCGGGGACGAGCGGGAGGCGGCGGACCACCTCGCCGCGGAGATGCTGACCGGCGGGGGCCCGCTCGTGGGCGCGACGACCTTGACCGAGGCCCAGGCCGCGTGCGTCGCGGACGGCGCGGTGAGCGGGGTCGGCCTCGAGAACCTCCAGGGCTACGACGTCGTCACGCCCGACCTCAAGGTGAACCGCTCGCTCAAGGGTGTGCGGATGCGGCCCGCCGACGCCGACGCCCTGGCCGCCGCGATAGCGGACTGCGTCGACGTCGAGCGGCTGTTCGAGCGTCAGTTCCTCCAGCAGAGCGGCGGGACCCTGGGTCGCGCCCAGCGGCGCTGTGTCCGCGACGTCGTGGACCGGGTCGCCGCGACCAGGATCCTCTCGGCCGGCTTCCAGGGACGACGGTCCACCGACGAGGCGCTCCAGCAGAGGCTGACCGACTGCGCCCTCGAGCCGGCCGTCTGACCTGCCTCCACCAGCCTCGACCCGACCGTGGCTAGGGTGGAGGACCGCCGTCGACCCGAGGAGCCAGAATGAAGAAGTACGCCGTGGTGCTGGCCGCGTCCGTGCTCGCCCTGACCGCCTGCAGCAGCGGTGACTCCGCCGACACCTCGGCCTCGGGCGGCGACGCCGACGCACAGACGCAGGCCAAGGCCGACATCAAGGCCAGCATCCTCGACCAGGGCGGCGACTTCGGCGGCACCACGCTCGACGACGAGCAGGCGGGCTGCGTCGCCGACGGGCTCGTCGACGGCGTGGGCGTCGACAAGCTGCGCGAGTACGACATCGTGGACAGCGACAACCACCTGGTTGCGGACGCGAACCCGACCGACCTCGACGCCGCCGACGCCGACGCCCTGGCCTCGACGTTCGTGGACTGCGTGGACGTCAGCTCGCTGTTCACCGCCGGGATGGGCGCCGCCGCGGAGCAGCTCGACGACGAGCAGCGCCAGTGCATCAGCGACGCGATGGACGGCGACGCGATCCAGGCGGCGTTGAGCGACAGCTTCCAGGGCAAGGAGCCGGACACCTCGGCCATGCAGAAGGGCCTGATGACGTGCCTGTCGGGGATGCTCGGTGGCGAGGGCAACCTGAAGATGCCGAACTGACTCAGCTGGCGACGGTGGTGACCACCCGGGACCGCTGCACAGGGTCGGACCAGGTGGTCGCGGTGCGGACGAGCCGCGACAGCGAGAGCAGCACCAGCGGCAGCGCCCAGAGCACCGACCAGTGCCACGGGGCCCGGGCGGTCGCGGAGAACAGCAGACCGACCATGGTCGTGCTCAGGGCCAGTCGCGCCGAGTAGCCCACCATCACCAGGGGCGGGGCCGGCGTGGCGCGGGCGCTGCGCAGGTCGACCGCGAACGGCCGCCGGACCGACCAGCGCAAGGACGCCGACACCACCTGGAGCACCACCACGCACGCGCCGGCCGCCACGGCCGCCACCTCCCCGCTGGTCGGCAGGCCGGCGCGGAGGGACGCGAGGACGAGGGTCCCTGCCGTGGCGACGACGAGGACCTCGGCGAGCACCAGGGCCCGGGAGGCGAACACGGTCCGGGGCCCCACCGGGAGGCTGTCGCGCCACAGCGCCCCGCGCCCGTCCAGGCACCAGGAGTTCACGCCGAACAACAGGGCTCCCCCGGAGGCGACCAGGCCCGGCAGGATCGTGAGCATGTCCCACTGCAGGTCGCCGGCGATGGCGACCAGCCCCGGCATCACCGCGAGGACGGCCAGTCCCCGACGCAGCGGAACCGACCGCCAGATCCCGGCCCGGTCGGCGCGCACCATCGCCAGCAGGTCCGAGGTGGGGGTCGGCCGCGCCGGGTACGCCGAGGTCTCCACGCGGAGCTCGTCGCGGGCAGGACGGCGGGCGACGGCGTGGGCGACCGCCGCCCCCGCGACCACCGCGACCCCGGTCAGCCCCAGGAGAGCCGCGAGCACCTCGGCGTAGTACACGGTGGGCCCTCCGCCGGCCTGGAGCGAGGCGATCGTGATCCGGACCGTGGGACTGCCCTGGAGGAGCGGGACGAGCCGGTCCGAGGCGACGAGGTAGGCCCCGAGCAGGCCGGCGACGACGCTCACCCCGCGGGCGACCCAGGGGCCGCGCGGTCCGCGGCGCAGCCACTCGATCCCCCATCCGACGGTCTGGGCCACGGTGGTGGCGGTGACCAGCCAGACCAGCACCATGAGCTGGCTGAGCAGGAGTCCCGGGCTCGCTCCGACGACGTACGCGGTGGCTCCGAGCAGGGTCCACGCCTGCAACAGCCACGCGATGTTGAGGGGAGCCATCAGCAGCGCGCCGAGGTGGTCGGTGGTGGGGCTGACCGGGAAGCCCACTGCGTGGTCGCGGGGGACCAGCTCCCGACCTCCGCCGGAGGCTGCGGCGGAGACCATGGCGATGAGCAGGATGCCGGCCATCGCGCTCGGCAGCAGGGAGAGCACGTCGGTCCGCCGGGTCTCCCCGTCGGGCAGGTACGCCGGCAGCCACGCCGCCGCCACGGTCAGGCCGAGCATCGCCCCGACCCCGACAGCCGTGCCGGTCCGGGCGCGCCCGCGCAGGGTGGCGGAGCGGAACGCCAGCAGGAAGGTCACGTCGGCGACGGCCCGGCGTGCGTCGGCGAGGACCGCTCCGGCCCGGTCCGGCAGCACGGGCAGGTCAGTCGAGGAGCGCCCGGTAGACACCCGCCCCCGCCTCTCCGGTCATCTCGGTGGCCGGCAGCGCCGCCACGGCGGCACCCCCGCGGAGCACGAGCGCGTCCTGGCAGGACTGCACGGCCAGCTCCCGCAGGTGGGTGGAGACCAGGACCGCGGCGCCGCGGGCGCGCGCGTCGGCGATCACCTCCATGGTGGCCTCCACGCCGAGCGGGTCCACGCCGTCGAAGGGCTCGTCGAGCAGCAGCAGGCGGGGCTCGTGGAAGGCGGCCAGGACCACGGAGGTCCGTCGGCCCATCCCGTGGCTGAAGCCCGCGGTGACCCGGTGGGCGACGCCGCCGAGGTCGAAGCGCTCCAGCAGGGCGCGGGCCCGGTCCTCCCAACCCTCCAGGCGGCGCAGCCGGGCCGCCAGCTGCAGGTGCTCCCAGGGGGTCGCCCGGGGCACCAGCCCCCCGACGTCGGGGCAGTAGCCACTGAGCCGTTTGACCGCGATCGTCTGGGTCCGCACGTCGAGCCCGTCCACGGTGACCAGGCCCGCACTGGGCGGGACGACCCCGGCGAGCACCCGCATGGTCGTCGACTTGCCTGCGCCGTTGCGTCCGAGCAGGGCGGTCGCCGCGCCCGCGGCGACGCTCAGGTCGATCCCCCGGACGGCGTCGACGTCGCCGAAGCGCACGACCAGCGAGGCGACCTCGACCACGGGAGCAGACATGCTTCCCAGTGTCCCAGCGGAGCCCGCCGCCGGTCCGGCGTTCGCCGGAACCGGCGGCGTCGGCTCAGCGGCGCTGCCCCTGGGTCGCCTTCTCGACGAGGCTGGCGGGCGGAGTGAACCGTTCGCCGTACCTCGCCGCGAGCTCCTGGGCGCGGGCCACGAACGCGGCGATACCGGTCCCGGCGGGCCCGGAGTAGCCGTGCACGAACTGCGCGGCGCCGCCGGTGTTCGCGGGGTAGCCGATCCCGAAGATGGAGCCGATGTTGGCCTCGGCGGTCGAGGTGATCACGCCCTCGTCGAAGCACCGGGCCGTCTCGATCGCCTCGATGAACAGGTAGCGGTCCTGCAGGTCGGTGAGCGGGGGCTGCTCCGCGGCCGTGGGGAACTCCTCGACCAGCCCCGGCCAGAGGCCCTCCCGACGGCCCGCCTCGTCGTAGGTGTAGAAGCCCGCGCCCTTGAGCTTGCCGGGCCGACCCACCTCGAGCATCCGGTCGATGACCCGCTCGCCGGGGTGCGGGGTGTAGGTGCCGCCGTCGCGCTCGACCGCTGCCTTGGTGGCGTTGCGGATCTTGACCATCAGCTCCAGGTTCAGCTCGTCGCTGATCTGGAGAGCGCCGACCGGGTAGCCCGCGGTCAGCGCGGCCCGCTCCACGCTCATCGGGGCCACGCCCTCCGCCAGCATCGCCAGCCCCTCGTTGATCTGGGTGCCGATCACCCGGGAGGTGTAGAAGCCGCGGCTGTCGTTGACCACGATCGGCGTCTTGCGGATCTGCTGCACCACGTCGATGGCCTTCGCGACCGCCGCCTCGGAGGTCTTGGCGCCCTTGATGATCTCGACCAGCGGCATCTTGTCGACCGGGGAGAAGAAGTGCAGCCCGATGAAGTCCGAGGGCCGGTCGACCGCCTGGGCCAGCTCGGTGATCGGCAGCGTGGAGGTGTTCGAGCACAGCAGGGCGTCGTCGTCGACCACCGACAGGATCTCGGCGTAGACCTGGGCCTTGAGCGACGGGTCCTCGAAGACCGCCTCGATCACCAGGTCGCACCCGCCCAGGTCGGCGGGGTCTGCGGTCGGCGTGATCCGGTCGAGCAGCTCCGCGGACCGCTCCTCGGTCAGGCGTCCGCGGGAGACCGCCTTGTCGTTGAGGGTGCGCGAGTAGGACTTGCCCCGCTCGGCCGCCTCCAGGCTGACGTCCTTGAGGATCACCTCCATGCCGGCCCGGGCGCAGACGTAGGCGATGCCGGCGCCCATCATCCCGGCGCCGAGGACACCCACGCGGGTGGCGCGGAAGGTCTCGAAGCCCTGCGGGCGCAGCGACCCGGAGTTGATCGCCTGCAGGTCGAAGAAGAACGCCTGGATCATGTTCTTGGCGTTCTGCCCGGTGGCCAGGCTGGTGAAGTAGCGGCTCTCGATCCGCAGCGCGGTGTCCAGGTCGACCTGGGCGCCCTCGACCGCGGCGGCCATGATCGCCTTGGGGGCGGGGTAGTCGGCGCCCTTGGTCTGCTTGCGCAGCCCGGCGGGGAAGGCCGGCAGCATCTGCGCCAGCTTCGGGGTGGCCGGCGTGCCGCCCGGCATCCGGTAGCCCGGCCGGTCCCACGGCTGGCTGGCCGCCTCGGCGTCCTCCTGGTGGCCCAGGATCCACGCCCGTGCGGTGGCGAGCAGCTCTGCGGGGGCGACCACCTCGTCGACCAGGCCCTTCTCGCGGGCGGCTTCGGGCTGGTAGCGCTGCCCCTGCAGCAGCACGTTCATGAGGGCGTCGGCGACGCCGAGCATCCGGACGGTGCGCACCACCCCGCCGCCGCCGGGCAGGAGACCGAGGGTGACCTCGGGCAGACCGATCTCGTAGCGTCCGGCGGCGGCCACCCGACGGTGGCAGGCGAGCGCGATCTCGAGCCCGCCGCCGAGCGCGGCTCCGTTGATCGCGGCGACGACCGGGACCCCGAGGGTCTCCAGCCGGCGCAGGTCCGCCTTGATCTGCATGCTCCCGTCGAAGAGCCGCTGGGCGTCCTGAGGACCGGCCTGCACGAGCATCTTCAGGTCGCCACCGGCGAAGAAGGTCTTCTTCGCGCTGGTCACCACGACGCCGACGACGTCGGGCCGCTCGGCCTCGAGACGGTCGACCGCTGCGGCCATGCCTGCCGAGTAGGCGTCGTTCATCGTGTTGGCGCCCGCGGACGGGTCGTCCAGGGTGAGGGTGACGATGCCGTCGGCGTCGCGCTCGTAGCGCACAGCAGAGGGGGTGGTCTGGGTAGGGGTCTCGGTCATCCGGTTCAGGTCCTTGTCCACGAGGTCGGGGAGGTCAGCAGGAGTCGGGCCGGCGCGCTCAGACGCGCTCGACGATGGTGGCGATGCCCATGCCGCCGCCGACGCAGAGCGTGGCGAGGCCGCGACGCAGGTCGCGGCGCTCGAGCTCGTCGAGGAGGGTGCCGAGGATCATCGCTCCCGTGGCACCGAGCGGGTGGCCCATCGCGATGGCGCCGCCGTTGACGTTGACGATCTCCGGGTCGAGGTCGAGCTCGCGCATGAAGCGCATGGCCACCGCGGCGAAGGCCTCGTTGATCTCGTAGAGGTCGATGTCGGAGGGCTGGAGTCCGGCCTTGGCCAGAGCCTTCCGGGCGGCGGGGGCCGGACCGGTGAGCATGATCGTGGGGTCCGCTCCCGTCACGGCGGCGGAGACGATGCGGGCCCGCGGACGGAGGCCGAGGTCGGTGCCGACCTGCTCGGAGCCGATCGCCACCAGGGCTGCCCCGTCGACGATGCCCGAGGAGTTGCCGGCGTGGTGCACGTGGTCGATCCGCTCGACCCAGTGGTACTTCTCCAACGCCACCGCGTCGAAGCCGAGGTCGCCGTAGAAGGCGAACGACGGCTTCAGACCGGCCAGCCCCTCCACGGTGGTCCCGGGGCGGATGAACTCGTCACGCTCGAGCACCATGAGGCCGTTGCGGTCGCGCACCGGCACCACCGAGTCGTCGAAGTAGCCGTTGGCCTGGGCCTTGGCCGCCCGGGACTGCGACTCCGCGGCGAAGGCGTCGACGTCGGAGCGTGAGAAGCCCTCGATGGTGGCGATCAGGTCGGCACCGATGCCCTGGGGGACGAAGGAGGTGTCCAGCGCGGTCATCGGGTCCATCGCTGCCGCGCCGCCGTCGGTGCCCATCGGGACCCGGCTCATCGACTCCACGCCACCGGCGAGGATCAGGTCCTCCCAGCCGGCCCGGATCCGGGACGCGGCCTGGTTGACCGCTTCGAGCCCCGAGGCGCAGAACCGGTTGAGCTGCACCCCTGCGGTCGTCTCGGGGTAGCCCGCGGCGAGCGCTGCGGTCTTGGCGATGTTGGCGCCCTGGTCGCCGATCGGCGTGACCACGCCGAGCACCACGTCGTCGACGCGGCTGGGATCGAAGTTCTCGTTGCGGCGGCGCACCTCGTCGAGCAGCGTGACCACGAGGTCGACGGGCTTGACCTCGTGGAGGGACCCGTCCTTCTTGCCCTTCCCCCGGGGGGTGCGGAGCGCGTCGTACACGAATGCCTGGGGCACGTCTGCCATGGGAGGACCCACTTTCGGTCGGACGGGGGTGGTTGCAGACCCAATGCTACCAGCCGGTAACTTGAGGTGGAAGCCGACGTAGCCCAGGTCACCCCTGGACCGCGGCACCGGAGGCCAGCAGCCCGGCCACGTCCTGGACGCCCCAGGCCTCGAGCACTGCCCGGGTGCCGTCACCGGGGCGCGACGGCCCGGTGGTCAGGGTGGGCCCGGTCCGCGAGAAGCGCGGGGCCGGCGCCGGCTGGAGCTGCCCGTCGCGCTCGACGTAGGTCCCGCGGGCGACGAGGTGGGGGTGGTGTGCCGCCTCGCTCCGAGGGAGCACCGGGGCGACGCAGGCGTCGGTGCCCTCCAGCAGCGCGACCCAGTCCGCGCGGGTGCGGCTCCGGAACGTCTCGGCGAGGAGGGCGCGGAGCTCCTCGTGGGTGTCGGGGTCCGAGCGGTCCGGGACGCGGTCGGCGAGCCCGAGCAGCTCGACCAGCACGTCCCAGAACTGCGCCTCCAGGGGGCCGACCGCGAGGTGCTCGCCGTCGGCGGTCTCGTAGACGTCGTAGAAGGGCACGCCGCCGTCGAGCAGCCCGGAGGCACGCCGCTCCACCGCCGCCCCGCCCGCGAGCATCGAGGCACCCATGAGGCCGAGGTGGGCCGCACCGTCCACGATCGCGGCATCGACCACCTGGCCCTGCCCGCTCGTTCTCGCCTCCAGCAACGCGGCGAGCAGCCCCACCACGAGGTAGGTCGAGCCGCCGCCGAAGTCGCCGAGGAGGTTCCCGGGGAAGTGCGGCCGGTCCGGGTCCTGGCCGAGGCCGTGCAGCAGGCCGGAGGTGGCCAGGTAGGTCAGGTCGTGGCCGGCGGTCGTGGCCAGCGGTCCCTCCTGGCCCCAGCCGGTCATCCTGCCGTAGACCAGGGCGGGGTTGCGGCGCAGGCAGGGCTCCGGACCGACCCCGAGCCGCTCGGCCACCCCCGGCCGCATCCCTTCCACGAAGACGTCCGCGCCCTCGACGAGCCGGAGCAGCGCGGCCAGCGCGTCGGGATGCTTCAGGTCGAGAGCCACGCTCGGCCGCCCCCGGGTCAGCAGGTCGGTCCGCCGGGGACCGGCGCTGGCCGACCCGCCGGGTCGCTCCACGCGGACCACGTCGGCGCCGAGGTCGGCGAGCAGGGTCGCCGCGTGCGGCCCCGGGCCGATGCCGGCGAGCTCGACGACCTTGACGCCGCGCAGGGGGCCGGTCCCCTGGCCGAGGGTGTAGCCGGGACGCACCGCTGGGTCAGCCATGACCGGCATCATGGCACCGGGCCGGGGACCGGGGTCAGAGCACGCGGCGCAGGAACTGTCTCGTGCGCTCCTCCCGGGGAGCGCTGAGCAGCTCCGCCGGCGGGCCCTCCTCGAGCACCCGGCCGGCGTCGAGGAAGCAGACCTTGGTCGCCATCTCCCGGGCGAAGCCCATCTCGTGGGTGGCCAGCACCATGGTCGTCCCCTCCGCGGCGAGCCGGCGCAGGATGTCGAGCACCTCGCCGACCAGCTCCGGGTCGAGCGCGGCAGTGACCTCGTCGAGGAGGAGCAGGGCGGGCCGGGTGGCCAGCGCGCGCACCACCGCGACCCGCTGCTGCTGTCCCCCCGAGAGCCGGTCCGGGTGGACCTCGGCCTTGTCGGCCAGACCGAACTCGGCCAGCAGCTCCCGGGCCCGCGCCCGGGCCTCTCCGACCGGGACGCCGTGCACCTTGCACGGCGCGAGGGTGATGTTGTCGAGCACGCTCAGGTGCGGGAACAGGTTGTAGGCCTGGAAGACCACCCCGATCCGCTTGCGGACCGCCCGCGCGTCCACCCGGGGGTCCGAGACGTCCTCGCCCTCGAACCAGACCGTCCCGTCGTCGGTCGGCTCCAGGAGGTCGATGCAGCGCAGCAGCGTCGACTTGCCGCTGCCGGAGGCGCCGATCAGGCACACCACGTCGTGCTGGTCCACGGCGAGGTCGACCCCCGACAGCACGAGGCGGTCGCCGTAGCTCTTGCGCAGTCCCTCCACCCGCAGGACGGTCACCGCGCACCGGCCCGCTCGCGCTCCATGGTCCGTCGCCCGATCCAGTCGGTGAACCGGGCCAGCGGCACGGTGAGGGCCACGAACAAGGCTGCCGCCACGAGGTACGGCGTGTAGTTGAAGGTGTAGTTCGCGGTGTCCGAGGCGGTGCCCAACGCGTCGAGCAGGCCGACCGTGGCGACCAGGGCGGTGTCCTTCTGGAGGGAGACGAAGTCGTTGAGCAGCGGCGGCAGCACGCGGCGCACCGCCTGGGGCACCACGACGTACCGCAGGCCCTGGGTGTGGGAGAGGCCGAGCGCGGTCGCGCTGGCCACCTGCGAGGGGTGCACCGCATCGATGCCGGAGCGGAAGACCTCGGCGACGTAGGCGCCGTACGACGCGACCAGCGCGACCAGTGCGAGCCAGAAGTACGACGTGGTGATGCCTTGGAGCCGGAGGGCGGGCACCCCGAAGCAGACCAGGAAGACCACCAGGATCGTGGGCAGGCCCCGGAAGAGGTCGGTGTAGCCGACGGCGAGGAGCCGGACCGGCAGGAGGACGGGGGCGGTGCTGACCCGGACCGCGGCGACTGCCAGCCCGAGGACGAGAATCAGCGGCTCGGCGAGGAGGAAGAGGCGGACGTTGAGCCAGAACCCGCGCAGCACGTCGGGGAAGGCCGCCTTGGCCGCCTGGCCGTCGAAGAAGGTCGCCCGCACGGTCGGCCACCCGGGGCTGGCGAGGACCGCGACCACGAGGACGCCGAAGACGACCAGCGCGGAGGCGGTGGCCAGGAGCACCGACCGTCGTCGGAGCCGCTGGGCCACGGCGGCCCGCCGGACCTGGCGCGCGCTGGGTCGCCAGACGTCGGGGGGGAGCTCGGTCATGGATCGGCGGCTACTCGAGCACGGGGATGTCGACGGACTCCGAGAGCCACTGCTGCTCGAGGTCGGCGAGGGTTCCGTCGTCGCGCAGCCGGTCCAGGGCCGCGTCGACGCAGCCGACCAGGCCGCTGCCGTCCTCGAAGAGCATCCCGAACCGCTCCTGCTCCCCGGTCGTGGGCTGGAACTGCCCCACGATCGCCGCCTGGGGGATCTCCACCGCGGTGATGTAGAACGCGGTCGGCACGTCGGCCAGGATCGCGTCGACCTGGCCGTTCTGCAGGGCCTGCTTGGCCGCGTTGGTGTCGGTGAACACCAGCGGGTCGGCCTTGGGCGCGATGATGTCGCGGATCGCGGTGAGCGAGGTGGTGCCGGTCTGGGCGCCGAGCCGGTAGTCGGCGAGGTCCGCGACGCTGGTCGCCTCGGCGACCGGGGAGTCCGCCAGGGCGATCACGCCCTGGGCCGCGGAGTAGTAGCCGTCGGAGAAGTCGACGACCTTCTCGCGGGCCGGGGTGATCGAGATCTGGTTGATGTCGAAGTCGAAGTCCTTCGGGCCGGGCTTGTAGGAGTTGTTGAAGCGCACCTTGACCCACGAGACCTGGTCGGCGGAGAAGCCGAGCTCGTCGGCCACCGCGTAGGCCACCGCGGACTCGAAGCCCTTGCCGTTGCTCGGGTCGTTGTCGGAGAACCACGGTTCGAACGCCGGCGAGTCGGTCCCCACGGTCAACGTCCCGGGCTGCTTGAGCGGTAGGGCGTCGGTGGCGCAGGCGTCCGCCGAGGTCGGCTGCTCGCTGGGGCTGCCGGACCCGGAGGTCGTGCTCTCCTCCTGTGGAGCGCAGGCCGCGGCGACCAGGATCAGCGGGACAGCGGTCAGGGCGAGCAGGTGGCGACGCGGCCGGGGCGGAGTCATGGGCACAGCGTAGTGAGCCGCACGCTCGCCACCACTATGCAACTCGTTGCATCCTCTGGCACCCTGGGTCGATGCCCCTGGAGCACGCGATCCTCGTCTCGCTCAGCGAGCGCACGGGGTCCGGACTCGACCTGACCCGCCGCTTCGACCGCTCGATCGGGTTCTTCTGGAGCGCCACCCACCAGCAGATCTACCGGGTCCTCGCCCGCATGGAGGGCCACCGGTGGGTGTGCTCCGACCTGGTCTCCCAGCAGGGCCGCCCGGACAAGAAGGTCTACGAGGTGACCTCCCTGGGCCGCCGTGAGCTCGCCCGGTGGCTGGCCGAGCCGCTGGCCCGGGAGTCCCACCGCTCCGAGGTCGCGGTCAAGCTCCGCGGCGCGTCGTACGGCGACCGGGCCGCGCTGCTCGCCGAGATCGCCACGTTGCGCGCCGAGCACGCCACCCGGCTGGCGAGGTACGAGCAGCTGGAGCGCCGCGACCACCCCGACCCGGCAACGCTCTCGGGACCAGCCCTGGACCAGTACCTCGTCCTGCGTGGCGGCATCCGCCTGGAGCAGTTCTTCGTCGACTGGCTCGGGGAGTACCTCGCCGCGCACGGCATCGCCACCGAAGGGAACCCCTGATGACCGACTTCCCGTACCTGCTCTCGCCGCTGGAGCTGCGCGGCGGCACCGTGCGCAACCGGGTCGTGATGGGCTCGATGCACACCGGGCTGGAGGACCGGCCGTGGCACGTGCCGCAGCTCGCGACGTACCTCGCTCTGCGGGCCAGGGGTGGTGTCGGCCTCATCGTCACCGGCGGCTACGCCCCCGACGTGCGTGGCTGGCTGCTGCCGTTCGGCTCGCAGATGACCACGCGGCTGCAGGCCCAGCGGCACCGGACCGTGACCGACGCCGTCCATGCCGAGGGCGGCAAGATCGCGCTTCAGCTGCTGCACGCGGGCAGGTACGGCTACACCCCGTTCTCGGTCTCCGCCAGCGCCACCCAGTCGCCGATCACGCCGTTCAAGGCGAGCGCCCTCTCGGCTCGAGGCGTCGAGCGCACCCTCGACGGCTTCGCCCGGGCCGCGCGGCTCGCGGTGAAGGCGGGCTACGACGGCGTGGAGATCATGGGGTCGGAGGGCTACCTGCTCAACCAGTTCCTCGTCGCCCGCACCAACCTGCGCGAGGACCGGTGGGGAGGGACGGCGGAGAAGCGGATGCGCTTCCCCGTCGAGGTGGTCCGCCGGGTCCGCGAGGCGGTCGGCGAGGACGTCATCGTGAGCTACCGGATGTCGCTGCTCGACCTCGTCGAGGGCGGGCAGACCTGGGACGAGACGGTCACCCTGGCGCACCTGGTGGCGGACGCCGGCGCGTCGCTGCTCAACACCGGCATCGGCTGGCACGAGGCCCGGGTGCCCACGATCATCACCCAGGTCCCCCGCGGCGCCTGGACCTGGACGACCCGACGCCTTCGCGCGGAGGTGCCGATCCCGGTCTGTGCCTCGAACCGGATCAACACCCCCGAGCTCGGCGAGGAGCTGCTCGCCGACGGCACCGCCGACCTCGTCTCGATGGCCCGGCCACTGCTCGCGGACCCCGATTTCGTCGCCAAGGCCGCCGCCGGCCGCGCCGACGAGATCAACACGTGCATCGCCTGCAACCAGGCCTGCTTGGACCACACGTTCGCGGGAAAGCGCGCCTCCTGCCTGGTCAATCCCCGGGCCGCGCGGGAGACGTCCCTGGAGCTGCTGCCGGTGCCCCGCACCCGGGCCAGGACCGTGGCGATCGTGGGTGGGGGGCCCGCCGGGCTCGCGACCGCCCTGACGGCAGCCGAGCGCGGCCACCGGGTCACCCTCTTCGAGGCCGGCGACGCGCTCGGGGGCCAGTTCCGGCTGGCCATGCGGGTCCCGGGCAAGGAGGAGTTCGCCGAGACCTTGCGGTACTACCGCCGGCGCCTGGAGGTCCTGGGCGTGACGGTCCGGCTCAGCACCCGGGCCCGGGTCGAGGACCTGACCGGCTTCGACGACGTCGTGGTCGCGACCGGCGTGGTCCCCAGGGTCCCTGACCTGGTCGGCGGCGACCACCCCTCGGTGGTCTCCTACGCAGACGTGCTCGCCGGCCGGGTCGTCGTGGGCCCCCGGGCCGCCGTCGTCGGCGCGGGCGGCATCGGGGTCGACGTCAGCGTCTTCCTCACCCACACCGAGGAGGACCTCGACGACTGGCTGGCGCACTGGGGCGTCGCCGACCCCGCCCTGCACCCCGGAGGGGTGACCGAGAAGAAGCCCCGGGTCCCGGCGCGCGAGGTGCACCTGCTGCAGCGGCGCACCACCCCGATCGGCAAGGACCTCGCGAAGACGTCGGGGTGGGCGCACCGGATCGTGCTGAGGGACTCGGGGGTCCACCTGGTCACCGGCGTGACCTACGACCGGGTCGACGACGCCGGGCTCCACGTCACCGTCGACGGGGAGCCACGGCTGCTGGAGGTCGATCACGTCGTCGTCTGCGCCGGCCAGGAGCCGGTGCGAGACCTGTTCGATGCCCTGGCGGCAGAAGGCAGCGACAGCCGTGGGCAGGTCCACCTCGTGGGCGGCGCCGATGTGGCCGCCGAGCTCGACGCGGAGCGGGCCATCCGGCAGGGCACCGAGCTCGCAGCGCGGCTCTGACCCGACCTCACGCCCAGGCACGGTCGAGCTCCTGGTCGCGGCCGTGGTGGTGGGTCCCCGCGGGGTCGACCCGGAGCCAGTGACCGTGCGGCGTGCGCCACCAGGACTCCTCGGGACGAGGACGGTGCACCCGCCACCTGCCGTGCGTCTTCAGCCGATGGTGCAACCGGCCCAGCGGGGTGAGGTTGTGCAGACCGGTCTGACCCGGCGGACCGGTCGGGTCGTAGGGCTCGACGTGGTCCGCGTCCGCCGCACGTCCTGCCAGCGTGCCGAACGGGAACGACTCGTACGGATCACGCGCCCGGAGTGCCTCCCTCATCCGGGCCGGGAGCTCGTACCGGTCCACCGGGCGCACGCCGTGCACGTCGAGGACCGGACGGAGCGAGACCTGCTGTCGGACCTGCTCGGGACTGCTGGGGTGGGCGAGCCAGTCCCTGACCTGGCCGAGGACCACCGGCCCGGCGCCCTCGACCCGGGCGACCCCGGTGCCCACCACCAGCGCAGGCTGCTCGATGTGGACGTGCAGGACCGTCACCGGGTCGAGGCGGCGGGCGTCGAAGCCGGCGGTCAGCGCCTCCAGCAAGCTCCTGAGCAGTGCCGGGCTGCCCAGCTCGCCACCTCCCTGGGGGTCGTCCAGAGGGCTCGCGCCCCCTCCGCACACGGCGGGTCGGAAACCGACCCGGCGGAGCGCCTCGTCCGGATCGACCAGGGGCAAGGAGTCCTCGTGAGGGATGCCCGGCAACCTCCGTCCCTCGCTGTCGCGCATCCAGGCCAGCGACCCGCCCGACCGCTGGTCGGCGTACGCCTCGTCAAGGTCGGCGTGGTCGACCTCCGGCGAGCTCGCCTCCAGGGATGCCTCGGTCAGGAGGGCGAGCGCGCGGGCCGGGTTGGCGAGGATGCGCAGCGCGGTGGCGCGCCGCGCCTCCAGCGGCTCGGTGTCGCCTCGTGCGGCCAGCAGCACCGCGATCCGGTCGAGGACGGCCACGAGGAAGGTGACGTCCCCTGCATGGGCCCTCGCCACGAGCGTGCGCAGGCCGTGCTCGTCGCTGGCGCCGGCACGGACGAAGCGGGCCAGGGCCGCTGCGGTCGCCCGGGCCTCCGCGGCAGCGGGGTCGACCTCGATGATCCTGGCCTCGACCAGGTCGAAGAAGCGGCGCGGCGGGAGCGTGGCGGCATACGGCGTGGTCTGCTCGTCGACCCACTTGGCCTGGTCGAGGGTCAGCCTCGCCCGGGCGCAGCGACGCGCCACGGTCGTCGCGACCCAGACCCGCACCCGACCGTGCCGGAGGGCGTCCCACAGCACCGGGTGGCGGTGTCGCAGGTTGACCGCGTCGGCGACCCGCTGCACTCCGGCGGCCGTGGTCGGCCCGGTCAGGACGCCAAGCTCCGCCGGCGCGAACTCACCGATCTCCGGACAGCCGTCGGCCCCCGCGCGCACCACACGCTCGGCGCCAGGCACCCGGGCTTCGGGTGCCTGGCCCTCCACGAGCTCGGGCGCGTGCAGGTCGGCCCAGTGCGCCGCCAGGACCAGCTGCTCCGCCTCAGCCTGCAGCACCTTCACGCGGGATCGCGCCAGCGCATCGGCCGCGGCCGCACCGTCCAGCTCATCGACCCACGACAACTCGAACATGTGTTCGATTCTAGCGGAGACACCGTAGTCCGTCGAGGCATCGGCCCTGCCCTGGGGAACGACAACCAGCCCGCGCCTCGACCGGACCCGGTCAGTCGAGGCCCGCGAGCCGCCTCACCGCGAGCAGCCCTTGCGGGGTCCCTGGCCAGTGCGTGTCCAGCGCCTCGGTGCCGGCGCAGCGGACCACCGAGCGCAGCACCAGGGCGACGACGAGGGCGTCGTCGGCGTAGCCGACCACGGGGACGAAGTCCGGGACGAGGTCCACGGGGCTGAGCAGGTAGCCGAGCAGCAGCAGGAGCCGGACGCGCAGGCCCCACGGAAGCGTCGGGTCGCCGGCCAGCCGCCGCAGCAGCCGCACCACGTCGGGGGCCAGGCGCAGCGCCTCCTGGAGCGAGGTCGGGTCACCGGACCGGCGGCCGAGGACGTACAGCACCACGACCAGCACGACCCAGGCCACGACCAGCCCGCAGGCCGCGGCGACCAGGACGGCACCGACCCCGCTCACGGGTGCAGGTCGCCGAGGTGCTCGTGGGCGCGGTGCGAGCGCGGCTCCACCTGGAACGTCGTGTGGTCGACGTCGAAGTGGTCGGCCACGCAGGCACTGAAGCAGTCCAGGAACCTCCCCACCCCCTGCAGGGCCAAGGCCTCGTCGTCCACTGTGACGTGCACCGAGAGCGAGGGCATGCCGCTCGTGATCGTCCACACGTGCAGGTCGTGCACGTCGACCACGCCCGGCACCTCGCGCAGGTGCACGAGGATCTCGTCGGCGTCGACGTCGCCCGGGGCGGCCTCGAGGAGCACGTCGGCGGCCTCCCGGAGCAGCGAGACGGCCCGGGGAGCGATCAGCACGGCGATCAGGAGCGTGGCCACCGGGTCGGCCCGCTGGAACCCGGTAGTGAGGACGACCACCGCGGCAGCCACCACGGCCACCGAGCCGACCAGGTCCGAGAGCACCTCGAGGTAGGCCCCTCTCATGTTGAGCGACGCCGACCGGCGGGACAGGACGACCAGCGAGACCATGTTGGCCAGCAGCCCGGCGACCGCGAAGCCGAGCATCGGGCCGGCCTCCACCGTCGGCGGGGCGAGGAGCCGGAGCATCCCCTCGACCAGGAGGTACGCGCAGAGGACCACGAGCACCGCGGCGTTGAGCAGCGCGGCGAGCACCTCGGCGCGGTGGAAGCCGAAGGAGCGCTGCGACGAGGCGGGCAGCGTCGCGACGTACGACGCCGAGAGGGCCAGGGTGATCGCGCCCGCGTCGGTGGCCATGTGCCCTGCGTCGGCCAGCAGGGCCAGCGAGCCGCTCCACCACGCGCCGACCAGCTCGGCGGCCAGGACGGCCAGGGTCACGCCCAGGACGATCCGCAGCCTGCGCCGGTCCTCGGCCCGGCCGGCGGCGTGCCCGTGTCCGTGCCCCATGGTCTCAGCGTAGGTGCGGCGGGCGCGTCGCGAGGCCGCCGGGGTGTATCACAGTGCGCATGGCCTTCACCGCCCTCGTGGTCCCCGTCCCCGCTGCCAGCTGGCTGCTGGACCGGGCTGTGGCCGGCACGGCTGGAGACCCCGACGGTCCCCGAATCCCCGGACTGCCCGCCCACCTCACCCTGATCACCCCTTTCGCCCCGCCCGAGCAGGTCACCGACGGCCTGCTCGACGAGCTGACCGCGCTGTTCGCCGACGTGGTCCCCTTCTGGTTCCGGCTGAGCCAGGTCTGCCGGTTCCCGAACGGCCCGGTCTACCTCGCCCCGGAGCCGGCGGCGCCCTTCCGGCGGCTGGTGCGTGCCCTGGCCCACGCGTTCCCCGAGCACCCGCCCTACGAAGGCCGCTTCGACGACGTGGTGCCGCACGTCACGGTGCCGCTGGGCGCCCACGAGCGCCTCGAGGACCTCCAGGACCGGTTGGACGCGCACGGACCGCTGCGCTGCGAGGCGCGGGAGGCCCACCTCGTCCGCGTCGACGACGAGGCCTTCGAGCTGGTGGCCCAGTTCGGCTTCGGGACCGTGGCCGCGTGAGCCAGGTCCAGGTACGCCGCGCCGGCGACCGGTTCGTCACCCGCGCCGAGGGGCGGACGACCCGGCACTCCTTCTCCTTCGACCGGCACTACGACCCGGCGAACGTCGAGCTGGGGTTCCTGGTCTGCCACAACGAGGACCTCGTGGACCCCGGGCACGGCTACCCCGCCCACCCGCACCGCGACCTGGAGATCCTCACCTGGGTCCTCTCGGGCAGCCTGCGCCACCGGGACTCGACCGGCGCTGGCGGGCTGGTCGTCCCGGGTCTGGTCCAACGGCTGTCGGCCGGAAGCGGCGTGGTGCACACCGAGTCCCACGGGGGCGGCCCCGGGGCCGACCAGCCCGTCCACTTCGTCCAGATGTGGGCCCGGCCCGACGTCCCCGGGCTTCCTCCCGAGTACGAGCAGGGCGACGTCACCGAGGCCCTCGACGCCGGCGACTGGGTCACCCTCGCCGCGGGCCTGCCGTCGTACGCCGACGTCGCGGCCGTCCGGCTGCGCACCGGCCGGGCCGCGCTGCACGCCGCCCGCCTGTCCGCCGGCGAAGCGGTGCACGCCCCCGAGTCACCGGCCACCCACCTGTTCGTGGCCCGCGGCACGGTCGAGGTCGACGGGGTCGGCCCCGTGGGCGCCGGCGACGCCCTCCGTGCCTTCGGCGCCAGCGGGCTGCGGCTGACCGCGGACGACCAGGGGGCCGAGCTGCTGGCCTGGGAGATGCACCCGAAGCCATGGTGACCCCCCGGCTCGACCAGGCCCGACGCGCGGTCGGCCTGGTCTTCGTGGTCAACGGCTTCGCGTTCGCGTCCTGGGTCGCCCGGCTGCCCGAGCTGCGCGACGGGCTCGGTCTGACCCCCGGCACCCTGGGCCTGCTGCTGCTGTGTCTCTCCGCCGGGACCGTGGTCGCGCTGCCCACCTCCGGGGTGGTGATCTCCCGCCTGGGACCGAGCCGCACGGTGCTGGGCGGGGCGACCGCCGTCGGAGCGGGGCTGGTGCTCATGGCCGCCGGCCTCGCCGGCGGGACGGTGCCGGTCGTCGGTGCCGCCCTCTTCGCCTACGGCGCCGGGAGCAGCCTCTGGGACGTCGCGATGAACGTCGAGGCGGCCGACGTCGAGCGGCGCCTGGGGCGGGTGGTCATGGCCCGGTTCCATGCCGGCTTCAGCCTCGGCACCGTCGGCGGCGCGCTGGTCGGCGCCCTCTCCGCGCACACCGGACTGCCCCTGCCCGGCCAGCTCCTGATGACCGTGGGGGTGGTGGCGGTGGCCGTGGTCCCCGGCGCCCGGCGGTTCCTGCCGCTGACGAGCACCATGTCGACGACCTCGACGATCTCGCCCTGGCGGGCCTGGCGGGAGGGACGCACCCTGGCGATCGGGCTCCTGGTGATGGCGTTCGCGCTGTGCGAGGGGATCGCCAACGACTGGCTCGCCCTCGCGCTCGTGGACGGGTACGACGCCACCCCCGCCCTCGGGTCGCTCGCGTTCGCCGCCTTCGTCTCCTCGATGACCGCCGGGCGACTGGTCGGCAGCTGGTTCATCATCCGGTTCGGCCGGGTGACCACGCTCCGGGCCACCGCGGTGCTGGTCCTGGCCGGGGTGACCGCGGTGGTGGTCTCGCCCGGGGTGCCCGGCGCGCTCGCCGGTGCCGTGCTGTGGGGCCTGGGCGCCTCGCTCGGCTTCCCCACCGGGATGACCGCTGCCGGGGAGGACGAGAGCCGGTCCGCCGCCAGGCTCTCGGTGGTGAGCTCGATCGGCTACGCGGCGTTCCTCGGCGGCCCGCCGCTGGTCGGCACCCTCGCCGACCACGTCGGGGTCCGCGACGCGGTCCTCGTGGCCGGCGTCGCCGCCGTCGTCGGTCTCGTGGCCGCCCGGGCTGCGGCTCCGTCCACACCCGACCCGGTCGGGGTGGGGCCCGGCTAGAGTCCCAGCCCCTCCACGACCTCCGCACGCGGCAGGTCCGCCAACCGGGGTCCGGGCAGCAGCAGCTTCGAGCAGCGCAGCCCGCTGCCGAGCACCACGACCGGCTCCTCCAGCAGGCGGGCGTCGACGAGGACCCGCCAGGACCCCGGGAGCCCGACCGGGGTGATCCCGCCGTACTCCATGCCGGTCTCGCTGACCGCCCGGTCCATGGCCAGGAACGACGCCTTGCGCACGTCCAGACGCCGCTTGACCAGGTTGTTCACGTCCGCCCGGGTGTCGGCGCGCACCACGCACGCGGCGACCCGCTGCTCCCCGTCCCGGCGCCCACCCACGACCACGCAGTTGCCGCTGGCGCGTGCCGGCAGGTCGTAGGCGGCGCTCAGGGCCGCGGTGTCCGCCAGGTCCGGGTCGATCGGGACCACCCCGCACGCCTCGGCTGCCGGCCAGGCACGCAACGCGGCGAGGACCGGCTCCGGCAGCAGGTCGGGACGGCTGAGGGCGGGTACGGCGGTCAGTCCGCCCAGCACGAGGTCGCTCATGCCCGCAGTCTCCCCGACCTGCGCCGGCACCGACCAAGCCCCCCGCGGCAGGGCCGCGAACCCCTCGCGTGGACACCGGGCAGGCGATCGGCCTGCGACTCGCGCGCCGGGAGGAGAAGGCGCTCGAGGACGCCTACGCCGCCTACGCCGCCGACGTGCTCGCCTACGTCACCCGCTACGTCGGCCCCACCGACGCCGAGGACGTCGTGCAGCGCACGTTCCTCGACGCCTGGCGCTTCGCACCGGACTACGACCCGGGTCAGCGGTTCAGCGGATGGCTCTTCACCATCGCCAAGCACCGCGCGATCGACGTCCTGCGTGGCCGGCGGCTCGACGTGGTCGGCGTCGAGCAGGCGCGGTACCTCGTCGGGGAGGACGGCCGGGAGACCGCCGACCGGTACGCCGTCCGGGCGGAGGTGCGGGCTGCGGTGCTGCGCCTGCCCACGCACGAGCGGGAGGTCATCACCCTGACCTACTTCGGGCAGCTCAGCCAGCGCGAGGTCGCCGACCGGCTCGGCGTGCCGATCGGCACGGTCAAGGCGCGCTCCTGGCGCGGCACCAGACGGCTCGGACAGCTGATCGACAGCGGCGCTGAGGACCGCCCGGTACACTGAGGCCCGAGGGGAGTACTTCCTCGAGCCGGTCCGGTCAGTACGACGCCTCCCAGGTGTCTCGGGCGGCTGCCTCCGGCCCCGCCGGAGGTGAAGGAGACCTCAGGCCAGAAACCTGAGGACACCCATGCCCCACGTGACCACCCTGCCGCGGCTCGCGGAGCCCGGCTCCGGCGCCCTCGACACGATCGGCACCCCGCTGCTGTGGGCGGCCGTGCTGGGCGCGGTCGTCGTCCTGCTCGTCGTCGACTTCCTGATCACCCGTCGCCCGCACGAGGTCTCCATGAAGGAGGCCCTGGCCTGGTCGGCGTTCTACGTCGCCCTCCCGCTCGCGTTCGGCGTGTACGTCTGGGCCGACTTCGGCTCCGAGCGCGGGTTGGAGTACCTCACCGGCTACCTCGTCGAGAAGTCGCTGAGCGTCGACAACCTCTTCGTCTTCCTCCTGCTCCTCGCCGCCTTCGCGGTGCCCCGGGAGCTGCAGCAGCGGGTGCTGCTGTACGGGATCGTCGGCGCGCTGGTCCTGCGCGGGATCTTCATCGCGCTCGGCGCGGCGGCGCTGTCCCGCTTCGACGCGATGTTCCTCGTCTTCGGCCTGATCCTCGTCGCGACCGCCGCCAAGATCCTCCGCGACGCCGTCCAGGGACACGACCGCGAGGTCGACATCGACCAGCTGCGGAGCGTGCGCCTGATCCGCAAGGTCTTCCCGGTCAGCGACGACTTCGACGGCCCCCGTCTCCTCACCCGGGTCCGGGGCGCCCGGGCCCTCACCCCGCTGGCCGTGGTCGTGGTCGCGGTCTTCGCCACCGACGTCGTCTTCGCCGTCGACTCGGTGCCCGCGGTCTACGGCATCACCGGCGACCCGTTCCTGGTGTTCGCGACCAACGCGTTCGCCCTGCTCGGCCTCCGGGCGCTGTACTTCGTGCTCGAGGGGGCGCTGAGCAAGCTCCAGCACCTCGACTTCGGGCTGGCCGCGATCCTCGCGTTCATCGGCGCCAAGCTGGCCCTGCACTGGGCGCACCTGCAGTGGTCGGCGGTCCCGGAGATCCCCACCCTCTGGTCGCTGGGGGTGATCCTCGCGATCCTGACCGTCACCACCCTGACCAGCCTCGCGGCAGATGACCCGGAAGAGCAGTATCAGGACGGAGGTCCGCCGCACCGGTGACATCTGGTCCGAACAGGTCCAGCATCGGAAGCATGAAGCGCTTGGTCATCTGCTGCGACGGGACGTGGAACCGGCCCGACAGCACCTACGTCACGAACATCGAGAAGATCGCTCGAAGCGTCCAGACCGACCTGACGGCCACCAACGGCATCCAGCAGCTCGTGCTCTACCTGAGCGGGGTGGGCGCCGGCTACCGGATCGACCGGCTCCTCGGCGGCGCGTTCGGCTTCGGCCTGTTCACCCACGTGCTGGCCGGCTATCGCTTCCTGGCCGCGAACTACGAGCCGGGCGACGAGGTCTACATCTTCGGGTTCAGTCGCGGCGCGTATACGGCGAGGTCCCTGGGCGGCATGATCGGCAACGTCGGACTGCTCACCCGCCACGCCCTGGTCGCCGAGAAGCTGCCCGAGGCGGTGGCCCGCTACCGACGCGTCGACCCGGCCGGCGGCCGGACCGGGCAGAGCACCGCGGAGTTCAAGCACGACTACTGCCACGCGGAGACCCCGATCACCTTCCTCGGCGTCTTCGACACCGTCGGCGCCCTGGGGGTCCCGGGCGCCCTGCGTCGGGGACACCAGTTCCACGACGTCAGGCTCGGCGCGGCCGTGCGCTGCGCGCGGCAGGCACTGGCTGTCGACGAGGCCCGGATGAAGTTCGAGCCGTGCCTGTGGGAGACCGGGGACGGCGAGACCGAGGACCCGCGCGTCCGTCAGGTGTGGTTCGAGGGCGCCCACTCCGACGTGGGCGGCGGCTACGGCCAGACCGGGCTCTCCGACACGGCGCTGCTGTGGATGGTCGCCGAGGCCAACGACAGCGGCCTCGTCTTCGACGAGGCGCTCCTTGCCCACTACGTCGCCAGCGGCTCCTCGGCGATCCGGCACAGCTCGATGACCCTGCTGTTCCGGCTGCTGGACCTCTTCACCCGGATCCGGATCCGGCTGGACCCCTCCTCCGGCAAGGCCTTCCTCGGCACCCAGCGCCGCCTCGACCGGGGCGACTGCCTCTCGGTCCGGCTGGCCGAGTCGACCGCGGACCACTTCCGGGCCGGGGAGGACTACCAGCCGCGCAACCTGCAGACCTGGTGGGACTCCAGCCAGGGCTTCGTCGACTGCGTCGAGGCCCTGATCGGACTGCCCGAGCCGTCCTACGACCGGATCGCCGAGCGCCTGGCGATGCGCGGCTCGGCGCTGGGGGACGGCACCGGCACCCCGGTCGCCGGCCTCACCCGGCCTGGTGCGCCGCCAGGTCCGTGAGTCCCTGGTCCACCGACACCACCGGCACGTAGCCGAGGTCGGCCCGGGCGCGGGCGTCGTTGACCGTGACCTCGTGGACCCCGAGCGCGAGCGCGACGCCGGCGACCGGCGGCTCACCCCGCAGGTGCAGGACGCGCCAGCCCCGGTCGAGCACCCCGGTCGCGGTGCGCAGGACCGGGGAGGGCACGGAGCGCGTGGGCAACCTCACGCCGTACGCCGCGGCCCAGCGGGTGACGAACTCACGGAAGGGGACGGGGGCGCCGTCGGTGACGAAGTAGACCTGACCACCCCGGCCCTGCTCCGCGGCCCGCTCGATGCCCAGGCAGAGGTTGAGGACGTGACAGGTCGAGGTGAGGTACTCCCCGCCGTTGACCCAGGCCCACCGCCCCTCCTCCACCGCCCGCAGCACCTGCGGCATCACGGTGGTGTCGCCGGGACCCCAGGCCAGGCGGGGCCGGACGACCACCGTCCGCAGCTCGCGGCCGTCCGCGGCGACGACGAGCTGCTCGGCGAGCGCCTTGGTGCGGGAGTACTCCCCCGCGTACCGCCGGGGGTAGGGCGCGCTCTCGTCGACGAACCGCAGCGGGTGCCCGTCGGCGAGCACGGCCGCGGTGCTCACGTGCACCAGCCGGGGCACCCGGGCGGTCCGGGCCGCGTCCAGCAGTGCCCGGGTCCCGGCGACGTTGACCAGCTCGAGGTCGCCGGGCCGCCCCCACGAGCGGGTGTCGGCGGCCGCGTGCACGACGACGTCGCACCCCTCCAGCCTCCCGGCCACGGCACCCACGTCGCACAGGTCGGCCAGGACCGGGGTGGCCCCGACCGAGGCGACCACCGCCGCCGACGCCTCGGAACGGACCAGGGCGAGGACCTCGTGGCCCTGCGCCAGCAGCCGGAGCAGAAGGTGGCGGCCGACGAAGCCCGAGCCGCCGGTCACGAAGTACCTCATGCCGCTCAATCTAGAGGCCGCGGAACGCGCCGTCGTCCCGCGGCCGAGGACCGGTTGACCTAGCCTGTTCCGGTGGCTTCCGGTCTGATCGTCCTCATCGTCGTCGTCGGCGTCGGCCTCGTGGCCCTCCTCGGGTGGCTGAGCTACCTCGCCGAGAAGCGGCGGCGCGAGCGGATGAGCGCCTATGCCGCGTCGCGTGGGTGGACCTGGGTCAAGCGCGACGACCGCTGGTGCCGCAGCTTCGAGGGCGCGCCGTTCGGGTTGGGGCACAACCGCCAGGCCCACCACGTCATGCAGGGCCTGCACGAGGGCCGCGGCTTCGTCGCCTTCGACTACCTGTACCACACCACCGAGACCTCGACGAGCGCCAACGGCCAGTCCCAGTCTCGCGAGGTCAGCCACTGGTACTCCGTGGTCGCCCTCCAGATCGGGGCCGCCGTGCCGAACCTCCAGGTCACTCCGGAGGGGTTCTTCAGCCGCACCCTCGGCAAGCTGCTGAACCGGGACATCGAGCTGGAGTCGGAGGAGTTCAACCGCGCCTTCACCGTCACCTGCCCGGACCGCAGGTTCGCCTACGACGTGCTGCACCCACGGACGATGGAGTACCTCCTCACCGTCCGGGACGTCGCCTGGAAGACCAGCAACGGGTCGATCCTCACCATCGAGCCGGGCCGCCACGAGCCGGCGGAGGTGGACCGCCGGGTAGCGGTCATCGACCGGATCCTCGACCAGCTGCCCGACTTCGTCCGCGAGAAGTACGGCATCCCCGGACGGCAGGCCCAGGGATGACCGCCGTCGTGGTCGCCGCGGCCGTCGCGGTGCCCGTCCTCGTGGTCGGGCTGGCCGTGGTCGTGTCCTACAACCGCTTCGTGTCCCAGACCACCCTGGTGGCGGAGTCCTGGAGCCAGGTGGACGTCGAGCTGCAGCGCCGCTACGACCTGATCCCCAACCTGGTCGCCACCATCCAGGGCTACGCCGACCACGAGCGCACGGTCCTGCAACGGGTCACCGAGGCCCGCGTCGCAGCCCAGGCCCACGCCGGCGACGCCCCGGCCGGCCGCCGCCCCTACGAGGAGGAGGTCGGCGGCGCGCTCCGCGGCGTCCTGGCCGTCGCCGAGGGGTACCCCGAGCTCAAGGCCAGTGCGAACTTCCTCCAGCTCCAGCGCGAGCTGGCCAACACCGAGGACCGGATTGCGGCGGGTCGACGGTTCTACAACGGCAACGTCCGCGCCCTGAACGTCCGGGCGCGGACCTTCCCCTCCAACGTCGTCGCGGCCAGGTTCGGCTTCGGACCGAAGGAGTTCTTCGAGCTCTCCGACCCCGGTGCCGCGCAGACCCCTGCGGTGGGACTGTGAGCGACTCGGCGGAGAGCCAGGACAGGGACAGCGGACGGGGGCTGGTCTCGGACCTGGGGTTCGCCCGGGTCGACCTGGACCGGGCCGCGCGCACCGGGGACCCGGAGGTCGTCTACGGCGCGGGCAAGACCCCCGCCCAGGTCGTGGAGATCCTGCGCACGCTGGGCGCTGCGCACCCGGACCGGGCCGTCCTCGCCACGCGGCTGGACGCAGAGACGCGTGCCCTGGTGGCGACCTCGCTCCCCGACGCCGTCGTGGACGAGGTCGCCCGGTGCGCGACGCTGGGCCGGTTCCCCGAGCCGCGCGGCACCGTCGTGGTGGTCTCGGCAGGGACCTCGGACGCGCCCGTCGCGGCCGAGGCCGCGCTCACCGCCCGGGCCCACGGGGCAGGCGTGGAGGAGGTGCGCGACGTCGGCGTCGCCGGGCTGCACCGGGTGCTGGCCGCACGCCCCGCCCTGGAGCGGGCCGACTGCCTGGTGGTCGTGGCGGGCATGGAAGGCGCCCTGCCCAGCGTGGTGGGCGGCCTGGTCGGCGTCCCCCTGGTCGCGGTGCCCACCTCGGTCGGGTACGGCGCCTCGTTCGGCGGACTGGCGGCCCTGCTGGGGATGCTCAACTCGTGCGCCCCCGGCGTCAGCGTGGTCAACATCGACAACGGCTACGGCGCCGGCGTCTTCGCCGCCCGCGTCGCCCGCCGCAGCGCGCCCCGGGAGGAGGCGTGATCGGCTGGCTCGACGCGACGGCCGGTGCCTCCGGCGACATGCTGCTGGGCGCCCTGCTGGACGCCGGGGTACCCCTCGGCGTGCTCGCGCACGCGGTCGACACGGTGAGCCCCGAGCCGGTCGCCCTCTCGGTGTCCCGGGAGAGCCGGGGCGGGCTGCGGGCGACCCGCTGCCACGTGCAGGTCGCGGACTCCACCACGCACCGCACCTGGGCCGAGGTGTCCCGGCTGCTCTCGGACTCCCCCCTCCACGAGGAGGTGCGGGCCACCGCGCTCGACGTCTTCCTCCGGCTCGCCGAGGCGGAGGCGCACGTGCACGGCACCGCGGTCGCCGAGGTGGCCTTCCACGAGGTCGGCGCCCTGGACGCGATCGCCGACGTGGTCGGGGTCTGCGCCGGCTTCGTCCACCTCGGGCTCAGCGACCTGGTGGTCTCCCCGGTGGCGGTCGGCTCCGGGCGCACCCGGGGGGCCCACGGCAGCCTGCCGGTCCCCGTGCCGGCGGTGGCCGAGCTGCTGCGCGGCGTCCCGTCGTACGCCGGACCGGGTGAGCACGAGTCCTGCACCCCGACCGGCGCGGCGCTGCTCACCACCCTGGCCGGCTCCTACGGTCCGCAGCCGCCGATGACCGTCACCGGCGTCGCCGTCGGCGCCGGCGGGCGGAACCCGTCCTCGCACGCCAACGTGGTCCGCCTGCTGGTCGGCACCGCGCCGGTGGTCACGGGCCCCGAGGCCCCCGGCGGGGAGGGGTCCGCCGTGGTCCTCGAGACCAACGTGGACGACCTCGACCCGCGGGTGTGGCCGGAGGTGCTCGCCGCGCTCCTCGCCGCGGGGGCGTCGGACGCCTGGCTGACCCCGATCCTGATGAAGAAGGGGCGCCCGGCCCACACGCTGTCGGTGCTGGTGGCGGAGGACCTGCTGGCCCGCGTCCGCCGGGTCGTGTTCGAGCAGACCTCGACGATCGGGGTGCGCGAGGTCCGCTTCGCCAAGACCGCGCTCGACCGGGAGGTGCGGACGGTCGAGGTCGACGGCCAGGTGGTGCGGGTCAAGCTCGCCCGCCTGCGCGGGGAGCTGATGAACGCCCAGCCGGAGTACGACGACGTCGTCGCCGCGGCACGCGAGACCGGCCGCGCGGTCCGCGCCGTGCTCGCCGACGCCGCCGCCAGGGCACGCGACCTGCCCTGACCGGCGCCGCCGGTTAGGGTGAACCATGACGACCATCCCCGGGACATCGCAGTCGCCGAAGCACTCCCCACACGGGGTCGACAGCGAGGTCGGCCGGCTCCGGACGGTGATGCTGCACCGTCCCGGGCCCGAGCTCAAGCGGCTCACACCGCGCAACAACGACAAGCTGCTCTTCGACGGCATCCCGTGGGTGGGTCGGGCCCAGGACGAGCACGACGCGTTCGCCCAGGCCCTGCGCGACCGCGACGTCGAGGTGCTGTACCTGGTCGACCTGCTGCGCGAGACCCTGGAGTCCGAGCCGGCCCGGGCGCAGGCGATCCGCAGCGCGATGGAGAACCTCCACCTCGGTGACACCCTGCGCACCTACCTCACCCGGGCCTTCACCGACCTCAGCCCGCTCGACCTGGCCCGGGTGCTGTGCGAGGGGGTCCGCAACGACGAGGTGCGCGGCGGCCACGGCCTGGTCACCAGCCTGCTGGCGCACGACGACTTCCTCGTCGACCCGCTGCCCAACCTGCTGTTCACCCGCGACTCCAGCGTCTGGGTCCGCGACCACGTGGCCGTCACGTCCCTGGCGATGCCGGCTCGTGAGCGCGAGACCCAGCTGACCGAGCTGATCTACACCCTGCACCCGCGGTTCGTGGGCACCCCCGACATCCACGGCTGGCACCGCGAGTTCGTCGAGGGCGGCGACGTCCTCCTGCTCGCCCCCGGGGTGGTCGCGGTCGGCGTCGGCGAGCGGACCACTCCGGCCGGCGCGGAGCGCCTGGCCCGGCAGATGTTCGCGGCCGGGCTCGCCGAGACGATGCTGGCCGTGCCGATCACCCAGGAGCGGGCGACCATGCACCTGGACACCGTGTGCACCATGGTCGACTCCGACAAGATCGTGATGTACCCCAACGTCGCCGACCACCTCCAGGCGTACGCCGTGACGGTGGCGGGACGCAGCGGCGCCGAGGACCACGAGCTGGTGCTGGACGTGGCGCCTGCGGAGCCCTTCCTGGTGGCCGCGGCCAAGGCCATGCGGATCGACACGCTGCAGCGCATCGACACCGGTCTCGACCCGGTCACCGCGGAGCGCGAGCAGTGGGACGACGGCAACAACACCCTGGCCATCGCGCCGCGGGTGGCGGTCGCCTACGAGCGCAACATCGAGACCAACGCGCGCCTGGAGGAGGCCGGCATCGAGGTGGTGGCGATCAGCGGGTCCGAGCTGGGGTCGGGCCGCGGCGGGCCGCGCTGCATGTCCTGCCCGATCTCCCGCGACCCGGTCTGAGCCGAGCGGGCGCTCAGCTGCGCTGGAGATGGTGGACGACGGCCCAGTCCACCGCGATCCACAGGTGCTCGGCGCGGGCCAGCGCGGTCCCGTCGGCGTCGAGCAGCACGCTGGCCGTCCAGGTCTTGCGGCCCTCGGTCCGCCGGTGTGCCCCTACCAGGACGTGCGCCGCACCGGCGCGGACCGGCGCGTCCAGCCGGGCCGTCATCTGGGCGAGCACCAGCGGGCGGTGCTCGAGGTCGGAGGACCAGCCGCCGACGCAGTCCAGCGCGGCCCACACCACCGGGACGGACACGGCACCGACGTCGTCGGCGAGGTCGGGGTCGGGTGTCCACGGTGCCGCGACCCGGTCCGGGTCGACCCGGCCGGGGAAGATGCGCAGGCCGTCCCCGGGCGACCGCGCCGGCCCGCACGAGAAGCACCCGGGGAACGGGTGGGCGGCGAGCCCGGGGTAGTCGTGCCACACCCGGTCGGCGACCTCGAGGGTCACCGGCTGCGGCGCGGGCTCGTCGTCCCAGCCGGGATCGGCCGTGCGGGCGACGGCGACCAGGGTCGGGCCGTCCCTGAGCTCGACCTGCTCCCCGGCGTCCACGACCTCCAGGTCCACCTCCAACGGAGGTGGCGTGCGGAGCTGGACGGTGAGCGTGCCGGCCGACCCCGGTCGCGTCGCGTGCACCGCCTGCGCCAGGACCCCGGCGGTGTAGCCGCCGTTGCCCGACAGGGGCGGCCCGCAGAAGCGGCGCGGGACGACCAGCGCGCTCACCGGTGGGTCACTGACCGACGCCGGCCTGGTCGAGGAAGTCGGCGGCCACGGTCTCCGGGTCCTCCTTGTCGACGACGACGCGCGTCACGAGCTGCCCGAGGGTCTCGGTGTCCAGCGCCGCGGACACCTCGTTGAGGGTGGAGGTGACGGTGTCGTCGACCGCGTCGGTGCGGACCAGCGGCACGACGTTCTGCGCGGCGAACAGCGAGTCGGGGTCGTCGAGGACGACCAGGTTCTCGGCGGCGATGTTGGGGTCGGTGGTGAACAGGTTCGCCGCGTCCACGCGACCGTCGAGGAGCGCCTTGAGCGCCAGCGGGCCGCCCGCGTCGGTCTCGGTGAAGTCGCCGAAGGTCACGCCGTAGACCTTCTTCAGCCCGGGAACGCCGGTGGAGCGGGTCTTCCACTCCGGGGGGCCGCCCAGGGTGAGGTCCCCGGCTACCGGGGCGAGGTCGCCGATGCTGGCCAGGGAGTACTGGTCGGCGGTGTCCTGGGTGACCACGACCGCGTCCTTGTCCTCGGCCTCGGCGTAGTCGAGGACAGCGAGGCCGTCGGGCAGCGCGGCCTTGAGCTCGTCGTAGACCTCGGCGGGCTCCGAGGCGGTGGCGCCCTCGTCGAAGTAGAGGCGCAGGTTGCCGGTGTACTCCGGCAGGATGTCGATCGAGCCGTCGAGGAGCCCGGGGACGTAGGTCTCCCGGGAGCCGATGTTGAGCTTGGTCGAGGTGTCGATGCCGGCGCCGTCGAGCGCGCCGGCGTAGATCTCGGCCAGCAGGGCGTTCTCGGGGAAGTTGGCCGAGCCGACCACCAGGGCCTGCCCGTCGCCGCTGCTGCCGCTGTCCCCGGAGGAGTCGGTCGCCAGCGGGTCGGAGTCACCTCCCCCGCAGGCGGCGAGGCCGAGCAGGGCGACCGAGGCCAGGGAGGCGAGGAGGGGGGAGCGCTTCATGAGATGGGTGCCCTTTCGTCAGGCCTTGGAGGTGCGGAGCAGACGGCGCCACGTGGACCGGGTGCCGAGAGTCTTCCCGGTCAGCCCGGGAGAAACAACGACGCGCTGGAGGCCGCCGGCCGCGAAGTCGACCATCAGCGCGAGCGCCGCCACGAGCACCGCGCCGCCGGCCATCTGCGCGTAGTCGCGGACCGAGAGCCCGTCGATGAGGAACCGGCCCAGCCCGCCGAGGCCGACGGTGGCGGCCAGCGTGGCGGTGGCCACCACCTGGAGGGCGGCCGAGCGCAGCCCCGAGGAGATCAGCGGGAGGGCACACGGCACCTCGACCTGCCAGAGCACCTCGCCGCCGGTCATCCCCATCCCCTTAGCGGCGTCCCGGGCGGCGGGCTCGACCTGCTCCACCCCGGCGTAGGCGCCGGCCAGGATGGGCGGGATGGCCAGGACCACCAGCACGATCTCGGTCGGCACGAAGATCCCCGCGTCGCCCGACAGCCGGGGCCCCAGCACCATCAGGGAGGCGAAGAGGAGCCCGAGGCTGGGCACCGCCCGCAGGGTGCCGGTGAGGTTGACCGCGACGAAGCGACCCCGGCCGGTGTGGCCGACCCAGAGCCCGAGCGGGACCGCGACGAGCGCGGCGGCCACCAGGGCCACCACCGAGTACTTCACGTGCTCCCAGAGCCGGGTCGGGATCCCCTCGCCGCCCTGCCAGTGGGCGGGGTCGGTGAGCCAGGCCAGGACGTCGTTCACGCGTGGCCCCCGGAACGCTGCCACGGGGTGAGCATGCGGGCCACCACGATGATCACGAGGTCGAAGAGCAGCGCCAGCAGCACGCAGGCCAGGAGGCCGGCGACGATCGGGTCCAGGAAGTCCCGGTAGAACCCGTCGGTGAACAGGGAGCCCAGCTGAGGCACCCCGATCAGGGCGGCGACGCTCACGATGCTCACGTTGCTCACGGCGGCCACCCGCAGCCCGGCGGCGATCACCGGCACGCCCAGGGGGAGCTCGACGGTGGCCAGGCGACGCAACGGCTTGAGACCCATCGCGGTGGCGGACGCGGTGACGTCCTCCGGCACCGACCCGAGCGCGTCGGCCACGGTGCGGGTGAGCAGGGCCACGGTGTAGATGGTCATCGCGACCACCACGTTGGTCGGATCGAGGATCCGGGTGCCCAGGATCAGCGGCATCAGGATGAACAGGGCCAGGGACGGGATCGTGTAGAGCAGGCCGGTGCCGACCACGATGGGGCTGTAGAGCCAGCGGAACCGGCGGGCCAGCCACCCCAACGGGATGGCCAGGGCCAGCCCCAGCACCAGCGGCAGCGCCGCCAGCCAGGCGTGCTGGACGGTGTAGCCCCCGATGTCGTCGAGGTGCCCCAGGATCCACTCCATCAGGAGCTCTCCAGCGCGCTGACGACCTCGGCCGCGGTGAACGTGCCGAGCAGGCGGCCCTCGGGGTCGACCAGGACCCCCCGGTGGCTGGGCGAGCTGAGCGCCGCGTCGAGCAGAGCGCGGGTCGAGCCGTCGACGGAGGCGAGCGTGCCGCCGCGGTGCAGGCGGTCGCGGTCGACGCGGTCGACCACCTTGGTCGGCTCGACCCAGCCGACCGGTCGCCGTTCCTCGTCGGTGACCAGCAGCCAGGGGCGGTCGTGGCGCCGGGCGTCCTCGGCACTGGTGCCGAGGACCACCGACGGCTCCTCGGTCGGCACGAGGACCGGCGCAGGATGGAAGCCGAGTCCCCGGTAGCCGCGGTCGCGGCCGACGAAGTCGGCGACGAAGTCGTCGTGCGGGTCGGCGAGCAGGCGGGCGGGGTCGGCCAGCTGCGCGAGCTGGCCCCCCACGCGGAGCACGGCCACCTGGTCGCCCAGCTTGACCGCCTCGTCGATGTCGTGGGTGACGAACAGGATGGTCTTGCCCAGCTCCGCCTGCAGGCGGAGGAACTCGTCCTGGAGCTGCTCGCGGACCACCGGGTCCACCGCGCTGAACGGCTCGTCCATGAGCATCACCGGGGGGTCCGCGGCGAGCGCTCGGGCGACCCCCACACGCTGTTGCTGGCCCCCGGAGAGCTGGTGGGGGTAGCGGTCGGCGAACGCCGGGTCCAGGCCGACCCGCTCGAGCAGCTCCAGGCTCGTCGCCCTGATCTTCTTGCGGTCCCAGCCGAGCAGCCGCGGCACGGTGCCCACGTTCGCGGCCACCGTGCGGTGCGGGAACAGCCCGGCGTGCTGGATGACGTAGCCGATCCCCCGCCGCAGCTGGGCGGCGTCCATGGACGCGGTGTCCTGGTCGTCGATGCTGATCCGGCCCCGCGTGGGCTCGATCATCCGGTTCACCATGCGCAGGGACGTGGTCTTGCCGCAGCCCGAAGGGCCGACCAGGACCGTGATCTGGCCGCTGGGCGCCACCAGGTCGAGACCGCCGACGGCCACCGTGCCGTCGGGATAGGTCTTGGTCACGCTCTCGAAGCGGATCATGGAGAGACCCAATCACACGGCACCTGACGACGGGCCCGCGCCCATCGGCGGACCGCGCAAAAAAATAAGACCCGGCCGTTGCTGACGGGGGATACAACAACGACCGGGCAGTCGCCAGCATAGGGGGGTGGGTACCGCTTCTTCAACCACCACTCGGCGCGGCGGCCCCCACTGTCAGCGGATCGTCACCTGGCGGTTGGCCAGGCCGGCCCGCGCCGAGCGCTCGGGGGCGGTCAACGGCGTGGTGTCGGCCAGCGCCGCGGTCAGGGCAGCCTCGAGCTCGGTCACCGGGTCCTCGAGCGCCTCGGGGCCGGTTCCCAGCGGGAGGTCCCAGACCGGGACCAGGAGACCGTGCGCCCGGAACATGCCGACCAGCCGGCCGCCGGCGACGAGGCCGTCCTCCCCCCGGGCGTGGAGCCGGGCGATCGCGGTGAGCAGCGGCTCCTCGTCGTAGGGCAGCACCCAGCGCAGGTGCTCCTTGGTGCCCACGTCGGTCCAGTACGCCGCGCGCACGGAGGCCAGCTGAGCGGTCGGCGAGGCTGCCGCGTTGGCCTGCTCCAGCGAGGCGCCGAGCGAGCCGTCGGTGTCCTCGAGGTCGGCGATCCAGAAGTCGAAGCCGTCGTGCACCTGCACCTTGAGCGGCTCGTTGACCACGATGTCCTGCAGCCGCGGACCCTCCCCGGGGGCCTCGGGAAGACCGACCATCGCGCCCGGCTCGGCGTCCAGCGCCTCGAGCAGGACCGCGGCGAGCTCGCGGCTCGGGTCGCCGTAGGAGTGCTGCACCTGCAGACCCAGCCAGATCGTCCCGTCCTGGCGCACCAGTGCGGGAGCGGCCATCGGCAGCAGCGAGCCCAGGACGACGGAGCGGTCCGTGGCGTACTCCGGCGCGAGGCTCAGCGGGGCGGTGGCCGACGGGACGAGCTCACGCAGCGCGACGAGGTCGCACTCGGCCTCCAACCCGGCGAAGGGACGTGCGACGAACACCGGGGCCGGGCCGGAGGCGCTGCCGTGGCAGGCCTTGTAGCGGCGACCGGAGCCGCACGGGCACGGCTGGCGGGGACCCACGCCGCCCGAGGTGGCGGTGGCGGTGGAGGTGGCCGAGTCAGGACGCGTCTTGACGCGCGAGCGCTTTCCCATGCCCGACAACGTACCGGGCGGTCACTCGGCGAGCGGGATGCGGACGTGCACCGTGGTCTGACCACGGCGGTCCTCGACCCACCACTGCTGGGCGAGGGCCTCGACGATGCCGAGCCCCCGTCCCGAGACCGCCGAGCGCGACGCCTCGACCAGGTGCGGGCTGGTCCCACTGCCCCCGTCACTGACCGAGATGACCAGGTCGCCGTCGTCGACGCACCACGAGACGATGATGTCGTTGATCGGGAGCGGCGCGGCGTGCCGGACGCTGTTGCCGACGAGCTCGGAGACCACCACGCGGGCGTCGTCGACCGTCTCGCCGGAGAACCCCTTGTCCCGCAACCAGTCGCGCAGCTCGGCGCGCACGACCGAGGCGGACGGCGCCTTGAAGGGGACGCGAAGGTTCACCGAGTCTGGCTCGGTCTCCATGCTTCCCCCCTACAGCTCGGGTCATCGATGTGGTGAGCGCACCGTCGGACGTCGTACGCCCTGCCCGTTCAACCTCCCCGACCCGCCGGGGGGTCAAACCCTGGCCAGGCGTGCCAGGATCTGGCCCGGCCGGTCGCTGATCACCGCCTCCACGCCCAGGTCGAGGCACAGGTCGAGGTCGGCCTGGTCGTTCACGGTCCACACGTGGATCCGTCGCCCGTCCTCGCGCAGCCGTCGGCCGAGCCGCGGACGCTGGCGGAGCTCCTCGATCCCGGGACCGGCGATCCACCCCGGTCGCAGCATGCTGCGGGTGACCTTCCAGGAGATCGTGCCCTCGATGAGCAGCACCACCTCGAGGGCGGGCGCCAGCCGCTGGACCCGGGTGAGCGCGACCCCCGAGAAGCTCATGATCCGCACCGGCGAGTCGGGGCCGGTCCAGCCGAAGGTCTCCAGCAGCTGCACCAGTCGTCGTTCGACCAGGCCGGCGTACCGGGTGGGGTGCTTGGTCTCGATCGCCACGTCGACGACCCGGTCGTAGTCCCTGACCATCTCCAGGAGGCGACGCAGGTCGAGGACCCGGGTGCTCTCGACGTCGGCCTCGGCGGCCTCCTCGTCCAGCTCGGCCCACGGTCTCTTCCAGGAGGCGGCGTCCAGGGTCGTGAGCTCGTCGAACGTCATCGCCGACACCACGCCTCGGGTGTTGGTGACCCGGTCGATCCTGCGGTCGTGCACACAGACCAGGTGGCCGTCGGCGGTGAGCCGGACGTCGGCCTCGAGCGCGTCCGCTCCGTCGTCGAGGGCCTGGACGTAGGCGCCGAGCGTGTGCTCGGCGCGTATCTCGCTCGCTCCCCGGTGGGCGACCACCTGGGGGCGGCCGGCCGGCCTGTGCATGGGGACCACCCTGCCAGGTCGCGGCTCAGCCCACACCGTGAACCGAGAACGCCACGCGGGTCTCGGCGGTGGTCGCCCCGGTGGCCAGCAGCAGCCTGAGCAGCAGGCGGGCCTTGAGCGGCGGCAGGTGACCGGCGTTGACCAGCCCCCGCCCCAGGAGGTCCTCCTCCGAACCCGCTCCCCCGTAGGTGTGGGTGTGCACCGAACCGGCGCCGGCCCGCGAGCTGAGCACGACGGGGAGCCGGCCGGCGAGCTCGCCCAGCACGAGTGCGACGTCCGCGCGCACGTGCCCGGCCCCGAAGCCGGCGACGACCAGCCCGTCGCTGCGCCCACCGACCGCCCGGTACAGGTCCGGGTCGTCGTCGAGCGTCGCGGTGAGCAGCGGCACCCGGTGCGGGACGGCCTCCGGCACCCGGAGCGCGGGACGCCGCGCCGGACGGAACCACACCACCGGGCGCCCCTCCAGCATCCGACCGACCGGCCCCGCGCCGGGGGACCCGAACGCCGAGGGCAGGCTGGTGTGCCGCTTGGCGACGTACCTCGCGGCGTGCAGCTCGTCGTTGAGCAGCACCAGGGCCCCCATCCCGGCACACTGCGGCGACGCCGCCGCGGTGAGTGCGGCTGTGAGGTTGGCCGCACCGTCGGGGCCCGGCAGTCCCGGGTTGCGCATGGCGCCGGTCACGACCAGCGGCGCGTCGTGGCGCCACAGCAGGTCCAGGAGGTACGCCGTCTCCTCCATCGAGTCGGTGCCCTGCACCACGACCACCCCGGTCGCACCGGCGGCGACCGCCGCGTCCGCCGCACCGAGCACGCCCAGGAGGTGGTCGGAGGTGAGGTGCGAGCTCCCGACGTTGAGGAAGTCGACCGGGTCCAGGGCGACCCCGGCCAGGGCAGGAGCGGCCGGGAGCCCGCCCAGCAGGTCGGCGGACCCCAGGCGTGGGGCCGCACCCTGGCCGGGCTCGGCGGTCATCCCGATGGTGCCGCCGAGGAAGAGGACGGTGACCCGCCCGCCCCCGGCGTCGGCTGCAGTGTCGGAACCCGTCGCGGACGTCGTCTCAACCATGCGGCGAAGGCTACGCAGGGGCGAGGATGGAGCCATGGACGCCACCGAGCTGCGCGCGGCGCAGGCACCGTTGAAGAGCCGCTACCGCGCGGACCCGGACAGTGCGATCACCCCCGTGCACGCCGCCGGCGACTTCCGCGACCCGGGGGTCACCGCGACCATCGACGGGTTCGCCGGTCCGGTCCGGGCGGGGCTGCACCGCGCGACCGGGGGCGACGGCACCGACGCCTGCTCGGGGGACCTCCTCCTCGAGGCGCTGCTGGCCTGTGCCGGGGTCACCCTGCGCAGTGTCGCCGCCGCGACGGGCGTGGAGATCGGGTCCGGACGGCTGCACGCGGCCGGCAGCTTCGACGCCCGCGGCACCCTGGGCGTCGACCGAGGGGCACCGGTCGGGATCGGTGAGGTGGTGCTGACCCTCGTCGTCGACACCGACGCCGACGACGACCAGCTGGCGCGGCTGGCCGTGCTCACCGAGCGGTACTGCGTGGTGGGACAGAGCCTCAAGCAGCCGCCCGTGATCGTCGTACGCCGAGCGCGGGACGAGCCGAGGCGGTCCTAGCCGTGCTGGGCGCGGAGGAACTTGCCGAAGTGCGGCACGGTGAACGCGACGGTGCCGCGCTCGGAGGAGTAGACCAGCCCCTTCTTGATCAGGCCGTCGCGTGCGGGGCTGAGGGACTGCGGCTTGCGCGCCAGCACCCGCGCGACCTCCGCGGTGGTGACCGCCGCGTCACCGTTGTCGGCGCCCAGGTCGGCCATCGTGCGCATGTAGTCGCGCTCGGCGGGGGTTGCCCGGTCGTAGCGGGCCCCGAAGAAGCCCAGGCCCAGCTCCGCCTCGGCCTCGGGGGCGGCCTCCTTGACGTCCGCCGCGCGTACCGGGCTGGCCAGGGCGACGTCCCAGGTGACCTTGCCGTAGGCCTGCACGAAGTAGGGGTACCCGTCGGTCAGCTCGTAGAGCAGGTCGAGGGCCTCCTGCTCGTAGGTCACGCCCTCCTCGGCGGCCGGGCGCAGCCAGGCCCGGTCGGCCATCTCCCGCGGCAGCCGGTCGACCTCGACGTAGCGGAACAGCCGCTCGGCGTAGGACTTGGAGGCGGCCAGCGCCACGGGCAGGTGCGGCAGCCCGGCGCCGACCACGACCAGGGGGGCGTTCTGCTGGCTGATCTCGTGGACCGCCCCGCACACCGCGGCGAGCTCGGCCGAGGCGATGTCCTGCATCTCGTCGACGAACAGCCCGACGCCGACGCCCAGGTCCCGGGCGAGGTCGGCGACGTCGCTGAACAGCTCGACGAGGTCGAGCTCCAGGTCGCCGGAGTCGGCCCGGCCCCGGGTGGCCGGGACGTCGGTGGGCGGTGACCAGCGGATCCCCTTGCGGTCCTTGAGGTCGGTGCGGAGCGCGAACGCCTTGAGCACCCCCGCCACCGCCTCCACCCGCTCGGGGTCCCGGTGCCGGTGGGCCACCTCGCGGACCGCGGCGTGGGTCGCCTGCGCGATCGGCAGCCGGACCGACTGGTCGGGTCGAGCCTCGATCTTGCCGGTCCCCCACGCCCGCTTGACCGCCTGACCGCGCAGCGCGTTGAGCAGGACGGTCTTGCCGACACCTCGCAGACCCGAGACGATCATGCTGCGCTCGGGCCGCCCGGCAGCCACCCGCTCCAGGGTCACGTCGAACTGCGCGAGCTCGCGGTCGCGGCCGGCGAGCTCGGGCGGCCGCTGGCCGGCGCCCGGGGCGTAGGGGTTCCTGATCGGGTCCACGCTCGCAGAGTATCCGGCTCTCTAGCCTTTGCCTTAGACATCGCTAGCGGGAACAATCGTGTCGCGTTGCGGACGTCCCTAGACTGACGCCATGCCCGAGCTGCCCGAGGTGGAGGCCCTGGTCCAGGACCTGCGCGGCCGCCTCGCCGACCGCGCCGTGGTCCGCGTCGACCTGGTCGCGTTCAGCGCGCTCAAGACCTACGACCCGCCGTTGACCGCGCTGAACGGCACGATGGTCGAGGACGTCACCCGGCACGGCAAGTTCCTCGACCTCACCCTCTCCGGGCTGCACCTGGTGATCCACCTGTCCCGGGCCGGCTGGATCCGCTGGAAGGACAGCGTGCCGGCCGCCCCACCCCGCCCGAGCAGCAGGTCGCCCCTGGCCGCCCGGATCGTGCTCGACGACGACTCCGGGCTCGACGTCACCGAGGCGGGCACCCAGAAGCGCCTGGCCCTGTACGTCGTACGCACCCCCGCCGACGTCCCCGGGATCGAGCGGCTCGGCCCCGACCCGCTGGCCGAGGCGTTCACCCCCGACGTGCTGGAGGGCATCCTGCGGGCGGCCGGGCGGGCCCAGCTCAAGGGAGTGCTGCGCTCCCAGTCCACGATCGCGGGCATCGGCAACGCCTACTCCGACGAGCTCCTGCACGCGGCCCGGATGAGCCCGTTCAAGCCCGCGCTCAGCGTGGCGGAGGACCCCGAGGCTCTCCGCACCCTGTACGACGCGGTGCGCGGCGTGCTCGGCGACGCGGTGGCGCGCTCGTCCGGGCTCGCCGCCGCCGAGCTCAAGGGCGAGAAGAAGTCACATCTGGCGGTGCACGGCCGGGCCGGACTCGCCTGCCCGGTGTGCGGCGACACGGTCCGCGAGGTCTCCTTCGCCGACTCCTCGCTGCAGTACTGCCCCACGTGCCAGACCGGTGGCAAGCCGCTGGCCGACCGGAGGACCTCGAAGTTCCTCAAGTGAGCGGTCCTGCCGGTCCTCGCCACACCTCGGGGAGCGGCACGGCCAGGAGCCGGGGCAGTCGCCGGACGTAGTCGGCCCGGGCCATCTCCACCACCCCGAGCGTGCCGAGGTGCGGGGTGAGCCACTGCACGTCGACGAGGCGCTCCTGGGCGTGGCTGTCGTCGAGCAGCTCGACCAGCCCCATCAGGGCGACCTTGGAGGCATCGGTGGCCCGGTGGAACATCGACTCCCCCGCGAACAGCCCGCCGATCGCGACGCCGTACAGACCGCCGACCAGCTCGCCGTCGGACCAGGCCTCCACCGAGTGCGCCCACCCCAGCCGGTGCAGCTCGGCGTACGCCGCGGCCACCGCGCCGGTGATCCAGCCGCCCGGACGGCGCGGGTCGGCGCAGGCCTCGACCACCTCGTCGAAGGCGGTGTCCAGTCCGATCTCCATCCGCCGGCGGGAGCGGGCCAGGGAGCGGGTGACCCGGAGCGACCCGGGCCGCAGGACGCCGCGGCGCCGCGGGGACCACCAGGTGACCTCCGGCCCCGACCCCTCGGGCATCGGGAACAGCCCGTGGCGGTACGCCGCGAGCAGGGTGCCCGGCTCGAGGTCGGCACCCCGGCCGACGAGGTCGTCGGGGATCCGGCGGTCCGTCTGCGGCACCGTGAAGTCCGGGAAGGCCCACCGGCAGGGCGCGGGCTCCACAGGCGGCGCGGCAGGCATGCGGCCATTGTCACCGACGGAGCCGAACAGCGTGGGCGTGGCCGGGTCCCCCGCGGGGCAGACTGGAGGTCGAGGGCGACACCGGGTCGCCAGGCACCGGAGGAGATCGACCGTGGGCATCCGTCAGGCAGTCGTGAGGAAGGTCGCCCCCGACGTGCACCGGGTTGCTCCCGACCTGAACAGCAGCATCGTCCACCAGACCGTCTCCCGGGCCATCCACGGCGCCGGTCCGCTGCGGGCCGCGGCAACCAGCGCGGAGCGTCAGCTCTCCGAGCACGACGGCGACCGGGACGCGGCGGTCTCCGCCCTGGTCGACACCCATACCAAGCTCGCCGCCGCGCAGGGGTTCGTCACCAACCTGGGCGGCCTGGTGACGATGGCGGCGACCATCCCGGTCAACATCACCGGCCTGGCGCTGCTGCAGTGCCGGATGGTGGCCGGCATCGCGCACCTGCGCGGCTACGACCTCCACGACTCACGGGTGCGCAACGCGATCCTGCTCTGCACCCTCGGCGAGGACACCGTGCACGGCCTGGTGAAGAGCAAGAAGCTACCCGGCGCGCCGATGGTGGTCGCCACCGCGCCCGCCCACGACCCCGGCCTGGACGCCCTGGTCGCGGCCGAGGTCACCTCGGCCATGGTGGGGCGCGTGATCGGCAAGCGGGCCGCGGGCACGGTGATCCGCCGCGTGCCGTTGGCCGGCGGCCTGTGGGGTGGCAGCGCCGACGCCTACGCCACCTGGCAGGTCGGCCGGTACGCGACCCAGGAGCTCCGCCGGCGCCCGCTCGGCCCGTGACCCCCTAGCGGCGGCGCAGCCACCGGTAGCCGGCCAGGCCGAGCGCCAGGACCCGGCTCGTCTCGGCCCGGGCCACCACGGCCTGCTTGGCGCGCAGCACCGGCCCTGCCTCCCGCCGGGCCCGGTCCCGCTCCTCCTCGGCCCGGTGCAGCCGCGAGCGCAGGTCCTCGACCTCCCCCCGCAGCTCCGCGGCCCGGCGGAGCAACGTGACCGTGCTCAGGACGGCGGCGTCGCGCACCTGCTTCGGGGGCGCCGCGTCCGGGTCCCGGTACGGCGTGCCGTCGACGGGGTCGGGTCGCAGGTCGGCGAGGTCGCCGACGACGTCGTACCCGCGGCCCGCGAGCTCGCCGATCCAGTCCTCGCTCAGCCCCGCAGCCCAGGCCCGCACGTCGCCGGGGAGGACCAGTCGCCGGGCCCCGGGGCGGCGCGACAGGGTCCGGTGCGCGAGCAGCTCACGGACCAGCTCCCGGTAGTGCTCGTTGGCCAGGACGCCGTCGTTGACCTGCTCGTTGATCAGCCGGACCAGGGCGCTCTCCGCGACCCCCAGGGACGGGTTGGCCCGCTCGACCACGCTGGTGTCGAAGGCGTCGGGGTCGAGACCGAACACCCCCGCGAAGCGCTCCCACAGCAGGGTGCTCGGCGCCCCGGGGCGGGGGACGGTGACCACGTGCACCCGGTCGGGCGGGAGGTCGGCGGCCCACCGCGCCAGGATCGCCGGGACGTCCTGCACCGACCAGAACCAGTCGACCACCGAGCCGGTCGCGTCCGGGTCCCGCAGGTGGTCGAGGAACGCGCGGTAGCGCACCGTGCGACGGTGCTTGATGGTCTCCTGCCACTCGGCGGGGATCTGGCGCACCAGGTCGCGCACGGAGACGACCACGTGCACCTCGGCGTCCTCGCCGAACGAGGCCAGCGCCCGACGGACCTGCCCCGGCGAGGCCGCGGCCAGGATCTCGTGCGACACGATCACCCGGCCGTCCCACCCGCGCGCCTGCTCGGCCAGCCGGCTCCATGCGCCCACGGCCTGCCGCTCCAGCCCACCCCAGGGCAGCTGCATGAGGTCCAGGGCGGCGAGGAAGTGCGCGTCGAACCGGTCGGCGGGGTAGAGCACCCCCTGGTCCGCGAGCCGGTCCCGGTTCTGGAAGAGCAGGTCCTGGACGAACGACGTCCCGGTCTTCGGCGCGCCCACGTGCAGCAGCACCGTCCGGGCGCTCGTACGGGCGCTCATGTGCCCCCTCCTGTGCCCTGCTCCACGACGTCGTCGACCCGGTGGATCATACGGACGGCGGCGCCCGCCAGGTCGGCGGCGACCAGCCGGACCGGCGTGGACGGTGGGTCGGCGGCGCGGAGCGCGCCGGGGTCGCCGTAGACCCTGCACCCCAGCGTCGCCACCGCCGCGGCCGTTGCGACCGCGGTCCCGGCCGCCCACCCGCGGTGCGGGACCGGGACCGCCGGTCCCGGCGCCGCCTGGCTCTCCCCGCTCATCAGGCCCACCAGCGCCGCTCGGCGGGCCACCAGGTCCTCGGGGTCGGGGACCACGAAGGGCAGCACCGCGTTGACCCGGCGCAGCAGGTCGGTGTGCACCCCGTCGAGAGGACGCGGGTCCCCGGGCAGGTAGTCCCGCACCCGGTGCGGCCCCGCGCGCCCCCGCAGCTCGACCCCCCACAGGTCGGCCACCCGACCGGGCAGCGCCTCCGCGGTCACCAGGTGCGTCCGCTCCGGCCCGATCCGTCCCACCCAGTGCTCGACGGTCCGGGCCAGGTCCGCGGCCGGCGGCAGCGCGCCGCGCCGGCGCCACGTGCTGAGCGTGCGGTGCCAGGACCGCAGGGAACCCTCCTGCACCCGGCGCGACCACACCTGCCGCAACGCCACGGGCAGCGGGCCGACCACCACCAGCGCCAGGTCGGGCTGGGCGCCCCGGTCGCCGAGCAGGGCGTGCCGCCGACGCCGGCGGTGCTCGGGGACCCCCTGCCGGGCCAGGTCCGCCCGCAGGCCGGCCACCGTGAGCGGGAGGCCGTCGAGCAGGTACGACGGTCCCCGACGACGTGCGCGCGGCGCGGCCCCTGCCGGGGCGGGCGGCAGGGGCAGGGCCGCAGCGAGGTCGGCCAGCACCCCGGTGGCCACCCGCAGCACCTCCTCCGCCGGGGCGGCGGGGAGCCCCGAGGCCCGTGCCGGCAGCGGCAGGTCGGGCCTCCCGCGGCCGGGTCCCGCCCGACCCAGGACGGCGCCGGCGAGGTGGGGCCGGGGCCCTGCCTGGTTGAGCAGCCGGAGCAGCTCCAGCTGCGCCGCTCCGGGCCGGTCCGGCCCGGGCCCCCCGACCGCGTCGGCAGGGTCCTCCCCCCACGCCGACCAGGGCGTCGTGCCCCCGTCGCGCAGGTGACGCTCCCACGTCGCGGCGGCGTCGGTCACTGGCCGCGCAGCCGGCGCGCGGCGCGCCCGAGCCGGGCCGTGGGCTTCTGCTCCGGGTCCGGCCGCGCGGCCGTCTCGAGGATCACCGCGACCAGGGCCTCCAGGCTCGCCTCGGCCATCGCCTTGCGGCGCGGACGGTCGGGGTTGGCCCAGCGCTCGCCGGTGGCGAAGACCGGCCGGAGGTCCTCGAGGTCGCCCACGACGTGGATGCCGGACTCCCGCACCCACCGGATCCAGTCCTCGGCCACCTCGCCGGCCCACGCACGTGCCCGGGGGGGCAGCGTGACCGGACGCATGGCCGTGCGGCCGGCCAGGGTCTCGTGGACGATGACACCGCGCACGATCGAGCGGTAGGACGCGGAGTCGAGCCCGGCCCGTTTCAGCCGTCTGTTCAGCTCCCGGACCAGCCCCGCCTCGTCGATGCCGAGGGACACGTTGGCGCGGGCGTTCTCCAGGGGTGCCAGGGCCGGGTCGAGACCGAACGCGGTGCAGTAGCGCAGCCACAGCTCGTCGCGCGGCGCGCCGCTCGGCGGGACGGTGACCAGGTGGACCCGGTCGGGCGGCAGTCCCCGGCCCCACCGGCCCAGCACGTCGGGCAGCCCCTGCGCCCGCCAGAACCACAGGTCGGAGTCACCGGGGTCGGCGGCGCGGACGCCGCGCACGAAGCGCCGGAACGACTTCCGGTCGCGGTGCTTGATGGACTCCTGCCACTCGGCCGGGACCTGGCGGGCCAGGTCCCGGGCGGAGTAGACGACGTGGACCTCGGCGCCGTCCAGGTCGCGGCGCGCCTGCTCGACCTGGTCGGCGCGGGCGGCTGCGAGGATCTCGTGGCTGACCAGGGCCGTGCCCGACGTACGCCGGACCCGGCCGACGAGCGCGTCCCACTCGCCCCGCACGCCCTCGCGCTGACCGCCCCAGGGCATGTCGATGAGGTCGAGCGCGGCACCGAACATGTCCGCGCGGACCCCGACGGGGTAGTGCACGCCGTGCTCGGCCAGCCGCTCGCGGTTGGCGAAGAGCCGGTCCTGGAGGTACGTCGTGCCCGTCTTGGGCGCACCCACGTGGAGGTAGACGACGTCGGCCATGGGGCTGATTGTGCCGCACGCCGTGGCGGCCTCAGGACAGGGCGTTGACCACCCGGCTCGGGCTGGGTCGGCCGAGGTGAGCGGCCAGCCACCGGCTCGTCGCAGCCAGGGCGGTCAGGTCGATGCCGGTCTCGATGCCGAGACCGTCGAGCATCCACACCAGGTCCTCGGTCGCGAGGTTCCCGGTGGCGGAGGCAGCGTACGGGCACCCGCCCAGCCCCCCGGCGCTCGCGTCGAAGGTGGTCACCCCGTGTCGCAGGGCTGCTGCGGTGTTGGAGAGCGCCTGGCCGTAGGTGTCGTGGAAGTGCATCGCCATCCGGTCGTCGGGCACGCCGGCGGCGTTGAAGGCGTCGAGCAGCGCGGTGACGTGGCCGGGCGTGGCCACCCCGATGGTGTCGCCGAGCGAGAGCTGCCAGGCGCCCAGCGCGAGCAGGCGGGAGCCGACGCGCACGACCTGCTCGATCGGCACGGCCCCCTCCCACGGGTCGCCGAAGCACATCGAGAGGTAGGCCCGCACGTCCAGGCCGGCGCCCAGCGCGCGCGCCACCGTCGGCTCGAACATCGCGAACTGCCCGTCGAGCGTGCTGTTGAGGTTGCGCTGGGCGAAGGTCCCGGTGGCGCTGCCGAACACCGCGACGTGCTGCACCCCGGCGTCCAGCGCCCGGTCCAGGCCCCGCTCGTTGGGCACGAGCACGGGCATCGGCGTGGAGCCCCGGTGGTCGACCCGGGCCAGCAGCTCCTCGGCGTCGGCGAGCTGGGGGACCCACCGGGGGTGGACGAAGCTGGTCACCTCCACGATCTTGAGCCCGGCCGCGACCAGCCGCTCGACCAGCTCCACCTTGACCTCGACCGGCACCGCGGTGGCCTCGTTCTGCAGGCCGTCGCGGGGCCCGACCTCGTAGACCAGCACCCGGGGCGGGAGGGTCGGGTCGGGCACCACCATGGGCAGGGGGCGGTCGTTCGGTCCGGTCATGCGTCCTCCTCGGTCGGGGGCTCGACGTGGAAGAGCGTGGCGCCGAGCGCGACCTGCGCCCCCACCTCCGCCTCGACCACGGTGACCGTGCCGGCGAAGGGCGCGGTCAGTGCGAGCTCCATCTTCATCGCCTCCAGCGCGCCCAGCACCTGGCCCTCCTCGACCCGCTCCCCGCTGGTGACCCCGACCGCGAGCACGGTGCCCGGCATCGGAGCGACCAGCGTGCCGTCGCCGGCGGTGCTCCGCGCGCCGGGCCCGAAGGCGTCGGGCCGCTCGAGCACGAACGTGTGTCCCCGGTGGCTGACCTGGACGGCATGGGGGCCGACCTCGACCGCGGCCTCGTGGACCAGCCCGTCGATCTCGAGCCGGTGCACCCCGTCGTCCTCGGCGACGGCGCGGACCTGCCGTTGGTCGACGGCCTCGGCGGTGACCCGGAGGACCCGCAGCTCCCCGTCGACGACCAGCTCGACCGGGATCGGGGCCGCCGGCCCGGCCAGGCGCCAGCCGTCCCGGGTGCCGAACGGACCCGGGGTGCCGCCGGCCCGGTGACGGGCAAGGACCCAGGCGGCCACGACCGCGGCGTCCTCGACCGCCGGGGGCCGGATCGCGTCCGGGTGGCGGTCGAGCCAGGCGGTGTCGACCTCGTGGTCGCGGAAGGCGTCGGAGTCGGCGAGGCCGCGCAGGAAGCCGAGGTTGGTGGTCAGCCCGAGGATCGCGCAGTCGTCGAGGGCGGTGACCAGGGAGCGCCGGGCGGCCTCCCGGGTGGGACCGTGGGCGATCACCTTGCCGAGCATCGGGTCGTAGGCCGTGACCACCTCCGCGCCGGACTCCAGGGCCGCGTCGACCCGGGCCCGGGTCGTCCAGTGCACCCGGCTGGCGGTGCCGGCCTGCGGGAGGAAGCCCGCGAACGCGTCCTCGGCGTACACCCGGGCCTCGATGGCGTGCCCGTGGCAGGCGACCTGGTCCTGGGTGAACGGCAGCGGCTCGCCGGCGGCGATCCGCAGCTGCAGGTCGACGAGGTCCAGCGGGCGCCCCGCGACGGTCACCACCGCCTCGGTGACCGGGTGCTCCACCTGGAGGCGGGTGTTCATCTCCAGGAAGAACACCTCCTCCGCCCCCGGGTCCCCGGAGACCAGGAACTCCACGGTCCCGGCGTTCTCGTAGCCGACGGAGGTGGCCAGGGCCACGGCCGAGTCGAGGAGGACCGACCGGGCAGCGGCGGAGATCGTCGGCGCCGGGGCCTCCTCGAGCACCTTCTGGTGGCGTCGCTGGGCCGAGCAGTCCCGCTCGAACAGGTGCACGACCCGACCGAACCGGTCGGCCAGGACCTGCACCTCGACGTGCCGGCCGCGCTCGACATACCGCTCCAGCAGGATCGTGTCGTCCCCGAAGGCCGCCCGGGCCTCTCGGCGGGCTGCGCCGACCGCTGCGTCCAGGTCGGCCGGGTCCCGCACGATCCGCATGCCCTTGCCGCCCCCGCCGGCCGCGGCCTTCACGAGCACGGGGAAGCCGTCGACGGCGGAGTCGGGGTCGAACCGCGGCACCACGGGCACGCCCGCGGCGACCGCGATCTCCCGGGCGTGGTCCTTGCGACCCATCTGCTCCATGACCGTCGCGGACGGGCCGACGAAGGTCAGCCCCGCCTCCACCACGGCCCGGGCGAACGCGGCCCGCTCGGAGAGGAAGCCGTAGCCGGGGTGCACCGCGTCGGCACCGGTCCGTCGCGCCGCCGCCAGGAGGGCGTCGACGTCGAGGTAGGACTGGGCTGCCGGGGCGGGCCCGATCCGCACCGCGACGTCGGCGGCCCGGACGTGGGGGGCGTCCCGGTCCGCGTCGGAGTACACCGCGACGGTGCGCAGGCCGCGGGCGCGTGCGGAGCCGATGACCCGCAACGCGATCTCACCGCGGTTGGCCACGAGCAGGGTGGACAGCGGGGTCTGGTTCTGCACCGGAGACACGGGGCTCACATCCTGAAGACGCCGTAGGAGGGGTCGGGCACGGGGGCCTGCGCGGCGACCGCGAGCCCCATCCCCAGGACCCGGCGGGTGTCGACCGGGTCGATGATGCCGTCGTCCCAGAGCCGGGCGGTGGAGTAGTACGGCGAGCCCTGCTCCTCGTACTGCGCCAGGATCGGCTCCTTGAACGCCGCCTCCTCCGCCGCGCTCCAGGCGCCGCCCCGTCCCTCGATCCCGTCCCGGCGGACGGTGGCGAGCACGCTGGCGGCCTGCTCGCCACCCATCACCGAGATCCGCGCGTTGGGCCACATCCACAGGAACCGGGGGTCGTAGGCCCGTCCGCACATGCCGTAGTTGCCTGCCCCGAACGACCCACCGATGACCACCGTGAACTTGGGCACCACCGAGCAGGCCACCGCGGTGACCAGCTTGGCGCCGTCCCGGGCGATCCCCCGGTTCTCGTAGTCGCGGCCGACCATGAAGCCGGAGATGTTCTGCAGGAAGACCAGGGGGATCCGGCGCTGGTTGCACAGCTCGATGAAGTGGGCGCCCTTGAGCGCGGACTCGGAGAACAGGATGCCGTTGTTGGCGACGATGCCGACCCGGTGGCCCCAGATCCGCGCGAAGCCGGTCACCAGGGTCTCGCCGTAGAGCTCCTTGAACTCGTGGAACCGGCTGCCGTCGACGACCCGGCGCACCACCTCGCGGACGTCGTACGGCGTGCGGGGGTCGGTGGGCACCACGTCGTGCAGCCCGGCAGGGTCGACCACGGGCTCCTCGACCTCCTCGGGAACCGCCGCGGCGCCGGCGGCGCCCGCGGCGCCCGCGGCGGCCGGCGGCTCCAGGGTGGCCACGATCGACCGGACGATGGCCAGCGCGTGCGCGTCGTCCTCGGCGAGGTGGTCGACGACGCCGGACCTGCGCGCGTGCACCTCCCCGCCGCCGAGCTCCTCGGCGGTCACCACCTCCCCGGTGGCCGCCTTCACCAGTGGGGGGCCGCCGAGGAAGATCGTGCCCTGGTCGCGGACGATCACGGTCTCGTCCGACATCGCGGGCACGTAGGCGCCCCCTGCCGTGCAGGAGCCCATCACCGCGGCGATCTGGGGGATCCGCTCGCCCGACATGGTGGCCTGGTTGAAGAAGATCCGGCCGAAGTGCTCCTTGTCGGGGAAGACCTCGTCCTGCATCGGCAGGTAGGCACCGCCGGAGTCGACGAGGTAGATGCAGGGCAGCCGGTTCGCACGGGCCACCTCCTGGGCGCGCAGGTGCTTCTTGACCGTGACCGGGTAGTAGGTGCCTCCCTTGACGGTGGCGTCGTTGGCGACCACCACGCACTCGCGACCGCTGACCCGCCCGATGCCGGTGACGACGCCGGCGGAGGCGACCTCGCCGCCGTACATTCCGTGCGCGGCGAGCGGGCTCAGCTCGAGGAAGGGGCTGCCGGGGTCCAGCAGCCGGTCGACCCGTTCGCGTACCAGCATCTTGCCGCGGGCCAGGTGCTTGTCGCGGGCGCCCTGGGAGCCGCCCTCCCGGACGGTGGCGAGCCGTCCAGCGAGCTCGTCGACGAGTTCCTGCATGCTCATCGGGCCAGGTTAACGATCATTAACCTATCCGGCCAGCCAGAGGGATGACGCTGTCGGACCGGCTCGGTAGCGTGCCGGTGTGAGAAGGGCACCCCACGAGAACGTCGCCACGGTGCTGGTGCGGCCTCGCATGCTCTCCGAGCTGGAGCTGGCGCTCATGGTTCACGACCTGTGGGTGTGGCCGGTGGAGACCGCGCCGTCCTGCCCCGACGGGCCGCGTCTGGCGTTCCAGGTCCGGCGACGGCTGATCCTGGCCCGGCGCGGCGCCTGGGACGTGGCCGCCGACTGGACCCCGGTCTGGGTGTCGTTCGGGGACAGCTGGCGCTGCGGCGACGAGCCGCTCCCCTGGACGGCGCACGCGGTGCTGTGGGACACGTTGGCCGCGCACGCCGAGCACGTGCGCTACCGCCTGGGCCTCGGCGGCGTGCCCCGCCTCTCGGTCCCCCGCGAGACCGGCCCCTGACGGAACCGGCGCGGTGCGGTCAGCCGCGGAGCAGCATCAGCCGGACCGGCGGCTCCCCGACCGGCAGCCACTCTGGACGGGCCGTGCCGACCTCCTCCCATCCCTGGGACCGGTACATCGCCAGCGCCCGGCCGTTCGCCTCCAGCACCTCGAGCACCGGGGTGCGGCCCAGCTGTGCCAGGTGGTCCACCGCGGTCCCCAGGAGCCGACGGCCCAGGCCGCGCCCGGTGAGCTCGTGGTCGACCACCAGGACCCCTACCGCGCCGAGCTCGGAGCGCGGGCGCCCCGCGGCGGCGCTCCACGATCGACCGATCTCGGTGTCGGCCACCTCCAGCACGCTCACGTGGCCACCGACCCGTGACCGGCCGGGGAGCTCGGCGACCCAGGCAGCGAGCTCGTGGGGGCGGGCCACGAACTCCTCGGGCGGGAACGGCAGCGGCGACCGGAGCGGGTAGCGCGTGAGGGGCTGCTGACGCAACATCAACGCGACGACCTCGTCGACGTCCTCGGGGCGACGGCGGCGTACGACGGGCACCTCGGAGGACTGCTGGCTCTGCACCCGGCGAGCATAGGCAGCAGTCCGCCGCGGCTCAGCCGCGCAGGCGGGCCGCGAGTCCGGTGGCGCGCTGCGCCTGCCGGGTGACCGCGACCCGGACGACCTCCTCGGCGCCGACCACGCGCACGATCGAGCGGGCCCGGGTGACCGCGGTGTAGAACAGCTCGCGAGTGAGGATCCTCGAGTCCGCCTCGGGGAGCAGCACGGTGACCTCGTCGAACTGGCTGCCCTGGCTGCGGTGCACGGTCATCGCGTGCGCGGTGGAGACGTCCGCCAGGCGTGCGGTGGGCAACCGGGTGCCCTCCGCGGAGCGGCCGTCGTCGATCATCGCCACCAGCCCCCCCGGCGCCGAGGGGTCCCGGCAGACCACGCCGGTGTCCCCGTTGAACAGACCGAGGCCGTAGTCGTTGCTGTTCACGATCAGCGGCTGCCCGGCGTACCACGGGGGCAGCCAGTCCCGGCCGCTCGCCTCCATGAGCAGCCGCTCGACCGTGCGGTTCCAGGAGGCCACCCCCCACGGTCCCTCCCGGTGGGCGCACAGGAGCCGGTGCCGTTCGAGCAGCGCGAGCGCCTGGCCCGGGTGCGCCCCCTCGGCGACCTCCACCAGCGCGGTCGCGTGCCGTCCCAGGAGCCCCGGCAGGTCAGCCTCGGGCAGCCACACCACCTCGGGGTGGCCGGCTGCGAGCACGTCCAGGGCGGTGTCGGCGTCGCCGGCCCTCACCGCGTCGGCCAGGGCGCCGATCCGCTGCCCGAAACGGCGGGTCGGACCGAGCCGGGTCACCCGCGCCCCGTCGCCGCCGTCGCGTGAGCCGTCGACGAGGTCCTTAAGCACGGCGCCCGCGTCGACCGAGGCCAGCTGGTCGGCGTCGCCGACCAGCACGAGCCGGGCCTGGGGACGGACCGCCTCCAGCAGCCGGGCGGTCATGGTCAGCGACATCATCGAGGTCTCGTCGACGATCACCACGTCGTGCGGCAGCCGGTTGCCCCGGTGGTGCCGGAAGCGGGTGCGGTTGTCGGGCCGGCTGCCGAGCAGCCGGTGCAGGGTGGAGGCGGTCGTGGCCCGCACCGACTCCGCGACGGCGCCCGGGGGGAAGCCCTGTTGCTCGGTGGCGTCCCGCACCGCCTGGGCCATCCTGGCGGCCGCCTTGCCGGTCGGCGCGGCGAGGGCGACCCGGAGTGGCTGGCCGCCGCCGCCCGCGGCGTGCAGGGTGAGCAGCACCCCGAGCAGCCGCGCGACGGTCGTGGTCTTGCCGGTCCCGGGACCGCCGGTCACCACGCTGGTCCAGGACCGGCACGCGGCCTCGGCGGCGTCGCGCTGGTCGGCGTGCTCGGGATCGGGGAAGAAGGTCGCGAGCGCGGCCCGCAGGTGCTCCTCGTCCACCGGCGGCGGGGGTGCGGCGGCCCGGGTGCCGAGGTCGGTGACCACCTGGGTCTCCTCGTGCCAGTAGCGGTCGAGGTAGAGCCTCCCGGCGTGCTCGTGCAGGGGGGCGCCGTCGCCGACCAGGCCACTGGCGCTGACCGTGGCGCGCCAGCCGGCGGGGTCGGGCCAGGGCAGCTCCGGTGCCACCGTGGCGACCGTGTCCAGGTCGAGGCACACCGAGCCGGAGCGCACCGCACGGACCGCGAGGGCGGCCGCGAGCAGCACGCGCTCGGACTCCTCGCCGCCCAGCCGGCCCAGCCGTCGGGCCACGTGCACGTCGGCGCCGCTGAGCACCCCCGCGTCGTTGAAGTGCCGCAGCAGCCCCTCGGCCCGGGTGGCCCGGCGCGGGTCACGGGGATCTCCCAGGGGGACCACGTCCAGTCGGTCACTCATCCGCGAGCCCTCCGGTGGGGTCGTCGAGGCCGTCGAGCACGTCGGAGACCGCCTCGACCAGCGCCACCGGCGGTCGCCACGCGAAGACCCCGCAGGGCTGGCCGTCCACGGTCGGGGTGTCAGGGCCGCACATGCCCCGCAGGTAGAGGTACATCACGCCACCGAGGTGCCGCTCCGGGTCGTAGTCCCGGAGTCGCCAGCGCAGGAACCGGTGCAGCACCACGGCGTACAGGAGCGCCTGGAGCGGGTAGCTCGAGTGCCTCATCGCCTCCTCCAGCCGCCGGGGGAGGTAGTGGTCGGAGCTGAGCTCCTCGTCGGCACCGCCCAGCCAGTTGGTCTTGTAGTCCACGACCACGAAGCGGTCCTCGACCCGCAGCACCAGGTCGACGGAGCCGGTGAGGTAGCCGGTCAGCAGCTGCGCCGTGTGGCCCTCGTCGGCCAGCACCTCGGCGTACGGCAGCAGCGGGTCGCCGGGCGGGAGGTGCTCTCGCAGCACCGGCGCGAGGTCGCTCAGCCGGGCCCGGGCGAAGCCGTGGTCGCGCACGTCGCCACCGGCCAGCGGCAGCTCGAAGTCGAGCTCGCACAGGCGGTGCCGCCGGTCGATCTCCCGCAGGGTCCTGCCCAGCGCCAGCGGACCCAGCGGGGAGTCGCAGACCTGCACCAGGGCCCCGGCCAGGGCGTCGGGGTCGAGGGTCACCGGCCAGCGCACCAGCTGCTCGCGCACGTGGTGGAGCAGCTCGCCGTGCAGGTCGCCACCGCGCTCCGGCGCCGCGGGGTCGGCGTGCTCGAGGACCGCGTGCACCAGCGAGCCGAACGTGGCCCCGACCGGCAGGTCCGCCATCGGTGAGCGCACCGTCGTCGCTCCGGCACCCTCCGCGGAGGGGGCTGGGACCGGCACGGGGCTCTCCGGCTCGTCGTCGCGGGGCGGGTCCTCGGGCTCCGAGCCGAGGGCGAGCACCGTGGTGTCCGAGGCGGCCGTGCTCAACGAGCTGTACGACGTGCGCCGCCAGGCCTGGTCGACCTGGCGCGTCCAGGCCCGCACCGCCAGGGTCGGACCGGCCGCGGGGACCGGCGGCGCGGCCGAGGCGGCGGGAGCGACGGTCTCCACGTGCGGTCCGCCGTGGCCCTGCCAGGCCTGGGCGATCTCCAGGCTCCGCGCGTCGGGGTGCACGGGGGCGGTGGCCGGCACGGCGGCCTGTCCCGGGAGGCGCCCGTAGAGCATCCGGTGCAGGGGCGAGCACTCGGTGTTCCGGGCACTCGGCAGCCACCACGTGACCAGCTGGCTCTGGGCCCGGGTCAGGGCGACGTAGAGCAGCCGCAGATCCTCCCCTGCCTCCTCGGTGAGGGCGGCACGCCGGTGCGCCGGGTCCGAGCCGCTGCCGCCGACGTCGAGGCAGCGTTGTCCCTCGGCGTCGTGGAAGAGCGGGAACTCCGGGGTGCGCGGGTACAGGTCCGAGACGAACGGCAGGTGCACCACCGGGAACTGCAGTCCCTTGCTCCCGTGGATGGTCAGGATCTGCACGGCCGCGGCGTCGCTGTCCAGACGCCGGGTGCGCTCCCCGGCCACGTCGAGGCGGGCGTCGGCCATCTGCCCCCGCATCCAGGCGAGCAGCGCAGCGAGCGCGAGGTGCTCCCGCGTGGCCACGTCGTGCAGGGACTCCGCGACGTGGCGCAGGTCGGTCATCAGCCGCTCGCCGTCTCGTCGGCCCAGCACCCGGGAGGGCAGTCCGCGGCTGGCCACGGCGGTCTCGAAGACGGCCGCGACGCCGCGACGGCGCAGCAGGTCGGCCCACCCGCGCACCGTCTCGGCCGCGCGCTCGGTCAGCGCCGGGTCGCCGTCCAGGTCGACCGCGCTCGCGCCGAGGAACGAGGTCAACGCAGCGGCACGGACACGGCCACTGCGGTGAGGTTGCTCCATCGCCTCCAGGAGGGCCAGCCACTCGTCGGCTGCCGGCGTGGCGAAGACACTGCCGCTGCCGGCGATCACGGCCTGGACCCCCGCCGCGGTCAGGCCGGCGCGGACGATCTCGCACTGCCGTCGGGTGGCGCAGAGGACCGCCACGTCCCCGGCCACCAGCCGGCGATCGTCGAAGGTCGCCCCCGACGCGAGCAGCGCCCGGACGTCGCCGGCAAGGTCCTGGGCGACCAGGTCGCGCAGCGCCCCGATGGCCACTCCGCGGTCCCCTCGGACCCCGAAGGAGCTCCGTTCGACCAGACGCAGCCGGAAGGGCTCCGGGTGCGGCGCGCCGACCAGGCGGCCGCCGCGGTGGGCCGCGGCCACGTCCCGGACCAGGATCCGCTCGTCGCCGAGGGCGGCACCGCGCAGGACCGCCTGCACCGAGTCGAGCAGCGGCTGGTCGCTGCGGTGGTTCAGCCCCAGCGTTGCCCGGGTGGTGGCCGTCCGCTCGGCAGCGAGGTAGGTGACCACGTCGCCGCCGCGGAAGGCGTAGATCGCCTGCTTGGGGTCACCGATGAGGACCATCGTGGCCACCCCGCTGAAGGCCCGGTCCAGGACCTGCCACTGGACCGGGTCGGTGTCCTGGAACTCGTCGACGAGCACCAGGCTCCAACGGTCGCGCATCCGGCTCCGGGCGGGGGCGTCCGGCTCGGCCAGCGCCCCGGCCAGCCGGCTCAGCAGGTCGTCGTAGCTGAGCACGCCCAGCCGCCGTTTGCGGAGGTCGAGCTCGGCGCGCACGGCCGCGGCGAACGCCAGCCGACGGTGCTCCGGCGTGCCGGGCGGCGCGGCGCGGGGCTCGAGCCGGGCCTGCGGGTCGTGCACCGCCGCCCGGGCCACCGCCAGCGCGGTGCGCCGGTCGAAGTCGGGTGGCTCGTCGGAGCGGGCGAAGCCACGGAGGTAGAGATCGTCGACGACCTCGACCAGGAGGTCGTCCAGGTCCTCGACCAGGCGGCTCCCGGCGTCGGTGTCACCGGCGACACCGAGGCTGCGCAGGACGAGCTGGCAGAACTGGTGGGTGGTGGCGATCGTGGCGGCGTCGAAGTCGACGAGGGCCCGGCGCAACCGGTCACGCCGCGCCGCCAGCTCGGGAACGGACGCGTCCAGGAGCAGCTCCAGCAGCTGGTCGGACGCGGGCGGCGGGCTGCCTCCTGCCGCGAGGTCGAGGGCCCGCTCGGCTGCGACGAGCTGGCCGCGGACCCGCTCCCGGAGCTCCTGGCTGGCCGCTCGGCCGAACGTGACGATCAGCATCCTGTCCAGGCTCAGCACGTCCTCGGCGACGTAGCGCGTCACCAGAGCGGCGATGGTCCAGGTCTTGCCCGTCCCGGCGCTGGCCTCCAGAAGGGTGGTGCCGCTCGGCAGCGTGGCCAGGTCGAACTCGGGCAGCTCGGCCTCGGGACCCTCGCCCGCGACGGTGCCCGCGCGAACCGTGCTCCTGCTCATGCCTGCCTCACCTGCTCGTGGTCGAAGAGCGGCTGCCAGACGCGCAGGGCGAGCCGACCCAGTCGGTGGGGCTGGTCGTTCCAGTCCTCGTCGTCTCGGGGGGGCACGAGCAAGGCGTCGAGGGTGGCGTCGCGCCCGAAGACCCGGACGTGCGAGGGGTCCTCGTTGTCGCCGGGCACCGGGCTGCCGTCGCGGGTCATCCAGGCACCCTCGGCGGAGCGACGCGGGTCCCGCCGTGCGCGGAGGGCGTCCGCCCAGGCGTAGCCGGTCCTCAGCGGGAGCGGCAGGGGCTCGCGACGGCCCCGGTCGAAGACGTCGACCAGGTCGCGCAGGTGGTCCAGCGCCGCGTGGTCCAGCGGTCCGGCGAGGCTGAGCTGGGGCACCGAGGTGCGGTGCCACCCCACGGTCGCGGCGGTCCACGACTGGTCCGGGAGCCCCGCGGACAGCGCCAGCAGGTCCAGCCAGCTGGCGAGCCGGTGCTTGGGGGAGAGCGAGGAGTAGTGCACCCGGACGATCCGGTTGCCCCGCACGTCGCCGACCACCCCGGTCAGCCGACGGCCACCGCCCAGGTCGACGGTGACGTCGACGGGCCGGGCCGGGACTGCCCGGGCCGTCGCGGTGGCCACGTAGAGCTTGTTCACCCGGTCCGCGATCCTGCCGAGCACCTGGTCGCCCAGCCGCAGCGGCGGCAGGTCGCCACGCAGCTGCTCGGCGAGGAACACCTGCTCGGGATCGGCCCCCTCGATCGCCTGCCGCAGGATGCGGTCCCCGATCGCCCAGGCACCCAGCGCGTCGAGCTCGACCGGGATCGCGTCCGCGACCTCGTCGTAGTCCTGGGGCACGGCCACGTCGAGTCGTTGACGCAGGAAGCCGCGCACGGGGTGGGCGTAGAACGCCTGGAGGTCGGCCAGCGTCACGTCCGGCTCAGCCCGGTCCGGCAGCGGTCCTGGCATCGGCACCGGCCACGGCGACCGGGGCCCCGCGGCAGCCCGGGCCCCGTCGAGGAACGCCTGGTCGAAGCTGAACGGCTCCGCGCGGCCCAGGGTCGCCGGCTCGAAGTTGCGGCGGTCGAAAGGCTGGAGCGGATGACGCACCAGGACCCGGTCGCGGGCACCGGCGACCGTGCGGTCCAGGCCGTCCAGCAGCTCACCCAGAGGGACCGCCGGGGGGCGCTCCTGGCCGCTGTGCTCGTTGGCGCCGGTGTAGGTGACCACGAGCGTCTCCTGGGCGGCGAGGACCGCGTCCAGCAGGAGCTGACGGTCCTCGCTGCGCGGGTCCCGCTCGCCGGTGAGCGGCACCCGGGCCAGGACGTCGTCGCCGTCGCTGACCGTGCTCCGGGGGAAGACCCCGTCGTCGAGCCCGACCAGGCACACCACGCGGTGCGGCACCGACCGCATCGGCACCAACGTGGCCACCGTGAGGTTGCCGGTGCGGAAGTTCGCCCGGGTGGGTCGCGGCTGCAGGCGCAGCTCGAGGAGCGTGCGGACGTCGGCCAGCCGCAGCGTGGGGCCGCCCGTGCCCCCGCCCGCGGCGGTGCCTGCCGCGAGGACGGCGTCCAGCTCTCGCTCGAGCTGCGCGACCTGCCAGGCGTCCGCGGGTCGGGTGGAGCCGAGGTCCAGCACCCCCTCGCGCAGCCCGGTCACCCAGTCGGCCAGGGTGCTGGCGGCACGGAGCCGCTCCACCACCGCCTCCAGGCGGTCGACGAGCTCGGCCAGCCGGCCGGCCAGGTCCACCGCGGCGCTGCCCACGTCGTCGAGGGGCAGCGTGCCGCCGAGGTGGCCGCCCTGTTCGGCCATCGCCACGCCCAGCACCACCCGGTCGAGACCGGCGCGCCAGGTGTTCTGGGCGAAGCCGTCGAGCCTGAACGGTCGGCGCAGCTGCTCGGTCAGCCCCCACCGCACCCCCGACTGCTCCACCCAGCCGGTGACCGTCGCCAGGTCGTCGTCGTCGAGGTCGAACCGGTGGCGGACCGGGTCGGCGGCGGCCAGGTCGAGCACCTCGCTGGCGGTCCCCCGCCCCCCCGCCAACGCCACCAGGGCACCGGCGACCGCGAGCAGCGGGTTGGTGCTCATCAGGCCCCGGTCGGCGAGCCGGACCCTGAGCTGGTGGGCCGGGTGTCGGCTGCCGCGCGCCGCAGCCAGGGGCTCGTGCGTCGGGCCGACCGGCACGTCGGCCAGCCCGAACGCGGCCGAGAACAGCGGCGCGTAGGCCTCGACGTCCGGGCAGAGCACCACGATGTCGCGGGGCTCCAGCGACGGGTCGTCCTCGAGCAGCCCCACCAGGACCTCGCGCAGGACCTCCACCTGGCGGGTCGCGCCGTGACAGGCGTGCACCTGCACCGAGCGGTCCCCCTCCGCCAGCGTCCGGGTCGCGGCGTCGCCGACCCGGTCCTGGCGCAGGTCCTCCTGGAGCACCCGCAGCAGGGAGGTCCCCTGCCCGGCACCACCGGGGACCGCGTCGGCGCCCGCCGGACCCACGACCGGACCCACGACCGGACCCACGACCGGACCCAACGCCGCCAGGCTGCGCTGCAGCTCACGGGAGTCCCGTCCCAGGGCCGAGAGCAGCGGGTGGCGCACCCGCTGGCCGGCGCGGTCCTCCGCGCGCGGCACCGGTCCCTCGGCCACCACGTCGGCAAGCGCGGCCCAGGCGGCCGGGGACGCCTGCGGGAGCCACAGGTGCACCTCCCGGACCTCGCCGACCGCGCGCAGCAGCTCCAGCTCGGTGACCGGCAGGCGGGTGTGCCCGAACATCGACAGCCGGGTCGGCAGAGCCAGGGGAGCGCCCGAGCGGATCGCGTCCAGGGTCGCCCGGTGGCGCTCGACCGGTGACGGCGCGTCGACCACCGCGACCAGGCGGCGCCACAGCTGCGGCTGCCAGGCCAGGTCGCCGGGCAGGGGGCCGACACCGTCGGTGTCCCGCCCCGCCGACCAGCCCGCGAGCACCGCGGGCCGCTGGACGGCGTACGACGCGAAGAGGCCGGCAAGGCGGCGGACGACGGAGTAGCGGCGCTCCCGACGCAGCTCCCCCTCCTCGGTCTCCATGCCGTGCCCGAGGTGCTCGGCCAGCGTCGCGCACCACGGCTCGTCGAGCGACCCGTCGACGACCTCCAGCAACGGCCAGACCAGCCGGTCGGGGTCCCAGGGGTCGTCCCGCTCGGTGCCGGTGAGCAGCGCGACCAGCGACCGGGGGTTGAGGAAGCGGACCCCGGCACAGACCCCGTCCCCGCCCCGGACCCCCGCCCCGAGCCGGTGCGAGAGCCGTTGGGTCAGCCAGCGCTCGATCCCCTTCGCCGGGACCACGACGACCTCCTCGGCGAAGGGGTCGTCCAGCGGTGCCGCAAGGAGGTCCGCGAGGCCATCGGCGAGCACGTCGGTCCCGGTGGCGTGGTGGAGGCGCAGCGTCATGGGTGGGACGACACCCCCGGGCCGCTCCCCGGATGGGTCGCCGGGTGGCTCGGTCGAGGTCCTGCCGTCATGCCGGTCACCCTGCCACGGGCCGCCGACAGTCCGGTGCACCCGGGCGCCCCCGTGGGCCCGGGTGGCGTGCCGACGTCCATCGAACGTATCTTTGGTTAGTGGCGAGAGGCGGGTACGGCGGGCGAGGGGTTCCGCTGCACGAACGGACCCGCGGGCCGCTCCCCGAGCGACCCCCGGTGGTCCCCCCGCCCGCGGCGGAGCCCGCCCCGGCCCCCGGCCCGCGGCCGGGACCCGCACGGCACTGCTGGGTGGTCGCCCCGGCCGACGGGGGCCCGGCGCGCCCCGGCCTGCTCCTGGAGTGGCGCAGGACCGCGGCAGGACGCTGGGAGGGCCGGGTCGTCTACGCCGCCGAGCTCCGGGCCGGCTGCTGGGCCGGCGTGGAGGAGTGGCTCGACGCCGCCCTGCTGTCCACCTGACCGGTCAGGAGCCCGCTGCCGGGGCGAGCCCGTGGACCGCGACCACCTCGTCGACGACCGCGCTCTGGTGCTCGGCCAGGGCCTGGGCCGGGTAGCCGCTGAGGTAGGCGAACGGGTCGGCCACCGACGTCGCCGCGCCCGACAGCTCCTCGAGGACCCGCAGGCCGCAGAACGGGGCGTGCAGCTCGGAGTAGCCCCCCTCGTGCGTCATCGCGAGCCGCCCTCCGCACAGCTCCTCGGCGAGCAGGCGCACCCGCTGGGTCAGCTCGCCGAAGGTCTGGGCGGCCAGCAGCATCCGGCCGAGCGGGTCGAGCCCGCCCGCGTCGAAGCCGCTGGAGACCAGGACCAGGTCCGGCTGGAACCGCCGCACCGCGGGCTCCACGACGCGCTCGAAGGCGTCGACGTACGCGCCGCGGCCCGACCCGCCGGGCAGCGGCACGTTGATGTTCGCCCCCGCCCCGGCCCCCGACCCCGTGTGCTCGACCATCCCGCTGTCACGCGGGTAGAGCCGGTCCTGGTGCAGGGAGATCGTGAGCACCTCGGGGTCCTCGTAGAACGCCTGCTCCGCGCCGTTGCCGTGGTGCACGTCCCAGTCGAGGATCGCCACCCGGCCCACCCCCAGCTCGGCGCGTGCCTTGAGCGCCGCCAGGGTCAGGTTCGCGAGCAGGCAGTACCCCCGCCCCCAGTCCCGCTCGGCGTGGTGCCCGGGAGGCCGGACCAGGGCGTAGGCGTTGTCGACCTGCCCCGTGACCACGGCCCGGACGGCCTCGTAGGTGCCGCCGGCAGAGAGCATCGCGGTGTCCAGTCCGCCCGGGCCGAACATCGTCTCCTCCCCGGCACTCCCCCCGCCGGAGGCGGAGAGCTGCTCCAGCCGGTCGACGTACTCCGGGGTGTGGAACCGGAGCAGGTCCGCGCGCTCCAGCGGGGTGGGGGCCAGGGCCACCAGGTGCTCGTCGAGCCCGGTGGTGCGCACCAGCTCCCGGATCAGCCGCTTGCCCTCCGGTGTCTCGAAGGCCAGCCCGGGGCCGACGTAGGGGCCGAGCATCTCCTCCGTGCGGTGCACGAAGTACCTGTCGTCGCTGAGGAAGCCGGTCCGGCGCTGGGCGGGATTGACCATGGCGGCATGGTGGCACGACACCCCCGGTGTCGGTGGGAGGGGCGTCCACGGCCCGGCGTGCGCCCACGGTCAGGGTTAACGGTCGCTAACCTGGGCCGGTGAACCGGCGGCAGCAGATCCTCGCCACCGCGGCCGACCTCTTCGCCGAGCGGGGCTTCCACGGGGTGTCCGTGAGCGACCTCGGCGCGGCCTGCGGGATCAGCGGTCCGGCCCTCTACCGGCACTTCCCGTCCAAGGACGCGATGCTCGCGCAGATGCTGGTGAGCATCTCCGAGGAGCTCCTCGGGGTCGGACGCGAACGGGCCGCGGCGGCCGACGGGGCGCACGCGGCCCTGGTCGCCCTGGTCCGCTGGCACATCGACTTCGCCCTGCACCACAAGCCGCTGATCGTGGTCCAGGACCGGGACTGGTCCTCGCTCCCCCCACAGGCCCGGGAGCGGGTCCGCGCCCTCCAGCGGGAGTACGTCGAGCTGTGGGTGGACCGGCTCGTCGAGGCCCGGCCCGGCCTCGAGCCCGACCAGGGTCGGGCGATGGCGCACGCCACGTTCGGCCTGCTCAACTCCACCCCGCACAGCGCGTTCCTGCCCGAGCCGCGGATGGCGCAGCTGCTGGAGCGGATGGCCCTCGGTGCCCTCGGCCACGCCCCCGCGTAGGCCCGCACCGGCCCGCATAGGCTGGTCACCATGAGCATCCTCGACGAGCAGATCGGGCGTCTCGACGGATCGCCCGCCACCCTGGGCGAGATCACCGGGGGGCGGCCCACGCTCCTGGTCAACGTCGCCTCCCGGTGCGGTCTCACCCCCCAGTACACCGCCCTCGAGCAGCTGCACGCCGCGTACGCCGACCGGGGCTTCACCGTGGTCGGGGTCCCCTGCAACCAGTTCGGGGGGCAGGAGCCGGGCAGCACCGAGGAGATCGCGGAGTTCTGCTCCGCGACGTACGGGGTCACCTTCCCGATGACCGAGAAGGTCGAGGTCAACGGCGAGGCCCGGCACCCGGTGTTCGCCGAGCTGACCCAGGTCCCGGTCCACGGAGGGGACGCCGGCGACGTCCGGTGGAACTTCGAGAAGTTCCTCCTCGCCGGGGACGGGACCCCGGTGGCCCGGTTCTCCCCCACCGTCCGGCCCGACGACCCGCAGGTGATCGACGCCGTCGAGTCGGTCCTCCAGGGCTGACGAGCAGGGCACCCGATGAGCTCCCGGCACCTGGCCTACGTCGGTGAGCCGATCACCCTGCAACGGCTGCTGCTCGACCCGGAGCGCTCCCTCGGCACCCAGGCATGGTCGCCGCGCACCCAGCTGCACGGGGTGGTGAACGCCGACGGCTTCGGCGCGGGCTGGTACGCCACCGGACGCGACGAGCCGGTCCGCTACCGGCGGGCGCAGCCGATCTGGACCGACGCCTCGTTCGCCTCCCTCGCCCCGACGATCAGCAGCACCTGCGTGCTGGGCGCCGTGCGCTCCGACACCACGGCGTTCGCCCACGACGAGTCGGTGGTGGCACCGTTCGCCCAGGGCCGGTGGCTGTTCAGCCACAACGGCAAGGTGGCCGACTGGCACGCGGCGCGACGCACCCTCTTCGACCGCACCCTGGACATCCCGGAGGCGGCGGCACCGGTCGACTCCGCCCTGGTGTTCGGGCTGGCCGCGTCCCGGTGGACCGCCGGGACGCCGCTGGGCAAGGCGCTGGTCGAGGTGATCCGCGAGGTGCAGACCGTCGGCGGGGGCCGGCTGAACCTGCTTGCCGTCGACGGGCGCAGCATCGCCGGCACGACGTACGGTGAGCGCCTGTGGGCTCTGGAGAAGGAGACCGGCATCAGCGTGGCCACCGAGCCCTACGACGACGACCCGGACTGGCTCGAGGTCCCCGAGGGGGTGCTCGTCGAGGGCAACGAGCACGGGCTGACGCTGACCCCGCTGGAGCTCTGAGCCCCGCCCGGAGGAGGACGCGTGACCAGGACCGTCTACTACACCTCGACCACGCTGGACGGGTACCTCGCCGACGAGCAGGACTCCCTCGACTGGCTCTTCGTGCAGGACATCGACGCCTCCGGGCCCCTCGGGTACGACGCCTTCATCGCCGGCGTCGGAGCGCTGGTGATGGGCCGGACCACCTTCGAGTGGGTCCGCGACCACCTGGTCGCCACCGGCGAGGCGTGGCCCTATCCCATGCCGGCCTGGGTCCTGAGCCATGCCGACCTGCCCGGCGTCGACGGGGCCGACCTCCGCTTCGGCCGCGGGGACCTCGCTCCGATCCACCGGGAGCTGGTCGCCGCCGCCGCCGGGAAGGACGTGTGGGTGGTCGGTGGAGGAGACCTCGCCGCCCAGTTCGCCGACGCCGGGCTCCTCGACGAGCTCCAGGTCGCGATCGCCCCGGTGACGCTGGGTGCCGGTCGACCGCTGTTCCCTCGCCGCTTCGACCTGGAGCTGCGCGACGTGGCACGCAACCGCGACTTCGTGTGCGCGACGTACGCCGTGCGGAGCTCCCGACGATGACCCGAAATGACCAGGGCGCGCGGTCCCGTCCTATCAGGGAGCCGCCGCGGCCCCTCCTCCTCACCAGACGCCGCCGGGTCACGGCGGCCCACCGAGGAGGAACGCCATGCAACGCAAGCTCACCGTCGGCGCCGTCGCCGCCGTCGCCACCGCCACCGCCCTCACCGGGAGCGGCCTCGCGCTGGCCAGCGGCCACGTCAGCCCGCAGGCCGGAGGCACCTCCGGCCACGTCGCCGCCAAGGGCGACGGCGAGGGTGTGACCACCTGTAGGGGCGGCCGCCAGAAGCGCACCGTCACCAAGATCAACAACCAGTACTCCACGTTCGGCGAGGGAGTCGACTTCGCCGTGCCCGGGATGGACCTGGTGGTGAAGGGGCCGCGCCGCGGCTACGACACCCTGGACCTCACCTTCTCGGCCGAGACCCAGCTGCGCGGCTCGTCGCCCGACGAGCTCTACAACTGGATGGAGCTGGAGGTCCTCGTGGACGGCTCGCCGATCCAGCCGTACGGCACCCCCTCCGACCCGCTCGCGATCGGCGGGCACCGCGAGTACGGCTCGGACGCGGCGCAGTTCTGCACCAGGATCGGCCGCGGCACGCACACGGTCTCGGTGGTCACCCGCCTGGTCGACAGCGGCGCCGACGACAGCCTGACCGGCTGGATCGACGACACCACGCTGCGGGCAGTCATCTCGCAGTGACCGGCGGGCCGGCGGCGCTCCTCCCGACCCGGGAGCCGCCGCCGGTCGGCGGCGTCACCAGATCCGCACCCGCTCCTGCGGGTCCAGCCACAGCCCGTCCCCGGGCACAGTGCCGAAGGCGTCGTGGAACTCGTCGAGGTTGCGCACGATGTTGGCCCGGAACTCCGCCGGGCTGTGCGGGTCGACGGTCAGCATCTGCAGGGCCAGCTCGGTGCGCATCTTGCTGCGCCACACGTAGGCCCAGCTGAGGAAGAGCCGCTGCGAGCCGGTGATCCCGTCACGGACCGGCATCTCCTGCCCCTCGATGCTGATCAGGTACGCCTTGTGGCCGATGGTCAGGCCGCCCAGGTCCCCGATGTTCTCGCCGACCGTGAGCGACCCGTTCACCTTCTCCTCCGGCAGCACGCGCGGGCTGAACCCGGAGTACTGCTCGACCAACGTGTCGGACCGCTCCTTGAACGCCGCCTTGTCGGCCGGCGTCCACCACTCGTTGAGGTTGCCCAGCTCGTCGTACTCCGCACCCTGGTCGTCGAAGCCGTGGCCGACCTCGTGGCCGATCACCGCACCGATGCCGCCGTAGTTCTCCGCCGGGTCGGCCTCGGGGTCGAAGAACGGCTTCTGCAGGATGCCGGCGGGGAAGCAGATCTCGTTCGTGCCGGGGTTGTAGTAGGCGTTGACGGTCTGCGGCAGCATGAACCACTCGTCGCGGTCGACCGGCGAGCCGATCTTGGCCAGCTGGCGGTCGTGCTCGAACGCCGAGGCGGCCTTCACGTTGTGCCACAGGTCGTCGGGGCGCACGTCGATCGAGGAGTAGTCGCGGAACTTCTCGGGGTAGCCGATCTTGGGACGGAACGTCTCCAGCTTGGCGAAGGCACGCTGCTTGGTCTCGTCGGTCATCCAGTCCAGGGCCGTGATCGAACGGCGGTAGGCCTCGAGGAGGTTCGCCACCAGCTCGTCCATGAGCGCCTTGCTGGTGGGCGGGAAGTGCCGCTCGACGTAGAGCTGCCCGACCGCCTCCCCCACGCAGCCCTCGACGAAGCCGACGCCCCGCTTCCAGCGGGCGCGCAGCTCGGGGGTGCCCGACAGGGTGCGGCCGTAGAAGTCGAAGTTCTCCTCCACGAAGGCCGAGGAGAGGTACGCCGCGGCCGCACGGACCACCTTGACCGCAGCCCAGGCCTTCCACTGGGCGAGGTCGACCTCCCCGATGACCGTCGACAGGTGCTCGAAGAAGCTCGGCTGGCGGACCACCACCTCGGCGAGGGTCTGCTCGTCGGCGCCCAGCGCGTCGGCGTACACCTGCCAGGCGAAGCCCGGGGCCAGTGCCTGCAGCTCGGCGAAGGTGGTGAGGTTGTAGGCCTTGATGACGTCACGGGTCTCCGCCCGCTCCCAGTGACCCTCGGCCAGTCGGGTCTCCAGGGCCAGGACCTGCTGGGCCAGGGTCGCGGCGTCCTCGAGCCCCGCCAGTCCCAGCATCCGCTCGAGGTAGGCGACGTAGGCGGCGCGGATCGCCTCGAACTTGGCCTCGCGGTAGTAGGACTCGTCCGGCAGGCCGATGCCGCCCTGCACCAGGTTCACCAGGTAGCGGTCGGAGTTCCGGTCGTCGGTGTCGACGTAGGAACGGAAGAACCCCCCGCCGCCGCGGCGCTCGAAGGCGCCGATGAACGCGACCAGGCCGTCGAGGTCGGTGATCGCGGCCAACGTCGCCAGGTCCTCCTGGATCGGTTCTGCCCCCAGGGCCTCGATCCGGTCGGCGTCCATGAAGGAGGTCCACAGGTCGCCGATCTGCTGGGTGGCGCTGCCCCGGGGTGCGTCCGCGGCGGCGCGGGCGGCGTCCTCGACGATGGCCCGGACCTGCTGCTCGGCCTCCTCGGCGATGAGCGCGAAACCACCCCAGCTCGAGCGGTCGGACGGGATCTCCTCGGTAGCCAGCCAGTGTCCGTTCACGTGCCCGAAGAGGTCGTCCTGCGGCCGGACCGAGAGGTCCATGCCGGGGCGGGCGTCGTCCAAGATCGTCATGGCGGCGAGCCTAGCCCGCGAGTGACGGCGCCGTCCCTGAGACCGGGGACAGGTGCACGGCACGGTGCACCCAGGTGCTCTGCACCTCCATGCCGACCTTCCGGTAGAGCCCCAGCGCCCCGGTGCGGGAGTCGGTGGACAGCTCGGACCGGGTGGCGCCGTGCTCGCGCGCGTTGCCGAAGGCGTCGGCGAGCAGCACCCGCGCCAGCCCCCGGCCGCGCTGGTCCTTGCGCACGGCCAGCCGGTCGACGTACCCGACGTCCTCGGCCAGGACCAGGAAGCAGACCCCCACCACCTGCCCGGCCGGGTCGGTGACCACGCGGAGCTGCCAGGGCTCGAACCCCGGCCGCTGCAGGGTGGTCGCGGTGAAGTCCTCGAACGACTGCCGGTCGCGGACCGACCACTCGAGGAAGGCGTCCTCGATCACCGTCCACGCCGCACGGTGGTCCTCGCCTCCGGTCGCGGTCCGCACCGTGTAGCCGTCGGGGAGCGGCTGCGCCACGATCTCCGCACCGTCGGGGAGGGCGAGGATCCAGGACTCCCAGCGGACGAAGTACCCGAGCTCGGCGAGCAGGAGGTCGGCCGCGGAACCCTGCGGCACCGACCCGCCCACCACGTCGGCGCCGCGGCGCCGGGCCTGGTCCCGCAGCCAGGCGGAGATCGCGGTGCCCAGGCCCCGGCCCCGGTAGTCGGGGTGCACCGCGGCGTCGCTGCGGGTGGGCGAGCCCAGCTCGCCGTAGGCGACCAGGACGTCGCCGTCGAAGATCCCGACCGTGGTCGCGGGCACGTCCACGCTGGGGCGCTGCCAGTCGGCGACGATGTCGGCCTCCTCCACCTCCACGGTGCCGATGTCGTGCTGCTCCTGGGCCGCCATCACCGTGAAGACCGCGCGTGCGTCCGGCAGGTCGAGGGGCCGGGCGACCAGCCCGGCAGGCAGGCCGACGAGCAGGTCGGACGGCGGGGTCGGTCGGGGCTCCATGACCGGAAGTCAAGCGCCCGGTCCGCCTGCGGTGCCACCGGTTTTCTCAGAACCTGAGCACCGACTTGCCCAGGGTGCGCCGCGCCTCGAGGTCGCTCAGGGCGTCGGCGACCTGGGCGACGGGGTAGACCTTGCCGATCGGCGGGGCGATCACGCCCGACTCCATCAGCCCGCGCAGGGTCTCCCACTGGCCGCGGATGAAACCGGGCCGACCCATCGCGAAGGCCCCCCAGCCGACCCCCCGCACGTCGACGTTGTGGAGCAGCAGCCGGTTGACCCTCACCTCGGGGATCGCACCCGCGGTGAACCCGACCACCAGGACGCGCCCCAGGGGCGCCAGGGCGCGCAACGAGTCGGTCATCAGGTCGCCCCCGACCACGTCGACCACGACGTCGACGCCCCGGCCGCCGGTCAATTCCTCGACCCGGGCCAGGAAGCCGTCGAGCGGCACGGTCTCGTCCGCCCCGGCGGACCGCGCCACGCAGGCCTTGTCCTCGGTGGAGACCACCGCAAGGACCCGGGCCCCGAGGCCCTTGGCCACCTGGATGGTCGCGGTGCCCACCCCGCCCGCGCCACCGTGGACCAGGACGGTGTCGCCGCTCTGCACCTGGCCGCGGGTGACCAGGGCGAACTCCGCGGTGAGGTAGTTCATGGGGATCGCCGCGGCCTGCTCGAAGGAGATCGACTCCGGCAGGGTGAGCACCGTGTCGGGGTCGACGGCGACCAGGTCCGCGCCGCCACCGAACGGCAGCACACAGGCGACCCGGTCGCCGGGGGCGACCCCGGAGCCCCCGGGGGCGGAGCGGACCACCCCGGCGACGTCGACGCCCAGCTGGAAGGGCAGCTCAGGACGGATCTGGTACTGCCCCTTGCTGAGCAGCAGGTCCGGCCAGCTCACGCCCATGGCGCGCACCTCGAGGAGCACCTGGTCGGGACCGGCGGACGCGTCGGGGACCTCGAGGAGCCGGACGGAGGAGGGGCCGTCCAGGGCGGTGACCTGTACTGAGCGCATGGGCCCGAGTATGACCCGACCTCAACCTGCCTCGACGACCGCGTTCATCTCGAAGTGCATCGGGTCGGTGTACCTCCAGTCGCCACCCCACGCGAAGCCCCACTTCTTGAAGATCGCCACGACCCGGCGGTCGATCTGACCCGCCGTCCCGCGCTGGTTGCCTGGCACGTTGAGGTCCACGGCGATCCCCCAGCTGTGCAGGGACAGCCCGTTGGCCGGGTTCCGTCCGATGTAGCGCGGGTAGTAGCACCCGGCGTACTCACGGGGGTGGATGGCCGCGGACAGCCCGGCCTGGACGACCTCGGTCAGCGCCGCCCTCAGCTGCGGGAGCATCGCGCGGTTGCAGGTCACCGTGCCGAGCAGTGGCACCGGCTCGGTCCGGATGTAGGAGTCGACCCAGGCGCGGTCGGGCCGGATCGTGCCGTCGGGGCCGTTGGTGTAGGAGAAGTGGCCGACCGCGTCGGAGACCGAGCCGCCGGTGAGCACCGCGGTCTGCCGGGTGTTGTCGATCTCCAGAGCCAGGATCTGCATGGTCGCCCGGTCCCCCAGGATCGCGCGGAGCTGGTCCGAGAGCGCCGAGGGGGTGAGCTGCCCGGTGCTCACCAGCAGCGCGTTGTGCACGGGCAGGCCGAGCTGGGCGCCGCGCTTGACGTTGACCACCGCCTGGATGTGCTTGACCAGGGGCGCGTAGGCCCCGACGTGGACCTCGGGCGAGTCCTTGCCGTTGCCGAGCCGCATCGTGTCGCCGTCGGAGATCAGCCGCCGGCTCACCGAGCTGTCCACGGCGACCTCGCCGCCGGCCAGCCGGTCCCAGATCGCGTCCGCCTGGGCGACCTCGACCCCGGTGAACCGGCGGAACCTACCGGGGTCGACCGCGGCCACGGTCAGGGTGCGACCGTCGATCGAGGAGGCAGCCAGCGACAGCCGCAGAGCGGCGTCCACGCCCTCGACCGCGCGGATCCGGCGCACCATCGCCTCCGGCAGCGTGTCGGCACCGGTGATCAGCACGTCGGAGGTGAGGAGCCGGCCGGTCATGGGTCCCGGGGCAGGGACGGCGTACGACGGGTCGGGGGTCGCGCTGGGGGTCGCGCTGGCGGTCGGGTTCGTCGAGGCGGTGGCGGACGGGGCGAGGGTCGAGGAGCCGACCGGGACCAGCCCGTCGCCGCCCTCGGCGCCGGCACGCGTGTCCCGGTCCGAGCAGCCGGCCAGCGCGACCGGCCCGACCAGCGCCGCGACGCACAGCAGCCCGAGCCGGGCGCGGATCGGTCGGGCGGTGCGGGACATGGCGTGGGCTCCGGGGCTGCGTCGTGACGGCGAGGGCGGGCTGGTGCCGCGGACGCCGGTCCGCAGTGTCGTCCCCCACGACCATTGTGCGTCGCTCCCCGCACCCGTGTCATCCGGTGCCCCCCGGCGCGACTCCCCTGGCCGTCCGGTGCCCTCCGGGCAGCCGGATACAGTCCGCTCATGGCGACCAAGGCGACCGAGCGACGGCGGCGCATTCCCGGCTGGCTCGAGCTGCTGATCCTGCTCGTGACCGCGTTGGCGCTCTCGGTGGTGATCAAGACCTTCCTGGTGCAGATGTTCTTCGTGCCCTCGGAGTCCATGGAGCCGCTGTTCGTGAAGAACGACCGGATCCTGGTGCAGAAGATCAGCTACTGGACCGGCGACGTCCAGCGAGGCGACGTCGTGGTCTTCGCCGACCCGGGCGGCTGGCTCCAGGAGCCCCCGCCGCTGAACACCCTCCAGAGGGCCCTGTCCACGGTGGGGCTGTACCCCACCGGCGGCCACCTGGTGAAGCGGGTGATCGCGGTCGGCGGCGACGAGGTCGTCTGCTGCGACAGCGAGGGCCGGGTCACCGTCAACGGGGTCGCGCTCGACGAGAAGTCCTACATCAAGTCCGGGCTCAACCCCTCCGAGCGGCCCTTCGACGTGACGGTCCCCGAGGGCCGGCTGTGGGTGATGGGCGACAACCGCGGCAACAGCGAGGACTCCCGGTTCCACATGCAGCTCCCTGGGGAGGGCACCATCCCCGAGGACGGGGTCGTGGGCAAGGTGTGGGCGATCGTGTGGCCGTTGGGACGGTTCGAGATCATCAAGCGGCCGGCGACGTTCGACCAGGAGGGACTGCGATGAGAGCGAGCGACCTGGCGGAGGAGATCCCCACCGTGCGTCGCGACACCACCGGCGCGGAGGCCGTGCGCGTGCTCGCCGAGTACCGCTTCCCCGGGGTGGTGGTCGCCGACGACGTCGGGGTGCCCATCGCCGTGGTGCCCGGCAGCCAGCTCCTGGCGCTGGTGCTGCCGCTCTACGTCCGCGACGACCCCCATCTGGCGCACGCCTACGACGAGGCCGGCGCCGACGCGCTGTGCCGCAAGCTCAACGAGAGCACCATTGGCCAGCTGTTGGACTCCCAGCGCCTGCAGGGCAGCAAGCTCCCCTCGGTGCTGCCCGAGGACACCCTCATCGAGATCGCCTCCCTCATGGTCGAGGAGCATCAGCCGCTGATCCTGGTCGTGGACCGGGACGGCAGCTACCACGGCACCGTGCTGCTCTCCCGCGTGCTCGCCGCGATCGCCGCGGCCGCCGGCCAGGACAGCGACCTGGTGCGCCTGCGCCTCGAGCGCGACGTGGTCGAGCGCGAGCACCTCCCGGAGCGGTTGAAGGACCCCGAGGCGTGAGCCTCACCGCAGTCCTTGCGCTGGTCGTCTTCGTCCTGACCTACCTCGCGATCGCGACCGAGCGGGTCAACCGCACCGTCGCGGCGCTCACGGGCGCGGCGGCGATGGTGGTCATCGGGTCGGTGGCCGGGCACGAGGTCTTCTTCTCCGAGGAGACCGGGATCGACTGGAACGTCATCTTCCTGCTCCTGGGGATGATGATTATCGTCGGCATCCTCCGCCAGACCGGGCTCTTCGAGTTCCTCGCCATCTGGGCCGCGCAACGGGCCCGGGGGCGTCCGTTCCGCACCATGGTGATGCTGGTGGTAATGACCGCGGTCGCCTCGGCGCTGCTCGACAACGTCACGACCGTGCTGCTCATCGCCCCCGTGACGCTGCTGCTGTGCGACCGGCTCGGCCTCGACCCCATCCCGTTCCTCATCGCCGAGGCGATGGCCAGCAACATCGGTGGCACGGCCACGCTCATCGGCGACCCGCCGAACATCATCATCTCCAGCCGTGCCGACCTGTCCTTCAACGACTTCCTGCTCAACCTGGGACCGATCGTGGTCGTCCTGCTGGTGGTCTTCCTCGGGCTCTGCTGGCTGATCTGGGGCCGTCACATGGTCACCGACGGTGCCCGTGCCGACGCCGTGATGTCCCTCCAGCCCCGAGAGACCATCACCGACCGGCGTCTGCTGGTCAGGATGCTGGCGATCCTGACCCTGGTGATCGTCGGCTTCGTGGCGCACGCCGTCACCCACCTGGAGCCGTCCCTGGTGGCCCTCCTGGGCGCCGGCGCGGCGATCCTGGTCTCCCGTCTCGACCACCAGCAGTACCTCGAGGACGTCGAGTGGGAGACCCTGCTGTTCTTCGCCGGACTGTTCGTCATGGTGGGCTCGCTGGTCCACCAGGGCATCATCGCCGACCTGGGATCCTTCCTCACCGACCGGATCGACGGGAACTGGCTGCTCGCGGCGGTCGGCCTCACCTCCGGCTCCGCGGTGCTGTCGGGGGTCGTCGACAACATCCCCTACGTGGCCACCATGGCGCCCCTGGTGCACGACCTGGTCGGGCCTGCTCCGGGGCTGAGCCCGGACAAGGGGTCGCTGTGGTGGGCGCTGGCCCTCGGCGCGGACCTCGGCGGCAACGCCACCGCGATCGGGGCGAGCGCCAACGTGGTGGTCACCGGCATCGCCAAGCGCAACGGCCACCCGATCTCGTTCTGGATGTTCACCAAGTACGGCATCCTCGTGACCGTGGTCACGATCGGCTTCGCGATCCCCTACGTGGTGCTGCGCTACTTCACGCTCGCCTAGGTCCACCACGAGAGTCGGTTTGCCCGGTTCGTGGGGTGTGGACCCATCCGGCTGCGGCGTCGTGGCGAACTCCCCGCATGTCGAACCACTCCGCCCCTGGGCGCCGTCACCTCACCCTGGGGGGCCTCGCCGGGCTGCTCGCCGGCACCGCCGCGGTCGCAGTCAGCGAGGGGGTGGCCGCCGTGCTGAGCGGGGTCACCAGCCCGCTCCTCGCGGTCGGGAACCGTGCCGTGGACGCCGCGCCGCGTCCGGTCAAGGAATGGGCCATCGAGACGTTCGGCACCGCCGACAAGCCGGTCCTCATCGGCGGGGTGATCACCGCCGTGGCGCTGCTGGCCGTGGTGGCCGGCGCGCTGGGTGCCCGCCGGCCCCGGTTCGCGGTCGGTCTCTTCCTGCTGCTGGTCGCCGTGGCCACGCTCGCTGCCCTCACCGACCGGGCCGCCACCGCCGGGACCGCCCTGCGGCTGCTGCCGGCGCTGGCCCTGGTCGTCGTCGGCCTGCCGTCGCTGCTCGCCCTGCTCCGGGCGCTGCGCGAGCCGGCCGAGCCGGCCGAGCCCGGCGAGCCCGGCGAGCCCGGCACTGCTGGGGTGCCACGGCGCAGCTTCCTGCGCGCCGCGGCCGGGGTCGCCGGGGTCGCCGTGGTCGGGGGCGTGCTGGCCAAGGCGTACGGCGGGCTGGCCGCCACCGCCTCCCGGGCGGGCCTACGTCTCCCGCGGCCCGCGTCGCCGGCGCCGGCGGTGCCCCCCGGCGTCGAGGTGGGCGTCGACGGCGTCACGCCCTACCTCACCGACAACGCCGACTTCTACCGGGTCGACACCGCCCTGCGGGTCCCCGACGTGCCGCTGGAGGGCTGGACCCTGCGGATCCACGGCATGGTGGACACCGAGCTCAACCTCAGCTTCGCCGACCTGGTCGGCCGCGACGACCTGGTCGAGCGGCGGATCACCCTGACCTGCGTCTCCAACCCGGTCGGGGGCGAATACCTCGGCAACGCGACCTGGCTCGGGGTGCCGCTGCACGCGCTGCTGGCCGAGGCCGGCGTGCAGGAGGGCGCCGACGCGGTCAAGTCCACCAGCGCCGACGACTTCACCGCCGGGACCCCGCTGTCCGCGCTCACCGACACCGGGCGCGGCGCCCTCGTCGCGGTGGGGATGAACGGCGAGCCACTCCCCCTCGAGCACGGCTTCCCGGCCCGGATGGTGACCCCGGGCCTCTACGGCTACGTGTCGGCCACCAAGTGGCTGGTCGACCTCGAGGTGACCCGGTTCGCCGACTTCGAGGCGTACTGGACCACGCGCGGCTACGCCGCCGAGGCGCCGATCAAGACCTCCAGCCGCATCGACGTGCCCCGCTCCTTCGCCCGGGTCGACGCCGGGCGTACGCCGGTCGCCGGGGTGGCCTGGTCGCAGGACCGGGGCATCGAGAGGGTCGAGGTCCGGGTGGACCGCGGCGCCTGGCAGGAGGCCGACCTCGGGGCCGTCGACAACCTCGACACCTGGCGTCAGTGGGTCTGGTACTGGGACGCCACCCCCGGCAACCACACCCTGGAGGTCCGCGCCACCGATGCCACCGGAGCCACGCAGACCTCCCGCCGCGCCCCGATCGCTCCCGACGGCTCGACCGGCTGGGACAGCGTGACCGTCACCGTCTCGTGACAAACGAAAGCAATTGAGCACCAATCCTTCGCCACGCGAGGGGCGAACCACCCACAGACAGCGGGGCCAAGCCCCTCCTCCATCGAAGGGACTGCATGACCATGCGCTCCATCAAGAAGTACGCCGCCGTAGCCGTTGCCGTCTCCGCCCTCGGGATGACCGCCGCGTGCGGTAGCGACGACACCGCCGACACCACCTCGGGCTCCGGCTCCACCACCTCCGAGACCCCCACCGAGACGCCCTCGGAGACCCCGGCCGAGGCAGACCCCGCCGCGAACCTCGTCGGCCCCGGCTGCGCCGGCTACGCCGAGCAGGTCCCGGACGGCGCCGGCTCGGTGGCCGGGATGGCCCAGGACCCGGTCGCCACCGCGGCCAGCAACAACCCGATCCTCACCACCCTGACCGCCGCTGTCTCCGGCGGGCTGAACCCCGACGTCAACCTCGTCGACACCCTCAACGGCGACGAGTTCACCGTCTTCGCGCCGGTCGACGACGCGTTCGCCGCGCTGCCGAAGAAGACCGTCAAGGCCCTCTCGCAGCCCGACGGCGCCGAGACGCTGACCAAGGTCCTCACCTACCACGTCGTCCCCGGCCAGATCGCCCCGTCCGACCTGCCGGGCACGCAGACCACCGTCGAGGGTGGCACGGTCGAGGTCACCGGCTCCGGCGACGACCTGCAGGTCAACGGCGCCAGCGTGATCTGCGGCGGCGTGCAGACCGCCAACGCCACGGTCTACCTCATCGACACGGTGCTGATGCCGACGATGTGACCCGCCCGGACGGCCGTGGCGCTCGACCTCCGGGTCGCGCCACGGCCGTTCCGTGTGTTCGGGGGGAGTCCTAGGGTGTCCCCATGACTTCCGCCGCAGCCCACGACGTACCGCAGGAGCGCCGGCTCCTCACCCCGCTCCCCGGACCCCGGTCGCAGGCCCTGCACGCCCGCAAGGCGGCGGTGGTCTCCTCCGGTGTCGGGGTCGGGCTCCCCGCCTACATCGAGCGCGCCGGGGGCGGCATCCTCGTCGACGTCGACGGCAACCAGCTCATCGACTTCGGCTCCGGCATCGCCGTGACCACGGTGGGCAACAGCGCCCCCGCCGTGGTGGAGCGGGTCCGCGAGCAGGTGGGCGACTTCACCCACACCTGCTTCATGGTCACCCCCTACGAGGAGTACGTCGAGGTCTGCGAGCAGCTCGCCGACCTGACCCCGGGCGACCACGAGAAGCGCAGCGCGCTGTTCAACTCCGGCGCCGAGGCGGTGGAGAACGCCATCAAGATCGCCCGCACCCACACCGGGCGCCAGGGCGTCGTGGCCTTCGAGCACGGCTACCACGGCCGGACCAACCTGACCATGGCGCTGACCTCGAAGAACATGCCCTACAAGCACGGCTTCGGTCCCTTCGCACCCGAGGTCTACCGGGCGCCGATGGCGTACCCGCTGCGCTGGCCGGGCGGGCCGGACCGGTGCGCCGACCAGGCCTTCGAGGCCTTCGTCGACGTGGTGCACACCCAGGTCGGTGAGAGCAACACCGCTGCGGTCATCATCGAGCCGATCCAGGGCGAGGGAGGCTTCGTCGTCCCCCCGGCCGGCTGGCTGCGACGCGTGGCGGAGTTCTGCGCCGAGCACGGCATCCTGCTCGTCGCCGACGAGATCCAGAGCGGCTTCTGCCGCACCGGGGACTGGTTCGCCTCCGACCACGAGGGGGTCGTCCCCGACCTGATCACCACCGCGAAGGGCATCGCCGGGGGGCTTCCCCTGGCTGCGGTGACCGGGCGGGCGGAGGTGATGGACTCGGTCCACGCCGGCGGTCTCGGCGGCACCTACGGCGGCAACCCGGTCGCCTGCGCCGCCGCGCTGGGCGCCATCGAGACGATGCGCACCCAGGACCTCTGCGGGCGGGCCCGGCAGATCGAGACCCTGTTCCGGGGCCGGTTGGAGCAGCTGCGCGCCAAGTACGACGTGGTCGCCGAGATCCGGGGCCGCGGCGCCATGCTCGCCATCGAGCTGACCGCCGGCGCCGGCGACCTCCGGCCGAACCCCACGGCCACCGCCGCGATCAGCTCCTTCTGCCACAGCCAGGGCCTGGTCACCCTCACCGCGGGCTCGTACGGGAACGTCTTCCGCTTCCTGCCGCCGCTGTCGGCGCCGGACCACCTGCTCAGCGAGGGGCTGGACATCATCGACGAGGCCTTCGCCCACACGATGGCCTCGCGGTGACCCGGGCCGCCACGACGACTGCGTAGGTTGGGCGCATGAACGAGCAAACGATCATCGACAAGGTCCCCACCGGTCTGTTCATCGGCGGGTCGTGGCGCGACTCCTCCGACGGCTCCACCATCGACGTGGAGGACCCCTCGACGGGGGCGCGGCTCACCTCGATCGCCTCCGCGACGGTCGAGGACGGCGCGGCCGCGCTGGACGCGGCGGTCGCCGCCCAGGCCGACTGGGCCGCCACCGCTCCTCGCGCGCGCGCCGAGCTGCTGCGCTCTGCCTTCGAGCTGCTCACCGAGCGGGCCGACGAGCTGGCGATGCTGATGACCCTGGAGATGGGCAAGCCGCTGGCCCAGTCCAAGGGCGAGGTGACCTACGGTGCCGAGTTCTTCCGCTGGTTCTCCGAGGAGGTCGTGCGGATCTCCGGCCGCTGGTCGACCTCGCCCGACGGCAACACCCGGCTGATGACCATGAAGCAGCCGGTGGGGCCGACGCTGATGATCACCCCCTGGAACTTCCCCCTCGCCATGGGCACCCGCAAGATCGGTCCGGCGCTGGCCGCGGGCTGCACGATGGTGGTCAAGCCGGCCAGCCAGACGCCGCTGACGATGCTCGCGCTGGCCGACCTGCTGCGCGAGGTGGGCGTGCCGGACGGGGTGGTCAACGTGGTCCCGACCCACCGGACCAGCGACGTCATGGAGCCGCTGATCGCCGACGACCGGCTCCGCAAGCTCACCTTCACCGGGTCCACCCCGGTCGGCAAGCAGCTGGTGCGCCAGTCCGCCGACCAGCTGCTCCGGGTCTCCATGGAGCTCGGCGGCAACGCCCCCTTCCTGGTCTTCGCCGACGCCGACCTCGACGCCGCCGTCGACGGCGCCATGCTGGCCAAGATGCGCAACATGGGCGAGGCGTGCACGGCCGCCAACCGGTTCCTGGTGCACGAGGCGGTGGCGGAGGAGTTCGCGGCCGCGTTCGCCAAGCGGATGGCCGCCGAGGTGGTCGGGCGCGGGACCGACGCCGGTGTCACCGTCGGACCCCTGATCGACGCCAAGGCGCTGTCCAAGGTCTCCGAGCTCGTCGGGGACGCCACCTCCCGCGGGGCGACGGTGGTGACCGGCGGCGAGCAGACCGGGGACGCCGGGTACTTCTACTCCCCGACCGTGCTCACCGGAGTGCCCGCGGACGCTGCCCTGGCCCGCGAGGAGATCTTCGGTCCGGTCGCGCCGATCACCACCTTCTCCGACGACGAGCAGGCCGTCCGGCTGGCCAACGACACCGAGTACGGCCTGGTCGCCTACGCGTTCACGACCGACCTGGGCCGCACGATCCGGGTCAGCGAGGCGCTGCAGTTCGGCATGGTCGGGATCAACCAGGGCATCGTCTCCAACCCGGCCGCGCCGTTCGGCGGGGTCAAGCAGTCCGGCTTCGGCCGCGAGGGCGGGCCCGAGGGCATCGAGGAGTACCTCTCGGTGAAGTACGTGGGCATCGCCCCGTGACCCCGCCCAGCCGGCAACGATGAGGCGGGGCCGATGAGGCGGGGCCGATGAGGCGGGGCCGATGACCCTCGGGCAGCCGGAGTCGAAGAAGGTCACCTGGTGGAGCGTGCTGTGGCAGCCGTTCTGGGTCCTGCCCGCGGTCATCTCGGCCGCCTCCCTCGCCCTCGGCGTGGCGCTGCCGGACCTGGAGGCGGCCCTGGGCAACCCGGTGCCCTGGGTCTTCCACGGCGGCACCGACGGCGCGCGCAGCGTGCTGAGCACCATCGCCGGCGCGATGATCTCCGTGACCGGCCTGGTGTTCTCGATCACCATGGTCATCCTTCAGCTGGCCAGCAGCCAGTTCACCCCCCGGATCCTGGGCACGTTCCTGGAGAGCCGGATCACCCAGGTCACCCTCGGGGTCTTCGCCGGCTCCTTCCTCTACGCCCTGACCGTGCTGCGGACGGTGCGGACCGGCTCCTCGACCGTCGTCCCGGAGACCGCCGTGGCCGTGTCCTACCTGTATGTCGTCGTCGCGGTGGGGATGTTCCTGGCCTTCATCCAGCACATCACCGCCTCCGTCCAGGTCGCCAAGGTGATGACCCGGGTCCAGCGGCGCACGCTGCGCACCATCAAGCACCTGCACGCCGACCCCGAGGACGGCGGGGCCGGCGTGGGTCCACGACGGCAGGGCTGGTCGCCGAGCCCCGGCACGCCCCGGGCGCCGCTGCGCTTCGACGACCGGTGCGGCTACGTCACGATCATCGACAGCACGCTGCTGGTCCGTCGGGCCGCCGAGCTCGACGTGGTCGTGGAGCTGGAGCTGGAGCTCGGCGACTACCTCGCCCCGCACCAGCTGATCGGACGGGTCTGGGGCCGTGAGGACCTCGACGAGGACGAGCGCGCCACGCTGGCCGACACCGTCCTGGTCGCCCTGGAGCGCGACCAGCTCGCGGACGTCGGGTTCGGGGTGCGTCAGCTGCTCGACATCGCCGAGCGCGCCCTGTCGCCGGGGGTGAACGACCCCACCACCGCGCTCCAGTCGATCCACCAGCTGCACGTCGTCCTGCGGGCCCTGGCCGTGCGCCCGGACCTCTCGCCGTACCTCGTCGACGACGACGGCACGGTCAGCGCGACCTACCGCCCCCAGACCTACGCGCTCCTGCTGCGTCGGGTGGTGACCGAGCTGCTGCACTACGGCGCGGACACGGTCCGGGTGCTTCCCGACCTCGAACGGGTCCTGTCCGAGCTCGCCGAGGCCGCGCTCCCGGTGCACGCCGCGACCACCACCCAGCTGCTCGACCAGGTGCGCGAGCACCTGGAGCCGGCTCCCGACGCTCCGTCGTGAGCCGCGCCCGGACCCGGGTGCTCAGTCCTCGGCCGACTGCAGCTTCTCCAGCCTGCTCCGCAGGCTGTCCGCGCGGTCGGCGTTGCCGTGGAGCCCGACGTAGCGGCTGCCGGAGACCGCCAGCAGCGCGTCGTCGAGCCGCCGCACCGCGCCCGGCGGGTAGCGGTAGTCCATCCGGGCGTTGATCGACTCGCCGTCGACGGAGGACAGCAGCACCGCGAGCTCGTCGAGGGAGGTGATCCCGAGCTCGAGCAGGAGCCCGGACATCCAGGCGTAGTGGCTCGGCCGCGACCAGCCGGCCTCGGCGTACCGGCCGGTGAGGAAGGTGGCCAGGTCCTCGGCACTGATCCGCGGGTCGTCGCCGCCGCCCGCGGGGACCTCGGGCGGCACCGCCCGGAGCCGTTCGTGGATGGCGGAGAACTCCCGGTCGGCGAGCTCCAGCAGGCCGGCGGCGAGGGTGAACCTGCGGTCCAGGTCGGGGGCGTGCTCCTCGGGGATGGTGCCCTTGTAGCGGGTGGCGTGCTCGAACTCGGCCCAGGCGTGCTGCAGGACGGTGCGCACCTGCACCTGGGCGGCGCGACCGAGCATCCGGGGGTCGTCCACCTCGGGGCCACCGGTGGGCGGGAGCGAGACGAGCAGGTGGCGGCTGGCGTAGCCGAACCTGCCCTCGTCGGCGGTCTCCTGGCCCATGTCCCGGTCGTCGATGAGCGAGAGCTGGTCGTCGAGCAGGTCGGCCACCGCGGACACGTCGCGGTGCAGGTAGGTGATCACCCGCAGGCCGATCTGGTCGGTGATCTGGGTGAGCGGGTCGGAGAACAGCGGCCGGTCCCCGGCCATCCGCTGGGCCTTCGCCGCGAACGACGCCACGCTCTTGGTCCGGCCGGTGACGCTGAGGTAGTTGATGCCTGCCTCGTCGAGCAGCCCGGTGACCAGCGCGGTGAAGCCGTCGGTGACCTCCGACAGCTCGCGGTGCCGCGCGGCGTACGCCGCGACCGCGTCGACCGGGGTCGCAGCCGCCCGCGAACGGCGGGTCGGGTGCAGGTCCGCGGGCAGGGTCGGGGTGACGATGTAGCCGGAGGCCAGGTCGCCGTACGTCGTGGTGCGCTCCGGGCGGTGCGCCGCGAAGAGCGCGACGTAGGAGCAGATCACCGCGTCGACCTGGTCCTCGACCACGCGCAGCTCGCTCTTGCGCCGGGCGGCCTCCACCTGGGTGACCAGCGCGCGCCAGGCCGGCTCGTCGGCGACGTGCAGCGCCGGGTCCGCCGCGGCCAGCGACTCGACGTGCGCGGTGAGGGCGAGCAGGGCCGAGCGCAGCATCTCCAGGGTGCGTCCGGGCTTGTTCTTGTACTTCAGGGTGCGGCCGAGCCGGAACAGCGCCACCGTGGCCGCGTGCGGGTAGACCTCGATCGCGCGTCGCCCAAGGCGCGAGTCGGGGTCGAGGTCGAGCGCGAGGGCCGCGGCCAGCCGGGCCCCCCGAGGGCTCTCCCGGAACTCCGCCTTCCCCGTGTTGGCCGGGTGCGCCCCGGCGTCGAAGCGGGCGAAGTCGCGGTTGAGGGCCGCCTCGCACGGCCGGTTCCCGGTCGCGTTGGTCACCACCAGAGGCGCGTCCATGGCGACCAGGCAGTCCGAACCGTCTCCGACGTAGGGGCGCACGGCGTCGATGATCTCGGCGTCGGTGCGCTGCGTGGACACGTGCAGCAGCCGGCCCCGCCCGTCGGTCACCGCGACGCCGGTCGGCTTGCGCTCACCCCAGGCCAGGTCCACCCCCACGTAGTGCATGGCCCCAGCCTGCCCGACGCGGCGCCCCGGACGCAGGCGACCCGGCCGACCGTCGCCCGCGGGGCCTCACCACCCGCCGGTTAGCGTCGCGGTGGGCGGCCACCGCGTCGCCGGCGAGGAGGCGGACCCATGGAGCTCCAGGACGCACGGGTGCTGGTCGCGGGCGCGACCGGTGCGATCGGCCGTCGGCTGACCGAGGCACTCGTGGCGGAAGGCGCCCGGGTGGTGCCCGCCGGCCGGGACCCCGAGCGGCTGCGGTCGCTGGGCGAGCTGTGCGGCACCGTGCCGCTGACCTTCGACGTGGTCGACCAGGCCTCGTGCGAGCAGACCGTCGCCGCGGCCGCCGACGCGCTCGGTGGGCTCGACCTGCTCGTCGTCGCCGTCGGCGTGGCCGGCTTCGGCCGGGCGGTCGACGCGGACCCGGCCGTCACCGAGGAGCTCTTCGCGGTCAACGCCCTCGGGCCGATGGGCCTGGTCCGGGCTGCTGCCGCCAGGCTCTCCGAGGGCGGCACCGTGGCGGTGCTGTCGGCGATCCTGGCCGACCTCCCCACGGCGGGGATGTCCGACTACGGCGCCGCGAAGTCGGCCCTCGCGGCCTGGCTCGGGGTGCTGCGCCGCGAGGAGCGGCGACGGTTCTCGGTCCTCGACGTCCGGCCGCCGCACCTCGACACCGGTCTGGAGACCCGGGCGCTGGGAGGGGAGCCGCCCCGGCTGCCCGCGCCGATGCCTGCCTCCACGGTGGTGGATGCCGTCCTCGACGCGCTGCGCGGTGGCGCGAAGGAGGTCGTCTACGACGCGGGGGCGAAGGGGCTCGTCACGCGGTGACCCCGGGGTCGAGACTGGCTGCATGACCGACACTCCTCTCCCGGCGTACGACGACCTGCGCGCCGTCTACCTCAACTGCACCCTCAAGCCGTCCCCGGCGATGAGCCACACCCAGGGGCTGGTCGACCGCAGCAGCCACATCATGCGAGCCCACGGGGTCGCCGTCGACGTCATCCGCGCCGTGGACCACGACATCGCCCCGGGGGTCTACCCGGACATGACCGAGCACGGCTTCGCCTCCGACGCCTGGCCGGCGATCTTCGAGCTCGTCAGGGCCGCCGACATCCTCGTGCTGGCCGGGCCGATCTGGCTCGGTGACAACAGCTCGGTGATGAAGAAGGTCCACGAGCGCCTGTACGGCGCGTCCAGCCTGCTCAACGACGCCGGCCAGTACCTGTACTACGGCAAGGTCGGCGGCTGCCTGATCACCGGCAACGAGGACGGGATCAAGCACTGTGCGATGAACACCCTCTACACCCTCCAGCACATCGGCTACACGATCCCGCCGCAGGCCGACGCGGGGTGGATCGGGGAGGCGGGACCGGGGCCGTCGTACCTCGACGACGGGTCGGGCGGCCCGGAGAACGACTTCACCAACCGCAACACCACGTTCATGACCTGGAACCTCCTCCACCTCGCGCGGCTGCTCAAGGACGCGGGCGGGGTGCCGGCGTACGGCAACCAGCGGACGGCGTGGGACGCCGGGGAGCGCTTCGACTTCGAGAACCCCGAGTACCGCTGACCCGGGGGTGGCGCTGGGCCGGGCCGACCGTCACCAGTTCTCGACCGAGCGGGTCAGGATCCCGGCGACGTCGTCCTCGGTGACCGGCCGGGGACAGGTGTCCAGCAGCCGTTGCTGCTTCATCGTGCCCGGGACGAGCCGAGCGACGTCGTCCTCGGTGTAGCCGACGGCCCCGATCCCGCGGGGGATGCCGATGTCGCGCATCAGGTCGACGAGCGCGCCCGGCAGCCGCTCGACCGGGTCGTCGTGCTGGTCGCTGCGGTCGCGGCGCGGGTCGAGCAGTCCGGCCGCGCGCAGGTGCCGCTCCGGCGCGGTCTCGAAGGTGAACCGGAACGCCTCGGGTGCGGTGAGCGAGACCGCCTGTCCGTGCGGCACCATCGGTTCCCCGGTCGGGTAGCCCGCCGGCCGGTAGTCGGTGACCATGCCCGCGATCGGGTAGGCGTTGGCGTGCGGCAGGTGCACCCCGGCGTTGCCGAAGCCCATCCCCGCGAAGGTCGCGGCCAGCATCATGTCGCTGCGGGCGCGGAGGTCGTCGCCGTGGTGCACCGCGGCTCGGAACGAGCCCGCGATCAGCTCCAGCGCCCGCTCGGACCACAGGTCCGAGACCGGGTTGGCGCCGCAGTAGGTCACGCGCTGCTCGGGCGTGCGGCGGTCGTAGGAGGTGTAGGGACGAGCGGTGTAGGACTCCAGGGCGTGACACACGATGTCCATGCCCGAGGCTGCGGTGACCTCCGGCGGCAGGGTCATGGTCAGCAACGGGTCCACGATGGCCAGGGTGGGGCGCAGTCGCCAGTGGCTGATGCCGGTCTTCACCTTCATCGACAGCACGTCGAGGACGCACATCGCGGTGCTCTCCGAGCCGGTGCCGGCAGTGGTGGGGATCGCGACGAGCGGTGTGAGGGGGCCGCCGGGCGCCCGGCCCTCGCCGATCGGTGCATTGAGGTAGTCGTGCAGCTCGCCGCCGTCGGAGGTGACCAGGTTGACCGCCTTGGCGGTGTCGATCGACGACCCGCCGCCGACCGCGACGAAGCCGTCCCAGGGACCTGAATCCCGGGCGAAGGCCGTGGCCTCGGCCATGCTCTCGTCGGTGGGCTCGACCCGGCATCCGTCGAAGATCTCCGCCGTGATCTGGTGTGCGGCCAACGACTCCGCGACCCGTTGCGGGATGCCCGTGGCCCGGACCGCCGGGTCGGTCAGGACCAGGACCCGGGTCAGGCCCAGCTGGCGCAGGTCGAAGCCGACCTCGTCGACCGCCCCCGGGCCGAACTTCAGTGGAGGCGCCCCCCAGGTGAAGATGGTCTCCTCGCCCACGGCCGGCCCGGTACGGCGGCCAGGCTCAGTCATGGCTGGCTCCGAGCTCCTCCTCGATCTCGGGGTCGCTCACCGTGCCCGGTGGCTCCCCTGCGTCCTCGGAGACCTCGCCGACCGGGTCGGTGCGCTCCAGCACCTGCTCGTTGAGGTAGCGCAGCACGACCGCGGAGACCGCCACGGCCGGGACCGCGAAGAACGCGCCGGTCACCCCGAAGAGGGTCGAGCCCAGCACGATCGACAACAGCACCACCCCGGCATGCAGGTCGAGGCTCTTGCCCTGCAACCACGGCAGGAGCACGTTGCCCTCGACCTGCTGGACCACCAGCACCGAGGCGAAGATGATGAGCGCCGCGACGTACCCGTTGGAGACCAGCGCCACCAGGACTGCCAGGGCTCCGACGGTGACCGCGCCGATGATCGGGGCGAAGGCGGCGAAGAAGGTGAGCACGGCGAGCGGGAACGCCAGCGGCACCCCGACCACGACCAGCGCCAGGCCGATGAGGACCGCGTCGATGAGACCGACCAGCGCCTGGGTGCGGATGAAGCCGCCCAGGGTCTCCCAGGCGCGGGAGCCGACCTCGATGAGGTGACGGCCGGCCTGACGGCCCGCCACGCCGCCCAGCCAGGGGAGGAACCGGTGACCGTCCTTGAGGAAGAAGAAGGCCAGCACCAGGGTGAGCACGAGGTTCACCAGGATGGAGCCCACCGCGCTGACCCCGACCAGCACCCCGGTGGTGATCGTGCTGGCGCTCGACTGGAGCCGGTCCTGGATCGCGGTGACCACCGAGGTGATCTGCTCCTGGGTCACCAGGTCGTTGTCGAGCAGCCAGCCCTCGAGCCGGGTGAGTCCGTCGGAGGCGCTGTTGGCGATCTCGGTCGCCTGGGTTCCCACGGAGGGGGCGAACAGGAACGCGAAGAGCCCCAGGATGCCCAGCGTCCCCAGGATGGTCAGCCCGGCCGACAGCGCCCGCGGCAGGCCGAGCCGGTCGGTCAGCACCCGTGCGGGGGGCTCCAGGACGGTGGTCAGGATCAGCGCCAGGACGACCGGGAGGAGGATGCTCCAGGTGAGCTCGACGAGAAGGGTCAGCAGGTAGGCGCCGGCGAACAGCACCACGAACCTCACCGTCCAGCCCGACAGCCAGGTCAGGCCCTGGCCGAGCACCCGCTCGCGGGACGGGGCAGGAGCGGCGTCGGTGCTGGCACCGGTCGGCGGGGCGGAGGCGGCGGTCGAGGTGGGTCCACGCATGGGCCCATCGTGCCCGCGAACAGCCAGGGTTAGGCCCGTAGGGTGCCTCCCATGACCATCTCCCGTGTCCAGCAGCCGGTGGGATCGCCCTCCGGCGCGTCGAGCACCGCGGCCGAGGTCCTCGCCGACACCGACCTGCCCGCCGGCGCCCCGGGGCGAACCGAGCCGTGAGCGCCACCCTGACCGCCAGGGACCTGAGCGGCGGCCACGCCCACCGCACCCTGTTCGCGGGGTTGTCGGTGACGGTCGGGCCGGGGGACGTGGTGGGCGTCGTCGGCGCGAACGGTGCCGGCAAGTCCACCCTCCTGCGCCTGCTCGCCGGCCTCGACGCGCCGCTGGAGGGCACGGTGACCACGGCGCCTGCGGACGCCTTCGTGGGCTGGCTGCCCCAGGAGCACGAGCGACGGGCGGGCGAGACCGTGGCGGGGTACCTCGCGCGGCGTACCGGGGCCGCTGCCGCGACGACCGCGATGGAGTCGGCCGCCGAGGCGCTGGCTGCCGGGACCCGGGTCGACCAGACGCCCGCCGAGGACGCGTACGCCGTCGCGCTGGACCGCTGGCTGGCCAGCGGCGCACCCGACCTCGACGACCGGAGCCCGCAGGTGCTGGCCGACCTCGGGCTCGACGTGGGGCCCCGGGCGCTGATGTCCACCCTGTCCGGGGGGCAGGCCGCCCGGGTGGCGCTGGCCGCCCTGCTGCTGAGCCGGTTCGACGTGGTCCTCCTCGACGAGCCGACCAACGACCTGGACCTGCCGGGGCTGGAGCGGCTCGAGGCGTTCGTGCGCGGGCTGCGCGCCGGGGTCGTGCTGGTCTCCCACGACCGCGAGTTCCTCTCCCGGTGCGTGACCCGGGTCGTCGAGCTGGACCTCGCTCAGGGACAGGTCGCGGTCTACGACGGCGGCTACGACGCGTTCCTCGACGAGCGCGCGACCGCGCGACGGCACGCCCGTGAGGCCTACGAAGAGTTCGCCGACACCAAGGCCGGGCTCGTCGCCCGGGCCCGGGTGCAGCGGGAGTGGAGCTCCCAGGGCGTCCGCAACGCGATCCGGAAGTCACCGGACAACGACAAGATCCGGCGGAAGGCGAACCAGGAGTCCTCGGAGAAGCAGGCGCAGAAGGTGCGCCAGATGGAGTCGCGGATCGCGCGCCTGGAGGAGGTGGAGGAGCCCCGCAAGGAGTGGGTGCTCCAGTTCACGATCGGCTCCGCACCGCGCTCCAGCGCCGTGGTCGCCACCCTCAACGACGCGGTCCTGCGGCGCGGCGGCTACGTGCTCGGACCGGTGTCCCTGCAGGTAGCGGCTCGGGAACGGATCGGGATCACCGGCGCCAACGGCTCCGGCAAGACCACCCTGCTCGGTCTGCTGCTCGGCGACCTCACCCCCGACCGGGGGTCGGCGTCTCTCGGGGCCAGCGTCGCGGTGGGCCGGGTCGACCAGGCCCGCACCGGCCTCGACGACGCACTTCCGCTGGGGGCCGCCTTCGAGGCGGTCCTCCCCGACCGTCCTCCCGCCGACCTGCGGACCCTGCTGGCGAAGTTCGGTCTCAAGGCCGACCAGGTGGCTAGCCCGGTCGCGCGGCTCTCCCCCGGCGAGCGCACCCGGGCCGCGCTCGCGCTGCTCCAGGCCCGGGGGGTGAACCTGCTGGTCCTCGACGAGCCCACCAACCACCTCGACCTGCCGGCGATCGAGCAGCTGGAGCAGGCCCTGGAGTCCTACGACGGCGCGCTGCTCCTGGTCTCCCACGACCGGCGGCTGCTGAGCCAGGTGCGCCTCGACCGGCGGTGGCACGTCGACGCCGGCCGGGTCACCGAGCTGTGACGCCCACCCACGCAGAAGGCCGGCCCCTTCGACCGTTGAACCAAACCATGCGCTCTTCCGTGTCAACGATGAGGGACTACTGATTCGGAGGTGACCGGGATGGTCCGAGGCATCGGTGTCCTGGCAGTGGTCGTGTCCGCCCTCGTCCACCTCTACCTGTGGTTCGACGGCGTCAAGGACCAGGGCACGGTCGGGGCGCTCTTCGTGGTCAACGTCGTCGCAGGACTCGTCATCGCGGTGATGCTGCTGGCGTGGCGGCACTGGATCCCCCTGCTTCTGCTGGCCGGGTTCGGTGCGTCCACGTTCGCTGCTTTCCTGGTCGCGGTGAACGGGACGCTGTTCGGCATCCATACGGACTGGAGCTGGTACGCCTGGGTGGCAGCGGTCTCCGAGGTCGTCGCGGTGGTCGTCGGTGTGGTCGCTGCCGCGCAGGAAGGCCACCTCTCGCAGGTGACGGGCCGGACCGGAGTGCGGCTGGGGTGAACCCCGTGTACGACGCCGCGTCGCTCCTGCGCCATCACAGAGCTCCCGACGGGAGGGAGCCACCCGACCTGAGCCGGCGAGGACTCGGGCCAAAAACACCAAGCCCCAGGTCATGGACCTGGGGCTGTGGTGCGCGAGGGGGGAGTTGAACTGCCGAGGCTCGCTCGACGCCCTGGACCCCCGAGACCCCGATTCACGCTCAAACTGAGCGTGAACTGCGCATCGGAACAGCAAACGACATCGTTGGGATACGACGACCTACAGGGTCGGTAGCACATGACTTAGCACATGAGCGGCGCTCGGCAGCGCGTAGACTCCGACCATGACCGAAGCCGTCAGCCGACTCGATCGGATCACGGTGGACCCGTTGATCTGTCACGGTGCACCCACGATCCGCGGTATGCGGCTGCGCGTGCAGGACGTGCTCGAACTGCTCGCTTCCGGCATGACCTACGAGGAGATCCTTACCCCGGATCCACGGGCCGTTGACTGGGTTCGGCGTGCCGTGAACGTGCAGATGCCCTCTGTGGCTTGAGGATTGGGCTTGCGACGGTCCAATCATCAACTGCACGAGAGGGCATCTGACAGGTGCGAGCATCTCATGACTTGAGTCGAGTGTCGGTGAGCTTCACCGAGACGAACCTGGTGCCGAACGCGGGGCTGCTGCCGGCAGCCGCGCTGGCGCAGCGGATCGGCGTGGGCGACCTGATCGAGGAGCGGCTCCGGTTGGCGTCCGAGGGCGCGAACAGCGGCGCGAAGGCGCTCACGGTGGTCGGGTCGATGCTCGCCGGCGGCGACAGCATCGACGACACAGCACTGCTTCGCTCTGGTGCCGCCGGTCAAGCTGTTCGACGACACGAGGGCACCATCGACGGTCGGGTCGTGGCTGCGGGCCCACAAGTGGTCCAACGTCCGCGAGCTCGACGCGGTCAGCCGCGAGCTGCTGGCCCGGTTGTGGGCCGCCGGCGCCGGCCCCGCCGACCCGAGCGGCCCCTTGACGATCGATCTGGACTCCTCGATCGTCCCGGTCTATGGCCGCGGCAAGCAGGGTGCTGCGTTCGGATACACCAAGGTCCGCGGCTACCACCCACAGTTCGCGACCTGCGCCGAGACCGGGATGGTGCTGTTCAGCCGGCTCCGCGGCGGATCCGCGGGTGCGGCGCGGGGCGCCAAGTCCTTCCTGACCGAGACGGTGTCCCGGGTCCGCGGCGCGGGCGCCACCGGCCAGCTGACCGTCCGCGCGGACAGCGCCTTCTACAGTCGCGCCGTGCTCGGCACCGCGGTCAAGCTCGGCGTCGAGTTCTCGATCACCGCTAGACAGGACAAGAAGATCCGCGCCGCGATCGACGCCATCCCCGAGGACGCTTGGACACCGATCCCGTACTGGCTGTCCTCCCCAGAGGTCTCCGGCGCGGACGTCGCCGAAACCGACTACACGGCGTTCACCGGCAAGGACGCCATCAGTGTCCGGCTGGTCGTGCGCCGGGTCCGACCCACCCCCGGAAGCCAGCTGGCGCTGTTCACGGCCTGGGACTACCACGCCTTCGTCACCAACCGGCCCGGTGATGTGTTGGAGATCGAGGCCGACCACCGCCGGCACGCGGTCGTCGAGCAACGGATCGCCGAGCTGAAGTCCGCCGGTCTCGCGCATCTGCCATCCGGGAAGTTCATGGCCAACGCCGCCTGGCTCGCGCTGGCGGTGATGGCACACAACCTCGGACGCGCCGTTGGCCGCCTCGCCGGAGGCGACCTGGAGAAGGCCACCGCGGCCACCCTGCGACGCCGGGTGTTCACCGTCCCCGGACGCCTGGTCACCAGCGGACGACGCCGACACCTACGACTACCCGCCGCCTGGCCCTGGGCAGCGCCCATCGAGCAGGCCCTCGTCAGGGTCCAAGCGATCCCATTGCGCTGCTGAGCGCCAACCCCTATCCCGACCACCAGGACCCTCGGAGAAGCCGGCAGACCGGCAGGACCGCCCTGCCCTGACCAAGCAAAACCGACACCTACCCTCGATCACACCAACCACCACGGCTTCGCGGCCGCGGGCCGTGGATCCGGGGCTTAGACATCGCCAAATGGGAAAGTCGTACGGCGACGTCGGTCGCGGCGAAGTCTCTCCGGCGTCTGGGCCTCTCACCGGATGGCGGATCGGCATCCGGTGATTGACCCGCAGCCGAAGGGTGCCGCCGCGGGGTCGCCCTGAGTGGTCACGCTGAGTTGTCGTGGCTCAGGCAGCCAAGGTGATATCGTTGACGTGATATCGGAGGTGGTCGCTATGGAACAGATCCTGATTCGCAACCTGCCCGCGGGGACCAAGGCCGCGCTTCGTGCGCGTGCCAAGCAGCGTCACCGGTCGGTCGAGGCGGAGGCGCGCGACGTGCTCACCAAGGCTCTGGAGGGCGAGCCCGTCACCATCGTTGATCTCTTGAGCACCGACGAAGGTGCCGACATCGACTTCGAACCCGAGCGCCTGGGCCTGACGGCACGCTCGGCACAACTGTGAAGTACCTCTTGGACACTAACGTGGTGTCCGCGCTGCGGGTCCGAGGACGTAACCGACCCGTCGAGGTCTGGGCAGCATCGGTTCCCGTCGGTGACCAGTTCGTCTCAGCATTCACCATCGCGGAGATCGAGCGTGGAGTGATTGCCAAGGAGCGATCCGACGCCGAGCAAGGAGCCGTACTGCGTCGCTGGCTCGAGGAGAATGTCCTGCCCACCTTTGCCGATCGGGTGCTGCCGTTCGACCTGTCGGCGGCCCGGATCCTCGCGGCCTATCGGGTTCCCGAGCACGCACCCTTCGACGACGCCCTCATCGCCGCCGTCGCGGAAGCTGCCGGAATGACCATCGCGACGCGCAACACCAAACACTTCGAACCCCTCGGCGTCTCGTGCCTCAATCCATGGGACGCGACCCCGCCCATCGTCTGAGCCACCCCGGAGCACTGGGCGTCGATGGCGGCCACGAGCGGGATACGCGGCCGAGGCGGTCGCGTGCCTGGCGGCCCTGCACCAGGAGGCGTGCTGAGCGCTGGCTGGTGCGGTCGGGACATTGCCCGATGCTCGGGCCGGACCACAGCCCGTGGCCCGGCCGGGCCCACCCTCGGAGGTGCGCCATGAACGCCCTGCTTGTCGGGTACGCCCGATGCTCCACCGATCAACAAGACCTCACCGCTCAACGCGACGGTCTCCTTGCCCTCGGCGTCGAGGTCGACCGTATCTACGTCGACCATGGCCTGACCGGCACCAACCGCGAACGGCCTGGACTTCGTGAGGCATCGCCGCCTGCCGCGCGGGAGACACGCTCGTGGTCACGAAGCTCGACCGTTTGGCCAGATCGCTACCCGACGCTCGGGCGATCGCCGTCGAACTGACCACAAGGGAGATCAGCCTCAGCCTCGGCGGGTCGGTCTATGACCCCACCGACGCCGTAGGGCGGCTGCTGTTCAACGTCCTCGCCATGGTGGCCGAGTCTGAGTCCGACCTGATCCGGCTGCGCACCGTCGAGGGGATGAAGGTTGCGAAGGCGAAGGGCCGGCTAAAGGGCAAGCAGCCCAAGCTCAGCCGCAAGCAGGAAGCGCACCTGGTCTCGTTGGTGCACAGCGGCGAGTGCAGCACCCTCGAGGTCGCCGAACTCTTCGGCGTCAGACGGTCCACCGTCTACCGGGCGATCGAGCGGCAGCGCACAGCTGCGAAGGCAGAACTCGCTGACGCCTCGGCACGACGCTGACCTCGCGTGTTGTCGGCGTCCCGCAACCGGCACCCTCGCGGGACGCCGACCAGCGAAGCTCCATCGAAGCCGACCGCGGGGCTCTGCGTCCCGACAACGGTTCCTTGACCGGACGGGTCCACAGGTGGGACGTGACGCACCTCGCTGCCGTCGCTGGTCTTGCGCGACGAGGACGGCGTCGCGGGCGTCGTCAGTGGTCGGTCTCGGTGCGATGGTCGATGAGCCGGTCAAGCAGGAAGACTTCGGTTCCGGCGAGCCCGACGGAGCAGAACAGGACGCGCTGGTCATCGCTGGTCCGGCCTGCGGCGGTGCCGGCGAGAACGGCACCGAGGGAGATCAGCCGGTGCTCCTGTGGGGTGCCGACCAGGATGTTCGGGGGGTCGTACGCCGAGATCTGAGCTACCGAGTCGGTGACCGCCAGGTCGCAGACCGCCACCAGCTCGGGGCCGAACTCGGCCCGGCCGACCTGCTTCGGGCCCAGGGTCGTGACGTAGCTGCCCGGTGCCAGCCACGCCGGGTCGACCACTGGGGTGGGGCTGCTGGTCGCCAGCACCACGATGTCGGCGCCGGCGGCAGCCTCACGAGCGTCCGGCGCCGCCTGCGTCGGAAGGGCGAGTTCGGATCGCGCCCGGCGGGCGAAAGCCCGCCTGCGGTCAGCGCCGCGGGAATACACCCGGACCTCCGAGAGATCCCGCACGGCTGCGATCGCGCACAGTTGTGCCCAGGCCTGGGTCCCGGTCCCGATGACGGCGAGGGAGCGCGAGTCCGGCCAGGCTAGCGCGTCCGCCGCGACACCGCCGATGGCTCCGACCCGTCGTGGCCCGAGCTCATTGCCGACCGCGATCCCATGGACCCTGCCCGTGGTGGCGTGGTGAACGACCACTACCTGCTCGCCTGGCTCGACGCCGAAGCTGTCGTAGGAGCGATAGCCGAACCACTTCCCGGCCAGTGCTCCGGTGGTGAATACCAGCCGGCCGCCACCGAGGTCGGTGTGTACCCGCGGCGGTGAACGCAACTCCCCGCGATGCTTCGCGAGGAGAGCCTCGCGCATCCAGCCCAGGGCACGGCGGGGCGTGAGCAGCCGCCCTACGTCGGCATCGGTGAGGACCTCGACCATTGCGCGACCATCCCACCAGCCGATCCGCTAGTGGCGCATCAGGTCGTGGCTGGACCCGGCTGGCTCGTCGGCGAGGATGGCTGCGTGAGTGGGCGCGAAGAAGGAGAGCCGCTGCATGGCGGCGCGCGCCGAGGTGTGGTCCGCGTCGGGGACACGGTGCGGATTCCTCCGCACGAGCGTTCGGTGTACATCGCGGACGTCCTCATGCACCTCGAGCGGGTCGGTTTCGACGGTGCACCGCGGTGGCTGGGCCGAGCCGACGATGGGCACGACATCCTGACGTTCATCGAGGGGACGGTGCCCGGTGTCCCGCCGTTCAACCTCAACGACGAGCAGCTGGTCGCAGCCGCCGGTCTCGTGCACCGCTTTCACGACGCCGTGGCCGGGACACCCCTGTGCCGCGGTGCCGAGACGGTGTGCCACGGCGACCTGGGACCGCACAACACGGTGTTCCGAGACGGCTGGCCGGTCGCGGTCATCGACTGGGACGACGCCGTGGGGCCAGGCTCGGGGGCCGTCGACTTCGCCGACGCCGTCTGGGGCTTCGCCGACGTCACCAGCGATTCGGTGTCGGTGGACGAACAGGCGAGGCGAATCTCGATGATGTGCAGCGGCTACCCCGGGATGACCCCCCGGGTCGTCGTACGAGAGCTGGCCGCCCAGTTCGAGCGCGCGCGGAGCAACCACCTTGCCGCGGGGCGTCGAGGTCCGCTCGAGGTCTTCGAAGGCCTGATTGCCTGGCTGGACCGCCATGGCCCCACGATCGCTGCAGACCGCTGACGAATCTCGTACCGACGCTTTCCGCGTGCCGATCCCGCACGGATCACGCTCCGCGGGACGATCCACCTGTGGCACGCTCCGCGTGCCGATCCCTGGCCGGGACGAGATCAGCAGCTGGTGGGGGCTGCTGCGAGCGGGGCCGATGAGTTCCTGCGGCGATGCGGGTCTCATCCCCAGGTCCATGAGCCGACAACAGGAGGAACCCGTGGGAGATGTCTGGCCGATGGTGCATGCGGAGCGTGCAGCGCTGATCGCTGACCTCGAAGACGTCGACGCCGCGCGGTGGGAGGAGGCGTCGCTTTGCGGAGGGTGGACCGTTCACGACGTGGTGGCTCATCTGGTCGACACGGCTCAGACGACCCGGCTCGGCTTCGTGGTCGGCCTCGCACGGGCCAGGTTCGATTTCGATCGTCAGAACGCCCGCGGCGTCGAGCGCCACCTCGGTGCGTCCCCGCAGGAGACGCTGGGGCAGCTTCGTGAGGTGGTGTCACGGAGGTCGACCCCGCCCGCTCCGCTCGACAGCCGGCTCGTCGAAGAGGTCGTCCACGGTGAGGACATCCGCCGCCCGCTGGGCCTGACTCGCTCCTACCCGAGGGAGGCAGTCGTCAGATCGCTCCGCCTACAGGCTCGCACCCCCGCGTCGTTCGGCGGCGCGAAGGAACTCGTAGCCGGTGTCCGGCTGACAGCAGCGGACGCCGACGTGTCGATCGGCGACGGCCCTGAAGTGAGCGCTTCCACGCTTTCACTGCTCCTGGCAATCACCGGGCGGCGGGTGGCGCTGGACGACCTCGACGGACCGGGAGTCGCCGCGTTGGCGGCGGCGATCTGACGATCTGGCCCCAGGTCTTCTTGGGTTTCTAGCGTGGCTACCGACGTTAACCCGGCGTTCGAGGCGGTCGCTGGGACCTGCGCGGCGACAGCGCAGCACGATGGGCTCACGGAGCGACCCGGGACGGGATGGGCTCGCGGAGCGAGCCAGTGCCGGGTCTTCACGCGGTGAGGTCAGCTGCGGCGACTCGGTGCGAAGCCCAACCGGGCATGATTGGCTAGCCCTCTAGGCTCGCCGCATGGACATACTGCTCGCCGATGAGCGGACCCTGCTGGAGGGCATGGTCGACCGCCAGCGCGGCGAGATCGCCAGCCTGCTTGAACCTCTCTCGGAGGACGAGGCGCGGGCACGGCTGGTGCCTTCGCTGACGACGCCTCTGGGTCTGGTCAAGCACGCCACATTCGTGGAGCGGGTCTGGTTCCACCATCGCGTGGCTGGGGTGCCGCGTGCGGAGCTGGGACTGCCCGACGAGGTCGACGACAGCTTCCAGCTCGTTGAGGAAGACACGGTCGAGATGGTCCGGGCGGCATACGTCAAAGCCTGCGCGCGCTCGCGGGAGATCGCCGCCGGGCGCGACCTGGACCAGACCTACGCCTGGCATTCCGGCGACGTGAGCCTCCGGTTCATCCTTGCCCACCTCGTGCAGGAACTCGCCCGGCACGCGGGGCACGGAGACATTCTCGTTGAGCAGCTCGTCGCCCGGCGCAAGACCTGACGTCGTCGAATAGCCATCCCTTGCGAAAGATGCGCGGGCCAAGGGAGTCGGGCTACGAGGTGCAGGACGGTGGACTGGACACGTCACGTGCAGCAGTCGGTTCGGTCACACCAGTTGTCGGCAGACGTTGGTGCATGTCTCACGCCACACCTCTGGGTCTGTAGCCCAGAAGTCGTGAGGTGACCGGCTTGCGGTCGGCCCGTCGGGCACGAGCTGAAAGGCCCCGTCTGAGAACACGTTGGCGAGTCGTTCAAGAGGCCAACTCGGCCGGATGTCGTTGCCTGCTGCCATGAACCTCTCGGTGACGGGCGCGGGGCTCGCAGGCAGATCCGGACGCTCCGGCGTCATGTGCGCGACAGGGCTTGTCTGCCGGGCTCGGTGTCGTCAGCGACTTCAGAGGTGGATCCAGTAATGACGCGCCAGCCCGTGCCCATCGTCGACGGTCCTGTCCAGGACGCCGCCAGATCGCTCGATGGTTTTGATCGAAGCGGCGTTGTTGTGCCTGCACACCAGGAGCACGCGCTCCCGTCCTGCGTCCCTAGCGTGCCGGAGTACCTGGTCCAGTGTCCACGTAGCGAGGCCGCGGCCACGGGCTGAGGGGCGGACGCCATAACCGATGTGCCCTGTACGGAGCACGTCGTCGTTTGTGCAGGGTCGCAGCACGATGCCACCGAGTACGACCTCTTGCTCGACGATCCACCACAGCCGACCCGGCCGAGAGCGGAGCCTGTGCACCCAGGCGGCGAAGCCAGCGGCGCTTTCGACCTCATCGTTGGGGGCGATGCCAAAGCCGTCCTCGTGCAGTCCGGGTCCCCACTCGCGGTGGGACTCCAACCATGCGGAGTGACGCTTTGCATCGGGGTTGATGAGTTCGGGCATCACCCGACCGAATCTGCTTGCTGTACGGGATTGACCGCCTGAACCCACAGGCAGATGAGTGCGTCTCGCTGGCGGCGGTTCGACGCGGCTCCGCATGCGACCCGGTGGTCCGTGGCGCAGTGACATCGGGAGGCGCGGCCCCGTCCCACAGGACGAACGTCCTGTGGCGCGACTCATTGCTCGACGACCACGTTCGAGTCGACGACGCCCATCGCCGCAGGCAAATTCCGCGCGCAGCACCAGTAGGGGTCCCCGGGCTGTCGTCGGGAGCGCAGTCGAGCCAGGTGATGTCAGGGCAGAGGTTGGCGTGAGGGACGGTCGGTTCGGGTCGTCCTGCGGTAGCGGCGCAGTCGGTCCTCTCAGTGAGGTCAGGCCCGCCTTGGTCACTCATTCGGCGTTCGCGGCGAGGAGCTCACCGGCTCGGGTGATGACCATATCCCGTCCGTCGGCCGCGGGAATCGCGCCGATGACTCCAAAGGCATCGGCGGATGCGGTGTCGGCCCCGAACAGGTCAGAGAGCTGGGAGTGGCGGCCGGCGTCGATCGAGATGCTGGTCTAGCGCGGGGTTGATGAAGATGGCCGACTGTCCGGCGATGTTGTTGGACAGCACGGAGGCCTCACCGTGGTGGAGGCTCCACCAATTGGCGATGAATGGTATGGCCGGCGGCTCGCACAGCGCGTCGGGAATGACGCCCGTGGCGGTGAACTCGTAGTTGCTGCGTCCGGTGTGGGGCCGCACGCTCACCGTCCGGTGGAGCAAGCACTCGTCGACTGTCTCGTCGTGCATGTTGATCCGCGCCGGGGCCACGTTCTGCACACCGGCCCGCCGCATGGCGTTGCGGTAGATCGATGAGTCGGAGTAGTAGGCGAAGATGTAGTTGTTGAAGTCGGCTCCGTTGCCTCCGTCGTTGCTGAAGGGAGTGGCTGGAAGCACCGAGACGTCGACGGGCGTGCCGATGTGAGCGATGTGGCGGTCGGGCTGTGTCCGGCTGCGACCCTCACGGGTGACGGTGATCGAGTCGCAGTCGAGCGTGCGGATGATGAGGATGCCGAGCTCGTCCGAGCCTGGGAACACGAAGCCCTGGTCGGTCAGGCTCAAGACGGGTACTGCGTCGGGCACCCGAGCCTGAAGCTTCGCAAGCGGGACGGTCGTGCCGGTGGAGAGCTCGGTGCAGGCGCCGAAGTCGACCCCGGAGGTTCGCGAACGGCTCTGGCTGCTGCCGCCGTTCGCCGTAGCGACGGTCGGGACGGCGGTGGCCACGAGGGCGGTAGCGATGAACATCGCCAGAGAACGAAGTCGAGGCATCAGGGGTCTCCTCCGGGGTGTGTTCGCTCGGTTGAGCGCGCTGTCCCCGACGCTTCCCGTGCGGTGACCCCACCTCAGGGTGTCGGTTGGACAGGTCAGGGTCGAGATGCGACACGGTGTGCTGGACTCAGGTCGTTTCGAATGCGACCGGGGAGGTCGCCGAGGTGGCGTTTGACGAACTTGGAGAAGTTCGACGGGTCATGGAACTCGAGGTCGGCGGCGATGCGCGAGATGGGTTGCCTGGTGTGAGTCAACAGGCGGCGGACTTCCAAGGCGATCCGTTCGTCGAGGACCTGCTTGGCGGTCTGTCCGGAGACCTGCTGGCACGCCCGGTCGAGAGTTCGGGTGCTGTATCCAATCTCGCGGGCGAGATCGGCGACGCTGGGCCGCCGGTACAACCGTCCCTCGATGATCGCTCGGAATGCTAGATATGGCTGCGAGAGCTGGCTGACGCCGCGAGGGGCCTCGGGCACCTCCATGGCGAGACGCAAGAGCAGCACGGACAGGAGCGTCCGCATGAGTTCGACACGTCGGGGCGACCCGTCGAACCTGTCCTGTTCGCGGCGAAGCTCGTCCACCCACCCGAGGGTCTTGGCCAACAGCTCTTCCTCGAGCTGCCAGCGCGTGAGGACGTCACTACCCGGATACCACGCAGCAGCCTCGGGGTCGGCGTGGTGGGACTCGGGCGGCCACACCACGACGTGTGCTTCGAAGTCCGGATCCGGAACGAATCGCTGGACCTGACCTGGGTGGATGTGCAGCAGTGTCCCCACCGAGAGCTCCACGGGTTCGAAGTCGACGTCGTGAGTGCCAAGCCCGGCGGTGCACAACACCAGCTGGTGGAAGCCGGCTCGTTGACGGCTCGCCAGTTCCCGGGCGGTGATGCGGGCAAGGATCCCTGACCGGTCGACGACCTCGACGGGAATGCCTCGGCGACGGCGAGGCGGGTCGATACCCGATCTCGATCGGCGCTGGATCCACCAGCTGACGGGATTCGACCATGTCTCGTCACGCTAGCACCACGCCGATGCCGCGGCGATCGCCCAGACTGGACGCCATGACCATTGCAGTCACCGCCGTTTCCGGCCAGCTCGGGAGTGCCATCGTGCGAGCGCTTGGACGTCTGAACACGGCTCGACCCATCGTGGGTCTCGCTCGTACCCCCACGAGTGTCGAGGGACTCGACATCGACCTCCGCCCGGGCGACTACGCCGACGCCCACCAGCTGTCGAGGTCGCTGAAGGGCGTGACGACCCTGCTACTGGTGTCGGGCAACGAGCAGCCCGCGGAACGCATTCGCCAGCACCGCAACGTGCTGGACGCCGCCAAGGCGGCCGGCGTGGGCAAGGTCGTGTACACCAGTGTGCAGGGAGCTGAAGAGGGCACGGCCTTTTCTCCGATCGTGCAGAGCAATCGCCAGACCGAAGGCGACGTGCGCAACAGCGGGATGGACTGGGTGATCGGACGCAACGGCATCTACATCGAGCCGGACATCGAGAGCATCGACGACTATGTCGCGGAGGGTGAAGTCGCGAACTGCGCCGGCGACGCGATGTGTGGCTATGCGACTCGCCCGGAGCTGGCCGAAGCCTATGCCAGGATGCTGACACAGTCGGTGCACAACGCTCGCACATACCGGCTCCACGGTCAGCCCATCACACAAGTGCAACTGGTCGAGTCCATCAACCGGGCGTTCCAGACGCAGCTCGTCTACCGCTCGATGGCGGTCGAGGAGTACCGGGAGGATCGTGTCGCAGCCCTCGGAGAGTTCATGGGCTCGGTGATCGCGGGGATCTACGAAGGCATCCGCATCGGAGCCCACGACCAGCCGAGCGACTTCGCGGCGGTCACCGGCCGACCCCATCAACCGTGGGACGACTACTTCGCCGCACTCTCTTCGTGATCGGCGCGGACGACTCGATGACCACGAAACGGAATCGCGGTGGACCGCTGCCGGTATGGGCTCGCAAGCGCGTCGCCAGGCTCGTACTCCCGACGATCCTGCTGGTGGCTTTCATCGCTGAAATTCGCGACCCGCGAAGGACCGGACTACACCCTCCATTCCTGGGTGGGAATCGCGCTGATCCCGATCATCGCCGTCCACCTGACAGGCAACGCCGGCTGGATCAGAGGTGTCTGGATTCGGAGACGCCAGCATCGAGAGTTCGGGCTCGGGGTCCTGAACGGGGTACGCATCTCGCGTCTGATCCGTCCGCGTGCGAGAGCAACGAGTCCGATGCCAGCGCGTCAGCAACAGTGACCAGGACCGATCGCCCCGGCACTCGATCGGCTCGCCCTTGGGGCAACCTCGTGTGAGTCCCGATGGGTGCCGGATGATGCTGGACGCTCGTCCCGTTTGCGTGTCCGGGTGGCGTAGCCGGGAAGGCTCCGACCCGACCGACGACGTACGTCTCCCCGCGGCCGTCGCGCCGACGTGGCCATGTCGATCCCCACGCCCGAGGAGGTTGGGCAGCTCATGGCCGTGGCTGACGCGCGGTTCCAGCCGTTCATCGCCCTCTGCGCTTTCGCCGGCCTGCGGCTCGGCGAGGCGCCGGGGTCCAGCTCGGCGACGTCGACTTCCTCCGCAGGTCGCCGAAGGTCTCCCGCCAGGTCCAGCGCGTCAACGGAGGCGCGATCGACGTACGAGCGCCGAAGTACGGCTCAGAGCGCGTCGTTTACCTAGCCGACAGCCTCATCGACGTGCTCGCCGATCACGTCACGGCTCACGGAGCTACCGGCAAGGATCGTTGGCTCTTCGCCGGGGAGGGCGGGGACCCACCTCACCAGAACACCATGGGTCAGCGGGGCGGCAGCACGCAGAACTCGTTGCCGGACGGGTCCGCGAAGTGCCGCCACTGCAGGTCGCCCCAGTCGTAGTGGAGTTCGCGACCGCCGCGTGCGCTGATCTCGGCGACCACCGCGTCGGCGTTGTCACCCGGCTCGAGCCGGAGGTCCAGATGCATCCGGTTCTTGCCCGGCCCTTTGGGCGCCACCTCGGGACATAGCTCAAGTAGAGGTCCGCGGAGCGACGGGTGCCGGAGGGCGAGCAGCCCGCTCCCATCGACCGGCACCCAGCCGGTGAGCCACATCCAAAAGGCCCGGTCTCGATCGGGTTCGGCCACGTCGAGGGGCAGTGCGGCAACGGGACCGACGTCCCTGTACGCCGTCCGGTCCTCCATCACGCAGAACGGGTTGCCCTCGGGGTCGGCGAGCACCACCCACGGCACCTCACGCTGGCCGATGTCAGCGAGACTGGCGCCCAGAGCGAGCAGACGCTCGACCACCGCCTGCTGCTCCTCGCCACCCCGGAGATCGAGGTGGAGTCGCTGTGGCTCGACGGGTGACTCCGGCACCCGCTGGAAGCACAGGTCGATCACCGGGCCGTCCGGCACCGTCATCCGAGTCTCGAACCCCTCGGGTTGGTTGGTGAGCGTCTCGGTGCCGAGCGCGGTTTCCCAGAACCGGCCGAGTGTCTGTGGTTCGGTCGCGTCGACGACGACGTTCTCTAGGTACACGATCTCAGCGTAGGCGGGGGAGACATCGGGCGCCTCCGGCGTCCGAGGAGAACCACCTCCGGCACACACAGCCACGTAGCGATCGAGCACGTGACGATCGAGTGGTCTGGTCCTACAAGTGGATCGACTTCCGAAACGCCGGCTCCTCCCACTGCACGCTGAGGTGGCAGGTTTCGACCTGCGTCATACGACCGCGAGCTGACCTGACAGCCGCAACGCCACCACAGTCTCCGGGTGCTTGAGGCCTGCCGCCGCCCTATGTCAGCTCCACCCACGGTGACGCGGCGTTGAAACGCCCAGGAAGGGGCGCGTGCGGCCTCACCGCTTCATGCCTGCGATGCGGGGTCGACGATCACGCGGTCGATGACGCCGGGATGGCCCACCAGGTGTCCATTCGGGCTACGCTCCGGGCCCCGCGGCCCTGCTCAAGGACTCGCGCCAGCCGGAAGAGGTAGGCAGCGATGCCGGCGGCGCCCTGCATCCAGCCCGGGCCGGGCGGCAACAGGGGGTCGGTGTTGCGGTGCTCGATGAAGCGCCAGTAGGCGTAGGGGCCGTCGATGATGGCGCGGTCTACAAGGGCATCACCGAGGGTGATGGCAAAGGCGAGGTCGTCATCGTGGCCGTGACGTTGCCACGAGTTGAGGATGACGTCGCCGGCACCCGCAGTACCGCAGCACCGGCCGTCGTTGTCCCAAAAGCCGGGTGAGATGCGCTCGGGGATCCCCGAGACACGCAGCGATCGAAGGCAGGCCAGCTCCAGCGCCGCTGGTGTGGTGCCGTCGACAGCCGAAACGCCAGCGCGGTCGAGGGCCGCGAAAAGCAGGGAGGTTCCGGTCGGTCCGTGGCACCAGGAGTACGTGAAGGTGTCCAGGTCGGGGAGTCCAGGGATTCGGCGAGGCAGGCGGAGGCCGCGGTCGCTGGTGTCGGCCTGGGTCAGCAGGTACGCGGCGCCGGATGTTGACGCCTGGACCAGATCGGGCCGGTCCAGGGCGATCCCGGCCACTGCTAGGGCGGCGGAGATGCCCGCCTGACCGTGCGACCAGTTCGGCATCTGCACGTCCTCGTGCACAAGGAAGCGGAAGGGGATGAATGGCCAGTACGTGCCCTTGTCCCGTGGCTCCCGCTCGGCCATGAGAATGCCAGCGGCCCGTTCGGCAAGCTCGGCGGCGCCCGGCACGTCGTGACGGTGCGCCCAGAGAGCGCCGAGCAGGACGCTCGCAGTGCCCAGCGTGGCGTCGTTGCAGCGTCCCGTGGGGACCGCTTGTGGCGGTCCGATCCAGGAGGCTTGCCATCCCGAGGCCGTGGCCAGCTCGAGCAGTCGCGCGACCGCCAAATCTGCGCCTCCGGCCTGCAGTGCGGTCAGCACACCGATGGTGCTGGTCAGCCCATCGAAGTAGTCGTACGCCGTCTCGTCGGCGATACCGCTGACTAGCGTCTTGCGGATCTCCTCGCCGAGCGCGAGTTCGCGCGCCGCCAGCGGTCGGGTCAACCGGATCTCCGCCATCGCGTGCGCTAGACCGCCGACACCGGAGTGCATGCCGTGAGAAGAGTCGCCTGGTTCCATCTGCCCAGGGTTCTCTGCCAGCCACACCCCGTCGTCGCCCTGCCGCACCTGCGTCAGCACCCAGGCCCAAGCCCGCTCGGCGAACTCGCGGTACGAGGACGGGTCACCCGACACCTCACGGATCCTGCCATACGGCGAGCGGCCAACGACAGCCCGAGCGATGGGCGCGCCGCGGTCCAGGAGCTGGTTGCCGCCGTTGGTGCATCCGCTTCCAACTTCGCCGCTGATTCTCCTGGTGCGAGAACAACGGCCTCGACCCGCTGGTCGGGATCCAGCGGGCCCACGTCGAGCTCCATCCGCCACCTCGGCGAGTCTGGGCTCAGGGACTCTTCGGTGGTCACGATGATGCACGGGGTTCGCGGGTTCTTCCGCTACGCCTACATCGACGGGCTCATTACCGCCGACCCCGCCGTGTAGGCACGGCTGCGCAGGATCGACCGCGACGAGTCCCGCACCCAAGGTCCGGACCGGCTCGAGCTGATCTGGTTCGTCTCGGTGGCCCAGACCCTCACCGTCCACCACGGTGCGCTGGCGTTCCTGCTGGGCATCAACGCCGTCCGCGCCTCCGAGGCAGCGTTGGTACGAATCGAGGACTACGCCGAGCGCCTCCGCGGGCACCGGGTCCTCCACCTGGTCGGCAAGGGCAACAAGCCGGCCACGATGCGCCTCACGGTCCCGGTCCTGCGGACGCTCGAGGCGTGTCGCGGTGACCGCACCTCCGGTGGCACTTCCTCACCGCCTACGCACGTGTTCGACTGGACCGCCTTCGACCGCACGATCACACGTCTGGTCAAGTTCTGCGTCGAACGACCGGTCACTTGGATCATGGCTGCCACGTGGAGATGAGCACAACACCCGGGCAGGACTTCCCACCGGGAATGAGCCACCATCCCGGGGAACGACCCCGGGAAACTGACCATCGACACCCTGCACCGGATCCGCTCCACTCTCGACGAGAACGACGGGCGACGCGACCGCTACGTTCTCGACGAGGTCATCGTCCTCCCTGTCCCTTGGGCGAAGCACGCACCAACTGTCGAGTGCGCGTGAGTTCGGCAGAACAGCCGCCCGCAGGGGACCTGTGTCCATGGGCGCGACGCCGGACTCCCCAGGTCTTGGGTTCACACCCGGGGTCACCGCGTCGGTGCGCGTGGCAGCGACAGCAGGTCGTCCACGGAGTCCTCATCCTGCTTGCAGTCTCTGCCACGGGCGTGGTCGTCGGCGCGCAGATCGTGCGCGGCTCAGTCCGGTCAGGACTTCGCGACGAGCGTGAGCACGTCGTACGTCGCCACGGGGTCCGCGTCGCCGTTGGTGATCACGGCGTCCCAGCGGACCTCGCCGTAGTCGGCACTGTTGCGGGGGGTGATCTGCTTGACCGTCAAGGTGACCGCGATCGTGTCACCGGCCTTGACCGGGGTGAGGAAGCGCAGGTTGTCGACGCCGAAGTTCGCCAGCACCGGACCGGGGTCCGGGTCGACGAACAGCCCCGCGGCCAGGGACACCACGAGGTAGCCGTGCGCCACGATGCCGCCGAAGAGGGGGTTGGTGGCGGCGGCCTCGGCGTCGGTGTGGGCGTAGAACGTGTCGCCGGTGAACTCGGCGAAGTGTTCGATGTCGGCCAACGTCACCTGCCGGGAGGCAGAGACGATGGTGTCCCCGATCCGCAGGTCCGTCAGGCTCTTGCGGAACGGGTGGACCGCCTCCACCGTCCGGGCGGAGCCCTTCAGCCACTGCCCGGTGATGGCGGTGAGCATGTCAGGCGAGGCCTGGATCGCGGTGCGCTGCATGTGGTGCAGGACTCCGCGGACGCCACCGAGCTCTTCGCCCCCTCCGGCTCGTCCTGGGCCGCCGTGGACCAGCATCGGCAGCGGGGAGCCGTGACCGGTGGACTCGCCGGCGTCATCGCGGTCCAGGACCAGGAGTCGCCCGTGCCACGGTGCGACCCCCAGCACCACCGTGCGAGCCACGTCGGGGTCGTGGGTGACCAGCGAACCGACCAGGCTGCCCCGGCCGCGAGCGGCAAGTGCGATCGCCTCGTCCAGGTCGGCGTAGGTCAGCACCGTGGAGACCGGACCGAACGGCTCGACCTCGTGAGGCTCGGCGGCACCTGGGTGAGCCCGCAGCAGCACCGGCGACATGAAGGCGCCGGTCTCGGCACTCGCGTCGACCACGTCGACCACGTCGGGGTCGCCGAACACGAGGTCGGCCGACGCGCGCAGGGCCTGCACCGCCTTGCGCACCTCCTCGCGCTGGACGAGGCTCGCGAGCGCTCCCATCCTGACGCCTTCGCTCGTGGGGTTGCCGACCGTGATCGCGGCGAGTCGTTCCGCGACCGCGGTGACCACCGCGTCCGCGATCGGCTCGGGCACGATCACGCGACGGATCGCGGTGCACTTCTGGCCCGCCTTGACCGTCATCTCGGTCACGACGCCCTTGACGAACAGGTCGAACTCGGGATCATGGGGCGTGACGTCGGTGCCGAGGATCGAGCAGTTGAGCGAGTCGGCCTCGACACCGAGACGCACGCCGCCGTGCAGGACCGACGGGTGCTGGCGCAGGTGAGCGCCGGTCGCGGCCGAGCCGGTGAACGCCACGGAGTCCTGGTCGCCAAGCTCCTCGAGCAGTCCGGCGGGGCTGCCGCACAGCAGCTGGAGCGATCCCTCGGGGAGGATGTCGGCCTCGATGATGCGCCGGACGACGGCCTCGGTGAGGTACGCCGACTGGCTGGCCGGCTTGACGATGCTGGGCAGCCCGGCAAGGAAGGCGGGGGCGAGCTTCTCCAGGAATCCCCAGACCGGGAAGTTGAACGCGTTGATCTGGACCGCCACCCCCGGTCGTGAGGTGAACAGGTGCTGCCCCAGGAACGTGCCTCCTCGGCCGAGCTGCTCGGCCGGACCGTCGAGCACGACCACGTCGTTGGGCAGCTCACGGGTGCCCTTGGAGGCGTAGGAGAAGACGGTGCCGATGCCGCCGTCGATGTCGACCATCGAGTCCCGCAGGGTGGCGCCGGTCCGCGCGGAGAGGGCGTAGAAGGCATCCTTGTGCTCGCCGAGGTGCTTGGCCATGGCCTTGAGCAGCGCCGCGCGCTCGTGGAACGTGAGCCGCCGCAGAGCCGGCCCGCCCGTCTCGCGGGCGTACGCCGTCATGGCGGCGAGGTCGAGGCCGTGGCTCGAGATCCGGGCGACCTCCTCCCCGGTGGTGGCGTCGAGGAGGGGCGAGCCCTCGTCGGCGGCGCGGAACCACCGGCCGGCGGCGTAGCTCTCGAGGAGTGCACTCACGATCCAGGGACCTTTCATTGCACGGATGGGCTGCTCGTGCCACAGTAGTTACTGACCGAGCGGTCTGTAAACAGGTTCCTGCGTCCCGGGAGGAAACATGGTGGCCACCCCCACGGCGTCCGACGAGAGCCGGCTGCTGGCGGCGTTCGAGGAGACGATCGGGCGGCAGGAGCGGATCGAGCCGCGGGACTGGATGCCGGAGAAGTACCGCGCGACCGTCGTGCGCCAGGTCGCCCAGCACGCGCACTCCGAGATCATCGGGATGCAGCCCGAGGGCAACTGGATCACCCGGGCCCCGTCCCTGCGCCGCAAGGCGATCCTGCTGGCCAAGGTGCAGGACGAGGCCGGCCACGGTCTCTACCTCTACTCTGCGTGCGAGACGCTCGGGGTCAGCCGCAACGAGCTGACCGAGAGGCTCATCAACGGCCAGCAGAAGTACTCCTCGATCTTCAACTACCCGACCCTGTCCTACGCCGATGTCGGCACCATCGGGTGGCTGGTCGACGGTGCCGCGATCTGCAACCAGGTGCCGCTGTGTCGCACGTCGTACGGCCCCTACGGGCGCGCCATGATCCGGGTCTGCAAGGAGGAGTCCTTCCACCAGCGTCAGGGTTACGAGCTGTTGAGCACGATGATGCGCGGCACCGACGAGCAGCGCGCCATGGTGCAGGAGTCGGTCGATCGGTTCTGGTGGCCGGCCCTGATGATGTTCGGCCCGCCCGACGCGGAGTCCCCCAACACGGCCCAGTCGATGGCGTGGGGGATCAAGCGCGACACCAACGACGAGCTGCGCCAGAAGTTCGTCGACATGTCCGTGCCGCAGGCCGCCGCACTGGGAGTCACGCTCCCCGACCCCGCCCTGGTCTGGAACGAGGAGCGAGGGCACCACGACTACAGCCAGCCCGACTGGGACGAGTTCGCGTCGGTGGTGCGGGGCAACGGCCCGTGCAACACCCAGCGCATCGCCCACCGGCTCAGGGCCTGGGAGGACGGCGCCTGGGTCCGCGAGGCAGCCACCGCGTTCGCAGCCAAGGGGGTGTCCGCATGAGCCAGGTACAAGCCGAGTGGCCGCTCTACGAGATCTTCGTGCGCGGCAAGCGCGGTCTCAACCATGTCCACGTGGGGTCGCTGCACGCCGCCGACGACGAGATGGCCCTGCGTCACGCTCGCGACGTCTACACCCGGCGCAACGAGGGCGTCAGCATCTGGGCGGTCCGCGCGGACGCCGTCGTGGCGTCGAGTCCCGATGAGAAGGACCCTCTGTTCGCGCCCGCAGGCGACAAGGTCTACCGGCACCCGACGTTCTACTCCATCCCCGACGACGTCCCCCACATGTGAGGTCCGGTCGACCCATGAGCCCCCACGTGCACGATCACGACGCCGACCACGAGTCGGTCTACGACGGACTCCTCGGCGGCGACGCCAGCCAGTGGGCGTTCGGCACGGACTTCGAGGACCCCCTCGCCGGTGTGGACACCACGATCTCGGACGGTGTCGACGCGAGCGCCCTCGCGGCGTACTGCCTGATGCTCGGCGACGACGCCCTCATCTACAGCCACCGGCTCTCGCAGTGGTGCAGCAACGCACCCGACCTCGAGGATGACATCGCCCTGGCCAACATCGCCCTCGACCTGCTGGGGCAGGCGCGCCTCCTGCTGACCCGGGCGGCGGCCGCAGACCGCAGCGTGGTCCCCGTGCTGCCGAAAGGCTCGCCGGTGCCGGCGGAGGACGCCCTGGCTTTCTTCCGCGACGAGGCGGCGTTCCGCAACGTGCGGCTGGTCGAGCCCGACAACGGCGACTTCGCGGTCACGATCGCCCGGCTGCTCGTCTTCTCGACCTACCGGCTCGCGGTGCTCCAGCGCCTGGTAGCGAGCACCGATCCCGTCCTGGCAGCCATCGCTGCCAAGGGTGTCAAGGAGGTCACCTACCACCGCGACTACGCCGGCCGCTGGTTCCTGACCCTCGCCCGCGGCACCGAGGAGTCGCGTCGTCGGGTGGTCGCCGGACTGGCGCTGGTCTGGCCGCTGTACGCCGAGCTGTTCGCCACCACCGAGGTCGAGGCGACCGCGGCGTCACAGCGGTTCGGGATCGATCCCGCTGTGGTCGTGGCAGAGGTGGACGTGGTGCTGGAGCAGGTCTTCTCGGTCGCCGGCGTGGACCGGCCCCAAGGTCCGTCGACCGGCCCGGTGGCCGGACGCGCCGGCAGGGGTGGCCGGCACACCGAGGTGATGGGCCGCTTGCTTGCCGAGATGCAGGTGGTCGCGCGCGCCCACCCGCTGGGTCTGTGGTGAAGACCATGACGACGACCGCAGTCGAGATCGCGCGTACGGTGACCGATCCCGAGATGCCGATGCTCACGCTCGAGGATCTGGGCGTGCTGCGCGAGGTACGCAAGGACGGCGACGCCGTGACCGTCGCGATCACTCCGACGTACTCCGGCTGCCCGGCGATGGCCACGATGCGCGACGACCTGGTGCACGCCTTGCGCAAGCACGGCTACGAGCACGTCCGGGTCGAGGTCAGACTGAGCCCCGCGTGGTCGAGCGACTGGATCACCGAGCGTGGCCGTGCAGCCTTGGCTGCTCACGGGATCTCGGCGCCGGGCCCGGCGAAGAGTGCCGACGCACCCGTCGTCCTGAACCTGCTGCCGACCAAGCGCAAGGTCGACTGCCCGCGCTGTGGCTCGGCTGACACCGCGCTGGTCTCGGAGTTCGGTGCGACCGCGTGCAAGGCGCTCTACCAGTGCACGCAGTGCCTCGAGCCCTTCGACCACGTCAAGGAGATCTGAGTGACGACCATGCAGGGGCGAGCAGCGTTCCACCCCCTGACCGTCGCCTCGGTCGAGCGCCTCACCGACGACGCGGCGGCCATCACCTTCGACGTCCCCGCAGAGCTGGCGAAGGACTTCGACTTCGTTGCGGGGCAGTCGTTGACGCTTCGTCGCACCATCGGCGGCCACGAGCACCGACGCTCCTACTCGATCTGTGCCCCGGCCGGCGAACGCCCCCGCATCGGTGTGCGCGAGATCCCGGAGGGACTGTTCTCGACGTGGCTGGTGCGCGAGCTCAAGGTCGGCGACGTCGTGGAGGTCCAGACGCCCACCGGCAGCTTCCGAGCCGACCCCACCGCAGGCGGGCGTCATCTGTGCATCGCGGCGGGCTCGGGAATCACCCCCATGCTGTCCATCGCGTCCTCGGTCCTGACCCACCCCGAGACGCAGGTGACGCTGCTGTACGGCAACCGGCACACCAGCACTGTGATGTTCGCCGAGGAGCTGGCAGACCTGAAGAACAGGTACGGCCCTCGGCTCGACCTGATCCACGTCCTGTCCCGAGAGCCCCGTGACGTCGAGCTCTTCACCGGTCGTCTCGACGCCGACCGGCTCCGGCGGCTGCTCACCCTCCTGGTGCCCGTCGCCGGAGTCGACCACGCGTGGCTGTGCGGCCCCTTCGGGCTCATTGCCGATGCCCGCGAGGTCCTGACCGAGCTCGGCGTGTCCTCGGAGAAGGTGCACTACGAGCTGTTCTACGTCGACGAACCTCCTCCCGTCCTGAACCGGGCCGAACCACTGGTCGAGGGTGACGTCAGCGACGTCACCCTCGTCCTCGACGGCCGCACCACCACGACGCCGATGCCCCGTGCGCAGTCGATCCTCGACGGAGCCGCAGCGACCCGCAACGACCTGCCCTTCGCCTGCAAGGGCGGTGTGTGCGGCACCTGCCGCGCCCTGGTCACCGCAGGCGAGGTCGACATGCGTCGCAACTACGCACTGGACGAGGACGAGGTCGAACGCGGCTTCGTCCTCACCTGTCAGACCCACCCCGTCAGCGAGCAGGTCACCGTCGACTTCGACGCCTGACCCCGTCCATAGTTCTCAGGAGGGACTGTGCCCGAGGCGTTCATCATCGACGGCGTGCGCACCCCGATCGGGCGGCACGGCGGCTCGCTCGCACACACCCGGCCGGACGACCTGGCGGCCCTGGTCGTCGGGGAGGCTGTGCGCCGCGCCGGCGTCGATCCGGCTCTCGTCGACGAGGTCATCCTGGGGGCGGCCAACCAGGCCGGAGAAGACAACCGCAACGTGGCCCGCATGGCCGCTCTGCTGGCCGGTCTGCCGGTGTCCGTGCCCGGCTTCACCGTCAACCGCCTGTGTGCCTCGGGGTTGACGGCGCTCGCGTCGGCTCGTCAGATGATCGCGGCCGGCGATGCCGACCTGGTGGTCGCCGGGGGAGTGGAGTCGATGACACGGGCGCCGTGGGTGACCGAGAAGCCGGCAACGGCGTTCGCCAAGCCCGGAGCGACGTACGACACCTCGATCGGCTGGCGGTTCACCAACCCGGCCTTCGACAAGGACACCACCTTGTCGATGCCCCAGACCGCAGAGCGGGTCGCGACCCAGTGGGGACTCACCCGCGAGGAGCTCGATGTCTTCGCGCTGCGCTCACACGAGCGGGCGCTCGACGCCCTCCAGAACGGCCGCTTCGACGCCGAGATCGTCCCGGTGACCACCCGCGGTCGGGCCGGCGAAACGGTGTTCACGGTGGACGAAGGACCGCGGCCCGGCAGCACCCTCGAGGCGCTTGCCCGGCTCCGCCCCGTGAACGGTCCCGACGGCGTCGTGACCGCCGGCAACTCCAGCTCGTTGAACGACGGAGCCGCGGCCGTGGTGGTCGCCAGCGAGAGGTTCCTCCAGGCACACGGGCTCACCCCCCGGGCCCGGATCGTGGCCGCGGCCAACGCGGGCGTCGCCCCGTCGGTCATGGGCATCGGTCCTGTGCCCGCCACGCGTCGCGTGCTCGGTCGGGCCGGGTGGAGCACAGACCAGCTCGATGCCGTGGAGCTGAACGAGGCATTCGCCTCCCAGGCCATCGCCTGCATCCGGGACCTGGGCCTCGACGACCAGATCGTCAACGCGGACGGCGGTGCCATCGCGCTGGGGCACCCCCTGGGCTCCTCGGGCGCGCGACTTGTGGTGACCCTGCTGGGACGGCTCGAACGAGCCGCGCAGCGACGCGGCCTGGCCACCATGTGCGTCGGGGTCGGCCAGGGATCCGCGCTGCTGCTGGAGCGTCCGTGAGCGCGGCTGAGCACATGTTCCAGTACGGGCCGCGATCCGAGCCGCCGGCCGTCCTGCGTGTCCTGGTGGGAGCTGGAATGCTGGGACGGAAGACGGGCGAGGGGGCACACGGGTGGCCGACGAGCTGAGCGCCATGGCCGTCGCTCGTCTCAGCACTGACGCGATGTGGGCGAGGGATGCCGCCAGCAAGGCGCTCGGGATGCGGGTGGTGTCGGTCGAGCCCGGTGCGGCGGTGGTCGCGATGACGGTGCGTGACGACATGATCAACGGTTGGGGGATCTGTCACGGTGGGCTCATCGCGGCATTGGCCGACAGCGCGTTCGCGGTCGCCTGCAACTCGCGGGGGGTTGTCACCGTTGCAGCGGGCTTCGACGTGACGTTCCTGGAAGCAGGTCGCTCCGGTGACGACCTGGTGGCCACCGCTCTCGAGACCGCGCTGCGTGGTCGAAGCGGCTTGTATGACGTCACCGTCCGTCGAGCCGTCGACGACGTCGTCCTTGCCGAGTTTCGCGGCCGCAGCCGTGGTCTTGGGCAACGCAACCCTGCTCTCGACGGCGACTCGAGTCTCTCGGTCGGAGCACCCTGGCGCGGTGTGCCCCGAGCTCCGTCGCGTTGAGCGGGCGTACCCCCCCGTGACACGACGGACTGATCGATGACGACGGAGGTGGTCGCCGTGCCCGACGCCTATGCGTTCCAGGCGCGGCTGTACGACCTGCTCATCGAGCCGCTCAACGCGCCCCTTCGCGCAGCAGCCCACCGGCTGTGCCGACCGCGTCCGGGATGGGCCGTCCTTGATGTCGGTTGCGGCACGGGAGCGGCGCTGGCGGAGTATGCAGCAGCGGGCTGCCACGTGATCGACTTCGGCACGTCGGGACTGCGCTTCCCCCGGGGATGGCTGGGGCGGGGGATCACGGTGCTCGCTGAGCTCGCTTCCGGACCGCGCCATGCGTCCCACTCGTTCGACTACCTGCGCTGTGGCGGCCTGCCGGCGCTGGTCGACGAAGCCGGGCTCGAGGCACAGGCCGTCCGCCCGCCGGCGTCGGTGGCCGACTCACCGGAGTTCGGCTGGGTCGCAGATCCCCGCGCCTCTCACGCCCACAGCGAGAGCGTCCAGGCCCTATCGCTCCGGGTCCGAGTAACCCGCCGCACCGTCGGTGTATCGATAGCCGGCGGGAAAGGCGCTGCAGAACACGCCACCCTCGAATGCGTCCTTGATCTCGTCCATGAAGAGGCGGGCCTCGTCCTGGGTGGCGAAGACTCCGAGCACCGTGTTGTCCGGAGACTCGTCGTGCTGCACGATCCACACTTCGCTCAGCGTGGTCGTGAGATGGAGAGGCACCCCTGGATCTTCGACGTCTCCAGGGCGCCCCCGCAAGCCGATCCGCCCACGGAGGCACTCTGCCCGGTCACGGTTCCTTCAGCGGCTGCGGCTCGCGGATCTTGCGCCGCGCACCACGCCGACCAGGCTGACCCCCGACACGATGGCCCAGACGCCTTCGAGAAGGAGGAACCCCCACTGCCGCTCGAGTATGGCCTCGACTGTCAGCACCGCCGAGCCGACCAGGTTCAGCACCAGGTAGGTCGGCGACTTCTGGTCGAGCACCCCTCTCTGGGCGAGCGCAAAGCCTGACAGAACCAGCAGCGACCCGATGACTTGAATCGTCTGTCCCACGACACGCTCCTCGGTGGCGTCGTCTTGTCAGGCCGGGTACGACGCACTCGTCCGGGACGCCGGCGAAGTACGGCGCCTCCCCATGGTCGCAGAGGGGCGCGAGCGCGTTCAGAGTGGCCGCGCCCGCCGCTTCCAGACTCGGCGCGACTCCGCCCCTTCACACGGCCGCGCGAACCACCAGCAGCGCTCCTGCTGCGATGCACGCCAGCGCCACGATCCGCCGCAGCCCCTCGGCCCGGATGCGCGTCGCCACCACCGCGCCGGCCACGGCACCGAGCGCGGCGAGGCCACCGAGCGCCGCGCCCAGGCGCAGGTCGACCAAGCCCGTTTGCAGGTAGCCGGCCGAGCCTGCGAGGACCACGGGCAGCTGCACCCCCTGGCTCACCGCGACCGCCCGCAAAGGCCCAACCCCCAGCGTCAGCAACGCGGGCACGAGCAGCACCGGCCCCCCCGTGCCGGTGAGCGCGGACCCGAACCCGACAAGGGCGCCGACCGCCACGAGCGTCGTCGTGCCTAGTCCCTCGCGTGCCTCTTGGACGGCACGTGGCAGCAGTTGCTGCACGCCGACGAACAGGGTGAGGGCCGCCAGCCCGAGCAGTACGACAGGCGCGGGCAGCGTGGCGTTCACGAGCGCACCGACGAAGGCAGTGGGTACCACCCCGATGGCCAGCCGGGCCAGCATGTCCCACGGTACGACCCCCCGCCATGCATAGACGAGCGTGCCGACCACCCCGGTGAACACGAAGGCCCAGGTGCTCGTCGCCGTCGCCTCGTGGGCGCTCAGATGGCCGAGGGTGACGAGTCCGGGCGGGAGCAGCACGCCGCCGACGCCCACCATGCCGACGAGGCCGCCGACGACGACCGCGAGCACGGACAAGGCGAATCCCACGGGGGCCTCCTCCTTCGCTCGGCACCGATCCCTCGCACGCTAGCAACAGCCGGTCCGGGGGCAGCGCGTTCAGCGGCGCCTCGATGGAAGGAGTCCGTGGCGTTGCTCGACGACACTGTCAGTACTGGTGACCTCGCCGTCGGGTTTGCCCCTGGCCGCAGCGCTAAGGTCGGAGAATGCAGGCAGGCGACCGCTCGAAGGACACAAGGCGCGAGCAGGACTACAGCAGTCTGCCGCCGAGCCCCAAGCTCGACGAGACGATCGGGAGCGTGCACGCCGGCCCGGTTCCGGACCCGGATGCGGGACGGGATCTCGACCAGCATCGAGCCCTGCGCGACGACTGATCGCACTCGCACGGCGGCGCAGCCGCGGACCGGTCGACGCGCCCTCCGGGCGTTGTGGCCAGACCTCAGGGCGAGGCGCCGCTGAGCCCCCCGAGAGATGATCGGGCAGCCGGCCGCGCGTGGTTGTGCGATGCCACCAGGTGCTGCACGGTGGGTGGGTGAGCGATGTGGAGCAGCTCTTCGTCCGCGCAGCCCGCGCCGCAGCAGAGCACCGGAGAACCGTCGGTGAGCGTCCTGTCCTGCCCCGCACGTCGAGCGAGGACATCAGGTCTGCCTTCGGTGGTCCGCTGCCCGACGCACCCACGGACCCCGACGAGGTCCTGACCCGGCTCCTGCAGGCCGCTGACGGGGCCGTGACAGGGACGACAGGACCGCGCTACTTCGGGTTCGTCATCGGAGGCGCACTGCCGGCCGCGAGCGCTGCCGACCTCCTCACGACGGGCTGGGACCAAGCCGCGTACAACGAGGTCCTCTCGTGCGCTGCCGGCGCCGCCGAGCGAGCCGCCGGCGCGTGGACGAAGGAGCTGCTCGGACTGCCGTCCCCGTCGTCGGTCGCCTTCGTGACCGGTGCGCAGGCGGGCAACACGGTCGGGCTCGCGATCGGCAGGGCCGTGGTGCTGGCCCGAGCCGGGTGGGACGTGGCCAGGAGGGGGTTGTACGACGCGCCCCGGATCCGGGTGGTGGCGAGCGAGGAGCGCCACGCCACGGTCGACCGGGCCCTGCGGCTGCTCGGCATGGGCACGGACTGCGTCCGCCCGGTCCGGGCCGGCCCCAACGGGGCGATCCACGTCGACCACCTGGGGGAGGTCCTGGCTGAGGGGTCGGGGACCCCGACCGTCGTCTGCCTGCAGGCGGGAAACGTGAACACAGGCGCCTGTGACGACTTCGAACGGGCCGTCCCGCTTGCACACGGTCACGACGCATGGGTCCACGTCGACGGCGCCTTCGGTCTGTGGGCCCAGGCCAGCCCTCGCCATCGACACCTGACACAAGGCGTCGACCTCGCCGACTCCTGGGGAACAGACGCTCACAAGTGGCTCAACGTCCCCTACGACTCCGGTCTGGCCTTCTCCCGCGATGCGGGCGCCCATGCGGCGGCGATGTCCTACACCGCCGCGTACCTGACCGGCTCGGGCGGCAGCGAGCACGTGCTGGGTGACGTGACCCCGGAGTCCTCACGCCGAGCCCGCGGGTTCGCGGTCTGGGCAGCGGTGCAGGAGCTTGGGCGGAGCGGCGTCGCGGACCTGATCGACCGGTGCTGCGCCCATGCCACGCGGATGGGGGAGCTCCTGGCTGCCGGCGGTGCCCGCATCCACAACGAGGTCGTGTTGAACCAGGTGCTGGTCGGGTTCGGCGACCTGTCCCGCACCGATGCCATCGTGGAGGCCGTGCAGAGCGAGGGCACCTGTTGGGTGGGCGCCACGACCTGGCGAGGGAAGCGCCTGATCCGCGTGTCGGTCTCGAACTGGACCACGACCGAGGCGGACGTCGACCTCTCCGTCGACGCCATCCTGCGCGCGGCGGCGTCGGTCATGGGCCGAGCGCACTGAGGCCCGGGTCGCTCGCTCGCGTACGTCCCCAGGAAGCGTTCGCACGTCGCCTGCAGGTATCACTGCGAGGGTCGCTGCTTCCTCTTTCCCATGAAGCAGATCAAGATCGTCAAACCCAGACCCGTGTCGAAGCGCGCCGAGGTCGTCGACACACGCACGCCCTCGGGGAAGCGCAACCTGCCCTACTGAGAACCGATCACGCGGTGGCCCACCGCGTGGCCGCCCCGCTGCGTACCGGGGTGTGGCGCCGTGGGCCCCTCTCGGCTCAGGTGCGCTTGGTCGCGGTGCACAAGAACACGGCGAACGGGCGGTCACCCTTGAGGATGGTCGTGGCATCGACGAAGCTGACGTCGTCGAACCCGGCCTGGACCAGCTGCTCGGCAAGGCGGTCCCTGTCGAATCCGTGATGCCCGTCGAAGTCGGCCTTGCCAGCGTGGAAGGCGCCGTCGGGATCCTCCTCCAGGTCCGCGACGGCCAAGCGGCCGCCGTCGACCAGCAGCCCCGCCACGGAACGCAGCAGCCCATCGAGGTCCCGGACGTGGTGCAACGCCATCGAGCTCCACGCCACGTCGTAGGTTCCCTCGAGCTGGTGCGTCGTGAGGTCCGCCTGCACAGCGCGGAGGCGGTCGCCGAGCCCGGCCGCCTCGATCCGCTCCCGTGCGACCTGCACCATTCCCGACGACGGGTCGGTCACCACGATGGAGCCGACCCGGTCGGCGAGCAGGATGCTGAGCCGACCGGTGCCGCCGCCGACGTCGAGCGCCACCATCGAGGGCCTGAGGTCCACGGCCGCCTCGATGGCCCGGGCCACCGCCGCCTGCCGCTCCTCGTGGCCCGGGTCGTCGTCCCATGTCGCCGCCTCGGTGTCGAACCTCTGCTGTTCCTGCATGTGCCCGACCCTAGTCCGACGTCCCAGGGCTGGACCTGTGTGGAGAGGAGGTGACGAGGGGGAGCGCTCGGCGCAGGCTCGACACTAGGTTTCTCACGTGAGCCATGTAGATGCAGGGAGCGCGACCGTGCAAGCCTCACCGGAGGTGGTGTTCGCAGCGCTCGTCGACGTCGACGCCAGGACGGCCTGGCTTCCGCCGGCTGGCATGTCTGCCCGCTTCGAGTGGTTCGACCCGCGTCCGGGAGGTGGGTATCGCTTGGTCCTCGCCTATGACGACCCGGCGGCACCAGGCAAGTCGGGAGCGAACACGGACGTGGTCGAGGTCCGGTTCACTGTCGTGGAGCGGCCCTGTCGTCTGGTGGAGGAAGTCGACTTCGTCTCGGACGACCCGGAGTTCCTGGGGACGATGACCATGACCTGGGCGCTCGAGGCGGTCGAGGCTGGGACTCTGGTCACCATCACCGCCACGGAGGTGCCGGACGGGATCTCCAGCACCGTCCACGTCGAAGCCTTCGCCTCCACCCTGAGCAACCTGAACGCCTACGTCGCTACGAGGCGGTGATCAGCGGAGAGCCGTCGGAGGCATGCTCTGCCTCGGCGCGATCGAACCGCACGGCAGCCTCGTGAGGTGGTTCCCCACCCCGTCGTCCTGGTGCGTTCGCCGGACCTCAGTCCGTGCGGTCCCTGGTCTCGAGACAGCAGCCAGGTCGTCATGCCCGGGGCGGTGGCCGGTCTCGATCCGGCTCGAGGACCTACCGTACGGACCATGAGCCACCCTCACCATGCTGCCCACGGGGAGCACCAGCACACGGACAGCACTCACGCGTCGGGTGACGATCTCTCCCAGCTGCTCGATCTTGACGCCGAGATCCTCGCCGAGCCGCTGAGCGCCGTACGCGCCGACATCGCTGCCCTGGTCGACGAGCCGGTACGCAGCATCCTCGATCTCGGAGCAGGGACGGGGACCGGCACGTTCGGTCTCCTGCAGCACTTCGCCGGCTCGCACGCGGTGGCGGTCGACGGGTCCACCGCCATGCTCGAGCACCTGCGGCGCCGTGCCGAGCACCTCGGTCTCGCCAGCCGGGTCACCACCCTGCACGCGGACCTGGACGTAGGCGTGCCCGAGCTGGACCCGGTCGACCTGGCGTGGGCGGCAGGCTCGCTCCACCATCTGGCTGACCCCGACCGCACCCTGGCTCAGGTAGCGGCCGCGATCCGGCCGGGAGGTCTGCTCGCGGTCGTCGAGCTCGCCAGTCATCCCCGGTTCCTGACCGACGGCGAACCGGGCGCTGCTGCCGAGGCGAAGGCCCACGCCCTCCTCGCCGTCGATCGCACCGCCGACCTGCCCGCGATGGGCAGCGACTGGGGATCGCGTCTGACCCGGGCCGGCCTGGACGTCGTGCTCGACCGTCCGGTCGTCGTCGACCTCGGGCCACCGCTGCCGGACGTGGCCGGCACGTACGCCTTCGCCGTACTGGCGCGCATCCGTGACGCGGTCGCCGAACGACTCACCGCCGCCGAGCTCGGCGATCTCGACCGGCTCCTGGACGGCGGGACAAGCGATGTCCGTCACCGGAGGGACCTGCACGTCAGGACAGAGCGGCAGCTGCGGATCGCGCGCAGGCCAGCAGCCGGATGACGGACACCGACCGAGGAGGCGTTCAGATCGACCACCCTCCTGCCCGACGCGGATGGACGGGCAGGAGGGTGGCTCCACCGGCTGCGAGGCCCCGCGGGGTCACTCCTCGCTGGCCGCGGCGACCTTCTCCTCGGTAGCCTCGGTGTCCTCGTCGACCCAGTCGAAGGTCCTGGTCACCGCCTTCTTCCAGTTCCGGTAGAGGCGCTCGCGCTCAGCCGCAGGCATCGAGGGCGACCAGCGCTTGCCCTCGTTCCAGTTGTTGATGACGTCCTGCTCGCCTTCCCAGAAACCCACGGCGATCCCGGCCGCGTAGGCCGCACCGAGTGCGGTGGTCTCGGCGACCTCTGGACGCACCACGTCGACGCCCAGGATGTCGGCCTGGAACTGCATCAACGTCTCGTTGACCACCATGCCGCCGTCGACTCGCAGCTCGGCCAGGTCGACGCCGGAGTCGGCGTTCATGGCGTCGAGCACCTCGCGGGTCTGGAAGGCCGTCGACTCCAGTGCGGCCCGCGCGATGTGGCTCTTGGTGACGTAGCGCGTCAGACCGACGATCGCCCCGCGGGCGTTGTCCTTCCAGTACGGCGCGAACAGACCAGAGAAGGCAGGCACGATGTAGCAACCGCCGTTGTTGTCGACCTGCTTGGCCAACGTCTCGATCTCCGACGCCTGGCTGATCAGCCCGATGTTGTCCCGCAGCCACTGCACCAGCGAGCCGCTCACGGCGATCGAGCCTTCGAGGGCGTAGACCGCATCCTTGTCGCCGAGCTGGTAGCACACCGTGGTCAGCAGGCCGTTCTCGCTCGGCACGATCTCGGTGCCGGTGTTGAGCAGCATGAAGTTGCCGGTTCCGTAGGTGTTCTTCGACATGCCCTTCTCGAAGCACGCCTGCCCGAAGGTGGCGGCCTGCTGGTCACCCAGGATGCCGGCGATCGGGACCCCCAGCTTGGTGCTCTTGCCGTAGATCTCCGAGCACGACTTGATCTCGGGCAACATCGACATCGGGATGCCCATGTCCGCGGCGATCGACTCGTCCCAGGACAGCGTCTTGAGGTCCATCAGCATCGTGCGCGAGGCGTTGGTCACGTCGGTGATGTGCACTCCACCGTTGGTGCCGCCGGTCAGGTTCCAGATCACCCAGCTGTCAGTGGTGCCGAAGAGCAGGTCGCCGGCCTCGGCCTTCTCCCGGGCGCCAGCGACGTTGTCGAGGATCCACTTGACCTTGGGCCCGGCGAAGTAGGTGGCCAGCGGGAGTCCGCAGACCGCCTTGTACTTGTTCGCACCTTCCGAGCCCCCGAGCTCGGCCACGATCTTGTCCGTGCGGGTGTCCTGCCACACGATCGCGTTGTAGACGGCCTCGCCGGTGTTCTTGTCCCACACCACCGCCGTCTCACGCTGGTTGGTGATGCCGATGGCGGCGATCTGGTCGTTGCTGACGTTGCCCTTTCCCAGGGCGGTGCCGATCACCTCGCGGGTGTTGTCCCAGATCTCCGCAGGGTCGTGCTCGACCCAGCCCGCCTTGGGGAAGATCTGCTCGTGCTCCATCTGCCCGACCGAGTGGATGGTCCCTTCGTGGGTGAACACGATGGCTCGGGTGCTGGTGGTGCCCTGGTCGATGGCGAGTACGTACTTGGTCATCTGCATTCCTCACGTTGTGTGCATGGTGTTCTTGCCGCGGGCCCGGGCGCAGGGGTCCCGATGTCTTGATCACATGTAGGCGGCGGCAGCGAGTCCGCCGAGGATGCCGCCGACGATGGGCCCGGCGATCGGGACCCAGGAGTAGGCCCAGTCGCTGGAGCCCTTGCCGGGGATCGGCAGCAACGCGTGGGCGATACGGGGTCCCAGGTCGCGAGCCGGGTTGATGGCGTACCCGGTGGGACCACCGAGACTGGCACCGATTCCGACGACGAGCAGGGCGACGGCCAGCGGTCCGATCTGGGTCGGCGTGTTGCCGAAGGAGATCACGACGAAGACCAGCACGAAGGTGCCGATCACCTCGGTGATGAAGTTGGAGAGGTAGTTGCGCAGCTCGGGACCCGTGGAGAACACGGCCAGCTTGATGCCAGGCTCGGCCTCTTCGGCGAAGTGGTCCATGTAGGCCAGCCAGCACAGCACGGCGCCGATGAAGGCTCCGAGCACCTGGGCCAGGATGTAGAGGGCGGCGTGGCCCACCGACGCGTCGACTCCCGGCGCGAACTCGTCGGCGCCGTTGACGAGCAGCCCGATCGTGACGGCCGGGTTGATGTGGGCACCGGACTTGAAGGCGACGTAGACACCCGAGAAGACGGCAAGGCCCCAGCCGAAGTTGATCATCAAGAAGCCGCCGCCGAAGCCCTTGGTCTTCGGCAGGATGCCGTTGGCCACAACCCCACAACCGAGCAACAACAGCATTGCCGTTCCAAGCACCTCAGAGACGAACACCGAACCCATCACTCACGCTCCTTTGTCTGTCCAACCTGAATGGTTCGTCACCGCGACCAGGACCACACCCGGTCAGGCCGCGGTGACTTGTGGGGAATCGGGGTTCACTCGCCCGCGATGGGCACCTCCAGGGTTCCGATGCGACGCAGCGGGGCGATGTCGATGGCCTGACCGCGTGCGGCGACGGCAGCCTTGTCGTCGTAGGTCATGGCGGCGGCCTCTTCGGCCCGGACCCGGGACTCGTAGACGTCTGTCTCGTGCTGGGTACGTGCGGCGTCCCAACCCAGCTCGGCAGCCGCGATCTCGGCGATCTCGGGCAACGCCGCCAGCCCTTGGTGCTCCACCTCGTAGACCAGTCGGGTCCGCCGGCACATCAGGTCCTCCAGGTGCACGACGCCCTCACTGGAACAGGCATAGGCGATCTCGGCCCGCAGGTAGGCAGGCGCCTGCGTGAGCGGCTCTGCCATCGACGGATCCGCTTCGATCAGGTCCACCAGCTCGTCGATCATCGACCCGTACCGGTGCAGCAGGTGGTCCACCATCATGTCGGACCAGCCGAACCGAGCCTGCAGCGCCGGCATCCGACGCCGCATGGCGGCCTCTCCGACGGCACCGAGCAGCGGGATCTCGTCGGTGATGCAGGTCAGCTCCTCTGCGCGGCCACCCAGGGCGAAGTCGACCGCGTCCTTGGCCATGACCCGGTAGGTCGTCAGCTTGCCTCCGCCGATCACGGTCAGGCCCGGGATGGGACTGGCCACGGTGTGTTCCCGGCTCACCTTCGCCGAGCTGGTGCCCTCCTTGGTGCCGGGCTGCAACAGCGGTCGCAGTCCGGCGTACCACCCGACGACGTCGTCCCGGGTGAGATCGGTCGTCAGAACCTCGTTGGCGTGCTCGAGGACGTAGTCGATGTCGGCTGCCGTGGCGACGGGGTGCTGCCGGTCGAGGTCCCAGGTGGTGTCCGTGGTGCCGATGATCCAGTAGCGGGACCAGGGGACGAAGAAGAGCACCGACTTCTCGGTCTGCAGCAGGACTCCGGAAGTGCCGCTCAGACGCTCCCGCGGCACGATGATGTGGATGCCCTTGGAAGCCAGGACGTTCAGCCCGCCGTCTGTGTGGGCCAACGCCTCGACATCGTCGGTCCAGACCCCGGTGCAGTTGATGATGTTCCGGGCCTTGCAGACGATGCGGCGGTCACTCTCCAGATCGATGAGGACAGCACCGTCGGCTCGACCTTGGGCGTCCTTGGTGATCTCGACGACCTGGGTCCGGTTGGCCGCCTGGGCGCCGTAGGTCACCGCGGTGCGGACCAGGGTCGCAACCAGCCGAGCGTCGTCGACGGTGGCGTCGTAGTACTCGACCGCGCCGATGGCAGTGTCGTGCTTGAGATCGGGGAACTTGCGCTTCAAGCCCTTCCGGCTCCGGTGCCGGTGGATCGGCAGCGCGCGACGCCCCGGCATGATGTTGGCCAGGGCGTCGTACAGCGTGACTCCCGCACCGTAGTAGGCACGCTGCCAGACCCGGTGCTCGAGAGGGATCAGGAAGGGCATCGGCTTGACCAGGTGCGGAGCCAGCTTCGTGAGCAGGAGGCCGCGCTCGGTCAACGCCTCGTGCACCAGCTTGAAGTCCAGCATCTGCAGGTACCGCAGACCGCCGTGGACCAGCTTGGTCGACCACTGCGACGTTCCCGAGGCATAGTCCTGCGCCTCGACCAGCACCGTGGACAGGCCGCGAGTGGCGGCGTCCAGGGCCACACCCGCGCCCGTGACTCCGCCGCCGATGACCAGGCAGTCGATCGCGGGCCCCTCGTCGCTGCTCCGAGCCAACGCGTCAAGCGCCTGCTCTCTGGACGAGGGGGTGAGTCGCAGCGCCTTCACACCAAGTCTTTCTACGGGGCGGGGGTCACAGCGTCAAGGGTCGCCCGTCCGCCTCTGACCTGCGAATCAAGGTTGGTCGCGGGGGCGGGCGGCGTCCGCCGGGGGGAGGCAGGAGTCCCGGTGGGCCGGCCCTTGACGTGGCTCGCCGGGGCCCGTGATCGTGTCGGTCAGCCCTCCACCCGACAGCGATCATGGAGAGAGCGATGACGACCTGGTCCGACACGTCCGAGTTCGAAGGCGCGAGCTTCGTCAAGGCGAGCTTCAAGGGCGCCACGCTGCGATTCTCCGATGTCAGCGGTGTGACGATGCGTGGCGTCGATGTGGACGGTCTCGACATCGACAGCCACGACCTGTTCTTCGGCAGCCTCCGCGTCAACGGGGTCGACGTGGTGCCGCTCGTGGACGCCGAGCTCAACCGCCAGTTCCCGGGCCGCGAGCTGCAGAAGGCGCAGACACCCGAAGGGCTGCGCGAAGGCTGGGTCGCCGTGCAGTCCGCGTGGAGGGAGACGGTGGCGCACACGCCGCCGGACCTGGTGGACGCCCACGTCGAGGACGAGTGGTCCTTGGCCCAGACCCTGCGGCACCTCGTCCTGGCGACCGACACCTGGCTGCGCGGCGCGATCCTGAGGATCGAGCAGCCCTTCCACGAGATCGGCCAGATCTTCACCGGTGCCGAGGAGATGGGCTTCGACCTGTCGGTCTTCCGCGTCGAACCGCCGGGCTACGAGGAGGTCCTCGCGGTGCGGGCCGCGCGACAGCGACTGGTGACCGACTTCCTGGCCACGGCCACGGCGGAGCTGCTCACGGAGCAACGCGAGAACCCGTGGGGCGGCGATGACTGGCGTCCCACCGTCGGCGACTGCATCCGGGTGATCCTGGAGGAGGAGTGGGCACACCTGCGCTACATCCGACGGGACCTGGCTCGGATGCACCGAGCCGGGTGAGGCCGGGGGTGGGCAGGCGCGTCAGCGGTCCTCGCCCCAGTTGGCGATGACGACGGCGATCGGCGGGAGCACGGCGGCGACGACCGACATGGCCACGGCTGCCGTCGTCGACCACAGCCTGACCAGGTTCCAGGCCAGCAGGATGAGCAGCAGGCACACGCCCATCAAGGCGAAGTACCACCGCTGACGGCGGCGCAGCCGCTCGCTCTGCGGCCGGCGGACCCCGCTGGCCGTGACACGCGGGAGTCGTCTCATCTTCGCCACCTTGCCATGTGTGGATGGCGCGCGCCGCCTCCGGCGTGCGAGGCTTCCGGTCGTGCCGGAGGAGGAGCTGCTCAGCGGAGGAAACACCACGACGGTGGTCCGCGTCGGTGAGACCGTACGGCGTCCGGTCGGGCCGTGGACGCCTGCTGTGCACAGCCTGCTGAACCACCTGGCCACCGTCGGGTTCCCCGGTTCGCCTCGCGTCCTCGGAGTCGACGAAGGGCAGGAGATCCTGGAGTTCGTCCCCGGGGAGGTCGGCACCCTCTCCGACACCCAGCCGTTGCCGACGTGGTTCCGCACGCAGGAGAGCTGCTGGTCGGCCGGACGATGGATCCGTGACTTCCAGGCTGCCCAGGCGGGTTTCGCGGTCGACCCCGCCAAGCCGTGGCGACGGGCTGCGGGCTCGCCCCTGCGGCCGGGACAGGTGATCGTGCACCACGACGTCTCGCCCTACAACACCGTGCGACGGCAGGACGACTCGCTGGTCGTGCTGGACTGGGACTTCGCCCGGCCCGGAGACCCGATCGAGGACCTGGCCTGGGCAGCCTGGCGATGGGTCCCGTTGATGGCCGGGCAGCGGTGGCACGCCGAGTACGGGATCCGCGACGACGCCGAGGTGCACCAGCGCCAGGAGCGGAACCTCGCCGCTCTCCTCGACGGCTACGGCGCGACGCAGGCGCAGCGGCGTGCGCTCGCAGCTGCGGTCGCGGAGCAGATGACCAGTCACGCCTCGGCGCTGGAGGACATGGCGCGGACCGATCCGGCGTTCGCTCGTCTGGTCGACCTCGACTACGCACGATCAGCACGGCTGGACGCCGAGTGGTGGGTCACCGCCGCCAGACGGCACGCCTCCGCCCTCGGGACCGACTGAGCCTGGAGAGTGCGACCGCGGTTCCCGCGAACCCCTTCACAAGGGAGCTACCAGCCGGTATTACTGGAGAGTAACCAAGCCCCCGACGAAGGTTGATGACGTGAGCACAGACTCCCAGCCCATCGTGCGTGCCCGTCCCGGTCAGCAGCGCGGTGCCGTCACCGAGCGCCAGGCGCGTGAGGTCGCCGAGGCAGCCCGCCAGACGACGTGGGACCGGCCCAGCTTCGCCAAGGAGCTCTACCTGGGCCGCTTCGACCTCGACCTGATCCACCCGCACCCCCGGTCCGAGGCAGGGTCCGTCGAGCGGGGCGAGACGTTCCTCATCCGGCTGCGGAAGGTCTGCGAGTCCATCGATGGCCGCGAGATCGAACGGACCGCCGTCGTCCGGGACGAGGACCTGCGCGCGCTCGCCGACGTCGGGGCGTTCGGTATGAAGATCCCGACCGAGTACGGCGGTCAGGGCCTCAGCATGACCTACTACGGCCGCGCCCTCCAGCTCGTCGGCTCCATCCACCCCTCCCTGGGTGCGCTGCTCTCGGCCCACCAGTCCATCGGGGTTCCCGAGCCGGTCAAGAGCTTCGGCACCGAGGACCAGAAGCAGCGCTTCCTGCCACGCTGCGCCGACGGCGCAGTCACCGCGTTCCTGCTCACCGAGCCCGACGTCGGCTCCGACCCGGCCCGGCTGGGGACGACCGCGGAGCTGCAGCCCGACGGCTCCTACCTGCTCAACGGGGTCAAGCTGTGGACGACCAACGGCGTGATCTCCGAGCTCGTCGTGGTGATGGCGTACGTCCCGGGCCACGAGGGCGGCAAAGGGGGCATCAGCGCCTTCGTCGTCGAGGTGGACTCGCCGGGCGTCACCGTCGAGAACCGGAACTCCTTCATGGGCCTGCGGGGCATCGAGAACGGCGTCACCCGCTTCCATGACGTCCGCGTGCCGGCCGAGAACCGTCTGGGTCGGGAGGGACAAGGCCTCAAGATCGCCCTCAGCACGCTGAACACCGGCCGGCTGTCGATCCCCGCGATGTGCACCGGTGCCGGCAAGTGGTCGCTCAAGATCGCGCGGGAGTGGTCCCGCGAGCGGGTCCAGTGGGGGAAGCCCGTGGGCGAGCACGGCGCCGTCGCGGAGAAGATCTCCTTCATCGCCGCCACCACCTTCGCGCTCGAGTCGGTGGGAGAGCTCTCCGCGGAGCTCGCCGACGCCGGGAGCAAGGACATCAGGATCGAGGCCGCCCTCGCCAAGCTGTGGGCGAGTGAGATGTCGTGCCGGATCATCGACGAGCTGGTGCAGATCCTCGGTGGTCGCGGCTACGAGACCGCCGACTCCAAGGCCGCCCGCGGCGAGCGGGCAGTGCCTGCCGAGCAGCTGCTCCGGGACCTGCGCATCAACCGCATCTTCGAGGGCTCCACCGAGATCATGCACCTGCTCATCGCCCGCGAGGCGGTGGACGCCCATCTCGCCGCCGCGGGCGATCTGGCCGACATCGACGCCGACCTCACGGCGAAGGCCAAGGCAGCGGTCCAGGCGAGCGGGTTCTACGCCACCTGGTTCCCCAAGCTCGTCGCGGGTCGCGGCACGGTCCCCACGTCGTACGCGGAGTTCGGGCCGCTGGCCAAGCATCTGCGCTTCGTCGAGCGGTCCTCGCGCAAGCTGGCCCGACAGACGTTCTACGGGATGTCGCGCTGGCAGGCGAAGCTGGAGTACCGCCAGAGCTTCCTGGGCCGTATCGTCGACATCGGCGCCGAGCTGTTCGCGATGGCGGCCTCCTGCACCCGCGCCGAGATGATCCGGGCCGAGGACCCCGCGCAGGGTGACGCTGCCTACGAGCTGGCCGAGGCCTTCTGCGAGCAGTCGCGGCTGCGGGTCAAGGAGCTCTTCGAACGGCTCTGGAGCAACACCGACGACACCGACCACGACGTCGCCGCCGCTGTGCTCGCGGACCGCTACACCTGGCTCGAGGAGGGCGTCATCGACCAGTCCGAGGGCACTGGCCCCTGGATCTCCACGTGGTCGCCCGGGCCGAGCGCCGTCGAGAACGTGTGGCGCAGGCTCTGACGCGCCATGGACCTGGGGACCGCCTATCTCGGGCTGTCGCTGCGCAACCCGCTGGTGGCGTCGGCGTCCCCCCTGACCCAGTCGGCAGACCGGGTGGTCGAGCTGGTGGAGGCCGGCGTGTCGGCGGTGGTGCTGCACTCCCTCTTCGAGGAGCAGATCGTCGGTACCCCGCCCGGCCCCGAGGTGCCGCGCTACTTCGACAACCCAGCCGGTCTGGGGGCGCCGAAGCGCTACCTCGACCTGATCGAGGAGTGCGTGCGGTCGGTCGATGTGCCGGTGATCGCTAGCATCAACGGCACCTCACGGCGTGGGTGGACCTCGTTCGCGCGCAGCATGCAGGACGCCGGGGCCGCGGCTGTCGAGCTGAACTTCTACACCGTGCCCCAGCCCGTCCAGTCGCCCGTCCAGTCGCCCGTCCGCGACCTCGAGGGCCGGTGCCTGGAGATCGTGAACACGATCAAGCACGAGCTCGACGTGCCGCTGGCAGTGAAGCTGACGCCGTACTACTCGTCGTTCGGCGAGCTCGCGATGCGCCTGGCCGAGACAGGCGCGGACGGGCTGGTCCTTTTCAACCGCTTCCTGCAACCTCAGGTCGACGTGGAGACCCTTGCGGTGTCGCCGACGATCGGGCTCTCCCACGCTGCCGACGCCCGCCTGCCGCAGACCTGGATCGCGTTGCTGCGCGAGCAGCTCTCGATCTCCCTGGCCGGCACCGGTGGGGTGGAGAGCGCGCGCGACCTTGCTGCCTACCTGCTGGCGGGCGCTGACGTCGTGGAGTGCGCCTCCACCTTGCTGCGCCATGGCCCGCAGCACGCCCAGGTCCTGATCGAGGAGCTCAACGCCTGGGGTGACGGGCACGGCTTCTCCTCCGTGGACGTCGTACGCGGGAGGTTGGCTGTGCCCTGGAGCGTCGATGCGGAGGAGTACTCACGAGAGGGCTACGTCGCCGCGCTCCAGACCGCTCGGCGCAGCTACCTCCACCTGTAGGGCCACGGTCACCCTGTTCAGGCCCGCCGCGGGTCACCCGGTCCACGCCTGGCCGACGTAGGCGGTGGTGCCCCTGGGCAGGCGGACGGGTTCGCCGTCGGCCAGGCGACGACACTGCTCCATGACCTCGCGGAACTCCGCCCTGCTTCGCTTCCCGCCTGCGCTTCCGCCCTCGGGGTGCCACTGCGCGTGCCACCCGTGCCCGCGCAGCACGACGTAGGGCCCGCCGACGACCCGTCGGACCACCGCGTCGACCGCCTCGAGCAGGTCCGCCGAGCCCGTGTCGCAGGCGTCGCACCCACAGTCGGGGTATCGCTCCAGGACGAGGTCGGGACCGACGACGGCGACGGACAGGACCGCGAGCGTCGCCTGACCGGGCTGGGTGGAGACGTCGTGCTCCAGGAAGAGCAGGGGAAGGGCGCCGGACTGCTGGGGCACCAGTCGCACCCCGCGGTCGAACGCCAGCGCCTGCGCCCCCGCGGTCGTGTCCGCGTCGTTCTTCACCGTCTCGGGGCGCGCCCCGAGTGCGTCCGCGAGCACGGTCGCCCAGATCCGCGCACGGTGGTGGACGATGCGGTAGCGCCCGGGGTCGGTGAGCCGCGAGTACTCCTCGTCGCGAGGCGCAGTCGGGCCGGGGTGCGGGTCCGGCCAGCTCGGAAGGCCGAGCTGCTCGAACTCCGACGCCACCCGAGGGTGGAGGTCGCCGACTGCGGTCACGCTGCGACTCTAGCGATGCACCGCACCCTGCCCCGGCGTCGTCGTCCCGCGGTGCCCGGGCAGTGTGCATCGGGGATAAATGGAGACGCTGGTCACAGCGCGGACGCCACGACCTCGTCGTACGGTGGCGCCTGTCCTGTTGTGCAGCCCGAGGATGAGGAGAGCCCATCGTGCCCACCGCCAGCCCCCGCTCCAAGCCACGGTCGTCGGGGCTCTCGACCCTGATGCGCCCGGTCAACTCGGTCGTGGAGCGCTACATCCCCAGCGCCCTCGTCTTCGCGATCGTGCTGACCTTCGTGGTGGCGATCCTCGCCCTGCTCCTGACCGACACGGGTCCCGTCGACGTCGTGCGAGGCTGGGGTGACGGTCTGTCGGGGCTGTTGGCCTTCATGACCCAGATGGCGCTGATCCTCCTGCTGGGGCACACGTTGGCCAACACCGGCCCGGTCCGCAAGCTGCTCGCGTCCCTGGGGGGTCTCCCCAAGACCGTGCTGCAGGCATATCTCTTCGTCTTCGTGGTCGCGGCTGTCGCCTCGCTGATCACCTGGGGCCTCGGCCTGGTCGTCGGAGTGCTGCTGGCCGTGGAGGTCGCCAGGCAGGGGCGCGAGAAGGGGCTGAACCTGCACTTCCCGATGCTGGTTGCGGCCGGGTACTCCGGCTACGTCATCTGGCACATGGGCTACTCGGGGTCGGGCACGCTCACCGCGGCGACCGAGGGCTCCTTCATCGCCGAACAGCTCGGCGAGACCATCCCGATCAGCGAGACGACCTTCGCCTGGTGGAACATCCTCGCTGTCCTCGCGACCATCGTCGTGGTGGGCGTCGGGCTGGCGTTGGTGGCGCCGCGCGACGGCGACCACGTGGTCGAGCTCACGACCGACGCCCGGTTCGACGACGGCTCAGCGATCGAGGAGGAGGTCGTCACCCCGGCGGACCGCGTGGATGCCAGCCGGGTCCTGACTCTTCTCGTCGGGCTGGCGCTGGTCTGGTACCTGGTCATCCACTACGCGGACGGTGGCACGGCGACTCTCGACGTCGTGAACTGGACCTTCCTGGCCCTCATCTTCCTGCTGGTCCGCAGCCCGTTCGAGCTGGTCGGCCTGGTCAAGGACGCCGCGTCCAACGTGGGAGAGATCCTGCTCCAGTTCCCGCTCTACGCGGGGATCATGGGGATCATGGCCACGACGGGGCTGATCACTGTCTTCTCCGACTTCGTCGTCGAGACGGCAGGTCCCTCGACGTTCGGGGTGCTGGTCTTCCTCTCGGCCGGAGTGGTGAACTTCTTCGTTCCCTCCGGGGGTGGCCAGTTCGCCGTCCAGGGACCGGTGATGCTCGACGCCGGAGGTCGGCTGGGCGTCGACCCGTCCGTGACCATCATGGCCATCGCGTACGGCGACCAGTGGACGAACATGATCCAGCCGTTCTGGGCGCTGCCGGTGCTGGCTATCTCGGGGCTGAAGATCCGCGACATCCTCGGCTACACCATGGTCACCCTCGTCGCGTCCGGCCTGGTCTTCGCCACGACGCTGCTCCTCCTCGGCCTGGCCGGCTAGCGCCGCACCGGCCGAGCTCGAGCCGGTCGCGGAAAGAGCACGACGACTCGCGAGCCTGAGTACGTCGGCTCATGTGCACGACCTCTCCTCCGGTCATGCTGGAGGCATGAACCAGGACACGGTCCAACCCGCCGCCGTCGGACGGCCGGTCTCCCCGGGACAGCTCGCGTGGCTCGAGGTGGAGCTCGCCGACTGGCGCGCTGCGGGAGTGGTCGACGCCGCCCAGGCAGCCGCGATCCGGTCCCGCTACGTCGCGGTGCGCCGGTTCTCCCTGAGCAGGCTGCTGCTCTCGGTGGGTGGCGCGTTCGTCGGCGTGGGACTGATCTGGCTGGTGGCCAGCAACCTGGACCAGATGACGCCGCTGCTGCGGTTCGTCGTCGTCGTCGTGGTGTGGCTCGTCGTCGTCGCCGCCGCCGAGCTCCTCGCCTCGCGACGGGCCCACAGGGACAGCGACGGTGCACCGGGGGCGAGCCCGGTGGTCGGCGCGTTCCGGCTCGTCGCGGCCCTGGGCTTCGGGGCTGTGGTGTTCCAGGCGGCCCAGAGCCTGCAGGTCCCCGCCTACGAGCCGAGCCTGCTGGGCTTCTGGGGGGCCGGGGCTCTGCTGTACGCCTACGCCACCGGGGGAGTGACCCCGCTGCTCGTGGGCATCTCCGCCGGCACGGGCTGGTACGTCTGGGAGCTGCTCGAGGACGCCCAGGACGGCATGGGCTTCGTGCTGCCCGTGCTCCTGGTCGCCGTCGTCGCAGGCGCCGTCGGGGTGGTCCACGGCAGCGGTCGGCTGCGCGCCTTCGCGGCGGCGTGGCGGGAGGCGTCGGCGGCGCTGGTGCTGCTCGCCCTCTTCGTGGCCGCCTTCCCGTACGTCGACGTCGACGGCTTCGCCTGGTCGCCTCTGGTCTTCCTGGGGGTCGTAGCCGCTGCCGTCGCGGTCGTGGCGGCCGCTGTGCTCGTTCGGGGCCGCCGCCGGATCGAGCTGCTCGCGCCGCTGGCCGCCCTGGTCGCCGGGGTGCTGCTCGTGGTCTGGGAGTCACCCGAATCGGTGTCGGGATCGGTGTCCGGACAGGGCTACGCCCACGCCCTGGTGAGTGTGGCGGTCTACGTCGTCGCTGCCGGGTGGTACGCCGCGCTCGGTGTGATGGGGGACTCGGGCCGGTTGACCTTCACCGCCATGGCGGCACTCGTGGTGTTCACGACGGTGCAGAGCTTCGCGGTCTTCGCGCCGATCGTGACCGGGGCCGCGCTCTTCCTGGTGCTGGGCGTGATCTTCCTCGGCACCGGCTACGTCTTCGACCGGGGCCGTCGGCGGCTGGTCGCGAAACTGGAACGAGGCTCGGCATGAACCTGCTCGGAACCCGCCCTCGCCGCGTCGCCGTGGCGACCCTGGTCCAGCTCGGGTTGGTCCCGATCGCCGTGGCCGCGCCGCTGTCTGCCCGTCTGACGGGCGACGAGTACGTCCTCGAGGTGGCGCCGCTGGACCCGATCGACCCGTTCAGGGGCGCCTACGTCGCGCTGGACTACCCGGACCTCCCGGACGGCTCGCGAGGGTCCGGGGCCCAGGACGGCCAGACCGTCTACGTGCCCCTCGCGCGCTCCGGTGACCTGTGGACCGGGCAGCGCGCGACGACGACGCGTCCCGACACCGGTCCGTACCTGCGGTGCAAGGCCGACGACTGGAGGCTCCGCTGCGGCATCGACAGCTGGTTCCTGCCCCAGGACCGGGCCCGGGCCATGGAGCAGGAGGTCCGTGAGGGCCGTGCCGTGGCGGTGGTCAGGATCGACTCCCGGGGCAACGCCGCGCTCGTGGACGTCCGGGTGCTGGACGGTCCGTGAACGGTCGGGGCGAGAGGGTATCTCCGGGGTCCGGTGCGACTCCTCGTCAGTGACAGACCGCCGACTCCGTTGAGGGACCGACATGACCACTGACTCACCCGTCCTGCCCACCGCCGAGCCCGAATGGGGTGTCTCCCTCGCGCTGCTCGACCACGAGGTCGCGAACATGCGCGCGTTCGAGGAGGTCTTCCCGCACTGGAACAGCGGGGACATCGCCAAGATGGTCGACCACTACGAGGACGACATCGTGTGGCGCAACATCGCCATGGGCGAGGTGTACGACGGCAAGGCGGCCGTGCAGGCATTCCTGGGGACGCTGTACGCCGCCCTGCCGGACCTCGAGCTCGAGGTGACGCTGCGCGTCCCGCGGGGGAGGTACGTCGCCGAGGAGTTCGTCATCCGGGGCACCCACCTGGGTCCGATGTTCGGGCTGCCGCCGACGGGGCGGCGGCTGGAGATCCACTGCATGAGCATGGTCGAGCTGCGCAACGGCCGCCTCAAGGAGGACCACTTCTACTTCGACGCGGCCGGTGTGATGCGGCAGATGGGGCTGATGCCCGGCGTCGAGACCACTCGGCGGCCCGTCGTACGGACGCTCCTGAGGGGCGCAGCCTGGATGGCGAGGCGGCGGCACGGCGGCGCTGCCACCGTTGCCGCCTCGTGAGGTCGCGGTCGCACCGGCTTCCGACGGCCCTGCCTCTTGACACGTGAGGCAGGTCACGTCGATCCTGTGAATCGAACAGCGACGCCTGAATAAATTCCCACCTGTGGTGGGGACCCGCGACGGCGCCGCTCAGGGCAGACCACAGGAGGCAACAAGTGACGGCGCAAGGCAACTATGGCGTGGAGGAGTTCACCATCTCCATCCCGGACGAGCAGCTCGACGACATGTACGAACGGCTCCGCCGTACCCGGTTCCCTCAAGACTTCGCCAACGACGACTGGCGGTACGGCTACAACGGCCAGTACCACCGGCAGATGGTCGACTACTGGATCAACGAGTACGACTGGCGCGACGTCGAGCGGCGGATGAACGAGCTGCCGCACTTCAAGGTGGAGCTGATGGGGGTGCCGCTGCACTTCATCCACGTCAAGGGCAAGGGGCCCAACCCCATGCCGCTGCTGCTCCACCACGGCTGGCCCTGGACGTTCTGGGACGTCCGGAAGGTGATCGGCCCGCTCACCGACCCGGCAGCCTACGGCGGCGACCCGGCTGACGCCTTCGACGTGGTGCTCATCTCCCTGCCCGGCTACGGGTTCTCCTCCCCCCTCACCGAGCCAGGGTGGAACTGGTGGCGGACCGCCGACCTCGAGAACACCTTGATGAAGCAGGTCCTGGGCTACGAGAAGTACGCCGTGGCCGGGGGGGACTGGGGGGCCCTGGTCACCCAGCAGCACGGGCACAAGTACGAGGAGGACGTCTACGGGATCTACACGCACTTCCCGGCGCAGATGAGCCACTACCTCTTCGAGCACCCGGACGCGCCTCCCGGCGTCGAGTTCGACCCGGTGCTCGGTCTCCCGGCCGCCAGTGAGTACGGCGAGGGCGAGGAGGGCTGGTTCGAGCGAGGAAAGCTCTTCGTCGAGAACGAGAGCGGCTACGGGGAGATCCAGCTCACCAAGCCCCAGACGCTCGCTGCTCTGGTGACCGACTCGCCGGCCGGGCAGCTGGCCTGGATCACCGAGAAGCGCTACTTCTGGGGGCTGGCCGAGCGCGGGGTCGGCACGGAGGCCTTCGAGAAGGTGTGGCCCAAGGAGGATCTCGTCACCACCGCCGCGGTCTACTTCCTCACCGAGACCGGGGGCACCTCCTCCCGCTACTACTGGGAGTGCCGTGGCAACCCGTGGACCCCGTCCCACGACCGGTTCCCGGTGGTGGGTGCCCCGACTGCGGTCAGCATCTACCCCGGAGAGATCTACAAGCCGCCCATGTCCTGGACCGAGAAGTACTTCAACCTCCAGCAGTACCGGGTGCACGACGACGGCGGTCACTTCGCCCCGCTCGAGGTTCCGGAGGTCTACGTCGACGACGTGAGCACGTTCTTCCGCCAGTTCCGCTGAGCACCTCACCGAGAGCCGGGTCCGCAGTCCGCGGGCCCGGCTCTCGGCATGCCCGAGGGGGCCTCGTTGAGACGCCGGCATCCGGCTGCATGGATATGACTCACGAGAATATTTGTTCTGTGGCTCTTGACACACCCACGTGACGCCTACCACACTTGCATGCAATGCGATTCGGCATATGAATAAACATCCAGATCGACCGACGAGCCCCGCGGTCGCTGTCCACAAGGAGTTCAGATGTCCCGTAGAAGCACCCTCCGGCAGCGGCTCGCCGTCGGCGTCGTGGCTACCACCGTCCTCGGCATGGCGACCGCGTGCTCCTCGACGAGCGCCGCCGGCGGCAGCCAGAAGCCCATCGCCAAGGAGGACATCGTCCTGGTCGCCTCGGTGATCAACACGACCAACCCGTACATGGCCTCGATGATCGAGGGGGCCAAGGCGCTGTCGAAGAAGCTGGACGTCCCGCTCGAGATCGTCGACTCGCAGGGAAGCTCCCAGACCGAGATCTCCAAGATCCAGGCCATCCTTGCCGAGGGCAAGAAGGTGGCCCTCATGGTGAACACGGTCGCAAGCTCCGACGCCCCGCCGATCGTCAACGCGGTCAAGGCCGCCGGCGGCTACGTCACCGTCTGGTGGAACAAGCCCGACGGCTTCGAGCCCAAGGACCAGGGTGACAACTTCGTCGCCTTCCAGAAGCACTCGGGAGTCGAGAGCGGGGAGTGCACCGCGCGCGCCCTGGCGGACGGCATCGGCGGGAAGGGCAACATCGTCGCCCTCGCCGGTGTGCTCGACAGCACCACCAGCCAGACCCGCGTCGCCGGCCTGGAGAACGCCCTCAAGGACTACCCGGACGTGAAGCTCCTGGAGACCCGCCCGGCCAACTGGGACCCCCAGCTCGGCTTCAAGGAGACCCAGAGCCTGATCGCCAAGTACGGCGACCAGATCGACGGGGTGTGGGCGGCCGACGACGGCATGATCATCGGCGGGATCGAGGCCGTGAAGAAGGACGGCCGGATCAACGACGTGAAGTTCGCCTCCGACGGTCTCTACCCGCCGGTCATCGACATGATGAACCAGGGCATGGGAGACGACGCCATCGTCGGCGAGACCTTCCACCGGGGCTACATGGCCGCCTCCATCGGGCTCTACACCGCCTACCTGGCTGCCACCGGCGAGATCACCCCCTCCGAGCTGCCCGAGGAGAAGCGCAACAGCCTCTTCAAGCTCAGCTGCGTCACCCCCGACAACCTCGCCGAGTACACCAAGTACGACAAGGACATCGACGGCTGGATCGACACCCTGGTCGAGAACGGCCCGTGGGACACCGAGCCGGTCCCGCTGGTGGGCGCCGGCCCCGAGCAGCTCCCGTAACGACCCCGCCGCACCCCTGGGCCGCGTCCCCGTCACCGACTCGTGCGGTGGCGCGGCCCCGGGGGTGCACCCGTACCCCAGCGAAACCCCTCAGCAGACAAGCACTAGCGAACCGGAGGCCCCCGTGGAACAGCAGGTCGTCACGACCCGACCGCAGCCGCAACCGCAGGCGCTGGCCAGGCGCCACCGCCGCATCGAGATCAAGAGCCTGGGAGAGCTGGGGGCGCTCGTGGTCCTCATCGGCGTCTTCGCGGCGCTCAACCCCTCGACCTTCCTCACCCTGGCGAACACCCGCACGGTGCTCGACCAGGCCTCGCTGCCGCTCATCATCGGCGTGGGGGCAACCCTGGTCATCCTGATGGGCTCGATCGACCTCTCCGTCGAGGGGGTGATGGGGGCGGCGGGCATGACCTTCGTGCTGTTGTCCGCCAACAGCCGTGACACCCTCGACCTCGGCCCCTGGGCCATCGTGGTCGCCCTCGGCGTAGGCATGGGCCTGGGGGCGCTGAGCGGCCTGATCCATACCCGGCTGAAGGTGCCCTCCTTCATCGTCACCCTCGGCGTGTGGTTCGTCGGGCTGGGGATCGCCACCGTCCTCTTCGGCGAGTCGGCCATCCCGTTCCTTCCCGACGGCGGGCTCAAGACCTGGCCGAGCGACCGGACGCTCGGCCTGCCGAACTCCTTCGTCCTGGCGGCGCTGGTGGTGCTTGCCGGCGTCCTGGTCACCGGGTACACGCGGTTCGGCCGCTTCGCCTATGCCATCGGCAACAGCGAGGAGATCGCGCGGGACAACGGCGTCCCCGTCGGTCGGTACAAGCTCTACGTCTTCGTCGCAGCCGGTGCGTGCAGCGCGCTCGCCGGCGTGCTCGCCACCCTCCAGCTCGGCGCCGGGTCGGCCACGGTCGGCATCGGCACGCTGTTCGTCACCATCGCCGCCGTCGTCATCGGTGGGACCTCGCTCGGTGGGGGCAAGGGAGGAGTCCTGCGAACCGCCCTGGGGGTGATGCTCCTGACGATTCTCAACAACGGTCTCATCCTCAGTGGCGTCAGCCCCAACATCCAGTCGGCCGTGTCGGGAGCAGTGTTGGTGGTGGCCATCGTTGCCGCCGCGTGGCCGAACCGAGGCAGATTGAGGATCGTGAAATGACTGTGACCACCCCCCAGGCTGTGCCCACCGCCCGAGCGGACGCCCCGGCACTCAAGCTCAGCAACGTCTCGAAGTCCTTCGGCCTCGTCCAGGCCGTGAAGGACATCAACCTGGAGATCCCGCGCAACGAGATCGTCGGACTCGTCGGCGAGAACGGTGCGGGGAAGTCCTCGCTGCTCAAGCTGCTCACGGGGCTGTACCAGCCCGACTCCGGGCAGATCGAGGTGAACGGCGTCCCGGTGGTGTTCCGGCGCCCCCAGGATGCGGTCACGGCCGGCATCGGCGTGGTCCACCAGGAGCAGTCCCTGCTGACCAACCTCTCGGTCGCCGAGAACATCGCCATGAACGCCGCCGCGTCGGCAGACGCCGCGACCCGGTTCGGCCTCTACCGCTGGGGTCAGCTGAACCGCGAGGCCACCGAGGTGCTCGCCCGCGTCGGCGCGGACATCGACCCGCGGACCATCGTCAGCGACCTGTCGTTCGTCGACCGTCAGATGGTCGAGATCGCCCGGGCGCTGAGGGTCGACGAGCTCGTCCACGCCGCCCCCCTGGTCATCCTGGACGAGCCGACCTCGGTGCTCGAGCGCAACGAGACCGAGATCCTCGAGCGCGAGATCCGCGCACTCAAGGACATCGGCTCGGTCATCTTCGTCTCGCACCGGCTCGACGAGGTGCTCCGGATCTGCGACCGCATCGTCGTGATGCGCCACGGGGAGCTGGTGGCCGACGCGCCCACCGACTCGGTGACCGAGGAGGAGCTCTTCCGGCTCATGATCGGGCACGAGTCCCGCGCGACGCGCCGCCCCCCGAGCGTACGGCGGGCCTGGAGCCGCTGCTCAACGTCACAGGACTTCGACGCAAGGGAGCCTTCCGGGACGTGTCGTTCTCGGTCTACCCCGGGCACTGCGTAGCCATCGTGGGAAGCCTGGGGTCGGGGCGGGAGCAGCTGTCCCGGGCGATCTTCGGTGCCGAGCAGTTCGACGAAGGGTCCCTCGAGGTCGCCGGGAAGCGTGTCCGCTCCTGGTCGGTGCAGCAGGCCGTGCGGAGCGGGGTCGCCTACGTCCCGTCGGAGCGCCGCGTGGAAGGCATGGTCGGCGGTCTCTCCGCCGCGGAGAACCTCACCCTCGCCCACCCGGGCAAGACCCGCCGCGGCCCCTTCCTCAAGCGGCGCGCGCGGACCAAGCTCGCCCAGGAGTGGTTCGAACGTCTCGACGTGCGACCCCGGGACCCGGCCCTCCACCTGGGGCGCTTCTCCGGAGGCAACCAGCAGAAGGTGGTCATGGCCAAGTGGTTGATGGCCCCGGAGCTGAAGGTGCTGGTCCTCGACCACCCCCTGCGTGGCCTCGATCCCGGCGCGTCGGAGACCGTGAACGCCCAGATCCGCGTGGCCTGTGAGAACGGCGCCGGGGTGGTCCTGCTCCCCGACACCATCGAGGAGGCCCTGGAGATGGGCCACGACATCCTCGTCATGCGTGACGGCGAGGTGACCGCACGCTTCGACCTGTCGGTCGACTCGCCGACCTCTTTGGAACTGCTCGAAAGGATGGTGTGACCGTGTCCACCAAGGCCACCGTCGAACGACCCGTCGCGTCGCAGCCGAGCACGGCTGAGAAGCCGGACCCCCGGTCCCGCAGGTTGCGCATCCTCCACCTGTGGCAGCTTGCCGGCCCCGTCGCCGTCTTCGTCGTCCTCTTCGCCCTGGTCGCCGCGCTCCGTCCGGCCTTCGCCGGCGGTGGCGGGCTGAGCATCCTTGCCGTGCAGGCGACCCCAATCCTCCTGATCGCCCTGGGCCAGGCGATGGTGCTCCACGTGGGCTCGATCGACCTGTCCAACGCGGCCATGGCGATCCTGTCCGCGATCCTGCTCGCCATGACGCTGGGTCCGCTCGCCGGGGCGGCGCCGCTCGTCGCGATCGGCATCGTCACGCTGATCGGCGCTGTGAACGGGATGCTCGTGGCCTTCGCCCAGGTGCCCTCGTTCGCGTTGACCCTGGGGACCTTGGGGATCCTCCAGGCCGCGTCGTTGGTGATCAGCGACGCCACCACCGTGTACGTCACGGCCAACGGGGACCTCCTGGCTCCGCTGTTCGGGACGGCTCTGGTCGGTCTGCCGGCCGCGTTCTGGGTGGGCGTGGTCCTCGCCGCGGTGCTGTGGGCGGTGCTGCGGTTCACGCGGCTGGGCCAGGGCCTGACCGCGGTCGGGCTCAACGAGACCGGCGCGCTCTTCTCCGGGATGCGCACCCGGTGGCTCAAGGTCGCAGCCTTCGCCCTCTCCGGCTTCCTGGCCGGAGTCGGCGGCGTGATGATCATCGCCCAGGCGGGCGCAGCCTCCTCGTTCGGACTCGGCAGCGACCTGCTTCTGCCCGGCATCGCCGCGGCCATCGTCGGGGGCACCGCGATCACGGGCGGACTGACCAACCCCCTCAACGTGGTGTTCGGAGCCCTGACCGTGGCTCTGATCCCGATCGCGGCCGCGGCGGTCGGCGTCACCCCCCAGGCGCAGAGCCTGGTCTACGGGCTGGTCATCATCCTGGCGGTCGCCCTGACGATGAGCCGCCACTCGGGCGAGATCGTCAAGTAGCCCGCACCTGCTCCGCATGCTCGGCGCGACCGGGCAGTCACTGACACCCACCAACAGACAAGGAAGACCACGATGACCGTTCTGGAAACCCTGGAGCCCCGCGAGGTGCTCCGGTTCTTCGAGATCCTGTCGGACATCCCGCGGGGGTCCGGCAACGAGAAGCAGGTCGCCGACTGGGTCGTGCGCTTCGCGACCGAGCGCGGCCTGGAGGCCACCAAGGACGAGAAGCACTGCGTGCTGGTGAAGAAGGCGGGCCAGGGTGGTCTGGAGGACGCGCCGCCGCTGATCCTGCACGGCCACCTCGACATGGTGTGCGAGAAGGAGGAGGGAGTCACGATCGACTTCGAGAAGGAGCCGATCAAGCTCGTCGTGGACGGTGACTACATCAAGGCCGACGGCACCTCTCTCGGCGCCGACAACGGCATCGGTGTCTCCTACATCCTGGCGCTGCTCGACTCCCAGGACCTCGCCCACCCGCCCCTGGAGGCGGTGCTGACCGCCATGGAGGAGAAGGGCAAGGTCGGCGCCGCCCAGTTCGACACCTCGCGGCTCACCGGACGTCGGATGATCGACTTCAACTGGATCACCGACAAGGAGATCCTGGCCGGGTGCAGCGGCGACGTCACCTTCACGGTGGACGTCCCGGCTGCGTGGGAACCGGTGCCCCCCACCCACACCGAGACGCGGCTGCTGAAGGTGCGCGGCCTGACCGGCGGCCACTGCGAGTTCGACATCCACCTCGAGCGCGCCAACGCCGTCCTGCTGCTGGCGCGCACCGTGAACGCCGTCCTCGACCGGGGCGACGCCCGCGTCTCCGCCCCGTACGGCGGAGCGCAGAACAACGCCATCCCTGCCGACGCGCAGGTGCTCCTCGCTCTGCGCCCGGAGGACGTCGGCACGGTGGAGGAGCTCGTCGCGGAGCTGGGAGATGCGTTCCAGAACGAGTACGCGCAGGCCGACCCTGACATCCGGCTCGAGCTGGAGCACGCGGAGGCCCCCGAGCGGGTCTTCGCCGCCGACGCCGGGGCGCGGCTCTTCCGGCTGACCTCGCTGGTCCCCAACGGGGTGCTGAGCTGGAGCCTGACGGTGCCCGGCATCGTCGAGAGCTCCAACAACCTCGGCACCCTCCGGTCCACCGACGAGGGAGCCCGGCTGATGGCCACGATCACGGCGGCCCTCACCTCGCGCAAGCACGAGATCCTGGACCGGGTCCGCGCCCTGGCCGCACTCGCCGGTGGAGGCGTGCGCGTGGAGCAGTACGGACTCGACGCACCCGAGTTCCCCTACAAGCCGGACTCCCAGCTCCTCAAGGTCGCCTCCGAGGCGTACCGGGACGTGATGGGGGAGGAGCCGCAGGTGCACGTGTCCCAGTGCAGCCTCGAGCTGGGCATGTTCAGCCAGAAGGTGCCCGGGCTGGACACCATCTCCATCGGAACCGAGCTGCACGACCTGCACAACCCGAAGGAGTCGGTGAGCCACCGCTCCGTGGCGAAGGTGTGGCCTCTGGTGCGGGAGGTCGTCAGCCGGCTCGGCTGACTCCGGCCCGCGGGACCCCCGCCCGCGTGCCGGTTCGGAGCCCCGCCTGGGCCGCGCGAGAGCGCGCCCAGGCGGGGTTTCTGCGTTCCCGGGCGGTCGGCCGAGGAGCCCGCGAAAAAGTCTTTCGCCGCTCTTGACGCGGGTGTGACCGCAGCCACATGCTTGGTGTGCATCGTCATTACCTCATCGCATATATATCCGCGAGAGCCGGACCCGGCTCCCCGGCCACCACCAAGGAGACTCCGATGACTCGTCGTTCGACCCCCGTCCGCATCCTCACCACGGGGGTGGTGCTCGGGCTTGCCTCGCTCTCGCTGGCCGCCTGCGGCGACTCCGCCTCCTCCAGCTCCGGCGACGGCAAGAAGGTGATCGGCGTCTCCGTGGCCGACCAGAAGTCGCTCTTCTACGTCGCCGAGGTCGCCGGCATCAAGGACGAGGCCAAGAAGCAGGGCTACGACGTCAAGATCGTCTCGGCGAACAACGACTCCTCCGCCCAGGTCAAGCAGGTCAACGACCTGATCACCCAGCAGATCGGCTCGCTCATCTTCACCTCGCAGGACTCCACCGCGGCGGCCGCCGGGGTTCGGGCAGCCAACCAGGCCGACATCCCCGTCGTCGCGGTCGACCAGCGCCCGGAGAACGGCGAGGGCGACCTGGCCACCTACATCGCCACCGACAGCGTCAAGGCTGCCTACGACCTGTGCACCTGGATGTTCGACCAGATCGGCAACAAGGGCGAGCTGGCGATCCTCCACGGCGTGCTCGGCTCCACCGCGGAGCTGCAGCGGACCGAGGGCTGCGAGAAGGCGCTCAAGGAGAACCCGGACATCAAGGTCGTCGCCGAGGAGACCGCCAACTGGGACGAGACCGAGGCGTTCAAGGCCACCCAGAACATCCTCACCGCCAACCCGAACCTCGCCGCCGTCTTCGGCGAGTCCGACGCCATGTCGATGGGTGCCGCCAAGGCGGCCAAGGAGGCGAACCGCAAGCTGTTCTCGGTGGGGATCGACGGCTTCCCGACCATGTTCGACGCCGTCGCGTCCGGGCTGACCCAGGCCACGATGGCCCAGCAGCCCTACATGATGGGTCAGCTCGCCGTGCAGAACGCCATCGCGCTCATGAACGGGGAAGGCAGCGACATCCCCGCCGAGCAGTACCAGGACACCGTCCTGATCAACTCCGAGACCGTCAAGGAGCACAAGGTCGAGGAGTTCTACGGGCCGGAAGCCCAGTCCTTCAAGTGACCGTCGCCGCCGGGCGGTCCCTGTCCCCAGGAGCACCGCCCGGCCGGCACCACCGTCCTCGTCCCTGACAGTCCGATCCGAGCGTCCCAAGGAGTTCCCGTGGCCGACCCACGAACCGACACAGGCCTGGTGTGCACCGGCCTGGTGAAGACCTACAGCGGCGTGACCGTGCTGAAGGGCGTGGACTTCACCGTGCGTCCCGGCCGGGTGGTCGGGCTGATCGGGGAGAACGGCGCCGGCAAGTCCACGCTCAGCTCGCTCATCACCGGTGTCGTGCAGCCGGACGGCGGCACGATGACCCTGGACGGTCGGCCCCACCGGCCGGGATCGCCGTCGGAGGCGCTGCGTGACGGCGTCGTCCTGATCCACCAGGAGATCCGGCTGCTGCCGGAGCTCTCGGTGGCCGAGAACATCTTCCTCGGTCGGCTCCCGCTGCGCGGCGGGCGGATCGACCGGGACCGCATCCACCGCGAGGCCGCAACAGTCCTCGAGTCGCTGGGGGTCGACCTCGACCCGCGCCGGGTGGTCCGCGGCCTGTCCATGGCCCGGCAGCAGGAGATCGAGATCGCCAAGGCGATCAGCCGCAACCCGACGTACGTCATCTTCGACGAGCCGTCGGCCTCGCTGGGCGAGTCCGAGACCGAGCACGTGCTGGAGCGGATCCGCACCCTGCGGGACCGCGGCACCGGCGTCGTCTACATCTCCCACCGCCTGGAGGAGGTCCGTGAGGTCTCCGACGAGATCGTGTGCCTGCGTGACGGCGAGCGCGTCGCAGCGTGGGACAGCGGTGACGTGCCCCAGACCGAGCTGGTCAACGCCATGGTCGGTCGCGAGTTCACCTACGAGCACGTTGCTCCGACGGCCAGCCGCTCGGACGTCGTCCTGAGCGTCAGCGGTCTCAGCCGTGGGTCGGCGTTCGCCGACATGGACTTCTCCGTCTCCGCGGGCGAGGTCCTCGGCATCGCCGGTCTCGTCGGAGCCGGCCGCACCGAGGTCGTCCGCGCCGTCGCGGGCATCGACCGACCCGACTCCGGCGACGTGGTCGTCGACGGTCGACGGCTGCCGCTGGGCAACCCGCGTGCCGCGATCCGCGCCGGTGTCGTCATGGTCCCCGAGGACCGCAAGGGCCAGGGTCTCAACCTCGACCGCAGCGCGGCGGAGAACCTGACCCTGCCCTGGGAGAAGGAGCTCGCCCGGCTCGGCGTGGTGACCAGCGCGACCGTGCGCCGCGTGGGAGCCGAGCAGCGCGCCCGGCTCGACATCCGGGGCGACATGAGCCTCCCGGTCAAGTCCATGTCCGGCGGGAACCAGCAGAAGGTGCTCATCGGCAAGTGGCTGGTGCGCGACCCCCGGGTTCTCATCGTCGACGAGCCGACCCGCGGCGTCGACGTCGGCGCCAAGATGGCCATCTACGAGATCATCCGCGGGCTCGCCGCGGAAGGCATGGCCGTCATCGTCGTCTCCTCCGAGCTGGAGGAGGTGCTCGGCATGTCGCACCGAGTGCTGGTCATGTCGCGCGGACGGCAGTGCGGCATCCTCTCCCGCGCCGAAGCCACCCCCCAGGCCGTGATGCAGCTGGCCTTCTCCGGGTCCGCCCCCGCCACCCCCACCCAGAGCGCCTCGACCGCTCAGACCTCAGGAAGGTGACCATGTCCACGACGAACGAGGCCGGTCGCACCACCAGGCCCACTGAATCCCCGTCCGGCTCCGGAGCCCCCTCCGGTCGCAGCCCACTGGCCCTGGCCCGCACCGTGCTCGGGGTCCTGCCCGGCCCGTTGCTCGGTCTCATCGTCGTGATGGTGGTGCTGTCGTTCCTGTCGCCGTACTTCCTGACCCGGCAGAACCTCATCAACATCGTCAGCCAGAACGCCGACATCGGCATCATGGCCGTCGGAGCGTGCCTGGTCATCCTGATCGGTGGCATCGACCTGTCGGTGGGCTCGGCGCTGGCGCTGTCGTTGATGTCGAGTGCCTGGCTCTTCCGTGAGCACGGTCTGCCCTTCACGGTGTGCGTCCTCGCGGGGCTGCTGGTCGGCGCGCTGATCGGGTTGGTCAACGGCCTGCTGTCGACCTACGGGCGCATCCAGCCCTTCGTGGCGACGCTGGCGACGATGTCGGCGTGCGCGGGGCTCGCCTTGTACCTGACCAACGGCAACCCCATCAACGGCTTCCCGTCGTGGTACCTCGCCCTGACCGGCAACAAGATCGCCGGGATCCCGTTGCACGCGTTCATCCTCGTCGGCATCTACCTCCTGGCGGCCTTCTGGCTGCGTTTCCGCCCCAGCGGCCGTGCGCTGTACGCCGTGGGAGGCAACGCCGAGGTGGCGCGGCTGTCGGGTCTCAACGTCACCCGCATCAAGATCGGCGTCTACGTGGTCGCCGGCTTCCTTGCTGCCGTCGCCGGGATCATCGTCGGCAGCCGGCTGGACTCCGCTCAGCCGACGGCCGGCACCGGCGACCTGCTCAACGTGATCGCGGTGGTCGTCATCGGCGGCGCCAGCCTCTCCGGCGGCTCCGGCGGCATGCTCAACACCTTCATCGGCCTGCTGATCATCGGCGTCCTGAACAACGGCATGTCGCTGCTCAACGTCTCGCCGAACCTCCAGCCGGTGGTCATCGGCGTGGCCATCATCGTCGCGGTCCTGACCGACCGGGGGAGCCGGTCCCGGCTGCTGCACCAGTAGCTGCTGCACCCGTAGCCACCGCACCGTCAGCCACCGCACCGTCAGCCACCAGAGCCGGGGACACGACTCCCCGTCCCCGGCCCCGTTCCCGAGCGCCTGAACGACGTCCCCCGAGGAGACCGCCATGCCCACGCCAGTCCAGCTCATGGATGAGGTGCACACCCTGCTCGCCGCCACGGATCCGGACCAGGCGCTCGCGGCCTGCGGGCTGCGCAGCCTGGTGCTCGGCCACCACGTGCTCGAGCAGGTCGCCGACACGGTCGCCGAGCTGCTCGCCCAGGCCGGACAGGTGGCCCCGGGCCCGGACAGCCCGGTCCGGGTGGTCCTCCTGGTGGACCGGACGCCGATCCGTCGAGCGGGCGAGGACGTCAAGGACCTGGTCGAGGCCGGACTCGCGGAGCGCTACGAGGTGGTCCGCACCGTGCTGGACGATGGGCACCCCGAGCTGCACGTGGTCGAGGAGGTCCTGGACGCCGCGGCCCGAGCGGCGGAGGGGGCGGCTGCGGTCGTCGCCCTGGGCGGCGGCACGATCAGCGACATCGGCAAGATCGCCGCTCAGCGGGCCGGCGCCCCGGTCCTGGTCTCGGTGCAGACCGCGGCCTCGGTCGACGGCTACACCGACGACGTGTCGGTCGTCCTGCGCGACGGGGTGAAGCGGACCGTGCCGTCCCGGTGGCCCGACGCGGTGCTGGCGGACGCCGGCACCATCGCCGAGGCCCCGTTGACGATGAACCGGGCCGGCTACGGCGAGATGACCTCCATGCTCACCGCGCCGGCCGACTGGACCCTGGCCGCACTGGTGGGCACCGAGACGCGGTACCACCGAGGCACCGCTGCGGCTGCTCGACGCGTGCGGGGAGGGGCTGGACGCCTGGTCGCCCGGCGTCGGACGCAGCGAGCCGGACGCCGTCGAGCAGCTGACCCGCGCGCTGGCGGTGCGCGGCATCGTCACCGGCGTGGCCGGCACCACAGCGACCCTGTCGGGCGTCGAGCACCTGGTCAGTCACATGCTCGACCTGCACCACGCCGCCCACCACCTGCCGACCGGACTGCACGGCGCGCAGGTCGGGGTCGCCGGCCTGGTTGCCGCCGCCGCGTGGGACCTGCTGTTCGAGCGCATGGAGGCGGCCGCGCAGCCGCCTCGGTTGCAGGCGGACCAGCTCGACCCGGCTCGGGCCCGTGACAAGGTGCTCGCCGCCTTCGCCGGGCTCGGCGACGGTCGCATCGCCGAGGAGTGCTGGACCGACTACAGCGCCAAGCTCGCTACGGTGACGGCCGCCCGGGACCACGTCGACGCCCTGCTCGCGGACTGGGACACGCACGCCCCGGTGCTGCGCTCCCGGGTGCGCCCGACGCTCGCGCTCGCCGCCGGGTTGCGCGCGGTCGGTGCGGCGGCGACGTTCGAGGAGCTGGACCCGGTCGTCAAGCCCGACCTGGCCCGTTGGGCCGTCGCGCACTGTGCCCTGATGCGGAACAGGTTCACGGTCGTGGACCTGCTCATGCTCCTGGGCTGGTGGGAGCCCGGGGACGTCGACGACGTCCTGCTCCGCACCCAGGTCGCGGCCGGCGCCGCCGGGGAGGCGTGACCATGCGCGACTACGTGATCGCCATCGACTGCTCCACCACCGCCGCCAAGGCCGTGGTGTGGAACGCCCAGGGCGAGTCCGTCTCGCAAGAGCGGCGCACCTTCCCGCTCAGCCAGCCGTGCCCCGGCTGGGGAGAGCAGAACGCCGAGGACTGGTGGACGGCCACGATCGCTGCGGTGAAGCGGGCGGTGCAGACGGTCGACACCTCGCGCATCGGCGCGCTGTGCCTGACCCACCAGCGGGAGTCCTTCGTGTGCCTGGACCAGGCGGGCCAGCCGCTGCGTCCGGCGATGCTGTGGATGGACACCCGGGCCACCGCGGAGGTGGAGAAGTACGGCACCGACGAGGTGCACAGGATCACCGGCAAGCCCGCCAACCCCACCCCGGCCTGGTACAAGCTGCTGTGGTTGGCGGCCCACGAGCCGGACACGGTCGAGCGGATCGGCACCGTCGTCGACGTCGGCGGGTTCCTGCTCACCCGGCTCACCGGCCAGCGGGTCACCTCCTGGGCCAGCGCCGACCCGCTGGGGCTCGTCGACCTCGCCACCTTCGACTACGACGACGGCCTCCTGGCGACCGCCGGCCTCGACCGCGCCCAGCTCCCGGCCCTCGCCGCGCCGGGCAGCATCGTGGGGACGGTCCTCGACGAGGTGGCCGCCGCACTGGGGCTGCCGACCGGCTTGCCGGTGGTGGCCGGCGCGGGTGACGGGCAGTGCGCCCAGCTGGGCACCGGCATCACCGCGCCGGGGCGTGCGTACCTCAATCTCGGCTCCGGCATCGTCTCAGGCACCTACACCGACACCTACACCTACGGGCAGGAGTACCGCACGCTCGCGGCGCCGGTGCCCGGGGGGTACACCCTGGAGACCTTCATGGGCGGCGGGACCGTCAACCTCGCCTGGTTCGTGGACAAGTTCTCCGGTGTCGACACCCGGGCACTGGGCCTGGACGTCACCCCGGAGCAGGTGCTGGAGACCGCGGCGGCCCAGCTTCCCCCCGGCTCCGAAGGCCTGCTGGCGCTGCCGTACTGGACCGGTGCGCTGACGCCGTACTGGGACCACGACGCCCGCGGCGTGCTCCTCGGTCTCACCGGCGCCCATGGCAAGTCGCACGTCTACCGGGCCCTGCTGGAGGGCATCGCCTTCGAGCAGCGGTTCCTCACCAACGGCGCCGAGCAGGCCCTGGGTGTCCCGATCGAGGACCTCACGGTCCTGGGCGGCGGCTCGCGGAGCAGCGTGTGGTGCCAGATCATCGCCGACGTCATGCAGCGCCGGGTCACCGTGGTGCGTGAGCCGGAGAGCACCTGCCTCGGCGCCGGCATGCTGGCCGCAGCGGCCAGCGGGGTGCATGGCTCCATCTCCGACGCGGCCGCTGCGATGAGCGGCACCTCGGCCTCCTTCGAGCCTGACGCGGTCACCGCAGCCACCTACGACCGGATCTACGACGTCTACAAGGACCTCTACCCCTCCACCCGGGGGCTCTTCGGCCGTCTCGCGGAGGCCACCCGATGAGCCACACCGACCTCACGCCGCCGTCCGCGCCGACGCGGCTCTACGAGGCCTATCTCTTCGACCTCGACGGCACCATCTACCTGGGCGACCAGCTGCTCCCGGGTGCCTGGGAGCTGGTGACTGAGCTCCGCGCGGCGGGCAAGCAGACGCTCTTCCTGTCCAACAACCCCACCCGTGACCCCGCCATGTACGCCGAGAAGCTCGGCCGGCTCGGCCTGCCCACGCCAGTGACGCACATCGTGAACACGGTCGTGACCATGACCGCCTGGCTGCTGGCCGAGGCACCGGGGGCATCGGTCTTCGTGATCGGGGAGGAGCCGCTCAAGCGGGGCCTGCGGGAGGCAGGCATCGTGCTGACCGAAGACCCGACCGAGATCGACGTCGTGGTGGCCAGCTACGACCGGGGCTTCGACTACCGCAAGCTGCAGATCGCCTTCGACGCCCTGTGGCAGCACCGGCGGGCGAGGCTGGTGGCGACCAACCCCGATGCCTACTGCCCCTTCCCGGGAGGGCGCGGCGAGCCCGACGCCGCCGCCGTCGTCGCGGCGATCGAGGCGAGCACCGGGGTCCGCTGCGAGGCCAATGTCGGCAAGCCGTCGCCGCTGATGCTCACCACGGCGCTGAACGTGCTGGGCGTCGCCGCGGAGGACTGCATCATGGTCGGCGACCGGCTCTACACCGACATCGCGATGGCGGTGGATGCCGGGGTCGACTCCGCCCTGGTGCTCACCGGGGAGACCACGCGGGAGATGGTCGACGGTGTTCCGCCCGGACGCCGTCCCTCCTTGGTGCTCGAGCGCATCGACCAGCTCCTCCACCCACGGAACGGCGGCACGTGACCTCCGTGGGCGGGGAACGGAGCACCCGCCGGCACCCGTCGACCGCGGGGGAGCAGCTGCGTCTGATGACGGTCGCGGCTCGGCTCTACCACGTGCACCACGTCCGCCAGCGGGACATCGGAGAGCGTCTGGGCATGTCCCAGGCGCGGGTCTCCCGGATGCTGCGCCAGGCCGAGGACGACGGGATCGTCCGGACGGTGGTGGCGGTGCCCGAAGGGGTCCACCCCGAGCTGGAGGACGTCCTGGAGCGCACCTACGGGCTGCTCGAGGCCCATGTGGTGGACGTGCCCGAGGGGCCGGAGCTGGCCCCCGAGCTGGGGCGCACGGCGGCCCGCTACCTGGTCGAGGCCACTCCGGGCGGTGCCCGGATCGGCTTCACCTCGTGGAGCCTGACCCTGCAGGCCATGGCCAGGGCGCTGCCCGAGCTTCCGCGCGCCGGCGTCGCTCAGGTCGTGGAGATGCTGGGGGATCTCGGCTCCCCGGCGATGCAGCACGCCGCGGCCCGCTCCACCCAGGCGTTCGCACGTGCCCTCGGGGCCACGCCGGTCTTCCTCCGCGTCCCCGGTGTCCTGCCCACCGCGGACCTGCGGTCCGGGGCGCTGCGCGATCCCCACGTGCAGCAGGCGTTGAGCCTGCTCGACGACCTCGACCTGGCCTTCGTCGGAGTCGGGCCCGCCGGACTGCACAGCCAGCTGCAGGCAGAGGACAACTACTTCAGCGCGCGCCAGCTGGAGGAGGTGAGGCGCGTCGGTGCCGTCGGGCAGCTCAACCAGCGCTTCCTCGACGCCGAGGGCACGGCACTGGACTCGCCGCTCGACGCCCTCGTCGTGGGCGCCACCCTCGACCAGCTCCGGTCGGCTCGACGACGCGTGGTGGTTGCCGGTGGCGAGGCCAAGCACGTCTCGCTCGCGGCCGCGCTGCGGGGCGGCTGGGTCGACGTGCTGGTCACCGACGTCTCCGCGGCGCGCTTTCTTGCCGATTCCGCGGGAGGCCCCTTGTCAGACCACGGTTCATCGGAATAGCATGGTCATGCAGACATCGAATATATACCCAGAGCGAGGAACCATGACACTCACGACGGAGCGGCTGCTCGAGACGCAGCGACGGATGCTCCGCATCCGTCGCTTCGACGAGCGGGCGGCGAAGATGCTGAAGCGGGGCCTGATCCCTGGCGCCCTCCACACGAGCATCGGTCAGGAGGCGCAGGTCGTCGGCGCCTGCATGGCGCTCACCGACGGTGACTACATGAGCGGCAACCACCGCAGCCACGGCCACCCCATCGGCAAGGGCTCGCCCCTGGGCCCGCTGATGGCCGAGCTGGTCGGCAAGGCCACCGGTGTCTGCGGCGGCAAGGGTGGCTCGCTGCACCTGGCCGACTTCTCCGTCGGCAGCCTGGGGGAGTCCGGCATCGTCGGCTCGTCCATCCCGATCGCCACGGGCGCGGCGCTGTCCAGCAAGGTGCTCGGCAACGGCAAGGTGGCGCTCGCCTTCTTCGGTGACGGCGCCGCCAACCAGGGCTGCCTGTACGAGGCGATGAACCTGGCCGGGGTCTGGGACCTTCCCGTGATCTTCCTGTGCGAGAACAACCAGTACGCGCTGTCCACGCCCGCGCACACCGTCACCTCGGGCGTGATCGCCGACCGTGCCGCCGGCTTCGGCATCCCCGGCGTCCGGGTCGAGGACGGCCAGGACGTCCGCGCCGTGTACGACGCCGCGTCGACGGCCGTCGAGCGCGCCCGACGCGGCGAGGGCCCGACCCTGGTCGAGGTCATCACCTACCGGTTCAACGAGCACTCCGAGGGCTTGCGGATCGGCACCGACTACCGCGACCCCGTGGAGAAGTCGACGTGGCTGGAGCGCGACCCGATCGTCCTCTTCCGCAAGCACCTCGTCGCGACCGGCGTGGCCACCGACGAGGAGATGGACGCCCTGGAGGCCGAGGTCCTCGCCGAGGTCGAGGACGCCGTCCGCTTCGCCGACGAGAGCCCCTACCCCGACCCGAGCGTCGCCTTCGCCGACCTCTACACCGAACCGATCGGAGCACTGTCGTGACTGTCATGAGCTACCTTGGCGCCATCGGCGCCGCCCAGCGCGAGGCCATGGAGGCCGACGAGCGCGTGGTCATCATCGGCGAGGACGTCGAGGCCAACGTCTACGGCACCACGGGCGGATCGGGCAAGTCCCGGGCCGACAAGGGCGACTTCCTGCAGATGTTCGGCGCCAACCGGATCCGCAACACCCCGATCTCCGAGGAGGTCATCGTCGGGGCGGCCGCCGGTGCGGCGATGACGGGACTGCGCCCGATCGTGGACCTGTCCTACTCCAGCTTCCTCTACATGGCCATGGACCAGTTCGTGAACCAGGTCGCCAAGAACCGCTACATGTTCGGGGGCCAGGCCTCGCTGCCGGTGGTGTTCCGCTCGGCGATGTTCTTCGGGCTGAACACCGGCGCCCACCACAGCGACCGGCCCTACCCGATGTTCATGAACGTCCCCGGTCTCAAGATCGTCGTCCCGGCTACCCCGTACGACGCCAAGGGCCTGCTGCGCAGCGCTGTGGACAGCGACGACCCGGTACTGATCTTCGAGGCCTGCAACCTGTGGGGAACCAAGGCCGAGGTGCCCGAGGAGGAGTACCGCATCCCGTTCGGGGTGGCCAACACGCTGCGTGAGGGCAGCGACGTCACCATCGTCGCCATCTCCAGCGCGGTGCCCGAGGCGGTGGCGGCCGCGGAGACCCTCGCCGCCGAGGGGGTGTCCTGCGAGGTGATCGACCCGCGGACGCTGGTCCCCCTCGACAGCGCGTCCATCCTCGCCTCGGTGCAGCGCACCGGCCGGCTCGTGGTCGCCGACCCCGCCCACCGGACCTGCTCGGCCGCCGCCGAGATCTCCGCGATCGTGGCGGAGGAGGCGTTCGGTGCGCTGAAGGCGCCCATCGTCCGCGTGACCACCCCGGACACCCAGATCCCGTTCAGCCCGGCCCTGGAGAAGCAGCTCTACCCCAGCCGTGCCGGTATCGCCGACGCCGTCCGCGCGGTCGTGGGCGAGCGCGTCCTGTCCCGGGCCTGAGCCCCTACCCCAACCGAGCAAGAAGAAGGAAGAAGGAACATCACATGGCCAAGGTCGAGGTCCTGCTCCCGCAGTGGGGCATGGGAATGAGCGAAGGCACCATCACCAGCTGGCTCAAGGGCGTCGGCGACCAGGTCGCCGAGGACGACCCGCTGGCCGAGGTCGAGGCCGAGAAGGTCGAGGAGACGCTGGAGTCCCCGGTCTCCGGCACGATCACCGAGATCGTCGTGCCCGAGGGCGAGACCGTCGAGGTCCGCACCGTCGTGGCCTACATCGAGACCGCCTGAGCGGGCGAACGGACAAGGAGAACGACTATGGGCCAGGTCGACCCCCGACAGCTCGTCGCGGACGCCGCCAACGGCGGCTACGCGGTCGGTGCCTTCAACATGCACAACCGTGAGACCACCGAGGCACTCGTGATCGCCGCTGAGCAGGCGCAGTCGCCGGTGTTCCTCCAGGTGGGCCGCGCGATCGTCCCGCACCTGGGACTGCGCAAGGCGTACGAGATGACCCAGCGCATCGCCGACGAGCACGACGCCGACTACGTCATCCACCTGGACCACGGTCCGTGGGACGAGGTCTTCGAGGCGATCAAGCTGGGCTTCACCTCCCTCATGTACGACGGCGCGCACCTGCCGTTCGAGGAGAACATCAAGACCACCCGCAAGGTGGTGGAGGTGGCCCACGAGTTCGGCATCCCGGTGGAGGCCGAGCTGGGCAAGATCCCCGACGCCGACGAGGCCGTCGACTGGGCGTCCTACTACACCGACGTCGCTCAGGCGGAGCGTTTCGTCGCCGAGACCGGCGTCGACTTCCTGGCCATCTCTGTGGGCATCGTGCACGGCGTGCCGCTGGCCGACCCCCAGCCGCTGGACATCCAGCGCATCAAGGAGATCAAGGCCGTCACCGGCATCCCGCTGGTGCTGCACGGAGCCTCGGGCGTCCCCGAGGACGAGGTCCGTGAGGCCATGGCCGCGGGGGTGCACAAGTTCAACGCCGACACCGACCTGCGGCACGCCTTCCGGGCCGGCATCGAAGCGGTCTGGTCCCAGGGCGACCGGCAGCTGGAGGAGGCCATGGCGGAGGGGCGCGACCGCATGGTCGCTGCGACCATCGACAAGATGCGTCTGTACGGCTGCGCCGGACGAGCCGCCCGACTGGCCGCGGGAGTGTCGTGACCGCCACCCAGGAGATCGAGGGCGCCACGGTCACACCGCTGCGGGGCACGCGTCGAACCGCCGCACGCCGGATGGTGGCGGCGTGGGAGGCCCCGGTCTTCCACCTCCACGTCGAGGTGGACATGACTGCGGCGCTCACGGTCAAGCAGCGCGAGCCGGAGGCCACGGTCACCGACGTGCTGCTCCAGGCCTGCGCCAAGGCGCTGGCGGCGCATCCCGCCCTCAACGCCCACTACGGCGAGGAGTCCGTGACCACGTTCGACCGGGTGAACCTCGGTCTGGCGGTGGCCACGGAGACCGCCCTGGTGGTCCCTGTGGTGCACGAGGCCGATCGCCTCGACCTCGCAGGGACCGCCCGGGCCCGGCGGGACATCACCGGACGGGCACGCGAGGGCAAGCTGCAGATGGCCGACGTCACCGGGGGCACGTTCACCGTGTCGAACCTCGGGATGATGGGGGTGGACAGCTTCGACGCCATCCTCAACGTGCCGCAGGTGGCCATCCTCGCGGTCGCCGCCACCCGGCACCGTCAGGTCTGGAACGACGGGGAGCCGACCTGGCGTCCGATCGCCGAGCTCACCTTGACCTGCGACCACCGTGCCGTCGACGGCGCGACCGGGGCCCGCTTCCTCGCCGCGCTGCGCGAGCACATCGAGCAGTTCTGACCGGCCGGCCGACGATGTCCGACCACGGGCAGGACCACGAGCAGGAGCTGGGAGCCCTGCTGCGCAACGAGTTGGCCACCTGGCCCCGGGAGGCGTCCGTCGCTGTGGTGACGGGCGTGGGGCGGGTGGCCAGGTCGGGTCCGGACCGCCGACACCCCTGGGCGTCGGTGACCAAGGTGCTGACCGCCCTGACCGTGCTCGACGTGGTCGCTGACGGTCATGCGGACCTGGAGGAGCCTGCGGGTCCCCCGGGAGCGACCCTGCGGCACCTGCTCGCCCACGCCTCCGGGCTCGCCCTGGACGGAGGCGAGCGGGTGCTGTCGGCACCGGGCCGACGGCGGGTCTACTCCAATGCCGGGATCGAGCAGGCAGCCCTCCACGTCGAGCGGCGCACCGGTCGACCGTTCGGCATCCTGCTCCGCGAGCGCCTGCTCGGGCCGCTGCGGCTCTCGCGCACGGTGCTGCGGGGCTCCCCGGCCCACGGTGCGGTCGGACCGGTCACCGACCTGGCGCGCTTGGCGCACGAGCTGCTGGCTCCGCGTGTCCTGCGTCCCGGGCTGGTCGCGACCGCGACCACGACGGCCTATCCGGGGCTCGCCGGGGTGCTGCCCGGCTTCGGCCGACAGGAGCCCAACGACTGGGGGCTCGGCATCGAGATCCGGGGCGACAAGACGCCGCACTGGACCGCCCCCGGAGCCTCTGCGCGCACCTTCGGTCACTTCGGGCAGAGCGGGTCGTTCCTCTGGGTCGACCCCGTCGCCGGGGTCGCCTGCGTGGCCGCAGGTCAGGAGCCGTTCGGCCCCTGGGCGGCCGAGGCCTGGCCTCGACTCGCCACCCGGGTGCTCGCCGCCACGGCGGGGTCCGGTTCGCGGTGAGCTGACCTGGCGGGACGGGGGGCCGGGGTGGAGCCGGCGGCTGCGGTCAGCCGGCCAGGAAGGCGCCGGTCTCGGTGTCGGTGACCAGGGTGTCCACCCAACCGCCGGCCAGGGCGGCGCGGATCGCCGCGTGCTTGCGCGGCCCGCCGGCGACCGCCCAGCGGCGACGCGCCTTGCGGAGCTGGTCCCTGGTGACCCCGACGACGAGGTCGTCCAGCTCGCCCTCGAGTGGTTGGCCGTCCCCGTCGAGGAAGTGCAGGCAGACCTCACCGACCGCGCCTCGGGACCTCATCAGTGCGAACTGCTCGTCGGTGAAGAAATTGTCACCTGGAACCAAAGCGGGGTCCACCTCGACCGCGCCGATGCCGACCAGGGCCAGGTCGAGGTCGTCGAGCATCTCCAGGGCCTGACGGGCGTAGAGATCACGCCCGAGCAGCAGGTCCTTGATCTCTCGCGAGGGCACGACGCCCGGGGTGCGCAGGAAGACCGGCTGCCCGCCGGTGAGGGTGGCGAAACGCTGGGTCGAGCGGGCCGCGTCGTGCTGGAGCTCGGGGGGGCCCAGGTCGCCGAGCATCTCCACGACGTGCTCGGTGCGGGTCCGCAGGGGCTGGAGGGCGGCGACCATGATGCGCAGCGTCTGGCTCCACGAGGTGAAGCCGATCGTGCGGGCCTCGAAGGTGGTGTCCTGGAGCAGGGAGGCCATCGCGTGGGCCAGGTCGCGTCCCAGCTCCTGCTCGACGGCGCTGACCGCGTCGACGAGGTGGACCTCCTGGACGGGGTACCGCTGCTCGATAGCCTCCTCGAGGTCCGCGTGGATGCCAGGAGGCACCGCGACCACGGTCCTCACCAGTGCGGACTCCTCGGCCTGCGACAGGAGCCGGGACACCCGGGACTGGGAGATCCGGAGCCGTTTGGCGATGTCCGTCTGGCGCATGCCGTGCGTGTGGTAGAGCCGCGCCACCTTGATCATGAGGCGCTGGGGGTCGACGTCAGTCACTTCGGTCCTTCGCTGTCACGGCCACGCCGTGGCCCGGCCGCCCGTGACCGGGGCTCATCCAGTGTAGGGCCTTGGCCCTTGACACCCACGCTGCCACGGCCAAGACTGTGGTCTTGAGAATGGCAATGCATCCACAGAATATATATTGCGAACCGGAGAGCTGACGATGGATGACGTGAACACCCCGTACGACCTGATCGTGGTGGGGGCCGGAATCAACGGTCTCGGTGTCGCCCGGGACGCCGCCACCCGCGGCCTGCGCGTGATCCTCCTCGAGCAGGACGACCTGTGCAGCGGTGTCTCGGCGTGGTCCGGACGCCTGGTCCACGGGGGGCTTCGCTACCTCGAGCACCGCGACTTCGGCCTGGTCCGCGAGTCGTTGCGCGAGCGCGAGCGGCTGTTCCGGCTGGCGCCGCACCTGGTCAAGCCCAAGCGGCTGATCATGCCCTTCTACTCCCACAACCGCCGTCCGGCCTGGCTCATCCGGCTCGGCATGGTCGCCTATGACGCGCTGTCCTTCGACAAGCGCACCGGGCGCCACCAGGTGCTCTCCAAGGAGGCCACGCTGAGCAGGTTCGCCGGCATCGGCAAGGAGGGCCTCGGCGGCGCCGTGGTCTTCACCGACGGCCAGGTCGAGTACGCCGAGCGACTGTGCGTCGAGGTCGCCTTGGCCGCGATCGGTGCCGGTGCGGTCATCCGTACGAAGGCGCGCGTGGAGGAGCCCGTTCTCGAGGGCGGCCGCGTGGCTGGTGTGCGCTACCTCGACACCACCACGGGCGAGACCCAGGAGGTGCGCGGTCACGTGGTGCTCAACGTGGCCGGACCGTGGATCGACCGCATCTTCCGGCGCGGCGCGCCCCCGCAGCCGCGGCTCAACGGCGGAACCAAGGGCAGCCACCTCGTGGTCGACCCCTTCCCGGGCGCGCCCGACGACGTCGTCTACTACGAGTCCAAGACCGACGGTCGTCTGGTGCTGGTGATCCCGTGGATGGGACGCTACCTGATCGGGACCACGGACCTGCGCTTCGACGACGACCCCTCCGATGCCCGGTGCGACGAGGACGAGCAGCGCTACCTGCTCGCCGAGGTGAACGCGCTGATCCCGCAGGCCGGTCTGACCGACGACGATGTGCTGTTCACCTACTCCGGCGTCCGCCCCCTGCCCTACGCCCCCGGGGTGGAGGAGTGGGAGATCCCGCGCAGCCACGTGCTCCACGACCACGCTCCGGACCTGCCCAACCTGGTCAGCGTCGTGGGCGGCAAGCTCACCACCTACCGCCAGCTGGCCGAGGACGCCGTGGACGACGTCTTCAAGCGGCTGGGTCGCAAGGCCGTCAAGTGTGTGACCGCCAACCTCCCCCTCCCGGGTGCCGCCGGCGACCTCGAGGAGATCCGCCGCTCGCTGGTCGGCCAAGGGCTCTCCCCGCTGACCGCCGACCGTCTCGTGGCGCTCTACGGAAGCCGCGCGGTCGACGTGCTCGCCGAGGGCCTGGGCGAACCCGCGCTGCTCGAGGTCCTGCACCCGGCGACCGGTGCGATCGGTGCCGAGCTGGTCTTCGCGGTCCGTCACGAGCTCGCACGCAGCCTCACCGACGTGCTCGCCCGGCGCGTGCTGCTGGCCTTCGAGCCCGGGCACGGTCTGGAGGTCGTGGACGCCGCCGTCGACATCCTCGGCGACCGACTGGGCTGGGAGCCCGACCGTCGCAAGGCCGAGGTCGCGGAGTACGAGGAGTGGCTGGACCACCTCGCGGTGCCCGGTCGTCCCCGCACCGGTGGCGTGTCGTCGTGACCCGGTTCGTGATGGCCCTGGACGAGGGCTCCACCAGCGCTCGCAGCGTGCTGGTCGACGAGGGGGGCCGCGTCGTCGCGGAGGCGCGCCAGCCCGTCGTGCCCTTGTTCCCCCGGCCCGGTTGGGTCGAGCTCGATCCGGTCGCCCTGTGGCGGGCCCAGCGCGACAGCATGGCCGAGGTGCTGGCGAAGGCCGGCGCCACCATGGACGACGTGGTGGCCATCGGGTTGACCACGCACCGCGAGACCTGCCTCATCTGGGACCGCGCGACGGGCGAGCCGGTCCACGACGCCATCTCCTGGATGTCCAAGCAGAGCGACGCGATCGTCGAGCGGTGGAGGTCCCAGGGACTCGACGCGGACCTGCGCGCTCGCACCGGTGTGCTCAACGACTCGTTCTTCAGCATGCCCAAGGTCACGTGGCTGCTCGAGGAGGTGCCGGGCGTCCGCGAGCGGGCCGAGCGCGGTGAGCTCGCCTTCGGCACCGTCGACAGCTGGCTGCTCTGGAACCTGACCGGTGGCCGCACCCACGCCACCGACTCCAGCGAGGCCTCCCGCACGGCGCTGCTGTCCCTGGCCGACCTGGACTGGGACGACAAGCTCTGCGCGGTCGCCGGCATCCCGGACGGGCTGCTTCCTCCGGTGCTGCCCGCCGACGCGGCGTTCGGGGAGGTCCGGCCCGCCGAGCTCGGCCTCCCCGGCACCCGGCCCGTCCCGGTCACCGCGGTGATGGCGGACCAGCAGGCCGGCATGTTCGGCCAGGGCTGCTTCGAGCCCGGGTCGACGAAGAACACCTACGGCACTGCGTCCGTGCTCACCGCGAACACCGGGGATGTGCCGACCGTGATGGACGGCCTCACTGCGAGCGTCGGGTGGACCGTGGGAGGCACCACGGCGTACGAGGCGGAGGCCGTGGTCTTCCACAGCGGCCAGACGCTGCAGTGGATGCGTGAGAAGCTCCGTGTGCTCGGCCCCCACGAGCGCGTGGACGAGGTCGCGGCCCGGGTTCCCGACAGCGGCGGCGTCTACGTCGTGCCCGCGTTCGTCGGCATCTGTGCACCGCACTGGGTGCGCGAGGCCCGGGCCGGGATCGTCGGGCTCACCCTGGAGACCTCAGCGGACCACGTCGTCCGTGCGGGCCTCGAGGCGATGGCCTACCAGGTCCGCGACTGCGTGGACGCGCTCGCGGCAGGCGGCATCGAGGTGCCCGAGCTCCGGGTCGACGGCGGGGCCGCCGGGAACGACCTGCTGTGCCAGTTCCAGGCAGACATCCTGGGGGTGCCGGTGGTGCGCCCGACCGAGCTGGAGCGGACCGCGCTGGGGGTGGCACACCTGGCCGGGATGGGCGTGGGCCGGTGGACCCTGGACGACCTCACCCGGCGGTGGGAGGTCGAGCGTCGCTTCGAGCCTCAGCTGTCCGCGGACCGTCGTGAGACCCTCCACCAGGGTTGGAAGGCCGCGGTCCGCTCGGTGGTCGGGCCGGCTGCCTACGGGTTCGCGCGGTGAGCATCGCTCCTGGAGGCCGCAAGCTTCTGCGGCTGGAGGCTCGGAACTCCCAGACCCCGATCGAGCGGAAGCCGGAGTGGATCAAGACCCGGGCCAAGATGGGTCCGGAGTACACCGCGCTGCAGTCGCTGGTGAAGTCCGAGGGGCTGCACACGGTGTGCCAGGAGGCCGGGTGTCCCAACATCTTCGAGTGCTGGGAGGACCGTGAGGCGACCTTCCTGATCGGGGGGGACCAGTGCACCCGGCGGTGTGACTTCTGCCAGATCGACACCGGCAAGCCCCAGCCGTTGGACCGCGACGAGCCGCGGCGGGTGGCGGAGAGCGTGCAGAAGATGGCGCTGCGCTACGCCACGATCACCGGGGTGGCCCGCGACGACCTGCCCGACGGCGGGGCGTGGCTGTACGCCGAGACGGTCCGTGCCATCCACGAGCTGAACCCCGACACCGGGGTGGAGAACCTGATCCCGGACTTCAGCGGGGAGCCGGACCTGTTGGCTGAGGTCTTCGAGTCCCGTCCGGAGGTCTTGGCGCACAACGTGGAGACGGTGCCGCGGATCTTCAAGCGGATCCGCCCGGCGTTCCGCTACGAGCGGTCCCTGGAGGTGCTCACCGGGGCCCGGGAGTTCGGGCTGGTCACCAAGTCCAACCTGATCCTGGGGATGGGTGAGACCCGCGAGGAGATCTCCCAGGCCCTGGCCGACCTGCACGGGGCCGGGTGCGAGCTGGTCACGATCACCCAGTACCTGCGTCCGTCTTTGCGGCACCACCCGGTCGACCGGTGGGTCAGGCCCGAGGAGTTCGTGGAGCTGGGCGAGGAGGCCGAGGAGATCGGCTTCGCCGGGGTCCTCTCGGGTCCCCTGGTGCGGTCCTCCTACCGGGCCGGACGGCTCTACCAGCAGGCTGTCGAGGCGAGGTCGGCGCCGTGAGCGACGCGACGGGGGACCGGCCCGTCCGGGTCTCGTTCCTCACGCACACCTGGTCAGCGGAAGTCGAGATGAAGGAGGTCCGCGAACGCCTCGGTCGGCTCGGCCCGGACGACGAGGGCGAGCTGCTGCTCTTCCAGGCACAGCCCACCGCCGCGTTCAGCCGCCGCGACACCCTTCTGGCGGGGTTCGGCGACGCGGAGCGGGTGGTGTCCGCGTCGGGGTTCGCGCCCGTGGTCCGCCCGGTGGGAGGGCACCTGGCGATCTACGACGAGGGGTCCCTGGTGCTGCACCTGCTGATGCCCCATCCCGCGCCCCGCCTGCACATCCAGGAGCGCTTCGCCGTCCTCGGTGAGGCGATCGCCGTCGCGCTGCAGGGCCTCGGTGTGGATGCCCGCGTCGGTCCGGTCCCCGGTGAGTACTGCGACGGCAAGTTCAGCGTCAACGACGCGGGCCGCGCCAAGATCGCCGGCACGGGACAGCGGATCGCCAAGCCTGGTTACCTGTTCAGCGCCGTCGTCATGGTCCGGTCGTCGGCCACGATCACCCGCAGCCTGATCGACGCCTACGACCGGCTGGGCCTCGACCTCGATCCCGCCTCCGTGGGAGCGGTCGCCGACTCGGCTCCGGGGGCGACGCTGTCCGACGTCGCTCGGTGCCTGGTCGCTGCGTTCGGCGACGTCCTCCCGCTGAGGGAGCCGGGAGGCGTCTCAGCCCGCCCTTGACACCGGTGCGGCAGATTCATCACAGTGAGGCTGTGATCAAATCCCAGCGCGCGGCGCGGAGGGCTGGGCAGACGGCGTCGACGCACCACCGTGCCCCCTACCGCTCACCACAGCGCCAGGCGCAGGCCGCCGCCACCCGTGCGGCCGTGCTGGAGGCCGCGGTCACCCTCTTCGCGCGCGAGGGATACCTGCGCACGACGATGCGGGGGATCGCCGCTGAGGCAGGAGTCTCGGTCGAGACCGTCTACGCCCAGGGGTCGAAGCAGGCGCTGCTGCTCGCGGGAGTCGACCTGGTCCTGGCCGGTGACGGGGAGCCCGCGGCGCTGAGGGCGCGGCCGGCCTACGAGAAGGCGCTGGCCGCGCCGTCCGCGGTCGAGGTCATCTCGGAGTTCGTCGAGGCGGTGACGGAGGTGGCGGACCTCGCAGCACCCTTGCTGGTCGCCTTCGAGGACGCGGCGACCGCCGACTCCGGGACCGCGGAGCTGTGGGCCGAGGCCGAGCAGCACCGCAAGGACGACTACCAGCGGGTGGTCGTGGCGGTCTCCGAGCGCCGTGCCCTGCGTGGCGACCTCGACGTGGAGACGCTGACCGAGGGGGTGTGGGCCACCCTCACGCCGCGTCTCTCCCTGCAGTTGCGCGCGCTGGGGTGGTCGCGCAGGCACCGGGTCGACTGGGTCACCAGGGGGCTCGCCGCGCTCCTGCTTCCTCCGGCAACCCCGCGACTGCCATGAGCGGTCCTCTGCGCGTCGGCAAGCGGCCGTGGCGGTCGTCCGGCACCGTGGAGGCGGTCGTCGCGGCGGGTCCACAGCAGGTGTACGAGCTGGTCAGCGACGTGACCCGCATCGGCGAGCGCAGTCCCGAGTGTCGCACCGCCGCCTGGGAGTCGGGCGAGCCCGGTGCGGTCGGTGCGGTGTTCCGCGGCCACAACCGGTGGGGACGGGGCGCACGCTGGTCCCGGCGGTGCGAGGTGACCGAGGCTGAGCCCGGGCGCCGTTTCACCTTCCGCACGATCCCCGAGCCGTGGGACCTGAGCCGGCGCGACTCCACGACGTGGAGCTACGACATCGTCCCCGTGGAGCAGGGCAGCCGGGTGCGCCACCACTACGACATCACCCTCCCGCCCCTGTGGCTCCTCCGTCTCCTGTACGGCGTCCTGCTGCCCCACCACCGGGACATGCGCCCCCACATGCAGCACAACCTCGACGTCCTGGCCAGGCAGCTGGGCGACCCGGACCCGGCGGCGGGCCGGGCGGACCGACCGTGACGCCGGAGCAACAGGAGTCCTCAGCCCCGCACGGAGGCAGCGGCGTCGCTCCAGCCGGTCGTGGCGCGGTGATCCGCAACGCCGTGACGAACCGACGGCTGCGTCGGCTGCTGTTCGGGTACCTCGTCTTCAACGTCAGCGAGTGGGCGGTCTACCTGACCCTGCTGGTGTGGGCCTACGGCAAGCACGGGGTCCATGGGGCGAGCCTGATCGGCGTGCTCCAGCTCGTGCCTGCGGCCTTGCTCGCCACGCCGCTGTCGACCCTGCTGTTCCGGTTCGCGCGCGGCCGGGCCTTGGTGGTGGGCTACGCCGTCCAGTCGGTCTCGCTGATGACCCTGGCGACCGTGCTCTTCCTCCGGCTGCCGTTCACCGCGGTCGCCCCCGTCGCGGTGGTTGTCGCGGTCGCCGTGACCTTGACCCGCCCGGCGCACCACGCGCTGGTCCCCGACGTCTCCGAGACGACCGCGGACCTCACGGCCGGCAACGCCGCCTCCGGCGCGGTCGAGGCCACGGCCACCTTCCTCGGTCCGCTGGTGAGCGGGGTTCTCCTGGCCGCGTGGTCGGCAGGGGGCGTGGTCCTGGTGATGGGTCTGGCCAGCGCGCTGTCGGTGGTGGTCGTGGCGGGGGTCCGAGGATCGACTGCCCAGGTCCCCGGACACGCCCGGGGGCCGTCGTCGGCGCGGACGCTGGTCAAGGACCGGGTGGCTCGGCTGCTCTGCGGCCTGGTGGCGGCCGAGTACGTCCTGGTCGGCATGATGGACATCTTGTTGGTCGTCCTCGCGCTGGACATCCTCTCGATGTCGCAGGCGGGGCCGGGGCTGCTGAACTCGGCGCTGGGCGTGGGCGGCGTCCTCGGGGTGGTCTTCACCGTCGTCCTCATCGGTCGCACCCGGCTGGCCCCCTTCGTGGTGCTGGGCGCCGTGTGCGCTGGGATCCCGCTGATGCTGGCCGGCCTCGTGGGCTCGCCGCCGTGGGCGCTCGCGCTGCTCGCCGTGAGCGGCGCGGGGAAGCTGGTCTTCGACGTGTCCAACCGGACCTTCGTGCAACGGCTGCTGCCTGACCGGCTGCTCACCGCGATGTTCGGTCTGCAGGAGTCGCTGATGATGGCCGGCATGGCCGTCGGCACGCTCCTGGCTCCCGTGCTCGTGGGGCTGCTCGGCGGCGCGTGGGCCTTCGCCGCCGCCGGACTGCTGCTCCCGCTCGTGGCGCTGATCGCCTCCGGCCCGCTGCGACGCCTCGACGGGTCCATGGTCGTTCCCCAGGACGTGCTGACGCTGCTCCGCGACGTTCCGCTGCTCGCTGTCCTGGCGCCCCGGGTGGTCGAGCGGATGGCCCTGGAGGCGGAGTCGCTGCACGTCGGGGCGGGGGAGGTGGTCATCGCCGAGGGGGACCCGGGAGACCGCTTCTACGTCGTCGCCGCCGGGCGGGCCGAGGTCACCCAGTCCGGAGCGCACCTGCGTGACCTCGGCGAAGGAGGCTGGTTCGGCGAGCTCGCCCTGCTCCGCGACTCCCCACGGACGGCGACCGTGACCGCGGCGACCGACGTGGAGCTGGTGGCGGTCGACCGGGACTCGTTCCTGGCCTCGGTGGGGCTCAGCACCCACGCACGTGCCGTGGCCGACGGGCACGCGGACGCCCACTACAGCTGAGGGGTCACCCGCCACAGCCGGCGTGGTCGCGGGACGCCCTTGAGCTCGTGCGAACCCCGGTCCTCGAAGTCGAACGTCGACCCGGCGACCAGGTCGACCACGGTGGAGGAGACGAGCACGTCCCCACCGTCGGCGGCCCCCGAGACCCGGGCCGCGGTATGGACGTTGATGCCGGCCAGGTCCTCACCGCGCACCTCCACCTCACCCGCGTGGATGCCGGCTCTCATGTCCATCCCGAGGTGCACCCGGGCACGCGTCACCATCGCCAGCGCGCACCGGATCGCCGAGCTCGGGAGGGGGAACGCGCACAGCGTGCCATCCCCGAGGTCCTGGACCATGCGGCCTCCGTGGCGGTCGACCTCGGCCCGCACCATGGCGACGTGGTCGAGGAGGAGCGCGCGCCAGCGCTCGTCGCCCATCCGGACGACCTCCGTGGTGGAGCCGACCAGGTCGGTGAAGAGGACGGCGGCGAAGATGCGGTCGGCGGTCGAGGCGTAGCGCCGGCCGGTGAAGTGCTCGCGCAGCTCGTCGAGGATCGCCGTCGCGTCGCCCAGGAAGGGGAGCATGTCGGCGCCGGGAAGCTCGACGTAGGTCGAGTCAGGGACCCTTTCGGCAACGTACTCCGCCATCGCGGTGCCGTAGAGGGTGTCGGCGCGCGCGACCACGAGCGTGGGCACCTCGACCAACGGCAGCAGGCCGCGGAAGTCGGCGCCGAAGAGGGCCGCGTTGACGGCGCCGGCGATGCGCGGCTTCAGGTTGCGTCGAGCCACCCGCCGCCACCATGACCGGAACTGCGGGTCGCCCATCGCGCTCGGGCCCTGGATCGCCAGGTCGTGGTCGGCCTCGGTGGCGGTGGTGGGGTCACGGGCCGTCTCGATCAGGCTCGACACGGTCTGCAGGTCGACACCGATCGGGTAGTCCTCGGCCCAGGTGATCTTGGCCGCGCCGTTGACCAGGGCGAGTGACGAGACGCGGTGGGGGTGGCGTTCGACGAAGGCCAGGGCGACCAGCACGCTGGGCCCGGCAGCCGTGACCGCCACCTGCTCCACCCCAGCGGCGTCGAGCACCCTGGCTGCCGCGTCGGCCCAGTCGGCCAGGGTCGGCGGGGTCGACCCGACGTCGCTGGCGCCGACCCCGGGAAGGTCCAGCCGCAGCATGCGGCCGATCCCGGCCAGGCCGTGCAGCCAGCGCAGCAGCCGCAGCTCGTCGGCCGCATCCTCCATGGAGTCCATGAACCCCTGGCCGAGGTTGAGGATCGTGAGGTCGGCGTCCGGGTCACTCGAAGGCCACAGCTGCCAGGCGAGATACCCCTCGGGCACCGCGATGTGGTTCACCGGGGGGAGGTCCATGCCGGTGAACCTACCCACCGGTGCCGCTTCCACCGCCTCCGCCGTCCATCCCGTGGAGCACCGGTCCGGACACGTGGCGAGGTGAGAGCCAGCTCGGCTGCGGGGTCAGCGGCGGAAGCTGGCACGGTACTGCGTCGGGGTGCGGCCGGTGAGGTCGTGGAACGCAGCGTTGAAGGCGGACAGGGACGTGTAGCCGACGGTGTGCGCGATCGTCGTGACGCTGGCGTCCCCGGCCGCGAGCTCCTCGATCGCGCGCAGCACCCGCATCCGGCGGAGCACCGCGCGCCAGGTCGTGCCGGTCTCGTCCTCGAAGCGGCGTGCCAGGGAGCGGGGGACGAGGCCGACTGCCCGGGCGACCTCCTCGAAGCGGACGTCGTCGGCAAGCCGCGCACCGGTGAGCTCCAGCGCGCGGCGCAGCTCCGGTGACCGGCCGGCCGGGACGACGACCGGGCTGGGGTGCTCGGCCAGCCGCCAGGCCACGGCGACCAGGGCGCCGAAGATGCAGCGGGCGTACGCCGGGAGCGGTTCGGCGGACTCGGGCCACGCCAGGCACTCGGTCACCAGCGCCCTGGCGAGCGGGCTGAGGTCGACCACGGTGAGCTCCCGCGCCGGCTCGGGGGCGAAGTCGGTCCCGAACAGCACCGACGAGGTCGTCACCGGCTGAGGGATCGTGACCCGGATCGGCTGGTCGGCTGCGATCAGGGCCGCCCGTGCGGGCGGGAGCACCCAGGAGCTGCCACCTGCCTCCAGCCGCAGGGCACCGGAGGAGGCGCAGAGCAGGTAGTGACGGCCCACGCACAGCTCGGAGGTCGGCGCTGCCCCGAGCTCCCGCACGAAGGCGAACGCCTCGCGGGTCATCGACGGCCTCGCACGGGTCCAGGCTAGACCCGGTCGCGGTCAGACGGTCTCCCACAGCGCGGCCCGGAACCGGCGGCTCACGGGAGGGACGGTCACCAACGGGCGAAGGACCGCTCCCGACCGGACGAACGACGCCGAGGAGAGGTAGGCCGCGAACGCCTCCTCGTCGGCCCATTCGTGGAGGACCGTGACGGTCTCGTCGTCGTCACGGGAGGCGAAGACGCGGAAGTCGAGGTTGCCGGGCATGGCCCGGATCGCGTCGCGTTCGCTGTCGAGCTGGGCGAGGGCGGCAGGGCGGTCGACGGCGACGGTGCGCAGGTCGAGCAGGGCGATGAGCATCGGGTCCTCCAGGGTTCGGGAGATGGTGCGGACCCGACGATCCTGCGGCCTGGACCCGTCCGCGGGCTCGCGTCGTCCAGACGCGTTCGCGCTTGTATCGGACGCCTCGCGCGTGGTCCGCCCGGCGGTCATCCCTCCTCGCGCTCCACCCGGTCGAGCCACTCCTCCACGAGGGCACCGAAGAGCCCCGGCTGCTCGATCTGGCCCTGGTGGCCGGCCCGGTCGAGCACCGCGAACGTCGCGTGCGGGTACGCCTCGAGCAGCGGCCACGCGTCGCGGAACCCCGTCGAGCTGTCCTGGCGCCCTGTGAAGACGAGCACCGGAGCCGGGTACGTCGTCCCGTCGCGTTCCTGCGGGAACGTGCCGCGCCACCGTCGGCGGATCCGTTCCAGTGCCGCCAGGTCGGCGATCGCGAGACCGGGAACGACCTCGGCCTGCAGGCGTCGGTAGGTCTCCTCGGTCTGCACCACCGTCACGGCGTCGAACTCGGTGCCGTGCGGCAGTGCCGCGCAGAAGGCGTCACGGTGCACCACCTCGTGCGGGGGCACGTCACGGTGCGCGTGGTCGGCGACGAGCATCGGGCAGACCAGGGCCATCCCGGTCACCCGCTGCGGGTGCTCGGCGACCAGACCCCGCGCCAGGTAGCCGCCGTACGACGCACCGGCCACGGCGTACGGCCCGGGCACGAGGGTGTCGACGGCCTCGCGGACCACGGCGTACACGTCGTCGGTCGAGGCGACCGTCGCGGGTGCCTCGGTGCGCCCCATGCCGGGCAGGTCGAGGTAGACGCGGCGCCACCGGTCGCGGGCGGCGAGGACGGGCTCGAAGGCCCCGGTCATCGAGCGGTGGTCGGGGGTGAAGCCGTGCAGCAGCACCAGCGTCTTCTCGGCGCCCGGCGAGCCGTGCTCGACGTAGTGGACCCGGACTCCGGCAGCATCGACGTAGGGCATGCCCGCGACGCTAGCGGCTCACCGGGTCACCACCACAGGGCCGCCGCCGCGCTCAGCGCCCCGACGAGGAGGAGACTCAGCGCCCACACCGTGTCGAGGTTGAACCACGTCCTGGACACGGCGCGCAGGCCCAGCCACCGGTAGACCAGCACCGCGAGCAGGGCACCGGCCGACAGCATCGCCAGGGTGTGCGCGGCGGCGACCAGGAGGGCCGGTGCCGTGTGGTCGGCCACGAGCTGGCCCAGGGCAGCGTGCTCGCCGGCCATGTCGTGGTCGCGGCCCATCGACAAGAAGATCGGCAGCAGCATCAGTCCGGCGCCGTGGGCGGTCGCGGCGAGGAACGACCACCACACGAGCCGGTGCGGGGCAACGCGGGCGAGGTACCGCGGGTGGTGCGTCCGGGAGACCAGCAGGTAGGCGCCGAAGCCGACGGCGATCCCTGCCGCCACCAGACGGATCGGCTTCTCCCAGTCCAGGAGGGCGCTGAAGACCGAGAACGGCAGCAGGATCACCGCCATCGCCAGGAAGTGGCCGAGCGCCAGCATCCCCAGGGCGGACGCCAACGCCGCGCGCCGCCGCTCCATCAGCGCCGCCGAGACCGCCAGCGGCCAGCCCATGCCAGGGTTCAGGCCGTGGTAGATCCCCGAGAGCGCCACTGCCCACCAGAGCGCGGCGGAGGACGCCTCGCCCATGTCCACAGTCAGCGTCAGCCCTCAGGCGGAGGGGTAGCAGAAGCTGTCGGTGGAGCAGTCGCCACCCTCCAGGCGGATCTGGTGGGCGCGGTAGCCGTCGGGGAACTCCACCCAGAAGTCCTTGTCCAGGGTCAGCCCGCCCTCGGCCCCCGCGTCCGCCTTCACCATGGCCGCCGGCACGCCGTCGGGATAGAACTGGTCGTCCCAGGTGGAGTACAGCGAGTTGGTCCAGTAGACCCGCTTGCCGTCCCGGCTGATCTCCACCATCTGGGGTCCACCGAGGTACGCCTCCCCGTTGGGGTGCGGGGTCTTGCGAGTGATGCCACCGACATGTACCGAGCCGACGAGCGTCGGGTTCATCGGGTCGCCGACGTCGTACTGTCGCATCTCGCCGGTGCCCCAGCAGGAGACGTACAGGAACCGGTCGTCCAGGGACAGGTCGATGTCGGTGACCAGGGGTGGGACGGCGCCGAAGCCCTTGAGCAGCGGGGGAAGGTCGGCGGGGTCCGCGGCCTCGGCCGGGATCGTCGCGGTCTTCTTGACGTGGAACTCGCCGTCCTCGCGCCACCAGGTCCAGATCGACCCCTCGAGGTTGGTCGTGTCGACCACGACGCCGCAGAAGCCGTACTCGCGGGAGGGGTCGTGGGCCGGCCGTACCTCCAGCGCCATCTGGTGGTTCTCGCCGAGGTCGATGGTCTGCACGTTGCGGCGACCCCGGAGGTCCCAGAAGTGCAGGCGGTGGCCGTACTTGTTGCTCAGCAGGTCCTCGGGGACGATCCCGCCCTCGAACTGGGGCGGCAGGCCCCACTCGGAGGAGACCATGTAGTCGCGGGGGAGGTTCCACCAGAAGTCGTAGTGCTTGTCCTGCACGCCACGGTCGATCTCCCACCGGCCGAGCACCTCGAAGGTCTCGCAGTCCATGATGAAGATGCCGGGGGGGCCGTCGGTGCCGTCCGCGCCACCGCCGCCGAGGGTCGAGACGTAGATCCCCTCGGGACCGCAGTGGATCGTGTGGGGGCGGGAGTAGCCGGTCTTGGCGAAGATCTCCTCCGGCTCGATGATCTTGTGGAGCTTGGCCGCGGTGGGGCCGCCCTTGACGTCGACGACATAGATCCGCGACGACCGGATGCCCGGGATGATCAGGTAGCGGCGCTCGAGGAAGGCGTGCCCGGTCAACGGGGACAGGGCCGAGGAGCAGGCGTTCCAGCCGAAGTGGTGGAACTCGTCCCCGGTGTTCGGCATCAGGACCTGGTGGACGATCTTCCCGAAGGACGCGGAGCCGGGGTCGACGTCCACCACCGCCAGCCCGTCGGGGGCCGAGCCGTCGGGGCTCAGCATGAGCGTGTAGGCCAGTGTCTCGGGGGGCGCCTCCATCGCGAGCCGCGGTGAGGCGTGGAAGGTGACGTCGGGCCTGGCTGACATGAGCTACCTCCACAGTGGTGGTCGTCCGGATGGCGTTGCCTGGTCAACGTAGGCCAGCGCAGCGTCCGTGGCCAGGGACCGTGGCCAGGTCCGTGGTCAGCCGGGGGTCTCGGTCAGCGTCGCCTGCAGTTTCTCGATCCCTCGCGAGGTGTGGCTCTTGACCGTGCCGGTGGAGATGCCGAGCTCGGCTGCGGTCTGCTCGACCGACAGTCCCAGCCAGTGCCGCAGGAGCACGGTCTTGCGCTGCATGGTGGGCAGCGCCTGCAGGGCCTCGAAGAGCGCCGAGCGCTCCTCGTAGGGAAGCTCGGCGCGAGCCGTCGGGTCGTGACCCTCGAGCCCGGCTCGCTCGCGGCGCCACGGCCGGCGGGACTCGTCGATGTTGGCGCGGACGATGATCTGCCGGGTGTAGGCCTCCTCGCGGCCGTCGCGGTGCAGCCGCGGCCAGGCGACGTACAGCTTGACCAGAGCGGTCTGGAGCAGGTCCTCGGCGCGGTGCCAGTCCCCGCACACGGCATAGGCGATCCGGCGCAGGTGTGTCTGGCGGGCAGCCACGAACTCGGCGTACTCGCGGTCCAGGGTCTCCCGAGAGGAGCGGCTCATCGCAGGCCACCACCCGAGGCGTACTGGTCGCGCGCATAGGTCAACAGCTCCTGGAAGGTCGCGCCGACCACGTCGCCAGGTGGCGTGACGACCGTGTCCAGCGTGCCGTCCACCACCCGCCACACCACGAAGTAGCTCGTGCCCTCGACGACGACCAGCGCCGCGCCGGTCGGGGTGCCGGAGGGGGCGAAGCCGTCGCCCAGCCGGGGGTCGTCGGTGCGCTGGAGCACCTCGGCGCCCGCCGCCGCGACCACCTGCCCGCCTTTGCCCAGGACCAGGGTCTCAGGCCAGCCGCCGTTGACGGTGGTCGAGCCGGACTGGTCTGCGACCCAGTCGGCGAAGCTCGCCCACCCGTTGCTCGGTGTGCTGCTCCCGTAGGCCAGGCCGTTCCGGGTGAGCTCGACGGTCGCCCACAGGCGCCGCCCCTTCCAGGTGAGGTCGAGGGCGTCGGAGTAGCGGGGCGGCGCCCAGCCGTAGGGGTTCTCGATGCGTTCGTGCACCACCACGCCGGGCCGGATCTCCAGCGTCCCGTCTGCGGTGTAGCGCGCGAAGAGGTTCTTCTTCCAGGGCTCCGCGGACGGTTCGACGACCCGGCTGGTGGGGGTCGGCGTGCTCGACGGAGCAACGGCCACGCCGCTGTCGACGTGGCGGTCCGATCCCGGGACCGTGACGGCGTACGTCGTCCCGACCACGGCGACGACCCCGGCAGCGGTGAGCGCGGCTGCTACCCGGCGGCGCCGCAGGGCGCGACGGCCCGCCGCGATCCGCACCTCGACCGGAGGGAGCTCCGGTCCCGCCCCGAAGGAGCGCTCGATCTGCTCGTCCAACATCGTCCTCGCCTGCCTTTCCTCACCAACCCTGCCAGTGGTGAAGACGGCAGAGGGGGCTAGGGCGTTGTCAGCGGATCGAAACGACCTGGGCGAGTGGCGACCCTCACGTCGCCGTGACTTGTGTTTGCTCACTTCTGTTAGCACCATGGAGGACATGGCCGAGAACACGGGCCTCGTCGGGCGCACCGTCGAGGGTCTGGGGGAGTACCTCCGGGAGCAGCGGGTCTCCGCAGCGATGTCGCTGCGGCAGCTCGCCGAGCTCACCGGCGTGTCCAACCCCTACCTCAGCATGGTCGAACGTGGCCTGCGGAACCCCTCGGCCCACGTCCTGCAGCAGATCGCGAAGTCGCTGCACCTCTCGGCCGAGCAGCTCTACGTCCGGGCCGGCATCCTCAGCGTCGAGGACGATGCCCCCGGGACGCCGAGCACGGTCGAGACCGCGATCGCGCTCGACCCTCGGCTCAGCGCGAGCCAGAAGGACCGGCTGCTCGAGGTCTACACCTCGTTCGTCGGCCCGACCCAGACCACCAGCACCGCGAGCGACCCCCGCCCGCAGACCCCAGGAGAATGACATGGCCAAGACCAAGTTCGACATCCGCGCCGAAGCCCCGCGACCCCTGTACGCCGGAGTCGGCATCGCCGACCTCGCCGTGGAGACCGTCCGCGAGTCCGTGACCGACGCCCAGAAGCGGCTGTCCACCCTCGACCTCGAGCCGAAGGCCCTGCGCGCCCAGGCCACCGAGGTCGTCGCTGCCCGGGTCCAGGCCCGGCGTGCCGCCGTCGAGGCGAACCTCAACGCCGTCCAGACCCGCGTGCAGGCGCTGCCCGAGCAGGTCCAGGGGCGGGTGCAGTCGCTGCTCGGGCAGGGCGAGGCGACCTACTCCCAGCTCGTGACCCGCGGCGAGACGCTCGTCGAGCGGATCCGCAAGCAGGAGTCCACCCAGGACGCGGTCAAGAACGCCGGGACGACCAAGGCCAAGGCGAAGACGACGCGGACCCAGTCCACCAAGGCGGCGAAGTCGACCGCCGCGACGGCCAAGCGCGCCGCCAAGAACACCGCCGCGACCGCAGCCGACCGGGCCCAGACCCCCACCAGCAGCGCGAAGGCGACCGCGACCGCGGCCAAGAAGACCGCGGCCAAGACCACCAAGGCGGCTGGCGAGGCCGCCGAGAAGGTCGGCGACTGACCCTCTCGTCCGGCGAGCACGCCGAGCAGACCACGACCCCGGGAGCACCGCTCCCGGGGTCGTGGTGCAGCGGGCCTCTCTCAGGACACCTCGGCGCCGCGGAGGCTGGGATACCTGCTCAGTCGGGGAAGGTCGCCGACCCGCTCGTGGTCCGGGCCCTTCCCGCTGCCGTCCTGTGCCTCGGCAGCGATCGGTCGTCCCTGAGCGTCGAGGAAGGTGATCCGCCTGAGCGGCGGGAAGCTCGGACCCATGCCGTCGATCGTCTCTCCCTGGGGCAGCGGAGCGAGGTGCTCGAGCACGAGGTAGCCGTCGTGGCTGTCGACGGTCACCCGTCCTCCGTCCCCCAGGGTCAGCCGGGCCGCCGCCACCTCGGCCGGACGCCGGTCCACCCAGGTGACCGCCCAGGTACGGCAGCGGTCGTCGACCGAGCCGTCCTGGAGTCCGCACCCGGGACCGAACGAGTACGCCAGGTCGGGCGTCTCGCCGTCGGCCGGGTAGACGGTCAGCGCGGCCGGGAGCTCCTGGGCGTCCTGGGCGACGCTGCACTCACCCCAGGCGGCGCTGTCGGCGGCCTGGAGGGCGACGGTGACCCTGTGCGTGGTGCGCCCGACCGCCTTGACCACCGGGTCGCCAGGACCGAACAGCAGGTCGCGTGCGGCCGGCGACCCGGCGGACCGGCAGGCGTCGAGCAGGTCGGCGTCGGTGGGGGCCGCCGCGCCGGCGTACGGCCCGGTGCGGGTGCCGGTCTGCGACGGGGTGTCGGAGCCGAGGAGGTCCAGCGGTCCGCCCGCCAGCACCGCTCCCGTCGTGGCAGCGACGGCGAGGGCGACGCCGGCCCCGCCCAGCGCGCGACGGCGGGTGCGGAGACGACGACCGTCGCGCCGGATCCGGGTGAGGTCCGGGGCCCCCAGCGTGCTGTCCCCGCGGTGCTGCAGCGCGACCTCGAGCTCGTCGATCCCGGTCATCACCGGCTCCTTCCGTAGGTGTCCTCGAGGGGCTCGGCCGAGACCCTCAGCTTCGTCAGCGCACGGGCGAGGGTGCTCTTCACCGTGCCTGCGGAGATGCCGAGCTCGGTCGCGACGCTGCGCTCGGACAGGTCGTAGTAGTGCCGCAGCACCACCACGCGACGCTCCCGCTCCGACAGCGTCGTCAGCATCCGGACCAGCTCGTCGCGGTGGTCGGCTCCCCGGTCCTCGACGGCCCCGTGTGCTTCGAGCGGCGCCTCGCCGAGCTCGTGCGGTCGACGCCGTCGCAGCCGGTCGATGTTGAGGTTCACCAGCACCTTGCGGGTGTAGGCGACGGCGTCGTCACGGCGGATCCGCGCCCACGCGCTGTAGGTCCGGGCCAGTGCGGCCTGCGTCAGGTCCTCGGCCAGGTGGTGGTCCCCGCACAGCAGGTACGCCGACCAGCGGAGCCTGGGCCACGCCGAGCGCGCGAACTCCTCGAACTCCGCCTCCGCTTCGGTGTCACGTCGCGTCACCGTGCTGCTCCTCTCGCCGAGATCCGTCACCCTTGTTCACGAGGGTGGCAGCAGATCGGTTCTCGCCGGAGCCGGTCAGTGGGCGGAGATCAGTGGGCGGAGATCAGTGGGCGGAGAGCTGTCCGCTGAGTCGTCCGTGCATGGAGGCGCTCGCCGTGTTCAGGCCCTGGATGTCGACGGTGGTGCCGCGCGAGGCGTACTTCGTCTCGATCGCGTCGAGGGCGGCCACCGTGGAGGCGTCCCACACGTGCGAACCGGTGAGGTCGATGACCACCCGGCGCGGGTCGGCGGCGTACTCGAACTGGGTGTACAGGTCGTTGCTGGAGGCGAAGAACAGCTCGCCGGTCACGGTGTAGAGCGCGGTGGGCTCGCCGTCCGGGCCCTCGACGAGGGTGCGCGTGGTCTCGGCCAGGTGCGCCACCCGCCTGGCGAAGAGCGTCATCGCCACGAGGACGCCGACGATGACCCCGATGGCGAGGTTGCTGGTGACCACCACGACGACCACGGTCGAGAGCATCACCGTGGTCTCGCTCTTGGGCATCCGGCGCAGGGTCGCCACCCGGACGCTGTGCCAGTCGAAGGTGCCCACCGCGACCATGATCATGACCGCCACGAGCGCCCCCATCGGGATGATCCCGACCACGTCGCCGAAGCCGACCACGAGGATGAGCAGGAAGACGCCGGCCAGGAACGTGGAGATCCGGGTCCGCGCGCGTGAGGCCTTCACGTTGATCATGGTCTGGCCGATCATCGCGCAGCCGCCCATCCCACCGAAGAAGCCGGTGATGATGTTGGAGGCACCCTGGCCCCAGGCCTCGCGGGTCTTCACCGAGTGGCTGTCGGTGATGTCGTCGACGAGCTTGGCGGTCATCAGGGACTCCAACAGGCCGACCAGCGCCATGCCGAGGGCGTACGGCGCGATGATCTGCAGGGTCTCGAGGTTCAGCGGGACGTCGGGCACGAACAGCGACGGCAGGCTGTCGGGCAGCTCGCCCTCGTCGCCGACGCTCGGCACCGTGATCGCGGCGACCACGGTGAAGGCGGTCAGCAGGACGATGGCGACCAACGGTGCGGGGACGACCAGCGTGACCCGGGGGAGCAGGACCATCACGGCGATCCCGAGGGCGACCATCACGTAGACCGCCCAGGGCACGTCGATCAGGTGCGGCACCTGCGCCAGGAAGATGAGGATCGCCAGGGAGTTGACGAACCCGACCATGACCGACCGGGGCACGAAGCGCATCAGCTTGGCGGCGCCGGCGAGCGCGAGCGCGATCTGGATGAGTCCGCCGAGCAGCACGGTGGCGATCAGGTAGTCGAAGCCGTAGTCGCGCATCACCGGGGCGATCACCAGCGCGATCGCTCCGGTGGCGGCCGAGATCATCGCCGGGCGGCCACCCAGGAAGGAGATGGACACCGCCATCGTGAACGAGGCGAACAGTCCGACCCGCGGGTCGACCCCGGCGATGATGGAGAACGAGATCGCCTCGGGGATCAGTGCCAGGGCGACCACCAGGCCGGCAAGCACCTCCGTGCGCAGGATCGCCGGGTGGCGCAGGGCGTCGCGCACAGTGGGGTTCGCGGCGTACGCGGGACGGCTCGGGGCAGGGGCGCCGGCAGGCGCGGCGGAACTCACGAGGAGCACTCCGTTCCGATCGGTGCCGTCCCAGGCGCCCAGGAGGCTCGGAACGGCGGCAGGGGGAGACGTGCCACGATGCACGTCGGAAGGCGAGGGCAGGCCAGAGGGTGCCGGCCGCGGGCCACACTCTACCCTTACGTGAGGGAAGGGTTGAAATCGACGGCGGGGTGAGAGCGATCGCGGACGAGCAGAGCGGGCCGACACGGCGTCCGATGCAGATCGGCGAGGTCGCCGACCGCACCGGGCTCTCGCTGCGCACCTTGCGCCACTACGACGAGATCGGGCTGCTGCGCCCCTCGGCACGCAGCGACGGCGGGTTCCGCCTCTACAGCGTCGAGGACCTCGAGAAGCTGCTCGTGATCCGCCGGATGAAGCCGCTGGGCTTCAGCCTCGAGGCGATGCAGGAGGTCATGGACCTGGTCGAGGTGCTGGACCGGCCAGCGCCCGGGGCAGCCGACGTGGCCCGGCTGCGAGCCGTGGTCGAGGACGCCCGGGCCCGACGAGCCGGGCTGGTCGAGCAGCTCGCGATGGCCGACGAGTTCCTCGACCTCGTGAGCCGGCGGCTGCCCGGCGACCCGGGCCGAGGGGGGAGCGGCGATCAGTCCTCGTCGTCGCCACCCCAGGTCATGGAGTAGACCTCGAAGGCCGCCGCGAACGTGACACCCATCCGGGTGCCGTTCATCCGGCTGAAACCCTCGAGCATCTCGCGCTCGTCGAAGTCGTCCCAGCCCAGTCCGTCGATGTAGGCACGGTGCGCCTGGAGGGACTCGACCCCGGCCTCGAAGGTGTCGGTGGTGTCGACCCCGTGGCGGGCGCCGGGAGAGCCGACCGCCCAGACAGCCCGCACCCCGTCCCACTTGTCCAGGTCGCTCATCAGCTGCTCGGGGAAGATCCACCGGTTCGCTGCGTCCCGGACCCCGTCCAGCACGGCCCGACCCACGGCGATGTGGTCGGCCTGGTTGAGCGCGCCAGGTCCGAAGGTCTCCCGCATGTTGCCGGTGACCACGATCTCCGGGCGGTGCCGGCGGACGACCTGGGCGACCGCGGCCCGCAGCGGCAGGCCGTACTCCACGGTGCCGTCGGGAAAGCCGAGGAACTCCACCGCGTCCACGCCGACGACCCGGGCGGAGTCGACCTGCTCCTGCTCACGGACCACCCGGCACTCGTCGGGAGCGAGCCCGTCGATGCCGGCCTCGCCGCTGGTCACCATGACGTACACGATGTGCTTGCCCTGACCGGTCCACCGGGCGATCGCCGCGGCCGCGCCGAACTCCAGGTCGTCGGGGTGGGCCACGATGCACAAGGCGGTGGTCCAGTCCTCGGGGAGCGGCTTGAGGGGTGGGGGTGCCTGGTCGGTCATCGGGGCTCCTTGTCGGTCCGGCATCGGGGGGTGCGGGGCAGAATCCTCGTTCGTCTGACAGTGCCCGGCGCCTGGTGTGAGCATGGCACGACCACTCCGTGCCGGACCCCCGGCAGGAGTCCTTGCCGCCGTCGACGTGGAGACCCATGCCGTTGCTGTCCAGGTCCGGACGCCACCGAGCCCGCCGGTTCAGCGCCGGGCTGACCCCGGCCCTCGCGTCGGAGATCACCCGTGCCGGCGGAAGTCGGGAGTGGTTCGCCGCCCAGCTGGACCCGACCCGGCTGGCAGACCCCGAGGGCGACCGCGTGGACGGCTGGTTCCCGGCGCTGGGCCGGACCCCCCAGCAGATCTTCGAACGGCAGGAGGCCGGCAAGCAGGGCGCCTGGGAGGTGATGTACGACCTCAGCCGGTGGACGGTGGCGCGCCGTGTGCACAGCCGCCGCCAGGTGCTGGAGCAGATGGTCGACTTCTGGTCCAACCTGCTGCACGTGCCGTTGATGGACGACGAGGCGTGGTTCTACCGGGTCGACTACGACCGGGTGATCAGGCGCTTCGCCCTCACCACCTTCGAGGACCTGCTGCGGCGGACCGTGGTGCACCCGGCGATGGGGCTGTACCTCGACAACGCCGTCTCCACCAAGGACCACCCCAACGAGAACCTGGGCCGCGAGCTCCTCGAGCTGCACTCGGTCGGCGTGGATGCCGGCTACACCGAGGCGGACGTCAAGGCGTCGAGCCGGATGCTCACCGGCTACCGCGTCGACGTGTGGTGGCCGGAGTTCCGGGCCGGGTACAGGCCCGGCTCGCACGCCACCGGACGCATCGACGTGCTCGGCTTCAGCGATCCCAACGCCGACCCGGACGGACGCCAGGCGACTCGGGCGTACCTGCGCTACCTCGCCCACCACCCCGCGACCGCGACCCGCTTGGCTCGCCGGCTCTGCGTCCGGTTCGTGAGCGACAGCCCCTCCGACGAGCTCGTGGCGGCGGTCGCTACCGCCTACCAGGCCCACGGGACCGCGATCGTGCCGACCCTGGAGGCGCTGGTGGACCACCCGGAGTTCGCCGCGTCGTACGGCGCGAAGGTGCGCACCCCGACCGAGGACTACGTCGCCACGGTGCGCGCCCTGGGGATCCGGCTGGAGCGACCCACCCGCGACGACTCGTTCGTCAACGCGATGTACTGGCAGTACAGCGAGCTCGGCAACCCGCCGTACGAGTGGCCGGCACCGGACGGCTACCCGGAGGCGGGCGGGGCGTGGACCAGCGCCGGACGGGTGCTCAACGGCCTGGTGGTCCACCAGGACCTCGCCGCCGGCTGGTGGCCCACCCGGGACGCGACGTTCCGCGCCCCTGGGAGCTGGCTGCCTGACCTGCCCGCCACGGTCGCCGACGTGGTCGACCGGATCGGCACCCGGCTGCTGGGGGAGACGCCGGGCGACGCGGTCCGGGTCGGGGTGGCCACCGCGCTCGGCGTCCCGCTGGACCGCAAGGTCACCCGCGAGGACCTGTGGAACGGCCGCATCCGGCTCATCCTGGCCGCCCTGCTCGACTCCCCGACCCACCTGCACCGGTGAGAGGACCACGATGACCTCGCCTTCGGGCTGCGGCTGCCCCGATCTCGCCCTCAGCCGTCGCCGTCTCCTGGTCGGCGCGACCGCGGCGACGGGTCTCGTAGCCGGCGGCACCCTCTTCGGCCAGGCGTTCCGCCAGGTCGCCTTCGCCGAGACCACCGGCGGCAACGTGGTGGTGGTCCTCAGCCTGCGCGGCGGCGCCGACGGGCTGTCCCTGGTGGTGCCCCGGCGCCCCGACGACCGTGCGGTCCTGCGCCGGCTGCGGCCCGGCATCGGGGTCCCTGACGCGAGCCTGGTCGTCCCCGACGCCGACTTCGGACTGCACCCGGGGTTCGCCTCGCTCGCGCCCATGTGGCGCGAGGGTGCGTTCGCCGCGGTCCACGCGGTGGGTCTGCCGGCGCCCAACCGCAGCCACTTCGCGGCGATCGAGGAGGTCGAGGACGCCGCCCCGGGGTCGTCGGCGCGCAGCGGGTGGGTGAACCGGCTGGTGGGCCTCGATGCCTCGGCGCGGCCGGAGTCGTCGGTCCAGCTCGGGTCGACGCTCCTGCCCACCGCGCAGTCCGGGGCCGCCCCGGCGCTGGGCGCCAAGCGGGTCGCGGACCTGGTGCTCACCGACCTCGGCACGGGCACCGCGGCGCGACGCGCCTCGCTCAGCCGGATGTGGGCCGACGTGCCGGGGCACCTCGGTGACGGTTTCCGTGCCACCTTGGAGACGACCCGGCGGCTCTCCGGGCTGGCCGAGTCGGCCGCGGACGACGCGCCGAGCGGGTCAGCGGTGCATACCTCGGTGTACCCACGCGGGCCGCTGCGCGAGGTGCTGGCGAACACGGCGGCGCTGATCCGCGCCGACGTGGGGACCCGGATGGTCACCGTCGACTACGGCGACTGGGACATGCACACCGGGCTCGCCCCGGGGGACGGGAACCCGGCGAAGGGATGGATGGCGGACCAGGTCAGCCACCTCGCCGACTCGTTGAGGGCCTTCTTCGCCGATCTCGGGCAGGCCGCGGAACGGGTGACCGTGGTGACGGTGAGCGAGTTCGGACGGCGGGTCCAGGAGAACGGCGACCACGGGGTCGACCACGGCTACGGCAACGCGATGCTGCTGCTGGGTGCGGGGGTGTCCGGAGGGCAGGTGCACGGGTCCTGGCCCGGACTCGCCGACCTCGACGAGGGTGACCTGCGGACCACCCGCGACTACCGCAGCGTGCTGTGGGAGGTGCTGGCGTCCCGGTTCCCGGAGGTGACCGCCAGCCGCTCCACCGTCTTCCCCAGGTTCGTCCCCGAGGCGATCGGGGCGATGCGGCCCGCGGTGCGGTCCTGAGCCCCGCCGGCCGGAGGCCGGCGGAGATCGTCCGCGTTGCGGACTTGCCAAAGCGATGACTGCGAGTTATAAAAACCTCTATCAGCAAGCATAGATCGAGCCGATACCGAAGGCTCGGTCCCAGACCTGGAGGTGACCACCATGCTCATGCGGACAGACCCCTTCCGCGACTTCGACCGCCTGGCCCAGCAGCTTCTGGGTTCGGGAACCACGTCCCGCCCCTCGGTCATGCCGCTGGACGCCTGGCGCGAGGGTGACACGTTCGTGATCGAGTTCGACCTCCCCGGCATCGCGCCGCAGACCCTCGACATCGACGTCGAGCGCAACGTCCTCACGGTCAAGGCCGAACGGCCGCAGCGCAACGGCGACTGGGAGGTCCTGGCCTCGGAGCGGCCGACCGGCCTGTTCAGCCGTCAGCTGGTCCTCGGCGACAACCTCGACCTGGACCGCATCGACGCCTCCTACGACGACGGCGTGCTGCGACTCCGCGTTCCCGTCGCCGAGCGGGCGAAGCCTCGCAAGGTCGAGGTCAGCGTCGGCGGGTCCTCGGAGAGGGCCTCGATCGACGCCTGACCGAGGCACCTGCGGGTCCGGGCGCGCCGAGCCGTCGAGCGCCGACGGCTCGGCGCGCGGCGCGCCTGGGGGAGGGGACCGCGTCAGGCGTCGTGCTCGGAGCGGTCGCCGGCCCACTGCAGGTGGAACGTGCCCTCCCGGTCGACCCGCTTGTAGGTGTGGGCGCCGAAGTTGTCGCGCAGCCCCTGGATCAACGCAGCCGGGAGCCGCTCGGCGCGCAGGGCGTCGAAGTAGGCCAGCGACGACGCGAACGCCGGGGCGGGCACTCCGGTGGCCGCCGCGTCGGCGACGATCCGCCGCCACGCATCGACTCCGTCCGAGACCGCCTCGGTGAAGTACGGCGCCACGAGAAGGCTGAGCAGGTCAGGGTCCTCGGTGTAGGCCTCGGTGATCCGGTTGAGGAACCGGGCCCGGATGATGCAGCCGCCGCGCCAGATCCGGGCCATCGCCGCCAGGTCGACGTCCCAGCCCAGCCGGTCGCTGCCGGCCCGGATCTGGTCGAACCCCTGGGCGTAGGCGACCACCTTCGAGGCGTACAACGCCCGACGTACGTCGTCCACGTAGCCTGCCCGGTCCTCGACCGTGGGCGCCGCCGTCTCGAGCGCGGCGAACCCGTCGCGGACCGCCTCACGCTGCGCGGCGTGACCGGAGATGGCGCGGGCGAAGGTCGCCTCCGCGATCCCCGTGACGGGGACGCCGAGGTCGAGCGCCGACTGCACCGTCCACCGGCCGGTGCCCTTCTGCTCTGCCTGGTCGAGGACCACGTCGACGAACGGCTGACCGCTCGCGTCGTCCTGGGACAGGACCTCGGCGGTCAGCTCGATGAGGAACGACTCCAGGTCGCCCTCGTTCCACTCCCGGAACACCGAGCCGATCTCCGCCGGGGTCAGGTCCAGACGACGACGAAGCAGGTCGTAGGCCTCGGCGATCAGCTGCATGTCGGCGTACTCGATCCCGTTGTGCACCATCTTCACGAAGTGACCGGCGCCGTCCGGCCCGACGTGCGTGCAGCAGGGCGAGCCGTCGACCTGCGCCGCGATGGACTCGAAGATCGGGCCGAGCCGCTCGTAGGCGTGGTCGGAGCCGCCGGGCATGATGCTGGGTCCGCGCAGCGCCCCCTCCTCACCACCGGAGACCCCGGCGCCGACGAAGTGCAGCCCGTGCTCCTCCAGCGCAGCCTGGCGCCGGCGAGTGTCCTCGAAGTGCGCGTTGCCGCAGTCGACGATGATGTCGCCGTCCTCCAGCAGCGGGACGAGCTCGTCGATCACGGCGTCGGTGGGGGCGCCCGCCTTCACCATGACGATGACGGCCCGGGGCTTCTCGATGGCGGCGACGAAGTCAGCCAGGGACTCGCACGCCACGAAGGTCCCCTCGTCCCCGTGCTCGTCGACCAGCGACGTCATCCTCGCCGTGGTCCGGTTGTGCACCGCCACCCGGTGCCCGTTCCGGGCGATGTTGCGGGCCAGGTTGCGGCCCATCACCGCTAGCCCGGTCACTCCGATCGTCGCCTCAGCCATGGTGTCGTCCTCCTCGTCGCGGGTCCCCGCTCAATCTAGCCACGCCGCGCCCTCCGCCTCGGTCGAGCGGGGGTTTGCGCGCCCGCGCCTAGGCTCGCACCATGACGCGACCCACGACGCTGGGCGCCCTGCTGGCGCAGGGCTACCGCTCCCGCTCGGTGAAGCAGGAGATCCGCGAGAACCTCACCCGCGCGCTCAGCTCCGGCGAGCCGGCCTTCGCCGGCATCGTCGGCTTCGACGACACCGTGCTGCCCCAGCTCGAGACCGCCCTGCTGGCCGGGCACGACACCGTGTTCCTGGGCGAGCGAGGCCAGGGCAAGACGCGCATGATGCGCACCCTGTCGGGTCTCCTCGACCAGTGGCTCCCGGTCGTCGACGGGTGCGAGATCAACGACGACCCGGCCGCGCCGGTGTGCAGCCGCTGCCGCCGACTCGTCGTCGAGCTCGGCGACGACCTCCCCGTGGGCTGGCTGCACCGCGACGACCGGTACGTGGAGAAGCTGGCCACACCGGACACCAGCGTCGGCGACCTCGTCGGCGACGTCGACCCGGTGAAGGTCGCTGAAGGACGCACGCTCGGGGACCCCGAGACGGTGCACTTCGGTCTGATCCCGCGCACCAACCGCGGCATCTTCGCGATCAACGAGCTCCCCGACCTCGCCGAGCGGATCCAGGTGGCGATGTTCAACGTCCTGGAGGAGCGCGACATCCAGGTGCGCGGCTACAGCCTTCGGCTGCCGCTGGACCTCCTGCTGGTCGCCAGTGCGAACCCGGAGGACTACACCAACCGCGGCCGGATCATCACCCCCCTCAAGGACCGCTTCGGAGCGGAGGTCCGCACGCACTACCCGTTCGAGGTCGAGGACGAGATCACGCTGATCGCCCAAGAGGCCCAGGTTGTCGCCGCGGTCCCTGAGCACCTGCTGGAGGTGGTGGCCCGACTCACCCGCGCCCTGCGCGCGTCGTCCTCGATCGACCAGCGGGCCGGCGTCAGCGCCCGCTTCGCTATCGCCGCGGTCGAGGGGATCGCCGCCTCCGCGCTGCGCCGGTCGGCCCGGACCGGGGACGAGTCGGCGGTGGCGCGCGTGTGCGACGTGGCGCCCGTGCTGCCCACCCTGCTCGGCAAGCTGGAGTTCGAGATGGGCGAGGAGGGCCGGGAGGCCGACGTGGTCCATCACCTGCTCAAGGTCGCCACCGCGGAGACCTTCCGGGAGCGCCTGGCGGGACTGGACCTGTCCGGGTTCGCCGACGTCTTCGCCGAGGGCACGACGGTCGAGACCGGTGAGCTGGTGGCCAGTGCCGAGCTGTTGGCGCAGATCGGCCCGGTCCCGGGCCTGGCGAAGGTCCTCGCCCGGCTCGGGGACGGCGACGACGCCGACGTCGGTCACGTCGCCGCCGCTGTCGAGCTGGTCCTCGAGGGGCTCCACCTGACCCGGCGCATCGACAAGGACCGTGTGGACGGCCGCACGGTCTACGGGGCCTGACCGTGGCCGACGGGCGGTTCCGCTACGGCGCGTGGAGCGGCGGGGCCGACCCGTTGACCCCCCCGTACGACCTGCGCAAGGTGCTGGACGAGATCGGCCAGGAGGTCCTGGCCGGCGGGTCCCTGCGGGAGGCGCTGCGGGACCTGGTGCGACGGGGGCTGGACGGGCGACGCGGACTCGACGACCTCCAGGCCAGGCTCCGCCGGTTGCAGCGCCAGGCGCGACGACGCGGCGACCTGGGAGGGACCCTCGACCAGGTCCGGTCCGCGCTGGACCAGGCGCTGGCGGCCGAGGAGGAGACGCTCGCCGGCATCGACGGCGACGAGGCGAGGCTCGCCGAGCTCGACCTGGCCACGGTGCCCGACGACGTCGCCGGCGCGATCCGCGCGCTCGACTCCTACGACTGGAGGTCGCCCGAGGCTCGGGCGACCTTCGAACAGATCAAGGAGATGCTCCAGCACGAGGTGCTCGATGCGCAGTTCGCCGGGATGAAACGGATGCTCGAGGACGGCGACCCCGAGACGATGCAGCAGATCAAGGACATGCTGTCCGACCTCAACGAGCTGCTCGCCGCGCACGCGCGCCGAGAGGACACCGCGGACCGGTTCCGGGACTTCATGGACAGGCACGGAGACCTGTTCCCCGAGCAGCCGGAGGACGTCGACGAGCTGATCGACTCACTCGCGCGCCGTCAGGCAGCAGCCGACCGGATGATGAGCTCGTTGCGCCCCGAGCAGCGTGAGCAGCTCGCCCAGCTCATGAGCGAGACCCTGGCCGACCCGGACCTTGCGTCCCAGATGGCTCAGCTCTCCGACAACCTGCGTGCGCTGCGCCCCGGAATGGATCGCGGGCCGGTGCAGATGGGCGGTGGAGAGCAGCTCGGCTACAGCGCCGCAGTCGAGGCGGTCGCCGAGCTGGCCGACCTGGAGGCACTGAGCGACCAGCTGGAGGAGGCCTCGTACGGGTCGCCGCTCGACGACGTGGACGTCGACACCTTGGAGCGGCACCTCGGCGGCGAGGCGGCCGCGGACCTGCGGGCCCTGCGCGAGCTGGAGCGCGAGCTGGAGCGACAGGGCTTCGTCTCCGCCGACAACGACGGGCTCCGGCTGACCCCGCGCGCCGTACGCCGGTTGGGGGAGACCGCGCTCAGGAAGGTGTTCGCGCAGATCGACGCGGCCGGCTCGGGGGACCACGACGACCGTCGGAGCGGTTCGGCCGACGAGCCGACCGGTCTGACCCGGCCGTGGGCCTTCGGTGACGACCTGCCGATCGACACCGTGCGCACCGTGTCGAACGCGCTTCGGCGTGCGTCGGTGCCCGCCGGCACGGCCCGGCCTGGCGGCCTGCTGGTCGACGGGTTGGACGTCGACGACTTCGAGGTGGTCGAGACCGAGCGACGCACCGGGGCGGCGGTGGCGTTGTGCGTCGACCTGTCGTACTCGATGGTCCACGAGGGCCGCTGGGGCCCGATGAAGCAGACCGCCCTCGCGCTGGGTCACCTCGTGCAGACCCGGTTCCGGCAGGACGCCCTCCAGATCATCGGCTTCAACCTGATGGCTCAGCCGTTGACGACGGTGCAGCTGGCCGGGGTGGACCCCGACTACGTCCAGGGCACGAACCTCCAGCACGCGCTGATGCTGGCTGCCCGGCACCTGCGACGGCATCCCGACGCCGAGCCGGTGGTGCTCGTGGTCACCGACGGCGAGCCGACTGCGCACCTGCGGCGCGACGGGAGCCCGACGTTCACCTGGCCCACCACCCCGGCCACGATCCGGGCGACGGTGAGCCAGGTCGACGAGCTGGTCCGGTGGGGCGCGACGATCAACCTGTTCATGCTGGGCGAGGACGAGGGGCTGGCCCGGTTCGTCGACGCGGTCGCCCGCCGGGCGGGCGGTCGCGTCTTCACCCCGGACATCGGCCGGCTGGGGGAGTACGTCGTCGCCGACTACCTCCGCTCCCGGAGCGGGCGCCGGTAGCCGACCTGCCGGGCGCGCCCAGGCCCTCCGTAGGCTGACGCCATGAGCGACCACAAGCGCAGCGACGAGGACGACCGCGGCAAGGAACGCCAGGTCAGCGAGGTGTCCGCGATGACCCCGGGGGCGGGTGCCGACGGCATCCCGGGGACCGACGACGGTGTCCCCCCGGCCTCAGCCGCGCAGATCGAGGAGGACGGGCCTCCGCAGGACTACCCCCACTAGCCTTCCCCGCCGTGGGTCACGCGATCGGCCCGCCGGCCGACGCGCCGTGGACGGAAGGAGACGCCCGCCCCCTGACCACCCCGACGCGCTGGGAGGCTCAGTCGTCGGCCGGGCACACGGGGGGCGAGGTCTCGTCCGCGGCGACGTACTGCCGCTCGCGAGGATGGAAGCCGTACCCGTCCCGGGAGTCGTAGCGCGCGACCGCCAGGCCCGCCCGGATCTGGCTGAGCCCGGCGTCGACGCCGTCCACGTCGAGGTAGCGCAACAGGCGGCCGTACTGGTCGCGGTCCTCGTCGGTCTCGCCCAGGCGGACCTCCCGGCCGAGCACGAGGCGCTGGAGCGCCCGGGTCGCCTGGTCGGCGCCGCACTCGCCCCGTTCCGGTGTGTCGATCCCTGCCAGCCGGACCGTCTCCCCGTTCCGGAGCCGCACCGTGTCGCCGTCCACGACGTACTCGACCCGGAAGGTCTGCGTCGACTCGCGAGCGGGCTCGACCCCGTCGTCGCACGCACCCAGCAGCGGCACGATCGCGCCGAACGCCAGCGCCGCAGCGCAGGCTCGGGGGTCGGTCATCACGGTTCGCAGGCTAGCGGCCGCCACGTCGCGGGCGCGGGAGGCGATAAGGTCCCTCCTGTCCGGCCGCGCGCCGGGCGGGGGGCGGTAGCTCAGCCGGTCAGAGCAGAGGACTCATAATCCTTGGGTCGTGGGTTCGAGCCCCACCCGCCCTACAGAGGCTGACCTGCGTTCTTGCTCGTCTCATCCCTTGACGCCTCGCCTGATGTGCCGCCGTGTGTGGCCGAGGTGTGGCCCGCGGTCGCGCGCATACCCGCCCACGCCTCGTTCGTAGAGTTCCTACCGCGTGCCCCCAGCAGACCGGACTCGGATGGCCGTGCGGTCGCCCACTGCGGACGGAGCCACGCGCAAACCGGCGACAAATACTTGACGGATTGGAAAGTACTTTCGTAGCGTTGAGACCGGAACGCCACGAGGAGGCATGATGAACTCGCTCAGTCCCGGGCAAGCCCGGCAACAGCTCAACGAAGCCGCCGACCGCGCCGGACTATCCCGGACGGACGCGGCCGTCGGTGCTGCCTTCACCGGCGGCGTCGCCATCTTGGTTGCTGCCACGTTGGCGGCAGTGACCGTCTGGCGAGAGAGTCCGGTGGGCATCGGCATCAGCATGGGCCTCTGCGCGACGGCCTTGACGCTGCTGCTGTGGTGGCAGGCGAGCAGGTTCCGCATCTCCGACCGGCGCTGGCGCCGACGCTACTTGCTGGGCTTCGGACTGACCATGGCCCTCTACACCGCAGGGATCTTCTGGGAATCGTCTGCCTTTCCCGGCTGGGGGATCTTCGCCCCCTACTGCGTGCTGGTCGCCGTGCCCGGGACGGTGGCGGCCGTGCGAATGCTGCGCAGATGACGACTCGGCCAGACGCGCACCCCCGGCACCGCCTTGATGAACTGATGCATTCGCCGGTCCGGTTCAGTATCGTCGCCGCCCTCGCCGGAGCCGAAAACGCCGAGTTCGGTTTCATCCGCGACGCGATCGAGGTGTCCGACTCGGTGCTGTCCAAACAGATCAGCACCCTCGAGTCCGCCGGATACGTCAAAGTCAAGAAGGGCTATGTCGGCAAACGTCCGAGAACCTGGCTCTCGCTCACCGCCAGCGGGCGCACCGCCTTCAAGCGCCACCTCGCTGCGCTCCACGAGATCGCTGACACGTGAACAACAGCACGGCGCGCGGAACCCGGCACGAGTCTGTACCTCCGTCATAGCGCCGCGTTCCGCGCCGTCATGCCGACAGTGCACGTTTGGATCACCGACAAGATTCCGCGGAGACCGCAACTCGGCACTGTCGATGAGCGCCTCAGTCTGGTCGGGGCTCCACTGCCGCTGCCGCATCGTTCATCTCGCCGAGTTCAGGATGCCCTCCACGGCAGCGCGGTCGTTGCCAGATGCGTGCACGGCAAAGTCACCGGCGTAGACATAACCCTCCCAGTCAGGGATCTGTGGGTCCGCCCCGGCGTTCCTGATGACGCCTGGGCCGAGATCCGGGTCGAAGGTCGCGGACCCGTAGAGGGCGATGCCCTCCGCGTCGGGGTCGCACGGAGGTACGCCTGGCGGTGCCCATCGCTCGAAGCGGAATTCGCAGTCGCCCATGTCGAGCCTCTCCCAGTCGGAGGGGATGTCGACACTGACGCCCTCGTACGCGAGTGTCTTCCACCCAGACGCATCGGCTGATCCAGCGATCACTCCAGCGCGAGGGACTCGCGTGGTGTACAAACCGAAACCGGCGGAGAGAAGCACCGCAAAGGCCGCACCGAACAGCGGGACTCGGGCGCTACGGCGGAAGGGCATGAGCGCCATCATGCCTTCGGACGCGACCGTCCGCGCCGTGGTTCCATCCCGCATTCAGATCTGCCGCGACGAGTGCGAGCACTCGCTCGGTCGGCGGTTCGCACCAGCCTCGGACTGTGTCCCAGAAGTCAGAGCGTCGGCAGGCACCGAGGTCGTGGCGGGCTACCACGAGGCCACGCTCGCTGAGCGCGTCGCGCACGAGCCGAGGCGATTGACCGCTTCCGCGGCGGTGAAGAGGACGCGTTCCGCGTCGACGAGGTGCTGGTTCCACTGCTCGCGTGCTGCGAAGGAGCTCTGGAAGTTCTGCAACATCGGCGACGTCGAGGTGACCGCTGGCCAGCTGCTCGCCATGGTCTCGGTGGTCGGGGGGTCAGCGACCCGATCTGGTTCCAACTGGTGGGAGGACTACGCGGGTCTCAGGTCGACGAGGACGGGCCGGTGGTCGGAGGCGGGTGCGTTGCGGCGGGTGCCGGGTTGGTCGGCGATCGAGGCGACGGTCAGACCGGCGGTGCTGACCCGGTCGACCGCGCCGAGCAGGCTGTGGGAGATGAGGACGTGGTCGATGAGCTCGGGGCGGCCCCGGTAGATCCGGGACCACCTTTGGGGCTCCTCGATGAATCCGGCGGTGTTCCACAGGCGCTGTGCGTCGCCGGCGTCGGGACGGTCGAATCCGCCGGTGCCGACCTCGGATCCGGGGGGACCGTGCAGGATCTGGGTGGTCGCCGCGTCGGGCTCGTCGTTGAGGTCCCCGGCCACGACCACCGCAGCCCCCGGGTGCAGGGTGAGCAGGCGGGTGACGTAGGAGCGGATGCCGGCGGCCTCGGCGGCTCGGCGGTGCAACGCGTACACGCCGTACCTGGTCCGCTCGTCCTCGTCACGGGGGCCGAATCGGCCGCCGGGAAAGGACAGCAGTTTCGACTTCAGGTGGACCGAGATCACCTCGATGGTCCATCCGTCGCGGCGGATCCGTGCTCTCAGCCCTGGACGGCCGAGCCCGGTGAGGAACCGACCGTTGTCGTCTCCCTGGACCGGCCCCAGTCCGAGCGGGAAGTCGGTGATCTGCTCGAGGCAGGTGAGGGCGGCCCGGGAGAGGAACCCGACGCGAATGCCACGACCATCGGGGTCGGCGAGCGCGGTACGCCAGGAGCCGGGGAGCCGGCCGACCAGGTCGGTCAACGCCAGCGGGTTCAAGACCTCCTGGACGGCCAGGACGTCGGGGTCCAACTCGGTGATGGTCGCCGCCAGCGAGTCGAGCTTCGTGGCGTAGGCCTGCTGGTTGTCCGGCGAACTGGTGCTCGCTCCGGGTGGGGCGAAGTTCTCGAGGTTCCAGGTACCGATGCTGACCATGGCGCGGCCCCTTCCTGCACCGACGCTACCGGACCCCGCCGTGCTCGCGTGCCCCACCGGCGCGCCCAACGGTTCTCGCCGATGACCCACGAGCGAGGCGCTGGAGGGCGCGTGTGCGCGCTGAGCACGGCGTGTCCGTGACGTGCCGGGATGGTGCTTTCCGCCGAGGCGGGCGCAGGTTGGACGTGAGGTGCATCGCCGGCTGGCTGCACGATCACGCCGCGTCGTGGCCCCGCCCGCTGAATCAGCCAAGTGAGCGGACATCCGCGCCGATGCTGACCTGCGGAGCCAGGTCGAACCATCTCGGATGTCGGGTGCGTCTGCGGGTGTCAGCAGTCTTGTCCGCTGAGGCATGTCAGGCACACTGCAGGAGTGCCTGACCCGCTGCGGAACCTGCTCGCCGCGCCGCCGGACCTCCCCGTCTCCGCGGGCCTGGCCGCTCTCGACCAGGCGCTTGACACCTGCGGAGTCGCAGTGGTCCACGCACCTCCGGGCACCGGCAAGACGACCTTGGTCCCACCCGCGGTCGCCGTCGCCGTCGCCGGACGGGTCGTCGTCACGCAGCCCAGTCGTATCGCAGCCCGCGCTGCTGCGCGTCGGCTGGCGCATCTGCTGGGCGAACCGGTAGGGGAGACGGTCGGATACTCCGTACGCGGAGAGCGGCGCATCAGTCGAGGTACGCGTGTCGAGGTGGTCACAACCGGCCTGCTGCTCCGGCGGATCCAGCACGACCCCGAGCTGGCTGGCGTCGGGGCCGTCGTGCTCGACGAAGTGCACGAGCGTCATCTCGATGCCGACCTGACTCTGGCACTGCTCCTCGACGTTCGGGCCAACCTGCGTGAGGACCTGTCCCTGGTGGCGATGTCGGCCACCATCGAGGCCGAACGGACGGCCGCGCTGCTCGGTGGGGCTGTCGACCCTGATGTCCCCGGCGATTCCCAGAGCGCTCCGGTGATCCGCGTCCCCGGTGCCCTGCATCCGGTTCACACGGTCTGGTGCCCGTTGCCAGCGGGGTTGCGCCGTACCGACGACCGCGGGATCACCCGGGCCTTCCATGACCATGTCGCCGCGACCGTACGACGTGCGCTGGTCGAGCACGAGGGTGACGTCCTGGTCTTCGTGCCGGGTGTCGCGGAGGTCGAGGCGACCGTGCGTCGCCTGGCCGACGTGGACGCGTCCGTGCACGCCCTGCATGGACGTCTGTCCGGCGCCGAGCAGGATCGGGTGCTCAGTGAGGGCCCGCGTCGACGGGTGATCGTCTCGACCGCGGTCGCCGAGTCGTCGCTGACGGTGCCCGGCGTACGGGTCGTGGTGGATGCCGGATTCTCGCGCGAGCCGCGCACCGACCACCGTCGCGGACTGGCCTCCCTGGCCACCGTCGCGGTGAGCCGGGCAGCGGCCGAGCAGCGGGCGGGACGGGCCGGACGGCTGGGGCCGGGCGCCGTGCTGCGCTGCTGGTCCGAGGCGGAGCACGCGCATCTGGCCGCCCACCCGGAGCCCGAGATCGCCACCGCCGACCTGACGGCCTTCGCCCTGGAGGTCGCGTGCTGGGGAAGTCACAACGTGCACGACCTGGCGCTGCTCGACCAACCACCGGCACACGCACTGTCGGCAGCCAGGGAGGTCCTGGTGGGTCTAGGGGCAATGACCGAGGACGGGAGAGCCACTCCACGGGGCCGGGTGATTGCTGACGTGCCGGTCGATCCCAGGCTGGCGCGTGCCCTCATCGACGGCGCCGGTCTCGTCGGAGCCAGGCGGGCCGCAGAGGTGGTCGCGATGCTGAGCGAGGACGTGCGCGCTCCCGGCGGAGACCTTGCTGCTGCGCTCCGGTCGTTGCGCGCTGGCCAGGGGGCAGGCTCGTGGCGCAGCCAGGTCACCCGGCTGAAGAAGGTCGTCGAGAAGCACGGCGCCGCCGGCGACCAGAGAGGGGCGTCGGACCACGCCCCCGCACACACCGATGACGTGGCGGTGGCGCTCGTGGTGGCGTTGGCGCATCCGGACCGGATCGCGCGCAAGCGCTCCGGTGGCTCGAGCTACCTGATGACGTCCGGGACCGGCGCGGCACTCGATCCACGAGCCCCGGGGCCCCTGGCCGGCCTGGAGTGGCTCGCGGTCGGCGACGCGGAGCGGCGGCCCGGGCAGCGTGAAGCCCGGATCCGAGCAGCGGCCCCGCTCACCGAGGACCTGGCGCTGGAGGTGGCGGGGACCCAGTGGAGGGAGGTCGATGAGGTGACCTGGACCGCAGGGCGGGTGGTGGCTCGACGACGTACGTTGCTAGGCGCGATCGAGCTCGGTTCGGTCCCGCTCAGCGATCCACCGGCGCAGGCCGTGACCGAGGCGATCCGGGAGGCGGTGGCGAGCGAGGGAATCGGTCTCCTCACCTGGTCAGCGGCGGCCACAGCGCTGCGCGCCCGCCTCGACTTCCTGCACCGTGCGCTCGGTGACCCGTGGCCCGACGTGAGCGACGCGGCACTGACGCAGAACCTCCAGTCGTGGCTCGGGCCGCAGTTGGCGAAGGTCCGCTCGGCGGCCGACCTTCGTCGCATCGACGTGGCCGCCGCGCTGCGAGCGATGCTGCCGTGGCCGCAGGCGGGCAGGCTCAACGATCTGGCACCGGAGCGAGTGCAGGTCCCCAGCGGGTCGAGCGTGCGGATCGACTACTCCGCCGAACAACCGGTGCTCGCCGTGCGACTGCAAGAGGTCTTCGGCTGGACCACAGCACCGGTCCTCGCAGACGGCCACGTCCCCCTCCTGCTGCACCTGCTCTCACCCGCGCAACGACCAGCGGCCGTCACGGCAGACTTGGAGTCCTTCTGGGACCACGGCTACCCGGGCGTGCGTGCTGATCTGCGTGGGCGCTATCCCAAGCACGCCTGGCCTGAGGATCCCCGCAGCGCAGCAGCCACCGCACGGACGAAAACACCTCGCCCCCGAAGTCGAGGGGCCGGTTGAGCCGCCTGGGCCGGATCTCCCTGCCACCGGGGCGCGTAGCGAAGGCGCTGCAACCGCCGCGTGCCGGACTGTCGATGCGCGCGCCACTTCACCGCGTGACGGCCGGCCCGGTTGTCCGCGAGATCCTCTTGCCATCGCGCATAGGCTCGGTGGGTGCTGATCCGACGCGTGGAGGAGTCCGACTGGGAGTCCTTGATCGCGCTTCTGCGTGGCGTCGTCAGTGACGGTGAGACCTACGCGTACCCGGAACCTCTGGACGAGGTCACGGCTCGCTCCTTGTGGGACGAACAACAGCCTGGTGTCACAGTCGTCGCGGTCGAGACCGACGGTACGGTCCTCGGCTCGGCGAAGTCCGGTCCCAACCGTCCGGGCCGTGGGGCGCATGACCAACCACGTGGCGGTCCGGCTCTGGGAAGCACTGGGGTTCACGGTGATCGGGACCGTACCTGACGCGTTCCGATCGCGACGCCACGGCCTGGTGGCGCTTCACATCATGCATCGGCACTTGGGCGATGGACCCGATCGTCACCCTTGCGACCCTTGATCCCCGCTCCCACCGGTCGTGTGACGACTCCTCGCTCATGTGCAGGAGCACGTTGCCTGAGGGGCACTCCGACATGCGTCACGGCGCCGCCTGCCGGGGCGGTCGGACGGGCGTAACGCCGCTGGGGTGGAGTGCCTGGTCGCGTCGGCGGCGAGCGGGGTAGAGGCCGCGCCTGTGGTCGCCGCGTGAGGGGACCACGACGTCTGAGTCGACGACTCCTCTCCAGTGCGATCCGTGGGCGATGTCGCCTGCGCCGCGTCAGCTCCGCCGCAGTTGACGCACCTCCCGTTCTTCACCTGTCCCGGGAGAGTCACCCGCGGAATCGCCACGACTTGAGGCAGATGCCTCATGCTTCGGTGGGGGTGCTTGATCGAGGCTGGGCTCATGATCACGACTCCACGGCAAGCGGTGGCCACGGTCGAGGGGAACCCACGACTCGCCCGCGGGTCCGACGAGCGCTTCACGGGGTACGGCGCGATGGGCGTGCCGTTCTCCGGGGGGCACTACCTCGCCCTCCGCGACATGGTGGCCAGCTCACTGGGGGCGGCGTACCGCGCGATCTGGCATCGCGACCCCCAGGGTCGCTGGACCATCTTCACCACCACGGCCCCAGTCGTCAGCTGTCCGCGCTACTTCGGCTCGGCGGCTGCCGTGGAGCGGGTCCCGGCTGTCGAGATGACCTGGCGGGACGACTGGACCCTCGACGTCACCATGGGGACGCGTCTCTCGTGGCAGTTGAGACTCGGTTCGACAACAGCCACGAGGGCGGTGACGACGATGGGCGCACTCATGCCGGAGTGGGCCTGGGAAAGCAACGCGGTGCTCGGCTCGATGGGCCCGACGGCCGGTGCTGTCCTGCGGTCCGGGCGGATCCGGCTACGGGGACGCACTCCCAACGGCCAGGGATTCAAGGCCGCCCCGGCTCGGGTGTGGCGAGTCATCGGCGGGGCCGCCGAGGTGGACGGCATCGATCTCGGCGACGTGGGTCCGCTGCTGGAGCAGGCTCGTCTCGGCGACTTCTGGCTGCCTCAACGTGGGCTGTTCTTCGCTGGCCAGGCCCGCTTCACGGTGTCGGCTCGGGCGAACCGGACGCGAGCCGTGGCGGCGGGCGTTCGATGACGGCCCTGGCCCCCTTCAAGGACACAACGCGCGACGACCCACAGCACTGAGAGAGAGGAACCATCATGACCGATCTACAGCAGGCACCCGCCATCGATGTCGACAAGCTCATGGCCTTCGTCTTCAAGGCGGTCGACGAGGTCGGCGCCACCCTGAACACCGCCCTGGTCGTTCTCGGCGACAAGCTGGGCTATTACGCCGCCATGACAGCGGGCCCGGTGACAGCGGCGGAGCTGGCCGAGGCCAGCGGTACCGGTGAGCCCTACGCCCGGGAGTGGCTCAACGCCCAGGCCGCCGGTGGCTACGTCGAGTACGACCCCATCGGGGGCCGTTACACCTTGCCGCCCGAGCACGCCGCTGCGTTGACTGACCGGAACAGCCCCGCGTTCCTACCTGGCTTCTTCCAGATCGCTCTGGGCACGGTCCATGACGTCGACGGCGTGCTCGAGGCGGCCCGCCGCCAGGCTGGCCTGGGCTGGCACGAGCACCACGGCGACGTGCACGACGGTTGCGAGCGGTTCTTCCGCACCATGTACAACGCACACCTCGTCGATGAGTGGCTCCCGGCGCTGGACGGTGTCGTGGCGAAGCTTGACCGCGGCGCTGACGTCGCCGACGTCGGCTGTGGTCACGGGGCCTCCACGGTGATCATGGCCCGGGCCTTCCCGAACTCCACCTTCACCGGCTTCGACTACCACGAAGCCTCCATCGCGACCGCGCGTGCGCGCGCCACCGAGGCGGGCGTGGGTGATCGGGTGCGTTTCCAGACAGCGAGCGCGACCGAGTTCCCGGGCACCGGCTTCGACCTCGTCACCACCTTCGACGCCCTGCACGACATGGGCGACCCGGTCGGCGCCGCGCGTCACATCCACGACGCCTTGGACACCAGCGGAACCTGGATGGTCGTCGAACCCATGGCCGGCGACACGGTCAGCGAGAACCTCAACCCAGTCGGGCGTGCCTACTACGGATTCTCCACGCTGCTTTGCACTCCGTCCTCGCTTGCCCAGGACGTCGGCCTCGCACTCGGCACCCAGGCGGGCCCCGCCCGCATCCGCGAAGTGGTCACCACAGCCGGCTTCACCCGCTTCGCCTCGGTGGCCCAGACCCCCTTCAACCGAGTTCTGGAGATCAGACGCTGACCTGACCACGAGGTGACCTGCACGCCTCCGGGGAGCAGACTGAACCCATGAAGGGCTTGGGCACGTACGGCACCGAGGCCCTTCCTCGACGGGCCGAGGTGCTGGCTGGGCTCTCCGTCGCGATCGACCTCGGGCTGGGGCAACCCGCAGAGCACATGCTCCGCTCGGCGACCATCGCCTGTCGGCTGGCCGACCGGCTTGGCCTGGATCCCGAGCAGCGCGGCACCGTCTACTACGCCACGTTGGTGATGTGGATCGGGTGCCATGCCGACTCCCAGGAGTACGCCCGGTGGTTCGGCGACGACATCGCAGTCCGTCACGAGGCCTACCTGGTGGACTGGTCCGGCATGCCCTACCTGCGGTTCCTGCTCGGCAACGTGGCCAAGGGCGAACCGCTTCCACAGCGGCTGAAGGTGATGGCCGCGCTCGTGCGCGACGCCCGGGGCCAGATCGCAGAGCTCATCCATTCGCACTGCGCTTCGGCAGCGGCTCTGACGCGGCACATCGGCCTCTCGCCGCAGGTCGCGACCACGCTTGCCTTCACCTTCGAGCGCTACGACGGTGGGGGACTGCCGGTCGGCTCCTCCGGGTACGAGATACCGATCGAGATGAGGGTCGCTCAGTTCGCAGACATCGCGGAAGTGCATCACCGCATGTACGGCCTCGACGCGGTGATCGCGATGGCCGGCCGCAGACGTGGTGGTCAGTTCGACCCAGTCGTGGTCGACGCCGCCCTGACCTCACCCGGAGAACTCTTCGCCCCCGCCCCGAACGGCGACGCGTGGGGGGACGCCCTGGACCAGGCGCCCGACCGAGAGGTACGGCTCACCGACGAGGGCTTCGACCAGCTGGTGTGCGCGATCGGCGACTTCGTCGACCTCAAGTGCCCCTTCACCCTGGGGCACTCACGGTCCGTGGCCACGCTCTCGGCGGCTGCCGGTGAGCTTCTGGGGATGGTCCCCGGCGACGTCCGCACGCTCCGTCGAGCAGGGCACCTGCACGACCTCGGCCGACTCGGCGTCTCCAACCAGCTGTGGTCCAAGCCGGGGGACCTGAGCCCGCCCGAGTGGGAGCGCGTGCGGATGCATCCCTACCTGACCGAGCGCGTCCTAGACCGGATCCCGGGACTGGGCGCCATCCGCACCGTCGCACGCGCGCACCACGAGCACCTCGACGGCACCGGCTATCCGCTCGGGTCCGGTGGCACGATGCTCGGCCGGAGCGAGCGCATCCTCGCCGCCGCCGTGGCCTACCAGTCGGCGCTGGAGCCCAGGCCCTACCGTGCGGCCTTGTCGCCCGCCCAGTCCGTGGAGCGGCTGCGCAGCCGGAGCAGGTCCGGCGTCCTCGACCCCGAATGCGTCGAGGCGGTCCTCGGCGTTGCCGGACACCGGAGGGTCCGACTTCGGCGCGATGACCTGCTCACTCCGCGAGAACACGAGATCCTCGGCCTGGTCTCGCGCGGGTTCACGAACCGAGAGATCGCCGACCATCTGGTCCTGAGCGAGAAGACCATACGCAACCACGTCGAGCGGACCTACGCCAAGATCGGAGCGACCAACCGGGTCGGAGCCTCCCTCTATGCGCTCCAGCACGGTCTGGTGACACCCCTGAACGGCACTCTGGAGTGATCGTGAGCCGGGTCGAGCACCCGTCCCGAGCGAGTGACTGACGCCGCCGGTCGTTCGGCCAGCGGCCGCCACCGCGGTCTTGAGGGTCAGAACCAGGTGCGGGACGTCCAGCTCGACGAGGCCAGGTCGGCCTCGCGCCAGGTCCGTGCCGACCAGGTGCCCGAGCTCCAGGTGACTCCTCGCCAGGTCCGTGCGTTCCAGCCGTTGCCGCTCCAGGTCCAACCGCGCCAGTTCCCACCGACCCACGCCGTCCGCGACGCCGAGGCCCTTGCCCAGGCCACCGGGTCCCAGGCCCTGCCGAAGATGTCGATCTCGCCGCGGAGCTCCGATACGCCGTCATAGACGTGCGAGCTGCCACGTGCGGCCTCGAGTGACCCCGTGCCGTTGCCCCAAACGCCGGATTGGGTGGTGCCGTTCGGCATCGACCGGGAGGTGTTGACCTTGGTCAGCCCTCGGCCCTGGTACTTGGCCTCCGTGCTGGGGAGCCACACTGCCGCAGCGCGCAAACGATGCTTGACATGGTCCGGGGTGAGCTTGGGGCTCGACTGGATCAGCAGCGCTGCCTCGCCAGCGACGACGGCAGCGGCCTGCGACGTCCCGGACGCCTTGGCGAACCGGGCGCCGACACGCGCGGTCGGGTTGCGCTCGTCGGCGTAGCCGTTGGGCACCCGTGCCGCAATGACAGAGACGCCGGGCGCCACCACGTCGATGTGCCGGTCGGGGTTCCCGCGGGTCGCTCACTCAGGAACAGAGTCGTCCGAGGAGTCCAGCGTGCCCTGGGTCTCGGCCACCCCCACCGCCAGCACGAACGGGCTCCTTGCCGGGTTGGCCAGGCGCATGGTGTCCCGTCCGTCGTTTCCGCCCGCGGCGACGACGGTGATGCCGGCCTTCCAGGCCTGCTCGACGGCGAAGACGAGCGGGTCGACCCGGGAGGACTGCACCGAGTCGGTCCCGTAGGCCAGAGCGATCACCTTGATGTTCAGGCCGTTGTCGTTGCGGTGCGCGACTACCCAGTCGACCGCGGCGATCACCTGCGACACGTCGACCGCGCCGTCGTGGGCGCCGACCTTGACGCTGAGGAGGTTCGCGTCGGGTGCGACGCCGAAGAACCCATTCTTGCTGGTGTAGGAGGTCGGCGTTCCCACCGCGTCCCGCCCCGCGATGATCGAGGCCAGGTGCGTCCCGTGCCCGTAGGCGTCCTTGTACGTCAGCTCCGGGTCTGGCTGTCAAAGGACAGATCAGGCCCGTAGTAGACGTTGCCGGTGTTCAGACCCGGCACTTCGGCGACACCCAGCGGCGAGTGCCGCCAGCGCCAGGCTGGCAGCGGCCGCCAGGGATGCGGCACGGCGAAGACGAAGACTCGTCATCGGACCCCCTTGTGGTCGGTGAACCACCAGGAGACCACCAGGCTTGTCAGATCTGAGGCTTTTTGCTGAGTCTTTGCTCGGGCCGTGGATCACTTCGTCAGGAGGCCACGTCGCTCGCTCGGGTGCTGGTCGGGGCCAAGCCCAGGACACACGAGCACCTTCCTTGCTGGTTCAAGCGTGCCCTCGGCGCGCCACCAGCTGCACGACCAGCCAGTAGTCCTCCCGGCCCACTGCATCTCTTGTTCGGCGCTGAGGTACCCGCCGACGGCACCCAGCAGATCCACCGGAACGGTGACGACGGCGCCCTGCCGGCCGCGACACCCTGCGGCTGTCGGGGAAGCGGCACCCGTCACGACCGCGCGCGCCGCCCTGACCCAGAAGGGTCCTCCAGTGGGGTCCAAGGGATCCCCGGCTGAGGTCAAGTGGCCCCAGCCCCGCTGCCTCCCCGGTGTTGTACTGAAGCGAGACCGCGTCAGCCGGGCCCCTGTCTAGCTCGTGGCTGCAAGCACAGACACACACACGCGCAGGACCGCGCGCAGGTGCGGTCCGCAACCGACTGGAGGCAGCAGCATGAAGGCATTGCGACTGAACGCGTGGAAGAGCGACCCGGTGCTGGAGGAGGTCCCCGTCCCCGAGCCCGGCCCCGGCCAGGTGGTGATCCAGGTCGGCGGGGCAGGCGCGTGCCACTCCGACCTGCACCTGATGTACGAGTTCGACGAGGGACTGCTGCCGTGGTCGCCCCCGATGACCCTCGGCCACGAGAACGCCGGCTGGGTGCACGCGCTCGGCGCAGGCGTGCGTGGGCTGGAGATCGGACAGCCGGTCGCGGTCGTGGGTGCCTGGGGCTGCGGGCGCTGCGGCCGGTGCCGCCAGGGGTTGGAGAACTACTGCGAGGACCCCCTGAGCGCGCCTGTCCCCGGAGGTGGTGGAGGGCTGGGACTCGACGGTGGGATGGCGGAGTACCTGCTGGTGCATGCCGACCGGTTTCTTGTCGCGCTGCCCGAGGGCCTGGACCCGGCGCACGCTGCTCCCCTCACCGACGCCGGGCTGACGCCGTACCACGCCGTGAAGCGATCGATGCACAAGCTGGGCGCGGACAGCACCGCGGTCGTGATCGGAGCAGGGGGCCTGGGGCACGTCGGCGTGCAGATCCTGAAGGCGATGACAGCCGCCCAGGTGGCCGTGATCGATCCGCGGGAGTCGGCCAGGGCCTTGGCCGAGGGGGCCGGAGCGGATGCGACCTTCGCCCCAGGCGAGGAGGCGGTTGCTGCCGTGCGCGAGCTCGCCCACGGCCGTGGGGCCGACGTGGTCCTCGACTTCGTCGGCAGCGACGAGACGATGAAGAGCGGTGCCGCCATGAGCCGGATGATGGGGGACCTGACCATCGTCGGCATCGCCGGCGGAACACTGCCCTTCTCGTTCTTCGCGACCCCGTACGAGGTCAGCGTCCAGACAACGTACTGGGGCACCCGACAAGAACTCATCGAGGTCATGGACCTGGCGGCTCGCGGTCTCTTGGTGCCCGAGATCACGACGTTCAAGCTGGACGAGGCGCCCGAGGCCTACCGCAGCCTGGCAGCCGGGGAGATCGCCGGGCGCGCCGTCGTTGTGCCGGCCGCAACGTACGCCGGCTGAGCGAAGACTCGACCCCTGCCCTCACGAGCGCGAGGGCAGGGATCCGAGGCCGAGCACCCTCTCCAGGACCCGGAACCGATAGGCGGCGCTGAGGATGACGAACCACAGCGCCGTCGCGGGCAGGACGGCCGCGAAGACTCGCGGGGAGGGGCCGGTCAGCCCGAAGTACGTGTACAGCGCGGGGACGAAGATCACGGCGGTCAGGGCCACGAACAGCCCGAGGACGAGCCAGGTGGGACGGCGGTCGTTCGTGGGTCGGGTCCACCCCGTGAAGATGCGGGCCGGCGGTGCCAGGAGCAGGATCAGCAGGAAGGACGTCACGGAGACGAAGGTCGACAGGCCCGTCTGGGCGGCGACCGTCGACGAAGCCGTCGCGAAGTCGGCGTCGGTGTAGGTGAGTCCGGTCGAGCTCTCGAACATCGCGATCACCTGGGTCGGTGTCCGTCCCGAGTCGAAGCCCTCGGCGACGGTCTCGTAGAGGAAGGCATACACGGCACTGCCGAAGGCTGCGGTGACGACCGCGGCGGGGATCACGAAGCGGGCCAGGTTCTGCAGCAGGTGCGGGTCTGGTGGCGCCGGCTTGGCCCAGGAGGTGAGGAAGAGGGTGGGAACACCGACGGTGAGCAGCGTCAGCCCCACCTGGGTCGGTGAGTACGGGAAGCCCAACCCGAGGAGGGAGACGGCAACGATCACCAGGCCCTGGATGGCGACCCTGCTGAGGTAGACGTACATCGACACGGCGATGCCGTTGATGATGCGGCGACCTTCGCTGCGGGCGGGCAACAGGGCACCGAACGTGTCATCGACGAGCACGATGTCGGCGACGCCTCGGGTCACCGCGCTGCCGCTGCGCATCGCTATACCGACCTGCGCGGCCTGGAGCGCGCGGGCGTCGTTGACCCCGTCCCCGATCATGGCGACGTAGCGGCCCTGGCGCCGCAGCGAAGTGACGATCCGCTCCTTCTGCTCCGGCAGGACGCGACCGAAGACGGTGGTCCGCGCGACGAGCCGGTCCAGGGCGCTGTCGTCGAGGTCGTCGAGGCTCGTGCCCGTGACGGGGACGGCGGCCTCCAGGCCGACCTGGGTGGCCAGGGCCGCGACGGTGCTCGGGTTGTCGCCCGAGAGCACCTTCAGCCCGACCCCCTGCTCCTTGAAGCGCGCGATGGTCTCGCGGGCCTCGGGGCGCAGCTCGTCGGCGAGGCTGACCAGGGCGACCGGCCGCAGGGCGGGCAGCGTAGGGCGGTCCTCTGGTCCCCTCAGCTCCGATGCCGGGTCCACCGTCCTGGCCAGCAGCAGCACCCGCAGGCCTTGCCGGACGCGTGACTCGAGCACCGGGGGTGGGAGGGGCTCGCCCAGGTGCGGTGCCAGGGCCTCGGGGGCGCCGATCACCCACGTACCACCGAGGGTGGTCCCGCCCGACCATCGCCGTGCGGAGGTGAAGGGCACCTCGCCGCTGACCTCCGCCCCCGGGTCGGGCAGGCTCGTAGCCAGCGCCTTGGTGGTGAGGTTGGCGACGGCGGCGCGGTGGGCCAGCGCCCCCAGCACCGCTCTGATCTCGCCGAGGTCGCCGTCGCCCACGGGCTCCAGCCCCTCGAGCGTCAGTCGGCCGGTCGTGAGGGTGCCGGTCTTGTCGGTACACACGACGTCGACGTTGCTCAGAGACTCCACGGCGTTGACCTTCTGGACCAACGCCCCTCGACCCGCGATGGTCACGGCGCCGACGGTGTAGGCCACCGCGATGAGGAAGAACAAGCCATAGGGGATCAGCCCGGAGAGCACGGCCGTGATCTGGACGACGCTGAGCAGGCTGAAGCCTTCCAGCGCTGCCTGCGCCAGGATGGCCGCGCTCATGAGGACGGTCAGGGTCATGATGAGGCGTACGGCGAACTCGATCTGGCGCTGCAACGGTGTCTTCTCCGTCGTGTCGCGCCGGGCGTCCAGGGTCAGGCGCCCCGCGTAGCTGGCGGCGCCGACCTCGCGAGCGAGCTGCAGCCCCCCACCAGCGACACAGAGACTGCCCGATCGCAGGTCGGTGCCGGGCAGCGTGACCACGGGTTCGGACTCGCCGGTCAGCAGCGACTCGTCAGCCTCTACCCGCTCGCCGACCAGCAGCGGCCCGTCCACCACGATCTGGTCCCCCGGTCGGACCCGCACAACGTCGCCGCGGACCACGTCCGCCGGCCCGACCGGGAGCTCCCGGCCACTGCGGACGACGATCACGAGGTCCTGGTCGAGCAGGTGCAGCCGATCGAGCTTGCGCTTGGCGCGAAGCTCCTGCCCCGAGCTGATGACGGCGTTCGTGACCCCGATGCCGACGGTGATGAACGTGTCGTTGTAGCGACCCAGCGACAGCAGCACGGCGCCGATGACGAACAGGATCGTGTTGTAGAAGGAGAAGACGTTGGTGCGCAGGATCCTGGCGTTGCTGCGGGTGGCACTGTCGTTCGTGGCGTTGGTCTCCCCGCGTTTGCGCCGTGCCTGCGCTTCGGCGTCGCTCAGCCCCTCCGTCGTGCGACCCAGCGTCGGAGGCCGCCGCGGCGGACGGGCTCGTCAGGGGGCGTCGACGGGCCCGGGTCGGGCTCCTCGGTCATCCTGGTCGCGGCGTACCGCTCGTGGAGCCGGTCGCGGACATCGTCGGGGGTCAGCTGCGTACGTCGGCGCTCGTCGCGTGCGACGATGACGCCGGTCGCGGCGACACCAGCGAGCCCGGCCACACCGAGCACCTTCCACATCTTCATCCGCGAGGCCCCTTCCTGATGACCCACGAGACCATAGTCGACCTGGACGAGGCAGTGGACCTCACGCGTACCGGGGACCTGTGGCTGTTCCGCGGCAGGTCCGCTGCCGACCATGCGATCCGGGCCGTGACCAACAGCCCCGTCAACCACGTGGGCATGGCCGTCGTCCTCGACGACCTGCCGCCTCTGCTGTGGCACGCCGAGCTGGGCCACGGCCTGTTGGACGTGTGGACCGGCGACCGGCACCGTGGCGCCCAGCTGCACGACCTGCGCGAGGCCGTCGAGCAGTGGCACTACCGCTACGGGCAGCGCCCCTGGCTGCGGCAGCTGGCGGCCGAGGTCACCCGGGAGATGGAGGACGCGCTGCTGGCGACGATCGCGCGCATGGACGGCACGCCGTTCCCGAAGACACTGTCCCTCGCCACTCGCTGGGCCCGCGGCCGGGTCCGTCGGCCCGCGTCTGTGGAGTCGACCTACTGCGCCGAGGTGGTGGCAGCCACCTACCAGGCCATGGGTCTGCTCGGGGAGCAGAGACCTACCAACTACTACGACCCGGGCAGCTTCTGGTCCGGGGACCATCTGACGTTGCGACCAGGGGCGCGGCTGACCGCCGAGGTCCGGATCCGGATGCCACCCCAGGCCGTCGGGAGGTAGTCCTGGCGGGTCGGCACGAACCCGGGCCCGCGCCGACCGGCAGGACGAGCCGGCGCGGGACCGGAGAGTCAGACTCCCGGCCAGCTCAGGCCGGCGCGGGGGGAGTCGATGGTCAGCTTCGCGGCGCCGGCGGCGAGCGTCTTCTGCGAGGTGTACCTGCTGGTGTTGCGCGCATAGACGTCGACGCCGATGCTCCGCAGCTGTCCCGTGCTCTCCGCGGTGACGGCGCTGTAGTGCTGGGTCACGAACGAGATGCCCTTGGCCTGCAGGTCGGCCAACGTGCAGTCGCTGGTGCTCACCAGCTTGAGGCCGATGGCCGCACCCCACCGGCGCAGCGGGTCGAGCACCGCCGCCGCGCAGCCCTTGCCGGGCTGGCGGTAGTAGCTGACCTCCGCACCCCGGGCTCGGGCGTAGCCCACGATCGCGGGCGCGTTGGTGACCGAGTTCTTCACCTCGACGGTGAGCGGTACGTGGTACGCCGCCGAGGCATCGATCATCTCCTCCAGGGTCGCGATCGGTTCGCCCCCCTTGGTGCGGATCTGGCTGACCTGGGCGCGTGTGGCGTTCTTGACCAGACTGTTCCGCTGGACACCCGGGGGGAGGGTGCTGAGGTCGGCGACCCGGTTCCACGTGGAGTCGTGGAAGACGATCATCGTGCCGTCGGAGATCTTCCACGTGTCGATCTCGCAGCCCGCCCCGGGTGCGTCCCGCGCCACGTCGCGCAGGGCGGCCACGGTGTCCTCGTTGGTGACCGCGGCGTCGTAGGTGTGACAGCGGTGGCCGACGAGCCTGCTCGCGGGCACGGCCTGGGCCGGCGCCGCCCCCAGCGCCGTCGCAAGGACGGTGAGCGAGAGGGCGCCGAGGAAGGCAGCGACAGGCGTCAGCCGTCGAGCCGAGGTGGGTGCCGCGGATGGATGGTTCGAGAAGTGCATGCTGGTGTTCCCCCGTTCCGAGATGGTGGCTGCGAGACCGGGAGGCGGACCCGCGCGACCGACGCACTGGTCCGCACGGGGTGACCGCCAGACCGGCCGGCGCAGTGGGAGCCTAACCGGGGACGCCGACAGGCACAGGCGCCGAACGTCCCGTGCTCAGCATGTGGGTGAGGAGCGAGACCGTTTCGGTCCGGATGCGCCCGGGTACTCGATGACGTGACCACCTGGACCCCCCCCACGGCTCGACGAGCACGTCGGAGCCACCCATGCTGACCCCGAAGGCCCGAGGTGACCTGAGCGAGCGGCTCCTCGTCGCGATGCGGGACTCCGCTCCCGTCCCGCAGGCTCTCGTCGAGCTGGAGCCGGAGAGCATCGACGACGAGCAGATCGCCCTGTGGGCGCTGTACGAGCTGCACTACGGCGGCTTCGAGGACGTGGCGCCGGACCGCGAGTGGGACCCCACGCTCCTGACCGTGCGCGCCCGTCTCGAGGGCAGCTTCGAGACTCGCCTGCGCTCGCGCTACGTCCCACCCGAGGAGCCCCTGCCGTTCGCGGCATCGTTCTTCAGCTACGTCGAGGCGGGCGACGGCCCCTCGGTGGCCGCCTTCGTGCACCGGCAGGCCGACCGTGAGCAGGTGCTGGAGCTCCTGCGGCACAAGACGCTCTACCACCTCAAGGAGTTCGACCCCGTGGCTTGGGTGGTGCCCCGCCTGTCGGTCCGGGTCAAGGCCAGCCTCATGGAGGTGCAGTTCGACGAGTACGGCAACGGCGACCCGAACCGGCTGCACGCCCACCTCTTCGCCGAGGGCATCCGAGCCGCGGGGCTCGACCCGGCCCCCGGTGCCTACGTCGACGACGCCCCGGTGGAGGCGTTGGAGCTGAACAACGCGATGTCGATGTTCGGCCTGCACCGGCGGCTGCGCGGTGCGGCCCTGGGACATCTGGCGGCCTTCGAGGTGCACAGCTCCGTCCCGGCGCGCCGGATGGCGCAGGGGCTCGAGCGGCTGGACTTCCCCCAGACGCTCATCGACTACTACACCGAGCACGTCGAAGCCGACGCCGTGCACGAGCAGCTTGCGGTCCGCGAGGTCTGTGGCTCGCTGGTGGAGGACGAGCCCGCGCTGCTCGACGACGTGTACTTCGGCGGGTTCACCAGCGTGGACCTGGAGGACCGGTTCGCCCGTGCCCTGCTCGGGAGCTGGGCCGCATGAGCGAGCCACGGACCTTCGCCCACGCCGACGTGGTCATGTGCCCGCGCGGGCCGATGCTGCTGCGCGGCGACCACGTCGTGGTCGACGACCACGGTCAGGAGCACCGGACCCACCGACCGGTCACCGCCGTGTGCGCCTGCGGGCACTCGGCGAACAAGCCCTGGTGCGACGGGACGCACAAGTCCGTACGCCGTGACCGCACCGCGGGTCGCTCTGGCAGCACTGGCTAACGTCACCGACATGACCTACGCACTCAGCCGCCTGATGACCACTGCGACCGCCGGCTACGGCGTCTACGCCCTCGTCCGGCCCGGCCACGTGCCGAACGTGCTGCAGGCGGAGGCCGCGGACCGACCGGGCCTGGAGCTGCTCGCGCAGACGTACGGCGTGCGCGACCTCGCGATCAGCGTGCGAGGCCTCCTCGGCGGCACGGACCAGGCGATGCGCACCGCCATGCTGCTCCGCATCGCCATGGACCTGGGGGATGCCGGTCTCCTCGCACCGCGCACCGACGACCCGGACGTGCGCCGCAAGGTGCTGGCGATCACCCTCGGCTGGGCGGCCCTGAACACCGTGGCGCTCGCCGTGGACAGCCGCCGCGCGGCCCGCTGACGCCGCCCCAGCCGGGCGCGTTGGTCTAGACAGCCGGATTGGAGCGGTCCCGGGACTCATGGCACCCTGAGTGGCAGAAGGGCTGGGCTGGTCCAGTTCCTCCCTCGGGATCCTGGGAGATTTCTCTATGTCGTTCGCACTCGCCTCTGCCCGTCGCGCCCCGCATCGGGGGGCCGCTCGCGCGGCTGCCCTGGTCGGCCTTTCCGCCGCCGTCGCCGTCCTCGTGCCCGCGCCGGCGCAAGCGGCCGAGGGCAGCTCGCTCATCGGTCACCGCTGCCGCACCTACGACGACTCGGTCACCAAGGAGAACACCGTCGCGGCCCTCGCGGAGGTCTCCAAGGTCGGCGGCGTGAGCTGCGAGGTCGACATGTGGCGCATCGCCGACGGTCGACAGATCATCTGGCACGACCCCACGTGGGAGCGGGTGGCCGACCCGGCCACCCTCCCGGACGGGATCGAGCCGACCGACCGCGTCGTCGACGCGACCTGGGACCAGGTGCAGCAGATCCGGACCCGGGGGGGCGAGCCGGTCGCGCGCTTCCGGCCCTTCGCCGCGGCCTCGGCCGAGTACGGCGTGCCGATCATCGTCGAGGTGCACAACGCCGTGTCGAACCCGCTGGAGATGGTGGCCTGGGCCGACGAGCTCGGGGCCTCGGTGCGCTACTACCAGGCACCGAACCCGGCATGCGAGACCACGGCGCTGGACCGCATGCGTGCCGCAGGGGCGCCCGTCGGGCTCAAGCTCAGCGACGACGCGCCCTGTCAGCTCACCCCCGACGAGGTCGCAGACCGCGGATCGAGCTTCGTGACCGAGGCCGCCGTCCAGATCACCCCCGCCAACATCCGCGCACTCAACTCCCGCGGGGTGGAGGTCTACGGTCGCTGGGGGAACAGCGAGACCCTGAAGGGCCTGCTCGGCATCGGTGCCGCCAAGGTCATGGTCAACAACCCCAACGACGCGCTCGCCTGGCTTTCCTGACGTGCTCACCGGCCGGGCCGGTGTCACCGGTGTCAGGAGCCTGCGGTCGGGACTGCTGGCGGGGTTGCTCCTGACCACGTTCGTGACGACCCCCCCGGCCCAGGCACGCAAGCAAGACACGCTCCCGGGAGAGACGCTGCTGGGGCACCGCTGTCGGATCTACGACAACGCGCGGACCAAGGAGAACACCGTCGCTGCGCTCCGCAGCGTGTCGAAGATCAGCGGAGCCGCGTGCGAGATCGACGTGTGGACACTTGCGGACGGCACCGCCGTGGTGTGGCACGACCCCACCTGGGGGAGGGTCGCGGACCCTGACACCCTCCCTGCCGGGGTCGACAAGCGCACGCCGGTGCCCGAGGCGACGTGGGCACAGGTCAAGGCGATCCGCACCAAGGGCGGTGCCAAGGTGCCGACCCTGCGCAAGATGATCGCCGCCGCGGGCAGGCACGCCGTGACGCTGAACGTGGAGATCCGCAACCTGCTGAGCGACCCGGACCACTGGGTCGCCGTGGCTCAGCGGCGGTCTGCCGACGTGCAGTACTACCAGCTCGCCAACCAGACCACCTGCACGTTCGGCCAGGTCGCCCGTCTCGCGAAGGCAGGAGCCACGATCGGTCTCAAGCTCGGGGGTCCGCACGGGCCGTGTCAGCCGACGCCGAAGCAGATCCAGGCCACGGGGGCGGCCTGGGTCACCGAGGACGCGGCGCGGGTCACCCCGAGCTACGCCGCGGCGCTCCACGGCCGCGGCGTGAAGGTCTACGCGCGCAGCGTCGACGAGACGAACGCCGCCGCTCTGCTCGACGCCGGTGCCGACCGACTGTTGGTGAACCGGCCGCGCCGAGCACTGACCTGGCCCGGCTGAACGGTGGCGAGATGGGTCACCGCTGGCCGGGTTCGCTACGGTCGATCCGACCACCCCGAGCCACCTGACCGCACCCGCCGGTCCGGGGGGCGTACCTGAAGGAGCCGACCGTGACCCTCTCGAGAGCGTGCCGATGACCGCGATCACGGTTCCCGGAGGCGCCAGTGCCCCGTCGCTCCAGGCCTACCTCGCCGTGCCTGCGGTCGGCGTCGGCCCCTGGCCCGGCGTGGTCGTCCTGCACGAGGCTTTCGGCCTCACCGACGACACCCGCCAGCAGGCCGACCGGTTGGCGGCAGCCGGCTACCTGGCCCTCGCACCGGACCTGTTCACCGCCGGGGGAGCCCTGAGATGCCTGCGCTCCACCTTCGCGGCCCTGATGTCGGGCACCGGGCGGGTCTACGGCGACATCGAGGCCAGCCGGGCGTTCCTCGGCGCACACGAGCAGAGCACCGGCAAGGTCGGCGTGATCGGCTTCTGCATGGGCGGTGGGTTCGCCCTGATGACCGCGGCGCGCGGCTTCGACGCCGCCGCACCGAACTACGGCACCCTCCCGAAGGACCCGGCTGAGACCCTCCGGGGCGCCTGCCCGATCGTGGCCAGCTACGGCGGCCGGGACCGTGGGATCAAGGGTGCGGCGGCCGCCCTGGAGGAGACGCTGACCGAGGTGGGCGTGGTCCACGACGTGAAGGAGTACCCCGATGCCGGGCACTCCTTCCTGAACCGGCACAACACCGGACCGTTCACCGTGCTCGAGAAGGTCGCCGGGATGAGCTACCACCAGCCCTCGGCCGAGGACGCCTGGGGACGCATCCTCCGGTTCTTCGACACCCACCTCTCCCAGCCCGGCTGAGGACTCACTCGAGCTCGACGGCCAGGGCGGCGCGGTGGACCCCCCTGGGGAGGGTCACCCGCAGCTCTCGTCCACGGGCGGTGCGGATGACGCTCGAGGCACTCACCCGGCCGTTCACCCGCGTGGACGCCGGTCGGGTGCCCGCCGGCAGCACGACACCCAGGGTCAGCCTGGCTCGGTGAACATGCTTCACGACGGTGGTGAGCAGCCGTGCCTCGCGGGTGGCCCGCACCGCGATCCTCCCGGCACCGACCCGGATGCCGCGGCCGGCGATCCGGGTCTGTCCGTCCGGGACCTGAGGCACCACCCGCAGCCGGTGCCGACCCAGGTCCGGGGTCACCCCCAGCTCGTGGTGCACCACGGGCCACAGGATGCCGTAGGTGCCCCAGGCCTGGAGTGCCATCGAACGCTCGGTGAGCAGACGGTCGATGTTCGCCCCGAAGTCCGGCGACGGCGCGATCTCGGGCATCGCCCCGGGCAGCTCCCACACCGCCGGGTCCAGCTGTACCCGGGCGTTGGCCGTCGTCCAACGGGGCAGCTGGTCGGGGCGCATCCGACCGAGCGCCGCCTCGGCCACCGCCATGATCGAGGTGTTCAGCGTGAAGACCGAGCGCTCGGAGACCACCGAGGACGTGGCCGGGTCGCAGCTGGGCCCCGGGTTGCCGCCGTCGGCCGTGGTGGCGCCGGTACCGGTGTGGAAGAGGCCGAACTCGCTGCCGTAGCAGGGCTCCTCGCGCTTCGCCACGACACTGCGAGCGTGCCGTCGTGAGGCCAGGGGCCGGGTCTGCCCGTTCGGCAGGGTGAGCTCGGCCTCGACCGGAGTCACGCCGGTCCAGTGCCGCTGGAAGACCTGGGCGTTGCCGGGGTCGTCGAGGGAGTCGGCGTACTGACCGGTTCCGGAGCCGAACCACCAGGCACCCTCGAAGCGCCGCTCCAGGGTGCGCGCGCGGGTCGTCGCCCACCGGCGTACCGCCTGGTCGCCCTTGCTGCGGGCGAGGTCGGCGAGATCGCGGAGGCCGCGCACCGTGTAGACGGCGTTGTCGAGCTTCTCCTCACCCATGCCCGCGCGCTCCACGTTCCCGAGCCCCTCGGGCCAGCCGTCGTGGTCAGCGTCGAGGTCGCGGTAGATGGAGCGCATCGCCCGCACCGAGGTGCGGTACATCTCGTCGCGGAAGCGGTCGTCCCCGGTCCAGCGCCAGACCAGCGCGACCGTGCTCGCGAACTTCGCCGTCTCGTCGGTGTTGCCGTCGTCGGCGTTGGCGCCGAAGTACACCTGACCGTCAGGGGTCACCTCGTGGACGATCTTGCCGCTGCGGCCGTTCGCCACCAGGCTCACGTCCCGCAGCGCCCGCAGGTGGTCCTTGAGGGGACCGAACTGTCCGGCCGCGACCGCGGCGAACGCGGAGTACTCGCCGTCGGTGGCGAACAGCCAGGGGTAGTCCGGCCAGCCCGCGCCGAGCCAGCGGATCCGGTCGACGGTGCCCTGGGGTGCGGGGTAGCGGGTGCCGGCGTGCGTGACGCGGACCTGGAGATGCCGCGCGTCCTGCACGGACTCGGCGAGGTTCTGCTTGCTCCAGGCCACGCTGCGCTCCAGCAGCGGGTCCCCAGGCAGGTCCACGCGCGTGTACGACGCCACGCGCTTGCGAGCGCGCGTGGTCTGGCGCAGCAGGCGTGCCGGGTGCTTGAGGACCTCGTCGCGGACCCGGCGTGCCGCGCGCAGGCCGCGGTCGGAGCCGGCCACGGCGAACCAGACGGTGCGTCCGCCGGCAGGCACGTCCACGGTGTAGCTCAGCCGGCCGCCGGTGCCCTGGCCGTACGCGGTGTCGTCGCAGCGGTCGGGCTGCGCGGGGGCTTCCGGTCCCGAGGCCGGGCAGACGACGGCCGGGTCCTGGGGACCGCGGTGGTCGGGCCCGAGCCGGCTGGCCGTGGGGGTCAGCCGCGAGCCGACGACGGCGGCGTAGTCGTGAGCCTCGGCATGCGGCACGTCGGGGGTTCCTCGTTCGCGGAACACCAGGCCGCGGTCGTCGACGGCGCCGGTGTCGGGGAGGTTGTAGTCGCTCTGCGAGGGATCGGTCTCACCCCAGGGGTAGACCTTCATCAGCTCGGAGTGGGCGTCGACGGCGAGCTCGAGGGTGGTTGCGGCGTCGGCGTCGAGGTGCAGACCCACGAGCCCCGCCCGGCGACCGGGCGCGGCGAAGTCGGTACGGCTGATCGCCACTCCGTCGTGGGTGCCGAGGTCCAGGCGCTGGTACCCCCACCCGCTGGTGTAGCGGTCGGCGGTCAGCCACTCGCCGTCGACGGAGAACCAGAGGCCGTCGAGGAGCTTGATCGGTGGGCTCCAGAAGCCGCCCATCTCTCCGCGGGTGTGGAACCCGGCCGCCGGGTACAGCCCGTCCTCGGTCCCCATCTGGTACATCCGCTCACCGACCACGAGGCTGCGCCGTTCGGCCAGCCGTGCGGTCTCCGACAGCTCCGGAGTGCCGGGTCGCGGCGCGGTGCCGGCAGTAAGGGGCGGCGAGTGGGCTGCGGTGGCTGCGGTGGCTGCGGTGGTGGTGAGGGGCACCGGCGCCAGGGAGAACGGAGCGACGGCAACGGCGCCGAGGGCGGCACCCGAGAGGAGTCGGCGTACGGACAAGGGGGACCTCCTGAGACGGACGCCCTCATCCGATACCCCGGGGTCGTGCTTGGCAAGACCACACGGTCAACCCGTCGCTGGTTCAGTCGCTCAGCCGGTCGACGTCGGTGAAGCCGCTGTCCTGGTGACGCACCTTGCGGTTGACCACCCAGGTGACCAGCCACAGGGCGACACCGACCGCCAGCATGCCGCCGGCGATGCGGTACTGGATCCAGTCAGCACGGAGCCGGGCCCAGGGACCGGCCAGGAACAGGCAGGCCACCGCGGCGACCAGGGGAGTGGCGGTCGGGGCGCGGAAGGCGCCCTCGCGGGCCGTGTCGCGACGCAGGACGAGGGCGGCGACGTTCACCACGGCGAAGACGCAGAGCAGCAGCAGGCCGGTGGTGCCGGACAGTGCGGTCACCGTGCTCTCGGCCAGCCGGGCGACGACCACGATCAGGCCCAGGGAGAGGGCCGTCGTGAACGCGATGGCCGCCCAGGGGGACCGTCGACCGGGCAGCACCCGCGCCAGCGCCCGGGGGATGACGTCTTGTCGGGCCATGCCGTAGATCAGCCGGCTGGCCATGAGCATGTTGATCAACGCCGTGTTCGCGACCGCGAAGACGGTCAGGAAGGGGAAGATCCTCCCGACGGGAAGGTCCGGCAGCCCCTCCTTCACCGCGGTGAGCAGGACGCCCTCCTCGGTCGCGGAGCCTGCCTTGATCTGCTCCAACGACAGGATCGAGACCACGGCGACCGCGACCAGCATGTAGATCGTCACCGCGATGCCGAGCCCGAGCAGCATCGCGCGGGGGAACACCCGGGCAGGGTCCTTGGTCTCCTCGACCATGTTGACCGAGTCCTCGAAGCCGACCATCGAGAAGAAGGCGATCGCGGTGGCGATCGTCACCGCGGCGATCGCACCGGCGTCGCCGGTGCCCTCGAAGTCGGTCACCCGGCCGAGGTCGGCGTCGCCCTTGCCCATCACCCACAGGCCGATCGCGATGACGATGGCCAGAGCGAGCATCTCGACCACGGTGAGCACCACGTTGAACTTCACGCTCTCGCCGACGCCGCGGAGGTTGATCAGGGCGAGCACGACCATGAAGACCAGCGCGACCACCAGGCCGGCCGTGTCCCCGGTCGGCACCGGAAGCCAGCCCAGTCCCGCGTCGCCGAGCGTGCTGTCCAGCCCGGCCAGGAGGTTGGAGGAGAGCAGGCGCGCCGACGTCGAGGCACTGGTGATGCCGGAGGAGACCACCGCGAAGGCGACCAGGAACGTGACGAAGTGGATCCCGAAGGCCCGGTGCGCGTAGAGCGCGGCCCCGGCGGCCTGCGGGTACTTCGTGACCAGCTCGAGGTAGGACAGTGCGGTCAACCCGGCGATGGCGAAGGCCAGCAGGAACGGCAGCCACGCGATGCCCCCGACTTGGCCCGCGATGTTGCCGGTGACCGCGTACACCCCGGCGCCGAGGATGTCGCCGACGATGAACAGCAGCAGGAGGCGGGGACCCATGACCCGCTTGAGCTGGGAGCCCTCGCCGGCCCGGTCCGTGGTCTCCGACGTCATCGTTGCTCCCTCGGCCAGCGCCCGCCCCGAGCGGACCGTCGGGCTCACTGTGCAGCGTTGTCGCGTGCCGGGAAAGCCCGGCGCGCGAGGGACGCTTAGATTGGTCCCCATGTCTGCTCAGGATGCCGCGCTCCTGGCGGGCCTGGCCACGGCCGCGGTCCACCTCGGCTTCCAGGTGACCGTGAGCGGCGTCGTCTATCCGGCCCTCGCGGCCGCCCCCGACTGGACGCGGGCGCACGGAGCCCACACCCGGGCCATCGCGCCCGTGGTCGCCGCCGTCTACGGTGCCCTGCTCGTCGGGGGCGGCTGGGCGCTGGTGACCCACCCCCGCGACCCGTGGGTGCTGCTGGCCGCTGCCGGTGCTGCGCTGTCGTTCCTCACCACGGCCCTGGTGGCTGCCCCGACCCACGGGCGCCTCGGCGCCGGGCGGGACGCCGCGCTGGTCCGCCGCCTGCTCGTCGCCGATCGCTGGCGCACCGCCGGCGCAGGGGTCTGCGTCCTCGGTGCGCTGATGGCGGCCCTGGAGGCACACTGGGCGCCATGAGCACGTTCCAGAGCGTCCACGAGCCGCTGGAGCCGCGCGACGTGCTGCTCGGTCGCAGCACGCACGTGCGGCGGATCCTCCCGCACAAGGTGCGGCGCATGGTAGGCGCATGGTGCTTCCTGGACCACTACGGCCCCGACGACATCCGGCAGATCGGCGGGATGTGGGTGCCCCCCCACCCGCACACCGGCCTCCAGACGGTCACCTGGCTCTTCGAGGGGCTGGGCAGACACACCGACAGCCTGGGCTCGGACCAGCGGATCCGACCAGGAGAGCTCAACGTGATGACCGCCGGCCACGGGATCTGCCACGCCGAGGTGTCGCCCGAGGACGCGCCGGCGACGCTGCACGGGGTCCAGCTGTGGGTCGCCCTGCCCGACCAGGTCCGGGACGAGGTCGGTCCCGGCTTCGACCACCTGGCTGATCTGCCGCGCTTCACCCACGCGGGGGCGACGGTGACCGTGATGGTCGGCGAGCTGGCCGGACACCGGTCGCCGGCCCCGGCGTACACGCCGCTGGTGGGCGCCGAGGTGCGCCTCGACGCGGGTGCCACCGTCCGGCTGCCCCTGCGGGAGGGCTTCGAGCACGCGGTCCTGGCCGTCGGCTCTCCGGTCGTGGTCGACGACCGACCGGTGGACGCCCAGCAGATGACGTTCCTCGGCGACGGGCGGCGCGAGCTCACCCTCGGCGCCCCGGACGGAGACGCCATCGCCCTGCTGCTCGGTGGTGAGCCGTTCGAGGAGGAGATCGTGATGTGGTGGAACTTCATCGGCCGCAGCCACGAGGAGATCGTCGAGCAGCGCGCCGCGTGGAACGGCACCGGTGTGGAGTTCGTGCCCGAACGGTTCGGGGACGTCGCGGACTTCGACGGGGACCGTCTGCTGGCTCCGCCGATGCCGACCGTCCGACTCCGACCGCGGGGTCGGACCGGCTGACACCGCCGAGCGCTGTGACTCTGGACGACTTCCGGGGTTGCTGTGGCAAAAGAGTCAGATGTGTCGCACAATGGTTGATAACAACCGCATACCGCTTCCGAGACCACTTGTTGGGTCCACACGAGATCGCTGGGGAAGGCGTACCTCGACGCCGGATCAACAGGAGGCCACGGTGACTACACGTCAAGCGACCAGGGGCGTCATCTACGTCCACTCGGCGCCGTCCGCGCTGTGCCCGCACATCGAGTGGGCCGTGGGCGGTGTTCTCGGCAACGCCGTGAACCTCGAGTGGACGCCTCAGCCTGCCCAGGCCGGGACCTACCGGGCCGAGTTCTCCTGGCTCGGAGAGGTGGGCACGGCAGCCGCGATCGTGTCGGCGCTGCGGGGCTGGACACACCTGCGGTTCGAGATCACCGAGGAGCCCACCGCGGCCACCGAGGGGGCGCGCTACTCCTCCACTCCCGAGCTGGGGGTCTTCCACGCGGTCACCGGCGTCCACGGCGACCTGATGATCCCCGAGGACCGGCTCAAGGCCGCCGTGGTCCGCGCCGCGCTCGGCGAGGTCGCGTTGGAGATCGAGATCGACCGGTTGCTCGGCAAGCCGTGGGACGACGAGCTGGAGACGTTCCGGCACGCCGGCGACGGTGCCCCGGTCCGGTGGCTGCACCAGGTGGTCTGAGCGGGCCCGTACGCGCAGCTCAGGGCGCGCTGAGCTCGCGCTCCAAGGGCGTCCGGAACGACGGGACCACGACGACCCCCTCCAGTCGCCGCTCGAGCCGTGCCGCCGCGGCCGCGACCGCCTCGGCGGCCTCGGCCCCCCGGTCCTCGACGAGCCGCCACCTGATCGCGCCTCCCGGGTCGACCGCCCATCCGCCGACGACCTCTCCGGCCCACCAGACGGTGGGACCGACGTTGCCGAAGGAGTCGTAGAGCGCACGTGAGTCGGCGGGGAGGAACCACCCGCGGTCCTTCCAGCCCATCGGGGTCGGGTCGAGCGCCGGAAGCAGTGCGGCGACCGGCGGCACGTCCGGCACCGGCTCCGCGTCGTGGGCGAGCACCACCCCGGCCCCGGTCTCGACGAGGGGCAGCGCGGCGAGGGCGACGCGGGTGAGGCCCAGGGGCCACCCCGTCCACCACGCGACGTCGGCCTCGGTGACCGGGCCGAACCGGGCCACGTACTGCTCGACGAGCCGAGCCCGGGCGATCGGCTCCTCCAGGGGAGGGAGACCCTCCGGCCACCACGCGGTGCTCGCCTCCCAGGTGTGCTGCCGGGAGGTCCAGGAACCGAGAGGCCGTGAGCGCACGATCCGGCCCTCTGCCCCCATCAGGGCGAGCACCATGGAGGTGATGGTCCGACGCACGTCGTACTTCTTCGTCGTCCGCGGGAGGATCGCGGTCCGCAGCCTCGGTGCGGCCGCTCCGATCTGGGCACCCGAAGCCACGCCGAGCCGGGCGACGACCTGCTCGGCCGTGGCCACGGTGTCCTCGAGCCACCGGGACAGCTCCTCCGGGTCCTGGGGGAGCGGAGGATCGGTCGGGGCCACCGCGAGCTCGGTGAGCAGCCGCCGGCGCATCGTGGCGGCCACCCTCGAGGCAGCCGCATGGTGGACCGTCGGGCTGAGCTCCCGGGGGACCACGAAGAGCGTTCTCCGCATGCCCATCATCCGCAGCAGCGAGCGGTCGTCGTAGAGCGCCGCGGAGACGTCGGTCAGCGTGCTGGCGGCCGAGCGAGCCAGCACGGAGAGGTACACCGTGGCCGGGTCGGTCGCGTGCAGGACCCCGACGGCCCGTGCGACGGCCACAGGCGAGGATCCGGACCCGTCGAGAAGGTGGCGACGGCTGACCCGGGCGCGTCGCTGGGCCACGCGTGCCGCCTTGAGGGTCATGGACGAGGTCTACCAGAGGCCTCCGACGCACGAGGGGGGCGAACCGGGCTGAGCCGGTCCGCCCCCCTCGACGCGTCAGGGTCAGACGCTCTTGAAGGCGATGGCGACGTTGTGACCGCCGAAGCCGAAGGAGTTGTTCAGCGCCGCGATCTGGCCCGAGGGCAGGTCCCGCACACGGGTGGCCACGTCGAGGCCGATGTCCTCGGGGTCCTCCAGGTTGATCGTGGGAGGCACCACGCGGTGGTGCATCGCCAGGATCACCGCCAGCGACTCGAGCGCGCCCGCGGCACCGAGGAGGTGCCCGGTCATCGACTTCGTCGAGGTGAGCACCACCCTGTCGGCCGCCGCACCCAGCGCCTGCCGGATGGCTCCAGCCTCGGCCAGGTCGCCCTGGGGGGTCGAGGTGGCGTGCGCGTTGATGTGCACGATGTCCTCCGGGCTGAGCCCGGCCTCGCGCAGCGAGATACCCATCGCCCGGGTGGCGCCGTGACCGGTCGGGTCGGGCTGGGCGATGTCGTGGGAGTCCGCGGTGATGCCCGCGCCGGCCGCCTCGGCGTACACCCTGGCCCCGCGGGCCATGGCGTGCTCCTCGGACTCGAGCACCAGCACCGCTGCGCCCTCGCCGAGGACGAAGCCGTCGCGGCCCTTGTCCCACGGCCGAGAGGCGCGCTCCGGCTCGTCGTTGCGCTTGGACAGGGCCATCATCTGGCCGAAGGCGGCCATCGGGAGGGCGTGCACGGCTGCCTCGGTGCCGCCGACGACCACCACGTCCGCACGTCCTAGCCGGATCTGGTCGATGCCGAGCGCGATCGCCTCGTTGCCCGACGCGCAGGCAGAGACCGGGGTGTGGACGCCCGACTTGGCACCGAGGGCCAGGCCGATGCTGGCGGCGGGGCCGTTGGGCATCAGCATGGGGATCGACAGGGGGGAGACCCGGCGGGGTCCCTTCTGCACGAGTGCGTCGTAGTTGTTCAGCAGCGTGGTGATGCCGCCGATGCCGGAGGCCATGGCCACGCCGAGGCGCTCGGGGTCCACCTGGGCGCCACCCTCGCCGAAGCCGGCGTCGGCCCAGGCCTCGAGGGCGGCGACCACAGCGAACTGGCCGGATCGGTCGAGGCGCCGAGCCTTGACCCGGTCGAGGACGTCCGTCGGCTCGACCGCGACCTCGGCGGCGATCTGGGTGCTGAGCTGCTCGGCCCAGTCGTGCTTCATGACGTCGACCCCGGACTTGCCCGAGAGCAGGGCCTCCCAGGTCGTCGTCCTGTCGCCACCGACGGGCGACGTGGTGCCGAGACCGGTCACCAGTACACGGGTCGTGCTCATGTGGATCACTCCTCGTCCGTCCCGGTCCGCCTGCGCGTGCAGGCGGACCGGATCCGGAAGGTCGGGTCAGGCCTGGGCGGACTCGATGAAGTTGACCGCGTCGCCGACGGTCTTGAGGTTCTTGACCTGGTCGTCGGGGATCCGGACGCCGAACTTCTCCTCGGCGGCCACGACGATCTCGACCATCGACAGCGAGTCGACGTCGAGGTCGGAGACGAACTCCTTGTCCATCTGCACGTCGTCGGCGGGAACGCCGGCGATCTCCTCGACGATGACAGCGAGGTCGGCCTGAATCTCGGTGGTGCTTGCCACAGGGGGCTCCTTGGGTTGTGGTAGGGCTCTGGCGGTGGTGCTGGCTGGTGCGGTGGAACTGTTCGTGCAGATCATGCAACGGTCACGCTAGAGGGCGCGACCGCCTGTTCACGGGACCTTGACCACCTGGGCGGCGTAGGCGAGCCCGGCGCCGAAGGCGATCAGCAGGGCGGTGTCCCCGCTCTTGGCCTGGCCGAGCTCCACGAGCTTGTCCAGGGCGAGCGGGATCGAGGCGGCCGAGGTGTTGCCCTGCTCGGCGATGTCGCGGGCGATCGCCACGTGCTCGGGCAGCTTCATCGACCGGGCCATCGCGTCGATGATGCGCATGTTGGCCTGGTGGGGCACGAAGACGTCGAGGTCGTCGGCGGTGATACCGGCACGGTCCAGCGCCGCCTGGGCGGTCTTGGCCATCTCGTACGCCGCCCACCGGAAGACCGCGTTGCCCTGCATCACCAGGTGCGGGATGACCGGCTTCTCCGAGGCCACGACGTCACGCCAGTCCTCGCGCTGCCGGATCAGGTCGAACTGCTCGCCGTCCGACCCCCACACCACCGGACCGATGCCGGCGGTCTCCGAGGGGCCGACCAGGACCGCACCAGCGCCGTCGGCGAAGATGAAGGCCGAGCCGCGGTCTGCCATGTCGGTGATGTCGGAGAGGCGCTCCACCCCGATCACCAGGACGTACTTCGCGCTGCCCGCCTTGACCATGTCGGAGGCCAGCGCAACGCCGTGGCAGAAGCCCGCACACGCGGCGCTGATGTCGAAGGCGACGGGGCGCTCGAGGCCCATCTCGTGGGCCACCGCGGTGGCGACGGCCGGAGTCTGCAGGAGGTGCGAGATGGTGGCGACGATCACGCCGTCCACCTGCGCGGCGTCGATGCCGGACTGCTCCAGGGCGGTCCGCGCGGCGGACACCGCCATCATCTGCACGGACTCTTCCTCGTTGGCGAAGCGGCGCGTCTTGATGCCGGAACGCTGCTGGATCCACTCGTCGGAGGAGTCGATGGCCTCGACGATGTCAGCGTTGGGCACGATCCGGCTCGGCCGGTAGGTCCCCAGCCCGAGCAGGGCGGTGTGGGTCGTGCCGGTCACGGTGGCGATATCCGTCATGCGGGGGCACCCTCGGTCTGGTCGTGGTCGGTGGTCGCAGTGTGCTTGCGCACGAAGGCTCGCGCCTCGTCGAGCTGGTCGGGAGTCTTGAGGGCGAAGGTCTCGACTCCCTTCATTGCACGCTTCGCGATGCCGGTCAAGGTGCCGGCCGGCGGCAGCTCCAACAACCCGGTCACTCCGAGGTCGCGCATGGTGTCCATGCACAGGTCCCATCGGACGGGGCTGCCGATCTGGGTGACGATCCGGTCGAGCACGTCGCGTCCGCCCGCCACGACGGCTCCGTCGCGGTTGGAGAGCACCGGGGTGCTGGGCTCGCGGGTGACCACGCCACGCGCCAGAGCGTCCAGCACGTCCACGGCAGGCTGCATGTGGTGGGTGTGGAAGGCGCCGGCCACCGAGAGCGGGACCAGGCGCGCCCGCGCCGGTGCGTCGTCCTGGAAGGCGGCGAGCTGTTCGGTGGTGCCCGCTGCCACGATCTGGCCCGGGCCGTTGTCGTTGGCGGGGGTGAGGCCGTGCTGCTCGAGCTTGGCCAGCACCTCCTCCCGCACGCCACCAAGGACGGCGGTCATGCTGGTCGGCGTGGTCGCGGCCGCCTCGGCCATCGCCTTGCCTCGTTCGCGCACCAGCACCATCGCCTGCTCCGGGGTGATCACGCCGGAGAGCGCGGCGGCGGCCAGCTCCCCGACGCTGTGTCCGGCGACGGCGCCGACCCCGCTCGTCGCACCGTCCTCGCCGACGACGTCGAGAGCCGCGGCCAGGGCAGAGGCCACGAGGAGGGGCTGGGCCACGGCGGTGTCACGGATGGTGTCTGCGTCGGCCTCGGTGCCGTAGTGCACGAGGTCGAGTCCGGAGACGGCGGAGAGCCAACGCAGGCGGTCGGCGTACTGCTGGTCGGCGAGCCAGGGCTCGAGGAAGCCGGGGGTCTGGGCCCCCTGGCCGGGAGCGACAATGACGAGCATGACTCCATGATCCCGGTCGCGGGTCACCGAGTTCGCCTCAGGGGCGCACGAAGATGAGGGGGCAATCTTTGTGGGAACCCTACAAAGAGAGATCTGGGTCACCCCTCTCCCCGCTCAACCGGCCGAGGACGACCGCCACCCGCAGGGTGAACGCGTGACGCGCATCACCGGGGGAGAGGCCGGTGAGGTCGAGGACGCGCTTGAGACGGTACCTCACGGTGTTGGGGTGCACGAAGAGCACCCTGCTGGTGCCTTCCACGGAGCCACCCTGGTCGAGATAGGCCACCAGGGTGTCCAGCACGCCGGACCCGGCGGCGAGGAGCCGCAGGTAGACGTGGGTGACCAGCTCTTCGCGCGCGCTGCCGTCTCCGTCCACAGCGCGCTCGGCGAGGAGGTCCTCGCTCGTCACCGGTCCGGGGGGCGCCGGCCAACCGGCCGCCGCGCGCAGGCCCGCGACCGCCTCGACCGCGGAGCGGTGCGCCTGGAGCAGACCGGCCACCACGGGCCCGACGACGACCGGCCCCGCCCCGAAGCACGGCGACAGAAGCGCACCCGCTTTGTCCGGATCCTCCACACTCCCCACCACGACCACCAGGCGGTCTCCCTGGACGGCGCCCAGGGAGTGCAAGCCGGCTTGGCGGGCCACGGTCCGGACCTCGTCGACGATGTTCTCGCGGTGCTGTTCGGGCTGCTGGTCGGCTGCGGGGACGGACCCCACCACCACGGCGACGTTCCCCGACTCGACCCAGCCGAGGGCGCTGGCCCGGGTCCGGATGGTGTCGTCGGGGTCACCCCGCATGATCGAGTCGACCACGAGCGCCTCCAGTCGGGCATCCCACGCCCCCCGCATCTCGGCCGCGTGCGCGTAGACGTCTGCGGTCGCGAAGGCCAGCTCCCGCCCGTAGTTCAGGATGCTCTCCCGGACCTCTCCGGCGTGCTCGGGAGAGACCGCGCGGCCCAGGTCGGTCTCGGCGACCTCGATGCTCAGCCGGATCATCGCCACCGTCTGCTGCAACGTGATCACGCCGGCGAAGGAGCGGGGGGCGTTGCCGAAGACCTCTGCAGCCAAGGGGGGCGCCGGCTGGCCGGGGTTGCGGTACCACGTGACCAAGCTGGTGAAGCCAGCCTGGAGGACCATGCCGATCCATGCGCGTTGCTCGGCGGGCAGCTCGGCGAACCAGGTCATCTCGCGCTCCATGCGCGCGAGGGAGATCTTGGTCAGGTCGCCGACCGCGCCCTGCATCTGGCGCGCGATCTGCGCCCGACTGCGCGGCCTCGTCACCTCTCCACCCTACGAGTCCGGCGGGGGTTTGCTGCACTGTTACCGACCCGATACCCCCCCGGGCGTGCGTGAAGCGAGAGAACACTGTCTAATGAATCCACGTCCTCTCCGGGGTGAACGAGCCGTGACGAGTGGGCGTCGACCGTCGGCGAGGGAGGTGTGCGGTCCCGTGGACCCCCTTGAGCTGCAGTACGTCACCATCCACGGACACCGTCGTGCCTTCGTGAAGACCGGCCAGGGGCCGGTCATCCTGCTGCTCCACGGCATGGCCTGCGACCACACCACCTGGACGTCGGTGATCGAGAAGCTTGCCCAGGACTACACCGTGATCGCTCCGGACCTCCTGGGGCACGGGCTCTCGGACAAACCGCGCGCCGACTACAGCGTCGGCGGCTATGCCAACGGCATGCGGGACCTCATCACCGTGCTCAACATCGACAAGGTCACCGTGGTCGGGCACAGCCTCGGCGGTGGGGTGGCGATGCAGTTCGCCTACCAGTTCCCCGAGCGCACCGAGCGCATGATCCTGGTCGCCCCCGGGGGGCTCGGACGTGAGGTCACCCCGGCCATCCGGGTGGTCACCCTGCCGTTCTTCCACACCGCCATGGGTGTGGTGACGCTCCCTGGGGTGCGTCAGCTGGCGACCGGGGCGCTGCGCGTCGCGTCCCGCCTGGACGGGGCAGCCCTGCGCGACCTGGACGAGGTCGCAGACATCGTCGAGAGCCTGCGCGACCCCCGTGCCCGCAGCGCCCTCGTCCACGTGGTGCGCGGCTGCGTGGACTACCGCGGCCAGATCATCACCATGGTCGACCGGGCCTACCTGACCCAGCGGCTGCCGATGTGCGTGATCTGGGGGAGCGAGGACCAGGTGATCCCGGTGGCCCACTCCGAGACCGTGCGCCGGATCGCCAAGACCGCCACGGTCAAGATCGTCGAGGGTGCCGGGCACTTCCCCCACAAGGACCACCCTGACGAGTTCGTCCGGACGGTACGGCGCTTCATGAGCAAGACCGAGCCGGCGTCGTACCACCGTGGCCGGTGGCGCGCGCTGCTCAAGAGTGGCGCTCCGGCCGGCGTCGTGATCCCCGACACCCGGGTCCGCACCATCGCCTGAGCCCCAGGCACGACCGAGCCGCCAGCCCCTTGGCAGGAGCTGACGGCTCGGGGACGTGCTGGGTGAGGACGCGAGGGCGAGGCCTCAGGCGTCGCCCCCCTCCTGCTTCACACCGGCGACCGCGGTCGGGTCGTCGATCTGGTACTTGTCGAACGCCTCCTGGACGACGTCGGTCTTGACCTCGCCCCGGGCGGCCAACGCGGCGAGCGCCTGCACGACGACCGACTGTGCGTCGATGTGGAAGAACCGCCGGGCGGCGGGCCGCGTGTCGGCGAAGCCGAAACCGTCGGCGCCGAGGGAGTGGTACTCACCCGGGATCCACTTGGCGATCTGGTTCTGCACCGCCCGCATGTAGTCACTGACGGCCACGAACGGACCCTCGGCGCCCTGGAGCTTGGTGGTGACGTAGGGCACCTTGCGCTCCTCGGAGGGGTGCAGGAGGTTCCACTCCTCGGCCTCGCCGGCCTCGCGGGCAAGCTCGTTCCACGAGGTGACCGACCAGGTCTCCGCGGCGACGCCCCACTCCTCGGCGAGCATCTTCTGGGCGTGGACGATCCAGGGGTAGCCGACCCCCGAGGCCATCAGCTGCACCTTGGGCGCGTCCGAGGGCAGGGCCTCCGGCGCGTCCGAGGTCTTGTACATCCCCTGGAGCAGTCCCTCGACGTCGAGGTTCTCCGGCTCCTTGGGCTGCTGGTAGGGCTCGTTGTAGACCGTGAGGTAGAAGATCACGTTCTCGCCGTGCGGGTCCTTCTCGGTGGCGCCGTACATCCGCTCCAGACCGCTGCGGACGATGTGCCCGACCTCGTAGGCGAGGGCCGGGTCGTAGTGCACCACCGCAGGGTTGGTCGCCGCCAGGAGCGGGGAGTGTCCGTCCGCGTGCTGCAGGCCCTCACCGGTCAGGGTGGTCCGACCGGCGGTCGCACCGATCAGGAACCCCTTGGCGAGCTGGTCGGCCATCGCCCAGATCGAGTCGCCGGTCCGCTGGAACCCGAACATCGAGTAGAAGATGTAGAACGGGATCATGTGCTCGCCGTGAGTGGAGTACGACGACCCGACGGCCGTCGTCGACGCCATCGCGCCGGCCTCCGAGATGCCCTCGTGGAGCATCTGGCCCTGCGGGGACTCCTTGTAGGCCAGCAGCAGCTTGCGGTCCACCGACTCGTACATCTGACCCTGCGGGTTGTAGATCTTGTGGGTCGAGAACATCGAGTCCATGCCGAAGGTCCGGAACTCGTCCGGGGCGATCGGCACGATCCGCGAGCCGATCTCCGGGTCCTTGATCAGGTCCTTGAGCAGTCGGACGACGGCCATTGTCGTGGCGACCGACTGCTTGCCCGAACCCTGCTTCAGCTCGGCGTACACCTTGTCGCCGGGCAGCTTCAGCGGCTTGGCCCTGACGTCGCGCTTCGGGATCGAGCCGCCGAGCTGGGAACGGCGCTCCAGCATGTACTCCACCTCGGGGGAGTCGGCTCCCGGGTGGTACAGCGGCGCGGCACCGGTGCGCTCGTAGGCGTCGTCGATGTCCCGGTCGCTGAGCGGCAGGTAGAGGCGGTCCCGGAAGCGCTTGACGTTGTCCGGGGTCAGCTTCTTCATCTGGTGGGTCGCGTTGCGGCCCTCCAGGGACTCGATCGTCCAGCCCTTGATGGTCTTGGCCAGGATGACCGTCGGCTGCCCGACGTGCTTCTGGGCTGCGTCGAAGGCGGAGTAGACCTTGCGGTAGTCGTGTCCGCCCCGGGGGAGCTTGCGGATCTGGTCGTCGCTCATGTGCTCGACCATCTTGCGCAGGCGCGGGTCGCCGCCGAAGAAGTTCTCCCGGACGTAGGCGCCGCCCTCGACGGAGTAGGTCTGGTACTGACCGTCCGGTGTGGAGTTCATCTTGTTGACCAGCACACCGTCGACGTCGCGGGCCAGCAGCGGGTCCCACTCGCGACCCCAGACCACCTTGATGACGTTCCAGCCGGCACCGCGGAAGAACGCCTCGAGCTCCTGGATGATCTTCCCGTTGCCACGCACCGGTCCGTCGAGCTGCTGCAGGTTGCAGTTGACGACGAAGGTGAGGTTGTCGAGCTCCTCGCGGGCCGCGAGGCCGATCGCGCCCAGCGACTCGGGCTCACCCATCTCGCCGTCGCCGAGGAAGGCGTAGACGTGCTGGTTGCTGGTGTCCTTGAAGCCGCGGTTGTGCAGGTACCTGTTGAACCGGGCCTGGTAGATCGAGTTCAGCGCGGTGAGCCCCATCGAGACCGTGGGGAACTCCCAGAAGTCCGGCATCAGCCGGGGGTGCGGGTACGACGACAGGCCCTTGCCCACGCCGTGCTGCACCTCCTGACGGAAGTGCATGAGCTGCTGCTCGCTGAGCCGGCCCTCGAGGAACGCGCGGGCGTAGATGCCGGGGGAGGCGTGGCCCTGGATGAAGACCTGGTCGCCACCGCCGGGGTGGTCCTTGCCGCGGAAGAAGTGGTTGAAGCCGACCTCGTAGAGCGAGGCCGACGACTGGTAGGTCGCGATGTGTCCGCCGACCTCGAGGCCCTTGCGGTTGGCGCTCGAGACCGTGATCGCGGCGTTCCACCGGAGGAACGCGCGGATCCGCCGCTCGACCTCCTCGTCGCCGGGGAACCACGGCTCGCGTTCGGGCGGGATGGTGTTGATGTAGTCGGTCGAACGCAGGGCGGGAACGCCGACCTGCTTCTCACGAGAGCGCTCCAACAGCTTGAGCATCACGTAGCGCGCCCGCTCACGACCACGGTCGGTGATCATCTCGTCCAACGAGTCGAGCCACTCACGGGTTTCGTCGGGATCGATGTCGGGCAGCTGGGTGGGGAGTCCCTCATGGATCACGGAGGGACGTTCCGGGGTACGTTCCGGGTTCTGGTCCTGGGTAGCCACACCCCCATACTTGCAGCCCCTCGAAGTACTGGCGAGTTCTCGGCCCGTGGCCTCCGACACGCGATCGTGGGCGAACAGGTTGCACCGGAGGCCCATCTCCGGTGGACTATCCGGAGTACAGCAGCGTCCGACGGCCGACCCGGCCCCGGACCGGTCGAAGTGGAGGAGCCTGACGTGAGCGCGACCCCCGGTGGCGCGGACACCAAGAACGCCGGCGAGCGGATGGGGTTCGGCCCCGGCTCCGTGGTCCAGGAGTTGGGCTGGGACGAGGACGTCGACGACGCCCTCAGGGTCCAGATCGAGGATGCCGTCGACGGCGACATGGTCGACGGCGACTACGGCAACGTCGTGGACTCGGTGCTCCTGTGGTGGCGCGACGACGACGGCGACCTGGTGGACGCGCTGGTGGACTCCCTGACCGACCTCGTGGACGGCGGGACGATCTGGCTGCTCACCCCCAAGGTGGGCCGCCCGCACGCGGTCGACCCCGCAGACGTCACCGAGGCCGCCCCGGTGGCGGGACTGGCGGTCACGACGACCGCAGCGGTCTCCAAGGACTGGTCGGCTACCCGGTTGGCGGCTCCGAAGTCGGCCGCGCGCTGAGACAGCCCGCTGCCGTCAGGCTCGCGCGGAGGGTCTCGGCTCTGGTCGCCGAGCCGGTGACGGCGGCAGTCGTGCTGGGTCGAGCCGGGGTCCTCCGGCCCTACTCCCCGCTGGTCGCGGCCCGGATGGGCGCCGCCGTGCTGCGGTGGGGGATCGGACCCGCGGGCGGCTTCGCGGCGCTGGCGGCCCGCAACCCCGACGGCGTCGGCCTGATCGACGAGAGCGGACCGCTGACCTATCGCGAGATCGACGCGCGGGCCGCAGCCCTGGCCGACTCGCTCAGCCGGCTCGGGGTCGGGCCCGGCGACGGGATCGCAGTCATGGTGCGCAACCATCGCGGCTTCGTCGACGTCACGCTCGCCGCGTCCCGGCTGGGCGCCGACATCCTCTACCTCAACACCTCGACCGCCGGCCCTCAGCTGGTCGAGGTCCTCGGCCGGGAGCGACCCCGATGGGTGGTCCACGACGAGGAGTTCGCCGGGCTGCTGGCGGAGGCAGAGGGGTGTCGGCGGATCCTCGCCTGGACCCGCGCCCCCGCCGGCGCGCGTCCCGACCCCGCGGCCCCGACCCTGGAGGGGTTGATCACCACAGGCTCGCCGCGGGCCGCCCTGCCGCGGCCTCCAGCGCCGAGCCGCATCGTCATCCTCACCTCGGGCACGACCGGGACGCCCCAGGGGGCACCGCGGGACCGGGCCGGGATCGGCGCCGCGGTGTCCCTGCTGTCCCGGATGCCGCTGCGGCGGGGTTGGCGGACCCACATCGCCGCCCCGCTGTTCCACACGTGGGGCTGGGCCCACCTGGCGCTGGCGATGCTGCTGGAGTCCACGGCGGTGCTCCGCCGAGGCTTCGACCCCGAGGAGTGTCTCCGGGTCCTCGCCGAACACCGCTGCGACTCCCTCGTCGTGGTCCCGGTCATGCTGCAGCGCATCCTGCGGCTCGACGAGGAGACGCTGACGTCCTACGACTTGTCCGAGGTCAAGGTGGTCGCCGCCTCCGGCTCCGCGCTGCCCGGCGACCTGGGCGCGGCCTGGATGGACCGGTTCGGCGACCACCTCTACAACATCTACGGCTCCACCGAGGTGGCCTGGGCCACCGTCGCCACGCCGCGGGACCTGCGCGAGGCCCCGGGGACCGCGGGTCGGCCACCGCACGCCACGACCGTGCGGCTCTACGACGACCGGGACCGTCCGGTGGCTCCAGGTGAGAGCGGACGGATCTTCGTCGGCAACGCTCTGCTCTTCGACGGCTACACCGGCGGCGGCAGCAAGGACGTCGTCGACGGTCTCATGAGCACCGGTGACGTCGGACGCTTCGACGCTGCCGGCCGGCTGTTCGTCGAGGGACGGGACGACGAGATGATCGTGTCCGGCGGCGAGAACGTCTTCCCCCAGGAGGTGGAGGACTGCCTGTCCGGCCACCCTGCTGTGCAGGAGGCCGCGGCCGTCGGCGTCGACGACCCGGAGTACGGCGCCCGGCTGCGGGCCTTCGTGGTCCTCGAGCCGGGGAACGAGCCGGACGAGGACATGCTCAAGGCATATGTGCGTGCCCACCTGGCGCGGTACAAGGTGCCTCGCGAGATCGTCTTCCTCGACGGGCTGCCCCGCAACGCGACCGGCAAGCTCCTCAAGCGCGAGCTGGACCGCGGGTACGCCGGGACCGACCGCGGGACCGACCGCGGGACCGACCGCGGGACCGACGGTGGGTGACCGGCCGGGTCCGGAGATCGGGACGGCAGCCCCCGACTTCGCCCTGCGTGACCAGCACGGAGCCACCGTCCGTCTGTCCGAGCTGCGGGGGCGCAAGGTCGTGCTGGTGTTCTACCCCTTCGCCTTCAGCCGGGTCTGCACCGGGGAGCTGAGCGCCCTGCGCGACCGCTGGGACGCCTTCGACCGCGAGGACGTGGTGGTCCTGGGGCTCTCCTGCGACCCGGTCTACGCGCTGCGCGCGTTCGCCGACGCCGACGGGCTCGCGCTGTCGCTGCTCTCGGACTTCTGGCCGCACGGGGCCGTGGCGACCGCGTACGGCGTCTTCGACCCGGCTCGCGGAGCACCGCGCCGCTCGACGGTCATCGTGGACCGGGACGGGACGGTCGTCTGGGGCGTGCACCACGAGCCGCCCGACCCCCGTGACCCGGACGAGTACCTCGCAGTGCTGGATCGGCTCGCGTAAAAGTTCGAGAACAACGGGATCCGGAGATGACATCTGTTCCGCCCATGGTGCACAATGGTTGTGCAGCCGCTGGTGACCCGAGACGCCAGCGGCTGCTTCACGTCCCGGGCCCGCGACGGTCGGTCACGGTGCGGCCCGGTCACCGGGCGTATAGCTCAGCGGTAGAGCGCCTCCCTTACAAGGAGGTGGTCGGGGGTTCGATTCCCTCTGCGCCCACCGACGGCCACCACGGCCACCCACGGCCACCCACGGCCACTACGCTCGCGCACATGCGCCTGAGCCGGATCATCTCGCTGCTGGACAGCTGGTACGACCCGTCCTGGGCGGCCGCCTGGGACCGGGTCGGCCTGGTCTGCGGGGACCCCACGCAGGAGGTCCACCGGATCCTGTTCGCGGTGGACCCGGTCGAGCCCGTGGTCGAGGAGGCGCTGGACCTCGGCGCCGACCTGCTCGTCGTGCACCACCCGTTGCTGCTCACACCGGTCAGCAGCGTCGCGACCGACACCCCCAAGGGGCGGGTGGTGCACCGGCTGGTCCGCTCCGGCGTCGCGCTGTTCACCGCCCACACCAACGCCGACGTGCCCGCGGACGGGGTCAACGACACCATCGCGCGCGCCTTGGGGCTCGAGGGACTCCAGGTCCTCGAGGAGGTGGCAGGGGGACCTCCCGGTCCGCACGGGCACGGCCGGGTGGGCACGCTCGCCCAGCCGACCACGCTGGCCGGTCTCGCCCAGCGGGTGGCCGTCGTGCTGCCTGCCACCTCCCACGGCGTACGGGTGGCGGGGGAACCGGACCGTGAGGTCTCCACGGTCGCCGTGGGGGCCGGGTCGGGAGACACGCTGATGGAGCAGGCGCGGGTCAGCGGTGCCGACGTCTACGTCACCTCCGACCTCAAGCACCACCGTGCCTCGGAGTTCCTGGAGACCGAGGGGCCTGCGCTGGTCGACGTGGCCCACTGGGCGGCGGAGTCGCTGTGGCTGCCGGTCGTCGAGGCGAAGGTCCGTGCGGCGGTGGCCGCTGCGGGGGATACGGTGGAGACCCACGTGAGCACCGTGGTGACCGACCCCTGGACGTTCCGGGTCTGACCTCACCCGGGCCCGAGAACGCCGAGCCCCCGAGTCCCACCTGAGGAGCACCCCCGGTGAAAGCCGATCCCTTCGCCCAGCTCAAGCTGCTCGACGTCCAGGAGCTCGACAGCCGCCTCGACCTGCTGCGACACCAGCTGCGCAACCCCCCGGAGGCGGCCGAGCTGGCCCAGCTGACCGCGACGCGGGCAGAGTGGGACGGCCAGGCCCGCGACGCGCAGGTCCGGGTGGACGACCTGACCCGGGCCCAGCGCAAGGCCGACGCCGATGTGGAGCAGGTGAAGGAGCGCCGACGCCGCGACCAGCAACGCCTGGACTCGGGGCAGGTGAGCAACCCGAAGGACCTCGAGCGCCTCCAGCACGAGCTGGTCTCCCTCGACCGGCGGATCGGCAACCTCGAGGACGACGAGCTGGAGGTGATGGAGGAGCTGGAGGCCGCCCAGGCCGAGGTGGTGTCCCTGCGCAGCCAGATCAAGGACATCGACACCCGGATAGCGGAGCTGACCCACTCGCGGGACACCCACCTGGCCGCGGTGCGCGCGGACGGTGTCGACGTGCAGCGCCAGCGCGAGGCCGCCGTCGCAGGGATGCCCGAGGACCTGCTGGCGCTCTACGACAGGCTGCGCCAGCAGAAGGGCGGGGTAGGTGCCGCGCTGCTGCGTGCCCGCCGGTGCGAGGGCTGCAGCCTCGAGCTGAACAGCGGGGACCTCGGGGTCATCGCCCGCACGCCGCGCGAGGAGGTCGTGCGCTGCGAGGAGTGCAGCCGGATCCTGGTGCGGACCGGGGAGTCCGGGATCTGAGCGTGCTCCTGGGGTCCCTGACCGTCCCCGGTCAGAGGGCGCCGACGACCACGTCGAGCCGCGCGGGGCGCCCAGCGGAGGTCGGCGTCGACTCGACGCGCCAGCCCAGGTCACCGAGGAGCGTGGCCAGGGCGGCCGGGTCCCGGGGCACCGAGCCGTCCACGAGCAGGTCACGCACCAGCCGCCCCTTGGTGGCCTTGTTGAAGTGCGAGACGACCTGGCGCCGACCGTCCACCTCGTGGAGGACGCGGAGGGTGGCCACCCGGCCGGCCTCGCCGCGGGGGACCCGCCAGAACGGCGCGTACGCCGAGGAGCGCAGGTCGACCACCAACCCGCCCCGCGCCGCCTCCGCCACGGCGCCGTGGAGGTGTCGACCCCAGTACGCACCCACGCCCCCGATGCCGGGCAGGGTGGCCTGGCCAGGCAGGCGGTACGCCGGGATGTGGTCACCGGGGCGGACGAGACCGAACAGCCCGGAGGTCACGGCGAGCCGTGCCGTGGCGCGCCGCTTCGCCGGCCCGACGAGCCCGGCAAGGTCCAGGGCCTCGTAGAGCACGCCGCTGTAGACCCGGTCGGCCCGGGCAGTGGCGGCCGTGGCCAGGGAGGCGTTCCGGGTGATCGTGCCGGCCTGGGTCGGACCGAGCCCGAGGGCGACCGAGGCCCGCTCAGGCTCGGTGGCGCAGAGGGAGACGAGGGCGTCGAGCATGTCGACGCGGGCGTCGTGCAGCGCGGGGAAGCTCAGGGAGGCGAGGTCGAGGGGACGGCCCCGGCGCGGAACGGTCTTGCCCTCGGACGGCGGCAGCAGGATCAGCACGGCGCCCACCCTAGGGTGGGCTGCCCAGACGGACCGTCGGGCGCCGGTCGTGGACGCCGAGCCCGAGGCAGAGGTGTCCGCGGGTGAGCACGGCGGTCTCGCGTGGATCTTCCCGGGGTGGAGTGGAGGCCGAACGGCTCCCCTCGTCTAGACTCGGCGATGCGGATGAGCTGACCGGGCGACCGCGGTCCCAGGATCCTGGGGTCGAGGAAGGTCCGGGCTCCACAGGGCAAGGTGGTGGGTAACACCCACCCGGGGTGACCCGCGGGACAGTGCCACAGAGAACAGACCGCCGAGGCTCCTGGCAGCAGGGGCGCCGGCAAGGGTGAAACGGTGGTGTAAGAGACCACCAGCGCTCCGGGTGACCGGAGCGGCTCGGTAAACCCCACCTGGAGCAAGATCAAGAGGACGCACGACCTTCGGGCACGACGTCTGCGCGAGCGTTCGAGGGCGGCCCGCCCGAGCTCGCGGGTAGATCGCAGGAGGCCGTCGGCAACGGCGGTCCCAGATGGATGGTCGCCCATCGCCAGGACCGTGAGGTCGGCGAGGACAGAACCCGGCCTACAGGTCAGCTCATCCGCTCCACCGGACCGACCGGGGTGGGGTCATGCCGTCCGCCCTGTCCACCGCCAGGGCAGCAGGAAGCCGACCACGGCGCCGCCGGCGAGAAGGGCGATGTCTGCCACGACGAGAACGAACGAGTAGTCCCAGACCTCTTGGGGACTCGCGCCGTAGCCCTCCTCCAGGCCGGCGAGGATGTGCAGGTTCAGCACCACGATGACGGCGAAGATCAGTCCGGCCATGCCTCCGGCCACCCCGAAGGCGACCCGTCGGACGAGATGGTCGCTGTGCCTGGTGGTCATCTGGCTCCTGTGGTCCTGGTCGTGTCCGGGGATGGTTGCTCACTCATCAGCAGAGCATCGCGGACCGGAGTCGATCCAGGGGAGAAGGACCCCGACGGTGAGGCTGAGCGACCCTGCAGGTCGAGTCGTGCGGGTCGATCGACTCGTCGGGTCGACCGGAGCGAGCAGAGCAGGCGAGCAGTCCAGTTCGCGGCCGACCGGACGCACCAGCTGGTCCGTAGCGTGCTGGTGGTCAGATCTGGGTGATCGGCCTCGTCTTCGCGGCGGCGGTCGGCGCTCGCTCACGATCGTGATCACCGGCGCCTGGAGCGATCCGGACGCCTCCAAGCTGGGCGGGGTCGCCCTGACCTCGCGAGCTTTCGAGTCCGTGCTGCCCTGGTTCCCCCACATCCTGGCGATAGCCGTCGTCCTGTTCGCGTTCTCGACGATGATCTCCTGGTCGTACTACGGGATGAAGGCGACCGGCTACCTCTTCGGCGACAGCGTGACCGCCGAGATCGTGTTCAAGGTGGTCTTCTGCATGTTCATCGTGGTCGGCGCGGCCTTGTCCCTCGAGCCCGTCATCGGCTTCTCCGACTCGATGATCTTCTCGATGTCCATCGCCAACGTCATCGGGCTGTACATCCTGGCGCGCACTGTTCGCAACGAGGTCCGCCGTCACCTCGGCAAGGTCGAGAGTGGGGAGTTCGCCCGGGTGAAGTGACCGCCCGTGGGCGCACCACCCCGCCAAGGATGGCTCGCCGGCCCTCCGTAGGCTCACCAGCATGAGCGAAGCGACCATGGCAGGACGGACGGTCCTCGTGACCGGTGCAAGTGACGGGATCGGGGCAGAGACCGCCAAGGCGCTGGCGGCGAGAGGGGCGACGGTGCACGTGACCGGCCGGTCCGCCGCCAAGCTGCGGCCGGTCGCCGAGGCGGTCGGCACCGAGCCCCTGGTCGCGGACTTCTCGCGCTTCGACGACGTACGACGCCTGGCCGCGCAGGTGGCCGAGCGTGTCGACACCCTCGACGTGCTGATGAACAACGCCGGAGGGACGTTCGCCCCGGGGAGGCGGACCGCCGACGGCCACGAACCCAACCTGCAGGTGAACCACCTCGCACCGTTCCTGCTCACCAGCCTGCTCCGCCCCCAGCTCGCCGCCTCCCAGGGGGCGCTGGTGGTCAACACCTCCAGCATCGCCAACCTGGTGGGCAGGATCGACCTCGACGACCTCGACTACCGACGCCGGCGGCCGATCGAGCTCCTCGCCTACGGAACCGGCAAGCTGATGAACATCGTCTTCACGCGCGGCATCTCCCAACGGTGGTCCGACGACGGCGTCGTCTCGGTCGCCGTCCATCCCGGCCCCGTGGGCAGCTCGTTCGGCCGCGACTCGTGGCTCGTCGGGCTGCTCTACCGGACGCCGCTCAAGTCCTTCGCCACGATCAGCGTGGCCGACGGGGCCGCGCCGCTGATCGCCCTCGCCGAGCGTGGAGCAGACCCCGCGCTCGACGGACGCTACTTCAGCCGGTTCACCGCGGATGGTCGCGAGAGCAGGCAGGCCCGCGACCAAGCAGTCATCGAAGGGCTGTGGAGGCACTCGGAGCGCCTGGTCGGGCTGGGCTGAGCCCGGAGCGTTCGCTGGAGGGCGCTGCGCTCCTCCACGCGGGCGTCGTATGTACCTTGACGGGTACGTAACTAGTGCGGTACTCAAAGGAGATGGAGGAAGCACTGAGGGCCCTGGCAGACACAGGCCGTCGCACGCTGCTGGAGGCGTTGGCCGCCGGCCCCGCGACCGCCGGCGAGCTGGCCTCGCTGCTCCCGATCGCCCGTCCCGGGGTCTCCCGGCACCTACGGGTGCTGCGGGAGGCGGGACTCGTCGACGTCCGCCACGAGGCGCAGCGCAGGGTCTACAGCCTGCGCCCCGAGCCGCTTGCGGAGATCGACGACTGGCTGGGGCGCTACCGCGCGCTGTGGGAGCAGCGCCTCGATGCCCTGCACACCGAGATCGCCCGGGGAAGACGCAACCGAAGGAGCACACCATGACCCGTCATGCACCTGGAGGTGCCCGCGTCCTGGGCGGCCTGCGCGCTTCCGGCGGGGCGGGCGTCGTACGCCTGGAGGACCGTTTCGACACCGACATCGAGGACCTCTGGTCGGCCCTCACCGAGCCCGAGCGGCTCGGGCGCTGGCTCGGGGAGGTGCACGGTGACCTCCGGCTCGGCGGGCGGTTCCGGGCCCACTACTTCGCCAGCGGCTGGGAGGGCACCGGGCTCGTGGAGGTCTGCGAGCCGCCTCGGCGACTGCGGCTCTCCACCTCCGCCGACGGTGAGCCGGACGGTGTCGTCGAGCTGACGCTCACCGCCGACGGCGAGCAGACGCGCCTGGTGATCGAGGACCACGCAGTGCCCTTGGACCAGGTCGCTGCCTACGGGGCGGGAGACCAGATCCATCTCGAGGACCTCGCTGCCCACCTCGCCGGACGCGACCGCTGCGACGCGCGGGCGCGGTGGCAGGAGCTGCTCCCGGCCTACGAGGCGCTGCCGGTTCAGGAGGTCTGACCCGGCAGACGGGGGAGCACAGAGCCTCGCTGCGAGGTCACCCGGTCGACGGCGACCTCAGGACCTTCTCCATCGCCCTGCCCTTGGCCAGCTCGTCCACGAGCTTGTCCAGGTAGCGGATCTGCCGCATCAGCGGGTCCTCGACGTCCTCGACCCGCACGCCGCAGACGGACCCGGTGATCAGGACCGCATGCGGGTTGAGGGAGGCGCCGGCGAAGAACTCCTCGACGGTGGTTCCGGCCGCGAGGTGGGCGGCCAGCGCCTTCTCGTCGAAGCCGGTCAGCCAGGCGATGACCTGGTCCAGCTCGGCCTTGGTGCGTCCCTTCTTCTCCACCTTCACCACGTAGTGCGGGTAGACCGAGGCGAAGCTTGCGGTGAAGATCCTGCTCACCAGCAAAGGGTAGTCGTCTACGACGGGCGGGGACCGTCGGTCACGACTCGGTGAGGCCGTCGACAGGCCCGTAGTCGGCCCGAAGGACCGAGGTCACGGAGTGGGCAGGGTCGCCGTCGTCGCGCTCCAGGCTCACGTCGACGACCTGGTAGCGGTCGACCAGGCTGTCGGGCACCTCGAAGGAGGCGTCCCCCCGAGGCCCCACGACGCCGAGCGGGAGCATCTTGCCGGTCCCCGGGTCGAAGAGCCAGACGTAGTAGAACTGACCCCGCAGGATCGCGGGCAGGTCATGGGTCTCGATGCTCATCCGCACCGCGTGGTCCTCGGCAGCCATGACGACCCGGCCACCGCCGTGGCCCTCGACCGGCTGGAGGAGCGCCGACCGCTGCGCGACCGGGGCAGAGGTGGTCGGGGTAGGCCGAGCCGGTTGCACGGCGACCCGGTCGCGCTGGTCGACCCGCTCGGCGTACCGGGTGGCCGTGAAGGTGCCCGCGACGACGGCCGCCGTCGCGGCGACCACGCCGAGGGGCCGCAGCCACCTGCCCCTGCGGGCAGGAACGGCAGCCAGGGCGGGTACGGCGGGCAGCACGACCGGTGTGGCACGGCGCAGGGTGCGTGCGCTGCCCGTCATCAGGGCATGGCCGACGGCGACCTGCGCCAGCTCGTCGCGGCAGTCCGCGCAGCCGTCCAGATGTGCACCGGCCGCGGTCGCGCCGCTGTTGCCCAGCTCGCCGCGGAGGAGTGCGAACAGGTCCGGGTGTCGGTCGGTGGTCATGAAGCCTCTCCCTCCTCTGCTGCTCGCATGATCTCGCCCAGTCTTCTCGTTCCGCGGGAGGCGCGTGCCTTCACGGTGCCGATCGGCACCTGGAGTCGCTCGGCGATCTCACGCTGGGTCAGCTCGTCGAAGTAGGCCATCTCGATCACCGTGCGTTCGTGCTCGGGGAGCTGGGCCAATCCCCAACGCACATCGGCCGCCTCCGCGTAGCGGTTGGCTGTCTCACGCCCATCCTCTCCGACAAGGTCCCGGAACGCCTCGGCGTCGACCACCTGATGCCTGCGGGCTCGCAACGTGTCGATGGCCCGGCGGTGGGCGATCGTGAAGAGCCAACCCGTGAACCTGAGCTTCGGGTCGTAGCGCCCCGCCCCCCGCCAGGCGTCCAGGAACGTCCGTTGAAGCACGTCCTCTGCCTCGTCGCGACCGACGAACCGGCCGACATAGGCCAGCACCGTCGGTGCGTACGCCGTGTAGGCGTCCTCGAGGGCGGTCTCGTCCTGGCTGGCCAGTCTCACCCCGATCGACCGACCGGCGGCGATATCGGCGGCATCGGCGACGTCCATGTAGGTCGTTCGTCCTGGGACGAGGGCCGGATGGGTCGAGGGCCACGACGTCTCCTCCCGACAGCCGCGGCGACGTCGGCACCGTCAGCGGGGCACCCGCCGGGCAGCGACCACCACGTTGTCCTGGTAGCCGCCGCGGTCGGGCAGGTAGGCGCCCCCGCAGGTCACCAGGTGGAGCCGTGGGCGACCCACACGCGAGAAGACGGCCGGCAGGTCGAGGGCGGACTTCGCGATCCGGGTGACCGAGGTGACGACGTAGCGGGTGGAGCGCCGGCCCGCGCGGACGTCGATCCGGTCACCCTGCCGGAGCTCTCCGATCCCGGCCAGCGGTCCGGGGCCCTCCTCGGCCGTGTCCACGTGCCCGGCCAGCACGGTGGCGCCAGTGGCACCGCGGGGGTGGGCGCCGAACCGGTACCAGCCCACGGCGGAGGCGGTGCCGGGCAGCGCCATGGCGCCGCTGCGGTCCACCCCCCGGGGCACGACCGGCATCCGAAGCTCCAGACGCGGAATGGACAGCTGTCGGGGGAGAGGGAGCCTTCCCGGCCGGGCCGGCGGACGTACCTTGGCCGAAGGTGACGTCGCCCGCGCGGCTGCGCCCTGAGTCGTGCCCTGAGTCGTGCCCTGAGCCTGCCCTGGGTCGCCGCGCGGGTCGCGGGCACGGTGATGTCGAGCGGCAGTGCGGCCGCCTCGACCTTGCCCGCGGTGAAGGTCGGCTCCGGCTCGAACCTCGAGAGACCGAGGGCGCTCACGCACGCGCCGAGGAGGGCGACCACGACAACCGTGGCCACCCTCCCCCTGCGCGTGTCTCCCGAGGTCACCGCACCTGCGCGCGTGCGTCCCGGCGCCGGGTCAGCAGGAGCGCGCCGGCTCCGGCGAGCAGTGCGCCCGCGCCGATCAGCGCAGCCTGTCCTCCCCAGGAGCCGGACGACGCAGCCTGGCCACCTGAGCCACCGGGGACACCGGAGGGCGAGGAGTGCAGCCCGTCGATGGTCTGCACCGCCAGGTCGAGGTTGCCGTCCGCGGCGCTGCCCCAGGCGTACACGATGGTGTGCGCACCCTCGCTGAGGGTGAGGTCCGCAGGGCCGATCGCCACGTTGTCCGTGCCCGCCAGGACCACGTCGGCGGAGATCGTCCCGGCCGCGAGGTCCGCGCTGGCCTCGTTGGGGTTGGTGAGGTCGGAGAACGCCACGTCACCGTTGGCGCGCACGTCGACCGCGGGAGCCGCAGCCGTGTGCCGGACGGTCAGCCTTGCCTCTCCCGCCGCGATCGGCGAGGTGTCGTTGACGAACGGGGTCAGCGTCGGCGTGCCGTCTGCGTCGAGGTGGGCCACCACCGTGATGTTGGCGCCGGCCGGCACCGCCACACCGTTGGCCTCCATGAGCGCGTCGCCGTCGGCACCGTCGCCGGCAGCGACGACCTTGAGGTCGTAGTCGCCCGCGGGGAGCGAGACGGGATCGGTGAGCGTGCCCGGCTCGAAGTCGGTGAGCAGGGCGTCGCCGTTGACGTAGACGTCGACGACGGCGTCGGGCACGCCGTGGAGGACGGACACCTGCGCGTCGTCGGCGGCGTGGGCCGGCGCCATGGTGGCCACCGCGGCCACCAGCGCCGCGGTCAGGGTCAGGAGCATTCTTCTCATGAGGGATACCTTCCGATCAGTCGGTCCGGGTCGAGCCGGTTCACAGGTCCGCGGGGCGCAGCACGAAGAGGATCCCGTGCGCGATCTGCTTGTTGCCCTTGTTGATGTTCAGCGCGCTCGGGTCCAGGAACGGGTCCTGGTCGTCGGGGTCCTGGTCGATGAGCTGGACCAGCGGCAGTCGCTTGTAGAGCACGTCGACGGTGAAGGTGCCGCCCTGGGCCGTGGTCAGCTCCGCTCCGTCGGACTTCAGAGCGGCGCGTGAGTTGATCCTCACGCCGGGAATGACGTGGTAGAGCAGGACCTGCTCGATGGCGTCCACCCCGACAGCGTCGACGAGCGCGTGGAAGACCCGCCGCTCGGACTTGATCCAGTCGCCGGTCAGGTCCTTGGCCAGGAGACGGAACGACGCGTCGTTGGGCAGGAAGGCGGTGAGCTTCACCTTGCCGTCGGCGAGCACCCCGACCGGGCTGTCCGGCTTGGCGTCGAGGACGGCCAGGACGGCCTCGGTGAGGATGTCGTAGTCACGGGCGTGCTTGTCGAACCGGTTGCCGTCCGAGGTCAGCACCGTGGCCAGGCTGCGATTGCCGTAGCCATGGCCGTGGCCCTTGGTGGCCTGGGCCGCGGGCGCGGCTGCCACCGATGCGCCGACCAGCGCGGTGCTGAGCAGCATCGCTGCGAGAGTCCGGATCCTCATCATGTTCCCTTCGCCTACAGGTCGCGGGTTGCGACCGCTCTTGTCGTTGTTTCGGTGAGAAGCCGTCGGTGGTTGCCGAATCGCCACAAGAACTTTCGACGGATCCCGCCGTCCCCTGCCGCGCGACGGGGCGCTGACGTCCGCGTCGCGACGGGGGTGGTGCTTCAATGGGTTTCGTGACCGAAGAGAGCAACGCGGAGCGGGTCGTCAGCTGGGGGCGCGAGGTGGCCGCGGAGGCATCCCGGATCTTCGAGCTGATCGCAGACCCGACCCGTCAGCCGCTGTGGGACGGCAACGACAACCTGTCCGGGGCGCCAGACGGTCAGCGGGTGCACGCCGTCGGGGAGGTCTTCGCCATGACGACCACCAAGGGCCACCTCAGGGAGAACCATGTGGTGGAGTTCGCCGAGGGGGAGCGCATCGCCTGGATGCCCGCCGAGCCGGGCGGGGAGCCCATGGGCCACCTGTGGCGGTGGGAGCTGGAGCCGCTGGACGCCTCCCGCACGCGAGTCATCCACACCTACGACTGGACCCGGCTGAACGACCCGCAGCGGCTCCCGCGCGCGAGAGCCACGACCGCAGAACGGCTCCGGGCCTCCATCGACCGGCTGGCCGACCTTGCTGAGCGGCCCGACGACGCGGAGTGAGTCACCTCGCGCCGCCGCACCGATGAAGGCCTGCGGAGCTGGGGCTCGGGACCCTCAGCGGTAGTCCGCGAAGACCCGCTGGTTCACCCCGTCGACAGTGACGAGGCCGCCGTACGGCACGATCCACTGCGGTCGGGTGTGCCCGAAGGGCGGGCCCACCACGACGACCGCCTCAGGGTTGTAGGTCTGCACCACCTCGACCACCGCGTCCCGCTGCGCCTCCCGCTTGGCCCGGCGCTCGGCCGAGGAGGGTCGCACCGTGAAGTCCGAGGTCGGAGGACGCGCGACGAGCACGGCGTCGACAGCCTCGAGGAGGCCCCGCTCCCCGAGCGACCGGGTGATCCAGCCGAACTCCCGGGCCGGGATGAGCTCTTCGGAGGACTCGAGCAGCAGCACACCCCCGTCGAGGACGGTGGGGTCCGCCGGGAATCGTCCGGCGCACAGGATCCACTGCAGGACCTCGACGCACCCACCCCAGGTGCGCCCCGTCACAGAGCGCGCCGGGCCCGCCCAGGACCAGGGCTCCGTGGGCTCTCGCTCGCCGAACTCCGCCAGCGCACGCGGGTCCTCCCAGTCGTGCCCGATGTCCTCGGACTCGCCCGGATCGGTGAGCTCGAGCCGCTCGCCGCTCAGGAGGGCGGCGCGCAGGGACCGCTCGTGGACCGGGTCCACGTGCGGGCCGGGGCCGAGCTGGACCTGGGTCGAGCCACCGTAGAAGCCGGGCACGCCGTTCGTCCACAGCCAGTTGAGAAGGTTGGTGTTGTCGCTGTAGCCGAGGAACGGCTTGGGGTCCCGAGCGAGGACACCGGCGTCGAGGTGACGCACCACAGTGATCTGGTCCTCGCCACCGATGGTGGCAAGGACAGCCCGGATCTCGGGGTCGGCGAACGCGGCGTTGACGTCGGCCGCACGCTCGCGGGGCGACGCGCCCAGCTTGCGGGTCGTCGGGAACTCCACCGGCACGAGACCGGTCAGGGCCTCGAGTCGGGCCAGGCCCTGCTCGTGGACCGCGGGCGCGAGGGCAGGTGCCGCGAACGACGGTGACAGCACCGCGACCTTGTCGCCGGGGGCGGCCTTGGGTGGTGAGACCAGCTCCATGCCGGAACCTAGGTCGCGGAAGGGTCGGCGTACGCGGGGTGGCGGCTGCCCACCTTCCGGGCTGCGGCCAGGTGACCGCCGAGGTAGGCGCCGACGCCGGCAACCGCCGCCCCGGCCAGGGCGAGGCCGGCTCCTGAGCCGCGCCGCCCGTCCCGGCGGACCACCCACGAGGCTGCGTACAGGCTGACGGCGACTCCGTTGGTGGCGGCATGGACGAGTCCGACGCGCTTGTCGCGGTCTCCGGCCTGCGACCACTCCGCCCAGCCGCTCCACGCCGTCGGGCCGACGACGAGAAGCCCCGTGCCGACCAGTCGTCGGGCCGCCGTCGTGGAATCGGCTCCGCCGATCGCGTCGAGCACCGTGGCGGAGGTCCAGGTGCCGATCACCAGATCGGTGAGCACAGGGTGGAGCGCGTGGCCGAGCCACTCACCGCGCAGCACCGAGGCCCGCCTACCGGTCCCGAACGCAGCACGGATGGAAGGCTCGATGAGGTGGACCGGGGTGTCGAGACCCGTCGCGCCTTCCAGGCGCAGGGTCCAGCCCACGAGTGCAGGAGGTCTCTCGGTGCGGGTCATGTCCCCACCCTGCCGCCGGGTGCGAAGGAGGGCAACAGCCCGGACGGCGCCGGTTTCCGGACCCGCTGCATCACGATTCGGCGCGGTAGTCACCGGCGGTGAAGCCGAGCACCGTCCGGAAGTCCTGGGCAAGATGGGACCGGTCGCTGTAGCCGAGCTCGGCGGCGAGGGTGGAGAGGTCGGTTCCCGGCGCGCGGCGCACCCGCTCGGCCGCCTCCTGCAGACGGCGCCGCCGGATCATCGCCGAGGGAGCCAGGCCGACGTACTTGCGGGCGAGCCGCTGCACGGTCCGTCCCGACACGTGCAGCCGCTCGGCCACCTGCTCCAGGCGGAGCAGCGTCGGGTCCGCCTCGATCTCCGCCGCGAGACGGTTGGCGAGGAGCGCCTCCTCGCCCGGTGGCTCGACCGCGTCGAGGAGCCATCGCGTGAAGGCGTCGACGGCGCGCTGGTGCCGGTCGGTGCCGTCGGTGCCCATCGCGCTCCGCACGTCCTGGTGGAGGTCGGGCAGCTCCAGCACGCGGTAGGCGTCGCGGTCGAGCATCGGGTCCTGGGTGAACGTCCGGACCGCCGCCGGCTGCAGCAGGGCGCCCACGGCCCATCCGCGGCCGGCGAGGTCGCGGTAGGAGGCCTTGGTAGCGGGCCCGGCGAACCCGACCCCGGCGCCAGGAGCGTCCTCCACCACCAGGTTGCAGGCCGGGAAGGCGATGACGTGCTGGCGCGAGGTGCGGCCCGGGGCGAGGTCCCACTCCGGGATCCAGAACCACCTCACCAGCGGGTTCACCGAGACGGCCGGCTCGAGCCGGCTGAACGTCGGCAGCCTCGCGGGGTAGAGGATCCCCCTGTCAGCGGCGTCCATGGAAGGCAGGGTAGGCCGGTGGCCGAACGTGTCGCGAATCTCCACGCCCGACAGGGCGCCCTCGGACTAACGTCCGCAGACATGGACATGACCACGCGGAGCAGCGCCGGACCGTCGGCAGCGCACGGACAGCACACGAGCCATGGCATTCCCCACGGGTCGACCAGCCTGACCCCGTTCCTCGCCGTACCGGGAGCGCGTGAGGCGGTCGCCTTCTACCGCGACGTCTTCGGCGCCCGTGTCGTCGACGTCACCGAGATCGGCGGAGTGGTCGCGCACGCCGTGCTCGACTTCGGCGCCGGGCAGCTGCAGCTCGGCGAGCCCGCGCCGGCGTACCACCTGGTGGCGCCCCCGGGGGCGAGCCGCGCTGACGGGGCAGGGGAGGACGACGCCTGCTACTCCCTCGGGCTCTACGTCGAGGACGCCGACGCGTTGGTCGCTCGCGCCGAGCAGGCCGGCGCGATCGTCCGGGAGCCGCCGACCACCTTCGTCTCCGGTGACCGGTTCGCCAGCATCCGCGACCCGTTCGGGATCCGCTGGTCGGTGATGACGCGCGTCGAGGACCTCTCCGAGGAGGAGAGCGCCCGCCGGGTCGCCGCGTGGGCGGCCCAGCAGGCCTAGGGCCGCTGGTCGAGCAGCTCGCCCTCGAGCCTGGCGAGGCTGGCCTCCATCCCGTCTGTCATGCCGGTGGCCAGGTAGGTGTCGCGGGTCTGCGCGTCGGGGTAGGTGACCACCAGCGACATCAGGGTGCCGGCGGCGACCGGGGTCAGCGTGAGCTCGTTGAGCGTGCCCTCGCCCGGCATGCCGTCCATGAGCTCCGTGGTGACCGCGCGGTGGGGCGGTGTCGACTCGAGCAGCTCGCCCTCGATCCCGAAGCGACCCTCCCCGTGCGTGCTCTGGGCCGGTTCCCAGGCGTAGCGGTACTTCTCGCCCACCGCGCCGGCGACCTCGCAGACCGCCATCCTCCAGCCGTCCGGGCCGAGCAGCCACCGTCGCAGCAGGTCGGGCTCGTGGTGGGCGCGCCAGACCTGCTCGACGTCGCCTCGGACCACCCGGCTGATCCGGACCTGGGTGTCGGAGAGGAGCTGAGCCGTCGTGGCCCGCCCCGCGGCGAACGAGGCGAGGTCGGCCAGCACCGCGTCCATCTGGGTCATGGCCTCGGTCAGGCCCTCCTCCATGCCCATCTCGATCAGGGTCTCGAGGTCGGCCAGGGAGGAGAAGTACGTCGTGGTGGTGACGCGCGAGCCGTGGGCGGCCTCGTCGAAGACGAACACCATCCGCGTCGACGGGAGCGAGGTGTGGGGACTGCCGTCGGGGGCGGCGAAGCCGTCGCACACCTCGAAGCCCCGGCCTGGATCGACCGCGAGCCACTCCCAGTAGCCTCCGTGGGCGTCTCCGTCCGGCCCCGTCATCGTGTACGCCGACCGGCCGCCGGAGACCGCGTCGTGGCGGGTGAAGGTGGCCGGCCAGCTCGGGGGCCCCCAGAACCGCTCCAGCTGGCGCGGGTCGACGTAGGCCTCCCAGAGCCGCTCCACCGGGGCCGCGAAGTCGGCGACCACGGTCAGGGTGAGGGCATCGGTGTCGCGGACGACGGAGGTGACGGGCATGCGGGTCTCCTGGTTCAGGTCTCGGTGAGGAGGGTGTCGAGCCGGTCGATGCGGGAGCGCCAGATCTCCTCGTAGCGGTCGAGCAGGCTCTGTGCCTTGCGCACCGCCTCGGGATTGCCCCGCACCCTCCGCTCGCGTCCGTGGGGCTGCTTGGTCACCAGACCCGCCCCCTCCAGCACGGCGATGTGCTTCTGGACTGCCGCGAACGACATGTCGTACACCGCGGCCAGCTGCGACACCGATGCCTCCTCCGCCAGGGTGCGGCGGAGGATGTCGCGTCGGGTCGCGTCGGCGAGGGCCCGGAACACCCGGTCCACGTCGGCCTCGGTGAGGTCAATATCTACAACCATTTGGTTGTAGGTTAGGCACGCAGGAGGCCTCCGTCAAGACCCGCTCGCCTCGTCGAGGCCCGTGCCCGGCCCACCGAACCACCTAGGTCAGCAGCCCGTCCCGCAACGCCGCGGCCAGGGTCGGCGAGAGCGGCAGCCGGGGGAGGAGCGTGGCCTGGAAGGCGTGGTAGGTGTCGGGCTTGCCCGGCCAGGTCACGCTGCTCGGCTCGTTGGTGGGGGACAGCTCGTGGTGCCAGGAGCCGAGCTCCTGGTCGAGGAAGCAGTCGGCGAGGTGCTGCCACCAGGTGGAGTACCAGTCGTCGTAGGCGGGGTCCCCGGTCGCCGCGAACAGCGCAGCCGCGGTGGCCGTGGCCTCCGCGGCCACCCAGTGCATCCGCTCGCGCACCACGGGGGCACCCGACCAGTCGACGGTGTAGACGAACCCGTCGACGCCGTCGACGGCCCACCCCTCGCGGACCGAGGCCTCGAACAGGGCCCGAGCGTCGTCCAGCATCCAGGCGGGCGCCGCGTCGCCCAGCCCGGCACGCAGGTGCAGGGCGAGCCTCGCCCACTCCAGCCAGTGGCCGATCGTCGCACCGTAGGGCCGGAAGGGATGCGCCGGCTCGTCGATGTTGTAGTCGGGGACCGGGGTCCAGCTGTCGTCGAAGTGCTCGGGGATCCGCCACTCGTTGCCACGCGCCAGGTCGTGGACGACCCGGGTCACGATCCGCAGGGCCTTGTCCCGCAGCGTCGCGTCGTCGAGCACGTCGGCCGCCGAGAGCAACGCCTCGACGGTGTGCATGTTGGCGTTGACGCCCCGATAGCCGTCGAGGACCGAGAAGGACTCGTCCCACTGCTCGCGCACCATGCCGTGCTCGTCGTCCCAGAAGTGCTCGAGCAGCACCCCGAGTGCCTCGTGGAGCAGCTCCTGACCACCAGCCCGGCCGGCTGCGGCCGCGCTCGCCCCGGCCAGGACGACGAAGGCGTGCTCGTAGGCGGTCTTGTCGGTGCCGATCGGCCCGTCGGGTCCGACCTGGGCGTACCACCCGCCGTGGGTGGCGTCCTGGAAGCGTCCGCGCAGCGCCGCGACCCCGAGGTCGGCCAGCCGACCGCAGTCAGGGCGTCCCATCAGGTGGCCGAGGGAGTAGACGTGGGTCATCCGGCAGGTGATCCACAGCTGGACCGGCCGGTCCAGCTCCGGGGTGCCCCGCTCCGACAGCCACGCGAACCCGCCACCGGGGTGCACCGCGGCCCGGCCGAAGTCCAGCAGTCGGTCACCCTCGGCCTCGAGCCAGCGGGCGTGGGCGGGGTTGGTCAGCCAGGCGCTCATCGCAGCCCACCGTACGTGTCCCCGACCCGGTAGGTCGCCACTCCCAGCGTGGAGTCGCTCTGCCCGTAGTAGGCGAACCAGGTGCCGTCGAAGTGCACCAGCCCCTCGACGAAGGTGACGTTGGAGACGAGGCCGTTCTGGTCCTCGTAGGTCGACGGCTCGAGCCACGGGTAGCTCATCTGTGCCATGACCTCCGTCGGGCGCGCAGGGTCGAAGAGCAGCTGCCCGCAGGTGTAGCGCACGGTGCCGTCCTCGTTCTTCACCGCAGCGTTGTGCAGCAACAGGATCAGCCCGTTGTTGGTGATGATCGGCTGCGGCCCGACCTCGACGAGGAACTCCCCGAACGTGCCCTTCGGCGTCGGCAGCATCAGCGGCTCGTCGTTGCTGCAGGGCGTCCAGTGGATCAGGTCCTCGGACCAGGCGTAGTAGAGCGAGCCCTCGCCGAAGTACATCAGGTAGCGGCCGTCGATCGGCGTCGCGAGGATGCCCCCGGCCTTGCTCCACGGCGTAGGGACGTCCTGCGCGTGGGGCTCGAAGGTGTTGAAGCCGGGGAACAGGGGCCCGTGCTTCTCCCAGGTGAACAGGTCGGTCGAGGTGGCCAGGCAGAGCTGGGCGTGGGTGCGGTCCCACGCGGAGTAGGTGAGGTAGTAGGTGCCGTCGATCTCGGTCACCCGCGGGTCCTCGCAGCCGAACTCCTCGTAGGGCTCGCTCGGCGAGAGCACCGGCTCGGGGTGCCGGTCGAAGTGGATGCCGTCGGCGCTGGTCGCGAGACCGACGTGGCTGACGATGTCGGCGGCGTGGGCGCGGTAGAGCAGCACGACCTTGCCGTCCTTCACCACGGCGGCGGGGTTGTAGACGCTGGAGGACTCCCAGCCGTCGCCTTGCGGGCGCAGGATCGGGTTGGCTTCGTACGGTGTGAAGGGCCCGAGGGGGAACTCGGCATGCGGGTTCGGGGTCATGGTTTCGCTTTCTGTGGGGGAGGAGGTGGCACCGGTGGGGGGCGTCATCGCCGGACCAGGGTGAATCCGCCGGGCACGACGTGCACGGGCACGAGGCGGTCCCCGCTGTGCCGGGTCGAGAGGAGCCGGCCGTGGCCGTCGTAGCTGCGGATGGTGGCGCGTCCGGAACCGGGGACCCGGACGCGCGCGTGCTTGGTCCCCGTCGCGGCCGACCTGATCAGGGCGGTGCCACGGCCGGCACCACCGAGGACCAGCCTGGTGAGGAGAGGCTGCACCGTCAGGGCGTCGAGACGGGTCTCCTCCCCGGTGGTGGTCGCCGTGACCGTGCGGGTCCTGGCGCTGAGCGTGGTCGGCAGGGTCAGCGCAAGCAGGGCACCCGGTCCGGCCGAGTCGCCCGAGGGGCCGACGTCACCGGCGTGGACCGCGCCGATCCGCTGGCCGTGCCGCCCCTGGAAGACCGTCGTTGCGCTCGTGCCGTGCTGCTGGTCGACCGCGGGCATCAACAGCGCCGCCGGATGCTTGCCGAGGTCGTACGTCGCGGTGCTGCCGTCGCGCAGCGCGGCGTAGCCGGCACCGCTGTAGAGCGACTCCCCGGTCCACAGCGACTCAGGGGTCACGACACCGGCGTCACCGCTGAGGCTGCCGTCCTCACCCTCGACGACGTAGGGCATCACCTGTTTCCGGATGGATGCCGACTCGGCGATCCTGCGCACCCGGGGGTGTGCGTCGAGCGCCAGCATGGAGAGCAGGCCGTGGATGGTCGACTCGGCACCGGAGTTCTGGTTGACCGTCCCGTCGGGGGCGATCCCGTCGATCGTGACACCGGTCGCCGGGTCGTAGGCGGGGGATCCGGAGGCGTTGGCGCCGAAGAACCAGGACGCGACCATGCCCGCCAGCGTGTGGCCGGCACCGCCGGTGCCGAGCAGCGACTGCACGCGCGAGTCGACGCCGTAGGCGATCTGGGTGGCGTCGGTGCGCGTCGGCAGCCGGCCGTTGTCGGGACCTCCGGAAGTCAGCAGCCAGGGGTCGAACGTGAACGAGTCGAGGGCGGCAGCGCGCGCCAGCGACCGGTCCTTGAGCACCCGCGACGCGGCGGCCAGGGCGGCCGGCATCTGGGAGGACCAGGCGTGCCAGTCGGAGCGGGAGAGCGCCCAGGGCAGCACACCCCCGAACGGCCACGTCCGGGCGTCACCCCCTGAGAGCTGGGCGATGCCGTCGCTCAGCCGAGCGAGGGCGTGACGGGCTGACCGGCTGCCGCCCGCGCGGACGTAGGCAGCGAGACCGAGCACGGCCTCGGCGGACGCGTCGGCACCCTGCGCGATCAGCCACGCCGGGGTGCGACGCCCGTCCACCTGGAGGTACTCGCCGTCATGGGAGAGCACCTGCCGGTCGATCGCGTCCACGGCGAGCTCCATCCGCTCGCGGAGGAAGGCGGCGAACGCGGGGTCGGCCCGGCGGAAGGCGGCGTAGCCCTCACCGAGTGCCCACACCGTCCGCGCCAGCCAGTACGACGCGTCACTGTCGCTCGGGTCCGGGAGCTCCACCGGCTCCGCACTGGGGTTGAGGGCGCCGTCAGGCTGCATCCAGAGCACCACGTTGCCGGCATCGGGGCCGGACACGGTCTGGTAGTAGGCCAGCCCCCGCAGCATCTGGAACGCCGCGCGACGGCTGTGCGCGGACCCGGTCTGACGCCAGTCCCGGACGTAGACCACGGCGGCCCTGGCCACGTCGTCGGAGTTGAAGGCGCCTTGGCCCCAGGTGTCGGTGTCGGCGTCGTGGGCGCCGCCGCCCACCCGGCTGAAGGAGCCGTCGTCCCGGCGGTCGGCATAGGTCCACAGCGTGCCCAGCCGGGGTCGCCGCCCGATCCGGTACGTCGTGTGACCGGCCTGGGACGGCGGTGACACGGTGTCGCCGAGGAAGTCGAGGTGGGCCAGGTTGGTCAGGCGCTCCGGGGCGGGGTGAGCGGGGTGCGAGGAGGACGGCCGCGTGGTGGCCGGTGCTGGGTCAGCAACGGCGAGCGTCTGGGGGGTGACGACGAGGACGGAGACGGCGGCCGCGATCAGCGACAGGTGGGTGCGTTTCATGAGCGGGTCTCTCGGATGGTGGGAATGGTGCTCGTGCGGGCATGCAGGTAGGCAGAGGTCAGCCTTTGACCCCGCTGCTGATCTCCGAGGCGGTGAACCGCTTCTGGAAGACCACGAAGAGCACGACTGCGGGAGCGGCCAGCACGACGGCACCGGCCAGGATCGCGCCGAAGGGGTTGGCCGCCCGCCCGGCGATGTTGCTGATGTAGTTGGCCAACGTCACGGCCAGCGGTTGCAGGCTCTGGTCCTTGGTGACGAGGAACGGCCAGAGGAACTCGTTCCAGGGGCCGATGAAGGTGAGCAGGACGACGGTGAGCAGGGCCGGTCGCACCAGGGGGAGGGCGACCGACCAGAGGATCCTGAGCTCGCTGGCACCGTCGAGCATGGCGGCGGAGAAGAGGTCGTCGGGCAGGCTGAGGAAGAACTGCCGGAACACGAAGACAGCCGTGGAGTTGATGAGGAACGGCACGATCATGCCCAGGTAGGTGTCGGCGAGGCCGTAGGTCCGCACGATCATCACGTAGATCGGGATGATCAAGAGCTGGAAGGGCACGATCTGGACGAGCAGCATGACGGCGAACAACGTGCTGCGGCCCCGGAAGTGCAGTCGCGCCAAGGCGTAGCCGGCGAGCGTGCCGAACACGACCGTGCCCAGCAGCACCCCTCCGGTGAAGATGCCGGAGTTGAGCAGTGACCGCAGCAGGTCCACGCGGCTGTTGATGTCCACGTAGTTGTCGAAGGTCAACCCGCCGGTCGGGAAGGCACCCTTCAGCGAGGTGTCGGGCTTCTTCTGCAGCGAACCGATCACCATGTAGTAGAAGGGGAACAGGAAGACCAGCGCGCCCAGGAGCAACGCCGCCGTGCTCAACACTCTGCGTCCGTGCATGTCAGTCACGCTCCAGGATCCTGCGGTTGACGAGCGAGACGGCGAGCACACCGATCACGAGGATCACGCCGATGGCGGACGCGGTGTCAGGGCTGCCCTGCTCGATGCCCTTCTGGTACATCACGAACACAGGGGACGTGGACGCACCGTCGGGGCCGCCGCCGTTGGTGAGCAGGTACGGCTCGGTGAACAGGTTGGCTCCGGTGATCGTGGCGAGGATGACGACCAGCGTCGTCGCTGACCGCACCCCCGGCACCGTGACGTTCAGGAAGGACTTGACCCGTCCTGCTCCGTCCATGGCCGCGGACTCGTAGAGCTCCTTCGAGACGCTCTGGAGGGCCGCGAGGTAGAGCAGGATGAAGAACCCGAGCTGCTTCCAGGTCACGAAGAGCGCGATGATCGGCATCGCCAGGGTGCTGTTGACCAGCCATGACGGCGTGGGCGCCAGGGGTCCGAGGACCTGGTTGACCATCCCGTCACGGCCGAACAGAAACAGCCAGACCCCGACCAGCGCGACACTGGCTGTCACGTAGGGCACGTAGTAGGACACCCGCAGGAAGGTCTTGAGCCTCGTGGCCGAGTTGAGGGCTGTGGCGAGCACCAGCGACAGGGCGACGGTCAGCGGCACGTTGATCACCAGGAACTCGCCGACGTGCAGGAAGGAGCTCCGCACGTCGGGGTCCCTGAGCACGGTCGCGTAGTTGGCGAACCCGATGAACGGACGCGCCACGTCGCGCCCCAGGGGCCGCGAAGAAGTAGTCGTGGAAGCTGATCCAGACCGCCAGCCCGAGCGGGTAGGCGAAGATCGCGGCGAGGAACACCACGTACGGGGCGACGAAGACGAGGCCCAGGGGCTGCCTGCCGAGCAGCCGTCCGGACACCCGACTCATGACTGGCCGGCGAGCTCAGTGGCCTTGGACGCCGCCTCCGCCAGGGCGCCGTCGATCGAGGTCTTGCCGAAGATGACGGCCGAGGAGTAGTTGTCGCGGATCTCCTGCCAGATCTCCACCGAGTTCGACACGTTGGGGACTTCCACGGTGCGAGCGGACTGGTCGGCGAAGGTCGCGTACTCGGGGTGGGAGTCGAAGTAGTCGGCGTAGGTCGTCGGCAGGTCGGTGCGGATCGGCATCTGGCCCGTGGTCTCGAGCAGCTTGCCGTCCTGCTCCTTGCTCGTCGCGAACTGCAGCACGTCCCAGGCGGTCTTCTGGTTGTCGCAGGCGGAGTACATCGCGATGTTCTTGGCGTCGCTGAAGGTGTAGACCTCGCTGGGGTCCATCCCCTGCTTGGTCGGCACCGGCGCCACGCCCCAGTTCACCTTGTCGCCGTAGACCGCGATCGCCCACGGCCCAACGACGGCCATGGCCGACTTCTGGTCACCGAAGGAGTCGCCGTTGTACTTCTCCTTGGGCGCATAGCCCTCGGAGTACATCTGGGCCCAGAAGTCCCACACGTCCTTGCCGGCCTGGTTTTCGAAGGTCGCGGTCCCGTCCTCGATGGTCTGCTGACCTCCGGACTCAGCCGCGTAGAGCGGGTAGAAGTCGAACCAGGACTGGAAGAACTCGCTCGTCGGGGCGGGAGCGATCGCGGACTTGACGACACCGCTGTCGACGAGCTTCTTGCTCGTGGCGAGGAAGTCGTCGTAGGTGCCGAGCTCGGGCTTGTCGGGATCGAGACCGGCTTTCTTGAACAGGTCCTTGTTGAAGAAGATCATCACCGGGTTCTGCTTCCACGGGATCTGGTAGAAGCTGCCGTCCGGCGAGGCGTACTGGTCGGCGGCGTCTCCGGAGCGTGCCTCGATGTAGTCGGTGGCACCGGAGAAGTCGTCGAGCGGCACCAGTCCGCCCTGCTTCTGGAACTGGGGCACGGCGGCGGGGCTGGTGTTGAACACCAGGCAGGGCGCGTTGCCCGCGGTGATGGCCGCACCGATGACCTCCTCGGAGGTCTTGCCTGCCGGGATCTCCTGTCCGGTGACCTCTTCGGAGGGGTGCGCCTTGTTCCAATCGGCGATCATCGCCTTGCCCCAGGCGATCTCCTCGGGGTTGTTGGACAGCCAGACCTCGATCGGGCCGGAGGAGGTCTCGGCGTCGCCCGATCCGGACCCGCCTCCGCAGGCTGCGGTCAGGCCGAGAGCGAACAGCGCGGCGGAAGAGGCAAGGGTCTTCGATCTCATAGGGACTCCAAATCGGTCGTGCTAGGGCGGCGGAAGGACGGTGCGGCGGTCAACGGGGTGCGGGAGCGGGACCGGAGGAGCCCCGCACGATCAGACGCACCGGGGGCAGGTCCACCAGAGGTGGCTCCTGGCCATGGATCAGGGCGAGCAGCTGCGCGGCGGCGCCTCGCCCCCAGGCCACGACGTCGGTGCTGACCGTGGTGAGAGACGGTTGGAGGAAGGCGGAGATCTCGACGTCGTCGAAACCGGTCACTGACAGCTGGCCGGGCACGGCGATGCCGCGCGCGACCGCCAGGGAGAGGCCGGCCGTCGCCATCAGGTCGTTGGCATAGACGATCGCGGTCGGCGGCTCGGGGAGGTCGAGCAGGACAGCGGTGGCGGCGGCACCGGAGCCAGCGGAGAAGTCGGCCTCCACCCACGGCCCCTCGTCCAGCCCGGCGGCCAGGAGGGCGTGGGCCCATGCGGCGCGCCGCGAGCGCCCGTGCACCATCGACTGGGGACCGGCGACGTGGGCGATGCGGGTGTGGCCGAGCGTGACGAGGTGTGCGACCGCCGCCCGGATTCCGGGGGCGTCGTCGACGCCGAGAGTGTGGGTGTCGGGGGCGTCGGTGGCGTCGTCGGACAGGGCCGGGCCGATGACGACGGCCGGCAGCCCGAGCTCGGCGAGCAGCGCGGGTCGGGAGTCGTGGACCCGGAGGTCGGTGACCAGCACGCCGTCCACGCGGCCCTCGCGGGCGAGGGTGCGGTAGGTCTGCTCGTCGTCGTGCTCGGCGACCATCAGCAGCAGGGCGTGCCCGCGCTCGGACAGGACGGTCTCAAGGCCGGAGATGAACGCCGGGAAGAAGGCGTCGGCGCGCAGGACCTCGGGCGGGCGGGCGATCACCAGACCGACAGCCAGGGCCTTGGACACGGCCAAGGCGCGAGCCCGCGAGCTGGGCGTCCATCCCAGCTGCTCGGCGACCTGGAGGATCCGTCGGCGGGTCTCTGGGGCGACCCCCGGACGGTTGTTGAGCGCGAAGGAGACCGCCCCCTTGGACACCCCAGCGGCGCGGGCGACGTCGTTGATGCTGGGGCGGGTCACGGCTCCACTAAACCGGTTTAGCAACGTGGTGTCAAGGGTCACACCCCATGACGGCCTCCGGCCACCAGGAGGAGCGTGGCGGCGCCAGGGGCGCGCCTGGGGCATCCCGTCGGCGGCGCGACCTAGGATCGGGGCGTGAAGCGACGATGAGCAAGATGGACGGGCTGCGGGCCATGCGGGCCGAGCGCTACGAGCGGCTCCAGGCCCAGCCCAGCAAGGCCGCCGCGGCCCGGCGGGCGTCGGGGGGCGAGGAAGCACCGGTCGCCCCGCCCGTGCGGAAGGACCCCGCGACCACGGCCGACCCCCCGGGGCCGACGCGGGTCGAGGAGCCGGTCGGCCGACTCTGCGGGCACAAGGCGATCAGCGGTCGAACCTGCACGCGAGAGCACGGGCACGCGGCCAAGAGCCACCGCTACTCCTGAAGGTCCCGGTCCCGGTCCCGGTCCAGGTCGAGGCGGGGCCGAAGGGCCGCGGCGGGGGTTCCGCAGCCCCCCGGCGTCCGGGGTGCGAGTGTGCCTCGGGGAAGGACATCCGCAGGGGGTCCATCCTCGACAAGGACGCCCGTCTTGGTCAACGGTACAAGAGGGGGGTTCACCGGCGGCTATCGGTACTAGATCGGTACTGGAGGGGCCCCGTGGAGGGCGTCATCGCCCGGGGGCAGCCGGGTCGGTGTCCGTCCCGGGGCCGGTCCCCGCTCAGGGCAGCGTGAGGATCTCCGCGCCGTCGCGCGTGACCAGCAGCGTGTGCTCGAACTGCGCGCTGACCCGCTTGTCCTTGGTGGTCACCGTCCAGCCGTCCTCCCACATGTCCCAGGCGGCCGTCCCCAGGCACAGCATCGGCTCGATGGTGAAGGTCATCCCCTCCTCGATCACGTTGTCGTAGTAGGGGTCGTCGTAGTGCGGGATCACCAGGCCCGAGTGGAACGCCGTGCCGATCCCGTGCCCGGTGAACTCACGCACCACGCCGTAGCCGAACCGGGCGGCGTAGGCCTCGATGACCCGGCCGAGCACGTTGACCCGTCGCCCCGGACGCACCGCCTTGATCGCCCGGTCCAGGGCGGTCCTGGTGCGCTCGACCAGGAGCCGGGTCTCCTCCTCCACCTCCCCGGCGAGGAACGTCGCGTTGGTGTCGCCGTGCACACCGTCGAGGTAGGCGGTGATGTCGACGTTGACCACGTCGCCGTTCTCGACCCGCCGGCTGTCGGGGATGCCGTGACAGATGACCTCGTTGACGCTCGTGCACAGCGACTTCGGGAAGCCCCGGTAGCCGAGCGTGGAGGGGTAGGCGCCGTGGTCGCAGAGGAACTCGTGGCCGACCCGGTCGAGCTCGTCGGTGGAGACCCCGGGCGCGACGTGCCGGCCGACCTCCTCCAGCGCCTGGGCGGCCAACCGCCCGGCCACCCTCATCCTGGCCACGGTCTCGGCATCCTTGACCTCAGGGCCGTCGTAGGTGGCCGGCGAGGGACGGTCGACGTACTCCGGACGCGCGATGTGTGCTGGGACGGCGCGGCGGGGAGAGATGCTTGCAGCGGAGATCGGGGTCACGGGTGCGAGTGTAGGTACGCACCGACGAGGTACGACGAGAGGAGCCCACGATGGCCGAGGAGTTCTGGTTCTGCCTGACCCACCACCGGGTGGAGGGCGAGGACGGCTGCCGCAACCAGGACCGGCTGGGTCCCTACCGGACCGCGCAGGAGGCGGCGCAGGCGCTGGAGAAGGTCGAGGAGCGCAACGAGTCCTGGGAGAACGACCCGGACTGGAACGACGACGTACCCCAGACGGACTGACCGGGCCCGATCAGAAGGTGTGCTCGGGGCCGGGGAAGGCCCCGGTGGCGACGTCGGCGGCGTACTCCTGCGCCGCGGCCAGCATCACCTGGTGCAGGTCGGCGTACCGCTTGACGAAGCGGGGCAGCCGCCCGGTCCGCACCCCCATCATGTCCTGCCACACGAGCACCTGGGCGTCGCACCCGTTGCCCGCGCCGATGCCGACCGTCGGTATCGCCAGCTGGGCCGTCACCTCGGCGGCCAGGTCGCCGGGGACCATCTCGAGCACCACCGCGAAGGCACCGGCCCCCTGCACGGCCTTCGCGTCGGCGAGCAGCTTCTCCGCCGCCGCGCCACGGCCCTGCACGCGGTAGCCGCCCAGCGTGTGCTCCGACTGCGGGGTGAAGCCGATGTGCGCCATCACCGGCACTCCGCCGCGGGTGAGCAGCTCGATCTGAGGGGCCATCTCGGCCCCGCCCTCCAGCTTCACGCAGTGCGCGTCGGCCTCCTTCATGAACCGCACCGCGGTGTGGAAGGCCTGCTCGGGGGAGGCCTGGTAGGAGCCGAAGGGCAGGTCGGCCACGACCAGTGCGTACTTCACCGACCGGGTGACCGCCCTGACCAGCGGCAGCAGCTCCTCGACGGTCACCGGCAGGGAGGTGGTGTTGCCGTAGACGTTGTTCGACGCCGAGTCTCCGACCAGCAGCACCGGGATCCCCGCCTCGTCGAACGTGGCGGCGGTGTACATGTCGTAGGAGGTGAGCATCGCCCACTTCTCGCCACGCTCCTTCAGGTCCCGCAGGTGCGGGATCCGTACCCGTCTCCGGGCTGCGTCCGAGGCAGGAGAGGCGGGGGCACCGCCGTACGGCGGGGGCTGCTCGCTCATGCTCGCCAATCTAGCGCCGCGGCGCGACGAGCCCGGTGTGAGCGGCGCCACACGACCCCCGGCGGAGCAGGGGGTGAGAGGATCCCCGCGTGGACTTCACCTCCGTCTATGCCCACGGGTTCGCCCGCGTCGCGGCCTGCACCCTGCCGGTCGCGGTGGCCGACCCGGCCACCAACGCCGCCGCGGTCCTGGTCGAGGCACGCGCCCGGCACGAGGAGGGTGTGGCCGTTGCGGTCTTCCCCGAGCTGTGTCTCAGTGGCTACGCCATCGACGACCTGGTGCTCCAGGACGCGTTGCTGGACCGGGTCCGGGAGTCCCTGGACCTGATCGTCGAGGCGTCGGCCGGGCTCACCCCGGTGCTGGTCGTCGGAGCCCCGCTGGCGAACGGCAACCGGGTCTACAACTGCGCCGTGGTGGTCCACGGCGGCGAGGTTCTCGCAGTGGCCCCGAAGTCCTACCTGCCGACCTACCGGGAGTTCTACGAGCGACGGTGGTACGCCCCCGGCGACGACCAGCGCGGCGGCACGATCACGCTGGGCGGACGCACGGTGCCCTTCGGTCCCGACCTGTTGTTCCGGGTCGTCGACGTGCCCGGGCTGGTCCTGCACGTCGAGGTCTGCGAGGACATGTGGGTCCCGGTGCCGCCGAGCGCGGAGGCGGCGCTGGCCGGCGCCACGGTGCTCGCCAACCTCTCCGGGAGCCCGATCACCGTCGCCCGGGCCGAGGACCGGCGTCTGCTCGTCCGGTCCGCCGCCGCCCGGTGCCTGGCGGCCTACGTGTTCGCGGCCGCCGGTGAGGGGGAGTCGACCACGGACCTGTCCTGGGACGGGCAGACCATGGTCTACGAGCTGGGCGACCTGCTCGGCGAGAGCGAGCGGTTCCCCGACGGCCCGCGCTCCACGGTGGTCGACGTCGACCTCGACCGGCTCCGGCAGGAGCGGCTGCGTACCGGCACCTTCGACGACAACGCGCGCACCCACCCCGGCCGGCCCTTCCGCACCGTGGAGCTGACCCTGCGGCCCCCTACCGGCGACCTCGGTCTGCGGCGCAAGGTCGACCGCTTCCCCTTCGTCCCCGACGACCCGGCCCGGCTGGCTCTGGACTGCTACGAGGCCTACAACATCCAGGTGTCCGGGCTCGAGCAGCGGCTGCGGGCGATCGGCCAGCCGAAGGTGGTCGTCGGGGTCTCCGGCGGCCTGGACTCGACGCACGCGCTGATCGTCGCGGCGAAGGCGATGGACCGGCTCGGCCGTCCGCGGACCGACATCCTCGCCTACACGATGCCGGGTTTCGCGACCAGCGACGCCACCAAGGCCAACGCGACCGCCCTGTCGCATCACCTGGGGGTGAGCTTCGAGGAGGTCGACATCCGGCCGGCCGCCACCCAGATGCTGCACGACCTCGACCACCCCTTCGCCGACGGCGAGCCCGTCTACGACATCACCTTCGAGAACGTCCAGGCGGGGCTGCGCACCGACTACCTCTTCCGGTTCGCCAACCACTGCGGCGGCATCGTGCTCGGCACCGGCGACCTGTCCGAGCTGGCCCTCGGCTGGTGCACCTACGGCGTGGGCGACCAGATGTCGCACTACGCGGTGAACACCGGCGTGCCCAAGACGCTCATCCAGCACCTGATCCGCTGGGTGGTCGAGGAGGGCGACTTCGCCGACGACGTGAACGCCGTGCTCTCGGTGATCGTCGACCAGGAGATCAGCCCCGAGCTGATCCCGGTCGGGGAGGACGAGCGGCCCCAGTCCACGGAGGAGACCATCGGCCCCTACGCCCTGCACGACTTCACGCTCTTCCACGTGCTGCGGTACGGCCTGAGGCCGAGCAAGATCGCCTTCCTGGCCCACCACGCGTGGAGCGACCCCCACCGGGGCGAGTGGCCGCCGGGCTTCCCGGAGGCCGAGCGTCCGGCGTACGACCTGGAGGAGGTGCGGCGCTGGCTGGTGGTGTTCGTGAAGCGCTTCTTCGGGTTCAGCCAGTTCAAGCGAAGTGCCCTGCCCAACGGGCCCAAGGTGTCCGCGGGAGGCTCCCTGTCGCCGCGCGGGGACTGGCGAGCGCCCTCGGACGGCAACGCGCGGGTCTGGCTGGAGGAGATCGAGCGCCACGTCCCTGAGCGCTGAGCCGGGGCTGCGTCGGGCGGCAGTCGGCGGGCGGGGGCTGCCAGGGCTGGCGGGGGCTGCCGGGGGCGCAGGGCCCCATGCGCCATAGTGAGCACATGGGCAAGCAGGAAGACTTCGTCTTGAGGGCGCTCGAGGAGCGCGACGTCCGGTTCGTCCGGCTGTGGTTCACCGACGTGCTCGGGTACCTCAAGTCGGTGGCGGTCGCCCCGGCCGAGCTGGAGGGCGCCTTCGCTGAGGGGATCGGCTTCGACGGCTCCGCGATCGAGGGCTTCGCCCGGGTCTACGAGGCGGACATGCTCGCCAAACCGGACCCGAACACCTTCCAGATCCTGCCGTGGCGGGGGGAGACCCCGTCGACCGCGCGGATGTTCTGCGACATCGTGATGCCCGACGGCTCCCCGTCGTACGCCGACCCGCGGTTCGTGCTCAAGCGCACGCTGGCCAAGGCCGCGGCGAAGGGCTACACGTTCTACACCCACCCCGAGATCGAGTTCTACCTGTTCAGGAACCACCCCGAGCCGGGTGTCGAGCCGATCCCGGTCGACCGCAGCGGGTTCTTCGACCACACCGCCACCAGCCGGGGATCGGACTTCCGCCGCGAGGCGATCACCATGCTCGAGCAGATGGGCATCTCGGTCGAGTTCAGCCACCACGAGGGCGGTCCCGGCCAGCAGGAGATCGACCTGAGGTACGCCGACGCGCTGTCCACGGCGGACAACATCATGACCTTCCGCACCGTGGTCCGGGAGGTGGCGCTGGGCCAGGGGATCTGGGCCAGCTTCATGCCCAAGCCGTTCACCACGCACCCGGGCTCCGGCATGCACACGCACGTGTCGCTGTTCGAGGGAGACAACAACGCGTTCTTCGAGGCCGGCGCGGAGTACCAGCTCTCGCGCAGCGGACGGCGGTTCATCGCCGGGGTGCTCCACCACGCCGCGGAGATCACGGCGGTCACCAACCAGTGGGTCAACTCCTACAAGCGGCTGATCAGCGGGGGCGAGGCGCCGTCGTACATCTGCTGGGGTCACAACAACCGGTCGGCGATGGTGCGCGTGCCGATGTACAAGCCGAACAAGGGGCAGTCCACCCGGGTCGAGCTGCGCACCATCGATGCGGCGTGCAACCCCTACCTCGCCTTCGCGGTGATCCTGGCCGCTGGCCTCAAGGGGATCGAGGAGGGCTACGAGCTGCCCCCGGAGGCCGAGGACGACGTCTGGTCGCTGACCGACCGGGAGCGCAAGTCGATGGGGATCCAGCCCCTGCCCAGGACGCTCTCCGAGGCGATCACGGTGATGGAGGAGAGCGAGCTGCTGGCGGAGACGCTCGGGGAGCGGGTCTACGACTTCTTCCTGCGCAACAAGCGCAACGAGTGGGAGGGGTACCGCGGCCAGGTCTCCGCCTACGAGCGCGACCTGATGCTCCCGGTCATCTGAGCACGGTGCCCGGGATGGAGCCGCTCGCCGTTCTCGTCGTCGAGCACGAGGAGACCGCACCGGCGGCCTGGCTGGGGGAGTGGCTGGTCGGGGCCGGGTGCACCCTGACCGTGTGCCGGCCCTACGCCGGGGACCCACTGCCCGCCGACCTCACGGCGTACGACGGGCTGCTGGTGCTGGGCGGAGCCATGGACTCCTGGGACGACGCCGGCTACCCGTGGCTGGTCGACACCCGTGAGCTCGTCCGTGCGGCGGAGGCCTCAGCGACGCCCACGCTCGGCCTGTGCCTGGGACACCAGCTCGCGACGCTGGCGCTGGGCGGGGAGGTGGGTCGCAACCCGGCCGGAGCGGCGATCGGCATCCTGCCGGTCGGATGGTCCCCCGAGGTCGTCGACGACCCGTTGCTGGCAGCTCTGGGGGGCGCTCGCCACGCCGTGCACTGGAACAGCGACGTCGCCCTCGGGTTGCCGGGGGACGCGGTAGTCCTTGCGGTGACCGCCGACGGCGCGGTGCAGGCGGCCAGGCTGGGCAGGCACGTGTGGGGGCTCCAGTGCCACCCGGAGGCCAGCCCGGACGTGGTCGGCCGCTGGGTGCGCGACGAGGGGGAGGCGCTGCGCTTCCAGGGCGTCGACGGGGCCGAGCTCGTTGCGCGCACCGACGAGCTCGCCGACGAGCTGCGCACCGACTGGGCTGCGCTCGGGACGGCCTTCGCCGCCCTGCTCCGGTCCGCCCGCCGGGCACGGAGGGCGGGGGCCGGGTCGTGAGCGGCTCGCGCAAGGAGTCCCTCACGGCCTGGTTGCTGCGGCTGGGGTTCACCGATGCCGAACGCAGCAGCGACGAGCTCGCCCGGATCGGCAACCCGGCCCGGCCGCTGGTGAAGATGATCGCCAAGAGCGCGGACCCCGACCAGGCCCTGTGCGTGCTGGCGGACCTGGCCGACCGGATCGGCGAACGACACGGTGCCGACGAGCGGACCGCGTTCCTCACCGAGCTCGGCGACGACGAGGGCACCGCCATGCGGCTCGTCATGGTCCTCGGCGCCAGCCAGGCGCTCGGGGAGCACCTGCTGCGCCACCCGGAGCAGTGGCGCGACCTCACCGACCCCTGCATGGGCAGCACCCGCCCGGCGGCGTTCTGGATCCGGCGGAAGCTGCTGGAGTCGGTCGGCGCCGACGCGTCCGCGGCGGAGCCGGTGGCGACGCTCCCGGACGCCGCGGCGGTGGACGCGCTGCGGGTGGAGTACCGACGCATCCTGCTCCGCCTGGCCTCGCGGGACCTCGCGCACGACGTGGGGATGGACGACATCGCCGCGGAGCTGTCCGACCTGGCCGGGGCGACCCTGGAGGCGGCTCTGGCGGTGGCCCGGGCCCGGGTCGGTGAGGCCGCGCACAGCTGTCGTCTCGCCGTCGTCGCGATGGGCAAGTGCGGCGGGCACGAGCTGAACTACGTCTCCGACGTGGACGTGATCTTCGCTGCCGAGCCGGTCGAGGGCGCCGCCGAGCAGCCGGCCCTCCGGGCGGCCGCCCAGCTCGCGTCGAACCTGATCCGGATCTGCTCGGACCACACCGGCGAGGGAACCATCTGGCCGGTCGACGCTGCGCTGCGGCCCGAGGGCAAGGCCGGTCCGCTGGTCCGGACGATCGCCAGCCATGTGGGCTACTACGGGCGTTGGGCCAAGACCTGGGAGTTCCAGGCGCTGCTGAAGGCGCGTCCGGTGGCCGGCGACGCGGGGCTGGGCAGGGCCTACGTCGACGCCATCGCCCCCCTGGTGTGGAAGGCCGCCCAGCGGGAGGGGTTCGTGACCGAGGTGCAGGCCATGCGGCGCCGGGTGCTCGAGCACATCCCCACCAAGGAGGCGACCCGACAGATCAAGCTCGGCACCGGAGGGCTCCGCGACGTCGAGTTCGCCGTGCAGCTGCTGCAGATGGTGCACGGGCAGGAGGACGCGTCGATCAGGGCCTCCACCACGCTGTCGGCGCTGGCGCAGCTCACCGCGGGCGGATACGTCGGACGCCAGGACGGGGCGGAGCTGCACGACGCCTACCGCTTCCTGCGCACCGTGGAGCACCGGATGCAGCTCTTCCAGCTGCGGCGCCTGCACCTGATCCCCGAGGACGAGCGGTCCCTGCGCCGGCTCGGTCGGTCGCTGGGCTTCCTCAAGGACCCGGTGGCCGAGCTCGAGCGGGCCCTCCGGGACTCCCGTCGGGAGGTCAGCCGGCTCCACGAGAAGCTCTTCTACCGTCCGCTGCTGGCCGCGGTCGCCCGGGTTCCCGGTGTGGATGCCCGGTTGAGCCCGGAGGCAGCCGAGCTGCGGCTCGCGGCACTGGGCTACGTCGACCCCAAGTCGGCCCTGCGCCACCTCGAGGCGCTCACCAGCGGGGTGTCGCGGACGGCTGCCATCCAGCGCACCCTCCTGCCGGTGATGCTGGAGTGGTTCGCGGACGCCCCCGATCCCGACGGCGGGCTGTTCGGGTTCCGGAAGATCTCCGAGGCGCTCGGTCGCTCGCCGTGGTACCTCGGGATGCTCCGCGACGAGGGTGAGGTGGCCCAGCGCATGGCTCGCCTCCTTGCCACCAGCCGCTGGGCGACCTCCTTGCTGGAGCGGGAGCCGGACGGCGTCAAGCTCTTCACCGCCTCGCAGCTGCAGCCGCGGGAGCGGGCCGCACTGCAGGGGGAGATGTTCGCGGCCGGAGGGCGTCAGGACACCCGGATCGCCGCGATCCACCAAGTCCGCGCGGTCCGGCGCCGCGAGCTGCTGCGTACGGCCGCGTCGGACCTGTCCGGGCTGGTCGACGTGGAGCAGGTCGGGGCCGCGCTGTCCTCGATGACGTTGGCGACGCTGGAGTCCGCGCTCGCGATCGCCGTCCGCGCCGTCGAGTTCGACCGGGGCGGTCGACCGGTGCCGACCCGCATCGCGGTGATCTCGATGGGACGCCTGGGAGGGCACGAGGTCGGCTACGGGAGCGATGCCGACGTGATGTTCGTCCACGAGCCCCTGCCCGGCGCCGATGCGCAGGACGCGGGGCGTGCCGCGCACGCGGTCGCCCACGAGCTCCGCCGGCTGCTGGCCCTCCCCGGGAGCGACCCGGCCCTGGAGGTCGACGCGGACCTGCGGCCGGAGGGCAAGCAGGGCCCGCTGGTCCGGACGCTGGAGTCCTACGCGGCTTACTACGCGAAGTGGTCGGCGGTCTGGGAGGCCCAGGCGCTGCTCCGTGCCGAGGCGGTGATCGGCGACTCCGAACTCTGCGCCCGTTTCGTCGCGCTGATCGACCCGCTGCGCTACCCCGCCGAGGGGCTCGGCGCCGCCGACGTCCGTGAGGTGCAGCGGATCAAGGCGCGGATCGACAACGAGCGCCTGCCGCGTGGGGCGGACCCGGCCACCCACCTCAAGCTCGGACGTGGCGGTCTCGCCGACATCGAGTGGACCGCTCAGCTGCTGCAGATGAAGCACGCCGGCGCGGTTCCGGAGCTGCGCACCACGCGGACGTTGGACACCTTCCGGGCCGCCGTGCAGGCAGGGCTCATGACTGCGGAGGAGGCCGCCACCCTGGCGGAGGCCTGGCTGATGGTGAGCCGGGTGCGCAACGCGATCCTCCTGGTCCGGGGCAAGGCAGCCGACCAGCTGCCGCGGGACCCGCGAGAGTCGGGCGCGGTCGCGAACGTGCTCGGTCACGGGTCCGGTGCCTCCGACCTGATGGTCAACGAGTACCTGCGGGTGACCCGCCGCGCACGTGCCGTCGTCGAGCGCGTCTTCTGGGACTGAGTGGTAGGCCGCCTCTTCCGGCCCGCGGCGGTGGTCAGAGCGTTTTCAGATGAGTACCGTGGGGAGGGTGACGCTGGCAGCGTCGAGACGGGGTCCGACCCAGAGGAGCGGCATCGTGGGAGTCTTCCTTCTCATCCTGGGAGCGATCTTCGCGTTCGCAGTCCGCGCGGACTCCGAGGTCGTCGACCTCCAGACCGTCGGGCTCATCCTCATGGTGGCCGGCGGGGCGTTGGTCTACTACGGCCGGCGTGGCACGACACGGGTGCACGAGACCAGGACCGTCGACGACCTGAGCGACCCGCACCGACCGGTGCACACCGTTCACGACTCGGTCACCATCCGGGACCCCTCCTTGGAGCACGACTCCCCGCGCCCCTGACCGGTTGCGGCAGCCGGCTCGACGGGCCGCCGTCGCAGGTACGACGTCGAGGAGCCCCTGCCGCGCCTGCGGAGGGGCTCCCGTCCGATGCCGTCAGTGGTGCTTCGGCCCGTCGTCGGCACCGTGGCGGTGGTGCCCCTTGCCGTCGTCGGCACCGTGGCGGTGGTGGTTCGCGCCGTCGTCGGCACCATGACGGGCCTGGGCGGCGCCGGCGCCGACGCCGAGGGTCAGGACGGTGGCCGCGGCCACGGCACCCAGCTTCTTGATCATGAGGGTCCTCGCTTCGATGAGACATCTGCTGACCACCGGACGGTAGGTCCGTGTCGGGGCTGGATGTCAGGTGGCCGACCGTCCTAGTACCCACCTCCGGTCCCCTGTCGACGAGATCAGGCTTTCTTCAAGGTGCGCATGGGTTGCTGTCCTCTCAGGGTCAGTCGAGGGGAAGGGCGAGCCATGATGCAAGCACGAAACGAACGAGCCGGAAGGCGGGGGCCCCAGGCCCTGGCAGTCGCCGTCGTCCTCGCGTTGATGACAGCGCTCCTCGGGGGTCTGCTGCCCGCCGCACCCGCTATCGCGGCCACCGCGCCCGCGGTCGGGCCGGTCGATCCGCTCAACGGGTTCCCCTCCTGGTTCCAGGACACGGGCGGAGCGAGGCTGGTGCCGTGCCTGCAGGCGAGCGACCCCAACTGCGTCCTGGCCGCAGACACCGGCTTCGACCCGGCGCGACCGGTGACGTTCCCGACGAACTTCCCCCAGGAGTTCTTCTACTCCGTGGTGGACTCGGGGCGTCTGGACACCCGCGGCTGCTCGGGCACCAAGCCGGGCAGGATCAGCATCCACCTGGCCCTCGAGGGCGCCTTCGCCAACGGGGCGGTGAAGTCGGGGGACCAGATGGCCTTCGGCCGGATCCGACTCGTCCTGACAGGCGGTCTGTGCAAGAGCTCGACGTACACGGTGAGGCAGCCGTTCGGCCAGATGACGTTCACCACCGACGCCAACGGCGCTCTGGCGAAGAACCAGGGCACCAACGACGTCGGGTGCATCCCCGCCTCGCCCACGGCCTGTGACTGGCCGCTCGTCCTGAACAGCGCCGTCGCCAAGAGCTTCCTGCGGTGGGACCCGGCTGTCGCCCCGGCCGCACCCGCCGGCTACCTCGGTGACGCCGTGACTCCCCACCGGATCACCGGTGCGACGTACACGGCCCCCGGGGAGGCCGCTCCCGCCAACTACTTCCGGGTCACCGGCCCGAGCCTGAACAACCCGCTGCAGACGGACCTCTTCACGGTTGCCGGAAAGCTGGCCGGCCCGCTGGCGGCGGCACCCGCGGCCGTCGACTTCGGTGGGCAGGAGAGCGGCACGACCAGTGGTACCAAGCGCGTGGTCGTCACCAACCTGGACTCGACCACCAGGACCCCGGGCGCCGCGTCGGTGACCGGCACGGCGGCGGGGGACTTCCAGGTCGTCCAGGACGGCTGCGTCGGCGTGGCGCTGGCCAGGGACGCCACCTGTTCGGTGGACGTGGCCTTCTCTCCCAGCGCCTCCGGGACCCGGTCGGCACAGCTGGTGCTGCCCCACGACGGAGTCCGTTCACCCCTGTCGGTGGCCCTCACCGGTACTGGTACCGGAGCCGCGGACGTCGCCCACGCCCAGGTCTCGCTGACCGCGGTCGACTTCGGGCGGCAGCGCATCGGCACCCGGGGCGAGGTCCACCCGCTCCGCCTCGCCAGCACCGGCACCGCCCCGCTCCAGGTGGGCACGCTGAGCATGAGTGGCTCCGACGCCGCTCGCTTCAGCATCGTCGACGACAGGTGCTCGGACCAGGTCGTCGCTCCGGGGTCCGAGTGCACGCTCGGCGTCGTCTTCGCCCCCACCGCCACCGGCTCCGCAACCGCGGTCTTGCGGCTACCCAGCAACGACCCGGCGGGCACCGCCAGTGCCGACCTGACCGGCTCCGGCTACGGCGGGGTCGCCGCGGTGTCGCCCACGATCGAGGCCGGTGACGGCTTCCCGACCTGGTACCAGGACGAGCAGTCGGTGCGTCTCGCCCAGTGCATCGACCCGACCGACCCGAACTGCATCGTCCTGGCCGGTGGCAACTACCCGGGCAGCGGCCCGGTGGCCTTTCCCGACACCTTCCCGGACGAGTTCTTCTACACCGTCGTCGACAGCGACCGGTTGACCACGCCGGGCTGCCAGGGCACCGCGCCGGGCCGGGCCATGATCCGGATGGCCGTCGAGGGAGCCTTCGGGGGCGGACTGCCCGTGCCAGGCGACCAGATGACGTTCGGGCGCATCCGGATCACGGCCACGGGCGGGCTGTGCCCCGACACCGAGTACACCTTCGTCCACCCGTACGGTGTCGAGCGCCTGACGACCGATGCCGCGGGCAGCATCAAGAAGAACGTCGGAACCGAGGACGTGGGCTGTCTGGCCGCCACGCCGGCGTCCCTCTGCGACTTCAAGCAGGCCCTGCAGAGCCGGGTCTTCGAGAGCTTCCTCCGCTGGGACCCGGCCTTCGGTCCTGCGGCGCCCGCCGGCTACCTCGGCGACGCCGCGACCCTGCACCGCGTCACCGGCTCGCAGTTCACCCCGGTGGGCGAGTCCGCCCCGGCGAACTACTTCAAGATCTACCAGGGTGACACCTTGGTGGCTCAGACCAGCCTGTTCTCGGTGATGGGCAAGCTGGCCGGCCCCCTGGTCGCCTCCCCAGGATCCGTGGAGTTCCCGAGCACCGACACGGGATCGTCGGCATCCAGCACCGTGACCCTGCGCAACGAGGGCACCCAGGACCTCACCGTGAGCCAGCTGGCAGTCAAGGGACCGGCCGCCGCCGACTTCTCGGTGGACACTGGGACCGACCGCTGCACGGGATCGGTCCTGTCGGCTGGGAACACGTGCACCTTCGACGCCGTGTTCACCCCGAGCGAGGTCGGCACACGAGCCGCCGAGGTCGCCGTCACCCACTCCGGACTCAACAGCCCGATGACGGTGAGCCTGCGCGGGATCGGACAGGCCGGAGCCGGCCAAGCGGCTCTCTCGGCCGGTCCGCGCACACTCTCCTTCGCCGACCTCAAGGTCGGTCGTTCGTCGGTCGCCCAGACGGTGACGGTCTCGAACGCCGGTGGGTCGGCGCCCTTGACGGTCGACGTTCCGCTGCTCGAGGGACCGGGCAAGCAGAGCTTCGTGATCACCGACAACGGCTGCCTCCAGCCCGTCGACCCCGGTCAGAGCTGCGACCTCGCCGTCACGTTCAACCCGGTGACAGCAGGAGACCACCAAGCCGATCTCTCCATCTCCTCCGCGGTGGCCCAGCCCCGCTCCGTGTCCGTGACGCTGACGGGCACGGGGTTCAGCGACACCGCCGCGGTGGCCGGTGCCGTCCGAGCCGACGGGTTCCCGGAGTGGTACCAGGACGAGAACGGCGTCCGGGTCGAACCATGCGTCGACGCCGCCGACCCGCGGTGCGTGGTCCTGGGAGGATCGGGCTTCGACCCGACCCTGCCCGTGAGCTTCCCGACGAACTACCCGCCTGAGTTCTTCTACGCACTGGCCGACTCGTCGGCGGTGGCCACGCCAGGATGTGACGGCAGCACCCCTGGGACAGCACTCCTCCGGCTCGCTCTCGAAGGCACGTTCGCGTCGTCCTCGGCACAGGACGGTCAGCAGATCGCGTTCGGACGCGTGCGGATCACGGTGGGGTCGGGCCTGTGCCCGGGCCAGCCGTACACCTTCACCACGCCATACGGCGACGTCACGGCTACGGCGGACGCCGGCGGGGGGATCGACCGCAAGGTCGGCACGACCGACATCGGCTGCGGAGCCGCGCCCTGTGACTTCGGCTCGGCGCTGGCGTCGCCGGTGGCCGGGGGGTTCCTCCGGTGGGCGCCCGGCATCGGTCAGTCGGCCCCGGCGGGCTACCTGGGCGACGGGGTCAGCTTCCACAAGGTCGTCGGCGCCACCCACATGGTGAACGGCGCACCTGCGAACTACTTCGCCATCGCCGACGCCTCGGGGACGGAGGTCGGTCGCACCGACCAGTTCCTGGTCAGCGGCAAGCAGGCGACCGGCCTGCGGGGGGGCGAGGTGACCTTCCCCGACCAGCAGGTGGCGACGACGTCGGCGCCTCGGACCGTGACGTTCACCAACCTGGCCAGGACGGCGGCCACCGTCGCCGCGGTCGAGGTCGCCGGCGCTGACCGGGCAGCCTTCGCGGTGCAGAGCTCCACCTGCACCAGTGCCGCGGTTCCGAGCGACGGAACGTGCCGGGTGGAGGTGTCCTTCAGCCCGACCGCGGTGGCGGCCTACACCGCAGCCGTGCGGCTCACCTCCGCCTCCGGGGAGGTCCTCGGCACCGGCTCCGTCACCGGTCACGGGATCGACGCAGCCACGCCGAGGGCGTCGGTCGGACCTGCGTCGCTGACGTTCCCCGCCCAGCGCGTGAGCTCGTCCTCGCCCAGCCTGAGCGTCCAGGTCACCAACACCGGCACGGCGGCTCTCGTCCTGGGGACGCCCACCTTCGCCGGCACCAACCCCGGTGACTTCACCGCCGTCCCGTCAGCGGGGTGCGCCGCGGTCGGTCCAGGCGGGTCCTGCACCGTCGCAGTCACCTTCCGTCCTGGGGCGACCGGGGCCAGGAGCGCACGACTGGTGATCTCCAGCAACGACCCGACCGGTCCGAAGAGCGTGACCGTCACGGGCACGGGCACGAGCTCGGTGATCACGCTCAAGTCGGGCACGTTGGCTCTGGGCAAGGTGCGCGCGGGACAGCGGGCGACGAAGTCGATGACGCTGACCAACACCGGGACGGCCAGTCTGAGCATCAGCTCGGTCGGTGGAAGCACAGGGACCGGCTTCACCGCCACCCGGGGCACGTGCACCGGCGTCATCGCGCCGGGACGCAGCTGCAGCATCTCCGTGACCTTCCTCGCCTCCGGCGCCCCCGGGGTGCGCAGGGACGTCATCCGCTTCGTCTCGGACGCCGCGAACGCACCTGGGCTGGCGGTCACGGCCACGGTGCTCTAGCCGCGAGCGCCCGGGTTGCGCACGCGACGGGTGTCGGAGCAGGCTCTGCTCCGACACCCGTCACCGTTGTCCGAACGGCATCGGCGTCCCGGACGGAACGGAGGCCGCGGTAGCCCGTCCGGGCCATGGCACGGGTGTACCCGGGCCACCGCGACTTGGGGTCGCTCTGCACCGCACGTGGGGCTCGTGGCCGGCGGCACAGTAGGACACGATCAGTGTCGGTAGCTCTTCCGTGGGGGTCGGGCACCGATGAAGCGGGGGCTTCCAGATGGATGTTCGGGTTTTTGGGGCGACGGCAGTGACCAGGGACGACGAGTCGTCGCCACGGGTGCTCTCCTGCGGGGTGAAGCCACGGCAGATCCTGGCGATCCTCGCCACGCGGCTCGGCGAGCCGATCTCCAAGGAGCGGCTCGCGGCGCTCCTGTGGGACACCGAGCCGCCTCGCTCCTACGTCGCGTCACTCGAGAGCTACGTCTGCGTCCTGCGTCGGGAGCTCGGCGTGACCTCAGGACGCACGGGTGCGCTCGCCACCACCTCGCGCGGCTACCTCCTCGACCCTGAGCTGGTGCGCGTGGACCTGGGCACGTTCCGTAGCCTGGTGGACCGGGCCGAGAGCGCCAGTGACGCCGCCGCGGTGGAGCTGGTGAGGCAGGCGCTGTCCGTGGCACGAGGTCCGTTGCTGGCCAGCGACCCCTACTCGCCGTGGGCGGAGGAGGAGCGCACGGTCTTCCACCGGCAGCTCCTCCGTGCGTGTGTCCGCGGTGCGCTGGCCGCACGCCGGACGAGCGCTCCCGCCGAGGCTCTCAGGTTCGCCGAGCGAGCGCTAGAGCTCGATGCCCTGGCGGAGCCGGCCTGGGTGGAGAGGATGCGGTCGCTCACCGCCCTGGGGCGTCGGGCGGAGGCACTGCAGACCTACGCCGAGCTGCGGCGGGTCCTGGCCGACCAGCTCGGCGTGGAGCCGGGCAGCGAGGCCCGCACGCTCTACCTCGACCTGTTGTGTGCGGAGACCAACCCGGTGGCGCTCGAGCGCAGCGGCCCGGACGAGATCCGGTTGCTCCTGGGGCTGCTCCGGCAGGCGATCGAGTCGATGCCGGGCACCGTGGTGCCGGCCAGTGACCGTGACCTGGCCACCATGGCCGTCGACCTCGCAGGCGCTGCCTGAGCGACACGTCGCAGCGCAGGTCGGCCGCGGCGCCCGTGGCGGCGCGAACGTGAACCGCCTGCAGGGTCGATGCGTATCCTGGGGTGGCGCATGGCCGGGTGCGCTGGAAGCCGGGGGGCCGAGGGACATGACGGGGACACTGTCGGTGATGGTCGTGGACGACCACACGACGTTCAGCGAGCTCTTGGCGCGCGCCCTCGACCAGGAGGACGGCGTGCGCTGCATCGGGACCGCCCAGGACGCCGCGACCGCGGAGGCGCTGGTGGGCTCGACCACCCCCGACGTGGTCGTCATGGACGTCCAGCTGGGTGAGGACGACGGGATCGAACTGACCGCGAAGCTGACCGCGCGGCACCACGGGCTCCGAGTCGTGGTGCTCACCGCGCGCACCGACGCCCAGCTGGTGCAGCGCGCCGCGGCGGCGGGGGCGTGCGCTCTGCTGCCCAAGGACGGCTCCCTCGACGAGGTGCTCACGGCACTGCGGACGGCGCGCGCCGGGGGACTGACCGTGCACCCGCTGCTGCTCAAGACCATGATGCCCACGGTGCAGCAGGAGCCCACCGCCCAGCTGACCGACCGCGAGCTGGAGGTGCTCCGGCTGCTCGCACAGGGCCAGTCGGTGCGCATCATCTCGCGCGAGCTGCGGATCAGCGAGCACACAGCCAGGGGGCACGTGAAGAAGCTGCTGTCCAAGCTCGGTGCCCACTCCCAGCTGGAGGCCGTCGCGGTAGCCACACGTCAGGGACTGCTGTGACCACACCCGACGCGCCCGGCGCGGTGGAGGCGCCCGGCGCGCTCGACGACGGCACGGGGTCCGACGTCGTACGCGGCGCCGTGATCCGGTTCGCCCTCTGGAGCGCGGTGACCTTGGTGGCGCTGTCGGTCGGCATCGTGGTCGTCGGCCACCGGGTCGCGAGCGCCGAGGCGCTGACCGAGGCCAGGGAACGTACCGATCGGCTCGCGAACCTGGTCGTGGCTCCGTTGGTGGACCGTGCGGTGCGCGCGCAGCGCCCGGATGCCTTGATGCCGCTGGAGTCGCTCATGGAGACCCGGCTCGACGAGGGCACCCTCAAGCACGTCAAGCTGTGGGCCGAGGACGGCACGATCATCTGGTCGGACGAGACCGACGCCGTCGGCAAGACCTTCGAGCTCCAAGAGGACGTGTCGTCGCTGTTCGGGACGAGCACGGTGACCGCAGAGGTCTCGCAGCTGGAGAAGCCGGAGAACGTCTACGAGCAGGACGAGGGGGAGCTCCTCGAGGTGTATGCCGGGACCCGGGACCGTGACGGAGAGCCGATGGTGTTCGAGGCGTACCTGACCACGGACCGGATCTCCCAGGACGAGCGGGCGATCATCGCGGGCACGCTGCCGATCGCGATCGGCGCGCTGCTGCTGCTGCAGCTGGCCATCCTGCCGATGGCGGTGTCCCTGGCACGCCGGGTCCACCGCAGCGACGCGGCGCGGTCGCGGATGACGACGCATGCCCTCCGCGCTGCCGAGCTGGAGCAGCGGCGCATCGCTCGGGAGCTCCACGACGGAGTGGTGCAGGACCTTGCCGGCGTGGGGTTCACCCTGCCGGGGATCAAGCGCCAGCTCGCCGACACCCCCGAGGGACGCCAGGCTGCGGACACGCTGGAGCAGCTGCGGACGATCGTGCAGAAGGACGTGGCTGCCCTGCGCACCATGATGATCGACGTGTACCCGCCCGACCTGGCCAGCACGGGACTGCTCCCCGCGTTGGAGGACCTGGTCTCCCGCGGGCAGGCCCAGGGCACGACCGTCTCCCTCGACGCGTCCGGGGACCTGGACGCGCCGCTCGACGCGATGCGTCTGGCCTACCGGGTGGTCAGGGAGGGGCTGCACAACGTCTACAAGCACAGCGGGGCCGAGCACGCGTGGATCGGGGTGCACGGTCGCTCCGACTCCCTCGACCTCAGCATCGTGGACGACGGCCGAGGCCTCTCGGGGGTGGGCACGGTCAAGAAGGGACACCTGGGCCTGCGGCTGCTCGAGGAGGCGGTCGTCGACGCAGGCGGGACCCTGGCGCTGAACGCGCCGGGGCCCGGCCGACGCGGGGCCAGGCTGGACGCCAGCATCCCACTCCGCACTGTGTGAGCCCTTCAAGGTTCTTGCAAGCAGCCCTTGTCACCGTGGTCGAGCCGTGGGGACGGCGACCGTCACGGAAGGTGACGGTCCGGGGTTGAACAGGAGCTCTCCATGTCCATGTCTCGCAGGAATCTTGTCAAGGTCGCGGTCGCGGGCGGGGTGGTCGTCTCGATGCCGCTGCAGCGCACGGCATTCTCGGCCACCTCGTCCAAACGGCTGCCGACGACGAAGATGCCGGCGTACTTCTCGCTTCCGTTCGTCCGTCCCCCCGAGCTCCAGCCGGTCGGCCGGATGGACTACCGGTGTTGGGACGACCAGCCGCGGTCCTACCCCCGCTACCAGGTCGACCAGACGTTCACGGTCGCGGACATCATGCCGGGCTACAAGACTCCGATCTTCGGCTACAACGGGGTCACCCCGGGTCCGACGATCCGCGTGAGCCACGACCAGCCGATCGTGGTCGACCAGACCAACCTGCTGCACCGGCCGCCTGCTGCGCCGTGGGACCGCGCCGCGATGCCGTCGCAGTACACCAACGACCCGCTGCTGCGCTCGACGTCGACGCACCTGCACGGCTCGGCGTCGCTTCCCCAGTACGACGGATACGCCTCCGACGTGACCTTCCCCGGTCAGCTGAAGCGCTACTTCTACCCGAACTGCCAGGAGGCGCGCACGCTGTGGTACCACGACCACGGTGTCCACCACACCTCGCAGAACGCCTACAACGGGCTCGCCGGCATGTACATCCTCCACGACCCGGTCGAGCAGTCGCTCGGGGTGCCTCAGGGACGCTACGACGTTCCCCTCATCGTGCGGGACGCGATGTTCGCCACGGACGGCTCGCTGATCTACGACGACAACAGCGAGTCAGGTGTCTACGGCGACGTGATCCTGGTCAACGGGGTCCCGTGGCCCGAGATGGTCGTGGAGCGGCGGAAGTACCGGTTCCGGATCCTGAACGCCTCGGTGTCGAGGTCTTACACGTGGCAGCTCAGTGACGGGCGGTCGGCGGTGCCCATGACCGTGATCGGGACCGATGCCGGGCTGACGCAGCCGCAGGTGGTCGGCTCCCTGCGCCACGGCATGGCCGAGCGCTACGAGGTCGTCATCGACTTCGCGAAGTACAAGGACGACACGCTCCTGACCTTGAGGAACCTGCTGCCGCCGAACAACGTGAACTACGACGGCGTCAAGCAGGCCATGCGGTTCCGGGTGCGCGGCGACGCGACCAGCCTCGAGAACAACCTCCCGGCAGGATGGTCCGACGCCCTGCCCACGGCCGAGTGCATGAGCTTCACCGAGGCGGGGCTGAAGGCGCAGAACGTGAAGGAGCGCGAGTTCAAGTTCATCCGCACCAACGGCAAGTGGACGATCAACGGGGAGACCTGGGAGAACGTCATCGACAGCCAGTACGAGCGCTGCCTGGCGGACCCGGCGGTCGGCGACGTCGAGATCTGGCAGCTGACCAACACCTCGGGAGGCTGGTTCCACCCGGTCCACATCCACCTGGTGGACTTCCAGGTGCTCTCGCGCAACGGCAGCGCCGCCAAGGTGCTTCCCTACGAGAAGGGTCCCAAGGACGTCGTGTACGTGGGGGAGAACGAGACCGTCCGGGTCGCCATGCGGTTCGCGGGGCCGTCCGCCGGCGAGGGGTGGCCCACGCCGATGGGGCGCTACATGATGCACTGTCACAACCTGGTCCACGAGGACCACGACATGATGATGCAGTTCCGTGTGGGCGACAGGGACAGCGATCCGAGGTACCACCCGATCACCGCCGCCGCGGCCTGGGCGGTCGACTGAGGTGACGCTGGTCGCTCCGTCCCCCGACAGGCGCCGCCAGCGGCCGGCTGGGGCCGATCGCGGTCGCGCGTCGTGGGTGCCCTGGCTGCTGGTGCCGCTGGCGCTGCTGCTGATCGGCCGGCAGTACGTCATCGAGCCGCTCGTGATCGCGACCGGCAGCATGGAGCCGACGCTCGGCGCCGGCGAGCACGTGCTGGTCAACCATCTCGCGGGTCGGTCGCGGGTGGGCGACGTGGTGCTCCTCCGAGCACCGGACGGGGAGCTGATGGTCAAGCGGGTGGTGGCGACGGGGGGTCAGCGGGTCGCCCTCAAGGACGGTCGGCTCGTCGTGGACGGCAGCCGCCGCACCGAGCCGTACTCGGACCCCGCAGCCCTCGACAGCGTGTACTTCGGCCCGGTGCGGGTGCCCGCCGGGTCCGTGTTCGTCCTGGGGGACCGCCGCTCCGGCTCGCGCGACTCTCGGATCTTCGGGAGCGTGCCGCTCGACGACGTCGAGGGCAAGGTCGTAGCGGTCGTCTGGCCGATCAGTCATGCGAGAGGGATCCAATGAGAAGGTTGACCGGCCCCGGTGCGTACGGCGCGACCCTCGTCTGTGCGCTCGCGCTCGTCGGGGGGACCGCCCCGTCCGCCTCGGCGCACGCGGAGCTCTACGAGTCCTCTCCTGCCGACGGCACCACCGCGACGTCCGTGGTGGACCACGTGGTCCTGAGCTTCGGCTCCCCGGTGGTCGCCGACCTCACGCAGGTCGTGGTCGTGGACACCGAGGGTCAGTCGAGCCCTGCGGTCGTCGAGGTCGACGGTGGGGTCGTCACCGCCGCGCTGGAGCCGCTGAAGGCGGCAGGCGGCTACCACGTGGAGTACCGCACCGTGGCCACCGACGGACACCCCTTGACCGGGGTCGTCGACTTCGACGTCTCGACCACCTCCGCGCGCGAGGCGCGACGAGGCGCCGTCGGCCAGCCCGGTCCGTCCGGCGCGGCGCCGGCGGAGGACGTCACCGGCGTCGCCCCCACCGCCGGGCACGCGTCGTGGGACCGCGCCACCGGACTGGTCAGCGGTGCAGCCCTGGTCGCCCTCCTCCTGCTCGGGCTGGCCCGCAGGTCGAGAGGCCAGGAGGCACGGGCATGAGCGTCACCCTCGTGCCCCGTGCGAGCCGTGAGGAGGACGCAGGGGGGATCACCGTCCGGCCCCGGCGTCGGCTCCTGGCGCTGCTCATGGCCGTGCCGCTGCTCACGGTCCTCGTCCTGCTGCTCGCCCTGCGGTCGGTCGCGGCGCCGTCGCTGGGAACGCGCCTGGCCGTCGCGGGTCCCGGCTCGGACCTCCTGCTCTCGCTCTCCCGTGCGATGTTCGACCTGTCCCTCGCCGCCCTCGTCGGGTGCCTCCTCGTCGCTGCGTGGGCATCGGGCCGAGCGGACGCGTCCGCTGCGGCCGGCCGGCTGCACCGGGCCGCGGAAGCGTGGACGGGGCTGTGGGCGCTGTCAGCGGTGGCCTGGGCCGCGGCGACCGCGAGCCAGGTCACCGGCCTGTCCCTGCCCGCGACCCTCGCGTCGCGTCGTGCCCTGGGCTTGCTGTTGCAGCTGCCGCAGGGCAAGGCGCTGCTGCTGGTCCTGGCCGCCGCGGTGTCGACCGCCGTCCCGTTGCGGCTGGCCCGGCGGTGGTCGGCGACGCGGGCCGGATCGTCGGCGCTCGCCGTGGTGGTCCTGGTCTCGGTCTGCCCCCTCCTGCTGACCGGGCACGCAGCCTCGTCCTCGAGCCACTACCTGGCCGGGCAGAGCGTGCTCCTGCACGTCCTCGCGGTGGTGCCGTGGGTCGGCGGCCTCCTGGTGCTGGCTACCCACCTTCGCGGCCACGAGCACGTGCTCCGCGCCGTGCTCCCGAGCTTCAGCGCCCTGGCGGGGGCCTGCTTCGTCGTGGTCGCGGCCTCGGGAGTGCTCGGAGCATGGACGCGCCTGGGCGCAGAGCTCGTGCTGTGGCGCTCGCAGTACGGTGCGCTGCTGGTGACGAAGCTGCTGCTCCTCGTGCTGCTCGGCGTCTGTGGCGCTGCGCATCGGCGGTGGACGGTGCGCGGGGTGCTGGCCGGTCGACCTGGCGCCTTCCTGCGCCTGGCGGCCGGTGAGGTCGTAGTCATGGGCGTTGGCGTCGGCCTCGGCGTGGTCCTGTCCCGGACGGCGCCACCGGTCGGGGCGCTCACCCGCACGGTGCCCCCGCACGCCTCGGCCTTCGCCACGGTCGACCGCAGCATCGACCCGATCGGGATGCGCTCGCTGCTGGTGACCCTCCGGCCGGACGCGATGCTGGTCACGGGCGTGCTTGCCGTGGCCGTCGCGGCCATCCTCTGGCAGCGTCGCTATCGCGACCTGTGGTGCACCCGCCGGCTGGTCGTCTTCCAGCTCGGCCTCGTCGTGCTGCTCTGGGCTCTCTGTGGCGGTCTCGGCGCCTACTCGGCGGCGCTCGCGTCGGCACAGGTCGGTCAGCTGCTGGTGATGCTCCTGGTGGTGCCGGTCCTGCTGGTGCTGGGTGCCCCCCGGGTCCCGCCCGTGCGCCTGCCGGCTGTGCTGCGCTCACGCTCGGAGGTCGACGGACTGCTGGCGGTGGTGGCGCTCCTGGTCTGCGTCTGGAGCACTCCTCTGCTCGAGCTGACCCTGGCGCGGCCGGTCACGCACTATGCGCTGGCCCTGACAGCGTCGCTGTGCGGGCTCGCACTCGTGGGCCCCATGCTCGTCCCGGGGGCCCGACGCCAGGACCCAGCAGTCGTGCTGGGCGTCCTGTCGCTCGTCCTCCTCGCCCAGGCCGCGCAGCTGGGCCGCAGCTCGGCCGCCGTCGCCGGGGGATGGTTCGTCCGCCTGGACTGGTGGTGGGCCGACGCAGCGTCGGACCAGCAGGTCGCGGCGATGGTGCTGGGCGCCTTCGGCGCCGCGGTTCTTGCCTTCGCCGGCACGCTCCTCGTCCGAGAGCGCCTCGCGCCCCGCTGAGACCTGCTTGTTGGGCGCCCCACCCCGAGGTACTAGCACCATTTCCCAAGGAAACGACAACCCGGTCCGGTCATAGTTGCCACATCTACTCGGGAGAGCATGAAGTGGAGGCCGGGATGATCGAGGTCGTCATCGCCGATGACAACGAGCTGGTTCGCCTCGGGCTCCAGCAGTGCGTGGAGCACGAGCGGGACCTGCATGTCGCGGGCCTGGCTGAGAACGGTCTGGCCGCGGTGGCGATGGTCCTCGGCCGGCCGGCCCACGTGGTCCTCATGGACGTGTCGATGCCCGTCATGGACGGTCTCGCCGCAGCCAGGGAGATCGCCCTGAGATGCCCGGCGACCAAGGTGGTCATGCTCACCATGTTCGCCCAGGTCTCGGTCGTCCATGAGGCGTTCGCTGCCGGGGCGGCGGGCTACCTGCTCAAGACCGAGTCCCCGGACAGGATCGTGGCCGCGATCCGGGCGGCGCACGCCGGTGCTCGCCCGTTCACTGCCGGAATCAACCACGGCGCCCTGCGTCCGGGCTGACAGCGGAGCGGCAAGGTTCTTCCAAGCCAGGCCCGCGACCATCTCCTGACCAGGGGTGGTGTGGACGACAAGGCGGGGGATCCATGGCGTTGGGACGTAGGGACATGCTCAAGGTGGCGGCAGTGGGGGGAGCGGCACTCGTGGTGCCGCTGCAACGCACGGCCTTCACAGCCACCACCAGCAAGCGCATGCCGACCAGTGCGATGCCGAAGCCCTTCACCCAGCGCTTCGTCCGCCCCCCCGAGCTGCAGCCCGCGGGCCAGCTCGTCGTGCCGGGCTTCGACGGCCAGGAGCGGCTGTACCCGCGCTACGACATCGACCAGACGTTCACCGTGGCCGAGATCATGCCCGGGTACAAGACCCCGATCTTCGGCTACAACGGCGTGACGCCCGGTCCGACCATCCGGACCCACCACGAACAACCGATCGCGGTCTCACAGACCAACCTGCTGCACCGTCCGCCCGCCGCGCCGTACGACGGCGTACCGATGCCCTCGGCGTACACCGCCGACCCGCTGCTGCGCACGACCTCGACGCACCTGCACGGTTCGGCGTCGCTGCCGCAGTACGACGGCTACGCCTCGGACATCACGTTCCCCGGGCAGCGGAAGACGTACTTCTACCCGAACTGCCAGGAGGCCAGGACGCTGTGGTACCACGACCACGGCATCCATCACACGTCCCAGAACGCCTACAACGGCCTCGCTGCGATGTACATCCTGCACGACGACGCCGAGGCGTCACTGGGAATCCCGAGCGGGGCTGCAGGGACCGCCGAGGCCCTGGCGTACGACGTACCGCTCATCGTCCGCGACGCGATGTTCGCCACCGACGGGTCGCTCATCTACGACGACAACAGCGAGTCGGGGGTCTACGGCGACGTCATCCTGGTCAATGGGGTCCCGTGGCCGGTGATGGACGTCGAGCCCCGCAAGTACCGTTTCAGGATCCTCAACGCGTCGGTCTCACGGTCCTACACCTGGCAGCTGCACGACGGTCGGTCGGCAGTGCCGATGACCGTGGTCGGCACCGACGCAGGGCTGGTCCCCAAGCCCCAGGTGGTCTCCTCCTTCCGTCACGGCATGGCCGAGCGCTACGAGGTCGTCATCGACTTCGCGAAGTACAAGGGCGGAAAGCTCACGCTCAAGAACCTGCTGCCTCCCAACAACGTGAACTACGACGGCGTCAAGCAGGCCATGCAGTTCCGCGTCGGAAGGCAGGTGAGAAGCACCCGCAACAACAGCATTCCGGCCGACTGGGGGGCCCGGGTCGCCAGGGCGGAGTGCATGACCTTCGACGAGACCACGCTTCAGGCCCAGGGGGTCACCGAGAGGGAGTTCAAGTTCATCCGCACCAACGGCAAGTGGACGATCAATGGCGAGACCTGGGAGAACGTCATCGCCAGCGGCTACACGCACTGCATGGCCGAGCCAGGTCTCGGCGACGTAGAGATCTGGCAGCTGACCAACACCTCCGGCGGCTGGTTCCACCCGGTCCACATCCACCTCGTCGACTTCCAGGTGCTCTCCCGCAACGGCAGCGCTGCCAAGGTGCTGCCGCACGAGCGGGGCCCCAAGGACGTCGTCTACGTCGGGGAGAACGAGACCGTGCGCGTCGCCATGCGCTTCTCAGGACCGGCCGCAGGTGACGGCTGGCCGACTCCACGCGGCCGGTACATGATGCACTGCCACAACCTCGTCCACGAGGACCACGACATGATGATGCAGTTCAGCGTCGGGGATCCCGAGCACGAACCGGCCTTCGACCCGATCACCGCTGCGGCAGCCTGGTCGATCTGACCCAGCGGCCCCGTGCGGGAGGCAGCACGAGGCGCCCGTCCCGATCGCTCGGGGCGGGCGCCTCGCTTCCGTTGACCTGCGCCGAGGTTCGCGTCGGACCGGGCAGGGGCCTCGCGAAGAGGCAAGCACACAGCCCCGACCGCGAGGGGCGCGGCCGGGGCTGGTGCCGGGGGGTTCAGCGGGGCGAGACCGTGGTGGATCGTGCCGAGAGCGCGCCTTCGCCGACGGCGTTCCTCGCACCCACCTGGAAGGCGTAGGTCCCCGCCGTCAGGGTGAAGGTCGCCGACCGGGCCGCGGCGGGCACGGTCAGCTCGTTGCGTGCCACGACTATGCCGTTGCTCAGCCGCAGCGCGACGACGCGGTAGGCGGTCACGGGCGAGCCGCCCGTGCTGGCCGGCGCTGCCCACGCTGCGGTGGCGGTGAGCGCTCCTCCTGCGGGTCCCCGGGCCGGGTTCCCGATCTTCGGTGCGCCAGGCACGGTGGTCGGGGTCACGGAGGGGGAGGGCAGCGACCAGGCACCGGCGCCGACCGCGTTGATGCTGCGGACGACGAACGTGTAGGCCTTGCCGTTCGTCAGGCCGGTGACCGTGGTCGAGGTGGCCGTCCCGGTCACCGTGGCTGTGCGCACCACGGTGGTGCCGGTGCGGACTTGGATCTCGCTTCCCGTGACCGGCGACCCGCCGTCCTCACCGGGGGTCCACCCGACAGTGGCGGAGCCGCCCGCCGGGACAGCGGTGATCTGCGACGGAGGTGACGGAGCCACCGCGGCGCTGTACGGCGTCACGGAGCTCGACTCCACCGACCAGTCCCCGGGGCCGAAGGTGTTGGTCCCACGGACGCGGAACGTGTAGGCCGTCCCCGGCGTCAGGCGCAGCACCGTGCGGGTGGTGACGGTGCTGGCGATGCCGGTCACCGTGTTGACCACGGAGCCCCCGGACCGGACCTCCAGCTCGAAGCCCGTGCCTGTGGGCCGGCCGTCGTCCGGAGCCGGCGTCCAAGACACCGTGGCGGAGCCGTTGCCCGCCGTGGCGACGAGCGCGGTCGGTGCGGCCGGCGCGTTGACTGCGACCGCCTTGTCCGAGAACTGGAGCCGCTCGATGTTGCGCAGGAGGTCCGTGCCGTCACCGACCTTCTGCGTCTTGAGGTCGGGACCGGTCTGGGTGACGCGCAGGCCCCCGGGGACCGGGACCAGGGAGTAGTTGGACCGCGGTCCGGTGAAGACGGCGGTGTCGGTCGAGCTCCCCGGAGTCCCCTCGACGATCTCGCGGACGACCACCAGCTGCGAGGCCGTCACACTGCCGTCGAAGAGCGCCTGCAACAGGGTCCTGCCGCTGCCGCTCAGGAAGGGCTGCGTGAGCAGCTCGGTGCTCCCGACCTCGCTCGTCGGGTCCGCAGCGTCGGTGCGCACGCTGATGCGGACCCTCAAGGCACGGTCGCCGTCGAGGACGTCGTCGCCTCCTCGGCCTTCGAGCACGTCGCTTCCGGCCCCGCCGAGGAGCACGTTGCCGTCGCCCCACACGGGTCCCTCCAGGGGGCAGGCGCCGGAGACCGACGCGGCGGCGACGTCTGCCGCGTCGCCGGAGAGAGCCGGCACGAGGGCTGCGAGGCCGTTGACCCGCGCGAGCCCGGCCGTGTCGAGGGCGTCGCAGCCCGCGAGCCCGATCCCGCCGAGCAGTCGGGGAACCTCGTCGTCTCCTCGCAGGATGTCGTCGTAGGGAGAGCCCGAGACCGCCTCGGTCTCCAGCCAACGGTCGCGGTTGACAAGGGCACCACCGGCCGCAGGAGCGGCCCCGCCGTTGACGAGCAGGTCGTCGTCCGCAGGACCGGTGGCGAACTGGTGCGTCGCCCAGTCGAACCCGCCGGAGCCCAGGTTGCGGTCGACGCCGATCCCCTGACCGAGGATGTCGTCCCCACCCTCGGCGTCGTAGGTGTTGTCGCCGGTCTGCCCCAGCATCACGTCGCTCCCGGGCTCGCGCTCGCCGGCATCGTTGAGGAACGGCGCCCCGTGGTCACCGACCAGCACGTCCGAGCCGGAACCGCCCTCGATCCAGTCCGCCCCCCCACCGCCGATGACGGTGTCGTTGCCGGTCCCCGCGAGCGCGAAGTCGTCGCCCGGTCCCGCGAAGGTCTCGTTGTCGTTCCCGCCGCCGTTGCTGACGTCCCGGCCGTCCCCGCCGACGAGGATGTCGTTGCCGGCGCCCGCGTCCAGCGCATCGTCGCCAGGCCCGCCCTTGAGCACGTCGAGCCCGCCGCTGTCGGTGATCCGGTCGTCGCCGGCACCGCCCAGCACGACGTCGTCACCCGTGCCTGCGTCGAGGATGTCGGCGCCGTCGTTGCCCCACAGGGTGTCGTCGTCGTTGCCGGCGATCACCCGGTCTCTGGCGTCCGTGCCGTCGTACACCGCCTGCCCGTTGATGCCGGCGGGATCGACGGCGTTCGTGGTGCGGTACTGGAGCGTCCCGTCCGGCTTGCGGAGGAGGAGCGCGTGCTCGTCACAGGAGGTCGCGGGGTCGTCCTGGACCGAGCTCCCGGAGGCTGCGTACCCTGCGGGGGTTCCGGCAAGGCTCCCCAGGACGAACGTGCAGTCGACGGTCGCGAAGGCGTCGGCCTTCATCGCCTCGGCCCCGTCGGTGTTGCGCTCGACGAGCTCGGCGAAGGAGTTGCCCTCCAGCTGGCTGCGCAGGTTCAGCCCCGTGGTCCTTGCGAGGTAGTAGAACCGGTCGCCGTTCTGCAGGCCCGTGAGCTGGTCCTCGAAGATCACCTCGAAGGTCGAGCCCAGCATCCCGCCGAAGGGCTGCGTGGCCTCGGCGAGCCCGCCGACCCACAGGTCGACAGCGTCGAGACCGGTCGACGAGCGACCGTCCACCGTGTCGCCCCAGGCGCCGGTGCTGTTGAGAAAGTCCACGTGACCGGCGGTCGGGGTCCCGCCGGAGACCGGGTCGACCAGCTCTTGGGCGGCAGCGCGCTTGGCGGCCACGGTCGTGGCCTCCCGGATGGTCGGATAGGTGCCGTAGGCCGCGACCAGGTTCACCAGCGTCTGGGGGTGCTTGAGGTGCTGGCCCAGGTCGGCCCAGCTTGTGTAGGGCGCGAGTCTCCCGTCGTGCGTGGTCGCGAAGAGCTGCCGGCGCACGTCGTTGAGTGTGCCGATGCCCTCCGACCGGCCACGGGCGATGTTCAAGGTGGCCAGGTCGAGCGGCAGCCCGAGGAGGTTGTTGCGCAGCGTCTCGGTGATGAACTCGTCGATCTCGTTGCCGGTCTGCTGCGACATCCCCATCATCAGCCCGCCCGCTGCCGCCTCTGGGCTGAGCGTGCCACTGCGGCCGTCGGAGGTGTAGCTGCGCGGAGCCAGGAAGGCGTCGAGGAGCGGAGTGGCGTAGTTGCGGCCGGTGGGGGAGAGGCGCCCGATCACGTCGGTGAGCATCGAGTGGCCGAACCGGTAGGCGGCATGGGCGAACTCGGCGCTGATCGCGGGGTCGATCTCGGGACTGTAGGCGGCGAAGGGAGCGATTCCGGGAGTGACCTTGCGGGCGAACTCCTCGAAGACGATGTGCTGGTACTCCATCTCGTCGACGAAGCGAGCTGCCTGGAAGAGGCGCTGGCCGTAGCTCCAGCCACCGCTCGCTGCGCCGTTGCGCCAGTCGGCGAGCACCTTGACACCTGCCGCGGTCGTGTCCTGGCGCAGCACCCGGTCGATGTCGTTGACGAGACGGTTGTGCTCGGAGTGGAAGACCTGGTGCACCGCGGTGAGGCCGAGGTTCTCGTTGACGCGCCCGTCGCCTGCCACGAAGTGCGACCCGAGCAGCGTCGCGTCGTAGGCGCTGCCGACCTGCGTCGGGTCAGCGTCGTGCGCGATGTCGGTGAGGAACCCTGCGGCCTCGCGCCGAGCATCCGCCGGGACCGGGACCGGTGACCCCAGGTCCCCCTCCACGAGGCCACCGGCGGTGACGTACTGGGGCAGCCCGTGCGGTCCGGGAAGGAAGTTGCCGTACGGGTCGGTGGCCAGCATCGGCACCGCGGACACGTCGGTGTCCAGAAGGCTCAAGCCAAGCACCTCAGCTGCCTGTCGCTTCACGTCCGACCACGTCGGGAGGGCGGTGCTGAGCCCTTGTCCCGCGTCGCCACCCAGCAGACGGCCCGTCGCGGTCGGCCCGGCGGGGTCGGCGGCGTACTCACGGAGGAAGACCTGGACGGGGGCGTGCGAGCCGTAGGTCTGGCTCAGGTCCACCCAGGGCGTGTCGCTGTTCGCGGCATCCTTGAGGTCGTCGGCGGTGCCGGTCACCCCGTCGGGCCCGGGCTGGTACCTGGCCCGCGTCATGACCATGAACCGCAGCTCGGCAGGGAGGTCGTCCGCCGTGCCTGCGCGTCCGTCCTTGCCGAGCACCAGGGGGTCGTCGTCGCGGAGGGGCACGAACACCGTGCCGCCACCCTTGACGGTCTGGTCGAGCCCGTGGTCGAAGAACTGGCCGAAGATCGCGGCCAGGCCGTTGAAGGGGGGCGACAGCCCGGCGTCGGTCGACACGTTGGGGATCGGCAGGGTCGATCCGGCGGCGACGCATCCCGTCGGGACGCCGTCCGTGCCGGCGACCGGGTCGGGGTCGGCCGTGCAGGGCACGTACGCGTGGCCGCCGAAGGGTGTGGCCGGGTGGCCCGCTGCGGCGACCGCCGCGGGGTTGGTTGCGGTCTGGTCGGAGACGAGGTTGCTCACGACTCGTGGGCGCGCGTCGAAGACGGACCCTTTCGTCTGGGTGTAGCTCGTGGGGCGCGGGGGTCCGAAGGCCGGCGGGCTGGTCTCGGCGTCGGTGAACGTGGGCCGGGTCAGGCGAGGGAAGAGCCGGTCCACGGCGGCGTACCGGGACCGGCCGGTGACGAGGTTGTTGCAGGAGCCGTCCACCGTGCGCAGACCGTAGGGGGTGAGCCGGTCGGGCACCTGTTGCGGGCCCGTGCCGAGCAGGGTGCCGCAGGGGTCGTCCGCGGTCGCCGTACGCGCGTGCCGCTCCGCGATCTTCACCTGGCGCAGGATGAACCCGAGGTCGCCGGTGGTGACCGTGAAGCCTGCCCCGACCGGTGCGGCTGCCGACGCCGATGGGGCGCCACCAGGGGGCAGCAGCACCGTGACGACGACCAACGCCACGAGTGCGCTGAGACCGGTGAACGACCGTCTGGTCCGGTCAAGCCGGGATACACGGAAAGGACGGCTCATCGGGGACCCCCACCCACCAGCACCTGGACGTAGCACCGTCAGGTTGGGACGGGAGCCTCGAAGAAACCTTGAGGCCCCTCCCGTGGGGAGGGGCCTCGAGGGTCGTGTCGGGTCAGCGGGCTCGCGAACGACCGGAGAAGCTGGCCGCGCTGTGCGAGCCGCCACCGGCGCCGCTGCGCGACGGCGTCTCGGTGCGGTAGGCGCCTCCGCTCGTGCGCGCCGAGCCGCCCTGGGAGCCCCCGCCCCGACGCTTGCCGCCGCCACCGGCGCCGCTGGAGGCGCCACGCTGGTTGCCGCTCCGCCCGGATCCGGAACGTCCGTGGCCACGGGCCTCGGGGCGACCGCTGCGGCGGCTGTCCTCGGCGGAGCGGGCGGCCGCAGCGGCGGTGGCCGCGCTGACCGGCACGAGGGTCCGCTCGCCCGGCTTGATCTGCTGGAGGACGGGGTGCCCCGGGGCGACCTTGGTGATGGTCGGGGAGATCCCGGCCTTCCTGGTGAGGTCGCGGACGTCGCGCACCTGCGCGTCGACCATCAGGGTCACCACGGTGCCGTCGGCGCCGGCGCGAGCGGTGCGTCCGGAACGGTGCAGGTAGGCCTTGTGCTCGACGGGCGGGTCGGCGTGCAGCACCAGGCCGACGTCGTCGACGTGGATGCCGCGGGCCGCGATGTCGGTGGCCACCAGGGTCTTGGCGGTCCCGTCGGAGAACTGCGCGAGGTTGCGGGTGCGCGCCCCCTGGGACAGGTTGCCGTGCAGCTCCACCGCGGGCACGCCGCGGGCGTTGAGCTGCTTGGCCAGGGCCTTCGCGCCGTGCTTGGTGCGGGTGAAGACCACCGTCCGCCCCGGGGCGGAGGTCAGGTCGGTGATGATCTGGATCCGGGAGTCCCGGTCGACGTGGAGCACGTGGTGGGTCATCTGGCTGACCGGCGAGCTCACCGAGTCGACGCTGTGCACCACCGGGTTGCTCAGGTAGCGCTTGACCAGCACGTCGATGGCGTTGTCCAGGGTGGCCGAGAAGAGCATCCGCTGACCGCGCTGGGGGGTGCGGTCCAGCAGGCGACGGACGGTGGGCAGGAAGCCCAGGTCGGCCATGTGGTCGGCCTCGTCCAGGACCGTGATCTCGATCGCGTCGAGGTGCACGTGGCCACCCCGCATCAGGTCCTCCAGCCTGCCCGGGCAGGCGACGAGGATGTCGACGCCGTTGCGCAGCGCCTGCTGCTGCGGGCCGGGGCGCACGCCGCCGAAGACGGTCTGCGTGCGCAGGCCCAGGGCCTTGGCCAAGGGAGCGACGGTGGCGTCGATCTGGGTCGCAAGCTCGCGGGTGGGCGCCAGGATCAGGGCCCGGGGGCGGCCCGGCTGACGTCGGCTCGGACGCTCGGCGAGCCGGGCGACCACCGGGAGCGCGAACGCGTAGGTCTTGCCCGACCCGGTGCGTCCGCGGCCGAGGACGTCGCGACCGGCCAGGGAGTCCGGCAGGGTCGCGGTCTGGATCGGGAAGGGAGCGGTGATGCCGTCGCCCGTCAGGGTGTCGACGAGGGTGGTCGGCACGCCCAGCTGGGCGAAGGTCAGGGTGCTAGCGGGGTTCTTCGGTGGGTGCGTAGGCATGGCGTAGGGCGGCCTGGGCCGCCGTGACTCAACTCCGTGAAAGTAGCGGGGGTCGTCCTGCCCGGCGCGGGTCTGGCCCGCGGCGCTCGGTGGATGACGCACAAACCGGCCCGAGGCAGAACTGATGGGGCCGTCCCCCGTACTCTACGGGCACCGTGGACCCGGCCGGACCGGATCAGGCCCGACCCGGGCGTGATTCGCGTCATGTGCCCGGGGAGGGCGCTCAGAGGCGGACCCAGGCGGCGCTGTCGGTGGGCAGGACGGCGCCGTCGCCGTCACTGGCCAGCAGCACCTCCCCGGTCAGCTCCAGCGGGGAGCCGGAGAGGTTGAGCAGGAGACGGACCGGGCCGCGGTCGAACGCCAGGACGCCCTGGGGAGCCTCGGGCCAGGTCAGCGGCTGGTCCCCGAGGAGACTGTGCCGCAGCGCCAGGGCTCGCCGGTAGAAGGCCAGCATCGAGGAGTCGTCGCTCGCCTGCTTCTCGGCGGTCAGAGCGGCCCAGCCGGCCGGCTGCGGGAGCCACGGGCCGGCGCCGGCGCCGAACCCGAACGGGGGCTCCTCGCCCGACCACGGCAACGGCACCCGGCAGCCGTCGCGGCCGCGCACGGTGTGCTGCGAGCTCTCCCAGACCGGGTCCTGGATGGCCTCGTCGGGGAGGTCCTCGACCTCGCCCAGCCCCAGCTCCTCGCCTTGGTACAGGTAGACCGACCCGGGCAGCGCCAGCATCGTCAACAAGGTCCACGTCGCCGGGGCCCCGACCGCGGCGAAGGCGGTGACCGTGGCCGTGATCGTCTCGCGCAGGCTGGCCACGTCCAGCGGTGACTTGAGGAAGTCGAGGTTGAAGGTCGTGTGGAGCTCGTCGGGCCGCATGTAGCGGGCGAGGCGCTCGGCCCCGTTGACGGTGACCTCTCCGACGAACATCCGGTCGCCGTCGTACTGGTCGGAGATCGAGCGCCAGGAGCGGAGGATCTCGTGCACGCCCTCCACGTCCCACAGGGGGCGCCCTCCCAGACCACCGGCTGGAAGAGGTCGTCGGCGGTGAACCCGAAGTCGGGCAGACCCGGTTCCTTGGCCAGTCCGGAGGCAGCGTCCATGCGCAGGCCGTCCAGACCGAAGTCGAACCAGAACCGCAGGATGTCCTCGAACTCCGCGCGCACCGCTGCGTTGTCCCAGTTGAGGTCCGGCTGCGCCGGGGCGAAGAGGTGGAGGTACCACTGGCCAGGCGTGCCGTCCGGGTTCGTGGTGCGTGTCCAGGCGGGCCCGCCGAAGGCGCTGACCCAGTCGTTGGGCCGCTCGTCGCCGTGCTCACCGCCACCGTCGCGGAAGTGGTAGCGCTCGCGAGCCGGGCTGCCGGGGGCCGCGGCGAGGGCCTCCTGGAACCACGCGTGCCGGTCGGAGGTGTGGTTGGCGACGAAGTCGACGATCACCTTCAGGCCAAGGGCGTGCGCCTCGTCGAGCAGCGCCCGCGCGTCGTCGAGGGTGCCGAAGATCGGGTCGATGTCGGTGTAGTCGCTGACGTCGTACCCGCCGTCGGCCATGGGGGAGGGGTACCACGGGGTGACCCAGATGCCGTCCACGCCGAGCTCGGCGAGGTAGGGAAGCCTCGACCTGAGGGGGCGCGCGGAGGCCACCGTCGCTGGTGCCCTAGAGGTGGGCGAGGCGGTCGTACCTTGCCGCGTGCTCACCCATGCCGTGGCCGGTGGCTCTCCTGCCCGGTAGGTCGACGCGACCACCACGACGTGGTCCTCGCGTCGACCCCCGGGCAGGATGTCGCTCCTAGGCCCAGGGCCCTCCGGCCCAGCTGCGTCCGGCCCACGAGCGTCCCGCCCAGGAGCGTCCGGCCCAGGAGCGTCCGGCCCAGGAGCGTCCGGCCCAGGAGCGTCCGGCCCAGGTGACCCCGGTCCAGCTGGACTCGCACCAGCAGTCGCCGGTCCACTCCATGCCGTTCCAACGGCCACCGTCCCACGACGTGCCGGCGCTGCTCGCCGCAGCCCAGGTCGCCGCGTTCCAGGGTCCGAAGATGTCGCGCTCCCCGGTCAGCTCGACGTCCCCGTCAGCGACGTGCTGGGTGCCGCGGGCCGCCTCGAGCGAGCCGGTCCCCCGCGAGGGCGTCGCCGTCTGGGTGACCCGTGGGGCTGTGGCGAGGCTGGCCGCGACCAGGTCGATCTCACCGGCGCCACGACCGGCGGAGTCGGCCAGGGGCGTCGGTGCCGCCGTGCCCCGTAGCAGAGCCTTGACCTGGTCGGGGGTGAGCCACGGACGCTGGTCCAGGAGGAGGGCGACGGCACCGCTGACCACCGCAGCCGCCTGGGACGTGCCGCTGCCCTTGAACAGGCGGTCGCCGTAGCGGGCAGTGGGGTGGGCGACGTCCAGGGCGGAGTCGGGGTCCCGCAACGAGGCGATGGAACGGCCCGGAGCGGTCACGTCGACCCGGCGACTCGCGTCGCCCCGGCTCGAGAAGTCCGGCACGGTGTCGTCCAGGGTCGACCGCGTGCCCCGGGTGTCCGCGGCGCCGACCGCGATCACCCGCGGGTCGTACGCCGGGTTGTTCAGCTTGGCGGTCACTCCCTCGTTCCCGCCGGAGACGACGACGACGATGCCGGCACGCCAGGCGTTCTCGACCGCGTGGGTGAGCGGGTCGACCCGGTAGTCCTGGTCGCCGTCGGTGCCGTAGGACAGGTTCAGCACCCGGATCGGGTTGCGCGGGTCGTCGTTGCGGTGCTGCACGACCCAGTCCACCGCTGCGACCACCTGCGACACGTCGACGCCGCCGTCGCCGGCCGACATCTTCAGGCTGGTCAGGCGAGCGCCGGGCGCCACCCCTTGGAACCGGTCGCCGGAAACCCGCTCGTTGCCGGCGATGATCCCCGCCATGTGTGTGCCGTGGCCGAACGTGTCCCGGAAGCGCAGGTCGTCGGACTGGGACTCGAACGACAGGTCGGGTCCGTTGGTGACGTTGCCCCTGGTCAGCCCGGAGACCGGGGCCACCCCGGTGTCGACCAGGGCGACGCCCACCCCGCTGCCGTCGTACCCGCGGCTCCAGAGGTAGTCGGCGCCGATGGCGGCGCGCACCTCGGCCATCGTGGTGACGGAGTCGTCGAAGAGCCACTTGCCGGTCGTGGTGGCGCCGACGAGCCCCGTCACGGTCGAGGTCGTGGCGGTGACGGCTCCGGTGACGGGGGTGAGCACGTCGAGAAGACCCGCCTGTGCCGGTGCGGCGGAGGCCGCGAGCCCCAACGTCAGCAACGCCGCGGTCGCCCCGGCTCCGCGGCTGAACCGCTTCCGTCTGTTCATGGTCGTTCTCCCGTCACATGCGGCTGGATCTGAGGTTCCAGCTCGTTCCCAATCACACGATATGGGACATAACGGAAGATAGTTCGGCAGAGTTCCTAAACTTTGCTTCCCCGGTGCCGAGGGCCCGTCCCTGGCGGCGTCCCCGTCACCTCCGTGGCGGCGCCCGCCGATCGTGCCTCCGACACGTCGTGGACGACCGTCGCCACCTTCGGGGGTGGCAAGCACCAGGTCTGCAAGGTCGCCGTCGACGACGGGGCCACCTGGAAGGTCGAGAACCGCGTGGTCAACGGGTCTCCTTCGAGTACCAGCAGAACGCCGGCAACGGCGGGGTGCTCGACCTCGCCGACATCGGTCGCTGCTGACCCGCGGACACCCGTCCCTAGCTGCCCCGCTGGGGGTGCACCGACACGACCCGGTCGCAGGTCTGGCGCAGCCGGGCCTCGAGGTCGTGGTGCAACAGGTGCGCCACCCGGTGCTGGCTGTTCAGGAGCACGACCGCGTCGGGCCTTCGGCTGCGTACCTCCGCGAGGACGGTCCTCGTCGTGCCCGCCGCGACCAGCTCGCCGCTGGCGGTGTGCCCTGCCGACCGCAGGGACGCCACGACGGAGCTGAGCCGGTGACGTGCCTGGGTCGTCGTCTCCGTGCGCCCCGCCCGCATGTCGGCGGCCGCAGCCTGGTAGGACATCCCGCGCGCGGCTGCGACCTCGTCCATGAGGGCCCCGGTCCTGGGGGGAGGCAACGGCATCAGCACCGTCACCTCGGGCCGGTCCAGGGCCAGCTCGGTGATCTGTGAGAGCAGCGCGGGCAGCTCCCGTGCACTTGGCTCGTGGTCGGCGACCAGCAGAACTCGCGACATCCCCCGTCACGTCCTTCCCTCGGCTTCGTCGCGCCCGAGAGAGATGCTCAGCGACACCTCCACTGTGGCCGGTCGGAGGTCCGGGGGCGAGGCATTTGCCTCCCGGGTTAGACCAGCCGCCCGTTCCCGAGGACGACGGGGGTCCTGATCTTCCCGCCACATGCTTGCGCTGGCGCAACGAGGGTACCGACGACCCAGGAGGAGCCACCAGCGGACGAGTCGAGGAGGCGGCGATGGCGACTGCCGACAAGGGTGCGGGCCTGGCGCGTTGGGTCGATGACCGGACCGGGGTCGCAGCGACGTCGAAGAGGTACCTGCGCAAGGTCTTTCCGGACCACTGGTCCTTCATGCTGGGCGAGATCGCTCTGTGGAGCTTCGTCGTGCTCCTGGTCACCGGCGTCCTGCTGACCTTGTGGTTCAAGCCGGGCATGGCCGAGACGACGTACGACGGCTCCTACGCACCGCTGCGTGGGCTGGAGGTCTCCGAGGCGTACGCCTCCGCCCTCCACATCTCCTTCGACGTGCGCGGCGGCCTGCTGATGCGTCAGACCCACCACTGGGCGGCGAACATCTTCATCGCCGCGATGTTCCTGCACATGATCCGGGTCTTCGCGACCGGGGCCTTCCGCAAGCCTCGCGAGATCAACTGGGTGATCGGTGGGCTGATGCTCGTGCTGGGCATCCTGGAGGGCTTCGCCGGCTACTCGCTGCCCGACGACCTGCTGTCCGGGACCGGGTTGAGGATCGCGTCAGGGCTGGTGCAGTCCATCCCCGTCGTCGGCAGCTACCTGGTGTTCTTCCTGTTCGGTGGCGCCTTCCCCGGCGACTCGATCGTCTCGCGGCTGTACGGCGTCCACGTCCTGCTGATTCCCGGCCTCCTCCTGGCGCTCGTCGGGGCGCACATGATGATCCTGGTCCTCCAGAAGCACACCCAGTGGGTCGGCCCCGGTCGCACCAGCCGGAACGTGGTCGGCTACCCGATGCTTCCGGTGTACCTCGCCAAGTCCGGAGGGTTCTTCTTCATCGTCTTCGGAGTCGCCGCGCTCATGGGTGGGCTGCTGACCATCAACCCGATCTGGGAGTACGGACCCTACGACCCGGCCAAGGTGACCGCGGGCTCGCAGCCCGACTGGTACATGGGAGTCCCCGAAGGGCTGCTCCGGATCATGCCGGGGTGGGAGACGCACGTGCTCGGCCACACGATCAGCTGGAACGTCTTCGTGCCCGGGGTGCTCATGCCCATGCTCATCCTGGTGACGTTCCTGAGCTACCCCTTCGTGGCCTCCTGGCTCAGCAGCGACCGCCGCGAGCACCACCTGCTCCAGCGTCCGCGTGACGTGCCGAACCGCACGGCCTTCCTGGCCGCGATGATGACCCTGTACGGGCTGCTGTGGGCCGGTGGGGGCGACGACGTGATCGCCCTGCTCCTCCACCTCGACGTCAACGCCATCGTCGAGCTCCTGCGGGCCGCGGTCTTCATCGGACCGGTGGTGGCCTTCATGGTGACCCGTCGCTGGTGCCTCGGGCTCCAGCGGCGCGACCGCCAGCGGCTGCTGGAGGGGAACGAGACCGGGGTCATCCTCCGAGCGCCGACGGGGGAGTACCGGGAGGCGCACCGACCCCTGGACCACGAGCAGGCCTACACCGTCGTGGCCCACGAGGCCCTCGACCCGCGTGACGCGAAGCAGTGGACGGACGAACGCGACGAGGGGTGGCGCACCCGACTGGGGCGGATCCTGCACGCGGACGGGACCGAGCTCCCCACCGCCGCGGAGCTGCGCAGCGCGGGGTACGGTCCCGGCACCCCCGAGGAGGGGCCCCCCTCGGAGCTCGAGCCCGCGGACGGGCACCAGTACGACGGTCGCCGGCTCAGGTGAGCGTGAGCGAGGCCAACCCCATCACGACCACGCCGGTGACCAGCTCGTTGACCCGCACGTCGTAGGCGTCGTGCGGCAGGAGGAGCGCAGTGGCCACGAGGCCGGCGCCGCTGAGCAGGCACAGCGCCGAGGCGACCAGGCTGCGCGTCCCCGGGCGCAGTCGCAGCGCGGACAGGACGACCACGACGACGAAGCCGGTCTCACGCAGCGCGCTGTTCTGGCCGTCCACGGTGAACGGGTAGTCCAGGAGCCAGCGGCTCAGGAACAGCCAACCCCCCACCACGAGCAGCAGAAAGGCCGCGGGTCGCCTCAGGTGGGGGGCGGGGACGGCGTCGGCGCGGGCCAGGATCCGCTCCGTGCGCTCGGTTGCTCGGGCAGCCCTGGTCTGCGTCTCGGCTCCGACGACCCGGGCCTGCGGGGTCACGCCTCGATGTCCACCGCCCTCGACCACCTCCCTGAGCTCGTGGTGGGGCGGCTCCTGGCCACGGGTGTCGTGCATGATGCCGCCTCGCCAGGCCGCCAGCAGACCCACGACCGCGACGAGGGCGCCACCCCAACCCAGCCACCGGCTGGCAAGGGAGAGACCGAGCCCAGCGGCGCCGATGCCGACGAGTCCCAGGGCCGTACCGCCCCAGACCGCCCTGGTACGGACCCGCGCGTCGTGCTGGTCAGCGATGTGTGCCCGCTCAGCCATGGTGGCTCCCTTCGCCGCTGTGCCGGGTCCCGGTGGCTGGCCGGGACGATATTCATGGTTTACCCGCAATACTTGCGGTCATGTACCTAGATGGAGGCGGGTGATCATGACGGAGCCGACATCGCACGTGCTGCGCGAGTACGCGGTCCTGGCCGACGGCTGGCGGGGCATCCTGGTCGGGCCGCGCGGCGACTTCGCCTGGATGTGCATGCCGCGCTGGGACAGCGACGCGGTCTTCGCGTCCCTGGTGGGCGGGTCCGGCGCCTACGTCGTGGCGCCGGACGGGGTCGACTTCGTCTGGGGCGGCCACTACGAGCCGGGGTCGTTGATCTGGCGCAGCCGCTGGGTCAGCACCGACGGGATCGTCGAGTGCCGGGAGGCCCTCGCCTACCCGGGGGACGAGCGGCGTGCGGTGGTCCTGAGGCGACTCGAGTGCCTGCGAGGCCGCGTGCGCATGCGGGTCGAGCTGGAGGCGAGCGCCGCCTTCGGCACCCGGCCCATGGAGGAGCTGACCAGGTCGGGCCCGACCTGGTCGGCGCGGACCGGGGCCCTGCGGGTGCGCTGGAGCGGCGCCGAGGGCGCCGCCGCCCACCGGGGCCGGTTGACCACCCACCTCGAGCTGGCCGCGGGGCAGCGGCACGACCTGGTGCTCGAGCTGTCCGAGGACGCGTTGCCCGACCAGCCGGTCGACGCGGACCGGGCGTGGGAGAGGACCGAGAGCTCCTGGGACCGCGCGGTCCCCCGCTTCGAGACCTCCGTGGCGGCGCGCGACTCACGGCACGCGTACGCCGTGCTCCGGGGGATGACCGTCCCCCATGGGGGCATGGTGGCCGCTGCCACCACCTCGTTGCCGGAGCGCGCGGACACCGGCAGGAACTACGACTACCGGTACTCCTGGATCCGTGACCAGTGCTTCGCCGGCCAGGCCGTCGCCGCGGACGGTGGGCACCCCCTGCTCGACGACGCGGTCTCCTTCGTCAGCACCCGTCTGCTGGCAGACCGGGACCGGCTGGCCCCCGCGTACCGGGTGAGTGGGGACCCGGTCCCCGAGGAGCACGCCCTGGCGCTGCCCGGCTATCCGGGCGCGGAGCCTCGCGTGGGGAACTGGGTCCGGCAGCAGTTCCAGCTCGACGCCTTCGGTGAGGCGTTGCTGCTCCTGGGGTCGGCAGCAACGCTGGACCGGCTGGACCGGGAGGGCTGGCGGGCGGTGGAGATCGCCGTGGACGCGATCGCACGGCGTTGGCGCGAGCAGGGCGCCGGCATCTGGGAGACCCACGACGACCACTGGACGCACTCCCGGTTGATCTGCGCTGCCGGTCTGCGCGCGGTCGCCGTCCACGCGCCGGCGAACCAGGCAGCCTCGTGGACCTCGCTGGCCGACGCCATCGTCTCGGAGACCGGCAGCACCAGCGTGCACCCCGACGGGTACTGGCAGCGCAGCCCCACCGACCCGCGGGTCGATGCCTCGTTGCTGCTGCCCGCGCTCAGGGGCGCCGTACCGGCGTCCGACGCGCGCAGCCGCAGCACCCTGGCCGCCGTGCGGGAGCAGCTGACCGACGACTACTTCGTGTACCGGTTCCGGCACGACGACCGGCGGCTGGGGGAGGCGGAGGGTGCCTTCGTGGTCTCCGGCTTCCACATGGCCCTGGCCGAGCACCACCAGGGCAACCAGGTCGAGGCGATGCGCTGGTTCGAGCGCAACCGGTCCGCCTGCGGCCCTTCCGGGCTCTTCACCGAGGAGTTCGACGTGCTCCAGCGTCAGCTCCGGGGCAACCTGCCCCAGGCCTTCGTGCACGCGCTGATGTTCGAGGCAGCCCGCCGGCTCACCGAGCCGGAGCGTCCGTCGCACTCGGGTCCCGAGGTGACCACGCGCAGCCCGGGCACGCAGCGCCCGGGTGCATCGACGGGTGGCTCTATCCTGGCGCCGTGACCCGGAGCAGGAGCAAGCAGCCGAGGTCGTCCGTCGAGGTGCTGATGGCGACCTCCAAGATCCTGACCGCAGTGGTGTCCCGGTCGCTGACGGCGACCGGCTCGGAGGTGACGACACCCCAGCTGCGGGTCCTGGTGATGTTGAGCTCGGAGGGTCCGCGCAACCTGACCGCCGTGGCGCAGGCTTTGGGGGTGAACGCCTCGAACGCCAGCCGGACGTGTGACCAGCTGGTCGTCGCAGAACTCATCGAGCGCCGCGAGGACCCGCAGGACCGGCGCAGCATCGCGCTCAGCCTCAGTGGGTCCGGCGAGGCGCTGGTGGAGCGCCTCATGGCGTACCGGCGCACCATCTTCACCTGCATCGTCGACGAGATGCCCCCCGACGCCCGGGAGGCGCTCACGCGGGGGCTGGAGGCCTTCGTGGAGGCCGCCGCCGCACGGTCGGCGGTGGAGACCGACGACAAGGAGGAGGATCACCTGCTGCGCTGGCTGACCTGACCGCGCCGGCCGCGCCCGTCCCCTCGACCCGGACGGGGTCGATGGTCAGGTGGTCCGTCGGCGCCGCTCTGCCGTCCTGCGGAGGAACCGCCCGCCGGGTGCCCGATCCAGGGTCCACCGGGCAAGCTGGTCGCGACGCCGCTCATGGGCGCGTTCGGTGACGTGCCCGGAGACCAGCGCGTCGTACCCGAACCCGGCCCAGCCCAACGACGCGCCCGCGTTCAGCAGCCCGGCGAAGGCGCGCGACCGGTCGACGGCGGCCAGACCGAGGGCGGTGGCCGCGTGCGCGAGGTCCACATAGACGCCCATGGCCAGCACCTCCGGGCTGGGATCGCGACCTGACAGCACCGCCTGCGTCAGCTGTCGGGCACCGAGGACACGCGCCACGACCACGCTCGGCGTGTCCACCTCGATCCGGTGGACGTGCCGGAGCATCGGCCGGGGTGCGAGGAGCAACGCCGCGCCGAACAGGCCGCGGGTGACTTCGATGCTGCGCCACACCACGGGTCATCCCCTCCGTCGCGCGCCGAGCGCGGCCATCGCGCCCGCAGCGGCGCCGAGGACCCCGACGGTGCGCCGGTGGCGGCCCAGGAACGACACCGGGTCGCGGGGGGAGGCGGCCTCGGAGAACGCCCCTCGTGCTCCGCGGTCCGTCTCGTCGTCCTGGGGCTCGAAGACGTTGGAACCCCAGCGGGGACCCCCGTCCGAGGTCTGCTGGGAGTCGACTCCGGTCCGCCCGAGGTACCAGTCCATGAACGCCGGCGCGATGCGGTTGCCCAGCACCGTGTACGCCGCGGCGACCCCGACCCAGGCGTTGCGCCGGGGATGCTCGGCGGTGAAGCGGATCATCCTGGCGCAGACCTCGGGCTCGACGATGGGAGGGACGGGGCGCGGATGCTTGGGCATCTTGTTGAGGTTCCAGCTGAACTGGGTCGTGTTCACCCCGGGCAGGGTGACCAGACCGATCGTGACGTGGCTGCCGGTCGCCCGAAGCTCCGTCAGCACCGACTCGGTGAAGCCCTTGACCGCGTGCTTGGCGCCGCAGTAGGCCGCCTGGAGGGGGATCGAGCGGTAGGCCATCGCCGAGGAGACGTTCACGATCGCGCCGCGGTCGCGAGGGCGCATCACGCGCAGGGCCGCGCGGGTGCCGTGCACCTGGCCGTAGTAGGTGACGTCGGTCATGCGCCGGAACTCCTCCGTGGTCGTGTCCCAGAAGAAGGCAAGGGACCCGACGAAGGCACAGTTCACCCAGACCGCGACCGGCCCGAGCTCCGCCTCGATCCGGTGCGCAGCCTGGTCCACCGCGTCGCCGTCGGCGACGTCGACCGAGAGCCCGAGCCCACGACGCCCTGCGGCGGTGACCTCCGCCACGGCCCCGTCGAGCCCGGCCCGACCTCGGGCGAGCACGGCGACGTCGTACCCGGCTCGTGCGAACTCACGGACCGTGGCGCGTCCGATTCCTGCGGTGCCGCCGGTGACGACGGCGACCGGGGCTGATGAGGCGGTGCTCATGGTTCTCCTCCTGTCTGGCTTGCGGGCGCTGTGATTGCGAGGTGCAACATTTGCGGGGCTACAACCGGACAGTTACCCCCCGACGTAGCCGCGGTAACCCCCTAGGCAGCCTGCCGCAGCAGCGCGGCCAGGCGCCGACCCCACGTCCGCGGCGTCACCAGAGCCGCGACCCCCACGGGCCGGTGGGTCACCAGCGTGCGGGTCTCCTCGAAGACCTGGATCAGCACGTCGAGGCACTCGCCGACCCGCGGGTCGGCGGACTGTGCGGCGGAAGCGCTCCTTCATCGCCTTCTCGGCCACACCGGCTCAGGAGCGGCTGACCTCCTCCCGGGCCGCGCGCGTCGCGGCCACGATCTGCTCGAGCAGGGTGGCGAACTCCTCGAGCTCGGCCTCGGTGCGGCTGCCCAGCACCGGGGCGAGATGTTCGGCCAGGCGGCCGAACATGGCACCACCCACCGCTCGGGCGTGGTCGGTGATCTCCACGACCACCGAGCGTCGGTCGTGCGGGTGGGGCGACCTCCGGATGTGTCCGAGGTGCTCGAGCCGGTCCAGCATCGCCGAGGTCGCCGGAGCGCTCAGGTGGAGCGCGGCGCTGAGCTGCCCGGGCGTGGTGGTCTGGCCGCTGTTCCCGCGGTCCATCACCAGGGCGAGGCCGGAGAGGTCGGTCCGGTGCATGGTCGCCTCGCGGCTTGCCGCGCCGACGTACAGCTCGGACTCCGTGGTCAGGCCGCGCAGGGCGCGGGTGACCCGGAGCGCCTGACCCGTGGGGCCCGGTCCGGGTCGGGTTGCTCGCGTCATGGCTCCAGCATAATCTCTTCCATCATGGAACTATTCGACCGAAGAAAGAACCTCCTGTCGTTCCTGCGGCTCGTCGGCCCGCGGCTCAGCTGGGCCGTCGTGCTCGTGGCGGTGCTGGTGTCGGGGGGCGTGCTGGCCTCGACCGTCACCGCCAGGACCGCGGAGAACGCCACCTCCAACCTGCCGACCGATGCCGAGTCTGCTCAGGCGGCGCGACTGCAGGAGAAGCTGTCCACCGCCGAGTACACGCCGGCCATCGTGGTCTTCGACCGGGGCGGCTCGGCACTCACCGCGGCGGACCGCCGTGCCGTCGCCGCGAAGGTCGAGGAGCTCGGCGCCCTGGCCTCGGACGGGCAGCAGGTCTTTCCCCAGTTCGCCGACGACGGCGAGGCGGCCTTCGTCGCCGTGCCCCTCTCCAGCGCCATCGCCGAGGAGGACCTAGCCGGCCCTGTCGGGGACATCCGGGCCGCCGCCGCCGCGGACCTCCCCGACGGCTTGGAGGCCCAGGTCACCGGCGGCCCGGCCTTCATCGTCGACCTGTCGAAGGTCTTCGACGGCGCCGACGTGAGGCTGCTCGCCACCACGGCGAGCGTGGTCGCGCTCCTGCTCCTCATCACCTACCGCAGCCCCTGGCTGTGGCTCGTGCCGCTCACCGTCGTCGGCACTGCGGACCAGGTCGCCGCGAAGGCGCTGGCGGCAGGAACCCACGTCTTCGGCTTCGCCGCCGACGGCGCCACGACCGGCATCTCCTCGGTCCTCGTCTTCGGAGCCGGCACCAACTACGCCCTTCTCCTGATCGCGCGCTACCGCGAGGAGCTGCGCAAGGACGACGACCGGTACGTCGCGATGCGGGTCGCGTTGAGGCAGGCAGCCCCGGCGATCCTTGCCAGCTCCAGCACCGTCATCCTGGCCCTGCTCTGCCTCGGCTTCGCCGCCAACCCGTCCAGCACCGCCATCGGGTACGCCGGCGCGATCGGGATCGTCACGGCCGTGGTGTTCGCGCTGCTGGTCCTCCCGGCGGCGATGACCATCTTCGGACGACGCCTCTTCTGGCCGTTCGTGCCGCGGGTCGGCGACCACGAGCCGACCCAGGACGGGTTCTGGGCCGGCGTGGCCGGCTTCGTCACCTCGCGGCCCGCCAAGGTCAGCGTCATCGGAGTCGCCGTGCTCGTGGCCCTCGCGCTACCGCTGACGGGGGTGACCACCGGGCTGTCGCAGACCGAGCAGTTCCGCGCCGAGCCGGAGTCGGTGACCGGCCAGCAGGTGCTGGCCCGGCACTTCGCGGCCGGGGCGTCGCAGCCGACGATCATCATCACCCCCGCTGCCAGCGAGACCGAGGTCCGCACCGCGGTCGAGTCCGTGGACGGCGTCCAGGCGGTACGCAAGGCCGGCGGGGCGGACGGGCTGGTCGAGCTCGACGCGGTGCTCACCGCCGATCCAGGCTCGCAGCGGGCGTTCGACCAGGTGCGGGCGATCCGTGCCGCCGTCTCCGACGTCGACGACGCGACGCTGGTCGGAGGCACCGACGCCCAGGACCTGGACGCCAAGGCGGCCGCCGTCCGCGACCAGCGACTGGTCATCCCGCTCATCCTCGGGGTCGTCCTCGTGGTCCTGCTGCTGCTGCTGCGTTCGGTGGTCGCCTCGGTGGTGCTCGTGCTCACCGTGGTGGCGACGTACGTCGCGAGCCTGGGGGCCAGCTGGTTCGCGTTCACCCACTGGTTCGGGTTCCCCGCGCTCGACCTGTCGGTGCCGTTGCTGAGCTTCCTGTTCCTGGTGGCGCTCGGCGTCGACTACAACATCTTCCTGACCACCCGGGCCCGCGAGGAGGCCTTCCGGCACGACACGACCACCGCGATCTCGGTCGCCCTGGCGGTGACCGGCGGCGTGATCACCAGCGCCGGGATCCTCCTGGCGGCGGTCTTCACGGTCCTCGGCGTGCTCCCGCTCATCACCCTGACCCAGATCGGCATCATCGTGGGCTTCGGCGTCCTGCTGGACACGCTCCTGGTGCGCAGCGTCCTGGTGCCCGCGCTGGTGGCCATGCTCGGTCGGCGGTTCTGGTGGCCCGGGGAGCTGTCGCGGCGCTGAGGACCTGCGGCGAGGAGCATCGGCCGCGTGGCGACGACGGCCCTCAGCGGCTCGGCCTACGACGGCGCTCCGCGGTCTGCTGGATGCGGACGAGGAGTCTGCGCGCCTGCTCGCCCGTCACCGGCCCGCGGGTGAGGTGCGGGAGCTCGCGGGCCTCACGGGGTGCCCGTCGTGACCCGGGGGTCCGGACGGGAGCCTGCGGGGTGGTCGGGAGGTGGGGTGAGGACATGGTTCTGCCTTCCTCTCGTGGGTGGGTGGGTGGTCGCGAGCAGCTGGTGGGCGGCGTCGATGGCGCTCGGGGTGTCGGGCAGGATCCGGCCGGCGGCGCGCAGGGTGCCCGCGACCCCGAGAGAGGTGAGGACCTCCTCGTGCTCGGGGGCGAGGCCGGAGAGCAGGACCGCGATCCCGCGTCGCTCGAGCCTGGTGATCGTGTCGCCGAGGACGTGGGCGGCGGTGGCGTCCAGGGTCGTCACGCGTGACATCCGGAGGATCACCACGTCCACTTCGACGAGGTCGGGCAGCTCGAGGAGCAGCCGATGGGCCGCGGCGAAGAAGAGCGGACCGTCGATGCGGTAGGCGACGACGTGCTCGGCAAGCAGGGCGTGCTCCTCCTCGCTGTGGTCGCTCTCGCCCAGGGCTACCTCGTCGATCCGGGCGCTGCTGGCGATGTTGCGCAGGGCGAGGACGATCGCCACCGCGACACCGACGCCCACGGCCGTCACCAGGTCGAGCGCCACGGTCACTGCGAAGGTCAGACAGACGATGAGGGCGTCGGAGCGGGTCGAGCGGACCAGGGCGAGCAAGGAGCTCGTCTCGACCATCCGCACGCAGGTCGCGAAGAGGACGCCGGCCAAGGCGGCCACGGGAATGGCAGAGACCAGGGGTGCTGCGACGAAGACCAGCATCAGCAGGATCAGGGCGTGGCTGACCGCAGCCAACCGGGACACGGCACCGGCACGCACGTTGACAGCCGTCCGGGCGATCGCTGCCGTGGCCGGGATCCCGCCGAAGATCGGCACGACCACGTTCGCCAGTCCCTGGCCGAACAGCTCCCGGTCGGGGTCGTGGCGTTCGTTCACGGTCATGGCATCGGCGACCGTGGCGCAGAGCAGGCTCTCGAGCGCGGCCAGGGCGGCGATGGCCAGCGCTGAGGTGGCCAGCACGCTCACGGCGCCGAGGTCGAGGAAGCCCAAAGAGGCAGACGGCAGGGTGGAGGGCAGATGCCCGAGTGTCACCAGGCCCTGGTCGCTGAGGTGAGCCACCGCGGTGGCGGCCGCGATGCCGAGGAGGGAGTACGGCACCCGTGGGTGCCAGCGCCCGCCGGCCAGCATCAGGGTCATCACGCTGAGCGACACCAGGACGGGAAGGACGTGGGGGTGGTCGGCGAAGCGGCGTACGGCATCCAGCGCGACGGCCCACACCCGGTCGCCGGTGGCGTCGGTCACGCCGAGGGCCGTGGGCAGCTGCTGGAGGGAGATCACCACCGCGATGCCGGCGGTGAAGCCCTCGATGACCGACACGGGCAGGTAGCGGACGAACCGTCCTAGCCGGGCGAAGGCCATGGCGATGAGCACCAGACCGGCCAGGAGGCCGACCATGAGGACCCCGGTCGCGCCGTGCGCGTGGACGACCGGGATCAGGACGACGGTCATGGCCCCGGTGGGGCCTGAGACCTGGATGTTGGACCCGCCGAAGACGGCCGCGACGATCCCCGCGACGACAGCGGTGGCGAGTCCGGCCTGGGCGCCGAGTCCCGAGGCGACGCCGAAGGCGAGGGCCAGGGGCAGCGCCACGATCGCCACGGTGAGCCCGGCGGCCAGGTCCTGACGGGGGTTCCGCCGCGTCGCGGCCAGGTCGCCGCGGGTGGGGAGAAGCTCCTCCAGGCGTCGGAGGGGGGTGCCCGTGGTGGTCCGGAGGGCGTGGAGCCAGGAGCGGGAGCGGATCGTCTTCACTCGGAAGCGGCCGAGTCTTGAAGGTCGGCGAGGAGGTCCTGCTGGTCGGCCCACAGGGCGGCGAGGATCCGCCGACCGTCCAGGAGGAGCTCGGCGACGGCCGGGGTGGCGAGCGAGTAGAGCACGGTGGCCCCCTCCCGGTTCGATCGAACGAGCCCAGCGCGTCGCAGGACGGCGAGCTGCTGCGAAAGGTTCGAGGCCTCGACCTCGATCTCGGCCAGCAGCTCGTGCACAGGGAGCGCTCCGCCCTGGAGCAGCTCGAGGACGCGGATCCGGACGGGGTGGCCCAACGTGCGGAACAGCTCGGCCTTGGCCTCGTAGAGGGGCACGTTGCCCATGGGGTCTCCTTGCCGTCGTTGCATGAAGCCTACAGCACTTGAAGAATTCTTCAAGTGAAGGAGTGGTCAAGGACTGGAGGTCTCCGTCCCGGGCGACCTACGGGCAACGGCTCCCGGTCACCCGAGGGTGTCGAAGACGGCCATCGTGGCGCGGAACGTCTCGTCCAGCGCCGCCTGCAACGGGGTGCGGCGCTGGGCCGCGGAGATGATCTCGACGCCCCAGGGGCCGGGGAACCCCAGACCCTGCAGGGTCCCGATGAAGCCCTCGACGTCGAAGGTCCCCGTGCCGCAGTTCACCCGGTGATGGATGGTGTCGGCGAACAGGTCGACGCCCCGGGGCGGCGGGGCGTCGTTGAGCTCCACGACGAACACCTTGTCCCCGGGGACCTGCGCAAGGTCGGCAAGGGTGGAGGGGCCGCGTTCCAGGTGCCAGACGTCGACGACGAGGCCGGCGGCGGGGTGGTCGGCGGCGATGACCAGGTCGGCGGCCGCGGTGACGTCCGGAAGGTTGGAGAACGGCAGGGGCTCGATCGCCACGCGGGTGCCGACCTGCGCGGCCTGCGCGGCGAGATGGTGGAGCTCCTCGGCCCACCGAGCCACGTCGGTCAGGGGCGGGACGACGCCGTCGACGCCCCCCACGTCGGGGCCGATCTTGATCTGGCGGGTCGCCAGCGTCTGCGCGGCGTCGAGCAGGGCTGCGCGCTTCCGGTCCGACGCGCGGCGCAGCTCCCCGTCTGCCCACCAGTGCTCGAGCAGCTCGATCTCACGGTGCACCAGACCGAGGTCGTCGCACAGCTGCCCCACCTGCTGCAGGCCGTGGGTCGCGCCTGCCGCCTCGAGGTCGTCGAGGGTGAAGCCGATGCCGGTGAAGCCGGCTGCGGCCACCGCCTCCGCCCTGGCCCGCAGGCCGAGGGGGGACAGGTGCCGCCCGGCGACCGGCATGGCGTCCCCCGCGTGGGTCCAGCAGGTAGCCAGGAGCTCGATGCTCATGGGCGTTCCGTTCTCGGTGGGGGATCAGGCACGGGTCGGGCGCGGACCGAGCCCGATCGCGCGGTAGCAGCTGTCGAGCAACGCCATGTTCGCGACCGCATCGTCGGCATCGGTGCGGTACGCCGCACCGTGACGCACGGCGTCGACGAACGCCTCCAGCTGGTAGGTGTACGACGTCGCGTCGCCGTGGTGCTCGGTGCGCTCGCCCGAGGCGGTCTCGATGACGATGCGGTCGTCGTCGTTCTGGTACAGCAGGTCCGGGACGTACGCGGTCCCGTGGCTCCCCACCACGCGCAGCGACATGTCCCAGTGGTCGCTGACCATGCTGCACCGAGCGACACCCGTCGCGCCGGAGGGGAACTCGAGGTCGACCTCGGCCCATGCGTCGACACCGGGGGCCCCCGGCCGTTCGGCGCCCCTCCCGCCGACCAGACGGGGCTCACCGCCAGCGAAGTCACCGAGGACACGCTGGGCGTGCACGGCGTAGCAGCCCAGGTCCATCAAGGCCCCGCCGCCCAGAGCGAGGGACCATCGCGGGTCGTCGGGTGCCGGCGCACCCATGAGCATGGTGCTCTCGACCCGGCGCAGCGTCCCCAGCTCGCCGTCGGCGAGCAGCGCGACCAGGCGCCGCATCAACGGGTGGTACAGGTAGTGGAACCCCTCGAACACCACGAGCGAGGAGCCCTCGGCCAGGTCGCGCACCTCGGCGGCCTCGGAGCTGTTGTTGGCGAACGGCTTCTCGGTCAGCACGTGCTTGCCCGCCCGGATCGCTGCCTTGTTCCAGGTCGCGTGCAGGCTGTTGGCGAGCGGGTTGTAGACCGCCTCCACCTCGGGGTCGGCGACCACGTCGGCGTAGGAGTCGAGGACGCGCTCGACGCCGTGGGTCTCGGCGAAGTCCTCGGCCCGGCCCCGGTCGCGTGCGGCGACCGCGACGAGCCGCGTCCCGGTGGCGGCGGCGGGGCCGACCAGGGAGCGCTCGCTGATGCGGGCAGCTCCCAGGACCCCGATGCGTAGTGCGAGGGTCACGGCTGGACCTCGTCGATGCGCACCGGGCGGTGCTGCTGCAGCGACACGGTGGCTGCCTCGGCGATCCACGCCACGGCGAGCGCGTCGTCGACGGTGCAGGGCGAAGGACGCTGGCCGGCGACGACCTCGGTGAAGGCGGAGAGCTCGGCGCGGAAGGCTGCGGTGAGCCGGTCCATGAAGAAGTCCCAGGAGGTGCCGGAGGGCCACGCCGTGCCAGGTTCGAGGTTGCGCAGGGGCGTGCGGTCCGTCCAGCCGGCGACGACGCTGTCCGCGGTGCCGTGCAGCTCCAGCCGGACGTCGTACCCGCGCGGGTTGTAGCGCGTGTTGGACACGACCGCGGTGGCACCGTCGTCGAACGTGAGGAGGGTCTGCGCGGTGGCCACGTCGCCGAGCTCGGCGAAGAAGGCGTCGCCTCGCGCGCTCCCGGTCGCGTAGACCTCGACGACCTCACGGCCGGTGACCCAGCGCACGGAGTCGAAGTCGTGGACGGAGCAGTCGCGGAAGATCCCGCCCGAGACCTCGATGTAGCCCCGGGGCGCTGGTGCCGGGTCCAGGGTGGTGGACCGCACCGTGTGCACCCAGCCGAGCTCCCCGCCGACCAGTGCCTCGCGTGCGGCGACGTAGGCAGGGTCGAACCGACGGGGATAGCCGACCATCACGGGCACGCCGCTGGCGTTCACGTGCTCGGCGATCGCCCTGCTGTCGGCGACGACCCCGGACAGCGGCTTCTCGCAGAACACCGGGATCCCGGCGTCGACGCCGGCCCTGATCAGCTCGGCGTGCGCGTCGGTTGCCGCGGCGATCACGATCCCGTCGACACCACTGCGGATCAGCGCCTCCGGCGACTCCGCGGTCTGGGCGCCGAAGCGCTCGGCGACCGACGCGGTGACCGCCGGCACCGCATCGGTGACGACGAGCGAGTCGACGCCGTCGAGGTGGGAGAGGGTGTCGGCGTGGAAGGCGCCGATCCGGCCGAGGCCGATCAAGCCGAGACGCATCAGGGACTCCTTCGTGGTGGGTGTGGGGGACGGGGCTGCTCATCGGGAGGGTCGCCGCGGCCCGATCCTGCCAGTCCTCGCCCCGGCACCGTGGGACCGGTGTCGGGTCTGGTTCTCGCCGTCGGTGTCCGACCAGCCGATGCTCAGCCCGTTGATCCGGGTCCGGTCCCAGCGGTGGGCGCGGGCCTGGGTCACGTCGGTGACGTCGGTCCGGACGTAGCCGACCTCGGAGCCCAGCACGACCTTCCCAGCCAGCAGCTCTTGCATGGCAGTCCTCCGGACACGGGGACATGCCCTCAAGAACCCGTCATCGGTGCGCGTGTGACGCGGCTGACCGCCACCCAGACGAGGAGAGCGCGCCCTCATGAACCTCTCAGATCGAGGCAGCCTGAGGGCGGGTGCCTCGACCCTCGCGGGCCGGACGGTTCACGAGTAGCGTGACGGCGACGGATCGACGGGAGAGGACCCGAGGATGAACGAGCAGAGCCTGACCCTGGACCCCAGCACCACTGCCCTCGTGCTGATCGAGTACCAGAACGACTTCACCTCCGCCGGCGGGGCGCTGCACGATGCGGTGTCGCCGGTCATGGAGGCGACCGAGATGCTGCCGAAGACCGTCGAGCTGGTCGAGGCGGCCAGGGCGGCAGGGGTCACGATCATGCACGCACCGATCACGTTCGCCGAGGGCTATCACGAGATCTCCGCGCACCCGTACGGCATCCTCAAGGGGGTCGTGGACGGCAACGCCTTCGTCAAGGGCAGCTGGGGTGCCGCCATCGTCGACGACCTCTCGCCACAGGACGGCGACATCGTCATCGAGGGCAAGCGCGGGCTGGACACCTTCGCCAGCACCAACCTCGACTTCATCCTGCGCAGCAAGGGCATCACCACCCTGGTCCTGGGCGGCTTCCTCACCAACTGCTGTGTCGAGTCGACCATGCGGAGCGGCTACGAGAACGGGTACCGCGTGGTGACCCTCACCGACTGCGTCGCGGCCACCTCACCGGCCGAGCACCAGAACGCCCTCGACCACGACTACCCGATGTTCTCGCTCCCGGTGTCGGCCAAGGAGATCATCGACGCGTTGAGCTGACCACCGTGACCGCCGAGCCACTCAGGACCTGCGGCTGTGGCGGGCGGTGGCGTAGGCGGGCTCCCGGAGTCGGCGCACCCAGTCGTAGGTCTCCAGTCCGGGCAGCGTGTTCGTGACCGGGTCGAACGACACGAGCGCATCGTTCCCGTCGTCAGGCTCCCGGGAGAGGACCAGGTCGGCGAACGGGTGCCAGGTGCCCGTGCGGACGGCCCAGGCCAGCCCGAGTGTGCGCTCGTCGTGGAACACCGCGGCCAGGAGCACGCCACCTACCGGCGTGCGGTAGGGGAGCAGGGTCGTCAGCGGCCTGCGGTACGGCGAGCGGGAACCGGTGAGCGCGAAGCGGGTGAGCCGCCCGAGTCCCGTGGTGGCGAAGAGCAGGTCGCCGTGGCGACCGTCGGGGGTAGGCACCCGGAGCGCGAGTCCGAAGATGTCCGGGACGGGCGCCGGCAGCCCCACTGCCCGGGACTGCCGGACCAGCACCGGGTCGTCACCTGGGTCGTCCAGCCACGGTGCACCGGTCCTGGGCCGGGTCCCGGGTTCGGCGCCGAAACGGTGCAACGTGCCAGACACGACGGCGCCCTGGGGATGCAGCGGCTTGGCGGCCGGTCGAGCCGCGATCACCCGGGTCGCAGCGCGCAGGATCTGTCCACCAGCGGACGAGGCGGCGCCAGCCGCGGAGTCGAGTGTCCTCACGGGACTGCCGATACCCGATCGTGCCCGGCCCAAGCCTCGCGGCTCCTAGTCGCCGCGGTGGGCACCGGCGAGACCGGGGTCGAGGTCGGCGTACCGGTGGAACCACGGCTGGGCCTCCTCGAGCTGCGCGGCGACCTGGAGGAGGAGCCCGTCGGCACCCAGCGGGCCGACGAGCTGCACGCCCAGGGGCAGCCCGGAGTCGGTCCAGTGCAGCGGCACGCTGATCGCAGGTCGCCCGGTGAGGTTCGCCAGCTGGGTGTACGGCACCCAGCCGATGTTGTCGGCGATCAGCTGGTCCAGGACCCCCGTCGCGGCGAGCAGCTTCCCGGCGCGCACCTTGGCCACCCCGCGGGCGAGGGACTGGAGCGCACTCGAAGCGGTGAGCGCACCGATCTCGAGAGGCGGCTTGGCCAGGGTGGGAGTGAGGAGGAGGTCGTGAGTGGCGTGGAAGCCGGCCAGGGCATGGATGTGGTCGTTGACGTTCGCCAGTGACCGGAGCAGGGGCAGCATCCCGGCTGCCCGCCCGAGCTCTGCGGACGCCAGGGTGTCGGCCTCGAAGTGGCTGTCCGGTGAACCCAGGCGCCGTCTGATGTCCGCGACCTGGTGGTGGAGCTGGGCGAACCAGATGGTCAGGAAGTCGCGGGCCAATGCCTCGTCGTCGTGCGGAGCCGGGACCTGTTCCACCTCGTGCCCCAGGTCGGCGAGGAGCGCCGCGGCGGCCTCGACGGCAGCGACGGCCTCCGGGTCCGGGGCCGCGTTGATGGCCGACGCCCACGAGTAGCCGACTCGCAGGGTCCTGGGCGGTCGGGCGAGCAGCTCGGCGAAGGGAACCGGGGGTTCGGCAGCGACGTACCCGTTGCGCTCGTCGGGTCCCACGATGGCGTCCAGCATCGCCGCGCTGTCGCGCACCGTGCGGGAGACCACGCCCTGGGTGACCATGCCGAACATCGGCTCAGCGGTCTGCGGCCCGTAGGGGCCGATGCCGCGGCTGGTCTTGAGCCCGACCAGGCCGTTGCAGGCCGCCGGGATCCGGACCGACCCGCCGCCGTCGTTGGCCCCGGCCGCCGGCACGATGCCCGCAGCCACGGCTGCGCCGGACCCGCCGGAGGACCCGCCCGGGGTATGCGCCAGGTTCCAGGGGTTGCGGGCGGCTCCGAACAGGTCGGGCTCGGTGACGCCCTTGGCGCCCAGCTCCGGAGTGTTCGTCTTGCCGAAGATCACCAGCCCTGCGTCGAGGAAGCGCTGCGTCACCAGCGCGTGGTCCTTCGCGACGTCATGGGCCAGCGCCCGGGAGCCGTTCGACGTCGGGAAGCCGGCGTACTCCTGCAGGAGGTCCTTCACCAGGAACGGGACTCCGGCGAACGGACCGGACAGGCGCGGATCGTCGGCCCGCGCGTCCGCCACGTCGCCCAGCGGCGCAACCACGGCGTTGACCGCCGGGTTGACCGCGTCGCAGCGTTGCCGCGCCAGGGCGAGCAGGTCGCCGGCGGTGACGTCCTTGGCAGCGACCAGCCCCGCCAGGGTCGTCGCGTCGGAGGCGAGGTACTCGCTGAGGTCCATCGGCGGAGCGTAGTGGCGAAGGGGCTCGGCGCCTGGGCGACGCGCCTGGCCTTCCGGCTCTCGGCGACCAGCGCGAGCACGTCGGCGTCCGCCGGTCAGGAGGTCGGTGCGCACCAACGCAAGGCGAGCGCCGCCACGTCGTCGTCGCGGGACGGGTCCAGGGCGGCGTCGACCGCCTCCGCGAGGCTGGCGCTGAGATCGGAGGCCCGGGGGAGGGGGCGACACTGGTCGAGCAGCCGGGCCCGGCCCTGGTCGGTGTCCTCGTCCCGGCGCTCGATCAGGCCGTCGGTGAAGAGCAGCAGCGTGTCGCCGTCGTGGAGCGGCCGCGTGACCACGGCACGCTCACCACCGCCGGCACCCAGGATCATCGTGGACTCCGGGTCCAGGGAGTCGGCGGTCCCGTCGCGCGCCAGCAGGAAGGGCGCGGGGTGCCCGGCATTGACGACGCGCAGCGTGCCACGGGAAGGTTCCAAGACGGCGTACACGACGGTGACGAGCTCCTCGACGCCGAGCCTCTCGAACACCCGGTCGAGCCCCGACATCACCGCCTCGGGTTCGGGGTCCAGCGCGACGAGCGTGCGCAGCGCCCCGCCCATGCGAGCCATGGTCGCGTTCGCCTGGACGCCGCGCCCCATCACGTCGCCGACGAAGACGGCCAGCCCGTCGCCCTCGATCGGGAGCACGTCGTAGAAGTCTCCACCAGCCCCGCTGCGTCCTGCAGGCAGGTAGCGGACGGCCAGGTCCCAGCCGGCCACGTCGGGGAGCTGCGCCGGCAACAGGGTGCTTTGAAGCTCGAGTGCGGAGTCTCGGAGCTGGGAGTGCAGCTGGGAGTTGTCGATCGCCACCGCTGCCCGACGGGCCAGATCCTCCCCGAAGCGCACGTCCCCCGGGGTGTAGCGCCTTCCCTGGGAACCCGTGACCCACGTGATGACGCCCAGGACGCGGTCGCGCACCTTGAGCGGGACCAGCATCCCGCTACGGAAGTCCAGCAGGCGGAGCAGACGCAGGTGCTCGTCGTCGCGCGCCACCGCGACCAGGAGGTCGTCGGTCAGGTCGGCGATGAGGTCGCTCTCGCCGGTACGCAGCACCTGGTAGCTGCCGCGGACGTCGTCCGGTGAGGCGGGGTAGCGGGTCTGCAGATGCGCGACGAGGGCCGCGTGCTCGGGCTGGGCGTGCGCGACCGAGAGTGTGCGAAGCCGTCCGTCCTCCGCCAGGGCGATGGCACACCAGTCCGCGAACTGCGGCACGGCCATCTGGGCGACCGCGCTCAGGGTGGCCTCGTAGTCGAGGTCGCTGCCCAACCGCTCGCTGGACTCGGCGAGGAACCTGAGCTTCGCCTCCCGGTCGCGAGCGTCCTCCTCGGCACGGATCCGGGTCACCGCCTGGGCGCAGGTGTCCGCGAGGCTGCCGAGGAACTCGAGCTCTGCGGCGTCGACCTCACGGTCCTCGGGGAAGGAGAGCGTGACCCCCCCGATGGTTCGACCGGCCACCGTGAGCGGCAGGCAGATCATGGACCTCTCGCCGTCGGCGGCCATCTCGAGGTCGGGGTACCGTGCGCGGATCGCGGCCCGCCCGCTCATCACGAGCGCCCGGCCCGTCTGGACCATCTCGCCCACCGGGGTCGCGCTCGACACGGGGTAGGTGGCCCACCGGGAGGCGATCCCTGGTCGGCCGCCGTGGATCCCGACGAGGGCGAGCATGCCGTCGTCGGTGAGCAGGGAGAAGGACCCCACGGTGGCATCGGCGGCTTGGGTCAGGTGGTCGGTGACCACCGTGCTGACCGTCTCGATGCTGTCAGCCGCGAGGAGCTCGGTGCTGATCGCCGCGAGCCGGCCCAGGCGGTCCGCCAGGGTGCGGGCATCGTCTCGGACCAGCTCGCGAAGGCTCAGCAGGGTGCCTTCCACTCGCTCGGGCCCCCGGACCGGAGCCCACAGCACCGACATCGAGCGGACGCCTGGGAGGCAGCTCATCTGCAGCTCGCCGCGCCAGACCTGCCCCTTCCGGACCAGCGCGAACACCTCGTCGGCGGCGTGTCGCGACGCGGGGGCGAACATGCGTCGACGCGCGTCCGCCCCGGCGGCGACGTCGGCGCCGAAGAGCCTGCCCGCCCACTCGTTGGCGTGGCGGACCAGACCGTCCGTGGTCAACGTGACGGCCGCGCCCTCCAGGGCGTCGAGCAGGCGAGGTGCCGACTCCAGGGCCGTCGCCGGGTCGCTCTCGTCGCTCACCTGGTCATGGTCGCACCTCGAGGACCGGTTCGGACCGAAAGGCGCCGTGCGGGTTCCCCGGGGTCGCGGGTGCCGGCGCCCGGAGAGGAGTCAGTGGTGACGCAGAGCGTCGATGAGCTCGGACTTGTTCATCCCCGAGCGACCCTCGAGGTCGAGCTCGCTGGCTCGCTTATGCAGGTCCTCGACGGTCCAGTCCTCGTACGCCGGGGAGTGACCTCCCCGTTCGCCGACGTCGGAGCGGGAGCTGTTGGCGGCCGCGTTGGCGATCCTGGCGGACTTCTCCTTGCTGTTCCCCTCGTCCCGCAGCTTCTCGTAGAGCTCGTCGTCCTTCACGCTGGGTCCCGGCTTCTTCTCGGCTGGCATGGTGGATTCCTCCTTCACGTGCTCGCAGATCATGCGCGAGAGCCGTCTCGACTCCTCTCACGAGGTACCCCGATGCCCGCAGGATATGTGCGTCCCCGTCGGCGCGAACCGGATCACTCCGTCTCACGCCGGCAGCAGCTCACGGCTCGGGGTCTCTACCAGGCGGCCGTGCCGGCCAGCATCGCCGAAGCCGAGGTGCGCGTTCGCGCCGCGCTCCAGGCCGAGGCGGAGGATGCCGTCCGCGAGATCGCCCGCTTCGACGCCGAGATCACTGCGATCGCCGAGCGCCGCGCGGCTCGTGTGGGCGACGACGCGGCCACCGAGCTAGCCCCGTTGGCCGCGGTCCTCCTGCGCACCGAGTCGGCGTCGTCCTCGGAGATCGAGGGCGTGACGGCCGGTGCCCGGGCCCTGGCGATGGCTGTGATCGAGGCCAAGGCCGGCCCCAACGCCCAGCTGGTCACCGCGAACGTCACGGCCATGCAGCGGGCGGTCGAGCTGGCCGACCAGATCAGCGTCGAGGGGATCCTGGCCGCGCACAAGGCACTGCTCGACGACCATGCCTATGCCGGCCCTGGAATGCTGCGTGACCAGCAGGTGTGGATCGGCAGCAACGCGCTGAGCCCGCACACGGCCTCGTTCGTCCCGCCGCACCACTCCCGCGTGCCAGGGGCACTGGACGATCTCATCACCTTCGTGCAGCGAGCCGACCTGCCGGTGCTGGTGCACGTCGCGCTTGCCCACGCGCAGTTCGAGACCATCCACCCCTTCAACGACGGCAACGGCCGCATTGGACGCACCCTCGTCCACGCGATGCTGCGCCACTGCGGTGTCACTCGTACGTTGACGGTTCCGGTCTCTGCCGGTCTGCTCACCGACACGTCCGCCTACTTCCGCGCTCTCGCCGACTATCGGGGCGGGTACCCCGAGGCGATCATCCGGCAGTTCGTCAACGCCTCCTTCCGTGGCGTGGGCAACGGGCGGCAGCTCGTCGTCGATCTGGAGACGGTCTACGAGCGCTGGAGCGAGCGCCTGGCCTCACGGCGTGGCTCAGCGGCTCGCCGGCTGCTGCCTCATCTGCTGAACCAGCCCGCCATCAACGTCGCCTACGCGGAAGACGCCACGGGGGTCGCGCTCTCGGCCGCCCAGCGCGCCGTGGGACAGCTGGAAGAGGCCGGCATCCTCACGAGGGCCGGCGGGGGACGGCGCAACCGCGCATGGATCGCCCAGGACGTCATCGACGCGCTCGACGCCTTCGCGGAACGCGTGGGACGACGGAGCTAGGTCAGAGGGGCGGGGCTCAGTGGATCAGTAGGGTGCGGTCACGTCGGTGCTGGCTGGATTGGGTTGTCGGGCCTCGCGCTGAGCGCTCTCACCCTGGTCGGCAGCGTCGCGGTGATCCTGCCTGAGCGGTTCGGCCCGCGTCTCGTCGTGCCGCTTGTGGCGCTGGCGGCCGGGGCGTTGCTGGGCGGCGCCCTGTTCCACATGTTGCCGGAGTCGGCCCGGGTGCTCGGGAACGAGCTGGGGATGTTCGTCTGGGTCGTGGCACGGGCTGCACAACCTGGTCTCGGCGACGACCTTCCCTCTCGGTGGGCTGCTCGCCTACGCCGCGGCCGGCCGCCTCGACGCACCCTCCACGGGGGCTTCGTGCCTCAGCGCGTGGTCTTTCGGCCCTACCTGCGACGGGCATGGCGTTCTGTAGTGGGGATGAAGGAAGGAAGCCGAAGACATGAGTCGCTGTGGCACCCACGGACCTTGGCACTACGGGGGGTGCGGGCACCCCATGCACTACCCACCGCAGTACCCGCCGCAGTACCCGCCGCAGTACTACTACCCTGCGCCTGAGGAGTACGAAGGCCCGCGGCGTCGCCGGAGGCGTCGTCGCGATCCCGACGAGCTCGAGGACTACCTGCAGGACCTCGAGGACGAGATCGGCCGAGTGCGACATGAGCTGGCCGCCCAGCGCGAACAGGGCGACGGCGCGAGGCAGGAGCCGAGATGACGAAGCCCATTGCGGTCGGGGTCGACGGTTCGGGCCGCAGCCTGCGAGCGGTGATGTGGGCCGCGCACGACGCCGCGCTCCGCGGACGTCCTCTTCGGCTGATCCACAGCCTGCCGCGCTGGGAGGGTGACTTTCCGGCGTTCCCGCCAGGACGGTTCGAGGAAGCCGAGTGGCAGGGTCGGGTGGTCGTCAAGGACGCAGCCTCGCTGGTCGGCGAGGCCTACCCGGACCTGGAGGTCACCACCCACCTGCCCATGGGCACCCCCACCCAGGTGCTTCTTGCCGAGGCGGAGAACGCTCACAGCGTGGTGCTGGGCGCCAAGGGCGAAGTCGTCGGGAACATGCTGATGGGCTCCACCACGCTCCAGCTGGTCGGGCACGCACCGTGTCCGGTGGTGGTGGTCGGACACGCCTCAGCAGGACACCGTCGCGTCGTCGTCGGCGTCGACGGTTCCCCCGACTCCATCCTGGCCCTCGACTACGCGTTCGAGGAGGCTTCCCTGCGCAAGGCGCGGCTCCGCGTGGTCAGCGCCCTGGGTCTGCCCCAAGGATGGCCTCAGCATCTCCTGCGCCCGCTGCCGGAGGACAACGAGGAGGTTGCCATGCGGCGCTCGGAGGTCGAGGACCGGTTGGCGCCACTGCGCGAGCAGCACCCCGACGTCACCGTCGAGGTTCACGTCCATCGGCTCGACCCCGTACCCGTGCTCACCGACGCTACGCACAAGGCCGACCTCCTGGTCATGGGCTCGCGCGGGCGAGGCGGCTTCCACGGCTTGGCCGTGGGGTCGGTGACCCACAAGCTCCTGCACTTCGTCGGATGTCCCATGGCGGTCGTCCACGCCCAGGAGGGGCGGTAGGTCCAGCGGCGCTCATCGCAGGCCGAGTGTCGCCATCTGCTGGGCGGTGAGAACTCCGCCGTTGTCGGCGGCGGCGCGGAAGGCCGGCAGATGCACCTCCAGCGAGACGCGTCGCAGATTCGTCAGCACCCGGGTCAGGGTCACGTCACCGGTGACCTGAGCCAGGAGCTCGTCGTAGAGCGCGACGTTGGCCACCTCGCCGTCGGCCCACGCGGCCGCTGCCGTGGCCAGGTCGGCCGGTGCCGCTACCTCGCCCAGATAGGGGTTGTCGGGGACAGTCACCCCTTGTCGCTCCAGCTGTCGGGTCAACGCCTCGACGTGACGCAGCTCTGCGGCGCGGATCGCGACATACGGCTCGACCTCGCCGAACTCCTCGATCACCGCGGAGTAGGCGGAGTAGGCGGCGTACTCCCCGTCGGGGGACATCAGCGCCGTCCAGGCCGCAGCGCTCCCGGGGTTGCCCTCCGTGGCTCCGGGTGGCTGCTGGTCCTCGCGGGGGGTCACGGTCGTGGCGGACCCGGGCTCGGTGGCAGACTCGTCCGTGCTCTGGGCGCTACACCCGGTGAGCAGCAGTGCGAGGGTCGCGGCGGCGGTGATGCGGCGAGCATGGCGGGTCCTGGTGGTCACGGGGAACCCCGATCCGGTGGGCGATGGTACCTGTCAAACGGTACCCAAGGGGGTATTGTTCCGGGCGGGCACCTGGCACCGGGTCCTTCAGCGCGGTCACTGGGGCTCGTCGAGACGGTCGTTGCTGGGAGTGCCGTCAGCGGCGCCGCAGCGCGAGCCCGAGCCAGCTGAACCAGAGGATGAGCCCGAGCCCGAAGATGGACGTCGCGACTTCGGAGGCGACCGGGATGACAGTGACCATGCCGACGGTGGCGAGACCGAGCGCGAGCCCGCCGAGCCCGGCCGAGAGCGCCCTGCTGCGAAGAGCTGCGATTCCGACCACAGCGGCCCAAAGTGCGCCGGCGACCTCGATGCCGCCGCCCAGGGCGTCTTGGACCACGCTGGTCGCGACCCAGGTGTTCAGGGCCAGGTCCGGGTTCTGCGTGTACAGCTCGACGGCGGCATGTTGACCGACCAGGGCGATGCTCCCGCTGGCGACGAGCATGCCGGACCAGATCAGTCCCAGCGCGGTGGACGCTCTGGCGAGCGCTGGGACCGCGGCGAGTCGCTCGCCGACTCCCAGGGAGACCAGCGCCATGGCGGCTCCGCCGAGGAGGTAGAGGACCAGGTACCAGCCGGACAGCTCGGCGTGGTGACCCAGCAAGAAGTCGAGGGATCCCGACGGGTCGTCCACAGGCGCTGTGAGACCCCGGGGGACGAAGTAGGCGGCCATGGCGAGGAAGCCGACGACGTAGGTGCCGGCGACGACCTGGGCGGCGACGCCGCCGGTGCGCACCAGCGCGGGCGACGCGGGGTTGGGGACCGGGGATGAGGCGGCCGTGGTAGCTGCGGAAGCCGTGGTGGTGGCGGTGTGTCGTGTCATGCCTCCACTTTCGGCGCGCAACCCGCCCGCCACATCGGAGCAAGGGCCGCAGTCGTCTCGTCCCGCAGGCCGACCCGGTCTGACCGAAAGTTCCAGCCTGTCGGCGGCCGTTCGTCTTAGTCTGGGGTGATGGTCGGAGGTCCGGTGCGTGCGCTCTGGCACGAGCCGAGAGTGCCCGCGCCCCCGGGGACAGCGTGGTGGGATCGAGCTCTGGTCGCCGGTCTGGTCCCGATGACGGCGCTCGAGGCCGCGCTCCGTTCCGACATGGTGTGGCCGCTCTGGCATGCGGCGTGGGCGCTTGTCTGCGTCGCCACGCTGCTGTGGCGCGCGCACCGCCCCCTTGCGATGCTGGTCCTGGCCTACGGAGCGCAAACGGTGGCCGGGGTCGTTCCGGCGCTTGCGGGGGAGCCGAACAGCGTCCTCAACGTCACCGCCGTCGTGCTGCTGCTGGCCTACTCGTTGGGTCGCTGGGCCAGCGGACGCGGTGTGATGGCGGGCAGCTGCTTCCTGCTGGTGGTGCACCTGGCTCGAGAACCGCTCTACGACTCCAGCGGCGCCTCGATGCTCCTCGGGGCGGGAGCGCTGATGCTGCCGGTGGCCCTCGGTGCACTGATGCGCCTGTGGGCGCTGTCCCAGGTGCGGGCGCGCGAGGAGATCCGGGTCCGTGAGCGCGAGCAGCTGGCCCGTGATCTCCACGACACCGTCGCCCACCACGTGTCCGGAATCCTGCTGCACGCCAGGGCGGCCAAGGTCCGGGCCCGCACCGACCCCGGCGCCGCCGCCGAGGCGATCGACGGAGTGGAGGATGCGGCCGCGCGGACACTGGACGACATGCGCGCGATCGTGGCGGTGCTACGCCACGAGGAGGACGTCGCCCACGGTCGTACCCCCACGTACGGCGTCGCCGACATCCCCCTGCTGGGGCGTGACGACGGGCCCGGTCCGCGGGTCGTCATCGAGACCTCCGGCGACCTCGAGCGGCTGCCGGCGCCTCTGGGCTCGGCATTCTTTCGAGCGGCACAAGAGGCCGTGACCAACGCCCGCCGGCACGCGTTGGACCCCACCGTGGTGGCCGTCACCCTCTACCGGGACGGGTCCGGAGTGCGGCTGCGGGTCCACGACGACGGGCGGCCGGCCAGCCCGGGCCGCGGCCGACGGGGCAGCCCCTCCTACGGCCTGGCCGGCATGCGGGAGCGCTTCTCGCTCCTGGGCGGCGAGGTCCGAGCCGGGCCGGATCCCGCGGGTGGCTGGACCGTCGAGGCAACAATCCCGGCCACCGCGGAGCCCGAAGGGACCACAACATGAACAGGACCGCGCCGGTACGGGTGCTGATCGCGGACGACCAGGACATGGTCCGGATCGGACTCGCCACCATCCTCGACGCCGACCCTTCGATCGACGTGGTCGGCCAAGCATGCGACGGGCTGGAAGCCGTGCAACAGGTTCGCTCACTACGTCCGGACGTATGCCTCTTCGATATCCGGATGCCCAACCTCGACGGCATCGAGGCCACGCGCCGGGTCGCGGGGCCCGAGGTCGAGGACCCGGTCCCCGTCATCGTCATCACCACCTTCGACCAGGACGAGTACGTCTACGACGCACTCCGGGCCGGGGCCCGCGGCTTCCTCCTCAAGGACGCCGACCCGGACCTGCTGGCCCGCGCTGTCCGGTCCGCCGCCCAGGGCGATGCCCTCATCGCCCCAGCCGTGACTGCGCGACTGCTCGCAACCTTCGCCACGTCCACCGCTCGAGCGGCAGCCCAACCGGTCGACGCGTTGACCCCTCGGGAAGAGGCCGTCCTCGATCTGGTCGTCGTCGGCCGCACCAACACAGAGATCTCCGAAGACCTCCACCTCTCGCTCAGCACCGTCAAGACACACATCAGTGCACTCATGACCAAGCTCGCGGCACGCAACCGAGTCGAAGTGGTGATCTGGGCCTACGAAAGCGGTCACGTCGGCGGTGGACGCAGCCGTTGAGCCAGCACAGGAACGGGCGATCGCGCCGCCTCCTCACCACCCACCATTCCCGAACAGCACCGCCGATCAGGACGCAAGTCCGGGGTTCGCTACTGCCAGCTGCTGGGCGAGGCCGTCGAGGATGAGGTCGAGCCCGACCTCGAACTCCTCGCCGAAGTCGTAGCCGGGGCGGAGGGCGTGCTCGAGGGTGAACTCGCGGAAGTACGGCAGCTCTCCCTCCGGGAGCGCAGCGATGACCTGCTGCCCCAGTTCAGCGAGGTCCTGACCCGGTTCGAAGGGCATGCTCACCTCCTGGACCAGGAAGCCGTACAGGTGGGCGTCGAGGACGGCGAAGGCGTGCCCGGTCATGGTCAGTGAGAAGCCGGCCTCGCGCAGGCAGCCGATCACGGCGTCATGGTGGAGCAGCGTCTCGTAGCCGGCGTTGCGTCGGGAGTCCATCAGCCCGACGGCCCATGGGTGGCGCTTGAGGGCTTCGCGGGCCGTGACTGCGCGTCGCCGCAGCTCGCTGCGCCACTCGGCTCCGGGCACGGGTGCGTAGAACTCGACGAACACGGCGTCGACCATGCCGTCGAGCAGCTCATCCTTGTTCGCGACGTGGTTGTACAACGACATCGGCGTCACGCCGAGCCGCTGCGCCACCGAGCGCATGGAGAGCGCCGCGAGGTCCTGCGCGTCGTCGGCCAGCCCGATGGCCGCCGCGACGATTCCTGCGCGGGTGAGCCGCTCCGCGCCCGAGCGTGGTCTGCCTGCCATTCGCCTCTCCTCCTTCACCAGCGTTCGCCGGCGGTTGACAAAACATACACCGTACTCTTAGGGTGGTGCTCAATAACCTACACCGTACACTAAGGAGCGACATGCGAGCCATCCAGCAACAGCGGTACGGCGGTACCGAGCAGCTGACCCTGACCGAGATGCCGAACCCGACCCTCGGACCACACGATGTGGTCGTGCGTGTCCGCGCAGCCGGGGTGGACCGCGGCACCTGGCATCTGATGGCCGGGCGCCCCTTCGCCGTGCGCCTGGCCTTCGGCCTGCGCCGCCCCAAGCACCCCGTTCCGGGCCGCGATGTGGCCGGAGTCGTCGCCGAGGTCGGGTCGCAGGTCACCAACGTGGCCGTCGGGGACGAGGTGATCGGCACGGCCGACGGGTCCTTCGCCGAGCTGGCCGTGGTCCCGGAGACCCGGGTTGCCCGCAAGCCGGCCACGCTCTCCTTCGAGGAGGCCGCCACGCTGCCGGTCTCCGGGCTCACCGCCCTCCAGGCGGTCCGCGACGCCGGCCGGATCGGCGCTGGAGACCGGGTCCTGGTCATCGGCGCCTCCGGCGGCGTCGGGTCCTACGCCGTCCAGATCGCGACGGCGTACGGCGCCGAGGTCACCGGCGTAGCCAGCGGCGGCAAGGCCGACCTGGTCCGGGCCCTCGGCGCCACCCGCGTCATCGACTACACCCGCGAAGACCTCGACGACGGCACCCGCTACGACGTCGTCCTCGACATCGCCGGCCTCCGTCCGATCCGGCAGCTGCGCCGGATCCTGACAGACACCGGCACGCTCGTCATCGTCGGCGGCGAGGGAGGCGACCGTTGGCTGGGCGGCACCCACCGCCAGCTCGCCGCACTGGCGCTTTCACCGTTCGCGCGCCAGCGGCTCACCGCACTGCTGAGCAAGGAGAGCGGCGACGACCTCGACGCCCTCGCCCAGCTGGTCGACGACGGTCGTGTGCGGCCGGCGCTCGAACGCACCTACGAGCTGCACGAGGCGGCCAAGGCGATCGACCACGTCGCGAGCGGACTCGCCCGCGGCAAGGTCGCCATCACGGCCTGACCGGCACGCCCGACACCTGGCAGGAGAAGTCCAACCCATGACTGCCACCACCATCCCCAGCGCGACCAGTACCACTTCCCGCACCGCTGCAGGCTGGGCGGCAGGCGGCTACCTCGCCATCTTCGTCCTCGCGATCTTCGCCAACTTCCTCGCACTCAGCCCGGTGCTCCAGCCGGGCGACGCCGCGGGCACCGCAGCCGCACTGGGGGAGTCCGAGACCTCGTTCCGCCTCGGCGCCGTGGCCTTCCTCGGCATCTTCGTGATCGATGTCGTCCTCGGATGGGCCCTGTGGGTGCTGTTTCGTCCGGTCCATCGAGACCTGTCGGTGCTCTCGGCCTGGTTCCGGCTGACCTACACCGTCGTGCTCGGCGCTGCGCTCGGGTTCCTCTACGCCGCGCTCTGGCTGACAGGCACCCCCGACGCCCTCGGCGCCGCCAACGACGACGCCGTCCTGCTCGCGCTGCAGACCTTCGACTTCACCTGGGTCGCGGGGCTGGCCGCCTTCGGCGCCCACCTCGTGGTGCTGGGCGTGCTGCTGCTCGAGGCCCGCGGCCCACGGTGGATCGCCTGGCTGCTGTGGGCCGCCGGCGCGGCGTACGTCCTCGACACCGTCGCCCACCTCGTCATGGCCGACTACGAGGCCTCCGCCGGCCTGTTCCTCGCCGTGGTTGCGGTGCCGTCAGTGATCGGCGAGATGGGTTTCGCGGTGTGGCTGCTGCTGGTGGCCACCGGCCGGCGAGCAGCGCCGGGGGCACCCGTCGAACTGACCACCGACTCAGTCAGAGAGCCGGCCTGAGACCCGATGATCGTGGTGAAGACACTCGTGGCGATGGTCGCGCTCGGACTGGGTAGTGCCTTGCCGATGAGCGTGCCCAGCATCGCGATCGACGACGTCATCGACAGGGAGATGCCTGTTTCAGGCGCGCCCGGTCTGGCCTACGCCGTGGTCGTCGATGGGGAGATCACGTCGGCCGGTGCGCGAGGTGTCCTCCGGCTCGGCGGCGAGAAGAACGTCACGCCGGACACCCCGTTCCTCACGGGCTCGATCTCCAAGAGCTTCACCGCACTCTCCGTCATGCAGCTGGTCGAGGCAGGCGAGATCCAGCTGGACGCCGAGGTAGCCCAGTATCTCGAGGTCTTTGCGGGCCTGGCCGCCGGCGACACCACCGTCCGTCAGCTCCTCAGCCACACCAGCGGTTACTCCACTGGGCAAGGGAACGCGTCCCCCACAGACGGCGTCGGCGATACGGACGACCTGGCACGCCGCGTCGACGCCCTTGCAGATGTCGCTCCCGCTCACGCACCCGGCAAGGAGTGGGAGTACTCCAACACGAACTACCAGATCCTTGGGCGCGTGGTCGAGGTCGTGAGTGGGCAGGACTACCAGGCCTACGTCGCAGAACACATCCTCGAACCGATCGGCATGAGGAACAGCTTCGTCGCCGACGGCGAGGTCCATCCCTCCATGGCGACCGGCCACAGACCATGGTTCGGCACCAAGAAGCCGCTTCCAGAGAACAGGACGCAGCGTGGCACGGCCCCGCAAGGGGGGATCGTCGCGAGCGCCAACGACCTGGCCGACTACCTGCAGACGATGATGAATGGCCACGACGATGTGCTGAGCGCGGAAGGCAAGTCCCTGATGATGCGGCCGGCCAGCGCGGCATCGCCCTTCTACGGCCTGGGCTGGTTCGTGGACTCGGGAACGGACCGTCTGACTCCGGAACAGCCCAGGCTACAGACGCTCGCCACGATGATGCCTCAGAAGGCTGTCGTCGTGCTCGTCAACGCGGGCAGCGGAGTCGGGTTCGGGGAGACGACCCAACTCCGCAACGCCACCACCGCCCAGGCGTTGGGTCTCGACTACGACGGCGAAGGGTCGCGGCTTTCCCAGAAGGCGCTGTTCCTCTCCCTGGTGCTCCTCCCGTCCGTGTACGCGCTCAGCATGATCTGGGCGTGGCGGCACCGGATCGACATTCGCGCCAAGTCGGGCGTCTTCGGCCTGTTCAGCCGGTGGTTCCCGCTGCTCACCACGCTTGCCGCAGCGTGGGTCATCCTGCACCTGGTGCCGAACCTGTTCGGCACACCGCTGGCCAACCTCAGATCGTTCCAGCCCGACCTCGCTCTGGCGCTCATCGCCACCGCAGTGACCGGTGTCCTCTGGGCCGTGTTCCGGCTCGCGGTCGCCTCCACCGGCAGCACGGGCTCCGCCTGGCCAGCGAGTCCGACGGGGGGAGATGCTCGGTCATAGCATCTGGTGCAGCTGGTCTCGGACCTGCCCTGGGAGACCTCGGGAGCCGTTGCCGTCGAGATCGATCGGGTTCCCAGTCTCGGGCCGCAGCTCCACTGAAATGCAGCGAGGGCTCCGGCAACCGGAGCCCTCGCGCTCGAACGGTGAGTTCGAACTCTACGTGCACAAGTGACTAGATGTCGTAGTAGAGCTCGAACTCGTGCGGGTGCGGACGCAGCTGCACGGGCAGGATCTCCTGGCTCCGCTTGAACTCGATCCACGTCTCGATCAGGTCGGGGGTGAACACGTTGCCCTGGGTGAGGAACTCGTGGTCCCTCTCCAGGTTGTCGAGCACGGCACCGAGCGACGTCGGCACCTGGCTGATCTCGGCCATCTCGTCCGGCGGCAGCTCGTAGATGTCCTTGTCGACCGGGGCGGGCGGCTCGATCCTGTTCTTGATGCCGTCGAGGCCGGCCAGCAGCAGCGCCGAGAAGGCGAGGTAGGGGTTGGCCGACGGGTCGGGGCAGCGGAACTCGATGCGCTTGGCCTTCGGGTTGGTGCCGGTGATCGGGATCCGCACACAGGCGGACCGGTTGCGCTGGCTGTACACCAGGCTGATCGGGGCCTCGAAGCCGGGAACCAGGCGGTGGTAGGAGTTCACCGTCGGGTTGGTGAAGGCCAGCAGTGACGGGGCGTGCTTGAGCAGGCCGCCGATGTAGTAGCGCGCCATGTCGGAGAGGCCGCCGTAGCCGGTCTCGTCGTAGAACAAGGGGGAGCCCTCGTTCCAGATCGACTGGTGCACGTGCATGCCGGAGCCGTTGTCGCCGAAGATCGGCTTGGGCATGAAGGTCGCGGTCTTGCCGTTGCGCCAGGCCACGTTCTTGACGATGTACTTGAACTTCATGACGTCGTCGGCGGCCTTGAGCAGCTCGTCGAAGCGGTAGTTGATCTCCGCCTGGCCGGCGGTGCCGACCTCGTGGTGCGCCCGCTCGACCTGAAGGTTGGCCTTCTCCAGCTCGATGACCATCTCGTCGCGCAGCTCACCGAAGTGGTCGGTGGGGGCGACGGGGAAGTAGCCACCCTTGTACTTCACCTTGTAGCCCCGGTTGTCGGTCTCGGAGCCGGTGTTCCAGGCGCCGGCCTCGGAGTCGATCTCGTAGTAGCCCGCGTTGGCCTTGGTCTCGAAGCGCACCTTGTCGAAGACGTAGAACTCAGCCTCGGGGGCGAAGTAGGCGGTGTCGCCGACCCCGGTGCTGCTGAGGTAGGCCATCGCCTTGCGGGCGATGTTGCGCGGGTCGCGGCTGTACGCCTCACCGGTGAGCGGGTCGTGGATGAAGAAGTTGACCACCAGCGTCTTGGCGACACGGAAAGGGTCGAGGTACGCCGTGGTCGGGTCCGGGAAGAGCGACATGTCTGACTCGTGGATCGCCTGGAACCCGCGGATCGAGGACCCGTCGAAGCTCAGGCCGTCGTCGAAGACAGACTGGTCGAACGACGACACCGGCACAGTGAAGTGCTGCATGACACCGGGAAGGTCACAGAATCGGATGTCGACCATCTCGACGCCGTTGTCCTTGATGAACTTGAGCAGCTCATCGGAGTTAGCGAACATTCGTCCTCCTTGACCGCGCGGCGACGGCCGTGATCTGGGCGGGAGCCAACCGATGCCTCGTTGCACCACTGCCGCGAACGTATGCAGCGGCCGTTTCTGCACCGTATCCCACATGTTTCGACCGTGTTACAGACCTCTCGCGCCGAGAGACGGCCGCGTTCGCCCGGTGTGAACGTCCCGGTAGCGTGAGCGCATGAGCCAGTCGTCGCCGCCCAGCGAGCAGGAGTACGCCGGTCAGCGGCTGGGTCTGCCGGCCTCGGGCCCCGGTTCGGTCGCCGGATGGGGTCGCCGGATCGCCGCGCTGTTCATCGACTGGATCGCCTCGTCGCTCGTGGCCGCCCTGATCGGGCGGTTCTACACGCTGTCCCCGGACGAGGCGAGGTTCCTGCCGCTGGTCATCTTCTGGTTGGAGAGCTCGCTGTTCACCGGGATCGCCGGAGCGTCCTTCGGCCAGCTCGCCCTGAGGGTCGCGGTGGTCCGTGTCGACGGTCGGCCCCCGACGATGCTCAAGGCGCTGTTGCGCCAGCTCCTGATCTGCCTGGTCATCCCGCCGGTGGTCTTCAACCGCGACAACCGCGGGCTGCACGACATGGCCGCGGACACGGTCACGGTCATCCGGTGACCCGGCAGGCTGCTCGGCCGCCGGGCCGGTCCCACCGGGCAGTGAAGGTCAACGCTCGATGGTGATGATCGCGTCGTCGAGGTAGCCGCTCCTGAACCCCGCCTCGCAGTAGGCCAGATAGAACTCCCACATCCGTCGGAACACGTCGTCGAAGCCCAGCGACTCCACCTCGACCCAGTTGGCCAGGAACTGCTCACGCCACAGCCGCAGGGTGTGCGCGTAGTGCTGGCCGAAGCGGTGCACGTCGCTGACCCGCATGGACGTGCTCTCGGCGACCACCTGCTCGATCGCCTCGCTCGAGGGCAGCAGTCCCCCGGGGAAGATGTACTTGTGGATCCACGTGTAGGTGTTGCGGGTGGCCACCATCCGGTGGTGCTCCAGCAGGATCGCCTGGATCGCCGCCTTGCCGCCGGGGGCCAGAACCTCGTCGATCTTGGCGAAGTACGTCGGCCAGTACTTCTCGCCGACCGCCTCGATCATCTCGACGCTGACCACGGCGTCGTACGTGCCGGTCTCGTCGCGGTAGTCGCGCAGGGAGACCTCGACCCGGTCCGTCATCCCCGCCTCCTCGATCCGGGTACGGGCCAGCTCGGCCTGCTGCGCGGAGATGGTCAGGGACGTCACCGTGGCGCCACGCTGGGCCGCCCGGATCGCGAGGCTGCCCCAGCCGGTGCCGATCTCGAGGACCCGGCTGCCCTCGACCACCCCGGCCGCGTCCAGGACGGCATCGATCTTGCGCATCTGGGCGGCTTCGTGGTCCTCCTGGACCGGTGCCGGGTCGAGGGTGTCGAAGAGCGCGCACGAGTAGGACAGGGACGGGTCCAGGAACAGTGCGAACATCTCGTTCGACAGGTCGTAGTGGCGGTGGATGTTCTGCCGGGCCCCGGACTTGGTGTTCTCCTCGGCGCTGAGCAGCTTGGGCAGGACCACGTGCCGCAGGCGGTAGAACGTCGGCGGGATGAGGTTGGCCAGCCGCTCCGCGAAGGGGGCCAGCGCGTCGGCCAGGTCGGTGCCCGGCGCGGGAGCCCACTCGCCTTCCATGTAGCCCTCGCCCAGACCGATCATCGGGCTGTGCCCGAGCCGGGCGAAAAACGCCCGGTCGTCGCGGATGGTCAGCGTCGGCAGCGTCGGGTCGCTGTGCCCGAGCCAGGCCCCGTCGGCGAGGTGCACCCGCACCGGCACCTTGCGCAGGATGCGGCCCAGGGCGAGGCGGGCCGCCCGAGCCCGCGGTCCGTACGACGGCGGGCTGGGGACCGGTCGCCTCGCTGCGGTGCTGCCGGACTCCAGGGTCCGGCTGACGTCGAAGGGAGTGGCTGCCGGGTCGATGGTGCTGGTCATTGCATTCCTCTCGTGGCGCGGTGCGGCCGTCGGGGGATCACGGGAAGTCGACGCAGCCACAACCGGATGCCGTGCCAACGGATCAGCGCAGCGACGCGCTGGGAAGCCAGGGGACGCCGGGCCAGGGCGGCAAGGACGACGCGGCGGGTGGCGGGAACGAGGTCGCCGTGCACGGTGCCGGTGAAGACCTTCTGCCCGTCCTGGGTCAGGGTGATCGACACCGCCACGTCGTGGTCGGAGAGGCGCGCCCGGATGTCGTACCTGCCTTCGACGGCGAAGAAGGGGGAGACGTAGAACTCCTTCAGCGTCCCTTGCCGCAGACGGGTCGCGGACGGGCCGCCGCCGGGTCCACCGGGGGGCCGGGGGTCGGTGTCCGGATCGGCAGCGACCAGGGGATACACGTGCCGTTCGCCGTAGGTGTTGTGCACCTCGGCCAGGATCCCTTCGAGCCGGCCCGCTGCGTCGAAGCAGAACCACGTCGTCAACGGGTCGAAGACATAACCCCAGGAGCGGGCGTTGGTGAGCACCTGGACCAGGTGGGCGCTCCACTGCAGGTCCTGTTCCGCGAGGAGCCGGTGCACCTTGGCCATCAGGTCGCTCCCGGCGCTGCCGAGGTGGTCCTCGGCGCGGATCCGGGCCAGCGGCGCGAGCCAGCGGGGGAAGGCGGCGTTCGGCTCGCGCGCGTCGACCAGCCAGGAGGTGGTGCGGTGCTCGAAGGCGTAGTCGACGGGGCGGGTCCTGCGGTGGACGACCCTCGCCCGGACGAGCGCCGGGGTCGGCGCGCTCACCAGGACGCGCCCAGCGCTGCCGCGGCGGCGATGCCCGAGCGGCAGCCGTCCTCGTGGAATCCCCACCCGTGGTAGGCGCCTGCGAAAGCCACCCGATCGTCGTTCAGCGAGGGCAGCGCGCCCTGGGCGGCCACCGACGCCACGGTGTACGTCGGGTGCTGGTAGGACATCTCGGCGATCACCTCACCGGGAGCCGAGTCGTCGGCCGGGTTGAGCGTCACCACCAGGGGCTCGGCCTCCGGGTGTCCCTGCAGGCGGTTCATCCAGTAGGACACCCGGGTCCGGTCGTCCACCGCGTCGCACGCGTCGAGCCGGTAGTTCCAGCTCGCCCGCGCCCGGCGCCTGGCCGGCAGCACGGTCGCGTCGCGATGCAGGAGGGTGCGGTTGGTGCTGTAGCCGAAGGCTCCGAGGACGCGCCGTTCCTCCTCCGAGGCGTCGGTGAGCAGGCCGAGGGCGGTGTCGGCATGCGTGGCGACCACGACCTTGTCGAAGGTCACCACCTCCTCTGCTCCCGCCGCGGAGCGGGTCTGGAGGAGGACGTGCTCCGGCTTGCGGCTGACCGCCGTCACCGGCGTCCCTGACCTCACCACGTCGAGACGGGCGGCGACCGCGTCGACGTAGCTCCGCGAACCGCCTACCACGGTGTGCCACGTCGGCGCGTCACCGAGCTCGAGGAAGCCGTGGTTGCCGAGGAACGCGAAGAGGTACGCCGCGGGGTAGTCCAGCGACTCCTGGTGGCCCATCGACCACACGCAGGACACGATCGGCAGCGCGTAGTGCTGCACGAAGTGGGCGCCGAAGCGCTGCTCCTCCAGGAACTCGCCGTAGGTGAGGTCCGAGCCGGAGGCGACCAGGGCGACCGCCGCCTTCTGGAACCGCCGGACGTCGAGCAGCAGCCGCCAGAAGGTCGGGTCGGCGACCCGGCGGCGCTGGGCGAAGATGCCGTCGGCCCCGCGGCCGCCGACGTACTCCAGCCCGCAGCCGCCGCAGGAGATGCCCATGCTCATCTCTGTCGGCCGCGTCTCCACTCCCACCTCGGCGAACAGCCGACGTACCTGCGGGTAGGTGCGGTCGTTGAGGACGATGAAGCCGGAGTCGACGGGCACCCGGCGTCCGTCGGTCAGGGCCACCTGGTGGGTGTGCGCGTGGCCACCGAGCCGGTCCTCGGCCTCGAAGAGGGTGACGCGATGGGTCTGCTGCAGGGCGTAGGCCGCGCTCAGCCCGGAGATGCCGGCGCCGACGACGGCGACGGACGGGCGGGCATCGGGGGAGACCTCGGGGCTCATGTGGATAGGTTCGCTCCTGGGGCCGGACCGGATGGGTGCGCGGCGACGTACAGTGTCGGCATGCGCACCCCCACGCGTACCCTGGCCACCATCGTCTCAGTCACCTCGCTCACGATAGGACTCGCCTCCTGCAGCGGAGAGGACTCCACGTCGGCCGGCTCGGCGGCGTCGACCACCCCGACCTCCTCGGCCAGCGTGTCGGAGACGCCGGCGAGCACTCCGACCGAGACCGCGACAGGAACGAGCGCCGACGACGGGGTCGCGGCTTTCCTCGAGCGGGTCAAGGCCGGCATCGGTGACTCCGGCACCGTGCACATGGAGATGAAGATGTCGGGGGCGCTGTCCACCCAGGCGTCCGGCGACAGCGAGTACGGCCCCGACGGGCAGAACGCCCGGCTCTCCCTGCGCGTGCCCGGGCTGGGGGACCGCGAGCTCACCCTGCTGCTGGTCGACGGTGACGCGTACATGGCGATCCCGGGGATGACCCCGCAGGGCTCCTACTTCAAGGTGCCTGCGGGAGGCGGCGCACTGGCCGGCATGGGGGACCTCTCGGCGGGTCCGACCGACTCCCTCGCGGCGTTCGAAGCCGGACTGCGCGAGGTCGAGGACCTCGGGGCGGAGCAGATCGGCGGGGACGAGGTCGAGCACTACCGGCTCACCCTGGACGGACCCAAGGCTGTGAAGGCGCTGGGAGGCCCGGAGGCCTCGGCAGCGCCGGACACCGTCCGCTACGACGTGTGGCTCGACAGCGAGGGTCGGATGCGCCGCATCAAGTACGACCTGTCCGGAAGCACGCTCGTCCTCGACATGTCGGACTGGGGCAAGGACGTCAGCATCAGTGCCCCACCGAAGGACAAGATCGTCAAGGCACCGCTGGGGATGTGAGCCTCAGCGCCCGCGCATGTTGCCGCGCTGCCCCTTCATGCTCGTGGGGATCGGGCCCTTGGGCAGCGGTACCGAGCCGCGGGTGGAGTCGATGGCCTTGAGGCGGGCGAGCAGGTCGGTGATCTCGGCCGGCTGGACTTCACGCTTCATCTTCGTGACGTGCCGGGTGAGCTTCGCCAGCGGCACCTGGCCTTCGCCGTAGCCGATCACGACCTCGTGCACCGGAGCCTCCGCCGCGACCCGGCGGTGCTTGGTGCGCTCGGCCGTCATGAGCGGCTTGAGCCGCGCAGGGTCGCCCTCGCCGATGAGCACGATCCCGGGCGGGCCGACCAGCCGGTGCACCAGGTCCTGCTGCCGGTTGAAGGCGATCACCTGGTCGGTGCGCCAGCCCCGCTTCAGGGAGCCCAGGACGGCCACCGCCGCACCCGGCTTGCCTTCGATCTGCTTGATCTGGGACCGCTGGGCCCGTCGGCCGAAGACGATGAGCGTGACCAGGACGCCCACCATCAACCCCGACACCAGGTCGAGCGCCAGCCACCCCGGCGGGATCAGTGAGAAGAGGGCGAAGCCGACCATCCAGCCGAGGACGAGCGAGCCCAGCAGCCACAGGCCGATCCTGCGGTCGCCGTCCCGGGTCAGCCGGTAGGCCTGGATGAGCTGCTTGATGCGACCTGGCTTGCCGGACTTGGCCATCACGTTCCTGCCCTCTGCTCTGACGAGTTGCTTGCTGCCACGGCCCCCGGACGGAGCCGGCCCGATTGTCTCAGACCGGAGAGCCGGTGTGCGCCGCGCGGCGTGCCATGGCCTGCTGGTAGAGCCGTCCGGCCCGGTAGGAGGACCGCACCAGGGGACCCGAGAGGACCCCGGCGAAGCCGATCTCCTCGGCCTCCTCACCCAGCTCCACGAACTCCTCGGGCCTGACCCACCGGTCGACCGGGTGGTGCCGCAAAGACGGACGCAGGTACTGGGTGATCGTGACCAGCTCGCACCCGGCCCCGTGCAGGTCGGCCAGGGCCTGGGAGATCTCCTCGCGGGTCTCACCCATCCCCAGGATCAGGTTGGACTTGGTGACCAGCCCGAACTCCCGGGCCCCGGTGAGCACCTCCAGGGACCGCTCGTAGCGGAACGCCGGGCGGATGCGCTTGAAGATCCGCGGCACCGTCTCCACGTTGTGCGCCAAGACCTCCGGACGGGACTCGAAGACCTCAGCCAACAGGTCCGGCTCCCCGTTGAAGTCCGGGATCAGGTTCTCCACCCCGGTGTCGGGGTTCAGCTCGTGGATGGCACGGACCGTCTCGGCGTACAGCCACGCCCCGCCGTCGGGCAGGTCGTCGCGGGCCACCCCGGTGATCGTGGCGTAGCGCAGCGCCATCTTCTGCACGCTCTCAGCCACCCGCCGCGGCTCGTCGCGGTCCAACGGCTGGGGCTTGCCGGTGTCGATCTGGCAGAAGTCACACCGCCGGGTGCACTGGTCCCCCCCGATCAGGAAGGTCGCCTCACGGTCCTCCCAGCACTCGAAGATGTTGGGACACCCGGCCTCCTGGCACACCGTGTGCAGCCCCTCGGACTTCACCAGCGACTGCAGCGCGGTGTACTCCGGACCCATCTTGGCCCGGGTCTTGATCCACTCCGGCTTCCGCTCGATCGGGGTCTGGGAGTTCCGAGCCTCCAGCCGCAGAAGCTTGCGGCCCTCGGGTGCGGTCGGGGATCCGGTGGTGGTCGCTGTCACCGGCCCATCGTACGCGCGGGCTGGTCAGGGCACGTCGCGGCGCCGGAACGAGGCCACGGACACCGTGACGGCCAGGAGCAGCAGCAGACCCAGGTACGTCGCGGCGTGGGGCAGCGACAGCGAGTAGAACGGGTCGCACCCGCCCTGACCGAAGTCGCAGATGCTCTCGTCGTAGACCCGTGTGCCGTCTTGGACCCACGCCAGGATGTTGTTGGGCAGCGACCACTGGCTCATCCGGGCGATCGGCAGCGACGCGGCCAGTCCCTCGCCTACCACCGCGTAGGCGAACAGCAGGCCGAGCGTGGCGACCGTGTGGCGCAACAGCATGGTGAGCGCGAAGCCGCCCAGTGCGGCCGCGGCGACCAGGCCCAGTCCACGACCTGACTGCTCCAGTACCAGGCGCGTGGTCTCCGCCGAGACGACGATGCTGCGGGCGTCGGCGACGACGTGGAGCACGGCCCAGAAGAGCGCGAGGACGAGGGCAGCCACCACGGTGGTGCCCAGCACGACCGCGGTCGCCTTGGCTGCCCAGACCTTCGTACGCCGGGGCACGAACAGGAGCTGGTTGCTCATCGAGCCGGTGGCCCAGTCGGCCCCGCTGAACGTGGCCCCGACCACGATGGCGGCCGCGACGAGCAGTCCGACGAGCAGGATGCCCCGGTTGTCGAGCTCTGCGCGGAGGTCGAGCTGGGGGCGGCTGAGGAACCAGTCCAGGGTGGGCATCATCTGACGGCAGTCGGCAGCCGTTCCGCCGTCCCCGAGGTAGAGCTCGGGGCGTCGCTCGCAGCGGGCGAGCTCGGACTGCATCGCCTCGGTCTCCTGTGCCAGGCTCTGCTCCGCCGCGGCGCGGTCGGCGGCGTCGACGGGTCGGGTGGACCAGGTCGCGGACAGGACCAGCAGCGCGGACACCAGCGTCGCCAGGAGCAGCACGACGACGATCCCGCGGCGTGAGCGGAACCGCCCGAGCTCGACGAGGAGGAGCCTCATGCGTCCGTCCCCTCGCCCGGGCCCAGTCCGCCGGTGAGTCGTAGGAAGACCGACTCGAGGTCGGCATGGTCAGGGGTCAGCTCACGCACCCACAGGTCGTGCTCGGCGAGCACCCTGGTGATCTGGGCCGGGTCCTTCGCACCCGTGACGTACAGGTGGGCACCGTCCACGTCGACGGTGAGCCCGGCGCCCTCGAGGTGGGTCCGCGCCGCAGCCGGGTCGGACACGCCGACCCGCACCCCGCCGGTCGCCTCCCTGCCCACGAGCTCCTCCACGCGGCCCGACGACAGCAACCGGCCACGGCCGATGATGGAGACCGAGTCGCACACCTGCTGCACCTCGGCCAGGATGTGCGAGCTGAGCAGCACGGTGACGCCGCTCTCGCCGAGGTCGCGGATCATGTCGCGGATGTCGCGGATCCCAGCCGGGTCGAGCCCGTTGGTCGGCTCGTCGAGAATCAGCAGGTCAGGGGCCTTCAGCAGGGTCGCTGCGATCGCCAGGCGCTGCTTCATGCCGAGGGAGTAGCCGCGGAAACGCTCCTTCTCGCGCCCGGCCAGGCCGACCTGGGCGAGGGCGACGTCGACCCTGGACCGGGGCACGCCGATCGACCGTGCCAGCAGCGACAGGTTGCGGCGGCCGGTGAAGCCGGGCTGGAACTTGGGCTGCTCGACGACCGCGCCCACGCGGTCGACGACGTGGGGGAGGCGCGACGGCACCGGCTCGCCGAACAGGCGCATGTCGCCCGCACTCGCCCTGGCCAGTCCGAGGAGCATCCTGATGGTGGTGGTCTTGCCCGACCCGTTGGGGCCCAGGAAGCCGTGCACCCCGCCGCGAGGTACCTCGAGGTCGAGGTCGTTCACGGCGACGACGTGGCGACCCCGGCGGGTTCGGAACTCCTTGCGGAGCCCATGGGTCTCGATGACCAGGTCGGACACGGCTCTCCCAGGGTTGACGTCTGCTCAACCCTGCCGCACCTCAGCCCGTGGACAGCGGATTGAACACCGGGACACGCAGTCGACCTGGCTCCGGGCGAGCCTCGTAGTCGGGGGTGGGCAGGTACGGCTCCCACGCGAGCAGCCGCTCGAGGTGGCGCTCGACGAGCGGGGCCACCGAGGGGACGGTCACGGGTCGCCCCAGCTCGACGCTCAGTGAGGTCACCCCGGCGTCGCTGATGCCGCAGGGCACGAACCGGTCGTACCAGCTGAGGTCGACGTCGCAGTTGAGGGCGAAGCCGTGCATGGCGACGCCCCGGCTGACCCGGATGCCGATCGCGGCGACCTTGCGCTCCGGTCCGTCCGCGTCGGCCTGCAGCCACACCCCGCTCCGCCCCGGGACCCGGGCGGTGGTGACACCGAGGTCGGTGCACGTGGCGATCAGCGCCTCCTCGAGCCGGCGGACGTAGTCGACGACCTTGACGTGGTCGGGCAACCGGACGATCGGGTATCCCACCAGCTGGCCGGGACCGTGGAAGGTGATCTTGCCGCCGCGGTCGACGTCGATGACCGGCGTGCCGTCCCTCGGCCGCTCGTGCGGCTCGGTGCGCTTGCCCGCGGTGTACACCGGTGGGTGCTCCAGCAGCAGGACGGTCCCTGGCGCCCCCGCGACCACCCGTTCGTGGACGGACCGTTGCAGCTCCCAGGCGGTGAGGTAGTCCACGGCGTCGTCACCGAAGCCCGCCGTCTCGAAACGCAGTGTGCTCATCCCGCGACCCTATCGCCGCCGCGGGCCCGCACCCGGGGTCGGCCGACGGCCACCGTCCTCAGGCCTGTGGAGAGCCTCTGCGGGAGAGGGGAAGCCGCGGCCACCATGGGGGTCATGACGACCAGGAGGCTGCGGGGTGGACGGAGGCCAGGGTCTTTCGTGCTCTTGGTCGGGTTGGCGGGGGTGGTGCTCGCCCTGGGCTGCGCGGCAGCCATCGGGCTGGCTGTGCGACCCACCGGCCCCGAACCGGTCCCGGCCGCGCCCCCGACGGCCGGGACCGGACCCACGGCCGACGGCCCGCCGGGGGAGATCAGACCCCGGCCGGAGGCCCGGGCGGCCATGGTCCTGGGCCGCTGGGACCGCAGGAGAGCCGCTGCGTACGCCGTCGGGGACGTCGAGTCGCTCCGGGACCTGTACCTGCCTGGTCGCCGGGTCGGGCGGGCCGACGCGGCCCTCCTGCAGGCCTACGTCGCGCGCGACCTCACTGTCCTCGGGGCGCGCCCGCAGGTGCTGGAGGTGACTGTGCTCCACCAGTCGCCCGGGAGACTCCGGCTGCGCGTGCGGGACCGGCTCCCGCGGGCCGTGGTCGTGGCCCGCGGGTCACCCCCGGTGCAGCGGGCACTGCCGGCGGGCGGTCCGCAGCTCCACGAGGTCCGCCTGGTCCGGCGTACGGGTGCGTGGAAGGTTGCTGCGGTGCGGGACGCCGCGCACCGATGAGGCCGAGCGGATCAGACCAGCGCCGCAGCGACCCGGGTCGTGATGTGGTCGTGGGCGAACGCGTACCCAGCCTCGAGCAGCCGCTTCGGCTCCACCCGCTGCGAGGCGACGACTTCGCCGCCGATCGGCCCGGCAAGCGCCCGCAACGGGAACGCCGGGACACGGAGGACGGCCGGACGGTGCAGGGCGTCGCCCAGAGCCTCGGTGAACTCGGCGTTCGTCGCGGTGTCGGGACCGCTGAGGTTGAAGGCCCCCGAGAGCTCGTTGCGAGCGAGGAAGCTCACGGCGCGAACCCAGTCCAGCAGGGAGATGGTGGCGAAGTACTGCTCGCCGGTGCCGATCTTGCCGCCAAGACCGAGCCGGAAGGCAGGCAGCATCGCCTTGAGCGCTCCGCCGTGGCGGTCGAGCACCACCGCGGTCCGCAGGATGACCACCCGTGCGCCCGCCTCGGCAGCGGGGGTGGCGGCCTCCTCCCACTTGCGGGTGACCTCGCCCATGAACGTGTCCGCGTCGGTCGGCGAGTCCTCGGTGAGCACGGTGGCGCCCTGGTCGCCGTACCCTGCCACCCCGTTCTGGGCCAAGAAGGCCGCCGGCTCCGGGCTGCGCGCGATCGCGTCCGCCAGGGTGCGCGTGGTGTCGATCCGGCTTGCGGTGAACGCCCGGCGGTAGGAGTCGGTCCAGGGGAAGTGCACCAGCGAGGCGCCCGCCAGGTTGGAGACCACGTCGGCCCGGTCGATGACGGCCTGGTCGACCGTGCCCGAGGCCGGGTCCCACCGGGCCTCGTCTACGGAGGCTGGGGCCCGACGCACGAGGCGGACGACCTCGTGACCGTGGTGGGTGAGCTCGCGCGTCCAGGCACGGCCGAGGAAACCGGAAGCCCCGGCGAGCACGAATCGCATGTGACCAACCCTATCGAGGGGGCCGGCAGGAACCCCCACCCGTATGGGTGGCGACCCCTGCCGGGCCTGCGGCGTCCGTCACACCTCGAACTGACCGGCCTCCAAGCGCGCCTTGACGTCGCTGAGGAAGCGGGCAGCGTCCGCGCCGTCGACGAGCCGGTGGTCGTAGGTCAGCGCCAGGTAGACCATCTGCCGGACCGCGATGGTCTCGCCGAGGTTCGGGTCGTCGATGACCACGGCGCGCTTGACCACCGCGCCGGTTCCCAGGATCGCGACCTGGGGCTGGTTGATGATCGGGGTGTCGAAGAGCGCGCCGCGGCTGCCGGTGTTGGTCACCGTGAAGGTGCCTCCCGAGAGCTCGTCGGGACCGATCTTGTTGCTGCGGGTGCGCTCGGCGACGTCGGCGATCTTGCGCGCCAACCCCGCGACGTTGAGGTCACCGGCGTTCTTGATGACCGGGGTGAGCAGTCCCTTCTCGGTGTCCACGGCGATCGCGACGTTCTCGTGGTCGTAGTAGGTCACCTCGCCCTTGTCGGTGTCGATCGCCGCGTTCAGCATCGGGTACACCTTGAGGGCGTCCACGGCCGCCTTGAGGAAGAACGGCATGAACGAGAGCTTGACGCCCTCCCGGGCAGCGAACTCCGCCTTGTGCGCGTTGCGCAGCCGCGAGACGACCGTGAGGTCGACCTCCACGACGGTGGTCAGCTGGGCGGAGACCTGGAGGGACTCCACCATCCGCTTGGCGATCACCTTGCGGAGCCGGGTCAGCGGCTCGGTCCTCCCGCGCAGCGGGCTGGGCTGGGACGACGGAGCCGGCTTGCCGCTCCCTGCAGAGGTCGCGCCGGCGGCCGGAGCGGCGGCGGGAGCAGCGGGGGCGGCCTGGGCCTCCTGGGCCTTGGCTGCGGCGTCGAGCACGTCCTGCTTGCGGATCCTGCCTCCGACGCCGGTGCCCTCCACCTGCGCCAGGTCCACCTCGTGCTCGGCCGCGAGCTTGCGGACCAAGGGCGTGACGTAGGCGCCGCCATCCGCGGGCTCAGCCTTGGGGGCCTCCTGCTTCGGCGCCGACTGCTTGGGGGCCTCCTGCTTGGGCGCCGACTGCTTGGGGGCCTCCTGCTTGGGGGCCTCCTGCTTGGGGGCTTCGGCCTTCTCCTCCGTCTTGGGCTCCGGCTGCGGCTCGGGCTCAGGCTCCGGCTCGGGCTCGGGCTCCGGCTCGGGGGCGCTCGGCGACCCGGAGCCGACGAGAGCGAGCTCCGCGCCGACCTCGACGGTCTCGTCCTCCTGGACCTTGATCTCCAGCAGGGTGCCGGCGACGGGGGAGGGGATCTCGGTGTCGACCTTGTCGGTGGAGACCTCGAGGAGCGGCTCGTCGACGGCGACCTCGTCCCCGACCTGCTTGAGCCAACGGGTGACGGTGCCCTCGGTCACCGACTCGCCGAGCGCCGGCAACGTCACGGGGGTGCTGTCGCTCGAGCCCCCACCGCTGCCACCCGACGACGGCTTCGCGGCCGGCTTCTCCTCGGGCTCCGGCTCCGGCTCCGGGTCGGGCTCGGGCTCCGGCTCCGGCTCCGGCTCGTCACTGGAGGAGGTACCGGCGTCGCCACTGGACTCCGAGGCGTCCCCGATCAGCGCGAGCTCGGCGCCGACCTCGACGGTCTCGTCCTCCTCGGCCTTGATCTCCAGCAGGGTGCCGGCGACGGGGGAGGGGATCTCGGTGTCGACCTTGTCGGTGGAGACCTCGAGGAGCGGCTCGTCGACGGCGACCTCGTCCCCGACCTGCTTGAGCCAACGGGTGACGGTTCCTTCGGTGACCGACTCACCGAGTGCGGGAAGGGTGACTGGAGTCGCCATGCGTTGTGTTCGCTCCTTCGAGAGGTCGGGCGTGCCCGGTCGGGCCAAGCGGAACCATCCTTACATCTTTCGCCGGTGCGTCACACTGGCAGGTATGGGAATGCTCGACCGCTTCCGAAGCAACCGTCGTCGTCGCCGCACCCGGCCTGCCCGGGGCGGCTTCACGACCGTGCGTGCCTCCGACACGGCCGACCAAGCCCACCTGACCGAGTTCGTCACCACCCGACGCGGGGTGGAGGGGTTCGTGGAGCCGCGCACAGCGGTCAGCGACGTGACGATCCTGCTCGTCGCCTTCGACGGCGAGTGGACCCGACGCAGGGTGCCCTCGGTCGAGTGGGCGCACAGCTTCGCCAACTCCCGCGGCATCCCGTCGTACGACGCCGCGGTGGTGGGGTACCCCGACCGCATGCGCGCCTACAACCGCCGGAACAAGTCCGGTGAGCCGACGAAGCGGTCGCCCTTCTCGACTCCGGAGCCCTAGGCGGGGGTCTCCTCGGCCAGCTGCCGGGCCAGCTCGACCAGGGTCGCCACGGACACTCCGGTGCCGCCGGTGGTGACGTGACCGTAGGGCCCCTTCTCGTTGTACGCCGGACCCGCGATGTCCACGTGGACCCAGGGCAGGTCGCCGACGAACTCGCGGAGGAACGCGGCGGCGTACGACGCCCCACCCCAGCGCTCGGTGTTGTGCTGGGCCAGGTCGGCGATCTTGGAGTTGCCGCGCACCTTCTCGCCCATCTCGTCCGGGATCGGCATCGGCCACATCGCCTCCCCCGCGCGCGTCGCGACCCCCTGGACCTGCTCGACCAGGTCCGTGTCGTTGCCGAAGAGCCCCGCGACCCGGTCCCCGAGCGCCACCACGCAGGCTCCGGTGAGGGTGGCGACGTCGACCACGAGGTCGGGTTCTGCCTCCACGGCGTGCCCGAGGGCGTCGGCGAGGATCAGCCGCCCCTCCGCGTCGGTGTTGAGGACCTCCACGGTGGTGCCGCGGTACATCGTGAGCACGTCACCGGGACGGGTGGCGGAACCGGAGATCATGTTCTCGGCCATCGGGGCGAAGGTCGTCACTGCGACCGGCAGGCCCAGGTCGGCGATCGCGAAGGTCGCGTTGACCACGGCGGCTGCGCCGGCCATGTCCATCTTCATCGTCGCCATCGCGGACCCCGGCTTGATGGACAGGCCGCCCGAGTCGTAGGTAATGCCCTTGCCGACCAGGGCGAGGTGGCGCACGGCACCCTCGGGACGGTAGGTCAGCGAGACCATCCGGGGCGGGCTGTCCGACCCGGCGCCCACACCGATGATGCCGCCGCAGCCTGCCTTCTCCAGCGCCTTCTCGTCCATGACGGCGACGGTGACCCCGTGACCCTTCGCACGTGCGGACCGGCGGGCCTTGTTGCCCGCGACGACCGCGTCGGCGAAGGCGCCGGGGGTCAGGTCGCCCGGCGGGGTGTTCACCCAGTCCCGGGTGCGGGCGACGGCCCCGGCCACGACCTGGGCCTCCTCGAAGGCCCGGGTCATCTCGGCACGGCGGGCGCCCTCGGTGAGCACCACGACCTCGCCGGGCCGGTCCTGCGGGTCGCGGGTGCGGTACTGGTCGTAGGAGTAGGCACCGAGCATGTAGCCCTCGGTGACAGCGCGGAGCAGTGTCGGGTCGCCGGCCGGCAGGGCCAGGGCCACGGAGGCGGCGTTGTTGAGGCAGCGCGCCGCGACGCCCGCACCCCGGCGTACGGCGACCGGAGTGGCCTCGGCACCGAGGCCGACGAGGACGATCAGGGGTGCCTTGAGCACCCCGCCCGTGGGGATGGTCGCGGTCTGTCCGGCCTTGCCGGAGAACCCGAGCGTCGAGAGCAGCGGCTTGAGCTTGCGCCCGTAGGCCTCCGCGACCCCGTCGGCGCCTTCGGCGAGAACCGGGCCGGTGTCGGAGGAGAGCGCACCCACGACCACGACGTCGGTGCCGGTGCGTTCGGCGGCACCCTTGCGGAGGATGAAGTTGGTCACCCGCGCATGCTAGTAGGGCGTTCCTACGGCCTGCGGGTCCCCTGGCCGGCTGGGATAGGTTCAGCGCCATGGTCGACTCCGGCTCGCACGCCTCGCTGAAGCGCTCGCCTCTCCACGCCCGCCACCTCGCCCTCGGCGCCAAGCTCGCGGAGTTCGGAGGCTGGGAGATGCCGCTCGAGTACTCCCTCGGCGTGCTCAAGGAGCACGCCGCTGTCCGGACGGGGGTGGGCGTCTTCGACGTGAGCCACCTCGGCAAGGCCACGGTGGCGGGGCCCGGGGCGGCGGAGCTGGTCAACTCGACCCTCACCGCGGACCTCGCCAAGATCGGCCCGGGGCGAGCCCAGTACACGCTGTGCTGCGACGAGGTCACCGGTGGTGTGGTCGACGACCTCATCGCCTACCTCTTCGACGACGAGCGGGTGTTCCTCGTCCCCAACGCCGCCAACACCGCGGAGGTCGTCCGGCGTCTCGCCGGGGCTGCCCCCGTGGGGGTGACGGTGACCGACCAGCACGAGGCCTACGCCGTCCTGGCTGTGCAGGGACCCACCTCCGACGAGCTCCTGGCTCGCCTCGGGCTCCCAGCCGGCCACGCGTACATGTCCTTCGTGACCGCAGAGCTCGAAGGCACCGAGCTGACGGTCTGCCGCACCGGCTACACGGGGGAGCGCGGCTACGAGCTGGTCGTGCCGAGCGAGTCCGCCACCGTCGTCTGGGACGCGCTGATGGAGGCCGGGGCCACGCTGGGGGTGCAGGCCTGCGGTCTCGGTGCACGAGACACCCTGCGTACCGAGATGGGCTACCCGCTGCACGGCTCGGACCTGTCGCTGGAGGTGACCCCCGTCCAGGCGCGGCTCGGATGGGCCGTGGGCTGGGCCAAGCCCGCCTTCTGGGGACGCGACGTCCTGGTCAAGGAGAAGGCCGAGGGGCCGGCGCGGCTGCTGCGGGGGCTCAAGGCGGTGGGCCGGGGCATCCCCCGGCCGGGGATGCGGGTGCTGCTGGCGGCCGACGTCCCCGGGGGCGTGGTCACGTCCGGCACGTTCTCGCCCACGCTGCGCACCGGGGTGGGGCTGGCGCTCCTGGACGCACAGGTCGCGGAGGGTGCGGAGGTCTCCGTCGACGTCCGTGGTCGGCGCGAGGTGTTCGTGGTGACCCGCCCGCCGTTCGTGAGCACCGACGTGCGCGGCTGAAATGGGCCCCTGGCCTCGGTACCCCTGTCGGACAGGACTCGTCCGGTACGCCCCCGCGCCGACAGGTCAGGACGTTCGTCCCTGGGTCGTGCTCCTCGTGGCGCTGTGCCGGTACCCGTCGGTGGCGCGCACTAGCCTGGGCGGATGACCCACGCCACCGAGCCGTCCGGATTCCTGCCCGAGCGCGTCCCGGCCAACGCGACCTGGTCCTGGACGCTGCACGACGCCGCCGGGAGAGATGTGGACACGGGCCCCGACGGGACCGAGATCGTCGGGGTGGGCCTGTCCGACCCACGGTTCACCTCCCAGAGTGACGCGGAGAGCTGGGTGGGGGAGGCCTGGCGCGAGCTGGCGGCGCAGGGGGTCGCCTCGGTGACGCTGCGCGACGGCGACCGGGTGGTCTACGGCCCGATGAGCCTCAGCGCGTGACGACGGTGGCGCCCGAGTTGCCGGGCGCCACCGCGCCTGGGCGGGAGGTCAGAAGTCGCGCGTCTCCGGTGACTTGGTCAGCGCCGGGTCGCGGGTGACCGCGTCCCCGAGGATCTCGTCGATCCGCTTCAGGGCGTCGTCCTCCAGGGTCACCCCGGCGGCCTTGACGTTGTCGACGACCTGCTCGGGTCGCGAGGCGCCGATGATCGCAGCGGAGACGTTGGGGTTCTGCAGGACCCAGGCGACGGCCAGCTGAGCCATGCTGAGCCCGGCTTCCTCGGCGATCGGCTTGAGGTCCTGGACGCGCTGGAGCAGGTCATCGTCCATCCAGCGCTTGATCATGTCCGAGCCGCCCGCGGTGTCGGTGGCGCGGGAGCCAGCGGGGGGCGCCTGGCCGGGCAGGTACTTGCCGGTCAGCACGCCCTGTCCGATCGGCGACCAGACGATCTGGCCGATCCCGAGCTCCTCGGAGGTCGGCACGACCTCGGGCTCGATGACCCGCCACAGCATGTTGTACTGCGGCTGGTTGGAGACCAGGGAGATCTTCAGCTCCCGGGCGAGGGCGTGCGCGGCCCGGAGCTCCTCCGCACGCCACTCGCTGACCCCGATGTACAGGGCCTTGCCGGAGTGGACGACATCGGCAAAGGCCTCCATCGTCTCCTCGAGCGGGGTCTCGTAGTCGTAGCGGTGGGCCTGGTAGAGGTCGACGTAGTCGGTCTGCAGCCGGGTCAGCGAGCCGTTGATCGACTCCATGATGTGCTTGCGCGACAGGCCGTGGTCGTTGTGGGCGCCCGGGCCGGTGGGGAAGTACACCTTGGTGAAGATCTCCAGCCCTTCGCGCCGCTCGCCGGCCAGGGCCTTGCCGAGGACGGTCTCGGCCTTGGTGTTGGCGTAGACGTCGGCGGTGTCGAAGGTGGTGATCCCGTTGTCGAGCGCGGCGCGTACGCACGTCAGCGCCGCGTCCTCCTCGACCTGTGAGCCGTGGGTGAGCCAGTTGCCGTAGGCGATCTCCGAGATCTTCAGACCACTGGCGCCGAGGTTGCGTGTCTTCATGTCCGCGAGCCTAGGGGGCCTCTGGAAACCTGCCGGCGCGGCCCCGGCCCCTCGGTCGCCGGTTTCGCAGGTTCACCGGCGACCTTGTCGCTTCGCTAAGGACATGTGCGTGGCGAAGCGCAAACATCACCGGTGAACCTGGGAAACCGCGCGCTCAGCGGTAGGTGTCGGGAAGAGCCTGACCGATCCGGACCCGGGGCTTGGGCAGCCGCAGGAACCGCAGCTGGAGCGAGCGCATGTAGGCGTAGAACGTGGTGCCCTTGAGGCTGCCGTCCGGGAAGCGTCGCTTGAGCTCCCGGCGCATCCGGAAGCGCAGCAGCACCGAGTCGAGCACCACCACCAGCAGGGTCGCGTTCATGATGCCGGTGCCGGCCTGGGTGAAACCGACCGACGAGAGCAGCAGGCTGGCGAACAGCAGCGGGATCGAGAACTCGGCCATGCACAGGCGGTGGTCGATGTAGTCGCGGACGAAACGCCGCATCGGGCCCTGGTCGCGCGCCGGCAGGTAGCGCTCGTCGCCGTCCTTGATGCCCTGCCGGATCAGCCGGCTCCGCTCGGCGTTGTGCGAGCGGGCGGCCTTGCGACCGCCCTTGGGGTTGGACGCCAGCTTCGCGCGCGCACGGGCGGCGGCCTCGGCCTCCTTGCGGGTCGGCGTGGGGCGGCCCTTGCCTCCCAGCTTCATGGTGGTCTCGGAGACGGCCGTGCTGGACTCGGACTTCGAACGACGGAACAACGCGCACCTTCTGGACCGGGGCTATGACCTGGACAGGGTACCGCCCGGAACTTCCTTCCAGGGTCGTGCGTTGTCCTCGTAGGGTGGTCTCGACGAGCCCGTCCCGACCCAGGAGAAAGGGGTCTCACCTCCATGAGCCTCATGCAGCGGATGCGACTGATCTTCAGCGCCAAGGCCAACAAGGCGCTGGACCGCGCCGAGGACCCCAACGAGACCCTGGACTACAGCTACCAGAAGATGCTGGAGATGCAGCAGAAGGTACGCCGAGGCGTCGCAGACGTCGCCACGAGCCGCAAACGGCTCGAGCTGCAGATGAAGCAGCTCCAGCAGGGCTCCGACAAGCTGACGAACCAGGCGCAGACCGCACTCGGCCAGGGCCGCGAGGACCTCGCCCGGGAGGCACTGACCCGCAAGAGCGGCATCAGCGGGCAGCTCACCGACCTCCAGGCGCAGCACGCCCAGCTCCAGGCCGAGGAGGAGAAGCTGTCCCTGGCCTCGCAGCGGCTGCAGTCCAAGATCGAGGCGTTCCGCACCAAGAAGGAGACCCTCAAGGCGACGTACAACGCGGCCAAGGCCCAGACCCGGGTCAACGAGGCGTTCACCGGCATCTCCGAGGAGATGGGCGACGTCGGTCTGGCCGTGGAGCGGGCCGAGGACAAGACGGCCCAGATGCAGGCCCGTTCCGGTGCCATCGACGACCTGATCGCCTCCGGCGCCCTCGACGACCGGCTCTCCCTGGGCGGCGGCGCCGACGACATCGACCGCGAGCTGGCCGCGCTGTCGTCCAACTCCGACGTGGAGGCCGAGCTGGCCCGCATGAAGGGGGTCGGCAGTGCGCCGGCGCCCAAGGCGATCGACGGTCAGGGCACTGCCACCGCAGCCGTCGACGCCGAGGAACCCGAGAGCGTCGAGCAGCCCCGGGAGCAGTCATGATCGTCCGTATCCTCGGTGAGGGTCAGTGGGAGGTCTCCGACGACGAGATGGAGGCCATGAACGTCCTGGACGCCGCGGTCGAGAAGGCCGTGGAGGCCGGTGACGGAACGGCGTTCGCCGCCGGGATGACCGCCCTGCTCGACGTGGTCCGCACCCGCGGGACCCGCCTGGAGGACGACTCCCTCATCGACTCCGACCTCATCCTTCCCCCGTCCGACGCCACCATCGAGGAGGTGCGGGGCCTGCTCACCGAAGAGGGGTTGGTCCCCGACCGATGAGCAAGACACGTTTCGTCAAGGACCACGGGCTGACCACCCGGATGACCCTCACGATGTTCCTCCTCGGAGGGCTCTTCGTGGTCGTCGTCGTAGGCCTCATGCTGGTGGTGCGCGGCCCGTTCGCCCTCCTCATCGGGGTGGTCGGCCTCGGCATCGCGTGGTACCAGTGGTACAAGTCCGACACGGTGGCGCTGCGGGCCATGCGGGCCCGGGTCGTCGCCCCCCACGAGGCTCCCGAGCTGCACGCCATGATCGACCGGCTGTGCGCGATGGCCGACATGCCCAAGCCCACCGTGGCTATCGCCTACACCGAGATGCCCAACGCCTTCGCCACCGGTCGCTCCCCGAGTCATGCCGCCGTGTGCGTGACCACCGGCATCCTGGACCGGCTCAGCACCGAGGAGCTCGAGGGCGTGCTGGCGCACGAGCTGTCCCATGTGGCGCACCGCGACGTGATGGTGATGACACTGGCCTCCTCGGCCGCGATCGTCACCGGCATGGTGATGCGCGGCGGCATGTATGGCGGCTTCGGGATGTTCGGCGGCGGCAACCGTCGCGGCGGCAACAACAACAACGGGGTGCCGGTCTGGCTCCTCGTCCTGCTGGCCAGCATCCTCGTGTACGCCGTCAGCTTCCTGGCGATCAAGCTGCTCTCGCGCTACCGCGAGCTGGCCGCCGACAGGGCGGGCGCCTACCTCACCGGCAACCCGTCCGCCCTGGCCAGCGCCCTGACCAAGATCTCCGGGAAGATGGCCACCATCCCGCAGCGGGACCTGCGCAGCGCGGAGCCGATGAACGCCTTCTTCATCGCCCCGGCGATCAGCGGGGTGTCGATGCGCACCCTGACCTCCACCCACCCGTCGCTGGAGCAGCGCCTCGAGCAGCTGGCCAAGGTCGCTCGCGACCTCGGCCGACCGCTCGACGGCGGCTTCCCCCGCGACTCCCACCTCTGACGTGGGGGGCTTCTGGGCCGCGGTGACCGGTCGCACCAAGCCGGCGCCGCCACGGATGGACGCGCTGTTCGCGCTGCCCGCGGCGACCATCACCCTCGAGACCGCGGCAGACTTCCAGATGACCGGGCGCGGCGCGATCTGTTTCCGGGGCGCGGAAGGTCCGGCGTTCGCGCAGACCCTCAAGGACGTGGTGGCGCTCCTGGACGCCGACGACGACCCGGACGTGGAGGTCACCACCGACGCCTTCGGGTTCACCTGGCTGCTTGCCCGCCAGGAGGACATGTCCGCGCTGGCCACCGACCTGCACACCGTGACCACCTCGTTGGAGGCACAGGGGTTCGCCGACCGCGTGCTGTGCACGCTGGTGTCCTTCCACGACCCGGCCGGGCGCACGCTCGCGCTGGTGTACCTCTACAAGCAGGGCACGTTCTACCCGTTCGCCCCGAGCGGGCCCCAGCAGCGCGACAACATCCTGGAGATCCAGATGCGCGACCTGCTCAAGGTCGACCTCCCGATGGAGAAGGACCTCAGCAGGTGGATGGCCCTGTGGGGGGCGCCGGGCCTGTGAGCTCGCTCCGGCTGGTTCAGGTCGGCCCGGTGGACTGGCGGTCGTGGCGCACGCTGCGTCGTCGTGCGCTCGCCGAGGACCCTGCCGCCTTCGGGTCGACGCTCGCGGAGTGGAGCGGTGCCGGGGACGCCGAGGAGCGCTGGCGCGCCCGGCTGGCCGAGGTCGCGCTCAACCTCATCGTGTACGACGCCGAGGCGCCGGTGGGGATGGCCAGTGGGCATCTCGAGCGACCGGGGCGGGTCGAGGTGATCTCGATGTGGGTCGACCCGGGCACCCGACGCCGTGGGGTGGCCCGGCTGCTCCTGGACGCGGTCCGCGCCTGGGGGGAGCGCCAGCACCCGGGCGCCGACCTGGTGCTGGCCGTACGCCGCGACAACTCCCACGCCATCGCGGCATACCAGGCGACCGGGTTCGTGGTGGTCGGCGGCTCCGCCGAGGACCCCCGGGAGGTCCTGATGCGCTGGGTGGGGCCCGCCTCAGTCCCGGGAAGATCGCCCGGGCAGGGCTAGCATCCGCTGCAGGGCGACGTGGGCCCACTTCTCGGTCTCGGCGTCCACCTCGATGACGTTGACCTCCTGGCCGGCCACGAGGCTCTCCAGGGCCCACACCAGGTGCGGCAGATCGATCCGGTTCATCGTGGCGCAGTAGCACACGGTCTTGTCGAGGAAGACGACGTTCTTGTCCGGGTGCTCGGCGGCCAGGCGCTGGACGAGGTTCAGCTCGGTGCCCACCGCCCAGGACGACCCGGCCGGGGCGGCGGCCAGCGTGTTGATGATGAACTCGGTCGAGCCCACGAGGTCGGCCTTGGTGACCACGTCGTGGGTGCACTCGGGGTGGACCAGCACCTGCACGCCCGGCACCCGCTCGCGGACCTCGTCCACGCACTCGGGGCTGAACCGGCCGTGCACCGAGCAGTGGCCCTTCCACAGGATCATCCGTGCGGCGGAGAGCTGCTCGGAGGTGAGCCCGCCGTGCGGCAGATGGGGGTCCCACACCACGCAGTCGTCCAACGCCATGCCCAGCTGGAGCACGGCGGTGTTGCGGCCCAGGTGCTGGTCGGGGAGGAACAGGACCTTGGTGTCCGGCCCGTGCTCGGCGTAGGCCCAGTCGAGGGCGACGTCGGCGTTGCTGGAGGTGCAGACGGCGCCCCCGTGGCGCCCGCAGAAGGCCTTGATGTCGGCCGAGGAGTTCATGTAGGTCACCGGGACCACCCGGTCGGCGACGCCGGCCTGGACCATCGCGTCCCAGGCGTCCTCGACCTGGGCCAACCGGGCCATGTCGGCCATCGAGCACCCGGCGGCCAGGTCGGGGAGCACGACCTTCTGGTGCGAGGCGGTGAGGATGTCGGCGGACTCGGCCATGAAGTGGACACCGCAGAAGACGATGTACTCCGCCTCCGGGCGTCCGGCGGCGTCCCGTGCCAGCTTGAAGGAGTCTCCGGTGACGTCGGCGAACTGGATGACCTCGTCGCGCTGGTAGTGGTGTCCGAGCACGAAGACCCGGTCACCCAGTGCGGCCTTCGCGGCGGTGGCACGCTGCACGAGGTCGGGGTCGGAGGCCGCGGGCAGAGAGCCCGGGCAGTCCACACCTCGCTCGGAGCCAGGGTCGGTACCTCGCCCGAGGACCAGCAGCGGCAGAGCCTGAGGACGGGGCACGGCGACGTCCGAGGTTGTCATGGTGCACATTCTGTCACCTACGGTGGGCACCGCCCTGCGACCGACCGAGGAGAGGACAGCGGAGCCGTGAACGAGCCCCCGATCGGCGGACGGCCGACCGTCCTGGTCACGATGGACGTCGACACCGGTGAGCTGGAGGCGTCGTACGACGTGACGCGCGGTCGGCTGGGGGACGCCCCCGAGGCGGTCGCCGTCCTGTGCGGCCCGATGCAAGCCGTCTCCGCAGAGGCCGTGGCCGCCATGCCCCGGCTCCGGGTCGTGGCCGTCGCCGGGGCGGGCACGGACCGGGTCGACGCCGACGCGCTCGAACTGGCGGGGGTGCGCCTGCTGAGCGTCCCGGAGACCACGGCCACGGCCACCGCGGACCTGGCGATGACGCTCCTGCTGATGTGCGCCCGCCAGGTCGACACCACGCAGGCGGCGCTCCGCGGCGGCGCCTGGCCCGGATGGGCGTTCACCGACACCCCGGGGCGGGACGTGCACGGCGCCACCCTCGGTCTCGTCGGCTACGGCAACATCGCCCGCGCGATGGCCGAGCGCGCCACGGCGTTCTCGATGCACGTGCTGCACCACGCGCGCACCGACACCGGGGTCCCCGGCTACCACGCCGACCTTGCCGACCTCCTGCCCCGGTGCGACTTCCTCAGCGTCCACGTGCCCCTGACCCCCGCCACCCGGAGCCTGCTCGGCGGCCCCGAGCTCGACCTGCTGCCGACCGGCGCGGTCGTGGTGAACACCGCCCGGGGTGGGATCGTCGACGAGCAGGCACTGTGCGACCGCCTCGACAGCGGGCACCTGTTCGCCGCCGGGCTCGACGTCTTCGTCGGGGAGCCGAAGGTCGACCCGCGGCTGCTCAGCACCCGTGGGCTGGTGCTCACCCCGCACATCGGCACCGCGACCCGACAGACCCGCGACACGATGGTCCGCGAGGCCGCGCGAGCCCTGGTCCGCGTCCTCGCGGAGACCCGCGCATGAGGGTCCTGGTCGCACCCGACAAGTTCGCCGGCACCCTCACCGCAGTGGAGGCGGCCAGGGCCATCGCCGAGGGCTGGCGTCGGCGCGCGCCTCACGACGAGCTCGACCTCGCACCGATGGCCGACGGCGGACCCGGCTTCGTCGACGTGCTCCACGACGCGCTGGGCGGGGACCTCCTCGCGCTCACGGTGCGGCACCCGCTGGAGGGGGAGGTGCCCGCCACGGTGCTGCTCGTCGACGGGACGGCCTACGTGGAGACGGCACAGGCCTGTGGCCTGCACCTGACGCCGCCGCAGAGCCGGGACCCCGAGCGGGCCACGTCGTACGGCGTCGGGCAGCTTCTCGCGGCCGCGGTCGACTCCGGCGCGTCCACGGTCGTGATCGGCCTGGGCGGGTCGGGCACCAACGACGGCGGAGCCGGGTTGCTGCACGCGCTGGGGGCCACCGCGGAGCCGGCCGACGCGCTCGGCCGGGGCCCCGCGGGGCTGGCCGACCTGGCTTCGGTGGGTCTGGCGGCCGCGCGGGAGCGGTGCGCCGGAGTGCGGCTGGTGGCGGCCAGCGACGTCGACAGCCCGCTGCTGGGACTGATCGGGGCGACCAACGTCTTCGGCCCGCAGAAGGGGGTCCGGGCCGACCGGGTCCAGGCCGTCGACGCCCTGCTGGAGCGTCTCGCCGCCGCCACCGACAAGCGCCTCGCGCTGGCCAAGGGAGCCGGTGCGGCCGGGGGGCTGGGGTTCGCGCTGCTCCTGCTCGGGGCCGAGCGCCGACCCGGTCTCGACGTGGTCAGCGACGCCGTGGACCTGAGTGCTCGGGCCGCGGCCGCGGACCTGGTGGTCACCGGGGAGGGCGCCTTCGACTTCTCCTCGCGGTCGGGGAAGGTTCCGTACGGCGTCGCGACCCTCGCCGCCGCGGCGGCTCGACCGTGCATCGCCCTGGCCGGGTCGGTGCTGGTCGGGTCGCGCGAGATGCGCGCGCTGGGCATCGAGGCGGCGTACTCGCTGGTCGACCTGGTCGGCGAGGAGGCGGCCTTCGCCGACGCGGCGGGGAGCCTGGCGACCGTGGCCGCACGGGCCGCACGCAACTGGTCGGACCGATGGTCGGACGGCGGGTCGGACGGCGGGTCGGACGGCGGGTCGGACGGCGGGTCGGGCGGCGGGTCGGGCGGAGCCGGAGCGAAGGGGGAATAACCGCCGGTGTGCGACCATTGACCTCGTAGCAACCGCCGCATCCGACTTCAGGGAGCCCCACGCATGACCGAGCAGCTCGAGACCCAGACCGAGATCCGCACGGACGGCATCAACCTCTCCGGCCCCGCCGCCGACAAGGTGAGGAGCCTGCTGGAGCAGGAGGGGCGTGACGACCTCAAGCTGCGCATCGCCGTACAGCCCGGTGGCTGCTCCGGCATGCGCTACCAGCTCTTCTTCGACGAGCGCGACCTCGACGGCGACTCGGTCACCGACTTCGGTGGCGTCGCTGTGGTCGTGGACCGGATGAGCATCCCCTACCTCAACGGCGCGGTCATCGACTTCGTCGACACCATCGAGAAGCAGGGCTTCACGATCGACAACCCGAACGCGGGCGGCTCGTGCGCGTGCGGCGACTCCTTCCACTGAGTCCCGCCTGACGCTCGTCCAGACAAGCCCCCGGTCCGACGGACCGGGGGCTTCTCCGCGCGTGACAGGGGCCGACCGGCCGCGCCTCGTCCTCAGCGGGCCCCGGGCACAGCGACCCGGCGCGAGTAGGAGCCGTCCAGCACGGAACGGGAGCCGAGGTCGGTGTCGAGGTCGACCACGACCCGGCGCGCCTGCGCCGGGCGGCGACACGGCGCCGAGCGCGACGGCGGGACCAGGGTCAAGGTGACCGTCACCGACGCGTCGGTCTCCAGGACCTCCGGAGTGTCCAGCGCGCCTGCGCACCGAACCGGTCCGCTCCGGTAGTCGAGCACGAGCGTCCTGGGGGCCTCGACCGCGAACGACGCGATCGGGACCCCGTTGACGTTGCTCAGTTGCGGCGGGGACGGCGTCGGAACTGGCCCGGGGGAGCCCGTGGCCTCCTCTGGGTGGGCGTCGACGTCGACGATGTCCGGCCTCCCCGACGTGCCCCGCGGGCCCCCACCCGGGCCGTTGCCGCTGAACAGCCACCAGGCGAAGGTCATCACGACCACGACGAGGATCGCGGTCAGCCCGCTGCTGACGCCGCGGTGCGAGGAGTGCCGGGATCGGCGGTCGGGAGTGGGACGGGCCTCGGTCATGGTGCGTCCGACGATAGGTCGGCCGCCCTGAGACCGGCTCAGTCGAGGTGGAGCTCGAGCCGCCCCGCGAGCTCGGCGAGCTCGGCGCTGATCTCCGGGGTGGCCAGCGACCCGGCGGCGTGGGCGGGGCGGCGGGGTCCCGGCACGTGCAGCTCCTGGCCGACGGCCTGCGCGTCGGTCAGCATCTCGGTGGTCGTCGCCGCGTCGTCGTAGGCCAGCCGCTCGTAGCTCATGGCTTCGACGCTAGGGGTTACCGCCCGGTCGCCCCACGGGTACCGGCCAGTAGTGTTTGCTCGTTCCGGCGGCACCCGTCGGGACCCCTCGAGACGAGAGAACGAACGTGCCGCTGCTCATCACCGGTTCCATCGCCACCGACCACCTGATGACCTTCCCGGGACGGTTCGCCGACTCCCTGGTCGTCGAGCAGCTCGACAAGATCGCGCTCTCGTTCCTGGTCGAGGACCTGGAGGTGCGCCGCGGCGGGTGCGCAGCCAACATCGCGTTCGGCCTCGGCAGCCTGGGCCTGCGGCCGGTGCTGGTGGGGGCCGTGGGAGCGGACTTCGTCGACTACCGGTCCTGGTTGGAGCGGCACAACGTGGACTGCGGGAGCGTGCACGTCTCGGAGACCCGGCACACCGCGCGGTTCGTGTGCACCAACGACTCGACGATGGCACAGATCGCCTCCTTCTACGCCGGGGCGATGTCCGAGGCGCGGGAGATCGAGCTCGGTCCCATCGTCCAGCGCGTGGGCGGCGCCGACCTGGTCCTGATCGGTCCCAACGACCCGGAGGGGATGCGGCGGCACACCCAGGAGTGCCGGGACCGCGGCTACCGGTTCGTGGCCGACCCGTCCCAGCAGCTGGCCTTCGGCGACGGCGAGATGATCCGCGACCTCATCGACGGTGCCGACATCTTGTTCTCGAACGAGTACGAGTCCGCGCTGATCACCCAGAAGACCGGCTGGTCGTCGGCGGAGGTCCTGGACCGGGTCGGCACGTGGGTGGTGACCCTCGGTGCGGCGGGGGTCCGGATCGAGCGCTCCGGCGCCGAGCCGCTGGAGGTGGCGGCGGTTCCCGAGATCGCCAAGGTCGAGCCCACCGGGGTCGGTGACGCGTTCCGGGCGGGCTTCCTGGCTGCGCTCAGCTGGGGGCTCTCCCACAAGCGGGCGGCCCAGCTCGGCTGCCTGCTGGCCGTCCATGTCGTGGAGCGGGTCGGCACCCAGGAGTACACCCTGCACCGGGCTGCGTTCATCGAGCGCTTCGCCGCGGCGTACGGCGCGGAGGGGGCGGCGGAGATCGCGGCGCACGTCCGCACGCCCCGTCCCTGACCCGTCCCTGACCCCGTCCCCGGCCTGTCGCCCGCGGGCTCCGGTCAGGTGAGGCGCCGCACGAGGTACGCCGGTGTCCCGTCGGCGGACTCGTGCTCGCCGAGGAACCCCTGGCCACGCATCCGGCACCAGGCCGGGATGTCGGGCCGGGCCGCCGGGTCGTCGGCCAGCACCGCCACCACGCCGCCGACGGGCACCTCGCCGATGCGCCGGGCCAGTCTGATCACCGGCACCGGGCACCGGGTGCCCCGGCAGTCGAGGGTCAACGTCACCTCCGTGTCGGGGTCGCTCACGTGAGCCGCGCCCTCAGCTCGGCGACCACGGCGGGCAGCGCCTCCACGAGCGCCTGGAGGTCCGCCTCGGTGGTGTCCGGGGTGAACGTGACCCGGGCGTTGCCGTGGGTGAGGGCGCCCATGGCGACCAGGACGTGGGAAGGCTCCAGGACGCTGGAGGTGCAGGCCGAGCCGCTGGCCACGGCCAGGCCGCGCCGGTCCAGCTCGGTCACCAGGGCCTCGCCGTCGACGTAGAGGCAGGAGAAGGACACCAGGTGGGGCAGTCGCTCGGTCGGATGACCGTGCACCTCGACGTCGGGCACCTGGCGCAAGGCGCTGCGCAGCCGGTCGGACCAGGCCCGGTCGCGGGCGGCAAGGGCGTCGCGCTCCGCGACCCGCAGCTGCAGCGCGGCCGCCGCGGCCAGCGCCGCGGGGACGTTCTCGAAGCCAGGCACTCGCGGGTCGACCCGGTCGTCGGTGGGGAACGGTGCCCTCCACCGGGCTCCCTTGCGGACCAGCAGCACCCCCACCCCGGCAGGGCCTCCCCACTTGTGAGCCGACAGCGCGGCGGCACTCCAGCCGCTCGGCAGCGGCAACCGTGCTCCGGCCGCGCAGGCGTCCAGGAACAGCGTCGGCTGCGCACGGTCGGGTCCGTCAGCCGGGCCGGCCCGGTCGGTCAGTGCAGTCACCCGGTCCCAGGGCTGGACCGTGCCGACCTCCGGGTTCGCCTGCTGAACGGCGACGACACCGGCCGCTGCCTGGGCGACCCGGGTGGGGTCCACCTGACCGCACCGGTCCACGGGCAGCACCGTGGGCGCCGTCCCGCCCTGGTCGACCCACCACCGGGCGGCGGCGAAGACAGCGGAGTGCTCGACCGCGGTGTGGGTCAGTGTCTGCTCGCCGGGCGGTCGGGCCCGCAGCAGGCCGAGCACACCCAGATGCGTCGCCGCGGTCCCCGAGCTGGTGAAGCTGACTTCGTCGGGGCGCACGGCGAGGCACTCGGCGACCACGGCCCGGGCGTTGTCGAGCATCAGCCGCGCGTTGCGGGCGGCGCCGTGCAGGCGCAGCGGGTCGGCGTACCCGGCCTCCAGGGCCCGCAGCAGCACCTCGCTGACCTGGGCACGCATCGGCTCTGAGGACCCGCCGTCGAGGTAGCCGCGCACGCCTCGACCCTATGGGTCGACCGGCGCGCCCCGCGCGAGCGTGGCCCACGGGGCGGGAGAGCAGTGTGATGATGAGGAGGCTGCCGACCCGGGCCGTGCCCGACCGGCGTCCTCGTCGCACCGAGTAGTAGGGTTCACTCGACCGTCGTTTTGAAGAGAGAGGCCTTCTCCGTGGGTCTGCACCTCCCCAAGCGCATGCGTCAGATCGGTCTGGTGGCCGCTCTGGCCATGACCTTCCTGACTCTGAGCGCGTGCTCGGAACAGGACCAGGCCGACTGGAAGCGTGGCGCCATCCCTCAGGGCGCCTCCGACCGGTCCGACGCGGTCATCCACTTCTGGCAGTGGACCTGGGTCGCCGCCCTGGCCACCGGCCTGCTGGTGTGGGGCCTGATGGCCTACGTGGTGATCAAGTACCGCCGTCGCAGCGACGACGAGATCCCCGTGCAGACCCGGTACAACCTGCCGATGGAGATCCTCTACACCCTCGCCCCCGTGGTGATGGTGCTGGTGTTCTTCAAGTTCGTGATCTCCACCCAGGACACCGTCAACGCCGAGGTGGAGAACCCGGACCACGTCGTCAAGGTCGTCGGCCAGCAGTGGTCGTGGACCTTCAACTACATCGAGGACGACGCGCTGGACGGACAGACCTCTGTCTACCGCGTGGGAACTCCCGCAGACCTGCCAACCCTGTACCTCCCGGTCAACGAGTCGGTCCGCTTCGAGCTCAGCTCGCCAGACGTCATCCACTCCTTCTGGGTGCCCGCGTTCACCTACAAGATGGACGTCGTGCCCGGGCGAGACAACTCCTTCACCTTGACGCCGACCCGTGAGGGCACGTACGCCGGCAAGTGCGCCGAGCTGTGCGGCACCTACCACTCGCGGATGCTGTTCAACGTCGAAGTGGTGAGCGCCGAGCGCTACGCCCAGGAGCTCGAGTCGCTCCGCGCCGAAGGCAACGTCGGCGTCGCGTTGGGCGCCTCGAAGAACACCACTCAGGAAGGCCTGGAAACCACCGAGAGGGAGGCCACCCCGTGAGCGCCGAGACCACCACCCCCCCGAGCACAGCGGTCCCGCGCCGTCAGCTGGGCCAACAGGTGGTGAAGGTCCTCACCACCACCGACCACAAGGTCATCGGCAAGCTCTACCTGGGCACCTCGTTCGCGTGGTTCATCCTCGCCGGCATCATGGCGCTGGTGATCCGCTCCGAGCTGGCCGCTCCGGGGCAGCAGTTCGTCAACGACGAGCTGTACAACCAGCTGTTCACGATGCACGGCACGATCATGCTGCTGCTCTTCGCGACCCCGCTGTTCTTCGGTTTTGCGAACGTGATCATGCCTCTGCAGATCGGCTCGCCCGACGTCGCGTTCCCGCGGCTGAACATGCTGAGCTACTGGTTCTTCCTCTTCGGTGGCCTGATCGCCGGCTCCGGCTTCCTCACCCCCTCGGGTGCCGCCGGATTCGGCTGGTTCGCCTACTCCCCGCTCTCCGATGCGGTGCACAGCCCAGGCGTGGGCGGTGACCTGTGGATCATGGGCCTCTGGCTTGCGGGACTCGGCTCGATCCTCGGTGCGGTCAACTTCGTGACCACGATCATCTGCATGCGCGCGCCGGGCATGACGATGTTCCGGATGCCGATCTTCACCTGGAACACCCTCGTGACGAGCCTCCTGGTCCTGATCGCCTTCCCGATCCTCGCCGGGGCGCTGCTCACCCTGGAGGCTGACCGCATCTTCGGGGCGCGCATCTTCGACGCCGTGCACGGTGGACCGATCCTGTGGCAGCACCTGTTCTGGTTCTTCGGCCACCCCGAGGTCTACATCATCGCCCTGCCCTTCTTCGGCATCGTCACCGAGATCCTGCCGGTGTTCAGCCGCAAGCCGATCTTCGGCTACGTCGGACTGGTCGGAGCCACCTTGGCGATCGCGTTCCTGTCGGTCGCGGTCTGGGCGCACCACATGTACGTCACCGGAGCGGTCGACCTGGCCTTCTTCTCGGGCATGACCCTGCTCATCGCGGTGCCCACCGGGGTGAAGTTCTTCAACTGGATCGGCACGATGTGGGGCGGGTCCCTGTCCTTCGACAACCCGATGCTGTGGTCGGTCGGCTTCCTCACCACGTTCCTCTTCGGCGGCCTCACCGGCGTCATCCTGGCCGCCCCGCCGCTGGACTTCCACGTCTCCGACAGCTACTTCGTGGTGGCGCACTTTCACTACGTGGTCTTCGGCACCGTGGTCTTCGCGATGTTCGCCGGCTTCTTCTTCTGGTGGCCCAAGATGACCGGAAAGATGCTGGACGAGCGGTTGGGCAAGCTGCAGTTCTGGATGCTCTTCATCGGCTTCCACACCACGTTCCTCGTCCAGCACTGGCTGGGTGTGGAAGGAATGCCGCGCCGCTACGCCGACTACCTGCCCAGCGACGGCTTCACGCTGCTGAACCAGGTCTCGACGATCGGGTCCTTCATCCTGGCCAGCTCGATGCTGCCGTTCTTCTACAACGTCTACAAGTCCGCCCAGGGGCCGAAGGTCCTCGTCGACGACCCGTGGGGCTGGGGCCGCTCGCTGGAGTGGGCGACCTCCTGCCCGCCGCCACGGCACAACTTCCTGTCGATCCCGCGGATCCGCTCGGAGTCGCCGGCGTTCGACCTGCACCACCCCGAGGTGGCGGCCATGGAGCTGGGTGAGACCGATCCGGAGAACTCCACTGTGGGCTCCGGGAACGGAGGAGTGCACGGATGAGAGCCGAAGCCTGGATCTTTGGGATGTGCGCCGTGTTCATGGCGCTGGTGACCCCGGCATACTGGTTCATGTCGGGCGACCCGACGGGGACGGCCGCGCTCACCATGACGACGCTGCTTGCCGCGTTGATCGCGTTCTACTTGGGCTTCCACGCCTCCAAGATGCAGCCGCGTCCTGAGGACCGCCTCGAGGCGGAGATCTCGGACGGCGCCGGAGAGCTCGGCTTCTTCCCGCCGTACTCGTGGTGGCCGCTGTGGTGCGCCGCGACCCTGGCCGTGATGGTGTTCTCCATTGCCATCGGTGCCTGGTGGATGTTCATCGTGGGAGGCGTCTTCGGAGCCCTGGCTCTGAGCGGCTGGGTCTTCGAGTACTACGTGGGCGAGCACGCTCACTGACACGCTCACTGACGCTGCGCACCCTGTGAGGTGTCGTGCCGGCGAGGCTCGCCTGTCGCTCCTGCGTGGCACAGGCGTGACCTCGCACACGGGGCGACGATGCCGGGTTTGGGCGGGGCCGTTGTTAGGCTGGTCGGGATTCCGCAAGCCTATCGGGGGAGTTCGATGCTCGAGACCCATGTCCGTTCGCGTCCGGCGCTGAGAGCGCGGGTCTCTGCCGTCGTGGTCCTCGCGTTGGTGGGCGCTGCCGCGTTGACCGGCTGCACTGCGTCCTCGGCCGACGACTCTGCGGGAACAGCCTCGGTCGACGGCTCGTCGAGCCCGTCGGGCAGCCCCTCCGAGCCCGCCACGACGGTCTCGGCGGCGCGGCTCAAGACGAACCTTCCCCGCAAGGGGGACGTGTCCGTGGACACCCTGGTCACGGTCTCCGCGAAGAACGGGACCCTGGACAAGGTCCGTGTGCGCGCCGGCAAGCGCGATGTCTCCGGCGACCTCGTGGCGAGTGGTGCGCGCTGGAAGGCCACCGAGCGGTTGGAGCCCGATACCACCTACCGTGTGCAGGGCGTGGCTGTGGACGCGGACGGCCTCGAGCGCAAGCTCGACCGCCGCTTCCACACGGTCCCCCTGACGCTGGACCAGCAGACCTACCCCAGCGTGGCGCCGCTCGACGGCGAGACGGTCGGGGTCGGGATGCCGGTCATCGTCACGTTCGACGTCGCGGTCACCGACCGGGCGGAGATCGAGAAGCACCTCTCTGTGGAGTCCAAGCCCCAGCAGACCGGGACGTGGCACTGGATCAGCGACCATGAGGTCCACTGGCGCCCCCGGACGTACTGGAAGTCAGGCACGGACGTGACCGTCCATGCCGACATCAACGGCGTGGACGCCGGCAACGGCATCTTCGGGCAGGAGAGCCGCACCACGTCGTTCCATGTCGGGGACGCCGTGATCATGAAGGTCGACGTCGCCTCGCAGACGATGCGGGTCACCTCCAACGGTGCGCTGCTGCGCACCATCCCGGTCACCGCAGGGAAGCCCGGCTTCACCACGCGCTCCGGCATCAAGGTGATCATCGAGAAGTTCCGCCGCAAGCGGATGGACGCCGCGACGACGGGGATCAGCCCGGACGACCCGGAGTACTACAACCTCTCGGACGTGGAGTACGCGCTGCGGGTGACCTACTCCGGTGAGTTCATCCATGCCGCACCGTGGTCGGTTGGCTCGCAGGGCAGCGCCAACGTCAGCCATGGCTGCGTCGGCATGAACACCGACAACGCCGGTTGGTTGTTCGGGATCACCAAGCGCGGCGACGTGGTCGACGTGTCAGGCACCGACCGACCCATGGAGTCGACCAACGGGTACGGCGACTGGAACGTGCCCTACCGCACCTACCGGGACGGTTCCGCCCTCCACTGACCCACCCGTCCTCCCCGAGCCGCGGGTTGTGGTGGCGCGAGCCGCGGGTTGTGGTGGCGCGAGCCGCGGGTTGTGGTGGCGCGAGCCGCGGGCTCCTGTGGCGCGCACGGCCGTTTGCCGCCGGTTTCGACTCTCCGCCCGGCTCATGAGCCGGTCATCCACAGGCGTACGTCAGCGCCGGCCCCTGGGCACGCACCGCTGACAGCATCGGTGCGTGGCGGTTCCCAGGACGTTGGCCCCCGCACCCCTCGACGCGGCGCCCTTCACCCTGCCATGGGCGCAGAGCAGGGGGATCTCGGAGGCTCGACTCAGGACGATGCTCGCCGAGGGCTCAGTGAGGCGCGTTCTCCGCGGGGTGTACGTCGCGTCGCAGCGTCAGGATGACCTCCTGCTCCGTGCCCAGGCAGCCGCGCTCATCCTGCCGCCGCACGCGGTGGTGGTCGACCGATCGGCCGCGTGGCTGTGGGGCATCGACCTCTACCCCCTTCAGGAGGTCGTACCGCGCCTGGACGCGTTCGTCCTGCGCGGTCGGCGTCGTGTCGAGCGGGTCCAGGCATCGGGAGGCGAACGCGACCTCGCTGACCGTGATCTGGTCACGCTGAGGGGCGTGCCCGTCACCACGCCGTTGCGGACTGCACTGGACCTCGCGTGCGGCCTGCGCCGCTACGAGGCGCTCGCCGCGTTGGACGCCTTCGCTCGGGATCACACCCTCACGAGAGCGCAGCTGATCGGTGAGTTGCCGAGGTTCCGCGGCCGCCGTGGCGTCGTCCAGGCGCGGAGACTGGTGCAGGTTATGGACGGTCGGGTGGAGTCACCCGGGGAGTCCTTCACCCGGCTGGCGTTGATCGAGGCGGGGCTGCCGGTCCCAGAGCTGCAGTTCTGGGTCGTCGCGGCTGGTCTCGCCTATCGCCTCGACCTTGCCTACCCCGAAGCCAAGGTGGCCGTGGAGTACGACGGGGTGGCGTTCCACTCTGCTCCTTCCGACGTGGAGTCGGACCAGCGCCGGCGCGACCTGCTCCGCGAGCTGGGTTGGACCGTTGTGGTCGTCACCCGCGAGTCCTTCCGCAGCGCCGAGCTGTCTCGCTGGACTGACGTCGTACGCCGTGCCTGCGCGGAAGCACCCTGATCGACGGCGATGCGCGGCTCGACGAACAGCGATGCGCGGCTCGGCCCACGAGAACCAGCGGCTCGGCGGACAGCATTTAGCGGCTCGGCGGACAGGAGTTGGCGGCTCGGCGGGGGAGAGGGGAGGAGCCCCGGACTCGGGTGAGTCCGGGGCTCCGGGGTCCTGCGATGCGCGGCGGGTCGGATCAGCGCTGGTGGTTCATCTGCTCGCCGGAGACCTCGTGGCGACCGTCGAACTGGTGCCCGTCTGCGGAGTGCCCGTCGAGCTCGTGCTCACCGAGGTAGTCGCCGGCGGGCAGGTGCTGGTGCCCGTCCGGGTCGTGTGCCTCGAGCTCGTGCGAGGCGTGGTGCTGAGCTGCGATGAGCTCCTCGCGGGTCGGCTTCTGCACGTTGTCGGCGAACCAGAAGCGGGACAGTCGCGCCCGCAGCTTCATCAGGGTCCGCTGACGTGCGGCGACCCCGTTGGAGTCGGTCTCGGCGGGGAGCTCGTACACCTCGTCCCGGTCACGCGCGGTGAGGGTGTAGGCCTCCTCGGTCGAGATCGGCAGGTGCCGCTCGGCGTAGGCACCCTCGGCGGAGCGCATGATCACTCCCGACTCGTAGCCGTGGAGAAGGCGGTTCTCGTCAGCACGCTGGAGCGAGATGCACCAGCGCCGGGTGATCCAGAAGGCCAGGACAGGACCGAGGAAGACCGCGACCCGCATGAAGTAGGTGATGTAGTTGAGGTTGAGGTGGAACATGACCGCGATGATGTCGTTGCCGCCCGCGGCCCAGAGCAGGCCGTAGAAGGTCATCAGGGCGACCATCGTCGCGGTGCGGTTCGGGGCGTTGCGCGGGCGCTCCAGGATGTGGTGCTCGCGCTTGTCCCCGGTGATCCACTGCTCGAGGAACGGCAGCATCAACAGGATCGTGAACATGAGCCCGGGGAGCACGATGATCGGCAGGAAGACGTTCCAGCTCAGCGTGACACCCCAGAAGTGGCTCTCGATGCCGGGGAAGATCCGCAGGGCGCCGTCGGGCCAGCCCATGTACCAGTCGGGCTGCGAGCCCGCAGTCACCTGGGACGGGTCATAGGGGCCGAAGCGCCACACCGGGTTGATCGACAGCAGGCCACCCATGAGGGCGGTGATGCCGAAGACGATGAAGAAGAAGCCACCGGCCTTGGCGGCGTAGATCGGCATCATCGGGTAGCCGACGACGTTCTCCTCGGTCCGACCGGGCCCTGCCCACTGCGTGTGCTTTTGGTACACGAGCAGCATCATGTGGGCCCCGATGAGGCCGAGCAACAGCCCGGGCAACAGCAGCACGTGGGCGGTGAAGAGCCGCGAGATGATCACGTCGCCAGGGAACTCGCCGCCGAACAGGAAGAACGACGCGTAGGTGCCGATCACGGGGATCGACTTCATGAAGCCGTCGGCGGCCCGGATGCCGGTGCCCGAGAGCAGGTCATCAGGCAGCGAGTAGCCCGTGAAGCCCTCCAGGGTGCCGAGCAGGAGCAACAGGCAGCCGATGACCCAGTTCAGCTCGCGGGGCTTGCGGAAGGCGCCGGTGAAGAAGACGCGCAGGAGGTGCACCATCATCGCGGCGATGAACAGCTGCGCTGCCCAGTGATGCATCTGCCGCATCAACAGCCCGCCGCGCACGTCGAAGGAGATGTGCAGCGTCGAGGCGTACGCCTCCGACATCTGCAGCCCTCGCAGCTGGTCGTAGGAGCCCTCGTAGGCGACCTCGCCCATGCTGGGTTTGAACCACAGCGTGAGGAAGACGCCGGTGAGGAGCAGGACGACGAAGCTCCACAGGGCGATCTCGCCGAGCATGAACGACCAGTGGTCCGGGAAGACCTTCCGGACCTGCTTCTTGGCCAGACCTGCCAGTCCGGTGCGCTCGTCGGCCCAGCTCGCCGCGGCGCCCACCTTGTTGGACTTGGCGGGGGTGGCCGCGGTCTTGGCGGTGGTGCTCATGTCAGCCTCGTTCCCAGAAGCTCGGCCCCACCGGCTCGGTGAAGTCCTGAGTGGCGATCAGGTAGCCCTCTGCGTCCACCGCGATCGGCAGCTGCGGCAGCGAGCGGGCTGCGGGCCCGAACACCACCTTGCCGTTGTCGGCGAGGTCGAAGGTGGACTGGTGGCAGGGGCAGAGGAGGTGGTGCGTCTGCTGCTCCCACAACGAGATCGGGCACCCGACATGGGTACAGATCTTCGAGTAGGCGAGGATCCCGCCCACTCCCCAGTTCTCCCGGCCCGAGGACGGGGTGATGTCGTCCGGTGACATCCGGACGATGATGATGGCGGCCTTGCTCTTCGCGACCTGGAGCGCAGCGCCCTCGAAGGGCTCGGCGTCGTACGCCTCAGGGTTGAAGATGATCTCGGGCTCGCCGTTGATCAGCTGACCGATGCGGACCCATTCGGGGCGGATGGGCGTGCCGGCGACGTCGTTGACCAGCCGCATGCCCTCCCGCCAGACCGTGTGGTAGAGCGCGTCACCCGGGAGCGGCCCGAGGTCGCGCAGCGCGACGATCGCAGGAAGCGCCAGGGTCCCCATCGCACCCAGCAGCGAGTTGCGGATCAGCGGACGTCGAGCGATCCCCGAGTCGTGGGCGCCGGCGGTGAGCGCGGCGACCGCCTCCTCGCGGTCCTCGTCGCTCGAGCGCAGGGGGTGTCGCTGCTCGGCGACCTCCTCGTCGTTCATGAGCTTGCGGGACCACTGGATCGCGCCGACGCCGATGCACAGCAGCGCGAGACCCAGCGTCAGGCCGAGGGCGACGTTGGAGGCGCCGAAGCCGAGGATGGTGCTGGGCTCGGCGCCGACGTCGAAGACGAAGTACGCCACGCAGAACAGGACGGCCATGACGCTCGACAGTCCGAAGAGGGTGGCGATCTGTCGCTCGGCACGACGCTCGGCCGCCTCGTCGACGTCGGTGGGACGCGGGAGGTGCTCGGGCAGCCCCGGGTCGGCGATCGGGTCGGCCACCACCTCGGGTGTGTCGGCCGCGTCGGGCCGTCGGACGACGTCAGTCACGCCTTGACTCCTTTCCGGGTGGAGCGGGCGGTGTGCGAGGCGATCCAGATCGCGAAGCCCACCAGGATGCCGATGCCAGCGACCCAGGCGAAGAAGCCCTCGCTGACCGGGCCGAGGGAGCCCAGCTTGGATCCGCCGTAGCTCGGGTTGCTCTCGGTGCTCTTGAGCCAGGCGATGATGTCGCGCTTCGCCTCGGGGGTGAGCACGTCGTCGGAGAACACCGGCATCTGCTGCGGGCCGGTCACGAGCGCCTCGTAGATGTGCACCGGCTCGACGCCGATCAGCGTGGGGGCGTACTTCCCGCCGGGAAGCGCTCCGCCGGCGGCCGCGAAGCCGTGGCAGGCCGTGCAGTTGGTGCGGAAGAACTGGCCGCCCCGCACGATCGCCTCCTCACGCTCGTTCTCGGGGATGGCGTCGGGGGAGTACATCTCCGCGGTGGGGATGGACGGGCCGGGGCCCAGGCTGGCGACGAAGGCGGCGAGCTGGGCGGTCTCCTCGGCGTTGTACACGCGGGGCTTGACCGGTGCCTGCATGCCTGGGGCAGCCATCGGCATGCGTCCGGTGCCGACCTGGAAGTCCACGGCCGCGGCTCCCACGCCGACCAGCGACGGGCCGTACTGCCCGCCGGCCTGGTCGGTGATGCCCTCGGCGTTCTTGCCGTGGCACGACGAGCACCCCACGAGGAAGAGCGCCCTGCCCTTGGCCACGTCGTCAGCGCTGACCGCGCTCTCCGCCGACGCCGGGGAGAGCGCCGCGTACGCGCCGCCGGTCATGAGGAGAGCCAGCAGCATCACCACAGGGCCGGCGTACCGGCTGCGTCGCTTGGCTGAGAGTCGAGCGGTGAAGAGTCTCACTGGATGTCCTCGATGTCCGTCTACGGGTGTTCGTCAGCGGTCGGCGGTCGGATGGGTCACTGCAGGAGGTAGATCGTGGCGAAGAGGCCGATCCAGACGACGTCGACGAAGTGCCAGTAGTACGACACCACGATCGCCGTGACCGCCTGCTCGTGGGTGAACTTGCGCGCCATGTAGGTGCGTCCGAGGACGAAGAGGAAGGCGATGAGCCCACCGGTCACGTGCAGTCCGTGGAAGCCGGTGGTCAGGTAGAAGCCAGAGCCGTACGCCGAGGACGACAGGGTCACGCCCTCGTGGATCAGCTCGGTGTACTCCAGCGCCTGACCGCCGATGAAGACGGCGCCCATCAGGTAGGTGAGCATGAACCACTCGCGCAGTCCCCAGCCCTTCACGCTGAGGATGCTGCCCGACCGTCCGACCTGGCCGCGCTCGGCGGCGAAGACGCCGAGCTGGCAGGTCAACGAGGAGAGCACCAGGATGGTGGTGTTCGCCGAGGCGAACGGCACGTTGAGGTTGGCCGTCTCCTGTGCCCACAGCTCAGGGGACACCGCACGGATCGTGAAGTAGGCGGCGAAGAGCGCCGCGAAGAACATCAGCTCCGAGGAGAGCCACACGATGGTGCCGACGCTGACCATGCTCGGCCGGTCATGGTGCCCGTGCAGACGGGACGCAGGGATGACTGCAGTTGAAGTCGCCACGGGCGCCATTATGTCGTGAGGGGGACCCGGCGGCATACCGCCCCCCGCCCGGAAGCAGTCATCTTCTTCACATCGACATCATGCCCGGCGCTTCAAGTCCTCTCAGGTGCCTACGCTGGAGAGGTGCTCGTGCTCCTCGACTCCACGACCTCAGCCGGCCTCCCGCCGTTCGATCTGACACGTATCGTCACGGAATGGGGTATTGATCCGGTTCTTACGGTGCTGGCTGTGTGGGTGACCGGCGCCTACCTGTGGGGGGTGGCCGTGCTGCGTACCCGGGGTGACCGATGGCCGGTGGGACGCACAGCCAGCTTCCTGATCGGCATGGGCTCCTTCTACGTCGCCACCTCCTCGGGGCTCGCGCGGTACGACACCACGCTGCTGAGCGTGCACATGGTCCAGCACATGACGCTGACGATGCTGGTGCCGCTGGCCCTTGCGCTGGGAGCCCCGGTCACCCTCGCCCTGCGGACGCTGCCGTCGCGCCCTCGGGCGCTCCTGCTCGGGTTCCTGCACTCGCGGTTCGCGCGGGTGCTGTCCTTCCCGCCCCTGACGTTCGCGCTCTTCGTGCTCAGCCCGTGGGTGCTCTACCTGAGCCCCTGGTACGACGCCACGCTGCACTCCCCGTTGCTCCACGAGCTCATGCACGTCCACCTGGTCGTGGTCGGCTCGCTGTTCCTGTGGCCCCTGGTCGGAATCGATCCGGTGCCCGGGCGTGTCGCCTACCCGTTCCGGATGCTCATGATGGTCCTCACCCTGCCGTTCCACGCCTTCCTGGGCGTGACGATCATGAACCAGACCGAGCTGATCGGCGGGGCGTGGTACCCCTCCCTCGGCCTGTCGTGGCTGCCCGACCCGGCCGCGGACCAGCACGTGGCAGGCGGGATCCTGTGGGGCACCGGCGACGTGGTGGGGATCGCCTTCTTCCTGGTGCTGTTCGGCCAGTGGGTGCGCCACTCGCTGCGGGAGGGCGAGCGCGAAGACCGTCGCCTGGACCGCCTCGAACGGATCGAGCAGCGGTCCGAGTAGCATCGGCCGCGTGACCGACGCCGCCCCGAAGCAGCAGCCCCTCAAGGTGCTCGTCTACAGCGACGACGCCCAGACCCGCGACCAGGTGCGTCTGGCCCTGGGCAGCCGTCCCCATCCGGACCTGCCGCGCATCGAGTACGTCGAGGTGGCCACCGAGCCGGTCGTGATCCAGCAGATGGACAGCGGCGTCATCGACCTGGCGATCCTCGACGGCGAGGCCACCCCGGTGGGCGGCATGGGCATCGCCCGCCAGCTCAAGGACGAGATCTTCGACTGCCCGCCGGTGATCGTGCTGACCGGGCGCCCCCAGGACGCCTGGCTGGCCACCTGGTCGCGTGCGGAGGCGGCGGTCCCTCACCCCCTGGACCCGATGCAGCTCGCCGACGTCGTGGTCCGGGTGCTGCGCGACCGGGTCCCTGCCGCCCGGTGAGCCGGGCGACCCACGGATGACGCACACCTGGCCCGAGGTCCTCTCCGCCCTGACCGCACGCACCGACCTGAGCGCCAGCCAGGCGTCGTGGGCGATGGGGGAGATCCTCGCCGGAGCGGCGACCCCGAGCCAGATCGCCGGCTTCGCGGTCGCGCTGCGCACCAAGGGCGAGACGATCGACGAGCTGGCCGGTCTGGTCGAGGCGATGTTCGCCCAGGCCGTCCCGCTCACCCTCGAAGGCCGGTGGCTCGACGTGGTCGGGACCGGTGGTGACAGGTCCATGTCGGTGAACATCTCCACGATGGCCGCGCTGGTCGCTGCTGGTGCAGGGGCGCGGGTGGCCAAGCACGGCAACCGGTCGGCGTCCTCGCAGGCCGGGACCGCCGACGTGCTGGAGCGGCTCGGCGTGCGGCTCGACCTCGCCCCCGGTCAGGTCGCCGAGGTCGCCGAGCGGGCGGGGATCACCTTCTGCTTCGCGCAGTCGTTCCACCCCGCGCTGAGGCACGCCGCGGTGGCGCGCCGGGAGCTGGGCATCGGCACGACGTTCAACTTCCTCGGCCCTCTCGCCAACCCGGTGCGTCCCGCCGCCCAGGCGATCGGCTGCGCCGACCTGCGGATGGCCCCGCTGATGGCGGGAGTCTTCGCGCGCCGAGGCGTGGATGCGTGGGTCTTCCGTGGCGACGACGGCCTCGACGAGCTCACCACGACCGCGACGAGCCGGGTCTGGGCCGTCTCGGGCGGGGAGGTCACCGAGCTCACGGTGGATCCGGAGGAGGTCGGCCTGGCCCGGAGCCGCCCGGAGGACCTGCGCGGCGGGGACGCGGCGTTCAACGCCGACGTCGTCCTGCGGGTCGTGGACGGGGAGCGCGGCCCGGTGCGTGAGGCGGTGGTGCTCAACGCAGGGGCGGCACTCGCGGTGTACGCCGGACCGTCGGCCGACAGCCCCGTGGACCGGCTGCGGGCCGGGGTCGCGGCGGCGGAGCAGGCCCTCGACAGCGGTGCGACCCGAACGCTGCTCGACCGTTGGGTCTCGGTCAGCGCGTCCCTGGCCTGACCGACGTCCCGCTCGGCTCAGAGCGTGAGGACGAACGACTCGCCCTCGCGGCGGAAGCCGAGCCGCTCGTAGTAGGGCGCCACCATGCCGACCGGGGTGACCACGCGGGTGAAGCCGGCGTCGGTCAGCAGCCCGCTGCGACGCCAGACGAACTCACCGGGGGAGAAGTCCCGGAAGCGGGGGGTGACGTAGTCCAGGAGCACCTGGGCCGTGCCGTCGCCGAGGTCGCGGAGCAGCACCACCCCCACCGTCTCGTTGCCGTGCAGGACCAGGAACGAGCCGGCTCGGGGATCGGTGGGCTCCCACGTCAGCCCTGGTTGGAAGCGGTCGATGTCGCCCGCGTGCACCGCCAGCACGTGGCGCAGGTAGCGGTCGCTCGGGGCGACCTCGAGCACCTCGAAGGCGCGTTCGTCGTGACGGTCCCGGACCAGTCCCACGAGGAAGTAGAGGTTGATCCCGGCGAGCGCGACGTTCATCGCCACCATGGGCCAGATCTGCAGCGCTGCGTTGAAGCCGATCAGGACCAGGCAGGCGACCAGGTTGAGCGCACGGAAGCGCAGGACCCGGGCCTGCATGACCGAGAACACCAGAAGCGCCGAGCCCAGCCATCCCACCGCGTCCAGCCAGCTCACTCGCCGAGGCTACGGCACCGTGAGGATCGCGCCGTCCGCAGCGTCGGTCTCAGCGCAGCCGGCCGCGGACCAGCGCCCAGTAGCCCCGGGACAGGAGGCGCACCGGGGTCGGGGCGCTCACCCCGGTCTCGGGGCCGGGAGCGAAGTCCCCGGTCAGCACGCCCACGAGGCCGCGGTCGCCCTGGCGGCGCGCTGCCTGGACCCAGGCCCGCCGACGGCGTACCTGAGCGGCGTGGGTGACCAGCCACCACCACCCGCGCAGCTTCTGACCGGCCCAGCCCTCCCGCACGGCCACGGCCAGCACGGCCAGCTCCAGACCCAGCAGGGGCGGGGCCAGCAGCAGGAGCGTCCGTGGCCGGTAGACGGTGAGCAGGACGAAGAGCCGGTTGCGTTCGAGCAGGTAGTTCTTGTGGGGGTGGCGGCTGAACTGGTAGTCGTGCAGCACCACGGCGTCGGGGACGTAGCCGACCCGGAGGCCGGCCAGCCGGCAGCGCAGGCTGAGCTCGGTGTCCTCGCAGTAGGCGAACAGGTCCTCGCAGAACCCCTCCAGCTCGTCCCACACCTCGCGCCGCATGGCCATCGCGCAGCCGCTGGCGCTGGCCACCTCGCGCGCCTCGGCGTGGGCGACGGCAGGTTCGCCCAGCCCCCCGGCCCAGGACAACCCGCTGAAGTGCACCGGGTTGCCGACGCTGTTGACCACGTCGGGCCGCTCCAGCAGCCGCACGCTCGCGGTCGCGATCCCCATCGTGGGGTCCGAGGCGGCACGAGCCAGGGCGGCGACCGCACCGGGCGTGACGAGGGCGTCGCTGTTGACCAGGACCAGGACGTCTCCGCGAGCCGTCCGGGCCCCCAGGTTGCAGCCCCCGGCGAACCCGGTGTTCCGGCCGGGCCTGACCACGACGAGGCCGGGGCGCTCACCGAGGCGGTCCACCTCGCCGTGGGCGCAGCCGTTGTCGACGACGATGTGCTCGACGTCGGCACCGCCGGAACCCAGGACCGCGTCCACGCACGCCCCGAGCAGCGGCTCGTCGCCGAAGGCCAGGGTGATCACACTGACCGCGACCTCAGGCACGCTCGGACCGGCCCGCTTCGGACCCGGACCGGCGGTCGTCCATCCGCATCCTGAGCAGGGCGACCTCCTCGGCCAGGGTCCGCGTCCGGTCCTCCATGCGCCCGAGCTCGTGGCTGTGCTGGATGCTGACCACGAGCAGCACCATGCTGGCCAGGAAGAAGAGCAGGTTCGCAGGCACCGCGACGCCGGCGAGGTCCGAGAGCCACACCAGCACCGTCGGGAAGGCAGCCAGGAGCAGCGTGACCGAGGCGACGACCACCCAGAAGACGGCGTACTTCTCGCGCAGGCGCCGGCGTCGCAGCAGCTCGAAGACGACCCCGAGGGTGAGCAGGGAGCCGAGCAGGCCCAGGACGAGGTTGGCTCTCACGAGATCTTCTCCAGGGCCCGTGGCGTGGGCCACCGGCGGACGAGGGCGAGGAGGACCGCGGCCACGGCCCGGGTGAGGTAGATCCCCGAGCGGGCCGTGCTCTGGCTGGCGCGACCGGTGGTCCGCACCCGCATGGCGACCGGGACCTGGGTGACCGAGCAGCCGGCTCGGTGGGCGATCACCAGCGACTCGACGGTGTCCCCGAGGTACTCCGCGGGGTAGTGGGCGGCGAAGACCGCGATCGCCCTCCGGTTCGCGGCCCGGTAGCCGCTGGTGACATCGGTAAGGCGCTGACCGGTGACCCACGACATCACCACGGCCAGCATCACCATCGCCCAGCGTCTCGGTCCCGTCACCAGGTAGTCCCCCGTACCCGCGAAGCGAGCGCCGATCACGACGTCGTGACCACCGAGAGCGTCGACCAGCCGGCTCACGTACGCAGGGTCGTGCTGCCCGTCACCGTCGACCTGGACGGCGACGTCGTACCCGGCGTCGAGGGCGTAGCGGAAGCCGACCCGCATCGCGCCGCCCACGCCGAGGTTGAACGGCAGCCGACACACCTGTGCGCCGGCCGCAGAGGCGCGTTCGGCGGTCCGGTCCGCCGACCCGTCGTCGACGACGAGGACGTCGACCTCGGGGTTCGTGGCGTGGATCTCGGCCACGACGGTGGCGATGCAGTCCTCCTCGTTGAGGGCCGGCACCACGACCAGGGTCCGGCGAGGGTCCGGGTCAGCCATGGTCGGGTGCCAGCGAGGGGGTGACGAGGGGACGGCTGGAGGGGGACTCCACCGCGAGGTCCCGGAGCGCGGTCCGGTCGGGGCCGGCACGCCAGGGTGCGCTGGTGCTCCGGCACCACGCGAGCACACCCAGCACGGTGAGCACGGGGACGAGCCACGGGGGACCGGTGACCCACCGGGGGTCGCCGCTGAGGGGGCTGCTCCGAAGCTCGTCGACGAGCACGTCGGTCGTGGAGACCGCATGGGCGAGGACCCACAGCAGGCCACCGACGAGCAGCACCGGTCCGCCCGTGCGTCGCGTCGGGGGACGTCGGTCCAGGGCGTAGCCCGCCAGCACCAGCACCCCCAGGGACAGTGGCCAGCCGTACCTCCCCTGCCAGATGTCGCCGGCCGCCTCGTAGACGTGGACCTGCAGCGCGAACGGGAGGCCGAGGGCGAGCGCGAACGCGACGGTCAGCGTCCACCGGAGGCGACGGTCGGCGCTGTGCCAGCCGAGGACGAGGAGCCCGAGGACAGCCAGTCCGCCGGCGGCGTACACGACCATCGGGGCGGGCTGGTCACGGTAGGGGAAGGCGGCGACGGACTGCAGGAACCACAGCGGCACCGCGAGCGCGGTGTTGCGCCAGGGGTCGGTGAGGGCGACGTCGCCTGTCTCGAGCTCCATCGAGCCGACGCGCAGCGTCCACACCGTGGCCGCGAGGGTGACGCCCACGACCACCGTGGAGGCGGCCAAGGACAGCCGCGGATGGCAGCGCAGGACCTGCCAGGCGGCTCGGGGGCCGACCTGCACCAGCCAGGTCACCAGGGCCGCGGCCAGCCACAGGGGTCCCAGGCCGCGGACCCCTGCGAGCGGAAGGGCAGTCAGGGCGGCCACCAGGATCAGCCGGCGTCGGGTCGCTGCCGGCACCCCGACCAGGCCGACCAGGCAGCTCCAGACCGCGACCGCGGCGCAGGCCTCGATGCCGTTCGGGGCGGCCACCACCGTGGAGTACGCCGCGACGGGAGTCAGCGTCGCCACGAGGGCCACCAACGGCCACCGGGTTCGCGCCCACTGCCCTGTCGCCCATGCTGCGAGGGCCAGGGTCAGCGAGCAGAGCACCGCCCCGGCCAGCCGCATGGCGTAGAGAGCGGCCACGCCGTCGAAGGGACGAGCGGCGGTGCCGACCACCCAGTAGAAGACCGGATTGTACCGCGCAGCGGCGCTGGCCACCGTCACCGTCCCGTCGGAGCGGACCGACGCCGCGTGGCAGTTGTCGTGGCCGGTGTACTGGAGCTGGGCGCAGGCGGGACCTGCGTCGCGCACGATCCCGGGGGTGACCGTCAGGAGCTCGCCGCGCCCGTCGGCTGCGGTCCGGCCCGGTGAGAGCCACTGGCCGTGGGCGACGGCGACGGCGCGGTAGGCATGGTCGAACTCGTCCATCCCGCGGAACGGCGGGAGGGCCAGCACCCAGGCCGCCTGCACGAGCAAGGAGCCGAGGAAGACCCACGCGGCGACACGGAAGGCAGAGCGCTGCATGTCTCTCCTTCGGCCGGCTCTTTACCTTTCTGAGGCTAAAGGGCTGAGCCGGTGCGTCGCAGGAGAACCGACGGGGAGAGGCGGGACTCCCTGCAGCTCAGTCCAGCCCGAGGGAGAAGGCGGCGTCGAGATCGTGACGCGAGTAGGTCCGGAACGCGATGTGGGTCTCGGTCGCCGTCACGCCGGGGACCTTGTTGAGCTGGTCGGCCACGACCGTGGCGACGTCGTCGTGGTTGCGCACCCGGATCATCGCGATCAGGTCGATCTGTCCGGTCACGGAGTAGACCTCGCTCACCCCGTCGAGGGCCGCGATCGCCGCGGCAACCTCGGGAATCTGCGAGACCTCGGCGTTGACGAACACGATGGCGGTGATCATGGGCTCACGCTATCGCGGTCATCGGTCGAAGCCGACGAGCGTGCGGCGGGACTCCTCGACCGCGTCGTGCACGGCCAGGTGACCCGTGGCGCCGCCGACCGGGCAGCTCCACTCGCCGTCCACGTGGACCAGGCGCACCCCGTCGGACTCCACCCACCGCAACAGGACCTCGCTCTCCTCCGCCGTCGCGGCGGGCAGCGGTCCGGGACCGGGGAGCACGGTGTCCGCGCCGTTCTGGAGCTCCAGCACCCACAGCGCGGCATCCGCGTGCGGGGGGATGACTCCGGCGGCCGCGAGCCGTCCGTGCCGGATCACGTGCACCACCCAACGGCCGTCCTCCTTGCGGGCCGCGACGATCTCGGGGCAGCGGGTGAAGGCACCCAGCCGCTGGGTCCGGGAGGCCCCTCGTAGGAAGGCCGAGAGCCGGTCGCGGAACCGGCCCGCCTCCTCGAAGCGCTCGGTCGCGGCCAGGCCCTCCATGCGCAGCGCGAGGTTGCCGACCACGGGCGCAGGGGAGGCCAGGAGCGTGGACCGCAGGTCGGCGACCGTGGCGAGGTAGGTCTCGGTGTCGGTGGCCTGGTTGCAGGGCGACAGGCAGCGGCCCATCTCCGCCAAGGCGCAGGCGCTCAGCGTCGGTCGGCGCGGCAGCCGGCCCGCACACTGGCGGACCGGGAAGGTCTCGTGCAGCGCGGCGACCGCTCGCTCGGCGACCTTGCGGGTGGTGAAGGGGCCGAGGTAGTCGGCGCCGTCGTCGATGACCTGACGGACCAGGGTGAGCCGGGGCCAGGGCTCGACGGTCAGCTTGACCCAGTGCACCCGCTCGGGAAAGCGGGAGCGGCGGTTGAACTTGGGTTTGTGCTCGGCGATCAGCCGGAGCTCGCGCACGTGCGCCTCGAGCGGGGTGGCGCACTCGATGCCGTCGACCCGCGCGGCGAGGTTGACCATCTGTCCCATCCGCGAGCGGGTCTCGGAGGCGGTGAAGTAGGTCCGCACCCTGGCTCGCAGGTCCTTGGACGTGCCGACGTAGAGGATCCGGCCCGCGGTGTCCCGGAACAGGTAGACCCCGGGGCTGCGGGGGAGGTGCTCTGCCAGGTGGCGCTTGCGTCGTTGTGCGGTGGTGACCCGCGAGGTGAAGGTCTGCAGCTCCTCGAGCGTGTGCACCCCGAGGTTGCCCAGTCGGCCCATGAGGCCGTGCAGCACGTCGACCGTGGCCCGGGCGTCGGCCAGGGCGCGGTGGTTGGGCTCGGTCCCGGCCTGGAACAGGCGGGCAAGCGTCGCGAGCTTGCAGTTCGGAGCCTCGTCGCGGCTCAGGACGCGGCGAGCGAGCACGGCGGTGTCCAGCACCTCGAACCGTGGCCAGGCGTGGCCGTGCTGTGCACTGAAGTGCTTGAGGAACCCCACGTCGAACGGAGCGTTGTGCGCCACCAGCACCGAGCCTGCGGCGAACTCCAGGAAGGCGGGCAGCGCCTCCTCGATCCGCGGGGAGCCGGCGACCATCGAGTCCGTGATGCCGGTCAGCACGGCGATGAAGGCGGGGATCGCCTGGGCGGGGTTGACCAGGGTCTGGAACTCGCCGAGCACCTCACCGCTGCGGACCTTGACCGCGCCGATCTCGGTGATCATGGATCCACCGGAGGCGGACCCGCCGGTCGTCTCAAGGTCGACCACGCAGAACGTGACGTCGCGCAGCGCGCGTCCCAGCTCGTCGAAGCTGCGCTGGGACTCCCACCGCCCCGGAGGCCTCGCGGGTGGCGTCGAGGTCTGGCTCATGTCCTCGAACGGTAGAGCGGGCCACCGACATTCCGGCTTCGCCACGCGGAATAGGCTGGCGAGGCAAGCCGGGCCGCGCCCGGAGACCCGACCGACCAGGAGTCGTGAAGCCGTGTCCGTCAGCCTGCCCGACGCGAACACCCGCTGGCGCTGTGGCGGCTGCGGGAACCTCACCCGCTTCGACGTGACGCGCCGGCGCCTGACCACGGAGTTCTGGCACTTCGACCTGGCCGGTGAGCACGCGGTCGAGGACCTCGAGGTGGTTGCCGAGGACGTCGAGCAGGTGACCTGCCGGTGGTGCGGCCGCTCGGACGCGGTGACGCTGGTCTCCCGTGCCGAGGCCGACGTGGCGACCCCGTGACGGACTCCCTTGCCCGGGAGCCGGACGAGCCGGACGAGCCGGATGAGACGGACGAGCCGGAGGAACGGGATGAGCCGCTGGAGCGGGAGGAGCCGGGCAGCCCGCCCACGCCGCTGCCGGAGCCGGTGCGCCTGCGGGTCGTGAGCCTGGCAGCAGAGGCCCTTGGGCGGTTGGCTCCCGAGCACCTGCCCGCACCCCTCAAGCGCGTGGCCTCCTTCGCCCCGGCCCGCCGGGCGAAGCTCGCCGGCAGCCAGATCGCCGGTGTCCTGGAGACAGACGAGGTGTTCCGTGGCCACCTGGCGACCCAGGTGCGTGCCCTGTCCGGCGAGATCGGGCAGGCCCTCATGGCCGGCCGGGCACCGGTCGCCGCTGACCCGGTCGAGGTCGCGGCGACCGCCTACCTCCTGCGCTCACCCGGGTGGGGCGACGTCGTCGCTGCCGCTGCGGGCACCGTCCGTGCCGAGCGGGCCTCGGTCGGCTCGCGGCTGGTCGAGGACCGGGTCGAGCGGCTGCAGAGCCGGGTGACCGCACTGCAGGACGAGGCCCAGCAGCAGCGCACGCGCAGCCGGGAGCAGCTGGAGCGGCTGAAGGCGGAGAACGCCGATCTTCGCCGCAAGCTGGGCGACACGCGCAGCCGGCTCCGTGACGCCGAGGCTGAGGCGGGCCGGGTGCGGAGCGACACGGCGGCAGAGCTGGCCTCGGCCGCCGAGAGCGTGAGCGCCGCCGAGGCGGAGGTGCGCCGGCTGCGGAGCCGGATCGCTGAGCTGGAGTCCGACGTGGCCACGGCCCGCCGCACCGAGCGCTCCAGCCGGGTGGGGGAGTCGGTGCGGGCCAAGCTGCTGGTGGACACTCTCGTCACCGCCGCGCAGGGGCTCCAGCGCGAGCTGGGGCTGCCGCCTGTGGACCGGCTGCCGGCCGACTCGGTGGTCGCCGAGGCGGCGCGACACGGCAACCGCACCTCCAGTGGGCGGAACTCGCTGCCGGTCGACGACCCGAACCTGCTCGAGGAGCTGCTGCGGCTCCCCAAGGCGCACCTCGTCGTGGACGGCTACAACGTCACCAAGAACGCCTGGCAGGGCCTGGCGCTGGAGAAGCAGCGGGAGCGACTGCTCACCGGCGCCGCGTCGTTGCTCGCGCGGACCGGGGCAGAGATCACGGTGGTCTTCGACGCGGCCGAGACGCGTCACCGACCGCCGGTGGTGCCGCCGCGCGGGGTGCGCGTGCTGTTCAGCCCGTACGGCGTGATCGCCGACGACGTGATCCGCGACGTCGTGTCCGCGGAGCCGGAGGGGCGCTGCGTCGTGGTCGCCTCCAGCGACCAGGAAGTGATCGACGACGTGGTCGCCGCCGGGTTCCGCACGGTCGCCTCCGCGGCCCTCGCGGCGCTGGTCGGCCGGGCCTGAGCGCACGCTGCCGAGGGCGCTCGGGGGCGGGCTGATCCCGGTTGTCAGCCGAGGGCCCGGTCGACCGGGGGAAGAATGTCGGTGCCTCTCGGCAGGGTGGGGGCAGTGGATCTTCCCCAACCCCGGAGGTAGGCATGAGCGTGACCATCGACTGCGACACGTGCGTGGTGAGAGGGCTGGCCTGCCACGACTGCGTCGTGAGCGTGCTGCTGGGCCCGCCCCCCGAGATCGGGTTCGACGACGAGGAACAGCGTGCGCTGGAGGTGCTGGCCGACTCCGGTCTGGTCCCGCAGCTGCGCATGATCAAGCCCAGCACCGGACGGGACGTGGCGTCCGCCTGAGGACGACGGCCCCCGAGGTCGGCCGCGGGCGCGCCGGGCCAGGGCGCCGGCAAGGGCGCCGGCAAGGGCGCCGGCAAGGGCGCCGGCAAGGGCGCGTGCCACGTCTGGTGCTGTCCTCCGGGGGCAGCCATCTGGACCACTGCCCCGGGCAGGGAGGGGTGCGGGGGGCCTGCGGGGACGGATGGGTCAGTGTGACCGATGTCGCACCCCCTACGGCGTTCTTTGCCCACCCAGGCCGGGGTTCGGTTTGGTCACCCCGGGAGCGCCACCTACATTGGATGCTCGGTGCTTGTCGAAGCCCCTCATCAGGGGGGCGCAGGCGCCGCGCTCAATCCGCCGAGGGGCATGGGGAACCCGACGCGGAGCCGGGGAACCACGTTTCTTGGGGTGAATCGCGAACGTCGCGGCCACTGGCCGCGCCGCTGCGTAGGGTCTCTTTGCCGCCCGAACCCGTCAGCTCACCTGGTAGGCGTAGGACAAAGGAGCTCGACCGCGCGTGAATGACGGCCGCAAACGCACTGCCACCGCCCTTGCCACCCTCTGCATCGCTGCCCTCGGCACGTCCGTGCTGGCTGCCTCCCCCACGGCGGCGGAGCCCAGCATCGGCGACGTCCAGGACCGGGTCGACAGCCTGTACCACCAGGCGGAGCAGGCCTCGGAGCGCTACAACGACGCCCGGGTGGAGCTGCGCAAGGCGCGGCACCGTCTCGAGTCCCTCAGCAGCGACCTCGACCGGCAGCGCGCGCGGGTCGAGCAGGTCCGCGACCAGGTCGCTGCCTCCGTGGTCCAGCAGTACCAGGGCCAGGCGCTCACCACCGTCTCGCAGGTCGCCCTCGCCGAGGACAGCGACCGGTTCCTGAGCATGCTGACCACCGTCGACGAGTACAACCAGCGCCAGGCTGCCGTCGTCGAGGACCTCGCCGTGGCTGCCGACGGACTGGAGATGCGCGAGCAGGTCGTCCAGCGCGAGGTCGACACGATGGCGAGGAGCCGCGCCACGCTGGCCAAGGAGAAGGCCGAGATCGACCGTCGGGCCAGCGAGGCCGAGGCCCTCCTCGGCCGGATGGAGAGCCAGCGCCGCGAGCGTCAGGCGAACCGGAGCGACACCCGCACCCCGGTCGTGAGCGCAGCCCCGGCCTCCGGCCGCGCCGCTGCGGCCGTCCAGTACGCCTTGGCGCAGGTGGGCGACGCCTATGTCTTCGGCGCAGCGGGGCCCAGCGCCTTCGACTGCTCCGGGCTGACCATGCAGGCCTGGGCGGCTGCGGGTGCCTCCCTCCCGCACTCCTCGTCGGCGCAGATGGGCTCCGGCACCCCGGTGTCCACCAGCGCCCTCCAGCCCGGCGACCTGGTGTTCTACTACAGCCCGGTCAGCCACGTCGGGGTGTACATCGGCAACGGGATGATCGTGCACGCCGCCAACCCCTCCGCCGGTGTGCGGGTCGACCCGGTCGGCCTGATGCCGATCTCGGGAGCCGTTCGCCCTGGCTGAGCACCCTGACGGCGACCGCGCCGCCACGACCACCCCTGGGCCGACCCACCGCAACCGCTGGTGGGTCGGCCTCGTGGTCGCGGTGGCGCTGTGCCTCGTGGTCGGTGGCGGTCTCCTCCTGGGCCAGGACCGGCCGGCGGCGGGAGGGCCGGCGGCGGGAGGGCCGGCGGACCACGCGCAGGCGACGGCCACCCGGAGCCTCCTGCACGACCTGGGTCGGCTGTTCCGCGGCCGGTCCCGGGTGAGCATCGACGGGTTGACGGCCGGGGACCCGGCCGCGCGGCGTGCGCTGGTCCGGGTCACCGCGAACGCCGGCCGGCTGCGGCTGCGCGGTGTCCGACTCCAGGCGGTGGGTCGACCGCTGCCCTCGACCCGCGGCTGGACCCAGGACGTCCAGGTCAGCTGGCGACTGGGCGGCGTCGACCAGCGCTCCACCACCGCCCCCGTCCGGCTGCTGCTCCGCGCCGCCGGGGACGGCGCAGCGTTCGTCTCCGTCCAGCGCTCCTCGTCGGTCGACGCTCCCGACTGGCTCACCGGAACGGTGCGGGTGGCACGCGCCGGGAGGGTGCTCGCCGTCGCACCCACGACGGACGCGGCGCGGACCCTGCTCGGCCAGGCGCAGCAGGCGGCACGGACCGTGCGTCGGACGCTGCCGCGGTGGCAGGGGCCCCTCGTCGTGGAGGGGCAGAGCGGTCCGGAGGCGTTCCGGCGGGCGGCGGGGGTGTCGCGGGAGGACACCGCGGCGCTGGCCGCGGTCACAGGCAGCGCCGGGAGCGGAACCCGCGGACCCGTGCACGTCTTCGTCAACAGGGAGGTCCTGGTCACCCTCGGACCGGTCGCCCAGGAGATCGTCCTGAGCCACGAGGCCGCGCACGTCGCCCTGGGTGCCGCCACGTCGTCGTTGCCGAGCTGGCTCGTCGAAGGGATGGCCGACCACGTGGCGCTCGCCCACGTCGACCTACCCGACCGGGTGCTGGCCGCCCAGGTCGCCGCGCTGGTCCGTGAGCGCGGCCTGCCGCGACGGTTGCCCCGGTCCTCGTCGCTCGACGCCGCCGACCCGGACGCCGGGGCGTGGTACGAGGCGTCCTGGCTAGCGGTGCGTGACCTGGCCGAGCGGCACGGTCTTCCCGCGCTCCTGCGGTTCTACCGGGCCAGTGACCGGGACGGCAGCACCCGGGGACACTTCCGTGCCCAGCTCGGCACCACCCGGGCCGAGACGGTGACCGCGTGGCGGCGGGTGCTGCGCGCCCTCGCGCGCGACGACGTCTCATCCCGGTCTCAGACGCCCGTGCCAGGCTGACCTCGTGCCCGACCGTCTCGACCGCCGCTCCGCCTGGACGGTCCTGGTCCTCAGCCTGCTGGCCCTGGGGGCGACCGCCGCGTTCCTGGTCCCCTGGGCGTGGGTTCCCGGCGGGTCGCTGACCCCGGTGCCCGCCACGGACGCCTTCACCACCGCGCAGATCGCCCGCGCCGAGGACTACGCCGGCACCGTGCGTGCGCTGTCCTGGGCGTCGCTGGCGGTGTCGCTCGTGCTCGCCGGGCTGTTCGGGTTCACCCGCCTGGGGGGAGTCCTGGCACGCCGGGTGGGCGGCCACCTCCGGTGGTGGGTGGCGGCCCCGGTGGTCGTCCTCGTGCTGCTGGTCGTGGGCAGGCTGGTCACCCTGCCGTTCGGGCTGCTGGTCCGTCAGCGCAACCTCGACGAAGGGCTGACCGACCAGTCGTTGTCCGGCTGGCTGGGGGACCGGGCGCTGTCCACGCTCGTGTCCTGGGTGGTGAGCACGCTGCTGGTGGTCCTCGTCGTGGCCACGGCCCGACGGTTCCCCCGCCGGTGGCACCTGGTGGCCGGGGCGACCGGCGTGGTGCTGACCTTCGTGCTGTCGGCGGCGTACCCCTTGGTCGTCGAACCGCTGTTCAACCGGTTCACCCCGATGCCGGACGGTGCCTTGCGCAGCTCGCTGATCCGGATCGCCGACGCGGAGGGTGTCCGGGTCGACGACGTGCTCGTCGCCGACGCCTCGCGGCGCACCACCACGCTCAACGCGTACGTCTCCGGGATCGGCGGCACCCGCCGGATCGTGGTCTACGACAACCTCGTCAACGACCTTCCGCCGGCCGAGATCCGGTCCGTGGTCGCGCACGAGCTGGGACACGCCCGGGCCCACGACGTCGCCCTGGGCACCGGGCTCGGCGCGCTCGGCGTCCTGGTGGCGACCTCCCTCCTGGCGCTGCTGCTCGACTCCCGCCGACTGCAGCGCCGCGCCGGTGTCCAGGGACCAGCCGACCCGGCGGTGGCCGCCCTGGTGCTGGCTCTGGTGGCCTACGGCACCGTGCTCTCCGGACCGGCACAGAACACCGTGAGCCGGGCGATCGAGGCGCGCGCCGACCGGGCCTCGCTGGAGTTCACCGACGACCCGGCGGCCTTCGAGCGGCTGCAGCGTCAGCTCGCCCTCCGCTCGCTGGCCGATCCCACGCCCCCGGCGTGGAGCCAGTTCTGGTTCGGCACGCACCCGACCGTCCTGCAGCGACTCGGGCTCCCCGACTCGCTCCGACGTGCCGAGCGGTGAGCGAGCCGTGAGCCGGACCCTGGTCGTGACCAACGACTTCCCGCCGCGCAGGGGCGGGATCGAGACCTATGTGCGCCAGCTGTGCGACGACCTCCCGCCCGACCAGGTGGTCGTGCACACCGCCTCCATGCCCGGCGACACGGCCCACGACGAGATGCTGCCGTTCCCGGTGGTCCGCGACCCCGCGCGCCTGCTGCTCCCGACCCCCGCGGTGGGGCGACGGGTCGAGGAGACCCTGCGGGCCCACGGCTGCGACCGGGTGGTGTTCGGGGCGAGCGCCCCTCTCGGGCTGCTCGCTCGACGGCTCCGGGCGGCCGGGGCCCGGCACCTCGTCGGGCTCACCCACGGCCACGAGGTCTGGTGGGCCAGGGTGCCGGTCACCCGTGGGCTCCTGCGTCGGATCGGCGACGAGGTCGACGAGCTGACCTACGTCTCGGAGTACTGCCGCTCCCGGATCGCCGCGGCGCTCTCGCCGGCCGCGGCCGCTCGGATGCGTCCGCTCGCCCCTCGCGTGGACCGCACCCGCTTCCACCCCCACTGCGGGGGAGCCACGGTCCGGACCCGCCTCGGCATCGACGCCGACGCCCTGGTCGCGGTGTGCGTGGGGCGGCTGGTGCGCCGCAAGGGCCAGGACACCCTGGTCCGGATGTGGCCCGAGGTACGCCGGCAGTTCCCCGGCGCGGTGCTGCTCCTGGTCGGCGACGGACCGGACCGCGACCGGCTCGCCACGATGGTGTCCCGGCGTGGACTGGGAGAGGCAGTCGTGATGACCGGCTCGGTGGCCTGGGACGACGTCCCGGCCCACCTGGACGCCGGGGACGTGTTCGCGATGCCGTGCCGGACCCGGCTGCTCGGCTTGGAGGTGGAGGCCTTCGGGATCGTCTACCTCGAGGCGGCGGCCTGTGGGCTCAGGCTCGTCGGGGGGCGGTCCGGGGGAGCCGCTGAGGCCGTGGCTGCGGCCCGGGCCGCCCACCTGCCTCGGCCGGACCCCGCGACGGGACCGGGCACACAAGGAAGGTCCCCACCCTCCGCTGAGGAGGACGGGGACCTTACCGCTGTTCGTGCGATCAGCTGGAGCAGCTGCCCAGCGAGGGATCCGTCTTGCTCGCGATCGTGTCGCAACTGTTCTTGAACGTGTCCTTGACCACCCCGCCCAAGGCGAAGACGATCACGACGATGACCGCTGCGATGGCCGACGCCAGGAGCCCGTACTCGACGGCGCTGGCACCCTCGTCGTCACGCCTGCGACGGAGGGGGGCCAGCAGCTGAGCACGCATCATGGGTTCCTGGGTCGGGATCGGCCGGACTAGACGCAGGTGCTGGCGACGGAGGACTTGCTCTTGATCGTGGTGCAGGTGTTGGTGAAGACGTCCTTCACGACGCCGCCGAGGGCGAAGACGATGACGACGATGAGGGCCGCGATGGCGGCCACGAGCAGGCCGTACTCGACGGCGGACGCGCCCTGCTCGTCCTTGCGGTGGACCAGACGCTGCATGAGCTGAAGCATGGGATGACTCCTGTGGGGGTGGGGATCGGACGAACCCGGTGTGCAACAAGTGGATCATCGGGAGGCCGGGGGCCGAGGGAGAACGACGAAGATTGCCCCGTAAATGTATGATTCGTCAGGCTTGGGCTGGCCCGTTCGGGCTACCCCTGGGTAGTCCGCGACGGGACGGGTTCCTCGCTGGTGAGCAGCCCCTGGCGGATCGCCAGCATGATCGCCTGCGCTCGGTTGGCGGCTCCGAGCTTCTCGTAGATCTTGGAGATGTGGGTCTTGGCGGTCGACTCCGAGACGTAGAGCTTGCGCGCGATCGCAGCCACGCCGAGGCCCTCCGCGAGCAGGTGCAGCACCTCGGCCTCGCGGCTCGAGAGCTGCGGGCCGCTCGGCGCCAGCCGGCGGCGCATGGCCTCGGCGAGGTCCGCGGCGGTGAAGGACCGCGGTGAGACGCTGGAGTGCCGCGCCGCCGCGATGACGTCGTCAGCGGGGGCGTGCTTGGCCACGAACGCGGAGGCGCCGGCCTCGAGCGCGCCGAAGAGCTGCTCGTCGCCGGCGTACATGGTCAGCACCACGATGCCCAGCTCGTCGTTGCCGGACCGCAGGTGCCGGACCAGGTCCAACCCCGTGCCGTCAGGGAGCCGCACGTCGGTCACCACGATGTCGGGCTTGAGCTGCTGGGCCAGCGCCTTCCCCTGGCCCACGGACCCGGCCTCCCCGGCGACGGTGAAGTCGGTGGTGCGCTCGAACGCCCGGGCAAGCCCCTGGCGGATCAGCTCGTGGTCGTCGACCAACAGGACGGACAGCACCTCGGTCATCGGTTGTCTCTCTTCCGGGAGTTCACGCTGCGGATTCCACGTGCGCACCGACGGTGACCGCGACTCTCGTGCCGCGCCCCCCTTCGGTGTCGTCTCGTTCGCCGATCTCCAGATCGGCGCTGATGCGGGCGGCCCGTTCCCGCATGATCTTCAGGCCGTACGAGTCCGGTCTCGGCTGGCCGAGCCCACCGCCGTCGTCCTGGACCGTCAGGCACGCGTACGGCGGCCGGATCCGGCAGTCGACCCACAGGTTCGTGGCGTCGGAGTGCTTGCGGGCGTTGGTCACCGCCTCCTGCGCGATGCGCAGCAGCTCGGTCTCGATCTCGCTGCGCAGCCGCGTGGGTGCCTCGTCGAGGGTGAGATGGACCGTCAGCCCTGAGCGGGCGCCGACGGCGCGCACGTAGTCGGAGAGCGCGGAGCCGAGCCCGGCCCCCGGCGAGATCTCGCTGCGAAGATCGAAGATGCTCAGACGCAGCTCGCTGACCACCCGGCTGATCTCCGAGCGCAGCGCGCGCAGCTTGGACCGCTGCTCCTCGCTGATCGGCCCGGCGCTCAGGTCGTCGACGAAGTACCCCAGCGAGGCGATCTCCTGGGCGACCCCGTCGTGGATCTCGCGGGCGAGCCGCTGCCGCTCCTCCATGGTGGCCAGGGACCTGACCTCGTCGAAGACCAGGGCGGTGTCGAGCCGGACCGCCTGCTCGTCGAGCTCCTGCATCACCCCGGCCAGCGCGGCGGCAGAGGGTGCCTCGGAGCTCTCCGTGATCACGACGCCGATCATCCGGGACCCCGAGCGCAGAGGCATGACGAGCCGGTGCCGCCGGTCGGCGGTGCCGGTGGGTTGGGAGCCCTGGGTGGGCGCCATCTGTTCCCAGCAGGCGTCGACGAGGTGCCCCTCGGGCAGCAGCGTCTCCTTGGCGTGGTGGCCGCGGTACCCCATGGGTGCGAGCACGCCACCCTCGGTGCGGACGAAGAGCGCCGACTGGGTGTCGTTGAGCGAGTGGTGGGTCAGCGCAAGGACCTGCTCGGCCATGGACACGGGATCGAGGCCGGAGGAGAGCCGACGCGCGACGGTGCGCAGCTGGGAGAGGAGTCGCCGTGCTGACTCGTACGACGCCTCGTCGGTGCGGACCGGGTCGCCCCGCAGCTGGGTGATCCAGGCCCCCATCAGGCCTGCGCCGAGGCTGGCCACCGCCCAGGGAGCGGCGAGCTCCATGCCGGGACCGAGTCCTGAGTCGGCGGCGCCGAGGGACAGGACCGCGATCAGCCCCAGGCTCTCGCTGCCGACCACGACAAGCACGGCCCGGGCGCTCCCGGTGGCTCCCACGAGCACCGAGGGGGCCATCAGGTACGGCAGCAGCATGGCGCCGTCAGGCAGGGTGACCCCGATGGCCACCGCGCCAAGGAAGCCCTCCACGAGGCAGATCCAGCGCGGTGCCAGGAAGGAGAACTGGGTGCTCGCGGTGGCCAGGCCGCCGACGACGAGCAGCAGCAGGACGCCCTGCTGCACGCGCGGCTCGGGAAAGGCCAGGGCGAGCCCGACCACGGTGGCCAGGGAGAACGCCCGGGCCGCGAGGCCCAGACGGTCCGCCTGGGTCACAGCCGTCCCGAGAACGACGCGTACATGCTGAGCCCCGCCGGCCCGAGCACGGCGATGAACAGGCACGGCAGCACGCAGAAGATCAGCGGGATCAGGATCTTGATGGCGACCTTCTGGGCCTGCTCCTCCGCGCGCTGCCGACGCTTGGTGCGGATCTCCTTCGACTGCACCCGCAGCACCTGCGCGATGGGGATGCCGAGGGCGTCGGCCTGGACCATCGCAGAGACGAAGCCCTTGACGTCGGCGACGTGCGTGCGCTCACCGAGCGCCCTGAGCGCAGCGCCTCGACCCATGCCGATCTGCATCTCCTGGAGCACGCGCGCCAGCTCCTCCGACAGGGGTCCGTCGGTGTTCCGGGCGACCTGCGAGAGGGCGGCGTCGAACCCGAGGCCGGACTCCACGGAGATGGTCAGGAGGTCCAGGGCGTCCGGCAGAGCACGCTGCATCTTGGCGGTGCGGTCGTACCCGAGCTGGTAGAGGTACATGTTCGGGGCCAGGTAGCCGGCGAGGGCGGTGAGGATCACCACGCCCAGCGAGGTGAGCAGCCCGAAGCCGAGGAGCACGGTGAACACCAACCCGACGAGGATCCCGGCCACGAGGCCGATGAACTTCAGCGACGTGACGCGGTCGGCAGTCCAACCGGCCGGGTTGCCGGCCACCTCGAGCTTGTGACGGATCCGGTCGGCATGGTCGGCCGGGGTCAGCTTCCGCCCGATGTTCAGGGTCTTGTCCATGAGCGGGTTCAGCACCCGCTCCTGGAACCCGGGCTCGGCCTCCTCGAGCATCTCGGAGGGAGCGGCGGTGAAGGCCTGCATGACCGCGAGCGACTTGGTGACTCCGCGCGCCTCGTTGGTGAGGACACCGACGGCGGTGAGGGTGAGGAAGATGGCGGCGAAGATGCCCGCCAGCCCCCCGATGAGGAAGAGCGTGCTCAGCTCCATCAGACCTCCACCTTGACGACCTTCTTCATCCAGAAGATCCCTCCTGTGAGCAGGATGGACATGATCGTGACCATGACCCAGCCGAGCGGACTGGTGAACATCGGGGTGATGTAGCTGGGGTTCACCAGCATCAGGTAGCCCATGAAGGCGGGGGGCAGCCCGCCCAGGATCCAGACCGAGAGCCGGCCCTCCGCGGAGAGCGTGAGCACCTGACGCTCGAGGTACTCCCGCTCGCGGATCGTCTCGGCCACCTTGTTGAGCAGCTCGGAGAGGTTGCCGCCGACCTCGCGCTGGATCCGGATCGCCATCACGACCCACTCGAAGTCGACGCTCTGCATGCGGTCGGCGATGCCCAGCATCGCGTCCTCGATCTCGACGCCCAGCCGGGTCTCGACCAGTGCCCGGCGGAACTCGCCGGCCATCGGGTCGTTGCCCTCGCGGACCACCGTGTCCACCGACTGTGCCAGGGAGAGACCGGCGGACAACGAGCCGGCCATCAGCTGGAGGGTGTCGGCGAGCTGCCCGTTGAACGCCCCGAGACGGCGCTTGCGCTTGAACCCCAGGAACAGCCACGGCACCGCGGCGCCGCCCACCAGGCCGAGGAGCATGAAGAGCAGGCTCCCGCCGCCGAGCAGCAGACCGCCCAGTCCGGCCCCGACGGCCACGCCGGCGTGGATGAGCAGCCACTCCGCGGGCTTGAGGGCCAGCCCGGCGGCCTCGAGCCGCAGCCCGAGAGAGGCCTCGAAGTCCTTCTGACCCTCGAGCATCGTCTGGGCGACGGCGACCGCCTGCTTGGTCATCGACGGGGAGGCCTCCTCCCGGTTGGCCTCGGCCAGCTTGCGGGCACCCTTGCGGGTGTAGGCCTCGATGCTGCGGTCGACGGCGTCCTGCTGCTCGTTGCGGCTGATCCCGCCGATGGCCATCACGAGCAGGACCATGAAACCGAGACCGGCCGCCCCGAGACCGGCGTACATCACGGCGGGAGAGACCACCAGGTCGCCGTCCTCGGCGGGCACCAGCTGCGTCGGCAGGGCGCCGCTGGGCGCGGCGGGCTCCTCGGCTCTCGGCAGTGCGACGAAGGCACTGTCGGTGGCCGGCTGCCCGTCCACCGACAGGCTGACCGCCAGCGTGCCCTCCTGGGCAGAGAGCTCGTCGGGGGGCCGCACCGTGACCAGCACCTGCTGGGCCAGGGCCTGGGCCTCCTCGGCGAAGACGGCGGTGAGCGCGGTCGGGTCGTCGGCGCTCAGCACCTGACCGTGGCCGGCGTCGGCGAGCTGCTGGAGCACCGCGGTGTCGCGGGCGCCTTGGGCGAGGGCGACCACGTCGACCTTCGCACCGGACTTCTCGACGCGCCTCACGACCCGGTCCAGCGGCGTGCCCGAGGTGTCCCGTCCGTCGGAGAGGAGCAGGATGCTCCGCGAGCCGGTGCCGCCGCTGGCCCGCAGGGAGGCGATCAGTCCGTCGTTGAGCCGGGTCTTCCTGCTCAGCTGGAGCGATCCGATCGCCGCGCTGATCGCGGCGTGGTCACGGGTGGGTGACTGCACGACCCGGACGGTGTCGGCGAAGGTCACCAGACCGACGTTGACGTCGTCGGGGACGGTGTCGAGGAACACCCGGGCGGCGTCCTTCGACTCGGCGAACTTCGCCCCCTTCATGCTCCTGCTGACATCCATGGTGAGGATCGCGGTCCGCTCGACGACGTCGGTGCCCGCGATCGGCTGCGCCGTGGCGGGCACCTCGGTGCCGTCGAAGGTGACGCGGACGGCGTCCAGGTCGGCAGCGCTGGGCTTGCCGAGGTCGCCGAGGGACAGCACGGCCTGCAGGGACTGGCCGTCGGCCTCGACATGGTCGATGCTGACGTCCGCGGCGTACGCCGTCGAGGCGGTGCCCATGGTGCCCACGGTGACCGCGGTCACCAGGGCACCCAGCAGCCTCCACCGGACCCGGGTCCGGGAGTGTCGTGAGGTCATCGCTCAGCCACCGTCCCGGGCGAAGACCCGCGGGTCCACCTGGACGTTGTTGTGGGACAGCTTCTCGAGCACCTTCGGACGCAGCCCGGTCGACTTCAGGAAGCCGCGGCTGCGGCCGTTCTCGTCGAAACCCTGGGAGTGGTCGAAGAGGAAGATGTCCTGCAGCGTGATGACGTCGCCCTCCATCCGCTCCACCTCGGTCACGTGGGTGATCCGGCGGGAGCCGTCGCGCAGGCGCGCCTGGTGGACGATCAGGTCGACCGCGGAGGCGACCTGCTCGCGGATCGCCCGGATCGGCAGGTCCATGCCGGCCATCAGCACCATCGTCTCGATGCGGGAGAGGGTGTCTCGGGGCCCGTTGGAGTGGACGGTGCAGATCGAGCCGTCGTGGCCGGTGTTCATGGCCTGGAGCATGTCGAGGGCCGCGGAGTCGCGGACCTCGCCGACCACGATCCGGTCCGGACGCATGCGCAGGCTGTTCTTGACCAGGTCGCGGATCTCGACCGCGCCCTTGCCCTCGATGTTCGCCGGGCGCGACTCCAGGCGGAGAACGTGGTCCTGGTGCATCTGCAGCTCTGCGGCGTCCTCGATGGTGACGATCCGCTCGTCACTGGGGATGAACGACGAGAGCACGTTGAGCGTGGTCGTCTTGCCGGCGCCGGTGCTGCCCGAGACGATGATGTTGAGCTTGCCGCGCACACAGGCCGAGAGGAAGTCGGCGGTCCGCGCGGTGTACGTGCCGAACGCGACCAGGTCGTCGGTGGTGTACGGGTCGGCGGAGAACTTCCGGATGGTCAGCAGGGAGCCGTCGATGGCCAGCGGCGGGATCACCGCGTTCACGCGCGACCCGTCGGGCAGCCGCGCGTCCACCATCGGGCTCGACTCGTCGACGCGCCGGCCGATCCGCGACACGATCTTGTCGATGGTCCGGCGCAGGTGCTGCTCGTCGCTGAACCGGCCCTCGACCCGCTGGAGGCGGCCGCCGCGCTCGATCCAGATGTCGTCGCAGCCGTTGACCATGATCTCGGTCAGGTCGGGGTCGCGCAGGAAGGGCTCGATCGGGCCGTAGCCGAGGATGTCGTCGGCGATCTCCTGCGTGATCCGGGTCCGGTCGGCGGGGGAGAGGATGACGTCGTCGTCCTGCATCGCCTCCTGCAGGGCGCTGCGCACCATGCGCTCCAGCTCGCCCTGGGAGAGGTTGGCGTCGTACAGCTGCGGGCCCAGCTGGGTGAGCAGCCGGTTGTGCACCGTCGCCTTCAGCTCGCGGAACAGGTCGGTATCGGGTCGCTTGATCCGGCCGCCGGGTCCCTTGGCGGACTCGAGGTCGCTGCTGGCGGCGGCGCCGTTCGCCCGGTCCCGGGACGCGGCGGCGAGCCTCTCGGCAAGACTGCTCATGGGGGTTACCTGCCTTGACGACGGAGGAGGCCGCGCTTGAGGGTGCCTCCGCGCGGACGGGTGGGGTCGGGCGCGTCCCGCGGGGAAGTGCCCTTGGCGACGCCGGTGACCGTGTCGGCGAGCCGGTTGAAGGCCTGGCTGACCGGGTGTCGCGGGTTCGACCCGGCGATCGGCTCGCCGGCGTTCGTGGCGTTGGCGACCTCGGCGGAGGTCGGGATGGCCTGGTCGATCTTCATGTCGAGGGTGGTCTCGACCTTCTCCGGGGACAACCCCACCTTGTCGTCGGCCCGGTTGAGCACCAGGTGACGTCGTGGCTTGGGGAAGTTCAGCAGGTCGAGGGTCTCGCAGGCGATCTTGACGTTCTTCAACGTCGGCACGTCGAGCGTGGTGACCAGCAGCAGCTCGTCGGTCTCGTCGAACGCCTGGAGCACGTGCTCGTCGAAGGCCGGCGAGGTGTCGACGACGACGTAGTCGAAGTTCGTCTTCAGCAGCGACAGGATCCGGGCGACCAGGGAGGCGGGGATCGTGTCCTTGGCGTCCGGCTGCACGGGTGCCACCAGGGTGGAGAAGCCGCGCCGGTGCGGGGTCAGCAGCGGCTCCAGCACCGAGAAGTCCAGCTCGGTCTCCAGCGTCACCGCGTCGGCGATGGTACGCGCGGGGAACAGCTGCAGGGTGATCGCGATGTCGCCGAACCCGAGGTCCAGGTCGACCAGGCAGACCCGGAGCTTGTCGCGGGCCGCCAGGGCCACGGCCAGGTTCGCCGCGATCGTGGTCTTGCCCACCCCGCCCTTGGGGGAGAACACGGTGATGAGCTTGCCGACCGGAGCCGAGACCTCGCTGCTGGTCAGGGGGCCGGTCACCGCGCGGTACACCTGGTGGGCACGGCGGACTGCCTCACCGAGCCCGGTGAGGTCACGCTCCTCGACGACCTCCCGCATGCCGGAGCGCAGTGCCTCGGCGAGGACGGAGGTGTCCACGCGTCGGCGTACCAGGATGACGCTGACGGCGGGGCGGGTGACCCTCAGGTTGTCGGCGAGTGCCGCTGCTGCCTCGAGGTCGACACTCGGCCCGAGCACGATCGCGTGCTCGTCGCCAGCCTCGACGATCGCCCGCCGCAGCTCGTCCAGGTTGGCGACCACGGTGGTGGCCGGACCAGAGACGGAGACGAACAGCTCGGCGTTGGCCGTGTTGTTCTCGACGATGAGGGGCATCAGGTCACCCGAAGAGGTTCGCTTGCGAGACGCCCGGGCTGGGGCGCACCTTGGACTGGTCGTTGAGCAGGCCGAAGGAGAGCTCGCCGTGCGTGGAGGCGAACATGACCTTCTCGGCCTGGGCCTGGTCGACGGCGAGGGTGACGATCGCGTTCGTCAGCGACTCGGCTGGCTGCGCAGCCGTCGTGCCGTCCGCAGGGGCGGCCTCGGCAGCGAGCGTGGTCTGGGCGACGGCGACGATCTGCACCTCGGGCAGCAGCAGCCGGGTGCCCTCCTTGCCCTTCGCGTCGACCGGTCCGTTGAGGAACAGGGCGACCTTGGAGCCGGGGGAGACGAAGCCGGCGACGCGGCCGGTGTCGGAGAGCTGGACGGAGATCGCGAACATCCCGGCCGGCATCGCCAGGTTGTCGGTGGAGCCGGGGCTGCCGAACTTGGTCGAGGTGACCTGCTCGTTGGGGTAGATGCGCGTCAGCGCCTCGAGCTCACCGCTGTCGCCGATCGAGTTGAGGGCGCCGTCGAGCACCTGCTCGGTCGGGACCTCCTCGAGCTCGATCTTGCCCGCGGCCGACGCGTCGGCGAGGGTCTCTCCGGGCTCGATCTGGGCCACCGCCTTGAGTACGGCGAAGGGGACCTGACCCTCCTTGGCGCGGTTGTCAGCGCTCTTCACGTAGAGGAACACCATGCCCGAACCTACGACCGCGATCATCGCGGCGACGACCAGCAGAACTGTCCTGCGACCCATGCTCGTTCCTGCATCTCCCTAGACGTGCCGATCCAGAGGAGGTGACCCATGGACCGGACCAGCAGTCGCCGGACCTGGCCCGGCGTCGGGACCAACGATTCCTCACCGTCAGGGGCCATGTGACCCAAACCGGAATATTGGTACCTTCGGGACGCTCAGTCCTGGTAGATCCGCTCGATCTCGCGGCGGAACTCGCGACACACGAGGTTGCGTCGCAGCTTGAGGCTCGGGGTCAGGTGGCCACCCTCCTCGGTCCACTCCACCGGCAGCACCACGAACCGGCGGATCGACTCCGCCCGCGACACCGTGCGGTTCGCCGCGTCGATGGCGACCTGCAGCTCGGCACGCAGGTCCGGGTCGTCGGCGGCGGTCGCGATGACCGCGCTCTTGCCGTGCAGGCCCGCCCAGGCGGCGATCCCCTCCGGGTCGAGGGTGACCAGCGCGGCGACGAACGGGCGCCCGTCGCCGACCACCATGCACTGCCCGACCAGAGGATGGGCGCGCAGGCGGTCCTCCAGCGGTCCGGGGGCGACGTTCTTGCCCCCGGCGGTCACGAGGATCTCCTTGCGACGACCGGTGATCCGCACGAAGCCCTCGCCGTCGATCTCCCCGAGGTCCCCGGTGTGCAGCCAGCCGTCCTCGAGGTCCGCGTCACCGTCGCGCTGGCCGTTCCAGTAGCCGCGCAACACCTGTCCGCCGCGGACCAGGAGCTCGCCGTCGTCGCTCACCCGGACCGTGGTGCCGGGCACCGGGCGCCCCGCGGTCCCGATCCGCTGGCTGTCGGGGAGGTTCACCGTGACCGTGCCGGTGGTCTCGGTCAGGCCGTACCCCTCCAGCACGGGCACCCCGATGCCTCGGTAGAAGTGCCCGAGCCGCTCGCCGAGAGCGGCGCCGCCGGAGACGGCGTAGCGGCAGCGCCCGCCCAGGGCCGAGCGGAGGCGGCTGTAGACGAGCCGGTCGTAGGCGGCGTGACGGAGCCGGAGCAACGGCCCGACGCGGCCTTGGTCCTGCGCACGGCTGTAGGCGATCGCCACGTCGACGGCGCGGTCGAAGCTCCGTCCACGGCCCTCGGCCGCGGCCTGCTGGCTCGCGGCGTTGAACAGCTTCTCGAAGACCCGGGGAACGGCCAGCACGAAGCTCGGCCGGAAGTCGGCCAGGTCCTCGGCCAGGGTCCGGTTGCCGGCGGAGTGCCCCAGTCGCACCCCCGCCTTGATCGCGCCCACCTGGATGATCCTCGCGAACACGTGCGCCAGCGGGAGGAAGAGCAGGGTCGAGGCGTCCTCGACCTCGAAGAGCACGTGCAGCTCCTCGACCGTGGCGCCGAGCCCGACGAGGAAGTTGCCGTGGGTGAGCATGCACCCGCGAGGCCGCCCGGTCGTCCCTGAGGTGTAGATGATCGTGGCCAGGTCGTCGGCGGCGACCGCCGAGCGTCGCCGTTCCAAGTCCGCGGCGGACACGGTGGCGCCGAGCCGGGTGAGCACCTCGACGGCCGGGTCCTCGTCCGGGGTTCCCTCGATGGTCCACAGCCGGGGCGGGGTCGATCCGCCGGAGGCGCGCAGCACGCGGTCCCGCATGCGTCGCGTTCTCCACCAGGACGGTGGTGGCCCCGGAGTCCGACAGGATCCAGGCGACCTGGTCCTCCGCGGCGGTCACGTAGATCGGCACGCTGACCGCGCCGACGTACCACAGCGCGTAGTCGAGCAGGGTCCACTCGTAGCGGGTGCTCGACAGCAGGGCGACCCGCTCGCCCTCCGACACCCCTGCGGCGACGAGTCCGGCCGCCACCCCGCGCACGGCGATGAGGAACGAGTGGGCGGAGACGTCGTGCCAGCCGTCGGCTGCGCGACGGGACAGGCACGGCGCCCCCGGGTTCTCCCTGGCGTTGCGCAGCAGGTCGTCGGTCAGGCTGCCGAGGATCGGCACCGCGATGTCCAGCGGAGTGGAGTGCTCGCGCACGGGCCCTCCTCGTCGACGGCTGCCCTCGCTTCCTGGCGTCGAGGCTACCGCGCCGACCTCACTCGACGATCCGCACGGGGTCGCCCTCGAGGGAGGCGGTCCACGACGTGGTGTCGGTGTTGCCGGCTGCGTAGTTGTACTGCAAGCGCACCCAGCAGGCGGTGAAGGCCAGGTCGTCGCAGTGGTAGTTCGCCGGGATCTGCACGGCGATGCCCTGCCACCTGCCCTGGTGGTTGTTCTGCGGCTGTCCTAGGTAGGTGTTGCTCCCGTAGACCTTCGAGAGCTTGCAGCCGGGGAGTGGGCCGACCTCGACCCCACTGCCGATACAGCTGTCGAAGGTGACGTCACTGAGCTCGGCAGGGGGGAGGACGGTGATGGTGCCCGGCTGGCTGGCATCCCCGACGTCGAACAACCGGATGTTGAGGATCTGCCCACCCGCCCCGCTGGGGACCCGGGCGAGGTAGAAGGACGTCAAGCCGCCCAGGTTGGCGAACATCGCCATCTTGGTGAACCCTGCGACCGAGATGCTGTCCTTGGCGGACGAGTTCGTCGTCGAGAAGGCACGAAGCGAGAACCGGTTGTGCCCCATGCCGACATCTGCACCGAGCCCGTTGGTCCGGACCTGGACCATGTAGGTCCCGGCGGGGGCCGTGCCGATGGTGCACAGCCTGACCCAGCGCCGGAACACGCCGGCGACATAGCCGCTCGAGGACGCCGCCGCGACGTGGCCGGTGTTCGCCGGTGGCACCTCGGCGTAGGCGGGCTTGCTGGAGTCCAGGGCGAGCGACAGGTCACCGCTGTAGCCGGGGTAGTTCCCCGTCCCTGCGCACCCGGTCCGGACGGGGAACGAGGTGGGGTCCCAGGGGTTGGTGCCCGGGTCGCGCACGGTGAAGTTCGTCGAGACCTTGTCGACGAAGCCCCCTGACTGCTGGTCCCCGATCATGTCGACGTCGCCGTTGCACCAGCTCGTCGCGCCCTCGGCATAGCGGGTCGCCGGGTCCGGCACCGCGGCGTTGGCGGCGGGGATCGCCTTGGCCGCAGCAAGGTTTCCCTTGGCGCACACATCACCCACGCTGATCTGAGCGGGGTCGTAGACCTCGATCGCCAGGTTGTTGACGGGTTGGGCCAGGGTGATCGTGTAGAAGTAGCCGGTGGGGTCGTAGTCGGTGTTGACCGACCCGCTGCAGCCGTCGACAGCGGCACTGCACCCGGAGTTGTCCTGGTAGGCGTCGCCCTTGCTCTTCGCCGCCGGTCCGCTCCCGACGTTCCCCCAGAAGCGGTCCACTCCCGAGCAGTTGCTGCTGCGGGTGGTTCCCGGGTCCGGATCGTTGCCGTAGTCGTTGCACGGGCTGCCCAGCGCGACCGGCCCGGCGTAGTCGGCGACGGAGGAGCGCGCGATCGTCGTGGAGTCGATGCCGAAGATGCCACCCAGCAGGCTGGGGACCTGCTTGGAGACCGTGACCCGGAGCCGCGTGGGAGAGGAGTCGATGGCCGTGCTCACCGTGGCATCCGCCACACCGTCGGTGTAGGAGTTCGCGGTCACCAGCGACCGCGCGGTGTCGAAGGCCCGCGCCTGGTCGCCCGGCAGGTAGGGCACCCCGGCCAACGCGCCCGCATCCGCGGCGCGCTGCACCTGGCGGGCGGTGACGTACCACTGACCGACGTCCACGGCGAAGGCGGTCACCCCGATCAGGAGGGTGGCCAGGAACGCCGTGGCGAGCGCGATGTAGCCGCGCTCGCCGTTCTCGTCGAACGCCCGCCTCACGGCTCTCACGGTTTGCAGCCGCGGGTGGTCGGGATCGGTTCCAGGCGCATCACCGCACGCTCCTCGAGCGGGATGCTGTCGAAGATCAGTCCGGTCACCGACGGGTGGTCGATCTTGAGGTACACCCCGATGCTGTCCTGCCCGGGGTCCCCCTGGCAGGCGTTCTGCGACGTCGACGGCCACGACGAGGAAGCGACGTCGAACTGTCGCGTGGAGGCGTTCCACGAGAACTTCCAGCACTGGGTGCAGTTGCTGAAGCTGCCGTTGCCGCCGATCGGCGTGCCGTCGGCGGCGGCGCGGTAGACCCACAGAGCCTTGAACCCGCTCATGTCGAGCGCAGTGGCCTCGCGGGCGACGTTGGACGCGGCGTCGGTGGCGAACGTCGACATCCGTGGTTCTGCGGACGCCAGTCGGGCTCCGGCCCGCACCGAGGAGGACATCGCCAGCCAGTCCTTGAACAGCATCCCGAACTCGATCGTGCCGAACACCAGAAGGATGAAGATCGGGGTGACCAGCGCCGCCTCGACCGCGACGGCACCGCGACTGCTGCGGTGTCGACGTCGCGCGGGGCGTGCCTGTGAGGGCAGCCGGCGTGGTCTCACGGTGATCTCCGTCGGAAGCTGGTCGATGCCCCCGGGCGTGACGGGGCGCCTCCCGAGATTAGTGGAGCAAAACGGCCATTTCTGAAGAATGAGTGCAAACGCTTCCTGTTGCTCCGCCCGGGGCCCGAGCACGTCCCCCGTCGTGCGCGGTAATCTCTGCGAACCAGGCACCGAACGGTGCGAGCGCGACAGAGACGGAGCACCCGAGGCATGGCCGACCAGACGAGCTCCACGATCGTCATCGCGGCACCCCCGGAGCGGGTGATGGAGGTGATCTCCGACTTCGGCGCCTACCCCGAGTGGGCTCAGGGGATGCACACCGCAGAGGTGGTCGAGACCTATCCGGACGGCCGGGCCAAGCAGGTGTTCTTCGAGATCGAGGCCAGCCCGATCAAGGACTCCTACACCCTGGCCTACGACTGGCAGGGCAGCGACGCCGTGTCCTGGTCGCTGGTCTCGGGGAAGATGCTGAAGAAGCTGGACGGCTCCTACGAGCTCCGCTCGACCTCCCAGGGCACCGAGGTGACCTACCGGCTCGCGGCCGAGCTGGGCCTGCCGATGATCGGCATGCTCAAGCGCAAGGCCGAGAAGGTCATCATCGACACCGCGCTCAAGGGGCTCAAGAAGCGCGTCGAGTCGCAAGCCTGACTTTGCGGATCCTCCTCTTCACCGGCAAGGGCGGCGTCGGCAAGACCACGGCGGCGGCCGGCACCGGCACCCTGGCGGCCGCGCGGGGGCTGCGCACCCTGGTGATGTCCACCGATACCGCCCACTCGCTGGCCGACGCCTTCGGAACGCCGATCGGACCGGAGCCGACGCAGGTGGGCCCCTTCCTGCACGTGCAGCACGTCGACGCGCAGCGCCGGTTCGAGCAGTCCTGGGCCGAGATCCAGCAGTACCTCCTCAGCGTGCTCGACGCGGTCGGGGTCGACCCGATCACCGCGGAGGAGCTCACGGTCCTGCCGGGGGCCGAGGAGGTGCTGGCCCTGCTCGAGCTGCGACGACACGTGCTGTCCGGGGCGTGGGACGTGGTGGTCATCGACTGTGCGCCCACGGCGGAGACACTGCGCCTCCTGGCGCTGCCCGAGGCCCTGGGGTGGTACATGGACCGCATCTTCCCGGCCGAGCGGCGGGTGGTGAAGGCGCTCCGACCGGTGCTGGCCAAGGCGGCCGGGGTGCCGATGCCTCACGACTCGGTCTTCGACGCGGTGGAGCGGCTGCACCGTGACCTCGAGCAGGTCCACGAGATCCTCACGGGCAAGGAGTGCAGCGTCCGGCTGGTGCTGACCCCGGAGACCGTCGTGCTCGCCGAGGCGCGGCGCTCGTTCACGACACTGTCGCTCTTCGGCTACCAGGTCGACGGCGTGGTGGCCAACCGGGTCTTCCCGGCCGAGGGAGCCGACCCCTGGCGGGCCCGCTGGGTCGCAGCCCAGCAGGAGGTGCTCGCCGAGGTGGTCGAGTCCTTCTCCGGGCTCCCGGTGTGGCGCTCGGCCTACGCCGAGGAGGAGCCGGTCGGCGTGGCCCGGCTCGGCCTCTTCGCCACCGCGGTGTACGGCGAGGACGACCCGCTGGCCACCCCGCCCGGAGAGGGGCCGATGACGATCCGGCGGACCCCCAGCGGTGCCAGGCTGCGCCTGGCGCTGCCGTTCGCCGAGAAGGCCGACGTGGCCCTTGCCCGCCACGGGGACGAGCTGGTCGTCTCGGTGGGCTCCTACCGCCGCGTGCTCGCCCTGCCGACCGCGCTGCTCAGCCACGACGTGGTGGGCGCCCGGGTGGGCGACGGCGCGCTCGAGGTCAGGTTCGCACCCAACCAGGGGGTCTCATGAACGACCAGGCACCACCGCCCGAGGAGATCGGCACCGTCGCGGAGGAGGCGGCGAAGCTCTTCAGCGTCCTGCAGGACTGGGCCGTGGACCAGGGCGCCCAGCAGGGGGACGCCGCGTCCTCGGCCGCCTCCTCGGCAGCCGGCTCCGCGGCGGCAGGAGTGGCCGCAGGGCTCCGCGACCTCAACGAGCACCTCGCGACCGGTGGCGCCGACTGCGCCTACTGTCCGGTGTGCCAGGTCATCCACAAGGTCCGGGAGACCAGCCCGGAGGTGCGTGCCCACCTGACGTCTGCTGCCTCCTCCCTGCTCCAGGCGGGGCTGGGCCTCCTGGAGGCGCACGGGTCGGCGCCGCCGCCGCCGCGCCCCTCCGGCGTCCAGCGGATCGACCTCGACGAGGACGGGACCGGCCCCGACGAGGACGCCTAGGAGCGCGAGCCGCTCGAGCCAGGACCCGCGTCAGAGCCGGCGGCCGCCGTACGCCGGGACCAGCTCGAGCGCCAGCTGCTCGATGAACAGGCCGACGTCGGTGACGATGCCGCGGGCCTGGGAGGAGCCGCGGTCGGCCAGCTTGGTCACCGCGGCCGGGTTGATGTCCACGCAGACCAGCGGGACCGACGCGGGCAGGATGTTGCCGGTGGCCACCGAGTGCAGCGTGGTGGCGACCATGACGCAGAAGCCGACGCCCGGCAGGGCCGCGCGCATCGCCCGCTGGCCCTCGATGACGTCGGTGTAGACGTCGGGCAGCGGACCGTCGTCGCGCACCGAGCCCACCAGCACGTACTCCTTGCCGTGGGTGACCAGGGCATGCATGATCCCGCCGGTCAGCACGCCCTGCTCGACGGCGTGGGCGATCGAGCCGGACTTGCGGATCGTGTTGATCGCGCGGATGTGGTGCTCGTGGCCGTGCTCGACCCCGCTGCCCACGTTGAGGTCGATGCCCAGCGAGGTGCCGTACAGGGCGGCCTCGATGTCGTGGGTGGCCAGTGCGTTGCCGGCGAACAGGATGTCGCAGTAGCCCGCGTGGACCAGCGCCACCATCGCGGGCGCCGCCCCGGTGTGGATCACCCCGGGGCCACCGACCCACAGGACCTTCTTGCCCGCGGCCTTGGCCTCGCGCATGCCGTCGGCGACCTGGCGGACCAGGACGGTCTGCGGCTTCTCGCTCGAGACCTCCGACTCCATGAAGCCGAACACGACCCCGGACTTGACCTCCACCGGCGCTGCCACCTTGATGCCCGAGGCGCCGACGACCACGCGCATCCCGGCTCGGATGTCGACCATCGGCACGGTCCGCACCACCGTCGCGTCGCCCTCGCCCTCGATCACGAGCCCGCAGTCCATCTCCGGGTTGCCGACCTGGAACCACCGTCCACCGAGCCGGACCTGCGTGGCCAGGTTGGTGGAGGAGTAGAAGCCGTCGGGGAACACGCCGTCGACGGTGGCCTCGGTGGTCTCGGCCTGGCCCGGGTCGACCTGGTTGAGCCCTCGTGTCTGCAGCCGCATGAGCAGCCGCTGCAAGGCGTCCTCGCCGTCGGCGACCACGGTGACCCGGGCGCGGGACAGGTCCTTGGCCTCGTGCCCGACGTCGAAGCTGTCGATGGTGTAGTCCGCGCCGTAGTCCTTGATGTCGTTCAGCACCACCGACAGGATCCCGCTGTCGATCAGGTGTCCCTCGATCTCGACCGTCTCGCTCGACTGCACCACTGCACCTCTCTCTCGCCGATGGCTGCCCTGGAAGCCGGTGCTCAGAGTCGCGCGCCGTCGTCCCCCGACCAGGGGTCCGGAGGCGCCGCGCTCATCGTGGCGACCAGGTAGGCGAAGCCTCCCACGAACGCCGCCACCATCATCAGCGTGGCCCACCCCGGCGGGGTCAGACCGAGGACGAGCAGGACCAGGGCGAAGACCGGGGTGCCGAAGAGGCAGACCCAGGCAAGCCCGCGCCGGGGCTCGGGGTGCGGGATGCTCGGAGGCGGGGGAGGGGTCCACCGCGCCTCGTCGTCCTCCGGGGCCGGCCGGGCCGGCTCCTCCCACGCCGGCCGGAACAGGTCGCGCAGCCGCTCCTGCTCGCCGCGCTGTCCCGGGGGCGGGGCAGCGCCCGCCCCCGCTGCGCCGGACGGGTCGTCCTCGAACGGGGTGGCGGGCTCGGGCTCGGTGCCCGCGGCGGGCCGGTCCGCCAGGGGGTCCGGACCGGGCGTCCGGCCGTCGGCGTCGGCTGCCTCGGCGGGCTCCCAGTGCGCGACGATGTCGGCGAAGGCGGCGTCGATGTCGAGGCCGTGGTCCGGGTCCTCCGGGCGGGACGGGTCGGGACGGTCGGCGTTCACGCGGCGCTGACCCGCCGGAAGAACTCCGCGGAGCCGGAGAAGATGGTCCCGGCGTCGTTGTCGAGCACAGCCACGTGGTAGCTGTCCTCGAGCACCCGCTCCACGAGGTCACGGCTGGACACGGTGGACATCAGGATCCGCCCCGACGACGCGTCCAGCACGTGGTCGGTCCGCGAACGGAACAACAGGACCGGCTGGGTGACCTCGGGCAGTCGCCTCCGGACCTCCGGCAGGCTCGCGAACAGGGAGTGCGCGGCCTTGAGGGGGGTCCGGGAGTAGCCGCGCTCCTCGACCCCGGGCTGCTTGATGTCGTTGCGGATCGCGGGGAACGCGGGCACCACGTGCTTGAGCACCGGAAGCAGGCGGAGGTCCTTGCGCTCGCTGTGGACCAGGGGGTTGACCAGCACCAGGCCACCCACGTCGCGGCCGTGCACCTGCGCGAGCATGAGCGCCAGGAGGCCGCCCATGGACAGCCCTGCGACGTAGACCTGGTCGTTGTCGGCGAGCAGCTTCTCGAAAGCGTGCTCGGCCTCGGAGTACCAGTCGTCGACCGTCGTGCGGTTGAGGTGCTGCCAGGTGGTGGCGTGGCCGGGGAGCAACGGCACGGAGACGGCGTACCCACGGCCGGCGAGGTGCTCGGCCCACGGACGCATGGAGGCGGGCGTGCTGGTGAACCCGTGGCACAGGAGCACGCCGACGCGCCTGCCGTCGGGGTCCTGGGGGGCGGCGGGAGCCGTGAACGGCTCGTCCTCAGGTGCGATGCCCACGAAGGGTCCTTCCTGCGAATCCTGGTGTTGAATGACTCCACTGGACCGAGCCGCGAACGTCACCTGTTCATCGTCCCACGCGCTCCCAGACCAGGCTAGGGTGTCATCGGTTGTGAGCCGGTCGGGCCGGGTCGACGTCAAGCTCGAGGAGGACGCATTGTTCTACTGGTTCCTCCGATGGATCGCGCTCGGACCGGTGCTGCGGCTGGTCTTCCGTCCCCGGAGCGAGGGGCTGGAGAACGTCCCCGAGGAGGGGCCGGCCATCATCGCGAGCAACCATCTCTCCTACGCCGACTGGCTGTTCATGCCGCTGACGCTGAACCGCCGGATCACCTTCGTGGCGAAGGCGGAGTACTTCACCACCCCGGGTCTCAAGGGGTGGTTGCAGAAGCACTTCTTCTCCGGCGCCGGCCAGGTGCCCATCGACCGCTCCGGCGCCGACGCCGCGGCCGGTGCCCTGCTCTCGGCCCGCAAGGTGCTCGCGGACGGCGACCTGTTCGGCATCTACCCCGAGGGGACCCGCTCGCACGACGGCAGGCTCTACCGCGGCAAGACCGGCGTCGCGCGGCTGGCCATCGAGCTGGGCGTGCCGGTCATCCCGGTGGCCGTGGTCGGCACCGACATCGTGGCGCCGCCCGGCAAGAAGTTCGGCCACTGGACCCGGCCCCTGGTCCGCTTCGGCAAGCCGTTGGACTTCTCCCGCTACGAGGGGCTGGAGAACGACCGGTTCATCCTGCGCTCGGCCACCGACGAGATCATGTACGAGATCATGCGGCTCTCCGGCCAGGAGTACGTCGACCTGTACGCCGCGCGGGCCAAGGCCCTCGACAAGGAGGCCGCCCGCGACGCGGCCAAGGCGGCCAAGGCGGACGACTCCGACGTCAAGGCCTCCTGATCCGGAGCAGCGCGGATGGCCGCACGATGACGTCCCGGTTCGGCACCCCGGCCGGCGGGTCGCCCGCGGAGCAGGTCGAGACCGACTTCTTCCGGGCGCTTGCCGGGGTCAGGGCAGTGGTGACCGCCTACGCGGTGGCGCTCAACGTGGCCCGGTTCGACGAGTTCGCCCGTCCCTGGCTCGCGGTGCTCGACCTGGTCGTCCTCGTCGGATGGGCAGGCTTCGTCTCGTGGGCCTACGAGGCGCCCCACCGTCGCCGGGTCCCCCTGTTCGTCGCCGACCTCGCGGTCGCGGTGGCGCTCATGCTCAGCACCCCGCTGGTCCAGAGCCAGGAGATGCTGGACCGGCACGCCTCGACGATGCCGTCCTTCGCGGTGATCGCGCCGGTGCTGGCCTGGGCGGCCGCGCGGCACTGGGCCCAGGCGCTCGGCGCCGCCCTGGTGGTCTCGGTCGCCGACGTGTCGGTGCGCACCGTCTACGGCGGCAGCACCTGGGGCAACATCTTCCTGCTCCTCCTCCTCGCCGGGGTCGTCGGCTGGACCTCCGGGGTGCTGCGCCGGGCAGCGGAGATGCGTGCGGCGGCGGAGCGTGCCGCGGCCGTCGTCGCCGAGCGTGCCCGCCTGGCCCGGGCCGTGCACGACGGCGTCCTGCAGGTCCTGGCCCTGGTGCAGCGGCGCGGGGCCGAGGCCGGCGGCGAGCTGGCCGCCCTCGGCCGCCTGGCCGCGGAGCAGGAGGTGGCCCTGCGCTCGCTGGTCCAGGCCGATGCGCTCTCCGGGCGCGCGGAGGCCGACGGCACGGCCAGGGTCGACCTGATGGTTGCCCTGACCGGGCTGGCCACGGCGAACGTGACCGTGACCGGGCCCGGAGTCCCGGTCCTGCTCGGCAGCCACCAGGTGCAGGAGCTGGCGGCCGCGGTCGCGGCCTGCCTGGACAACGTGCGCTGCCACGTCGGGGAGGAGAGCGCGGCCTGGGTGTTCGTGGAGGACCTGGGCGGCCGCGTCGAGGTCTCGGTGCGCGACGAGGGTCCGGGCATCCCCGAGGGCCGGCTGACCCAGGCGGTCACCGAGGGGCGGATCGGGGTGGTCGGCTCGGTACGCGGCAGGATGGCCGACCTCGGCGGTCGCGCGGACCTGGTGACCGGACCAGGACAAGGGGTCGAGTGGCTGCTCACCCTTCCGCGGACGCCAGATCGAGGGGAGCACCGATGACGACCGTGCCGAACGGGCCGGCCGACGACCTTCAGCAGGAAGGCCCAGCCCTGCGGGTGATGGTCGTCGACGACCACCCGATGTGGCGGGAGGCGGTGGTCCGCGACCTCGGCGCCGCCGGAGTGGACGTGGTGGCCACCGCCGCCGACGGTCGGGAGGCACTCGTCCGAGCGCGGGCCACCCGCCCCGCGGTGGTCGTCCTGGACCTGCAGATCCCCGAGCCGAACGGTGTGGCGGTGACCGAGACCCTGGTCCGCGAGGACCCGAGGGTGCGGGTGCTGATCCTCTCCGCCTCCGGCGAGCAGGCCGACGTCCTCGACGCGGTGAAGGCCGGGGCCACCGGGTACCTGGTGAAGTCGGCCTCGAGCGCGGAGCTCCTGGACGCCGTACGCCGGGTGGCAGTGGGGGACACGGTCTTCACCCCTGGCCTTGCCGGGCTGGTGCTGGGGGAGTACCGCCGGCTCTCGGAGGGCTCCGGCGCCGCGGCGCCGGACGCGGACCTGCCGCGTCTGACCGACCGGGAGACCGAGGTGCTCCGGCTGGTCGCCAAGGGGCTGTCGTACAAGCAGATCGCGGACCGGCTCGTGCTGTCCCACCGCACGGTGCAGAACCACGTGCAGAACACCCTGCGCAAGCTGCAGCTGCACAACCGGGTGCAGCTGGTGCGGTACGCGATCGAGCAGGGCCTGGACGACGACCTCGGCTGAGGACTCCGCAGGACGGGGTGTCGTTCGTGCCCTCCCTATCCTGGCCGCATGGACGACGACGGCCGCGACCCGGACGAGGTCGCCGGGCTGCGGGCGGTGGCCTGGGAGCTCTACGGGCTCCAGCCCTCGGAGTTCACCGCTGCCCGGACCGCGGCCGCGAAGCGGCTCAGGGCGGACGGCGACCGCGCCGTCGCCGCTCGGGTCACCGCCCTGCGCCGCCCACCCCTGGCCGCGTGGGCGGTGAACCTGCTGGCCCGCGAGCGTACCGAGCTGGTGGCCGAGATCTCCGAGCTCGGGACGGCGCTGCGCCAGGCCCAGTCGCTGCTGCAGGGAGACGCCCTGCGTGACCTCGCCCACCAGCGGCGGCGCCTGGTCGCCGCGGTCACCACGGAGGTGCTCGGGCTGGCCCGGGAGCGAGGACAGGTGCTCGGTGACGCTTCGACCCGGCAGGTCGAGGCCACCTTGCAGGCCGCGATGACCGACGGCGCCGCGGCCGAGGCGGTGCGCAGCGGCCTGCTCGCCCAGCCGCTGACCTCGACCGGGCTGGAGTCGCTGGCCGAGGTGCTGGCGGTGCCCCCGGACGCCCCGGACCCGGCGTCGGGGAGCCGGTCCGCGTCGTCGGGGGACACGGGCGGTCAGGTGGCCGAGCGGCCCGCTCTGAGCCTGGTCCGCGACGAGGACCGCGAGCGCGAGCAGGCGCAGCTGCGGGTGGATGCCGCGGGCCGGACCCTGCGCAAGGCGGTCAAGGCACGCGACAAGGCGGTGCGGTCGCGGACCAAGCGCGAGGCCCGGGTGCTCCAGCTGGAGGCCGGGCTGGAGGAGCTGCGCCGACAGCTCGCCGAGGCCGAGGCTGCGACCGACGCCGCGTCGGCGGCGCTGGCCGACGTCGACGCGCGGGTCGAGGCCCGGGAGGCAGAGGTGGCGCAGGCGCGAGAGGTCGCCGCGTCGGCGGCGGCCGAGCTGGCCCGGCTCACCGGTCCTCGGGCAACGCGCTGACCGGGACCGACCTGCCCAGGAAGCACCGCGGGTCCGTGGTCGCCAGCCGGGCCGGGGATGCCACCAGCTCGGGGAGAGCCCCCACCGGGACGGCGAGCAGGACGCAGGCCTCCTCGCTCCACCGGTCGGCGCCCGGGGAGAGCAGGAGGGACCCGGCTGCGCCTTCGAGCGGGGTCACGTGCCAGGTGCCCCGGGTCAGCCGCGCCAGCAGGTACGCCGTCACCCCGCCGACGGCGTACCTGCCCTCCGTGACGAGCGCCCAGACCCGCGGGTCGTGCTCGGCCAGCCAGCGCAGCCGCACCCCGAGCGCCCTCGGGGTCGCGGCCCGTCCGACCAGGGACTCGAGCCGGGTCGCGGCCCCCGAGGCCCGGAGCCCGGCGAGGGTGACCGAAGCGCGCACGTCGTCGTGGGCGAGCGCGGGCCGCGGCGCGCCGAGCGTCTCCCGGTCCCACACGACCAGGGCCTCGTGCGCACCGCCGAGTCCCACCTCGACCGGGTCCGCAGCGGCGACCGCGGCGCCCTCGAGCACCTGGCGTGCCGCGGCCAGCGTCGCCTGCCACAGCTGCTCGGCAGTCAGGTCGAAGCAGCCGGGGCCGGCCGGGACCCGGCCGAGATCCTGGGCGGCGCCGGCGACCACCCGGCCCGTCGCGTCGACCAGCCGCGCCGCCACCTCGTCGGGGCCGACGGCGAGCTCGAGGCGGGCCCGGCCCGTGCCCGCCCCGGTCATCGGCCGGTCACCTCGCGCGGAGGAGCCCGAGGACCGCCCGGTCGATCCAGTCGGCGCCGACGCGCATCTCGTAGTTCTCCGAGCCCACCCAGGCGTCGAGGTCGGGGTGCCCGTGTGTGCGAGCCAGGTCGTCGAGCTCGCCACGCAGGGTGGCGTCGAGCGGCACCTTCTCCTCCTCGGTGGAGGCGGTGAGGTAGAGCGCGTGCAGCTCGACCAGCCGTTCGAGCTCGGCGCAGGGGTCGGGGTGGTCGTCCACCCGCAGGTCGGCGGCGACGTCGTCGCGGCCGCCGTACCCGGCGCCGTCGCGGACCACGAGCAGCGCGGCGGACTGCCGGCCTCGCCGGTCCCCGCCGGCCGCGTCGCCGGCCTGCAGCGCGCGGAGCAGCCGGCGGACCAGGAGGGGTTCGTCGCGGCTCTCCAGCCAGGCCTCACGCATCGCGGCGACGACCTCGGGGCCGGCGAGGATGTTGCCCTGCACGGCGTACCCGGGGCCGCTCTCCCCGCCAGCCCAGGCGAAGCAGTCCTCGCCGGTGTGGGTCGCGGCGTTGCCGTCGACGTCGACGAGCCCGACCTGGCGGTGCGCGCGGCCCTCGTCCTCCTCCAGGAGCCGGGCCAGGGCGACCTCCGCGGTGGCGCCTTCGTCGAGGTGGGAGAGGGCGAGGCCCTTGAAGGCCACGTTGGCGTCGGCCTGGGTGGCGATGGCCCCGATCCCGGCCACGGCCGCCGGGACCGCCGATCCGACCGCGAGGAACTTGGAGGCCACCGCCACCCCCCACGACTCGCCGTCGTCGGAGCGGGCCACGATCGAGAAGGTCATGACGGGCATCTTCGCAGCAGTGCCTTGCCGCCTCCTGCGCAGGCCGCGAGGCTCCGCGCCCCGGTTCGGGACCGACGGCTCTGGAACGATCAAAATCAGGTCGCTACGGTGAGCACATGAGAGTTGGAGTGCTGACCGGGGGCGGGGACTGTCCCGGCCTCAATGCCGTGATCCGTGGGATCGTCCGCAAGGGCGTCGCGACCTACGACTTCGAGTTCGTCGGGTTCAGGGACGGGTGGCGAGGTCCACTGGAGAACCTGACCGTGCCGTTGACCGTCGACGACGTCCGCGGGATCCTGCCGCGCGGCGGCACGATCCTGAAGTCGTCCCGCACGAACCCCTTCAAGGTCGAGGGCGGGGTGGAGCGGATCAAGGAGAACCTGGCCGCCAACGGCGTGGACGCCCTCATCGCCATCGGCGGCGAGGACACCCTGGGGGTCGCCACCAAGCTGGCCGACCTCGGGGTCAACGTCGTCGGGGTCCCCAAGACCATCGACAACGACCTGTCCGGAACCGACTTCACCTTCGGGTTCGACACGGCGGTGAACATCGCCATGGAGGCGATCGACCGGCTGCACACCACCGCCGAGTCGCACCACCGGGTCCTCGTGGTCGAGGTCATGGGACGGCACGCCGGCTGGATCGCGCTGCACGCGGGGCTCGCCGGCGGGGCGAACATCGTGCTGATCCCCGAGCAGCCCTTCGACATCGACAAGGTCTGCGAGTACGTCGAGCACCGCTTCCAGACGCGCTACACACCGATCGTCGTGGTCAGCGAGGGGGCGGTCCCGGTCGAGGGCGGCGACATGACCCTGGTCAGCGGGGAGACCGACGCGTTCGGTCACGTGCGCCTGGGCGGCATCGGCGACCGGCTGGCCAAGGAGATCGAGTCCCGCACCGGCAAGGAGGCCCGTGCGGTGGTGCTGGGCCACGTCCAACGAGGCGGCACCCCTACCGCCTTCGACCGGTGGCTGGCCACCCGCTTCGGCCTGCATGCCATCACCGCCGTCGCCGACGGCGACTACGGCACCATGGTCGCGCTGCGCGGCAAGGACATCGTGCGGGTGCCGCTGGCCGAGGGCACCGGCGAGCTGAAGGTCGTCTCGCCCGAGGAGTACGCCGAGGCCGAGGTCTTCTTCGGCTGACCGTCCGGTCCTGCGCTCGCCCTGTCCCGAGCCGTCGGCACCGACCGTGAGGTCGGTGCCGACGGCTCCCTCACGTGCGCCGGGGCGCCCCCGAGCGTCCCGGAGAGGAGCTCAGCCGATCCGGAGCCGTGCGTTGAGCAGCGCTTCGGCGATCGCGCCCTGCACGCCGCGCGAGCACAGCCGGGGCGCCCCGACGGCGAGCACCATGCGGTGCTCGAGCCAGAGCACACGGTCGATCCCGGGCTGGAGCGCCACCACGTGGTCGAGGAGCGTGGGAGCGGTGGGGGAGAGGAAGCGGTTCAGCGACTGCTGGTGCACCACCCGGAAGTGGAAGGGCCCTCGTCGTTCCTCCGGACGGGTCCCGGTCAACCACATGTGGTCCGGGGTCGGGACGGTGCTCAGCGAGCCGGCCGCGGCGAGGTCGGCCACGGGCACGTCGCCGGAGCCGTCCGCCAGGGGGATGCGCTCGTGCAGCATCTCGTCGAGGTGGCGCGCGCACCGGCAGGTGCCGAGGGCAGGCGGCTCCCAGCGATGATCGGCCGACGGCCGGAATCGCGCAAGAAGCCCCATACGGATAAGAATAGGGCTTTAGTCCCTTTCGGTGGGCCAATCGCGCAGCGGACACCCGCCGATCCCACCGCGCCCCGGGACGTAGGCTGGCGCCGTGAGCATTCCCGACCTTCCCTCCCTCTACGCGCTCGGCGCGGCCCAGCAGCCGAACTGGCCCGACCGGGACGCGCTGGACCGGACCGTGGGGCGCCTGCGCAACGTTCCGCCGCTGGTCTTCGCCGGCGAGTGCGACGACCTCAAGGGCAAGCTCGCCGCGGTCACCCGCGGCGAGGCCTTCCTGCTCCAGGGGGGCGACTGCGCCGAGACCCTGGAGGGCGCGACCGCGGACAACGTCCGCGCCAAGCTGCGCGTCCTGCTCCAGATGGCCGTGGTGCTGACCTACGCGGCGTCGGTCCCGGTGGTCAAGCTCGGCCGGCTGGCCGGGCAGTACGCCAAGCCGCGCTCCTCCGACGACGAGACGCGCGAGGGCGTCACCTTGCCGGCGTACCGCGGCGACGCCGTCAACGGCTACGCGTTCACCCCCGAGTCCCGGGTTCCGGACCCGCAGCGGCTGCTCGACGTCTACAACTCCTCCGCCTCGACGCTGAACCTCGTCCGGGCCTTCGTGACCGGCGGGTACGCCGACCTGCGCCAGGTGCACACCTGGAACACCGACTTCGTCCGCTCCTCCCCGGTCGGCAAGCGCTACGAGCGCATGGCTCAGGAGATCGACCGTGCGCTCACCTTCATGAAGGCCATCGGTGCCGACCCCGACGAGTTCCACCGGGTCGACTTCCACTCCAGCCACGAGGCGCTGGTGCTGGAGTACGAGCACGCGCTCACCCGCATCGACAGCCGCACCGAGCTGCCGTACGACGTCTCCGCCCACTTCCTGTGGATCGGGGAGCGCACCCGCCAGCTCGACGGCGCCCACGTGGAGCTGATGAGCCGGATCCGCAACCCGATCGGGGTCAAGCTCGGCCCCACCACGAGCGCGGACGACGCCATCGCGCTGGCCCACAAGCTCAACCCGGAGAACGAGGCCGGGCGGTTGACCTTCATCACCCGCATGGGGGCCGGGAAGATCCGCGACCACCTCCCTGAGCTGCTCGAGAAGGTCACCGCGGCCGGCACCCAGGTCGCCTGGGTCTGCGACCCGATGCACGGCAACACCTTCGAGGCGTCCTCGGGCTACAAGACCCGGCGCTTCGAGGACGTCATGGAGGAGGTCCAGGGCTTCTTCGACGTGCACCGGGCCGTCGGCACGTGGCCCGGCGGGTTGCACGTCGAGCTCACCGGCGACAACGTGACCGAGTGCGTGGGCGGCGGGGAGTCCCTGCTGGAGACCGACCTGTCCGACCGCTACGAGTCGGTCTGCGACCCGCGGCTGAACCGGGTGCAGTCCCTGGAGCTGGCGTTCCTGGTTGCCGAGATGCTGCGCGACGTCCAGGTGACGGCCGAGGCGTGAGCCCCGGGATGGTCGAGCCGGCTGCCGCCGGAGCGGTCCTCGTCGTCGGCAGCATCAGCGTCGACGTCACGGCGTTCGCGGCGCGGCTGCCCGAGCCGGGAGAGACCGTCCTGGGCGACGACGTCAGCCTCGTGCTGGGCGGCAAGGGCGCCAACCAGGCCGTGGCCAGCGCCAGGGCCGGGGCGGACACGGTGCTCGTCGGCTGCGTCGGCGACGACCTGTTCCGCGGCCTCGCCCTGGACGCGCTCGCCGACTCCGGCGTGGACACCGCCGCCGTCCGGGTCGTCGCAGGACCGACCGGGATGGCCCACATCCGGGTCGACTCCGGCGGCGAGAACGACATCGTGGTGGTGCCGCTGGCCAACGCCCGGCTGGAGGTCCACGACGTGGACCGCGCCCTCACGGCGTACGCGGGGCGGGCGCGGGTGCTGCTCACCCAGCTCGAGACGCCCGCGGAGGTGACCGCGCACGCCGTGCGGCGTGCGCGGCAGGAGGGCCTGCTCGTGGTCCTCGACCCCGCACCGGCCGGCCGGGTCGAGGAGTCGCTGTGGGCCTGTGTGGACGTGGTCACGCCCAACGAGACCGAGGCACGGCTCCTCACCGGGATCGACGTGCACGACCTCGACTCGGCGCGGGCCGCCGGCCGCTGGTTCGTCGACCGGGGTGTCGGACAGGCCGTGGTGACCCTTGCTGCCCAGGGGCTGGTGCTGGTCGACGCGGCGGGGTCGGTCCACGTCCCCTCCGCACCGGTCACCGCGGTCGACACGACCGCGGCGGGCGACGCGTTCGCCGGGTACCTCGGGGCGGGGCTCGCACGCGGCCTGACCGTCGCGGAGGCGCTTGCGGACGCGATGGCCGCCGGAGCGGTCGCGGTCACGCGCAGGGGCGCGTCGCCGAGCCTGCCGACGGCCGCGGAGGTCGCCGCCTTCCGTGCCTCGTAGGGTGGCCCGCGTGATCGACCTGCGCAGCGACACCGTCACCCAGCCCACCACTGCCATGCGGGCCGCGATGGCCGCTGCCCCGGTGGGCGACGACGTGTACGGCGAGGACCCGACGGTCCGACAGCTGGAGGAACGCGTCGCCGGCCTGCTCGGCAAGGAGGCGGCGCTCTTCACGCCGACCGGTTCGATGGCCAACGTGCTGGCGGTGCGGTCCCTGGTCGGGGTGGGGCAGGAGGTGCTCTGCGAGGCCTCGGCACACATCGCCCGGGCCGAGCTGGGCGTGCACGGCGCGGTCACCGGGCTGACCATGCGTACCTGGGTCGGCAGGCCCGTGGACCTGGCGATGATCCAGCAGATCTTCGCCCCGGACCTCGGGCCGTTCTTCGTCCCCACCCGGGCGATCTCGGTGGAGAACACCCACAACTTCGGCGGAGGGGCCGTGATCGGGCTCGACCAGCTCGAGGAGCTGCGCCGGTTCGCCGACCAGCGCGGGGTCGGCGTACACCTGGACGGCGCGCGACTGTGGAACGCCCACGTCGCGACCGGCACCCCGCTCGCGTCGTACGGCGCGGTGGCCGACGTGGTCGCGGTGTGCCTGAGCAAGGGGCTGGGGGCTCCGGTCGGCTCCCTGGTCGTCGGCACCGCCGAGACGATCTCCGAGGCCCGGGTCTGGCGCAAGCGGATGGGTGGCGGGATGCGGCAGGTCGGCATCCTCGCCGCCGCCGGTCTGCACGCGCTCGAGCACCACGTGGAGCGGCTCGCCGAGGACCACGAGAACGCCGGGCTGCTCGCAGAGGCCTGCGGCGTCGACCCCCAGTCGGTGGACACCAACATCGTCGTGGTGCCGGTCTCCGACCCGGCGCCGGTGGTCGCTGCGGCCCGAGAGGAAGGGGTGCTGGTCTCCGCGGTCGGCCCCACCGCGCTTCGGCTCGTGACCCACCTGGGCGTGACCCGCGCCGACGCCACCCGTGCCGCCGAGGTCCTTGCCCCCCTCCTCTCCCCGAGCCGCTGATCGCCGTTCCGCGAGCCGCGGGTTGTCGTTCCGCGAGCCGCGGGTTGTCGTGGCGCGAGCCGCGGGTTGGTGGTGGCCGACGAGATCGCCCGCGTCTACCCGCGGCTCGGCGAACGGCGAGCCGCGGCTCGGCGAACGGCGACCCGCGGCTCGGGGATGGGGGAGGTGCGGCAGGGGACGGGTCGGCGTGGGAAGCGTGTGACGGGTGTGACGATCCCGTAGCCTCGTCGCCATGGCGACCCGAACGTCTTCCCCGCCGGCGTCGCGAACGTCCGGAAGCTCCCGCAAGAGTGCCTCCGGCAGTTCTCGGTCCCGGTCGTCCGGCAGCCAGTCCCGTACGCCGTCCAAGGGCAAGGGCAGGTCCACCTCGGGCCGCCCCGCGCCCCGGGCCGTGCGCAACGGTCCTGGCCCCGTGCTCCGCCTCTTCGTCGCGCTCGGTCGCGGCCTGAGGTCGTTCTGGCTTGCCGTCGCGCACGCCATCGGCGCCGGGGTACGCCGGGTGGGCCACTCGGCCCGCGGCCTGGAGCCGGAGCACCGTCGCGACGGGGCGGGGCTGTTCCTCATCGCCCTGGCCGTCGTGGTCGCCGCCTCCGTCTGGTGGCAGCTGCCCGGTGGGGTGGGGGAGACGACCCGCACGGTGGTGACCGGCTCGCTCGGCCTCCTCGGCTGGTTCGTCCCGCTGGTCCTCGTGGGGGTGGGCGCGGCGACGATGCGCGCCCCCGAGGCGACCGGCCCTGCCGGCCGGCAGGTGATCGGCTGGGGCGCCCTGGTCTTCGGGATCCTCGGGCTGGTCCACCTCAGCCACGGCTCGCCCCGCGGCAACGACACCGAGGCGCTGCAGGGCGCCGGGGGAGCGATCGGCTTCGTCGTCGGCTCGCTGGCGATGGACCTGCTCAAGACCGCCTACGTCGTGGTCCCGATCTTCGTGCTGCTCAGCGTGTTCGGGCTGCTGGTGGTGACCGCGACGCCGGTCTACCAGATTCCCAGCCGGGTCGCCGGTCTGCGCGACCGGCTGCTGGGACGCCGCCCCGAGCCCGGCCCGGACACCGAGGCCACGTCCGGTGAGGCGCCCCTCAAGCGGAGCCGCCCCCGGCGACGGGTCGGCTCGATGACGCCAGGCACCGACGCTGAGGCCGACGACTTCACCCCCGAGGGCGACCCGGCGTACGACAGCCCGGTCATGGTCGACCGTGAGATCGCCAAGCGCGGCCGGAAGGCGGCCTCCGGGTCGTCGGCCCCGGTCGTGCCGGCCACGCCCGCGGCCGACCGTGCGGAGCCGGAGCCGCCGCCGCACACGCCGCTGCCGGCCAGGGTCGAGCAGCTCTCGCTGTCCGGGGACATCGCCTACTCCGTGCCCGGCAACGACATGCTCCGGGCGGGCAGCCCGCACAAGGCGCGCAGCAAGGCCTCCGACGACGTGGTCGGCAGGCTCACCGAGGTCCTCGAGCAGTTCGACATCGACGCCCAGGTCACCGGCTACACCCGCGGTCCGACGGTGACCCGCTACGAGGTCGAGCTCGGCCCGGCGGTCAAGGTCGAGAAGGTCACCGCGCTGGGCAAGAACATCGCCTACGCCGTGGCCAGCGCCGACGTGCGCATCCTCAGTCCCATCCCGGGCAAGAGCGCGATCGGCATCGAGATCCCCAACTCCGACAAGGAGATCGTCTCGCTCGGGGACGTGCTCCGCTCCGGCAACGCCCGCAACGACCACCACCCGATGATCGTCGGGCTCGGCAAGGACGTGGAGGGCGGCTTCGTGGTCGCCAACCTGGCCAAGATGCCGCACCTGCTCGTCGCCGGGGCGACCGGCGCGGGCAAGTCGAGCTTCATCAACTCGATGATCACCTCGCTGCTGATGCGCTCCACCCCCGACGAGGTGCGGATGATCATGGTGGACCCCAAGCGGGTCGAGCTGAACATCTACGAGGGCATCCCCCACCTGATCACCCCGATCATCACCAACCCGAAGAAGGCCGCCGAGGCGCTGGCCTGGGTGGTGCGCGAGATGGACATGCGGTACGACGACCTGGCCGCCTTCGGCTTCCGGCATGTCGACGACTTCAACAAGGCGGTCCGGGCCGGCAAGGTGCAGGTGCCGCCGGGCAGCGAGCGCGTGCTGGCGCCGTACCCGTACCTCCTGGTCGTCGTCGACGAGCTTGCGGACCTGATGATGGTCGCGCCCCGCGACGTCGAGGACGCGGTCGTCCGGATCACCCAGCTGGCCCGTGCCGCCGGCATCCACCTCGTGCTCGCCACGCAGCGTCCCAGCGTGGACGTGGTCACCGGGCTGATCAAGGCCAACGTGCCCTCGCGGCTCGCCTTCGCCACCTCCAGCCTGTCCGACAGCCGGGTCATCCTGGACCAGCCCGGCGCGGAGAAGCTGGTCGGCCAGGGCGACGGCCTCTTCCTGCCGATGGGCGCCTCCAAGCCGGTCCGGGTGCAGGGGTCGTGGGTCACCGAGGCGGAGGTCCACCAGGTCGTCAAGCACGTCAAGGAGCAGCTGTCGCCGACCTACCGCGAGGACGTCACGGCACCGGCCACGACCAAGCGCGACCTCGACGACGACATCGGCGACGACCTCGACCTGGTCGTGCAGGCCATCGAGCTGGTCGTCTCCACCCAGTTCGGCTCCACCTCGATGCTGCAGCGGAAGCTCCGGGTCGGGTTCGCGAAGGCGGGTCGGCTCATGGACATCCTCGAGAGCCGGGGGGTGGTGGGCCCCAGCGAGGGCTCCAAGGCCCGCGACGTCCTCATCAAGCCCGATGACCTCGACGAGGTCATCGCCACCTTGCAGGGAGAGCAGCCGTGAGCGCGCAGCCGATCGAGAAGGACCCCACCGAGGACCTCGCCGAGACCGACGTCGCCCACGGGGAGGAGACCGGACGCGAGCCCGGTCCGGACTCGGTGGTCGCCCCCACGCAGGTCGAGGTACGCCGCAACGCCTTGGTCTCGGGCGTGCTCGGGCTGGCCTCCTCGGCGATGGCCATCGCCTACCTGCGTCGCGCCGCTGACGGCGGGGCAGCCCTGGACTGGGTGCTGTGCCTGCTGCTCGCGGTGCTGGCCGCCCTCCTGCTGCGCGGTCTGCTCGACGCGCGCACCCCGCTCCTGGTGGCAGACGAGATGGGTGTGCGGATCAGGCTCGGTGCCCAGTGGCGCGGCCTGCCCTGGGAGGCGATCGACCGGGTGCTGGTCACCCCGCGCCGCGGACTGCTGCGCGACGGACGGATCGTGGTGGGGCTGGTCCACGTGCAGCGGGCCACCGAGGGCCTGGAGGGCAGGGCACGCCGTGCGGCCCGCCTCAACCACAAGATGTACGGCGCGGCCCTCGCCGTCCCGGTGGGACTCACCACCCGGGTGAGCGGAGAGGGCGATCTCGCCGACCGGGTCGCCGAGCTGTCCCACGGCCGCGCCGAGGTGGTCACCCTCCTCGACGAGCCGGGACCGGTCGTGACCTCACCGAACCGGGCGAGCAGCCAGGACGAGCGGGCGGTCATCTCCGACGACACCGTGCGCGAGGCCGACCGTCGCCCCCGCTGGCTGCGCCGCTCGGAGGAGACTGGTGCGGCTCCCTCGGTCACGCCGGAGGGGTCGCAGGACGCGGTCGGCGTCGACGACGACACCGCGGTCGCGTCGGGTGCCGACGGGGGCCGGGTCGGCTCCCTCGAACCGGACGAGACGCGTGCCGGCACGCCGGCGGTGGTGGCCGCACAGCCGCGCACGCGGGTGCGCACGATCTCAGCGGTGGCGGACCCGGTGGACCCGCTGGTGATCGGCGACTTCGAGCCGCTGCCGGCCTACGACCCGGTGATCGGTCCCGAGCTGGCCGCGGCGCGCACCCGCGTCGGGCTAAGCGTGGACGAGCTGGCCGACCGCACCCGGATCCGCCCGCACGTGATCGAGTCGATCGAGGTCGACGACTTCGTTCCGTGCGGAGGCGACTTCTACGCACGCGGGCACATCCGTACCCTCGCCCGTGTGCTCGGCAAGGACCCGGTGCCGATGCTCGCCCACTTCGACGCGCGCTACGCGACGGCACCGATCAATGCGCGCCGGGTGTTCGAGGCCGAGCTGGCGACCGGGATGACCGGCAGCATGCGCAGCACGGTCGGCGGCCCGAACTGGGCGCTGCTCGTGGGGGTCGTGCTCACTCTGGTGCTGGTGTGGAGCGGCGTCCGCCTCTTCGCCGGCGACAGCCAGCAGGTGCTGGAGAACGCGCCGCCGATGCTGAACGGATCCGCCGGTCTGGGTGGCGGGTTCGGCGACCCCGCTGCCCCCCGGGCGCCACGTCCGGTGACCACCCGGCTGGTGGCGGTCAACGCGGGCACCCACGTCGAGGTGCGTGACGGCGACGGAGCCTTGGTCTTCGAGGGCGACCTGGTCATCGGCGAGGTGAAGACCCTGCGGGTCGACCCCCCGGTCACGGTGACCGGGGACAACGCCGGGGCGCTGTCGGTGGCGGTGAACGGGACCGACCAGGGCGTCCTGGGTGAGCTGGACCAACCCGGCACCCGGGTCTTCCAGCGCCCTGCGCGTTGACCAGGCCTCGGCTGTTCGGGTAAATCAGTCCTGGTTTCGCCCCTTATGGGCGTATTGCATTGATACCGTCGCTCGTCGGATCGTTCCGCGGCCAGTGCCGCGGCGTACCCAGGAGCGCGCATGGACCCGCAGCCCGCCTTCGACCCGTCGGTGCTGCCGACGGGCCGGCTGGTGACGTGCCGGGTGCGGTACCTACGCCGCCCACGACGCGGGTTCTGGGTGCTCGTCGTGCTCCTGCCAGCTCTCGTGGCCGCGGGCGTGGCTCACCTCGAGATCCCTCGCCTCGAGCGCACCCTGGCCCACCAGGCTCGCGCGGCGCTGCGGGCCGAGGGCCTCGACGACGTGCGAGTCGAGGCGGACGGCCGCAGCGTGATCGCCCGGGTGCCCACCGGTCGCGCGCCCCGCGCAGTCGAGAAGGCGCTTGCTCCCGTTGCGGGGGTCGCCGGCGTCGAGCTGGTGGCGGTCTACGCCTCCCGTGCCGAGGCCCGGGCCTGCCGCGACCTCCAGGGCAAGGTCGACCGCGCCACGCGTCACCAGCGGATCCCCTTCGTCGGAGCCACGGACCGGCTCGCGCCGGGAGGGCACTCGATGCTGCTCTCGGTCGCCCGGCTGCTGCGGGCCTGTGGCCTGGGCACGGTCACCGTCGGGGGGCACGCCGACAGCCACACGGTCGACGGCTCCACGCTGTCGCTGCACCGTGCCTGGGCCATGGTGGCGGTGCTGGCCCACGCCGGGGTGGACAAGAAGCGGCTCCTGGCCCGCGGGTACGGAGACCAGTTCCCGGTCGACGAGGGCGACGGTCCCATGGCGCAGGCCCGGAACCAGCGGGGCTCCCTCACGGTCAGGAACGGGTAGGTCAGGGTCATGTGGCTCATGTGCGGTGAGATCCTCCTGCTGGTGGCGACGGCATTCGCCCTGGGCGGCCTGGTCGCCTACGGCGTCCTGCGCGAGCTGCTCGACGAGCAGCCCCGCACCGCCGGGCCCGCGTTCGGCCTGACGGACGGGAGGAGACGGTGATCTGGCTCGCCCTCGAGCTCTGGCCGTACCTGCTGCTGTCCGCGGTCCTCGGAGCAGGGGTCGTCACCGTGCTCACCACGGTCGGCGGCACCACCGAGCAGTGGGTCGACGAGGCGCCCGGAGCCCTGGCCGCGGCGCTCCTCCAGGCCGGAGCGACGGACCTGGCATCGGGCGTCAGGTCCCAGCCTGCAGTCGTCTCGCCGAGCGGCCTGCCGCCCACCGACCCACCGGACGGGGGAACGTCCGGGTGGGCCGGCGAGCTCGGCGGTGCCCGCGCCGCTCGCCTCCCCGCACGGCTCTCCCTTCCCGCCCTGGTCGGGCAGCGACCCCGCGCCCTGGGAGCTGGAGGAGGAGTGGTCGCGGCCGGCGCGGACCCCCGTCGCGCACGTCGACGACTTCCCGTACGCCACGCCTGTGGAGGCCCCGCTCCCACGCCCCTGAGCGCGACCCGCTCGCAGGATTCGGCGTGGCCCGGGGGTACCCGTCATACTCGACCCAAGCCATGACTCCTGCATCCGACAGCGCCCTCGCCGCGGCGAGCGCCCGCCTCCCCGTGTCCGACGACCCCGACCAGGCCGGTACGTCCGCGTCTGCGGCAGCCCTCACCACGGTCGCCCTGGTGACCCTGGGCTGCGCCCGCAACGAGGTCGACTCCGAGGAGCTCGCCGGTCGGCTGGAAAGCGGCGGCTTCGCTCTCGTCGACGACCCGGCCCTTGCCGAGACCGTGCTGGTCAACACCTGCGGCTTCGTCGAGGCCGCCAAGAAGGACTCCGTCGACACCCTCCTGGAGGCTGCCGACCTGAAGGGAGCCGGCACGACCCGCGCGGTCGTGGCCGTGGGCTGCCTCGCCGAGAGGTACGGCAAGGAGCTGGCCACCTCGTTGCCTGAGGCCGACGCGGTGCTCGGCTTCGACGACTACCCAGACATCGCCGCACGGCTGAGGTCCGTCCTGGCCGGGCAGCCACACGAGGCGCACACCCCGTCCGACCGTCGCCGTCTGCTTCCGATCTCGCCGGCCGAGCGGGGCGCCGGGCAGGCCGGGGTGGTCGTCCCTGGGCACACCATCGCTGCACCCGACCTGCCCACCGGGGCCGCGCCGCAGACCGGCCCGCGCGCGGTTCGCCGCAGGCTCGACGGCGGCCCGATGGCGCCCCTGAAGCTGGCCAGCGGCTGCGACCGGCGCTGCTCGTTCTGCGCCATCCCCAGCTTCCGCGGGTCGTTCGTGTCCCGCCGACCCTCCGACGTGCTGGGCGAGGCCCGGTGGCTGGCCGAGCAGGACGTGCGCGAGCTCTTCCTGGTCAGCGAGAACTCCACGTCGTACGGCAAGGACCTGGGCGACCTGCGTCTGCTGGAGACCCTGCTGCCCGAGCTCGCCGCGATCGAGGGCGTCGAGCGGGTCCGGGTGTCCTACCTCCAGCCCGCGGAGACCCGTCCCGGCTTGATCTCGGCGATCACCGGCACCGACGGGGTCGCGGACTACTTCGACCTGTCTTTCCAGCACGCCGCCGCCGGGGTGCTGCGCAGGATGCGCCGCTTCGGCGACCCCGACAGCTTCCTGTCGCTGTTGGACGACGTGCGTCGCCAGTCACCGGCTGCCGGGGTGCGCTCCAACGTGATCGTCGGGTTCCCCGGGGAGAGCGAGGAGGACCTCGAGACGCTGTGCGACTTCCTCGAGGCCGGCCGCCTCGACGTGGTGGGGGTCTTCGGCTACTCCGACGAGGACGGCACCGAGGCCGCGACGTACGCCGGCAAGCTGGACGAGGAGGAGATCCGGGCCCGCACCGAGCATGTGACCTCGCTGGTGGAGGAGCTCACCGCGCAGCGCGCAGAGGACCGCATCGGCGAGCCGGTCAGCGTGCTGGTGGAGCGGCTCGAGGGCACGGGGTCGGCCGAGGGACGCGGGGAGCACCAGGGACCGGAGGTGGACGGGACCACCACGCTGGTAGGGCTCGCGGCCCCGGTCCAGGTGGGCATGCTGGTGGAAGCCGTCGTGGTCGGCTCCGACGGCGTGGACCTGATCGCCGAGCCGCTTCGATGACCGAGCGCAGTCCGAGCAGAGGAACGAGGTGCCCGAGGTGACCGAGCAGAGCCGGCCCAGCAACGTCAACGTCCCCAACGCGCTCACCACGTTGCGGATCGCGATGGTCCCGTTCTTCGCCTGGGCGCTGCTCGTCGACGACGGACGCTCCATGGGGTGGCGCTGGGTGGCCTACGCCCTGTTCGCGGTCGCGATGATCACCGACAAGGTCGACGGCGACCTGGCCCGCAAGCACAACCTCGTCACCGACTTCGGCAAGATCGCCGACCCGATCGCGGACAAGGCGCTCACCGGGATGGCGTTCGTGGGCCTGTCGCTGATCGGTGAGCTGTGGTGGTGGGTGACCGCGGTCGTGCTGGTGCGCGAGTGGGGGATCACGCTCATGCGCTTCTGGCTGATCCGGCGGGGCGTGGTGATGCCGGCAGGTCAGGGCGGCAAGCTCAAGACCGTCGCGCAGACGTTGGCGCTCGGCCTGTTCGTGATGCCCCTGCAGCTGTTCTCCGGTCCCTGGGAGCCGGTGGGGACGGTGCTGTGGTGGGTCGCCGTGGTGGCCATGGTGGCGGCGGTGGGTCTCACGGTGGGAACCGGCGTCGACTACGTGCGCAAGACGATGGCGGCCCGGCGGCACCAGAGCCAGGTCTGACCGGGCGGCTCAGCGCGAGCGCGCGGCCTCCAGGTCGAGCGCGGCGTTGACCAGCGCCAGGTGGGACAGCGCCTGGGGGAAGTTGCCGCGTTGGGCGCGCGCCTGCGGGTCGTACTCCTCGGCCAGCAGGCCGACGTCGTTGGCCAGGAGCACCAGACGGTCGAGCAGCCCTTCGGCGTCGTCGAGGCGACCCGCGGCGGCGTACGCCGAGACCAGCCAGAAGGAGCAGGCGAGGAACGGGTGCTCGTCGCCGGGGAGCCCGTCGACCCCGCTCGCTGTCCGGTAGCGGCGGACCAGCCCGTCGACCAGCAGGTCCTCCTCCACCGCCTTGATCGTCCCGAGCATCAACGGGTCGTCGCCGGCCACGAAGCCCAGGGTGGGCAGGAGGAGCAGGGAGGCATCGACCTCACGGGTGTCGTAGTGCTGGGTGAACGTCGAGCGCTCCCGGTCCACACCCTCCCGGAGGATCTCGGCGCGCACCCGGTCGCGGAGCGCCCGCCACTCCTGGACCGGCCCCGTCTTCCCGTGCTCCTCCACCGCACGGACGGCCCGGTCGAAGGCGACCCACACGTGGACCCGCGAGTGGGTGAACATCCGCCGGGGTCCCCGGATCTCCCAGATCCCGTTGTCCGGGGTGTGCCAGTGCCGGGCCAGGTCCTCGACCAGGGCGAGCTGCATCGCCCAGCCGTCCTCGCCGTCGTCCATGCCCAGGCTGCGCGCGCGCCCGAGGGCGGCCATCACCTCGCCGAGGACGTCGGACTGCTTCTGGCCCACCGCGTCGTTGCCGATCCGGACCGGCCGCGAGTCGGCGTAGCCGGGCAGGTGGGGGAGCTCGCGCTCGGGAAGGTCGCGCCCACCGTCGACGGTGTACATGATCTGGAGGTCCTCCGGGTCGCCCGCGACCGCCCGGAGCAGCCAGTTGCGCCACAGGCGGGTCTCGCGCCGGTAGCCGCACCGCAGCAGCGCCTCCAGGGTCATCGAGGCGTCGCGCAGCCAGCAGTAGCGGTAGTCCCAGTTGCGGGAGCCACCGATCGACTCGGGCAGGCTGGTCGTGGGCGCGGCCACGATGCCACCGGTCTCGTTGTGCGTGAGCAGCCGCAGCGTCAGCAGCGAGCGCAGCACCGCGGGTCGGAAAGGTCCGTGGTACGTGCAGGCCTCGGCCCAGGACGTGGTGCTGCGGATCGTCTGGTCGACCCGCGCCTCGACGTCGAGGAACGAGGCGATCCGGTGGTGGGAGGGCTGCCAGGTGGTCGAGAAGGTCAGCTGCTCACCGGCCGCCAGGTCGAACTCGTCCACGTGCTGCCCGTCCACCGCCTCGGGAAGCCGGGGACCGCGCAGCAGCAGACGGTCCGGCCCCGCCACGGCGGTGATCACCTCGACGCCCTCGTGCTGGCGACGGGAGACCCAGGGCCGGATCTTGCCGTACCCGAGCCGCACGACCCACTCGTGCCTGACCCGGCAGGTGCCCTCCAGCCCCTCGACCCGGCGGACCAGGTCGGCGCGCCGGTCGGCCAGGGGCATGGCGTCGACCACGCGGAAGGAGCCCGTCTCGGTCGTGTACGTCGTCTCCAGCACGAAGCTGTGCCCGAGGTAGCGACGACTGGTGGTGGCCTCGCCAGCCGGACCGATCCGCCAGTGCCCGTGCTCCTCGGTGCCCAGCAGAGCGGCGAAGCAGGCGGGCGAGTCGAAGCGGGGCAGGCACAACCAGTCGACCGAGCCGTCCTTGCCGACCAGGGCGGCGGTGGCGGTGTCACCGATGAGCGCGTAGTCCTTGATCGCCAGGGCCATGGTCGAACGCTAGCGAGTCCTGCCAACGAGCGCCGTAGGCGTCGCGGCGCGTCCGGGAGCCCGACCCCTAGCATCGGCACGTGCCTGACCCCTCCACCGAACCCGACCCAGCACCGGATCCCGCCGCCGAAGACGTGGTGGCGCGCCTGCGTGCCCGTGGGCTGACCCTGGCGACCGCCGAGTCGGTCACCGGCGGCGGCCTCGCGGCGGCGCTGACCGACGTGCCCGGCGCCAGCGCGGTCTACGTCGGCGGCGTGGTGAGCTACGCGACCCGGGTCAAGGAAGAGGTCCTCGGGGTCCCTGCCGACGTGGTCGAGCGGGACGGGGTGGTGTCGGCTGCCTGCGCGGCGGCGATGGCGGAGGGCGCGCGTGCCCTGCTGGGCGCCGACCTCGCGGTGAGCACCACCGGGGTGGCCGGTCCCGACACCCAGGAAGGCAGGCCCGTGGGGCTGGTGTACGTCGCGGTGGCTGAGCGTGCCGGAACCGAGACACGCGAGCTGCACCTCAGCGGGGACCGGGCGGCGATCCGTCGGCTCGCCGCGCGGCTGGCGCTGCGCCTTGTCGCGGAACGGACGACGACACTCCAATAGTGGGATTCCACCGACGGGAAGTTTGCCGCTTGGAGTAGCGTTTGCCACCTGAAGGAGCCGGACCGGCTCGACCCACGGACGACGGGAGACATCATGGTGCTGTTTCGTCGTCTGCTCGGAGAGGTGCTTCGCTCCCGGCGGATCGACCAGGGGCGGACCCTGCGTCAGCTCTCCGGTGACGCCCGGGTCAGCCTGGGCTACATGTCGGAAATCGAGCGTGGGCAGAAGGAGGCCTCCAGCGAGCTGCTGGCCTCGATCTGCACGGCCCTGGACGTGCCCCTGTCCGAGATCCTCTCCGAGGTCTCCGACGCGGTGGCCCTCGAGGAGGCGGCCATGGCCGTGCGCCTCTCCCGCGTCGAGGTGGGCTCCACGACGCTGGCGCCACGGACCACCCGGTCCGCCGACGGCGCAGTCGTCGCCTCCGCAGCCTGAGCGCCGCGGCCGGCGGGACCCCTGGGCGTCGTCCGCCTCCTCACAGGCACTGCTCCTGGACGCCGTTCGGGCTCTGGGAGGGCACGCCGGAGACCGAGCACTCCTCCGGCGAGACGGAGAAGCGAGCTGTCCCGGCGATCACGAGACCCAGGGCGAGCACGAGGAGCAAGAGGGACCAGAGGGTCCCGAGGATCCCTGTGACGATGCCGCCCAGCGCGAGGCCGTCACCGCCGAGGCGACCTGAGGAGTCGGCGATCTCCCGCCGGGCCTTCAGACCGACCACGACTGCCGGGATCCCGGTGAACAACCCGCAGCACAGCAGCGACACCAGCCCGAGGACGAGCGCGGTGGTCGCGCGTCCGGTGGTCGGGGCCAGCGGGGTCGGTGCGACCGGCGGCCACGAGCCCGGCTGCCCGTAGCCCGGCTGCCCATAGCCCGGCCCCTGCCCGGGGGCCGTACCCGGGTTGGCCGTACGGGACCTGTCCGTACGCCGGAGGCCCCTGCTCGGGACCTGGGTGCCCGCCGCCGGGTGGCCCGTAGCCGGGCCATGGAGGGGCGTCCTGAGGGTCGGCCGGACGGCCGGCCGCCCGGTCTCCCGCTCCGCCCGCGGACTCGCCTCCCGGCCCGCCTCCGGCCGACGGCGCGCCGCCGGGATCAGAACCGCCGGGATCAGAACCGTCGGGGCGCTCAGGCCCGGTGGGGGGTTGGCTCATCGCGGTCTCCGTCTCGTGGGGTGGCCCGGACCCAGTGTGGTGCAGGATGCCGGCCGTGTCTTCAGCCGGAGCCCTCGTGGCGAGGTGGTTGGCACCGGGGGCACCAGGCGGTGACCCGGCCACCGAGGTCGGCCTGACGGATCCGCGCGCCGCAGCGGCGGCAGGGCTGCCCTCGACGACCGTAGACGTAGGTCCGTCTGCCGTTGCGCAGGTCGCCGGTGGTGGTCTGCATCGCGCGTTCCCTGTTGGCCATCAGGACCTGATGCGCCTGGCGCACCACCCGCCGCAGCCGGGACTCCACCTCGCCGACGGGCGCCTCCGGGTGCAGGCCCGAGAGGAAGCAGAGCTCGGCCTTGTACATGTTGCCGATCCCGGCCAGGTTGCGTTGGTCGAGCAGCGCCTCGCCGACCGGGCGGGCCGGGTCGCTCAGCAGCCGCCGCAAGGCCAGCTCCTCGTCCCAGTCGGGGCCGAGCAGGTCAGGTCCCAGGTGGTCGACCAGCCCCGGGTCGTCGGCCCGCGCGACCACCTCGGTGATGCCCAGCGCGAACCCGACCGCCACCCAGTCCTCGGTGGCGAGCACGACCCGAGCCTCGAAGGCCGGTCGGCGCCAGGCGGACGAGGGGCGGTAGAGGTGCCAGGACCCCTCCATCTTCAGGTGGGTGTGCAGGGTGTGCGCGTCACCGATCCGGGTCAGCAGGTGCTTGCCGCGTGCCGCGGTCCCGGTCACCACGAGCCCGGACAGGTCCAGGGTCGCGTGCGCGGGCACCCGGAAGTCCGTGCGCACCAGGGTGCTGCCGGTCAGCGCTCGGTCGAGCTGGCGGGCGGTCCGCCAGACGGTGTCGCCCTCAGGCACGGAGCCGCAACCCGCGGGGAGTGACCACGAAGCCGGCGCTCTCCAGCGCGGCCCGCAGCGGGTCCTGCCGACCGAGGATGTCCTCGCCGTCGGCGCGTTCGACGGTCAGCCGCCCCAGGGCACCGCGACGGACCGCGGCGGCGAGCTCGGCGGTCGCTGCACCGAGGACGTCGGCGTCCTCGGTGAAGGTGAGCAGGGTCCGTCCACCTCGTTCGACGTAGACCACCAGCGATCCGTCGACGAGGACGACGAGGGCACCTGCCTTCCTCCCCGGGCGGTGACCGGGCGTCGTGGCGACGACGGGCTGGGCAGGTGCTTCCCCCAAGGGCTCGGGCTCCCGGGACCGCTCCGGCCAGGCCAGGGCTGCGCCGTACGGGTTGGCGGGGTCGGTCGCAGCCAGGGCGACCGCCGCTCGGCGGTCGTCGTTCTCCGACCCGGCCAGCGACTGGTCGGCACTGAGGTCGCGGGAGAAGGTGCGCAACCGGTCGACCGCGCCGGGCGCGCCGAACTGGGCTGCGCCGAGACCGGCGACGAAGTACCCCCGCCGGCACCGGCCCGAGTCCTCGAACGCCGACAGCACGCGGTAGACGGCGGCGAAGCCGCCGGGCACCCTCTCGGCCTGCACCGCACCGCGGGTGACGACGCCGTGGCGCTCCAGGAGCGACTCCGCCGTGGCGTGGGCGCGGCGCGTCGCGTCGGGCTCCAGCTCGGGCAGGAGGGACCACCGGCCCGCCGCGGACACCGGCCCGCCGCGGGTCGGCAGCTGCGGCCGGGCCCGGGAGCCGATCCGGGCTCGGGGCGGGGGTCGTCGGCTGCGGTGAGCGGTCCGGCCACCGGTGGTGAGCGCTCTGAGCGGGGCCAGCGTGTCGTTGCTGAGCCGTCCCGCCCAGACCAGGTCCCACAACGCCTGCTCCATCATCGTGTCGTCGGTGGCGCCGGCCGCGTCCGAGAGCTGGCGGAAGAAGTACGCGCCGCCTCCGGAGAGCGCCTCCAGCACTGCCTGGTGCAGGGGGGTGTCGTCGTAGTCCCCGTGGTCGGGCAGCGTGAGGTGCGCGGCGTCGGCGAGGTGCAGCGAGACCCAGCCGTCGGTCCCCGGGAGGGCCCCGTGGCCGGCCCACAGCACCTCACCGGTCGCGGTGAGCTCGTCGAGGTAGGCGGCCGTGTAGTCGACGACCCGGCTGCCCAGGACCAGCGGCTCCAGAGCGCTGGCCGGGACGGGGCAGCCGGCGAGCTGCTCCACGACCGCGAGCACGCCGTCGACGCCGCGCAGCCCCCGTCCGGTGCGGCCGGGAGCCGCCGACGTCGGGCGCGCCCTGCCGGTGGCCGGCGGGCGGGTCAGGGAGGCGTCCACGTGCTGCCAGGCGGGCAGGAACCGCCCGAGCGTGGCGGTCTCGACCGGCTCGACCTCCTTGCGCAGCGCGGCCAGGCTGCGACGGCGCAGGCGCCGCAGCACCTCGGTGTCGCACCACTCCGACCCGGTGCCGGCGGGACGGAACTCGCCCTCGAGGACGCGCCCCTGGGCCGCCAGCCGGGCCAGCGTCTGCTGCGCCACCGCCACGCCGAGGCCGAGCCGCTGCGCCACGTCCGCGGTCGTGAACGGACCATGCGTGCGTGCGTGCCGGGAGACCAGGTCGGCCAGCGGGTCCGCGACCGGCTCGGTGAAGGCCTCAGGGGTCCCGGGGGGCACGGGTACGCCGAGGCCGTCCCGGAGCCGGGTCACGTCCTCCACCGCCACCCATCGCGACGCACCCGCCATCCGGACCTCGACCGCCCGCCGAGAGGCTTTCAGCGTGGCCAGGTGGGTGTCGGCAGCACCAGCGTCGGGGGTCAGCCGGGCTGCCACCTCCGCCTCGGTCAGCGGGCCCAGCATGCGCAGCAGGTCCGCCACCCCTTCGGTGTCGCGGGCCTGGCGGTCGGGAGCGAGCCGCTGGAGCTCGTGCTCGAGGTCGGCGAGCACCTGCGGGTCCAGCAGCTCGCGCAGCTCGGCCCGGCCCAGGAGCTCGGCGAGCAGCCCCTGGTCGAGGGAGAGCGCGGCGGCCCGACGCTCGGCCAGCGGGTTGTCGCCCTCGTACATGAAGGCGGCGACGTACCCGAAGAGCAGGGAGCGGGCGAACGGCGACGGCTGCTCGGTCGCCACCTCGGCGACCTTGATGCGACGCGCGGACAGGTCGCGCATGAGGGAGACCAGCGCCGGCACGTCGTACACGTCCTGGAGGCACTCGCGCACTGCCTCGAGCACGATCGGGAACGAAGGGTACTTCGAGGCCACGCTGAGCAGCTGTGCCGAGCGCTGCCGTTGCTGCCACAGCGGCGAGCGTCGCCCCGGGTTGCGGCGGGGGAGCAGCAGCGCCCGTGCCGCGCACTCGCGGAACCGTGAGGCGAACAGCGCGGAGCCGCCGACCTCGGTGGCGACCAGGTCCTCGATCTCGTCCGGTTCGAAGATCACCGCCTCGGCACCCGGAGGCGGCTGGTCCGTCTCCGGGATGCGCAGCACGATCCCGTCGTCGGAGGGGAGAGCCTGGGCATCGATGCCGTAGCGCTGGGCCAGGCGGGTGCCGATCGCCAGGGCCCACGGCGCGTGCACCTGCGCTCCGTAGGGGGAGTGCAGCACCAGCCGCCAGTCGCCCAGCTCGTCGCGGAACCGCTCCACCAGCAGGGTGCGGTCGGTGGGCAGCAGCCGGGTCGCCTCGCGCTGCTCGTCGAGGAAGGTGACCAGGTTCTCCGCAGCCCAGTCGTCGAGGCCCGCCACCCGGCAGCGCTCGACGGCGGCCGGTCGCTCGAGCGCCCCGAGCTCCCGGGTGAAGGCCCCGATCGCCGCGCCCAGCTCGGCGGGCCGGCCGAGCTGGTCGCCCTTCCAGAACGGCAGCCGGCCTGGCTGGCCGGGCGCGGGGGAGACCAGCACGCGGTCGTGGGTGATGTCCTCGATCCGCCAGCTGGTCGCCCCGAGGGCGAAGACGTCGCCGACCCGCGACTCGTAGACCATCTCCTCGTCGAGCTCACCGACCCGGGAGGCCTTCTCGCCGACCAGGAAGACCCCGAACAGGCCACGGTCGGGGATGGTGCCGCCGCTGGTGACCGCCAGCCGCTGCGCCCCCGGCCGCGCGGTCAGCGAACCGGTCACCCGGTCCCACACGATCCGCGGGCGGAGCTCGGCGAACTCGTCGCTGGGGTAGCGGCCGCTGAGCAGGTCCAGCGTGGCGTCGTAGGCGCTGCGCGGGAGGGCGGCGTACGGCGCTGCGCGGCGGAAGAGCGTGAAGAGCGCGTCGACGTCCCACTCCTCGACCGCGGTCGCGGCGACCACCTGCTGGGCGAGCACGTCGAGGGGGTTCGCGGGCACGTGCAGGGACTCGATCGCCCCTACCCGCATCCGCTCCACCGAGACCGCCGTGTGGACCAGGTCGGCCCGGTGCTTGGGCAGCAGGACACCCCGGGACACCTCGCCCACCTGGTGGCCGGCGCGGCCGACGCGTTGCAGGGCCGAGGCCACACTGGGGGGCGACTCGATCTGCACCACCAGGTCCACGGCACCCATGTCGATGCCGAGCTCGAGGCTGGAGGTGGCCACCACGCAGGGCAGCCGCCCGCGCTTGAGGTCGTCCTCGATCAGGGCGCGCTGCTCCTTGGAGACCGAGCCGTGGTGGGCGCGCGCGATGAGAGCCGCGCCGGTGGCCGGCGGCGAACCGGGGGTCTGCGCCGGCACGGAGTCGTCCCCCGGCTCCTGCCCGTCCTGGGCCTGCTGCTCGGCGCGCTCGGCAGCGATCTCGTTGAAGCGGGCGGTGAGCCGCTCCGCGAGCCGGCGGGAGTTGGCGAAGACGATCGTGGACCGGTGCTGCTCGATCAGGTCGACGACCCGCTCCTCGACGTACGGCCAGATCGAGGTGCGCCGCTCGCCCCCGGCCGCGGGGCCCTCCTGGTCCACCGTCGCCGACGTCGACCCCAGCTCACCCATGTCCTCGACGGGCACCACCACGGCAAGGTCCCACCGCTTCTCCGACGCCGGGGCGACGACCTCGACCGGGTGGGGGCCGCCGAGGAAACGGGCGACCTCCTCGATCGGCCGGACCGTGGCGGAGAGCCCGATCCGCTGTGCCGGCCGCTCGAGGAGCGCGTCGAGCCGCTCCAAGGACAGCGCCAGGTGGGCCCCCCGCTTGGTGCCGGCCACGGCGTGCACCTCGTCGACGATGATCGTCTCGACCCCCCGCAGCGACTCGCGCGCCTGGGAGGTCAACATGAGGAACAGCGACTCGGGGGTGGTGATCAGGATGTCGGGAGGCGCTGTGGACAGGCTGCGCCGCTCCTTGGCCGGGGTGTCGCCGGAGCGCACGCCCACCGTGATCTCGGGCTCGGGGAGCCCGAGCCGCGCCGAGGTGTGCCGCAGGCCGGCCAGCGGTGCGCGCAGGTTGCGCTCCACGTCCACGGCGAGCGCCTTGAGCGGAGAGATGTAGAGGACCCGGCAGCGGTGCAGCTTGCTCTCCGGGGGCTCGCTGCGCGCCAGCCGGTCCAGCGACCACAGGAACGCGCTGAGCGTCTTGCCGGATCCGGTCGGCGCCACGACGAGGGCGTTCCGTCCCGCCTGGACCGCCGACCAGGCGCCGACCTGCGCCGGGGTGGGCTCGGCGAAGCTGGCCTGGAACCACGTCCGGGTGGCCTCGCCGAAGCCGTCCCACACCCGCTCGCGGCTCTGTCCCTGGTCCTGCCCCCGGGCGGGCCCCTGGCGCTGCGTCACATCCACCCCGCCATCCTGACCTACGCCTCCGACAACCCCGCCGTCCGGTTCGCAGCGCCGGCCCGCACGGTCGGGTCGACAGCGTGGTGGGGACTGTCGGTCGTGCGGTCTAGGGTCTGCGGCATGCCGTCCGCGACCCCGAACGGGCCCGAGCCCGCGCGACCCTCCATGGTGCTGGCGCGCGGGTTGACCAAGACGTTCGGCTCGTTCGCTGCGGTGCGTGGCATCGACGTCGACGTCAAGCAAGGGGAGTCGTTCGGGTTCCTGGGGCCGAACGGCGCCGGCAAGTCCTCGACCATGCGCATGGTCGCAGCCGTGTCACCGCCCAGCGGAGGGCACCTGCGTGTCCTGGGCCTGGACCCTGCCGTCGACGGCTCCGCGATCCGCGCCCGGCTCGGGGTGTGTCCGCAGGAGGACACGCTCGACACCGAGCTGTCGGTCCGGGAGAACCTCCTGGTCTACGGCCGCTACTTCGGCCTCCCTCGCCGTGAGGTCGCCCGGCGCGCCGAGGAGCTGCTCGGTTTCTTCCAGCTCGCGGAGAAGGGCCGGGAGAAGGTCGACAGCCTCTCCGGCGGCATGAAGCGTCGGTTGACCATTGCGCGCTCGCTCATCAACGAGCCCGAGCTGCTGCTGCTCGACGAGCCGACCACAGGGCTCGACCCCCAGGCGAGGCACGTCCTGTGGGACAAGCTGTTCCGGCTCAAGCAGCAGGGCGTCACCCTGGTGCTCACCACCCACTACATGGACGAGGCCGAGCAGCTGTGCGACCGGCTCGTGGTGATGGACGGCGGACTGATCGTCGCCGAGGGCTCACCGCTGGAGCTGATCCGGGCGCACTCCACCAGGGAGGTCGCCGAGCTGCGCTTCGGCGTCGGCGAGCACGGTGACCTCGCGGACGCGGTCTCCGACCTGGCCGACCGGGTCGAGGTGCTGCCCGACCGGTTGCTGCTCTACACCCATGACGGGGAGGAGGCCCTGGCGCGCGTGCACGAGCGGGGGCTCCGTCCGGTCGCCGTCCTCGCCCGGCGCTCCACCCTGGAGGACGTCTTCCTGCGCCTGACCGGCAGGACGCTGGTGGACTGATGGTGGACTGATGGCATCGACCGACGCTGCTGCAGGACCCGGGACCCGGAGCCCGCGCGCCCTTGAGATGGCCGCGCGCCAGGTCGACTACTGGTGGACGGTCTACCGGCGGACCTGGAAGGGCACGATGGTGCTGTCCTTCGTCCAGCCGTGGCTGTACCTCGCCGCCATGGGGGTGCTGCTCGGGGGGTACGTCGACGACGGCGGCGGGTCGTTGGGCGGGGCCCCGTCGTACCTCGCCTTCGTCGCGCCCGGGCTGCTGGCCGCCACGGCGATGCAGGTGTCCACCAACGAGGTCATGTGGCCGGTGATGGGTGCCATCAAGTGGGACCGCACCTACTTCGCGATGATCGCCTCGCCGCTGCGGGTGCAGGACATCGTCCTGGGACATCTCGGCTACACCCTGGCGCGCGTCGTGCTCAGCTGTGTGCCCTTCGTCGTGGTCCTGGCGCTCTTCGGGATCCTCGGGTCGCCCGTGGCCGCGGCCCTCGCCCTCCTCGCTGCCGTGCTGACCGGGATGGCCCTGGCCACACCGGTCTACGGGTTCAGCGCCGGGGCACGCAGCGAGCAGGGCTTCGCCCTGATCTACCGGGTCGGGCTGATGCCGATGTTCCTGTTCTCCGGGGCGTTCTTCCCGGTCCAGAACCTGTCCGCGCCGCTGGAGGCGCTCGCCCAGGTGACACCGCTGTTCCACGGGGTCGAGCTGTGCCGCATGGCTGCCCTGGGCACGTGGGACGCCTCCGCGGCCGCGGTGCACCTGGGCTACCTGGCCGTGCTCTGTGGGCTGGGTGCCTGGTGGAGCGTGGGTCGTCTGACCCGCAGGCTGGTGGTCTGAGTGGCCCTGACCGGCGCCCTCCTGGCGCGCAGCCTCCGGCCCGGCGGCGGACCCGGCGGCGGGCCGACTGCCCTGGTCCTGCGCAACTTCACCGTCTACCGGCGCGGGTGGGTCTTCTTCCTGACCGGGTTCCTCGAGCCGGTGCTCTACCTCTTCTCGATCGGGATCGGGGTCGGGGCGCTGGTCACCGGGTTCACCTTCGGTGGTCGCGAGATCGGCTACACCGACTTCGTGGCGCCGGCGATGCTGGCGTCCGCGGCGATGAACGGCGCGGTCATCGACTCCACGTTCAACGTGTTCTTCAAGCTGAAGTTCCAGAAGGTCTACGACGCCGTGCTGGCCACGCCGATGACGACCCGGGACGTCGCGCGGGGGGAGGTCCTCTGGGCGGTGCTGCGCGGAGCCGTGTACTCCTCGGCCTTCCTCGCGATCATGGGGTTGATGGGTCTGCTGTCGTCATGGTGGGCGGTGCTCGCGTTCCCCGGGGCCGTGCTCGTCGGCTTCGCGTTCGCCGGCGTGGGCATGGCCCTGACCACCTTCATGCGGTCCTGGCAGGACTTCGAGTACATCCAGCTCGCCATCCTGCCGATGTTCCTGTTCTCGGCCACGTTCTTCCCGGTCACCGCGTACGGCGACGTCGGACGCTGGGTGGTCGAGGCCACGCCGCTGTACCGCGGCGTCGTGCTGGAGCGGGAGCTGTGCACCGGGCTGGTGGGGATCGGTTCGGTGGTCTCCGTGGTCTACCTCCTGGGGCTCGGCGTGGTAGGCATGCGCGTGGCGTCGCGCCGCCTTGGCCGGCTCCTGCTCACCTGAGCAGGGGTCCGGCACCCACGGGAGGGGCAAGGCAGGCACGAGGTCGACGAGGACTCGGGAGGAGACGATGAGGCACACGGAGTTCTGGGAGCGGATGCAGGTCGCCCTCGGGCCGGCGTACGCGCCGGTGTGGGCAAGGCAGCAGGTCCTCACCTCCCTCGACGGACGCACGGTCGAGCAGGCCCTGGATGCTGGCGTGCCCCCCAAGCAGGTCTGGCGGGCCGTGGCCGACGTCCTCGCCGTGCCCGAGTCGCAGCGGTGAGCAGAAGGCCCACCAGCCCCGGCCCCGGGTCGGGGATCCACGGTGTCACCGGGGCGGCCGGGGTGGCCGTCGTCCAGCGACGCACGCTCGCGGTCCTGGTGACCTCGCAGGCCTTCGGCGGTCTGGGCAACACGGTCGGGATCGCGGTCGCGGCGGTCCTCGCCAAGGAGGTCTCCGGCAGCGAGGCACTGGCCGGCCTGATGACCACCTTCCAGGTGCTCGGCACCGCTGCCGCGTCGTACCTCCTGGCCCGGCTCATGGGTGCGCGCGGACGGAGGGCCGGACTGGTGACCGGGTACCTCATCGGCGCCGCGGGGTCGTCACTGTGCGTCCTCGGTGGGGTGGTCGGCTCGTTCCCCGTGCTGCTGCTCGGCGCGCTCCTGCTGGGGGCGACGTCCGCGGCCAACTTCCAGTCCAGGTACGCCGCCGCCGACCTCGCCGTCCCCGAGCGCCGTGCCGCCGCGCTGTCGCTGGTCCTGTGGGCCACCACCTTCGGTGCGGTCGCCGGTCCCAACCTGGTCGGGCCGGCCGGCCGGTTCGCCGGAGCGCTCGGCCTGCCACCCCTCACCGGCCCGTTCCTGATGTCGGTGCTGGTCGTGCTGACGGGGGCCGCGGTGCTGGGACTGCTCCTGCGCCCCGACCCGCTGCTCCTGGCCCGGGAGGTCGACCGGGCCCGGACCGGCCCGGCAACCGTGCAGTCGGAGCCCTCGTCCGCCGCGCGCCCGGTCCGCCACCTGCTCCGGGAGCATCCACCGATCGCCGCGGGGGTCGTGGCGATGGCCGCCGCCCACGCGGTGATGGTGTCGCTGATGGCGATGACGCCGTTGCACATGGACCACGGCGGCGCGACGCTGGAGGTGATCGGGCTGGTGATCAGCATCCACGTGCTGGGGATGTTCTTCTTCTCGCCGCTGCTGGGACTGCTCGCCGACGCGATCGGCCGTCCGGCCCTGCTGGGCGTCGGCGCCGCTGTGCTGTGGGTGGCGCTGTGGGTGAGTGGCCACGCACCCACCGGTGCCTCTCCGCAGATCGGGTACGGCCTCTTCCTCCTCGGCCTGGGGTGGTCGTGCTGCACGGTCGCCGCGTCCGCCCTGATCACCGAGTCCACCCCGCTGGAGCACCGCACGGCGGTCCAGGGCACGGCGGACCTGGTGATGAACGTCGCGGCGGCGACGGGCGGGCTGCTTGCCGGCGTGGTGGTCGACGTCCTCGGCTTCGGCGCGCTGAGCCTGGCTGCCGCCGTGCTGGTCCTCGCCCTTCCGGTCGCGGCGGTGCTCGCCGGTCGGTCGGCGGGTGGTCGGGGGACCCCACGCGTCGCGTGACCTTCCGGACCGTCCTAGGGTCCTCCCATGCCCTCACCCACCCTGGCCGTGATCGGCGGCAGTGGCTTCTACTCGTTCCTCGACGACGTGCACGAGCAGCAGCTCACCACGCCGTACGGCGACCCGTCCGCCCCGGTCGCGATCGGGAGGGTCGGGGATCGGGAGGTGGCCTTCCTGCCTCGGCACGGTGCCGGGCACGCCTACCCTCCGCACCGGATCAACTACCGCGCGAACCTGTGGGCCCTCAGGTCCCTGGGGGTGCGGCAGGTGCTCGCCCCGTGCGCGGTCGGGGGGCTGAAGCCCGAGATGGCTCCGGGCACCCTGGTCGTGCCCGACCAGCTGGTGGACCGCACGGCGGGGCGCACGCAGACCTTCATGGACACCGGCGCCGTGCACGCGCCCTTCGCGGACCCGTACTGCGCCCGGCTCCGCGGCACCCTGACCGCGACCGCTCCGGACGCCGTGGACGGAGGCACCATGGTGGTCATCGAGGGGCCGCGGTTCTCGACCCGCGCGGAGTCCCAGTGGTACGCCGCCCAGGGGTGGACCCTGGTCAACATGACCGGCCATCCCGAGGCCGTCCTGGCCCGGGAGCTCGGCCTCTGCTACGCCGCCATCGCGCTGGTCACCGACCTCGACGCCGGGCTGAGCGCGGAGGAGTCGGTCGACCAGGCAACCGTGTTCGCGGTCTTCGAGGAGAACATCGGCAAGCTCAAGGGGATCCTGGCGGACGCGGTCGCGTTCGCCCCCGAGCCGGAGGGGTGCGGCTGTCACACCTGGATGGACGGGCTCACCCTGCCCTTCGAGCTGCCATGAGGGTCCTGCTCACCGGTGCGGCCGGGTTCATCGGCGCGGCGGTCGACGACCTCCTGGTCGCTGAGGGGCACGAGGTGGTCCGCGTGGACGCGCTGATCCCCGAGGCGCACGCCGCGTCGCCGCAGACCGACGACGGCGTCCACCGGCTCGACGTCCGTGAGGCCGCGTCCTGGGGGCCGCTCCTGCACGGGGTCGACGTGGTCTGCCATCAGGCGGCCATGGTCGGCGCCGGGGTCACCGTGGCCGACCTGCCCAAGTACGCCTCCCACAACGACCTCGGCACCGCGGTCCTCCTTGCCGCCATGCACGAGGCGGGGGTGGAGCGGGTCGTTCTGGCCTCCTCGATGGTCGTCTACGGCGAGGGCGCCTACGCGTGCCCTGAGCACGGTCCCTGCACCCCGGGGGTGCGGTCCCTGGACCGGCTCGAGGCGGGCGAGTTCGACCACGTCTGCCCGCGCTGCCTCCGCCCGCTGGGATGGCGCCTGGTCGACGAGGGCGCCCGGCTCGACCCCCGCAGCAGCTACGCGGCGAGCAAGGTCGCCCAGGAGCACTACACCTCGGCCTGGGTGCGGCAGGCCGCGGGACGCGCGGTGGCCCTGCGCTACCACAACGTCTACGGCCCCGGCATGCCCCGGGACACGCCGTACTCCGGGGTGGCGGCGATCTTCCGGTCCGCGCTCGAGCGCGGGGAGCCGCCCCGGGTGTTCGAGGACGGCGCCCAGATGCGTGACTTCGTCCACGTCCACGACGTGGCACGTGCGAACCTGGCCGCGATCGCGGCGGTGGTCGCCGACGACGAACCGCGGCTCGACGCCTACAACGTCTGCTCCGGCCGCCCGGTCTCGATCCGGGAGGTCGCCGACCACCTCGGCAAGGCCAGCGGCATCACCGCAGAGGTGACCGGGCAGTACCGGCTCGGCGACGTCCGCCACGTGGTGGCCTCGCCGGAGCGCGCCGCCGAGGAGCTCGGCTTCCGCGCCGGGATCAGCCCGGAGGTGGGGCTGCCGCGGTTCGTGGGCGAGCCCCTGCGCTGACCGCCCAGGGCCGCCCGCAGGGGGTCCAGGCTCACCAGCCGGTGAAGAGCAGGTGCTGGACCACGAGGGCGAAGCCGACCTGCAGGACCAGGCCGGCCCGGCGCCACCGCGGCGGCAGCAGCGCGCAACCCACCAGGACCCACGGGACGAACGGCAGCCAGATCCGCTCCACCTCGGCCCGGCTCATCTGGGACAGGTCCGCGGCCAGCACCATGAGCCAGCCGGCGGTGGCCAGCCGGACCACCACCCGCCCCTCCGGGGGCCGGTCGCCGCCCGCTCGCCGCGAGCCCCACCCGTCCCGCAGCCGGCCGAGCAGGCTGCCGAGCCCCACCCCGGCCAAGGGGCCGGCGCTGAAGAGCAGCGCAGCCAGGTTGCCCCACAGCCAGTACTCCGGCGGCCGGCGAGAGGCAACGCCGTCCCAGTACCGCTCATGGATCTCCGGCAGCGCCTCCCAGTAGGCGAACCCGGCCACCGCGAACGCGCCCACCACCGCGCAGGCGGCCAGGGCGGCGGCCGGCAACGGCGTCCACCGACCGGCGGTCCAGAGCACCGCCAGCGCCGCGATCCCCAGCAGCGGCAGGCCGTAGGACATCATCACGGCGTACCCGAGCAGCCCCCCGGCCAGGAGCGACCAGGCCACCGACGGAGCTCCCCGGCGGGTGGCGGCCAGCCCGAGAGCCACCAAGCCCCAGGCCGCCACGGCCGCGAACACCGCGTCCGCGGAGACCGCCTGCCAGATCGCCGCGGGCCCGAGGACGAGGAAGGGCGCGGCCGCGCGGGCCATGCGCTCGGCACCGAGCGTGCGGAGCAGGATGAGGACGGCCGGGGCGGTCGTGGCCGCGACGACCGTGACGACCAGGCCCGCGGACAGGCCGCCGCCGAGCCCGAGCCGCACCAGGACCACGAAGAAGAGCAGGGCGCCCGGCGGGTGGCCGGCGACGTGCACGGGCCAGTTCCGGGGCGCGGCGTCGTAGGAGATCCGGCTGACGTACTCGTGCAGGGTGGCCCCCAGGTCCGTGGTGCGCCGGGCCGTGCGCAGGTACTCGTACGGCGTCTGCAGGATCTCGTCGAGCCCCTCCCTGCCGTCCACCAGCGCCAGAGCCAGCATCCAGGCCAGGCCGAGCAGGAACGAGCCGACCAGCAGCTGGCGCCAGGTGAGCCGCTCGGACCACGTCACGGCGAACCGGACGCCGACCAGCGCGAGCACCAGGGCAGGCACGGTGCCCACCCCCACGCGGGGGTCCCACTCGGCGTGCAGGGGAGGGAACCAGCGGACATGCACGTCCCAACCGGTCAGGGCCGGCACCGCCATCGCGCAGCCGAGGAGTGCCAGGGACAGGCCGAGTCCCCACCACGGCAGGGCGGAGCGATCCGTGGGGGTGGGGCGGGGCATCCCAGGACTGTAGCCAGACCGGCCGCCGCGAGGTGCTGCTCCGGACACGTCGTCGACGGTCGAAACACTTCCGTAAGGGGTGCCTCGACCGCCGCGTGGGTCGCCTCCCTAGGTTGGGGGGCATGCCGAGCCAGCCGACGCCCGTGTGCGACCTCGTCCTGCCGTGCAAGGACGAGGGACCGGCGCTGGACCTGCTGCTGCCGCGGGTCCCTGGGGTCTTCCGGGTCCTGGTGGTCGACAACGGCTCGGTCGACGACACGTCCGCGGTGGCCGCCCGACACGGCGCCGTCGTGGTGAGCGAGGTGCGACCCGGGTACGGCTCAGCCGTGCACGCCGGGGTCCTCGCCGCCGAGCACGAGTACCTCGCGGTGATGGACGGCGACGGCTCCTTCGACCCCGAGGAGCTCCTGCCGATGCTGGCCGAGGTGGCCGACGGTCGCGCCGACCTCGCGGTCGGGCGTCGTCGACCCGTGGGCCGCGCCGTGTGGCCCTGGCACGCTCGGGCAGGCAACGCGGTGGTGCTGTGCTGGCTCCGCCGTCGCACCGGCCTGCCGGTGCACGACATCGCCCCCATGCGGGTCTGCCGCCGTCAGGCGCTGCTCGACCTCCACGTGCAGGACCGCCGGTTCGGCTACCCCGTCGAGCTGCTCCAGAAGGCGCAGCAGGCGGGGTGGCGGTTCAGTGAGCACGACGTGGGCTACCACCCCAGGGCCGCGGGGACCCGGTCCAAGGTGTCCGGCTCGGTCAAGGGCTCGCTGCGTGCGGCCCGCGACTTCGCCCGGGTCCTGTCGTGACCGCGCCGGAGGTGGTCCCGCGGGCGGTGGTGCTGGTGATGGCCAAGGCGCCGGTGCCCGGCCGGGCCAAGACCCGCCTCGCCGCCGGGATCGGCGCCGAGGCGGCGGCCGACCTGGCCGCTGCAGCGCTGCTGGACACCCTGGACGCGTGTGAGGCGGCCTTCGGAGCGGCCCGTGCGCATGTCGCCCTGGCCGGGGAGCTCACCCAGGCGATGCGGGGGGAGGAGATCGCCTCGCGGCTGGCGACCTGGACCGTGCACGCCCAGCGGGGGGAGGGGTTCGGCCAGCGGCTCGCCCACGCGCACGCCGACGCCGCGGCCCAGGGACTCCCGGTCGTGCAGGTCGGGATGGACACCCCCCAGGTCACCGCCGACGACCTGCGGTCGGTGGCGCGCCAGCTCGCCGTACCCGGCGTGGACGCGGTCCTGGGTCCGGCACCCGACGGGGGCTGGTGGGTGCTGGGGCTGAACGACCCGCGCCATGCGACCGTGCTGGTGGACGTGCCCATGTCGACCGGAGCCACCGGACGGCTCACCGAGTTTGCGCTGGTCGCAGCAGGGGCATCGGTGAGTCGAGGTGCAGGGTTGTGCGACATCGACACCGCTCGCGACGCGCTCGAGGTGTCGTCGGCGTGGCCGAGGCTCCGCTTCTCGATCCGATGGCGTGAGGTGTCCTCCTCCCCGACGGCTTCCCGGGAGGCCACGTGACCACGATCTCCAGCGTCGAGACCACCGGCTGGGTCGGCATGTTCGGGGCGGCCCTGCGGGGCACCCACTGCCGGGTCCACGGGCTGGGCAGCACGCCGTTGACGCTGCCGGTCAGCACCTGGCGTCGTCGCGCCGACCGGACCGACCGGATGATGATCGACCACTGCACGAGCCCGACCCTCGACGTGGGGTGCGGCCCGGGCCGGATGACCCACGAGCTGGTGCGCTCCGGTCGCCACGCCCTCGGCATCGACATGGTGGGCGAGGCGGTCAGCCAGACCCGGGCCCGGGGCGTCACGGCCCTGCAGCGCGACGTGTTCGACCCGCTGCCGGCTGAGGGGCGTTGGGGGTGCGCGCTGCTGGCGGACGGCAACGTCGGGATCGGCGGCGACCCGGTCCGGCTCCTGCGTCGGGTGCACACCCTGATCGCGTACGGCGGCCGCGCTGTGGTCGAGCTGACCGGACCGGGCACCGGCTTGACCACGCACGACCTCCGGCTGGAGTGCCACGGCGTCCACTCCGACCCGTTCCCCTGGGCGACGGTCGGCCCCGAGTCGGTCGCCGAGGTCGCCGCGGCCGCGGGCTTCGGGCTCCCCGACCTGCACGAGGACCGGGGTCGCTGGTTCGCCGTCCTCACCAAGGCCCCGCCGCCATGAGACTGGCACCCAGGGGCCTGCCACCGGTCCCGCGCGAGCGGGACTTCACCTCCCGGCTGCGGAGCCCGGCGGTCGCGGCACGGGTCGGCGTGTGGCTCGGCGTCTGCTTCGTCGTCGCCTTCGTGACCGGGCTGGTGAGCCACGTGGCTCAGTCGCCGACCCCCTGGTTCCCGTTCCCGACCCGGCCGGTGTGGGGCTACCGGGTCACCCAGGGGCTCCATGTCGCCGCCGGCACGGCGGCCGTGCCCCTGCTCCTGGTCAAGCTCTGGGCCGTCTTCCCCCGCCTGTTCGCCGGCTTCGGACGTCGACCCCGCGAGCTGGCGATCCAAGGGGTCGAGCGCCTGTCCGTCCTGGTCCTGGTCTCCGCCGCGGTCTTCCAGCTCGCGTCGGGTCTGTCCAACTCCGCCCAGTGGTACCCCTGGTCCTTCTCGTTCCGCGCGACCCACTTCGCCGTTGCCTGGGTCGCGCTCGGCGCCCTGATGGTGCACGTCGCGGTCAAGCTGCCGGTGGTGCGGGCCGCGCTGGGCGGCGACGTCGACGCGGACACGCTCGACCGGCCCGGGGCGACCTCGGCCGGCGCCCTCAGCAGACGGGGGCTGCTGCGCGCGACCTGGCTCGCGACGGGCGCGGCCGTCGTCCTGTCGGCGGGGAGCACCGTGCCGCTGCTGCGGCGGGTGTCGCTGTTCGGCGTCCGCAGTGGAGACGGCCCGGGCGGGGTGCCGATCAACAAGTCGGCGCGGGCCGCCGGGGTCACGGTCACCGCCCTGGACCCGGCGTACGCCCTGGTGGTCTCCGACGGCACCCGGCAACGGTCCCTGACCCGCGGCGACCTCGAGGCGCTCCCGCAGGCCACCGTCGACCTGCCGATCGCGTGCGTGGAGGGATGGAGCGCGACCGGGCGGTGGTCCGGGGTCCGCGTGCGGGACCTGACCGCCCTGCTGGGCCCCGACGTCCGGGAGGTTCGCGTGACCTCCCTCCAGCAGTCGGGTCCCTTCCGGGTCTCGGTCCTGCCCCCTGCGTTCGCCGACGACGACCTGACCCTGCTCGCCCTGCGCCTGGACGGCGAGGAGCTGTCCCTCGACCATGGCTACCCGGCCCGGATCATCGCCCCGAACCGACCCGGGGTGCTGCAGACGAAGTGGGTCTCGCGGTTGGACGTCCGGTGACCGGGCGGACCGCCCTCGGGGTCGGAGGCTTCCTGGTGGGCGGGTACGGCGCGTTCCGGCTGCTGGAGCTCGGGTGGGACAACCTGGGGGGCACCGTGCTCTGGCTGGCGGCCGGGGTGGTCCTGCACGACGCGATGCTGGCGCCGCTCACGATCGGCCTGTGCCTGCTGGGTGTGCGGCTGCTCCCGCGACGCTGGCGGGGCGCCGCCGCCGGCGGGCTGCTGGTCCTGGGCACGGTGACGCTGTCCGCGGTGCCGACCCTGTTCCGCTTCGGCGCGCGGGCCGACAACCCGACCCTGCTGGACCGGCCCTACCTCCTCGGGTGGCTCGTGGTCGCTGCCGTGGTGCTGGTCGGCGTCGCCGCGGCCGGTCTGGCCGAGGAGTCCAGGGCGGGTCGCGGCGGCAGCGGGAAGGACCCCTGAGATGGCGCACGTGCTGGTGGTCGACGACGACCACACCGTCCGGGAGGTGGTGGTCTCCTACCTGCGAGCGGCCGGCCACGTGGTGACCGACGTGGCCGACGCGGAGCAGGCGATGGCCGAGCTGCGTGAGCGCACCGCCGACCTGGTGGTGCTGGACCTGATGCTGCCGGGGATGGACGGGCTCGCGCTGCTCGGCAGGCTTCGCGCAGGAGGGGCGGCGGGGGAGGTCCCGGTGATCATGCTCACCGCACTGGGCTCGGAGACCGACCGGGTGCGCGGCCTGGAGCTGGGCGCGGACGACTACGTCACCAAGCCGTTCAGCCCCCGCGAGCTGGTGCTGCGGGTGGAGTCGGTGCTGCGGAGGTCGGGCCAGCGGGAGCACGGAGACCTCGGACCCCTGGCCGACGGGGACCTGCTGCTGGACCCGGCCCGCCACGAGGTCACCCGGGGCGGAACGCAGCTGTTCTTGACCGCGCGCGAGTTCGACCTGCTCCGCTTCCTGCTCGCCAACCCGGGGGTGGCCTGGTCGCGCGACCAGCTGCTGAACGAGGTGTGGGGCTGGTCGTTCGGGGACCGGTCGACCGTGACGGTGCACGTCCGCCGGCTGCGCGAGAAGGTCGAGGCCGACCCCACCAGCCCCACCCGGCTGGTCACGGTGTGGGGAGTGGGCTACCGCTGGGAGCCGGCGCCCGAACCCGACCCGGGAGGTGGCCCCGGTGCGGGCTGAGCAGGTGCAGATCGTGCTCGTCGCCGCCGGGTGGGCCGCCGCAGTCGGCGTCGCCGGCCTGACGGTGGGCTGGTGGATCCGTCGCCTGAGCCTGCGGTGGCTGCTCGCGCTGGTCGCCGTGGTCGCGGTCGGCGCCGTGGTCGCCGGCGTGGTCGGCACGGCTCGGGCGATGTTCCTGTCCCAGCACGACTTCCGGGTGGTGCTGCTGGTGTGCCTGACCGCCGGGCTCGTGGCCTTCGGGGTCGCCCTGGCCGTGGGGACGGTCGTGGTGCACTTCTCGCACACCCTGCGCGAGCAGGCGCGCCACTTCGGCGACAGTGGCGAGTACGTCGACGCGCAGCAGGGACCCGCCGAGCTCACCGCGGTCTCGGCGGAGCTGAGCCGCACCAGCGACCGGCTGCGCGAGTCGCGGGAGGGCCGGCAGCGGCTGGAGGACTCCCGCCGCGAGCTAGTGTCCTGGGTCTCGCACGACCTGCGTACCCCCTTGGCCGGCCTCAGGGCGATGGCCGAGGCGCTGGAGGACGGTCTCGCAGAGGACCCCGGCCTCTTCCACCGCCGGATCCGCTCCGAGGTGGACCGGATGGTGCGCATGGTCGACGACCTGTTCGAGCTGTCGAGGATCCACGCCGGGGTGCCCGTGCCGGTCCGGGAGACGCTGTCGCTGGAGGATGTCGTCTCCGAGGCGGTGGCTGCGGCCGAGCCGCTGGCGCGGACGGCCGGCGTACGCCTGGGAGGCGCGGTCGACGCGCGGCTGACGGTCCACGTGGACCCGGCCGGGCTGTCCCGCGTGGTGGCCAACCTGCTGGTCAACGCCATCCGGCACACCCCTCCGGGCGGCGAGGTCACGGTCCGGGGCGGCGCGGACGAGGACGGCGGAGTGGAGCTGAGCGTCAGCGACGAGTGCGGGGGGATCGCCGAACAGGACCTGGGACGGGTCTTCGAGGTCGCCTGGCGGGGGAGCGCGGCCCGTACGCCGGGTGAAGGCAGCCCCGGCCCCGGTCCCACCCCCGGTCCGGCCCCCGGTCCTGCCCCCGGTCCTGCCCCCGGTCCTGCCCCCGGTCCTGCCCACGGCGCCACCCCTGGTCCGGCCCACGGCCGCGGGCCGGCTGGCGCCCCGCTCCCGGGCCCGGGGGCAGGTCTCGGCCTGGCCATCGTCCAGGGGATCGTCGAGGCCCATGGCGGCTCGGTGTCGGTCCGCAACGAGCACGCCGGCTGCCGGTTCGTGGTGCTCCTCCCGCCCTGACCCCGGGCCGCCCCGCTCCGTCGGCTCGCGGGCGTGTCGAGCTCGGGTCGAACACCTGTTCGGGCTAGGCTGAGGTCAGCTCGCGCACCCAGGGCTCGCAGGCACCACCTTCTCCTCAGGACCGGACGCCGGGCTGAAACTGTCGGTGCCGCTTCCTAGGGTCAACGACACACGCACACCACAAACGACGGGATGAGACCGATGGCAGTCGGAGATCGTGACAAGGCGCTCGACGTGGCGCTCGCCAACATCGAGAAGCAGTTCGGCAAGGGCTCGGTCATGCGGCTGGGGGAGGACACCCGCGTCCCGCTGGCGGTCATCCCCACCGGCGCCATCGCGCTGGACGTCGCCCTGGGTATCGGCGGTCTCCCGCGCGGTCGCGTCGTGGAGATCTACGGCCCGGAGTCCTCGGGAAAGACCACGGTCGCCCTGCACGCGGTGGCCAGTGCACAGGCGGCCGGTGGCATCGTCGCCTTCATCGACGCCGAGCACGCCCTCGACCCCGACTACGCGCAGGCCCTCGGCGTCGACACCGACGCACTGCTGGTCTCCCAGCCCGACTCCGGTGAGCAGGCGCTCGAGATCGCCGACATGCTGATCCGGTCCGGTGCGCTGTCGCTGATCGTGATCGACTCCGTCGCTGCCCTGGTGCCCCGTGCGGAGATCGAGGGCGAGATGGGCGACAGCCACGTCGGTCTCCAGGCGCGGCTGATGAGCCAGGCGCTCCGCAAGATGACCGGCGCGCTCAACAACTCCGGCACCACGGCGATCTTCATCAACCAGCTGCGGGAGAAGATCGGCGTCATGTTCGGCTCGCCGGAGACCACCACGGGCGGCCGGGCGCTGAAGTTCTACTCCTCGGTCCGCCTCGACGTGCGCCGCATCGAGACCCTCAAGGACGGCACCGACATGGTCGGCAACCGGACCCGGGTCAAGGTCGTGAAGAACAAGGTGGCCCCGCCGTTCAAGCAGGCCGAGTTCGACATCATGTACGGCCGCGGCATCAGCCGTGAGGGTGGTCTGATCGACGTCGGCGTGGAGGCCGGCCTGGTGCGCAAGGCTGGAGCCTGGTACACCTACGACGGCGACCAGCTCGGTCAGGGCAAGGAGAACGCCCGCACCTTCTTGAAGGACAACCCCGACCTGGCCAACGAGCTGGAGAAGAAGATCCTGGAGAAGCTGGGCGTCGGCCCGCAGGTGACCGACGAGACGCCGGCCGAGCCGGTCAACGTCACCTTCTGACCCGGGCTCTGCGATGCAGACCCGTCGCTCGGCCGCCGGCCGCGACCGGTGGCCGAGCGCCAGCGGTCGCGGTTCCGGACCGCCGCCCACGGACGAGTCGGCTCTGGGACCGGAGGCAGACCACGAGGCCATCGGTCGCAAGATCCTGCTGGACCAGCTCACGGGTCAGGCTCGGAGCAGGGCCGAGCTGGCTGCGAAGCTGGCCCGCAAGCACGTGCCCGACGAGGTCGCGGACCGTCTGCTCGACCGGTTCGAGGAGGTCGGACTCGTCGACGACGCCGCGTTCGCCCGGGACTGGGTGGAGAGCCGCCAGGCGGGGCGGGGGCTGGCGCGCCGGGCGCTGGCCGCCGAGCTTCGTCGCAAGGGGGTGGGCCCCGAGGTGGTCGATGAGGCGGTCGATGCCCTCGACCCGGAGCAGGAGGTGGAGACGGCCCGGCGGCTGGTCCGTCGCAAGCTGCCCTCCCTCCAGCGCCACGATGATGCCGTCATCGTGCGCAGGCTGACCGGGATGCTGGCGCGCAAGGGCTATCCCGCCGGGGTCTGCTTTCGCGTGGTGCGCGAGGAGATCCAGGGCGCGGAGGAGCTGCTCGACGGCCTGGACTAGGCGGCTTTCCCCAGCCGTGCCGGTTCGGGTGGGTTGACCCGGTTTCAGGGGCCGACCTACATTCGCAGTGCACCATCTGAACCGGTCGGCTCGGGTCGGCCGTCCTGCCTTTGACACTTCTCCGGCCATGGCCGGACTTCGCACCACACGGCTCGATGAGGCGGCCTCGACCCTCTGCTCGGGGGGCGCGGACCGTGCGTCGGGTGCGTGAGGCGCCTGAGCCACAGGAGCCGCCGTGAGCATGCCCCCGTTCATCGTGGTCCCGGTGCTGGCGGTCGGGTTGCAGAGCACCGTGGTGGTGCTCGTCGCCGTGGCGGTCGTCGTCCCCCTCGTGTGCCTGGCGGTCGTGCTGCTCTCCCGTCAGCTCGCTGCCCGTCGCGAGGCCGACCTGCAGCGTGACCTCCAGGAGCAGCGGCTCGACATCGAACGACGCGAACATCGCCTCGCCGAGCGCGAGCAGCGGGTCGACACCCGGGACGAGGAGCTGACGACGCGGACGGAGGCCCTGGTCTCCGCCGAGGACCAGGCCCAGCAGCGGCTCGCCGAGGTTGCCCGCCTCACCGTGGAGGAGGCTCGTGCCGAGATCGTCGCGAGGGTCGAGCACTCTGCGCGCCTCGACGCCGCGAGCCTGGCCCGCGACATCGAGCGGACCGCGCGGGACGAGGCCGACGAACGGGCCCGACGGATCCTGGCCACGGTCATCCAACGCCTGGCCTCCGAGCAGACGGCCGAGTCGTCGGTCTCCGTGGTCCACCTGGACTCCGACGACCTCAAGGGCCGGATCATCGGCCGCGAGGGGCGCAACATCCGTGCCTTCGAGCAGGTCACCGGCGTGAACCTGGTCATCGACGACACCCCCGAGGCGGTCGTCCTCAGCTGCTTCGACCCGGTCCGGCGCGAGGTGGCCAGAGTCGCCCTGGAGGCGCTGCTGGCCGACGGCCGGATCCACCCCAGGCGGATCGAGGAGGCGCACGAGCGCGCCGTCCACCAGGTGGAGGAGGGCTGCCGCCGGGCCGGGGAGGAGGCCTGCCTCGAGATGGGCATCTCCGACCTGCACCCGGAGCTGGTCTCGACCATGGGTCGCCTGCGTCACCGCACGTCGTACGGGCAGAACGTGCTGCGTCACCTCGTCGAGTCGGGACACGCGGCCGGGCTTCTCGCCGACGAGCTGGGGCTGGACCGCAGCACCTGCGTCCGCAGCGCCTTCCTCCACGACATCGGCAAGTCCCTCACCCACGAGGTCGAGGGCTCGCACGCGGCGGTAGGCGCCGAGCTCGCCCGCCGGTGCGGTGAGAGCGAGGACGTCGTGCACGCCATCGAAGCCCATCACAACGAGGTCGAGCCCCGCACCGTCGAGGCGGTCCTCACCCAGGCGGCGGACGCGATGAGCGGCGCGCGCCCGGGAGCCCGCCGCGAGTCGATCGAGGCCTACCTGCAGCGGCTGCACCGGTTGGAGGAGATCGCGCTGTCCAAGCCGGGGGTGGAGAAGGTCTTCGCCATGCAGGCAGGTCGGGACGTGCGGGTCATGGTGCTCCCCGACCAGGTGGACGACCTCGGCGCGCAGATGCTGGCTCGGGACATCGCCAAGCAGGTCGAGGAGGAGCTCACCTATCCGGGGCAGATCCGGGTGACGGTGATCCGGGAGAGCCGTGCGACGGAGACCGCCCGCTGACCCGGCGGTTCAGACGCCGGTGTTGGCGCCGGTGTCCATGCCGGTGCCCATCGGCTTGGCCTCGGTCCCGACCACCCGCCGCTGCACCATCGTGGCGAGCGCGCTGAGGATCAGGTTGAGCGCGATGTAGAGCGCGGCCAGCACCATGACCGCCTGCACCTCGTTGCGGCCCTCGCCCCACAGCTGCTTGAAGACGACGGTCAGACCGGGCGCGACGATCGCGTAGCCCAGGCTGGTGTCCTTCAAGGCCACGACGAACTGGCTGATGATCGCAGGCAGCATGATCTTCACTGCCTGCGGCAGCATCACGATGCTCATCACCTGCGTCTTGCGCATGCCGATCGCGTAGGCAGCCTCCGACTGCCCGTAGGGCACCGCGTTGATCCCGGCCCGGAAGACCTCAGCGAGCACAGCGCCGTTGTACAGCGCCAGGCCGAGGATGACCGACCAGAACGGGCCGATGCGGCCACCGGTGCCGACGGCGTAGTAGATGTAGATGATCAGGAGCAGCAGGGGCACGGCCCGGAAGAACTCGACGAAGGCCCAGCACGGCCAGCGGACCCATCCGTGGTCGGAGAGCTTGCCGACCCCGAAGGCCAGGCCGATGACCAACGCGCCCAGGATCGCAAACACCGCCATCCGGACCGTGGCGAAGACACCGTCGACCAAGATCGCCTGCAGGTACTTCGGGGTGACGAAGTACTCCCACTTGGCGTAGGCGAACTGGCCGGTGCGCTGCATCTGCCAGACGAACACCCCGACGAGAGCGAGAAGGGCCACGGCGGAGACCACCGAGTAGGTCCGGTACCGCGCGAGTGCCTTGGGTCCTGGGGCGTCGAAGAGGATGCTGCTGCCGCTCATCGAACCACCTTCCAGCGTCGCTCGAGTCGATGCGAGCCGAAGGACACGAGCTCGACGATGATGATGTAGCCGAGGGCGAAGGTCAGGAAGATCCAGGTCCGTGCGTCGGCGTTGTTGTTGGTGAAGAACCGCATCCGCGCGGTCGCCTCGAACAGCCCGAAGACGGCGGCGACCGAGGTGTTCTTCACCAGGGCGATCTGGACGCTGGCGACCGGCGGGAGCGCTGCGCGCAGCGCTTGCGGAAGGATCACTTCGCGCATGGACTGGGCGAAGGTCATCCCGATGGCCCTCGAGGCCTCCGCCTGACCCATCGAGACCGAGTTGATGCCGGACCGCATCGCCTCACACACGAAGGCAGCGGTGTAGACCGTCAGGGCGATGATGCCCTTGACGAAGTAGTTGCTCACGTTGAGTGAGCCGATGGAGATGCCCGGGAGGTTCCAGCCCATGTTGGGCAGCATCGTGGTGACCACGATGAAGATCACCAGCAGCGGCGTGTTGCGCACCAGGGCGACGTAGAAGGCGGCGGCCCGAGCGAGCACGGGGACGGGGCCGACCCGGAAGGCGGCGATCACGGTGCCCAGGATCAGCGACAGCACCCCGGAGACGACGAACAGCTCGAGGGTGACCAGGAATGCCTTCAGCACGAGGTCGAAGTTCGAGAACACGTTGTCCACGCGGTGGCCACCTCCTTCGGGGTCTCAGGCGGCCGCGTGGGTCCACGCGGCCGGTGGTGCAGTCCTGGGGGCCGTCGCTCGACACCCGGAGCGGGTGCCGAGCGACGGGCAGGTCACGCCTCGCAGGGGTCGAGCGCCGGCGGGTCGGGGGTGTCGACCCCGGACTTGCCCAAGGTGGCCTCGAAGGCCTTGGCCCAGGTGCCGTCGTCCTCTGCAGCCGTCAGCGTGTCGTTGATCCACTGACACATCTCCGGGTAGTCCTTGGAGTAGCCGATGCCGTAGCGCTCCTCGGAGAACGGGTCGCCGACCACCTCGAGCTGGTCGGGGTCCTCGGCTGCGTAGCCCAGCAGGATCGCGCCGTCGGTGGTCATCGAGTCGACGGACCCGTTGAGCACCTGGTCGCGGCACTCGGAGTAGGTGTCGAAGCCTCGCGGCTTGGCGCCCTTGGCTTCCACGTTGTCCAGGGACGTCGAGCCGGTCACCGAGCAGACCTCCTTGCCCTTGAGGTCGTCGACGCTCTTGATGTCACTGCCCTTCTTCACCAGCAGCTGCTGGCCGGTGACGTAGTACGGGCCGGCCTGACCCACGACCTTCCGACGCTCGTCGGTGATGGAGTAGGACGCGATCACCAGGTCGACCTCGCCAGCCTGCAGGAAGGGCTCCCGGTTGTCGGAGATCGTCATCTTCCAGGTGATGTCCTCCGGCGCGATGCCGAGCGACGCGGCGAGGATCTTGCCCACCTCCGGGTCGAGACCGGTGGGCATGTCGTCCGTGGCGCCCTTGAAGCCGATGCCTGGCTGGTCGTACTTGACGCCGATGGTGATGTTGCCGCTGTCGGCGAGCTCCTTCATGCGCGTGCCGTCGTCGAAGTTGTCGGCCGCGTTCTCGGTGACGTTGACGTCAACGGTGTCCGAGCCGCTGTCGCCGGCGTTGCCGCACGCCGCCAGGGACACCGCTGCGAGGGCCGCAGCTGCTCCCAGGGCGAGGGTCTGGGTTCTTCTGAATCGCATGTCTTCTCCTTCTGGTGCCGGGGTGCCGGCACGGTGGGGTCTTCGGTGGCTGGCGGTCCGGGGTCAGTGCTTGAGGATCTTGCCGAGGAAGTCCTGGGCACGGCTGGACTGGGGGTTGGTGAAGAACTCCTCCGGGGTGTTCTCCTCGACGATCTCGCCGTCGGCCATGAAGATGACCCGGTCCCCGGCGGTGCGGGCGAAGCCCATCTCGTGGGTGACCACGACCATGGTCATGCCTCCCTGCGCGAGGTCGACCATCACGTCGAGGACCTCCTTGATCATCTCGGGGTCCAGCGCGCTCGTGGGCTCGTCGAAGAGGAGGACCTTGGGCTCCATGGCCAGCGCCCGGGCGATCGCAACCCGCTGCTGCTGGCCACCCGACAGCTGGGCCGGGTACTTCTCGGCCTGGTGACCCACCCCGACCCGGTCGAGCAGCTCCATGCCTCGCTTGTCGGCGGCCGCCTTGTCCTGCTTGCGGACCTTGATCGGGCCGAGCGTGACGTTCTCCAGGATCGTCTTGTGCGCGAAGAGGTTGAACGACTGGAAGACCATGCCGACCTCCGCCCGCAGCTGGGCCAGGGCCTTGCCCTCCTGCGGCAACGACTCCCCGTCGACGCTGATGGATCCCTTGTCGATCGTCTCCAGGCGGTTGATCGCTCGACAGAGCGTGGACTTGCCCGACCCGGACGGGCCGATCACCACCACCACCTCGCCGCGATGGACCGTCAGGTGGATGTCCTTGAGAACGTGGAGCTCGCCGAACCACTTGTCGACATGGTCGAGCACGACCAGTGGCTCAGCCCCGGTTTCTGGCGCCATCCTGCGACCGTAGCCCTCCTGACACGCTGCCGCACAGCGCCGCACGACCTCGACACGCCCGCTGCAACGGGATCGTGACCTTGCCCCTGCCGCGGACAACGCCCCTGCCGGGCCGGCGGGCGCCCTCGGCGGCGTCGCCGCCTCGCGGTGGGTGACGGCTGCGCTGGGTGCTGGGCGGCAGGTGCCAGGTGCCAGGGCCCCCGGTCGGTCGGTTTCCCAGGTGAACCTGGGAAACCGACACCTCACCACGGGAATCTTCGCGGGTCAGCGACAGTTTCGCCGGGTCAGGCCGCTCGGGTAAGCATGGCGCGGACTCGGTCCGCGGTGTGCTGGGGCGTGTTGAGGTCGGACCAGACGAGCCGAACCATCGAATAGCCAGTGCGCTCTCGCAGACGGTCCTCGCGACGCTTCTCCTCGAAGACGGCGCTGCCGGGATCCTGCCCCGGCCTCAGCAGGCGCCCGTACTTCGCCCTTCCGTCGAACTCGCCCAACGTACGGTGCTCGTGCCACACGAAGTCCGTGATGCCGATCAAGGCGCCCCACTCGTCGAGCACCCGGTGCTGCAGAACCGGTCGGGGGATGCCGAAGCGCCAGAACAGGAACCGGGAACGGCTCTCGCCCGCCGAGCCCGCAAGTCCGTCCGCGAGGCGCACCACCAGGGACACCCGCCGCATACCGGGCCAACCGCGCACGTCGTCGTACGCCGAGGCCAGCTGGTCGGGCGCTACGCACCCACGATGGAGTGCCGAGTCGGCCGTGACCAGTCCCGACTCCAGGGTGACGACTGAGGCATGGTCGACCACGGTCCGGGCCGCAGGCGTGACGCGGAAGCCGTTGCATGCGACAAGCGTCGACGCGTCGAGCGACCCAGTGTGGACGACCACGTCCCCGATGACGCCGCCGGAGCCGCCATCGAGGCGGATCAGGTGAATGCGGGTCAGGTCCGCGGCCCACAGGTCCAGCCCGAGTGCCGCTGCCGCGGTCGTGTGGCTCAGCGCCACCGGTCCGCCATAGGCGCGCACGGCGGCCCGAGCCCGAAGCAGGTGCTGAGCCACCGGGTCCGCAGCGTTCCACACGTCGGCGAACGTGTAGGCGCCGTGCCTGATGCGCCGCAGCACCCCTCGACGTACGCCGGAGCGCAGGGCTCGGTCGTCAAGCCCCCAGCCCCATGCCTCGGCCCGGGTGAAGAATCCGTCGACGGTGACCAAGGAGCGCAGACCCATTTCGTCCATGTCCCTATCCATCACCGCGCCGAAGCCTCGAGGGGAAAGGAGCTTCGGGGGTGTGGACGACTCCGCCGGTGCGACGGTGTGGATATCCCTAGGCGCAGTGCTGGCCTGTCGAAACCTGCGCCTACCCGTGGACATGTCGCGGGCGGAGTGTCAGTTTCGCAGGTGAACCTGGGAAACCGACCAGTCAACTCGGGGCAGCGCCACCCGGGCGCCCGCGGCAGGCCTCGGTTTGCCGACGACCGCTGCCGGGCACCGGTGGAGTGAGACCGATCCGACCCAGAGGAGGGTGCAGTGCCTTCACACAAGCTCACCGAGGCTGCTCTTGCCGCGGCGCGCGTCCCGGTGGCGGTGGCCGCGCGAGCTGTCGGGGTCGCCATCGGAGGGACCAAGGTGGTCGCCAAGTTGGTGCGACAGGCGCAGCAGGGTGACCGGCCCGACGTCGAGGTGCCTGCCCAGCCACCCTCGGGTCGATCGACGACGCGCGCTCCGAAACCCCCACCCGCAACTCCCGAGCTATCCGACCTCCCTCCGCCGGTCGACATCGTGGAGCAGGTCCTGCGCGCCGAGGAAGAGGGACGCCAGGAAGGCCGGGGGAGGGCCACCGAGCCGAAGGCCTCCTCGCACGCCGATGGTCACGGGGAAGGGTCGGTGGATCCGGCCGAGGTCGACCAGTGGGGCGAGGAGCAGGTCGAGGCGATCGCCGCTGGGACTCGTACGGGGGCGGTCGACATCGAGACCCCCGTCGGCACCCCCGGGGCCGACGTCGGTGACAACCCCGACACCGCCGAGTCGGACCTGCAACAGCCCGGGACCGAGCCGTTGATGGACCCGTCGCTGACCAAGCAGGTGAAGGCGGAGTCGAAGGTCGGTCGGCGAGGTGCGGACGGTGGCAGGAAAGGCTGAGCCGGCTCGAGCCTGCTGACCCGGGCGATCTGTCGCCTACCCACGAACATCTGCGTGGTGCAGTGACGGTTTCGCAGGTGAACCTGGGAAACCGACCAGGGGTGGCCGGCGCCCACGCACCCCACCGCTCGCCGTACCCTGGACCGGTCATGACTGCCACACCAGAGACCCAGACCACGGCGCGGACCTACGAGGTGCGCACCTACGGGTGCCAGATGAACGTCCACGACTCGGAGCGGCTGACCGGACTGCTCGAGGATGCCGGTTATGTCGGTGCGGCGGCCGGAGCGCAGGCCGACGTGGTGGTGTTCAACACCTGCGCGGTGCGTGAGAACGCCGACAACAAGCTCTACGGCAACCTCAGCCACCTCGCGCCGGTGAAGGCGGCCCACCCGGGGATGCAGATCGCGGTGGGGGGGTGCCTGGCCCAGAAGGACCGCGGGGAGATCACCCGCAAGGCGCCGTACGTCGACGTGGTGTTCGGCACCCACAACATCGGCTCGCTGCCGGTGCTCCTGGAGCGCGCGCGGGTCCAGCAGGAGGCCCAGGTCGAGATCCTGGAGTCCCTGGAGGTCTTTCCCAGCACGCTGCCCACCCGCCGCGAGTCGGCGTACGCCGCGTGGGTGTCGGTGTCGGTCGGGTGCAACAACACGTGCACGTTCTGCATCGTCCCGAGCCTGCGCGGCAAGGAGAAGGACCGGCGACCCGGTGACGTGCTCGCCGAGGTCCGTGCCCTCGTGGACGAGGGGGTCAGCGAGATCACCCTGCTCGGTCAGAACGTGAACTCCTACGGCGTGGAGTTCGGCGACCGGCTCGCCTTCGGCAAGCTGCTCCGAGCCTGCGGGGAGATCGAGGGGCTCGAACGGGTCCGCTTCACCAGCCCCCACCCGGCCGACTTCACCGACGACGTCATCGCCGCGATGGCCGAGACCCCCAACGTCATGCCCCAGCTGCACATGCCGCTGCAGTCCGGGTCCGACCGGATGCTCAAGGCGATGCGCCGGTCCTACCGGCAGAGCAGGTACCTCGGCATCATCGAGCGGGTCCGGGCGGCGATGCCGCACGCCGCGATCACCACCGACATCATCGTCGGGTTCCCCGGCGAGACCGAGGAGGACCACGCCGCCACCCTCGACGTGGTCCGGAGGGCCCGCTTCGCCGGCGCGTTCACCTTCCAGTACTCCAAGCGGCCAGGCACGCCCGCCGCCGTCCTGGCCGACCAGGTGCCCAAGGAGGTCGTCCAGGAGCGCTACGAGCGGCTGGTCACCCTGGTCAACGACCTCGCCTGGGCGGAGAACACGAGGCTCGTCGGTACCACGGTGGAGCTGCTGGTCTCGGAGGGGGAGGGACGCAAGGACGGCGCCACCCACCGGCTGACCGGCCGTGCCCGCGACAACCGGCTGGTGCACTTCACCGCCCCGGCGCAGGAGGTCCGTCCGGGCGACCTGGTCGAGGTGGTGGTCGCCCATGCGGCACCGCACCACCTGGTCGCTGACGCGCCGCGGACGGTGCGGAGGACCCGGTCGGGGGACGCCTGGGAGGCCCGGCAGAGCCGCCGCCCTGACCGCCCTGGGGTGCTGCTCGGGCTGCCCACCCTCGGGGTGCCGGCTGCGGTGACCCCGGTCGCCGGCTGCCGCTGACCTACCGGGAGCCCGGGACGGTCAGTCGGGCTCCTCGGACTCAGGGTCCCGCTCGGCTGCCGGAGCCTGGTTGGACTCCTCCGGCTCCTGGATCCCGTGCGGCATGTCCTGGGACTCCTGCTGCGCCGACAGGGGCTGGTCCGGGGTGAGCAGGCCATGGGCGAGGTCGCCACTGCCGACGTCGCTCTCCTCGGAGGTCGCATCGGCCCCGCCGGGGGCGCGGACGACGTCGTCGTCGGTGCTCGGCTCGGGCGCCGGAGCCACGCTGTCGCTCACGTCGCCGGTCGGCTGGTCGGTCGGGTCCTTCGTCACATCGCTCACCTCGCCATGCTGCCCGATGCTGCCTGGGTCTGGCACCACGGGGTCAGCGCCGGTTCCTCTCGTCCGCGATCGGCGCCGGGTGCGGCTCACCGACGGTACGGTCGACGTTCTGCCCGGTGTCGATGTCCTCCGTGCCGTGCAATCCGCGCTCGTCCGGCGCCACGTCCTCGCGGGAGACGTCGGTGGCGTCCCAGGGGGTCGGGAACACGTCCTCCGTGCCATCGGTCCCGGTGACCGACCCGCCCCGGCTGCCGGTGCCGGCGATGCCGTGGTCGCGCGGGTCCTCGCCCTCCGGACCCGTCCGCTCGCTGCTGACGCCCATGCCGCCTGCGGCGCCCTGGGGTCCGGCGGCGTTCGGGTTCGACGCCTCGTTCTCGAAGGGGATCTCGTGCAGCTCGTCGTCGCTCATCTCGGCTCCTCCCGAGGGACCGGCCGGGTGCCTGCTCCTCGGTGGAGCCGTGCCCGGGGGAGGCCGACGCTAACCGTCGAAGCCCAGGCTGAGGAAGGCAGGCACGGCCCCTGCGGCGAGGCGGCGAAGCACGAGCAGCTCGTGGGGCACCATCGGCTCCGGCAGTCCGTCGAGGCGGCACCAGCGCAGCTCCCCGGCCTTGCCGGGCTCCCGCACGGCCGGCTCTCCGGCCCACACCCGGGTGGTCAGGAAGAAGTCGACCCGCTGCTCGATCGGGTCCGGGCACCCGGGCAGCGTCCGCTGCAGCGTGCACAACGGCTCCAGGTCGCTCTCGGCCAGCTCGATGCCGAGCTCCTCGCGGCCCTCGCGCACCGCCGCGGCGGCGACTGACTCGCCGTACTCGACGTGGCCTGCCGCGCCCGAGGCCCAGTGGCCGGGCCGGTAGTCGGTCGCGGGGCCGCGGAGCTGGAGCAGCACCTCGCGGTCCGCGCCCTCGCCGCGCACGAGCAGCACGTACGCCGCGGGGACGACCTGGAAGCGCGTCGCCATCAGCGGCGGTCCTCGTCCGGATGTCCCATGTCGTCGCTCTCCTCCGTGGGGGCCTGGTCCCGGCCAAACTAGCGGGTGCGCTGCGGGGCCGGCGGCTCTGAGAGGATCGGCGCGTGCCCGACGCCGACCCGAAGCTCCCTGTGGTCGCGGTGGTCGGACCGACCGCGGTCGGCAAGAGCGACCTCGCCCTCGACCTGGCCGAGGCGCTCGGCGGCGAGGTGGTGAACACCGACGCCCTGCAGCTGTACCGCGGCATGGACATCGGCACTGCCAAGCTGGCGGTGCGGGAGCGGCGCGGAGTCCCGCACCACCTGCTGGACGTGCTCGAGGTGACCGAGTCTGCGTCGGTGGCGCAGTTCCAGGGCTGGGCCCGGGAGGTGATCGACGACTGCCGGCGCCGGGGGGTGGTCCCGGTGCTCGTGGGCGGCTCGGCGCTGTACACCCGGGCGGTCCTCGACCGGTTCGAGTTCCCTGGCACCGACCCCGTGGTACGCCGACGCTGGGAGGAGGCGCTGGCCGAGCACGGGCCTGCGGCGCTGCACGAGCGGTTGGCTCGCCTCGACCCGGAGGCCGCCGCCCGGATCCTGTCCGGCAACGGACGGCGCCTGGTGCGGGCACTCGAGGTGGTCGAGCTGACCGGTCGGCCGTTCACCGCCTCCCTGCCGGTGCGGGAGTACCTCGACGGGCACACCGTGCAGGTCGGGGTGGACTGCCCACGGTCGGTGCTGCACGAGCGGATCGAGCTCCGGGTACGCCGGATGTGGGCGGCGGGCCTGGTCGAGGAGGTGCGCGGCCTGGAGTCCCGGGGGCTGCGGGATGGGCGGACCGCGGCGAGCGCGCTCGGCTACCAGCAGGTCCTGGCCTTCCTGGCGGGCGCCCTCTCGGAGGAGGAGGCGTACGCCGCGACGGTCACCGGGACCCGGCGCTTCGCCCGTCGCCAGGACTCGTGGTTCCGCAAGGACGACCGGATCGGCTGGGTGGACTTCGACGACCCGCGCCGCGCCGACCGTGCGAGGGGCCTGGTGGCGGCCCTCACCAGGTGATTGAGTGTCGGCGTCGTCAGACTTTTCTCAGGAGGTCCCATGACCAAGCCGTCCCGCCGCACCTCCACCTGGCTGGTCGCCGTCGCCGGAGGAGCCCTCGTCGCCGGCAGCACCCTGACCGGCCCGGCCTCCGCGGCGCCGCAGCACACGGTGGACCGCCCCGCCGTGAAGGCCGTGAAGGCCGGCGGGGCACCGACCAAGCAGGCGACGGCCCGGGGCCGGGGCGGGGCGGTCACCTCCGTCGACGCGAACGCGTCCCGGATCGGGTTGCGGGTGCTCCGGCACGGCGGCAACGCCGTGGACGCCGCGGTGGCCACCGCGGCCGCCCTGGGCGTGACCGAGCCGTACAGCTCCGGGATCGGCGGCGGCGGCTACTTCGTCTACTACGACGCCCGGTCCGGCAAGGTCCACACCATCGACGGGCGGGAGACCGCGCCCGGGTCGATGCCGCACGACGCCTTCGTCGATCCCGACAGCCCGACCGGGGACCCGTACCGGTTCAGCCCCGAGCTCGTGACCAGCGGCGTCTCGGTCGGCGTGCCTGGCACGCTCGCGACCTGGCAGACCGCCCTCGACCGCTGGGGCAAACGGTCCCTGGCGCGGTCGCTCGCCCCCGCGGCACGGCTGGCGGACCAGGGGTTCGTCGTCGACGACACCTTCGCGCTGCAGACCGAGGAGAACCAGGAGCGGTTCGAGGCCTATACCACCACCCCGCCGGTGTTCCTGCCCGACGGGGAGGTCCCCGCGGTCGGGTCGGTCTTCACCAACCCCGACCTGGCGCGGACCTACCGCCAGCTCGGCAGGCGTGGCTCCCACTGGCTCTACGGCGGCCGGCTCGGGCGTGAGGTGACCGCAGTGGTGCAGTCGCCGCCGGTCAGCGCCTCGACGGACCTGCCGGTGCCGGCGGGGTACATGCGGCCCCGTGACCTCGCGACCTACCGCGCGCTCGTGCAGAAGCCGACGCGCGTCCGTTACCGCGGGCACGAGGTGTTCGGGATGGCGCCCTCGTCGTCCGGCGGCACCACCGTGGGGGAGGCGTTGAACATTCTCGAGGAGTTCGACACCTCTGCGATGACGGTGCCCGAGGTGCTGCACACCTACCTGGAGGCCTCCGCGCTCGCCTTCGCGGACCGGGCCGCCCACCTCGGCGACGCGGCGTACACACCGGTGCCGGTCAGGGCCCTGCTCTCCCAGCGGTTCGCGTTCGAACGTGCGTGCGCGATCGACCTCGACACCGCCGCGGAGAAGCCGGTCGACGCCGGCGACCTCTCCGACACCGACAACGCGTGCTCCCCCGCGCACGGACACCGCCCCCGGGTCCAGCCGGACACCGAGAACCCGACGGAGACCACCAACCTCACCGTGGCCGACCGGTGGGGCAACGTCGTGGAGTACACCCTGACGATCGAGCAGACCGGAGGGTCGGGGATGGTCGTCCCTGGCCGCGGCTTCCTGCTCAACAACGAGCTCACCGACTTCTCAGCCAGCTACGACCCGACCGACCCCAACCGGATCGAGGGCGGCAAGCGGCCGCGGTCCTCGATGTCCCCGACGATCGTGCTGCGCCACGGCCGACCCGTGCTCGCCCTCGGGTCGCCGGGCGGGTCGACCATCATCACCACGGTGCTGCAGGTGCTCCTCAACCGGATCGACCGGGGGATGACCCTGCCGCGAGCGGTGGCCGAGCCGCGCGCCTCCCAGCGCAACACCCCCACCGTGACCGCCGAGCAGGCCTTCCTCGACGAGTACGGCGACGCCCTGGAGGAGCTCGGCCACACCTTCGCCGCTCCGGCGCCCCCCGGGACCAGCGCCGCGGAGATCGGGGCCGTGACCGCCATCGCCTTCCACCGGCACGGCCGGCTGGTGGCCGCGGCGGAGCCCACCCGGCGAGGCGGCGGCTCGGCGCTCGTCGTCCACCCCCGGTGACACGGTAGAAAGGGAGCATGTCCTCCACCTACACCGTCGAGCGGACCCGCACCATCGACGTGGCGCCCGACCGACTGTTCCCGCTCATCGTCGACTTCCGGCAGTGGACCCGGTGGTCCCCCTGGGAGGACCTCGACCCCGACTTGCACCGTGCCTACGCCGGCGCCGAGTCGGGGCCGGGGGCGACGTACGCCTGGTCGGGGAACCGCAAGGCGGGCACGGGCCGCATGGAGATCCTGCGGGTCGACGAGCCGCGCGAGGTCGAGGTGGCCCTGGACTTCGAGAAGCCGTTCCGGTCCAGCAGCCGCTGTGTGTTCCTGCTGACCCCCGCAGGGGCCGGCACCACGGTGACGTGGCGGATGGTCGGCGCCCAGCCGCTCGCCCTCCGGCTCCTCTCCCCGGTCCTGAGCATGGACAAGCTGATCGGCAAGGACTTCGAACGGGGCCTGGAACGGATGGCGCTGACCGCACGGGACGGTTGAGCCGTGCGGTTCGTCAAGGGCCACGGCACCGAGAACGACTTCGTGCTCGTCCCGGACGCCGACGGCACCCGCGGCCCCCTCGCGGCCGACCTCGTCCGGGCCCTGTGCGACCGGCGTGCCGGGATCGGCGCCGACGGGGTGATCCGGGTGGTCCGCACCGACGCCAGCGACGACCCGGCCGCGGTGGCCGCGCGCGGGGAGGCGGCCTGGTTCATGGACTACGCCAACGCGGACGGTTCGCTGTCGGAGATGTGCGGCAACGGCGTCCGGGTCTTCGGCCGCTACCTGGTCACCTACGAGGGGGTCGACCCGCGCCACCCGGTGCCGGTAGCGACCCGGGCGGGCACCAAGGAGCTGGTCTTCGACGGCGACCGGATCACCGTCGACATGGGGTCGGCCCGGGTCGGGGAGCCGACCGAGGTCGGGGTCGGCGGGTCGCACTGGGAGGCCGCGGTCGTGGATCTGGGCAACCCGCACGCGGTCGCCTTCGTCGAGGACCTCCGCGACGCCGGGACGCTGCTGGAGCCCCCGTCGTACGACCCCACGGTCTTCCCCGACGGCGTCAACGTCGAGTTCGTCGTACGCCGCGGCGCGCACCACGTCGCGATGCGCGTCCACGAGCGGGGGTCGGGGGAGACCCGCTCCTGCGGCACGGGTGCGTGCGCGGTGATGGTGGCCAGCGCCCTGGCCGACGGGGAGGGCAGGGGGGCGACCTACGTCGTGGACGTGCCCGGGGGGACCCTCGAGATCGCCTGGGCGCACGACGACCGGATCCTGATGACGGGCCCCGCAGTCCTCGTCGCGGAAGGAAATTGGGTCGCCGGGCGTTGAGCCGGATGCGACCCTGGAGGCATATGAGCACGCACAAGCACGACATCGACCTGACCACCGGACTCGGCCCCGACACCGGGGTGACCGGTGAGATCGACCTCGACGAGAACGCCGACGCCCTCGACGACGCGGGTTCCGACGCCGCCGACGACTTCGAGTCGGGCTACGCCGAGGCTGACCCCGAGGAGGACACCGACGGGGACTGGGACCTCGAGGCACGCTACGCGCTCAAGCGCGTGGGCGGGCTGCGCACGGAGCTGGAGGACATCAGCGAGGTCGAGTACCGCCAGCTCCGCCTGGAGCGCGTGGTCCTGGTCGGTGTGTGGACGACCGGCTCCACCTCGGATGCCGAGAACAGCCTCGCCGAGCTCGCCGCCTTGGCGGAGACCGCCGGCTCGGAGGTGCTGGAGGCGATCTACCAGCGACGCCAGAAGCCTGACCCGGCGACGTTCATCGGTCGCGGCAAGGTCGAGGCGCTGGCCGAGATCGTCCAGCACACCGGCGCCGACACGGTGATCTGCGACGGCGAGCTCGCCCCGAGCCAGCTGAGGAACCTCGAGGACAAGGTCAAGGTCAAGGTGGTCGACCGGACCGCGCTGATCCTCGACATCTTCGCCCAGCACGCGAAGTCGCGCGAGGGGCAGGCGCAGGTCGAGCTGGCCCAGCTCAGCTACATGAAGCAGCGGCTGCGCGGGTGGGGTGGCAACCTCTCCCGCCAGGCCGGGGGCCGGGTCGGGTCGCAGGGTGGCGGCATCGGTGGCCGTGGTCCCGGTGAGACCAAGATCGAGACCGACCGTCGGCGGATCAACACCAAGATCGCGAAGCTCCGCGCCGAGCTGCGTCACATGCGCACCACCCGGGACACCAAGCGGGCCGAGCGCCGCAGGCACGAGATCCCGGCGGTCGCGATCGCGGGCTACACCAACGCGGGGAAGTCCTCCCTGCTGAACCGGCTGACCGACGCCGGCGTCCTGGTCGAGGACGCGTTGTTCGCCACGCTGGACCCGACCACGCGCCGTACGACGACCAGTGACGGACGGGTCTACACGCTCTCCGACACCGTCGGGTTCGTCCGGCACCTCCCGCACCAGCTGGTGGAGGCCTTCCGCTCCACCCTGGAGGAGGTCGCGGACGCGGACCTGATCGTCCACGTGGTCGACGGCTCCCACCCGGACCCGGAGGGACAGCTGGCCGCGGTCCGCGAGGTGCTGGTCGAGATCGGCGCCGACACGGTCCCCGAGCTGGTCGTGATCAACAAGGCCGATGCCGCTGACCCGCTGGTGGTCGCGCGGATCAAGTCGCTCGAGCCGCACTCGGTGGTCGTCTCGGCGCGCACCGGGGAGGGCATCGCCGAGGCGATCGCCGCCGTGGAGGCCGACCTGCCCCACCCGGGGGTGGCCTTCGAGGTGCTGCTGCCCTACGAGCGGGGCGACCTGCTCAACCGGATCCACACCAGCGGCGAGGTCGAGCACGTGGAGCACACCGGGCTGGGCACCGTCGTCCGGGGACGGGTCAATGCCGACCTCGCAGGGGACCTGGAGCCCTACCTCGTGAGCTGAGGGTGTCCAGGCCCTAGGCTCCTGACATGCGACGCACGGGACCATGGTCACGTCGAGGGTGGGGACGAACGGTCCTCATCCTCGTCTTCGTGGTGGCCGGGCTGCTCTGGCCGGTGGTCCCGACGCTGTTCCCCGGCACCGAGGACGCGCCGGGTCCGGACCCGGTCCGGATCACCGACTACCGCGCGGACTTCACCGTGGACGGGACGGGTGAGCTGCGCGCCGTCGAGACGATCACCACGGAGTTCCCCGCGGACCGGCACGGCATCTTCCGGTTCTTCGACCTCACCGACCCGTCGGACCCGTCCGTACGTCTGGTGCCCCAGGACATCGAGGTCTCCCTCGACGGGGTCCAGGAGCCGACCGAGCTGCTCTGGCAGCAGGGTCGGCGGTTCCGGGTGGCCAAGATCGGCGACCCGGACTCGTTCGTCCCGCCTGGACGGCACATCTACACCATCCGGTACACCGTCCCGGGCGCGATCGGTCCCGCCACCGGCGGCTCCGCTCTGGTAGGTGCCGGCAGCTGGACCGACGACCGTGCCGGCTCCACGTTCTACTGGGACGTCGTGCCGGGCGGCTGGCAGATGAGGATCGAGGACACCCGGATCACCGTGACCCTGCCGGAGGCACCGACGCACGTCCTGTGCCAGGCGGGCTCCGCGACGACCTACCCGTGCACGGTGACCAACGGTGAGACCGCAACGGTGGGCGTGCGGACCGGCGCCCTCCCGCCGCGGACTCCCGTCACCGTCCTCGCCGCGCTGGCGCTGGGCACGCCGGACCGGGTCACCGTGCCCTGGCCGATCGCCCTCGACGCGGTGCTGGGCTGGTCGGTGGTCCGGCTCGGGGTGGTGCTCGCGCTCACGGCGATCGGCCTGGTCGCCGGGCTCATGTGGGCGGGGCGCTCGCGGGAACGCGAGCCCGGCTTTCCGGTCGTCTACGAGCCCCCGGAGGGCATGGGGCCGGTGCAGGCCTCCTACGTGGCCACCGAGGCGGTCCCGGAGCACGCCCTGGTCGCCACCCTCCTGCAGCAGGCCGAGCACGGCCTCACCCGCCTGAGCGAGCTCGGCGACGGCACCTGGCGGATCGAGTGCCTGGCCTGGCCCGACGACTGGGCGGCGGTCGACGAGGTCACCCGGGCAGTCGGCGAGGAGCTGGGCCTGACGCATCCCGGCGCCGTCTTCGACGCCGACGGGTCGGTGGAGAGCGGGAGGACGTTGGCCTCGGTCGCGTCCCTCCTCCCCGCGGAGACCCGGCAGTGGAGCCGCGACGCGGGGCTGGTGGCGCCGCAACGGAGCGAGGCGGTCGGCAAGGGCCTGGTGGTGCTGGCGCTGGTGCTCGCCGCCCTCGTGTTCGTGACCAACCCGTGGTCGATGACGGCCATGGGGCTGCCCTTCGCCGGGTTCGCCCTCGGCGGCGCCGGGCTGCTGGGCGCGGGCGTCGGGACCCGTCGCACCGCTACGGGCCGCGAGGCCTGGTCCCGGGCGGGCGGCTTCCACCGGCTGCTGTCGACACCCTCGGCCCAGGACCGGTTCGACTTCAGCGCTCGCCGTGACCTGTACCTCGCGTACGTGCCGTACGCGGTGGCCTTCGACTGTGCGGACCAGTGGGCACGCCGGTACGAGCGGGACACCGGCCTGCCGGTCCCGGTTCCCGACTGGTACTCCGGCACCGCAACGGTGGGCCTCCTCGGCTCGGGCTCGGCCGCGTTCTCGTCGTTCGAGTCCTCCTTGAGCTCGTCGATCAGCGCCTACACCGCGACCCAGGCGTCCTCCTCGAGCAGCAGCGGCGGTGGTGGAGGCGGCGGAGGCGGAGGAGGTGGCGGCTCGTGGTGAGCGACGAAGAGCCACCGACGGGCGTGGACGTGAGGGACACTAGGAGCAACTCGAGTCTGGAAGGACCCCCATGATCTGGGTGTTGGTCGTGATCGTCGTGCTGGTGCTGTTCGTCGCGGTGTACGTCGTCGGCTTCAACAAGCTGCGCCGCCAGGACGTCGCGGTGAGCGAGGCCCTGGGCGGGGTGGACGTGCAGCTCACCCGTCGCGCCGAGCTGATCCCCAACCTGGTCAACAGCGTCAAGGGGTACGCCGCGCACGAGAAGGGTGTCCTGGAGGAGGTCACCGCGGCACGGACCGGTGTGCAGCAGGCGGCTGCCCGGGGAAGTGTGGAGCAGAAGGCGGTCGCCGAGGCTCGTCTCGACCGGGCCATCCTCAACGTGATGGCCGTGGCCGAGGCCTACCCCGACCTCAAGGCATCCTCGAACTTCCTCCAGCTGCAGTCGCAGCTCGCGGACACCGAGAGCCAGCTGGCCTTCGCGAGGCAGTACTACAACGACGCCGTCGCGACCCTCAACACCTCCGCCTCGACGCTCCCCTGGATGCTCTTCGCCGGCGCCGCCGGGGTGTCGAAGAAGGAGTTCTACGAGGCCCCGGCGGGCCAGGAGGCACCGCCGACCGTCCAGTTCTGAGGCCCGCCGCCGGGCGGGTGCCGCCCCCGCTCGACCCCCGGCTGTGCATGCCTGCCCTGCCGGGTCGGGACGTCCCAGTAGGGTGCTCCGGTGCCCACCGAGAAGCCCGCGACCCGGCCGAAGCCGACCGTGCGGGAGGTGCTGGCCGCTGCTGTGGAGTCCCTGGGGGGCGAGGAGCGTCCGGGGCAGGTCGCCATGGCCGAGGCGGTCTCCTCAGCCATGCAGGACGGCGTGCACCTGCTCGTGCAGGCCGGGACGGGCACCGGCAAGTCGTTGGGCTACCTCGTGCCTGCGCTGCTGCACCACGACCGGGTGGTCGTCGCCACGGCCACGCTGGCTCTGCAGCACCAGCTGGTCGAGCGTGACCTGCCGGCGCTGGTCGAGGCCGCCCAGCACGTCCTCCGCGAGACTCCGACGTACGCCGTGCTCAAGGGCCGGTCGAACTACGCCTGTCTGCACCGGGTGCGCGAAGGGGTTCCCGACGACCAGGGCGTCCTGGTCGACGTCCCTGAGGGCTCCCTGGGGTCGGAGGTGCTCAAGCTGCGTGCCTGGGCGGAGGCGGAGACGAAGGCTGGCGGGAGCGGCGACCGCGACTCGGCTCCCCGGCACGGCGACCGCGTCTGGCGCCAGGTGTCGGTCTCGCACCGGGAGTGCCTCGGCGTGGCCACGTGCCCGTTCGGCCAGGAGTGCTTCGCGGAGCGGGCGAAGGAGCGCGCTGCGCAGTCCCAGCTGATCGTGACCAACCACTCCCTCCTGGCGATCGACGCGATCGAGGGGGTCCCGATGATCCCCGACTACGGCGTGGTGGTCATCGACGAGGCGCACGAGCTCGCCGCCCGGGTGACCCAGGCCGCCACCGACGACCTCAGCCCGGTCCAGGTCGAGCGGGCCTCCCGTCGTGCCGCCCGCCACGTGAGCGGCACCGAGGCCGACGACCTGGCCGAGGCCTCGGACGCACTGGCCGACGCGATCACCGGCTGCGAGCCCGGCCGCCTCGACCCCTTGCCGACCGCTGTGCGCGACGCCCTGGCCCTGGTCCGCGATGCTTCCCGAACCCTGCTGTCCGGCTTCGGCAAGGACGCCGGCGACGACGCCGGAGCCACGCAGGCGAAGGCGGCGGTCCAGGAGGTCTTCGTGACCGCTGAACGGATGGCCGCGGCCCTGGAGTCCGACGTGCTGTGGGCAACCGACCGGGAGGCTGCTCGCGGGGGGCCGCAGCTCAGTGTCGCGCCGCTGCAGGTCTGGGGTCAGCTGCGGGGCAAGCTCCTCGCCGAGAAGGCGGTGGTCTTCACGAGCGCGACGCTCAAGCTGGGTGGGGACTTCGATGCGGTCGCCACCACGATCGGCCTCAAGCCGGCCGAACGGCTGGCGCTGGACGTGGCCGCTGAGCCCTCGGCCCCGGAGGGGTCCCAGCCGTGGCGGGCAGTCGACGTCGGCTCGCCCTTCGACTACCCCAGGCAGGGGATCCTGTACGTCGCTGCGCACCTCCCGCGCCCCGGCCGGGACGGGCTCGGTGCGGCCGCGCTCGAGGAGATCGTCAACCTCGTCGATGCCGCCGACGGTCGGACGTTGGGGCTGTTCTCCAGCCGCCGGGCGGCGGAGGCGGCCGCGGAGGCCGTGCGCATCCGGCTCCCGCAGCTGACCGTGCTGGCGCAGGGAGACGCGCAGCTGCCGGAGCTGACCAGGCAGTTCGTCGAGGACCCGCACACCTGCCTGTTCGGCACGCTGAGCCTGTGGCAGGGGCTCGACCTCCCTGGTGAGACCTGTCAGCTGGTGATCATCGACCGGCTACCGTTCCCGCGACCGGACGATCCGTTGATGTCGGCGCGGCAGCGCGCCGCGGACAAGGCGGGCCGAAACGGCTTCATGACCGTCTCGGCGACCCATGCTGCCCTGCTGATGGCCCAAGGCGCCGGGCGGCTGATCCGGACTCCCACCGACCGGGGCGTGGTGGCGGTGCTCGACCCCCGGCTGGCGGGCACCAGCTACGCCCGCTTCATCCAGGCCTCGCTTCCGCCGATGTGGCGGACCACGGACCCGAGCGTGGTCCTGAGCGCCCTCCGCCGCCTATCCCAAGGCTGATCGCCGGCGCCGCCGGCGCGGTCCGCCCCGCTCAGGGGCGGACCGCGTCCACGGTGTAGCTGAAGCGCTGGTTGTTGTTCACAGGGATACCGGAGCAGGACCAGGCGGTGCCCTTGCCGCAGTCGTAGGCATGGCCGCCGTTGGCGAAGGTGACCTCGACCCGCTGGACGGCGCTGACGTCGAAGCGGGGCACGGTGACCTGGCCGACCCCCGTCGCGCTCAGCGGGACGGTCTGCGAGGCCACCGTGTCGTCGGCGCGGACCGTGGTCACGGTCACCACCGGGCTCTGCGCGCGGCCCGGTCCGTCGACCTGCACACGGAGGTCATGGTTCTTCAGCGCCTCGGCGGGGGTGAAGGCCACGGTGGTGCTGGAGAGGTGGTTGAGGGTGCGGCTGGCACTGATGGCCGTCGCCGCACCCACCGAGTCGGTGTGGGCCACGGGAGCCGCGGGGTAGAGGCTGCCCTCGGTGTAGCTGAGCGCCGGGTGCAGGTTCGCCGCGCTGAACCCGCCGAACAGGGTGGCGAGCCCTCCCTCGGTGGACAGCACGCTGTCGGCGGCCTCCATGGAGTACATCCCCGGCGCGGCCTTCGAGGAGTTGTCGGCCTGCTCCCAGATCCTGCGCATCACGACCGGGAGCCCGGTGCCCGCCTCGGCACCGACCCGTTCGCTGACGTAGCGCCACCACAGCCAGTTGCCGTAGACGAACAGGCCGCCGCTGTAGTCGAGGGGACGGGTCGGCGTCGCGAGGGCGCTGAACGGCAGGTAGTTCAGGTTGTCGTTGACCTTGGTGTAGAGCTCGTCCTCCATCCAGGTGGCCGTGCTCTCCATGAACCAGCTGTCCTCGCCCGCGTCGTAGGCGAACTGCACCGCGTGGAAGAACTCGTGGGCCGCGGTGACCCGCAGGTTTCCTCGCGGACCGTTGGTGGGGAACTCCCGGCGGCTGTAGTTGTTGTCGAGCACGCAGTAGCCGCTGTAGGCCCGCCCGCTCACCCGGCGCTCGGGCACGCAGTACCCGTACAGCCCCTGGCCGCCGATGTCGGCGAGGTAGACGTCGAACTTCTTGTTCGGCCCCTTGGTGTCCTTGGGCGGACGCCGGAAGCCACCCTCGGTGATGATCCGGTCCCAGACCTTGTTCATGGTGTTGCGGGTCAGGTCCACCTGGTCGGGCAGGCCGTTGCCGTCCCGGTCGGCGAGCCGGGGGGCGTCGGAGGTCCGTCGCGCCCAGTGGACGCACACGTGCGAGCCCGAGGTCGGGTGCTTGACGCAGTCGTTGGTGACCCTGGCGCGCTGGCCGTAGCGGGTGTAGGGGTCGTTGCTCTCGGTCGGCCTGGCCAGCAGCTCCCTCGCCGTGGAGCGGCGCGCGGCGGGCAGGTCGCCGAGCCTGAGGGCGAGATCTCGAAGGACCAGGGTGACGTCGCGGGTCGGTCGACCCCCGCGGCGCTCCGCAGGCGCCGTGTCCAGCGCGTCCTGCGCGGCGTCCAGAGCACGCTCGGCGAGGACCGACCGGCCGCTGACCGGGTCTGCCGGACGAACCCCGGGACCGGTGGACGCGGCGCTGGCGGGGGGGACCGCCACGGCCAACCCCGCGGCAAGAGCCGTGGTCAGCACCATGGCCCGGGAGAGAGTGACCACCAGTCGGGTCGGTCGATCGAGACGCACGGGATTCCTCTTGTCTGATGGGCCGGTGCCCGCCAGGAGCGCCGAAGGTGGGTTCATCTTCGGCGGGCGCAGGACGGCATGCAACCTGCCGCCTGGGTCTTGTGGATTCTCACCCGCCGTGGCACACCCCGGCCGTGGTCCGCGGGGTCGGAGCCCCGGGGGACACGCAGCTCGAGCACTCGCACGTCGTCGGGCCCGCTCAAGGGGCCGTAGGGCACGGGCGTCCTCCCCGCAGGGCACGCACGGGCTCACCGTAGACGGCTCCGGACGCGTGCGCGGGGGAACGGGGCAAGGCGGAGTCTGGTCAGAGTCGCCGCAGGACGGTCGTCACCTTGCCGAGGACGGTGGCGTGCGTGCCGTCGATGGGCTCGAAGGCGTCGTTGTGGGGGAGCAGCCAGGTGGTGCCGTCCCGGCGCTGCAGCGTCTTCACGGTGGCCTCGCCGTCCAGCAGCGCCGCGACGATCTCGCCGTTCTCCGCGGTGGCCTGTTGGCGCACCACGACGTAGTCGCCGTCGCAGATCGCGGCGTCGACCATCGAGTCGCCCACCACCTCGAGCATGAAGAGCGTGCCCTCGCCGACGAGCTCCTTCGGCAGGGGGAAGACGTCGGACACGCGCTCCTCGGCCAGGATCGGGCCGCCGGCTGCGATCCGGCCCACGACCGGGACGTAGGTCGGCTCCGGGCGGACGTCGTTGATGCCGGTCTCGTCCACGTCCTCAGGCATCGACACGCTCAGCGCACGCGGACGGTTCGGGTCACGCTTGATGAAGCCCTTCTCCTCCAGGGTGCGCAGCTGGTGGGCGACCGAGGAGGAGCTCGTCAGTCCGACCTGCTCCCCGATCTCGCGCATGCTGGGGGGGTAGCCCCGCGCGACGAGGGACTCCCGGATGACGGTGAGGACGCGCTGCTGACGCGGGGTCAGCCCGTGCCCGTCCGCGGGACCGTCGGGCAGCTCTCGGACCGTGGCGCCGCCGACCCCGGCAGCGGTGGATCCCCTCGCCCCCTCGGACGTCCGGGTCCCGTTCGAGCCGTCTCCACGCTTGCCTGCCATTGCTGTGCCCCTGTCTCGATCAACCTGCTCGGCGACCTGTGGACTCGAGGAACCACAGTCTCGGCGAACGACCCCTGTGCGCCTGACGCTAGTCCTCGCACCGGCGCGGTTCAAACAGGTGTTCGAACGGCGTGTCGCGTTCGGGGGCAGGTCCATGGTGGCAGATCTGTCGAACGTCTGTTCGCTCCTGGCCCTTGTGTCGTTCGAACACCTGCTCTACCGTCGTACACACGTTCGATCGAACACAGGTTCGAACCGGTGCCGGCCAGGGTCACCAAGCATCGATCCGAAAGTGTCGGTGGCCCTCGGTAGACCTGGTGCACGAGGCCAGAGCACAGGGCAGAAGCGCGACTGGCACCACCGATCGGGGCGATCTCCTCGCCCCCGTCCTGAAGAGAGGTCCACGATGAGCACGCTGAGCGTCCCGACCACGTTCGTCCCCTCACGCCGTCCGATCCACCCGTCCGCGCCCGCTCGGGGTGCGCTCCGGCTCACGCGTCGAGGACGCTGGGTCGTCACCGCGCTCCTCCTGACGCTCGTCCTGGCCGTCTCCGTGGTGTTCGCGGGTCGCTCCGCTGCGACGCGGGTGAGCGGGGAGACCACCGATACCCGCACCGTCGTGGTCAGTGACGGCGACACGCTGTGGGCGATCGCTGGCGAGATCGCCGGACCAGGCGAGATCCGGGACGTGGTGCACCGCATCGAGAAGCTGAACTCCCTTCCTGGCCCGGCCCTCGTCGAAGGCCAGGAGCTCGCGGTGCCGATCGGCTGAGTGGCCGACCATGATCGCCGTCCTCTCACTCGACCCGGGGGGGCGGCCGCACGAGAGGCAGGGGCGTGGCCGCCGAGGGGAAGGTGGCCCGCCCCTGCACTCCTCTTCGGGCCCGTCGCTGCCCCGTTGCTGCTCCCCTTCTGCCCATGCCGGCGGAGAGGACGGGAGAGCGGACGGTGAGGGTGCGGGGAGTGCGGACCTGCTGGTGTCGCTGCGGTCCTCAGGGGCGCGGCGGCCGTCCGGGTCGTGGGGGTGCGGGCACGACCACCGGTCTCCCCCTAGGGGGGCCGACCGTCGCGTCGTGGCCGTCTTGGCGGAGCCTGGTGTGCGTCGAGTGGGCCCGTCTGGGTTGGTAGTCGCTGAGAATGCCGAGGAGCAGTGCGCAGCGGCGGAGCAGAAGCAGAGCCACAGCCAGGCACGCCGCGGCTCCGAGCGAGATGGCGACCACCAGCCACCACCCACCACCGTCGTCGAGTCGGGCGCGGTGACCGAGGTCGACGGCCCTCCCCACCAGGAGCACCCAGGCGGCGGCCGCGGCGACGAGGAGCGCGACGAGGCCGGTCAGCCGGCGAACAGGGACGGGGCGGGTGCGACGAGGGGCGCGTCTGTGTCCCGGAGGCGCGGTCATGCCCTCATGGTGGCCCACCCGATCGTCACGAGGTCGCGCACCCTCCCCAGAGCCGACCGAGCCGGGCTGACCTGCGGTTTTGGCCACCGGACGAATCACCCTGAAAACGACAGGCACCGAGGGTTGCGCCCCCTAGGGCTGCGGAGTACGGTGGCCACAACATCTAGTAGTTACAGTGATGTAGTTCTCCACAGGTAGTGGTGTCTTCTGCACAGAGGACTGCTACTTGTCCCCAAGTTCCTCACAGGTTCCTCCACAAGGAGCTTGTCGCTCACGCTCAGGAGGTGGCCGCGATGCACTGTCCCTACTGCCGCCACACCGACACCCGCGTGGTCGACAGCCGCGTGGCCGAGGACGGTGGAGCCATCCGTCGCCGCCGCACCTGCCCCGAGTGCAACAAGCGGTTCAGCACCGTCGAGCAGATGCAGCTGGTGGTCGTGAAGCGCTCCGGAGCCACCGAGCCCTTCAACCGCGAGAAGGCCGTCGCCGGGGTTGCCAAGGCGTGCAAGGGACGGCCCGTCTCCGAGGACGACCTGGCGCGGCTCGGCCAGCACGTCGAGGACGCCCTGCGCGCCGAGGGGTGGGCCGAGGTGCCGGCCCACGAGGTCGGCCTGGCCATCCTCACTCCGCTGCGCGAGCTCGACGAGGTGGCCTACCTCCGGTTCGCCAGCGTCTACCGGGCGTTCGAGTCCAGCGAGGACTTCGAGGCCGAGATCGCTCTTCTGCGGCTGGGACGCGCCTCCGACGCAGCGTCCACGTCGCCGTCCCAGCCCGCCGTACCCACGGGCTGACCACCGACCGCCTGGCACGTCGTGGGGAAGCGGCGTGCCGGGCGCACCATCCCCCCTTCCCCAGGCACCCCACGCACGACCCCAGGCAGCAGCAGCAGGATCCAGACGAATGAGTTCTCAGGGAGAAGGAGTCGGTATGACCGAGACGGTGAACGGGCCCGCGAAGCAGAGGAGCCCCCGCAAGACGGCAGGGCTGACGATCAACCGGGTCTTCAGCACCGCGGGAGTGCACCCCTACGACGAGGTGACCTGGGAGCGTCGCGACGTCGTGCAGACGAACTGGAAGACCGGTGAGAACGTCTTCGAGCAGCGGGGCGCGGAGTACCCCGACTTCTGGTCGGCCAACGCGTCGACCATCGTCACCACGAAGTACTTCCGGGGCGCCCTCGGCACCGAGGCCCGCGAGACGAGCCTCAAGCAGCTCATCGACCGAGTCGTGAAGACCTACCGCCGCGCCGGCGAGGACCATGCCTACTTCGCGACCCCGGCCGACGCCGAGGTCTTCGAGCACGAGCTCACCTGGCTGCTGCTGCACCAGTACTTCTCCTTCAACTCCCCGGTCTGGTTCAACGTCGGCACGCAGTCGCCGCAGCAGGTCTCGGCCTGCTTCATCCTGTCGGTCGACGACTCGATGGACTCGATCCTGAACTGGTACAAGGAAGAGGGCTTCATCTTCAAGGGTGGTTCCGGCGCAGGGCTCAACCTGTCGCGGATCCGCTCCTCGAAGGAGCTGCTGTCCTCCGGTGGCACCGCCTCCGGGCCGGTCTCGTTCATGCGCGGTGCGGACGCCTCCGCAGGGACCATCAAGTCCGGCGGGGCCACGCGGCGCGCCGCCAAGATGGTCGTGCTGGACGTCGACCACCCCGACATCGTCGAGTTCGTCGAGACCAAGGCGCGCGAGGAGGACAAGATCCGCGCCCTGCGCGACGCCGGCTTCGACATGGACCTCGGTGGCAAGGACATCACCAGCGTGCAGTACCAGAACGCCAACAACTCGGTGCGCGTGAGCGACGAGTTCATGCGCGCGGTGGAGGACGGCACCGAGTTCGGTCTGCGCTCCCGCCAGACCGGCGAGGTCATCGAGACCGTCGACGCGCGGGACCTGTTCCGCAAGATCTCGGTCGCGGCGTGGCAGTGCGCAGACCCGGGCCTGCAGTACGACGACACGATCAACGACTGGCACACCAACCCCGAGACCGGCCGGATCACCGCCTCGAACCCCTGCTCGGAGTACATGTCGCTCGACAACTCCTCGTGCAACCTGGCCTCGCTCAACCTCATGAAGTTCCTCAAGGACGACGACACCTTCGACGCGGCGCTCTTCGCGCAGGCCGTCGAGCTGATCATCACCGCGATGGACATCTCGATCTGCTTCGCCGACTTCCCGACCGAGTCGATCGGGGACACCACCAGGGACTACCGCCAGCTGGGCATCGGCTACGCCAACCTCGGGGCGCTGCTCATGGCGATGGGGCTGGGCTACGACTCCGACGGCGGCCGCGCGATGGCCGGTGCGATCACCAGCCTGATGACCGGCGCGTCGTACCGGCGCTCGGCCGAGCTCGCCTCGGTCGTCGGCCCCTACGCCGGGTACGCCCGCAACGCCGACGCCCACAAGCGCGTGATGCGCAAGCACCAGGCCGCCAACGACGCGGTCCGCACCATCCACAGCAACGACCGCGACGTGCACAAGCTGGCCACGGTGGAGTGGGACAAGGTCATCAAGCTGGGGGAGCGCCACGGCTTCCGCAACGCCCAGGCCTCGGTCCTCGCGCCGACCGGCACCATCGGTTTCATGATGGACTGTGACACCACAGGGATCGAGCCGGACTTCTCGCTGGTGAAGTTCAAGAAGCTGGTCGGCGGCGGCTCCATGCAGATCGTGAACCAGACGATCCCCCGTGCGCTGCGCAAGCTCGGCTACCAGGAGGAGCAGGTCGAGGCGATCGTGGAGTACATCGCCGAGCACGGCCACGTGATCGATGCGCCCGGGCTGAAGCAGGAGCACTACGAGGTCTTCGACACCGCGATGGGCGCCCGCTCGCTGGCACCGATGGGGCACGTCCGGATGATGGCGGCAGCCCAGCCGTTCCTGTCCGGCGCGATCTCCAAGACCGTGAACCTGCCGGAGTCCGCGACGGTGGAGGAGATCGAGGACGTCTACCTGCAGTCGTGGAAGCTGGGGCTGAAGGCCACAGCGATCTACCGGGACAACTGCAAGGTCGGTCAGCCGCTGGCCGACGCCAAGGCGAAGGGGGCCGACAAGGCCGTCGAGGCCGGGGCGCAGCCCGAGGCCGCCGCGCCGGTCGTGGTGAGCAAGCCCTTCCGCAAGCGTCTGCCGAAGTCGCGTGCGTCACGGACCACCTCGTTCACCGTGGGGGGCGCCGAGGGCTACATGACCTCGGGGGCCCACGAGGACGGCGAGCTGGGGGAGATCTTCCTCAAGCTGGGCAAGCAGGGCTCGACCCTGGCCGGAGTGATGGACGCCTTCTCGATCGCGGTCTCGATCGGTCTCCAGTACGGCGTCCCGCTGGAGACCTACGTCTCGAAGTTCACCAACCTGCGCTTCGAGCCGGCCGGTCTCACCGACGACCCGGACGTGCGGATGTCGCAGTCGATCATGGACTACATCTTCCGTCGTCTGGCCCTGGACTACCTGCCCTTCGAGGACCGTTCGATGCTCGGCATCTACTCGGCCGAGGAGCGCCAGCGCCAGCTCGAGACCGGCTCCTACGAGCCGGTCGAGGACGAGGTGAGCGAGGTCGAGTCGCTGCGGACCGGCGAGACCGGCAGCACCACGAAGGTGGTCGAGCCGACCGACGACGGCACCGCCGCGGTGACCGTCGGCGCCGCTGCCCCCCAGGGGGTGCACACCTCCGCCGAGCTCATGGAGGCGATCACCGGCACGGCGGTCGACAGCCCGCTGTGCTTCACCTGCGGCACGAAGATGCGGCCCGCCGGCTCCTGCTACGTCTGTGAGGGCTGCGGCAGCACCAGCGGCTGCAGCTGACACGGCACGGGACGGTCCGACGATCGGACGTCGGAAGAGCCCCGAGGAGCAGCCTCCTCGGGGCTCTTCCCGCCTCCTGCGGCCGAGGACCTCCGGCCCACGCTGCCGGGGGCGGGTCGGGGCACGGGGCCGGGGCATGATGAGCCCATGTTGGTGACCAACCACGTCTTGTCCGGAGCGATCATCGGGGCCGTCGTACGGCGGCCTGTGGCAGCCTTCGTCTGCGGGGTGGGATCGCACTTCGCGCTGGATGCCGTCCCGCACTGGGGTGTCGCCGAAGGCGTGGACTTCTTCCCGGTCGCGGTGCGCGACGGGCTCACCGGCCTCACCGCGATGGCAACCCTGTGGACGCTGTCGCCGGACTCGCTCCGCTGGTCGGTCCTGGCCGGCATGTCCGGGGCCGCCTTCCCCGACCTCGACAAGCCTGGCCAGGCGTTCTTCGGCCGGTCACCGTTCCCGGCCCGGGTCGACCGGTTCCACGGCTCGATCCAGCGCGAAGCCCCGCACCGGATGACGCAGGAGTTCGTCGTCGGTGCGGGGCTCGCGGCTCTGGCTCTGGCCCTGTTGCGGCGCGGGGCGCACCGCGTGGGTGCTCAGTCGTAGTACAGGGGACCGGGTGCGCTCGGGTCGGAGTGACCGTCGGTGGTGACCGCGCGGACCTCTGCCCCGAAGTCCCCGGTGCAGTCCCCGCCGGTGCTCGCGCAGCCGGCGTCGAGCACCGTCCCGTAGTGGTGGGTCCCGGTCTCCGGGGATCCCTCGGCGCCGCCGTCCACGGTGACCGCCAGCCACGGACCGCCCTCGATGGACAGCTCCCACCCAAGGATGGTCGCGGGGTCGACGTTCCCCTCGGACCAGAACACGACGTAGGTCCCGGTCCCGCCCTGGTTGTACCCGTGGTAGAAGGTCGGCGTCGCCCGGACGTCGACGGGCGCCGACGACACGGTCTCGGAGGAGCCGACGTCGTTGACGGCGCGGACCGCGTAGACGTGCAGCCCGGCGGCCTGAGCCGTCAGCGTCGCGGTCAAGGCTCCCGCTCCGTCGACGGACAAGGGGCTCCAGTCGCCCTCGTCGATGCTGACCTCGTAGCCGGTCACGGCCCGGCCACCGTCGGAGCCCGGGGCTTCGAAGGTCAGCTCCACGGTGGCGCCGTGCGCCGAGGCGGTCAGCCGGGTCGGAGCGTCCGGCACCGTGACGACGAGCGTGTGCATCCCGACGGAGGCACCCGCCCCGAACCTGTTTCTCGCGCGCACCGCCACGTCGTAGCCCGCTCCGTCGGCGAAGCCGTCCTGCACCACGCTCCACGGAGCGTTCCCGACGACGGGCGTGGTCGCCCAGGTGTCGCCGCCGTCGTAGGAGATCTGGTAGCCGGTGATCGCCGTGCCGCCGTTGCTGGTGGCGGCGCCGAAGGTAGTCGTGATCGTCCCCTGGCGTCCGCTCACCTCGAGCCCGGTGGGAGCAGAGGGGCGGCTGTAGGCCTCGGACGTGACCGAAAGGGAGGCCGAGCCGGCGCCGACGGCGTTCACGGCCCGGACCTGCAGGCTCACCGGCCCGACGGGCAGGCCGAGCACCAGGCCGGCCATGACATCGGGGTCGCAGATCGAACGACACATCCGGGCAGCGCGACGCGACGGCGCCTCGAGCACGGGAGCCCAGCCGGAACCGGTGTTGACCTGGTAGCCGGTGACCGGAGAGCCGCCGTCGTCGGCAGGCGGGGTGTAGAAGAAGACGACGCCGCCGTCGACGCCGAACGCATCCTCCAGCGTCGGGGCAGAGGGCACGGTGACCTGCGGTCCCGCAGGCTGGGTGCCGGTCATCTCCACCACGACCCGCCGGTCGAGCTCGCGGTCCGCGGCGCGTCCGCCGACGACCGCCGGGCGCTCCGCACCGTAGCCGACCGTCGCGGTGGCGAGGTCGCCGTGCGCGTCGGCCAGGACGTCACAGATGCTCTGGGCGCGGCTGCGGGAGAGCCGGGCCCTGCGCTCGGTGGTGCCGGCGTACCCGACGTACCCCTCGCAGCGGACCTTGGAGGCGTGCTCCAGGGAGACGGCCAGCCTCTCGAGGCGCGACCGGGCCCCGACGCCGAGCTCGGTCCCGGCGGGCCCGAATAGTCCGTCGGTGAGGATGGTCACCGCCTGGCCCTTGACCATCGAGTGGCCGAAGGCGTCCTTGACCGGGACCGCAAGGGCGCCGTCCCGGGTGCGGTAGGCGGCGCGCGTCTCCTGCGGCGCCGTGCCCTTGTACTGGTGCGGGTCGTCGGGGACGGCGATCTGCTTGCGGCGCTGCGCCGGGGTGAACGGGTCGACGAACCAGTCGAGGTCCACCGGCGTCCGGTGGGCAGCGGCCCCAGGAAGGACGGGTTGGGCGCTCGCTACCGGCGCGAAGGCACCGCCGAGGACGGCGGCAAGGCCGGAGGTCGCCACGGCCAGGGCCGCGACCCTGCGGTGGGTGGGGGTGAGGGGCAATGTCCTACCGATCGAGGAGAGGGGCGGGCAGACCCGACCCGTCGGGCCGGTGCGCTTCCATCGGCACGGGGTGCCGCGCTTGTAGCCGAACGGCCGCAGGGCCTGCTCCAGGGGGCCGCCTACGCTGGAGAGCATGAGCCTCGCCCCCACGTCCCGCCTGCTGCTGAGCAGCCAGTACGCCGAGCTGCTGCCGGAGCTGTGCCTGGCCTGGCAGGCCGAGGGCGCCCCCGCCCCCCGGCTGCTCGTCCTGAACGACGGCCTGGCCCACGAGCTCGGACTCGACCCGGCGGCCCTGCGCTCGCCGGAGGGGCTGGGACTCCTTCTCGGCACGCGCCTGCCCGAAGGGGCGAACCCGGTCGCGCAGGCCTACTCCGGCCACCAGTTCGGCGGGTTCTCCCCGCGGCTGGGGGACGGTCGCGCCCTGCTCCTCGGTGAGCTGCGGGACGTCCGGGGAACCGTGCGCGACCTCCATCTCAAGGGGTCGGGGCGCACGCCGTACGCGCGTGGAGGTGACGGCCTGGCCGCCGTCGGGCCGATGCTGCGCGAGTACCTCGTCGGTGAGGCGATGCACGCCCTCGGCGTCCCCACCACCCGCGCGCTCGGCGTGGTGGCCACCGGGAGGCAGGTGCTGCGCGAGACCCCGCTGCCGGGGGCGGTCCTGGCGCGGGTGGCCAGCAGCCACCTGCGCGTCGGGACCTTCCAGTACGCGCGGGCGACCGGTGACCTGGACCTGCTGCGCCGGTTGGCCGACCTGACGATCAGCCGGCACTACCCGGCCGCGGCCGGAGCCGAGCATCCGTACCTGGCGCTCTACTCCGCCGTTGTCGGAGCGCAAGCCTCCCTGGTTGCCCGGTGGATGCTGGTCGGCTTCGTCCACGGGGTGATGAACACCGACAACATGACCCTGTCCGGGGAGACCATCGACTACGGGCCGTGTGCCTTCCTCGACGCCTACGACCCGGCCACGGTGTTCAGCTCGATCGACACCGGAGGCCGCTATGCCTATGGGAACCAGCCGGGCATGGCGGAGTGGAACCTGGCCCGGCTCGCGGAGGCCATGCTGCCGCTGTTCCACGACGACGAGCAGGCAGCAGTCGAGCTCGCCGTCGCGGCGCTCGGTGCGTTCCGGCCGGCGTACTCCCGGGCGTGGGTGGAGGGCATGCGAGCCAAGCTCGGGCTGCCGGTCGGTCTCGAGGAGAGCCTGGTCATGGGGCTCGCCGTCGACCTGCTGACGTTGCTGGGGGAGAACCACGTCGACTACACCTCCTTCTTCCGTCGACTCGGGGACGGCGCACGCGGCGACCTGGAGCCGGCTCGCGGCCTGGTCCTCGACCTGGCCGGCTTCGACACGTGGGCGCAGCGGTGGTCGGCGCTGGAGCCGTCAGCCGAGACCATGGACCGGGTGAACCCCGCGTACGTCCCGCGCAACCACCTGGTCGAGGAGGCGCTCGCCGCCGCGACGGACGGTGACCTGGGGCCGTTCGAGCGGCTCGCCGAGGTGCTGTCCACGCCGTACGACGAGCGTGCCGGTGCCGAGCGGTACGCCGAGCCGGCCCCCGAGGACTTCGGAACGTACCGGACCTTCTGCGGCACCTGACCTCACGCTCTGGCGGTGGCTCTGTGCTGGATTCGCCGGGATCGGGAGCAGAGATGCACCGCAGGAGCGCCCCCCTGCCGGTTTCCCCGGTGAACCTGGGAAACCGCATGTGATGATTTGCCCACGAAACAGACATTTGGGCACTACCTTCAGACCAGGTCTCGACGTGGCATGGGAGAAACGGGCATGGGGGCACAGGTGGGCAGGCGGCGTGGGGCGCGTGGGGTGATCGCGCTGTCCGGGGCGCTGCTCGTCGGCGTGGGAGCCATGGTGCCGGCGTACGCCGCGCCGGGGCAGTGCGCTCGGCCGAAGACCTGCCAGAAGCAGGACAACGGAGCCGCCAAGCCGCAGAAGCCGCCGCCGGACACCGAGGCGCCGCCGTCCCCGCTCTTCGCGGCCCCCGAGGTGCACGCCGACGGGAAGGTCGACCTCACGGTCAGCGCCGAGGCGGGTGCCCGGATCGTCCTCCAGGAGGAGGGGGCCACGGTCGTCACCGCGGTGGCCACCGGGGCGCCCCAGCAGCTGAGCTGGACCACCTTCGACGGCGAGCACGTGTACACGCTGACCGCCACCGACCAGGCGCGGAACAAGAGCGCCGCGGCCCGGGTGAGCGTCGAGGTCGACGCCACCGCCCCGAAGGTGCGCGCGTTCCGCACCCGGCCTGGCACCGGGGACGACTCCCGGAGCCGGGTCACCGTCACCACCGAGCGGGGTGCGCTGTTCCGCCTCCTCGTCGACGACAAGCAGGTGCTGCGGGGCACCACCGCCTCCGGCACGATCACGAAGGTGCTGGCCCTGCCCGACGGCCGGCACGCCGTCCGGATCGACCTGGCCGACGAGGTCGGCAACGAGAGCTCCCGCACTCGCGCCCTCGTGGTCCGGATCCCGGAGCTGTCCCTGGATGCCGAGCTGACCAGCGAGGTCACCGACGACGTCCAGGTGGTCGAGGTCAAGGCCCCGGCCGCCACGAAGGGAGTCCTGCGGGTGCCGGACCGGGCCGCCCAGCGCTTCCGGATCACCAAGGGCGCGGCGACCCTCAGCGTGCCTCTCTCGGACGGCACCTACGCCGACGCCACCGTCACCGTGCGCGACCAGCAGGGCCGCTCGGGGAGAACGGTGCTTCCGGACATCACCGTCGACGTCTCGCCGCCCGCGCTGACCGTCGAGCCCGACCTGGACGCCTCGGCCGGCGGTCGGCTCTCGGCCGCGGTCAGCACCGACGACAACACCGTGGTGACCTGGAGGCTGCTCGACGGCGACGAGCAGGTGCAGGCCGGGGGCGACTTCATCTCCCTGGGCCGTGACCAGACCATCGGACGCGACGTGGCCGAGGGCGACTACGAGCTCGAGGTCACCGCCACCGACACCTACGGCCGGTCGACGGTCAAGCGCCTCCCCGTCGCCGTGGCCGCCGACCCCCTCTCGACGGCGGTCCTGCTGCTCGCGACCGTGGCCGCTCTCGTGGTCCTTGCTGGGCTCGTCGCCGCGGCGGTCGTCCTGTGGCGTCGTCGGCGCACCGACGACGAGGGCCACCCACGCCGCTCGGAGCCCGCCGACGACCTGACCCACGCCGGCGTCGCCGGGCTCTCCCTGGAGGAGGCCGACGCCGACTGGCGGCGTCGCCACGCCATGCTCGTCGCCCTCCTGGAGGTCGCCCGGACCGGTGCCCCCGAGGAGGTCGCCGCCACCGCCGACGTCGCCCTGCTTCCCGATGAGACCGTCTACTACGCCGTCGACGCCGGGCTCACCGAGAAGATGACCGGCGACGCGGGGATCGAGGCGGTCGAGGTCGACCGCGGTCGGCTGGTGGTCACCAACCAGCGGCTCGCCTTCGTGGGCGCGGCGCAGCGTCGCGACTGGTGGCTGGCCATGGTGGAACGGCTGGGTCACCTCGACGAGCGGCACACCGCCATCTCGATGTGGGACAGCGGAGACCGCTCCGGGCTGACCTACGAGGAGCCCGAGGTCACGCGGCTCTACATCGACCTGGCCATGTCCGCCCGGAACGGCACCGGGGCGGCCTACGTCGACGGCGTCAAGCAGTGGCTGCGGGACCTCGAGATCCGTAGGCCCAGCCCGCACTGAGGCGACCGCCGTCCGTGCTGCGGTCCGGCACTTGCCGCTGGGGTTACCGTCGAGGGACATTCTCCGACGCGATCCGAAGGAGCGGTCCATTGAGGCGCGGCAGCGGCCGTCAGGCGGCAGGAGCTCTGCACCGGGGTGCCGTGGTCGTCGGCGGCCTCGCGATCGCGGTTCTGATCGCGGGCTGCCAGACGGGCGACCCGGGGAGCAGCACGCCCGTCGCTACGGCCGGACCCGCACCCACCGCGACCGGCGGCCTCTCGCCGGCCCCGGCCCCGCCGGACCCGGGTCCTCAGGGGGAGGTCACGCTCGCCTTCGCCGGCGACCTGCACTTCGAGCTGCACCTGGCTGCCCTGCTGGACCACCCGCGCGGCGCCCTCGGCCCGATCTCCCAGGTGCTCTCGCGCGCCGACCTCGCCATGGTCAACCTGGAGACCACGCTCACCACGCGCGGAACACCCGAGCCCAAGCAGTACCGGTTCCGTGCCGGCCCCGGTGCGCTCGACGTCCTGGAGAAGGCCGGGGTCGACGTGGTCACGATGGGCAACAACCACGCCGTCGACTACGGAGCCGTCGGGCTCGAGGACACCCTGGACGCGATCCGCCGGAGCGACCTGCCGGTGGTGGGGATCGGTCGCGACGCCGACCGGGCCTACGCGCCGTACCGGGTGGACGTCCGGGGCACCGACATCGCGTTCTTCGGGGTCAACGCGAGGCGGGAGCGGACCTCCTCCGCGTGGCGCGCCGGGCCCGAGACGCCCGGGATCGCGGTGAGCAGCGGCGGCGTCTCTCCCCGGATGATCAAGGAGGTACGCCGCGCCAGCGAGCGCGACGACGTGGTCGTGGTGTTCCTGCACTGGGGGGTCGAGCTCGAGACCTGTCCCACGCCCCGCCAGGAGCAGCTGGCTGCGGCCCTGGCCGCGGCGGGGGCCGATGTCGTCGTCGGCAGCCACACGCACGTGCTGCAGGGCTCGGGGTGGCTCGGGCAGACCTACGTCAACTACGGGCTGGGCAACTTCGTCTGGTACCACGACCTACACCCGACGACCGGGGTCCTGCAGCTCACGATCCGCGACGGCGAGGTGGTCTCCGACGAGTGGACCCCCGCCAGGATCGGGACGTACGGGCTGCCGAGGCAGGTACGGGGGGCGGCGGCGAGGCAGGCCACCGACGACTGGAGGTCGCTTCGCGACTGCACCGACCTGGGGGACCAGCGAGGCACGTGAGCGCCGTCATCGGCCGCTGGCCGAGAAGTGCTGGTAGTCCTTCGACGACGACCAGTCCCCACCCCACGTCCAGCCGATGGCCGCGAAGGCGCGCACCACGACGTCGTCGGCCTTGACCACGCCGGGGGGCACCTCGGCGTCCGCCGAGCGGTCGAGGGAGGCGAACGCCCGCCCCGCGGGCGGGTCCACCGTCGAGGCCTGCACGTAGGGGTTCCGCACCGGGTTGAGGTCGATCGCCCGGCCGTAGGCGTGCTCGGACCAGGAGTCGCTGCCGGCGACCCTGCGGCAGTTGAACGCCGAGGTGTTGTCGGCCGCCATCGAGCGGCCGTCGTCGCCGTCGTAGACGTCGACCAGACGCATCCGGGCGATCGGCCAACGGGCCGCGTAGAGCTTCCGGAACACCGAGACCAGCCCGTCGGCGTCCTCGGCCGCGACGACCAGCTCGCCGGTCCGGGAGCGCCCGCCGAAGTCCACGTAGCTGACGGTGAGGTGGCGCAGGCCGCTCAGGGGCACGGGGCAACCGGCCCGGTGGCTGGCGGTCATCCGGGCGCGCAGAGCGGGCCCGATCCGGCTGGTCCGGGCGATGAACCGCGACCCCGAAGGACGGGTCGGCTCGGTCGAGGTGCCCGCAGGTGCGGGGGAGGAGGCCGGTGAGGCGGACGGGGAGGTGCCGGTCGTCGGGTCGGCCACAGGAGGTGACGCAGACGTGCACGCCGTCAGCACGACGACCGCGGCGATCGGCGGCAACAGGCTCCTCATCGCTGCCCAACCTAGCCCGGGGGGCCAGCGGGGCTGGTGAGATATTCACCGATGTGACATAGGTTGCACGGGTTCACCCACTCTCGGAAGGACGCTCTCGTGCTCCCCATGCCCTCGCGGAAGGCCACTCAGGCGCTCGCGCTCAGTCTCGGTGCTGCCAGCCTCGTCACCGCCCCCGGAGTCGTCGGGACGGCGCGAGCCGCTGCCCCGACCACGCCGTTCGTCTCCGAGCTCCACTACGACAACGCCGGCGCCGACACCGGCGAGTTCGTCGAGGTCCAGCTTCCCCCCGGCAGCTCCTCCGACGGGCTGGTCGTCGTGCTCTACAACGGCAGCAACGGTGCTGCGTACGCCACCTACCCGGTCGGTGCCGCGACGGCACCCGCGGGGAGCCCGGTCGCCGTCGCCGTCGACACCCCCGGGATCCAGAACGGCGCTCCCGACGCCGTGGCGCTCGTGGAAGGCGGCTCGGTGCTGGAGCTGGTTTCCTACGAGGGCACGCTGACGGCCGCCGACGGACCTGCCGCCGGGCTCACCAGTGTGGACATCGGGGTGGAGGAGTCCGGGGCCGAGCCGGCCGGACAGTCCCTGTCCAGGAGCTACGACGTCGCCACCGACACCCTGGGCTGGGCGGGTCCAGCGCTCGCGACCCCGGGGGCGGTGAACTCGGCCGGGAGCAGCCCGGCCCCGCAGGCGCCGGTCTGCGACCTCGAGCCCACGCACGACGTCGGTCAGGTCCAGGGGGACGGCGGGGCGTCCCCACTGGCCGGCAGCCAGGTCGCCCTGCGCGGCACTGTGGTCGGTGACGAGCCCGGCCTCGGCGGCTTCTACCTGCAGGACCCCGACGGCGACGGCGACGCCGGAACCTCCGACGGGGTCTTCGTGGACTCCGGCTCCGAGGTCGGGCTCGGTGACGAGGTGGCGGTGCAGGGACAGGTCACCGAGAGCTTCGGTCAGACCCAGGTCACCGCAGGGAGCGAGGTCGAGGTCTGCGCGGACGGCACTGCCGCAGACCTGCCCGCGCCCGCCTTGCTCGACCTCCCGGCTACCGACGCCGAGCGCGAGACCCTCGAGGGGATGCTGGTCGAGCCGGTCGACACCCTGACCGTGAGCGAGGTCTACGACCTCACCCGCTACGGCGAGCTCACGCTCTCCCAGGGTGGACTGCTGGTGCAGCCCACGGAGGTCGCCCGTCCGGGCACCCCGGCCCTCGACGCCGTCAGGGCCGGCAACGAGCTCCGCCGGATCGTCCTGGACGACGGCAGCAGCGCGTCGGTGAACGTGCGCACCCGGCCGTACCTCTCTCCGTCGACCCCGGTCCGGGTGGGTGACCGGCTCGACCTCACCGAGCCGCTGGTGCTCGGGTACGGCTACGGCCAGTGGCGGCTGCAGCCCGCCGACGGCACCCCCGAGGGGGTCTTCGCCGCCCAGGACACCCGCACTCCGGCCCCCGACCCGGTGGGTGGGGACGTCTCGGTGGGGGCCTTCAACGTGCTCAACTACTTCCTCACCTTCGACCAGAGCATCGGCCGGGGCGCCCGGAACCAGGAGCAGCTCGACGACCAGGCCGGCAAGATCGTCGCGGCCATCCAGCGGCTCGGCGCCGACGTCGTGACCCTGCTGGAGATCGAGGACACCGACTCGACCGGCCTCAGCCCCGGCAACGCCGACACCGCGCTCGCAGACCTCGTCCACCGGTTGAACGTGGACGCCGGCTACGACGAGTGGGACTTCGTGCCCCTGCCCACCGAGCTGTACGCCGTCGAGCGGGACGTGATCCGCAACGCGATCATCTACCGGCCGGAGGCTGTCCGGACCGTGGGTGCCCCGGTGGGGCTGGTCGACGAGGGTGTGTGGTTCAACGCCCGGGAGCCGATCGCACAGACCTTCCTGGCCCACGGCGACGTCTTCACGGTGGTGGCCAACCACTTCAAGTCCAAGAGCCCCGGCTCGCCCACCGGGGACAACGTGGACACCGGCCAGGGCGCGTGGACCGGTGACCGGGTCCGGCAGGCCAGCTCGCTGGCGGCCTTCGTCGACCGGCTCCGCGCCGAGACCGAGGACGACGACGTGGTGGCCCTGGGGGACCTGAACGCCTACACCCAGGAGGACCCGGTCGAGAAGCTGCGCGAGACCGGACTCACCGACCTGGGGGAGACGTTCGACCCTGGCCGCTACAGCTACGTGTACGACGACCAGTCCGGGTCGCTCGACCATGCGATGGCCACGCGGTCGCTGACGGCCAAGGTCACCGGAGTGGCGCACTGGAACATCAACGCGGTGGAGTCCTACGCCTACCAGTACGTGGGCGACGCGGCGCTCTACGCGCCCACGCCGTACCGCTCCAGCGACCACGACCCGCTGGTGCTGGGCCTGGACCTGCGTGCCCCCCGGGCCCGGGACTTCCGCTGCGGTGGGAAGGTGCCGACCATCCTCGGCACCCACCGCGACGACGTCATCGCCGGCACCCGCAAGCCGGACGTGATCGTCACGCTCGGTGGCGACGACGTGGTCCGTGGCGGCAACGGCGCCGACCTGATCTGCAGCGGTGCCGGTGACGACACTGTGTACGGTGGGAACGGCGGCGACCTCCTCCGGGGCGGCTCGGGCGACGACCGGCTCTTCGGGGAGAACGGTCGGGACCGGCTGGTCGGAGGCCTGGGCGACGACCTGCTCGACCAGGGACGTGGCTGACCCGGGAAGGTGGACCGGTGGAGGACAGGCTCGAGGTCCGCGACCCCCGGACGGGAGACGTCGTCGCGGTGCACCCGGTCGCCGACCGTGCCCAGGTCGAGGCGGCGGTGGCGCGCGCACGGGAGTGGGCCCGCTGGTGGGGCGAGCTGGAGCCGGCCCAGCGTCGTGACGTGCTGGACCGGTGGAGGCACGCGATCGTGCGCGGGATGACCGACCTCGCCGAGCTCGTGCACCAGGAGACCGGCAAGCCGCGACCCGATGCCATGCTCGAGATCGGCATGGCGGTGGACCACCTCGCGTGGGCTGCACGCGAGGCCGGGAGGGTGCTCGGCCGGCGCAAGGTCCCGTCGGGACTGGCGATGGCCAACCACTCCGCGACCGTGGAGTACCTCCCCCTCGGCGTGGTCGGGGTGATCGGTCCGTGGAACTACCCGGTCTTCACCCCGATGGGCTCGATCGCCTACGCGCTGGCTGCCGGCAACACGGTGGTCTTCAAGCCCAGCGAGCTCACGCCGGGGGCGGGCGTGTGGCTGGCGGAGCGGCTCGACGACGTGCTCGAGGGCCAACAGCTGTTCCAGGTGGTCGTCGGCCGCGGTGACACCGGCGAGGCGCTTTGCCGCTCCGGGGTCGACAAGATCGCCTTCACCGGATCGACCGCGACCGGCAAACGGGTGATGGCGGCCTGCGCGGAGCGACTGACCCCGGTGCTCATCGAGGCAGGGGGGAAGGACGCCCTGCTCGTCGACGAGGACGCCGACGTGGCCGCCGCGGCCGAGGCCGCCGCGTGGGGCGCCTTCTCCAACGCGGGGCAGACCTGTACCGGCGTCGAGCGGGTCTACGTCCACCAGGCGGTGGCCGACCGGTTCCTGGCCGAGCTCGTCGAGCGGGCCGGCCGGGTGCTGCCGGGGCAGCACTACGGCCCGATGACGCTCGACCGCCAGGTCGACGTCATCCGGAGCCACGTCGACGACGCCAGGGCGCGCGGGGGCCGCGCGGTCGTCGGGGGAGGCCCGCTGACCGGGCGCCTGGTGGCGCCGACCGTCCTCGTCGGCGTACCGGAGGACTCCACGGCGGTCACCGAGGAGACCTTCGGTCCCACCGTGACCGTGACCACCGTGGCCAGCATGGACCAGGCCGTGGAGCTGGCGAACGCGACACGGTTCGGCCTGGGCTCGACGGTCTTCTCCGGCACCCGGGGCACCGAGCTGGCCCGTCGCCTGCGCTCGGGCATGACCTCGGTGAACTCCGTGATCGCCTTCGTCGCGATCCCGTCGCTGCCCTTCGGCGGGGTGGGCGACTCCGGCTTCGGCCGGGTCCACGGCCCTGACGGCCTCAAGGAGTTCGCCTACGCCAAGGCCGTCGCCCGGCAGCGGACCCGGCCGCTGCTCATGCTGACGACGCTGGACCGGCCCCCACGTGCGGACGCCGCGTTCGCCGTGGTGGTCCGTGTCCTGCACGGCGGTCCGGCCCGGCTGCCCGGTCCGGCCCGGTTGCCCGGTCCGGCCCGGTTGCCCGGTCTGGCCGGTCTGCGCCGTCGGGCGGCACGCCGACCACGACCCGCGAGATGACGCGGTTCGTCACCGAAGGGACCCTGCGGCGCCTACGGTGGTGGCATGGAGCAACCGCACGTCATCGTGCTCTTCGGTGCCACGGGGGACCTGTCCCGCCGCAAGCTGTTGCCTGGTCTGCTGCACCTGTACCAAGCCGGACTGCTCAAGAGCACCCGGATCATCGGGACCTCGCTGGACAACCACGACGACGAGAGCTTCCGGTCGTTCGTGCACGCGGCCGTCACCGAGTACAGCGGGACCGACGTCAACGGTCGCTGGGACGAGTTCGCCTCGATGTTGTCGTTCGTGCCGCAGATCCTCGGCGGTGCCGGTCTCGCCGAGGCCGTGGCGAAGAAGGAGGCGGAGCTCGCCGACCAGGGGGAGGTACGCCGGCTGCACTACCTCTCGGTGCCGCCGAAGGCGGCCCTGGCCGTGGTCCACCAGCTCGGTGAGGCGGGCTTGGCCGAGCGGTCCCGGATCGTCATGGAGAAGCCGTTCGGCACCGACCTGGCCTCGGCCAAGAAGCTGAACGACGAGCTGCACCAGGTCTTCGACGAGGAGCAGATCTTCCGCATCGACCACTTCCTCGGCAAGGAGGCAGCCCAGAACATCCTCGCGTTCCGGTTCGCCAACGGGCTGTTCGAGCCGATCTGGAACCGCAACTTCATCGAGCACGTCCAGATCGACGTGCCCGAGACGCTGGGACTGGAGACGCGCGCGGAGTTCTACGAGGCGACCGGGGCCTACAAGGACATGGTGGTCACCCACCTGTTCCAGGTGCTGGCCTTCATGGCGATGGAGCCGCCCACCGCGTTGGCGCCGGGGCCGATCAGCGAGGAGAAGACCAAGGTCTTCCGCTCGATGAAGCCGATCGAGCCGCAGAACGTGGTCCGCGGTCAGTACAACGGCTACCGACAGCTCCCCGGGGTGCCCGACGAGTCCGACACCGAGACGTTCGTCGCCCTCAAGGTCGAGATCGACAACTGGCGCTGGGCCGGGGTGCCCTTCTTCCTCCGGACGGGCAAGAAGCTCGCCGAGGGGGCCCGGATCATCTCGATCGCCTTCAAGGCCCCGCCGTTGCACATGTTCCCCCCGGGCTCCGGGGTCGGCCGGCACGGCCCCGACCACCTGACCTTCGACCTCGCCGACCAGTCGCGGATGTCGTTGTCGTTCTACGGCAAGAAGCCGGGCACCGGCATGAAGCTGGAGAAGCTCTCCATGCAGTTCGCGATGCACGAGACGTCGAACTCCCGCGGGGTCCTCGAGGCCTACGAGCGGCTCATCCACGACGCTCTGCGCGGTGACCACACGCTGTTCACCACCGCCTCGGGCATCGAGACGCTCTGGGCGCTCTCCCAGCCGCTGCTCGAGGACCTCCCCCCGGCCCGCTCGTACGCCGTCGGGTCCTGGGGTCCGAACGCGATCCACCAGCTGGTCGCCCCGCACGCCTGGCGGCTGCCGTTCGAACGGGCCTGGCGCGATCCCAACCTGCTCTCGCAGTAGCCGTCCGCGCCCGATGACAACCGGGGCGGCCCCTGGGGCGTGCAACAAGGGAGGGGCCGCGGCGGCCTCTCGGAGGAGAGGTCCCCCATGAGCAGTCGTCCGCACGTCCTTCTGACGGCGACGGTCCTCGTCCTCGCCCTCGCCGGGTGCGGTCAGGACCCGAGTGCCCCCGGCGCCGACTCGACCCCACCGGCCACGGACGTCCCGTCCGCGACGGACCAACCCTCCCCTCCGGCGTCCGACCCGACCCCGGAGCCGGCCCCGGTCACGGCGGCGGTCTACTTCGTCGTCGACACCCGGACCGGCCTGCGGCTGGCCCGCGAGCTGACCGACCTGCCAGGTGAGGACCTCGGGGCCGCTGCCGTGCGGGCCATGATCGCGGGTCCCCGCGACCCCGACTACTCCTCGTCCTGGAACCCGCGCACACGGGTGCGCTCGGTGACCGAGCGCGCCGGCGTCGTCGCGGTGGACCTCAGCCGCGCCGCCCGGACCGCGAACGTCGGCTCTGCCGGTGCCGCGACCATGGTCCAGCAGCTGGTCTGGACGGTCACCGAGGCCCTGGGCACCGACGCGCCGGTGCAGCTGCTCATCGCCGGTCGACCCGCCGGAGAGCTGTGGGGGGCGGTGAGCTGGGACCGTCCGGTGGCCCGGGACGACGCCCTGGACGTACGCCTGCTGGTCCAGATCGACACCCCGCGCGAGGGTGCGACCAGCGGACCCCGGGTGCGGGTCCGTGGCGACGCCGCCGCGTTCGAGGCGAACGTGCCCTGGCGGGTGCTCGACGAGTCCGGAGAGGTGGTCCGGCGCGGGTTCACCATGACCACCGACGGGACGAGGTTCGCGCCGTACTCCTTCTCGGTCCGCCTCGCGCCCGGCACCTACACCATCGAGGTCAGCGAGGACGACCCGTCCGGCGGCGAAGCCGGCCCGGTCATGGTCGACACCCGGACCGTCAGGGTGCAGTGAGGCCCACGAGCTCCCGCAGCCGCCGCGCGTTGCGCACGGCGTGCCCTTCGCCGTCGTTGTTGAAGTAGGCCAGCACCTCGCGCCCGGACTGCTCCCACTCGCAGATCCGTTCAGCCCACCAGGCCAGGTCCGCCTCGGAGTACGACCCGGCGTACAGGTGGTGGTGGTCGGGGCCGTGCAGGCGGACGTAGACGAACGGCGCGGTGGCCCGCAGCACGCACGGCAGACCGGCCCCGCTCATCACGCAGTACGCCGCGCCGTGGCGGGCGAGCAGCGCGTAGACCTCGTCGTGGTCCCAGGTCGGGTGACGCAGCTCGACCGCGACCCGGATCCAGTCGGGCAGGGCGCCGAGGAAGTAGTCCAGCCGCGCGTCGTCCCGCTCGTGCCGGGGGGCGAGCTGCACCAGCAGCACGGCGCGCTTGTCGCCGAGCTCGTGCCAGCCGCGGGCGATCCGGCCCACCCAGACGTCGGGGTCGAGCAGCCGCTTGGCGTGGGTCAGCCCTCGCGGCGCCTTGACCGACATCGCGAACCCGTCGGGCAGCCGGGTCCGCCACGCCGCGAAGCTCCGGTCCGGTGGCCAGCGGTAGAAGCTCGCGTTGAGCTCCACGGTGTCGAAGGCGGCGGCGTAGACGTCCCGCCGCCGCGAGACGGGAGTGCCGGGTGGGTAGAGGACGTCCTGCCAGTGGTCGTAGCTCCATCCGGAGGTCCCGATCCGTGCCATCGGACAGCTCAGCCCCGGATCAGGCGCACGGTCCGGTGGTGCCCAGGGACGAGCGGGCGGCGGCCAGCGCCGCCTGCATGCGCTCGACCTGGCCGGCGGTGAACATGACCATCGCCGCGTCGTCGACGTAGTCCATGTAGTTGACGAACAGGTCGCCGTCGGGTCCGTTGTCGCAGGTGATGTGGGGGAAGACAGGGCGACCGTAGTTCGGTCCTCCCGCGTTGGGGGTGTCGGCGACGAAGTCGTCCCCGGAGCAGCCGGTGCCGTCGTCGCCCCAGATGTGGCGCAGGTTGAGCCAGTGCCCCACCTCGTGCGTGGCGGTCCGCCCCAGGTTGAACGGGGCGCTCGCCGTCCCGGTCGTCCCGAAGGCGCCCTGCAGGATCACCACGCCGTCGGTCTCGCTCGGCCCGCCAGGGAACTGGGCGTAGCCGAGCAGACCCTGCCCTGAGCCGGTGACGAGGGCGGCGCAGGTCCACAGGTTCAGGTAGCGGTCCGCCGGCCAGGGGTCCGCCCCGCCGGTGGCGGCGGACTTCACGTTGTCGGAGTCGGAGGTGAAGGCCGCAGCCGTCGTGGCCGTCCGGGTGATCCCCGAGGTGGGGTTGCCGCCGGGGTCGACCTCGGCCAGCCGGAAGGTCACCCGCGCGTCCGCCACGAGGGACTGGAACGGCTCCGGGGTCGAGGAGCGGTCGGGGTTCGCGGCCCGGAAGTCGGCGTTGAGGACGTCGATCTGGCTGCGGACCTGGTCCTCGGAGAGGTCCTCCTCCGGTGAGCGGTGCAGCACGTGGACGACGACCGGGATCTCCGTGCACCCCTCGCGCACGAGCACGCCCGCGGCGCGGACCCGGTTCTCGATGCCGGAGCGGATCTCGGCGTACCCCTCGACCGTGCGGAGCAGCCGCTCGTTGACCTCGTCGGTGGCGCACACCCGGCGGGTCGGCAGGGGCACGGTGTCGTCGACGGTGGTGGTGGTCATGGTGCCCTCTCAGTCGCGGGTCGTCACTCGCACAGGTCGCACACGCCGCTGACCGGCAGCACGGTGAAGTGCACCGGACAGATCGCCAGCGGTTTCGCCACCGGCGGGGGCGGGGGAGTGGCCTTGGTCGCCCTGGTCCGGGGCGTGCTGCCCCGGGGGCTCCGGGTCGCGGCCCGCTCGGCCGGCGACGCCGCGGCCCGCTGGCGTCGGGCGAGCAGCTGCGGGGTCAGCGCCGGCTCCCCCCCGTCGGCGGGGAGGGGGGCCCCGAAGCGGCGGTAGCAGTCCAGCCGCTCCTGAGCCGCGTGCTGGTCGGGGTCGTCGACCTGCTCGTGGGCCAGGGTGAGGACGGTGTCGGCGTAGGTCTGCCCCACACTCCCGGTGGCGTCGACGCACAACGAGGACAGCAGGGGCTCGCGGCGCTCGACGCACTCCTGGGCGACGCGGTAGAGCACGTCCCCGATCCAGTAGTGCATGAGCTGGCCGGTGCGGATCAGCGAGCGCTCCTGGACGAAGTCGGCCAGGTCGGCGTACGTCACGAAGGCGTGGTAGGTGCGCGCGGTCTCGATGAGGTGCTCCCGGGCGGCCAGCGCCCACACCGCCCGCGCATGCTCGGAGCCGACCGCTGCCGCTGTGGTGTACCCGGGACCAGCCATGGCGCCCATGCTAATCGGCGACTCCGACGTCCGGCACCGGCCTCAGGTCGAGCCGGTCGGCCTCGGCAGCGAGCACCTCGTACGACGCCGCCCAGCCTGGACACCGGACCCGCAGCACCTGCCCCTCGACCCGCCACGTGCCCGCGGACTCGGTCCCGCGGTCGTCGGCACCGGGCGTGCCCAGGACCGCGGTGAGGTCGGGGCGCAGGGTGAACGCCTGGCGGCCGCGGGAGACCGGCAACCGATGTCCGAGCCGCCGGAACACCTCGACGCCGGCGTGGTCCTCCTCGTGGGCGTGCGTCCAGGCGCCCACCAGCGCGCTCTGCTCGGTCATCGGGTCACCTCCCGGCTGGAGCAGTCGTGGGGCTCAGGAGCCCGGCTCGGCCCACTCGTCGACGCGGTCGACGAGGTCGGCGATCGAGTTCCGCACGAAGGTGGGCTGGTACGGGAAGCGAGCCACGTCGCTCGGCCGTGTCGACCCGGACAGCACCAGGACGGTGCGCAGCCCCGCCTCGAGCCCCGAGACGATGTCGGTGTCCATCCGGTCACCGACCATCACCGTGGTCTCGGAGTGGGCGTCGATGCGGTTCAGCGCCGATCGCATCATGAGCGGGTTGGGCTTCCCGACGAAGTAGGGGTCGCGACCGGTGGCGCGGGTGATCAGCGCGGCCACGGAGCCGGTCGCCGGGATCGGACCGTTCACCGAGGGGCCGGTGGGGTCGGGGTTGGTGGCGATGAACCGCGCCCCGGCCTCGACCAGCCGGATCGCGGTGGTGATCGCCTCGAAGGAGTAGGTCCGGGTCTCGCCGAGCACGACGTAGTCGGGGTCCTGGTCGGTGAGCACGTAGCCGACGGCGTGCATCGCGGTGGTCATCCCCGCCTCGCCGATGACGTACGCCGTCCCCCCGGGACGCTGGTCCTGGAGGAACTGCGCGGTAGCCAGGGCACTGGTCCAGATCGACTCCTCCGGCACGTCGATGCCGCTACGCGCCAGCCGGGCCTGCAGGTCCCGGGCGGTGAAGATCGAGTTGTTGGTGAGCAGCAGGAACGGGATCTCCCGCTCGCGCAGGCGGCGCACGAAGTCCGCGGCGCCGGGCACCGCTTCCTCCTCTTGCACCAGGACGCCGTCCATGTCGGAGAGCCACGCGCGGACCGGCTTGGAGGTGATGCTCATGGTCCGATCCTGGCAGATGCCCTGCCCGGCTTCTGCGGTGCGTTCCTGCGGTGATACGGGTCGAGGACAGCAGGGCTGCACCGCAGGAGCGAGCCGCTGCCGGTTTCCCAGGTCAACCGGGGAAACCGACGGCGGCCGGCGGCAGCTCCGAGGCCGCCGCCGCCACGAAGACCCCCGGGGTGCTCTCACGGGCGGCGAGCTCGCCGACCTGGGTCACCGACCAGGGGGAGACCTCCCGGGCTCCGGCCAGGACCGCGTCCCGGTACTCCGTCCACGGCACCCACCGGTGCTCCTCCACCTCAGCAGGGTCGGGCCGGACCTCGGAGCGGGTGGTCGCGGTGAACACCGGGCAGAGCTCGTTCTCCCGGACGCCGTTGGCCATCACCGCGGTGTAGCGGAACCGCGGCAGGGTCAGCTGCAGGTCGTCGAGCACCAGGCCGAGCTCCTGCTCCCCCCGCCGGCGTACGGCGTCGAACAGGTCCTCGCCCGGCGCCGGGTGGCCGCAGAAGCTGTTCGTCCACACCCCCGGCCAGGTGGGCTTGTGCAGGGCGCGGCGGGTGACCAGCAGCGAGCCGGACGGGTCCAGGACGTAGCAGGAGAACGCCAGGTGCAGCGGGGTCTGGTGGTGGTGGACCAGCCGCTTCGGCGTCGTGCCCAGCGGGTGGCCGTCCTCGGTGAGCAGCACCACCAGCTCCTCGGTCGGGGTGCTCATGCCGGACCCGCCAGCGCGTTCACCGCAGAGGAGAACGCCACCGGGAGGCGGCCCGCGGCAGGCACCAGCGCCCGGCGCACCGGGCTGAGCCGAGTCGCGGCGAGGAGCGAGGCGGTGAGCAGTCGGTACCTTCGGGTCACGGTCGACCAGTCCTTCTCGTAGCGGTTCGGGTCGTCGGCGACGAGCGCGTCCACCGCGACCCGTGCCTGGGCGAGGGCCAGGGCGACCCCTTCGCCGGTGAGCGCGTCCACGTACCCCGACGCGTCGCCGACCAGCAGCACCCGCCCAGCCACGCGTGCGCGGGCGTGCTGCCTCAAGGGGCCGGCGCCCCGGACGGGTCCGGTCGAGCGGGCCTCGGCCAGCCGCTCGCGCAGGGCCGGGAACGCAGCCAGGTGCTCCTCGAACGAGCCGCGGGCCGAGGTCAGCACCGCGACGCCGACCAGCTCCTCGCCGACCGGCGTCACGTACGCCTCGGCGTGGTCGCCCCAGTGCACCTCGACGTACGACGTCCAGGGAGCGAGCGCGACGTGGACGCGCTGGCCGAAGCGACGAGGGCCCGAGGGGCGTCGGTCGGTAGGCGCGAGGTCGAGGCCGAGCGAGCGACGCAGCGGCGAGTGCAGGCCGTCGGCGGCCACCAGCCACCGGGCGGCCACGCCGTCGACCCGGACCCCGGACGCCGTCTGGGTCACCACGTCCACGGTCCGGTTCTCGATGCGGACCCCGGCCCGGGCGACCGCTGAGCGCAGGGCGTCGTGCAGGGTCGTGCGACGCACGCCCCTGCCGGGTCCAGCCCGAAAGGCAGCCTCGGCGGTGCGCGCCCCGCGCACGTACCGGATCCCGGCCAGGTCCTGGCCGGTCGGGTCCACACCGAGGTCGTGGAGGGCGACCAGGGCCCCCGGCATCAGCCCCTCGCCGCACGCCTTGTCCACCGTTCCCGACCGTGGCTCCCAGACCTCGACGTCGAGCCCGGCGCGCGCGGCGTACAACGCGGTGGCCAGGCCGGCCGGTCCGCCCCCGGCGACCAGCAGGTCGCTCACGCGGCCGGTCCGCCGGTCGGCAGCGAGGCCAGGGCGCGGTTCTCCACCCGCAGCCGCACCGCCAGCAGAGCGGCGTTGGCCACGGTGAAGACCGTCGCGGTGATCCACGCCGCGTGCACCAGGGGGAGGGCGAACCCCTCGACCACCACGGCCACGTAGTTGGGGTGGCTGAGGAACCGGTAGGGGCCACCGGTCACCCGGGGCAGGCCCGGGACCACGATCACCCGGGTGTTCCACCGCGGCCCCAGCGTCGTGATGCACCACCACCGCAGGGCCTGCGCCGCCGCCACCAGCACCAGCATGACCGCCGCCAGCCCCGCCGGGACCTCCGGGCGGCGCACCCACACCTCGACCAGGGCCCCCAGCAGGAAGCCGCTGTGCAGGACCACCATGACCCCGTAGTGCCCACGCCCGGTCTCCACGCCGCCCCGGGCCAGGCTCCAGGCCGCGTTGCGCCTCGAGACCACCAGCTCGGCCAACCGCTCCAGCCCGACCACCAGGATGAGCAGCGTGTACAGGACCTCCGAGCTCACACGGGCTCCTCGGGTGCCCGCAGGAGCACGAGCTCGGAGCAGAAGCCGGGTCCCATCGCGAGCATCAGCCCGTAGGAGCCGGGCCGCGGCGGCCGCTGGGCCAGCGTGTCGGCCAGGACGTGCAGCACGGAGGCCGAGGAGAGGTTGCCGATCCGGGCCAGGGAGTCCCAGGTGACCTCGAGCGCCTCGCGCGGCACGTCGAGGGCGACCTGCATCGCCTCCAGGACCTTGGGGCCGCCCGGGTGGGCGACGTACCACTCGATGTCGTCGCGGCTCAGGCCGTGGTCCTCGAGGAAGAGCGCGACGTCGCCGCCGATGTACCTCTCCACGATCTCGGGCACCTTGGCGTCGAGCACGATCTTGAGCCCCGAGGCGCCGACGTCCCAGCCCATCGTGCGCTCGGAGTCGGGGTAGAGCCGGCTCCGGCTGGCCAGCACGTCCGGCTGGACCGGTCCTGCCTCGGCGCGGGCGAGGTCGGCCGCCCGGTTCGCGCCGACCGCCACGACCGCTGCCGCACCGTCGCCGAACAGCCCGCTCCCGACCAGGTTCGCGATCGAGGCGTCGTCGCGCTGCAACGTCAACGAGCACAGCTCCACCGACATCAGCACCGCGACCTGGTCGGGGTGGCCGACCAGGTAGTCGTGGAGGCGGGCGACCCCCGCCGCACCCGCCACGCACCCCAGCCCCACCAGCGGCATCCTGACGACGTCGGGCCGCAGCCCGATCTGGGCGGCGACCCTGGCGTCGAGGGAGGGGACCGCCAACCCGGTCACCGTGGCGGAGATGATCAGGTCGACGTCGGCAGGGGTGAGGCCGACCGCCTTGAGGGCGTCGACCACCGCCCGACCACCGAGCTCGACCCCGGCCTGGATGAACGCGTCGTTGGACTCCCCGAAGTCGGCGAAGGTGGCGTAGCGCTCCAGGGGCAGGGCGAGGTGGCGCGACCGGACCCCGGCGTTGCGGTGCAGCCGGTGGACCAGGGCGTGCTCGGCCCGGCCTTGCAGCATGGTCTCCGCGAACGCCTCGGTGATCTCAGCCTGCTCGTAGCGGTGCTCGGGCAGGACCCCTCGGGCACTCAGGATGCGCATGCTCATCGGGACGGTCTCCTCGGTGCGGGGGCGGTGCCGGCGACGGTGCAGGCGACGGTTCGAGCGATGGTTCAGGCGACGGCGCGGCAGCAGGGGCCAGGACCTCCACCGTGCCCCAGGACGGTCCTGGCGATGCGCCCGCTGCCCGGTCAGCGTACGTCGACCGAGCAGCCGCGGGCACCTGGAGCGTCCGCCGCGGACGCCTCCGGCTGCCCGGCTGGGACACCCGGGGCGGACGGCTCAGCCGGTCAGCGTCAGCAGCACCACGTCGAGGACCGCGATGGAGACCGCTGCGTAGAACGGCGCCTTCCCGCTGCCCAGCAGCGCCACCCCGGCAAGGGCGACCGCGACGAGCAGGGCGAGCGGCGCCCACCCGGGCACCGCTGCGCGGCCGGAGGTGACGGCGGCCACCGAGGCCACCAGGAGCAGGAGCGTGGCCGTCGACCGGGCAGCGCGGGGGCCCAGACGGTGCGGCAGGCCGCGGATCCCCGTCGCGGCGTCGTCGGCGAGGTCCGGCAGCACGTTGAGGAAGTGGGCGCCCACCCCGAGGGCGGCCGCGGCGAGCGTGACCTGGGCCGACGGCACCGAGGGTGGCGACTCGGCCAGGGTGACCACGGCGGGCAGGGTGCCGAAGGCCACGGCGTACGGCGCCCACGACCAGGCGGTGGCCTTGAGGCCCAGGTTGTACAGCAGCCCGGAGCCGGCCCCGAGGACCAGGTTGACCGAGGCGCTGCGCCAGCCCACTACCGGCGCGAGCACCAGGCAGGCCGTGACCGCCAGGGCCACCGCGACCTGGACCGTCCGGGCAGTGAGCAGCCCGGCCGCGAGCGGCTTGTCCCTGCGACCCACGAGCCGGTCCCGCTCGGCGTCCAGCAGGTCGTTGCCCCAGCCGATGGTGAGCTGCCCGGCGAGCACCGACGCGGTGACCGCGAGGGCGGTGCCGAGCCCCAGATCGGCAGGCACCGTGAGCAGGGCGGCAACCAGGGTGACCGCCACACAGGGCCCGGCGTGCGCCGCCTTGACCAGGGCCACCGTCATGCCCTGACCCTAGACGGCGCCACCGAGCGCTCCCCCTGGCCGCTGTCTGCGACGCTCCGGATCAGTGCTGACCGGCGGGCACTCCGTCGGCTAAGGTCCGATCGGGCCTGAACCCGGGTCACCCACGCTCACTCGAGGAGAGCGCCATCGCTACCGACACCGACACCCGTCCCGTCACGCAACCCGGTGGTCGTCCGCGGCCGACCCTGAGATCGGTCGCCATCTGGGGCTCTGTCGCCCTGGCCGGTGCCGTCTGCTGGACCGTGCTCGCGCTCTCCCGCGGGGAGGAGGTCTCCGCGTTGTGGGTGCTGTTCGCGGCGCTGTCCTCGTACGCCATCGCCTACCGGTTCTACTCCAAGTTCATCGCCCGCAAGGTGCTCGGGGTGGACGACACCCGGGCCACCCCGGCCGAGCGGCTGCAGAACGGCGTCGACTACGACGTCACCGACCGGCGGGTGCTGTTCGGGCACCACTTCGCCGCGATCGCCGGCGCCGGTCCGCTGGTCGGTCCGGTGCTGGCCGCACAGATGGGGTACCTGCCCGGCACGATCTGGATCATCGTCGGCGTCATCTTCGCCGGTGCCGTCCAGGACATGACGGTGCTGTTCTTCTCGATGCGACGCGACGGGCGGAGCCTGGGCCAGATGGTCCGGGAGGAGATCGGGGTCGTGGGCGGGGTCGCGGCCCTCGTCGCGGTCTTCGCGATCATGATCATCATCCTGGCCGTGCTTGCCCTGGTCGTGGTCAACGCCCTGGCCGGCTCGCCCTGGGGCGTCTTCTCGATCACGCTGACCATCCCGATCGCCCTGCTGATGGGGGTGTACGTGCGGACCATCCGGCCCGGCCGGGTGCTGGAGGCGACTGCGATCGGCGTCTCCCTGCTGCTGCTGGCGATCATCGGTGGCGGCTTCGTCGAGCAGATGGGGCTCGCCGACGCGCTGACCCTGTCCCCGACCACGCTCACGATCGGCATCGCGGCGTACGGCTTCATCGCCTCGATCCTGCCGGTCTGGCTGCTGCTCACCCCTCGCGACTACCTGTCCACGTTCATGAAGATCGGGGTCATCGGGCTGCTCGCGGTGGGCCTCGTGGTCGCCGCGCCTGCCCTCCAGAACGACGCGGTCAGCAGCTTCGCCCGCGAGGGCAACGGTCCGGTCTTCGCCGGCAAGCTCTTCCCGTTCGTGTTCATCACGATCGCCTGCGGTGCGCTGTCCGGGTTCCACGCCCTGATCAGCTCCGGGACGACCCCGAAGATGATCGCCAAGGAGAGCCAGGTCCGGATGATCGGCTACGGCGGCATGCTGATGGAGTCGTTCGTCGCGATCAGCGCGCTCATCGCGGCCAGCGTCATCGACCAGGGGATGTACTTCGCGATCAACTCGCCCCTCGGCGCCACCGGGGGCGACCCCGCCTCGGCAGCCGAGTTCATCCGCACCCTGGGCTTCACGATCAGTCCCGGGGACCTCGCGGCCGCGGCGCGCGCCGTGGACGAGCAGACCCTGATCTCTCGCACAGGCGGGGCGCCCACCCTCGCCTACGGCATCTCCCTGATCTTCAACGAGGCGTTCGGGGGAGGTCTCGCCGCGTTCTGGTACCACTTCGCCATCATGTTCGAGGCGCTGTTCATCCTGACCGCGGTGGACGCCGGCACCCGGGTGGGCCGCTTCATGCTCCAGGACACGATCGGCAACGTGTGGCCCAAGTACGGCGACATCTCCTGGAAGCCGGCCTCCTGGTCGGCCAGCGCGATCGTCGTCGGGCTGTGGGGCTACATGCTCTACGTCGGCGTCTCCGATCCGCTCGGCGGGATCAACCAGCTCTTCCCGCTGTTCGGGATCTCCAACCAGCTGCTCGCAGCGATCGCCCTGACCCTGTCGGTGACCCTGCTGTTCAAGCACGGTCGCGCCAAGTGGGCCTGGGTCCCGGGCATCGCCTTGGGCTGGGCGCTGATCACCACGATGACCGCGAGCTTCCAGAAGGTCTTCTCCGACGACCCCAAGATCGGCTACTTCACCCAGCGCGACCTGTACCAGACCGCTCTCGACAAGGGCCAGATGCTGGCGCCCGCGACGTCGGTGCAGGAGATGGAGCAGGTGATCCACAACTCGACCCTGAACGGGGTGCTCCAGGCGACCTTCGCGCTGCTCACCTTGGCGGTGCTGGCGAACGCGGTGGTGATCTGGGTCAGGGCCTGGCGTCGTGGTGGCCTGCCGACCACCGAGGTGCCGCACCAGGAGTCGCACCTCGTGGCCCCGTCGGACTTCTTCGCCACGGCGGAGGAGAAGGCCGCGGTGCGGGAGTGGGAGGCCAGCCGGGTGCCGGTCGGCAGGGGACGGCGATGAGCCGCCTGCGCACGGCGCTGCGCGGTGTGGGGTGGTATCTCCGCCAGCTCAGCGGCGAGGGCAAGTGGGACGAGTACGTCGCCCGGTGCCGCGCCGAGGGCCGCACCCCGATGGAGCGTCGCGAGTTCGAGCGGCACCGCTCCGAGCACACCGAGCGGAACCCGCAGAACCGCTGCTGCTGACCTCTCCGTCAGGTACGTCGTCAGCGCCGGGTCAGCGGTAGGTCGCGGTGCCGATCCCGCGGACCACGGCCGGGGTCGTGCCTGCCTCCACCACGAGCGTCAGGGTGTCTCCCTCGAGCCCGGACAGCTCGTCGGCGTTCGTCTCGATGCTGCCGTCGCCGTCGAAGTCGCCCTGGGCCGTCGCAGCCAGGACGGTGGCGTCGCCCAGGTCGAGGGCCACCTCGTCGAGGAACCAGCCGGACTCGCACTGCCTGAGCTCGCCGGTGATCTCGTGGAGGGTCGGGTCGGTGGCGGGGTCGGCCGCGGAGGAGGAGCCCGTCCCGCAGGCGACCGGTGCCTGCTCCGGGGGGTCGCTCGGGGGTTGCTCGGGGGGTTGCTCGGGGGGTTGCTCGGGGTAGAGGTGGGCTGGCCGGGGCCGGACTGCGACGGGTCCACCGACGGGGTCGGGGTGGGCGGGTCGCTCGGCGTCGGCGGGTCGCTCGGGGTGGGCGGGTCGCTCGGGGTGGGCGGGTCGCTCGGGGTGGGCGGGTCGCTCGGGGTGGGCGGGTCGCTCGGGGTGGGCGGGTCGCTCGGGGTGGGCTGCGTGGGGGTCGGGTCGGGGAGGTCGGGCTGCCAGGCGTTGCTGCCCGGCTCCAGCACGACCAGGTCGCTGAGGCCGTCGGTGGCGGTGACGACGCCGGCACCCGCCCCGTGGGTGCCTTGGTGGCCGACCGGGGGAGCGGTGTGACCGGGGGTGAAGGGCGTCGTCGGCAGGGCCAGGGCGGTCGCCCGGGTCGCCACCGGCTGGGTCAGGGTGAGCGGGTCGGAGGAGAAGTCGCCCGACGCGTACGCCTGGGCCAGCCGCAGCACCGCGTCGACGTAGGGCTGGGAGTGGTTGTACCGGTGGATGGCCACCCGCTGGCCCCGGACCGTGTCGAGGTCGCCGGGTGCGCCGCAGAGGTACACCGCCGCAGCGAGCGCGGCGTCGTCGAGGTCGTCGGGGTTGCGTACCCCGTCGCCGTCGGCGTCGACGCCGACCGCGACCCAGGTGGACGGGATGAACTGCATGGGGCCGACGGCCCGGTCGAACGTCTTGTCGCCGTCGAGGCGACCGTCATCGGTGTCGACGATCCGGCTGACGCCGCCGTGCCCGTCGAGGGGCACACCGCGGACCACCGGGCTGGAGACCCCGTCGGCGCCCAACGTGGAGCCGGCGTAGCGACCGTGGTCGGACTCGATGCGTCCGATCGCGGCAAGCACCGTCCAGTCGAGGGCACAGCCCGGGTCGACCTTGGTCATCGTGGTCGCGGCGAACTGGTAGGCCTGCAGGGCGGTGGCGGGGAGGTCGAGGTCGGCCAGCCTGGTTGCGGCCTTGCTGGGCCGCTCCGCGGTCGTGGCCTGCGCGGTGGCCGATCCGGAGCGCAGTGCCTCGGTCAGCTGCGAGGTGCCCAGCTGGGCAGCGGGCTCCCCGAAGCCGCTCTCGGGAGCGGCGCTCTCGGCCGAGGCGAAGGTCCCGTCCACCGGCGCGGCGGGGCGGGCGGCACTGCTGGCCAGGCTCGCAGCGGTGGTCGCTGCGAGCATGACGGACAGCGCTCCCGCGGCGGCGTACCGCCTGGCGTGCTGCACCCTGGCCAATCGCATGTCCGGCTCCCCGCAACCGTCGTCCCCCTGATGGTCAAACCCTAGGTCATGGAGCCTGATCGCGGGACCGCTAGGCGGACTATTGTCACGTGCCCGTCAGGATGGCCCTTCCCGGTCCCGGCGCGCATCCGGACCCCCCCATGTGGTTCGGTGGTCCCGTGCACATCGACTTCCACGCGTCGGAGCGGCCGACTCTCGGAGTGGAGTGGGAGTTCGCACTCGTGGACAAGCAGTCGCGCGACCTGGCGAACTCTGCGGCCGACCTGATCGCGGCGGTCCACCCGCGGCTGCCCGACGCCACACGGTTGCACCACGAGCTCCTGCGCAACACCGTGGAGGTGGTCACCGGGGTGTGCGACACGGTGGGCGAGGCGATGGCGGACCTCCGGGGGACCCTGGGGGCGATGCTGCCGGTGGCCGACGGGCTCGGCGTGGACCTCTTCGGGGCCGGGGCCCATCCCTTCGCCAGCTGGTCCGCCCAGCAGCTCACCCCGGGCCACCGCTACGAGGAGCTGATCAACCGGACCCAGTGGTGGGGACGGCAGATGCTGATCTGGGGGGTGCACGTGCACGTCGGCCTGCCCCGCCAGGACCGGGTGATGCCCGTCCTCTCGTCGCTGTTGAATGCCTACCCCCACCTGCTGGCGCTGTCGGCCTCCTCCCCGGTGTGGGCGGGGACGGACACCGGCTACGCCTCCAACCGGGCTCTGATGTTCCAGCAGCTGCCGACCGCGGGCCTGCCGTTCCAGTTCCAGCGCTGGGAGGAGTTCGAGGCGTTCGCCGAGGACCAGCTGGTCACCGGGGTGATCGAGGACCTGTCGGAGGTCCGGTGGGACGTGCGGCCGGCGGTCCGGCTGGGGACGTTGGAGAACCGGGTGTGCGACGGGGTCTCGAACGTGACCGAGCTCGCCGCCCTCGTCGCGCTCATGCACTGTCTCGTGGTCGACCTCGACTCGCGGCTCGCCGCCGGCGAGACGCTCCCGGTGATGCCGCCGTGGCACGTGCAGGAGAACAAGTGGCGTGCCGCGCGCTACGGCCTGGACGCGATCGTGATCCTCGACGCGCGGTCTCGGGAACGGCTCGTGACCGAGGACCTCGACGACCTCCTCGAGCAGCTGACTCCGGTGTCCCGGCGGCTCGGCTGCGAGGACGAGCTGCGCTCGGTGAGCGACATCGTGACGCGGGGGGCGTCGTACCAGCGGCAGCGGGCGGTGGCCGAGCGGACCGGCGGGGACCTCGTCGCGGTCGTCGACTCGGTGGTCCGAGAGCTGACCCGGACGGTCTGAGTGACCCCCGCGCCCAGCCCGCCGAGGCGGTTGCGATGAGCGGCGACTTCGTCTACCTGATCGTCGGGGCGTCGCTCCTCCTGGCCGTCGTGCTGCCCCAGGTCCTGCGCCGGCACGCCGTGTCCGCGCCGATGGTGCTGCTCATGGTGGGGATGCTCATCGGCCTGCTGCCCCTGCCCGACCGGTTCAGCCCGTCCCCTCTGGCGCACGGTGGCTTCGTCGAGCACCTCACCGAGCTGTGCGTGATCGTGGCCCTGATGGGCGTCGGGCTCGCCCTGGACCGGCCCCTGGACTGGCGGGACCCCAGCACCTGGGCGCGCTGGGGCAGCACGTGGCGGCTCCTGGCGCTGGCCATGCCCGCCTGCATCGCCGCCGTGGCGCTGCTGGGGTGGTCGGTCATGGGACTGGCGCCGGCCGGGGCGCTGCTGCTGGGGGCAGCACTCGCACCGACGGACCCGGTGCTGGCCTCCGACGTCCAGGTGGCCGGACCGACGCCGTTCGCCGGCCCCGAGGAGGAGGTGGACGAGCGCGACGAGGTCCGGTTCTCCCTGACCTCCGAGGCCGGGCTGAACGACGGGCTCGCGTTCCCCTTCGTCTATGCCGCGATCGCCGTGCAGACCAGCGGCACCTGGTCGGCGTGGGGGCTGCACTGGGTGGCATGGGAGCTGGTCGGCAAGGTCGTGGTCGGGGTCCTGGCAGGTGCGGCGACCGGGGCAGCCCTCGCCCGGATGGCGTTCCGGGCGTCGCGGCGCTCGCTGCGGCTCGCCGAGACGGGCGAGCCGCTGCTCGCCGTCGCCGCGGTGCTGCTGTCGTACGGGGTCGCGGAGGTCCTCGGTGGCTACGGATTCCTGGGGGTGTTCGTCTGTGCGATGACGCTGAGGTCCTCCGAGCGGGGCCACGACTACCACGTCCGGATGCACGACAGCATCGACCGCCTGGAGCGCTTGCTCACCCTCGTCGTGCTGCTGCTGCTCGGGGTCGCGCTGACCAACAGCCTGCTTCCGGCGCTGCCGTGGGAGGGCGCCCTGCTCGCCGTCCTGCTGGTCCTGGTGATCCGGCCGGGCTGTGCGTTCCTCGCCCTGCGGTTGCGGAGCCGGTCCGGGCGTGGCCCGGACCCGGCGATCCAGCTGCGTGAGGACGCCGCGACGTCCTTCTTCGGCGTCCGCGGGGTCGGTTCGTTGTTCTACGTCGCCTACGCCCTGGGCCAGGCGCCCTTCGCCGATCCCGGGACCCTGTGGGCGACCGTCGGGTTCACCATCGCCCTCTCCGTGCTCGTGCACGGTGTCACGGCGACCCCGGTGATGAGCCGGCTGGAGGCGGCCAAGCAGCGAGCCGGACTGTCCTGACCTCGGTGCCGCCGAGCCGTGCCGCGGGGAGGTTCGATCTCAGGACTTGAGGCTCGGGGCGGACTGACGAGGCTGGTGGACGTGAACGACGCGACGACAGGCCAGGTGAGCGCAAGCGCGGCGGAGGTCTACGAGGAGTTCTTCGTGCCTGCGCTGTTCGACCAGTGGCCCGGACGGGTCCTCGACCGGATGGGAGTCGGGCCGGGCGACCGGGTGCTCGACGTCGCCTGCGGCACGGGCGTGGTCGCGCGCGCGGCGTCGTCCCGCGTGGGTACGACCGGAGCGGTGGTCGGTCTGGACCTGAACGAGGGGATGCTCGCCGTGGCTCGACGCGCCTGCCCCGGGGTGGAGCTGCGCTGGGGTGCGGCCGAGCAGCTGCCGTTCGACGACGCGAGCTTCGACCACGTGGTGTGCCAGTTCGGTCTGATGTTCTTCGAGGACCGGGCGCGGGCAGCGCGCGAGATGGCGCGGGTGCTCCGGCCGGGCGGCACCGTCGCCGTCCTCACGTGGGCCAGCGTGCACGAGAGCCCCGGGTACGCCGCGATGGTGGACCTGCTGCGGCGGCTCCTGGGTGACCGGTGTGCCGACGCGCTGCTCGTGCCTTTCTCCCTGCCTACGCCCGCGCACCTGAGCCACGCCTTGGGCGATGCCTTCGGGGCGATCGATGTGCGGCGGCTGGAGGGCGAGGCGCGCTTCGCCTCGATCCGGGACTGGGTGCGCACCGACGTGCTGGGGTGGACGTTGAGCGGAATGGTCGATCGGCAGCAGCAGGCACTGCTGGAGAACGCGGCCGAGCACGAGCTGGCCCGTTTCGCCGGTGCGGAGGGGACGGTGCGGTTCGAGGCACCGGCTTGGCTCGCCCTGGCCCGGGCGTCCGACCAGCCGGCAGTCCTGTCGTCGGGTGGCCGGGGCTGAGTGGTCTCAGCCTGCGCTGACGCTCGGTCGCATCGCGGGCGCGTGCATGTTCCATCCGGGCAGGGCGGCTAGCACCGCCCGGTCCCCGGAGATCCGGATGCTCCCGGTGCGGACCGCGAGGGACCAGGGCAGCCGGCCGCGGTGCCAGGCGATGAAGGTCGCGGACTCGGCGACGACCCAGGCTGCCGGCTCGTCGCCTGGGTCGGCGTAGCAGACCTCGGCGGCCCCCGCCTCCACCAGGAGCCAGAAGCGTCGGTTGCCAGCAGGCTGGTCGGGGAACTCGAAGGCGACCACGGTGCGCTCCTGGGGGAGCTGGGAACCGTCGAGCTGCACCAGGCACCACGCCCACAGCGCGAACCCGGGGTCGGTCATCTGAGGTCCGACCTCGACCCAGCGCTCTCCCCAGTCGGCCATGCTCTCCAAGACACCGGCGAGGTCAAGCCCCGCCGCGGTGAGGCCGTACGTCGAGCCGCGACCGTCGCGCTTGGGCGTGCGGGCGAGGATCCCTGCGCGCTCGAGCTCGGCGAGCCGGGTCACCAGCATCGACCGGGACATGGCTGGCACCCCGCGGGCGATCGCATTGAAGGTGTCGGCCCCGAACATGAGGTTGCGGATCACCAAGGGGGTCCACCGTTCGGCAAGGATCTCCGAGGTGCGGGCGATCGGGCAGTACTGGCCGTAGCTGCGCATGCCTCCAGGGTGCGCGGGCGACGGCCCAGATCTCCAGCTCAGTTTCAGCACCCGAGACCGGTCGTCCCAGGCCCGCCACGGGTTGTCGGTGCCGGCCCCTAGGTTGTCGGCATGGATCTGGGGCGCGCGTTCGCGATGGCCGAGGACCTGGTCCGGGAGCACGGGCTCGCCGGTTGGCGGGTCGAGCTCGACGCGGCGAAGCGGCGCGCGGGGGTGTGCCGCTTCGACACGCGCGTGATCGGGCTCAGCGGACCCCTGGTCAGGCTCCACGGTGCCGAGGAGGTCCGCGACACCGTCCTGCACGAGATCGCGCACGCCCTCGTCGGGCCGCGCCACGGTCACGACCAGGTGTGGCGGGCGACTGCGCAGCGGATCGGGTGCACAGGGCGTCGCTGTGTCCCGGCTGAGGCACCCCGGATCGCGGGACCATGGCTGGGGATCTGCGCGGCTGGTCACGTGCTGGACCGGCACCGCCGTCCCGAGCGCGTGATCGCCTGCTCACAGTGCAGTCCGAACTTCTCGCCTGCCCATCTCTTCGAGTGGACCCATCGGGGGCGACCAGCCGCGATGCATCCCAACTACGTGGCCGAGCTGGACGCGCTGCGCAAGGGAAGACGACTGAGCCGGGCTCCCGTGGGCGGCCTCGTGCGGATCACTGCCCCGGGCGACTTCCAGGGGAGATCCGGTCGGGTGCTCAAGGTCGGACGCACGCGGTACCACATCCGGATCCGGGAGGGCGTGCTCCAGGTGGCCTTCGCCGGCGCCCAACCGCTCGGGTGAGAGGAGCAACGACGGGGGCCGACCTCGGCGGCGGCCGCCCGTCGTTCCCGTGGGTGCCACGACACTCTTTCCCACATCGTCACTTTCACACCCCCGATCCGGGATCAGGCAACCGAACCGGGCGGTGGGTCAGCCGGTGAGGAGGCCGACGGCTTCGGCGACCCGGAGGGTGGTCGGGGGGCCGGTGGTGGTGACGGTGCCGTCGACGGCTTGCCATTGTTGGGCGTTGAGGCGGAATCGGGCGGTGTAGGTGACCTCGACGAAGGGTGCCACGGGCACGGCTCGCTGGTAGCGGTGGGTGATGGTGCGTGCGGGGTAGGGGCGCCCGGGGTTGGTCGTGGTGGTGCTCGACCCGTCGCCGAAGACCCAGTGGAAGGTGGTGGGGGTGGCTTCCACCTCGACGGCCTGGCCGAGGATGGTGAGGGTGAGGTCGACGGGTTCGGGTTCGGTGGAGAAGACGGTCTCGAGGTTGACCAGGGTCCGGTCGCGGGGTTGCACGTGGGTCCTGAGTGCGGGCAGGCCCACTCGCCGCAGGGCGTTGAGTACGTCGGCGGGGGTGACCTGCGGGGGTACGTACTCCGGGGGAGTGCCACCGAAGCACTGGGACCTCAGGGTGATCCAGGTGCCGTCTGGTTCTTTCAGCCCCAGAGGCTGCCATCGTCTCTGGGCAGGGTCGGTGCAGGTGAGCGCCGCGGTGCAGTCAACCGTCGCCTGGGTTCATCAGGGGGTCGGTGGTGCACGTCGAAGCCCAGCGGTAGTAGACCAAGGTCGTCGGTTCGTTGGGGCTGGCCGGACCGGGGTCCGATGGCTGGGCTATTCCGGGTTCTGCGCACACGATGCCGACATCGATCAGACCGCCGGCTGCCTCCCCGCTCCCCGTGCAAGCCTTTGCGGAGGCCAGCACACCCTCGAAGCAGAGTGCGATGGTGATCACGGACAGGGCGACTAGGGCACGCAGCATGGCTGGCATGGGCTATGCGTCCTGCTCGATGGCTGACACGCGCCATCTCCCTCCGACAGGTCGGAGCGAGAAGACGTACAGACTCCGGCCAGGCACGAAGCGCCTGATTCGTGACGAGCGAGTTCGCCGCAACTGTTGGCTGGAGTACTCGACCACTACCTGCACTTGTGTGTCCGCCTGAGATGCCGCCGTGAGGACTGCGGCGTTCGACAACCTTCCAGGCTCCGCCGACGACTCGACCCCTCGTTCTCACGAACGTCGTCGACCAGCGAGGCGATGGACTCGCACTGGGCGCAGTCGTGCGTCGAGATCGATCGCAGCTTGTCGGAGTCGAGGCGAGCAGCGGAGTCGTTCAAGACCTCCACGGCGTACCGCACGAAGGCGATGGCGGAGTCCTCGGAGGTGCCGGTGGCCCTCGTGGGAAGCGTGGGCGGTGCGGTAGGGCTGGTGCCGGTGGTGGGGCTGGTGGTGGGGCTGGTGGTGGGGCTGGTGGTGGGCCTGGGCGTGGTGGTGGCTGAGGGGGTCGCGGCGGTGAGCGGCTTGGGTGCGGGGGAGGGGGACGCGCAGCCGGGGAGCAGCAGGACAGTGGCGACCGTGGCGACCGTGGCGATCGCGGTCGACCAGCGCTGGAGCTGCATCGGCATTCCCCCGTCGAAGGCCTGGGACGATGGTGCCGCGCGAGGAAGCGGGCAGCGCGAGAGTAGATGCTTTGCATCTGCGAACACCAGGGTCGTCCGGCAGTCTGGGGAGAACTTTGCCTTCGGCATCCTGCGCACGTTCCGCTGGCGTGGTGTCCGGGAGGTCCAGCCCTGGTCGAACCGGGCGGTGGGTCAGCCGGTGAGGAGGCCGACGGCTTCGGCGACCCGGAGGGTGGTCGGGGGGCCGGTGGTGGTGACGGTGCCGTCGACGGCTTGCCATTGTTGGGCGTTGAGGCGGAATCGGGCGGTGTAGGTGACCTCGACGAAGGGTGCCACGGGCACGGCTCGCTGGTAGCGGTGGGTGATGGTGCGTGCGGGGTAGGGGCGCCCGGGGTTGGTCGTGGTGGTGCTCGACCCGTCGCCGAAGACCCAGTGGAAGGTGGTGGGGGTGGCTTCCACCTCGACGGCCTGGCCGAGGATGGTGAGGGTGAGGTCGACGGGTTCGGGTTCGGTGGAGAAGACGGTCTCGAGGTTGACCAGGGTCCGGTCGCGGGGTTGCACGTGGGTCCTGAGTGCGGGCAGGCCCACCCGCCGCAGGGCGTTGAGTACGTCGGCGGGGGTGACCTGCGGGGGTACGTACTCCGGGGGAGTGCCACCGAAGCACTGGGACCTCAGGGTGATCCACTGTCCGCCCGGCAGCAGCCCCCACAGCTGCCACCGCCGCAGTTGCGGGTCGCCACAGGTGAGCGCGGCCGTGCAGTCGACCGAGCCCGGTGCGGTGAGCGGGTCGATCGTGCAGATCGACGCCCAGCGGTAGTCCATGAACGTCTCGGGGCTACCAGGCTGGGTCACGGGCGGAGTCTCGGTCCCTCCACTTGCACAGGTGATGATGACACCCACCGTGCCGCCGAGGGCTCCGCCCGATCCACTGCACGGTGCGGCACTCGCCGCACTAGGGTGGACCAGCGCCGAGGCGCATGCAACCACGACAAGCGTCGCGGCCTGCGGGATCACGAGCTGTCTCCACGGATAGTTAATAGTTGCCAGTCACCGTTGGTGTTCTTGAGGTCGAACGTGAACACGGCGGTTCCGCCCTTGAAGCGTCGCGTCTTGCCGTCGATTCCCTCGTCCACGTGCTGGGGTCCGAACAGCACGACGGCGTTGACCTGACGAAGGTCGTCGGAGGACCCGGACAGAGGGCTGACCTCGGCTATCTGCCAGGCCCCGCCGCGGATCTCCCCTCCATGTTCAGCGACTTGGAGAACCCGCTGTCTCACCTGTGCGCACACCACACATTCATCGACTGAGAGCCGCTTGAGCGGGCCCGGGTCGAGCGCTGCCGTCGTGTAGTTCAAGACCTTCACGGCGTACCGCACGAAGGCGATGGCGGAGTCCTCGGAGGTGCCGGTGGCCCTCGTGGGAAGCGTGGGCGGTGCGGTAGGGCTGGTGCCGGTGGTGGGGCTGGTGGTGGGGCGGGGCTGGTGGTGGGCCTGGGCGTTGTGGTAGTGGCTGAGGGGGTCGCGGCGGTGAGCGGCTTGGGTGCGGGGGAGGGGGACGCGCAGCCGGAGAGCAGCAGGACAGTGGCGACCGTGGCGACCGTGGCGATCGCGGTCGACCAGCGCTGGAGCTGCATCGGCATTCCCCCGTCGAAGGCCTGGGACGATGGTGCCGCGCGAGGAAGCGGGCAGCGCGAGAGTAGATGCTTTGCATGTGCGAACACCAGGGTCGTCCGGCGGTCTGGGGAGAACTTTGCCTTCGGCATCCTGTGCACGTTCCGCTGACATCGACCTGGGATGTCCCGATACTGACCCCATGGGACTGTTGAGCGGATCCAAGGAGGACCCCGAACGCGATGCGTTGCGCAAGGAGACCGGAGCGTGGGCGCGACTGCTCGGCTCGGGGGAGCAGGTCCACTCCGTGCATCGCCTCGGCCGCAGCACCCTGCTGTTCACCAGCCGGCGACTCGTCGTGGTGGACGAGGCCCTGACCGGTCGGCAGGTGGAGTACTCCTCCATCCCCTACCGCTCGGTGACCTCGTTCGCCGTCGAGGCCAGCGGGCAGTTCAGCACCGACGCGGACCTCAAGATCTGGGTCGCCGGCCGGACCGTGCCCATCGAGCGGCAGTTCGGCACGAGCGCCGACGTCTACGAGGTCCAGGCGGCCCTCGCCCAGCACGTCTGCGGCTGACCGGACCGATCCTGCCGCTGGATCGCTGGATCCCCGGTGGCGTGTGGGGTGTGCGATGCTGGTGTGACGGGTAAGACAGGCCCAGCACAACACTGTGCGACGAAGGAGACCCCTCATGTTCCAGATCCTTGGCCTCATCATCGTCGGCCTCATCATCGGCGCGTTGGCTCGGCTGTTGAAGCCGGGCAAGCAGCGGCTCAGCGTGCTCGGCACGATGCTCCTCGGGGTCGTCGGGGCCATCATCGGCGGTGCACTCGCCGATCTTCTCGGCGTGGGCAGCATCTTCGAGCTCAACTTCTGGGGCTTCGTGTTCGCCCTGGTCGCTGCCTTCCTGCTGGTCGGCACCGCAGAAGGGCTCAGCTCGCGCAACCAGCGCGCGTCGCTCTGAGCGGCCTTTCGGCTTCGCCCCACGAGGTATCGGGTGCGTCACCTTCCCGGGTGACGCACCCGCTCGCATTTCAGGGTGCCTCGGCTCGCTGACACACTGGCGCCATGACCACCGAGGAGAAGACGCGGAAGCCAGCGCTCAGCTGGGTCCAGGTCTCCGCAGCCGCCCTAGCCGCCATGTCCTCGGCGGTCCTGCTCTCCACCCTCGGGGTCGCCGGCACGATCGTCGGCGCTGCGATCGGCAGCGTCACCGCCTCGTTGGCGGGGTCGCTCTACCACCGGGGGATCGACGCCAGCCGCCAACAGGTCGTCACGCACACCAGCGCCCTTCGCCGGGTCAGCCAAGCACGGGTACGGCTGCGTGACGCTGCGGCGGTGGCCCAAGCGGACGGCGACGAGGACCTGGTCGACGAGGCCCAGCGGGAGCTGGACGAGGCCGAGTCCGACCTGGCACGCTCGAGCGACGAGACGGGGGTCCCCGAGACTCTGCCGCTCGCTCGCCGGGTCCCGTGGAAGCGGGTCGCGATCGTCGCCGGCTCGGTCTTCGTCACCGTGATGGTGGCGATCACCGTCTTCGAGCTGGTTGCCGGGCGACCCCTGTCGACGTACACCGGGGGGACAGACGCGCGCAGCGGCACCACGGTGCCGGGCCTGGGGGCGAGCGAAGACGACACCACGACGCCGACGCCCACCGACTCGGCGACCCCGACCGCCACCAGCGCGTCCGAGTCGCCCACCGCGAGCGCGTCGCCCAACGACACCGCCACCACCAGCGAGACCCCTACGCCCACGGAATCCGTGAGTCCGACCGACATCGCCACCCTCCCGACGTCGGAGGAGCCGACCCCGACGGAGACGCTCACCCCGGAGGTCGTGCCGTGACCAGGTCCAGGGCCTGACGGGCGATCTCGCCCTCCTCGTTGGTCGGCACCACGAGCACGGCCACCTCGCTCCCGTCGGTCGACACCGCACGCGCGCCGGACCCACCGGCGTCGTTCCTCGACGCGTCCACCTCGATGCCGAGCCGTTCCAGGCCGGCGAGGCTGTGCTCCCGGACCGGTGGGCTGTTCTCGCCGATGCCCCCCGTGAACACGATCGCGTCCACCGTTCCCAGCACCGCGTAGTAGGCGCCGATGTACTTGCGCAGCCGGTGGCAGTAGACGTCGAACGCGAGGCACGCCGCCGGGTCACCCTCGGCGCGGGAACGTACCAGCTCGCGGAAGTCGTTCTGCCCGGTCAGCCCCTTGAGACCGGAGCTGCGGTTGAGCGCGCCGTCGATCTCCTCCAGCGACCACCCCAGGCGCCGGTGCAGGTGGGTGAGGATGGCCGGGTCCAGGTCCCCCGAGCGCGTGCCCATGACCAAGCCCTCCAGGGGCGTGAGCCCCATCGAGGTCTCCACCGAACGGCCGCCGTCGACGGCGGTCGCCGATGCGCCGTTGCCCAGGTGCAGCACGATGAGACGGGCGGTCTCGACCGGTTGGCCGATCAGCCGGGCGGCCTCGCGGCTGACGAACGACACGGATGTGCCATGGAACCCGTAGCGACGGATGTGGTGGTCCTCGGCCCACTCCACGGGCACGGCGTAGGTGTAGGCGTGCGGCGGGAGCGTCTGGTGGAACGCGGTGTCGAAGACCGCGACGTGCGGGACCTTGGGGAACAGCCGCCGCGCCACCGCGATCCCTTCGAGGTTGGCCGGGTTGTGCAGCGGCGCCAGGGGAACCAGTCCCTCGATCACCTCGACGAGGGCGTCGTCGATCACGACCGGCGCCGAGAAGGTGTCGCCCCCGTGCACCACCCGGTGCCCGATCGCACCGATCTCGACGTCGTCGAGGGCGGGACCGTGGTGGACGAACGCGTCGAGGACCAGGCGCAGCGCGTCGTCGTGGGTGCGGACCTCCTGCTCGGACTCGGTGGTGCCACCGGGGCCGCGGTGGACGAGCCGACCGCCGCTCTCCCCGATGCGCTCCACCATCCCCGAGCTCACCGGGTCACCGCTGGCGGTGTCGACCAGGCTGTACTTCAACGACGACGAGCCGGAGTTGAGGACCAGGACGTGGATGCTCATGCGGTGGTCCCGGGAGCCGCCACGAACGGACGTTGCGCCTGGATCGCGGTGATCGCCACGGTGTTGACGATGTCGCGGACCGTCGCGCCCCGGGACAGGTCGTTGACCGGCTTGCGCAGCCCTTGCAGCACCGGGCCGACGGCCACCGCGTTCGCGGAGCGTTGCACGGCCTTGTAGGTGTTGTTGCCGGTGTTCAGGTCAGGGAAGACGAACACGGTGGCCTGACCGGCCACGGCGGAGCCGGGCAGCTTGGTCTTGGCCACCGCGGAGTCGATGGCGGCGTCGTACTGGATGGGACCCTCCACGGGCAGGTCCGGCATGCGTGCCCGCACGATCGCGGTGGCGGCGACCACCTTCTCGACATCGCTTCCCGACCCGGAGGCCCCGGTGGAGTACGACAGCATGGCAACCCGCGGCTCGACACCGAAGGCCTTCGCCGTGGCCGCGGAGGCGATGGCGATGTCGGCCAGCTGCTCTGCGGTCGGGTCCGGGTTGACCGCGCAGTCGCCGTAGACGAGGACCTGGTGCTCGAGGCACATGAAGAACACCGACGACACCACCGAGACCCCCGGGACCGTCTTCACCACCTCCAGCGCCGGACGGATCGTGTGCGCGGTGGTGTGCACCGCACCCGAGACCATGCCGTCCGCCTTGCCGAGCTCGACCATCAACGTGCCGAAGTACGAGACGTCGGTGACCATCTGGCGGGCCTCCTCGAGATCGATGCCCTTGTGCCGGCGACGCTCGAAGTACACCTGGGCGAACTCCTCCACCAGCGCGGGGTCGTGGGGGCTGAGCAGCTGGGCCCTGGACACGTCGACCCCGAGGTCCGCCGCCCGGCGGGTGATCGTGAGCGGGTCGCCCAGCAGGGTGAGGTCCGCGACGCCCCGGCGCAGCAGCACGTCGGTGGCCCGAAGCACCCGGTCCTCCTCGCCCTCGGGCAGCACGATGTGGCGACGGTCGGCCACCGCGCGGTCGATCAGGTCGTACTCGAACATGAGTGGCGTGACCGTGTCGGAGCGGGCGACGTCGAGCCGGTCCAACAGCGCCGTGCCGTCGACGTGCTCGTCGAAGAGCGCGAGCGCGGTGGCCACCTTGCGCGGCGAGTCCTTGCTCAGCCGACCGCGCCGGTTCGTCAGGGCCGTGGACGTCGCGTGGGTACCCAGGCTGGTGGCGATGATCGGCGTGCTCAGCTCGAGCCCCGCGATGAGGCGCTGCACCTGCGTAGGCAGTCCGAGGCCGCCGTTGAGCACGATCGCGGAGATCTGGGGGAAGTCGGGGGACGCGTGGGCGAACAGGACCCCCAGCACCACCTCGGGGCGGTCGCCCGGGGTGACCACGGTGATCCCCTCCCGCAGCCGGTCGAGCACGTTCGGAAGGGTCATCGCCGCCACCATCAGCCCGGTGGCCTCCCGGTTGAGCAGCTCCTCGTCACCGCTGACCAGGTGTCCGTCGCAGGCCCGCATCAGCTCGGCCACGCTCGGCGCGTTGAGCAGCGGCTCGTCGGGGAGCGCGTAGCCGGGGACCGACGCCGAGCTGACCGCCTCTGCGGCGGCGGAGACGACGTCGGGGCGGCACCGGTTCGCGACCACCGCGAACACGGAGGCGTGGTGGGACCTGAGCTCGGCGCAGAGCAGCTCGGTCGTGATCCGCAGCTCCTCGGCGGAGCGGTCCGAGCCGTTGACCACGAGGAGCACCGGGACGCCGAGGTTCGCCGCGATCCGGGCGTTGACGGAGAACTCGCTGGGCGAGGCGATGTCGGTGTAGTCGCTGCCGACCACGACCACGGCGTCACACTGCTCGGCGACCGCGTGGTAGCGCTCCACGATCCTGTCCAGGCCGCGCTCGGGATCGGCGTGCATGTCCTCGTAGGTGACCCCCAGGGCGTCCTCGTACGACGTCGTGGAGGCCTCACGCGAGGTGAGCAGGTCGAGCACGTAGTCGCGTCCCCCGCTCGCCGCGACGTCGGCCCGGACGATCGGCCGGAAGACCCCCACCCGCTCCACCCGTCGCGACAGCTGCTCCAGGACCCCGAGGGCGACCGTGGACTTCCCGGAGTTCCCCTCGGCGGAGGCCACATAGACACTCGTCATGACCACACGCTAGTGGCCGTGTCGAAGCGTCGGCTCAGGACACTAGTGTCAGGGGTGATGGGGATCTTCGACCTGTACGACCGCGCCGAGCTTGCCCGCAGGTTCGGCGCCCCGGTACTGCAGCGGGGCAGCGACTACGTCGAGACCGGTCACGTGCTCAGCTGCGAGATCAGCGACGCCAACCCCAGGATCACGCTGGTGCACGGCCAGGTGCAGGGGTCCGGGGGGCGCAGCTACGGCACCACGGTCACCCTCGCCGAGGACCCCTCCGGGGCCTGGATCGACGCCCGCTGCACGTGTCCCGTGGTCCGGATGTGCAAGCACGCAGCCGCGCTCATGCTGGTGGCGACGCGGGAGCGCGGCGCCGAGGGCGGACGCGACTGGGAGCGCCGGCTCTCGTTGGTCCTCGACGAGCTCGACGACGACGCCGAGGCCGCGGTCGCGGCCAAGAACCCACTCGGGCTCCTGTGTGAGCTGACGCCCACCGCCTCGGGACGCAGGCCGGGCGCCCTGCGGATCCGTCCGGTGCAGCGCGGCGCCCGCAACGGCTGGGTGCGCACGCAGGTGGGGTGGACCGACGTGCCCTACCTCGACCGCAGGCCCGGCTTCGACCCCGTGCAGGTGCGGCTGCTGGCGGACATCCTGAGCGCCCACCGCGCGGCGAACCGGCAGGCCTACTTCGGCGCCGAGTCCCACCTGTCGGTCTCCACCTTCGGGCCCTCCCTGTGGCCGCTGCTGAGGGAGGCTCGGGCGGCGGGGCTCACCCTGGTCCCGGCCGGCCAGCTGGACGGCCTCGACGTGGCTCCGGGGCCGGTGTCGCTGCGGCTCGACGTCAACGGCGCCGACACCGACCGTGCACACATGAGGCTGGGTGTCGACCTCGACGGGACGTGGTTCTCCGGCGACCGGCTCGAGGTGCTCGGCAGCGACGGCCACGGCGTGGCGTTGTGGGAGGTGACCCGCTCGACCGGCTCGGGCAGTGCCCTCGACCGCCGGTGGCGGGTGGTGCTGGCCCCGCTGGCCCGGCCGGCCGGGCCGCAGTCAAGGCGCATGATCGCCGCCGGCGAGTCGCTCCCGGTGCCCCGGGGCGACCTGCCCGACCTCGTCGGCGAGTACCTCCCCCGGTTGCAGCGGCACCTCCCCGTGGTGTCCTCCGACGACACGGTGAAGGTCCCCGAGGCGGCGGAGCCGCGGTTGGCCCTCACCGTGACGTGGACGTCGGTGGACGAGGTCCACGTCGCCTGGTCCTACCGCTACCGGGTGGGGCAGGACGACCGGATCTACGCCCTGGGGGAGACCCGTGGCATGCGCGGAGTACGCCGACCGGAGGCGGAGCGTGCCCTGCTGGACGCGCTGGAGCTCGACGAGGAGCAGGTACACCGCCTGTGCGGCAGCTCCCGGCGCGACCACGGACTGGTGCCGGAGCAGACCTTCGAGGGGATGACCGCCGTGGCGTTCACCCAGGACACCCTGGTCCCGCTGGAGGTCTCGGGGCAGGTGGAGATCGAGGAGGTGGGCGCGCGCCCGGCGTACCAGGAGCTCACCGACGCCCCCGAGATCACCTTCTCCCCCGGTCCCGGCCGGAAGAGGCCGACGCCTCGGTGGAGGCCCGCACCGACTGGCTCGACCTCGAGGTCGTCATCAAGGTCGGCGAGCGCTTCATCGGCCTGGCCCAGCTGCTGGAGGCGATGACCCTGGGCGCCGAGCGGATCATCCTCCGCGACGGCGCGCACGTCCGGATCGACCGGCCGGAGTTCGCCCACCTGGCCGAGCTCGTGCACGCCGCCCGTGAGCTGCAGGAGCAGTCCGGGGACACCCTGAGCGTCGGGCACCACGACCTGGGCCTGTTCGCCGAGCTGGCAGAGATCGGCCTGGTCGACGCGCAGGCCGCGCAGTGGGTGCAGGCCGCCCAGGCGCTGCGCGACCTCGACGGGCTGCCCGCGGTCCAGCCCACGGGCCTGGACGCCGAGCTGCGGCACTACCAGGAGGACGGCTTCCGCTGGCTGGCGTTCCTGTGGCGGTCCGGACTGGGCGGGATCCTCGCCGACGACATGGGACTGGGCAAGACCATGCAGACCCTGGCCCTGGTCGCGCACGCCCGGGCCGCCGGCGCCGGTCCCTTCCTCGTGGTGGCTCCGACGAGCGTGGTGGGCACGTGGGCGCACGAGGCCGCGGCCTTCACTCCCGGGCTCACCGTCAGGACGGTGACCGAGTCCCGTGCGCGCCGTGGGCGCGCGCTTGCCGAGGTGGTGGAGGGCGCCGACCTCGTGGTCACCTCCTACACGCTGTTCCGCCTCGAGGCCGCGGAGTACGTGGGGCTGGACTGGGGCGGGCTCGTGCTCGACGAGGCCCAGATGGTGAAGAACCACCTGGGCAAGACCTACCAGGCGGTGCGACGCCTGAACGTGCCGTTCCGCCTGGCGCTGACCGGGACCCCCCTGGAGAACCGGCTCATGGAGCTGTGGTCTCTGCTGTCCATCGTGGCCCCGGGCCTGTACCCCTGGCCGCAGCGCTTCCTGGAGAGCGTGGCCAATCCGGTGGAGCGGGAGGGCGACGCGGCGGTGCTGGACCGCTTCCGACGGCGGATCAAGCCGTTCCTCCTGCGCCGGACCAAGGACCTGGTGGCCCCCGACCTGCCGCCCAAGCAGGAGCAGGTCCTCGAGGTGCACCTCACCCCGCGGCACCGCAAGATCTACGAGACCCACCTGCAGCGGGAGCGGCAGAACGTCCTCGGACTGCTCGGGGAGTTCGACAAGCAGAGGATGGCGATCTTCCGGTCGCTCACACGGCTGCGCCAGCTCAGCCTGGACGCGGCGCTGGTCGACGACGAGTACGACGGCGTCGGCTCGGCGAAGATCGACGCCCTGGTGGACCACCTCCTCGAGGTCGTCGCCGAGGGGCACCGGGCGCTGGTGTTCAGCCAGTTCACCTCGTTCCTGCGCCGGGTGCGGGCTCGGCTCGACGCCGAGGGGATCACCTCGCAGTACCTCGACGGACGCACCCGCAAGCGTGCCGACGTCATCGGCGCCTTCAAGGGAGGCCAGGGAGCGGTGTTCCTGATCAGCCTCAAGGCCGGCGGCACCGGCCTGACCCTCACCGAGGCCGACTACGTCTTCGTCCTCGACCCGTGGTGGAACCCGGCAGTCGAGGCGCAGGCGGTGGACCGGACCCACCGGATCGGTCAGCGCCGTCCGGTGATCGTCTACCGCCTGGTCGCGGTCGGCACCATCGAGGAGAAGGTCATGGAGCTCAAGGCCCGCAAGGCCGACCTCTTCGCCCGGGTGATCGACGGAGGAGGAGGGATGGGCACGCCGATCGACGCCGACGACGTCCGCGCGCTCTTCGAGGACTGAGCCGGCTCAGATCCCCGCAGCCGCCTCGAGCGACTTCAGCTCGGTGTCGAGGTGGGTGAGGAGCCGCTGCAGCTTCGGCACGGTACGACGGCAGCCGACGAGCCCGAAGTTCATCCGGCCGTCATAGGAGGTGCAGGTGACGTTCATGGCCTGCCCGTGGTACGGGATCGAGAGCGGGTACATGCCGACCATCCGCGCACCGCTGAGGTACAACGGCTGCTTGGGGCCGGGAACGTTGGAGATGACCAGGTTGAAGGGCGGACGGGTCAGACCCTGGAGCCCGAGCAGGGGAGCGAGGACCAGGGGGGTGACACCCAGCCCGCTCATGGCCAGGATCTGCAGCGGCGACATCTCGAGCAGCGCCGCCTTGCCGCTGCGCACCGAGCGCCCGATCGCCTCCAGCCGCGCGGCGGGGTCGTCGAGGTCGGTGCCGAGCCGCACCATGATCTCGCCGACGGCGTTGCCCCCCGCGGCCGAGGCGGTGTGGGCGTCCTTGAGCTTGAGACTGATCGGGACCATCGCCACCAACGACTGCGGGGGCAGGGCGTCGAGCTCGAGGAGGTAGCTGCGCAGCGCCCCGCTGCACATGGCGAGCACGACGTCGTTGATCGTGGAGCCGGTCGACCTCCCCACGGCCCGCAGCCGCTCGAGCGGCCAGTCCTGGGCGGCGAAACGCCGCGCACCGGTGACGTTGCGGTTGAGGATGGTGCGGGGCGAGAAGAGCGCGATCGGCGCGGTCTCGTTGCGCACGCTGCGGTTCAACGTGCGCACCAGGGCACCGGGCATCCCAGCCGCCTCGGCACTGAGGGCCAGCGCCGAGCGCAGCGCACCGAGCGGGACGTCGAGCACGCTCGCGGCCGGTGGCGGCGTCAGCTCCACGCCGTCCCGCAACGCCTGTGCGGCCGCCTCTGCTGCGTCCCGCTCGGCCTGCGCCGCCCGCTCGGCCTGGCGCTCCTCGCGGCGGTCGGCCCATGGCGGGGGCGACTGCGCCGCCGGGTCCGTGCTCAGTGTCGCCTGGAGCAGCCTCATCGCCGAGACACCGTCGACCAGCGCATGGTGAAGCTTGCTGTAGACCGCGATCCGGCCGTCGGCGAGGCCCTCGATGAAGTGCATCTCCCACAGCGGCCGCTCCCGGGCCAGTCGCGTGCCGTGCAGCCGGCTGCACAGCTCGAGCAGCTCGCGGATCCGGCCCGGCGCGGGGAGGGCGCTGTGCCGGACGTGGTACTCGAGGTCGAACTCCTCGTCCTCGGTCCAGAACCAAGCGCCCGCGGTGCCCACCGACCGGTGCGGGCGCTTGAGGTACAACGGCGCGATCCGCTCCACCTGCAACGACCGCTCGTACAGCTGCCGCGTCCACCCGGGACCCGCGTCAGGAGGGGGCGAGAACAGCTGGAGGCCGCCCACGTGCATCGGCGTGTTGCGGGACTCCGCGATCATGAAGCCCTGTGCAGTGGGGTCCATCGGGGTGAACATCTGCGGCACTTCTCTCAGTCGACGACCTCAGTCTGACAGAGAGACCACCGGCCCCGGGAGCCTGCTCGGCGAAGCGGTGCCGTCGCCCACCTGGCCGTAGAGGTTGCCGCCGAAGCACCATGCCGCGCCGCCCGGCCGGAGCCCGCAGGCGTGGGTCAGCCCCAGGTCCAGCGAGCTCCAGTCCCCACCTCCGGTCAGGCGGACCGGGGTGCTGCCGTAGCCGGCGCCCCAGCACCATGCGGTGCCGGTCCCGCGCACCCCGCAGGTCCAGGCGTCCCCGGCCGCCACCTCGGTCCAGTCCGTGCCCGCGCCGACCCGGTGCGGGGCGGGGAGGATGCCGGGGTCGTCGACGCCGGCCTGGCCGCTGAAGTTCTCACCCCAGCACCACAGACTGCCGGCGGCGCGCACCCCGCAGGTGCCGTAGGCTCCCGCGGCCAGGGAGACCCAGTCGCTCTGCATGCCGACCCGGGTCGGGGTGCTCCGGTCCGTCGTCGAGCCGTCGCCGACCGCACCGGCCCAGTTGTAGCCCCAGCACCAGGCGCTGCCGTCCGACCGGGTCCCGCAGTAGTGGCTGTGGCCCGTGGTCAACGACGTCCAGTCACGGAACGAACCGACCCGCAGGGGGCGGGAGTGGGAGGAGGGCTCGCCGTCGCCGTGCAGCCCTCCGCTGTCGAAGCCCCAGCAGTAGACGAACCCACCGTCCCGCAGCCCGCAGGTGCTGCTGAGGGCCGGGACGACCCGCGTCCAGGTGTTCATGGTGCCGACCCTCACCGGGAGCCTGTGGACCGGCGAGGCGGGGACGCCCAGCTCGCCGTACGGGTTGTTGCCCCAGCACCACGCCGAGCCGTCCTCGCGCACCGCACACGCGTGGTCCACGCCCACCTCGACGTCGGTCCAGGTGGCGACCGTGCCGACCTGCTCGGGCACCAGGCGGACGTCGTTGCCGTTCACGCTCGACCAGGTCTCCCCCCAGCACCACAGCGTGCCGTCGTCGCGCACGCCGCAGGAGTGCGTGCCTCCGGTGGAGAGATCCACCCAGGAGTGGGCCGCCGACGGGGCGTCCACACCACCGAGGCCGGTCAGGACCAGCACCGGGCTGACCGCGCGCAGGCCGCGGGTCGTGGTCGGCTTGACCACCCGGAGCCGGTGCAGCCCGGTCCGCTTGACCGGCGCGACGAGGGAGTAGCGGGACCGGGCGTCGAGAGAGACGCGGTCGACGGTGTGCCACCCGGAGTCGCTGTCGCGCTGGAGCTTCACGCGATCACCGGGTGCAGCCGGGGAGACCGCGCCCGACACCACCGCGGCGCCGCCGACTGCCACGGTGCTCGCGTCCAGGTGGGCGTCGACCCCGAAGGCGGTCCTGTGGGCGGGGCCGGCCTGGGCGGGCCCGACCAGGGTGAACAGGATCAGGGCCGCACCGAGGACGGCGCCGACCGAGCCGAGCCGGCCACGAGAGGGTCCGACCCTGCCGAGGACCTTGGAATGAGCGTGTGCCACGGACATGGTCGACCCCCGGTTTCGGTGCCCTCCCCCCGGAGGACTGGAGGGAAGAGTACGGCAAAATCATAGCCAATATCCAGACATCTAGGCAGATTCGTGATCTTACCGGCGGGCTTGCGGGGTGCGAGAGCATGCTGAGGTGACCGAGCCGGCAGCGTGGGACCAGCGGTGGAGCCGCGGACGGCTGTCCGTGGGGGCTCGCCTGGACCGGTTGCGCTCCAAGGGCTGGCACATCGGGCAGGCATCCCTGGCCGCCGGACTGGCGTGGTGGATCGCCAGCGACCTCTTCGGGCACCCCACTCCCTTCTTCGCGCCGATCGCGGCCGTGGTGAGCCTGGGCACCTCGTTCGGACAGCGGTTCCGCCGGGTCGCAGAGGTCACCGTCGGCGTCGCGGTCGGTGTGTTCATCGCCGACATGCTCGTCCTGTGGCTTGGCAGCGGCGCCTGGCAGCTGGTGCTGATCGTGGCGCTGTCGATGTCCACGGCGCTGCTGCTCGACGCCGGCGGGCTCTTCGTCACCCAGGCCGCCGTGCAGTCCATCGTCGTGGCGGCCCTGGTCCCCACCGCGAACCAGGCGTTCCTGCGCTGGTCCGACGCGCTGATCGGCGGCGGCGTCGCGCTGCTGGCCGCCACGGCGGTGCCCGGTGCGCCGTTGCGCCGTCCGCGCGACCAGGCCGCGCGCGTCCTGGACAAGGTGGCGTTCCTGCTGCGCGGCGCGGCTCGGGCCATGTGTGAGGGCGACGTGGACTCCACCCTGGCGCTGCTGGCCGATGCGCGCACCACCGACGTCCTGGTCGGCGAGCTGCGGGTGGCAGCCGAGGAGGGGTTGTCGGTGGTGCGCAGCTCCCCGTTCCGGGTCCGCCACAAGGGGTCGGTACGCCGGATGGCCGACCTGGTGGAGCCGTTGGACCTCGCGCTGCGCAACACCCGGGTGCTGGTCCGGCGCGCCGCGGTGGGTGCCTACCGCCGTGACCCCGTCCCGCAGGCGTACGCCCGGCTCTGCGACGACCTGGCCGTGATCGTGGACGAGATGGCCGTCGAGCTGCGCGCCGAACGGACCCCCGAGTCCCTCCAGGACCACCTGATCTGGCTGGGGGCGGCCACGTCGTCGGTCGTGCGGACCGACGACCTGTCCTCCGAGGTGATCCTGGCCCAGCTGCGCTCGATCGTCGCGGACCTGCTGCGGATCACCGGCATGGGTTCGCTGGAGGCCACCGACGCGATCCCACCGCTGGCGCGGGAGTGAGCGCGATGCCGCACAATCGTCCGGTGGACAACGACCAGCTCCCCGAGCCGGAGTGGAAGCAGGCCGGCCTGGGACGGGTCGGGTACCGGGCCGACGACGTCGACGCGTTCGTCGCCTCGGTACGCCGCGCCCTCGAGCACGAGCCGCCGGGGATGGCGCCCTACGAGGTAGCCGACCAGCGGTTCGCGGCGACCAGGTTCGGCCGGGGCTACGACATGCGCGGCGTCGACGACTACCTGGACCGGGCGCAGGAGACGCTGCGGGCACGCCACGGTGACGCGGTGGCGTCCCTGGAGGGCCGGGAGCAACCGGCACCCCGCCACCTGCCGACCTGGTGGATCTACCTGATCGCGCTGGTGCTGGCAGCGGCGATCGTCACCGTGGCGGTCCTCGCCATCTGAGCCCGCCGTCACCGGAGGTCACGGGGTCGGGTGCAGCACCTCACAGGCCCAGAACTCCTCCTCCTGCTCGGCCGCGGCCAGGACCGCTGCGCCCACGGCGTCGGGGTGGAACGGCGAGCGGGGGTCGTTCGGCGCCAGGACGCCGTTGACGGTCACCGTCACCGCACGGATCCCCTCGGGTGCGAGCCGGTCGTCGATGCTCCGCACCAGGTTCCGCAGGGCCGCCTTCTGGATGCCCAGCGACGCCGCCGCCGCGCTCGGTCGGTCCGCGGCGGCGCTCCCGGTGACGGTCACCCGACCGCCCGAGGACATGTGGGGATAGGCCGCCTGCAAGGCGGTGAGCAGCCCGCCGACCCCGACGGCGACGTCCTCGAGCAGCGCGGGCACCGACAGCTCGAGGGGGTCCTGCGGGCGGTAGGCGCTCGGGTTGAAGTGCAGGACGTCGATCCGGCCGCTGTGCTGGGCGAACCTGGTGACCGCCGCGCGCAGCGCCTCGGGGTCGGCCACCTCGGCCGAGGCCCACCCGGTCGTCACGCCGTCGGCCTGCAGGCTCTCGCCCAGCTCGGTCAGGGCAGGACCCGCCCGCCCGATCAGTGCGACGTCGTACCCGGCCCTGCCGAACGCTCGCGCCACCGACCCCCCGACTCCGGGACCCGCACCGACCACCAGCAGCAAGGGATTGCTCATGGGGCCCACCCTAGAGGCGGCCGCGGAGCCGAAGGGGCGACGCCGGGCGGCTCGCCGGGCAGGATGGGACGGTGACACCGGAGAGGGACGCCACGGCCGCGTCGGGGGCGGCTCCCACGCGCTGGGTGCTGCACGTCGACCTGGACCAGTTCATCGCCGCGGTCGAGGTGCTGCGCCACCCCGAGCTGGTCGGCCGCCCCGTGGTCGTCGGCGGCCGGGGCGACCCCACCGAGCGCGGCGTGGTCGCCACCGCGTCGTACGAGGCGCGCGAGCACGGGGTGGGATCGGGCATGCCGCTGCGGACCGCTGCGCGCAAGCTCCCCGACGCGGTGTTCCTGGCCGTCGACAAGCCCGCCTACGACGCGGCAAGCGCCCAGGTCATGGCGGTGCTCCGGTCGTTCCCCGTGGTGGTCGAGGTGCTCGGGTGGGACGAGGCGTTCCTCGGCACCGACACCGACGACCCCGAGGGGCTGGCCGGACAGGTCCGGGCTGCGGTGCTGGCGGCCACCGGGCTGCACTGCTCGGTGGGCATCGGGGACAACAAGCTGCAGGCCAAGATCGCGACCGGGTTCGCCAAGCCGCGGGGGGTGGCACAGCTGACCAGCGAGGACTGGGCCGTGGTGATGGGGGACCGGCCCACGACGGCGCTGTGGGGGATCGGCGCGAGAACGGCCCGCCGGCTGGCCGGCCTGGGTATCGACACCGTCGCGCAGCTCGCCGCGACAGACACAGCGATGCTGGCCGACCGACTCGGCCCCACCATGGGTCCGTGGTTCCGCCGGCTCGCACGCGGCGTGGACACCTCGGCGGTCGACCCGACGCCGTGGGTGGCCCGGGCGCACGGGCGCGAGACCACCTTCCAGACCGACCTCGACGACTGGGCGGCCGTGGCGCTGGAGGCCACCCGGCTCGCGGCCCAGGTGAGCGAGGACCTGCGCGCCGAGGGGCGCCCGGCGGTCCGCGTCGCGGTGAAGGTCCGCTACGTCCCCTTCGAGACCAGGCACCGGAGCCTGACCCTGCCGGCCCCTAGCGACGACCCCGAGGTCGTGACGCGCGCCGCGCTGGAGCTGGTCGAGCGTCTCGACCACTCCCGGGCGGTGCGGCTCCTGGGCGTCCGGGCCGAGATGGCGCCGCCGAGCGACGGATCCGGTGGAACCGACGCCGTTTCGTGATCGAATCCGTCAGGTTCGTCCTGCCATACTGCGGGCCATGACGTCGGCCCCCTCCTACCCGACCGCCATCAGGCTGACGGCGCTGAGCAAGCAGTTCGGCAGTCTGACCGCGGTCGACGCAGTGGACCTCGAGATCCGCGACGGCGAGTTCTTCTCGATGCTCGGACCCTCGGGCTCGGGGAAGACCACGGTGCTCCGGATGATCGCCGGCTTCGAGCGGCCCACCTCCGGGCGGGTCTTCCTCAGCGGCGACGACGTCACCGGCACCCCGTCGTTCCAGCGGGACGTCAACACCGTCTTCCAGGACTACGCGCTCTTCCCGCACATGAGCGTGCAGCAGAACGTGGAGTACGGCCTGCGGGTGAAGAAGGTCGGTCGCGTCGAGCGTCGGCGGCGCGCCGCGGAGGCGCTCGACACGGTCCGTCTGGCGGATCTGGGCGACCGTGCGCCGACCCAGCTCTCCGGAGGCCAGCGCCAGCGCGTGGCGCTGGCCCGGGCCCTGGTGAACCGACCCAAGGTGCTGCTGCTCGACGAGCCGCTCGGCGCGCTGGACCTCAAGCTGCGCCGCGAGATGCAGATCGAGCTGAAGGAGATCCAGCGCGAGGTCGGGATCACCTTCGTCTTCGTGACCCACGACCAGGAGGAGGCGCTGACCCTCAGCGACCGGATCGCGGTCTTCAACCATGGTCGGGTGGAGCAGGTGGCCACTCCGGTGGAGCTCTACGAGCGACCGGCGACCACCTTCGTCGCCGGATTCGTCGGCACCTCCAACCTGCTCGAGGGCGAGCTGGCGGAGAGCGTCCTGGGGCACCGGGGCCAGTTCAGCATCCGGCCCGAGAAGATCCACCTGGGCTCGGCCGGCGACGCGCCGCCGGTCGGTGACGACCTGGTCACCGTGACCGGGACGGTCGCCGACGTCGTGTACCTCGGCTCGGCCACCCACTCGATCGTCGACCTCGACGGCCAGGGACGACTCAGCGTGATGCAGCAGAACCGCGAGAGCTCTCACGACCACGCCCTGGCCAGACGGGGCGAGCCGGTGCTGCTGAGCTGGCAGCGCAACCACGTCGTCGACCTCGGCGGCCCCACCCGGACCACCGTCACCACCATGGAGGAGAACCGATGAGCAGGCACAGGACGAAGCGGGCGGGAGCGTTGACGGCCGGGGTGTGCGCCCTGGCCCTCGGACTCACCGCGTGCGGAAGCGACGACGGCGGCACGACGGGGCAGGGTGCGCAGGGCTCGGGGTTCAAGGCCCCGGACGTGGCCATGAAGGACTCCCTGGGCACGATGGAGGGTCAGGTGAACATCCTGGCCTGGCCCGGCTACGCCGAGGACGGCAGCACCGACAAGTCGGTCGACTGGGTCACGCCGTTCGAGAAGGCCACCGGCTGCCAGGCCGACGTGAAGTACTTCGGCACCTCCGACGAGGCGGTCAACCTGATGAAGACCGGCGAGTACGACGTCGTGTCCGCCTCCGGGGACGCCTCCCTGCGGCTCATCGCGGCTGGGGACGTCGCCCCGGTGAACACCGACCTGCTGAAGAACTACGGCGACATCACCGACTTCCTCAAGGACCGTGACTGGAACTCCGTCGACGGTCAGATGTACGGCGTCCCGCACGGTTGGGGGGCCAACCTGTTGATGTGGCGCACCGACAAGGTGAAGGAGGCACCGACCAGCTGGGCGGCGGTCTTCGACCCCAGCCCCGAGACCGCCGGCTCGGTGACCGCCTACGACTCGCCGATCTACATCGCCGACGCGGCGCTGTACCTGATGAACAGCCAGCCCGACCTCGGCATCGAGGATCCCTACGCCCTGGACGAGGAGCAGCTCCAGGCCGCGGTGGAGGTGCTGAAGAAGCAGAAGGAGTCGGTCTCGGAGTACTGGTCGGACTACCTCAAGGAGATCCAGGCCTTCACGACCGGCGACTCCACCATCGGCACCTCCTGGCAGGTGATCGCCAACGTGCTCAAGGGTGAGGGCGTCAAGGTCGACTGGACCCTCCCGGAGGAGGGGTCGACCGGGTGGTCCGACACCTGGATGGTCGCCGCCGACTCGCCGAACTCCAACTGCGCCTACGCCTGGATGGACCACATCACCAGCCCCGAGGCGAACGCCCAGGTCGCGGAGTACTTCGGCGAGGCGCCGTCGAACAGCAAGGCGTGCGACCTGACCTCCGACAAGGACTTCTGCGACACCTACCACGCCGGAGACGCCGAGTACGCCGAGAACATCTGGTTCTGGAACACCCCCATCGAGGACTGTCTCGACGGTCGCACCGACACCAGGTGCACCGACTACGGTCGCTGGACCCAGGCCTGGACCGAGGTCAAGGGCTGAGTTGTCCGGACTGCTGCAACGCCGTCCAGGGCTCCGGCTCGGGCTGCTCCTCACGCCACCGATGCTGTGGCTGGGCGTGGCCTACCTCGGAGCCCTGGGGGCGCTGTTCCTCACCGCCTTCTGGGGACAGAACTCCTTCACCGGCGACATCGAGCGCGTCTTCACCCTGCAGAACTTCCGCGACCTGGTCACCATCGACGTCTACCGCACGATCACTCTGCGCACACTGGGCATCGCTGCCCTGGTGACCGTCGTCGACGCCCTTCTGGCCCTGCCGATCGCGTTCTTCATGGCCAAGGTCGCCTCAGCGCGGACGCAGCGCGCGCTGGTGATCGCGGTGCTCATGCCGTTGTGGGCGTCGTACCTCGTCAAGGCCTACGCGTGGCGCGGGATGCTCTCCCAGGGCGGGATCGTGGACTGGCTGCTCAACCCCTTCGGTCTCGGCTCGCCGGGCTACGGCCTGACCGCGACCGTGATCACGTTGGCCTACCTGTGGCTGCCGTACATGATCCTGCCGGTGTACGCCGGACTGGAGCGTCTGCCGAACTCGCTGATGGAGGCCTCCGCCGATCTCGGCGGATCGACCTGGATGACGCTGCGGCGGGTCGTCGTCCCGCTGGCCTTCCCCGCGATCGTCGCCGGGTCGATCTTCACCTTCTCGCTCAGCATGGGCGACTACATCGCGGTGCGGATCGTCGGCGGGACCAACCAGATGCTCGGCAACGTCGTGTACGACAGCGTCGGCGCGGCGAACAACCTGCCGTTCGGCGCGGCCGTGGCGACCGTCCCGGTGGTCGTGATGCTGGTCTACCTCGCCGCTGTCCGTCGCACCGGCGCGTTGGAGAACCTGTGAACCTGTCCCGCGGGCTGCGCTCCGCCCTGGTCGGCTTCACCTCACTGGTGCTGCTGGTGGTCTACGTGCCGCTGGCACTGGTGGTGCTGAACTCGTTCAACACCAGCCGCACGTTCGCCTGGCCGCCGAAGGACCTCACGCTGCGATGGTGGTCCCTGGCCGCCGGGTCGCAGGGTGCGCGCGACGCGCTGTGGGTCAGCGTGCAGGTCGCCGTGCTGGCCACACTGGTGGCTCTGGTCCTGGGCACGATGGCCGCCCTGGCCCTGCAGCACACCCGGTTCTTCGGGCGCAACGCGGTGTCCCTGCTGATCATCCTGCCCATTGCGCTTCCCGGCATCGTCACCGGTCTGGCGCTCAACAACGGGTTCCGCTCCATCCTGGAGCTCAGGCTCGGCTTCGCGACCATCGTGGTCGCACACGCCACGTTCTGCATCGTCACCGTGTTCAACAACGTGCAGGCCCGCCTGCGACGGATGGGAGGCAACCTGGAGGAGGCCTCGATGGACCTCGGGGCGGGCACCTTCACGACATTCCGCCTGGTGACCTTCCCGATGCTGCGCTCGGCGCTCCTGGCTGGCGGTCTCCTGGCCTTCGCCCTGTCGTTCGACGAGATCATCGTGACCACGTTCACCGCGGGAAGCAAGGAACAGACCTTGCCGATCTGGATCTTCAACAACCTGTTCCGGCCGAACCAGGCGCCGGTCGTGAACGTGGTCGCCGCGGTCCTGGTCGTGGTGTCGATCGTCCCGATCTACGTCGCGCAGCGGCTCAGCGGCGGTGTGGACCACGCGGGTCGGTGATTGTCACTGCGACAACATAGTCTGTCGTCGTGACCTACACCTCTGACTACCCGTTCGTCTACCTCACCGCCGACGTGGTGGCGTTCAGCACCCGACCCGAGACGGGGCTCTCGGTGCTGCTCGTGAAGCGGCGGAGCGCGCCCTTCAAGGGGCGGTGGGCGTTTCCTGGTGGGTTCGTCGACGAGGGGGAGGACGTCGAGCGCGCCGCGCGCCGCGAGCTGCGCGAGGAGACCGGGATCCGTCAGCGCCGGCTGCCGCTGACCCAGCTCGGCGCCTACGCCGCGCCCCGGCGGGACCCGCGCCACCGGGTGGTGTCCGTGGCCTGGCTCGCGGTCCTGGGCAGCGAGGTGGCCCCGGTCGCCGGCGACGACGCGGCCCAGGCCGACTGGGTCGCGGTCGTCGAGGTGCTCGGGTCCCGGCGGCTGGCCTTCGACCACGCCCGGATCCTCGCCGACGCCCTCGAGCGGCTCCGGCGCGACCTGGAGTCGACCACACGAGCCCTGTCGTTCCTGGCGGAGGAGTTCACGGTGGCCGAGCTGCGCCGCGTCTACGAGCTGGTCTGGGACCGCCCCATCGACCCGGGCAACTTCCAGCGCAAGGTCACCGGCACCCCGGGCCTGCTGGTCGAGACCGGTCTGCAGACCGTCGGTGGACGGGGGAGGCCGGCCGCGTTGTACCGCGCGGGCACCGCTGCCGAGATCTGGCCGCCGATGTCGCGCGAGCGGGACCGGTGAGCGGCGCTCGCGGCGCCACCTAGACTCGACGGGTCATGTCCCAGACCGCACCGCAACCGCCCGAGCCCGCGGCCCCACTCCCATCCCGGCGGGAGTCCCAGCGCCGTCCCCGCCGCAGACCCCGGCAGCAGCCCGGCTCGCGGGGCGCACGGGTCCGGCGTCGCTCCGACGAGGAGGTGGCTCGCCGGCAGTCGCTGGTCCCCGTGATCAGCTATCCCGAGGTGCTCCCGGTCTCCGCACGGCGGGCAGACATCGCCGCGGCGATCCGCGACCACCAGGTGGTGATCGTGGCGGGGGAGACCGGGTCGGGCAAGACCACGCAGCTGCCGAAGATCTGTCTCGAGCTCGGCCGCGGGGTGCACGGGCTGATCGGCCACACGCAGCCGCGCCGGATCGCGGCGCGCAGCGTCGCCGAGCGGATCTCCGAGGAGCTCGGGGTCGAGCTGGGCGGGGCGGTCGGCTACCAGGTGCGCTTCACCGACCAGGCGGGGCCGGACACCCTGGTCAAGCTGATGACCGACGGCATCCTGCTCGCCGAGCTCCAGCACGACCGGATGCTGAGTGCCTACGACACGCTGATCATCGACGAGGCGCACGAGCGCAGCCTCAACATCGACTTCATCCTCGGCTACCTCCGTCAGCTGCTGCCCCGGCGTCCGGACCTGAAGGTGGTCATCACCTCCGCCACCATCGATCCCGAGCGGTTCGCCGCCCACTTCGCCGACCGGGAGGGAGCCCCGGCCCCGATCGTCGAGGTGTCCGGGCGCACCTACCCCGTCGAGGTGCGCTACCGCCCCCTGGTCGAGCAGTCCTACGCCGACGAGGAGGGCGAGCCGGTCGTCCGGGACCAGACCGAGGCCATCGTCGACGCCTGCCAGGAGCTGGTCCGGGAGGGGCCCGGGGACATCCTGGTCTTCCTGCCGGGCGAACGCGAGATCCGCGACACCGCCGAGGTGCTGGAGGCGGCGAGCTGGGGCCGCGAGTCCGTGGACGTGGTGCCGCTCTACGCACGGCTGTCCTCCGCGGAGCAGCACCGGGTCTTCGAACGCCACCAGCGGCGGCGCGTGGTCCTGGCGACCAACGTCGCCGAGACCTCGCTGACCGTCCCCGGCATCAGGTACGTCGTCGACGCCGGCCTGGCCCGGATCTCCCGGTACTCCTACCGCACCAAGGTGCAGCGCCTCCCGATCGAGCCGGTGAGCCAGGCCTCGGCCAACCAGCGCTCGGGTCGCTGCGGCCGGGTGGAGGCGGGGATCGCCGTCCGGCTCTACAGCGAGGAGGACTTCGTCTCGCGCCCGGAGTTCACCGACCCCGAGATCCTTCGCACCAACCTCGCCTCGGTGATCCTCCAGATGACCGCGCTCGGCCTCGGCGACGTCGCCCGGTTCCCCTTCGTCGACCCGCCCGACCGCAGGCAGGTCACCGCTGGCGTCCAGCTGCTCGAGGAGCTCGGGGCGCTGGAGACCATGCCGGCCCGCGCCGAGGAGCCCCGCCGCGGCGGCCCGCGGCTGACCAAGGTCGGGCGGCGGCTGGTGTCCTTGCCCGTCGACCCGCGGCTGGCCAGGATGGTGCTGGAGTCGGACCGCCTCGGGGTGCTTCGCGAGGTGCTGGTGATCACCGCCGCGCTGTCGGTGCAGGACCCCCGGGAGCGCCCGGTCGACCAGCAGGCGCGGGCCGACCAGCTGCACGCGCGGTTCAAGCACGAGCGCTCGGACTTCCTGACGCTGCTCAACCTGTGGCGCCACCTGCGGACCCAGCAGCGCGAGCAGAGCTCGAGCGCCTTCCGACGGATGTGCAAGGCCGAGCACCTCAACTACCTGCGGATCCGGGAGTGGCAGGAGCTGGAGTCCCAGCTGCGTCAGACCGCCAAGCAGGTCGGGTGCGACACCCGGCAGCGGGAGGCCGGCGGGGCGGAGCAGCCCGTCGACGAGGACGGCATCCACCAGGCCCTGCTGGCGGGGCTGCTCTCCCACGTGGGCCTGCGCGACCCCGAGCGGCGCGACTACCTCGGCGCGCGCAACACCCGCTTCTCGGTCTTCCCGGGGTCGGGGCTGTTCCGCAAGCAGCCGCAGCTGGTGATGTCCGCCGAGCTGGTGGAGACCTCCCGGCTCTATGCCCGGGTCAACGCGGCGATCGAGCCCGAGTGGGCCGAGCGGATCGGCGCCCACCTCGTCCGCCGGACCTACTCCGAACCGCACTGGTCGAAGAAGCGGGCGGCGGTGATGGCCCACGAGCGCGTGACGCTGTACGGCGTGCCGCTGGTCGCGGACCGGCTGGTCTCCTACGGGTCGGTGGACCCGGCCACCGCTCGGGAGCTCTTCATCCGCCACGCGCTGGTCTACGGCGAGTGGACCACCCGGCACCGGTTCTTCCACGACAACCGGGCCCTCCTCGAGGAGGTCGAGGAGCTCGAGCACCGGGCCCGCCGCCGCGACCTCGTCGTCGACGAGCACGCCCTGTTCGACTTCTACGACGCCCGGATCGGCGAGGACGTCGTGTCCGGGGCGCACTTCGACTCCTGGTGGAAACGGGTCCGGCAGCGCAAGCCCGACCTGCTGACCTTCGACCCGGAGATGCTGCTCAACGACGCTGCCCAGCAGGTCACCGAGCAGGACTATCCCGACCTGTGGCACGAGGGCGGCCTCACGTTGCCTCTGCGCTACCACTTCGCGCCCGGGGCCGAGGACGACGGCGTCACCGTCGACGTTCCCCTGGCCACCCTCAACCAGGTCGAGGACACCGCGCTGTCGTGGCAGGTGCCCGGACTGCGCGAGGACCTCGTGGTCGCGCTGCTCCGGTCGCTGCCCAAGCAGCTCCGGGTCAGCTTCGTGCCCGCTCCGAACCACGCCCGCGAGTTCCTCGCCGCCGCGGTGCCCGGTGAGGAGCCCCTGCTGGACGCCCTGGAACGGCACCTGCGCGCCCGTACCGGGGTGGTGGTGCCCCGGGACGCCTGGGACTGGCACAAGGTCCCGGCGCACCTGCGTCCGACCTTCCGGGTGCTCTCCGACGACGGTGCCGTGGTCTCCTCGGGCAAGGACCTGGACCGGCTCAAGGCCCCCTTGGAGGGACGGTTCGCCGCGGCGCTCACCGACGCCGCCGCGGACCACACCCGCACCGGACAGCGGTCGTGGACCTTCGGCACCATCGAGCGCTCCTTCGAGCAGGTGCGCGCCGGGCACCGGGTGCGCGGCTACCCCGCCCTGGTCGACGAGGGCCGTTCGGTCGGGCTGCGCGTGTTCGGCGCCGAGCGCGAGCAGGAGGCGGCCCACCCGCTCGGCGTACGACGGCTGCTGGCGCTGACGCTCCCCTCGCCCGCCGCTCGCCTCACCGAGGGCTGGGACAACCGGCGCAAGCTCACCCTTGCCGGGTCGCCGTACCCGTCGGTGAGCGAGCTGCTCGAGGACTGCGTCCTGGCTGCGCTGGGGGCCCAGGTGGACCGGCAGGGCGGCGCGGTGTGGGACGAGGAGTCCTTCTCGGCGCTTCGCTCCGCCGTCTCGCCTGGTCTGTCGCAGGCGGCCGACGACGTGCTCGCCGACGTCGTGCGGGTCCTGGAGGCGTGGCGGGCCACCGACCGCGCGCTCAGCGGATCGGTCGACCTCGCCCTGCTGCCGGCCATGACGGACATGCGGGCGCAGGTCGGGCGCCTGGTGGCTCGCGGGTTCGTGTCCGGCGTCGGCGCGGACCGGCTGCGGCACCTGCCCCGCTACCTCGCCGCCGTCGACCAGCGGCGGGAGCGGCTGGCCTCCGGCGCCGCGCGGGACCGGCAGATCATGGACCAGCTGGCGCCGCTGCAGCAGGCCTACCTGAACCGGGTGGCCGCGCTGCCGGAGGACCAGGCCGAGCCGCTGGCGCTGCGCGAGGTGCGCTGGCTGCTGGAGGAGTACCGGGTCAGTCTCTGGGCCCAGGGTCTGCGCACCGCGCAGCCGGTCTCCGACGCCCGGATCCGCAAGGCCCTCGCGCAGACCTGACCCGGATCCGGCCCGCGCGTCGGGTGCCGCTCGGTGCCCTTCGCCGCCCGGAAGTGGTTCACTGACGCTGATGCCGCACGCCCTCGCCTGGAGGGCCGCGAGCGAAGGAGACCATCGTGAAACGTCCTTTGACCCGCATGGGAGTGGCCGTCGCGGCGACCACCATGCTCCTGGCTGCCTGCGCCGCTCCGGAGAAGAGCAACGACGCGGCCGGGTCCGACAACACCGGCGCCGACTCCGGAACCTCCTCCGAGGAGTACCTCGCCACCCTCCAGGCGGACGCGGAGAAGGAGGGCACCCTCAACGTCATCGCGCTGCCGCCGACGTGGGCCAACTACGGCAACATCATCAAGGCCTTCGAGGCCAAGTACGACATCGACGTCGTCTCCAAGCTGCCGGACACCGACAGCCAGACCGAGATCGACACCGCGAAGCGGCTCAAGGGCCAGAAGAACGCCCCGGACGTCTTCGACGTCTCGCAGGCGGTTGCCCTCGCCAACACCGACATGTTCGCGCCCTACAAGGTGCAGACCTGGGACGACATCCCCGCTGACAACAAGGACGAGAACGGGCTCTGGGTCAACGACTACGGCGGCTACTTCTCGATCGGCTACGACTCGGCGAAGGTGGATGCGCCCGCCAGTCTCGACGACCTGATGCAGAGCTCCTACCGCGGCAAGGTCGCCCTCAACGGCGACCCGACCAGCTCCGGCTCGGGCCTGGCCGGAGTCTTCATGGCCACCCTGGCCTCGGGAGGGACCGCCGACGACGTCGCGCCCGGAGTCGAGTACTTCAAGAAGCTCAACGACGCCGGCAACCTGATCCCGGTCGACGTCACCCCGGCCACCATCGAGTCCGGGCAGACGCCGGTGGTCCTGGACTGGGACTACCTCAACGCCGCCGAGACCGAGGCGCTGCCGAGCTGGAAGGTCGTCGTCCCGGACGGCGCCGTGGTGGGCGGCTTCTACTTCCAGGCGATCAACGCCGACGCCCCGCACCCGAACGCCGCACGCCTGTGGGAGGAGTTCCTGTACTCCGACGAGGGCCAGAACCTGTGGCTGGCCGGGGGCGCCCGCCCCGTCCGGGCCGACGCCATGGTCGAGGCCGGCACCATCGACACCAAGCTGTACGACGCGCTGCCGCCGGTCACCGGTGACCCGGTCTTCCCGACCGTCGAGCAGTCGGCGAAGGCTGCGTCGTACCTCGCCGACCACTGGTCCGACGCGGTCGGCTGAGTCCTCCGCTCATGCCCACCACCCGCCGCAGGAGCGGTGCGAGCCTCGGGCTCGCGCCGTTCCTGCTGTACGTCGGGATCTTCCTGCTAGTCCCGACCGTCGTCGTGTTCATCCAGGCCTTCGAGGCCGCCCCGGAGACCGGCGGCTTCTCCCTCGACGCGATCAGGCGGCTGGGGAACGGGCCCCAGCTGCGGATCACCCGCGACACCCTGCTGCTCTCCGTGGCGACCGCGGCGATCGGCGCGGTGGTCGGCGGGGTCGTGGCCTACGTGGTGTCCACGAGCCCGCCCGACGCCCTGCTGCGCCGGCTGGTGACGAGCATCTGCGGGGTCCTGGCGCAGTTCGGCGGGGTGGCCCTGGCCTTCGCGTTCATCGCCACGGTGGGCAACACCGGCGTGGTCACCGGCTGGCTGGGTCTGGACAACACGCGGTGGCTGTTCTCGCTGCGTGGGCTCACCCTGGTCTACTGCTACTTCCAGATCCCGCTCATGGTGATCGTGTTCCTGCCGGCGCTGGACGGGATCCGGCCCCAGTGGCGTGAGGCGGCGGAGAACCTGGGCGCCTCGTCCTGGTCCTACTGGCGCCTGGTCGGGTTCCCTCTGCTGCTCCCGGCCTTCCTCGGCTCGGCGCTGCTGCTGTTCGCCAACGCGTTCGCGACCTACGCCACCGCCCGGGCCCTGGTGAACCAGGGCTCCCCGATCCTGTCGCTGAAGATCGGCGACTCCCTGGGCAACGAGATCGGCCTGCAGCAAGGCAACCTGGCCGCCGCGCTGGCGATGGAGATGGTGGTGATCGTGGCGCTGGTCATGACCGCCTACGCCCTCCTCCAGCGGCGTACGACGAGGTGGCTGCGATGAGAGGCCAGCGATGAGAGGGCAGCGATGAGCACCGCCACGACCCGTCGCAGGAACCAGCTGCTCACCCGCTGGGCGGTGCTCGCCGTGGTCGGCGGGCTCTTCGCGCTGCCGCTGGTGTCGATGTTCCGCTACAGCACGCGCATCTCGCCGCAGAACCCCTCGACGTGGGACTCGTGGAAGGCGATCGGGGCGAACGACCAGCTGCGGCACGCGATCCTCACGTCCCTGGAGCTGGCCGCGCTCACCGTGGCCGGGATGCTGCTGCTGCTGGTGCCCACGATGATCTGGGTCCGGATCAAGGTGCCGTGGGCCGTGCGGGTGGTGGAGTTCCTGTGCCTGCTCCCGCTGACCATCCCGGCCATCGTGCTCGTCGTCGGGCTCGGCAACGTGATGTCGTGGGTGAACTACCTGGTCACCACCGGCCCCCTGGCGCTCACCTTCCCGTACGTCGTCCTGGTGCTGCCCTACTGCTACCGGGCGCTGGACGCCGGGCTGTCCTCGATCGACGTGCGCACGCTCTCGGAGGCGGCGCGCAGCCTCGGCGCGAGCTGGACCACCGTCATCGTCCGGGTGATCGTGCCCAACATCCGGTCGGCGGTGCTGTCCGCGGCCTTCCTCGCGGTCGCCGTGGTGCTGGGGGAGTTCACCATCGCCTCGCTGTTCTTCTACGACAACATGCAGGTCGTGATCGCCCTGATCGGTCTGTCGAACTCCAACGTCAGCGTGGCCACCTCGCTGGCGGCGTTGATGTTCGGCGTCGCCCTGCTCTTCGCCATCTCGTTCGTCGGCGGTCGCCGACGGTCCCAGGAGGTCGGTTCATGACTCAGCCCACGAGCACTCCCGCGTCGGTCAGGGGCCCCGACGCCCGCGGCCTGGAGGTCAGGCTGGACGGACTGACCCGGGTGTTCGGCTCGTTCAGGGCCCTCGACGGCCTGGACCTGACCCTGGCCCCGGGCGAGCTGGTGGCCCTGCTGGGCCCCTCCGGCTGCGGCAAGACCACGGCGCTGCGGATCGTCGCCGGGCTCGACGACGCCACGGACGGGCGGGTGCTGGTCGGCGGGGAGGACGTCACCCGGGTCTCGGCCAACAAGCGCGACATGGGGATGGTCTTCCAGGCCTACAGCCTTTTCCCCCACCTCACCGCCCGGCAGAACGTCGAGTTCGGCCTCAAGCTGCGCAAGGTCGACGCAGGGAAGCGCCGCGAGAGCGCGATGCGGATGCTGGAGCTGGTCGGGCTGGCGTCGTTCAGCGAGCGGTTCGCCCACCAGCTCTCCGGCGGTCAGCAGCAGCGGGTGGCCCTGGCTCGGGCGTTGGCCATCGAGCCGCGGGTGCTCCTGCTCGACGAGCCGCTGTCCGCCCTGGACGCGAAGGTGCGCGCACAGCTGCGCGACGAGATCCGTCGGGTGCAGCTGGACGTGGGCACCACGACGCTGTTCGTGACCCACGACCAGGAAGAGGCCCTGGCCATGGCTGACCGGGTCGGCGTCATGCGCGCCGGGCAGCTGGAGCAGGTGGCGGCGCCCGAGGAGCTGTACACCAGCCCCGCCACCCAGTTCGTCGCCGAGTTCGTCGGGCTGAGCAACCGGATCCGGGCGGTCGTGACCGCGGGCACCGCGGTGGTCGCCGGGACCAGCCTGCCCACCTTGGCCGGCTCGCTCGCCGACGGCACGGGGTCGGCCCTGGTCCGTCCGGAGGCGGTGCACGTGACCCGTGACCCCGCCGGGTCGGGGGTGGTGCTCACCTCGAGCTTCCTCGGGGCGATCTCGCGGATCACCGTCGATCTCGGAGAAGGCACGACGGTGGTCTCGCAGGTCCCCCGGACCACGGCCGTGGGGGTCAAGCCGGGGGACCGGGTGACCGTCCGGCTCGACGAGACCCCCGTGCTGGTCGTCGCCGACTGACCACCCACGCACAGCCGTGCACCCGCGGGCGGGCCGAGCCAGGGTGGGCCCCGCTCAGACCTCGGCGTGGAACTCGCGGGCCGCGGCCACCACCTCGTCGAAGACCGCGCGGTCCAGGGCGGCGCCCTCGCGGCGTACGTCGTACTCGCGCAGCAGCAGCAGCCGGTCGAGCCGGACCTCGCTGGGCCGACGGCGCGAGTCCCAGTCGCCGGTGCCGACGTCCATCCAGTGCCGACCCCACCGGGCCTCCTGCTCGGCGTCCCGGTCGTGGTCCTTGCTGGTCAGCATCAGGCACCGCAGGAGCCCGGCTTCCGCCCGGGAGAGCACCAGCACCGGCCGGTCCTTGCCCTGGGCGGGGTCGTCCTCGTACGGCACCCAGCACCAGACGACCTCGCCGGGATCGGGCAGTCCGTCGGCCTCGGGGGCATAGCTGCTCACGGCGGGAACTCTACGGCCCTTCCTACGCCCCGCGGGGACCCCCCTGACACGCACCGGTGGCCCGGCGACCTGCCCCCCGAGCCGGTCCGGGACCGGCTAGCGTGCGGTCATGCGGGTCCGGGTCGCGACGTACAACCTCTACCTCGGCGCCGACCTCTCCGGGCTGCTGCGGGAGTGGCCCGGCGCCGAGCCGGGGCGGCTGCACCACGAGGTCGCCCGACAGCTGCGGGCTACAGCGTTCCCGCGCCGGGCGTCGGCGATCGCGGCACTGCTGGCCCGGGAGGCTCCCGACCTGGTCGGCCTCCAGGAGGTCTGCCTCTGGTGCGTCGACGGGACGCCGCGCTGGGACTTCCGGGAGCTGCTCCTGACCGCCCTGGCCGAGCAGGGCACGCCGTACGAGCCGGTTGCCTCGGTCGCCACCTTCGGGGGCGGTGGGGAGCTGCCCGTCGGCGAGGACGCTACCGGGGACACTCTGCGCCTCGGGCTGAGCGTCAGCAACGTTCTCCTGCGCCGGGTGGACTCGCCGTTGCACGTGACCGGCCGGCGGCGCGGGACCTTCCGGGCGGCCCTCGCGGCCGCGGTGCCGGGGGTCCCCGGACGCGCTGTCCGTCGGGGCTGGTGCGAGGTCACCGTCACCACGGCCCCCGATGTCGGGTGCAGACCCCTCCGCGTGGTCTGCACCCATACCGAGGCGTACGACCCCGTGACCCGGGACCACCAGCGGGACGAGCTGCTGGCCGTCCTGCCGCCAGGCCCGCTGGTGGTGCTGGGCGACCTCAACGCGCCGCCCGACCAGGTGGGGATCACGGCAGGGCTGAGCGACGCGTGGCTCGACGCCGGGCGGCCGGACACCGGTCCGGAGGCCGCCACCAGCGGCCAGGACCCCGACCTGGCCAACCCGGTCAGTGCGCTGAGCGAGCGCATCGACTACGTGTGGGTACGCGGCCCACGTGTGCTGGCGGCGTCGCGCTTCGGGGCGGCGGACGCGGACCGGGTCGGAGGGTTGTGGCCCTCGGACCACGCGGGCGTCTGCGTCGAGCTCGACCTGGGGGAGGAGTAGTGCGCCGGACCGGGAGCGCCTCACGGCGCGTGGCCGCTCGTAGCGGCTTATTGTGGGACCCGGGGCTGCCGCGGTCCGACGCATCTCGAAGTCTACGGGGTGGACCCGGCTCAGGCCAGGCGACCGTCGAGCTCCAACCGAGCGGCTGACTCGAGCTGGCCCGCCATCGTCATCAGCCGGGCCGCAGACAGGTCACGACGGTACGACGACCGGGTGGTGCCGACGCCGTCCTCGTGCTCGAGCCAGGCGCGGCCCGCCGCGGCGACCCGGGCGAACGCCGCGGCGCGGAACAGGGTGTCGGCGAACTCGCCCAACCGGATGCCGCGCAGCACCGTGTCGGCCAGGAGCTGCACCTCCGCCGCGCCGGGCGGGTCGGGGACCCCGGCCACGACCTCGTGCACGGGGGTGTGCCTGCGCCCGGCGTCGAACTCGCGAGCCGCAGTGGTCGGGTCGGCGTACACCCAGGCGCGCAGCAGGTAGAGCCGCCACAGGCACCCGGCCAAGGAGTCCGCCGGGGCACCGGCCCACAGCTCGGCGATCTCGTCGAGCCCCTCGGTCTCGGCCAGTCGCACCACGCGGTCGACGACGACCGCGTCGTCGGCGTCGCGGGGGCCGCGGACCAGGAGGGTGGCCGCCCGGTCCGCGGCCTCGCTGCGCACGGCCGGGTCGACGTCACCGACGCGCTGGTCCAAGTGCGCGTCACCCCGGAGCGCGGGACGGTGGTGCCGGAACGGCTGCCCGGAGGTGTCGGCCATCGGCCCAGGGTATGACAAGGCGCTGCCACGGGCCCGGCGAACAGCTCAGCGGAGCAGCTGCGCGGCCAGCCCGACGGCTCGGTCGACCGAGTCCTCGTCCGGCGCGGAGCCGGCGGCCGGTGCGTCGCTGCCGACCACCAGCACCGCGATCCGGTTGCCCTGCGCCGCCAGACCGGTGACCTCGAACGAGCCGGAGCCGGACGCGCCGCGGGTGAGGTACCACTGCGCCTCCGAGGTGGCTGCGCCTTCTGCCACGACCGTCCGGATCACCCCGACCGTGGCGTCGGGCCCGACGGCCCCCCCGGCGGCAAGGCGGTCGGCACAGTCGTCGTGCCAGGACGTGAGGACCGACAGCGTCCGTTGTGCCGTCGCCCGGTCCGCGAACCGCCCCACGAGGTGCGCGGCGTACGCCGCCGGGTCCGCGGCGTCGGTGAAGGTGCGCACGACCACCTGTTGCGCCCCGATCGAGCCGAGCGGGGTCTTGTGGCACACCGCGACGGGGTCGGACTCGACCCGGCTCACCCCGGCCGCCGACCACGGGGAGCCGGCTTCGAGGCCAGGCACCTGATCTGCCGCGAGCAGCCGCCCGCGCAAGCCGGGTGCCGTAGGTCCGGGCGAGGGGGTCGGCTCGGGGGCGGTCGCCGACGGGGTCGGCGTCGGTGTGGTCGCAGCGGTCTGCGGGGCGTCGGAGGAGTCCGACGGGGACGGCGAGGCGGACGGGCCACTGGGGGAGCCCGAGGCGGCCGTGGCGTCGGCCGAGGGGTCGGAGCCCGACTCCGACGCGCTGCAGGCGCTGAGCCCGGCGACCAGGCAGGCAGCCAGAGCGGCGGTCAGCACGGTGTCGGCGACGCGGGCAGCCGGGCGAGAGAGGGGATCGGTCCGCACGCGGCCTCCGTGGGTCAGGTCGAGCTGGGTGAACGGCGCAGGGCGCGGGTCCGGAACGGAACCAGGCTAAATGCGTTGTTCGTCACCTTGATGGCACGGCAGCCGCACCGGCGTGTCCCGCAACCGTTACGGTGGGGCGGTTCCGCCGAGTTCTCGGGTGTGTCAGTCGGATGAGAGGAGTGCGCGGTGTCAGCGGTCAGGGGTCTCGCGGCCACGGTGGCTGCGGCCGCAGCGCTGTCCCTCGCCGCCTGCAGCGGCGCGGTCGAGCCCGATCCGACGCCCACAGCGAGCGGCACCCCGACGCCGTCGAGCAGCTCACCTGCGCCGGTCTCCCTCGACGTGCACGTGTACGGCGACGCGCCGACCGTCCGGACGTACCGCAAGATCGCCGACGCCTACGCCACCGAGCACCCGGAGGTCACCCTCGACCTGACCTCCGACCCCGACCCGGTGACCGCAGCGCAGACCGTGACGTCCGGCCTCGACGCCGGGACCGGACCCGACGTCTTCCTCCTCGACCAGTACGAGCTGCCCGACCTCGTCGCCTCGGGGCAGCTGCAGCCCGTCGACACGCTCCTGGAGGACCGTGGGCTGCAGTTCGGGGACGACTACCAGCGGGTGGCCCTGACCACCTTCAGCGCCAACTCGGGGCTGCAGTGCATGCCGGCCGAGATGTCTCCCCTGGTCGTGTACTACAACAAGACCCTGGTCCGCCGGGCCAACACCCCTGAGGTGAGCATCGTGCTGCCCGACGGCAGCAGCAGCTGGACCTGGGAGTCGTTCGCGACCCTGGCGCGCGCGGTCGCCGACCTGGACGGGCTGGGGCCGATCAAGGGCGCCTACATCCCCCCGGACCTGGAGACGGTGACCGCGTTCATCCGCTCGGCCGGGGGAGACGTGGTCGACGATCCGCTGGACCCGACCAGTCTCACGCTCGCCGGCGACACGGCGCTGGAGACACTGACCGCGATGACGACGCTGCTCCGCGACTCCACGCTGGCTCCGACCGCGGCCGACCTGCCCCGCGGTGGGGCGGCCGAGGAGTTCGCCTCCGGCGACCTGGGCATGTTCGTGGGCACGCGCGACGACCTGCCCCTCCTCCGCGCGACCCCGGGACTCCGCTTCGACACCTTGGTGCTGCCGTCCTTCGGACGGTCCCGGTCGGTCTCCCGGATCAACGGGTGGTGCATCAACAAGGCCAGCAGCCAGGTCGGCGCCGCCGCCGACTTCGTGGCGTTCGCGGTCGGTCCGGCCGGAGCGCAGATCGCTGCCGAGTCGGGGTCCATGGTGCCCTCGAGCCTGGAGGCGCTCAGCTCGGAGGCCTTCACCCAGCCCGACCAGCAGCCCCGCAACGCGCAGGCCTACGCGAACGCCGTCCGCCGCTCGGACCCGATGCCGTTCTCCTCGGCGTGGCTGGCCGTCGCGGAGGAGGCGGACCGCAAGTTCCGGCCCCTCTTCGTCCGCTCCGACCTCGACCTGGACACCGTGCTGGTGCGGCGCATGACCAAGCTGGACGCGGCCTCCACCGAGCTCTTCGCCACCGAGGACGTCGCGACCCCCTGAGCGTCCGCGTCGGGTGGCTCAGGCGCCGGGTCCGCCGGGATGGGCGTTGATCGCGTCGGTGAGCACGTCGCGGACCTGCGCCACCTGCCACGGACGGGCGCCGAGCCCGGCAAGGGTCCGGTCTACCGCCTCCCGGAGATCGCCAGCCGTGCCGTCCGGCTGGGGAGGCTGCCACATCACCCGCCGCACGGCGTCCGGGCTCATGAGGTTCTCCACCGGCATCTCCAGCTTCGCGGCGCGCTCCTTCAGCGCCTCGCGGGCCTGGGTCAGCCGCGCTGCGGCGGCCGCGTCCTTCTCGGCCCAGGTCCGCGGCGGCGGCGGGCCGTCGTACCTCGCTGCTGCCAGCGGCAGCTCGGAGTCGGGCAGCTCCCGGGCCTCCCGCAGGGCCTGCACCCACACCGTCGCATACCGCGCGGCACCCCGGCCGTGGAAGCCCCGCAGCGCCAGCAGCGTCGCGCGGTCCTGAGGCGCGGCCGTGGCGGCCTCGACGATCGCCGAGTCGGGGATGATCCGGCCGGGGGTGACGTCGCGGTGCGCGGCGATCTCGTCGCGGGCCGTCCACAGGGCGCGAACCGCCGCCAACGACCGCCGCCCGCGCACCCGGTGCAGGCCGGAGGTGCGCCGCCACGGCTCGGGTCGCGGACCCGGCGAGGGCTGGTGGATGAGGTGGGTGAACTCCTCCTGAGCCCAGTCCCACTTGCCGTCCTCGACGAGCTGGTCGAACAGCGCCTCGCGCAGCTCGACCAGCGCCTCCACGTCCAGCGCGGCGTACTCCAGCCACGGTCGGGGCAGGGGACGGGTCGACCAGTCGACGGCGGAGTGCTCCTTGCGCAGCCGCCGCCCCAGGATCTCCTCGACCAGGGTGGCCAGACCGACCCGCGGGTAGCCCAGCAGCCGGCCAGCCAGCTCGGTGTCGAAGAGTGAGGTCGGACGCAGGCCCAGCTCGGTCAGGCACGGCAGGTCCTGCGACGCGGCGTGCAGGATCCACTCGGTGCCCTCGAGGGCCTCGACGAGGGGCGCCAGGTCGGTGAAGGCGATCGGGTCGACCAGGGCGGTGCCGGAGCCCTCGCGGCGCAGCTGGATCAGGTAGGCCCGCGCGGAGTACCGGTAGCCGGACGCACGCTCGGCGTCGATGGCCACCGGGCCGGTGCCGCGCGCCAGGGCCGCGCAGACCTCCAGCAGGTGGTCGCGGGTCTCGACGATGTCCGGCAGCCCGTCAGCCAGCTCCAGCAGGGGTGCGGGCTCGGGCGGCGCGGGGGCTTCCGGGGTCTCCGGGCTCTCGGCGTCCTCGGGGGGGCCCGTAGGGACCTCGGTGCCGGGGTGCTCCGCGGAGGAGGTGTCGTCGGCCGGCCTCATCGGTCCCCGCGCTGGCCACGCCGGCTGGGCAGCACGACGACACCGTCGGGCACGGGCTCCAGCCCGACCGCGGTGCACATCAGCTCACCCCACGCCTCGACGTGCGGGGCCACATCCCCGGACGGCGTCCAGGAGGCCCGGATCTCCAGCTGCGCGCTGCCCCCATCGTCGGCCATCCCGCCGAAGCTCTCCGAGGTGACCTTGGTGACCGTGCCCGACGGGGCGGAGTAGACCGCTCCGTGCGCGTCGAGCGCCTCGGTCAGCCAGGTCCAGGCGACCTCGGCGAGGAACGGGTCGGCAGCGAACTCCTGGGTCAGCTCGGCGCGGGCGTAGGCCACGCAGCGGAACGTGCCGCCCCAGGTGTCGTTGCCCGCGGGGTCGTGCAGCAGGACGATGCGACCGGTGCCGGCGTCGTCCCCGTCCACGGTGACGTCGGCGGAGAGCGCTGCGGCGTAGGGCGCGATCCGCTGAGGAGCAGGCATCTCCTCGCACAGCACCTCGGGCCGCAGCCGGGCACTGCGCATCTGCGCGACCGCGTCACGGAACTCCGACGGAGTGGCGGACGCGTCCACACGAGGTTGCTGACGTGTGGCCATGCCCACAGGGTAGGCGTGGACCCGCCCCGGTGGAGGCCGACACGCGCGGCCGACGCTTCGGTCCTCTGGGAGGATGTCGGCGTGCACCCGACCGCCACGACCTCTCCCGTCTCCGCTGCCCCTTCCGCCCCACCCCGGTCCTCCCGCGACCTCGCCGAGTCCGCGTTCCTCAAGGCGGCGCGCGGCGAGCCGGTCCCGCACACCCCGGTCTGGTTCATGCGCCAGGCGGGCCGTTCGCTGCCGGAGTACCGCGCGCTCCGGGAGGGCGTGGGGATGCTCGAGTCCTGCATGCGGCCGGACCTGATCACCGAGATCACCCTGCAGCCCGTGCGCCGCTACGGCGTGGACGCGGCCATCTTCTTCTCCGACATCGTGCTGCCGCTCAAGGCGGTCGGTGTCGACCTCGACATCAAGCCGGGGATCGGCCCGGTGGTGGCCGAGCCGGTGGCGACGCTGGCCGACGTGGCCGCCATCCCCGACCTCACCCCCGACCACGTCCCCTTCATCACCGAGGCGGTACGGCTGCTGGTCGCCGAGCTCGGCGCCACGCCGCTGATCGGGTTCGCCGGGGCGCCGTTCACCGTGGCGTCGTACCTCGTGGAGGGCGGGCCGTCGAAGGAGCATGCCCGGACCAAGGCGATGATGTACGGCGCCCCGGACGTCTGGGACGCGCTGATGACCAAGATCGCAGGCATCGCCGCGGCGTACCTGGAGATCCAGGTCGCCGCCGGTGCGTCCGCGGTCCAGCTGTTCGACTCCTGGGCCGGGGCCACCTCCCCCCAGGACTACCGGGCGCTGGTGATGCCGTACTCGCGCCAGGTGCTGACCGCCGCGGGCGCCCTGGGGGTCCCGCGGATCCACTTCGGGGTCGGCACCGGGGAGCTCCTCGGGTTGATGGGGGAGGCCGGCGCGGACGTCGTCGGGGTGGACTGGCGGGTCCCCTTCGCGGACGGGGTCGCCCGGGCCGGCGGTCGCGCGGTCCAGGGCAACCTGGACCCGACGCTGGTCTTCGCGCCCACCGAGGTGATGCTCGCCCGCGCCGCGGAGATCCTGGACGCCGGACGCGCGGCGCCCGGGCACATCTTCAACCTCGGTCACGGGGTGCTCCCCTCGACCGACCCCGACCAGCTGGCCCGGCTCACCGCCTTCGTGCACGAGCACTCGGCCCGCTGAGACGCCGTGCCCCCGACCGGACCCGTCCGCCCCACCCGTCGGCCCGTGGCACCACCGGAGCCGCTCCGGGTCGCCGTCGTGGGCGGCGGGATCGCCGGGCTCGCCGCGGCCACGGCGGTACGCCGGGACCGGCCGGACGTCGAGGTGGTGGTGCTCGAGGCCGCCGACCGGGTCGGCGGGAAGCTGCTGCTCGGGCAGGTCGCCGGAGTCACTGTCGACCTCGGGGCCGAGTCGATCCTCAACCGCCGCCCCGAAGGGGTCGCGCTGGCCCACGCCGCCGGCCTCGGGGACCGCATCGTGCACCCGGCCACGGCCGCCGCGCGCCTCTGGTCGCGCGGCAAGATGCGTCCCCTGCCCCGCTCGTTGATGGGGGTCCCGGTCGACCGCCGCGACCTGGCAGCCTCCGGCGTCCTCTCCCGGGCCGGCGTGGCCCGGGCGGCCCTGGACCAGGTTCTCCCGGCCACCGAGATCGGCGACCGGGACGTGAGCGTCGGGTGGCTGATCGAGGAGCGCTTCGGCGTCGAGGTCCTCGACCGGCTCGTCGAGCCGCTCCTGGGCGGGGTGTACGCCGGCAATGCGCGGGAGATCTCGGCCCGTGCGGCCGTCCCGCAGGTCGTGGCGCTGCTCTCCCGCGAGGCGTCGTTGATGCGCGCCGCTGCAGCCTCCCTCGGGGGGCGCCCTTCGGGGGAGCCGGTGTTCGCGGGGCTGGCCGGCGGGGTCGGGCAGCTGCCCTCGGCGCTCGCCACGGGGCTCGACGTGCGGCTGTCGACCACGGTCCGGGAGCTGGCCAGGTCCGTCGACGGCGGGTGGAACCTCGTGACCGGACCGACGACCGCGCCCGAGGTCCTGCACGCCGACGCGGTGGTCGTGGCTGCGCCCGCTGCCCCGGCGGCCCGTCTGGTGGCCCCGGTGGCGCCGGACGCGGCGGTCGAGCTGTCCCGGATCGAGTACGCCTCCATGGCTGTGGTCACCCTGGCCTTCCCGGCCGACCGGTTCCCCGCGACCGTCGGCTCGGGGTTCCTCGTCCCGCCGGTGGACGGACGCCACGTCAAGGCCGCGACCTACTCGTTCGCCAAGTGGGACTGGGTCCGGGACTCCTCCGAGGGGCTGGTCGTGCTGCGCACGTCGGTGGGACGGCACCGCGAGGAGCAGGAGCTCCAGCTCGGCGACGACGAGCTGGTCGCCCGCTCGGTGGCCGACCTGCACACCGCGATCGGCGTCGACACCGCACCCGTGGACGCGACCGTGACCCGGTGGGGCGGCGGCCTCCCGCAGTACGCCGTCGGCCACGTCGAGCGGGTCCGTCGGATCCGGGCCGGTGTCGCCCGGGTCCCGGCCCTGGCGGTCTGCGGCGCGGCGTACGACGGGTTGGGGATCCCGGCCTGCATCGCCACCGCCGAGGCCGCGGCCGCGCAGGTGCTCGCCCAGCTGCCGCCCGTCACCGGGCACGAGAGAGGATGACCCCATGACCGACAGCACTTCCGAGCGCACCGCGAACCGCGGCAAGCTTGCCAAGGACCTCAACGACTCGATCCGCTACACGATGTGGTCGGTGTTCCACCTGCGCGACCTCGTGGGGGAGGCCGACCGTGGCGCCGAGGCCCGCGAGCTGGACAAGACCTTCGAGGAGCTGGGGGAGGAGGTCACGGTTCGTGGCCTGTACGACGTCTCGGGGCTGCGGGCCGACGCCGAGGTGATGCTGTGGACCCACGCGGAGTCCTCCGACCAGCTGCAGCAGCTGTACCACCGGTTCCGCCGGACCGCGTTCGGCCGGCGTCTGGACCCGGTCTGGTCGCAGATGGCCCTGCACCGGCCGGCGGAGTTCAACCGCAGCCACATCCCGGCGTTCCTCGCCGACGAGCAGGCCCGCACCTACGTCTGCGTCTACCCCTTCGTGCGTTCCTACGAGTGGTACCTGCTGCCCGACGAGGAGCGCCGGGCGCTGCTCAGCGAGCACGGGCAGATGGCGCGCGACTACAAGGACGTCCGCGCCAACACGGTGGCCTCCTTCGCCCTGGGGGACTACGAGTGGCTGCTCGCCTTCGAGGCCGACGAGCTGTACCGGATCGTCGACCTGATGCGGCACTTGCGGGCCTCGGGGGCGCGGCGGCACGTCCGCGAGGAGGTGCCGTTCTACACCGGACGGCTGCGCACGGCGACCGAGCTGCTCGACGAGCTTCCCTGACCCGGGTCCTGAGCAGGCAGAAGTTCAAGAAAGCGCCGCCGAGGCTCGCTGAGGCTCAGCCCTGGGGCTCCAGGGTCAGGCTGATCGAGTTGATGCAGTAGCGCTGGTCGGTGGGGGTGCCGTACCCCTCACCCTCGAACACGTGGCCCAGGTGCGAACCGCAGGAGCCACAGCGCACCTCGATGCGCTTCATGCCGAACGCCCGGTCCTCGACGTACTCCACCCGGTCCTCGGCCAGAGGCGCGTAGAACGACGGCCACCCGCAGTGCGAGGAGAACTTCGTGTCCGACCGGAACAGCTCGGCCGAGCAGGCTCGGCAGCGGTAGACACCCTGGGTCTCGGTGTCGGTGTACTCGCCCTTGAAGGCCGCCTCGGTGCCGGCCTTGCGCAGCACCTGGTACTCCTCGGGCGTGAGCTGCTCACGCCACTCCCGGTCCGACTTCTCCACCGCGTATGCCATGTCCCCAGCCTACTGAGCAGTCCCATGCCGCCCGGTCCGCGCCGATGACGATCCGGTGACGTGGCAGAGTTCAGCCATGCCGACAGCAGCCGTGGAGGTGCAGGCGGGGAGCCGCTCGGTGCGGGTCTCCAGCCCCGACCGGGTGATCTACGAGGAGACGCCGACCACGCCGGCGGTGAGCAAGCTCCAGGTGGTGGAGTACTACCTGGCTGTGGAGGACGGGATCCTGCGTGCGCTCCGTGAGCGGCCCACGGCGCTGGAGCGCTGGTCCAAGGGGGTCCGTGGGGACGTCACGCTGGCGACCCGCACCGGTGAGAAGTCCGACGCGTTCTACTCCAAGCGCACTCCCCAGGGCGCTCCGGCGTACGTCGAGGAGGTCGAGGTCGCCTTCCCCTCCGGTCGCAAGGCCCGTGAGGTCTGCCCGACCGAGATCGCCACCGTCGCCTGGGCGGCACAGATGGGGACCATCACCTTCCACCCGTGGCCGGTGCGGCGCGCCGACGTGGACCGTCCCGACGAGCTGCGCATCGACCTGGACCCGCAGCCGGGCACGACCTTCGCCGACGCGGCCCGGGTCGCGTTGGTCGCACGCGACCTGATGGCCGACGTCGGGCTGGTCGGCTTCCCCAAGACCAGCGGCAACCGCGGCGTGCACATCTACGCCCGGATCGAGCCCGCGTGGGACTTCGTCGACCTCCGGCACGCCGCGATCGCGTTGGGTCGCGAGCTGGAGCGTCGGACGACGGGGGTCACCACGGCCTGGTGGAAGGAGGAGCGCGGCGAGAACATCTTCGTCGACTACAACCAGAACTCCCGCGACCGCACCATCGCCAGCGCCTACTCGCTGCGTCCGCTTCCCGGCGCCCCGGTGTCCACGCCCGTGGACTGGGAGGAGCTCGACGGCCTCGACCCGACCTCGCTGAACCTGCACACGGTCCCCGAACGGCTCGCCTCACGAGGCGACGCGATGGCCGGGATCGACGACCACGTCGGGCGCCTGGACACGCTGCTGGGCATGTACGACGCCGACATCGCCTCGGGGCTGACCGACCTCAACTATCCGCCGGACTACCCGAAGATGCCGGGCGAGCCGCCCCGGGTCCAGCCGAGCCGCAAGAACGCCGCGAACTGGGCGGACGGCGACTCCTAGGGCGGTGCCCACCGGCGGCGGGAGAGGTTCCCATGGGGAAGCCCCCGTTCATCTGGTTGCTGAACGAGGGCCACCGATGGGCTCGACGTCCCATCCCCGGTCGGTGCCAGCGCCCCCCGCGTAGCGTTCCGACTCGCCGCGAAGGTACGTCGCCGGTCCGCTGCTCCGCAACCGACCTTTACCGTTTCGAGACCTTCGCATCCCCGGCCTGGCGGCGCTCGAGGGAGACCCCGTCCCCCGCAGAGCTAGACGACCCCCGTACGCCCAGGAGGCGCGTACGGGGGTCTGCGAGCCCCCACTGGCAAGCTGCATTCCCCGACTGCGTGAGCGGGGGGCAGGAGACCGGGGGTCGTCCGAGTGGAGAGCTCGTGTGAGCAATATGCCCCGCAAGAGCCGTCTCTCATATCACCCCAACGGGTGATTTCTGTGTTTCCACATGGTGGGTACCTGCCTTCCCACAGGCTTCCACAGCGAGCGAGGAGACCGGCGCGTGCCGATGCCCTCAACCCACCGGCGCGGGCTCGACAGCCAGCCAGGACCGGATCTGCGCGGCGGTCCAGTCCGGCACCTCCATCATCGGGACGTGTCCCACTCCGGTAGCCACGCGGAAGTCCCACGCCGGGTTGGCAGCGGCGGCGTTGCGGGCCGCCCGGATGTTGACCAACCGGTCCCGGTCACCGTGGATGAGCAGCACCGGGGCCTCGATGGAGTGCAACGCGGCGTTCAGCCGGTGTCGCCCCCACCCGAGGAAGGGGCGCAGCGAGCGGGCCGCCACCAGGAGGTCGTGCATCGCCAGCTCGTCGTCCGCCTTGGCCGCGGCCAGCTCCCGGTGCTCCTGGAGCAACGTCTCCGAGACCCGGCCCGGGTCGGCGCAGACCAGCTCGAGCAGCTCGACCGCCTGGTCCTCGGGGCTGGTCGGGCCCCGCCGCTCGGCCACGGCGCGACGGAGCCGCCGGGGCAGCAGCATCTCGGCGAAGATCAGGGCGACCTTGGGGTCGGGTCTGGCCACCGGGATCGGCAGCGCGGGGTCGATGAGCACCAGGCGGCTCACGGACTGCGGTCTCTCCGCCGCCTGGAGGGCACTGATCAGCCCGCCCATCGAGTTGCCCACCACGATGGCGGGCCCGTCGGCCACCTCGGACAGGAACCGGTCCAGCAGGAGGCGGTTCGCGGGCACCGACGAGGACCGCGAGCCGCCCGTGGTCAGTCCGAAGCCGGCCAGGTCCGGGGCCAGGACGCGGAAGCGGTCGGTCAGCAGGGGAGCCAGTGCCGACCAGTTCGCGTGCGACCCGCCGAGACCGTGCACGCAGACGACCAAGGGGGCACCGTCGGGACCACCGTGGTCGCGGTAGTGGACGGGTCCGTCGAGGTCGACCCAGTGCGTCTCAGCCATGGCTCAATCCTGCCCGAACGGGGCAAGACGCGGGGGAGTCAGAACCCGCTGACGCCCTCGCCCCCACCGGCCTGCTCGTCGAAGGTCTCGTGCTCGAGCAGGTGCAGGACCGGCACACCCAGCTTGCGCCGTGCCCGCGAGGTCCAGTCGAGGTGGAAGAACTCCGCCACCACGTGCGGGCGCGTGAGCACGATCACCTCGGCCGCGGAGACCTCCGCCACCTTGGCGGCCAGGGCACTGATCGGCTCGGCCGTGACCAGCTCGCCGCTGGCCCGCGCGCCGGACTCCTCGAGCACCGAGACGCAGCCGGTGAGGTCGGACCGAGCCTGGTCCAGCAGCTCCTGCTGCATCTGCGCGACCTCGTCCTGGTCCAGCAGCATCGGCGAGGCCGCGAGGGCGTCACCCGAGCTCAGGGCTCCCATGGCCGACTCGACACGGGCGGCGGCGTCCTCGACCGGCAGGACGACGTGGTACTGCACTGCGCCAGGGATGTCCTGGTGGAGCCCGCGCACCTGCCGGGCATCCTCTGCAGAGAGCCGTTGCTCCACCAAGAGCACCACGTCGTACGTCGCTGCCTCGGTCATCTCCGCGCTCCTGTTCGCTGTTCCGCCGACCCCCGTCACCCGGATGCTTCCAGACTAGTCCCCGAGCACGGCGGTCAGGTCGTAGGAGACCGGTTCCTCCAGCTGGTCGTAGGTGCAGGAGCGGGGGTCCCGGTCGGTGCGCCAGCGCTTGAACTGCGCGGTGTGCCGGAACCGCTCACCCTCCATGTGGTCATACCCCACCTCGACCACGCGCTCCGGCCGCAGGGCGACGAACGACAGGTCCTTGCCGGCGCTCCAGCGGCTGCCGGTCCCGGGCCGCTGCTCGCCGCTCGCGGTGATCTCCTGCCACTGTCCCCACGGGTGCGCGGCGGGGTCGCACACCAGCGGTTGCAGCTCGGCGTGCAGTGCAGCCCGACGGACCGCGGTGAACGAGGCCGACACCCCGATGTGGCGCAAGGTGCCGTCGGCGTCGTACAGGCCCAGCAGCAGGGAGCCGAGCAGAGGGTGCTCGTCTGTGGAGTTCTTGTGCAACCGGTAGCCGGCGACGACCACGTCCGCGGTGCGGTCGTGCTTGACCTTGAACATCGTCCGGGCGTGGGGCTGGTAGGTGCCCGACAGCGGCTTGGCCATCACGCCGTCGAGACCCGCCCCCTCGAACTGCTCGAACCACCGGGTTGCCACGGCGGGGTCGGTGGTGACCGGGGTGAGGTGGACGGAGGCGGCGGTGCCGGTCAGCGCCCGCTCCAGGCGGGGGCGTCGCACGCCGAGGGGTTGGCCGGTCAGGTCCTCCTCGCCCACCGCCAGGATGTCGAAGGCGATGTACGCCGCGGGGGTGGCCTCGGCGAGCATGCGCACCCGGGAGTCCGCGGGGTGGATGCGCTCCTGCAGCCGGTCGAAGTCCAGCCGGTCGCCCACCGCGACGATCAGCTCGCCGTCCAGCACGCACCGGTCGGGCAGCCCGCCCGCGGTGAGCGCCCGGACCACCTCGGGGAAGTAGCGGGTGAGCGGCTTGGTGTTGCGGCTGGCGAGCTCGACCTCGTCGCCGTCCTTGAACACCAGGCAGCGGAAGCCGTCCCACTTCGGCTCGAACAGCAGGCCGGGGTGGTCCTGGTCGGCATGCTTGGCGGGGTCGGGCATCCCCTTGACCGCCTTGGCCAGCATCGGGAGCACGGGCGGCATGACGGGGAGGTCCACGCGTGCAGGCTACTGCGCGGGCTCACGGGCCGGATCGGGGCTGGGATAGCGTCCGGGCATGGCGACCTCAGCGGACGACACCGACGTGACGAGCCCGGAGGCACTGCTCGGGCTCCGGCCAGGCCCCGTCGACCTCGGCAACCACGACCCGAACGGGCACCCGGGCTTCGCCGGGGGCAAGAAGGACGGCAGGAAGGCGCTGGCCGCGCTGGAGGCCGAGATCGTCGAGCTCCAGACCAAGCTGTCCGCAGACGGCTACACCGGTGGCCAGCGCAGCCTCCTGCTGGTGGTGCAGGGCATGGACACCTCGGGCAAGGGCGGCGTGCTCAAGCACGCGGTCGGGCTGCTCGACCCCGGCGGCGTGCGGGTCACCTCGTTCAAGGCGCCCACGGAGGAGGAGCTGAGCCACGACTTCTTGTGGCGGGTGAACAAAGTCGTGCCGACACCCGGACAGATCGCGATCTTCGACCGCTCGCACTACGAGGACGTCCTGGTGGTCAAGGTGCACGGCCTGGCCCCCGCCGAGGAGATCGAGCGCAGGTACGAGGCGATCAACGACTTCGAGCAGCGGCTGGCCGACCAGGGGACGACCATTCTCAAGTGCATGCTGCACATCTCCAAGGACGAGCAGCGCGACCGGTTGCTGGCACGGCTCGACGAGCCGACCAAGCTGTGGAAGTTCAAGCCTGAAGACGTCGACGAGCGAGGCTACTGGGACGACTACCAGGCGGCGTACGAGACGGCACTGGAGCGGTGCAACACCCCGTGGGCGCCCTGGCACGTCGTGCCCAGCAACCGCAAGTGGTACCGCACCCTGGCGATCGCCACCCTGCTGCGGGACAGCCTGCGCGCGATGGACCTGGCGTGGCCCGAGCCGGACTTCGACGTCGAGGAGCAGCGCCGGCGACTCCGGGGCTGACCCGGACCACCGGCCCGCCCCGCTCACCGCAGGAGCAGCCCGATCGCCACCCCCAGGGAGCGGCTGACCTCGTCCGCCTCGGCCCGCCCGGTCACCCACTGCACCAGCCCGGAGAACCAGACGTCGCCGACGACCTTGGCGATCGCGGCGTCCTCCTCGGTGGGTTGGTGGTCCCCGGCCGGGACGTCCGCCGGCGCCATCGCGCGCAGCAGCAGGCGGAGCACGTGCCGCTCGACCACCCGCGTCTCGGCCCTCACCGAGGCGTCGGCGAACATGAACGCCCGGACCATCGCCTCCGCGAGCGCGGGGTCCCGCTCGAGGGCCCCGGTGGTGCCGTCCAGCACTGCGACCACCCGGTCGGCCGCGCTGTCGCCGGGCAGCGGGCCGCTCTCGGCCTCGACCACGGCGACCTCGAACTCGCGTCCCAGCGCCGAGACCAGCAGGTGGATCTTGGAGGGGAAGTAGCGGTACAGGGTGCCCAGGGCCACGTCCGCGCGCTCGGCGACCGCCCTCATCTGGACCGCCTCGAAACCACCCTCGGAGGCCAGGGCGATGGTGGCGTCCAGGATCCGGGCCCGTCGAGCGCGCTGAGCCGCCGAGCCGAGGTCCGGCCCTCCGCTGCGACCCGCTTCGCCCGTGCCTGCACGGACGCCGGACCGAACGTCGTCGCTGTCCATGGGGCCTCCTGGCCGTAGGCTAACATCGCTGCCCTCTGGAACAGGAACACGTTCCAGTCGCTGACGGTCGGGACGGTCCCGACGGGCCCGACCCGGGAGGACCCCGCCGTGAGGATCGCCTTGCTGTCCTACCGCAGCAAGCCGCACTGCGGTGGTCAGGGCGTCTACGTGCGGCACCTCAGTCGAGAGCTGGTCGCCCTCGGCCACACCGTCGAGGTGTTCTCCGGCCCGCCGTACCCGACCCTCGACCCCGGGGTCCGGCTCACCGAGGTGCCCAGCCTCGACCTGTACCGCGAGCCCGACCCGTTCCGGGTCCCGAGGCTGCGCGAGTTCCGCGACCTCGTCGACGTGGAGGAGTTCCTCGGCATGTGCCTGGGGACCTTCCCCGAGCCACGCACCTTCAGCCGCCGCGTCGCCCGGCTCCTGCGCACGCGGCTGTCCGACTTCGACGTGGCCCACGACAACCAGACGATGGGCTACGGGATGCTCGACCTGGAGGCGATGGGCCTGCCGCTGGTGACCACCATCCACCACCCGATCACCTTCGACCGCCGGGTCGACCTCGCGCACGCCTCGCTGCGCCGGCAGCTGGGTCTGCGTCGGTGGTACTCCTTCCTCAGGATGCAGCGGAAGGTCGCCCGTCGGCTCCACCGGGTGCTCACCGTCTCGGACAGCTCCAAGCGGGACATCGTCACCGACTTCGGCGTGGACCCGGCACGGATCCAGGTGATCCCGCTCGGGGTCGACGAGCTCTTCCAGCCCCCGACCGCCCCCCGGGTCCCGGGCCGGATCGTGGCCATGGCCAGCGCCGACACGCCCATGAAGGGCGTGTCCACGCTGCTGGAGGCCCTGGCCAAGCTCCGCACCGAGCGGACCGTGGAGCTGCTGCTGGTCGCCAGGCCGAGCCCGGGCGGCCGCACCGAGCGGCTGGTCGACAGCCTCGGTCTGACGGACTGCGTCACGTTCGTCCACGGTCTCTCCGACGCCGAGCTGGTCGCGGTGATGGGCTCGGCGGAGGTCGCCTGCGTGCCTTCGCTCTACGAGGGCTTCTCGCTGCCCACCGCAGAGCTGATGGCCTGCGAGACGCCGCTGGTGGCGAGCCGGGCCGGAGCGATTCCCGAGGTGGTCGGCGACGACGGCGAGTGCGCGGACCTGGTGGCGCCCGGCGACGTGGGCCAGCTCCACACCGCGCTGGCCGCCCTGCTCGACGACCCGGAGCGGCGGGCGCGGATGGGGGCCGCGGGACGGCGGCGGGTCCTGGAGCGGTTCAGCTGGCGCGCGGTCGCCGTGGCCACCGCGGCGGCGTACGACGAGGCGCTGCGGCGTCCCCGGACCGAGAACTGAGGAGCACCACGCACATGCTCACCGTTGACTTCGACCGGCTCGGGCTCCTCCCCGGGGAGCGCGTCCTCGACATGGGCTGCGGGGCCGGGCGGCACGCCTTCGAGATGTACAAGCGCGGTGCCGACGTGGTCGCCCTGGACCAGGACGCCGACGAGCTCGCCACGGTCAGCGAGTGGTTCGCCGCGATGCGCGCGGAGGGTTCGGTCCCGGCGGGTGCGGAGGCCGACGTGAAGCAGGGCGACGCGCTCGCCCTGCCCTTCCCGGACGGGGAGTTCGACCGGGTGGTCGCCGCGGAGGTACTCGAGCACATCGCCGAGGACGACGCCGCGATCGCCGAGCTCGTCCGCGTGCTCCGGCCCGGGGGCACGATGGCGGTCACGGTGCCGCGCTGGCTCCCGGAGAAGGTCTGCTGGATGTTGTCCGACGCCTACCACGAGGTCGACGGTGGCCACGTGCGGATCTACCGAGCCACCGAGCTGGTCAGCCAGCTCGAACGCGCCGGCCTCCGCCACGTGGGCAGCGACCACGTGCACGGACTGCACGCGCCTTACTGGTGGCTCAAGTGCGCGGTGGGCGTGGACAAGGACACCCACCCGCTGGTCAAGGCGTACCACCGCCTGCTGGTGTGGGACATCGTCGAGCACCCCTGGCCCACCCGGCTGGCCGAGCGGCTGCTCGACCCGCTCGTGGGCAAGAGCCTGGTGCTCTACCTCGAGAAGCCCGAGGCGGTGTGATGGCCGAGCTCGGCTGGGACGTGCCCGGACTCCCCGGGGTGGTGAGCGCCGCGGAGGTGCGCGAGACGGCCGCCGCGATCGCCCGCGTGCAGCAGGCCGACGGAGGCATCCCGTGGGCGGTCGGTGAGCACATCGACGCGTGGAACCACGTCGAGGCGGCCATGGCGCTGCTCGTGGGTGGGGAGGTCGCGGCCGCGGAGGCGGCGTACGCCTGGTGCGTGCGAACCCAGCGCGAGGACGGCTCCTGGCCGATGAAGGTGATCGGGGGCCGGGTCGAGGACCCCAGCGGGGACACCAACATGTCGGCCTACCTGGCGGTCGGGGTCTGGCACCACTGGCTGCTGCGCCGTGACACCGGCTTCCTGGCCGACCACTGGCCCGCCGTACGTCGCGGGCTGGACTTCGTGACCGACCTCCAGCTCCCCTTCGGCGGGATCGCGTGGGCGAGGCAGGACGACGGGACGGTGAACGCCGAGGCGCTCCTGGCCGGGAGCTCGAGCATCTACCAGTCCCTGCGGGCCGGGCTGGCACTCGGCGAGCTGGTGGGGGAGCCCCAGCCGGCCTGGGAGCTCGTCGCCGCCCGCCTGCGCCACGCGATCGAGCGGCACCGGGACCTGTTCCTGGACAAGGCCACCTTCTCGATGGACTGGTACTACCCGATCCTGTGCGGCCCGCTGCGCGGCCACGAAGCGGCAGCCGTGCTGGAGAGCCGGTGGGACGACTTCGTGGTCGAGGGGCTGGGCTGTCGCTGCGTGGACACCAACCCGTGGACGACCGGAGCGGAGACCAGCGAGCTGGTGATGGCCCTGGACATCGTGGGGGAGGCGGCACGCGCCCGGCAGCTCCTCGTGGACATCCAGCACAGTCGTCACGTCGACGGGCTCTACTGGACCGGGTACGTCTTCCCTGACGACGCCTACTGGCCCGAGGAGCAGACGACGTACACCGCAGCGGCGGTGGTGCTCGCTGTGGACGCCCTCTCGCGCACCACGCCGGCCTCGGGGCTCTTCCGGGGGGACCACCTCCCGACGGCGCCGGCGGCGCTGGCGATGCGGTGCGGGTGCCCGGAGGACTCCGGCACCCGGGTCAGCTGAGCGGCTCGCCGGCTCCCCCTCGGACCCGCCGCAACGCGCGCAGGGAGCCGCTGCAGCCGACCTCCTCGAACCCGTCGGCCAGGGCGCGCAGGTAGATCTCGTACGGCGGCCGTCCTCCGTCCGCAGGGTCGGGGAAGACGTCGTGGATGAGCAGCAGTCCGCCGGGGAGCACCCAGCGCGCCCACCCCTCGTAGTCGTCGTGGGCCGGCCGCACCCCGTGCCCGCCGTCGATGAAGAGCAACGCCAGCGGCGTCCCCCAGTGCCGGGCCACCGTCCGCGAGCCCCCGACGAGCGCGACGACCTCGTCCTCGAGCCCTGACTCCTCCAGGGTCCGACGGAACACCGGCAGGGTGTCCATCCGCCCCGTCCGGGGGTCGACGAGGGTGGGGTCGTGGTGCTCCCAGCCGGCCTGGTTCTCCTCGGACCCGCGGTGGTGGTCGACGGTGAAGACCGTGGAACCGGTGGCTCGTGCGGCCGCGCCGAGGTAGACCGCCGACTTGCCGCAGTAGGTGCCGATCTCGAGCAGGGGCCCGTAGGGCCCGGCAGCCAGGGCCTGCTCGTACAGGAAGCCTCCCTCGTCCTCGGGCATGAACCCCCGGGTGGCGCGGGCGACGGCGAGAAGGGCAGCGGGCAGGTCGGTCACGGGGTCAGGCTAGGGTCTCGGGCTGGCCGCGGCGCGGACCCGGCTCCGCGTGCGCACGAGGTCGTAGGTGCCGACGAGCAGGGCCAGCACCACGAAGCCCAGCGCGGCGACCACCGCGGAGCCCAGTGCCTGGGCGTACCCGGCCGGTGTGGCCGAGCCGAGGGAGGCGAAGAAGACCGCGCCGATCACGGCCTGGCCGACAGCCAGCCCGATCCGCTGGGCCGTCTGGAGCACCCCGCCCGCCGTGCCGCCGATCGCCGGGTCGACCTCGGCCAGGGTCAGCGTCTGGTTCGGCGTGATCAGGGCTCCCGACCCCACGCCCATGACGAACAGGGGACCGGCCAGCGCGAGCGTGGCGTGGCTGCCGTCGGTGTGCTCGGCCACGACGGCCAGGGCCACGGCGCCGAGGCCGAAGGTCAGCGCCGCGGCCACCACCAGGGGGCGGCCGACCCGGGTGACCACCCGCCCGGCGAGCGGCGCGGACACCGCGTTGCCCACGGCGTACGCGGTGATCCCCAGCCCCGACTCGAGCGCGGTGTAGCCGAGCCCGTCCTGGTAGTAGAGCGCCAGGACCAGCGGCAGGCCGGCCATCGCAGGGAAGTAGGCCAGGGCCAGCAGCACCCCGGCGGTGTAGGACGGCCGCAGGAACAGTCGTACGTCGACCAGGGGATCGGCGGCCGACCGGGTCAGTCGGCGCTCCCGGCGGGCGAACAGCCCGAGGAAGAACAGGGCCGGGACCACGGCCCAGGCCAGCCTGGGGTCCTGGAGCTGGTCGTACTGCACGGTCGCGAACAGGACGCAGAAGGTGGCGATGCCGAGGAGCGCCGCGCCGAGGAGGTCGAGCCGGTGGCTGCCCAGGGCGATGTCGGTGGGCAGCAGGCGCCGGGACAGGGCGAGCACGGCCAGCCCGATCGGCACGTTGATGAAGAAGACCAGCCGCCACCCGTGCTCGGGGCCGCCCACGGCGATCAGCGCCCCGCCCACCAGGGGGCCGAGCGCCGTGGCCACCCCGACGGTGGTGCCCAGGACCCCGAAGGCCCGGCCTCGTTCGCGTCCGGAGAACATCTGTTGGATCAGCCCGGACACCTGCGGGTTGATCAGACCGCCGGAGAGGCCCTGGAGGACTCGCGCGACGATGAGCAGACCGGCACCGGGTGCGAGCCCGGCGAGGATGCTGGTGACCACGAACCCGCCGACCCCCACCTGGAACATCAGGCGCCGACCGTGGTCGTCCCCGAGCCGACCGGCGAGGACGGGCACCAAACCGAACGCCAGGGTGTAGCCACTGACCACCCACTGCAGCTGAGAAGGACCCGCCCCCGTGGCCCGGGCCACCGACGGGAGGGCCACGTTGGTGACGCTCACGTCCAACAGGGTCATGAACAGTGCGCTGCAGCAGGTGAGCAGCGCCAGCCACCGGCGCGGGTCGAGAGCCGTCGGCTCAGGCACGGAGGACAAGGAGGGCGACGTCGTCCTCTCCCACGTCGGCGACCTCGAGGAGGTGGTCGCAGATCTCTGCCACGGTGTGGTCCTGGGTCTGGTGCAGGGTGTCCTGGAGCCAGGTGAGCCCCTCGGACAGCGACACTCCGCGGCGCTCCACGAGGCCGTCGGTGTACAGGACGACCGTGGTCCCGGGCTCGACGATCCTGCGGTGGTCGAGGCGGGACAGGGACGGCTCGACGCCGAGCATGAGGTCCGGCGACGTCTCCAGCAGCACCACGTCGCCGTCGGGCAGCACGAGCACCGGGGGCGGGTGACCGGCGTTCGACCAGCTCAGCTCGCGGCCCGCCTCGGTGCGGGTCAGCTGGGCGAGGACCACGGTGGCGATGATGGGCGACCCGGTCGCTGCGAGCGCCCGGTCGAGTCCACCGAGCACCGCAGCCGGGGAGCCGGGCGACAGGGTGTGGGCGATGCCGCGGGCCATGTTGCGGACCTGCGCCATCGCCGCCGCGGCGTGGAGGTCGTGGCCGGCGACGTCCCCGATGAGCACGCTGAGGGACCCGTCGGTCATGGCGAACCAGTCGTACCAGTCGCCGCCGACCTGCGCCAGCTCGAGGGCCGGGCGGTACCGCACCTCGACCTGGAGGTCCCCGGGCGGGACGGCCTCGGGCAGCAGGCTGCGCTGGAACGCCTCCGACATGCCGAGCTGGACCTGGGCGAGCCGACGCTCGTAGCTGCGGACCTGCACCCGGTCGACCGTCTGGCGCAGCGCGGCCTCCACCAGGCCGAGGAACCGCAGGTAGGACTCGTTGGGCACCAGGTTGTCGTTGAGCCGGACGACCAGCCACGTCTGCTCCGCGGAACCGGGCAGCGAGAGGTCGAGGCGACGCACCCGCGCGTCGTCCTCGGGGCGGTCGGCCGAGCCGTCCCCGCCCGCAGGCTCGCGAACCAGGTCGACGCTGGCGAAGTCCGCGGTGTGGCTGCCCAGCAGCATCACCGCAAGGTCGAGCATCTCCTGCAGCCCGGTCACGTCGGCGAGCCGTTCGTTGAGCTGGCTGAGCAGCAGCATCCGGCGGCTGAAGACGACCGAGTCGGTGGTCTCGATGACGATGTCCATGACGCCCTCGACCTCGCCCGCCACGTTGCGCACCGGCGAGTAGGCGAAGGTGAACCAGCACTCCTCCAGGAAGCCACGACGGTTCAGGGCCATGAGCTGGTCCTCGAGGAAGGGGGACTCCTGCCGCTCGGTGACGGCCACGACCAGCGGCGCGACCATCTCCCACACCTCGGGGAACACCTCGCGTGCGGGCCTGCCCAGCGCCGCCGGGTGCTTGTCCGCGATCAGCTCGACGTAGGCGGCGTTGTAGACCAGGGCGCTCCGGGGCCCCCACAGGAGAGCGATCGGGAAGCGCGTGCGCAGCATCAGGTCGACCGCGGTGCGCAGCGTCGGGCTCCACGTCTCCACCGGGCCCAGGGGGGAGTCCTCCCAGGCGACGGCGGCGTAGTCGGCCGCGAGCGCGGAAGGTCGGTCGAACAAGATGTGCACAGGGAAAGATAGCCTGACCGGGTGAGGTAAAGCATGGCGCCCCTCCCTGACTATCTGGGGCAAATGTCTCATATGTCCGTATCCTTGGCTCATGACCCTGACGCGCGCCTGCCCGCCCCCGCCCGGCTCGCCCGGCGACGCCTCCTCCCTCGTGACAAAGGTCGCACCGCGTCGAGGGGTGGCCCTGCTGGTGGCGGCCCTGCTGGCTGCCGGACCGCTGGCCCTGGTCGTCTCGGGTCAGGTCGAGGTGCAGGCCGCCTCGCCCTGCGGCTCGGACGGACGGGTGCTCTCCGGGCTGCCCGGGCCCCTGGTCTGCGCCCATGAGGACGAAGCCCCGGAGGGGGTCGACGTGCACGAGCGGGTGAGCACCGCCGAGCTGGTGGAACGCGAGGGTGCGGGGCTCGCGGCGTACCAGGCGGCCGAGGACCTCGGGGTCCCCATGGCGGTGGCCGCGAACGCCACCTCCCCGGGAGTGACCTGCGACGGCGACGGCACCGCGGGCTACCGGGTCCAGGCGATGTACGTCGTGGAGGCGGGCAAGACCAACCGGTTCGCCGACCTGAGGAGCAGCCTGAAGCTCTGGGCCGCAGGCACCGACGACGTGGTGAACCGCTCCGCCGCGCTCACCGGGGGCGTGCGCCACATCCGCTACGTCACCGAGCCCGGCGCCAACGGCACCTGCGAGGCGAAGGTCCTCAACGTCACCGTCCCGGCCGGTTCCATGACGAGCTTCAACGCCACGATCAACGCCGTGCAGGCTCTGGGCTTCACCGACGTCTCCCGCAAGTACCTCATGTGGACCGACGCCAACGTGCTCTGCGGCATCGCCACGATGTACCCCACCGACACCAAGGCCCAGACCAACGCGAACAACGGCTTCTACGCCCAGTACGCCCGGGTCGACAACGGCTGCTGGGGGTTCGGCAACGGGGCCGAGCAGCACTCGGTCGAGGCGCACGAGCTCGAGCACAACCTGGGCGGCGTGCAGAACTCCGCGCCGCACTCCACCCAGGCGGGCCACTGCTGGGACGAGAACGACACCATGTGCTACTCCGACGGCGGCAACCACGCGATGGTGCAGATCTGCCCGGGCAGCAAGGAGTACCTCCTCGACTGCAACACCGACGACTACTTCTCCACCTACCCCGAGCCCGGCAGCTACCTGGCCACCCACTGGAACTCCGCCGACAGCCGGTTCCTGGTCGGCGGTGGCGACGGTGCCGGTGGGGGCACCACAGGCACCCCCACCACGCTCGGCGCCACGATCGGCGTCAACAACCCCGCCGTTCCGGGGCTGGCGACCGAGGTGTCGGTGACCCCCAGCCTGCCCACCGGACGCACGGTCGCCTCCGTGGGCTGGAAGTCGGCACGCACGGACTGCGTCTTCGCCGACCCTGCCTCCCTGCAGTCCACGGTGACCTGCAACGCCACGGCCACGGGGGCCACGACCGTGACAGCCACGGTCACCGACTCCACCGGCGCGACCAAGTCGGTGTCCAGCCCGCTGTCCTTCGCCACCGGGACCGCACGGCCACTGACGATCGCCCTGACCGTCGACGGACAAGCCGGCTCCGCCTCGGTGTGCACCGGCGCCGGGTTCCCGCTCACCGCCACGGTGAGGGACGCCGCGTCCGGGCAGCCGGTCAAGGGCCTCTCGGCCGCGTTCACCAAGCGGGTCGGCACGGCCACCACGACGGCGGCGGCAGGTACTGCGGTCACCACCGCCGCCGGTGCCGGCTCGGCCAGTGCCACCGCCGCCACGGCCACGACGTACGCCGCCAAGGTGGTGGTCGGCAAGGTCTACGCCGCGGCCGCCTCCGCCGATGTCGTCGCCACGCCGGGCAAGTGCACCGTCACGCTCTCCGCCCAGGCCGGCAGCCACGCCGTCTACACCGGTGACAGCGTCACCGTCACCGGCTCGCTGACCCGCGCCGTGGGCGGCCAGAGCGTTCCGGTCGTGGGCGCAGCGGTGCCGCTCCGGTTGAGCTACGCCAGCGGGACCACCACCAAGGTCCTCACCCTGGCCACCGCCAAGTCCCTGGCCGACGGCAGCTTCTCCGTGTCGGTCAAGCCCACCACCAGCGGAACGCTGTCGGCGATGCTGGTCGGCTCGACGGCCTACCAAGAGGCGACGGCGAGCCTCGGCGCGATCACGGTGGCGACGCCCAGCACCGGCCTGACCGGGGAGCCCAGCACCACCGACGTCGGGTACGGCGGGAGCGTCGTGGTCACCGGCCGCCTGACTCGCACCGCAGGAGGCACGGTCACCGGCGTCGGTTCCTCCACGGTCTCGGTCAAGCTCGCCGCCCCCGGGAAGACCGCGCTGGTGATCGGCTCCGGCAAGACCACCGCCGACGGCACCTACACGGTCACGGTCCCGGTGAAGAGCTCCGGTGCCCTGAGCGTGGCGTACGCAGGCACGGCCAGTCAGCCTGCCGCCACCACGCCCCTCGGCGACGTCACGGTCGGGACCTGGTCGACCTCCACGACGCTGTCCAGTGCGGCCTCGGGGACCTACCGGGTGCTGTCGGGCACCGTGACACGGAGCTACAAGACCACCACGGAGCCGGCGCGGACAGTCAAGGTGCGCATCTACTTCACCCCGACCAGCACCGGGGTGCCGGCCCTGACCGCGACGCTGACCACGACCGCCACCGGCACGTTCACCACCAAGCTGGTGCCCAAGGCCACCGGCAGCTTCTCGGCCGTCGCGAGCACGAACGTGGGGCACTCCGACTCGACCAGCAGCGCGGTCGCGGTGACCGTCGGCTGAGGCGGGACTAGGGTCGCGGGATGTCCTTCGACGTCGCGGCCGACGCGTACACCCGCTTCATGGGCAGGTTCTCCGAGCCGCTGGCCGACCTCCTCGTCGACCTCGTCGACCCTGCTCCGGGCACCCGGGCCCTGGACGTGGGGTGTGGTCCCGGGGCGATGACGGTTCGGCTCGCCCGACGGCTCGGCACCCCGGCCGTGGTGGCGGTCGACCCGTCCGCGCCGTTCGTCGCCGCGGTCCGTGCCCGCCTGCCCGGGCTGGAGGTTCACGAGGCCGACGCGGCCCGGCTCCCCTTCGCCGACGCGGCCTTCGACCTGGTGGTGGCCCAGCTCGTGGTGCACTTCATGCCCGACCCGGTGGCGGGCCTGCGAGAGATGCGCCGCGTCACGGCGCCGGGGGGACGGCTGGCCGTCGACGTGTGGGACCACGCAGGGGAGTCCGGGCCGCTGGCGGCCTTCTGGCGCGCGGTGCGCGACGTCGACCCCGGGGCGCCGGGCGAGGCCGAGCTGCCGGGCACGCGCGCGGGCGACCTGGTCGACCTGGCTCGGGCGGCGGGGTGGGCTGAGGTGACCGGCGGGGCGCTGACGGTGTCCGTGCCGATGGCCTCGTTCGCCGACTGGTGGGAGCCGTTCACGCTGGGCGTCGGTCCGGCGGGCAGCTACGTCGCGGGGCTCGACGACCAGGCCCGGGCGAGACTCGCACGACGCTGCGCCGACCTGCTTCCCCCGGCTCCCTTCGAGGTCTCTGCGACCGCCTGGAGCGTCCTTGCCGGCCAGCCCGACACCCGACCCCCGGGTGGGCCCTAGGCTCGGGTCATGGCGAGGTACTTCGACGTGCACCCGGTCAACCCCCAACCACGCAGCATCAGCCAGGTGGTGGCCCTGCTGCGCGACGACGGGTTGATCGCCTACCCGACGGACTCCTGCTACGCCCTCGGCTCACGACTGGACAACCCGGGCGGAGCCGACCGGATCCGCGCGATCCGCGGTCTCGACGAGCGCCACCACTTCACCCTCATGTGCGCCGACTTCGCCCAGCTCGGCCAGCTGGTGCAGCTGAACAACGCCGCCTTCCGGGCGATCAAGGCCGCCACCCCGGGTCCCTACACCTTCATCCTGCCCGCCACCCGCGAGGTCCCACGGCGGCTGGCGCACCCCAAGAAGCGCACGGTCGGGGTCCGGATCCCCGACCACACCGTGGCCCACGCCCTGCTGGCCGAGCTCGGTCAGCCGATGCTGTCCAGCACGCTGCTCCTGCCGAGCCACGACGAGCCGATGACCGAGGGGTGGCTGATCAAGGAGGAGCTGGACCACCTCGTCGACGCCGTCGTCGACGCGGGGGAGTGCGGCACGGAGGTGACCACCGTCGTCGACTGGTCCGAGGGCTACCCGGAGGTGGTCCGGGTCGGCGCGGGGGACCCGGGCCGCTTCGGCTGAGCCCACCACCCAGGTCGACCGGGTCGGCTCCTGCTGGTCGCACGAGCCTCAGCGGACCTCGAAGCCGGCCAGTCCCTGCGGCTCGACGGCGCTCACCTCGATCGCCTCCACCCTGGCGCCGGGGGGGCCGTGACGAGACCACTCGACCAGCCTCTCGACATCCCCCGGGGAACCCTCGAACCAGGCGCTCACGCTGCCGTCCGCCTCGTTGGTGACCCAACCGGAGACGTCGTGGGAGCGAGCCTCCCGGCGGCACGAGTCCCGGAAGAACACTCCTTGAACCCGCCCCTGGACGTTGACCCTGCGTGCCGTCCTGCTCATGGCCGCGATGCTACGACCCCCCGGGCGCCCCCGGGCGAGGGGCCGGTGGTGTCGCCCTGGGTGCAGTTGGGGAGACTGGGCCACATGTCGTCGACCCCCGAGCCGTGGCCCTCCGCCGAGCTCGTCGAGCGGCTGGTCGGCGACGCCGACTTCTTCTACGGCTTCGACGAGGACAGCCCGCACGCCGGCGAGCCCGACCTCCTGGCCGCGGCCCGACGGTTCCGCGACGTGCTGGGGCGCTTCGCCACCGGGGTCACCGTGGTCACCTCGATGAGTGAGGGACAGCCGGTCGGCATGACCTGCCAGTCGTTCTCGTCGGTCTCCCTGGCTCCGCCGCTGGTGCTGTTCTGCGCCTCGCGCACCTCACGCGCCTGGCCGCACATCGAGCGGGCCGGGCACTTCTGCGTCAACCTCCTCGCCGCCGACCAGGAGCACCTGTCGCAGCGGATGGCGACCCGGGGGGCGGAGAAGTTCAAGGACGTCGACTGGACCCTGTCACCGACGGGTGCTCCTCTGCTCGAGGGGATCACCGGCTACGTCGACTGCACGCTCGAGGCCGTGCACGAGGCGGGGGACCACCACGTCGTCATCGGCCGCGTGCAGCACCTGGGCCACACCGACCGGGACGACCCGCTGCTGTACTACCGGGGCCACTACCGGCGACTCGACCCCTGACCTGCTGGGGAACCGGCTGGGGAACCGGCTGTGGAACCGGCTGTGGAACCGGTGGCCCTGGCACCGGGTGGAGCCGGGTCAGGCCCCCGCGTCGAGCGCGGCGATCGCGTCGTGCATGGTGAGCAGCCGACGGGCGGTCTCGACGTGCAGGCTCTCCACCATCCGGCCGCGATAGGTCACCACTGCGGCACCCTGGCCCTCGCGCCAGGCCTGGAGCACGCCGCGGGCGTCCTCGACGGCCGCCTCGGACGGACCGAAGACGGCGTTGGCGCCGGCGACCTGGCCCGGGTGGACCAGGGTCTTCCCGTCGAAGCCCATCTCCTGGCCCTGCCTGCACTCGGCCAGGAAGCCGGCTTCGTCCTTCACGTCGTTGTAGACGCCGTCCAGGATGGCGGTCCCGGTGGCTCGCGCCGCGAGCAGCGCCAGCGACAGGGCGGTGAGCAGCGGGTGCCTTCCCGGCACGTGCGCGGCGTACAGCTCCTTGGCCAGGTCGTTGGTGCCCATGACGAGCACGGTGAGCCGCTCGGACGCAGCCGCGATCTCCTCGCAGTGCAGCATGGCGTGCGCTGTCTCCACCATCGCCCAGAGCCGGGTGTGGTCGGGCGCACCGAGCGACTCCATCCGGGCCACCAGCGCTCCGACCTCCGCGGCCGAGCCCACCTTGGGGACCACCACGGCGTCCGGACCCGCCGCGCAGACGGCGGCGAGGTCCTCTTCGTGCCACGGGGTCTGCCGACCGTTGATCCGGATGGTGACCTCGCGACGCCCGTACGCCTCCGAGCGTGCGGCCGTGCACGCGCCTGCCCTTGCCTCGACCTTCTCCTCGGGGGCGACCGCGTCCTCGAGGTCGAGGATGAGGCTGTCGACGGGCAGGGTCTTGGCCTTCTCCAGCGCCCGCTCGTTCGAGGCGGGCAGGTAGAGCACCGATCGGCGGGGCCGGAAGACGGTCTGGTCGCCCATCTCAGGCACCCTCGAGCGCGGCGTACTGCTCCGCCAGGCGGGGGTCCACCGCGGCCAGCTCCTCGGCCAGGCGCACCATCACCAGGCACTGCTTGAGCGAGGCGTCGTCCTCCATCTTGCCGTCGAGCATCACCGCCCCCGTGCCGTCGCCCATGGCCGCGACCACCCGGCGGGCGTGCCGCACGTCGTCGACCGAGGGCGAGAACACCCGGTGGGCGATCTCGACCTGGCTGGGGTGCAGCGACCAGGCACCCACGCAGCCGAGGAGGAAGGCGTTGCGGAACTGGTCCTCGCAGGCCACGACGTCGGCGATGTCGCCGAAGGGGCCGTAGTAGGGGGAGATCCCGTGCATGGCACAGGCGTCGACCATCCGCGCGATCGTGTAGTGCCACAGGTCCTGCTGGAACACGGTGCGGTCACCGGCGACGTCGCCACCTACCGGGTCCTGACGGACCAGGTAGCCCGGGTGGCCGCCCCCGACCCGCGTGGTCTTCATCCGGCGGTCCGCGGCGAGGTCGGCCGGCCCCAGGGAGAGGCCCTGCATGCGGGGGCTGGCCCCACAGATCTCCTCGACGTTGACCATGCCGCGGGCGGTCTCCAGGATGGCGTGCACCAGGATCGGGCGGTCCAGGCCCGCCCTGGCCTCCAGCTGCGCCAACAGGCGGTCGACGTAGTGGATGTCCTCCGCCCCCTGGACCTTGGGCACCATCAGCACGTCGAGCTGGTGTCCTGCCTCAGCCACCAGCGTGGTGACGTCGTCGAAGAACCACGGCGAGTCCAGCGCGTTGACCCGGGTCCAGAGCTGGGTGGGACCGAAGTCGGTCTCGCGGGCGATCCGGACCAGCCCCTCACGGGCGGCAACCTTGTTCTCCGCCTTGACCGCGTCCTCGAGGTTGCCCAGCAGCACGTCCACCGTGCCGACCATCCCGGGCACCTTGGCGGCCATCCTCGGGTTCGACGGGTCGAAGAAGTGGATCGCGCGGCTCGGCCGGACCGGCACCTCCCGCAGCGGCTCGGGTGCACCCACGGCAAGGGGGCGGAAGAAGTCCTTGGCGGTGCGCACCTGCATCACTCCTGGTGTGGACGTCGCGGGGTCGGGCTCCTCGGGACGGTAGCAGCGGCCTCGGGCCGTCGGGGACGTCGCGCGGCTATGAGGTTTCCCACGTCGACAGCCCGGTGGCTGTCACGCTCGGAGAAATGCAGTTGGCACCTCCCTGCGCCGCAACGCAGTCTGGAGGCATGGAGATCATGGCCCTGGACGTCGACGACCCCGCGCTCGTCGACGAGGTGGTGGCACTGCAGAACACGGCGCTCGCCGTGGACGCGCCCTGGGTCTGTGAGGTGACCGCGGAGTCGCTGGTGGGCTGGGTCCGCCACGGCTGGGACCTCGAGCCCGGGGAGCACGTGGTCGGGCTCCGGGGCGACCGGGTCGTCGCGGTCGGCGCGGTGTACACCAGCCAGTGGGACAACCCTGACCGTGCGTTCCTCGAGGCGCTGGTCCACCCCGACGTCCGCCGCCAGGGTGCGGGCTCGGCTCTGCTGGAGCACTTGACGGCGCGGGCCCGCGAGCTCGGCCGCTGCAAGCTCGGCGCCGCAGCCTGGGACCGGTCCGCCGGCACGCCCTTCCTCGACCGGCACGGGTACGCCGTCGGGTCGCGCGCCATCCAGCGTCGCCAGCACGTGGCCGAGGTCCCCCTCGACCAGGTCGAGACGCTGTGCCGGGACGCGTCCGAGGCGGCCGCCGGGTACGAGCTGCTCCGGTGGGTGGGGGAGACCCCGGAGGCCCTCCTCGACTCGGTCGCCACCATGACCTCGGCGATCAACGACGCGCCGCTCGACGACCTCGACGTGGAGGACGAGGTCTACCCGCCGCAGCGGATCCGCGACTACGAGACCGCGACCCGGCTCCGCGGCCAGCGGGCCTACCGGCTGCTGGCCCGGCACCGGGAGAGCGGGGAGCTGGCCGGTCACACCGTGGTGGCCGTGGAGTCCTGGCGGCCGGAGGTCGCCTACCAGCACGACACCGCGGTGGTCCGAGCCCACCGCGGGCACCGGCTCGGGCTGCTGCTGAAATCCGAGATGTTCCGCTGGCTGACCCAGGCCGAGCCGGCAGTGCGGACGGTCGACACCTGGAACGCCGAGTCCAACGACCACATGATCGGGGTCAACGAGCTGCTCGGGTACCGCTGGATGGGCCGGGAGCTGGAGTACCAGCGGACGGTGCGAGCGTCGTGACCCGGCTCCGGCAGCGCGCTCACGTACCCTCCTGATGTGTCCCAGATCGTCGACCGGGTCGACTCGTTCCAACGTCGACATCGTGCGGTCGGCTTTCCCCTCGCCGTGGTCTACAAGTACTTCGACGACCAGGGGCCGTACCTCGCCGCGATCCTGACCTACTACGCCTTCATCGCGATCTTCCCCACCCTGCTCATCGCCTCCTCCGTCCTCGGCTTCTTCCTCCAGGGCAACACGGAGCTGCAGACCCGGGTCCTGGAGTCGGCGCTGGCGCAGTTCCCGATCGTCGGCACGCAGCTGGGTCGGCCCGAGGGGCTCCAGGGCAGCACCTCAGGAGTGGTGATCGGTGTCCTCGCCGCGACGTACGGCGCGATGGGGCTCGGGCTCGCCGCGCAGAACGCGCTGAACACGGCGTGGGCGGTTCCGCGGAACAGTCGGCTCAACCCGGTGATCAGCCGGATCCGCAGCATCGTGGTCATGGCCTTCGCCGGGGCCACCGTGCTCGCAGTCACCGTCGTCACCGGCCTGGTCAGCAACCTGGACCGGCTCGGCATCGGGGTCACCGGCTGGATCAAGTGGCTCAGCACCTTGGCCTCGATCGTCCTTGTCGGCGTGGTCCTGGCGCTCATGATGCGCTACACGACCTCGCGGAGACCGTCGTTCCGGACCTCGCTCCCGGGCGCGTTCGTCATCTCCGTCCTGTGGCACGTCCTCCAGCTCCTCGGCGGGCTGTACGTCGGCCGTGTGATCGCCCGAGCCAGCGCGATGAACGGGGTCTTCGCGCTCGTGCTGGGGCTGGTGGCGCTGATCTTCCTGGCCGCGGTGATGGCGGTCCTGGGGCTCGAGGTCAACGTCGTGCTGAACCGACGGCTCTACCCGCGGGCTCTGCTCACGCCGTTCACCGACGCGGTCACCCTCACCGACGCCGACAAGCGGGCCTACGACAGCTACGCCAAGGCCCAACGGCACAAGGGCTTCCAGCAGGTGGAGGTGACCTTCAACGGTCACCGCGACAGGGAGCCGGACCCACCCTCCTGAGCGACCAGCCGCCCGTCCTCCAGGTGGACCGGGATCGGGTCGACGATCTCGAACGCGTCGACGCCCTGGTGCTCGCGGTTGCGGAACCCCAGGAACACCCAGCGACCCGCCCGGTCCTGCAACCGGCGGGGCCGCGAACAGGTCGGGCTCGGCCACGAACGGCCGGGCGCGGTCGGTGTCCCACGGACCCAGGGGCGACTCGCCCACCACGCTCCAGGTGCAGTAGGCACCGGTTCGGTCCCTGCGCTCCTGTGTCATCCCCTGGGGGTAGCAGCTGAACACGGGACCGGGGTGCCCTCGACGATGCGGACCTGGGGGACCTCGAGCTGGCCGAAGCCGGCGCCGGGGGAGCAGACGGGGGGACCCACCTCCCACGTGGTCAGGTCACTGCTCCACGCGTGGGCCAGGACCCCGTCGTCGTGGGCGCTCGCCCCGACCGCGCGGGCGGTCAGGAGCAGGTGCCAGCCCGACTCCCCGGCGGTGCGGAGACCAGCGGGTCACGCCAGGTCTCGCTCGCGGTGGGGTCCTCGGGCAGCGCCTTGTACCACCGGGTGTCGACCTCGAGCAGCGGACTGGTGTCGACCCGGCGCCAGGTGGTCAGGTCCTCGGACACAGCGACCCCGACGCGCTGGTCGCGCCGTCGTCGTCGCGGACCACCGATCCCGTCCAGACCGCGAGGTCGTCCCATGCCGCGGGCGCGGGTCCCAGGGGGTCGGGGAGCACCTCCCAGTCGACCAGGTCGCGGGAGCGCGCGTGCCCCACGGTGGCGTGCTCGTGACGCAGTGCGGGGTCCCCCAGCGATCGCGGGGCCTGGAGGTCGAACAGGTGGAAGTGGTCACCGTCGTCGGCCACCCGGCTGTCCCAGACCCAGCGGTCCTCGATCCTCAGCACGAACGCGCGGTGAGCACCGAGGGGCCGTCCGCCGTGATCGCGATGGTGTGCTCCATGTGCGCTCCCCGGGACCCGTCCGCGCTGCGCAGGGTCCAGCCATCGGCGTCGGTGTAGATCACGTTGGTGGTCTCCAGCAGCCAGGGCTCGATGGCCAGGACCAGTCCCGGCTGCAGCGGGTAGCCTCGCCCCGCTCGGCCGTCGTTGGGCACGTGCGGGTCGCCGTGCATCGTCCGGCCCACCCCGTGGCCGCCGAACTGGGTGTTCACCGTGTAGCCCGCGGCCTTCGCCACCCCGGCGATCGCTGCCGAGATGTCACCGATCCTGCCGCCCGGCTGCGCCGCGGCGATGCCCGCCTCCAGGGCCCGCGTCGTGGTCTCGATCAGGCGCAGGTCCTCTGGACGCGGGGTGCCGACGACCAGGCTCACTGCCGAGTCCGACACCCAGCCGTCGACCGCCACTGCGAAGTCGAGACTGAGCAGGTCGCCGTCGGCGAGCACGTAGTCGTGCGGCAGCCCGTGCAGCACGGCGTCGTTCACCGAGGTGCACACCACCTTGCCGAACGGGCTGGCGCCGAACGACGGGTGGTAGTCGATGTAGCACGACTCAGCCCCGCGGGCCTTGATCATGTCGTGGGCCAGGGCGTCGAGCTCGAGGAGGTTGACGCCGACGTCGGCCGCCTGGGTCAGACGGGTGAGCACGTCGGCCACGAACCGCCCGGCAGGGCGCATCTGCTCTATCTCGGAGGGGGTGCGAAGTTCGATCATGAGAGCGACAGGCTATCGCCCTGCGCGGGCCCCCCGCCCAGGTCCCGCGAGCACCCGCCGAAAGTCCGTTGCCCTGTGTGGACAACAGGTCCAGGATGACGGGCGAGCCCTCGCGCACCCCCTGGCCTCACCCGTCGTGTCGTGGACCTCACGACCCGGCCAGTCTCGATCGACAAGGGGAGTCGCACATGAAGAAGCAGCAGCTCTTGGCCGCAGCCGGAGTCGCCATCCTGGCCAGCACCGCCGGGCCGCCCGCAGCCCTGGCCGCACCGGCGCCGAGCGTGCAGGTGGTGTCCTCGGCCTTCGGTGCCCCGTTCAACCTGGAGCTCGCCAGAGGCGGCGTCCTGGTCGCCGACGGCTTCCCCGGGAGCGTGTCGAGGCTGAACAACGCCGGCCACCTGAGCCCCGTCGACTCCGCCGTGCCGGGCGCATCGGGCGTCGCGATGAAGCGGTGGGGGGGCAAGCGCCTGATCGCCTACACGACGACCGACGGCGACGAGACCAGCATCTCCGCGAGCGGGCTCATCATCAAGCCCAGGAAGGGCCGGTCGACGATGGCCGACACCCTGGCGTACGAGACCGCCCACAACCCCGACTCCGCGGTGTCCTACGGGCTCAAGCACCCGACGCAGTGCCAGACCGACACGCTCGAGTCCGTCGGGTTCCCGGTGAGCTACACCGGGCAGGTCGACTCCCACGCCTACTCCGTAGCCGCCGTGCACAAGGGCTGGGTGGTCGCCGACGCCGGCGCCAACGCCCTGTTCCGGGTGAGTGGGAAGGGCAAGGTCAGCACCCTCGCGGTCCTCCCGGCCCAGCCCGCCCCGATCACCCAGGCGGCGGCCGACGCCTTCGGTCTCGACGACTGCGTCGTGGGCGAGACGTACGCCTTCGAGTCGGTCCCGACCGACGTCGAGGTGGGCAAGGACGGGTGGCTCTACGTCACCACCCTGCCGGGTGGACCCGAGGACGCCTCCCTCGGCGCCCGCGGCTCGGTCTACAAGGTCGACCCGCACACCGGCGCCTCGAAGCGGATCGCCACCGGATTCCTGGGAGCGACCAACCTCGCCCTCCAGGACGGGCACATCTTCGTCTCCGAGCTCTTCGCCAACCGGATCTCGATGGTCCACCGGGGCGGCGTCAAGCCGGTCGTGGACCTGCCGGGTGCGGTCTCGGTCGAGGCCGGTCGGGGCCACACCCTGTGGGCGGGGACCGTCGACCTGGCCACGGGCGGTCCCGGCACGGTGGTGCGGATCAAGGGGGCCGACCACCGGCACTGAGCCGAACACCGGGTCGGTAACGTCCGAGCATGCGTGCGATCACCTACACCCGGACCGGAGGACCTGAGGTCCTCACCCTCGTCGACCGCCCGGAGCCCGCTCCGGGCACGGGGGAGGTCCGGGTGCGGGTCCACCGGTCCGGGGTGAACCCGACCGACTGGAAGTCCCGGACCGGCGCGTCCCCCGGGACCCCGGTCGAACCGGCCCAGGTTCCCCACCAGGACGGCGCAGGGGTCGTCGACGCCGTCGGTGACGGCGTCGACGCCGCCCTGGTGGGCCGGCGGGTGTGGATCTGGGAGGCTGCCCACGGCCGGCCCGACGGGGGGACGGCGCAGGAGCTCACCGTCCTGCCCGTCGGGCACGCCGTCCCGCTGCCCGACGGCGCGTCGTTCGACCTCGGTGCCGCCTTCGGCATCCCCTTCATGACCGCGCACCGGTGCCTCACCGTCGCCGAGGGCGGGCCGACCCGGCTGGTCCCCGGCGCTCTGTCGGGGCGCACCGTCCTGGTCGCGGGCGGCGCCGGAGCGGTGGGCAACGCCGCGATCCAGCTGGCAGCGTGGTGCGGTGCCACGGTCATCACCACCGTGAGCAGCCCGGAGAAGGCTCGCCTTGCTGGGGCCGCCGGAGCCCACCACGTCGTCGACTACACCCGGGAGGACGTCGTCGAGCGGGTCCTGGAGATCGCCCCGGACGGGGTGCAGGTCGTGGTGGAGGTGGCCGCCGCCCGCAACGCCGAGATCGACGTCGCCGTCCTGGCACCCCTGGGCCTCGTGGCGGTCTACGCCGAGGACGGCCGACCCCTGACCCTGCCCGTGCGCAAGCTCATGATCCCCAACGTGCGCGTGCAGTTCGTGCTGGTCTACACGGCACCGAAGGACTGGAAGGCGGTTGCGCTCGAGGACCTCTCCGCCGCCCTCGCCGCCGGGGCTCTCCAGGTCGGGGAGGAGGCCGGTATGCCCCTGCACCACTATCGGCTGGGGGAGACCAGCGCCGCGCAGGCCGCGGTCGAGAGCGGCGTGGTGGGCAAGGTGCTGGTGGACCTCGTCGAGGACTGAGCTCCGCGGGGGCGTCTCGTCTGGTGGTGGGAGAGATTCCGGCGACGATCGGTGCGTGAGAGGGTGATCCGGCCCACGTCCCCGGCCCGCGCGGGCCTGGTCCCTGCCCGAGGGAGTTCCCACATGTTCCACAAGGTCCTGGTCGCCAACCGGGGAGAGATCGCGATCCGCGCCTTCCGCGCGGCCTACGAGCTCGGCGCGGAGACGGTGGCGGTCTTCCCCCAGGAGGACCGCAACTCCGAGCACCGGCTCAAGGCGGACGAGGCCTACCAGATCGGGGAGCGCGGCCACCCGGTGCGCGCCTACCTGGACCCGCAGGCGATCGTCGCGACCGCCGTGCGCGCGGGGGCCGACGCGATCTACCCCGGGTACGGCTTCCTCTCGGAGAACCCCCACCTGGCCGAGGCCTGCGCCGACGCCGGGATCACCTTCGTCGGGCCCAGCGCCGAGGTGCTGACCTTGACCGGCAACAAGTCGCGGGCCATCGCCGCAGCCCGGGCGGCCGGGGTCCCCACCCTGGACGGCGTGCCCCCCGGCACCGACGCCGACGCCCTCGTGGAGTCGGCCTCGGCGATGCCCTTTCCGCTGTTCGTCAAGGCGGTGGCGGGCGGCGGGGGCCGCGGCATGCGGCGCGTCGACGACCCCCAGGACCTGCGTGAGGCCGTCGAGACCTGCATGCGTGAGGCTGAGGGCGCCTTCGGCGACCCGACCGTCTTCATCGAGCAGGCCGTCGTGGACCCCCGGCACATCGAGGTGCAGATCCTCGCCGACGCCGAGGGGAACGTGATCCACCTGTTCGAACGGGACTGCTCGGTGCAGCGCCGCCACCAGAAGGTGATCGAGATCGCGCCCGCACCGAACCTCCCGCCGGAGCTGCGCGAGCGGATGTGCGCCGACGCGGTCCGCTTCGCCCGGGAGATCGGCTACGTCAACGCGGGCACGGTGGAGTTCCTCCTCGACCCCCAGGGCAGGTACGTCTTCATCGAGATGAACCCGCGCATCCAGGTCGAGCACACCGTGACCGAGGAGGTCACCGACGTCGACCTGGTGCGCGCCCAGATGCGCATCGCGTCGGGGGAGACCCTGGCCGACCTCGGGCTCGAGCAGGACAGCATCCGGCTGCGCGGCGCCGCGCTGCAGTGCCGGATCACCACCGAGGACCCGGCCAACGGGTTCCGCCCGGACACCGGGGTGATCACGACCTACCGGTCACCGGGAGGCGCCGGCATCCGGCTGGACGGCGGCACGACCTACAACGGGGCGGAGGTCTCGGCCCACTTCGACTCGATGCTCACCAAGCTCACCTGTCGGGGACGTGACTTCGCCACCGCGGTGGAGCGCGCTCGCCGTGCCGTGGCGGAGTTCCGGATCCGTGGCGTCGCGACGAACATCCCGTTCCTCCAGGCGGTCCTCGACGACGAGGACTTCAAGGCGGGCCGGCTCACCACCGCGTTCATCGAGGAGCACCCGGCGCTGCTGACCGCCCGCTCCAGCGCCGACCGAGGAACCAAGCTGCTGGCCTTCCTCGCCGACGTCACGGTGAACAAGCCGCACGGCAACGCGCCGGTCGTCCTCGACCCGGTCACCAAGCTGCCCGACCTCGACCTGTCCGTGACGCCCCCGGAGGGCAGCCGGCAGCTGCTGCGCCAGCTCGGGCCGGCGGGGTTCGCCCGACGGCTGCGCGAGCAGACCCAGGTCGCGGTCACCGACACCACCTTCCGCGACGCCCACCAGTCCCTGCTGGCCACCCGGGTCCGCACCCGGGACCTCGTGGCCGTCGCCGGGCACGTGTCCCGGCTGACCCCGCAGCTGTGGTCCCTGGAGGCCTGGGGCGGGGCGACCTACGACGTGGGACTGCGGTTCCTCTCCGAGGACCCCTGGGAGCGGCTGGAGCGGCTGCGCGCGGCGGTCCCGAACATCTGCCTGCAGATGCTGCTCCGCGGTCGCAACACGGTCGGCTACACGCCGTACCCCACCGAGGTCACCGACGCCTTCGTCCACGAGGCCGCCGCCACCGGCATCGACGTCTTCCGGATCTTCGACGCCCTCAACGACGTCGGGCAGATGGCCCCGGCGATCGCCGCCGTGCGGGACACCGGGACCGCCGTCGCCGAGGTCGCGCTGTGCTACACCGGCGACCTCTCCGACCCGGCCGAGCGGCTGTACACCCTCGACTACTACCTGGCCCTCGCCGAGCGGATCGCCGAGGCGGGCGCACACGTGCTCGCCATCAAGGACATGGCCGGTCTGCTGCGGGCCCCGGCCGCGCACACCCTGGTCACCGCCCTGCGCGAGCGGTTCGACCTGCCCGTGCACCTGCACACCCACGACACGCCGGGTGGTCAGCTGGCCACGCTGGTCGCCGCGATCGAGTCCGGCGTCGACGCGGTCGACGCGGCCTGTGCCGCGATGGCCGGCAACACCAGCCAGCCCGCCCTGTCCTCCCTGGTCGCGGCGACCGACTTCACCGACCGGGAGACCGGGCTCGACCTGGGCGCGGTCTGCGACCTGGAGCCGTACTGGGAGGCGACCCGACGGGTCTATGCCCCCTTCGAGTCGGGTCTGCCGGCGCCGACCGGCCGGGTGTACACCCACGAGATCCCGGGCGGACAGCTGTCCAACCTGCGCCAGCAGGCGATCGCGCTGGGTCTGGGGGAGAAGTTCGAGCAGATCGAGGACATGTACGCCGCCGCGAACCAGATCCTCGGCAACGTCGTGAAGGTGACCCCGTCCTCGAAGGTCGTCGGGGACCTCGCGCTGCACCTGGTCGCGGTCGGCGCCGACCCGGCCGAGTTCGCCGCCGAGCCGGGCCGGTTCGACGTGCCGGACTCCGTGATCGGGTTCCTCTCCGGAGAGCTGGGCGACCCGCCCGGCGGGTGGCCGGAGCCGTTCCGCACCAAGGCGCTCGAGGGCCGGACCGTCAAGCCGCAGGTCACCGACCTGACCGACGGCCAGCGGGTCGGCCTGGACCAGGACCGGCGCTCGACCCTCAACGCGCTGCTCTTCCCCGGTCCGACCAGGGAGTTCGCCGAGTCGCGGGAGAAGTACGGCGACGTCTCGGTGCTGGCCACCCGAGACTACCTCTACGGACTGCGGGCCTCCGAGGAGCACCTGGTCGAGCTCGAGGAGGGCAAGACGCTCATCCTGGGGCTGGAGGCGGTCGGCGAGCCGGACGAGCGGGGGATCCGCACGGTGATGTGCACCATCAACGGGCAGATGCGCCCGGTCAGCATCCGTGACCGCGCCGTCTCGGCCGACGCGCCGACCGCGGAGAAGGCCGACCCGGCCGACCCCGGGCACGTCGCAGCGCCGTTCGGCGGAGTGGTGACCCCGGTGGTCGCCCCGGGCGACGAGGTGCAGGCCGGGACGACGGTGGCCACCATCGAGGCGATGAAGATGGAGGCCGCCATCACGGCTCCACGCTCCGGGACGGTGCAGCGGGTCGCGCTCGGCGGGACCCAGCAGGTCGAAGGTGGCGACCTGGTCCTGGTGATCGGCTGAGCGTGTCGGGGTGTCCCTGGCCCTAGGGTGGGCGCATGCCGCTGCGCCTCGTGGCCACCAGGCCGAACCCCGAGCTGGTGAGCCTGCCCTGGGACGTCCCGCTGGAGCAGTGGGCCGAGCAGCACGTGATCGCCCTGCCACGCGGGCTGTCGCGTCACGTGGTCCGGTTCGTGCGGGTGGGCGAGTACACCTGCGCGGTCAAGGAGACCCAGGAGGACATCGCCCGGCGCGAGTACCAGCTGCTGCGGGAGCTGCAGAAGATCGGCCTGCCGACCGTGGTGCCGCAGGCGGTGGTCACTGGTCGCGTGGACGCGGCCGGCAACGACCTGCCCAGCGCGCTGGTGACCCGGCACCTGCGCTTCTCCCTGCCGTACCGGTCGCTGTTCTCCCACGGCATGCGCGCGGACAGCCTGCCGCAGATGGTCGATGCGCTGGTGGTGCTGCTGGTCCGGCTGCACCTGGCGGGCTTCTTCTGGGGCGACGTGTCGCTGTCCAACGTGCTGTTCCGACGCAGTGCGGGCGAGTTCGCGGCGTACCTCGTCGACGCGGAGACCGGGGAGCTGCGGCCCTCGCTGTCGGACCGGCAGCGGGCCTACGACCTCACCGTGGCCACCGAGAACGTCTACGCCGAGCTCCTCGACCTGCAGGCGGGGGAGGTGCTGGAGTCCCGGATCGACCCCGCTGACGTCGTCGACCTCCTGGAGACCCGGTACGCCGCACTCTGGAGCGCCCTCACCGGCGCTGCGGAGTTCAAGCGGGACGACCTGTCCCAGGTCCAGCAGTGGGTGGAGTCCCTCAACGAGCTCGGCTTCGACGTCGACGAGATGGACATCGTCTCCGACCCCGGCGGTGACCGGCTCCAGCTGCACGCCCGGGTGGTCGAGGCGGGCCACCACCGCCGCGAGCTGCTCGCGCTCACCGGGCTCGACGTCGAGGAGGCCCAGGCCCGTCGCCTGCTCAACGACATGGCCTCGTTCGCGGCCTACCGGGACCTCAGCAGCCTCCCGCGCGAGGTGGTCGCCAACCGCTGGCTCACCGAGGTGTGGGAGCGGCTGATGGCCCTGGTGCCCCGGGAGCTGCTCGGACGCCTCGAGCCGGCCGAGATCTTCCACGAGGTCCTCCAGCACCGGTGGTTCCTCTCCGAGCGGGCCAGCTTCCCGGTCGACCTCTTCGACGCCGCGGCCGACTACATGGCCACCGTGCTCGCCACCAAGCCCGAGGAGGCGCTGGCCACCCCGGCCGACGACCCCCTGGTGCTCATCGGTGAGGCCCGGGACGGCGAGGACGACGACCGATGAGGCATCATCGGGTGCGTGTCCTCGCCCTTGCCCCAGCACCCGTCCTCCACGTCCGGGATCGTCGGACCCGAGGGCCGCTACCCGCTGCATGAGCGGCGGAGCCTGCCCCTGACCATCGACGGTCGGCGGATCCTTCCCGTGGGTCCGCTGCGGATGTACACCTGCGGCATCACGCCGTACGACGTCACCCACGTCGGCCACGCAGCCACCTTCGTGTGGGCCGACCTGATCGCGACCGTGGCGCACGTGGGCGGCGGGGAGGCGCTGGTGGCGCGCAACGTCACCGACATCGACGACGTGCTCACCGACGCGGCACGCACCCGGGGACGCAACTACGACGAGCTCGCCCTCACCCAGGAGTTCCTGTTCGAGCGTGACATGACCGCCCTGTCCGTGGCGGCACCGGCCATCAGCCCGCACGCCCGCGCCCACACCGGCGCCGTGGTCCGGCTCGCGGCGGCCCTGCTGGACGCCGGCGCGGCGTACGAGACGGAGGGGTCGGTGTACTTCCGCGGCGACGCGATCCCCGAGGCCCTGGGCCTGGACCGCGAGACCGCCCTGGCCGCCTCCCGGGAGTACGGCGACCAGCAGGACGTGCCCGGCCGGGAGTCGGTCTTCGACGTGCCCGTCTGGCGACCCTCCTCAGCCGAGCACCCGGCCTGGCCGAGCCCGTGGGGCTGGGGCCGCCCGGGCTGGCACGCCGAGTGCGCCGCGATGGCGCTGTGCAGCCTCGGCACCTCGGTCGACGTCCTGCTCGGCGGGGTCGACCTCGAGTTCCCCCACCATGCCTACCAGTCCGCGATGGTCGAGGCCGCCACCGGCGTGACCCCGTTCGCGCGTGCGGTGATGCACGTGGGGGAGGTCCGGCACGGGGGCACCAAGATGGCCAAGTCGACCGGCAACCTGGTGCTGGTCAGCGAGCTGCTCAAGCGGCACGAGGGCTCCGCGGTGCGCCTGGCTCTGCTCGACCGGCCCTGGCACGAAGCCTGGGAGTGCGAGGAGCGGGTGTTCCTCGACGCCGGGCACAAGCTCGAGCGCCTGCGCGACCTGGCGTCCGCCACCGGTCCGGTGCCGGACCCGTCGGGACGCACCCGCACCCGCACGCTGCGGCACGAGGGCGTGCTCGAGGCCCTGGCCACCGAGCTGGACGTCCCCGGGGCCGTCGAGCTGGCCCTGACGGAGGGGCCGGTGGCGGCGGCGTACCTGCTCGAGGTCCTGAAGGTCCGGCGCTGAGGTCCGCTCAGTCGCTGAGCAGCGCCACCACCGCGCGGTCGACCCGGTCGCGCGCCTTGTGCTCGTCCTTGGGGAGCCTGCGGACCGCGGCCTCGATCGTCGTGCCGGACTCGTAGAGGTCGATCACGCGAGGGTCGACGTACGACGACCGGCAGACGGTCGGCGTGTTGCCGAGCAGCTCGGACGCCCCGACGACCGCGGCGCGCACGGCCTTGGCCCGCCGGGTCCGGCTCCGGACCGGGCCTTCCTGCGCCAGTGCCATGGCCACGTGGACCGTCGCGTGCCAGGTGCGGAAGTCCTTCGCGGTGACCTCGAGGCCGAAGAGCTCCCGGATGAAGTCGTTGACGTCGGCGGCCTGCAACGGCACCCAGCGGCGGCCCTCGCGCGCACTGAGCAGCCGTGCCTGGGGTCCCCGCCGGTAGGACATCCGGTCCAGGATCCGGCACAGCTGCGGGTCGCTGAGGCAGATCTCGTGGTCGACACCCGACTTGCCGGTGAAGGTGAAGATACGGTCGTCCCCTGCCTTGCGCAGGTGGCGACGCTCGAGTGTGGTGAGGCCGTAGCTGCCGTTCTGCTCGGTGTAGGTGTCCGACCCCAACCGGAAGCAGCCGAGGTCGACCAGGCTGACCGCGGCGGCCAGTGCGGTCCTGCGGTTGAGCTCCTCGACTTCCAGCTCCGCCCTCAGGTGACGACGCACCCGAGGCAGCTGCGCCGCCATCGTGATCACCCGGTCGAACTTCGCCGCGTCCCGCTTGGCCCGCCACACCGGGTGGTATAGGTACTGGCGCCGCCCCGCGTCGTCGGTGCCGACCGCCTGCAGGTGGGCGTTGGGGTACGGCGAGATCCACACGTCGCGCCAGGCGGGCGGGATGACGAGGGCCTTGACCTGCTCCACGGAGACCGGGTCGAGCGGGGTCCCGTCGACGTCGAGGTAGCGGAAGCCACGACCGTGCCGCAGGCGCGTCCATCCCGGATCGCCCGTGGAGACGGTGCGCAACCGGGGCATCGAGGCTCCTGGGGTCCGAGAGGGGGTGCAGCGGGGGAGTACCCCGGGGTGGCCGGGGCCAAACGACCGCAGGGGCTCGAGCCGTCCGGCTCGAGCCCCTGCACCTGGTGGCGGATCAGGTGAAGATACTGACGCCGCCGGGGCCGACGAGCAGGCCGACCACGATGAGGACGATGCCCATCAGGACGTCGCCGCGGACCAGCCGGACGATGCCGAAGATGACCAGGACGACTGCGATGAGCCAGAGAATGAACGCCATGAAAGGTGCCTCCGATGTACAGGGCCCCGGAGGGCCGTTGAACGCGGTTGAAGTGCCGCAGGGCCGCCGGGCGACGGCTCCCCTCACCTCGCTCGGTAGACCGACCCCTACCCAGGTGGGTGAGGTCCATACCCGCTCCCGCTGATATTTGTCCGTCCGACCAGTGCCGGCGTCTGCGCGGCGAGGCGACCTGCTCGCCTGCCTCGCCCTATCGGCCCAGGAGGACGGCGGACGCCTCTCTCATCTCGACCTTGCGCACCTTGCCGGTCACGGTCATCGGGAACTCGTCGACGAGGTGGACGTAGCGCGGGATCTTGAAGTGCGCGAGCCGTCCGGAGCAGAAGGACCGCAGGGCCGCCGCGTCGATCGGCTCGGCGCCCTCGCGGAGGCGGATCCAGGCCATCAGCTCCTCGCCGTACCTCTCGTCGGGGACACCGATCACCTGCGCGTCGACGATGTCGGGGTGGGTGTAGAGGAACTCCTCGATCTCGCGGGGATAGATGTTCTCCCCGCCCCGGATCACCATGTCCTTGATCCGCCCGGTGATCTGGAGGTAGCCGGCCTCGTCCATCACCGCGAGGTCGCCGGTGTGCATCCACCCGTCGACGAGGACCTCCCGGGTCCTCTCCTCGTCGTCCCAGTAGCCCAGCATGACCGAGTAGCCCTGGGTGCACAGCTCACCGGCCTCCCCGCGCGGCTGGGTGCGACCGGTGACCGGGTCGATCACCTTGACCGCGAGGTGCGGCCCCACCCGGCCGACGGTGCCGACCTTCGCCTCGAAGGGGTCGTCCGGGCTGGTCTGCGTCGACACCGGGGAGGTCTCGGTCATGCCGTAGCAGATCGTCATGTCGGTGATCCCGGCCGCGGTGACCTTGCGCATCAGCTCCGCCGGGCACGGTGACCCGGCCATGATGCCGGTCCGCACGCTGGACAGGTCGTAGTCGGCGAAGTCCGGGAGTGCCCACATGGCGATGAACATCGTGGGCACGCCGTACAGCGACGTGCATCGCTCCTGCGTCACCGCCCGCAGCGTCGAGGCGGCGTCGAACCCCGGTGCGGGGATCACGATGCAGGCGCCGTGGCTGGTCGCGGCGAGGTTGCCCATGACCATCCCGAAGCAGTGGTAGAAGGGCACCGGGATGCAGATCCGGTCGGCGTCGGTGTAGCGGCACCCCTCGCCCACGAGGTAGCCGTTGTTGAGGATGTTGCGGTGGCTGAGCGTCGCCCCCTTGGGGAAGCCCGTCGTGCCGGAGGTGTACTGGATGTTGATGGGGTCGTCGGCGGCGAGGCCCTGCGCCACCCGGGCCAGCTCCTCGCTGCCGACGCGGTCGGCTCCCGCCAGGAGGGCGTCCCAGCTGGGCCCGTCGATCACGACCTGTGTGCGCAGGGTCGGACAGCCGTCGGCGACCTCGGCGACCATCGCCGGGTAGTCGCTGGCCTTGAACGTCTCCGCCATGACCATGACCGAGATGCCGGCCTGCTGGATGACGTAGGCGACCTCGTGCGTGCGGTAGGCCGGGTTGACGTTGACCAGGATGGCGCCGATCTTGGCCGTCGCGTACTGGGTGAGCACCCACGCGGCGCAGTTCGGGGCCCAGATGCCGACGCGGTCCCCGACACCGACCCCGAGCGACAGGAACCCTCGGGCCAGCCTGTCCACGTCGGCGACCAGGTCGGCGTAGGTCCATCGGCGCGCTGTGGCGACCTCCACGAGAGCCTCGTGGTCACCGAACCGCGCAGCGGTGGCGTCGAGGTTGGCGCCGATCGTCTCCTCCAGCAGGGGAGGGGTGGACGGTCCCGTGGCGAGGCTGCCGAGGTCGCTGGCTGGCTGGCTGGCGTGGCTCATGCTTCGCTCCTGGGGCCGAGGTTCGCGCGTTCGCCTCCGAACCTAAGCCCTGGGGGCGGCCGCCGTCAGCGCCGGTGCGCGGAGCGCTGGACGGGCAGCCGCTGGGTGACCAGCGACCGTCCCAGGGCAGCGGCGTTCTCGTCGAGCGCGCCCTCGGGGGCGAGGCCGGCGGCACGGGCGATCATGGCGTGCTCCCGTGCGGTGGGCTCCCACAGGACCGGGTCGGCGTGGTGGGTGTCGAGGATGCTCCGCAGCGTCTGGTGCGCCGTGCGGGTCTCGTCGTACAGGTCCCGCACACCCACGGGGGTTCGCTCGACGACCACACCCTCGGGATGCAACCGGCCCGAGAGCAGTCGCACCCACTCGCGGTGCAGCTCGGTCAGCACGTCAGCCTCGTCCTCGAAGACGTCAGCGGCCTCCGCGACCCGACGCCACGGTGCGATCGGGTCGTGGGCGTCCGCCGCGGCCTCGATCACTGCACGCAGGCAGTCGCGTCGTCGCACCGCGGTCGCCCCCATCGTCTCTCCCCCCGTGCCGTCCCCGGCCTAGCCCCGGTGCGACCCCTCGCGCCGGTACGGCGACCGACCCCTCCTCGGCCGCCAGGTCGAGTATCAGTCACGGGCAGGAGGCAACCAAGGTCCGCCGAGTCAAATGTCGCTGTCCCCGCGGGAAAGAGCTGATCGCCCGGGGGCCCTGACCCGGATGGGACCTTTCTGGGAGGACCATGGGCCCGGGGGGGCCAGGACGGGGGGTGCGCTCTAGCCCGAACGCGCCCTGAGCACCCCCACCTGGGTGATTCAGCGATCTAATTGCGATGGCCTGGACATTTTTGCTGGATTTCGGGACCGAAGTCCTGTTTCCTAGAGGCACACGTCATGGCCCCCCACGACGCCGACCCTCCCCCGGGTCGGACCAGAACCCGAGCGGGAACCCCCCGTCCCGTTCGGACCGCCCCTTCCGGTCGTCCCCACGACCGGGCGGCGCGAGTGGCCGCGCTCCCCCCCACGAGCGCGGCCTCTCACTTTTTCCACCGCCCCGCGGCTAGGGTGACCACCGGTGTCGACGACGGTGTCGGCGCTGTGGAGAGCGGCGAGCAGTCGAGGGGTGCGGGTGGAGACGCGAGACCAGGGGAGCGCGGTCGACCCGGTCGACCCCGCTCGCGCCGGGACGGGTCCCAGGACCCGCTCCGAGGCTGGTTCCGGGCACGTCCTGACCGTGCCCAACGCGATCAGCATCGCCCGGCTGTGCTTGCTCCCGGTGTTCCTGTGGCTGGTGCTGGGTCCCCAGAAGGACGGTCTCGCCGCGCTCCTGCTCATGGCGATGGGGATCAGCGACTGGCTCGACGGCTACCTCGCGCGCCGGCTCGGGCAGACCAGCAAGCTGGGCACGGTCCTGGACCCCGTCGCCGACCGGCTGTTCATCCTCGCCACGGTCGTCGGCCTGGGGCTGCGCGGCATCATCCCGGTCTGGTTCGCCCTGGCCCTGCCCGCCCGCGACCTGTTCCTCTGGGGTCTGGTCCCCTTCCTCCGCACGCGCGGCTACAGCGCGCTGCCGGTCCACTTCCTGGGCAAGGCCGCCACCGCGGCCCTGCTGTACGCCTTCCCGTTGCTGCTGCTCGGGGACGGCACCGGGACCGGGGCGCTGCTCGCCCGTGTCGTCGGGTGGGCCTTCGCGATCTGGGGCGTCGGGATGTACTGGTGGGCCGGACTGCTCTACGCCTGGCAGGTGCGCACGCTCATGGTCACCGTCCCGCGGCGCACCAGGGCCGTCGATGACTGACCACGCGACCCGCCCCGACCCGGACACGCGGCAGGCCCACCTCCCGCCGACGCAGTACGACGCGCGGGGCCGTCCGCTGCCGCCCCAGGCGACCATGGGGTTGCTCAACTACCTCACCGCCACCTCGCTCGACGAGGACTACCGGCACGTCTCCTCGCGCGAGCCGGTCCGCGCGGCGCACGTCCGGGAATCCGGTCGCCGGACACGCCGGCACCTCGGCACGCTCGTCGTCCTCGCCCTCTTCGGGGGCCTCGTGGTCACCGCCGGGGTGCAGACCTCGCGCAGCGCGCCGGTGCGGGAGCAGTCGCAGGAACAGCTCGTCACCCGGGCCCAGCAGCAGCGCGAGGACCTCGACGACGCGCGGAGCAGGCTCGAGAGCCTGCGGACCGGCGTGGACGACGCCCAGGCCACCCTGCTCTCGGCGTCGACCACCGGTCGCACGGTCCAGGGACGGCTGGAGCGTCTGGGCGTGGCCGCCGGCTTCGAGCCGGTCACCGGCCCCGGCGTACGCATCGTGGTCGACGACGCCCGCAACGCGCTCACCGACCGCCAGAAGGTCTACGACACCGACCTGCAGATCCTCGCCAACGGGCTCTGGAGCGCCGGCGCCGAGGCGGTGGCCATCAACGGGCAGCGTCTGACGGCCCTGTCGGCGATCAGGGAGGCTGGTTCCGCGGTCAACGTCAACTTCAGGCCCCTGTCCCGTCCCTACACCGTCACCGCGATCGGTGACCCCGAACAGCTCCCCGCGCGTTTCCTCGACTCCGACGGGGGCACCTGGTGGTTGAATCTGAAAGCCGTCTACGGACACCAGTTCCAGATGACCAGTGAGGACACCTTGACCCTCCCGGCCGCCTCGGCCCCGCTCCTTCGCCACGCCCGTCCGCTGACCGGTCCCTCGGGTGAGGGCCAGTGATCGGCGCGCTCGGCCTCCTGCTCGGGGTGGGTCTCGGCTTCTACCTGCAGCCCGACGTGCCGTTCTGGCTCGAGCCGTACCTGCCCATCGCGGTGGTCGCGGCGCTCGACGCGGTGTTCGGCGCGCTCCGCGCGTTCCTGGACGGGATCTTCGACGACAAGGTCTTCGTGGTGTCCTTCGTCAGCAACGTCCTCATCGCCGCGCTCATCGTCTACCTCGGCGACCAGCTCGGTGTCGGTGGTCAGCTGTCCACCGGCGTCATCGTCGTCCTGGGCATCCGGATCTTCTCCAACGTGGCCGCGATCCGTCGACATCTGTTCCATGCCTGAGCCCACCCCCGTCCGTGCGCCCGGTCCCGCGTCCGAGGACCGCACCCAGGACGACACCCAGGACGGCACCCAGGACGGCACCCACGACAGCCAGCCCGCTGGACGCGACCGCTTGCTGAGCGCACTGCGCAGCCGGGGGTCGCGAGGACAGGCCGTCGTGGGACTGCTCCTGGCCGCCCTGGGCTTCGCCGCTGCGGTCCAGCTCCGGGCCAACGACCAGAGCGACAGCTTCACCGGCGCCCGCCAGGCGGACCTGATCGCCCTGATCAGCACGCTCAGCCTGGCCACGGACCGGGCCGAGGCGGAGATCCGGGACCTCCAGCTCACTCGCGACGCGTTGAGGAGCGACACCGAGGCCAGGCAGACCGCGCTGGACCTCGCCCGGACCCAGGTGGAGACGCTCGGCATCCTGGCGGGGAGCATCTCGGCGACCGGACCCGGCGTGCGGATCACCGTGGAGTCCCGGTCGGGGGAGGTCGGCACCGACCAGCTGCTCAACGGCATCCAGGCCCTGCGGGACGCCGGAGCGGAGGCCGTGGAGATCAACGACACCGTGCGGGTCGTGGCCCAGACCGGCATCACGGACTCCGCCCGCTCCGGGCTCGTGGTCGACGGGGTGGCCCTGCGACCGCCGCTGGTGATCGAGGCGATCGGCGACCCGCACACCCTGGCGACGTCGGTCGACTTCGATGGCAGCTTCATCGACGAGGTGGAGCAGGTGGGCGGGACGGTGGACGTCCAGGAGCTCGACGACGTCGAGATCGCCTCCACGGTCTCGGTCCCGGCACCGGCCTTCGCCCAGCCTGCGGAGCAGGAGTAGCCTGCCGGGCACCCGCCCGGCACCCAGCCCGCCAGCACCCCTCGAGGAGACAGCGTGACCCCCGACGACCTGAAGTACACCGCCGAGCACGAGTGGGTCCGCAGCCCCGGGGAGTCCGACGGCTCGGTCCGCGTCGGCATCACCGAGTTCGCCCAGGACGCGCTCGGCGACATCGTGTTCGTCTCCCTCCCCGAGGTGGGGGACGAGGTCAGCGCCGGCTCCGCGATCGGCGAGCTGGAGTCGACCAAGTCGGTCAGTGACGTCTACGTACCGGTGAGCGGCACCATCGTGGCTCGCAACGAGGCGCTGGACGCCACACCCGAGCTGGTCAACAGCGACCCCTACGGCGACGGGTGGCTGTTCGAGATCGCCCCGTCCGACCCGGATGCCGTTGCCGGGCTCCTGGACGCAGCGGCCTACGAGGCCACCCTCAGCTGAGGGCAGGGCCGCCCCGGGCCTGGTCAGACTGGTAGGTTTCCGACAACCATCAACCTCGACCTCCGCTTGAGGGTTGCTCACCTCGGGCGGATGTCGAGCCGGCCCGTGCACCACCCAGGGAGGGACACATGCCGTTCTGCACAGCCTGCGGACACCAGAACCCGAACGACGCCCGGTTCTGCTCGCAGTGCGGCACCCGGATCGTCACCGCGGACCCCGCCCCGGGCACCTCGGCTGTCGAGTCGCCGGCGGGCCCGGCGGCCAGGGAGCCCTCGGTGCCCCCGGAGGACGCCACCGCCACCATGAACTTCCGCGCGGGCGCCGAGCACCCCGACGAGCGGGCGCTGAACGACGCCGACGCCGCCGCGGTCGACGCGCTGCCCGCGGGCAGCGCGCTGTTGGTGGTCCAGCGAGGGCCGAGCGCGGGCAGCAGGTTCCTGCTCGACACCGACCGGGTCACCGCCGGCCGCCACCCGGACAGCGAGATCTTCCTCGACGACGTGACCGTGTCCCGGCGGCACGCGGAGTTCCGGCGTTCCGCCGACGGCTTCCGGGTCGTCGACGTCGGCAGCCTGAACGGCACCTACGTCAACCGCGACCGCATCGACGACGTCGTGCTCCAGGGGGGCGACGAGGTCCAGATCGGCAAGTTCCGCCTGGTCTTCTTCGCCAGCCAGGCCGGCCAGGCCGGCAGCCAGGCTGCCCCCGCGCGGTGACCGGCTGATGACCCAGACGTCGTCGGCCCCGGGCCGGATGAACATCGGCGAGGTCCACGCCAAGCTCCGTGAGGACTTCCCGAACCTCGAGCTGAGCAAGCTGCGCTACTTCGAGTCCATGGGCCTGGTCGAGCCGGTGCGCACCGCGGCCGGGTACCGCAAGTACTCCACGACCGACGTCGACAGGCTCCGCTACGCCCTCACCCTGCAGCGCGACCACCACCTGCCGCTCAAGGTGATCCGGGAGCACCTGGACGCCCTGGACCGCGGGCTGGAGCCGCCCAGCCTGGCCGAGGGCCCCCAGGTGCCCCGACTCGCCCTCGCCCCCGACGGGTTCCCCTCCCCGGAGGTGTTCGACCCGGAGAGCTCGCGGCTGAGGCTGACCCGTCGGGAGCTGCTCCTGGCGGCCGAGATCGAGGAGTCGTTCCTGGCTGACCTGGAGAGCTACGGCCTGGTCAGTCCGCGTCCGGGCTCTGCGCCGTACGACAACGATGCGATCGTGGTGGCCCGGACCGTGAGCGAGCTCGCCGACTACGGCATCGAGCCGCGCCACCTGCGGGCCTGGAAGACCGCGGCGGACCGGGAGGTCGGGCTGGTCGAGCAGGTCGCCGCCCCCATCCGCCGGAGCCGGGAGCAGGGAGCCGAGGGCCGGGCCGACGAGGCGATCTCCCAGCTGGCGGCGCTCTCGGTGCGCCTGCACGCCGTCCTGGTGAAGGTCGGGCTGCGCGACCTGCGCTGAACCGGTGCTGCCCGGTGCTGCCCGGTGCTGGTCATGGCCCTCGTGCCCCGGAGTACGCTGACCGGGTGCGCGAAGTCGATGTGGTGGGAGTCCGGGTCGAGATGCCCTCGAACCAGCCGATCGTCCTGCTCAGGGAGGTGGACGGTGACCGCTACCTCCCGATCTGGATCGGGGCGGTGGAGGCCACGGCGATCGCCTTCGCCCAGCAGGGCGTGGTGCCGCCCCGGCCGCTGACGCACGACCTCATGAAGGACGTGCTGGGCGCGACCGGCCAGGAGCTGTCCGAGGTCCGGATCACCGAGATGCGCGACGGGGTCTTCTACGCCCTCCTGGTGCTCTCCGGAGGCGCCGAGGTGAGCGCCCGGCCCTCCGACTCGATCGCGCTGGCGCTCCGCACGGGCACGCGCATCGTGTGCTCCGACGACGTCCTGGACGAGGCAGGACTCGAGGTTCCTGAGCAGGACGAGGACGAGGTGGAGAAGTTCCGGGAGTTCCTCGACAACGTCTCACCGGAGGACTTCGAGAGTCACTGACCCTCCGACGGCACCCGGCAGCGCCCCCTGAGGGCTAACCTTCAACCTCAGGTTGAGGGTTGCGACACGGGAAAGAAAAGCAACCGAGGTGCTTGGAGGGTTCCCCGGTCACGGCCTACGGTGAACTGTCTCCGTTGTAGTTCCACCGATGTGCTCCAGACCGGACCCCGTCGGCTTCCCCGGACCTGCAGACCCACGGAGGGACGAAAGCAGAGGTCACCGTGACGGGCAAGAGCGACGAGGCTGCCACGCACGCCGATCCCACGGCCGTGCTCGAGGCCGAGGCGACCGCCGGGGAGCAGGGACTGCTCTTCAGCGACGACGTCTCGCCGCTGCCTTCCGACGTCGGCTACCGCGGGCCCACCGCGTGCAACGCCGCCGGCATCACCTACCGCCAGCTCGACTACTGGGCCCGTACCGGGCTCGTCGAGCCGACCGTGCGGGGCGCGACCGGCTCGGGCACCCAGCGGCTCTACTCCTTCCGCGACATCCTCCTGCTCAAGGTGATCAAGCGGCTCCTGGACGCGGGCATCTCGCTGCAGCAGATCCGCACCGCGGTCCAGCACCTCCGTGAGCGGGGCACCGACGACCTGACGCGCGTGACGCTGATGAGCGACGGCGCCAGCGTCTACGAGTGCACCTCCAACGACGAGGTCATCGACCTCCTCCAGGGCGGCCAGGGCGTCTTCGGCATCGCCATCGGCGGCGTCTGGCGCGAGATCGAGGGCTCTCTTGCCGCCTTGCCCAGCGAGAAGGCCGGCGCTGCGCAGGAGTCGGCCGACGAGCTCTCCGCGCGACGACGGGCCAAGGCCACCGGCTGAGGCCGGGGACGAGACCGAGGGATCTCACCTCAGGGCCGTCACGGCGGTCCCCCACGGCGCGGCTGGTAATCTGGCCGCGCCGTTGACATGCGCGGGAGAGACGTCTCCGCACCACGGGTCACGACGCCGAAGGGGCAATTCCTCCCCGGAACCTCTCAGGCACCAGGACCGCGCAGCGAGGCAGCTCTGAAGCCGTCCCTGGGGCGTCGACAGAGGGGGAGGCCACCAGACCGTGACCAGACGTCGGGAGCCTCGATGACCACCCCCCGCGCCACCCGCGCCCACCAGTTCGTCGACCGGCACGTCGGTCCGGACCAGCCGCAGCAGACCCAGATGCTCAAGGCGCTGGGCTTCGACTCCCTCGAGCAGCTGATGGCCGCGGCCGTCCCGGGTGGGATCCGCAGCCCCGGCGAGCTCGACCTGCCGGCCCCCGTCGACGAGGAGCAGGCCGCCGCCGAGCTCCGGGCCCTGGCCGCCCGCAACCGACCCCTCGAGCCGATGATCGGCCTGGGCTACTCCGGCACCGTGACCCCGGCCGTGGTGCGCCGCAACGTGCTCGAGGACCCCGCCTGGTACACCGCCTACACGCCGTACCAGCCCGAGATCTCCCAGGGCCGCCTCGAGGCGCTGCTGAACTTCCAGACCATGGTGGCCGACCTGGCGGGGCTGCCCACCGCCAACGCCTCCCTGCTGGACGAGGGCACCGCCGCGGCCGAGGCGATGACCCTGGCCCGCCGCAGCAACCGCAAGGCGTCCGGGCCCTTCGTCGTCGATGCGGACGCGCTGCCCCAGACGCTGGCGGTGGTGCGCACCCGCGCGGAGGCGATGGGCATCGAGGTCGTGGTCGCCGACCTCACCGACGGGCTCCCCGAGGGTGACCTGTGCGGCGTGCTGGTGCAGTACCCCGGCGCGTCCGGCCGGGTGTGGGACCCCCGCGCGGTCATCGACCGGTGCCACGAGCGCAACGGCATCGCCGTCCTGTCCGCCGACCTTCTCGCCCTCACCCTCCTGGAGTCGCCGGGCGAGCTCGGCGCGGACATCGCCGTGGGCAGCAGCCAGCGGTTCGGTGTGCCGCTGTTCTACGGCGGCCCGCACGCCGGCTACATGGCGGTCCGCTCGGGGCTCGAGCGCCACCTGCCCGGTCGTCTGGTCGGTGTGTCCGTGGACGCCGAGGGGCGTCCGGCGTACCGCCTGGCCCTGCAGACCCGGGAGCAGCACATCCGCCGGGACAAGGCGACCTCGAACATCTGCACCGCACAGGTGCTCCTGGCCGTCACCGCCTCGATGTACGCCGTGTACCACGGCCCCGACGGCCTGCGGGAGATCGCACGCTCGACCCACGCCAAGGCGGCCTCCCTGGCCTCCACGCTGCGTGAGGCGGACGTGCCGGGACTCAGCATCGTGCACGACTCGTTCTTCGACACCCTCACGGTCCGGGTCGAGGGCCGGGCCGAGGCGATCGTGGAGGCTGCCAGAGACCGAGGGGTCCACCTGCGCGGCATCGACGCCGACCACGTCGGCGTGTCCACCTCCGAGACCACCCGCGACGAGCACCTCGTCGCGGTCCTGGCCGCCTTCGGCGTCCCCGCCGCTCCGGTCGACGAGACCGTCTCCGCCCTGCCCGACGGGCTGCGCCGCACGACCGAGTACCTGACGCACGAGGTGTTCTCCGCGCACCGGTCGGAGACCTCGATGCTGCGCTACCTCGCCCGCCTCTCGGGCCGCGACTACGCCCTGGACCGAGGCATGATCCCGCTCGGCTCCTGCACGATGAAGCTCAACGCGACCACCGAGATGGAGCCGATCAGCCTCCCCGGCTTCGCCGACCTGCACCCGTTCGCGCCTGCCGAGGACGCCGCGGGGTACGCCGAGCTGGTCGACCAGCTCCAGACCTGGCTGGCCGAGGTCACCGGGTACGACGAGGTGTCGATCCAGCCCAACGCCGGCTCCCAGGGCGAGCTGGCCGGGCTCCTGGCGATCCGCGGCTACCACCGCGCCCAGGGTCAGGCCGCCCGCGACGTGTGCCTCATCCCGTCCTCCGCGCACGGCACCAACGCGGCCTCGGCCGTGATGGCCGGGATGCGGGTGGTGGTGGTCAAGGCCACCACCGACGGCGGGGTGGACCTCGACGACCTCCGTGCCCAGTGCGAGGCCCACGCCGAGGACCTCGCCGCGATCATGGTGACCTACCCCTCGACCCACGGGGCCTACGAGGACTCCATCACCGAGCTCTGTGAGATCGTGCACTCCCACGGCGGCCAGGTCTACGTCGACGGCGCCAACCTCAATGCCCTGCTCGGCTTCGCCAAGCCGGGGGAGTTCGGGGGCGACGTCTCCCACCTCAACCTGCACAAGACCTTCTGCATCCCCCACGGTGGTGGCGGGCCCGGGGTGGGGCCGGTCGGGGTCCGGGCCCACCTGGCGCCCTACCTGCCGTCCCACCCCGGGCACCCCGACCCCGACCGGCGCGACGGGATCGGCCCGATCAGTGCGGCGCCGTACGGCTCGGCGGGGATCCTGCCGATCTCGTGGGCCTACGTCCGGATGATGGGAGCCGAGGGGCTCACCCGGGCCACCGCAGTCGCGGTGCTCAGCGCCAACTACGTCGCCAAGCGGCTGGCCGAGCACTACCCGGTCCTCTACAAGGGCCACGGCGGCCTGGTCGCCCACGAGTGCATCCTCGACCTCCGTGACCTGTCCAGGGCCACGGGGGTGACCGTGGACGACGTGGCCAAGCGGCTGGTCGACTACGGCTTCCACGCGCCCACGATGAGCTTCCCCGTGGCAGGCACGCTCATGGTCGAGCCGACGGAGTCCGAGGACCTGCTCGAGGTCGACCGCTTCGTCGAGGCGATGATCGCGATCCGCGGCGAGATCGCCGCGGTGGCCGCCGGCGAGTGGACCGCGGAGGAGTCGCCGCTGCGCGGGGCGCCCCACACGGCCCGCACCCTGGTGGTCGACGGCTGGGACCGCGCCTACTCGCGAGAGACCGCGGTGTTCCCCGCCGGCTACGACCCCGACAAGTACTGGCCGGTGGTGGCCCGCATCGACCAGGCGTACGGCGACCGGAACCTGGTCTGCGCCTGCCCGTCCCCGGAGGCGTTCGCGGAACACTGAGTCGTGGAGGCCCGACGCGCCCGCCCTTCGGGGGCGCGGGCGCCCCGGGCCGGGCGAGCGGGTGCCTCTCAGGCGCAGGCCGGCTGGAAGCGGGGGTCCGCCGGTCCCCGGGTGTGGGCGAGGGCGGCGCCCACGATCTGGTGGACGACCGGGTCGTTGGGGGCCTGGTCGTGCTCGATGGGGTCGAGGGGGCAGTAGTGCTGGATCACGAGGTTGGTGACCTGCGTGGCCGGACCGTCGAGCGCCTGGCTGGTGTACGGCGTGACCACCTCGTCGTACCTGGTCGAGATGACGGTGTAGTACGGACCCGCCACGGTGTCGCCCGCCGCGTTCAGCCTGGTGAGGAAGTCCGAGCCCGCCTGCTGGTCCACGCACGCCTGGCACACAGCCCCGGTGGGGAACGGCGGTGGAGGGATCAGCGGGTTGGTGGTGCCGTGGTTGGACGGTGCGATGCCGATGAGGTGGTGGACCTTCTTGGCGCCGCCCAGGAACCTCAGGTAGTAGCGCGGCATCATGCCGCCCTGGCTGTGCCCCACCAGATCGACCTTCTTGGCCTTGGTGGCCACCAGGACACGCGCGACGAAGCTCCGGAGCTCCGCCGCCGAGTCCGCGATCGGACCGGTCGCCGGCACGCCGTTGGTCACGCCGTAGTCGAAGGCATAGAGGCAGTAGCCCTGCGCCTTGAGGTACGGCGACAACGTCGACCAGTTCTTCGCCATGCTCTCGAACGTGCCGTTCACCAGCACGACAGGGAACGGATGTTGCGAGCTCGGCCTGCACGACCAGTCGTTGGCGCCTGGCGGGGACGCCTCGACGGCCACCGCCGACGGTGCCACGGTCGGGCCCACGAAGCCCACGAGGGAGACGGTCAGCGCGAGAGCCGAACGGGACAGACGACGACGAAGAGCGAGCACGGGGCTACCTCCGTGGGCAGGGGCACCACGTGTCCTGGGCGTGACCGTGGCTGCGTGTGACGTACCCGGCCACTGGAGAGGCAAACCGCGAAGGGACCGGAACCCGTCGCTGTGCCTGTCCGTCCCCGACGGCGTTGCGGAACACTGAGCCCATGGTCGACGTCCTCACGCCCACCGCCCACCGGCTCCAGCACGTCCTGGCCACCGAGCAGGCCCACGGCCGGGTGCCGTCGCTGGCCGCAGCGGTGGTCCGGGACGGTGCCGTGGTGTGGCGCGGCCACTGCGGGGTCGCCACCGGCTCGACCGAGGAGCCCGGGCCAGACCCGACCCTGCTGCAGTACCGGATCGGCTCGATCACCAAGACCCTCACCGCCGTGATGGTGCTGCGGCTGCGCGACCAGGGGCTGCTGTCCCTGGAAGACCCGCTCGCCGCGCACCTGCCCGAGGCGCCCCACGGCGACCTGAGGCTGCACTCGCTCCTGGCGCACGACTCCGGGCTCGTGGCCGAGCCGCCGGGGGAGTGGTGGGAGCGCGTCCCAGGAGGGACCTTCGCCGACCTGGTCCAGGCGCTCGGGGGTGCGGCCGCTCCCTTCGCCCCCGGCGTCACCCATCACTACAGCAACGTCGCGTTCGGGCTGCTCGGCGAGGTCGTGGCCCGAGTCGGGACCCGGCCCTGGCGTGAGCTGGTCGCCGACCAGGTGCTGGCACCGCTGGGCATGCACCGCACGAGCTACGTGCCCGAGGCACCGCACGCCCAGGGCTACTCCGTGGCACCCTGGTCGCCGCTGCTCTCCCGGGAGCCCGCCGCCGACACCGGGGCGATGGCTCCCGCGGGACAGCTGTGGAGCACGGTGGAGGACCTGGCCCGCTTCGCCGCGTTCCTGGTGGCGGGGCACGAGGAGGTGCTGGCCCGCGACACCCTGCAGGAGATGAGCACGCCCCAGTCCGGGACGCTCGAGGACGGACTGGCCAGCGGGTACGGGCTCGGCCTCCGTCTGCTCGCCGGAGGCTCGGGTCTCCTGGTGGGGCACACCGGGTCGATGCCGGGGTTCCAGGCCTCCCTGTTCGTCGACCGGCCGCGGCGGGCCTGCGCGGTGGTGCTGGGCAACAGCACCGCCGGGATCCGCACCGAGCAGGTCGCCCCGGCGCTGCTGGACGTGCTGGAGGCCTGCGAACCCGCCCTGCCGGAGCCGTGGCTGCCGGTGACCAGCGTTCCGGCGCCGGTCGCCGAGCTGCTCGGGGTGTGGCACTGGGGGAACACCCCCCGGCTGTTCACCTGGGACGGTGCCCGGCTGCGCGCGGTGCATGCCCTGACCGGCGCGCGCGAGGAGACCTGGCGCCTGGTCGGCGACACCCTGGTCGGGGCCAGCGGGTACCACCACGGCGAGCCGATCGAGGTGGTCCGGGCCCCCGGAGGGGGGATCAGCCACCTACGGCTGTCCACCTTCGTGCTCACCCGCTCGGCGTACGACCCGGAGGTGCCGGCGCCCGGCGGGCACCCGGCTACTGGGCCTGGCTGACCGTGGACATGTTGAAGTCGGGCACCCGCAGGGCCGGGGTGGCGGTCCGCGGGAAGTAGTCGCCCCACTCGCGGGAGAACGACGGCACCGTGGCCGAGGCCGCGGAGTAGCGGTCCAGCACCCCGAGGGGGCTCTCGTTGAAGCGGAAGTTGTTCACCGCGCCGGTCACCTCGCCGCCCTCGACGCGGTACACACCGTCCCGCGTGAGGCCGGTCAGCAGCAGCGTCTTCGGGTCGACCTCGCGGATGTACCACAGACAGGTCAGCAGCAGCCCCTGCTCCACCCCGGCCACCACGTCCTCGAGCGAGCCGGAGGCTCCGGGGACCTGGACCACCAGGTTGTCCACGTACGGCGTCACGGGCCGACCGGTCTCCGCCGCGGTGTGCCGGGTCTGGACGAGCGAGCGGAGCACGCCGTCCTCGATCCACCCGGTCCGTGCCAGCGGCAGACCGTTGTCGAAGACGCTGGTGGACTCCCCGCTCGCGGCCGTCGCGACGAACGGGACCGCCTCCAGGCCCGGGTACGCCGGGTCGCTGAGCAGGTCGACCGGGCGCCGGGCCAGCCGCTCCCCGATCCGGGTGCCGCCCCCAGGCCGCCCGAAGACCGAGCGGCCCTCCTGGGCCGAGCGTGCAGCCGCCACCCAGTAGGCGTAGATCATCAGGTCCGCGACGGCTGTGGGGGGAAGCACCGTGTCGTAGCGTCCCGCCGGCAGGGCGACGGTGCGACGCGACCAGCCCAGTCGGCGTTCCAGCGCGGCGTCCATGGCGGCGGCGTCGACGTCGCGGAAGTCGCGGGTGGCGCCGCCGACCCAGGCGCTGCTGCCCAGGTCGGCGGTCTTGCCGGTGCAGCCCCAGTGGCCGGTCGGCTGGACATGGCGGAGCCGGAGGCCCGTCGTCGTGCCGAGGTAGGTCGTGGTGACGTCATGGTCGACGAAGCCGTAGAGCACCCGTCCTGAGGACGCGGCACGCCGGAACGCCTCGCCCAGACCTGGCGCCAGGTCGGCGTACACGGCCACCGAGGTCTCGCCGGGAGGCTCGGCCCACGTCGACGCGGCGTCCCCCTCGACCAGGGCGGCGGCGTCCTCGGCCGGCTCCGCCGCGCGGGCGGCGGCGTCTGCGGAGGCCACCAGCGTCGCGACCTGCTCCACGGTGGCGGCGGTGCCGCCCACCGAGGCCGCGGCCCGGCCTCCAGGTCGCTCGACCACCGAGACCACGGTGACCGACATCCGGTGCATCACCCCGTTGGTGGTGAGGGTGTTGTTGGCCCAACGCAGGTTGGCACTGTGGCTCACCCGCAGCAGCACCACGCAGGCGTCGGCCGTGCTGGTGGAGAGTGCCTGCTCGACCAGGTCCTGGGGCGTCGCAGTGGGCATCTCAGGCTCCCGTCCCGGCCTCGGCCGCAGTGTTGAGGACGTTGACATCGGTGAACAGGGCGCTGGGACACCCGTGCGAGACCGCTGCGACCTGCCCGGGCTGGGCCTTGCCGCAGTTGAAGGCACCACCGAGGACCCAGGTCTGCGGACCGCCGACCGCGGCCATGGACCGCCAGAACTCCGTGGTCGTGGCCTGGTAGGCGACGTCGCGCAGCTGGCCGGCCAGCCGCCCGTCCTCGATGAGGTAGAACCGCTGCCCGGTGAACTGGAAGTTGTAGCGCTGCATGTCGATCGACCAGGACCGGTCACCGACGACGTAGATCCCGCGCTGGACCCGGCCGATCAGCTCGGCAGTGGACGGGCCCTCGGGCTCGGGCTGGAGGGAGACGTTGGCCATCCGCTGGATCGGGATGTGACCCGGTGAGTCGGCGTACGCGCAGCCGTTGGACCGGCCGCCGTTGAGGTCGGGGTGCTGGTGTGCCATCGCCCGGTCGAGCTGGTAGCCGACGAGGATCCCGTCCCGGACGATGTCCCAGCGTTGCGCCCCGACACCGTCGTCGTCGTAGCCGACCGTGGCCAGGCCGTGCTCGGTCGTCCGGTCGCCGGTGACGTGCATGCCTGGCGCGCCGTACCGCAACCGGCCGAGCTGGTCGACGGTGGCGAACGAGGTCCCGGCGTAGTTCGCCTCGTAGCCCAGCGCCCGGTCCAGCTCGGTGGCGTGGCCGATGGACTCGTGGATGGTGAGCCAGAGGTTGCTGGGGTCGATGACGAGGTCGTAGCGGCCCGGCTGCACCGAGGGGGCAGCCAGCTTCTCGGCCAGCAGGCCGGGCAGCCGTGCCAGCTCGGCGTCCCAGTCCCAACCGGTGCCGGCGAGGTACTCCCAGCCGCGCCCCACCGGGGGAGCGAGGCTGCGCATCGAGTCGATGAGGTCACGGTCGGTGTCGCTGCCGGAGACCTCGACCTGGGGGTGGGTGCGGACCCGTTGCTGGAGGGTCGTGGTGCCGGACAGGTCGGCGTAGAACTTGTTCTCCACCACGGCGTGGACCGAGGCGCTCACGTGCTCGACCCGGTCGTCGCCCAGCAGCCTCGCCGTCCAGCTGCCCAGCAGGGCGACCTTCTCCTCCAGCGGGACCGTCAGGGGGTCGACGTCGTAGGAGGAGACCCAGGTCCGGTCGGCGTGCACGGGCTCGGGGGCGAGGTGCACGGACCGTGTCGTCATCGTCGCAGCGACCTTCGCGGTGCGGACCGCAGACTCGGCCAGCTGCTCGGCTCCGGCAGGGTCGAGGGTGACACCGGAGGCGAAGCCCCAGGCCCCGCCGTGGACGACCCGGACCGCCAGCCCCAGGTCCTCGGTGTCGTGGGCGCCCTGCAGGCGTCCGTCGTGCACGGCCACGCGCTGCTCGCGCACCCGCTCGAGCCGCACGTCCGCGTGCGTCGCGCCGAGCGAGGCGGCTCGGGTCAGGGCGGCCCGGGCCAGGACGTGGCGGGGGAGGGCGAGGAACCCAGGATCGATCTCAACCATGGCCGGACGCTACCAACGTGCGACGACCCCGGCCGGTTGGGCCGGGGTCGTCGGGTGTCGCGGGGCTCGCGCAGGCGGTCCGGGGTCGGTCCGGGGTCGGTCCGGGTCAGTCCGGGAGGTAGTCGAAGGTGTTCGGGTTCGGACCGGTCCGGCCGGACTCGCCCTGGTCGAGCGCGCTGATCGCCTCGACCTCCTCCTCGGTGAGCGTGAAGTCGAAGATCTCGAAGTTCTCGCGCATCCGCTGCTCGTGCATCGACTTGGGGAACACGATGTCGCCGCGCTCGACGTGCCAGCGCAGGGTGACCTGCGAGGCGCTCTTGCCGTGGCGCGCCGCGATCTCGTTGATCGTCGGGTCGTCCATCACCTTGCCCTTGGCGATCGGCGACCAGGCCTCGACCTTGATGCCGTGCGCGAGGGAGCCGGAGCGCGCGGCCTCGTTGGTGAAGAAGGGGTGCACCTCGATCTGGTTCACCGCCGGGACCACCCCGGTCTCCTGCACGATCCGGTCCAGGTGGGCGGGCTCGAAGTTGGACACCCCCACCGACGCCGCCCGTCCGTCGTCGACGAACTCGGTCAGGGTCTTCCAGGTGCTCACGTAGTCACCGTCGTAGAGCGTCGGCAGCGGCCAGTGGATGAGGAACAGGTCGATCTTGTCGAGACCGAGCTTCTGCAGCGTCTCGTCGAAGGCGCGTCGGGCCTGGTCCGGGTCGTGGAAGCCGTTGTTCAGCTTGCTGGTGATGTAGAGCTCGTCACGGGGGATGCCGCAGGCGGCGATCGCCGCACCGACACCTGCCTCGTTCTGGTACATCTCGGCGGTGTCGATGTGCCGGTAGCCGACCTCGAAGGCGGTGGTGACCGTCTTCTCGGTCTCCTCCGGCGGGACCTGGAAGACCCCGAAGCCGAGCTGGGGAATCGTGGTGTCGTCGTTCAAGGCAAGGGTGGGAACGGTCATGGTCTCCAGACTGCCCGCCCCTGGGCGATGTATGCGCGGTCGCCGTGCCCGCCCCTGGTGATCCTCGTCCCGGGCCGAGCCCGGGCCCGCGAGCTCAGGTGCGTCCGTCCTGCTCCTGTGCCTCGTGCAGGGCAGGTGCCTCGCCCATCCACGTGGCCGGGAGGACGTCGAACCCCGCCGCGCGGGCGGCGTCCAGGACCGAGACGTCGTCGTCGACCACGACCGCCACGGGGGCCCGGAGGTGGAGCCGCCGCAGCACGGCGAGCTTCATCAGCCGTGCTGGTCGGTAGTCGTCGTGGGCACGCAGGTGCAGCTCGCCGGCCGGCAGGTCGTGCCGCTCGAACCAGTCCTCGGTGTCGCGCCGGCACCACTCCGGCCGTCCGGAGAGGTAGACGACCTCGTAGACCTCGGCCAGCCGACGCGCAGTGACCAGCCCCATCTCCAGCGGTGGGTCGAGGGGCGCTGCGCGGAAGAACCGCCGGTAGTCCTTGGGACGTCTCTCGACGTACCGGAGCCGGTGCCGGACGTCGGCCAGGACGCCGTCGATGTCGACCACGGCCAACGCACGGCCTTCCCCGTGGGTCGAACCGGGGTCGCGCGTCGGCGGGTCGTTCACGGGACGAGCGTACGCACCGCGACCGAGGAGCCGGTCCGGCCGAGCGTCACGTGCACCTGGGTCGGGATCCGCGCCCGCAGCTCGGTCACGTGGCTGACCACGCCGACCGTGCGGCCACCAGCCCGGAGCTCGTCGATGCGGTCCATCACGTCGTCCAGGGTGTCCGGGTCGAGCATGCCGAAGCCCTCGTCGACGAACAGCGTGTCGACCCGCAGCCCTCCGGACTCCTCGGCCACCACGTCGGCGAGCCCGAGCGCCAGTGCCAGGGACACCACGAACGTCTCGCCACCGGACAGGCTGGTCGGTGAGCGCACCTCGCCGGTCCAGGCATCCAGGACCTCCAGACCGAGACCCGCCCGCGCGCCGCCGCGGCCCCGGGCGGTGCGGTGCAGGGAGTACCTCTGGTCGCGCATCTGGGACAACCGCTCGTTCGCTGCCTCCAGCACCTGGTCCAGCCGGGTCGCGAGCACGTAGGAGGACAGGCGCATCTGGAGCTGGTTGTCGCGGCCCATCCCGCGGACGAGGCGTGCCATGTCGTCGGCGGTCTCGTGCTCGCGGCGGGCGGGCTCCCACACCTCGAGCGCGGCTTCGAGCTGGTCGAGCAGTGACCGGAGGGCGACCAGCCGTCCGGCCGCGGTTGCCGCCTCCGCCGCCCCTCGCCGCGCCTCGTCCCGCGCCTGCGCCGCGTCCTGGGCACAGCGCGCGAGGTCGGGTGCGTCGGTGTCCGCCAGGTCCGCGACCTCGGGCTCGGCCAGCACCGCCTGGGCGGCGACACGCTCCTGCTCATGACGGGTGAGCTCGTCGCGCAGGCGTGCCAGCATGGGGTCGGCGAGCAGCGCCGCCGTGGCCTCGGCCGCGGAGGCGAACCCGGCTGACCAGGCGGCCATCTCCGCGTGGGACTGGGCGTCTGTCCAGGACTCCTCGGCGTGGCGCAGGGCGGACTCGGCCTCCACCACCTCGACAAGCGCTGCTCGCCTGGCGGAGCACCGGGCGAGGGCGTCGGCGAGGCTGCCCCCGCAGGCACCCACCGCCGCCGTGACCTCGGAGGTCAGCTCCTCGGCCCTGGTCGTGGCGGCCTCGATCTCGGCGGTGAGCGCGCCTCGGCGACCCTCGGCAGCCTGCACGGCGGCTGTCTGCTCACGCTCTGCGGCAACGAGCAGGGCGAGCCGTGTGCTCAGTGCGGCTGCGTCCACGGCCGCCGACTCGGCGGCGACCAGCCGGCGGCGTGCCTGCGCAAGCTCGGCCTCGGCCGCCTCCGGCGTGCGCCCGGCGGCTGCGCTGCGGCAGCGCTCGAGCTCGCCGGCTGACTCCTGGGTCGCGGAGACCAGGCGTTCGTGCTCGGACCGGGCGTCGTGGGCCGCGCGTGCGGCTGTGCGCTGCTCGACGTCGGTCACGGCGTCGCGGCCCGCTGTGGCCGGCCGCGGGTGCGCGCAACTGCCGCAGACCAGGCACGGCCGATCGTCCTCCAGCTGGCCGGCCAGCTCTCCGGCCATGCCGGCGAGGCGACGTTCGAGCAGGGCCAGATGCGCCTCACGGAGGTCGGCGGCGTGGTCGCGCGCCTGCGCCGTGGACTCCACCAGTCGCGCGTGGCTCACCTCCGCCTCCACCAGGCGACAGGCGGCCTCGGCGCGGACCCGCCCCTCGGCCACGGAGGAGCGCTCGCTGTCGACGGTGCCCGCGAGCGCGGACGCGGCGGTGTGCCGCGCGGTGAGCGCGTCCCGCTCCGGGGGCAGTCGGGACAGCCTCTCGCGGGAGGCGGCCAGGACGGCCTCCTGGCTGCCCAGCCTGCGCTGCGCCGCGGCGAGGTGGGAGCGCACCCGGTCCAGAGCCTGTTCGTGGGGAAGGACGGCCCGCAGGTCCGCGAGTCGCTGGGTGAGCGAGGCGACCGCGGCACCGTAGTCGGCGGGCTGGGGATCGGGCTGGGGATCGAGCTGCGAGTCCGGGGACATGGGCGCGGGGTCGTCCCGCTCCAGGAGGGCGAGCGCGCCCAGTGCCCGGTCGCGGACGGCCTCAGCCTCCCGACGTCGTTGCTCGGTGCGAGCGACCGCGTCGAGCAGGGGGCGGACCCGCTGGGCCTCCTCGTGGCGTCGCACGGTGGCCCGGTGCGCCTCGGTCTCGGTCGCGGCATCGTCGACCCGGGCAAGGGCAGCGAGGGCTCGCTGGCGGCGGGACTGCACGGTCGCGACCGCCACTGCGGCCCGCTGCCGGTCCTCGGCCACGGCGAGCCGCTCCTGGGCCAGTCGGTCGTGCTGCTGGGCGGTCGCGTCGTGCGCAGCGGCGCTCTCCAGCACCGCTCCCGCCCAGGCGCGCGCCTGCTCGCCGACCATGGCGAGCGAGCCTCCGCTCACCGCCGTGGCCAGGTCGTCCGGGAGGCACACACCCGCGCGGTCGGCCAGGGTCGCCAGCACCTGGGTGACCTGCCGCTCGCCGGACGCGGCGCGGACGCCCAGTGCCCGGGTGCGCTCCCGCATCCAGTCCTCGATGCGGGCGAAGCGCTGGGTGCGGAAGAGCCTCTGCAGGACCTCCTGCCTCTGGTCGGAGGAGGCGCGGAGGAAGGTCGCGAACTCGCCCTGGGGCAGCATCACCACCTGCATGAACTGCTCCGAGCCCATGCCGAGTGCCGCGCCGAGGGTGAGCCCCACCTCGGCTGCCCTGGAGGAGACCAGCCGTTCCACCCCGTCGGTCAGCTCCACCAGGGTCGCCGACGCGTTCTCCTTGGTCTCCCCGGTGCCCCGCTTCTTCGGGCGCGTCCACTCGGGGGACCGTCGCACCCGGAAGCGCTGAGCACCGAGGGTGAGCTCGAGGACCACCTCGGGCGCCACGCCGGCACCGGCATGGTGGGACCGCAGGGTCCGCACGCCGCGCTCACCGGGCACCACGCCGTACAGCGCGAAGCAGATGGCGTCGAGGATGCTCGACTTGCCGGCGCCGGTGGGGCCGGTGAGCAGGAAGATGCCCGCCTCGTTGAGCTCGTCGAAGTCGACGACCTCGGTGCCGGCGTACGGGCCGAACGCGGTCATGCTCAGCCGGTGGAAGCGCATCAGCCAGTCACCTCGACAGGGGCGTCGGCGTCCCGGTCCTCGTTGATGCGGCAGGAGTCGCAGGCGAGCTGGAGCAGCAGGCTCTCCTCCGTGGTCGCCTCGAGGTCCCTGACCTCCTGCACGAAGCCCAGGGCGACGTCGAGGTCGCTCTTCCCGCTCACGTGGGGCAGCAGCGGTCCCCGGGGGGTCTCGCGCCCCTCGGGGTCGAAGGCGAGGGTCAGCGTCCGCGGAAAGCGGCCGCGCAGTCGCTCCATCGCCAGCCGCGGACGGAGCGGGTCGGTGAGCGTGACGGAGAGCCAGTGGTCCTCGACCGCGGCGTGCGCAGGGTCCCCGAGCAGGTCGTCCAGCCGCCCCCGCAGCTCCGCGAGCGGCCGGGGGACCGGCGCAGCCACGAAGTCGCTGCGCTCGACGCCGTCCCGGCCGAGCTCCACGAGCCAGGAGCCCTTGGTGTGCCGCGCCTCGGAGAACGAGTAGGCGAGCGGGGACCCGCAGTAGCGCACCGTGTCGGTGAGGACGGCCGGCCCGTGCAGGTGGCCGAGCGCGGCGTACGACGCCTCGGTGAACAGCGCCGTCGGGGCGATCTGCACCCCTCCGACGCTGATGTCCCGCTCGCTGTCGGAGCCCAGGGCGACGGCCGCGTCGGGGGAGCCGGCCACGAACGCGTGCGCCAGGACCACGGATCGGCCGGCGCAGTCGGGTCGACGGTCCAGGTCCGCGTGCACCCGCTCCATCGCCGCGCCCAGGGCCGCCTCGTGCGTGCGCCGGGGGAGCTGCCAGGCCTGGCGCACGGCGTCGGGCTCGAGGTACGGCAGCCCGTAGACCGCGACCGGGCCGTGCCGGTCCTCCACCAGCACCGGCGTGCCGATCTCCTGCCACCGGGTGCGCAGGTGCACCCCGGCTGCGTCCGCGAGCCGGGCGTGCGAGCCCAGCCGGACCGCCGAGTCGTGGTTGCCGCTGGTGACCACGGTCCGTGCTCCGGTGGCCGCGAGCCGGGCCAGCACGTCGCCGAGGACCTCGACCGCGTCGACCGGCGGCAACGCCCGGTCGTAGACGTCCCCGGCGACCAGCACCAGGTCCACCTGCTCGGCCCGGACCGTCTCCACGAGGTGGTCGAGGAAGGCCGCCTGCGCGTCCAGGAGCCCGACGCCGTGGAAGGAGCGGCCCAGGTGCCAGTCGGAGGTGTGGAGGATGCGCACCCCCCGACCGTAGAAGAGGGCTCCGACGGTTCGGCCCTCACACGCCGATGCGGTCGCTCCCCGGCGTACACCACGAACCGGTCGGGGGACAGGAAGCCGACCAGACCGAGCCCGGCGTCCGCGGCCAGGCGCACCGCCAGCGAGGACGGGGCGCCGATGGCCGCGAGCACCCCCACTCCCGCCGCCACCGCCTTCTGGACGATCTCGAAACCGATCCGGCCGCTGACGCACAGCACCGGCGCGGCGGTGGGCTCGCCGGCGAGCAGCCGGGTGCCGACCACCTTGTCCACGGCGTTGTGACGCCCGATGTCCTCGCGCAGGACGAGGAGGTCGCCCTCGGCGGAGAACAGTCCGGCCGCGTGCAGGCCACCGGTGCGGTCGAAGACGCGTTGCCGCTCACGCAGGCGCTCGGGGAGTGCGTGCAACACCTCGGGGGCGACCGGGGCGGAGGCCACCGCGCAGCCCCGTTGCCGGGTGAGCAGGAGGACGTCCTCGATGCTCTCGGTCCCGCACACCCCGCACGCCGACGCGGCCGCGGTCACCGTGCTCGAGCGCGCTCCAGGCTCACGGGGCGGGGCACCGGACAGCGTCACCGTCACCACGTTGAACTCCTGCTCCGCGCTGAGCCGGACGTCGGTGCAGTAGGCCACCGTGTCCAGCACGGCCGGGGCCAGGAGTCCCTCGGCGAACAGCAGTCCCGCCGCCAGCTCGAAGTCGTGCCCGGGGGTGCGCATGGTCACCCCGACCCGCTGGGCCGGCCGACCCGGCCAGGCGAGCCGGACCTCCAGCGGCTCCTCGGTGGCCAGCCGGTCCTCACGACGCCGGGTGGACGCGGCGGTGACGCCGGTCTGCGTCGGCACCGGCCGCGCGTCGCTCAGCGACCCGGACACGGACCGAGGGGCCGGGGCGTCGGGCGAGATCCATGGGGCCCAGCGTAGAGAGCGAGTCCTGAGGCCGCGGCACGGCAGCGGCGATCCTCCGGCTGGGCGCCCAGCCGGAGGGTGTCCTCCGCCAGCACCGCCGCCGCCACGACGGGACGATCGCCGCCACCGCGTACTTCCTTGTGGTCGCCTCGCCATGGCCCGGGGTTCGCAGGGCGCTTCGTGCGAGAGTTGGCCCATGAGCGAGGGCGACCACCGGCGGGTCGAGTTGGCACGGGTCCGCAAGGCGAGGTTCGTGGCGCGCAACGATCGCGGGGGAGAGCTCGAGCTCGGTCAGGGCGACGACGAGGCGTTCACGCCGGTGGAGCTCCTCCTCACCGCGCTGGCCGGCTGCACCGGCATCGACGTCGACTACATCACCGCACGGCGCGCCGAGGCGGACCGCTTCACCATCACCGTCGAGGCGGACAAGATCCGCGACGAGCACGGAAACCGGCTGGTGGACCTCGTCCTGGACCTCCGGGTCGACTTCCCCGACTCCGAGGGTGGCCGGGCTGCGGCGGCTGTGCTGCCGGCTGCGGCGCAGCGCTCCCAGGCTCGGCTCTGCACGGTCGGCCGCACGATCGAGGTGGCGAGCCCGATTCGGACGACCGCGGGCCCGGGGCTCGTTCGCGACGGGGGAGCCCCGGGGTTTCGCGACCGTGCCCCCGGCAAGACTGACCCCGTCACCCCTTCAGACCAGGAGCGCCGATGAGCGACCGCAACCCTTCCACCGACCCGACCGACCGGTCGGCCGGGGGGTCCACCGAGGGCCCGACAGGCTCGTCGTCCCCAGCAGCCCCGCAGCGCAAGCCCGCCGCTGACCCGCTGCGAGGCTCCCGAGCCAGTGGCGCCTGGGTGTTCGTGGTGGTGATGGTGGTCCTGCTCGTGCTGCTGGCCATCTTCGTCCTGCAGAACACCCAGCAGGTCGCGGTCTCCTTCCTCGGCTGGACCGGGTCGGCCCCGCTGGCTGCCGCCCTGCTGATCGCCGCGGCCGCTGGGCTCCTCATCGCGGTGATGGCCGGGTCGCTCCGGATAGTCCAGCTGCGTCGCCGCGTCCGGCGCGAACGCAAGCGCTGAACGGGCCGCCATGCGAAGCGGAGCCCGCCGGATCCTTCTCGAAGTCGTCGGATGGACGCTCGTCGTGGTCGGCATCGCGGCGCTGGTGCTGCCCGGCCCGGGACTGCTCGCCCTCTTCGCCGGGCTGGCAGTGCTGTCCCAGCAGTACGAGTGGGCCGAGAGACGCCTTCGTCCCGTCGAGCGCGCTGCCAAGAAGACCGCTGCGGACAGCGTGCAGAGCTGGCCGAGGATCATCCTCTCGGGGCTGTTCACCGCCTGCCTGGTCGCCGTCGGGGTGCTCTGGATCCTCCAGCCCGAGGCCCCCGAGCCCTGGCCGCTGGACGACCGGTGGTGGCTCTTCGGTGGCTGGCCGACCGGGGCGACGTTGATCGCTTCGGGCTTGCTGGCCGCGGCGATGATCGTCTTCAGCTTCCGCCACTACCGGGGGCTGAGCGAGGAGGAGATCGACCGCCAGGTGTCCGCCTCCAAGAGAAGCTGAGCTGCGCCCAGTCCCCGGAGGCGGACCACCGGTCGTCGGAGCCGTGGGAGCTCAGTCGGCGACGTAGAACATCCGCTTGTTCACGAACTCGTCCATGCCCAGCGGGCCCAGCTCACGGCCGAAACCGGAGCGCTTGACGCCGCCGAAGGGCACCTCGGCACCCTCACCTGCGGGCGTGTTCACGTTGGCCATGCCGACCTCCAGCTCCTGGGCCACTCGCCGGGCGCGCTCGGTGTCGGTGCTGAAGACCGCGCCGCCGAGGCCGTAGCTGGTGTTGTTGGCCAGGGCGAGGGCCTCGTCGTCGCTGGAGACCGAGTAGACCACCGCGACCGGACCGAAGAGCTCCTCGCTGAACGCGCGCATCTGCGCAGTCACACCGGTAAGCACGGCGGGGGAGTAGTACGCCCCTGGCCCCTCCGCCAGCTGACCGCCCGCGTGCAGGGTCGCGCCCTTGTCCACGGCGTCCTGGACCTGCTCGGCAAGCAGCTCGGCGCCCTTGCGGGAGGACAGGGGCGCGAACGTGCCCTCGGCTGCCTGAGCGGGATCGCCGGGGCGGAGGTCCTTGGCCCGCGAGACCAGACCTGAGACGAAGTCGTCGTACAGGTCCTCCATGACGATCATCCGCTTGTTGGAGTTGCAGGCCTGGCCGGTGTTGCTCATCCGGGTCTCCCAGGCGGTCGCTGCGGCCGAGTCGACGTCGTCGCTGTCCAGGATCACGTACGGGTCCGACCCACCGAGCTCCAGCACGCACTTCTTGAGGTTCTTCCCGGCGATGGCGGCGACCACGGAGCCGGCCCGCTCGGAGCCGGTCAGCGACACACCCTGGATCCGGGGGTCCTCGATGATCGTCTCGACCTGGGAGTGGGAGGCGAACACGTTGACGTAGGCGCCCTCGGGAAGCCCGGCGTCGACCATGATCTGCTGCACCGCGAGGGCCGACCTCGGGCACGACTCGGCGTGCTTGAGCAGGATCGTGTTGCCCAGCATGAGGTTCGGCGCCGCGAACCGGGCGATCTGGTAGAAGGGGTAGTTCCACGGCATGATCCCGAGCAGCGGCCCGACCGGAAGCTTCTGGACCACGGCCTTGCCGCCGGAGAAGGTCTTGATCGGCTGGTCCGCAGCGAGAGTCGGACCTTCGGTGGCGAAGTAGGTGAAGATGTCGCCGCAGAACTCGGCCTCGTCCTTCGCCTCGGGGAGAGGCTTGCCCATCTCCTCGGTCGCGATCGCAGCCAGCTCGTCGGCCCGCTCCACGAAGAGCTCGGCGATCCGGGTCACCGTCTTGGCCCGCTCCTCGATCGGCACGCTCCTCCAGGTGGCGAACGCGGCGTGTGCGGACGAGATCGCCTCGGCGATCTCGTCGTCGGAAGCGGTGTCGAAGGTCTCGACCACCTCACCGGTCGCCGGGTTCATCGACTGGTAGGCCGGTCCTGTCTCGGTCCTGTCGTTGCTGGTCACTCACGGCTCCTGTTCGACGGGGGATCGGCGCGGTTCGGCGCCGTACGGCGAGGCCACACTAGCCCGCGGTACGGCTGGGCCAACCCCCACCAGGCGACGCCCCACTCCAGGCCCAGACCCAGGCCCAACCCAGGCCCATTTCAGGCTCACTCCACCAGGAACGGCAGCACGGGCGGGTCGTCGCGCAGCTGCTCGAGCAGGTGACGCAGTGCCGTGACGGCCTCCTGGGCGGCGGCTGCGTTCTCCGCTGCGCCGACCGGGTGCCGGTCGTCCGCGACCAGCTCCAGCACCGACATGGTGATCCGGGCCGTCACGGTGCAGAACAAGTCGCCCCGCGGCCGGCGCAGGCGCTCCTCGATGGCCCGCTCCAGGCCGATCCGCTCGTCCACGGCCTCCTGGAGGAGCCGGGCCCGGGCGGCCGGCGCGGAATCCAGGATGGCGAGCAGCTGCCGCAGTCGCGCGGTGTCGGGTCTCGGCGTGGTCAGGAGCGCGGTCAGGGCATGGCCCAGGGCCAGGTCAAGGGGCTCGTCGGGGGGTCGTCCCCGCAGCGCGGCCGCCATCTGTCCACGGAGGGCGAGCGGCTCGGTGAGGAGCAGCTCCTTGCTCGGGAAGTAGCGGTACAACGTGGAGGCGCCGATGTCGGCGCGCTGAGCGATCTCCTCCATCCGTGTGGCCTCGTAGCCCTGCTCCACGAACAGGTCGAGCGCCGTGTCGAGGATCAGCGTCCGCGTCTGTGCGGCGTTGCGCTCCCTGAGTCCCACGCCGGTCACCCTAGAGGGTCAGGACGGGCGGAAGCGGGAGCCCTCCCGCCCGTAGTTGACATAATGCACATTATCGGCGATCCGGAAGGAGCGGGAAGGGGAGAACCGGGCGAGCTGCGAGTCCGTGCACGCACCGAACGCGGCCGCGCAGCCCCACCTGTGGTGGGACTGCGCGGCCGGAACCAGCAGGCGGGTCAGGCGACCATGCCGTGCGGGTCGATGACGTACTTCTTGGCAGCGCCGGCGTCGAACTCCTGGTAGCCCCGAGGTGCGTCGTCGAGGCTGATCGTCGTGGCGTTGACAGCCTTGGCGATCTGCGCCCGGTCGGACAGGATCATGTTCATGAGCTGCCGGTTGTAGCGCTTCACCGGGCACTGTCCGGTCACGAACGAGTGCGACTTGGCCCACCCGAGGCCCAGGCGTACGCCGATCTGGCCGATCTGGGCGTTCTCGTCCACGCCGCCCGGGTCACCGGTGACGTAGAGCCCGGGAATGCCCAGCGAGGCGCCGGCCCTGGAGACTGACATAATGTCGTTGAGCACGGTCGCGGGCGCCTCTCCGGCCCCCTCGCCGTGACCACGCGCCTCGAAGCCCACCGCGTCGACGGCGGCGTCGACCTCCGGCTCGCCCAGGATCGACTCGATGAGGTCGGCCAGGTCGTCGCCCTTGCTCAGGTCCACGGTCTCGCAACCGAAGCTGCGGGCCTGCTCGAGACGCTCGGCGTTCATGTCACCCACGATCACCACCGAGGCACCGAGCAGCTGCGCGGAGTGCGCCGCGGCCAGGCCCACCGGCCCGGCACCGGCCACGTAGCAGGTGGACCCGGTGGTCACCCCGGCGGAGTAGGCGCCGTGGTAGCCGGTCGGGAAGATGTCGGAGAGCATGGTGAGGTCGAGGATCTTCTCCAGCGCGGCGTCCCGGTCGGGGAACTTCAACAGGTTGAAGTCGGCGTAGGGGATCATCACGTACTCGGCCTGCCCGCCGAGCCAGCCGCCCATGTCGACGTACCCGTAGGCGGCGCCGGCACGAGCCGGGTTCACGTTGAGACAGATGCCGGTCTTGCCCTCGTTGCACATCCGACAGCGCCCACAGGCGATGTTGAACGGCACCGAGCAGATGTCGCCCTCCTTGACGAACAGCACGTCCTCACCGCACTCGATCACCTCGCCGGTGATCTCGTGGCCCAGCGTCTGGCCCACGGGTGCCGTCGTACGGCCGCGGACCATGTGCTGGTCGCTTCCGCAGATGTTGGTGGTGACCAGCTTGAGGATCGCCGCGTGAGGGGCCTTCTGCTTGATGCCCATGCCGTTGGCCACCTCGGCCGGGATCTCCAGCTTGGGGTAGTCGACCGTCTCCACGGCCACTTCGCCGGGGCCCTTGTAGACGACAATGCGGTTTCCAGACATATGGTGCTCCGATCCGCCCCGGCGCTGTCCCGAGGCTCTACGTTGCGGACAACCCCTGTCCTACACCATGTGGTGACATTCACACAGGGCCCTGTGTCGGCGGAAACCCTCCGGTGGCTACCGGACCCCACCGCTCGATGGTGATCCGGATCAGGGACTTGTCCTGGCGCCGCATCGCCTCGCGGTACTCCTCCCAGTCCGGGTGCTCACCGGAGATCGAGCGGAAGTACTCCACCAGCGGCTCGAGCGCCTCCGGCATGTCGAGGACCTCGGCCGTGCCGTCGACCTGGACGTAGGGGTCGTTCCAGTCGTCGCTGTGCACCACCAGGGAGACCCGGCTGTCACGGCGCGCGTTCACCGCCTTGGCCCGCCGGGGGTAGGTCGCGACCACGATGCGTCCCTCGACGTCCACCCCGCAGGCGACCGGGGACATCTGCGGCATCCCGTCGGCGCGACGGGTCATCAACGTGGCCTTGTGTCGAGGACGCACGAACTCCACGAGCTGTGCGCGGTCGACCCGGTCGGCGGTGGCGAGCTTCGGCATGGCCCCACTCAAGCAGCCCGGTCAAGGCACGATCACCGTGTGTGCGCCGTGCCCTCCCGATCGATCAGCACGCTCGCCACCCGGCTCAGCCGGGGTCGGTCCTCGCGGCCCCCCACGACCTCCCCGGTGACCCAGCTCAGCTCCAGCCCCTCGGCCGTGACCTCCAAGGTGGCCAGGTTGTTGTCGAACCAGGGGCCCTTCACCCGACGCCAGCGAAACGGCGGGTCGGGGACCCGGGCCGAGCGGGCCGCGAGCATGCCCATCGGTCCGGCGATGCCGTACGACAGTGCTGCGGTGAGGAACCGGAAGCTGCGCGGCAGCGGGTTGCGGATCGGCGAGCACACCGCCTGGACGATGGACGTCCCGGCCGGGGTGTCGCGGACCTGGGAGACGTAGGAGTGGTGGACGTCGCCGGAGAGGAAGGTGACGGTCCGCGGGGTGCTTCCGCGGATGCCGCGGACCACCTCCAGCGCCATCCGGCCCACCGCGGCGAACGACTGCTGGAAGGCACCCCAGTGCTCCAGGTCCGCGGCCTGCCTCAGCTTCTCCCCCGCGCGCGCCCCGCGGGAGCCCCAGGCACCTCCCGCGAGGGCCTCGCTCAGTGCCTCGAGGTGGTGCAGCCCCTCGGGCAGCAGGAACGGCAGGGACGTGCCGATGAGCAGGTGCTCCACGTCCCCGCGCACCTGGGCGTCCAGCCAGCCCAGCGTGTGGTCGTCGACCAGGGCCCGGTCCTCCTCCCCCAGCACCCGCGCGGCCCGGGAGTCCACGACCACGAGGCGGGCGCCGCCGAGCTCGCGGGCGAAGCTCCACCGGTAGGACGCCGACTGCTGGTCGACCCGGCCGGCGAAGTCGTCGAGGGTGTCGGTCAGGTCGAGCTCCTCGTCCCCCTCGTGCTCGAGGACCCGTCGGTAGATCTCGTCCTCGGCCCGCTCGGCCGGCGAGAGGTTGCCCAGGTGCTGGTACACCCAGTACGACGCCAGTCCGGCCACGATCCGGCCGTGCCACCAGGAGGTGGCCTCCATCTCCGCCTTCCAGGCAGCCGAGGTGTTCCAGTCGTCACGGATGTCGTGGTCGTCGAAGATCATCGCGCTGGGCAACGTGGAGAGCAGCCACCGGTTCGCCGGGTCGCTCCACGCCAGTCGGTACAGGTGGGCGTACTCCTGGTAGTCCTTCAGCTCGGTCCACGGGGGCTCGTCGATGTCGCGCCGCGCGGCGATGAAGTCCCGCATCTCCTCGGTGGTCTCGTCGGCGTACACCTGGTCGCCGAGGAACAGCACCAGGTCGGGCCACTCCAGCTCGGCCGGGTCCTGGGTCACCCCGGCCATGGCCAGGGCGTAGGCGCGCAGGGCGTCCACGCCGTGGGTGCGGTTCCCGTCCCGGTCGTGGCCGACGCTGGTCCGGCAGGAGCCGTAGGCCAGTCGCAGCGGCCGGCCGGGCTCCAGCGTGGAGAGGACCGGCTGCGGCAGGTCGAGGTCGGTGTCCACCGGCGCCACAGGCACCCCGTCGACCTGCACGGCGTACGGCGTGCTGGTGCCGGGGGGCAGGCCGTCGCAGTGCACCAGGGCGTAGTGGTGCCCGTGGACGGCGAAGGTCCGGGCCGTCCAGCGGTCCCCGTCCGCGACCACGGCCACCTCCGCCGACGCGGGGGTCTCGACCCAGACCGCCGCGCTGGTCTCGTCGACGTACCTCACCATCGGGCCGAGCACGAGCTCGACGCCGGTGCTGCCTGGGCGGGGGTCGTCCGCCGCCGACTGCGACGTCATCCTCACGGCTCCAGCAGGACCTTGATGGCCCGGCGCTCGTCCATGGCGCGGTACCCGGCGGCGACCTCGTCCAGCGGCAGGGTGAGGTCGAAGACCGGACCGGCGTCGAGGGTCCCCGCCAGGGTCCGCTCCATCAGGTCCGGGAGGTACTTGCGCACCGGCGCCATGCCGCCGACCAGCCCCACGTTGCGGGAGAACATCTCGCGGACCGGCAGCTCGACACCGTGCGGTACGCCGACGAAGCCGACGCGTGCGCCGGGGCGGGCCGCGCGCAGTGCGCCCTTCATCGACTCGTCGGTGCCGACGCACTCGAGCACCGCGTCGGCGCCGATGCCCCCGGTGAGCGCCCGCACGGCCTCCACGCCCTCCTCGCCGCGCACCGCGACGACGTCGGTGGCGCCGAACCGCCGGGCGACGACCTGGCGGGGCTCGTGCCGGGACATGACGATGATCTGCTCGGCGCCCATGGTGGCGGCCGCCAGGACCCCGCACAGCCCGACGGCGCCGTCCCCCACCACCACGACCGAGGCACCAGGCTCCACGCCCGCGCAGACCGCGGCGTGCCAGCCGGTGGCCATCACGTCGGAGAGTGCGAGCAGGGCGGGCAGCTGGGACGGGTCCGGTTGGTCCGGGGTCCTGACCAGGCTGCCGGAGGCCTGGGTGACCCGGACGTACTCCCCCTGGCCGCCGCTGGTGACGCCCAGGTTCAGGCAGCCGGCCTGCATCCCCTTGCGGCAGACCGGACAGGTGTTGTCGCAGTGGCAGAACGGGACGACCACGAAGTCCCCGGGAGCGAACCCCTCCACCTCGCTGCCGACCTCCTCGACCGTGCCGACCACCTCGTGGCCGATCGGGCTGCCGACCTTGATCGGGTTCTCTCCGCGGTAGGGCCACAGGTCGGACCCGCAGATGCAGGAGGCCGCGACCTTGATCACGGCGTCGGTGGGCAGTTCGATGGTGGGAGCGGGTCGCTCCTCGAGCCGGATGTCCCGGTCTCCGTGGATGGTGGTCACGCGCATGCCGCGGAGCCTATCCGCGCCGCCTCGTGAGACACCTCACGCCGATCTGCGCCCCAGGCGCGGACGTGGCCTGGTCCACGGCGCGGCGGGTTTGCCCTATCTCATATCTGACATACAGTCGCGGCGTGACTGAGGACTACCTAGCCCGTATCGGCAACCTGATCCGCGACGCCCGCAAGCACCGCGGGTGGACGCAGACCCAACTCGCGGACGTGCTGAGCACCAGCCAGAGCGCGGTCAACCGCATCGAGCGAGGACACCAGAACATCACCCTGGAGATGGTCGCCCGGATCGGCGAGGCTCTCGACTCCGAGCTCGTCTCCTTCGGCGGCGGCCCCACCCACCTGCGCGTCACCGGCCCCACCACCCTGTCGGGCAGCATCGACGTCAAGTCGTCGAAGAACGCCGGCGTCGCCCTGCTGTGCGCCTCCCTGCTCAACCGTGGTCGCACCACGCTGCGGAAGGTCGCCCGGATCGAGGAGGTCAACCGGCTCCTCGAGGTGCTGGAGAGCCTCGGCGTACGGACCCGCTGGCTCAACGACGACAACGACCTCGAGATCGTCCCGCCGACCCACCTCGACCTGTCCCGGATCGACGAGGAGGCGGCCCGGCGTACCCGGTCGGTGATCATGTTCCTGGGTCCCCTGCTGCACCGCTTCGACTCCTTCGACCTCCCGTACGCCGGCGGCTGCGACCTCGGCACGCGCACCGTGGAGCCGCACATGGCGGCCCTGCGGCCCTTCGGGCTGGAGATCAAGGCCACCGACGGCAGCTACCACGCCACCGTCTCGCCCGCCACCTCCCCCACCCGGCCGATCGTGCTCACCGAGCGCGGCGACACCGTGACCGAGAACGCGCTGATGGCGGCGGCGCTGCACGACGGAGTGACCGTGATCCGCAACGCCAGCCCCAACTACATGGTCCAGGACCTGTGCTTCTTCCTGGTCGAGCTGGGCGTCCGGATCGAGGGCGTCGGCACCACGACGCTGACCGTGCACGGCCGCCCCCACATCGACGTCGACGTCGACTACGCCCCCTCCGAGGACCCGATCGAGGCCATGTCGCTGCTCGCCGCGGCGATCGTGACCAGCTCGGAGATCACCATCCGCCGGGTGCCCATCGAGTTCCTCGAGATCGAGCTCGCACTGCTGGAGGAGATGGGCTTCCGGTACGTCCGCAGCGAGGAGTACGTCGCCGCCAACGGTCACACCCGGCTCGTCGACCTGACCACCCTGGTCTCGCAGCTGCACTCGCCGATCGACAAGATCCACCCGATGCCGTTCCCCGGGCTGAACATCGACAACCTGCCGTTCTTCGCGGTGATCGCCGCCACGGCGCAGGGCAGCACGCTGCTGCACGACTGGGTCTACGAGAACCGGGCGATCTACCTCACCGAGCTGAACCGGCTCGGCGCCCAGGTGCAGCTGCTCGACCCGCACCGGGTGCGCATCGAAGGGCCGACCCGGTGGTCCGGCGCCGAGATCATGTGCCCGCCGGCGCTGCGTCCGGCCGTGGTCATCCTCCTGGCGATGCTGGCCTCCAAGGGCACCTCGGTGCTCCGCTCGGTCTACGTCATCAACCGTGGCTACGAGGACCTCGCGACCCGGTTGAACGCGCTCGGAGCCTCGATCGAGACGTTCCGCGACATCTGACCGAGCCCTCCGGGCCCCTGACCCGACGAAGCTGGCGCTTCCCCCTGGATACTTCGCGGGCGAAGTGCCGGTTTCGCAGGTTCACCTGGGAAACCGGCAGGGGCCGGAGGCTCAGCCGAAGAGGGTCTCGAGGAAGCTCCGGGCCTTGGGGCGCGGGGGCGGGGGCGCGGTCATGTCCGCGGTGATCCGGGGCATCGGCTCGGTGTGCGAGATCGCGCCACGGTGCCAGTCGTTCTCGGCCTCGCTCAGCGACCCCAGGTTCGCTCGCTCGAGGAAGATCCCGGAGCAGGAGGAGCACCTGGCCACCTCGACGTCCTGGAACCGGTGGGCGTGCATCGTGCCCCCACACTTGGGGCAGGTCATCTCGTCCATGCCGCCACGCTACTCCCGTCCTAGGTGGATACTCCCCCTGTGACTCCGCCCGTGTCGACGCTCACCACGGGCTACGCGTACCTCGACGAGCCCCGGTCCCGTGGCCACCTGGTCGCCATGGCCCACCGGGGCGGCGCCCGCCACCCGGACGTGGCGGGGCTGGAGAACACCCATCACGCGTTCTCGGTCGCCGTCGGGCTGGGGTACCGCTACCTGGAGACCGACGTCCACGCCACCCGGGACGGCGAGCTGATGGCCTTCCACGACGACCGGCTCGAGCGGATCACCGACCGGGCCGGGCGGGTCGACGAACAGACCGCCGCGGAGGTCTCCCGGGCGCTGGTCGGCGGACAGGAGCCGGTCCCCCGCCTCCGTGACCTGCTGGAGGCCTTCCCCCAGGCGCGGTTCAACGTGGACCTCAAGGGTCCGGCCGCGGTGGATCCCATGGTCGACCTGGTCGAGCGCATGGGCCTGGCCGACCGGGTCTGCGTCGGGTCGTTCACCGAGAGCGTCATCCGCCGTTTCCGGGCCCGCTGCGGCCGCCGGGTCGCGACCAGCTGTGGCGTGCTGGCCACGACCGCCCTGGTCCTGCCGCTCGGCGGCCACCGGCTGTCCCCGTTGGCCCGGGACCGCGGGGCGGTCTTCCAGGTCCCCCACCGGCGCCGGGGCATCCGGGTGGTGGACGCCGCCTTCGTCCGACACGCACACCAGCTGGGCCGGCAGGTCCACGTCTGGACCGTCGACGAGCGTGATGAGATGGACCAGCTGATCGACCTGGGTGTGGACGGCCTGATCACCGACCGCACCGACGTCCTCCGCGAGGTGCTGCTCGCGCGTGGTCTGTGGGAGGGACCCTGATGAGACCGAGCGTGGGCGTCGCCGACCTGGAGCCGCTGCGGCGGCGTCGCGAGCAGCGGGCCTGGTACTGGTACGACTGGGCGAACTCCGGCTACGTCACCACCGTCGCCACGGTGCTGTTCGCGCCGTACCTCATCTCGGTGGCCGAGCGGGCCGCCTGTGGCCGGGTCACCGACACCGAGGCGGGCTTCCGGTGCACCCGGAACCTCGAGATCCTGGGGGTCTCGGTCTCTCCCGGCTCGCTGGTGTTCTACGTCGCCACCGTCGCCACGGTCGTGTCGGCGCTGATCCTGCCCGTGGTCGGGGCGGCCGCCGACCGCTCGTCCCGCAAACCGACGATCATGGCGCGCTTCGCCTGGACCGGCTCGCTGGCCGCAGGCGGCATGTTCTTCGTGGCCGGCACCAACTGGCCGCTCGGCGCGTTCCTGCTGTTCGTGGCCAACATCTGCCTGGGCTCCAGCCTGGTGGTCTACGACGCGATCCTGTGCGAGATCGCCAGCCCCGACGAGCGCGACCGGGTGTCCTCCCGGGGCTGGGCCCTGGGCTACCTCGGCGGAGGTCTTCTCCTCTCCGTCAACCTGGCCATGGTCACCCTGCACGACACGTTCGGGCTGAGCACCGAGATCGCGGTCCGCCTCAGCCTGCTCTCCGCCGGACTGTGGTGGGCCGGCTTCACGCTGGTGCCGTTCCTGGGGCTGCGCGACCGGCCACCGGTCGACGTGGTCGCCCAGCACGGTGGACTGGTCACGGAGAGCTTCGGCCAGCTCTGGGCGACCTTGAAGGACCTGCGCCGCTACCCGATGACCCTGACCTTCCTGGTCGCCTACCTGTTCTACAACGACGGCATCCAGACCGTCATCGCCACCTCCTCGACGTACGGCGAGAAGGAGCTCGGGTTCGCCACCGAGGTGCTGATCGCCACGATCCTCATGGTCCAGTTCGTGGCCTTCCTCGGCGCCCTCGCCTTCGGCCGCGCGGCGGAGCGGTACGGCGCGCGCCGAGTGGTGCTGGTCGGGCTGGTCCTGTGGATGGTGATCGTCACCTCCGGCTACTTCCTGCCCGACCGCCAGATCGGGCTGTTCCTGCTGCTGGGCGGCGGCATCGGTCTGGTCATGGGCGGCACGCAGGCGTTGTCCCGGTCGTTCTTCAGCCTGCTGATCCCCCGTGGCCGGGAGGCGGAGTACTTCAGCCTGTACCAGGCCGGGGAGCGCGGCACGAGCTGGCTCGGCACGTTGATCTTCGGGCTGATGCACCAGTGGACCGACTCCTACCGTCCGGCGATCCTGGCGCTCATCGTCTTCTTCGTGATCGGCTTCGTGCTTCTGCTGCGGGTGGACGCCAGGCGCGGCATCCTGGAGGCTGGCAACACGGCCCCCTCCGTCGTCTGAGGACGAGCCCCCCGGCTACGGGTGTGACCTGAACCGAAACAGGGAAGACTGACCTGTCAGGGAGACGCGGCACGGAACATTTTCGGGTGGTTCTGTCGTTGTCGGACAGAGGGATTCTCACAGGCAGTGACCACTGCGCGAAACCCGACGTGAAGGCCCCACCAGGGCAACGCGACAACCGGAGGATGAGATGGCAGAGCGGACACTACGGGGAGCACGACTGGGCGGCCAGAGCTTCGAGGACGAGCGCGGCATCGAGTTCGCAGCCCGGCAGCGCGTCGCCTACGTGTGCAAGCAGGGCCACGAGTTCGAGATCCCGATGGCTGCGGAGGCCGACGTGCCGGCGCTCTGGGAGTGCCCGCGCTGCGGGTCCGAGGCGCTCATGCGGGACGGCGAGCGACCTGAGCCGAAGGCCGAGAAGCCGGCGCGCACCCACTGGGACATGCTGCTCGAGCGACGCTCGATCAAGGAGCTGGAGGAGATCCTCGCCGAGCGCGTGGCCCTGCTCCGCGGCGGAGAGATCGGCCCCGCGCACCTGCACCGGCCCTCCAAGACCAAGTCGGCCTGACCTCAGCCGTCGTCGACCACCTCGCCCCGGATCACGTCCTCGTGACCGGGGCGTCGTGCTGTCCCGGCCCCTCCGAGGGGCCCGACGACGGTCAGCCGCCGACTGATCACCCGCGCCAGGCCGCGACGGGCCAGCGGCCGGGTGAACGGCAGGATGCAGAAGAGCCCGAACAGGTCGGAGATGAACCCGGGAGTGATCAGCAGGGTGCCGCCGATGAGGATGAGCGCCCCGTCGGCGAGCTCGGTGGCCGGCATGCGGCCGGTGCCGAGGGCCCCCTGGAGGGCTCGCCAGGCGCGGCCGCCCTCCCGCTTGACCAGCCAGGCGCCGAAGGCGCCGTCGGCGAGCAGGATCAGGATCGTCCACCACGGTCCGACCACCTGGCCGAGCTGGATGAGCAGGTAGATCTCCAGCACCGGCACGGCGATGAACAGCAGCGCCACCACCCACCACGGGAAGAGTCTGCGCATGGTCCGATCCCCTCTCACACGTGCCCCGAGCCTACGCGGCCCCGTAGCGAGCCGAGCGAGTCGTGCAGCTGGGCCCGCCGGGAGGCCACGCCCCAGGCGGTGATCCTGCGCAGCGACTCCACGGCCACCGAACGGTCCATCTTGGACGCCCCCCGTTCCCGCTCGAGGAACTCGATGGGCACCTCGCGCACCCGCAAGCCGGCACGGACGGTGCGCAGGGTCAGGTCGGTCTGGAAGCAGTACCCCACCGACTCCACGGTCTCCAGGCTGATCGCCCGCAGCGTGGTGGCGCGGAAGAGCCGGAACCCGGCGGTGAGGTCGTGGACCGGGAGGCCGAGCAGCGCCCGGGCATAGAGGTTTCCGCCCACCGACAGCGCCTGGCGCCACAGGCTCCAGTTGACCACGCTGCCGCCACGCACCCACCGGGCACCGATCACCAGGTCGGCCTCGGCCAGGCCCTGCACCAGCCGGTGCAGCTGCTCGGGCTGGTGCGAGCCGTCGGCGTCCATCTCCCCCACCACGTCGTAGCCGCGCTCCAGCGCCACCGCGAAGCCGTGCAGGTACGCCGCGCCGAGACCGGCCTTGGCGGTGCGGTGCAGGACGGTGACCCGCGGCTCGCGTGCGGCGATGCGGTCCGCGATCAGTCCGGTCCCGTCCGGGGAGCCGTCGTCGACCACCAGCACGTCGGTCAACGGCACCGCCCGGAGCAGCCGGTCCACGATCCACTCGAGGTTCTCGGCCTCGTCGTAGGTCGGGATGACCACCACCATCCGGTGCAGGCCGGGGGGCAGGACCACCGACGAGGCAGCACCCGGGGTCGGGCTCATCAGGTCGGGCTCATCAGGTCGGGCTCACTCGGGTCGGGGCGGACGGGGTGGGGTCGGGCACGGCGGCGCCGGAGGCGCTCCCGGCCGGGGCCGCGGGTCGTCGCCGACGTCGCTCGGCCAGCACGGAGGCGGCCACGGCGCCGCAGCGCGACCAGGACCAGTCCGCGCTCCACCCAGGGGCCGAACCGGATCGCGCCGGTGCGCACGGTGCGCTGGGGCACGTCCGCCTCGAGAACGGCGGTCTCGCGCTCCGGGGCGCGCTGGACGACCGACCCGTCCGGAGCCACGATGCCCGAGATGCCGTTGGTGGCGACCACGACGACGTACCGGCTGGTCTCCAGAGCTCGCAGCCGGGCGATGGCGAACTGCTGCTCGACCTGCCCGGTGCCCATGTAGGTGGCGTTGTTGGTCTGCACGACGAGCATGGTCGCGCCGTCGTCGACGACCTGGTGGACCAACCCGTCGTAGGCCACCTCGAAGCAGATCACGTCACCGATGGTGGTCCCCGCCAGGTCGAGGGTGCCGGGGTCGGTGCCGGGCACCATGTCCCGAGGGATCTGGTCGAGCCGCTCGAAGACCTGGGCGAGCTGGGCGCGCATCGGGATGTACTCCCCGAACGGCACCGGGTGCACCTTGGAGTAGCTCGCTGCGGGGCCGGACCCCGGCAGCCACACGATGCCCTGGTTGCGGACGTCGACCGGGCCGGGGCCCGCCACCATGGCGCCGACCAGGAGCGGGACGGCCACGGCGTCGGCGGAGGCCTGGATGTCGGCGTACACGCTGGGGTCGCCGTAGGGGTCGATGTCGGTGGAGTTCTCCGGCCACAGCACGAAGTCGGGACGCGGGGTCTGCCCGGTGTCGACCCGCTGGGCCAGCCGCTGCGTCGCGGCCACGTGGTTGTTCAGCACCGCTCGACGCTCGGCGAAGGCCTCCATCCCCTCCCCCGGCACGTTGCCCTGCACCGCGGCCACCCGGACCGTGGGGCCGGCGTCGAGCGCTGGCAGCCCGGAGGGCAGCAGGCTCGGCGCGGCTGCCACACCGAGCACCGCCACCGCCGCAGCCAGGGGGCGGACCCGGTGCCACCGGCCGCGGCCGAGCAACCAGGCCAGGGTGCAGCCGAGCAGGGCGACCAGGAAGGACGTGCCGGAGGTGCCGACCAGCGTCATCGCGGGGGCCAGCGGGGTGTCGACGGTGACGAACGCCAGGCGGCCCCACGGGAACCCGCCCCACGGGACCAGGGAGCGGGCCAGGTCCGCCGCGACCCAGCAGGCGGCGGCCCACAGCGGCCAGGCGGGCAGCCGGGAGACGCGGGCCAGCAGCACCCCGAGGACGCCGTAGAAGGCCGCCTCCAGGACCGAGAGCCCGATCCAGGCGTCGACGCCGATCACCTGGATCCAGGGCAGCAGCGCGGCCATGAAGGCCAGCCCGAAGACGAGCCCGATGCCGAAGGCGCGACGTCCGCGGGTCCCGGCCACTGCCAGGCTCAGCCCGGCCACGGCGGGCAGGATCAGAGGGCGCCCAGGCCAGCGGGGCGAAAGCGGCAGCCGCGGCGAGGCCGGAGCCTCCTGCGACGACGACGCGGAACAGCGTTCCGACCTGCGACCTCACCTGCACGACTCCCTGCTCCCAGGCCACGGCGGCCGGTGCCAAACCTACCGGTCGGACCTGGGAGCGACGTCGCGGGAGGACAGGAACGGATCCGGTCACCTTCGGACCGACGGCTCTCGCGCTGGCTGCGCGAAACGCACGCCGTTGTCTACTGGCGGCCGGACCTCCCCTGTCGTTCTCAACCCCGTGCCGGACGAGCGACGCCGGACGGCTGCGCCCTCCCTCGGTGGTGGATCCCGACCAGGTTTCGCAGCCCCTCTGGCGACGACGTACGGCGCGGCCTGCTCGGTGGACGTCGCCGACCCTGCCCAGTCCGGGGGGTCGTCGTCAACCTGGCGCTGACCTGTGGGTTTGCGCAAAGTCGCAGGTCAGCGGTGGCCGGGTCGCGAGGGACGAGTTCAGCCCAGGTCGGGTCGCTTCGGCGTGTCCTCCGGGACACGCCGGATGGTACGACCACCACGCCGGTGGCCCGGGTCGCGACCAGTGGCTCCTGGAGCACCTCGGCCGCCGAGGCCCCCTGCTCCGGGCGCCCGCGGGTCGACCGCGAGCAGGCGGAACTCCATCGTCCGGGACCCTGCGCCGACCCGGACCAGCTCGGCGGTGACCTCGATGCAGTCCCCGGCCCGGACCGGGGCACGGAACTGCACCTCGGAGTACGACGCGAACAGCCCCTCGTCCCCGTCGCTGCGGATGCACAGCTCGGTGGCCACGTCGCCGAACAGCCCGAGGCCGTAGGCGCCGTCGACGAGGTTGCCGGCGTAGTGGGCGTGCGCGTAGGGCACGTAGCGCCGGTGGACGACCCTCAGGCCGGTCCGCGGGTCGGGGGGCGGCTGCGGGGTCATGAGGCCTCCATCCGGGGGGCCCGGGCGCCGCTGCGCGCACCGAGGGTGTGGACGAGGTACGACGCCACGTCGGCCGGGGTGGTGCCCCGGGCGAAGATCCGGTCGACGCCGAGCTCGGCGGTCATCGCCTCGTCGAAGCGGGGGCCGCCGGCGATCAGCACCGGGCGCCGGTCCGCCGGGTACGCCTCGCGGAAGGCCGCGGACATCTCCCGGGTGTTGAGCAGGTGGGCGTCGCGCTGGGTGACCACCTGGGAGACCAGGACCGCGTCGGCCTTCTCGGCCTGGGCCCGGGCCACCAGGTGCGGCACCGAGACCTGGGCCCCGAGGTTGACCACCCGGATCTCGCGGTAGTACTCCAACCCCTTCTCGCCGGCGAAGCCCTTGATGTTGAGGATGGCGTCGATGCCGACCGTGTGGGCGTCGGTGCCGATGCAGGCGCCGACCACGACCAGCCGGCGGCGCAGCAGCTTGCGGATGGCCAGGTTGGCCTCCTTGGGAGCCAGCAGCGGGTAGTCGCGCTCCACGACCTGGACCTTGTCGACCTCGACCAGGTGGTGCACGCGCCCGTAGACGACGAAGAACGTGAAGTCCGGCCCCATCGGCCTGGCATGGACGACCATCGCCGGGTCCATCCCCATCTTGTTGGCCAGCTGCTGGGCGGCGCCCTCGGCGACCTTCGAGTGCGCCATGGGCAGGGTGAACGACATCTGCACCATGCCGTCGCCGGTGGTGTCGCCGTAGGGTCGCAGGATCTCGCTCATGTGGTCTCCAGTAGCTCGCTGGCCGGGTTGAAGTAGGTCTCCGCCTTGCGCGCGACCCCGTCGAGGCCGCGGCCCGCGTCGGCGGGTCGTCTCATGAGGCCGAAGGTGCCGTCGGCGATCGCGTCGAGCAGCCCCTTCTCGTGGTCGAGGATCTTGTGCAGCAGGTCGATCGACTCGGCCAGCACCTGGTTGGCCCGGGTGTTGATGAACCCGTCCGGGGCCGGGTGGAAGTCCTCGTGCAGGCGACCGGCGGCGTCCAGGACGTACCGGACGTTCTGCAGGGCGAGGTCCCGGTCGGAGAGCCACGGGGTGACCACCGCCTCGGTCATCATGCCGACCAGCAGGATGCCCTGGCCGGTGAGCGCTCCGGCCAGGTTGAAGAAGGCGTCCAGGAGGTAGCCGCGGAAGACGTCGCCGGTCATGTGCCGGGTCGGGGGCATCCACTTGAGCGGGGCGTCGGGGAAGAGCTGCCGGGCGAGCAGCGCGTGGGCGAGCTCGAGTCGGAACGAGTCGGGGACGGCCGGGTCGATCTCGAAGGCGTGCCCCAGACCGAGCTGCCAGTCCTCGAGCCCGGCCTCCTTGGCGAAGTACTCGTTGAGCAGCTGGCTCACCGTCACCGTGTGCGCGGCCTCCATGGCGTCGGCGGTGGTGAGGTAGTTGTCCTCGCCGGTGTTGATGATGATGCCTGCCCGGGCGTGCACCTGGCGGCTGAACCGCTGGTCGACGAAGGTCCGGACCGGGTTGATGTCGCGGAACAGGATGCCGTACATCGAGTCGTTGAGCATCATGTCGAGCCGCTCCAGCCCCGCCATCGCCGCCATCTCGGGCATGCAGAGCCCTGAGGCGTAGTTGGTCAGCCGCACGTAGCGGCCGACCTCCGCACTGGTCTCGTCGAGCGCGGCGCGCATCAGCCGGAAGTTCTCCTGGGTGGCGTAGGTGCCCGCGAAGCCCTCCCGGGTGGGTCCCTCGGGGACGTAGTCGAGCAACGACTGCCCGGTGGACCGGATGACCGCGATCACGTCGGCGCCCTCGCGTGCCGCTGCCTGGGCCTGGGGCATGTCCTCGTAGATGTCGCCGGTCGCGACGATCAGGTAGATCCACGGCTTGCGCTCGGGCTCGCCCCACCTCTTGACCAGCCGCTCCCGCTCCCGCCGCCGGGCGTCGACGCGCTTGAGGCCGGAGCCGACCTGCCGTCTCGCCGCCGAGCGGGCCCGCACCAGGTCGCGCCCGGTCGGCACGCGGAACCGCACCGAGCCGGCCGACGCCTTCTGGGCCAGCGCGCCGAGGTCCTCGGCCTCGCCCCGGACCAGCGCGTCCCACACCGGCAGGGACACGCCGTGCTCCAGGCCGACGTCGGCGCGCACGGTGTCCAGCAGCCGGTTGACCCACGGCGTCCCCTCCGGGTCGGCGCCGGTGATGCCGCCGAGGCGCAGCGTCGCCCGCTCCACCGAGACGGTGGTGTGCGCGCTCGCCAGGTCGACGATCGGCCGGCCCACCCGCTGGGCCAGCGCGCGGGCGGACTCCACCGCGGTGGCGTCGAGCGAGAGCTTCATGAGAGCAGTCCTTCGGGGTCGTGGGCGGGGGCGCCGGCGACCAGGGTCAGGGCGCAGGCAGGGAGGGCGTCGTCGGGGTCCAGCCGGGTGAGCGGGTCGGTCCCGGGGGCCAGGTCCCACACCGCGACGTACGCCGGCGCACCGGGCTCGAGGGTCCCGCCGTCCCGGCGGGCGGCCAGCCAGCCACCGCGGGTGTGCGCGTCGAGGGCGGCGGTCACCCCGAGCCGTTCCGCGGGGTCGTGGTGCCACACCGCGGCGCGGACCGCGGCCCAGGGGTCGAACGGGGTGACCGGGCTGTCGGAGCCGAAGGCGAGCGGGACCCCGGCCCGGGCCAGCGAGGCGAATGCGTTCATCCCGTGCGCTCGCTCGCCGAGCCGGGTCTCGTACAGTCCCGCGGGCCCGCCCCACCAGGCGTCGAACAGCGGCTGCATGCTGGCCGTCGCGCCGAGGTCGGCGAGCACCTCGATCTGCGCCGCCGAGACCATCTCCAGGTGCTCCAGGCGGTGCCGGGCTGACCGCATCGCGTCCGCGCCGACCTCGGCGGCGGCCCGGGTGAAGCCGTCGACCAGGGCTGCGGCCCCCCGGTCTCCGATCACGTGGAACCCGCCCTGGACCCCGGCCCGGGTGCAGGCCACGAGGTGGTCGGCGATCTGTGCCGCGTCGAGGTAGAGGTGGCCGTTGCCTGCCGCATCGGCGTACGTCGCCTCGAGGGCCGCCGTGCGGGAGCCGATCGCACCGTCGACGCAGTAGTCCCCGGCAGCGCCCGCGAGCCCCTGCGAGAGCACCAGGTCGAGGGCCGGCTCGCCCCAGTAGCCGACCACCTCGGGAAGGGCGCTCCCGACGGCGTCCGCCTCGGCCCGCAGGCGCCGGGCCGTGGGGACGTCCCCGGGGCTGTTGATGTGCGGGGCGCCCATCTCGTGGACCATGCCGATCCCGCGCGCCGCGGCGGTCTGCAGTGCCAGGCGGATCGCCAGAGCCCGGTCGGCCGGGCTCATGAGGGTGCGGACCGCGTCCCGGACAGCGTGGTGGGCGTCCCGGCTCACCGGCCCCTGCGCCGACCAGCCGTCCATCCCCTCGACCGGGGTCCCGGCGTGCTGGCCGGCGACCTCGAGCAGGGCGGTCGAGGCGAAGGCGGAGTGCATGTCGACGCGGGAGACGTACGCCGGCCGGCCGGCGACCGCGGCGTCGAGCTCGGCCCGGCTGAACATCGAGCCGGTCCAGGTGGTCTCGTCCCAGCTCTGCCCCAGGACGATGCCGAGCCCGGTGGTGCGGGCGTGCACGGCGAGCAGGTCGAGCGCCTCGGCGGCGGACCGGGTGCCGGTCAGGTCGGCCCCCATCGCGTTGAGCCCGGTGTCGGCGAGGTGGACGTGGGCGTCGACGAAGGCAGGGGTGACCAGGCGGCCCTGCAGGTCGACGACCCGGTCCCCCGGCCGGGGCGGGGGCGCACCGTCCTCGGTGCCGACCCAGGCGAGGGTGTCGCCCTCCACGAGCAGGCAGGTCGGGGCCGCGGCTCCGACCCCAGTGCCTGCGCCAGTGCCGGCGCCAGTGCCGGTGCCGGCAGGAGCGTGCACGCGGCCGTTGCGGAGCAGGAGGCGCGTCATCGGGGGCGGGGGCAGGGAGACCATGGGCGCATTGTGCCGCTCACCGACGGCGCTCGAAGAGGGCGCGCACCCCGGGCTCGCTGCGCAGCAGCCCGAGGGCGTGCTCGGCGTGGCCGGGCACGTAGCCGTTGCCGACCAGCATCGTGACGTCGGCTGCGAGCCCCTCCGCGCCCAGGGCCGCCGAGGAGAACGAGGTGGCCATGGAGAAGAAGATCACCGTCCCCCCGTCCCGCGTGGCCAGGATCGCCCCGCCCTCGCAGCCCGGGACGTCCACGCAGACCACGGTGACGTGCGCCCGGTCCGGCTCCACCGCGGTGACCGCGGCGCGCAGGGCGACCGGGTCCCGGGCGTCGGCGACCACCACCGCGTCGGCGATCCCGGCGGTCTCCAGCAGGTCCGCCTCGGCGCGGTGGGGCACGACCCCGACCGTGCGCGCACCGGCCCTGCGCGCGGCCGCCAGGGCCAGGGAGCCGGACTTCCCCGCTCCCCCGACGACGACGACCAGCGGCGCCGGCCCGGGGGCCCCGCTCCCGGCGGGGGCGACGTACTGCTCGACCACCCGCGAGGTGAGCGCAGGGGCACCGCACACGTCCATCACCGACAGCGCCAGCTCGGCGCTCAGGTCGTCGGGGAGCACCGCGGCGATCGAGCGCCCGAAGAGCACGGCGTAGCCGTCGACGGGGACCTGCTCGCTGCGCCCGTCCCAGCCGAGCAGGCCGTCCTCGATCACCAGGGGCGTGAGCGTGAGGGAGACCAGGGTGGCCACCCGGTCGCCCACGGCCAGGCCGAGCGGGGACTGTGGCCCGACCTCCTCGACCGTGCCGATGAGCATGCCGCCTGAGCCGGTCTCGGGGTTCTGCATCTTGCCGCGCGTGGCCACGATGTCCAGGACTGCGCGGCGGACCGCGTCGCCGTCACCGTGGTGGGTCCGTTCGAGCTGGCGGAACGACGCGGCGTCGAGGTTGAGCCGCTCCACCCGGATCCGGGTCTCGTCGGGCCACAGCTCCCGACGCGTGTCGAGCCGTTCGGCCGCCTGCGGCAGCACGCCGCTGGGTGCCAGCACCCGGTGCAGCCCGACCGGGTCGCTGTGCTGAAGGCTCTCTTCCACGACGCTCACCGCACGTACCTTTCCCGAAACGAAACATGGCCGAAATATTTGCGGCTCCAAGTTAGACAGACAGGAGATTCTGCGTCTACTCTGGCAGACATGAGCGGGCTCACACAAGCGCGCCCGGACAAAGGAGGAACAGCCGTGACCACCCAGACCACGCCCACCCCCGGCACCTCCACCGGACTGCCGGGCAGCCTCGGCGGGGCCGACGGGCAGCCGTACGCCTACCGTTTCTCCCCCCTGGTCGAGCCCGACTGGACCCGCTTCCCGGGCTGGGCCGAGGTCACCACCGAGCAGTGGGAGTCCGCCCAGTGGCAGCGCTCGCACTGCATCAAGAACCTCCGCCAGCTCCGTGCGCTCTTCGGCGACCTGCTCGACGAGCGGTTCTACGACGACCTCGAGCGGGACCAGCGCGAGCGGGCGACCATGTCGATGCTGGTGCCGCCGCAGATGATGAACACGATGGCACCACGGGCGGTGCCCGCCGGGCCGGGCTCGCTCACCGAGGCGATGTACGCCGACCCGGTGCGGCGCTACATGATCCCGGTCTTCTCCGACCGGCGCACGGACTGGCCCTCGCACCCGGAGGCCTCACGGGACTCCCTGCACGAGCACGACATGTGGGTGGCCGAGGGCCTCACCCACCGCTACCCCACCAAGGTGCTGGCCGAGCTCCTGCCCACCTGCCCGCAGTACTGCGGGCACTGCACCCGCATGGACCTGGTGGGCAACTCGACGCCGACCGTGGACAAGCTCAAGTTCGACCTCAAGCCGGTCGACCGGCTCGACTCGATGATGAGCTACCTGCGGCGCACCCCGCAGGTGCGCGACGTGGTGGTCTCCGGCGGCGACGTGGCCAACCTGCCGTGGAACCGCCTGGAGGACTTCCTCACCCGGCTGCTGGAGATCGACAACATCCGCGACATCCGGCTGGCCACCAAGGCGCTGGCCGGGCTGCCGCAGCACTGGCTCCAGCCCGAGGTCGTCGACGGCATCGGTCGGGTCGCCACCGTGGCGCGCGCCCGGGGGGTCTCCCTGGCCATCCACACCCACGTCAACCACGCGAACTCGGTGACCCCGCTGGTCGCCCGCGCGGCGAAGGCCATGTTCGATGCCGGGGTCCGCGACGTGCGCAACCAGGGCGTCCTGCTCGGCGGGGTCAACGACGACCCGCACGCGCTCCTCGACCTGTGCTTCGCGCTGCTCGACGGCGCCCAGATCCTTCCGTACTACTTCTACATGTGCGACATGATCCCCGCCTCGGAGCACTGGCGGGTCTCGGTGGCGCAGGCGCAGCAGCTCCAGCACCACATCATGGGGTACCTGCCCGGCTTCGCCACCCCGCGGATCGTCTGCGACGTGCCCTTCGTCGGGAAGCGCTGGGTGCACCAGCTCGCCGACTACGACCGCGAGAAGGGCATCTCGTCGTGGACGAAGAACTACCGCACCTCGATCGAGGCCGCGGACGCCGAGGCCACCTCGCGCACCTACTCCTACTTCGACCCGATCCACACCCTCCCCGAGTCGGGTCAGCAGTGGTGGCGGGACCAGGCACGCGAGCGCCTGTCCGTCGTCTGACCGGCCCTCGCGGCTCCTACCGGGCCGGGCCCCGGCTGCCCCGGCTGCCCCGGCTGCCCCGGCGGCTCCGGCTGCTCCGGCTCAACGAGGCAGCCCGGTCAGCGTCTCGACGAGCCGGGTGGTCGGGCTGTCCAGTCCCCACCGCGTGGACAGGGCGACCAGCGCCTCGGGGTCGGCGGGGGTGCGGGGCAGGGTGAGGTCGGGGTCGCCGAGGTCGAGGTCGCAGGCGACCCGGACGACGGCGGGGGCGACCGCGAGGTAGTCGGCGGCGCCACGCAGCTTGCTCCGCGGCCCCGGGGCGAGGTCGGAGTCGGGGTCGTCGACCGCGGCGAGCAGGGTGGGCAGGTCGCGGAACCGTCCCAGCAGGGTGGCCGCGGTCTTGTCCCCCACGCCCGCCACTCCGGGCAGCCCGTCGGAGGCGTCACCGCGCAGCGTCGCGAAGTCGGCGTACTGAGCACCGTCGACGGCGTACTTGTCCCGGACCACCGCGTTGGTGACCCGCTCGTGCCGGCCCACGCCGCGGGCGACGTAGAGCACGCGCACCTCCCGCTCGTCGTCGACGAGCTGGAAGAGGTCCCGGTCGCCGGTGACGATGTCGGTCGGCATCGAGGACCGGGTGGCCAGGGTGCCGATCACGTCGTCTGCCTCGTAGCCGTCGGCCCCGACCACGGCGATCCCGAACGCGGCCAGCACCTCGAGGATCACCGGCACCTGCGCCTGGAGCGTGTCGGGCACCTCCTCGACGTCGGGGGCGGTGGGTCGCTCGGCCACGACCCGGTGCGCCTTGTAGGACGGGAGCAGGTCGGTGCGCCACGCCGGCCGCCAGTCGTTGTCCCAGCAGCAGGCCAGATGGGTGGGCTGGTAGTCGGTGACCAGGCGGCTGATGAAGTCCAGCAGCCCGCGGACGGCGTTCACGGGGGTGCCGTCGGGCGCGGTGACCGAGTCCGGCACGCCGAAGTAGGCACGGAAGTACAGCGACGCGGTGTCGAGCAGCATCAGACGGGGCACGTGCCGATCCTTGCACTGTGCCTCCCTTTTGGGGGCCTCCGACCGCTAGCCTTCCCGCATGGAGGACATCGACCGCCAGATCCTCACGCTGTTGGCCGCCGACGGCCGCATGTCGTTCACCGATCTCGGCAAAGCCACGGGCCTGTCCACCTCGGCCGTGCACCAGCGGGTCAAGCGGCTCGAGACCCGCGGGCTGATCACGTCGTACGCCGCCGTCCTGGACTACGACCGGGTCGGGCTGCCGCTCACCGCCTTCATCTCGATCCGCCCGATCGACCCGTCCCAGCCCGACGACTCCCCCGAGCGGCTGCGCGACATCGACGAGATCGAGTCGTGCTGGTCGGTGGCCGGGGACGAGTCGTACATCCTGAAGATCCGCGTGGCCGCGCCGTACGACCTCGAGCACCTGCTGGCCCGGATCCGGGCGGCGGCGAACGTGTCCACGCGCACCACGATCGTGCTGTCCACGCCGTACGAGGGCCGCCCGGTCGCGCCCTGACCTCGGGGGGCCCGCACCGCACCGGTCCGGCTCAGGGCAGCCGCACCCGGCCGGTGAGGTACCTCACGTAGCTGCCGGTGAGCTCCACCCGGTCGCCGACCACCGCGCAGCCCACGGTGCCTCCGCGCGCCGAGAGCTGACGGGCCCGGAGCCGGGTGCGCCCCAGACGCCCCGCCCAGTACGGCGCGGTCTGCACGTGGGCCGAGCCGGTCACCGGGTCCTCGGGGATCCCGGCCGGGGGCCCGAACCAGCGGGACACGAAGTCGAAGCCCGAGCCCGGGTCGCCGGGTGCGGTGACCACCACGCCCCGCGCGTCCATGCGCAGCAGGGGGCCCAGGGCGGGCGTCAGGTCGCGCACCTCCCCGGCGGTGGCCACGACGTAGACCAGGTCCGTGGCGCGCAGGGTCTCGACCACCGCCACCCCCAGGGCCGCCACCACGACCGGGTCGGGCGCGACCGGCACCGGCGGCTCCGCGGGGAAGTCGAGCACGATCTCGTCCGGTCCCCCGCGACGGGCCACCAGCCAGCCGCTGCGGGTGCTGAACGCGAGCGCCGCGGCGCAGGGGTGCCGGTCCTCGAAGAGGTACGCCGCGGTCGCCAGCGTCGCGTGGCCGCACAGGTCGACCTCGACCTCGGGGGTGAACCACCGCAGGGCGTACGCCGGGGCGCCGGCCAGCGGCGACGCGTCGTGGGCCAGGGGCACGGTGAAGGCGGTCTCGGACAGGTTGTTCTCGGCCGCGAGCTGCTGCAGCAGGCGGTCGTCCAACCAGCCGTCCAGGGGCATCACCGCAGCCGGGTTGCCCTCGAACAACCGGTCCGCGAAGGCGTCGACCTGGATCAGGTCGACGTGGGTCGGCGCGCTCACTCGGTCACCGAGGAGTACGACACGACGCCCCGTCGCAACGCGGACAGGGTGGCGCGGGCGGTTCGGCGCAGCGTGTCGGACCCTGCGGCCTCGGCGACCTGCCCGGTCAGGTCGAGCAGCTGCTTCATCCACCGCACGAAGTCGCCCGCGGCGAGGTCGGTCTCCCCGAGCACCTCGTCGAGGGAGGCACCCTCGGCCCAGCGCCAGGCGGCCCAGGCGAAGCCCAGGTCCGGCTCGCGCAGGAACTCCAGCCGGTGCTCGCGCTCGACCCGGTCCAGCTCGGCCCAGACCGAGACCATCTCCGAGACCACCTCGCGCACCTCGCCCGGTGGGAGGCGGGGGGAGGTGGCGTCGTCGGGACGGCGGGCCTCGAAGACCAGGGTGGACAGGGCGGCCGCCAGCTCGGCCGGCCCGAGTCCCTCCCACAGCCGCGCACGCAGGCACTCCGCGGCGACCAGGTCCATGTCGGTGTAGATGCGCATGAGCGTGCGTCCGGTCGGGGTCACCTCGTCGTCGGCGAGGTACCCCAGCGAGGTGAGCACCTCGCACACCCGGTCGAACTGCCGGGCGATGGTGTTGGTCCGCGACTCGATCCGCCGACGCAGCGTCTGCGCCTCCCGGGCGAGCCTGTGGTGGCGCTCTGCCCAGCGGGCGTGCGACTCGCGGTCGGCGCAGCCGTGACAGGGGTGCGCGCGGATCGCCGCCCGTGCCCGCGTGACCTCGGCCTCCTCCGGCGCCCCACCGCCGCCCGGTCGGTGTCCACGACCGCGCCGTGACGGGGCGCCGGGGTCGAGGGTGTGCGCCCGCGTGGACAGGGCGATGGCGAGCTCGCGGCGCGACTGGGCGTTGCGGCCGTTGAAGGTCCGCGGCACCTTCATCCGGGCCAGCGCCTCCGTCGGCCGGTTGAAGTCGACCATGGAGAGCCGACGGGCGTGCTTGTCGACGGTGAGGACGTAGGGGCGCGGATCGTCCCGGTCCGAGCGGGTGCCGGGGTCGATGACCAGCGCGAAGCCGGCGTACTTGCCCGACGGCACCTCGATGACGTCGCCGGGCCGCAGCGCCTCCAACGAGGCCACGATCTCCTGGCGCCGGTCCGCGCGCCGCGACCTGGCCGCGGACGACTCCAGGTCGCTGAGCCGTTGGCGGAGCCGGGAGTACTCCAGGAAGTCCCCGAGGTGGCACTGCGCGGACGCGGCGTAGCCCTCCAGCCCCTCCTCGGCCTTGCGCAGCTGGCGGGCCAGGCCGACCACCGCCGCGTCGGCCTGGAACTGCGCGAAGGAGGACTCCAGCAGCTCCCGGGCGGTGGTGCGGCCGACCTGGTGGACCAGGTTGACCGCCATGTTGTACGACGGGCGGAACGAGGAGCGGAGCGGGTAGGTACGCGTCGAGGCGAGCCCGGCCACCGACTTCGGGTCCAGGCCGGGGCTCCACAGGACGACCCCGTGGCCCTCGACGTCGATGCCGCGGCGACCGGCGCGACCGGTGAGCTGGGTGTACTCCCCCGGCGTCATGTCGGCGTGGGTCTCGCCGTTCCACTTGGTCAGCTTCTCGATCACCACCGACCGGGCCGGCATGTTGATCCCCAGCGCCAGGGTCTCGGTCGCGAACACCACCCGGCAGCGACCCGCGGCGAAGAGCTCCTCCACGCACTCCTTGAACGTGGGCAGCATCCCGGCGTGGTGGGCCGCGACGCCGCGGCTCAGCCCGTCGAGGAAGTCGTGGTAGCCCAGGACGTGGAGGTCCTCGGGCGGGATGTGGGCGCACTTGTCCTCCACGAAGGCCACGATCGCGTCGCGCTCGGCGGGGCCGGTCAGCCGGAGCTGGGCCTGGAGGCACTGCTGGACCGCGGCGTCGCAGCCGATCCGGCTGAAGATGAAGTAGATCGCCGGGAGCAGGCCGTCGCGGTCGAGACGGTCGACCACGTCGACGCGGCTGGCCAGCCCGGCGCGCGGGGAGGAGCCTCGGCGGTCCGCGGGCCCGCCCCTCCCCCGGGCGCCCCGGCCCTTCTGCCGGTCGGTGGTCCGCCGTGACCGCCAGTCGTCCCGCGCCACCCGTTCGAGCTCGGGGTTCACGCGGCTCTGCGCGTCAGCGAAGCCGGTGCTGTCGTCGAAGAGGTCGTAGAGGCGCCGGCCGACCATGATGTGCTGGTAGAGCGGGACCGGCCGGGTCTCCTCCACGATCGTGGTCGTCGAGCCGCGGACCGTGGACAGCCACTCACCGAACTCCTCGGCGTTGGAGACCGTGGCGCTCAGCGAGACCACCGCCACTGACTCCGGCAGGTGGATGATCACCTCCTCCCAGACCGCCCCGCGCATCCGGTCGGCGAGGTAGTGCACCTCGTCCATGACCACGAAGCCGAGGCCGTCCAGGGTCCGCGAGCCGGCGTACAGCATGTTGCGCAGGACCTCGGTGGTCATCACCACCACCGGGGCCTCGCCGTTGACCGAGTTGTCCCCGGTCAGCAGGCCGACCTGGTCGGGGCCGTAGCGGCGCACCAGGTCGGCGTACTTCTGGTTGGACAGCGCCTTGATCGGGGTGGTGTAGAAGCACTTGCGTCCCTGCTGCAGGGCCAGGTGGACCGCGAACTCCCCGACGATCGTCTTGCCCGAACCGGTGGGGGCGGCGACGAGCACGCCGTCACCGGACTCGAGGGCCTCGCAGGCCTGCACCTGGAACGCGTCCAGGCCGAAGTCGTACAGCTCTGCGAAGTCGGCCAGCACCGGGGCCGACTGCTGGGCGCGGAACTTCGCGTACCGCTCGGCGGGGCTGGTCATGCCGGCCCCACGAGGACGCGCAGGGCCCGGGGGGCCACGGTGACGGTCACCGGCAGAGGCCCGACGCGCTCGCCGTCGGCGTACGCGACGACCCCGGGCGCGTCGATGGTCACCTGGCTGACGCGGTGGTGCTCGTAGGCGCGGTGGGTGACGTGGGTGCCGCGGAACAGGCGGGGGTAGGTGCGCAGCAGGTCCGCCTTCGACACGGGGTGGAACAGCACGACGTCGAGGAGCCCGTCGTCGAGGAGCGCCCCCTCGGTGACCCGGAGGCCGCCGCCGAAGGTCGGCCCGTTGCCGACCGCGACCAGCATCGCAGGGAGGTCACGCGGCTCACCGTCGAGCACGAGGTGGTAGTCCAGAGGCGTGAAGCCCCTCATCTCGGCGAGGGTGGCCACGGCGTAGCGCATCCCTCCGGAGGGCCACCGCATCGCCTGTGCCCGCTCGCTGACCACCGCGTCGAAGCCCGCGGACAGCACGCTGAGGAAGTACGTCGACCCGGCGAGCCCGAGGTCGACGGTGCGGACCCGGCCGCCGATCACCACGTCCGCGGCGGCCTCGGGATCGGTCCGGGGCAGCCCGAGCGAGCGGGCGGCGTCGTTGCCGTGTCCCGCCGGGATGATGCCCAGGCAGGTCTGTCGGTGGGCGAGCAGCTGGACGGCCAGGTTCACCAGACCGTCGCCCCCCACCACGACCAGCGCCTCGACCCCGTCCTCGACGGCCCGCGAGGCCAGGTCCCGGGCCTCGTGCTCGTCGTGGCCCTGGAGGCGTCGTACCCGGAAGCCTGCCTCGGTCAACCGGGGCAGCGCGAGGGCCGCGGTCCGCTCCCCGGTCCCCCGTCCGGAGGTCGGGTTGGTCAGCAGCGCGATCTCCCTGGGCACCGCTCCAGCCTAGCCGCGAGGGTCCGGTCAGAGCCGGAGGGCGACCGTGAACCGCTCGGCGGGGGCGCCGACCGCCTTCGCGAGCCGTCGCACCGCCTCCAGGGTCGCCTCGGCGGTGACCGCCGTGCCTGGTAGCACCATCGTGAGGCGCCCGTCGTACTCGAGCAGCAGCACCTCGCCCAGCGTCCACGCCTGGTGGGCGTCGTGCCGCCAGGCCTCGCTGAGCACGGGCTGCGGGTAGGCGAGGTCGCAGGCCAGGACGTCACAGGCCACCGGCTCCACCCCGCCCTCGTCGGTGTGCAGGGACCCGGTGACGAGATGGGCGGAGCCCAGGCTGGTCAGTCCCGACCAGGTGACCGGGGCGACGCCCAGCCACTCAGGAAGGTCGAACGGGTCGACGAGGCTGGAGTCGTGCGTCCGCATCAGTCCTCGTCCTCGCCGAGGCCGGAGGGCCCGTAGGAGTCGTCGTCGTCCGACTCGATCGTGGAGGCCTCGTCGTCGGCCAGACCGTCCAGGGCGGTCCGACGGCGCCGGTCGATCAGGCGGGCGATCACCTCCGAGATCACGAACAGGGCCGTCATCGGCAGGGCGAGCATCAGCATCGAGAACGGGTCGGTGGAGGGAGTGGCCGCGGCCGCGAAGACGAAGGTGCCGATGATGATCCAGGAGCGGTGCTCGCCCAGCGCCTTGCCCGAGACCACCCCGGCCAGGTTCAGCAGGATCACGAAGAGCGGGATCTCGAAGGCGACGCCGAACACCAGGAGCATCCGGGTGAAGAAGCTGAAGTACTCCCCGAACTCGACGAGGTTCTCCAGCTTGGCGGGGGTGAACCCGATCAGCACCTCCAGGCCGCGGGGCAGGACGTAGTAGCCGACAGCGACGCCGGTGACGAAGAGCGGTCCGGCGACGGCAGCGAAGATCCGCGACCAGCGCCGCTCGTGCGGGTGGAGGCCGGGCATGATGAACGCCCAGATCTGGTAGAGCCAGTACGGCGCGGTGACGACCAGCGCCGCGATCCCGCTCAGCTTCAGCTGCAGCAGCAGCGGGCCGGCGGCACCCTTGATGTAGGCCTTGGTCTGCACCGAGTCACCCAGGGCACGCTGGGCATCGTTGTACGGCGCCAGGACCAGGTCGAGGAGCCGCTCGTAGAAGAAGAGGGCGACGACGACGGCGACGACCAGGGCGACCACCGAGCGCAGGACCCGGGCCCGGAGCTCCCGCAGGTGGTCGGCCAGGGCCATCTGACCGTCGGGACCGGACGCGGTCGCCGGTGAGATCCGGAACAGCCCGAAGACCCGGCCGAGCCTCACGGGGCCACCCTCCAGCTCATCGACACGAAGGCGGCTACAGACACAGACGCAAGCATGGGCACAGGCTCAGGCTCGGGACCGCGTCCGGGCAGCACGACCGGACGCTCCGAGGCGGAGGAGAGGGACCCGCTCAGCGGTCCGAGTCGGGACGTGAGGAGCCAGGACGCTGCTCGTAGGGCGGTGCCACCGGCTGCGAGGGGCTGCGGAAGTCGGGTGCGTACGGGTCGACCCGCTGGGAGTCGATCTGCCGCTGCTCCTCCGACTTCAGCTTGTCGTCGTCGTCGTCCATCAGGCCCTTGGTCTCGGCCTTGAAGATGCGCAGCGCGCGGCCGCTTCCGCGTGCGAGCTCGGGGAGCTTCTTGGCGCCGAACAGCAGCACGAGGACCAGCAGGATGAGGATGATCTCAGTCGGTCCGAGGTTGCCCATGTGAGTCTGCCTTCGCTGTGCGGTCGCGGTGCCGGTCCGGGAGGTCTACCCGGTGACCTTCCCCATGGTACGCACTCTTCACGAGTATGCACCGAGTGCTTGCCGAGCCGTGGCGCGGACCACCTCCGCCAGCGACACGGGCTCGACGATCGTGGCCTCCCCGCCCAGGCGCAGCATCAGCCGGACCAGCCAGGCGGGGTCACCGACCCGGAGGGTGACCCTCAGCCCGCCCCCCGCTTCGGCAGGCTCTTCGTCGACGGTCTCGACCGGGTAGTACTCGGTGATCCACCGGGCCCGGTCCGAGACCCTGAGCGTCGCCAGCAGCGCGTCGGGCGAGGGCCGGAAGATGCCCTCGGCCAGGTCCAGGGGCGGCAGGTCGGCCTGTGCGGAGACTCCCTCGTCCAGCACGACGACCTCGGTGACGCGGTCGAGCCGGAACAGCCGGCGGTCCCCCGCCAGGTGGCACCACGCGTCGAGGTAGCGGTGACCCTCGGAGGTCGACACCGCGATCGGGTCGACCACCCGGGTGGTGACCTCGTCCCGGACCGCGGAGTGGTGGGTGAGCCGGACCTGTCGGCGGGCCGCCACCGCCTGCTGCAGCCGGCCCGCCAGCGTCCGCTCGTGCGCGTCGGCGGTGACGTGCAGGTCGACCTGGGCGGCCACCCCTGCGGTCTCCCCCGCAGCGGCCTCGATCTTGTGCAGGGCCCGTTCGACGACCTCGCGCTGGTCCTCGGCGCTGCCCTCGAGCAGCGCCCTCAGCCCGGCTACCAGGGCGGCTGCCTCGGTGCTGTCGAGCCGCAGGGGCCGTGCGAGGTAGTCGGCGTTGGTGAGCCGGATGATCCCCTCCCCCTCGAGGGCGTCGAAGTCGACGTCGATCAGGTCACCCATCCCGAGACCCGGAAGGCCGCAGAACAGCAGCACGTTGATGTCGCGGCGGATGGTCCGGGGCGGCACGCCGAACTCCCGTGCGACCTCGTCGACGGAGATCTCGCCGCGGTGCTGGAGGTAGGGCACCAGGGCCAGGAGACGGTTGACCTGGTCACGCGCCCCTGCCGGAGCCCGGCCGACGGAGCTCACGCCGCGTCCGTCCCGGCAGCCGCGCGGAGCAGTGCCACCACCCGTGCACGCAGGTCCGGGGGCCCGACCACGACGACGTCGGCGCCGTGGGAGGCGACCTCGGCGGCGAAGGACTCCAGCCGTCCGAAGCCGACCTGGACCAGGTCCCAGCCCGGACGGTCCCCGCCCGCAGGGCTGTCGGCGGCAGGGCTGTCGGCGGCAGGGACCCGTCGGTGCCGCAGGGCGAGCGCCCGGCCGGGTCGGACGGCGAGCTCGGCGGTCCGCTCGACGGTCTCGGGCGCCAACGAGGCCGTGAGCGTGCGCAGGTCGGTGCCCTCGGGCACGGCGTAGGCGCCGGCGGGACCGGTGAAGGCGACCTCTCCGACCACCCGGGAGAGCCGGAAGAGCCGGCGGTCGGCACGGTCGCGGTCGTGCCCGACGACGTACCACCGGGACCGGAAGGAGACGATCCCCCAGGGCTCCAGGTGCCGCGCGACCGGTTCGGCGGCGGCGGAGCGGCGGTAGGTGAAGCGCACCGGTCGCCGCGTCGCGACTGCCTCCCAGAACGCCTCGAAGGACGGCTCGTCGGCGACGAGCTGAGGCTGGGCCACGTCGAGCGCCTCCCGGTCCACCTCGAGGCCGGCGGCCCGGAGCTTGAGCAGTGCGTCGGAGGTGGCCGAGGCCAGACCGGCCTGCTGCCAGACCCGGGCCGCGAGACCGACGACAGCCGCCTCGTCGGCCTCCAGGGAGATGGCCGGCAGCTCGAAGGCGGACCGGACGATGCGGTAGCCGGCCTCGTCGTCGAACAGCGGGTCGTGACCACCGATCTCGATCGGCACACCGAGGGCCCGGAGGTCCTCCTTGTCGCGCTCGAACATCTTCTCGAAGGCCTCGTCGGTGGCGGCGTCCTTGTAGTCGACGATCACCTCACGCAGCCGCTGCTTGCTCACGAACCCCCGGGCCACGAGGAGGGTGATGAGCAGGTTGAGCAGCCGCTCGCTCTTGCGTGCCGACATCGGTCCCCCACTCCTGGCTCTGCTCCGGGCGAGGCCCTCCCAGCGGTACGCCGGGAGGGCCTGCGCTCATCCTGCCTGGATCAGAGGTTGACACCAAGCACGTCGATCACGAACACCAGGGTGGAGTTGCCGGGAATCGTGTCCCCGCTGCCTTCCTTGCCGTATCCCAGAGCCGGCGGGATCACGAGCATGACGCGGCTGCCCGCCTTCACCCCGGTCAGTCCCTTGACCCACCCGTCGATCAGGCTGCCCTTGGCCAGGGTGAACGAGGCGGGAGGGCCGCTGAAGGACTCGTCGAACGGCGTGTCGCCCTTGCCCCACACCGCGCCGAAGTAGTTGACGGTGATGTCGTCGCCCTCGCTGATGGCCTTGCCGCTGCCCTCGACGAGCGGGATGACCTGGAAGTCCTTGGGCGCCTTCTTGGGGGCGTCGGAGAAGTCGAGGCCGGTGACGTCGCCGTCCTTCTCCACCACGGACGGCGCGTCGGACGGCGGGGCCACCTTGTCACCCTCGGGCCCGTCGAGCGGGGGCTGGGCTGCCTTGATCAGGTCGAACACCAGCACGATGTCGTCCTCGGGGGCGAGACCGACCTGGGGGGCGCCCTGGTCGCCCAGGAGGTCCTTGACCGGCATGGCGACCGCGATGCGGCTGCCGATCTTCTGGCCCGTGACCGCGGTGCTGATCTGCTCCGGCTGCTCGGCGACCACCATCCGCTGCGGGTCGTTGTCGGCGTAGTTGCTGGCCACGCTCTTCCCGTCGGCGCCCTTGGCGATGACGAAGCGGTACAGCGCGGCACTGTCCTTGGTCAGCTCCTCGCCGTCCCCCTGGATCAGCACCTCGGACTCCGCCTCGGAGACGTCCAGCCCGTCGACCTTGACCTTGGGCTCCTTGCCGAAGTCGCCGGTGACGGTGAGACCGGCGATGTTCCCGGTGGTGGCGCTCGTGGAGCTGTCGGAGGAGCCGGCGGCGTCCGTGGAGGAGTCGGAGCCGCAAGCGGCGGTGCCGGTGAGCAGAAGGACCGCCACGGAGACCGTGGCGAGGCGGCGACGCATGAACACACCTCAGGAATGGGGGTCGGGGGAACCTGGTCACCCTAGCCAACGACCCTGAGAGTCGGCTGGGCGACCGGCCGGCCGACTACATGCCTTCGATCAGCTTCTGCACCCGCTCGTCGTGCGCCCGGAACGGGTCCTTGCACAGGACGGTCCGCTGCGCCTGGTCGTTGAGCTTGAGGTGGACCCAGTCGACGGTGAAGTCGCGTCGCCGCTCCTGGGCCTTCTTGATGAACTCCCCGCGCAGCCGTGCGCGGGTGGTCTGCGGGGGCACCGACTTGGCCTCGAAGATCCGTACGTCGTCGGTGACCCGGGCGACCGCCCCCCGGTTCTGCAGCAGGTAGTACAGCCCACGGGTGCGGTGGATGTCGTGGTAGGCCAGGTCGAGCTGCGCGACCCGCGCGTGGCTCAGCGGGAGCCCGTGCTGGGCACGGTAGCGCTCGATCAGCTTCCACTTGATCACCCAGTCGACCTCCCGCTCGATCAGGCCGAGGTCGTCGGACTCGACCGCCTTGAGGGTCCGCTCCCACAGGTCGAGGGCCCGGTCGATGACCGGCGTGCGCAGCTCGCGACGGTCCACGAAGTCGCGGGCCCGGGTGAGGTAGTCGAGCTGGATGTCCAGCGCGCTGGCCTCGCGCCCGTTGGCCAGGCGGATCTTCCGTCGGCCCGACATGTCGTGGGAGATCTCCCGGATCGCCCGGATCGGGTTCTCCATCGACAGGTCGCGCATCACCACGCCCTCCTCGATCATCCGCAGCACCAGGTCGCACGAGGCGACCTTGAGCAGGGTCGTGGTCTCCGACATGTTGGAGTCCCCGACGATGACGTGCAGGCGGCGGTACCGCTCGGCGTCGGCATGCGGCTCGTCGCGGGTGTTGATGATCGGGCGGCTGCGGGTGGTGGCGCTCGAGACGCCCTCCCAGATGTGCTCGGCGCGCTGGGACACCGAGTACATCGCGCCGCGGGGAGTCTGGATGACCTTCCCGGCACCGCAGATGATCTGCCGGGTCACCAGGAAGGGGATGAGCACGTCGGCGAGCTTGGAGAACTCTCCCTGCCGACCGACCAGGTAGTTCTCGTGACAGCCGTAGGAGTTGCCCGCGGAGTCGGTGTTGTTCTTGAACAGGTAGACGTCGCCCTCGATGCCCTCGTCGCGCAGCCGGCGCTCGGCGTCGACGAGCAGCCCCTCGAGCACCCGCTCCCCCGCCTTGTCGTGGGCGACCAGGTCGAGGAGGTCGTCACACTCGGGCGTGGCGTACTCCGGGTGGCTGCCGACGTCGAGGTACAGCCGCGCGCCGTTGCGCAGGAACACGTTGCTGGAGCGGCCCCACGACACCACCTTGCGGAACAGGTAGCGCGCGACCTCGTCCGGCGAGAGCCGCCGCTGCCCCTTGAAGGTGCAGGTGACGCCGTACTCGTTCTCGATGCCGAAGATCCTGCGGTCCACGCGTGCCTCCTTGGTCCAGCCTAGTCCGCCGGGGGTGCGATCGGGTCGTCCTCTCCGGTTTCGCTCGGGCCACCCGACGAGGCGAGCAGCTGGGCGAGCTGGGCGTCGGGGATCCGGCGGAACTTGCGCTGCTGGGTGCGGGTGCGGTCCAGGGTCGCGACCTCCAGGGACTCGACCGGGATCGTCCGGTTCCCGCCCTCGGCGTACCCGAGCGCGTCGACCGCGACCCGCAGCGTCTCCTGGAGGGACAGGTCCGCGCGGTAGTGGTCCTTGATCTGGCCGGCCACCGTGTCGGCCTGGCCCCCCATCGCGGCGAAGCCGTGCTCGTCGGCCACCTGGCCGTCGTAGGTGAGCCGGTAGATCTGGTCGTCCGCGGCGGAGTCGCCGACCTCCCCGACGAACAGCTCCACCTCGTAGGGCTTCTCGCCGCCGGAGGAGAAGATCGAGCCGAGGGTCTGGGCGTAGGCGTTGGCCAGCGCCCGACCGGTGACGTCGCGACGGTCGTAGGAGTAGCCCCGCATGTCGGCCAGGCGGACCCCGGCGATCCGCAGGTTCTCGAACTCGTTGTAGCGGCCGACCGCGGCGAAGGCGATCCGGTCGTAGATCTCGCTGATCTTGTGCAGCGCGGCAGAGGGGTTCTCCGAGACGAAGACGATCCCGTCGACGTACTGGAGGACGACGACACTCCGCCCGCGCGCGATGCCCTTGCGGGCGAAGTCGGCCCGGTCCTTCATCAGCTGCTCGGGAGAGACGTAGAACGGCATGTTCATAGGAATTCCTCGGGTCTCGTGTCTCGACGCAGGGTCAGGTCAGCGGGGCGGCCGGGCCGTCGGGACGGGACATCCTGGCCCCGATGACGCGGTCCGCGATCTCGGCGACCTCGGCGTCGGGCAGGCGCCGGTAGCCGTCCGCGGTGATCACGCCGACCACGGGGAAGATCCGCCGGGTCAGGTCGGGGCCTCCGGTCGCCGAGTCGTCGTCAGCGGCGTCGTAGAGCGCCTGGACCAGGGCGGTCACGCAGCCCTCGGCGTCGAGGTCCTCGCGGTAGAGCTTCTTCAGGGCCCCCCGGGCGAACATCGAGCCGGAGCCGACCGAGTGGAAGGCGGTCTCCTCGTAGCGCCCGCCGGTCACGTCGTAGGAGAAGATCCGGCCGTACCCCTTGACCAGGTCGAAGCCCGCGAACAGGGGCACGACCGCCAGGCCCTGCATGGCCATGCCGAGGTTGCTGCGGATCAGCGTGGCCAGCCGGTTGGCCTTGCCGTCCATGGACAGCGGACTGCCCTCGATCTTCTCGTAGTGCTCCAGCTCCAGCTGGAACAGCCGGACCATCTCGACGGCCAGCCCCGCCGTCCCGGCGATCCCGACGCAGGAGAACTCGTCGGCCGGGAAGACCTTCTCGATGTCGCGCTGGGCGATCACGTTGCCCATCGTGGCCCGGCGGTCCCCCGCCATCACCACGCCGCCGGGGAAGGTCGCCGCGACGATCGTGGTGCCGTGTGGGGCGAGGTCCCCGGCCTGCGCGGCCGGAAGCGTCCGCCGCGAGGGCAGCAGCTCGGGGGCGTGCTCGCCGAGGAAGTCGAGGAACGACGACGAACCAGGAGTGAGGTACGCCGCGGGGAGCCGGTGCTGAGAGGTCACTGTCCGCCCTTCTGGATGAACGACTTCACGAAGTCCTCGGCGTTGCTCTCGAGCACCTCGTCGATCTCGTCGAGGATCGCGTCGATGTCCTCGTCGAGCTGCTCCTTGCGCTCGGCGACGTCACTCTCGGCGGACTCGGTGACGTTCGCCTCGTCCTCGGTGCCCTTCTTGGGCTGCTTCTGTTCCTGCGCCATGGTGGCCTCCCGGTGCTCGCCTGCTGCAAACCTAGCGCCTCGCCCCTGCCGTTGCGGGCAGGACCTGCGAAGCCCGGTCCCCGGCGCCCGGTCCGGCCGGCTCGACCGACCCGGAGCGGTCAGCGACGGGTGAGGGCGGTGAAGAGCTCCTCAGCGGTGTCGCACCGGTCGAGCAGCTCCCCGACGTGGGCACGGCTGCCGCGCAGGGGATCGATCGTGGGCACCCGCTGGAGCGACTCGCGCCCGGGGAGGTCGAAGATCACCGAGTCCCACGACGCCGCGGCGATCCGCTCGGAGTACTTCTCCAGGCAGCGTCCCCGGAAGTAGGCGCGGGTGTCGTGGGGGGGCCGGCTGACCGCCCCGGCGATCTCCTCGTCGGTGAGCAGGCGGTCCACGCGACCCATCGCGACCAGCTTGTTGTACAGCCCCTTGCCGGGACGGATGTCGGCGTACTGCAGGTCGACGAGCTGGAGCTTGGGGTCGGCCCACTCCAGTCCGTCGCGCTGGCGGTACTGCTCGAGCAGCGCGAGCTTGGCGACCCAGTCCAGCTCGCGGGCGCAGAGCATCGGGTCACGCTCCAGCCGGTCCAGGACCGACTCCCACCGCGAGAGCACGTCGAGGGTCTGCGCGTCGGCGTCGGACCCGAACCGGTCCTCGACGAACTTGCGAGCCAGGTCGTAGTACTCCATCTGGAGCTGGACGGCGGTGATCCTGCGCCCGTCCGTGAGGGTCACCAGGTGACCCAGCGTCGGGTCGTGGGAGACCGCGCGCAGGCTGCGCACCGGCTGCTCCACGCTCAGCTCGCGGGTGATGAAGCCGGCCTCGATCATGGCCAGCACCAACGAGGTGGTGCCGACCTTGAGGTAGGCCGAGATCTCCGACAGGTTCGCGTCGCCGATGATGACGTGCAGGCGCCGGTACTTCTCCGGGTCGGCGTGCGGCTCGTCGCGCGTGTTGATGATCGGTCGCTTCAGGGTGGTCTCGAGGCCGACCTCGACCTCGAAGAAGTCTGCCCTCTGGGACACCTGGAAGACCGTCTCCCGCCCGTCCTGGCCCTTGCCCACCCGTCCGGCGCCGCAGACGACCTGGCGGCTGACGAAGAACGGGGTCAGGTGCCGGACGATGTCGGCGAACGGCGTGGAGCGCCGCATGAGGTAGTTCTCGTGGGCGCCGTAGGAGGCACCCTTGTTGTCGGTGTTGTTCTTGTACAGCACGATCGGTGTCGCCCCGGGCACCGCAGCGGCGAAGCGGCAGGCGTCCTGCATGACCAGCTCGCCGGCCTTGTCCCACAGGACCACGTCGCGGGGGTTGGTGCACTCGGGGGTGGAGTACTCGGGGTGGGCGTGGTCGACGTACAACCGGGCCCCGTTGGTGAGGATGACGTTGGCCAGGCCCAGGTCCTCGTCGGTCAGCTGGGAGGGGTCGGCCACCTCGCGGCTCATGTCGAACCCCCGGGCGTCCCGCAGCGGCGACTCCTCCTCGAAGTCCCACCGGGCGCGCCGGGCCCGCAGCGTCGACATGGCGTAGGCGTTGACCACCTGCGACGAGGCCACCATCGGGTTCGCCGTCGGCTGCCCCTGGACGCTGATCCCGAACTCGGTCTCGGTGCCCATGACCCTGCGAACGCTCATGCGTCGAGCCTAGGCCAAACCTGGGTGGCGAAACCCGCGTCATGGTTCCCGTCCCTGCCCGTCTCCCTGGTGTGAGCTCCGCCGACCAGCACCGTTCTGCCTCGACCCCGGCCGTCGCCGGCGACGTCGAGGCGCTGGTGCACGCCGCGACGAGCCCCGAGGACGTCGTCGAGGAGCGGGAGCGGCGCGAGTACCTGATCTCGGCGATCTCCGAGCTGCCGGAGCGGATGCGCCTGGTCATCGAGGAGTACTTCTTCGCCGAGCGCTCGACGGTGGACATCGCCGCTGGGCTCGGCATCTCGGAGTCGCGGGCCTCCCAGCTGCGCTCCGACGCGCTCGCCACGCTGCGCGACGCGCTCAACCACGCCTTCGACCCCGAGCGGGTGACGTCGCTGCGACGCCCCCACGGGTTGGCCGCCCAGCGCCGGGACGCCTACTTCGCCTCCGTGGACGCCCGGATGGCCGCCCGGCGGCGCAGTGACGTTCCCGCCCACGATCCGGCCCGGAACACCGCCCAGGATCCCGCCCTGCCTCCTGCCCAGCGACCGGCGGTGTGAGCCCGGCCCACACCACCTGTTCGCCGAGACGGGCCGAGGCGCCTGCCAGACCTCCAGTGAGGGGAGAGGTCTGTCAGGCGCCTCCGGTCGTTCCCCCGGCGGTGACCGGCGGGTAGCGTCCTGGGCGTGTCCGGCAGCGAGTCCGTCGCCCTCGTCGACGCCACCGGGCGGGTCGTGGGTGCCACGTCCCGCCGCCGGGTGCGCGCGGAGAACCTCCTGCACTCCTCGAGCGCCGTGCTGGTGCGCGACCCGGCGGGCCGGATCTACGTCCATCGCCGCTCCCCGGACAAGGACTGGTGCCCCTCGGCCCACGACGCGGCCGCAGGCGGCGTCCTGCAGGCCGGTGAGCTTCCGGCGGACTCAGCGGTCCGCGAGCTCGCCGAGGAGCTGGGCGTCCGCGACGTGCCGCTGCGACCGCTGCTCGACCACCTCTACGAGGACGACACGACCCGTTGCTTCGAGCACTGCTACGAGACGACGTACGACGGGCCGGTGACGCACAGCGACGGGGAGGTGGTGTGGGGTGCCTGGATGACCCTCGGCGCGCTCGGGGCCCTTCTCCGCGACCCGTCCTGGCCGTTCGTCCCGGACACGCGGAGGCTGCTGGAACGGCTGTGCCGTGACGGCACAGCCGACTACGCCGAGCTGGGGCTGGGCACCGGGAACCGGTGACCCGCGCGGGGCGGTCGTCGGATCGCCGGGTCAGTCCCGGTGGTGCCAGGCGTGCGCCCAGTTCACCGCCACGATGCCGGCCCAGGCGACCAGCAGCGCGGTCAGGTTGCCGGTGACGCCCAGCACGATCGAGATCGGGACCGCGGCGAGCAGCGAGAGGATCGCGAGCGCCAGCTGGGCGCCGTTCGACGCGGGCGCGCTCCGGGGTGCCGGCCGCAGACGTGCCACCGCGGCGGCGGACTGCAGGCGGACGACCTCCTCGACCCGCTCGGCGAACGACTCCAGCAGCGCAGCCTCGTAGGACTCCCCCAGCTCGACCCGCGCAGCCCCGAGTGCCTCGAGGTCCGAGCGCTCCAGGCGCGGACCCTCGGGGCGCTCGGGTGCTGCCGGACTCACAGGTACTGACCGGTGTTGGAGACGGTGTCGATGGAGCGACCCGGCTCCGTGCCCTGCTTGCCGGTGATGAGCGTGCGGATGAAGACGATCCGTTCGCCCTTCTTGCCGGAGATCCGGGCCCAGTCGTCGGGGTTGGTGGTGTTCGGGAGGTCCTCGTTCTCCTTGAACTCGTCCACGCACGCCTGGAGCAGGTGCTGCACCCGGATGCCCTTCTGGTCCAGGTCGAGCAGGTCCTTGATGGCCATCTTCTTGGCCCGGTCGACGATGTTCTGGATCATGGCGCCGGAGTTGAAGTCCTTGAAGTACAGGACCTCCTTGTCACCGTTGGCGTAGGTCACCTCCAGGAACCGGTTCTCCTCGGTCTCGGTGTACATGCGCTCCACCGTGGCCTGGATCATGCCGGCCACGCAGGCCTGGCGGTCGCCGCCGAACTCCTTGAGGTCGTCGGCGTGCAGGGGCAGCCGGGCGGTGAGGTACTTGCTGAAGATGTCGCGTGCGGACTCCGCGTCGGGCCGCTCGATCTTGATCTTCACGTCCAGTCGGCCGGGCCGCAGGATCGCCGGGTCGATCATGTCCTCGCGGTTCGAGGCACCGATCACCAGCACGTTCTCCAAGGTCTCGACCCCGTCGATCTCGCTGAGCAGCTGCGGGACGATGGTGTTCTCGACGTCGGAGGAGACCCCCGAGCCCCGGGTGCGGAAGAGCGAGTCCATCTCGTCGAAGAACACGATGACCGGGGTTCCCTGGCTGGCCTTCTCCCGGGCCCGCTGGAACACCAGCCGGATGTGCCGCTCGGTCTCGCCGACGTACTTGTTGAGCAGCTCGGGACCCTTGATGTTGAGGAAGTAGCTGCGCCCCTCCTGGCCCGTGCGCTCGGCGACCTTCTTGGCCAGGGAGTTGGCCACGGCCTTGGCGATCAGCGTCTTGCCGCAGCCGGGCGGGCCGTAGAGCAGGACGCCCTTGGGCGGCTTGAGCTCGTGCTCCAGGAACATGTCGGGGTGGAGGTAGGGCAGCTCGACGGCGTCCCGGATCTGCTCGATCTGGCCCTTGAGGCCGCCGATGCTCTCGTAGGCGATGTCGGGGACCTCTTCGAGGACGAGCTCCTCGACCTCGGACTTCGGGATCCGCTCGTAGACGTAGCCTGACCGGCTGTCGAAGAGGAGGCTGTCCCCGGCCCGCAGCGGCTGGTCCTTCAACGGGTTGGCCAGCCGGACGACCCGCTCCTCGTCGGCGTTGGCGATGCACAGGGCGCGCTCGCCGTCGGCCAGCACCTCCTTGAGCATGACCACCTCGCCGACCTCCTCGAAGCGGAGGGCCAGCACGACGTTGAGGGCCTCGTTGAGCATGACCTCCTGGCCCTTGCGCAGCTCGTCGAGCTCGACGCTGGGGCTGACGTTGACCCGGAGCTTGCGACCACCGGTGAACACGTCGACCGAGTCGTCCTCGTTGCGCTGGAGGAAGACACCGAACCCGCTCGGCGGCTGGGCCAGCCGGTCGACCTCCTCCTTGAGGCTGACGATCTGGTCGCGCGCCTCACGCAGGGTCTGGGCCAGGCGCTCGTTCTGGGACGTCACCGCGGCCAGCGACCGCTGGGTGTCGGCGAGGCGCTCGCTCGAGCAGCCGCGACGCGGACCGGGGAGTCCGCGAGCCGCTGGCGCAGGTCCGCCACCTCGCGCTCGAGGTAGGAGACCTGGGCCTCCCAGTCCTCGGGGGGTCTGCCCGACCCGCTAGAGCTGCTTCCTGACAGGGACATGCCGCTCACCTCCGCAGTGGTGCTGAACCCCAAACCTACTGCGCAAGTGAAAGAAGTGAACATACTTTCGCCGATGTGTCGCAGGTCCGTGGGTGATGCAGGCCACAGGTCCGGGCAGGACCGGGGCTCAGTCCTCGAGCGGCTCCTGCTCGAACTGGGGTGGGAGACCCTCGGGTCGGGGGCCGGAGTACTCGGTCGCCGTAGGCGCCCGGCGCCGGACGACGGCGCTTGACCGGGGGGCGCTGGCCCGGCGCCATCCGGCGTGCGGTGACCAGGAAGCCGGTGTGACCGTTCATCCGGTGGCCCGGGCGCACGGCAAGCCCCTCCACGTGCCAGTCGCGGACCAGGGTCTCCCACGGCTGGGGCTCGGTGAAGCCGCCGTGCGCCCGCAGGGTCTCCACCGTCCGGCTCGAGCTGCGTGGTCGTCGCGACGTAGGCGCAGACCAGCCCGCCGGGCACCAGCGCGTCGGCGACCGCGTCGATGCACTCCCACGGCGCGAGCATGTCCAGGACCACCCGGTCGACCCGGGCATCGGCGGGCGTCGTCGGCAGTGCCTCGGCCAGGTCGCCGACGGTCAGCTCCCAGGCCGGGTGGGCACCGGCGAAGAACTGGGTCACGTTGCGCCGGGCGACGTCGGCGAACTCCTCCCGGCGCTCGTACGACGACACCCGGCCGCCCGGTCCGACCGCGCGCAGCAGCGAGCAGGTCAGCGCACCGGACCCCACCCCCGCCTCGACGACGTGCGCGCCGGGGAAGATGTCGGCCATCGCCACGATCTGGGCCGCGTCCTTGGGGTAGACCACGGCCGCCCCGCGCGGCATCGACACGACGAACTCGTTGAGCAGCGGCCGGAAGACGAGGTACTCCCCGCCGAGCGAGGAGACCACGGTGAAGCCCTCCTCTCGCCCGATCATCTCGTCGTGGTCGACCGAGCCCTTGTTGCTGAAGAACTGCTTGCCCGCCACGAGCTGGATGTTGTGGCGGCGACCCTTGGCGTCGGTGAGCCGGACCCACTCCCCCTCTTCGAGCCGCCCACGCCGGACACCGGACCAGGCGAGCGGTCCCCCGGGCAGGCCCGCGCCCGTCGAGGGGTCGGTCGCGAGGTCGGGGCTGGCGTCGGCAAGGCGTTGCGGAGAGGGCATGCGCCGAAGTCTAGGGAGCCCCTCGTGAGGTGCCTGCGGAGGCTCGGAAGGCCCGGTCCACGTCGTCGGAGGTGAGCACGCCGTAGACCGAGCCGTCGGCCTCCACCAGGACGTACTCGGAGGCCGGCGCAGCCTGCATCGCCCGGATCAGGTCCTCCCCGGCGATGTCGGCGGGCAGGCTCAGTCCGCCGTCGAGGCTGCGGCTGACCGAGGCCACCGGCAGCCAGGGACGCCGCTCCTGCGGGGTGGCGAGCACTGCCGCCTCACTCACCACGCCGATAGGGCGGCCCTCGCGGTCGAGCGTGACGATGGAGCCCGCCTGGTGCTCCTGGGCCCGGGTGATGGCCTCGGCCAGCGGAGAGCTCCTCGGGAACGGTGAGGGTCCGGCGCGCCAGGCACGCGTCCACGCAGCGCGGGCAGCCGCGAGCGCACCCGCCCGGCACTCGACGGCCGCGGACGCGGCGCTCCAGAGGAACCAGCCGAGGACGACCGCGATCAGCCAGTCGGTGCCGCCGACTGGGCAGCCCGAACGCGGCCATGATCAGGGGCGAAGCCAGCATCAGCACCGCGACGCCGCGTCCAGCCCACCCGGAGGCCAGCGTGCCGCGGTGCGGGCTGCCGGTGATCCGCCACACCACCGCCCTCAGGACCCGGCCACCGTCCAGGGGCATCCCGGGCACGAGGTTCAGCACGCCCACGACGAGGTTGGCCCAGGCGAGGCCGCCCACCACGAAGGACAGCAGACCGCCGGGGGTGACCTGGTACAGCGCCAGCGCCAGCCCGCCGATCCCCAGGGAGGTCACCGGGCCCGACCGCCGAGATCGCGAACTCCTCCCGGGGGTGCGCGGCTCGCCGTCGATGGCGGTGACCCCGCCGATGAAGTGCAGCGTGATCGAGCGCACGCGGATGCCGAACTGCTGGGCGACCAGGGCGTGGCTGACCTCGTGCAGGAGCAGCGAGAGGGTCAGCAGGACGGCGAAGGCCGACCCCGGCGACGTACCTGAGTGCCCCGAGCTCGGGAGCCACCAGCTCGATGCCCGGGGCGACGATGTAGGAGACGAGCGCCGCGACCAGCACCCAGGACGAGCGGACCAGCACGTCGACGCCGCCGATGGAGCCGATCCGCAGTGTGCCGCGGTCGTTCCTCTCGGCGGGCGCGCCCAAGCCTGCTCTGTCCGCCACGGACCCAACCTATCCAACGGCTGCACGCTCGGCGGCACAAGCGTGTCGGCGCGGTCGCCTAGGGTGACCGGCATGACGCAGCAGCAGGTCTCCGGCGGGGTGGTGGGACGGCGACACCTGGTCGGCGCCACGGTCGTGGACGGTGTCGAGGTCGTCGGCTCCCTGTCGCCCAGCCGCGCCGGCGACTTCCTCACCTGCCCGCTGCTCTACCGCTTCCGCACGTCGACAGGCTCCCGGAGACGACCTCGCCCGCGGCGCGTGCGGGGCACCGTGGTCCACAAGGTGCTCGAGGACCTGTTCGACCTGCCGGCCCTCGACCGCACCCCGGCGCGGGCGGCCGACCTGCTCCAGCCGGCCTGGGAGGCGGTGCTCGCCGAGGACCCGGAGGTCGCCGAGCTGCTTCGGCGAGGACGGTCCCGAGCTCGGCGCCTGGCTGGTCTCGTGCCGGGAGAGCCTGGAGCGCTACTTCACCCTCGAGGACCCGCGCCGGCTCGAGCCCGCCGAGCGCGAGCTGTACGTCGAGACCGTCCTCGACAGCCGGCTGCTGCTGCGGGGCTTCGTCGACCGTCTCGACGTCGCGCCGACCGGCGAGGTCCGGGTCGTCGACTACAAGACGGGGCGCTCCCCCGGCGAGCTGTTCGAGGCCAAGGCGCTGTTCCAGATGAAGTTCTACGCGCTGGTGCTGTGGCGGATCCGCGGAGAGATCCCCACCGTGCTGCAGCTGATCTACCTGGGCAACGGCGAGGTGCTGCGCTACTCCCCCGACGAGCAGGACCTGCTCTCCGTCGAGCGCAAGGTGCAGGCGATCTGGGGCGCGATCAGCCGCGCCGCCGAGAGCGGGGACTGGCGACCCCGCCGCTCCGCCCTGTGCGGCTGGTGCTCGCACCAGTCGATCTGCCCGGAGTTCGGCGGCACCCCGCCTCCGCTGCCGGTGGTGAGCCGAGCCGAGATCGCCGATCCCGGGCTCGCCGAGGAGGACACCGACTGACCGCAGGGGTCAGTCGTGCGCCGTGGGCTCCAGCGTGACCGGGGTGGGGTGCAGGATGCAGGCCACCTCCACCCCGTCGGCGGGTCGCAGCCCCGGGTCCACGCCTGGTCGGAACGAGACGGTCACCCCGTTGCTGCCCTCGGTGATGTCCTCGACGCCGCGCCAGAACGGCTCGTCGGGGTTCTCCTCCCGGATCGTGTCCAGCATCCGCGAGGTCTCGGCGGCGGTGCCACCGGACCCGATCGTCACCGAGGTGGCGGGCTCGTCGAGGTGGTCGAGGCCGCCCACCAACGACCGTTCCCGCTCGTAGACCGAGGAGTCACGGCGGGTCCAGTGGTCCTCGATCAGCACGCGCAGGTCGCGCGACTCCCAGCCGCACTCGGCCACCGCCTCGGGGCACCGGGGGTGGAACGAGCAGCCCAGGGGCGGTCGGGCGGCGTCGGGGATCTCCCCCCGGGGCAGGTCCCGCGGCACCATCCGGGAGGGGTCGGGGTCGGGGATCGCCTTGAGCAGCGCCTTGGTGTACGGATGCTTGGGGTCGGCGAAGATCTCGTCGGTCGGCCCGATCTCGACGATCCGGCCGAGGTACATGATCGCCACCCGGTCGCAGAAGAACTTCGCGGTGGCCAGGTCGTGGGTGATGTAGACGTAGGTCAGCCCGAGCTGCGCCTTCAGGTCGAGCATCAGCTGGAGGATCTTGGCGCGCACGCTCATGTCCAGCATCGAGATCGGCTCGTCGGCGACCAGCAGCTCCGGCTCCAGGATCACCGCCCGGGCCAGGACCGCCCGCTGCTTCTGCCCGCCCGAGAGGTCGGAGGGGTACTTCGCCATGAACTGCTCGGCCGGCGCCAGACCGACGCGCTCCAGAGCCGCCGCCACCTGGTCCCGGAGCTCTGCGCCGGAGGCGATCCCGTGGATCTTGAGGGGGTGGCCCACGGCTGTCTCGATGGTCATCGACGGGTTCAGGGCGGCGTGCGGGTCCTGGAAGACCATCTGCAGCTCGGTACGCAGCGCCCGCAGGCGGCGTCCCCTCACCGAGGCGATGTCCACGGCCCCCGAGCTGCGGTGGAAGACGATCCGGCCGGTCGTGGGCCGGACCAGACCGAGCAGGGCCCGGCCCAGGGTGGTCTTGCCACTCCCGGACTCCCCCACCAGTCCGAGGACCTCACCCCGGCGCAGGGTGAGGTTCACCCCGTCGACGGCCCGGACCGTGCCGGTGTCGCGGCCGAACAGCCGGGACAGCGTGCTGCCCCGCAGCTCGTAGTGCACCTCGAGGTCCTCGATGTCGATGAGGGTCCCGGACGGGGCTGCCGCGGTGGGCCTCGGGGCGGGCTCAGGCTTCGTCGGCAACGGACAGCTCCTCGTTCTCCAGCGGCTCGCGCTCGGTCTCGGTCAGGTCGACCAGCCCGTTCGCCGCCTCGGCGGACCAGCACTGCACCCGGGCGCCGTTCGGCAGCACCCTGGCGGTCGGGTGCCGCTCGGCGCAGATCCGCATCGCGTCCGGGCAGCGGGGATGGAAGTGGCACCCGGACGGCGGGTCGACCAGGTCCGGTGGCGCGCCGGGGATGAAGTGCAGCCCGGTCGTGGTCAGCGAGATCGTGGAGCGCAGCAGCTCCCGGGTGTACGGGTGCTGGGGCTTGGCGAACACCTCTCGCGCGTCACCGATCTCCACGATCTCCCCGGCGTACATCACCGCGACCCGGTCGCAGGCCTCGGCGATGATGCCGAGGTTGTGGGTGATCAGCAGCAGCGAGGTGTCGAACTCGGAGCGCAGGTCGTGCAGGATCCGGATGATCTGCGCCTCCACGAGCACGTCGAGGGCCGTGGTCGGCTCGTCGGCGACCACGAAGGCGGGCCGCAGGACCAGGGCCAGCGCGATCATCAGGCGCTGGCGCATCCCCCCGGAGAACTCGTGCGGGTAGGAGGTGAAGCGGGTCGGTGGGATCCCCATCCGGCGCAGCACGTCGAGCGACCGGTGGGTCACCTCGTCCTTGGACAGCTCCGGCTCGTGCGTGCGCAGGGTCTCGGTGAAGTGGTCGCTGATCCGCATCAGCGGGTTCAACCGGGTCAAGGGCTCCTGGAAGATCATCCCGAGCTCGGCACCGCGCAGGGCGTACATCTCCTGGCGCGGGATCGCGAGCAGGTCCTCGCCCTGGAACAGCAGGGCGCCGTCCATCTTCGCCCCCTCGGGCAGCAGCCCGAGCATGCCCCGGCCGAGGGTCGACTTGCCGCAGCCGGACTCCCCCACCAGGCCGAGGATCTCGCCCTTGCGCAGGTCGAAGGAGACTCCGTCGACCGCCTTGACCGGACCTCGCTCGGTCCCGTACCAGATCCGTACGTCGTCGACGGTGATCACGGGGCGGCCCGCCGCCCTCAGCTCCTGGGTCGGCTCGCTCATCGCTCGTCTCCTCCGGTCCTCATCAGGGTCGGTGACCCGCGCTCGGGCAGGATCACCTCGCGCAGCCGTCGCTTCCGCAGGGCCGGGTTGACCGTCTCGTTGAGCCCCTCGCCGACCAGGGTCAGCCCGACCACGAGGAGCACGATCGCGACGCCGGGGAAGACGGTGGTCCACCAGATGCCCGACGCGGCGTCGTCGAGGGCGCGGTTCAGGTCGAAGCCCCACTCGGCCGCCTCGTTGGGCTGGATGCCGTAGCCGAGGAAGCCCAGACCGGCCAGCGTGCCGATCGCGTCGGCGGCGTTGAGGGTGCCGATCACCGGGACGGACTGCACCACGTTGCCGAACAGGTAGCGGCGCATGATCGTGATGTTGCTGGCCCCGATCGCCCGGGCCGCTTCGACGTAGGTCGCCTCGCGCGCCGAGGCGGTGGTGTTGCGGACCACCCGGAAGTACTGCGGGATGTAGATGACGGTCAGCGAAACCGCCGCCGAGACCACGCCGCCGCCCAAGGGGCCGCTGAGCAGGAACGAGAAGACGATCGCGAGCAGCAGGGACGGGAAGGCGTAGATGGCGTCGGTGAGGAAGACCAGCAGCCGGTCGGTCCAGCCGCCGAGGAACCCGGAGACCAGCCCGAGCAGCACCCCGGCGACCACGGACAGCGCGACCGAGAGCAGGACCACCTCCAGCGCCGTGCGGGCCCCCCAGACCACCCGGGAGTACACGTCGTAGAACTGGTCGTTGGTGCCGAACCAGTGCTCGTCGGAGGGGGGCTGGAGCTTGGGCAGCTTGACTCCGTCGACCTTGGCCTGGGCGAACCCGGTCGGGGTGACCCAGGGTGCCAGCACGGCCATGACCACGAACCCGGCGGTGATCAGCATGCCGATGACCAGCAGCCACCGGGCCAGGCCGGTGGTGTTCCGGAAGGGGGCCAACAGAGTTGCTCATCAGTACCTCACCCTCGGGTCGACCAGAGCGTTGACGATGTCCACGAGCAGGCTCACGACCACCACGATCACGGCGAAGAACGTGACCAGACCCTGCAGCGCCGCGTAGTCGCGTGCGTTGAGGTACTTGACCAGCTGGGTGCCCAGCCCCGGCCAGTTGAACGTGGTCTCGGTGAGCACGGCGCCCGACAGCGTGAGCGCCACCTGCAGCCCGATCACCGTGATCACCGGGACCAGGGCGTTGCGGAAGGCATGGCGGCGGATGACGTACTTCTCGGGGATGCCCCGGGCCCGGGCCGCCTCGACGTAGTCGCCCTTCAGCGTCATCAGCAGGTTGATCCGGACCAGCCGGATGAACACCCCGGACAGCAGCAGCCCGAGGACGAAGCAGGGCAGCACATGGTGCTGGAGGACGTCGAGGAACGCGTCGGTCGTTGCCGGCGATGATGGTGTCGACCAGCAGGATGTGGGTGACCGTGGGGGTGCGGAACTTCGTCATCGGCGAGGCGATGTCGTAGGTCGGCCAGCCGAACCGCCCCACGACGATGACCAGCAGCAGGCCGACGACGAAGACCGGGGCGGCGTAGGTGACCACGCCGAAGATCCGCAGGAACACGTCCAGCGCGGTGTCACGGTAGCGGCCGGCCAGCAGGCCGAGCGGGATGCCGAGGCCGAGGGCGAAGAGGAAGGCACCGACGGTCAGGGTCAGCGTGGCCCCGCCGTTGTCCCGGATGATGTCGATGATCGGACGGTTGTCGGAGATCGTCTGGCCGAAGTTCAGCCGGGCCACGTCGCCGAGGTACTCCAGGTACTGCGCCCACAGGGGGCGGTCCAGGCCGAGGGTGGCCCGGCGCCGGTCCAGCTCGTCCTCGCTCAGCCTGCCGCCCACCGAGGCGCTGACCGGGTCGCCGGGAGCGACCCGGAGCATCAGGAACACCAGGGTGAGGACGACCCAGATCATCGGGATCATCAGCAGCACGCGCTGGACGATGTAGCGGGGCAGGGCCCCCGATCCGGACGCCATGCGACTCCTTCGTGACCGTTCGTGACCGTTCGTGACGTAGGTGCGGCCAGCGGGCCTGGCCGTGCAGGACCCCGCAAGGAGGGCTCGAGGCGTGGCCCCGAGCCCTCCTCAGGGTCGATCCGGGTTCAGCCGGAGTAGCTGATCTCCCACAGGCGGAAGATGTACGTCGGGTCCAGGGTCTCCTCGACACCGCTCATGCCGTCGGTCGCCGACGGCGACGTTCTGCCCGAACCAGGACGGGATCAGCGGCACGTCCTCGGCGACGATGTCCTGCAGCTGGCCGATCAGCTCGTCGCGAGCATGCCGTGTCGGTCTCGGCGAGCTCCTGGTCGAGCAGGTCGTTCACCTTCGGGTTCGAGTAGTTGTTCTGGAAGAACCCACCGTCCCGCACGAACGGGCTCAGGTAGTTGTCGGCGTCCAGGATGTCGGGGTACCAGCCCAGGATGAACAGGTCGTAGGCGTTCTGCTTGTACAGCGTCTGGTACTCCTCCCACTCGGCGCTCTTGATCGAGGTCTTGAACAGGCCGCTGTCCTCGAGCTGCGCGGAGAGCTCGTTGGCCTCGTCGACGGCGTTGGGACCGTAGTGGGTGGGCGTGTAGCCCAGCGTCAGGTCGACCGGGGTCTTGACCCCTGCGTCGTCGAGGAGCTTCTTGGCTGCCTCGACGTTCGGGTCGCCGTACTTCTCCTGGAAGGAGTCCTTCTGCCCGCCGAAGCCGGGCGGCACGATCGAGTACGCCGGGTCGACGATGCCGTCGTAGGCGTCGGCGGCGATGACGTCGCGGTCGATGACCTGCGCCACGGCCTGACGGACCGCGGTGTCCTTGACCACCTTGTTCGCGAACTGGAAGACCCAGTAGCGGAACTCCGACCCCTCACCCTCGATGACGCTCACGCCGTCGGTGGACTTGAGGTCGTTCAGGTCGGTGGGGCTGAGCGTCCGCCAGGCGACCTGGACCTGCCCGGTGGCGACCGCCTGCTTGAGGGCGGCCGGCTCGGTGAAGTACTGGACGAAGACCTCCGGCGCGGAGGCGGTGCGCTGGCCGTCGTAGGACTCGTTGGCCTGGAGCACGGCCTGCTCGCCGGGCTTGTACTGCGCCAGCGTGAGGGGACCCGACCCGACCACTTCGTCGTCGGGCAGCAGCGCGTCGGCGGGGAAGGTGTCCTCGTCGACGATCGAGGTGGTCGCCGTCGAGAGCAGCTTGAGGAACGTGGTGTCCGCCGAGTTCAGGTGGAAGACCACGGTGGTGTCGTCGGGGGTCTCGATGGCGCCGTCGGCGAGGACCTGCGGGTCCGAGTCCGGCTCGATGAGCTGGCCGAGCAGGACCGAGGAGCCGTTGGGGTCGGCGATCGCGATGTTGCGCTCGAAGGAGAACTTCACGTCCGAGGAGGTGAGCTCGTTGCCGTTGGAGAAGGTCAGCCCGTCGCGCAGCGTGCAGGTGATCGTCTGCGGGTCGTCGTAGGCGCAGGACTCCGCGGCGTCTCCGACCGGCTCGCTGGCTCCGGCAGGGATGTTCATGAGCTGCTCGAAGATGGCGTACTGCATGTTCCACGACCCGAAGTCGTAGGAGCCGGCCGGGTCCATGGCGGTCACCGACTCGGTGGTTCCCAGGATCCAGGACTCCCCGGCCGCGTTGTTGCCGCCGTTGTTGCCGCTGTCGGAGGAGTCGTCGCTCCCACAGGCAGCCAGGGAAGCAAGCATCACGCCGGTGCTGACCATGGCCAGCATGCCTCGTCTGCGGTTCACCCTCACACCTCACCTTCGATGTCCCGGACCCTGACGTCCGGGACGGAGTGACCGCAACCTAACGGCCGGACCATGGCAGGGACCACGCCGGGGGCGTTCCGATCAGGTCCCGATATGGCAACGATTCTTTCGACGTGACGGCCGGGTCGCCGCACGATCGCTCTGTCGAGCACCGGCGGCACCAGGGAACCTCGGTGACCTCAGAGCTCGTGGCGCTCGGCCCAGACCGCGGCCTGGGTGCGGTCGACCACGCCGATCCGCTGGAAGGCGGAGGTCAGGTGCGCCTTGACGGTGCGTTCGCTGATCCCGAGGCGACGCGCGATCTGCTTGTTCGCCAGACCGACCCTGACCAGCCGGAGCACGTCGGTCTCCCGGGGGGTCAGCGCCGGGCGGTCGGCAGCCGGCGCGGAGCGGGCCAGGAGGAGCTCCCGAGCCGCCTTGGGGTGCAACGGGGACTCGCCCCTCCCGACCGCGCGCACCCCTTCGATGACGTCGTCGGGATCAGCGTCCTTGAGGAGGTAGCCCACGGCCCCCGCGTCGAGCGCAGCGATGATCCGCTCGCTGTCGGAGAACGAGGTGAGCACGAGCACCTGGGCGTCGAGGCCCTCGGCAAGGATCGTCCGGGTGGCCTCCACCCCGCCGATGCCCGGCATCTGCAGGTCCATGACGACGACGTCCGGCCTCGTCCGGCGTACGACGTCCAGTGCCTCTCCCCCGTCGCCGGCGGTCCCGACGACGCTGATGTCGGCGGCGCTGGAGAGCAGGTCGGCCAGTCCGCGGCGTACCACCGCGTGGTCGTCGACGAGGACGACCCGGATGGTGCTGCCGGTCCGCGTGGGCTGGTTCATGTCGATGCCCTCACCTCGAGCGTGATGGTGGTGCCCTTGCCGGGTGCCGAGCGGATGTCGAGGTCGCCTCCGGCCTGGGTGATGAGGCTACTCATCCCGCGCAGGCCGAAGTGGTCTCCACCGGCCAGCACGTCCGGGTCGAAGCCGACACCGTTGTCGGCCACCTCCAGCCTCAGTCGCTCCGTGTCTCCGGTGACGGTGACGCTGAGCTGACAGGCGCCGCTGTGGCGCAGGGCGTTGCGCACCGACTCCTGGGCCACCCGCCACACCAGTGCCACGGCCTGGTCCGAGGCGTGCTGGGCCCCCTCGACGGTCGCGGTCGCGGTGACTCCCCGGGCGGCGGCCGGGGCGAGCAGGTCCTCCAGCGCGGCGGCCAGCCCCTGGGCGTGCAGGTCGGGCGGATAGATCTCGACCATCAGCGAGCGCAGGGAGCGGAGGCTGGTGCGTAGCGAGTCCCCTGCCGAGTCCAGGCCGGCGCGGACGTCCGCGGACATCCCTGGAGAACGAGCGATCGCCGACACCGCGAAGGACGCGCCTGCGAGGTCCTGGACGACGCCGTCGTGCAGGTCGCGCGCGATCCTCACGCGCTCGGCGTCCGAGGCGTCGACCGCGGCGCGCAGCAGCTGTTCGCGCTCCTCGGAGGAACGGCGGAGCCGGGCACTGAGCCACCACAGCAGCGTGGTGGCGACCAGAACCAGCAACCCCAGCGACAGCAGGGTGATCGGCCGGAACTGGGCGAAGATCTCGGCCTTCCGTGCCGCGATGGCGTCGGCGGAGAAGTACAGCTCGAACAGCAGAGGCTCGCGCTCGGGCGACTCGATGCTGGTGTAGACCTCGAGCAGGCCGCCGCTGCCGCGCTCGAACCGGTTCTCCGGTCGGCTCAGGTCCGACACCTCGGCGTCGGTGCCGCCCTCGGCCAGGATCTCGAGCTCCTCGTCGCCGAGCGGGTACACGTCGCCGATCAGCTGCGGCTCGTCCGAGTAGACGATCCGGCCGTCGGCGTCCCAGATCTTGATCCGCCGGACGTCGGGGACCTCGAGCCGGTCGCGCACGAAGCGGTCGAAGCGGTCGATGGCGCCTGCGTCGCCCGAGACGAGCCGCCGCGGGATCGCCGCCTCGGCGACCGACCGGCCGATGAGCTCCGTCGTGCTGCGGGCGTCGGTCACGGCCTCGTCGGCGGCGGCGCGGTAGGCCAGCTCCTGGGTGCCGATGATGATGACCCCGAGAGCCAGCAGCCCCGTCGCCAGGAACAGGGCGACGGGGTTGCGGATTCCGAGCATGAGGCCTCCAGGCACCCGACCAGTATCGACGTGCCGGTGCGACGTGTCCCGAAGAAGGCTCAGTAGGTCACCGAGGCGCGGCAGACCTCACCGGACCGGCTGTTCGTGGCTCGGAAGACCAGCACGTCGTCACCCTTCAGGTCGACCACGACGCGGCGGACCGTGAAGGAGCCGCTCGGGGCTGCGGTGGTCTTGGTGCCCGAGGCGCTCTTCGAGCCGTTGTGGGTGAGCTTCCACGTCCAGGTCTGCCCGTTGGCGTTGCTGTCGACCTCGGACTCGACCTCGATCCGGCCGTCCTGGGGGCTGGCCTTGATCTTCCAGTCGGCGTTGCCGGAGCAGCTGCCACGCCGGACGACGTCGCCGTCCTTGGCCGTCGCGGGCAGGGCGGGCAGGCTTGCGGCCAGCGCCACGAGGCCGACCGCGGTGAGACGGGTGGTGCGGTTCATGAGGGGCTCCTTGCCGGTAGTGGTCCGTGCGAGGAGTCTGTGGCGCGACGAGGGCCAGCAGCCATTGTCCGGTGGTACTACGACAGCAGCGGAGCGGGTCTCCGGCCGGCTCAGGCCTCGAGCTCGGCGAGGCTGTGCGCGCTCAGCCCCTCCAGGGTCGGCAGGAAGACCCGTCGCCCGCCCGGTGCCACCGGGACGTGGTTCTCCACGACCACCACCAGGCAACCCGCCGCGTCAGCGGACCGGGCCCCAGTGTTGGAGTCCTCGACCGCGATGCAGCGGGCGGGCTCGACGCCGAGCAGGCGCGCGGCGTGCAGGTAGGGCTCTGGATGTGGCTTGCTCTGGCTGACCACGTCGCCGGTCACCACGACGTCGAAGGTCCCCTTGGGCAGCCCGGCGAGGACCGGCACCACCAGGGGCGCGTAGGACATCGTCACCAGCGCGCAGGGCACGTGGTGGGCCCGGAGGTCGGCGAGCAGCTCCCGGCCCCCCGGTCGCCAGGGCACCATGTGCTCGACCCGGGCGACCACGCGCGCGATCAGGTGGTCCACGATCTGAGGAGGGGTGAGCGCGACGCCGCCGTGCTCGCTGATGTAGCGCGCACAGCTGAGCAGGTCGTTGCCGACCAGCTGCATCGCGTGCTCGCGCGTCCACACCCCGCCGTGTGCCTCGACCAGCTCCTCCTCGGCCTCGATCCAGTACGGCTCGGTGTCGACCAGGGTCCCGTCGAGGTCGAACAGCACCGCGGCCGGTCGCGTTCGGAGCACCTCAGTCCTCCGGCTCGTAGCCGAGGTTGGGGGCGAGCCAGCGCTCGGCCTCCTTCAACGTCCAGCCCTTCCGGCGGGCGTAGTCGGCCACCTGGTCCTGACCGATCCGGCCGAGCACGAAGTACTGCGACTGGGGGTGGGAGAGGTAGAACCCGCTGACCGAGGCGCCGGGCCACATCGCCATGCTCTCGGTGAGGATCGCGCCGGTGTGCTTCTCCACGTCGAGCAGGTCCCACAGCGTGGCCTTCTCGGTGTGGTCCGGGCACGCCGGGTAGCCGGGCGCCGGGCGGATGCCGTCGTACTGCTCCTTGATGAGACCGACGTTGTCCAGGCTCTCCTCGGGGGCGTAGCCCCACAGCTCCTTGCGCACCCGCTCGTGCAGACGCTCGGCGAAGGCCTCGGCGAGCCGGTCGGCCAGCGACTCCAGGAGGATCGCGCTGTAGTCGTCGAGGTCGGCCTTGAAGGCCGCGATCCGCTCGTGCACGTCGGTGCCGGCGGTGACCGCGAACGCCCCGACGTGGTCGATCAACCCGCTCTCGCGCGGCGCCACGAAGTCGGCCAGCGAGCGGTGCGGCAGCCCGTGCCGGTGCTCCCCCTGCTGGCGCAGGTGGTGCAGGGTCGCCACCACCTCCGACCGGTCCTCGTCGGCGTAGACCTCGATGTCCTCCCCGCCGACCCGGTTGGCAGGGAACAGGCCGACGACGCCGTTGGCGCGCAGCCAGGAGCCCTCGGTGAGCTGGTCGAGCATCCGTTGGGCGTCGTCCCAGAGCCTGCGGGCGGTCTCGCCGCTGGCCGGGTTGTTGAGGATGTCGGGGAACCGGCCACGCATCTCCCAGGCGTTGAAGAACGGCTGCCAGTCGATGTAGGGCCGGAGCTCGGTGAGGTCGTAGTCGTGGAGCACCCGCACGAACCGCGACCCGGTGGCGTCGTGGCCGGTGCTCGCGTGCGCCCAGGCCTCCTGCTCAGCGGGGTCCAGCATCCGCGGCGCCGGGGGCTGGTAGTCGCTCCAGTCGATCGGCGAGGCGTTGGCCCGGGCCCGCTCGAGGGAGGTCAGCGGACGGGCCTCCTGGCGTGCCGAGTGCCGCTCCCGGATCGAGTCGAAGTCTGCCTTGACGTCCTCGAGCAGCCTCGGGCGCTGGGCGTCCGACAGCAGTGCCGCGACGACGGGGACCGACCTGGAGGCGTCCTTCACCCACACCACGGGCCCGTGGTACTTCGGGTCCACCTTCACCGCCGTGTGCGCGCGGCTGGTGGTCGCACCCCCGACGAGCAGCGGGATGTCCAGCCCCTGGCGCTCCATCTCCGCGGCGAAGCCGACCATCTCGTCGAGCGAGGGCGTGATCAGCCCCGACAGGCCGATGAGGTCGGCGTCGTGCTCCTTGGCGGCGTCCAGGATCTTCTGGGCCGGGACCATCACCCCGAGGTCGACGACCTCGTAGTTGTTGCACTGAAGAACCACCCCGACGATGTTCTTGCCGATGTCGTGGACGTCGCCGCGGACCGTGGCCATCACGATCGTGCCCTTGGCGCGCACCGCGTCACCCGGCTGCTTCTCGGCCTCGATGTACGGGATGAGGTAGGCGACCGCCTTCTTCATCACGCGCGCGGACTTCACCACCTGGGGCAGGAACATCCGGCCGCTGCCGAACAGGTCGCCGACCACGTTCATCCCGTCCATCAGCGGCCCCTCGATGACCTCCAGGGGCCGGCCGCCGCGCTCGGCGATCAGCGTCCTGAGCTCCTCGGTGTCCGCCTCGACGTGCTCGTCCAGCCCCTTGACCAGCGCATGGGTGATGCGCTCACCGACCGGCAGCGAGCGCCACGCCTCGTCGGCCTTCTCGGCCACCGCCCCGTCGCCGCGGAACCGCTCCGCCACCTCCAGCAGCCGCTCGGTGCCGTCGGGGCGACGGTTCAGCACGACGTCCTCGATCCGCTCCCGCAGGTCGGCGTCGATCTCGTCGTAGACCACCAGGGCCCCCGCATTGACGATGCCCATGTCCAGCCCCGCCTGGATCGCGTGGAACAGGAACACCGCGTGGATCGCCTCGCGCACCGCGTTGTTGCCGCGGAAGGAGAAGGACACGTTGGAGATGCCGCCCGAGACCAGCGCCCCCGGCAGGTTGCCCTTGATCCACCGGGTGGCCTCGATGAAGTCGACACCGTAGTTGGCGTGCTCCTCGATGCCCGTGGCGATCGCGAAGACGTTCGGGTCGAAGATGATGTCGGTCGGGTCGAACCCCACCTCCTCGGTGAGGATGCGGTAGGCGCGGGCGCAGACCTCCTTGCGCCGGTCCAGGGTGTCGGCCTGGCCGTCCTCGTCGAAGGCCATCACCACGACCGCCGCGCCGTACTTGCGACACAGCCGCGCCTGCTGGACGAACTTCTCCTCCCCCTCCTTCAGCGAGATCGAGTTCACGATCGGCTTGCCCTGCACGGTCCGCAGCCCGGCCTCGATCACCTCCCACTTGGAGGAGTCGACCATCAACGGGACGCGACTGATGTCCGGTTCGCTGGCCAGGAGCTTGGTGAAGCGGTCCATCGCGGCGACGCCGTCGATCATGCCCTCGTCCATGTTGACGTCGATGACCTGGGCACCGGCCTCGACCTGCTGCCGGGCCACGCTCAGACCGGTGGTGAAGTCGCCGGCCTTGATCAGGTTGCGGAACCGAGCCGACCCGGTGATGTTCGTGCGCTCGCCGACGTTGAGGAACAGCGACTCCGCGGTGAGCGAGACCGGCTCCAGCCCCGAGAGCCGCAGCGCCGGCTCCGGCTGTGCCGGCTCGCGTGGCGTGCGCCCGTCCACGGCGCGCGCGATCTCCGCGACGTGGTCCGGCGTGGTGCCGCAGCACCCGCCGACGAGGTTGACCAGACCGCTGCGCGCGAACTCGCCGAGGATCTCCGAGGTCTGGGCGGGCGTCTCGTCGTACTCGCCGAAGGCGTTGGGCAGGCCCGCGTTGGGGTAGCAGGAGACGAAGGTGTCGGCGACGCGGGCGAGCTCGGCGATGTAGGGGCGCATCTCCCCGGCGCCCAGGGCGCAGTTCAACCCGACCGCGATCGGGCGGGCGTGGCGCACGGAGTTCCAGAAGGCCTCGGTCACCTGCCCGGACAGGGTGCGGCCCGAGGCGTCGGTGATCGTGCCGGAGATGACCACCGGCCAGCGACGGCCTCGCTCCTCGAACAGCGTCTCGAGGGCGAAGATCGCGGCCTTCGCGTTGAGCGTGTCGAACACGGTCTCGACGAGCAGCAGGTCGGCGCCCCCGTCCACCAGCCCCCGCGCCTGCTCGAGGTAGGCCTCGACCAGCCGCTCGTAGGTGATGTTGCGGAAGCCGGGGTCGTTCACGTCCGGCGAGATCGATCCGGTGGCGTTGGTGGGCCCCAGCGCCCCCGCGACGTAGCGAGGCCGCTCGGGGGTCAGCGCGGTCATCGCATCGCACTCGAGCCGGGCCAGGCGTGCCGCCTCGCGGTTCATCTCGTAGGCGAGCTCCTCGAGCCCGTAGTCGGCCTGGGAGATGCGCTGGGCGCTGAAGGTGTCGGTCTCCACGACGTCGGCACCGGCGGTGAGGTACTCGCGGTGGATCGCCCGGACGATGTCGGGCCGGGTGAGCACCAGCAGGTCGGTGTTGCCCTTGAGGTCCCGGTCGACGCCGGCGAACCGCGCTCCCCGGTAGTCCTCCTCGGTGAGTCCGTAGCGCTGCACCATCGTCCCCATGGCGCCGTCCATCACCAGGATCCGCGACCGCAGGGCGGCCGTGAGCTCCTCGCTCAGGTCGGGGCGGACAAGGTCGGAGACCGGGGTCTCCGAGGTGGAGGGACTCAAGGCGTGCCTTCGCAGGGTCGGGGCGCGGGCGACCGCGCGGGACGGGCTCTCCACTGTAGGAGACGGGGGTGCGTCGGGAGCGCCGGTACCGGATCCTGACACCGGTGACCCCCTAGGCTGCAACAGTGATCGAGATCGAGGACTTCCCGCCGCTGCGCTCCCCCGTGCTGATCGCCGCCTTCGAAGGCTGGAACGACGCCGCCGACGCCGCCTCAGGCGTGGTGGACCACCTGCTGAGCGTGTGGGACTCGCGGCTGGTGGCCGTGATCGACCCGGAGGACTTCTACGACTTCCAGATGAACCGGCCGATCGTCGGGACCGACGACCAGGGCATGCGCCGGATCACCTGGCCCTCCACCCAGCTGTCGGTGGCCTCGCCCCCCGGGAGCGCTGCGGGACGTGATCCTGCTGCGCGGGATCGAGCCGAACATGCGGTGGCGCCAGTTCTGCGCCGAGCTGCTCGCCGCCGCCGACGAGCTGGGCACCCAGATGGTCATCACCCTGGGGGCGCTGCTCGCCGACACCCCGCACACCCGCCCGGTGCCCGTCTCCGGCACCACCACCGAGCCCGACCTGGTCGACCGGCTCAAGCTGGAGCAGTCGAGCTACGAGGGTCCCACCGGCATCGTCGGCGTCTTCCAGGACGCCTGCGTGAAGACAGACATGCCCTCGGTGTCGTTCTGGGCCGCGGTCCCGCACTACGTCGCGCAGCCACCGTGTCCGAAGGCGACGCTGGCCCTGCTGGGGCAGCTCGAGGACCTGCTCGAGCTCAGCATCCCGCTGGGTGACCTGCCGGAGGACGCCCGGGCCTGGGAGCGCGGCGTCGACGAGCTGTCGGCCGACGACGACGAGATCGGGGAGTACGTGCGGTCGCTGGAGGAGACCCGCGACACCGCCGAGCTGCCGGAGGCCAGCGGCGAGGCGATCGCGCGCGAGTTCGAGCGCTACCTCAAGCGTCGCGAGGACCCCGAGGACTGATCCGTCCCGGCCGCAGGCGGCCGGGACCCGACCTCAGAGCAGGATGCCCAGACGGGCGTCCACCAGGTCGCGGACCAGGGCCGCGCCCGAGCCGTCGCCGTCCCGGAGGCCCGCGGCCCAGGTGTCGAGCAGCGCCAGCGTGCGGGGGGTGTCGAGGTCGTCGGCGAGAGCGGCCCTGACCTGCTCGACGAGCTGTTCGGCGGTGTCCGTGTCCGTGCCGGGGAGCGCGGAGCGCCAGGCCTCGAGCCGCTCGAGGGCGGCCGAGACGTCCTTCTCGGTCCACTCCCAGTCCGAGCGGTAGTGGTGCGCCAGGAGTGCCAGCCGCACCGCCATCGGGTCCACCCCGCTCTGGCGCAGCCGGGACACGAAGACCAGGTTGCCCCGGGACTTCGACATCTTCTCGCCCTCGTAGCCCACCATCCCGGTGTGCACGTAGGTCTGGGCGAACGAGCTGCCCGGGTACGCCGCCTGCGCCTCGCCGGCGCTCATCTCGTGGTGGGGGAAGACCAGGTCGCTGCCGCCGCCCTGGACGTCGAAGTCCTCACCCAGGCTGCTCAGCGCGATCGCGCTGCACTCGACGTGCCACCCGGGGCGACCGGGCCCCCACGGAGAGGGCCAGGAGGGTTCGCCGGGCCGTTCGGCACGCCACAGCAGGCAGTCGAGCGGGTCTCTCTTGCCGACCCGGTCCGGGTCGCCGCCGCGCTCGGCCGACAGCCGGGCCATCTCGTCCTCGCTGAGGTGGGACACCTCCCCGAAAGCGGGGTCGGCGCGGACCGAGTAGTACCAGTCCCCGTCGACGTCGTAGGCGTGGCCGAGCGAGGACAGCTGCTCGATCATCTCCACGACCACCGGGATCGACTCGACCGCACCGACGTACTCGTCGGGCGGGAGGACGCGCAGGGCCTCCATGTCGCCGCGGAACCGCTCGATCTCCCGGTCGGCCAGGTCGCGCCAGTGCTCGCCGGTGGCCTCCGCGCGCTCCAGGAGCGGGTCGTCGACGTCGGTGACGTTCTGGACGTACCTCACGTCGTGGCCGGCGTCCCGCCAGGCGCGCTGCAGCACGTCGAAGGCGACGTAGGTCGCGGCGTGGCCGATGTGGGTGGCGTCGTACGGAGTGATGCCACAGACATAGAGGCGCGCGGTCCGCGACGGCGGGTCCGAGGCGCGCAGCTCCCCGGTGGCGGTGTCGAACACGTGCACCGCCGGGGCCTGGCCGAGTCTCTCGAGCGACGGCACGGCCGTCCCCTCCCATGCACGCATGGGCGCAGCCTACCCAGGGCGAGTCAGAACGCGGGCCAGGGGATCGACGGCCAGTCACCGGAGGGCACCGGCATCCTGGCGGCCCTGAGCAGCACCCGGCACCGGCGGACCAGGGAGGAGATCTCCGGGCCGGTCAGCAGGGCCGACAGGGTCTCCGCGCAGCTCCTCGTCGTCGCGCAGCCGGGCCAGCAGGTCTGTGACCGCCTGGCGTTCCTGCTCCTCCAGCGGCTCCTCCGCCCATCCCCACAGCACGGTCCGCAGCTTGTTGTCGGCGTGGAAGCAGATGCCGTGGTCGACGCCGAAGCGGTGGCCGTCGCTCATCGCCAGGACGTGCCCGCCCTTGCGGTCGGCGTTGTTGACGATGACGTCGAAGATCGCCATGCGGCGCAGCGCCGGACTGTCCTCGTGCACCAGCGACACCGGCCGCCCGCTCCCGTCGGTGGCGTCCAGGACGTGACGGAAGCCGGGCGGGGTCTGACCCAGCGGGCACAGGTCGACCGCCTCGGAGTCCGGGTCTGGCTCGCACCAGACCTGGACCATCCCTGGACCCTGGGGTCCGTCCCGGGTGATCGTGAGCGGGACGACCCCCCAGCCGAGCGTCTCGGAGACCACGTACGCCGCGCGCTCGCGGTCGGCCAGCGTGCCGTGCGGGAAGTCCCACAGCGGGCGCTCCCCCGCGACCGGCTTGTAGACGCACGGCAGCCGCTCCTCCACGCCGTCGACCACGCGCACCGCCTCGGTGAGGAACGTGGCGTTGGACGCGGGCATGATCCTGCCGCGGATCTCGAGCTCTCCCCCGGCGAGGAGGTCGCCGAGGTCAGTCACGTCCACGCGTCAGGGTGCGGCGGTCGGAGGTCGGCGGCGGAACCCGTTGGCGCGGGGGCACAGGTGACCGGCCGGGTCCAGCGGGTTGCCGCAGAACTGGCACGGTGGCCGTCCGGCGGAGACCACCGCCTGTGCCCGCTTGCAGAACGCCCGCGCCACCGCCGGTGGGAGGCTGACCACCATGACCTCCTCGGGCTCGGGGGCGTCCTCCTCGAGCATCGCCTCGCCGGACTCGTCGGACTCGTCGATGGGGAAGACCTCGATCACCACGCGCGCGTTCTCCGCGTCCCAGGCCAGGGTCATCGTGCCGGCGCGGAACTCCTCGTCGATCGGCTGCTCCAGCGGCGCGGAGTCCTCCAGCGCGGTGGGGGGCAGGGCGGGCACCGAGTCCGGCGCCCCCCTCGGCCCGCATCAGGTCGTCGAGAAGACCGTCGACGCGCTCGGCGAGGACCAGGACCTGCTGCTTCTCCAGCGCCACGCTGGTGATCCTGCTGCCGGCTCGGGCCTGGAGGAAGAACGTGCGCTGACCCGGGGGTCCCACGGTGCCGGCGACGAAGCGCTCGGGCGGGTCATATCGGTGGACGACGGGCATAGCCACGACCCTATCCCCGGCTTCCAGACCGCCGCGGCCTCGGCGCGGCGGGCTCGGGCGTCCCCCGGGGCCCGCCCCTCCCCCGACGGCGGCGTCGTCGGCGGCTGTCGCGGCCCGTCGTCCGCGGCCCTTCTTCGGCGGCGGCGGGGTGAGGAACGACAGGTCCCCCTCGTGGGTGTTGGTCATCACCACGAAGGGGCGGCCGGGGGTGTAGCGCACCACCGACACCGAGGCAGGGTCGACGACGATCCGCTGGAAGGAGTCGAGGTGGACGCCGAGCGCGTCGGCCAGGATCGCCTTGATCACGTCACCGTGGCTGACCGCGACCCACAGGGCCCCCGCACCGTGCTCGGCCTCGACGCGCGCGTCCCACCGGCGTACGGCCGCCACCGAGCGGGCTGCCATCGCCGCCATGGCCTCTCCCCCGGGGAAGGTCACTGCGGAGGGGTGCCCCTGGACCACCTTCCACAGCGGCTCCTTGCCGAGGGCGGTGAGCCCCTGGTTGGTCCAGTCGCCGTAGTCGACCTCGACGATGCCCTTCTCCTGGCTGAGCCTCGGCCGCTCGCCCTGGCTGCGGACGATCGCCGCGGCGGTCTGGCGGCAGCGTTCGAGGGGACTGGTGACGACCGCGGCGAGCCGGAGGGCGGCGAGCCGGTCGCCCGTGCGCGCGGCCTGCTGCTCACCGAGCTCGTCGAGCCGGACGCCCGGGGTGCGACCGGCCAGGACGCCCGTGCTGTTCGCCGTCGTCCGACCGTGCCGGACCAAGATCACCGTTGCCATGCCGCAACCCTAGGGAGCGGGTCCCTAGGGTGTCCCCATGATCGTCGACAGCGCGCTCTACAGCGACGGCGTCCGCCACCCCCTCGACCTGGCCGAGGACTCGCTGGACCGGGTTCGCGACGACGGCGGCCAGGACGCCTTCATCTGGGTGGGTCTGCACGAGCCCGACGCGAGCGAGATGATGCGGATCGCGCGGATCTTCGGTCTGCACCTGCTCGCCGTCGAGGACTCGCTGACCAGCCACCAGCGCCCCAAGGTCGAGCGGTACGACGACCTGCTCTTCCTGGTCATCAAGACCCTGTGGTACGTCGACGAGCGCGACGAGGTCGAGACCGGGCAGGTCTCGATGTTCATCGGCCGGGACTTCGTGGTCACCGTCCGTCAGGGCTCCGGCGTGGAGCTCTCCGGGGTCCGTCACGACCTCGAGGAGAAGGCGCACCTGCTCGGGCACGGTCCGTCGGCGGTCGTCTACTCGGTCTGCGACCGGATCGTCGACGGCTACGAGGCCGTCGTCGCCGACCTGGAGATCGACGTCGACGAGGTGGAGACCTCGGTCTTCTCGCCGGGCCGCACCCAGGACTCCAAGCGGATCTACATCCTCAAGCGCGAGCTGGGCGAGGTCCGCCGCGCCGTGCACCCGCTGCGCGTGCCGATGCAGCGGTTCGCGGCGGCGTCGTACCCGTTCGTCCACGAGGAGGCCGCTCCGTTCTTCCGTGACGTCCTGGACCACGTCACCCGGGTCGCGGAGGGTGTGGAGACCCTGGACACGCTGCTGTCCACCGCCTTCGAGGCGCACCTGGCCCGGATCAGCCTGGCGCAGAACGAGGACATGCGGCGGATCTCGGCGTGGGTCGCCATCGCGGCGGTGAGCACGCTGGTGGCCGGCGTCTACGGAATGAACTTCACCCACATGCCGGAGCTCTCCTGGCGGTTCGGGTACGCCTGGGCGATGGGGATCATGCTGGGCGCCTCGGTGGTGCTCTACCGGATGTTCAAGAAGTCCGGCTGGCTCTGACCCGGGCGCACCCGGGCGCGGCTCATCCGCCGACGGCGAGCACGCCCTGCCAGACCAGGAACAGGGTGAGCGAGCCCAGCGCGATCCGGTAGAGCACGAACGGCAGGTAGGACCGGGTGGTGACGTAGCGCAGCAGCCAGGCGATCGCGAGGTAGCCGACCACGAAGGAGACCACGGTCGCCACCAGGGTGGGGAACGGCCCGTAGGCGTTGTCGCCGCCCGGGATGTCCTTGAGCTCGAACAGCCCGGCCCCGACCACGGCAGGGATGGCCAGCAGGAAGGCGAAGCGGGTCGCCGCCTCGCGCTCGTAGCCGAGCAGACGGCCCATGCTGATCGTGGCCCCGGACCGGGACACCCCGGGGACCAGCGCCAGCGCCTGGGCGCCACCGAGGGCGAGCGCGTGCTGCAGCGTCATCTGGCGCATGGTCCGGTCGGTCCGGCCGACCCGGTCCGCGATCCCGAGCACCACACCGAGCACGATCAGCGTGGACCCGATGATCCACAGGCTGCGGAAGTCCTTCTCGATGACGTCCTTGAGCAGCACCCCGAGGATCACGATGGGCACCGAGCCCACGATGACGTACCACCCCATCCGGGCGTCCTCGCGGCCCCGCCAGGCGGGGTCGTACAACGAGCGGACCCAGGCCGAGGCGATCCTCCAGATGTCCTTGCGGAAGTAGATGAGCACCGCGAGCTCGGTGCCGATCTGGATGACCGCGGTGAACGCGGCGCCAGGGTCGCCCCAGCCGAACAGCTCGGGGAAGATCCGGAGGTGTGCACTGCTGGAGATCGGCAGGAACTCCGTCAGGCCTTGGATGAGTCCGAGGACGACGGCCTTGAACAAGTCGAACACCGGGTCTCCTGGTGACGGCTGGATGTCGCGGGGCAGGGCCCGGCCAGAGTAGCCAGCGCACCTGCCAGGGACCTGACCGGTCCCCCGCCCCGGCGAGCCGTGCGGGGGCGGGCATTCCGGGCGGACTAGTTTGGGGGCATGCAGCAGCGCTACCTGGGCCGGTCGGGACTGAAGGTGTCACGACTGGGTCTCGGCACGCTGACCTGGGGCCGGGACACCGACGAGCACGAGGCGCGCGACCAGCTGCGTTCGTTCGTGGAGGCCGGCGGGACCCTGCTGGACACCGCTGCCGGCTACGGCGACGGCGCCTCCGAGGAGCTGCTGGGCTCGCTGTTGGGCGACGTGGTGGACCGCGACGACGTCATCGTGGCGACCAAGGCCGGCGTGCGCCGGGCCCGGGGCGCTGCGCCGGGGCAGCGGGCCCGCGAGGTCAACGTCTCTCGCGGCAGCCTGCTGCGCACCCTCGACGAGTCGCTGCGCCGCCTGGGGACCGACCACGTCGACCTGTGGCAGGTGCACACCTGGTCCGACGAGACGCCCTGGGAGGAGACGCTGGGCGCGGTGGACCACGCGGTGGCCACCGGCCGGGCGGCCTACGCCGGGGTGTCGAACTACAGCGGCTGGCAGTGCGCCCAGGCTGCCACGTGGCAGCGGGCCGTGCCGGGGCGCGCGCCGATCGTGTCCCAGCAGGTGGAGTACTCCCTGCTCAACCGGTACTGCGAGCCCGAGATCGTGCCGGCCGCTGCTGCCCTGGGGCTGGGCGTGCTGGCCTGGTCCCCGTTGGGACGCGGCGTGCTCACCGGGAAGTACCGCACCGGCACCCCCGCTGACTCCCGCGCGGCGTCCCCCCACTTCGGGGAGTACGTCGGCACCTACCTCGACGCCCGGTGCGCCCGGATCGTCGAGGCCGTGGCACGGGCCGCAGACGGGCTGCACTGGTCGCCGCTGGAGGTGGCGCTGGCCTGGGTGCGCGACCGCCCGGGGGTGAGCGCGGCGATCGTCGGCGCACGGACCGCGGCGCAGCTGAAGGGCTCGCTCACGGTCGAGGAGTGCACCCTGCCCGAGGAGATCCGCAGCGCGCTGGACGACGTCTCGCAGGGCGGCTGACCGGTCCGCGGGACCTCAGACCAGCTCGGGCCGCAGCTGCCGGATGATCTTGCGCCGCAGGATGACCTTGCGCGTCCCGTCGTGCAGGATCCTGACCCGGTCCAGCTCCCAGCCGCCGTGCTCGGCGCGGTCCACCAGCATCCGGGTGACGACGTTGCGGGAGAACTCCCGCGGGAACGTCAGACGCTTGTACTCCAGCTCCGCGGTGCTCTTCGGCCAGGCCGAGCCCGCGGCGCGGCTGGGCGTCGTGTGCAGGGGTGGGCGAGACATGCGCACATCCTGGCACGCCGCTCAACCGCGGTCGGGGACGTCCTCGGGCGACCCGTCCGCCAGCCCGTCGAGCAGCTCCACGGTCCGGGCCCAGGCGGCCGACCCGGTGTCGATGACGACCATGTGGTCCCCGGGGACCTCGACCACCCGGGCCTCGGCACCCGCGGCGCGTGCGGCGTCGACGTACCCGGTGGACTGGGTGAGCGGCACGACGTCGTCGTCGGTGCCGTGCACGCACCACAGCGGCACGCTGAGCGGGACCTGCTGACGGGGGTCGACCTCGGCGTACGCCGGTCCCGGGGGGAGACCGAGCAGACCGAGGACGGCACCGTCGCCGAGCCTGTCCCGGTGCGCGGCGACCAGGTCGAGGACGCCGGCCTGGGAGACCACGGCGGTCACCGGGACCCGCTCGGGCTGCCACCGGGGGAACCGGCCGCGGGCGGCAGCCCAGGCGGCGAGGTGGCCGCCCGCGGAGTGACCCAGGGTGAGGACCGTGGAGGTGTCGAGCCCCGGGACGTCCGCGAGCCGGTCGATCGCCGCGGCCACGTCGTCGAAGGTCTCGGGGAAGCCTCCGCCTCCTCCGACCCGGCGGTACTCCACGTTCCACGTCGTCCAGCCGCGTGCGGCGAGGTCGACCGCCAGGAGGGAGCCGAGCGTGGCGTCGTAGGCCGCCTTCCAGAAGCCTCCGTGGAGAACCACGACCACCCCCCGGGAGTCGCCGGGCGGCCGGCGCAGCTCGCCCCACTGGTCGGGGTGGTCGCCGTAGGCGAGGCGTTCGGGGGCGGTCACTCGAACCGTCCCTGCCGGCCGCGCTTGGTCTCACCGCGACGCTTCTTCTGCGCCAGCCGGCGCTCCTTGGACCCGCGGGTGGGGCGGGTGGCACGCCGCTTGCGGGGGGGTGGTGCCGCGGACTCGCGCAGCAGCTGGGCGAGCCGTTCCCGCGCTGCCTGGCGGTTGGCGAGCTGGCCGCGGAACTCGCTGGCGCTGATCGTCACCACCCCGTCGGTGAGCCGCAGGGAGAGGCGTTCGAGGAGCCGTTCCCGGAGGTGCTCGGGCACGCTGCGCGCAGCCGCCACGTCGAAGGAGAGCTCCACGCGACTGTCGGTGGTGTTGACGCTCTGGCCTCCGGGGCCGGAGGAGCGGGAGAAGCGCTCCGCCAGCTCGGCTGCGGGGATCGTCCAGGCATGGGTGACCAGCAGGTCCTCGGCCATCGCCGTCAGACCAGGTCGAGGAAGCGGTCGATCACCCGGGCGCCGAACTGGAGCGCGTCGACCGGCACCCGCTCGTCGATGCCGTGGAAGAGCGAGGTGAAGTCCAGGTCGGGGGGCAGCCGCAGCGGGGCGAAGCCGTAGCAGTCGATGCCGAGCTTCGCCCAGTGCTTGCCGTCGGTGCCCCCGCTCATGAGGTACGGCAGGACCCGCGCGTCAGGGTCCTCGGCCAGCAGCGCCGTGCCGATCGCGTCGACGACGTCCCCGCGGTACGGCGTCTCGACGGCGTGCTGCCGGGAGAGGTAGTCGACCTCGATGCCCTCCCCGAGCAGGTCGGCGAGGGTGGCGAAGAACTCGTCCTCGTAGCCGGGCAGGAACCGCCCGTCGACCTGGGCGGTGGCGGCGCCAGGCACGACGTTGACCTTGTAGCCGGCGGCGAGCCGGGTGGGGTTGGCGGTGTTGCGGATCACGGCGCTGAGCATCCGGGCGGCCCCGCCGAACTCCTCGATCAAGGCCTCGGCGTTCTCCGGCGTCGCCTCGGTGCCCACCTGCTCGGCCACCGCGGCCAGCAGCACCTCCATGGCAGGGGTGAGCCGGACCGGCCACGGGTGGGCTCCGACCCGGGCGACCGCGGCGGCGAGGCGGGTCACCGGGTTGTCGGTGTTGCGCATGGAGCCGTGGCCTGCGGTGCCGCGCGCGGTGAGGTTCATCCAGGCCATCCCCTTCTCCGCGGCCTGGATGAGGTACATCCGCTGGTCCCGGACGGTGGCGCTGAACCCGCCGACCTCGCCGATCGCGGTGGTGCAGTCCGCGATCAGGTCGGGATGGTGTCGCACGAGGTACTCCGCACCCTTGTGCCCGCCGGCCTCCTCGTCCGCGGTGAACGCCAGCACGATCGGCCGCTCGGGCAGACGCCCCGCCCTGGCACGGGCGCGGACGACGCTGAGCAGGATCGCGTCGAAGTCCTTCATGTCGACCGCGCCCCTCCCCCACACGCAGCCGTCGGCGATCTCGCCCGACAGCGGGCCCACCTGCCAGTCGTCGGCGTCGAACGGCACGACGTCGAGGTGACCGTGCAGCAGGAGCGGGTCGCCGGTGGTGCCACCCCACCGGGCGACGAGGCTGGAGCGCCCGGGCTCGGACTCGTAGAGCTCCACGTCGATGCCGACGTCGGAGAGGAGGGCTGCGACGTGCTCGGCGGCCTTCCGCTCCCCCGGGCCCTCGCCGTCCCCGGCGTTGGTGGTGTCGATCCGAATCAGGTCACGGCAGAGGTCCACCACCTCGGCGGCGGGGTCGTACGGCGTGGTCATCGGTCCATCCTGCCACCCGACCCGACCCCTGCCCGATGAGAGCGAACACGCTCCCCTTTGCTACAGTTACCGCCGCACTCACCGCTGCTCCGGCGGCCGGTGGTTGCCACTCGTCCGGGTGGCGGAATAGGCAGACGCGCTAGCTTGAGGTGCTAGTGCCCCAAAAGGGCGTGGGGGTTCAAGTCCCCCCTCGGACACGACCTTTACCCCCACCTCCGGAGATCAGATCCGGAGTGTGGGGGTTCAGCCTCTTCAGGCCCAAGTTGACCTCCGCGTCGAGCCGTCCGGCGGGCTGGTCGTATACGAGCGACAGGTTGATCGCCGAGAAGAGCTCATGCAAGTCACCCGGATCGGCGTCGGATCCGAAGACCTCCCGCGACGCCTGGGCAAACTCCTCGACCAGCTCCTTCACCTGCGCGGGGCCGATCGCGTCGGTCGGCGCGGGATGGAGCTGGATCTCCGAGGTCAACGCGTCGATCTCGGCCTGCACAGCGTTGATCCGCGGCACCAGAGAGGCCGGATCGACGCCTGCCTCGATCGAGTCGTAGAGCCGACCCAGGCGGGTCTCAGCCTCGCCGAGCCGTTGCTTCAGCTGGGCTGCCCTCGCGTCCGCAAGGCTCGGTGCTGAGGCCGCGCCCAGAAGAGCTCGGACCGTGCCGTCGATCCCGTCCGGGGAGAACAGCTCGCCCATCCAGTCGGCGAGCAGCTCCAGGACATCGACCTGCTTGATTCGCACATTGGCCGGGTGGGACGCCGCGTGCGGGCTGCCGGGGACGAGGTCTCGCGAGCGGCAGCGGTAGCGCACGTGGCGAGGTCTCTGCGGGTCGTCTGCTCTGGTGTTGTAGCGCTCCGCCCCCATCTTCCGAGTGCAGATGGCGCAGTGGATGAGCCCCTTCAATGCGTACGCCGCGGCGGTCTGGCGCGTCCGCTCGCCCTTCGGGCCGACCGCCGCCTTGCGCCGGCGGATCGCCTGGGCCTGGATCCACTCCTCGACGGCCACGATCTCGTCGTGCGCCTGCTCCCGCGATCGGACGACCGGGGCCAGGGAGCGCCGCAGACGTGTCAGGTGCCCCAGGACGGGTCGTCCGGATCGACGAGGATCTCGACCTTGCGGAACTTTCCCCACGCCTCGTAGCCGGTGTAGCGGGGGTTCTCCAGGATCGTCGCGACCGTCGTGGTCTGCCAGCCGTCCGCCGCACGGTGTGGGTTGCGCGCCCTGTCCCGGGCTGACGGGCATTCGATGCCCTCGGCGTTCAGGCGGTGGGCGATCTCGCGCAGGCTGCATCCATTCAGCCACTCGTCGAAGATCCGTCGGACCACGCCGGCCGCGGGCTCGTCGAGCACAAGTCTTTTCAGCTGGAACCCCTCGGCGGCCTTCCTGGGGTTCGGGTGGGGCATGTAGCCCTCCGACCGGTAGCCGTACGGCGGACGGCCGCCTTGAAAGCGCCCCTGGACCTCGACCTGGGCGGCCATACCCTGACGAACGCGCTCCTGCACGGTCTGGCGCTCGCCGCGGCTCATTCCGCCGGTGAGGGTCATAAGGGTGTAGTGGCTGGAGTTCTTCGGGTCATACTCGCCACCGAGCTCGGGCACGAACAGCCTCACGCCGCGGTGTTCTAGAACAGGCGCAACCTCGGAGAACTGGGAGCCGAACCAGCATCGCTTGCCTTCACCGACCACGATCGCGTCCCAGCGCCGATCCGACTCATCGAGGGCGCGAAGCAATCGCTGCGCCTGGGTGCGCCGCCGCCAGGGCAGGGATCGAGACTCGCCAACGTCGAAGTAGATGTCGACGATGACCAAGTCTGGGTCAAGCCGCTGCATCAGCGCGGTCGCTGCCCGCTTTTGCCACTGGAGGGAGTCCTCTGGGCTCTGCAAGTCCTCAGTCGAGCATCGTGCGTACAGAGCCACCTGAAGACCGGTTCGAGGTGCAGTCGGGGCCTTTTGACGGGCGGCGACCGCCTCATCAAATGTGGCCCACGGATCCTCGGTCATGAAGCCTTCCTGTGCTCCTCTCGGTCCTGGCGGCGCCCTCGCGCGCCTTTCAAAAGCCGGAGCAGCGCCCTGGCGGCCTGTGCGTTCAACACCGGCATGTCCTCGGGGCAGTTTAGCTCCGCAACCGCACCTATAGTTGCCCCCTCTTGGGGTACGCGGTCGAGTCTCGACGTGGCCATGGTGAGCTCCTTGGCGAGGTTGGGTGTCAGATTCCGACGCCGTCCTTGTCGCCGGCCCGGCGTTCGGGCTGGTGAACGATCGCGGCATGTAGGTCGGCGCGGCTGCGGGCCGCGCCGGGTGGCGCTGTCGCCGGCTCGGAGTGTGTGCGGAGTCGGTCGTGCACGAGCCCGAGGATTGCGGCGTGGTCCGCTTCGGCTGGGGGGATGAAGCGCTCTTGGACACGGGCTACGACCTGTCCGTTGTTGGCCACGACCCCGGGGACCTTGACGCGAACGAAGTACGCCTTGCGTTGCATGCCCTCTTCGACGGCATCGGCAATGCGCGCGTCGAGCTTGGCGAAGAGCCTGGTGAAGGAGTGCACGATCCGTGGATCCATGTGGGCGTCCGGCGAGAGTGCTTTGAGCCGGTTCCAGGCATTGGCTCCCTCAGCCACGGCGAGGCCGCCCACGCCGACGTTGCCGCCGACGTTGCGCAGCTCGCGCTGAAGGTCGGTGTAGGTCTGCTCCCGGTCCCGCCACGCCTCATGGAGCGCGGGCTCGATCTTCTGGACGCGCGTGGCCAGGCCCCCCGAGAGGAGCCGTTGGGAGCCGACGACCAGGCGCAGGTTCATGGCGCTCGGGAAGCCTTGCATGCGGATGGTGAGGTTGTGCTTCGCCTGCAGCACCCCGAGCAGGCCTGGCTTGGCTGGGCCGGTGATGACCTTGGTCTTGGGTCGCCACCCGCGCATGTCGAGGGAGTAGTCGGGCGGGTCGAGGCTTGCGTCGAGCGCGCACGCCAGCGCTGCCCAGCCGAGCCGGTCACCGCGGTGGAGTCGTTCCCAGCCCGGGATCGTTGCGTAGCGCGCATCCAGCACCACCAAGGCCCGGACCGTGGCAGCGATGTCGCCGACCAGGGCGTGGAGTTGCTGGTCGTCGAGGCGGCCGTCGCCGAGGCCGGCGTCGAAGTCGTGCTCGCCCAGCGCGGCGGCGCGGGCGACCTGGCGCCAGTGCTCGACCAAAGGCAGTTCGCGTTGCGTGGTGAGCTCCGCCATGCCAGGAAGTGGCGCAGTGGAGGCCCCTACGGTGTGGTCAAGGGCCGTCCGAAGTGCGGCGAGCCCGCCGTGCTCAGCAGCAGGCAACCGGAACGGGTTGGTCGCCCTCGGCGAGAGGCGGCTCCCGGCTCCGTGTCCGACCGCGATCGTCGCTTGCAGACACCAGGTCAGGGCTGATCGCCGGTAGCGGCGTATCTGCTCGCCGATCCGGGCGCGCTCCTGCTCGGTGGTGGTGACTGGCACCGTGTGGGTGCCCGGGCCGCCGATGCGGAGCTGGATGCGGTGCTGCTTGAGCAGTGCGGACAGCTCGGCGCGGAGCAGGTGTCCATTCTCGCCGTACATCACGCCGCGTCCAGGTCGTGAGCGTCATAGAGCGCCGCGAGGACCAGCTCGATCCCGAGCGCATCGACGCCGTAGTCGGCGAGCTGCAGGATCGTGGTGATGGCATCCAGAATCAGGATGTCGTGGTCGGTGGTGAGCCCGAGCGTGTCCAGAGCTGGCACGTCGTCGCCGTGGATCCAGTCGAGCTCGATGAGCGCGTGCTCGTAGGCCGACGACGCCGCCGCCGTCGATGCCCGGTCTGCGAGCACCGCGACGTAGGAGCGAGCCTTCGTCAACGTGATGGCGTGGGCGAGCAACATCGCGGTGCTCCTTCTCTTGGGCGGACTGATTCTCTTGGGTGGACTGACATTCGGCCGCGATCCGGCGGCTTGTCGCTGCCGCCCGGCGAACTATGGATGACCCGGAGATCGGATCGGCGTGTGGTCACGCAGCGGCACGCGCCTCGCGCTCTCGGCGCTGACGGACGTCATCGGCCACGAACTGCTCGAAGTCCTCGGCGCGGTTGGTGATGACCCGCTCCTGGGCCATGGGGATCGCCGGCTCGCCGGGCCAGGCGGTCACGCGGGTGGGCCGGTCGCGGTCAATACGCGTGCCGCAGGCCGCCACCATCTGACGCAACCGCTGCTGGGCGTCCCAGAAATCGCGGCACCACGCAGCAGGGGCCGTGGGCTGGGCATCGCGGTGATAACTGGCACGAAAGGACAGGTGCTGCGCAGACAGCTCCCACACCATCTCGTCGTGGCGATGCCACAGCGGTGCGACCACTGTCGCCGGGATCCCGTGGGACTTGCGGATCCAGTCGACCCACTGGTTGAGGTCCCGCCACTCCCCCGCTGCCTCGTCCGCCGGGAGGGTGTTCCAATCGACCGGACGCAGCTCGTCGTCGCCCTCGCCCAACAGCTCCGGCGGGAGGTAGGTCGTAAGGTCGCGCTCAGCGATCAGGGCCGACGGGTCCGCGTGTTCGTGGCCGTTCTCATGCCAGTGCATGCTGGCGCACCAGGTCAGAGCCCAACGACCGGCTCAAGCATGGCTCCGTCGGAGGGGCGATGAGGAGATCGGGGTCGGTGGTCGAGCCGCCTGGGCGGTGGCAAATCGGCAGCACCCCGAAGCGTGCGCTGAAGCTAGCCGCACCGCTTTCGGAGAACTGCAGATCGGGGTCGTTGTCGATGAACCCTTTCAGGCTCATGTGGCGCTGGATCGTCATGGTCAATACTCCTGATCCGTACGGCGCCTCGACCGGCGCCGCTCTTCGCGATCAGGTAGACGTCCCATGCCCAGGATCCGCGGGCCGCCCATCCCCCGAGCAAGTCGTGGCGACCCCCGCCGGCAGCGTGAACTGTTGCGCCTTCGCGCCCCGGCTGGCCGAGCCACGAAGCTGCTGCACACCGCCCACTAGGACGCGGGCGGTTGGCGTGGCTACTCCGGGTCGATGAAGCGGACTGACTCCACCATCTTGGTCAGTTCGTCGACCTGCTTTTGGGGGACGTCGGGGACGGCGACGGCGGTGAGGACGACGCGTTCGCCGTCCACGTCGAGGATCCAGGCACGGTCCACGGTTCCGGGGCTGTCGGCGGTGTGCTGTGCGTCGCCCGGCTTCCCCTCCCAGTAGGCGTAGTAGCCCAGCGCGCAGTCCTCGAACGCGACGTCCGTCGATGCCGTCAACTCGAGGTAGAGCCCCTGGTAACCGTCGAGGGTGACTGGCACCGGTTCGGAGACCGTGGTCCGCTTCTGCCTCACGAGTGCAGCTGCCAGGTCCTCCACCGTCGTCCCGGCCCCAGGAGCGTCTTGGTCCATTGCGCATGGGTCGGTGAAGACGGCGTCGACGGTCCAGTACTGCACAGACCGGAAGAGTTGGCCGCTGACCTCGGTGTAGGGCCAGAGCGCGAAGAAGCCGAAGTTCGAGAAGCCCGCCGGTGCGTCGAGGACGGCCAGGGGTGGGGTGCCCGACCCGCGGGCGGTCAAGGCGTACGTGCCCGGCTCGCCCTGGACCTGGTCAGGGCGCGTGTCGTCGTCGAGGAGAATGACATAGTCGGGGCCTTCGGCCTCGGGTTCGGTCGGGGTGCTGTCGCTGCACGCGGCGAGCACGATCGCGCCGGATGTGAGGAGTGTCCAAACCGATAAACGGGCGTTCATGAGCGTGCCTCCCAGATGACCAGGGCGTAGCGGACGTAACCGGGGTCGTTCTTGATGACCTCAACCGTGACGGTCCGGGCCTTGCCGGGCGGAAGCAGCGCCTGTCCATCATTTCCGAGGTATCTGTAGTCCGGGCCGGCCGTGGGGGCAGCTGGCCGTCGACCCGCAGCTCGAGGTCCGTGGTGCAGCGGCGGTCGAACTCCTTGAACTGGGCCGCCTCTTCCTTTGGCGATTGCGGCGTGCGGTGGCCCAGTGAAGCCGCACAGTCCTCGAGCGCCGGTGTCTCGGTCGCGTAGACCGCCACGATTCTCGACCGGTCCGATGCCGGCATCTGGACGACGAGTCGGGGCGAGCCCGACGCTGAGACGACAGCGCGGTCCACCAGGTACTCGACACCGTCGGCCATCGCCAGTGCCTCGAAGGTCCAGCCGCCCAGCACGTTCATCACGGTTGGCGCGGTCAGGTGCTCGTAGACCCCGAAACCGAAGGTCGTGTCTGTGTCGTCGAGAGGCGCGATCCGGTGCGCTGTCAGGCAGGAGTCGCTGTCCATGCTGCGAGTCAGGCAGTTCTGAGCCGCCACAGGGAGGGGGTCGGTGACGAACATCCGCAGCGGGTATGCCATGGCAGCCTCCTCGGGGAGCCCGTCACCGATCGCGCCGGTGGGCGGCGGGACGCCGGTCGGGTCGTCGTGGGTGCATGGCCCGGAATAGCCCCGGGTGCCTTTGTCGGAGGGGTCCGGGTTGCCGGCTCCGTCGCCGTCGATGTCCATCGTGAGCACCCACCAGGTGTCCGGGTCGCCGTTGCAGAACGGCGCGACGTACGACTGTCCCTCGGGACGGGCACCGCTGAGGCCACCAGTCTCCACGGTGAGGGAGAGGTCGGTGGCGCCCGTGAAGCCAGCACGGGCGTTCGTGCGGCTGCCTTTCAGCTCCCAGCCCTGGATGTCGCCGGGCTCGATCTCGGCCCGGATCGTGGCCTGTCCTTCCGGTGTCTCAACAGTCTGCGTCGGGGTGGGTGTCGGTGTCGGATTGCCGACGGGCTCCTGGGTGCGTTCGGTCGTGCGGCCGAGTGCTGCCCCTCCGGCCACGATCGCGATCACCACTCCAGCGGCAACAGAGGCGCCCAGGGCGGTCCGACGGCGGCGTGCCGTACGGATCCGCGCGTGCAGTTCTGTGAGTCGATCGGCCTGTCGGCCGTGGACGTCCTCGGAGCGCCCCGCGAGTCGCCTGAAGTCTTCGGCGTTCACGTTCGACTCCTCTCATCAGTGACCGGTTCGAGGGCTGCGTCGAGCCTCAGCTTCGCCAAAGCCTTCGCGCATTGGCTCTTGACCGTGCCGACCGAGCAGTCGAGCAGATCGGCGGTCTCGACCTCAGTGCGGTCCTCGATGTAGCGCAGCACCACCACCGCACGTTGGCGCGGAGGCAGATGCCCGATCGCCTCCCACAAGTCCTGATCGCCCGCGCGACTGTCCGGGCCGTCGCCCTTTGCCCTGTCCGGAAGCCTTTCGGTCGGGGTCTCCCGGGTCCACCGACGCCGCCACCACGACGCAGACGTCGTGACCAGCACACGGCGGACGTAGGCCTCCGGTGGTCCATCGATACGCCGCCACGCGAACCAGGCCTTGGTCAGCGCGGTCTGGAGCAGATCCTCGGCCAGCCCTTCGTCATGAGTGAGGAGGTACGCCGTCCGCAGCAACACCTGCGAACGCGCGACGACGAAAGCGTCGAAGTCGACCTCATCAGCCATACGATCATGACCCCTCGCACTGCGGACCCGTTGTCCAGTCATGCCAAACACACAGACGCGTTGGGACCGCTGGAAGGTTGCCTGGGATCCAGGCTAGGGCTAGCCATCGGACCTTCCGTCGGATCCGCACCTTGTCTCGCCGTCGCCTGAACCCGCCCATCCCGGACCCGCGTCTTAGCCGCCTGTGACTGTCGGAATCACGAGCCGGCAAGCCAGCGGCGCTTCGCCACCAGGGTCTAGGGTGACCTGATGCCGGTGACCCGAGGACGCTCCTTCCTAGGAGCCGGTGGGGACCGGGCCACGCGCTGGGGAGCGTTGGCGCTCCTTGTACGGCCGGCGTACATCGCCACCGAGTTCGTGGTGGCCGCGGCAACGACGGGCGGCTACAGCATCGTCACAGATTCGGTGAGCCGACTCGGTGAAGTCGGTTGCACGGCGACCTACTGTTCGCCGCGCCACGAGTTGATGAACGGCTCGTTCATGGGCTTCGGTGCGTTGCTCGTCGGCGGGGCAGTGCTGCTGAGGCGGCCACTGGGGCCGTGGGTGACGGGGCTGCTCGTGGTCTCCGGGTCAGCTCGGCTGCCACGGGCCTGGCCCCTCTCGACCAGGACGCCACCCGGCACGCGCTGGCCGCCGCCCCGTTGTTCGTGGCGCAGCCGATCGCGCTGATCGTTCTCGGCGCGCGATTGCGACATGACCGGCCGCGACTGGCCCGGGCACTCCTGACCACGGGAGCAGTCACCGGCGCGGCGGCCGTCTCGTTCGTGCTCTCCGGTGACGGCCCCGCATCGGGTGCCCTCGAACGGCTCGCCCTGTGGCCGATTCTGGTGGGGCTGGCCGGGTTCGCGTGGACGCGACTCACTCCTGAGTCCCCGACCGAGAGTGGATGACTTCACCCCGAACTCCCTCGGCCGGGTGGGGGTTACTGAGTAGCCCCTGCCGCCGCGTAGTGTGCGCCCGCGGCTGGTCCTACCGCCTAGCGTGCGCGCGCTCATGCCGAGATGCGGACGCCCTCAACATCAAGGCAAGAGCGGACATGTCCGAGCACTCTGATTGGATCTGGAACACCAAATGATCCGACCCGAGCGTGCGTGCGGCCAACCGAAAGGGAGCAACGTGAGCGAGTTGATACCTCCCGACGCCGACCTCGTCAGCGCCTATTGGACAGTGAAGTCTCATGACTTGGGCTTGGAAGACCTCGACACTCCTGACGCTTGGGCGTTCGGAGGGACTGCTGATCAGGCGGACGAGTTGTTGGGTCTGGTGCTTTCAGGCGCCAAGACAGCGACATCGAGTGCGCTCTGGTCCTACGAGGCCGAAGCCGAATCGCTCCCAACGGTGGGCGAACTCTCCATCGTGTGCGACGGACAGGGTCGCCCGCGAGCACTGCTCCGTCTCACGGACGTCACAGTGACCAACCTGGACGATGTCTCGGAGCGTCACGCGTTCGCCGAAGGAGAAGGCGATCGCACACTGGCGTACTGGCGTCGAGCACACGAGGACTTCTTCCGAAGCCACCTCCCAGCCGGTCGCGAACTCGCAGGGAGCATGCCCGTCGTCCTGGAGTGCTTCGAGCGGCTCGTTCCCTAGGCCACGAGACCGGGGCTCCGCCGGGTCGCTGCACCTGATGTACATGGGCCCGACGCTGGAAATGGGGTCTCCCGAGCGTCCGCTTCTGCCGCTGTCCGTGCGCGGCCGTGCTGATGAATCATCCTGAACACGCGGCCGTGCGGAGCCTGTTAGTCTCGGCGCCGTGTCTACCCCAGAAGCGCACCAGGAGAGCGAGGCCGTCAGTCTTGTGTTCGGGCTGCTCGCGGTTATCGGTCTGCTCTTCATCTCGGTCATCGCCATCGCTGGACCCGCGTGGCTGGGTCTCGTGTTTGGGCTTCTCGATCTGGTGGTCGCCTGGCGCGTGACGCCTCCTGCGGGCGCACGTTCACTGCGCATCGTCACCGGCCTGATGGGCGCTCTTACTGTCGCCTGGTCAGTTGTCCGGCTCTTCGTGTCCTGAGCACGGCGGCCCTGGTACCAGGCAGCGCACGCACATGCCGCGAGTCGCGCGGCTTGAGACCTGCTGCATTCCGCCGCCTGTCGGGCGCCCGGCCCCACCGTCGATACTGTTCAGGTGAAGACCGTGAGTGAGAGCACCCGGAAGCCGACGCCTGTGCTGGTCGTCCTGTCGGGCCTCCCCGGCACAGGCAAGACGACCATCGCTCGTGAGGTGTCTCAACGCCTCGGTGCCTGCTACCTGCGCGTCGACGCAGCTGAGGCCGCGCTGAGCAGGAGTGGCGCTGCGGTGGGAGCAGGCGGGTACGCCGTCATTCACGAGCTGGCTGTGTCGAACCTCCTGCTCGGCAACGCCGTCGTCGTTGACGCGGTGAACCCGGTGCCCGAAGCACGCGCATCATGGCGAGAGGTCGCTGCGCGCTCAGAGGCGCGGCTGATCAACTTTGTGACGGTCCTGCCGGATCTGGAAGAGCACCAACGCCGAGTCGAAGCCCGCGTCCCCGACATCCCGGGTCACGAGGTGCCGACCTGGGACGAGGTACAGCGCAGCGAGTGGACTACCTGGGACGACGGCCGAGACGGTCGACGAATGCTCGTCGAGACCACGGACACGGCCTCTGCAGTGGCGTTGGTTCTCGACGCGCTTCGGTGCGCAAACGATTAGCTCGCACACTCCCCTGGAGCAGCGCGGCGGGGTCTCGCGATCCGCGACTCGGTGGACCTGTCCTCCCATTCCGCTGGGATCGCGGTACGGCCTACGTACTGCATTCCGCCGTGAATAGCCTGCCGGCTCGCGGCCGCTGCACTCCGCCACGAAGGCGGCCATGTCCGACCGCCGCGAAGCGCCCGCCCGCTCGCGACTGCTGCTGTACTTCCGCCGCGGGCCGCGCGGACCGAGGGGCGATCGGCCAAGGACGCGATCAGGTCATGCCAACGGCAGATCGGCAGGTTCCGCGTTGTAGAACGCGGCGTCCTGGTTGCTCATCAGCGGGCCCAGTTGCGACATTACTCCTGCGACGTACTTGGAGTCGGAGAACTCGACGTATGCCTCATGGCTTACCCACTCCTCGTACACGAGAAAGGCCTGCGGATCTACCGCATCGACGCAAGCTCGGTACGTGTAGCAGAGCGGGAACCGCTGGGGGACCTCCTCGATCTGCTCGCGTAGCACCTGCAGAAACTGCTCGCGCGCCCCGTTCTTGGTGCGAGCGGCAACTCTCACGATGAACATTGCCTTATCTTCCGCCCCAGCCGCGCCGGACTGCAAACGCCTCGGCACCTCCTGAGGCCGCGACCTGCACGCATGGTGCGTCCAACCGCCGCGAGTAGCGTGCGCTCGCGGCCGTGCTGCTTTCCGCCGCCAGCGGGGCAGCGACGCGGATCCGGTGTGCTCTCGACATGTCGTCCTTCGGCGGCCGCGATTGAACTGAAAGCGGTGGGACGCCTGGTCTACGCACTGCTGGCGCTGCTCGGACCTCAAGGGCCTCATGCGATCGGAACTCACCAGCATCACGTCCGACTATTCGGCGGGGTCTCCCGCGAGACAAACCAGATCGTCCAGCGTCTCACCCTCCACCACGGTGAGCCGGCGCACCTGCTGGGCTTAGCAGAACCCCCGCCGTTGAGCGCCCGGCCTCGTGGCAGGCCAAGCCCGGCATCCGAGGATGGCCGGGTGCCCGGTGGAGGTTCAGTGGATCGTCCTAGGGGGTCCCGAGCTTGCTTTCGAGGAACGGGTTCCAGAACTTCTGCTCCGGGTCGTAGAGTCTCCGCACCGCCATGAAGTCGGCGAGGCGAGGGAACCGTCGACCGATCACGTCAGCGCCGAAATGAAATAGCTTGCCCCAATGCGGCCGCGGCGCGAAGGGTGCGAGCGCCTCCTCGAGCACGGGCAGCAGCGCCGCCACTTCCACCGGGTGCTTGGCCCAGGTGAACCCGACACACAGGACGTCCCGCTCGTAGGCCGGGCTGAGCCACAGAGAATCTGCCGCTGCCGTGCGGATCTCGGCGATCAGCAGGTGCGGGGAGATCCGCGCCCCCAGTGTGCGCAGCGCCTCCAAGGCCCGAACGCCGTGCTCGCGGTCGACGTAGTACTCGCTCTGCAGCTCGTCACCGCCGTTGGAGGGCTGCCCTTCGAGTCGAAAGTGCGGCATCCGTTCCGACCACGGCCCAGGCACGCTGGCGCGTTGGTTCACATTCTCCGGCGCGACCTCCTCGGAGTCGTCGTACCACGTCGCGCCGAACAGCGTGGCAGCCAACTCGGGATGCTCACCGCTGCCCAGCCGGGTCTTGAGCCAGACCTGCATCACGGTTGGGCTCGCGAAATCGGCGAGGAGGCTGACGCTGTAGGCGCTGGCCATCACCTCGTCCAGCTGGCCGAGGACGGTCTCCCACGGTGCATAGCGGTAGACATCCTGGCGCACGAGATAGGTCGGTTGGATGTCGAGGGTGAGGCGCGTGATGATCCCGAACGCTCCGAGGCCGACGGCGAGCGCGGACAGCTGGTCGCTGGAACGGTCGATCCTGACCAGAGACCCGTCCGCCGCCACCAATTCCACCGCCGAGATCGCGGTGGACAGGATTCCGTTGCCGTCACCAGACCCATGAGTGCCCGTAGCGGTGGCGCCGGCCACCGAGATGTGCGGCAGTGACCCCGTGTTCTGCAAGGCCAACCCCTGGGCCTGCAGCTCGCGGATCAACACCCCGAAACGGGTTCCTCCGGTGACGCTGGCGGTCATCGCTGTTGGGTCGATCCTGATGTCCGGATCAATGCGGGCCAGCGAGATCAACGCACCTGAGGTATCCGCGATGTCGGTGAACGAGTGTCGGGTCCCGACCGCGCGTACGCGTGGCGAGCGAGCGACCGTGTCCTGAAGCTCGTCGACCGTCGCGGGTTCCAGGATCGCCTCTGCGCTGTAGGTCACGTTGCCCGCCCAGTTCACATGGTTGGTCGACACGACGATCCTCTCGGTTGACTGGAGGCCTGCCAGATGCCGAAGGACGGCTTGGCACGATCTGGCAATCGAGTTTAGGGATATCCCGTGGGCGCTGGAAGGATCGCCGGCCGCGACCTTCAACGCCCATGGTGACCTCTCCGACATCTCCCAGAGGCGACTCCGACCTTTGCAGGCTCTTCCCAGATGAGGGTGTAGGTCAGGTTGGCGCGTCGGTGCAGAGGTTGGGGTCGAGGTCTTCCGAGGATGGAAGTTCCTCAACTGCCCATCTGGAAGACCTCGACGTGCCCGACGCTACCGTCGGCGAGCGCCCGGCCGTGTTCGCCCGCTCCGATCTGTCCACGTTCTGCCGCCTCGACGACCTCGGCCTCGTCGTCACCGGCCAGCACCTCGAGCCCGGTCGCGCGGTGCTCGCATGTCGGGTGCTCGAAGCCGATCAGTGGTGCCACCGTTGCGGCTGCGAAGGGTCTTCGCGCGACACCGTGACCCGACAGCTGGTCCACGAACCGCTCGGCTGGCGACCCACGACGCTGTTGGTGACGATCCGCCGCTACCGATGCCGGGAGTGCTCCCATGTGTGGCGCCAAGACACCACCGCGGCCGCTGAGCCGCGGGCGAAGCTCTCGCGCCGTAGCCTGCGGTGGGCACTGGAATCGATGGTGGTCGCCCACCTCACCGTCGCCCGGGTCGCCGAGGGACTCGGCGTCGCTTGGGACACCGCCAACGACGCCGTTCTAGCCGAGGGCAGGCGGCTGCTGATCGACGTCCCCACCCGGTTCGATGGCGTTCGGGTGGTCGGTGTCGACGAGCACGCGTGGCGACACACCAGGCGTGGCGACAGGTACGTGACCGTGATCATCGATCTCACCCCGGTCCGTGATGGCACCGGTCCAGCCCGGCTGCTCGACATGGTCGAGGGCCGCTCCAAGCAGGCGTTCAAGACCTGGCTCGCCGCCCGACCCGAGCCCTGGCGCCAGGGCATCGAGGTGGTCGCGATGGACGGGTTCACCGGCTTCAAGACCGCCACCACCGAGGAGCTCCCTGACGCGGTCGCGGTGATGGATCCCTTCCATGTGGTCAGGTTGGCCGGTGACGCGTTGGACCGGTGCCGGCGCCGGGTCCAGCAGGGCATCCACGGCCACCGCGGCATGAAGGGCGATCCGCTCTACTCCGCGCGCCGGACGCTGCACACTGGCGCCGGGCTGCTCACCGACAAACAGACCACTCGGCTCACCGCTCTCTTCGCCCGCGATGAGCATGTCGAGGTCGAGGCGACCTGGGGGATCTACCAGCGCATGATCGCCGCCTACCGCGAGCCCGACCGGGCCAGGGGCCGCGATCTGATGGTCAAGCTGATCGCCTCGATCAGCCGCGGCGTCCCCGCCGCGATCAACGGCCGGCTCGAACACCTGCGGGGCTCCGCTCTCGGGTTCCGCAACCTCACCAACTACATCGCCAGAAGCCTGCTTGAGACCGGCGGCTTCAGACCCCGACTACACCCTGGAATTGGATGAGCCCCCAAAGTCCAGGAGCGACGAAGTGGGGGCAAGGTCCAAGTCCCCCCTCGGACACCGTTGCAGAAGGGCTCTGACCAGCGATTAGACCGGTCAGGGGCCCTTCGCTTTCTCCAGGTGGGAGAACGTTGGGAGAACGGTCCCGTCCAGACCGCACCGCAGACGCCCCAGGGGGCAGCCACGGCCGAGAGAGTAGTGCGCTCAAACGGTTGGGAGGTCCGCTGGGGGAAGTCTCGAGCGACGGGCTCCTACGCCCACAGCGAGGCATTCGCTAGCGAGCCGGAAGCGCTCCAGCTCAAGGCAATTGTCGAGGCCACCGGCGTCCACCACACTCAGGGCACGACCTGGATCGTCGCCCCCGTCCCCGGCGCCCACCTGTGGTGGGACGGCCACTACTACCACGCGGCCACCCCCCTGGCGGGATGGTGGGGACGGGCACACCGTCACCCCCGTCGTCCTCCTGGGTTGGTGGGACGGGCTACAGGTCGCGCCCATGCGGGACGTGAAAGAGGGCCGTGGTCAGGACTCGGGGCGCTCTCCGGGGTCGGGCGGCGGGTCAGGTAGTCCAAGCTTCTTGGCCACCGCCTGGTACAGCTCGACCACCAGACCCCGGACCACCGTCCGCTCCCCGGTCCCGGACAAGAACTCCTGGACCGGCACGTAGAGCGTGAAGGAGCGCTGCCCGGACTTGCGGGAGTAGCCGGTGGTCACCTTCTTGGCCGGCCGGTCGTCCTCGATCTGGAGCATCAAGAACAGGTCGACCCCGTCGATGTGCTCAGCGAACCACGCCCGCCACTCCGGGTTGTCCTGGACGTCATCGACACCTAGGTCGGAAGGGTCGTTGTCGTAGTCGTTCTCCAGGTAGGGGTCGCCGTCGACCTGGACTCCCATGCCGTCCATGTCGTCCACGTCGTCGTCGTGCCACTCCCCCACCCCTCCCGGCGAGTACAAGGTGCTGCACCAGGCCATGTTGACCGACCCGCCGGGCGGGTGGTGCTTGAGGATGCTCACGCGCACGATGCTGCCATGGCTGACCTGTCAGGATGGAGACGGAACTGCTCTGCGCCGCCGACAGACAAGGACCGATGAGATGAGCTCCCTGGTCGTCGCCCTGGCAAGTGATCCGGCTGGGCTGATGCCCGCCCGGCAGCAGATGGCGCTCTCTCTCGGCTGGCACATCATCTTGGCGTGCTTCGGTGTCGCGTTCCCCACGATCATCGCGGTCCTGCACTGGCGCGGCGCGTACCGGGACGACGAGGTCGCCTTCGGGCTCGCCAAGCGGTGGGCCAAGGTCTCGGCGGTCCTGTTCGCGATCGGCGCCGTGTCCGGGACGGTGCTCAGCTTCGAGATGGGCCTTTTGTGGCCTGGCCTGATGGGCCCGTTCGGCGACGTCCTGGGGCTCCCGTTCGCCTTCGAGGGGCTCTCGTTCTTCGTCGAGGCGATCTTCTTGGGGATCTACCTGTACGCCTGGGGTCGCATGGACCCACGGCGGCACCTGCTGATGCTGCTCCCGATGGGCCTCGCCGGTGTCTTCGGGTCCTTCTTCGTCATCGCGGTGAACGCCTGGATGAACGCACCGGTCGGCTTCCGGATCGTCGACGGCGAGGTGGTCGACGTCAACCCGTGGGCACTCTTCGTCAACCCCCAGGTCTGGCTCCAGTTCGCCCACATGTGGGTCGCCGCGTTCATGGTCACCGGCTTCACCGTCGCCGCGGTCTACGCCGCGGGCATGCTGCGAGGGCGCCGCGACCGACACCACCGGCTGGGCTTCACCGTGCCGTTCGCCTTCGCGACCGTCGCGGCCCTGGTGCAGCCGCTGGTCGGGCACGTCCTGGGGCTGCGGGTCGCGGAGACCCAGCCGGCCAAGCTCGCCGCCTTCGAGCTCGCGCTGGAGACCGAGAGTCCCTCCCCGCTACGCCTGGGCGGGGTGCTGATCGACGGGCAGGTGCGGGGTTCGATCGACATCCCCCTGCTCGGCTCGGTGATCGCCCGCAACTCGTTCACCAAGCCGGTCCAGGGCCTGGAGACGATCCCAGTCGACCAGCACCCTCCGATCAACCTCACCCACCTTGCCTTCCAGTCGATGATCGGGATCGGGACCGCGCTGGCCTTGGCCGTCCTGGTCTACTGGCTGGCCCGGTGGCGGGGCCACGACCTCCTCGACGCGGACACCCGCGGACACCGTTGGTTCCTCCGCGGCGCGGTCGTCGCAGGTCCTCTCGCGATCGTGGCCATGGAGGCGGGCTGGATCGCCACGGAGGTCGGCCGTCAACCGTGGGTGGTCTACGGCGTGCTGCGCACCTCGGAGGCGGCCGGTGACAACCCGGGCCTGTGGTGGCTGTACGGCAGCACGGTCGTGCTGTACTCCGCGCTGACCATCGGCGCGTTCGTGGTCCTGCGGTCGATGGCTCGTCGTTGGCGGGCCGGCGAGGAGGACCTGCCGAGCCCCTACGGCCCCGAGCTCGCCGACGCGGACGGGGGCCGGCGATGAGCCTGGCGCTGGCGGTGGTGGCCGCGCTCTTCGTCGGCGTCCTGGCGTACGCCGTGCTCGGCGGGGCCGACTTCGGGTCGGGGTTCTACGACCTCACCGCCGGTGGTGACCGTCGCGGCGCGGCGCTGCGGACCCGGATCGACCACAGCATCGGCCCGGTGTGGGAGGCCAACCACGTCTGGCTGATCTACGTCCTGGTGATCTGGTGGACCGGCTTCCCCGAGGCGTTCGCCGCGGCGATGAGCACGCTGATCCTGCCGATGCTGCTGGCCCTGCTCGGCATCGTCCTGCGCGGCTCGGCCTTCGCCTTCCGCAAGTACGCCGCCACGCTCGGTCAGGCGCGGCTGTTCGGGGTGGTCTTCGCGGGCGCTTCCCTGGTCACCCCCTTCTTCCTCGGCACCGTGGCGGGCGCGATCGCCTCGGGCCGGGTCCCGGCAACCGGACGCGGAGACCTGTGGTCCTCCTGGCTGAACCCGACCTCGATCGTGGGCGGCCTGCTGGCCGGCGCCACGTGTGCGGTGCTGGCCGGCTGCTTCCTCGTGGCCGACGCCGACCGCGCCGGTGAGCGGGAGCTCAGCGAGGTCCTGCGGCGCCGCACGCTCGGGGTCGGTGCCGCCGCGGGGGTCGTCGTCTTCGCCGGGCTCCTCCCGCTCCGCGACGACGCGCCCACCCTGTGGGCCGGGCTGACCGGCAAGGCCCTGCCGCTGGTCGTCCTCGCAGCGCTCGCCGGGCTGGCCACCTTGGTGCTGCTCCTGCGCCGGCGCTACGCCGTGGCGCGGCTCACCGCCGTCGCCGCGGTCGCGTCGGTGGTCAGCGGCTGGGGGGTGGGTCAGTACCCGTGGCTGCTGGTCGACCAGGTGACGATCGAGGACGCAGCGGGCGCCCCCGCCACCCTGGTGGGGCTGTTGGTCGCCGTCGGGCTGGCCGGGGTCCTGGTGCTGCCGCCCCTGCTGTACCTGTTCCGGCTCACCCAGTCCGAGTCCTGGTCCCGCGCCGCGCACTGAGGAATGCGGGCGCTCGGGCCCGTGGCCCCATCAGGCCGGGGCCGGGTCTCCGCCCGGGTCGCCTCCGGGGTCGTCCGGTGTGGCCTCGATCGGGGGCGCCGGCAGTGCGCCGGGGTCGTCCAGCTCCCCCGGGTCGTCGGGGATCGGCGCGTCGGGGTCCATCCCGGGCACCGGGTCCGGCCTGGCGTCCTGCTCCATCGGCTCCTGCCTCGTCCTCATGCGGGCCTACAGGTCACGGTGGAGCTCGCCGGTGGCAGGAACGTCGGTGCTCCGCCTGCTCAGGTTGAGCATGGCCAGGGCAAGGCCGCCCCAGATGACCAGGATGGCGATCACCATCATCACGATCGCGGAGGTGTTCATGACTGCGCTCCCTACTACTCGGACTCGTGGGTGGTCAGGACGTCGTCGTCGCGCCAGCGCACCCGGGCGGCCAGGAAGCCGAACACGATCACAGCCAGGGCCGATCCCCACCCGAAGACGCCCAGCATCCAGGAGGGGTAGCGGGTGTCCGGCTCGCCGTACGGCGTCTGCAGGTCCGTGAGCAGCGAGTCGACAAGGACGTAGGTGAGCGCGACCGGGGCCACCACCCCGACCAGGACCCGCCACCACAGCCCCAGCCGGATCGATCCTCCGTCATTGAGGTGGTCGGCGAGCTGCGGCAGCGCACGCAGGACCCAGGCCACGACCACCATCGAGACCACTGCGACCAGCAGGATGCCGAACTGGTTGATGTAGTGGTCGACGATGTCCAGCACGTGCAGACCGCTGGTGGTGGAGAAGAAGACCAGGCTGAGCAGGGCCATCGGGACCGACACCGCGACCGTCGCCGCGACCCGGGTGAGCTCGAACTTGTCCCGCACCGCCGAGATCACCACCTCGGTGATGGAGATCAGCGAGGTCAGCCCCGCGATCACCAGCGAGCCGAAGAACAGCACCCCGATCACCGCGCCCGCCGGCGCCTCGTTGATGATCGCGGGGAACGCGATGAACGCCAGCCCGACCCCGCTGGAGGCGACCTCGTCGACCCTCACCCCCGTGGCCTGGGCCATGAAGCCCAGCGCCGCGAACACGCCGATCCCGGCGAGCAGCTCGAAGCCGGAGTTGGCGAAGCCGACCACGAAGCCGGAGCCGGTCATGTCGGTGTGCCGGTGCACGTAGGAGGAGTAGGTGATCATGATGCCGAAACCGATGGACAGCGAGAAGAAGATCTGACCGAAGGCCGCGCCCCACACCGACGCCTCGCCGAGGGCGCCCCAGTCGGGAGTGAACAGTGCGTTCAGCCCCTCGGCCGCGCCCGGCAGGAACAGCGAGCGCACCACCAGGGCTGCGAAGGTCACCACCAGGATCGGGATGAAGATGCCGGCGGTCGTGCCGATGCCCTTCTGCACACCCAGGGCCAGGACTGCGATGACCACGACCCACACCACCAGCAGGGGCAGCAGCACCCCCGCCACCGGCGACGCGGTCACCCCGGGGTCGCTGACCTGGAGGAACTCGCCGATGAAGAACCCGGCCGGGTCGTCACCCCACGCCGTGCCCACCGAGAACAGCGTGTACCGCACCGCCCAGGCCAGCACGGCTGCGTAGTAGACGGCGATGAGGAAGCAGATGCCCACCTGCCACCAGCCGATCCCCTCCGCCCCTCGTCGCAACCGGGCGAAGGACAGCGGCGCCGACCCGCGGAACTTGTGCCCGAGCGCGTAGTCCATGAAGAGGAACGGGATGCCCGCTGTCAGCAGCGCCACGAGGTAGGGGATGACGAAGGCACCGCCGCCGTTCTCGTAGGCGACGTAGGGGAATCGCCAGATGTTGCCCAGACCGACGGCCGAGCCGATGGCCGCCATGATGAAGACCCTGCGCGACCCGAAGGACCCTCTGCTGGACTTGGCTTCGCTGACGACGGATGCGTTCACGGGTTCCTCCCCAGGACGAGAGTGCTCTGCGCCACATGCTAGACGCCGGTGACGTGCTGCACGCGTCGTGACAAGGTGGAACCGTGACGCGCCTTCCTCCCCCGGTGCTCGCGCTGACGACCGCCCTCGCCCAGCGCGCCGTGGCTGGCCGGGCAGAGCCACCCACCACGGCCCGGACGGCAGCCGCCGGGACGCTCGCGCTGGTCGCCTTCGCACTGGCCGGCTCGGCGGCCGAGAGCTTCCGTCGCCAGGGCACCACCCACGACCCGACCCGCCCGGCCGACGCGTCGGTGCTGGTCACGACCGGCGCCAACGCCCTCACCAGGAACCCGATGTACGTCGGGCTCACGGGACTGCTCGTGGCGAACGCGATCCGGTCGGGCTCATGGAGGGCTCTGCTGCCCGTACTCGGCTTCGTGGTGTTCCTCGAGCGAACGCAGGTCGCGGCGGAGGAGACCGCCCTGCGTGCGCGCTTCGGGGCCGACTACGACGCCTACTGCGCAGCGGTGCCCCGATGGGTGGGACGCGCAGCCGCGGTGAGGGCCTAGGCACACGTGGTTAGGGTCTTCTCGACCGACCCTCTCCCCCAAGGTGAGCCATGACCGACAAGTCCACCGCTTCCCGCGCCAGCGCGCTCCAGCTCCTGCACCGCGACGAGCGGCTGCTCACCCTGGTGAACGTGTGGGACGTGATCACTGCGAAGGTCGTCGCGGACGTCCCCGGCACGGCGGCCCTGGCCACGGCCAGCCACTCGATCGCGGCGGCGCACGGCTACGAGGACGGCGAGAACATCCCCCTCGACCTGGTGCTCGAGGTGGTCGGCCGCATCGTCGCCTCCACCTCGCTCCCGGTCAGCGCCGACCTGGAGGGCGGCTACGGCGACGCCGCCGAGGCTGTCCGACGAGCCATCGGTGTCGGCGTCGTGGGCGCCAACATCGAGGACCAGATGAAGCCGCTGGCCGAGGCCGCAGCGCAGGTCGAGGCGATCATGCGCGCCGCCGAGGCGGAGGGGGTGCCCGACTTCGTGCTCAACGCGCGTACCGACGCCTTCCACCTGGGCCGCGACAAGGACCCCGCCGAGAACCTGGCCGCCGCGGTCGAGCGTGGCCGCGCCTTCCTCGACGCCGGCGCGCCGGTGGTCTTCGTGCCGGCGCGCCTCGACGAGGAGCAGATCGGCACCCTGGTCGAGGCGTACGGCCCGCAGCGGCTCACCACGATCGCGATCCCCGGGACGCCGCCCCTGCGGCGTCAGGAGGAGCTGGGGGTGGCCCGGGTCTCGTTCGGGCCGCTGTCGCAGAACGTCGCGCTGACCGCCCTGCAGGAGCTGGCCGAAGGCGTCACCCACCGCGGCGAGGGGGTCCCTCGGTCGATGCGCGTGCTGAACTGATCCGGCCCGGAGGGAAGGTCAGCCGGCGAGCGACCCCCCGAAGATCTGCCAGGCCAGCGCCGACTTGGCGACGAGGGAGAGCACCAGGTAGACCTTCTCGCCGAACGCGTAGCTCGACCACCGTCCGACCTCGCGGTACTGCAGGTACTGGTTGACCGCGAAGCTCATGAAGAAGACGAACAGCGACACGACGATGCCGAAGACGAAGCCAGGCACGTTGTTGGCGTCGCCCCCGGTTGCGCCCACCAGGTTGACGAGGATGGCGACCCAGGGGGCCGCGCCCGCCACGCAGCCGAACCAGAACGGCAGCATCGTCGTGGACGCGCGTCCCGGAGGGTTCATGAGCTCCTGCAGCCAACCGAAAAGGATCATCGCCACGTTGGCCCCGGCCACCGCCACGACGGCGGTGATGCCGGTGATGCCGTTGTAGAAGCCGATGAGCAGCACCATGATCGTGGCGCTGAAGGAGTACTCCACCCAGCGGAACCGGTTCAGCCCTCCGCGGAGGTCGCGCTCGTACCGTCCCCGCAGGACGGTCGCCGTGAGCAGGTGGTCCAGCGCGGCGAGGCCCAGGAAGACCGCGATCGCCGTGCCGACCCGTACGTCGAAGAGCGCCTCAGGAGCCTCACCCGGGGTGCCCGGAGGCCCGGTCGGGAACGACGAGGTGACGGTGATCGCGAACCCGCTGGCCAGGACCAGGACGACCACCGCCTGGACCGCGTGGAGGAGGGTGAGTCCCAGGTTCCAGCGACGGAGGTCGGCCAGGGCGGTGTCGTCGACGCCGGGTGCGTGGGTCATCGGAAGAGCTCCTCAGGTCGGGTCCGTCGCGTCAGGTCGAGGGGCGCCAGCCCGCGACGCCGTCGATCTGGGTACGCTCCCCAGGATGGACGAGAACAAGGCACGACGGGTGGTCGACGCGCTGCGGGACCGCGGCACAGATGCGGACCTGGCCCGGGTCGGGGTCTACCAGTTCGGGGTGAGCGTGCGGCTGCCCGACGGCCGCGAGGCCACCTGGGACTCCGACGGCACCGCCACGCTGGAGGCGCAGGTGATGCGCAACGGCATGCTCGTCGGCTACGTCCCGGCCATCGACGGCTCGGAGCACTACACCGAGCAGGAGGTCGTGGACGCCATCGTGCGGACCGACTACGACAAGCCGATCGCGACCCGGCGGGCCAGCGCCCCCGCACCCCAGGCGCCCCTGCCGCGGCGAGGGGGGCTCTTCCGCCGGTTCATGGACGGGTTCCGCTACCAGTAGCAGGAACGGTCAGGCACCGTTCCCCACCACTCCCCTGGAGGCACCATGGCGAACCTCGCACTGAACCTGACCGCGGCGGCGTCCGACCACGGCGCACGACCGGCGGTACGGCTCGACGACACCGTGCTGACCTACGCCCAGCTCCGGCACGCGGCGCAACGCGTCACCACGCTGCTGGAGGCTCGCGGGGTCGCGCCCGGCGACCGGGTCGCACTCGTGCTCCCCAACGTGCCGCACTTCCCGGTGCTCTTCTACGGCGCGCTGGGAGCCGGGGCGGTGGTGGTGCCGATGAACCCGCTGCTGACCGGTCGGGAGGTGCGCTACTACCTCGAGGACTCCGGCGCGTCGGTGGTCTTCGCCTGGCACACGATGGCGGCCGAGGCCGCCAAGGGAGCCGAGGCGGTGGGCATCGAGTGCGTCAGCGTCGAGCCGGAGGGTTTCCTCGGAATGCTGGCCGAGCACGCCCCGGCCCCCGACCTCGTCGACCGGACCGACGACGACACTGCCGTGCTGCTGTACACCTCGGGCACCACGGGACTGCCCAAGGGTGCCGAGCTCACCCACCGCAACCTGGCCACCAACGCCGCGTTGAGCGCCGAGACGCTGATCCAGCTGGGTCCTGACGACGTGATCATGGGCTGCCTGCCGCTCTTCCACTGCTTCGGCCTGACCTGCGGGCTCAACGCGGCGGTGCTGAGTGGCGCGTGCCTGACGCTGGTCCCGCGGTTCGACGCCACCAAGGCGCTGGACGTGGTCTCCCGCGACCGGGTGACCGTGTTCGAGGGCGTCCCCACCATGTACGCCGCCATGCTCCAGGCCGACGCGGCGGGAGCCGCCGACATGAGCTCGCTGCGCACCTGCGTCTCCGGTGGCTCGGCGATGCCGGTCGAGGTGATGAAGCGCTTCGAGGAGGCCTTCGACTGCATGGTGCTGGAGGGCTACGGGCTGTCGGAGACCTCCCCCGTCGTGTCGTTCAACCGCCCCGACGGCGAGCGTCGCCCCGGCTCCATCGGCACGGCGGTGCGCGGCGTGGAGATGCGGCTGGTCGACAGCGACGGCCGGGAGGTGACCGAGATCGGCGGTGTCGGCGAGATCGTCATCCGCGGCGAGAACCTCATGAAGGGGTACTGGGGTCGGCCCGAGGACACCGCCGAGGCGATCAGGGACGGCTGGTTCCACTCCGGCGACCTGGCCACCCGCGACGCGGACGGCTTCTACACGATCGTGGACCGCAAGAAGGACCTCATCATCCGGGGCGGCTACAACGTCTACCCGCGCGAGGTCGAGGAGGCGCTGTACGAGCACGAGGCGGTCGCCGAGGTCGCCGTGGTCGGGCTACCGCATGACCAGCTCGGTGAGGAGGTCGGCGCCGCGGTCACCCTCAAGCCTGGGCACTCCGTCGAACCGGGCGAGCTGAGGGCGTTCGCCCGGGAGCGGCTCGCGGCGTACAAGCGGCCCCGCCGGATCTGGATCGTCGAGGAGCTGCCCAAGGGGCCCACGGGCAAGATCCTGCGGCGCGAGGTCTCCGCCGCGACCGACGACGGGTGAGCCCGGCTCGGCCGAGGTCACCCACGGGGACCGCTGACCTCGCCGTCACCGGCGCCTCCGTCCACGGGGCCCCGCTCGTCGCCGGCGCAGCCGCGCAGGCCTCGCTGCGTCAGCGCGTAACGGAGCAGCACGACGTCGCCGATCCGTTGGGTGTCGAGCAGTGTGGCGCGGCGACCCGGGCACCACGGGAACGGCCCGTCGTCGACGAACCGGCGCGCCCGTGAGTCGCCGACGAAGAACGGTGCGACGACCAGGTGCAGCTCGTCGGCGAGCCCGGCGGTGAGGAACTGGGTGTGCACGGTGCCTCCGCCCTCGACCATGAGCCGGCGCACCCCACGCCGGTGCAGGTCCTCGACCAGCCAGGCCATCTCCACCGTCGGACCGGCGTCGACGACCGTGGCGAGGTCGGCGAACCGGGAGCGCACCCGCCCGAACGTGTCCCGGGGGCAGTAGAGGAGCTTCTGCCCTCCCCCGGCGGAGAAGAAGCGGGACCTCGGGTCGAGACAGCCGCTCGAGGTCACCGTCACCTTGGTGGGGCTCGGGGACAGCCCCGCCGCCGTACGCCTGGCGATCCGCTCCGCCGACCGCACCAGCAGCCGGGGGTCGTCCCGGCGGACCGTCGTCGCGCCCACCATGATCGCGTCGCACCCGGCCCGGACGCCGTCGACCCGGTCGAAGTCGGCGTCGTTGGACAGCAGCAGCCGTCGACCGGACGCGTCGTCGAGGTAGCCGTCGAGGGAGATCCCGCAGCTGAGCAGGGTGTAGGGGCGCCCCGTCGTGTCACCCATGGGCGACGTCGGGGTCAGGGAGTCGAGCAGGACCGGCCGCGACGGCGGTGGCAGCACGACCACGGGACGACGCGCGCAGCAGGGGCACGGCACCGGGCACGGTTCCGAGCACGGTCAGCAACCCGAAGACGACCGCGGTGGTCAGCCCCTCCGCCCCTCCCAGACCGGCGGCGCCGAAGGCCCAGGCGGCCATGCCCTCCCGGGGTCCCCAGCCGGCGACGTTCAACGGCACGGCGGAGGCGAGCAGGACCAGCAGCGCGACGGGCACCAGCACCTGGGGTGCCGCGGTGACGCCGGCGCTGCGTGCGGCGACGAGGAGCAGCACCACGTGCCCGGAGACGGCGAGGCCGGAGGCGAGGGCGATCCCGGCCACCGCGCGAGGCGACGCGGCCAGGCGAAAGGCGTCTCCGGCGAGCACGCCGCAGCGTCCGGGGCCGCGCCGGACCCGCCGCCCGACCGCGAGCAGCAGCAGGCACCCGCCGACCAGCAGCGCCGGGACCACGGCGAGCATCGTCGATCGCCAGGGCGAGGGCAGCACCGCCAGCAGCGCGACGGTCAGCACGACCTGCACCACCTGGCCGAGCGCCCGTTCCCACGCCACCGAGCGCAGCGCGGGAGCAAGACGGCCGGTCTCACGCCCGTGCAGGACGCCGCGGTGGACGTCGCCGACCACGCCTCCGGGCAGGGTGAGGTTGAGCAGCTGGGAGCGGTAGCACGCGCCCACCGCCGCGGCGAGGGGCACGTCCACGCCGAGCGCTCGGGCGACGGTCGACCAGCGCCAGGCGCTGCACAGCGTCGTGGCCAGCGTGACGCCGCAGGCCACCGCGATCGTGGTGGGGCCGAGACGACCGAGGCCGGCGACGAAGGGACCGGCGCCGAGCTGGGCGACGAGCACGGCGAGGACCGCGACGCCTCCGAGGAGACGCGCCCACCGCCACCGGCTCACGCCGCCCCCGCGGACGTGAGCGCTGCGACCACCCGGGCCGTCGTCTGCTCCCAGCCCTGCAGCCGGCCGCGCCTGGTGGCCGCGGCGCTGCGCAGGGCCGCCCGCCGGTCCGGGTCCTCGAGCCAGTCGCGCAGGGCCGCGCCCAGTGCGGCCGGGTCGCCGGGCCGGACCAGGACACCGGGCAGCGGGTCGTCGCCCAGCGCCTCGGGGACCCCACCCGCGTCCGGGGCGAGCACCGGCATCCCCCGGGCGAGGGCTTCGACCAGGACCATGCCGTACGTCTCCCCGCGGGAGGGCAGGACGCAGAGGTCGGCCGCGGCGTACGCCTGTGCAAGGGCTGGGCCGACCAGCGGGCCGACGAACCGGAGCCTGTCGTGGAGCCCCCGCTCGGCCGCCTCGGAGCGGACCCGCGCAGCAAAGCGCGGCTCGACGTCGAGCGACCCGACGCAGGTGCACTCCCAGGCGAGGTCCCGCACGCCGGACAGGGCCTCCACCAAGACGTCGTGGCCCTTGCCGTGGGTGACGGCGGCGACGCACAGCAGCCGCCCGCCGCTGGGTGTGCACCGCGCCGTGTCGGCGGGGTCCACCCCCGGCGTCGCCACGTGGACCCGAGCCGCGGGCACCGCGTAGCTGCGCCGCACCCAGTCCGCCGTCCACGTGCTCGTGGTCAGGACGGCCGAGGCGGCGCGGAGGACCACCGCCTCCCGCTCGGCTGCGCGGGACCGGGGCCCGGCCGGACCGACACTGCCCAGGGGCAGGTGCACGAGCACCACCAGCCGGAGCCGGTCCAGGTGCGGTGCCAGGACCTCCGTCGCCGCCGAGGCGACCAGCCCGTCGACCAGGACAGCCGAGCCCGAGGGGCAGGCAGCGAGCACGGCCTCCAGCGCCCGTCGGGCAGCGTCGTCCGGACACGGCCAGCGTCCAGGCACGGGGTGCTCGGTCACGGCCCACCCGCCGGCCCGCAGCCCGTCGGCCACGCGCCGGTCGTAGACGTTGCCGCCGCTGGGCCGACGCGGGTCGTCCAGGCTCTCGGGCATCACGAAGGCCAGTCGTTTCACAGGTCACGCTCGTAGCTCGCCCAGGCGACGTGCGACTCGTGCAGGGTCACCCGGAGCGTCCGGAGACCCGCCGGCCCGACGACCAGCCCGCGGGCGGCCATCCGGTCCGCGAGCCGGTCGGCGACGACCCGGGAGAGGAACTCGGTGGAGGTGTTCCGGCCCGCGAAGTCCGGCTCGTCGTCGAGGTTGCGGTAGGTCAGCTCCTCGAGCGTCTCGCGCAGGGCGGCGCTGGCCAGGCCGATGTCGACCACGAGGCCGTCGGCGTCCAGGTCCGCGCGGGAGAACGTCGCGTCCACGACGTACGTCGCCCCGTGCAGGCGCTGGGCGGGGCCGAAGAGCTCGCCCTGGAAGCTGTGGGCCACCATCATGTGGTCGCGCACGGTCACGGTGAACACGGCACCTCCAGGGCTGGTTCCTCGTCGTAGGCGATCGTGTGGCACAGGGCCGGCAGGCTCCCCGAGGCCAGCGCCGACATCGCCGCGGGGAGCTCCGCGAACGGCGAGGTCCCGGTCAGCAGTGCGTCGAAGGCCGGGTCGCGCAGCAGGTCGAGCGCCAGCGCCAGCCGCTGGGCCGTCGTGCGGCGGTCGCGCCGGGAGGGGGCCACCGTGCCCACCTGGCTCGCTCTGACCGCCAGCCGCCGGGTGTGGAAGCGTCCCCCCAGCGCCAGGGTCACGTCGGTGTCGCCGTACCAGCTGAGGTCGAGCACGGAGCTGTCCGGCGCCAGCAGGTCCAGTGAGCGCTGGAGGCCCTCCGAGGTGGCGCTGGTGTGCACCACGAGGTCGCACTCCCCCACCGCCTCCTCCGGCGAGGCGAACCCGACGCCCAGAGCCCCCGCCACCCCTGCCCGTCCCGGGTCCACGTCCACGAGGGTCACCTGGGTGCCGGGGACCTGGGCGACCAGCCGGGCGACGCAGCAGCCGACCATGCCGGCGCCCACCACGCCCACCCGGTCGCCGACCAGCGGCGGGGAGTCCCACAGCGCGTTCACCGCGGTCTCGACGGTGCCGGCCAGAACCGCCCGCCGGGCGGGGACGCCGTCGGGGACCACGGTCACCGAGCCCGCGGGCACCACGTAGGCGCTCTGGTGGGGGTACAGGCAGAACACGGTCCGCCCCCGCAGTGCCGGAGGACCGTGCTCGACGACGCCGACACTGAGGTAGCCGTACTTCACCGGCCCCGGGAGCTCACCGTCCTGGAACGGTGCGCGCATCTGCGAGCGCTGCTCCTGGGGGACCCGGCCCTGGTAGACCAGGGTCTCGGTGCCCCGGCTCACTCCCGAGCACACGGTGCGGACCAGGACCTCGTCGGCGCCGGGACGGGGCAGGCGCACCGCGCGGAGCTCGCCGCGGCCGGGAGAGGTGACCCAGAAGGCACGGGCATCCACCGGGACCTACCTCCCTCCGCTGAACCGCGGCGCCGGTCGGCGCGTAGACAATGAGGTACCCCAACACACGGAGGCACGGTGCGACCGGTTCACCATGGTCCCTTCCCGGGCCTCCTGTCGAGCGCTGTGGCGGCTGCCGCCTGGGCTGCCGCCTGCTCAGTCGGCGGGGTCGTGGTGGTGTCCTCGGTCGCCGGGACCGTGGGGCTCGGCGGCGCCGCGTGGGTCGCGGGGCTCGCTGCGACAGCGCTGCTGGTCGCCGGGCTGGCCACCGGGATGGAGCGGTACGCCGTCGGGCGACTGGGGCCGGCCGACCACGTCACGCTGCTCCGCGCGGCTCTCGTGTGCGGGGTCGCCGCACTGACCGTGGAGGAGTGGGGCGTCCGGCGGCCGGTCACCGCGCTGGTGGTGCTGGCCGGCGCAGCCCTCGTCCTCGACGCCGTGGACGGCAGGGTGGCACGCCGTACCGGCACGTCGTCGTCGTTCGGCGCACGCTTCGACATGGAGGTCGACGCGTTCCTCATCCTGGTGCTGAGCGTGGGGGTGGCCCACACGGTCGGTGGCTGGGTGCTGCTCATCGGCGCGGCCCGCTACGTCCTGGCCGGCGCCGCCGTCGCGGTCCCGTGGCTGCGGGGATCGGTCCCGCCGCGCCCCTGGTGCAAGGTGGTCGCGGCGGTGCAGGGGGTGACCCTGACGGTCGCCCTCTCCGGGGTGCTGCCGCGTCTCGGCGGCATCGCCCTTCTGCTCGTCGCGCTCTGCCTGCTCGTGGAGTCCTTCGGTCGCGAGGTGTGGGACCTGCACCGGGCCGCGGCCGGGCGGCCCCCGCTGCCCCGTGGCGCACCGCAGGGCACCGCGACCGTGGTGGCGGGCACAGCGCTGTGGGCGGCTCTGCTGCTTCCCGGCGCGACCGCGGGCCCCCAGCCGCTGTCCTTCCTCCGGATCCCGCTCGAGGGGCTCGTCGCGGTCGCGGTGCTGGCGACGCTGGGCCGCCGCTCACGCTCGGCGGCGGCCGCCGCCTTCGGGCTGGCCCTGGCCGTGGTCGTCGTCGTCTCCGCCCTCGACCTCGGCTTCCACACCGTCCTGGACCGGCCGTTCAACCCGGTCAGCGACCCGGTCTACCTCGGCCCTGCCTACGGCGTCCTGGTCGACTCCGTCGGCCGGGCCGCGGCCGTGGTCACCGCGGTGGTCGTCGTGCTGCTGCTCGCGGCGGTGCTCGTCCTGCTGCCGCTGGCGAGCCTGCGGCTGGCCGCGGCGGCGTCCCGGCACCGCGGCCGGGCCCTGACCACCACGGCCTGCCTCGCGGTCGCCTGGGGCGTCTGCGCGGTCACCGGCGCCCACCTGATGCCGGCGGCGCCGGTGGCCACGGCCAGCGCCGCGGAGGTTGCGGTGGCCAAGGTCGACCAGGCCCGCAACGACCTGCGCGACCAGGCCGCCTTCGCTGCCGAGATCGGGGTGGACGCCTTCGCCGGGGCCCCCGACGACCGGCTGCTCACCGCGCTGCGGGGCAAGGACGTCCTCCTGGTCTTCGTGGAGAGCTACGGCCGGGTCGCGGTGCAGGACTCGACCTTCTCCCCCGGCGTGTCGGCGGTGCTTGACCGTGGCACCGGTGAGCTCCGGAGCAGCGGCTTCGGCGCCCGCAGCGCCTTCCTCACCTCCCCGACCTTCGGCGCTGCCAGCTGGCTGGCGCACGCCACGCTCCAGGCGGGGTTGTGGGTCGACAGCCAGCGTCGCTACGACCAGCTGATGGGGCAGCAGCGGCTCACCCTCAGCGACGCCTTCGGCCGGGCAGGCTGGCGCACCGTCCTCGACGTGCCCGCGAACACCGGGGACTGGCCCGACGGCAAGGCGTTCTACGGCGTCGACGAGCTCTACGACGCGCGCAACGTGGGCTACCGCGGACCGAAGTTCGGGTACGCCTCCATGCCCGACCAGTACACGCTGGCGGCCTTCTGGCGCCGAGAGCTGGCCCCGGACGACCGGGCGCCGGTGATGGCGGAGATCGACCTCATCTCCAGCCACCACCCCTGGGCGCCGCTGCCGAGGCTGGTGGACCCGCGCGAGCTCGGCGACGGCTCGGTCTTCGACGGCATGCCGGAGCAGGGCGACTCGGCCGAGACGGTGTTCGCGGACCCGGACCGGGTCCGCGAGGCCTACGGCAGGTCGGTGGAGTACTCCTGGTCCGCCCTGGTCTCGTTCCTCACCCAGCACCCGGACCCCGACCTGGTGCTCGTGGTGCTCGGCGACCACCAGCCGCACAGCTACGTCACCGGCCCGTCCCCCGGCCACGACGTGCCGGTCTCGGTCATCGCCCGGGACCCTGCCGTGCTGGCCCGCCTGGACGGGTGGGACTGGCAGGACGGGCTGCGACCGGGGCCCGACGCGGCCGTGTGGCGCATGGACACCTTCCGGGACCGCTTCCTCGACGCCTTCGGCACCGAACCGCACTGAACCGCACTGAACCGCGCTGACCCGGAACAGGGTCCACCGTCAGCCGCGGAGCCGCATCACCGGTGCGCCGTCCGCATCCCGCACCTCCACCGAGGCGATGCCAGCCGGGTCGACCGCGGTCGCGGCGTCGAGCTGCATCGTGCGCCCTGGCAGCGGCCGCCAGGTGGCTACCCGCTGCACCGTGCCGCTGCGGGTGCGTACCACCAGCGCGTAGGTCGCCGTCGCCGACGCCCCCCGGGAGTCGTCCGCGGGATAGGTGCAGGTGAGCCGAAGCCTGGTGCCCCAGGGGACTCCGGTCAACGAGAGGTTCGCCACCATGGGTTCGGCCAGCTCGGGGACGACCGGCAGCATGGGCTGCGCCGCGGCGACCGGCGGTGCCGGCGCCGTGTCAGGCTGGTCCCGCGCCACGAGGCCGATCACGCCGGCGGACACCACCACGGCGGCGGCCGCAGCAAGGGCCGCAACCAGGATCGTCTGCCGTCGCTGCGCGCGGCGCACACGGAGCACCAGCTGCGGCAGGAGCTCCCCGGGCACCGGCTCCCTGCCCCGGTTCTCGGTTCCCGCACCGGCAACCTCCGGCCTGGCGAGCGAGAGCAGCCCGGGTAGCCCGGCCAGCTCGCGCACCGCCTGCGTGCATTCGGCGCAGGTGGGGAGGTGCGCCTCGAACACGTGTCGCTCGGTCGGCGCCAGGGCGCCCAGGACATAGGCCGCATCCTCGTGGGCGAGCTCGCAGCTCACGGTGTCATCCCCATCTCCTGCAGCGCGAGCCGGAGGGCGCGCAGCGCGTAGTGCGTACGGGACTTGACGGTGCCCTCGGGCACGCCCAGGTGCTGGGCGGCCTCGGCGACCGACATCCCCGAGTAGTAGGTGTCCCGGAGGACGTCCCGGTGCGCCGGTGACAGTCGGCTGAGCGCCTCGGCCACCGCCCACGTCAGGAGCAGCCGGTCGGTGCGGTCCTCCGGGTCCGACAGCTCCGGCACCTCGGCGACAGAGAGCTCGCCGTGCGCCTTCCGGCTGCGCCAGTCGTCGATGACCACGTGCCGGGCCACGGTGAACAGCCACGACCGGACCGACCCCTGGGTCACGTCGAGGTGCTCGCGATGGCGCCACGCCCTGAGCATCGTCTCCTGGAAGACGTCCTCCGCGCGCGCCCGGTCGCTCCCGGTCAGCTGCACGCAGAAGGACCAGAGCGCGGAGGCGTGCTCCTCGTGCAGTCGCTGCATCACCAGCTCGGGTCCGGTCACGGCGTCGGCCATGGCTCACCTCCCACGCCAGGGATACGGCAGGGACACGGATCCGGTTCACCGGTGGCGAGCATGTACCGCGACCCCGGGCCCCCGGAGCCGGGTCAGGCGTCGATGACGATGGGGATGATCAGCGGCCGGCGCTTGAACTTCCGCTCCGCCCAGCGGGAGATGTCGCGGGACAGCATCATCTCGAGCTGGTGGGCGTCGCCGATCCCCTCGGCGGCGGCGTGCGCCAGGGTCTTCTCCACCACCGGCACGGCCGCGTCGAAGGTGTTCTCGTCGTGGACGAAGCCCCGGACCAGGAAGTCGGGCCGGTCGGCGAGCTTGCCGCTGTCGGCGTCGACGATCGCCAGGACCGTCACCACGCCCTCCTCGGCCAAGGTGCGGCGGTCCCTCAGCGTGGCCTCGGTCGCCCCGCCCACTTCGTTGCCGTCGACGTAGACGTTGCCCGCAGGCACCTTGCCGGTGATCTGTGCCTTGCCCTTGACCAGGTCCACGACCACGCCGTCCTCGGCGATCACCACCTGGGCCGGGTCGATCCCGGTCTTGATGGCGAGGTCTGCGTTGGCGCGCAGGTGACGCCACTCCCCGTGCACGGGCATGACGTGCTTGGGACGCACCACGTTGTAGCAGTAGACGAGCTCGCCGGCGCTCGCGTGACCGGAGACGTGCACCTTGGCGTTGCCCTTGTGGACGACGTGGGCGCCCCACCGGGTGAGCCCGTTGATCACGTTCGAGATCGCGTTCTCGTTGCCGGGGATGACCGAGCTGGCCATGAGCACGGTGTCGCCCTCGCCGACCCGGATGACGTGGTCCCGGTTGGCCATCCGGGACAGTGCGGCCATCGGCTCGCCCTGGGAGCCGGTGCACACCAGGGTGCTCTTGTTGGCCGGCATCCGCTCGAGCTGCTGGAGGGGCACCACGAGGTTGTTCGGCACCTGCAGGTAGCCCAGCTCCTGGGCAACTCCCATGTTGCGCACCATCGACCGGCCGACGAAGGCGACCTTGCGACCGTGGGCGTGGGCGGCGTCGAGGACCTGCTGGATGCGGTGCACGTGGCTGGCGAAGCTGGAGACGATCACCCGCCGAGGTGCGGTCCGGAAGACCGTCTCGATCGCCGGGGAGAGGTCCTTCTCCGCCATCGTGAACCCGGGCACCTCGGCGTTGGTGGAGTCGACGAGGAACAGGTCGACGCCGGCCTCGCCGAGCCGGGCGAAGGCCCGCAGGTCGGTGATCCGGCCGTCGAGGGGGAACTGGTCCATCTTGAAGTCCCCGGTGTGCAGCACCACCCCTGCCGGCGTGGTCAGCGCGACGGCCAGTCCGTCGGGGATGGAGTGGTTGACCGCGACGAACTCGGCGCCGAAAGGCCCGAAGGTCCGCTTGTCCCCCTCCTTGACCTGCACCAGCTTGGGCCGGATCCGGTGCTCCTTCAGCTTGGCGTCGATCAGCGCCAGGGTCAGCTTGGAGCCGACGAGCGGGATGTCCTTGCGCTCCCGGAGCAGGTAGGGGACACCACCGATGTGGTCCTCGTGCCCGTGGGTGAGGATGATCGCCTCGATCTTGTCCAGGCGGTCACGGATCCAGGTGAAGTCCGGAAGGATCACGTCCACGCCGGGCTGGTGCTCCTCCGGGAACAGCACCCCGCAGTCCACGACGAGCAGCCGTCCGGCGTACTCGAAGACGGTCATGTTCCGCCCGATCTCACCCAGCCCGCCGAGGGCGACGACGCGGAGGCCGCCCTGGGGCAGCTGGGGCGGGGCGGAAAGCTCGAGATGGGGATGGCTCATCCTGTGAAACTACCGGTTCTCCTCCTCGGTCCGTGCAAGGGCCTCGTCCCCGACCAGCTCTTCCTGGATCTCCTCGAGGCTGCGGCCCTTGGTCTCGGGCACCTTCGCGGCGAAGAAGAGCAGCGAGAGCAGGGCGAGCGCGGCGTACAGGAAGAAGACCCCCTGGCGCGTGATCGCCCCGGTCAGGGTCAGGAACGTCTGGGCGACGAGGAAGTTCGCCCCCCAGTTCGCGATGGTGCAGACCGACATGGCAGCGCTGCGGATGCCGACCGGGAAGATCTCGGAGATCATCAGCCAGAACACCGGTCCCAGCCCCAGCGCGAAGGACGCGATGAAGAGCACCAGCCCGGCCAGGGCGAGCCACCCGTAGTCGTCCTGGAGGGTCGTGCTGGTGAAGTAGGCCCCGAGCACCACCAGTGCGAGCAGGAGGCCGGCGGTGCCGACCAGCAGCAGCTTGCGGCGGCCCACCTTGTCCAGGAGCACGACCGCCAGGACCGTGAAGACCAGGTTCGTCAGACCCACCACGATCGTGGCGGCGAGCGCCGCGCTGTTGCCCATGCCGGTGTCGGACAGGATCGTGGGGGCGTAGTAGATGACCGTGTTCACGCCCACGAACTGCTGCGCCAGGGCCAGCCCGACGCCGATCACCAGCAGAGGCCGGAAGCGCGACCGGAGCAGGTCGCGGGTGCGGACCCCGCGCTCCTCCTTCTCTGCCGCCTCCATGTCGGCGATCTCCCGGTCGACGTCCGCGTCGGGGTCGCCGTCCCGGAGCCGCTGCAGCACGTCCCGGGCCTGGTCGCGCCGCCCGACCAGCATCAGCCAGCGTGGGGTGTGCGGCACGGTGAGCATGCCGACCACGAGCACGACCCCCGGGACCGCGGCGACGCCCAGCATCCAGCGCCACTCCCCGCCGACGTCCTTGAAGGCGTAGTTGGTCAGGTAGGCCAGGAGGATGCCCGACACGATGGCCAGCTGGTTGAACGAGACCAGTCCGCCGCGCACCCGCGGCGGGGAGACCTCGGAGATGTAGAGCGGCACCACGAAGGAGGCTGTGCCCACCGCCAGGCCCAGCACGAAGCGGAAGCCGATCAGCATCTCGGCGTTGACCGAGAACGCGCACCCCAGCGCGCCCACGACGTAGACGGCTCCGGCGACCACCTTGGTCCACTTGCGGCTGATCCGGTCGGCGAGGTAGCCGGCGCCGAGTGCGCCCAGCATGGCGCCGAGGAGCAGGACTGCGACGATCGCCTGCTGCTCGAAGGTTCCCGCGTCGAGGTCGTCCTTGATGTACAGAAGTGCGCCGCTGATGACGCCCGTGTCGTAGCCGAACAGCAGGCCACCGATCGCGGCGATCACCGACGCGCGCACCAGGAGCGGGTTGCCCGAGCTGCGGATCTCCCCGACGAAGCTGGCCATGTCCTCACGCCCTCACGGGTCCTGGGAGGCGGGACCGGCGCCACCTCCGCCTGCGCAGCGCTTACCCGGTGGCGCCGGGAGTATGCCCTCGCGTTCCCTGGGTGCTGAGCACGCGACGGCGGTCGTCGGGAAGGCGGAGGGTGAGCCGGGACCGGTCGAGGCGGGTAAGGAGGGCCAGGGCCACCCGGCGGCTGGTCCCGAGCGCGGCCCGGGCCTCGCTCGTGGTGAACGGCTGTCGCAGCGTGCCGAGCACCTCCACCGCCTCGGTGTCGGCCCCGGGGAGGAGGACCACGTTCGGCTCGAGCCGCAGCACCAGGCCGGCGCGCGCCAGCACGCCCAGGGTTCTGGCGTCCAGACCCAGGGCGCACAGCCGGTCGGCGCCGGGGGCCGCGAAGGGCGAGTCCGAGAGGTCGGCTCGCAGCAGGTCCAGCGCCTGCTGCGCGACGGGGTCGAGCCGGGTCGCCACGGTCGTGTCGAGGACCCGACCTCGGGCCACCCGCAGGGGCGGGTCCACGAGCAGGGGCACCAGGCCGGGGTCGGGCAGGCCGAGCGTCGCCGCGACCTCGGCGAGCGGCGCTCCGTCCTGGCCCGCCTGGTCCACCAGCCGACGGACCTCTGCGCGCAGGCGCGCCTCGTGGTTCGCGGTGGTCAGCCACTCCCCCAGGGGCACCACCCCCGTCGCCTCCTCGGTGCGGATCCCCCATCGACGCGCGTCGTCGGCGCGCACCAGGCCGCGCCGACCGAGCTCGGCGTGGGCTGAGCCGTCGGTCCCGGCCAGCTCCGCCACCCTGTCGGCAGCCGCGCCCCGCCGTCGCAGGTCGGGGGGTGCCGGGTCGAGGACCTCGACCCCCCACGTCTCGCGTCGGCCGGGATCCCGCAGCAGGGCCCGGTCCCCGATCCGCAGCGGCAGCGGCTGCGGCAGCCTGAGCCGGGCTGTGTTCTGTCCGAGCGGACGCAGGTGCACCCCGACCGAGGTCGCGCCGACGTGGAGGACCGGTCGCTGCGGAAGACGGCCGGGGCGGGACAGCCGTACGTCGACCACCGTCGCCGCGGGCCAGGCCCCCGGGCTCACCAGGACCGCTCCCCGGCGCAGCCCGGCGGGGGCCCGGCCTCCACCGCCGACGAGGTTGAGCGCGACACGGCCGACGCCGCAGGCTTCGGACACCTCCTGCCCCAGGCACTGCAGCCCCCGGACCCGGAGCCTGCTGCCCCCGAGCGAGAGGGTGTCTCCCACCCGGACGGTGCCGGCGGGCAGGGTGCCGGTGACGACGGTGCCGGCACCGTGCACGTGGAAGACCCGGTCGACCCACAGCCGGACGTCCGCGTCGGGGTCAGGCTCCGGGAGCCGGTCCACCAACGCGGCGAGCGCGGCCCGCAGCTGCGGCAGTCCCTCGCCGGTGCGGCCGCTCACGGTCACCGCGGGGACCTCGCCCAACGTGGTCCGGCCGATCCGCTCCAGGGCCTGTTGCCTGGCCGGGGCGGGGTCGGCAAGGTCGGCCCGCGTCACGGCCAGGACGCCGTGCCGGACCTGGAGGGCGTCCAGGGCGGCCAGGTGCTCCTCGGCCTGGGGCATCCACGGGTCGTCGGCCGCCACGACGAAGAGCACCGCGGGCACCGGACCGACGCCGGAGAGCATCGTGGTGACGAACCGCTCGTGCCCGGGCACGTCCACGAAGGCCAGGTCCACCGGCGCGCCGTCCGTGCCCGCCAGCCGGGTCCACGCGTAGCCCAGCTCGATCGTCAGGCCCCTGCGGCGCTCCTCCGCCAGCCGGTCGGGTTCGGTCCCGGTGAGCCTGCGCACGAGCGTCGACTTGCCGTGGTCCACATGACCGGCGGTGGCCACGACGTGCGTCGGGACGGACGTGGGCGGGGTGTCGGCAGCCGTCACCGTCGGTCGCCCGCCCTGGCGTGGACGGCTCGAACCGCCGCGACCAAGGTGGCGTCGTCGTCCGGGTCGACGGCGAGCAGGTCGAGCAGCAGGTGCCCGTGCCGAACCCGGCCGAGCACCGGCGTGGCTGCGCGACGCAGCGGGGCGGCGTACGACGCGGGCAGGGCGACCGCGGCGCTCGGCAGCACCACCCCGGGGGCACCGCCCCCGCCGACCGCGGCCTCGGACTCGACCACGTCGACGACCCCGAGCTCTGCCAGGGCCTGGGCGATCGCCCTGGCCCGCTCGTGCAACGACCGGGGGGACCGCCCCAACGCGGCCACCACCGGGGGTTCGGGTCCGGTCAAGGTCGCCTCCAACGCGGCCAGGGTCAGCTTGTCGACGCGCAGGGCTCGCGCGAACGGGTGCCGGCGCAGCCGTTCGACCAGCGCGCGCTCACCCAGCAGGAGGCCGCACTGGGGGCCACCGAGCAGCTTGTCGCCGGAGGCTGTGACCAGGGCAGCGCCGTCGGCCAACGCGTCGGCGGCGTTCGGCTCGTCGGGGAGCCGGTCGTGGCGTCGGAGCAGCCCGGAGCCGATGTCCACGACGACCGGCGCCGACAGCCGGGCCAGCTCACGGACCGGGACCGACGAGGTGAACCCCGACACCACGAAGTTCGACGGGTGCACCTTCAGCACGAAGGCGGTTGCGTCGTCGACGGCCTCGGCGTAGTCCTCCCACCGCACGCGGTTGGTGGTGCCCACCTCGCGCAGCCGCGCGCCGAGGGACTCCATGAGCTCGGGGATCCGGAAGCCGTCCCCGATCTCGACCAGCTCGCCCCGGGCGACCACGACGGTGCGCTCCGACGCCAGCGCGCGGGTGGCCAGCGCCAACGCGGCGGCCCCGTTGTTGACCACGTGCACGTCGCCGGCCGCGGGGACGGCGGCGGCCAAGGCGGCCAGCGCGCCCCGGCCGCGCCGGTCCCGTTGGCCGGTCCCGAGCGACAGCTCCACGTCGGTGGCGCCGGCGGCGACCCGGACCGCTTCGACCGCGGCAGCGGACAGCGGAGCGCGTCCGAGGTTGGTGTGCACGAGCACCCCGCTGGCGTTGACCACCCGGTGCAACGAGGTCGCCGCAGCAGGCAGGGACTCGAGCACGACACCGACCACGTCGCTGGGGGGGATCCTCCCGGCCCGGCACCGGGCGAGGGCCTCGACCACGGCAGCCTTCACCAACGACGCTCCGAGCCGGGTGGCCGCCTCACGGAGTCGCGGGTCGGCCAGCACCTGGTCGGTGCGCGGTGTCGACCGACGCGGGTCGACCTGGCCGTCCACGGTGGACCTCCCGGGCTCGCCGACCGGGCCTCTCCCGGTCGAGGTGTGGCGGAGGCGGACGGGAATCGAACCCGCCTGACCGAGGTGCTCGGTCACAACGGTTTTGAGGACCGCGCCCGTCACCAGACGAGGAACGCCTCCGGGGACACCCTAGGGGCATCGCGAAAAGCTCGTCGTGTCGCCCTGGCATGAAATGCGGGCAGGGGGGTTATGGTCTCGGCGTGGGCGAGAAGACGTTCCTCGGCTCGTGGCCGATCCTTCGCCAGCTGCGTGGCAGCGACCCGCTCGGTCGTGGCAAGGCGGCCATGTCGGCACGCAGCGAGGACCTGCAGCCGCGCACGGCCCAGGCCGACCGGGTGGTCGACTCGATCTGCCCGTTCTGCGCCGTCGGCTGCGCACAGAAGGTCTACGTCAAGGACGAGCGGGTCGTCCAGATCGAGGGCGACCCGGCCAGCCCGATCTCCCGGGGCCGCCTGTGTCCCAAGGGCAGCGCCAGCAAGCAGCTGGTCACCTCCTCCACCCGGGTGACCAAGGTGCGGTACCGCCGCCCCCACGGCACCGAGTGGGAGGACCTCGATCTCGACAAGGCCATGGACATGATCGCCGACCGGGTGATCAAGACGCGCAAGCAGTTCTGGGAGTGGGAGGACGACCAGGGTCGTCGCACCCGCCGCACCCTCGGCATCGCCAGTCTCGGAGGAGCGACCCTCGACAACGAGGAGAACTACCTCATGAAGAAGCTGTACACGGCGATGGGGGCGATCCAGATCGAGAACCAGGCCCGGATTTGACACTCCTCCACCGTCCCCGGTCTGGGGGCCTCCTTCGGTCGCGGTGGCGCGACGTCGTACCAGCAGGACCTCGAACACGCTGACTGCATCCTCATCGAGGGCTCGAACATGGCCGAGTGCCACCCGGTCGGGTTCCAGTGGGTGATGGAGGCCAAGCGCAAGGGCGCCACGATCATCCACGTGGACCCGCGGTTCACGCGCACCTCCGCGGTCGCCGACCTGCACGTGCCGATCCGGGCCGGCACCGACATCGCGTTCCTGGGCGGTCTGGTGAACTACGTGCTCACCCACGAGCTCGACTTCCGTGAGTACGTCGTGGCCTACACCAACGCGGCGACGATCATCGACGAGGCGTTCCAGGACACCGAGGACCTCGACGGGCTCTTCTCCGGGTGGGACCCCGACAACGCCGAGTACGACCCCACCAGCTGGCAGTACGCCGGTGCCCCGAAGGCGCCCGCGGCAGGACAGCGCGACCCCGCCCAGGCGACTGCGCCCTCCGGATCGCCGTCCTCGGGAGGTGCGGAGGAGAGGACCGCGCACCGGTCGGCGCAGTCGGAGAAGAGCGGTTCCGGCGGCCCCTCGGTCCCGCACCGGGGCGAGCGGGACGAGACCCTGCAGCACCCGAACTGCGTCTTCCAGATCCTCAAGCGGCACTTCGCGAGGTACACACCCGAGATGGTGCACGACGTGTGCGGCATCGAGCCGGAGCAGTTCCGGCAGGTGGCCGAGGCCCTGACCCGCAACAGCGGGCGCGAGCGGACGAGCGCGTTCTGCTATGCGGTCGGGTGGACCCACCACAGCGTCGGGGTCCAGAACATCCGCACCGCCTCGATCCTCCAGCTCCTGCTGGGCAACATCGGGCGGCCGGGGGGCGGCATCATGGCGCTGCGCGGTCACGCCAGCATCCAGGGGTCGACCGACATCCCCACCCTGTTCAACATCCTGCCCGGCTACATCCCCATGCCGCACGCCGCCCAGCACCGCGACCTCGACGAGTTCGTCGCCGGGGACGCAGGGAAGATCGGGTTCTGGGGGAACATGCGCGCCTACACCGTGAGCCTGCTCAAGGCCTACTGGGGCGACGCGGCCACCGCCGAGAACGACTTCTGCTTCGACTACCTGCCGCGGCTCACCGGCGACCACTCGACCTACCACACGGTCCTCGGTCAGATCGAGGGCCGGGTCAAGGGCTACTTCCTGGTCGGCGAGAACCCGGCCGTCGGCTCGTCCAACGGCAAGATGCAGCGACTCGGCATGGCCAACCTCGACTGGCTGGTCGTGCGGGACATGGCGATGATCGAGTCGGCGACCTTCTGGAAGGACGGTCCCGAGATCGCCACCGGCGAGCTCGAGACCGAGGCGATCGGCACCGAGGTCTTCTTCCTGCCGGCCGCCTCGCACGTGGAGAAGGCGGGCTCGTTCACCCAGACCCAGCGGCTGCTGCAGTGGCGCACCAAGGCGGTCGAGCCTCCGGGCGACGCACGGAGCGACCTGCAGTTCTACTACGAGCTCGGTCACCGGATCCGCGCCAAGCTGGCGGGGTCCACCGACGAGGCCGACCGTCCGCTGCTGGACCTCACCTGGGACTACCCCACCGAGGGGCCGCTCCAGGAGCCTCAAGGGGAGGCGGTGCTGCGCGAGATCAACGGGACCGGCCCCGACGGCGGTCCCCTGAGCAGCTACACCCAGCTGGCCGACGACGGCTCCACCAGCTGCGGCTGCTGGATCTACTGCGGGGTGTTCGCCGACGGCGTCAACCAGGCCGCCCGGCGCCGCCCGCACTGGGAGCAGAACCACGTCGCACTGGAGTGGGGCTGGGCGTGGCCGGCGAACCGCCGCATCCTCTACAACCGTGCCTCCGCCGACCCGGACGGCCAGCCGTGGAGCGAGCGCAAGAAGTACCTCTGGTGGGACCCGGAGGGCGGCGACGGCCAGGGCAGGTGGGTGGGGGACGACGTCGCCGACTTCGTCGCCGACCGGGCTCCCGACCACGTGCCGGACGCCGACGCGACCGGCCCCGACGCGCTCGGCGGCCGGGACCCCTTCATCATGCAGACCGACGGGAAGGCCTGGCTGTTCGCACCCTCGGGCCTGGCCGACGGTCCTCTGCCGACCCACTACGAGCCGCCTGAGTCACCGGTGCGCAACGGGCTGTACGCGCAGCAGAGCAACCCCCCGCGCAAGGGGATCGAGCATGCGGCCAACCCGATCAACCCGTCGTTGAGCACGGTCTTCCCGTACGTCTTCACGACCTACCGGCTCACCGAGCACCACACCGCCGGGTCGATGAGCCGCACCCTGCCCTACCTCTCCGAGCTCCAGCCTGAGATGTTCTGCGAGGTCTCGCCCCGGCTGGCCGAGCAGCGCGGTCTGACCCACGGCGGGTGGGCCACGATCGTGACCTCCCGCTCCGCCATCGAGGCCCGGGTGATGGTCACCTCGCGCCTGCGGTCGCTGCGGCTCGGTGACCAGGTCGTGGAGCAGGTCGGACTGCCCTACCACTGGGGCGGCTCCGGACTGACGACCGGTGACTCGGCCAACGACCTGGTCAACCTGACCCTGGACCCGAACGTCTACATCCAGGACAAGGTAGGCACCTGTGACATCCGGCCGGGTCGACGCCCGCGGGGACCGGACCTGACGTCGTACGTCGCGGGCTACCGGGAGCGTGCCGGCCGCGAGGACCCCCAGGACAGGAGTGAGGAGTGAGGAACTCCCTCAAGGATTCGCTGCACGGGCGGCTCGACGACGTTCAGGCGGACGCCGGCTACGGCGAGCACCCACCCCGCATGGGCTTCTTCACCGACACCAGTGTGTGCATCGGCTGCAAGGCCTGCGAGGTCGCCTGCAAGGAGTGGAACGAGGTCCCGGAGGACGGGCTCGCGCTCAGCGGGATGTCCTACGACAACACCCAGGCCCTGGGTGCGAGCACCTGGCGGCACGTGGCGTTCGTGGAGCGTCCGTTGCACCCGACCACGACCGACCTCGGCCTGCCTGGGATGGGCCCCCCGGGGTCCCAGGGCGCCGAGTCCGGCGACTCCGGGATGCGCTGGCTGATGTCCTCCGACGTGTGCAAGCACTGCACGCACGCGGCCTGTCTCGACGTGTGCCCGACGGGATCGCTGTTCCGCACCGAGTTCGGCACGGTCGTGGTGCAGCCCGACATCTGCAACGGCTGCGGCTACTGCGTGCCCGCGTGTCCCTACGGCGTCATCGACCTGCGCGAGGACGACGGACGCGCCTTCAAGTGCACGCTGTGCTACGACCGCCTCAAGACCGGCGACACCCCCGCCTGCGCGAAGGCGTGCCCCACCGAGTCCATCCAGTACGGCGAGCTCTCCGAGCTGCGTGAGCGTGCGGACCGTCGGGTGGCCGAGCTGCACGACCGGGGGGTCGACGTCGCCCGGCTCTACGGCCACGACCCCGACGACGGTGTGGGCGGCGACGGTGCGTTCTTCCTGCTCCTCGACGAGCCCGAGGTCTACGGGCTCCCCCCTGACCCCGTGGTCACCACCCGTGACCTGGTCTCGATCTGGTCCCACGTGGGCGAGGCCGCGGCGGCCCTGGTCGCGGTGGGAGTCGCCTCGTTCCTGGGGCGGCGGCGGTGACCCCGTGGTGAGGGAGCGGGCGATGGTCCCCGAGCCGGAGTTCGAGTCCTACTACGGCAAGCAGATCATCAAGACGCCCACGTGGAAGACCCCGGACGTCCCGCTGTACCTGTTCGTCGGAGGGCTCGCCGGGGCCTCCACCCTGCTCGCCGAGGGCGCCGCGCTCACGGACCGTCCCGACCTGGAACGGGTGGCTCGGGCGGCCGCCGCGGGCGGAGCGGTGGTCGGCACGGTCGCCCTCATCCACGACCTGGGTCGCCCGGCCCGCTTCCTGCACATGCTCCGGGTCCTCAAGCTCACCTCGCCCCTGTCGGTCGGCTCGTTCATCCTTGCCCCGTTCAGCGCGTTCTCCGGCGCCGCCCTCGCCTCGCAGCTGACCGGGAGACTGCCCCGGCTCGGGCGCCTGGCCGGCCTGGGCTCGGCGGCTCTCGGGCCGCCGCTGGCCACCTACACCGCGGCGCTGCTCAGCAACACCGCCGTGCCTGCCTGGCACGAGGGCCACCGCGAGCTGCCGTTCGTGTTCGCCGGCTCGGGCGCCACCGCCGCGGGAGGGCTGGCGATGATGCTGGTCCCCGGCGACCAATGCGGTCCCGCGCGTCGTATGGCGATCGCCGGGGCGGCCGTCGAGCTGACCGCGGCACACCTGCTCAAGAAGCGTCTCGGCATGCTCGCCGAGCCCTACCAACGGGGCCGCCCCGGGCTGCTGATGCGGACCGCACGCGCGATGACCGCTGCATCGGCCGCGGCGTCGCTGGCGGCCGGCCGATCCCGTCCGGTCGCGGTCGTGGCCGGCGCGTCCTACGTCACCGCCTCGCTGCTGACCCGGTTCGGCGTGTTCGAGGCGGGGCTGGAGTCCGCGCGCGACCCCAAGTACACCGTCGTGCCGCAACGCGAGCGCCTGGCCGCGAGAGCCCGGGCCGACGCCCGGGCCGAGGCGGGTGCCGACGCTGGCGCCGACGCTGGCGCCGACGCTGGGGTCGACGCGTGAGCGTCGTCGTCATCGTGGTGGTCTCCGCCTCGCTCGTCGCCGGTGCTGCCTGGGGCATCTTCGGCACGCTCCCCGACGCCCTCGAGGGGTTCATCGTGGCCCTGGCAGGCGGCGCGCTCATGGTCTCCGCCGTGCTGGAGCTCATCGAGCCGTCGTCGCACAAGGTCGCCTTCGGGTGGGCCGCGCTCGCGGTGCTCGGCGGCGCACTGGTCTTCGCCGTCCTCGACCGGGCGGTGAAGTCACGGTCGGACGGGAGCAGCGGGGGCGGCCTGCTCGCTGCCATCACCCTCGACGGGATCCCGGAGAACCTGGCGCTCGGGGTCTCGCTGATCGGCACCGGCCCGCTCGGTGCGGCTGCCCTGTCCGGATCGATCCTGCTGTCCAACCTGCCGGAGGCAGCGGGCGGGGCCAAGCAGATGGCCTCGGGGGGCAGGTCCAAGGCGTCGGTGATGTGGCTGTGGACCGCCACCGCCGTGCTGCTCTCGGCGGCCGCACTGGTCGGGAACCTGGCCCTGTCCGGGGTCCCCGAGGGCGTGCTTGCCGTGGTCCGCTGCTTCGCCGGTGGCGCGGTCGTCGGGTCCCTGGCGATCGAGGTGTTCCCGCAGGCGTTCCAGGAGGACGGCTACGTCGCGGGCGTCGCCACCAGCCTGGGACTGGTGCTGGCCCTGTTCCTGTCCCAGCTCGGGTAGGCGCAGGCGGCCGTGTCGCGAGCACGAGGTCCTCAGCGGCCGGGTGCTGCTGCAGGTCAGCGGCAGGGAGTCCCTCTGCGCTCCGGGGGACGTCGTGACGGCCCGCGGGCGCACCCCCTTCGACGGGCCTCGACGGGGCCTGGGTGGGCCGGGGTCAGCCGCGCGCCATCGAGAGGAACGGCGAGGCGTACGCGTCGTCGCGTCCCAGCACCGCCTCTGCCTCCTGCACCGACATCCGGTCCTGCTCGGCGGCGAGGACGTGACGCAGCAGCCGGACGTCGCCGGGCGTGGCCAGCCCGGTCAGCTCGGGGTGCGCGAGCACCCACGACACCGCCGCACGGATCCGCTCCGGGTCGCTGTGCGGCTCGTACCAGGTGGCGAAGCCCTGGTCGGCGCCGGCAGGCCACTCGCGCCTCGAGACCGTCTTGATCGTCATCAGACCGGCGTCCTGTCGCTGCACCTCCGCAACCAGCGCCAGGTAGTCGGCACGGTAGACCTCGTCGCGCCACAGCACGGCGTTCAGCGGGGTCAGCACCGTCGCGAAGGGGTGCCGGCGCAGCGCCTCCAGGTGCGTGCTCGGCGCGCTGTGGCTGTGTCCGGTGATCCCCACGGCGCCCACCAGACCCTCCTGCTCGGCGCGGACCGCCGCCTCCAGCGACCCGCCCGGCCCGGTCACCAGGTCGAGGGTCTCCAGGTCGCCGACGGCGTGCATCTGGAGGAGGTCGACCGAGTCGGTGCCCAGTCGCTCCAGGGAGGCGTTGATCTGGGCCCAGGCGGCCTCCCGGGAGCGTTCCTCGGTCTTGGTCGCCAGGAAGATCCGGGACCGGATCTCCGGCATCGAGGGGGCCAGGCGCAGCTCCGCGTCGCCGTACGACGCGGCGACGTCGACGTGGTTGATCCCGCCGTCGAGGGCCTCGTGGATCGAGGCGTCCGCGGTGTCCTGGTCGACCTCGCTGAGGGCGGCTGCACCGTAGACGAGCACCGAGCTCTGGTGGCCGAGCCTGCCGAGACGTCGCTGTTCCACAGCGGTCCTCCTGGTCGTCGAGGGGGGCGGAGCGGGTCATCCCACTCTGCCAGAGACCTGGGCGTCGGCGCCGGTCCACGAGACCGGGCTAGGGTCGCCCCGTGACCGCTGAGACCGTCCCCGTCCGCCTCACCCAGCTCGCCTCCGGCGGAGGCTGCGCGTGCAAGGTGCCTCCCGGTGAGCTCGAGCGGGCCGTGGCCGGGCTGCGCACCGGCCGGGCGGGAGGCGACCTGCTGGTGGGTCTGGAGAACGGTGACGACGGCGCCGTGGTCCGTCTCGACGGCGACCGCGCCGTCATCCTGACCACCGACTTCTTCACGCCCGTGGTCGACGACGCCTACGACTGGGGGCGCATCGCGGCCGCGAACGCGCTCTCCGACGTGTACGCCATGGGCGGCGAGCCGCTGCTCGCGGTGAACCTGCTCGGGTGGCCCCGCGACCGGGTCCCGTTCGAGCTGGCGGGCGAGGTGCTGCGCGGCGGTGCCGCGGTCTGCGAGGAGGCCGACACCCCGCTGGCCGGCGGCCACAGCATCGACGACCCGGAGCCGAAGTACGGTCTCGCGGTCACCGGGATCGCGCGACCCGACCGCCTGCTGCGCAACGACGCCGGACGGCCCGGCGTCCCCCTCACGCTGACCAAGCCGTTGGGGCTCGGGGTCCTCAACAACCGGCACAAGCGCACCGGCGAGGTCTTCGAGGAGGCGGTGGACGTGATGACCCGGCTCAACCGGGCCGCCTCCCGGGCCGCTCTCGCCGCCGGGGCGGTCTGTGCCACGGACGTGACCGGGTTCGGGCTCCTGGGCCACCTCTTCAAGCTGTGTCGTGCCAGTGGCGTCTCCGCGGTCCTGGACACCGCGGCGGTGCCGGTCCTGGAGGCCGCTCGTGCCTCGCTGGCTCAGGGGTTCGTCCCCGGCGGGAGCCGCCGCAACCTCGACTGGGTCCGACCACACCTGCGCACCGACTTCTGCGAGGACGACCTGCTCCTGCTCGCCGACGCCCAGACCTCGGGGGGGCTGCTCGTCGCCGGTGAGGTCCCCGGCTACCCGGTGGTCGGCGAGCTCGTGCCGAGCGACCCCGACTGGGTGATCGGGATCCGCTGACGCGCGGCTCCGGCCAGGCCCACCGTGCCCGCCATCGCCGCCACCACCACCCACGAGGAGACGTTGAGCTGCGCGGCCCCGGACAGTCCGTGGCCCAGGTTGCAGCCACCCGCGACCCAGCCTCCGGCACCGAGCAGGAAGCCGCCGACGGCCAGCTGCAGGTAGCGCACCGGCCTCTCACCGCGCGGCCACCACTCCCCTCGTCGCCGCGCGACGAGCCAGCTGCCCGCGACCAGGCCCACCAGGAAGGCCACCAGCCACACGTTCACCGCTCCGGCCCGGACGCTCTGCGCCGCGCCGACCGTGCTCGGCCCGAAGCGGGACCCGCCGAGGCCGGCCAGCAGCCACCCCGCCAGCGTCACCACGCCCAACGCGACCCCCACGCGCTCCCAGCCCCACGACGCCGGCGCCGACCGGTCCCGTCCGCGGAACCGGCGGCCGACCAGCAGGGCGACCGCGAGCAGGGCCACAGCCACCACGACCCGGGGCACCCCGAGCACCGCCGGGATCGTCGCCGAGGTCCCCCCGGACAGCACGGTGGGACCACCGAGGTCGACCGTCGTGGCGGCCAGCTCCCCCAGGGCCCAGGCCGTCAGACCGACGAGCGCGCCGAGCATCCCGGCCCCGAGCTTGTAGAACAGCCCACTCACGCACGAGCGGGCCACCACCATGCCCAGACCGATCAGCACCCCCCCGACCACGTTCTCCACCGGCCGGAAGGCCAGCCCCTGGTTGAGCCGGGACTCCGCCCACGAAGTCGCGAACAGCGCGGAGAGCGCCACCGCGGCCAGCCCCACCCCGAGCAGCCAGCCACGCACCAGTCGGGTCTCACCCCGCCAGGCCCCGGCGAACATCGAGTGGAAGCAGAGCTGCGAGCGCTGGAGCACGGCTCCGAGCAGGGCGCCGGCGAGCAGCCCGGTCAGTGCCGTCGCGATGCTCACGCGCCACCGCCGCCCGGACGGCGACGGTCGGTGACCTGTGGCGCGGCGGAGTCCATGCGGCCATCCTCCCAGGGACCGCATCCTCCCAGCCGGTCGCTCCCCACGGGGGCGCGGTCAGGCCCGGCCCGGTTCGTCCGGCGTAGGTTCGGGGAGCGTACGGGCAGTGCTCAACGACGAAGGAGAACCGATGACCCCCGAGCAGGCTTCCCAGAGCGACACACCCCCTCGTGCCGAGCCCGAGACCGTCGACGTGGTGGTCGTCGGGATGGGCGTCGGGGGTGAGGCGGTCGCCGGCGAGCTCGCCGCGGCGGGGCTCGCCGTGGTCGGCATCGAGAACGAGCTGGTGGGCGGCGAGTGCCCCTACTGGGGATGTGTCCCGTCGAAGATGATGATCCGTGCCGCCGACCTGCTCGCCGAGACGCGCCGCGTCGACGGGATGGCAGGCAGCTCCACCGTGACACCCGACTGGTCCGTGGTCGCCCGCCGGATCCGCGAGGAGGCCACCGACGACTGGGACGACCAGGTCGCTGCCGACCGGTTCACCGACCAGGGCGGGCGTCTGGTCCGCGGGCGGGCGAGGATCGCCGGTCCCGGCCAGGTGCAGGTCGACGGCCGCGTCCTGAAGGCCCGCAAGGGGATCGTGCTGGCCACCGGGACGGTGCCCAGCGTCCCGCCGGTCGACGGGCTGGCGGACACGCCGTACTGGACCAACCGGCAGGCCATCGAGGTGACCGACCTCCCGGGGCGGCTGATCGTGCTCGGCGGCGGCGCGATCGGCCTGGAGCTGGCCCAGGTGTTCTCCCGGTTCGGCGTGCACGTGACCGTCGTCGAGGTGGCCGACCGGCTGCTGGCCGCGGAGGAGCCGGAGTCCTCGGAGCTGGTCGAGAAGGTCCTCGTCGAGGAGGGGCTCACGGTGCTCACCAGCGCCCAGGTCGCGCGCGTCGACCACGACGGCTCGGTGTTCACGATGCGGCTCGGGGACCGCGCCCTCGAGGCCGACCAGGTGCTCGTGGCCACCGGCCGACGGGTCGACCTCGCAGACCTCGGCGTCGACCTGCTGGGCCTGGACCCCGAAGCGCGCTCGGTGGCGGTCGACGACCGGATGCGCGCCGCCGAGGGCGTGTGGGCGGTCGGGGACGTCACGGGCCACGGTGCCTTCACCCACATGGCCACCTACCAGGCCGCCATCGCGGTACGCGACATCCTCGGTCAGGGCGGTCCCTCCGCCGAGTACGCCGCCACCCCTCGCGTCACCTTCACCGACCCCGAGGTCGGCGCCGTCGGACTGACCGAGAAGCAGGCACGCGACCAGGGCATCAGCGTGCGCACCGGGTTGGCACAGGTTCCGTCGTCCACCCGCGGCTGGATCCACAAGGCCGGCAACGACGGGATCATCAAGCTCGTCGCCGATGCCGACACCGGTCTTCTTGTCGGAGCGACAACTGCAGGGCCCCACGGCGGGGAGATGCTCGGCGCGCTGGCCGTGGCCATCCACGGTCGCGTCCCGGTGGACCGGCTCCAGCACATGATCTACGCCTACCCGACGTTCCACCGCGGGATCGAGGACGCGCTGCGCGACCTGGCAAGCGACTCCTAGCCCGCCTGCCAGCCCTGACGCCGTGCGTGACCGTCCGGCGTCAGGGCACCGCAGCGGCGGGCCTGGCGAGGGTGAGCGCGAAGTCCCCAGGCGGGTCGGTCCAGGAGGCCACCACCGCCAGCCCGGCCTCCGCCAGCTCGGCCTCGATGCCGGCCGGCCGGAACTTCGCCGAGATCTCGGTGCGCAGCTCCTCGCCCTGCTCGAAGGAGACGTCCAGGTCGAGGTCGGCGACGCGGCCCCGCACCGGCACCCGGGCGCGCAGTCGCATCTCCACCTGTTCCTCCTCGGCGTTCCACCGGGCGACGTGGTCGAAGTCGTCGGGGTCGAGGTCGGCGCCCAGTGCGCGGTTCAGCACCCTGAGCACGTTGCGGTTGAACTCCGCGGTCACGCCCGCACTGTCGTCGTAGGCCGCCACGAGTCGGGCCGGGTCCTTGACCAGGTCCGTGCCCAGCAGCAGCGTGTCCCCAGGGCCCAGACCGCGCTGCACGAGCGAGAGGAAGGCGTGCCGCTCCGCCGGGTCGAGGTTGCCGATGGTGCTGCCCAGGAACACCACCAGCCGGCGACCGCCGTCCGGCAGCTGGTCGAGGTGGGTCTCGAAGTCGGCGACCACTCCGTGCAGCGCCAGGTCGGGGTAGTCCTGGGCCAGAGCGGTCATGGCCTGCTCCAGCGCCGAGGCGCTGACGTCGACGGGGACGTAGCGGCGCAGGTGCCCGGCCGACCCGAGCGCGTCGAGCAGCAGCCGGGTCTTCTCCGACGACCCCGACCCCAGCTCGACGAGCGTGTCGGCCCCCGACGCCTCGGCGATCCGGTCGGCGTGGACCACCAGGATCTCGCGCTCGGTGCGGGTGGGGTAGTACTCCGGGAGTCGGGTGATGTCCTCGAAGAGCTCGCTGCCCCGGGCGTCGTAGAAGTACTTGGGGGGCAGCCACTTGGGACGTGCGGCGAGCCCTCGTGCGACGTCCTCCCGCATCGTGGCGACCAGGTCCTCGGGGGTGAGGCGGACGTCGAGGCGGCGGTCCTGGGCGGCAGGGCCGGTGGGGGCGGTCATGGGCTCTCCTGGGGCAGGTCGGATCAGGCGTCGAGATCGGTGACGGTGAGCGCACCACGGTCGACGCTCACCAGGCTGTGGGGTGGGAGCTCGCGCCACCCCCGGGTGTCGTCCAGCGGCTCGGAGGCGAGCAGCACCCCCGAGGCCGACTGGTGGACGAACAGCGGGTCGCCGTACGACGTGCCCGCGATCCGGTCCCCGTCGGCGGCCAGGAACGACAGCCTCCCCCCGCCCACGTCCCGAGCCGTCTGCACGGTGGCGGCGAGCCCGTCCGCGAGCGACAGGCCGCCTGACCAGTGGGAGACCGCCACGCCGAACAGGAGCGCGGAGTCGACGGGGGCGCCGGCCTCGGCGACGTCCAGGGTGCGGTCCAGCAGCGCCTTGCGGGCCCCGGGCCAGTCCGCCAGCGCCCCGTTGTGGCTGAACAACCAGCGTCCGTGCAGGAACGGCGCCGCGCCGGTCTCGTCGGTGGCCGCGAAACCGGCCGTCGCGTCGCGCACCGCTGCGAGCACGGAGGTGGAGGCGATCGTGGGCGCGATCGAGGCGAACGAGGCGTCGCCCCAGATCGGGCCGGCCCGCCGGTAGCGCACCGCCTCGTGACGGCCCGGGACGTACCAGCCGACTCCGAAGCCGTCGGCGTTGACCACGCCGTTGCGCTGGTGTCGCGGGGCGTAGGCCTGGTGCTCCAGGGAGTGCGCGGGTTCCAGCACCAGCGACGCCAGCGTGACCGGCTCTCCCCACCAGGCGAGGTGCCGACACATCAGAGGTCCCGGGCCGTGCGGAAGCCGGCGAAGATCTGCCGTCGGACGGGGTAGTCCCAGTTGCGGAAGGTGGTCCGCACGGCGAGCGGGTCGGTGGCCCACGACCCACCTCGCAGCACCTTGTGGTCGGCGCCGAAGAAGACCTCGGAGTACTCCTTGTAGGGGAAGGTGCAGAACCCGGCGTGACCGGTGAAGTCCGACGAGGTCCACTCCCACACGTCGCCCAGCATCTGTCGGGCGCCGACCGCCGACGCACCCGCCGGGTAGGAGCCGACCGGGGAGGGGCGGAGCCGGACCTGCCCCAGGTTGGCCCGGGACGGCGAGGGCGGCTCGTCGCCCCAGGGGAAGCGTCGCTTGGTGCCCGTTGCCGGGTCCCACGACGCCGCCTTCTCCCACTCCGGCTCGGTCGGCAGCCGCCGTCCGGCCCAGGCGGCGTACGCCTCGGCCTCGTGGAAGCACACGTGCTGCACGGGCTCGTCGTCAGGAAGGGGCTCGAGCAGCCCGAAGCGGCGCCGCAGCCAGCCGTCGCCCTCGCGCACCCAGAACGCCGGGGTACGCCGCCCCGACGCGGCCAGCCAGTCGCGCCCGCGGTCGCTCCACCAGCGCGGCTCGTCGTACCCGCCGTCCTCGACGAAGCGACGGTAGGCCGCGACCGGGACCGGGGTGGTGTCGATCCAGAAGCCGGGGACGTGCACCTCGCGGGCGGGTCGCTCGTTGTCGTAGGCCCAGGGGTCGGTGGAGGTGCCCATCACGAAGCTCCCGCCGGGCACCTCCACCTCGGGCGGCAGCGGACCGTCGGGTCCCGGAGCGGGCGCGTCCCCGGTGAGGTCGAGCACGGGACCGCCGCGGCGCAGCTGGTGCGTGGCGAGCATGGTCTCGTCGTGCTGGTGCTCGTGCTGGACGACCATGCCGTACACGAAGCCCTGGTCGAGCAGGGGCGTGGCACCGTCTAGCCGGACCGTCTCCAGCGAGTCGAGCACCTTGCGCCGCACCAGGGCGGCGTAGTCGGTGGACTCCTGCGGGGAGAGCAGGGGCAGGCTGGGCCGCTCGGACCGTGGGTGCTCGAAGGCGTCGTAGAGACGGTCGATCTCCGGACGCATCGGGTCGACGCCGACCGCCTCCCGGAGAAGCCACAGCTCCTCGAAGTTGCCGATGTGCGCCAGGTCCCATACCAGCGGGGACATCAGGGGCGAGTGCTGCCGGGTCAGCTCGGCCTCGTCCAGCACCGCGGTCGTGAGCGCCTCGGAGCGCTTCCGGGACCGCTCGAGCTCGCCGGCGACGAGCTCCTTGAGCGCATCGACGTTCCCGTCCGAGGTCGGCACGGTGGTCTGGTCGGGCGGGGTCATCGGAGCTCCTCCTTGTCCTCGGCAGGGCAACGTCCCTGCGCCACGTACTCGTCCTCGAACTGCGCGACGAGGTCCCGCAGTCCCGGGTCGGCGATGCGGGTGCCCACCTGCTCGAAGACGACCCGGGCCGCCTTCTCCAGGCGCTGGTCGGTCAGCCCGGCCCGCGCCGCCAGGAGCCACTCCCCGGCCACCGGCTCGCAGGCCTCGGTGACCGCGTCCGCCAGGGCGCTGTCGGGGTGGTCCAGGAGGGTGGCCAGGACCGCCACCGGGACGGGCCACCACCGGGGGCCCTGGGCGTCGAGGTACCGCACCTCGAACCACCCTCGGGGCCGGACCGGGGGGAAGAGGGTGCCGAGGTGGTAGACGAGGTCGTCCTCGCTCGGCGGGCGGAGCCCGGTCACCCGGCCCTCGGCCCAGTCCTCGAAGCTGAACCCCGCGCCGACCGCCCAGGGCCCGTCTGCGGTCCGTACCGTCATCACCGGGGCCTGCAGTGCGTAGTCCGCCCAGGCTGCGACCGGGTCCTCCCCCACCGGCGGGTGGGTGCGCCGGGGCTCCAGCCCCCACCAGACCGCCTGCCGGGCCGAGCGCCAGCCCCGGGTCGGCCCGCGGTGCCCCGGCGAGTTGGCGAAGGCAGCGGTCAGGGTCGGCCCCACCGTGTGCAGCAGGTGCCAGCGTCGGGCCACGTCCACGTGGTCGGCGCCCGCATCCAGGTTGACCTGCACGGAGGCGGTGCCGGTCATCATCACCCGGCCGAGCCGGTGCGGGAGCCGGTCGAAGTAGGCCTCCATCGCGTCGTAGCGGGGGGCGCGGAGCTGCCGGAGCGGGGGCCGGTGCGGGTCGCTCGCCCGGGGCACGACGTCGAGTCCGGCGGCGAGGAGGACGGTGCGCAGGTGCGTGACGTCGGCGGAGAGGGCCGTCCTGAGCGTGGGGAGGTCACCGGCGGCGACGGAGCTGAGCTCCACCTGGCCGCCCGGCTCGAGAGTGATCCGGCTGCCTCCGGGACAGGGTTCGGCGGCGCGCAGCAGAGCGGTCAGCTCGACCAGGGGAACCACGGCACGGGGGTCGTCACGCCGGCCGACCAACCACTCCAGCTCTGCCCCGACCAGGCTCGGGGGACCGGTCTTGAAGCAGATCTTGCGCACGACGCCGTGCACGGACTCCGCTCCCCCCAACGGCTCATCGTGTCCCGTCACAGTCCCCTCACAGTCCCTTCGCACGCCCCGTCGATCGGTCCGACAACATCATGGGGGACCGTCCCAAGCGGCCCGGCCGGCCAGGCCCTGGCCAGAGCTCAGGACGGGCTGCGCTGCACCTTGGCGGCCTCGACCGCGAGCTGGTCGACGAGGTCGTTCATCACGTCGCCCGAGTGGCCCTTCACCCACCGGAAGGAGACGTCGCCGCGCTCCCGGACCAGGTCCACGAAGGGCTCCCACAAGTCGCGGTTGGCCACCGGCTTCTTCGCGGCGTTGACCCACCCGCGAGCCAGCCACCCCTTCCACCAGCCGTCACGGAAGCAGTTGACGACGTACGTCGAGTCGCTGACCACCACGAGCGGGCCCTCCAGGGTGCGGACGGCCTCGAGCGCAGCCTGGATCTCCATCCGCTGGTTGGTCGTCGGCGAGGCCCCGCCGCTGCCCTGCCGCCCGTCGCGCGTGGCCCAGGCCCAGCCGCCGGGGCCGGGGTTGCCGGAGCAGGCCCCGTCGGTCCAGACCTCCAGCGCCCCGTCCGGTGCAGCGGAGGCGGCGTCGGGGCCGGCGTCGGTCTGTGCGCCGGCCACGACGTCGATCAGCGCGGACTGGCTGGTCACCGACCCCTTCTCGGCGCAGGCCACGTGCCCCCACCGCCCCCCGGCCTTGGCGATCTTCTCGCCGGGGGCGATGGCGCGGGAGCACACCCCGCAGGTGGTGGCGAACTTCGCGGTCATCGGCACCGGGACAGCCTAGGTCGTGGCGGCCTCAGCGTTGCAGCGGCACCGAGTCCTGCACCACCACGTGCTCGATCGACACGTCCGAGTAGCGCTCACGCGCGTCCGAGACCACCCCGTGCCGCAACCAGGTCGACCGCTCCTCCGGATGGGTGGAGATCACCACGTGGTCGGGGTGGAACTCGCGCATCGCCTTGTCCAGCGCGACGATCGGCCGGTAGTCGCCGAGCTCGCCCTCCACCGACAGCCCTTGAGCGGACAACGCCCCCAGGGTCTGGTCGAGCCGGGCCTGCGCGGCCTCGGTCGTGGCCTCCCACACGAACGCCGCCCCCTCGTAGTCGGCCGTGCCGGTGTCGACGGGGTTGGCAGGGACGACGACGAGGTACTCCGCCTCCTCGCTGCCGGTGATCCGGTGCAGCGCCTCGTTGAGCTCCTCGCCCTGCATGGTCTGGTTGGCCAGGACGACGATGCGTTGGGCCGGGATGGCCGCGCCCGCCGCCTGCCTGTCCTTCCTGGCCTCGAGCTCCTCGGGCGAGATCGACCCTCCCCGCCACCGGGTGAGGGCGTAGAAGGCGAGCACGATGCCCCACGACAGCAGGCTCAGCAGCAGCTGGGAGCGGGTGTCGCTCTTCACGCCCATCTGGACCAGGACCGCCACGATGCCAGCCGCAGAAGCCAGGGTGAGGTACGGGAACAGCCACATCTTGACCGCGAGCTGGTCCTCGGTCGTCTGCCGGCGCAACCGGTACTGCGAGATCGCGATGAGCAGGTAGACGAACAGGATCACCGCCCCGCTGGAGTTGAGCAGGAACAGGAAGACCGTGTCCGGGGAGATGTAGGCAGCGATGACGCTGAGGAACCCGATCACCGTGGACAGCAGGATCGCCCAGACCGGCACACCACGCCCGTTGACGGTGATCAGGCGCATCGGCGCCTCCCGCCGCGCCGCGAGCACGAACAGCATTCTCGAGGCGGTGTACAGCCCGGAGTTCAGGCACGACAGCACCGCGGTCAGGACGACCGCGTTCATGATGTGGTCGGCGTAGGGGATGCCCATCTCGGTGAACGCCGCGACGTACGGCGAGGCGCCGAGCTCGGTGCTGTCCCACGGGAGGATGACGGCCAGCAGGAAGAGCGAGCCGACGAAGAAGGTCGCCACGCGGAGGATCACTGACTGGGTGGCCCTCGCGATCGCCTTCTCCGGGTCGTGGGACTCCGCGGCGGCGACGGTGGCGATCTCGGCGCCGACCATGGAGAAGACCACGACCACGATGCTGGAGAAGATGGCCCCCACACCGTTGGGCAGGAAGCCGCCCTGGCTGGTCAGGTTGCTGAAGTCCAGGCTCTGGTTGGGCCACAGTCCCAGCACGAACAGCGTGCCGAGCACCAGGAAGGCCATGATCGCCACCACCTTGATGCCGGCGAACCAGTACTCGAACTCGCCGTAGGAGCCGACCGAGACCAGGTTCGTCAACGTCATGAGGATCATCAGCCCGAGCGACAGGAGCCACAGGGGGGCTTCGAACCAGTAGGTGAGGATCTTGGCTCCGGCGACCGCCTCGAAGCCGACCACGATCACCCAGAAGTACCAGTACAGCCAGGCGACCGAGAACCCTGCCCAGCCGCCGAGCGCCTTGCGTGAGTAGTCCGCGAAGGATCCGGTGGACGGGTTGGCGGTGGCCATCTCCCCCAGCATCCGCATCACCATGATGATCAGCACACCGGTGATCGCGTAGCTGAGGAACGCCGCGGGGCCGGTCTCGTTGATCACCACGCCCGAGCCGACGAACAGGCCGGCTCCGATGACGCCACCGATGGCGATCATCGTCAGGTGTCGCTGCTTGAGCCCCTTCTTGAGCTCCGTGGGTGGCGCCATGGGTTCCTGCCCCTCACTCGGGTCCGGCCGGGACGGTCGGAGCACGTCCACACTGTGCCCACCGGAGCGCGGTTGTCACCACCTGCCACGCCCATCGGACCGCGCGACGGTTCGCGACGGTTCGCGACGGTTCGCGACGGGCGGCGCGCGTCCCCGTGGCGCGGTCGGGCTCAGCGCCGCGGGAGGCGCACCACGAAGCGCGCCCCGTGCCCGGTGGGCTCGGTGACGACGTCCCCGCCGCACGAGCGAGCCACCCGGCGCGACAGGGCGAGCCCCAGCCCCGCGCCTTGCGACCTCGCGGCGCCCGGCTCGAAGACCAGGTCGCCCGCGGGCACCCCCGGGCCGTCGTCGTCGACCACGAAGTGCACCTGGTCCTGGTCCACGCGGACGCTCAGCCGTGCTCCTCCGGCGTAGCGGGCGGCGTTGTCCAGGACCGGAGCCAGGGTGCGCACCACGACCCGGGCCGGAGCTGCGAGGTGGACCTGCCGGGTCCGCAGGTCGGCGGTGACCGGCACCGACGAGTCGAGGCCGGAGAGCACGTCGCCGACCGTGGCCGGCTCCCCAGCCAGCCCGCCCGGGGAGCGCGCCACCTCCACCAGGGTGGTGACGGTCTCGTTCAACCGGTGCGCGGCGGCGGAGATCGTCTCGAACGACTCGCGCTGCCAGGCGGGCAGGTCCCCGTCGAGCAGGGCCAGGTCCGCGGTGCCCAGGATCGCGGTGAGAGGGGTGCGCAGCTCGTGCGCGATGTCGGCGGTCAGCCGCTGCTCGGTGCGCAGGGCAGTGGCGACCCGGTCGAGCAGCCGGTCCAGAGTGGTGGCGAGGGCGGTGAGCTCGGTGGTCGGCGGTCCCAGGCCGAACCGCTGGGACAGGTCGTGCTCGCTCCAGTCGTCGGCCCGCTCGGCCATCACCACGACCGGCCGCAGCGAGCGGCGTACGGCGGTGGAGGCGACCACGCCGGCGCCGAGCGTGGCCAGGGCCCCCAGGACCGCGGTGACGTAGAGCGCGTAGCGCTCGGTCCGCTCGTACGGTGTCAACGGCTCGGCCACCACGACGACGCCGGAGGGCGGCGTGGCGAAGGGGACCGCGAGGACGCGCACCGACTCGTTCGCGTCGACGGTCCGCCGTGTGGCGGTGGTCCGCAGGTCCTGCACCACGTGCTCGAGGTTCTCCGGCACCTGGCCGGAGAGCAGCCGGCCCTCGGCGTCGAAGATCAGCGCCCCGGCTCCGAGTCGTTCGTCCTGGCCACTGCTGGTGGTCGGCAGGATGCCCTGGTCGATCGAGGTGAGAACCGCGGTGACCCGGTCCTGGAGCTCACGGTTGACGTTGTTGTCGACCACGGCGGCGAGCACCAGCTGCACCAGCACGGTCATCAGCACCATGGCGGCTGCGGTGACCGCCATGGTGGACAGCATCACCTGGCGGCGCAGGGAGACCGCTCCGACGGACCTCGCCCGGTTGACCGTCCGCCTCATCTGAGGGAGAGGCCGACACCGCGGACGGTGTGGATGCCGACCCGGGCGTCGATCTGGTCGAGCTTGACGCGCAGCCGCCGCACGTAGCTGTCGACGGTGTTGTCGTTGACGATCGCTCCGTCGGGCCAGGCCGCGGCGACGACCGCCGCGCGGCGGACCACCTCCCCCGGGCGCGCGGCGAGGGCGGCGAGCATGCGGAACTCGGTCGGGGTCAGCTGCTCCTCCCGGTCGTCCCAGCGCACCGCGTGGCGGAGCGGGTCCAGGACCACGCCGTGCTGCGCGCCGGGCGCGGCCGGGGTCGACCTGCGGACCAGGGCTCGCACCCGTAGACGCAGCTCGGTCACGTCGAAGGGCTTGGTCACGTAGTCGTCGGCTCCGGCAGTGAACCCGGCGACCTTGTCGTGCTGGCCGTCGAGGGCGGTCAGGAACAGGACCGGGGCGTGCTGCCCGGCTGCGCGGAGGGCCTGGCAGACGTCGCGGCCGTCGGCATCGGGGAGCCCGATGTCGAGGACGAGCACGTCGAGGTGGCGTACGGCGAAGAGCCGCATCGCCTCGCCCCCGTCGTGCGCGGCCACCACCTCGTGGTCGTCGCGGCGCAGCAGCTCCTGGAGGACCCGACGGATCCCCGGGTCGTCCTCACAGATCCCGATGCTGGCCATGGCTCAACAGTAGGTCTCGGTCGGAGCGAGCGGCGCTGGTTCCGCGGCCGCGGGGAACACGAACCGCCGGTAGCCCCAGAACCGCACCCAGGTCCCGAGCGCGACCCCGACGACGTTGGCGGACAGGTTGTCCTCCAGTCGTGTGGTGAGACCGAGCAGGTCGTGGCTGACCCACAGCAGCACCACCGAGCAGCCCAGCCCCAGCACGTTGAAGACGACGAAGAGGAGCACCTCCCGCCGACGGTCGCCCGAGGACCGTGAGCGCCAGGTCAGGAAGCGGTTGCCCAGGTAGGTGACCGCCATGGCGACCGCGACGGCGGCCAGCTTGGCGACCACCGGGTCGAGCGCGACCATCGGGCCCACCGTGCGGAAGACGTTGAACGCGCCGACGTCGGCGACGTAGCCGGTGCCGCCCACCGCGAGGAACAGCAGGACCTCGCGGAGCCCGGAGCTCCCGAGCGCCGGCGGCGCTGCGGGGGGCGCGGGGGCGGCGAGGGGGCTCATGGCTGCACGCTAGAGGCGGTGACCTGACCCGAACCTGACTGGCCGGCGCCCACGGCACAGGAGGCGGGGAGGTCGGTCACGCTGTGCGGACGGTGCACCCCGTCCCGCAGGTACACGACGTACCCGCACACGTCGGCGACCCGGTGGTAGCCGTGCCGCACCGCGACCTCGGCACGGCCCGGCTGGATCCCCCAGGACGAGAGCTGGCGCCAGACCAGGAGCCAGTCGGGAGCCCTGGGGCCGTCGAGGACCTCGGCGAGCTCACGCAGGTGCGGGTCGCGGACCCGAACCGGCAGGCTCCACAGGTTCGGGTAGGGGCTGGAGACGTGGGCAGTGGCCAGGATGTTGGCCTGGCCGAAGGCCACCACCGCGGTGTCTCCCGGGTCGACCTGGGACTGCAGCCAGTTCGCGGTGGCCACCGAAGGGGAGGGCGACGCCGTTGCCACGGACTGCTGCACCACCGCGGCCACCGAGAACGCGGTCACCCCGATGAGCAGCACGACGAGCCCTCGACGCGCCGGGTCGCGCCGCCGGGCGACCACTGCCGCGGCCAGGACCAGCCCCGGCACGAGGCCGAGGAGGTAGGTCAGCCAGTAGCTCCCCCCGGCCAGGGCCGAGGTGAGCTCCCAGCCCAGCAGGGCCAGGACGCCCCAGGTCACCGGGTCGGGGCCCCCGCTCCGGACCACCCGGACGCCGAGCAGGGCGACCAGGAACACCGCACCGCTCAGCAGCAGGGCCAGGGGGTACCTCGCGAGCCGGTCCGCGGTGGCCGAGCTGGCCGAGGTGGCGATCACCTGCGAGGCCTGCACCCGGAAGACGACCGTGGCGTCCCACAGCCCCTGCGGGCTGGTCCCCCGGGTGGCCGCCAAGCCGACCGCGACCGCCACCGTGGCGACGAGCCCGAGCCCGAAGGGGACGAGCCGGTCGCGCAGGACGAGCCAGGACCGGACGGCGACGGCGTCGGCCGCGCTGACCACCAGGGCGAAGAGGACGACCTCCACGAAGTTCTGCTTGACCAGCAGCGCCGCTGCTCCGCTGACGCCGGCCAGGACGAGCAGGAGCCAGCGTCGGTCGCTGTCGGGACGGTGTCGTGCGGTGAGAAAGGCGAGGACGCCGCCCAGCACGAAGGGCACGGCCAGGAGCTCGCCGGAGACCTGTTGGGCACCGAAGAGCGGCGTGGAGACGAAGCCGAGCGCCGCCAGCGCGGCCCACGGCCGGGCTCGCGCGCCCCCGACGCACCTACCGAGCGCCGCACCGAGCAGCACGGTGGCCACGGCCGCCAGGCAGCCGATCAGCCTCAGCGCGACCGGGCCGCCCAGGAGGTGAGCCGCGCCGAAGATCGCGACCAACAGCGGCGGGCGGTCCACCCAGTACGCCCCGTACAAGGACCCGAGCCCCGTGTGCCACTGGCCGCCGACCAGGAGGAAGCCCCCCTCGTCCGCGCTGAGGGGGCTGCGGAGACCCGGCAGACGCAGGGACGCGGCGGCAACGGCAGCGGCCGCGACCGCCCAGCTCTGGGGAAGGGCCGAACCCGCGGGGCGCATACCGGCACCGTAGGAGCAGGGACCTGCAGCCCACCTGAACACCCGCCCCGGCCCCGGGTCCGACCCTGACGCTCAGGTTCGGTCCAGGTAGGCCGATGCATCCTGGAGACGGAGGTCGGGGACAGGACCCGGGCCCCGTCGGGAGGAACCCATGCCGAGATCTCTGGCTGCCGCGTCCGTGCTCGCCGCCGTGCTGCTCACCGCCGCCTGCGGGGGCAGCGGGGACACCGGGCCCACCGCCTCGGGTGCCTCGGGTGCCTCGAGCGGCTCGGGGACCCCGGTCGCCACCGAGTCCGCTCCCTCGGCGCTCCCGAAGCCGTCGGGCACCCCGGTCACCAAGATGCTCGTCGTGGTGGTCGAGAACCACTCCCTGGACCAGATGCGGTCGGGGATGGCGCACACGAGCGCCCTCGGGGACACCTACGGCTACGCCACCCGGTACAGCGCGATCACGCACCCCTCGCTGCCGAACTACCTGGCCATGACCGGGGGGTCGACGTACGGGGTCACCAACGACGCCTCGCCGTCCACGAACGGCGTCCACGGACCGTCGGTCTTCGGCCAGGCACTCGCGCAGGGCAAGACCGCACGGCTGTACGCCGAGGGCATGCCGGAACCGTGCCGTACCTCCGACGGCGGCGACCGGTACGCCGTGCGGCACAACCCCTGGGCCTACCACCTCGACGAGCGCGCCGCCTGCCAGGCCGACGACGTGTCGATCGACCGGCTCGCCCCCGACGTCGCCGCGGGCGACCTGCCCCACGTCGGGATGCTCATCCCCGACACCTGCAACGACGCCCACGACTGCGACCTGGCCACCGCGGACCGCTGGCTGCGCACCCAGCTCGACCTGGTGATGTCGGGAAGGGACTGGAAGTCGGGCCACCTGCTCGTGGTGGTCACCGCCGACGAGGACGACCACCACCAGGACAACCTCGTGCTGACCACGGTGATGCACCCAGGGCTGCAGCAGCGGGTGGTCGACGTCCCCCTGACCCACTACTCCCTCGCCCGCGCCTACTCCGAGGTGGTCGGCGCCGAACCGCTCGGCGAGGCGGCGCAGGCGACCTCGCTGCTGGCCGCGTTCGGCCTGCGGGTCTGAGTCCGGACGCCATGGGCCTGCCCGGCACCCTGCTGCTCGGCCTGGTCGCCGGCGCGACCATCCTGCTCGGCCTTCCGGTCGGCCGGCTGCGCCACCCCGCGGCCTCCCTGCGCGCCCTGCTGAACGCGGTCGCCGTCGGGATCCTGCTGTTCCTGGTCTGGGACGTCCTTTCCGCGGCCTGGGAGCCGATCGACGACGCCCTCACCTCGGTGCACGACGGGACCGGCGGCCTCGGCACCGCCGCGGGCTACGGCCTGCTGTTCGTGGCCGGGCTGAGCGTCGGGCTGCTGTCGCTGGTCGCCTACGAGCGGTGGATGAGCGGACGGTTGCGGGCCGCTTCCGCGCCGGCGCGCTCGTTCGGGCCCGGTGCCGCCCACGTCGGGCAGCTCCGCCGCGAGCGGGGTCTGGTCGGCTGGTCCACCGCACGCCACCTGTCGCTGCTGATCGCGGCCGGCATCGGCCTGCACAACTTCGCCGAGGGGCTCGCCATCGGCCAGTCGGCGGCGTCCGGGGAGGTGGGGCTGGCCCTGATGCTGGTCATCGGGTTCGGCCTCCACAACGCCACGGAGGGGTTCGGCATCGTGGCCCCGCTCGCCGGCGACGCCGACGAGGACGGGGAGGTGCGCCGACCGAGCTGGCCCTTCCTCCTCGGCCTGGGCGCCGTCGCCGGTGGGCCCACCTTCCTCGGCACCCTGCTGGGACACAGCTTCACCAGCGAGCCCCTGAGCGTGGCGTTCCTGACGCTGGCAGCCGGGTCTCTGGTCTACGTGATCGCCCAGCTGCTCGGCGTCGCCGCCAAGGCGCGCCGTAGCGACCTGCTCGCCTACGGCCTTCTTCTCGGCCTGGTGGCCGGCTTCCTCACCGACGCCATCGTGACCGCAGCCGGAGTCTGACCTCCCTGAGCCACGAAGCACGAACCGCCCGACCCCACGAAGGGCCGGGCGGTTCGTGGAGCCTCAGCGTGCTGTCGGGGTCGCCTCGACGACGTTCGACATGTCGGACTCGTTGCCGTGCGTGTCCACAGCGGTCACGCCGTACTCGTAGGTGGTGTCGTTGACCACCTCGGTGTCGACGAAGGCATTGCTGCGGCCTGCATCCTGAACGTCCCAGTCGGCCGCGCCTTGCTCCCGCCGGTAGACCCGGTGGACGTCGAGGTCGTCTGCAGACACCGCCGTCCAGTCGAGCCGTACCTCGCCGTCTCGGGCAACTGCTGTCAGGTCGAGGGGGGCGTCCGGAGGCGTGAGGTCCCGCGGGGTGTCCAAGGCAGCCGCCGACTGCGCGGACTCGTTGCCGTGCGAGTCCACCGCGGTCACCGTGAACGTGTACTCGGTGTAGTTGGTCAGGCCCGTCGCGGTGTAGGAGGTGTCGTGAGTCAGGCCTCCGACCTGGACCGCCGGCCCGCCGTCCTCGCGCTGGTAGACGCGGTAGCCCGCAAGGTCCTCGTCGGCGACAGCGTCCCATCCGAAGGTGATCGTTCCGTCGCCGGCGCCGATGGCGAGCCCTGTGGGCACAGCCGGGGGCGTCAGGTCCACGGGCGTGGCCGTGGTGAAGACCGACCTGTTCGACTCGTTGCCGGCGTCGTCCACCGACGTGACCGCGAAGCGGTACTGCTGGTAGTTCGCCAGACCGGTGATGGTCGCCTGGGCGGGCTGGCTGAACGCCTCTGCGTTCCAGGTGTTGCCGTTGTTGGTGCTGGAGTAGACCCGGTATCCGACGACGTCGGTCCCCGGGACCTCGTTCCAGACCAGGTCGACCGAGCTGTCCCCGCGGGTCGCGGTGAGGTCGGAGGGCACCGGAGGAGGGGTGGTGTCGGCGGGGTCGGTCTTGGTCACCTGAAGGGTCTGCGGCTGCGAGTTGACCTTGAGGGCGCCGTGCAGCTTCTTGGCGAGCACCCGGTAGGTGTCCACGACCGGCCCTCGCGCGGTGAACCGGAAGCTGGACCGGCCGGTGGCCGACTGCGTGTCCCGGTCGACGGTCTCCCAGTGGTTGCCGACGACGACCTGGAGCACCGTGTCCCTGCCCTGCCGGGCTGGGAAGAACCGCGCTGAGGCGTTGACGACGTCACCGTCCTCGACGCTCAGCGGCAGCTCCAGCGACGCGGTCTGCGCCTGGACGTCGACGGTGCGGGTGGGCGACTCGTCGGCGGCGTACTTCTTGCGCCCCACCTTCGCCTTCGGCGCGACCACACGATAGGTGGCGTCGACGTAGGTCGCCTTGACCTTGAACGTCTCCTTCCCACGACGCGAGGTGACGCCTTCGTCCACCGGGCTCCACCCGTCGGCGGTCTGCCTCTCGAGCACCACGTCGCGCTTGGCGCGCGGAAGAACGGTGACCTTGAGCTTCGACCGCTCCCCCACGACCACCTCGCCGTCGAGGAGCTTGACCCTGACCGTGGTCTTGATCCGTTTGGCTGCTGCGTGCCCGACCCTGTCCGCGACGTCTGCCGCAGCGGCGGGAACGCCGACCACGACCGAGGCGCTGAGCGCCATGAGGACAGCAGGAACTAACGATCTGGTGCGATGCATGTGTCTCCCCCGTAGAGCGCGGAACCCGTTTCCGACGCCGCTGGTCACGGTAGAGCACGCGACCGCCGAGATGCGAGGTTGGGACAAAGTAAAGCCGAAGGTCCCGAATGGGGTGCAACTCGCCCGACGGGCTGCTCGTCACGGCGCTTGGCCGGCACCGTTCGACGTTCTTGTCGCTCTGACACTCACACCGCGAAAAGCGTTTCTCCGCTGACGAAACTGTCGGTGGTCGGCGCTGGATTCGCACCACGGACCTCAACGACGACGACCCTGGCGTGGAGGTGCCGGGGTCGGGTGCGGCGGGGAGTGGTGCACTGGGCGCGCCGTCGCCGGCTGCGGGGCAGTCGGTGGCGCGCTCGGTGACCGGGTGGTGGGCCGGTCGCTGGCTGCGTTGGCTGTGTTGGCGGCGCGAGGCTCGGAGTTCGTGACGGGGCTGGAGGGAGAGCTGCGGCTGGCCGGTGAGGGCGCGTTCCGGGTCGCCGGGTTCGCGGTATGTGAGCTGGCCGCGGCGTTGGGGATGTCGGAGGGGGCGGGTCGGGCCTACGTCGGGCAGCCGGTCGAGCTGGCCGACCGGTTGCCGTTGCTGTTCGCGGCGGCGGTGGCTGGGGAGGTCCCGACGTGGAAGGCCCGCGAGGTCAGGTGCTGCGGTGCGTGGAGGCCGCGGTGGCGCTTCCCCTGGTGCCCCCGGACCGCGCACAGCGACCTCGACCACACCGTGCCCTGGACGGCCCCCGACCGCGGCGGACCACCGGGACAGACCTCCACCTCGAACCTCACCCGCCTGTGCCGGTTCCACCACAGGTCAGGACCCACGGCGGTGGTCCTGCCGCCGGGTCCACGACACCGACGTGGAGTGAACCTCACCCCTGGGCCGGACCTACACCGTCGACGAGCACGGCACCCTGCCCCAGGGCTGCTGGGACTGAGCCACGTCCCCAGGCGGGCCCGCTGGTTGGGCGGCTCTGCCTACTGTGGACAGGTGCTGCTCCTGACCCACGTCGCGCTTCGGATGCACGGCGTCCGGATCCCCCGTCGGCTGTTCTTCGGGTTCGGCCAGACGCGCCTGCTGCTCCTCGTGATCGTGCTGGCGGTGGTCCTGGTGATCGTCCTGCGCAACCGACGACGCTGATCGTGCGGCGAGCGCCCGGGACGCGGACCCCGAGCCGGGCTCAGCCGACCGGGACCGGACGGGCAGCCGTCCGTGCGCCGCGGCGGTGCAGACCGGCCGAGGCGAGCAGCACCAGCAGCCCGAGCAGGCTCAGGCCAGCGCCCACGACCGCGGGTGCCCGGTAGCCCAGTCCGGCCGCCACGACCAGCCCACCCAGCCACGCCCCGAGAGCGTTCGCGACGTTGAGCGAGGCGTGGTTCATCGCAGCGCCGAGCGTCTGGGCGTCACCGGCCACCAGCATCAACCGCATCTGCAGGTTGACCACGAGAACCGACCCCAGGACTGAGATCAGGAAGGGCACCGGGATCGCCCACCAGCCGCCGGGGACGAGTGCCGCGAAGGCGAGCAGCACGGCGCCCATGCCCAGCGCCGAGCCCAGCAGGGCACGGAAGATCGACCAGTCCGCCAGGACCCCGGCCAGCCAGGTGCCGACCACCGACCCCAGGCCGAAGCTGAGCAGGAACACGGGCACGGCCGACGAGGACAGGCCGCCCACCTCGGTGACCGTCGGAGAGATGTAGGTGTAGACCGCGAACATGCCGCCGAACCCGATCGCTCCGGCGAGCAGGGTCAGCAGGACCTGCGGGTTGCGCAGGGCGGCCAGCTCGGTCCACCCCGAGGCACCTTCCTGCCGCGCCGTGCGGGGCACGAAGGCGAGCAGCATGGCCGCGGTGACCGCGGCGAGCGCCGTGACCGCCCAGAACGCCGAGCGCCAACCGATGTGCTGGCCCATCCACGTCGCTGCGGGCACCCCGACCACCTGGGCCACCGACAGCCCCAGCATGACCGTGGCGACGGCCCTGCCCCGCCGCGACGGCTCGGCCATCCCGGCGGCGACCAAGGAGGCCACCCCGAAGTAGGCACCGTGCGGGAGCCCCGCAGCGAACCGGGCAACGGTGAGCAGCTCGAAGTTCATCGCGACCGCGGTGAGCGCGTTGGCCACGGAGTAGGCGGCCATGAGCGCCAGCAGCAGCCCCCGCCGCGGCAGCTTGGCCCCCAGGAAGGCCAGCACCGGCGCACCGACGACGACCCCGAGCGCGTACGCCGAGATCACGTGGCCGGCCTTCGGGATCGACACCGACACCCCGCCGGCGATCTCGGGCAGCAGCCCCATCGTCACGAACTCGGTGGTGCCGATGGTGAACCCGCCCATCGCGAGCGCGAGGACGGCGAGCGCGAAGTGGGAGTCGCGCCGGGACGGCGCGCGCTGGGCGGCCGGGGGGGCGATCGTGGGCATGACGCGACTTCCTGGGAGAGGACGGGGGGACGACGGCTGGGGCGAGCGGGGCCTCACCAGTGTCTCAGCACCGTGTGCACACTGCACATTTCGTGACACCTGCCACACGGCGACGTTCGCTGCTCCTGCGGCCGACGTCTAGGGTGACTCGCGAGCCGGCAAGGAGACTCGATGATCAGGACCACGCCGTTCCACGCGCTCCTCAGTGAGCTGAACACCCAGGGCCTCTACACCCACTGGCAGGGCCACCTCTCCGCCCTGCGCTACAGCCACGCTCCCAAGCACGAGTACTTCGCGGTGCGCAACAGCGTCGGGATCTTCGACACCTCGCCGCTGTACAAGTACCGCGTCACCGGACCCGACGCCGAGCGGCTGCTCGCCGGTCTCATGGTGCGCGACGTCCGCACCTGCCGGCCCGGCCACGCGCAGTACACGCTCTGGTGCGACGACCGCGGCTTCGTCATGGAGGACGGCGTGGTCTTCCGCCACGCCGCCGACGACTTCCTGCTCACCACGGCGCGACCAGGTCTGGCGTGGCTGGACCAGCACCGAGGACGCCTGCGGGTGGCCTTGTCCGACGTCTCCGACGAGCACGGGATCCTCGCCGTCCAGGGGCCCCGGTCCCGCCGGGTGCTGGCCTCGCTGGCACCCGAGGTGAGCGGACTGGCGTACTTCGAGCACGCCCAGGTGAAGGTGGGGCCGACCGAGGTCACGGTCTCGCGGACCGGGTACACCGGCGACCTGGGCTACGAGCTGACCGTCCCGGCCGACGGCGCGCACCGGGTGCTCGAGGCCGTGCTGGACGCCGGCGAGGGCCACGGGATGCGCCCGTTCGGCGAGGAGGCCATGGGCATGCTGCGGATCGAGGCCGGACTCCCCCTGGTCGACGTGGAGTTCCGCAACAGCCGCCTGCTGCTCTCCGACGCGGACCGGGTGACCCCGGAGGAGCTCGGCATGGGCTGGATGCTGCGGGGTGTCCACGACACCGAACGAGCCTTCGTCGGGAGGGACGCGATCCGGCGCGAGCTCCGCGACCGTGCTTCGCGCTGGGCCAGCGTGGGCCTGGTCGTGGACTGGCGACACTGGGACTCGCTGCACCGGGAGGCCGGTCTGCTCCCCACCAAGAGCGAGCACCCGTTGGGCTACGAGTCGATGCTCTACGACGGTCCCCACGGCACCGGCGCTGCCCAGGTGGGCTACGCGACGAGCTTCCTCTACTCCCCCGTGCTCCAGCGACACATCGCTCTGGCCCGGGTCCGCCCCGACGTGTCCGCGCCCGGCACCGAGGTCCACCTCGAGCTGTCCCTGAGCCACGCCACGACCACGGTCCTCGCGAGGACCGCACGGAACCCCCTGTTCAACCCGGCACGGAAGACGGCGATGGCATGAACGAGTTCGACGCGATCGTCGTGGGCGGCGGCCACAACGGCCTGGTCAACGCCGCCTACCTCGCCAAGGCGGGACTGCGCACGGTGGTGCTGGAGAAGCGGCACCTCGTCGGCGGTGCCGCGATCACCGAGGAGCTCGTGCCGGGCTTCTCCTTCACCACGTTCTCCTACGCGCTGAGCCTGCTGCGGCCGGAGATCGTCCACGAGCTCGACCTGGTCCAGCACGGCTTCATGCCGCTGATGATGCCTTCGTCCTTCCATCCCACCGGGGACGGCGGCTACCTGCTGCTCGGCGACGACCACGGCCAGAACATCCAGGAGATCCGCCGCCACTCCCGGCGCGACGCCGACGCCTACGACCGCTACCACCACGACCTCGACCGGGTCGTCCAGGCGGTGCAGCCGTTGTTCGACCACGCCCCGCCCAACGTGTTCGGCACCGACCCCGAGGACCAGGCCGACGTGGCATGGCTGCTGGGCCACCTCGGCAGCATCGACCGGAAGACCATGCACGACGTGGTGCGGCTGCTCACGGGCAGCGCCTCGGACTGGCTGGAGGACTACTTCGAGCACGAGGCGGTCAAGGGTTACCACGCCTCCTCCAGCATCATCGGCTCCAAGGTCGGCCCGATGTCGCCCGGCTCGGGGCTGGTGCTGCTGTTCCACAAGATGGGTGAGCACGACGGGCACCTCGGTTCGTGGGCCTTCCACAAGGGCGGCAACGGCGGCTTCACCCAGGTGCTCGGACGGGCCGCGGAGGCGTTCGGCGCGGAGATCCGGCTCGGCGCCCCCGTCAGCAGCGTGCTCACCCAGGAGGGCCGCGCGGTCGGCGTGGCCCTCGAGGACGGCACCGAGCTGCGGGCCCCGGTCGTGGTGTCCGCGCTCGACCCCCGGCGTACCTTCCTGGAGCTGGTCGACCCGCGCGAGCTGCCCGGCGACCTCGTCGACAGCGTGGAGCGGATGAAGTTCCGTGGCGTCTCCGCCAAGGTGAACTTCGCGCTCGACGCGCTGCCCACCTTCTCCGCGCTGCCCGACACCGACGACCACTTCGGCGGCTTCCTCAACCTCGGCCCGACCATCGAGTACGTCGAGCGGGCCTTCGACGCGGCGAAGTACGGGTGGTACAGCGAGAAGCCGTTCATCGACGCCGCGATCCAGTCCGTCGTCGACCCCGACATGGCACCGCCCGGGAAGCACGTCATGTCGTGCTTCGTCCAGTACGCGCCGTACGAGCTGAGGGGTAGCGACTGGGACACCGAGCGGCAGCCGTTCGCCGACAAGGCGCAGGCCGTCCTGGAGTCGCACTTCCCCGGCTTCGGGGAGCTCGTCCTCCACCGTGAGGTGGTCACCCCGCTCGACATCGAGCGGACCACCGGCCTCACCGAGGGCAACATCTTCGCCGGCGAGTTCCTCGCCCCCCAGATGTACTTCTTCCGCCCCGCACCCGGGTGGAGCCAGTACCGCACGCCGGTCGAGGGGTACTACCAGTGCGGGTCCGGGACGCACCCCGGCGGCTGTGTCATCGGCTCCCCCGGCAGGCTCGCCGGGGACCGGATCGTGCGCGACCTGCGCGCCCGGGCCTAACCTCTGCCCATGGCAACCAAGAAGAAGTGGTCCGAGCTCAGCGGCACCCAGCAACGTGCCATCTCCCTCGTCGGGACCCTCGAGGTGGCCCTGACCGTCGCGGCGTTGGTCGACCTGGTCCGTCGTCCGGCGGACGAGGTCCGCGGGCCGAAGGCCCTGTGGGCGGTCGGGTGCTTCGTGCAGCCGATCGGTCCGGTGGCCTACCTGGCCTGGGGCCGGGCCTAGTCACGCACAGCCCGCCCGCAGACATGACGGTGTTCGTGGCGTGGATCTCCGAGGACGTCCGAGCGGACCTGCGGGCACCGTGGTCCGAGCTCCTCGGGGTCGCGCCCGTGACGAGCCACGTCTGGGCGGGCGAGCGACGATGAGTGACGACCCGGAGCGACGTCGGGCGGAGCGTGCAGAGCGGGCGGCATCGCAGAACGACGCGAAGCGGCGTCGAGGCGAGCAGGAGGCCGCCAGGGCCCAGGTCCTGGTGGACCGCTTCGTCTCGCGGGCACAGGAGGCGGGGCTGGCGACCGAGGAGCTGACCGCGAGGCCCTGGTCGGGCGGCGGCAGGTACCGCACCGGGGTGGTCGGCTGGTACCTGCGCCGTGACCGTTCGATCGGGATCGGCGTCGACGGCGGCTACTACGTGCTGCTCGTGCCGCCGAAGCGTCTCGGGCGCTGGCGCGGGGTCTCCGTGCCGCCCACCCCGCCGCCGCTCCAGGTGGGGCAGGGCGGACGGGACGGCGACGCGGCCGACCTCGGTCACCTGCTGCAGCTGCGGCTGGGATGGGGCGACCCGTCCCCTCACTGACCCGGCCCGCCCGTCCGCTCAGGTCCGGCGGCCCACCACGTACAGCCGCTGGGAGCTCTCCCCACGACCGCCCATCGGGCCGCGGAGGTACCACTCCACGTCGACGAGACCCGTCGACTCCACCACGCCCACGACGTGGGCCGGGTCGTGGAGGACCACGTCGAGCTCGACCGGCTGGTCGAACCACGAGTCGAGCCTGCGGATCTCTCCCCCCGCGTGGAGCGCAAGCACCAGCCACCCGCCCGGGTCCAGGGGGCGGGCGAGCGCCGCCACGGCGTCCGGGAGCTCGGAGGCGGCCAGGTGGATGAGCGAGTACCACCCCAGCACCGCGGCCCAGCCGGAGCTCGTCGCCGGCCTCGCCAGGCGGCGCAGGTCGCCGACCTGGAACTGCGGCCCCGGGAAGCGGCGGATGGCCTCGGCCACCATGCCCGGGGACAGGTCGATGCCCAGCGCCTCGACGCCGCCCTCGGCCAGGTAGGCCGTCACGTGCCCCGGACCACAGCCCGCGTCGACCACCGGTCGTCCCGCCGCGTGGGCGAGTACCCGGTCGAGCAGCCAGGTCTCGAACGGCAGGGCGGCCAGCTCGTCGACGAGGTGGTCGGCGTAGGCCTCGGCCACGGCGTCGTACGACGACCGGACCCGGCTGTCGCGCAGCTCCGGTCCGGCGGCGATCACCGCGTCCCGGTCCACCTCGACCGACGCCGCGGCGGCTCCCTGGGGCAGCGGGCCCAGGAGGTGGACCCACCGGTGGTCCTGCTGGCCGGGACGCCGTTCCAGCTCCCGCACCAGGGGCTGGGGTCGAGCCGCCATGGCCCGCAGGCACTCCTCGACCTGGCTGCGGTCGGCGAAGGCGTGCAGCCGCTCCGTGCGGGTGCGCAGCTCGCCGGGGGCCTGGGGGCCGCGCAGCAGCAGGACGGTCAGCAGGGCCCGCTCGTCGGCGCCGAGGCCGAGCACCTCGTCGAGGACCTGGTGGTACTTCAACGTGCGCCGCCCGGTGTCGGACCACACGATCCTCAGCAGGCCCTGCTCCTTGAGCGCCCGCGTGGTCCGTTCGATGCTCTGAGCATCCAGCTCGACCACCGGGTCCCGGTTGCTGGTCTGGTTGCAGGCGGTGAGCAGCGCGTTGGCCGAGAGCGGGTACGACGCCGGCACCGTGGTCTGCTTCTCCAGGAGGCTGCCGAGGATGCGCTGCTGGGTGGGGTCGAGGACGGGGAGCTCGGTCACCGGACCAGCCTAGGCGCGGCGGGCCGTCACGGGGTCGGGCCGGGACGGTTCGGGGACCATGGCAACCTTGAAGGCCAGGAAGCGGACCAGGCCCACCCCCAGGTTGGCCGCCGCCAGGACCACCAGCTCGCTGAGCCGCGAGGGCGAGTCGACCGAGGCCCCCAGCAGCCACAGCGATCCCGCGGTGACCACCAGGCTGAAACCGAGCAGGCCGAGGCCGAGAGCCTGGTGCGGCACGGTGCGGGCCGTCCCGCGCACACCGAAGGTGATCCTGCGGTGCCCCCAGGTCCCGGCGATCGTGGAGACGACCAGGGCGGCGGCGTTGGCCGGCTGCGCGGAGAGCCCCTCGCGGAGGACGACGTACACCGCCACGTAGACGAGGTTGAAGGCTCCCCCGACGGTCGCGAACACCACCAGCTGAAGCAGCACGTCCTTGCGCCACACCCGCCTGAGGTCCATGGCGACAGCATACGAACACGCCTCCGCGGCCACCCTGGTGCGTCAGCGCCGCCCCGTCCGGGAAGATACCGGTAGCGCCGTGCCGTCCAGCGCCCCGAGCAAAGGAATCCCGTGGACCCGTCCCAGCAGAGCCTGGAGCAGCCTCCGACGTCCCGTCAGGGACCTGGCCCGCTCGTCGCAGCGTGGCTGGTCCACCTCTACACCGCCGGCGGCGCCGCCCTGGCGATGCTGACCGTGATGGCGGTCTGGGAGGGCGACACCGTCCGTGCCCTGTGGCTGGGGCTGGCCGCGATGGTCGTCGACGGCACGGACGGCATGCTGGCCCGTCGTCTCTCGGTCAAGCGGCTGATCCCGTGGTTCGACGGCGCCCTGCTCGACAACATCGTGGACTACCTCACCTACGTGTTCACGCCGATGGTGCTTCTGTGGAGCGTGGGATATCTCGGCGACGGGCTCTCGGCCACCGTGCTCGCCGTGGTCCCCCTGCTCGCGTCGGCGTACCAGTTCTGCCGGGTGGACGCCAAGACCGAGGACCACCTGTTCCTGGGCTTCCCCAGCTACTGGAACATCGTGGCGTTCTACGTGGTCGTCCTGGACCTCGACCCGTCCGTGGTGGCGATGCTGCTCCTGGTCTGCGCCGCCCTGGTGTTCCTGCCGGTCGGCTACGTGTACCCCTCACGCACCGACACCCTGCGCGGGCTCACCCTGGTGCTGACCACCGTGTGGCTGGTGAGCTACGCGGTGCTGCTCACCGAGATCCCCTCCCCCAGCCCGGTCTGGCTGGCGATCTCCCTTGCGTACGTCGCCTACTACGTGGCGCTGAGCCTGCACCTCACCGCCCGGAGGAACCTGCGTCGCCGCCAGCACGCCTGAGCGGTCGGCGGCGGCTGAGGGGGCGGCTGAGGGGGCGGCTGAGGGGGCGGCTGAGGCGGGCGGCCGAGGCGGGCGGCTCAGCCCCGGTCGAGACAGGTGCACACGCAGGCCCGGTTGCCGTCGGGGTCGGCCAGGACCACGAACGAGGGAGCCTCGGAGTCGTCGACGACGACGCCTCCCGCGGCGACCGCAGCGGCGATCCGCACCTCGGCACGGTCGTGCGGCACCCAGACGTCGAGGTGGAAGCGCTGCCGCGGCGGCTCGTGATCGTCGGTCTGCTGGAACCACAGCAACGGGACGCGGCCGTTCGGGTCCACGATGCCTCCGGTGCCGGCCGGGTCCGCGCCGCCGGTCAGCAGGGCGGACCAGAAGGGGCGGACCGCGGCCGGGTCCGCCGTGTCCAGCGCCAGCTCGACCTCGGCCACCGGGTGCGGGTCGGCACCGATGCCGAGCTCCCGGGCCGCAGCGCTGATCCGGGCGGCGAGGTCGAGGTCGCGCGTGGTCACCCGCCCGACGTCGTGGCTGACCAGCCTGAGGTCCACGAAGGGGTAGGTCAGCGTGACGTCAGGGTGGTGCCCGGCGGCCTCGGCCAGCTCGGTGACAGCGGCCACGAGGCGGGCGCCGGTCGCGAAGTCACCGGTGAGGAAGCGTGCGTGGAGCGCCTGGGCGAGGCGACGCCAGTCGTCGAGGCCGGCGTCGAGGATCTGCGGGACGGTGAGGTGCGCCATCTCCCCAGGATGGCACGGTCGAGGGTTCAGCGGACGGCGTCGAGGCCCCAGTCGACGTCGCCGGCGACCGGGTCGCCGCCGGTGAGGTCGGCGCGGGTCGGCGCTCGCAGGTCGGAGAGCTCCCAGTACCTGGCCTGCGCACCGGCGCGGGCGTCCCGGTCGATGGCCACCAGGCCGATGCCGTCGGGGTTGAGCGCACAGGAGCCGGTGGACAGCTCGTCCACACCTGCGAAGCCGGTGCGGGCCACGACCGTGGTGACGGCCTTGGCGGCCCGCCCCCGGGGGACGCGGACCTGGACCAGCGCGCCTCGCGCGGTGACGCCGTACAGCAGGTCGTGGGGGACCCGGTCGATCCACCAACGGCCCAGGCTGACCAGCGCGGTGAAGTCGGTGTCGCTGACCTTGCCTGCCCGCTCGAGCGCCTGGTCGCCGCTGGCGTCGGAGAGCCAGTCGTAGCGGTACAGCGCCGTACCGGTGCTCGCGTAGACGTAGGGAGCCCACCCGTAGCCGCCGGCAAGGACGTCGAACCGGTACGGTCCACCGACCAGCTTGCTCAGCTCGCCCCAGCTGCTGCGCCCCGTCGCCTTGGCGTAGGTCAGCGTCCCGGTACGGACCCGGCCGCCCTGGAAGGTGAGCAGGTAGGAGTGTTCGAGGGTCTTCCGGGTGGTGCGGAAGCCCTGGTAGGCGACCCCACCCGGCTGGCCCTGGCGCAGGTGCTGTCCCGGGGCCGGCAGGTCCGCTCCGAGCGTCCCGTCCTTGACCTTGATCCGGTGCAGGTCCCCGTCCGCGTCGTACCCGGTCACCCGGGTGGAGCAGGTCGCGGTGTCGTCGGGCAGCGGCGTGTCCGACTGCTGGGGAGCGTGCGCCCCGGCGGGGCCCACGGCCGTGGTGAGGACCACGGAGGCGAGCAGCGAGGACAGCGCGGAGGTGAGCACGGGACAACACCGCTTCCGGGGTGCGAGAGGACGGACTGCCAGGCTAGGCAGCGCAGCGGCGCCTCGGAGGGTGAATGCCCAGATCTTTGCCGGCGCCGGGCGCGGGAAGCCGTCCTCAGCCGGGGGGCAGCGCGGTCGCCGGGGTCGGGGAGAGGTGCTCGTGCACCGCCACCCACCCCGAAGGGCGCCGGGCGAACACGATGGTCTCGCGCTCGTCGAGGGACTCCTCCCCCTCGTGGGTGCGCACGGTGGTGGCCACCCGGTGGGTGAAGACCGCCGCGTCGCCGAGCACGTCCACGAACGGGTCGGTGGACGAGCACGACACGACCCGGAAGCCGTCCTCCTGCTCCCACCGTGCCCACAGGGCCTCGTACTCCGCGCGGGAGCGCAGCGGCGCGTCCGTGGTGTGGAAGCAGAAGGTCGCCTCGGGGGCGAAGGCAGCGAAGTACGCCGTCGTGTCGTGGTCCCCGAAGGCTGCCACCAGCCTGGCTGCGGTCGCCAGGACCTCCTCGCGCTCGCTCATCTGCCGGCCTGCCCCGGGGTCGGTCGTGGGGCCATCGCGGAGAGCATCTCGAAGGCGACGTGGGACGCGGCGATCCCGGTGACCTCGGCGTGGTCGTACGCCGGGGACACCTCGACGACGTCGGCGCCGACGAGGTCGAGGGCGGCGAAGGACCGGATCATCGCCAGGAGCTCCCGGCTCGTGAGACCACCGGCCTCCGGGGTGCCGGTTCCGGGGGCGAAGGCCGGGTCGAGCACGTCGATGTCGACCGAGAGGTAGACCGGCCGGTCCCCGACGCGCTCGTGGATGCGCTCGACGGCGCCGCGCACGCCGATGTCGTCCAGCTCGACGCTGGAGACGATCTGGAAGCCCAGCGCCACGTCGTCGGTGAGGTCCGAGGTGGAGTACAGCGGCCCCCGGGTGCCGACGTGCAGGCACGCGGAGGTGTCCAGCAGCCCCTCCTCCGAGGCCCGCCGGAACGGCGTGCCGTGGGTGTAGGCGGCGCCGAAGTAGGTGTCCCAGGTGTCGAGGTGGGCGTCGAAGTGCACCACCGCCACCGGGCCGTGCTTGGCTGCCAGGGCACGCAGCAGCGGCAGGGCGATGGTGTGGTCGCCGCCGAGGGTCAGCAGCCGTCCCGCGCGCTCCAGCACGGACCGCGCGCCCGCCTCGACCTGGCCGATCGCGGTGTCGAGGTGGAACGGGTTCACCCCGAGGTCGCCGGCGTCGACGACCTGCTGGGCGGCGAACGGCTCCACGTCGGCTGCCGGGTTGTAGGGGCGGAGGAGCCGCGACGACTCGCGGATGTGGGCCGGGCCGAACCGGGCACCGGGCCGGTAGGAGACGCCGGCGTCGAAGGGGACGCCCAGCACCGCGACGTCGACGTCGGAGACCTCGTCGGGCCGGGGCAGCCGGGCGAACGTCGCCGGGCCGGCGAAGCGCGGCACGACCGTGGCGTCGACCTGGCCGACATGGCCGTCCTGGACGATGCGCGGGGCGTCGGTGGGGCCGGGACCCGTCGGGGAGGTGGGCTCAGTCATGGCGGGCGGACTCCAGCTGAGCGGTGCGGGCACGGACCCGGTGCGCCGAGGCGCTGTGGTCGTCGGCGACCTCGACCATCGGCTCGTCCGAGCACGGCACCCACCGGGGGCCGTCGGGGCCGAAGACGTAGCGCGGCTCGGGGTAGGCCCACAGCAGCGCCAGGTAGGCGACGGCGGCGGTCCCGATCGCGACGAGCAGGCTCAGGTCCACCCCGCCCGCCGCGTTGCGGAACGGTCCCTCGATCAGGGGCGGGTAGTTGGCGAAGAGCAGTCCCGCGATCGCCGCGGGGATCCAGGCCAGCATGCCGCGCCAGTTGACGCCGTTGCTCGCCCAGTAGCGGCCACCGATCCGTCCCTGGTTGAAGACCTGGAGGTCCGCGCCGTCGTAGTAGCCGCGCCGGACGACGTACCCGAGGGTCATGATGACCATCCACGGGGTGGTGGCGATGACGATCGCGCCGATGAAGGCGTTGACGCTGCCGATCAGGTCGAAGGCCAGACGCCCGACCAGGATGAAGACGAACGCGAGCGCGCCGATGAACAGCGACGCCTGGACGCGGGACAGGCGGGGGAACACCGAGGAGAAGTCCAGGCCGGTGCCGTACAGCGAGGTGATGCCGGTCGACAGTCCGCCGAGGAAGGCGACCACCATGAGAAGCAGGGCGTACCACAGCGGGGAGATGTTGATCAGGGCCACGATGTAGTCGACCTCGCCGGCTACCAGCGTCGCGGTGACGACACCGAAGAGGAAGGGCACCAAGGTGGCGACCTGCGCGGCCAGGGTGGCGCCGAGCAGGCGGCGCGGCGGGGTGTCGGCGGGGATGTACCGGGTCCAGTCGCCGAGGAACGCCCCGAACGAGACCGGGTTGCCCATCACGATGAGCGCGGAGAGCACGAAGGTGGGCCAGAACGACCCCAGCGCGTACGCCGAGGGGCCGGGGTCGTAGCCCAGGTCCACCTGGCCCGAGTAGGCGATCGCGCCGACCAGGATGAGCACGGTGTTGCCTACCACCACGATCTTGTTGACCAGCAGCATGAACGCGTACCCGTAGACGACGACCACGATGACGATGGCGCCGAGCACGGCGTACACGACACCGCGGAGCAGGTCGGAGTCACGCACGCCCACGAGGCGGACCAGGGCGCCGACCACGGCGTCCCCGCTCACCCAGACCGAGATCGAGTAGAACGCGATCGCGGTGAGCAGGGAGAGGAAGGACCCGACGACCCGGCCGCGCACCCCGAAGTGGGCCCCGGAGCTGACCGCGTTGTTGGTCCCCGTGAGTGGACCGAAGAGACCCATCGGCATGAGGAACAGGGCGCCGACCAGGACGCCTACGACGGTGGCCCCGACCGCCTGCCACAGCGACAGGCCCAGCAGGATCGGGAACGTGCCCAGGATGACGGTGGCGAAGGTGTTGGCGCCACCGAACTGGATCCGGAACAGGTCGAAGGGGCGGGAGTGCCGGTGGCGCGCGGGGATCGTGTCGATCCCGTGCTGCTCGACATCGGTGGCGCGGGGGCGCTCGATGGGGTCCATGCGGCGGAACGCTAGCCCCAAGGTTGTCTGTGATGCAATAGTTGTTGCCCATGAGGCTCACCCGTGTCGTCGACCTGTCCGTGCCCGTCGGACCCGGGACCGTCGTCTACCCCGGCGACCCCCGGCCCGCCCTGACGACCCACAGCACGATCGAGCGGGACGGCTTCAACCTGCTCCACGTCTCGATGGGCTCGCAGTCCGGGACGCACGTCGACGCGCCCTTCCACTTCGACGCCGCCACCCCGCGGATCGACGAGCTGCCGCTGGAGCGGTTTCTCGGCCCTGCCGTCGTCGTCGACGCCACGGGTGCCGGACCACGAGGGCGGATCACCTGGGACCGGATCGAGCCGGTCGCGGACCGGCTCGCCCCCGGCGTCGTGGTCCTGCTGCACACCGGCTGGTCCGACCACTACGGCTCCGCGGCGTACTTCGACAACCCCTACCTCGACGCCGACGCGTGCCGGCGGATGCTCGACCGCGGGGTGCGCACCTTCTGCGTCGACGCGATCAACATCGACGAGACCCCCGACGACGCCCACCCCGGGGAGGGCTTCCCGGTGCACCACCTGATCGCCGAGGCCGGAGGGGTGATCGGGGAGAACCTCACCAACCTGGCTGCGGTCGACTGGGCAGACCCGTTCGTGATGTGCCTGCCCATGGCCCTGGAGGGTGCCGACGGCGCGCCCGTGCGCGCGGTCGCGGTAGAACTGCGGTCATGAGCAAGAGATCCCCCAGCCCGGCCGGCGCCCGGGACAAGGGCCCGTCCTCGGTCAGGATCGGCGCCCGCCTGCGGGCCGCCCGCACCGCGCAGCGGATGACCATCGAGACCGTGGCAGGCAAGACCGGCCTGACCAAGGGGTTCATCAGCCGTCTCGAGCGCGACGAGGCCTCCCCCTCGGTGGCCTCCCTGGTCGCGGTGTGCGAGGCCATCGACCTGCGCGTCGGCGACCTCTTCGACCCGCCCCAGACCGCGGTGGTGCGAGCCGGCGAGGGCAGGCCGATCGCGTTCGGGACGACCGGGGTCACCGAGCTCCTGCTCACCCCGGGCACGCAGCAGCAGCTGGAGGTCATCCACTCGGTGATGGTGGGCGGCGGCCAGGGCGGGCAGGAGCTGTACTCCCTCGACTGCGACACCGAGTTCGTCTACGTCGTCGACGGCACCCTCGAGGTGGTGCTCGAGGACCAGGTGGTCAGCCTGGGCACCGGCGATGCGATGACGTTCCCCGGTCGGTCCCCGCACACGTGGCGCAACGGCTCGTCCGACCAGCGGTGCGAGGTGATCTGGGCGCTCTCCCCCTCCCCCTGAGGCGACCCGCCCACAGTTCCTCGGTCGCGGAGGCAACCTCGACGACCCCTGTGACGTCTTGTTCTCGAGAAGGCACCACCGCGCGCCGTCCGGCGCCACGAGAGCAAGGACACCCATGATGCCCAGGACCAGAGCGACCCTCGCCGCCGCTGTGCTCGTGCCGGTCGTTGCCGTGGCCGGCGGCGCCTCGGCGTACGCCGCCCTGCAGGAGTCCGCACCTCGCGCGCGCACGCACTCCGCACCGGACCTCACTGCCGGCCCGACCGGCGACCGGCCCGCCCGGACGGCTCCTGCGCAGGCGAAACCCAAGCCCGGCAAGCCCGCAGAGCCTGCGGCCCGTCCCACGAAGCAGCCCCGGCCGGTCAAGGCCGAGACGCCCGTCGCCGAGCCGGACGACGTGGTGCCGGACCGGCTGTGGGGGCCGGGCGACCGAGGAGCCGACGTCCGCGAGCTGCAGGCACGGCTGCGCCAGATCGACTGGTTCAGCGGCAACGTCACCGACTTCTACGGGGACCTGACCCGGGCCGCGGTGGCCGGCTTCCAGACCAAGCGCGGCTTTCCCTCGACCGGGGTGGTGGACCAGCGGACGCTGGACCGCCTGGAGGAGATGACCTCCGAGCCGACCGCCGACGAGCTGGCCAACGTGGTCCCGGCTCCGGTGACGGACCCGGCCGACGGGGCCGCCCTCGACCCCCGCTGTCAGGTGGGCCACGTGATCTGCATCGACAAGACCAGCAGCAGCCTGCGGTGGGTCGTCGACGGCGACGTCCGGCTCACCGTCGACGCGCGGTTCGGCGGCAACGGGCACTTCACCCGCGAGGGGGCCTTCGAGATCCAGCGCAAGAGCCGCGACCACGTCTCGAGCCTCTACCACACGTCGATGCCGCTGGCGATGTTCTTCAGCGGGGGCGAGGCGGTGCACTACTCGCCCGACTTCGCGGCCAACGGCTACAACGGCTCCTCGCACGGCTGCGTCAACATCCGCGACTACGCGGAGATGTCGTGGCTGTTCGACCAGGCCCAGGTCGGCGACGACGTGGTCGTCTACTGGTCCTGACCGGGGTCCGGGCTGCGGTGCGGGTCGACGAGGATCAGCTCGCCGACCCGCTCGCCGAGCACCTGGCGCGCCTCGTCGGGCAGGCCGATGTCGGTCACCAGCACGTCGGCGTCCGCCAGGGCGGCGAAGGAGCTGAGTCCGACCACGCCCCACTTGGTGGAGTCCGCGACGACGACCAGCCGCCGGGCACAGGCGACCAGCGCGAGGTTGGTCTCCCACTCCATGAGGTTGGGCGTGGTGAAGCCGGTGCGCAGGTCCATCCCGTGCACGCCGACGAACGCCACGTCCGCGTGGATGCTCCGCAGGGCGTTGACCGTCATCGGACCCACCAGGGCATCGGACGGGGTCCTGAGACCACCGGTCAGCAGCACCGTCGTGTCGGTCCGGTCGGCTGCGTGCAGGGTGTCGGCGACCCACATCGAGTTGGTCACCACGGTCAGGCCGGCGACGCCGTGGAGGTACCTCGCCAGGGCATGGGTCGTGGTGCCCGCCGAGATGGCCACCGCGGAGCCCGGCTCGACCAGGGTGGCTGCGCGGGCTGCGATGGCCTCCTTCTCGGCCTGCTCCCGCGTGGACTTCGCGGCGAAACCGGGCTCGTCGGTGCTGCGGTCGGCCCGTCGGGTAGCCCCACCGTGCACCTTGTGGAGCTGACCCGCGCGCTGGAGGGCATCGAGGTCACGGCGGATGGTCATGTCGGAGACGCCCAGGAGAGCGACCAGGTCGCTCACCCGGACGCTCTCGCGCGCCTCGAGCTCGGACAGGATGCGAGCGTGCCGCTGCTGGGCGAGCATCACAGCTCCCGGACGACCGCGACTCCGCCTGCGGGAACCTGCACCGCTTCGTCCACGGCCACGTCGGTGACCAGGTCGCGCCCCGAGCACGGGACGGAAGCAGGCTCGGCGGTGTGGTTGAGCACGAACAGCCAGGACCGGCCGTCCTCGGCGGTGCGTCGTGCCACCTCGACCCCGGGACGGGTGGCCGCGACCGGACGGACGCCGGCCTCCTCGACCAGGAGGTCCACCAGCCGCCCCGTCCCGGCGGCGTCGAGGCGGCACGCGACGTACCACGCGGCGCCCTCGCCGACCGGGTGCCGGGTCACCGCCGGCGTGCCCGGCAACGGCCCGTCGGCGTACGACGCCACCGCCTCGGCGCCGCGCAGGTGCAGGTGCTCGGTCCAGACGTCGGCCGCGGAGCCGTCGTCGAGCGCCACCCGCTGGCCCGGCGCGCAGCGGGCACGAACTCCTCGACCCGCACGCCGAGCAGGTCGCGGAAGGCTCCGGGGTAGCCGCCCAGGCGGATGTGGTCGTTGCTCGTCGACGACGCCGCTGAAGTAGGTGACCAGCACGGTCGCCCCCGCCTGCGCACGCCTCGCGCGAACCGGTCCGCCGTGGCGTCGGTGACCAGGTAGAGCGTCGGCACGACCACGAGACGGTAGCCGGACAGGTCCGCGCCGGGTGCGACGAAGTCGACGCCCACACCACGCTGCCACAGCGCCCGGTGCAGGGCGTGCGCCTGGTCGAGGTAGCGCAGGTCCTGCGGTCGGGTGGGAGTCGAGCTCGGCGGCCCACCAGCACTCGCAGTCGAACACGCAGGGCGACGTCGGCGTCGCTCCCGATGCCGGCGACCTCCGCGAGCCGGTCCAGGACGCGCGCCCAGCTCGACGCACCTCGCGCCACAGCCGACTGTCGCGTGCCGGCGTGCGGCACCAGCGCCGGAGTGGAACTTCTCTGCGCCGGCCCGCGAGGCGCGCCACTGGAAGAACAGCACGGCGTCGGCACCGCGGGCGACGTGCTGCAGGCTGTTGCGCAGCAGCTCCCCGGGCGCCTTGGCGATGTTGCGGGGCTGCCAGTTGACGGCGCTGGTGGAGTGCTCCATCAGCAGCCACGGCTTGCCGCCGGCCAGGCCGCGGGTCAGGTCGGCCGCGAAGGCCAGCTCGGCGTGGCCCTCCGGGTCGGCGGCGGTCGAGGTAGTGGTCGTTGGACGACGACGTCGACGCTCGGCGGCCCAGCGCCAGTAGTCCATGCTCGCTGGACGTCGCGCATCACCATGAAGTTGGTGGTCACCGGCACGCCCGGCGAGAGCTCGTGCAGCACGTCGCGCTCGGCGACGAAGTTGGCCGAGCAGCTCGTCGGAGCTGAACCGCGCGAAGTCGAGCTGCTGGGCCGGGTTGGGGAAGTCGGTGCAGCGCGCGGCGGCAGCATCTCGTCCAAGGAGGCGTAGCGCTGGCTCCAGAAGGCGGTGCCCCAGGCGGCGTTGAGCGCGTCGACGTCTCCGTACCGGCGCGCAGCCAGCGCCGGAACGCCGCGGCGCTGACGTCGCAGTAGCACCGGGCGTTGTGGCAGCCGAGCTCGTTGGAGACGTGCCACAGCGCGACGCGCCGGGTGGCTGCCGTAGCGCTCGGCCATCGCCCGGCACAGCGCGCAGCGACGTGCTCGCCGGAAGACCGGCGAGCTGGGGCAGAACGCCTGCCGGCCGCCGGGCCAGAGCGTCGCGCCGTCGCGCGGTCGACCGGCAGCGTCTCGGGGTGCAGGTGGGCAGCCACGGCGGCGGCGACGGCGGTGGCGGTCGCCAGGTCGACGGCGATCCCGCCCGCGTGCAGCCGCTCGACGACGCGGTCGAGCCAGGCGAAGTCGAAGTCGCCCTCCCGCGGCTCGAGCAGCGCCCAGGAGAAGATGCCCACGGTGACCAGGTCGACACCCGCCTCCTGCATGAGGCGGACGTCCTCGCTCCCAGACCGTCGGCGGCCACTGCTCCGGGTTGTAGTCGCCGCCGTAGGCCAGGCGAGGCAAAGCCGTCATGGTCCGAGACTCGCAGGCGAATCACACAAGAGTCAACATCTCTACACGGCTCTCCCCGGTCCGAATGGGGACCGATCACGGCTTCGTGTCCAAACCGTTGTTCGAACCGGGCCAGCAAGGGGTTGACAGTGGCACAGGTCACAGACATCCTCGATCCAGATGTTTGAATCTGTTCGAGTTGAGGAGCCTGCCATGCCCCCGTTCCGTCGTCTCCGCCGCGTCCGGCCCGATGCCCCTGCCGCCGTCGGTGGTGGGCACCATGAACGTCAGCCGGCGTTCGTTCGTCCGCACGGCCGCCCTCGGCGGGGCGCTCGTCGGCCTGCCCGGGCTGCTCGCCGCCTGCGGCGACGACTCCGGCAGCGGCAGCGGCGGCGGCGCCTCCTCGGTCAGCTTCGGCATGAACGAGGCCGGCGACATCCCCGCAGCGGTCCGTCTCCGCGCGATGGCAGCGGCGTTCACCAAGGACTCCGGCATCTCGGTCAAGCGCAACGAGGTCGACCACAACGGGTTCCAGGAGAACATCAACACCTACCTGCAGGGCAACCCCGACGACGTGTTCAGCTGGTTCGCCGGGTTCCGGATGGACCAGTTCGCCTCGTCAGGGCTGATCGCCGACGTCAGCGACGTGTGGCCGATCGACGGGATCAACGACTCGTTCAAGGAGGCCTCGACCGCCAGCGACGGCAAGCAGTACTTCGTGCCGCGCGAGTACTACCCCTGGGCGGTCTTCTACCGCAAGTCGGTCTTCAAGAAGAACGGCTTCGAGGTCCCCCACGACGTTCGACGACCTGACCACGCTGATGAAGCAGATGCAGGCCAAGAACATCACGCCGTTCGCCTTCGGCGACAAGGACGGCTGGCCGGCGATGGGCACCTTCGACATCCTCAACATGCGGATCAACGGCTTCGACTACCACATGAGCCTCATGGCGGGCGAGGAAGCCTGGGACTCCACCGAGGTCAAGACCGTCTTCGACACGTGGAAGGGGCTCTTGCCCTACCACCAGAGCGACCCGCTGGGCCGCACCTGGCAACAGGCCGCGGAGTCGATGGGCAAGGGCGAGTCCGGGATGTACCTGCTCGGCACGTTCGTCGTGGACGCGATCCCCGACCAGGCGGACGACCTGGACTTCTTCACCTTCCCCGAGCTCGATCCTCGATCGGTCCGACGCCCTCGATGCCCCGATCGACGGCTTCTGCGTCGCCGCCGCGGCCAACAACCAGGACGCCGGCCAAGGAGTTCATCGGGTTGCTCGGCACGGCCGAGGCCGCGGACGCAGCGAACGCCGAGGCCGACGTCCCGATGATCGCGGCCAACGAGAACGCCAGCACCGATACCTACTCGGAGCTGCAGAAGAAGTCCGTCGAGGTGGTCGGCGCAGCCACCAACATCGCGCAGTTCCTCGACCGCGACACGCGGCGGACTTCGCCTCCACCGTGATGATCCCCTCGCTCCAGTCGTTCCTGGAGAACCCGGACGACATCGACGGAGTCACCAAGACCATCCAGCAGCAGAAGGTCTCGATCTTCGGCAGCTGATCGCCCGTCCCGCCCTTGTCCCTGTCCTGAGGAGAAGCATGTCCACATCCGAGCTGGCCGCCGCCGGGCCCGCGGGGAACGACCGCTGCGGGTGCGCCCCCACCCTTGCGCTCCAAGCCCCTTCCCCTCAGGGACCGGCTGGTGGTGATCGTCATGATCGCCGTACCGACGGTCTTCGTGGTGGGGCTGGTCTGGATCCCGGCGGTCGGCTCGGTGTCCTCTCCTTTGCGCAGCTGGGCCGGCATCGGCGGCTTCGACACCATCGAGTGGGTGGGGCCGAAGAACTACCACGACATCGTGACGATCTACCCGCCCTTCTGGCCGGCGATCCGGCACAACCTGATCTGGCTGGGGTTCCTGTTCCTCTTCCCGACCATGCTCGGCATCTTCCTCGCCGTGCTCCTGGACAAGGAGATGCGCGGGGGCCGGATCTACCAGACGGCGTTCTACATGCCCGTCGTGCTGTCCCTGGCCCTGATCGGGTTCATCTGGCAGCTGTTCTACTCCAGGAGCAGGGACTGCTGAACCAGGTCTTCACACCGACGTCGACTGGTACGGCGACTCCTCGGTCAACCTGTGGGCGGTCCTGGTCGCCACCGCGTGGAGACACACCGGCTACATCATGCTGATCTACCTGGCGGGGCTGAAGGGGGTCGACTACTCGCTGCGCGAGGCCGCGGCGCATCGACGGCGCCACCGAGACCCAGACGTTCTTCAAGGTGATCTTCCCGGTGATGCGGCCGATCAACCTGATCGTGCTGGTCATCGTGGTCATCGAGTCCCTACGTGCCTTCGACCTCGTCTGGGTGGTCAACCAGGGCCGCAACGGCCTGGAGATCATCGCCGCCCTGGTCACCCAGAACGTGGTCGGCGAGGCCAGCCGGATCGGCTTCGGCTCCGCGCTGGCCGTGATCATGATGCTGATCTCGTCGGTCTTCATCACCATCTACCTGCGCGTGGTCTTCAAGGAGGAACGCCGATGATCCCCGGCTCCAAGCGTCGGCGGCCGGTCACGGTCGTCATCATCGCTCTCCTCTCCCTGGTGTGGGTGTTCCCGTTGTTCTGGGCGGTCTTCAACTCCTTCCGGACTACTCCTACACCTCGAAGAACGGCTACCTGTCCCTCGGCGGCTGGACGTTCGACAACTACCAACGGCGCCTGGCAGGGCGCCGACCTCGGCCAGTACTTCTGGAACTCGGTGATCATCACCGTGCCTGCGGTCGTCCTCACGCTGTTCCTGGCCTCGCTGGTCGCCTTCGTCCTGGCCCGGTTCAGCTACCGGTTCAACCTGGCCCTGCTCGGGGTCTTCCTCGCCGCCAACCTGCTCCCTCCGCAGGCCCTGCTGGTCCCGGTCTTCCGGCTCTACCGGATGATCCCGCTGCCGACGTTCATGTCCGACTCCGGGCACGTGCTGGGCAGCTACTGGGGTCTCATCGCGATCAACGTCGCCTTCCAGCTGGGCTTCTGCACGTTCGTGCTCAGCAACTACATGAAGACCCTGCCCTTCGAGATCTACGAGTCGGCCCAGATGGACGGCGCCGGGATCTGGCGGCAGTACTGGCAGCTCACCATGCCGCTGGTGCGCCCCGCCCTGGCAGCGCTCGCCACGTTGCAGACCACCTGGATCTACAACGAGTTCTTCTGGGCCACCGTCCTGCTCCAGGACGGCAGCAAGTTCCCGGTCACCAGTGCCCTCAACCGGCTGCGCGGGCAGTTCTTCGTCGACTACAACCTGCTCGCGGCCGGCTCGGTCCTCGTCGCACTGCCGGTGCTCATCGTGTTCTTCGCCCTCCAGAAGCAGTTCGTCTCCGGCCTCACCCTCGGCTCCACGAAGGGCTGAGACCCCCGCGTCTCGAAGGGACCCATGAACGACACCCTCGTCCACCTCCGGGCCCCGGGCACCAGCCTCGTCCTCGACCTGTCGGGCGGACGTCTCCCCAGCGTGCTGCACTGGGGGGCCGATCTCGGCGACGTGCGCGAGGAGCATCTCAGGAGCGCTGCGCTCGGCCTGCTGGCTCAGCATCCGACCAATGTGCTGGACGTCGACGTTCCCGTCTCGCTGCTCCCCGAGGCTTCCGCCGGCTGGCTCGGCACACCCGGGCTCGAGGCTCACCGCGACGGCCGACACTTCTCGAGTGCCTTCACCGTGACCGGCGTGCGGCGCGAGTCACCACCCGACGCCGAGCGCGTGGTGGTCGACGCCGTCGACTCCGAGGCCGGGATCTCGATGACCCTCGAGGTCGAGCTGACCGCGTCCGGGCTGGTGCGGACCCGCGCCTCGGTGAGGAACGACCGCGACGACGTGCTCACGGTCGACTCCCTGCTCCTCGCCCTGACGATCCCTCCCGACGCGCGCGAGGTTCTCGACCTGACCGGCCGACACCTGCGCGAGCGCACACCCCAGCGGCACGCCTTCACCGTGGGCACCCACCTACGGGAGAACCGGCGCGGTCGCACCGGGACCGACGCCAGCCTGCTCACCGTCGCCGGGGAGACCGGCTTCGGCTTCCGCCGAGGGCAGGTCTGGGGCGTCCACGTCGGATGGAGCGGCAACCACCGCGAGCTCGCCGAGGCCTTGCCCGACGGGCCCGCCTGCTCGGCGGCGGCGAGCTGCTCCTGCCGGGCGAGGTGCGCCTCGCCCGGGCGACCTCCTACACCTCGCCCTGGGTGCACGCGTCGTACGGCGACGGTCTCGACGAGCTGGCCGCCCGGTTCCACCAGTTCCTCCGCGCACGTCCGCGCCACCCCCGCACCCCCCGTCCGGTCACGCTCAACACCTGGGAGGCGGTCTACTTCGACCACGGACTCGACCGGCTCGCCGCGCTGGCCGAGCTGGGGGCCCGCGTGGGCGTCGAGCGCTTCGTCCTGGACGACGGGTGGTTCCTCGGCCGCCGGAACGACCGCGCGGGCCTGGGTGACTGGTACGTCGACCCTGCCGTGTGGCCCGACGGTCTGGAGCCCCTGGTGGACCGGGTCCGGGGCCTGGGCATGCAGTTCGGACTCTGGGTCGAGCCCGAGATGGTCAACCCCGACTCCGACCTGGCCCGGCAGCACCCCGAGTGGGTGATGACCGCGCGGGAGGCGTGGCCGCCGCTCTCGCGTCACCAGCAGGTCCTGAATGTGGCACACCCGGAGGCCTTCGCCCACCTGCTCGAGCGGCTGGACGCGCTGGTCGGGGACAACCACGTCGACTACCTCAAGTGGGACCACAACCGGGACCTGGTCGACGCCGGTCACGGCGCGGGCGGACGCGCCGCGGTCCACGACCAGACGCTGGCCGTCTACCGCCTCATGGACGAGCTCAGGGACCGCCACCCCGGCCTCGAGATCGAGTCCTGCTCCTCCGGTGGCGGTCGGGTGGACCTGGGGGTGCTCGAACGCACCGACCGGGTGTGGACCAGCGATTGCATCGACGCCTTGGAACGGCAGCTCATCCAGCGCTGGACCGGGCTGGTGCTGCCACCGGAGCTCGCCGGAGCGCACGTCGGCTCGCCCCTCTCGCACACGACGGGGCGAGCGCACCCGCTGGACTTCCGGGCGGGCACCGCGTTCTTCGGACATCTCGGGATCGAGTGGGACCTGACCGCGGCCTCCGAGGACGACCTGGACCGGTTGGCGGTGTGGGTCGAGGCGCACAAGGTCTTTCGGGACCTGCTGCACACCGGGACCGTCGTCCGCGGCGACCACCCCGACGCGGCACTGTGGGTGCACGGTGTGGTCGACCAGGCGCGGGACCGGGCGGTGTTCGCGCTGGTCCAGATGACGACCGGGGTCTCGTCCCCGCCCGGACCGGTGCGGTTGCCCGGCCTCGACCCCGGCGGGACCTACCGGGTGACCCCGCTGGCGCCGGGAGACCGGATCGACGGCCTGTCCGCCTCGCCGCTCCCCTGGTGGCAGACAGGGTTGACCGTCCCTGGTGCCGTGCTCGGGGCGCGTGGTGTCCAGGCGCCGCTGCAGTTCCCCGAGCGCCTGGTGCTGCTCGAGGCGGTGCGCCAGCCCCCGACGCCGTAGTGCGCGGGCCGGGACCGCGCTGCTCGACCGACTCTGGCTGGCGCGGGTCCACCGAGCGTGGCCGCTAGCCTGGGGAGATGTCCGAGCAGCCCCTGCGGCTCACCGTCGTCCCCGGCGTCACCCCCACCCGGTGGCTGCGCACCTGGGGGCGTCGTCACCCCGAGCAGCGGCTCGACGTCCGCATGGTCGACGAGCAGCTCACCGACCCCGCAGGACAGGCCGACCTGGTCCGCCGGGGCGAGGCCGACCTGGGGTTCGTCCGGCTCCCGGTCGACCGCGACGGCTTGCACGTCATCCCGCTGTGGCACGAGCAGGTCGTCGTCGTCGTCTCCCGGGAGCACGTGGCCTCGGTCCTGGAGGAGGTGACCCTCGGCGACCTCGACGGGGAGCACCGCTGGGACCGGACCAGGACGAGCGTCCAGGACGCGGTCGAGGCCGTGGCAGGCGGCACCGGCGTGCTCGTGGTCCCCGGTGCCGTGGCTCGTCTGCACCACCGCAAGGACGTCGTCGCGGTGCCGGTCAGCGACGCCCCGCAGACTCGGGTCGGACTGGTCTGGCGCGTCGACCACCCCGAGGACCCCCGCGTGGGGGAGTTCATCGGCGTCGTGCGCGGACGGACCGAGCGCAGCTCTCGAGGTGAGCGCAGCCTGGTCGACCCGGAACAGGCCACCCGGCCGCGACCGACGGCCAAGGCGAAGGCGGCTGCGAAGGCGGCGGCACAGGCCAGGGCCGCCGGACGTCAGCGCACCGCGTCCCGCACCGGACGGTCCCGGGGCCGTCGCTGACGAGGCGGCACGCTCGACCGGCCCGTCACCAGCCGGCCGGGAGAGGGCGACCCTCGTGGAACCCGGCCGCCGACTGGAACCCGACCACCGCGCGTTCGGCGAACTCGGTCAGAGTGCGCGCGCCGGCGTACGTGCACGCGGAGCGGACACCCGCGCAGATCTGGTCGATGAGGTCCTCCACTCCCGGTCGAGCCGGGTCGAGGTACATCCGGCTCGACGAGATGCCCTCCTCGTAGAGCCCCTTGCGGGCCCGGTCGAACGCCGAGTCGGCGGAGGTCCGGCTCAGCACCGCCCGCGCCGAAGCCATCCCGAAGCTCTCCTTGTAGCGGCGGCCCTCCGCGTCCTCGTGCAGGTCGCCGGGTGACTCGTGGGTGCCGGCGAACCAGGACCCGATCATGACCGACGACGCACCCGCGGCGAGTGCGAGGGCCACGTCCCGGGGGTGGCGCACCCCGCCGTCGGCCCATACGTGGGCGCCGAGGTCGCGGGCGGCCCTCGCGCACTCCAGGACCGCGGAGAACTGCGGCCGACCGACCCCGGTCATCATCCGCGTGGTGCACATGGCCCCGGGGCCCACCCCCACCTTGACGACGTCGGCTCCTGCCTCGACCAGGTCCCGCGTCCCGCCTGCCGACACCACGTTGCCCGCGACCACCGGGACCTGGGGGTCCAGGGACCTGACCGCGCGCAGAGCGTCGAGCATCCGCTCCTGGTGTCCGTGAGCGGTGTCGAGGACGAGGGCGTCGACACCGGTGTCCAGCAGCGCCTTGGCCTTGGCCTCGACGTCCCCGTTGACTCCCAGTGCGGCGGCGACCCCCAGCCGTCCGTGCTGGTCGAGCGCGGGCGAGTACAGGGTGGCACGCAGGGCGGCGGTCCTGGTCAGGACACCCACGAGCCGGCCGTCCGCGCCGACCACGGGCGCGACCCGGCGGCGCGCGGTGTCGAGGCGGTCGAAGGCGTCACGCGGGGTGAGGCTCTCGGGGAGCGACAGGACATCGGAGCTCATCACCGACTGCACCTGGGTGAACCTGTCCACCCGGGTGCAGTCCTCCTCGGTCACCACTCCGACGGGTCGGTCGTCGACCACGACGAAGGCCGCACGGTGCGCGCGCTTGGGGATCAGGGCCAGCGCGTCGGCCACTGTGTGCCCGGGCTCCAGGGTGATCGGCGTGTCGAAGACGAGGTGGCGACGCTTGACCCAGCCCACGACCTCCTCCACGACAGGGGTCGGGATGTCCTGGGGGATCACCGACAGACCGCCCCGCCGGGCGACCGTCTCGGCCATCCGCCGCCCGGACACCGCAGTCATGTTGGCGACCACGAGCGGCAGTGTCGCCCCGGTTCCGTCGTCGGTGGTCAGGTCGACGTCGTACCGCGACCCGACCGAGGACCGGCCGGGGACCATGAACACGTCGTCATAGGTCAGCTCGTGAGGAGGCACACCGTGGTGGTCGAGGAAGCGCACCCACCCACCCTAGACACCGGGTGCGGGCCGGCTCACCAGGCGACCGACCGGGACGGGACGGGACGGGGGTCAGCGGTCCTCCGGCCGGTCCCGGAGGGCACGCAGGTCGGGACGGTACTCGTTCACCGCGGTCACCGGGTCCGGGTGCGCACCCGCGTTCGCGGCGACCACGGCGATGGTGGGCAGGAAGAACGACGCGGCGAGGAACGCCCACATGAACCAGTGGCCGATCGAGAAGACAGCCAGCACGAAGCAAGCCGACCGGATCCCCATGGAGATCAGGTAGCGCTTCTCGCGGCTGCGGATGTTCTCGCTGCGGGGGACGGCCGCGGTGGTGATGCGGAACGCGTCCCCGTCGTGGTGCTGCCTGGGTGTCCTGAATGTCATGTGTCCTGGTGTCCTCGCTCCCCTCACTCCTGGTTCGCCGGACAGGGTGGTGAGGATGGGTCGGTGAGCGGGGTTTCGGGGGAACCGAGCATGACGACGCCGCGCTGTTAGCGTGTGCGGCGTGCCTGTTGCCGAGGAGTTCCGTCAGCGGTTCGGATCCGCCCCCGTCGTCGTCGGCTCGGCGCCCGGGCGGGTCAACCTGATCGGCGAGCACCTCGACTACAACGGCGGACGCTCGCTGCCCATCGCGCTGACCTGCCGCACCTACGTCGCCGTCGGCCCGCGGCCGGACGGGCGGGTGGTCGTGGAGAGCGTGCAGCAGCCCGGCAGGCGTCGAGGTCACCGACCTGGAGAGACGCACCGGCGGCTGGGCCGACTACGTGCTCGGCGTGCTGTGGTCGCTGGGCCTGTCCGGCCAGGGGTTCGAGGTGCTCGTCGACGGCCGGGTGCCCTCGGGATCCGGGCTCTCGAGCTCGGCGGCGCTGGAGTGCGCGGTGGCCACGGCGGTGGTCGAGCTGCTCGGTCTCGGGCTGACCCGCGAGCAGCTCGTCGCCGCCTGCGTCCGGGCCGAGAACGACTACGTCGGGGCCCCGACCGGGGCCATGGACCAGACGGTGTCGGTGCTGGCCGAGCCCGGGGCCGGCCCTGCTCGTGGACTTCGCCGACCACACCCACCGCCGCGGTCCCCTGGGCCCCCGCCGGCGAGCTGGTCGTGATCGACACCCGCGCCACGCACGCTCTGGTCGACGGGGAGTACGCCGCCCGGCGCCGCTCGTGCGAGGAGGCCGCCGCGCATGCTCGGCGTCGACCACCTGGTGCGCGCCGACCTCGCGGCCGTGGAGCGGCTGGACGACCCCGTGCTCCGACGGCGCGCCCGCCACGTGGTCACCGAGGCGGCGCGGGTCGAGCCGAGCCGTCGCGGCGCTGGAGGCGGGTGCCTGGGCGCGAGTTCGGCGAGCTGCTGACCGCCTCGCACGCCTCGCTGCGCGACGACTACGAGGTGTCCTGCGACGAGCTCGACGTCGCAGTCCTCGCGGCCCTGGTCGCCGGCGCACTGGGCGCCCGGATGACCGGCGGCGGGTTCGGCGGGTCCGCGATCGCCCTGGCCGCCCCGGGCGGCGGGGACGCCGTGCGCGCCGCGGTGGCGCACGGCCTTCGCGCCCGCGGCCTCGACACCTCCCGGCTTCGTCGACGGGGCCGCGGGCGGACCGGCTCGGGTCGACCTCAGCCGCCCGAGGGAATGACTCCCGGCCAGCATCCCGGCGAACGTCGTGGTCCAGATCAGGTAGGCCGCAAGACCGAACAGGGTCGCGATCTGCATCTTCATGGCTCCACGCTGACCCGCGCGGGACGACGGCGAGGAAGCGGCAAGGTGAACGGTGTCCGGCCGCGTTCCGAAGATCCCGGCGCCACCACCGCGATGCGTGACGGATCGCCGCCGGCCGGGTATCCATGTCCCATGACGGAATCAAGCACGGTGGTCGGGGTCGACGTCGGCGGCACGGGCGTCAAGGCTGCGCTGGTGCGGCTCTCGGACGGCTCCCTGGTCACCGACCGGGTCAAGGTGGCCACCCCGCAGCCGGCGACCCCGGACAGCGTCGGCGAGGTGATCGCCGAGCTGGTGTCCACCACCGCGCCAGGACGACGGACTCCCCGGTGGGGGTGACCGTGCCTGGGGTGGTCCGCCACGGCGTGGTCCACTCGGCGGCCAACATCGACCGTTCCTGGATCGGCACCGACGCCGACGCGCTGCTGCAGAAGCGGCTGGGGCGGCCGGTGCACGTGGTCAACGACGCGGACGCGGCCGGGTACGCCGAGGTCGCCTTCGGCGCCGCCAAGGGTCGCAGCGGCGTGGTGCTGGTGACCACGCTCGGCACCGGGATCGGCACGCGCCCTGGTCCTCGACGGCCAGCTGGTGCCCAACACCGAGCTCGGCCACCTGGAGATCGACGGGCACGACGCCGAGACCCGGGCCTCCAACGTCGCCCGGGAGCGTGAGGACCTGTCCTGGGAGGCGTGGGCGGAGCGGCTGACCACCTACTACCGGACGCTTGGAGAAGCTGTTCAGCCCCGAGCTGTTCGTCGTCGGCGGCGGGGTCAGCAAGCGCGCGGACCGGTTCCTGCCGCTCATCGACATCGAGACCGAGATGGTCCCCGCCGCAGCTCGGCAACTCCGCCGGCGTGATCGGCGCCGCCGCTCCTGGCCCACGACGCCCACGCGCTGACCCCCCCGCCGAGCCGCGGGTCTTCGTTCGCCGAGCCGCGGGTTCCTGTGCGCCGAGCCGCGGTTCCTCGTGGGCCGAGCCGCGTTCCGAGGGCCGCGGCGGCGGTAGGCGTGAGTGCCTGCGTCGAGCGTCGAGCGCGGGTCGCCCGAGCAGCCGGGGCACGTCGTCGCTGACCTCGCCCAGCTCGCCGTCGCGGATCGCGGTGTAGGTGCTGATCCACGCCTCGACCATCCAGTCGGGCGCTCCCAGGTCCTGCCCGGCTGGCGCGGGCCTCCTCCAGCGTCTCGTCGACGAAGGTGTGCCGCCGGCCGAGCACCCGGGTCAGGACGCTCCGCCACCTCGTCGAGCGTCAACGCCTCGGGTCCGGTCAGGTCGTAGGTCGCCCTCCGTGGCTCGCGCGGGTCGCCCAGCACCGCGGCGGCGACCGCGGCCACGTCCCGTTGGGACACCGGCGCGACCCGCCCGGGACCCGCCGGCCCGCGGATCACGCCGTCGGCGTCGGCGAAGGTCGGGAGCACCTCGGCGTAGAAGTTGTCGCGGAGGAACGTCCAGTCGAGCCCGGAGTCGCGGATCGCCTGCTCGGTGGCCGCGTGGTCCCGGCCGAGCAGAAACCGCTGTGGTCGCTCGCGCCGACGAACGAGGTGTACACGACCTGGCGCACCCCGGCCCGAGCGGCGGCCGCGACGAACGAGCGGTGCACCGCCACCCGGTCCTCGGACTCGTGCGCGGAGACCATGAGGACCGTGTCGACGCCGCGCAGCGCCTCGGACGCCGTCGTCGCCGTACGTCGTCCGCGACGACCTCGGCACCGGGCAGGTCAGGCGCCCGACCAGGGTCGCGGACCAGCAGGCGCACCGGTCAGCCCGTCGGCGGCGAGCAGCCGTGCCGCGCGTCCGCCGACTGTTCCGGTGCTGCCGGTGAGCGCGAGGGTCGTCATGGCGGCACAACCCCGAGCGGGCCACGGCATTCCGCTGCGAGGGCGGTGGGAGGGCTCTCCTACGATGTCGCGCCATGAGCACGTCAGACGAGACCAGGTCCGTCCTTCCCGACCGGGGGCACGGTGCGCCCGGTCGTGCGGTGGGGTGAGCCGGTCATGCACCGGGTCCAGGAGCCGGTCACGTCGTACGACGACGAGCTGCGCGCCTGGTCGCCGACATGACCGCGACCATGTACGCCGCCGACGGAGTGGGGCTCGCCGCCTGCCAGATCGGGGTGGACCGGTCCGTGTTCGTCTTCGACTGTCCCGACGAGGACGGCCGGATGGTCAGCGGTGTGGTGTGCAACCCGGTGCGTGGTGCTGCCCGAGGGCAAGGACCGCCGCCTCGACGACGACGACGAGGGTTGCCTGTCCTTCCCGGGAGCCTTCGTGCCGTGTGCCCGCCCCGACGAGGCCGAGGTCCGGGGTCAGGACCTGTCCGGCCGCAGCGTCGTGTGTCCGCGGCACCGGTCTCCTGGCCCGGTGCCTGCAGCACGAGACCGACCACTGTCACGGCACCGTGTTCGGAGACCGGTTGAACCGCCGCCAGTACAAGAAGCTGCAGAAGCAGCACGACGCAGCCGTCGAGGAGTTCCCGGAGGGCTGGCCGGCGTGATCGCCGCCGGCGGCGCCTGTCGGTTTCGCAGGTTCACCGGGGAAACCGGCACTTCGCCCGCGAAGTGTCGCGGGGAAAGTGACAGTTCCCCCGGTGAACCTGGGAAACCGGGTCAGCGCCGCTGCGCCGCGTAGCAGGCCACCGCCGTCGCAGCGGCGACGTTGAGGCTGTCGATCCCGGCCCGCATCGGGATGACGGCGCGCCGGTCGGCGGCGGCCTGCCAGCGCTCGGAGAGGCCGTGGCCCTCGCCGCCCATGAGCAGCGCGACCCGGTCCAGCCCGTGCAGTGCCTGCTCGAGGTCGACGGCGTCGTCTGCGAGGGTCAGGGCCACGGTCGTGAACCCGGCCGCCGACAGCCGAGGTACCGCGTCGTGCCAGTCGGCGACCCGGGCGTAGGGCAACGAGAACACCGCGCCCATCGCCACCTTGATCGAGCGTCGGTAGAGCGGGTCGGCGCACCGTGGCGACAGGAGCACCGCGTCGACCCCCAGGGCCGCCGACGACCTGAACACGGCTCCGACGTTGGTGTGGTCCACGACGTCCTCGAGGACCACGACGGTCCGAGCGCCGCGAAGCACCCCTTCCACCGTGGGCAACGGTCGCCGGTGCAACGACGCCAGCGCGCCGCGGTGGACGTGGAAGCCGGTGACCTGCTCGGCGAGCTCCTCGGAGACCACGTAGCAGGGTGCGTCACTGGCCGCGAGGACGTCATCGAGACCGTGCAGCCACCGCGGCGCCATCACGAACGAGCGGGCCGCGAACCCGGCCTCCACGGCCCGGCGCACGACCTTCTCCCCCTCGGCGATGAACAGCCCCTCGGCGGACTCCAGGTGCTTGCGCAGCGACACGTCACGCAGGTCGCGGTAGTCGCCCAGCCGCGGGTCGGCCGGGTCGTCGATCTCGACCAGGCGCGCCATCAGGCCGGGACCACGGAGTAGCGGGCCGGGTTCGCCACCGCGACCACGCCGCCGACCACCACGATCGCGGGGGGGCGCACCTGCTCGCGCTCCAGGTCGGCCGCGATCTCGTCCAGCGTCGACCAGAGGGCTCGCTGGGTGGGCATGCTGCCGTCGGCGACCACGGCCACCGGGGTGGTCCCGGCGCGCCCCGCGGAGACCAGCCGCTGCGCGATCAGGGGCAGGTTCTGGACAGCCATCAGCAGTACCACGGTGCCGCGCAACCGCGCCACGGCGTCCCACTCGACCAGCGACTCGGCGTGGTCGGGAGGCAGATGACCGGAGACCACCGTGAAGTCGTGGGCGACCCCACGATGGGTCACGGGGATGCCGGCCAGCGCGGGCACGGAGATGGCACTGGTGATCCCGGGCACGACGGTGCACGCGACCCCTGCCTCGGCACAGGCGATCGCCTCCTCGTAGCCGCGACCGAACACGAAGCTGTCGCCGCCCTTGAAGCGCACCACCCGCTTGCCCTGCCGCGCCCGGTCCACGATCACCCGGTTGATCTCCGCCTGGGCCGCCGACCGGCCGCGGGGGAGCTTGGCGACGTCGATCAGCTCGACGTCGGGGGACAGCTCGCTCAGCAGCTCACGGGGCGCGAGCCGGTCGGCGACCACCACGTCGGCGTCCCCGAGCGCGCGACGCGCGGCCACCGTGACCAGGTCCGGGTCGCCCGGGCCCCCACCGACCAGGACCACCCCGGGACGTCGGTCGTGGGGCCGGACGGGCAGGGCGCCGTCCCGCAGGCCGTCGATGATCTGGTCCCGCAGCGCAGCCGACCTGCGTGGCTCCCGGTTGCTGACCACGGCGACCGTGGCCCCGGCATGCCTGCCGACGGCCGGGGTCCAGGCGCTGGCCTTGGTCGCGTCGTCGCTGCGCACGCAGAAGATCCTGCGCTCCTCAGCGGCCCGGCCGACCTCGTCGTTGACCTCCGGCACGTCCGTAGCCGCGATGACGTACCACGCCTCGTCGAGGTCGCCGGCGACGAACCCGCGCTCGACCCAGGTCACCTCGCCGCCCCCGACCAGGCCCTCGATGGCCGGCGTGACCACCGGGGAGACGACGACGACGTCGGCACCCGCCGCGATCAGGGCCGGGACGCGGCGCTGGGCCACCTGCCCGCCTCCGGCGACCACGACGCGGCGGCCCGACAGCAGCAGGGCGGACGGGTACGGCGGGTCCGGTGCGTCGCTCATGCCCCCATTGTCACGAGTCGACGAGGACCCGCCTGGAAGGCGACCACCCACCGGAATAGGGTCGGCGTCACTGTCCTCGTGTGCGAAGGAGCCCCCATGTCCCTGGACCGACCGGTCACCCCCGATCCGTACGAGCTGCTGCCCTCGGTCCCCTCGTTCGAGGTGACCAGCGACGACGTCACGGACGGCCAGCCCCTCAAGGACGCCCAGGTCGCCTCGGGGGGCGACACCTCGCCCCAGCTCAGCTGGTCCGGGGCACCCGAGGGCACCAAGAGCTTCACCGTGACCTGCTTCGACCCGGACGCGCCCACCCCGTCCGGCTTCTGGCACTGGGTGGTCTGCGACCTTCCTGCAACCACCACCTCCCTCGACACCGGCGCTGGGGCCGAGGGCGGCGCCGGACTGCCCCAGGGCGCCTTCATGTGCCGCAACGACGCTGGCACCCTGGCGTTCACCGGCGCCGCCCCGCCGCCGGGCGACCAGGTGCACCGCTACTTCTTCGTGGTGCACGCGGTCACCGAGGAACGCCTCGGGGTGGACGCCGACGCCTCCCCCGCCGTCGTGTCCTTCAACCTGGCCTTCAAGACCGCTGCCCGCGCGATCCTGCACGGCACCTACCAGCACTGAGCCGCCCGTAGCTGCATCTCGCCGCCGGGCGCGGTCTGCGGCCGCCGGTCTAGCGCGATCCTTGGCAACTCCACTTTTTCCCAAGGCCCGCTGCGCATAGTCAGAGTCCTCGGTGATCCGCCCCGTCCGGGTCGGACCGTCACGGTCTCCTGGCGCGGGCTCGAGCTGAAGGAATCGGTGGAGATGAGCGAGGACCAGGCAGAGCCGCCCACCAAGAACCGCGAGACCCACGGTGAACCGGGACCGTCGAGCACGGTGGCCCGGCGGACCCTGCTCCGTGTGGGCGCAGTCGGAGTGGCCGGGGGTGCGCTCACCGCGATCCGTGGACTGGTCGGCCCCTACCTGTCCGAGCGCGGACTGCTGACCCTGGACGGTGCATTCGCCGCGACGTCGACGGCGCTCGGCGACACCCTCTTCTACACCGAGGCGTTCCCGACCAGCCCCCTGATCCTGAACCCGTTCAGTGACCCGCTGCCGGTCCCCAAGGCCCTGGCGCCGGTCCCCCGGGTCGGGGACGAGTCGCAGAAGGGCTACAGCGAGTGGAGCGACCCGCCGGGTCCGGGCGAGGGCCAGCAGAACTCCTTCCGCAACGAGCGCCACCAGCTATGGCCCAACAAGGTCGGGTACGGCGACCCGCTGGTCTACAAGATCGACCTGCTGGTCCGCCCGCATGCGTTCACCACCTCCCAGGTGCTCCCGATCGGCCGCAACGGCAAGCCCGTGGCGTCCTACGACGCAAGTGGGCGCACCTACGCCGCAGGCACCCGGCGTACGCTCCCGCTGAGCACCATCTACGGCTTCAACGGGACGTTCCCGGGGCCGATGATCAACGCCGAGTACGGGCGCCCCGTGCTGGTGCGTTTCGAGAACCACCTCGACGAGAACCCCTACGGCCTGGACCGCCAGGACTTCGGGGCCCCCGACTTGTCCTTCCTCACCCACCTGCACAACGCGCACACGGCCCCCGAGAGCGACGGGAACCCGCATTACTCCATGATCGCGGGGCCCAGGTACGGCGGCTACGGGCCCAGGACGTTCTGCGACAACCTCTACCTCAACTGGCCGGCCGGCAACGACGACACGGAGAAGCAGAGCTTCTTCTGGTTCCACGACCACCGGATGGACCACACCGGTGCCAACGTGTACAAGGGCATGGTCGGGCTGTACCCGATCTACGACCCCAAGAACGGCACCGACATGGGCGACGAGCGCCAGGGCCTGCGACTGCCGGGAGTGCGCAAGGACCGGCCGGACGGCGCCTTCGACGTGGAGTTCGACGTTCCCCTGGCCTTCTTCGACGCCCGCCTCGACGACGGGGTGACGCTGCACGACGACATGCACGACCGGATGGGCGAGAATCCCGACGCGCACAACCCGGGAAAGCACCCCGAGTGGTGGGGCAAGACCTTCTTCAAGCACTTCCCCAACCACGGCTTCGTCGGAGACATCTTCACCGTCAACGGCACCGCGATGCCCGTGCTCGAGGTGAAGCGACGCAAGTACCGCTTCCGGTTCCTGGACTGCTCGGTGGCCAGGATCTTCGAGTTCAAGCTGATGGCCTCGACCCAGGGCCCGAAGTCGGCGGTCTCCTTGGGCTACCAGGGCTCCGACCTCGACGGGCAGTACCGCATCCCCGACGGACAGCAGTGCATGAGGTTCACCCAGATCGCCTCGGACGGCGGGCTGCTGCCCTTCCCGATCCCGCGCGACTCCTTCGAGCTGTGGCCGGCCAAGCGACGCGAGGTCATCGTGGACTTCACCCGCTACCTCGACGGCTCGCCGACGACCAAGGGCGACGTCATCTACCTCACCAACGTGATGAAGATGCCGACCGGCCGGATGTGGTCGAACTCGTCGCGCTTCCTTCCCGACCCTGCGTACAAGGTGCCGGTGCTCAAGATCGTGATCGGTGACGACGCTCCCGACGACAGCGAGATCCCCGCCGCGATGCGGGAGCTGCCGCCCTTGCCGCGCGACTGGAAGACCCTGATGGACAACCGCAGCATCTTCGAGGTCCAGCGCGGCAGTGCCGGAGGCGAGCTCGAGTGGCTGATCAACGGGGCACCGTTCGTTCCCGAGACGGTGGCGAAGAGCCTGAAGAACAAGGCCGGCAAGACGCCGTGGGCGTCGCAGAAGAAGGACAGCTTCAACCTGTGGGAGATCCGCAACGGCGGCGGAGGCTGGGTCCATCCGTTCCACCTGCACATGGAGGAGCACCGCACCGTCATGCGCAACGGCAAGGACGTCACGTCCGCGGGCACCGCGGCACACCCCGACGACCTGTCCAGGGAGGACCTGGTCGCCCTGGACCCCGGGGAGTCGGTGATCATCTACCGGGGGTTCCGTGACTTCGTGGGACCGTACGTCGCGCACTGCCACAACCTGGCCCATGAGGACCACGCGATGATGTTCGGCTGGGAGATCACGCCGTGACCGAGGCGGCGTATGCGGCCCAGACGCCCTCCGTGCCCCTTCCTGCCCGCTGGCGCGCCCTGCCGTGGTCCACCCTCGTGCCGCTCGCCCTGGTGATGGACTTCGCCGACGAGTTCTGGGTCATCTCACTGCGTGGCGCGGCCGGTGCCATGGAGCGCACCCAGGGCCCGTTCGCGAGCTGGCTGGCCGAGTCGGTGCTGGTCCTGCCGGTGTTCCTCGGCGCGGTCCTCGCCGCCCTCGCTCTCGCGCTGCGTTTGTCCGGTCCGGTGCTGCGCGGCCGGTGGGCGCTGGGACGTGCGGTGCTGCTCGTCGCCGGTGCCGGGTTCCTGGCCGGGGCGACGGTCCTGGTCGCAAGCTCCGCGTGGGACCTACGCCTGGAGCTGGGACATGTGGCGGCGATGTCGACGACGACCGGGACCTGCGCGGCGGCCTGCCGCCGCGGGCTGGACACCGCCACCTGGGTGCTCCAGGCCAAGTCGGTGGTCTACGGCTCGGCGCTGCTGCTCGCCACGAATGCGGTGCTGGTGGTCTGGGTGGTCGCGCTGCGGGGAGGACGTCTGGACGTGACCAGCCCCTCCGGACGCCGAGCACGTCCCCTGCCGACTCCCTTTCCGCCCGCACCGCTCCTCGTGGGCCGGGATCTCGGCCGGGACCTCGACCGGGACCTCGGCCGGGACCTGCGGTGGGTGGGCGCGGCCGCACTGACCGGCGCCGCGGTGGTGCACCTCGCCGTCGTGCCCGAGCACCTCGCCGACTGGAGCGCCGCCGGGGTCTTCTTCGTGCTCCTCGCGGTCGCGGAGGTAGGCGTCGCCCTCCTGGTGCTGCGCCAACCCAACAGGGCGGTGGTCTGGCTCGTCGCACTCGCCTCGGTCGGGCCGCTGGCGCTCTGGGCCTGGTCGCGTGCGGTGGGACTGCCCTTCGGCCCCGAGGCGGGCGTTGCCGAGGCGGTGGGCCCGGCAGACGTGGCTGCCTGCTTCCTCACGCTGACCAGCCTGGCGGCAGCCGTCGCGCTGCTGGCCGGCGGGCGGCGGCTGCGGCGTCCGCGGGTCTCGGCGTACACCGCGGGCCTGGTCCTTGCCGGGGTGGCCTCGGTCACGGCGCTGGGGATCGGCGGCAGCGGACTCGGCTGGTGGGCCGAGTTCGCCCCCGGAGGGCACACGACGGCCGTCGGGACACAGACCCCCTGAGCCGCGAGCCGCTCAGCGGGTCGTGATCGCCCGATAGCCCGGCGAGCCGAGGAACGCCGGGAGGAACCGCCGGGCGCTGGCGGCGAGGTCCAATCGGTCGAGCCGCCCCGGGTCGACGAAGACGATCTGACGCCCCTCCCCCACCACGATGTCGGCGTCGGTCAGGTCCACCCCGCCCGCCCACACCTGCCAGTGGTTCTGCAGCCCCGGACGGGTCTTGGGCTCCGGGGTGAGCAGCCCGTCGAACCACAGGGAGAGGGTGCCGTCGGGAAGGCTGAGCCCGGTCTCCTCGAGGAGCTCGCGCCGCATCGCCTCGGGCCAGGCCTCCCCCGGCTCGACGTGCCCACCCACCAACCCCCACTGCTCGGCGGCGACCGGGGCGTGCTCGTCGCGCTCCTGGAGGAGCACCCAGCCGCGGGTGTCGACCAGGAGCACGCCCGCGACGTCGCAGGAGCGCTCCGCGCAGGGCAGCAGGTGGTCGGGGTCGGTCACCGAGGACGGCACACGAGAGGTCATCGGCCCAGTATGGGCGGGCCCCGGTGTCCGCGGAGGGAGCCGTCGCCCGGCCGGAGGGGGGCGCGGGGGGAGAATCGACCCATGACCTCCTCCGGACCGGTCCCCGACCTCCTCGGCGAGCCCTACGTCGCCGAGACGCTGCAGCTGCCTCCCGACGAGGAGGGCGAGGTGGTCGCGACCTTGGTGACCCGGCGCGCCGACGAGCCGGCGGGGCGGGCGGTGCTCCACGTGCACGGGTTCTGCGACTACTTCTTCCAGACCCCGGCGGCCGACTTCTGGACCTCCCGCGGGTACGACTTCTACGCCCTGGACCTGCGCAAGTACGGGCGTTCGCTGCTTGCGCACCAGACGCCCAACTACGCCACCGACCTCGACGAGTACCACCCCGAGCTCGACGAGGCGTACCGGATCATGACCGAGCGGGACGGTCACGACCGGGTCGTGGTGACCGCGCACTCGACCGGCGGGCTGATCTCGTCGCTGTGGCTCGACGCCCGCCGGCTCCCGGTCCAGGCGCTGGTCCTCAACTCGCCCTGGTTGGACCTCAACGGGTCCCTGCTGCTGCGCACCGCCGGGACGCGGCTGATCGACCAGATCGGCGCCCTGCGCCCGCGCGCCACCCTGCCGCGCAACGTCACCGGCCTCTACGGCCGGAGCCTGCACCGTGAGCACTCCGGGGAGTGGGACTACGACCTGGCGTGGAAGCCGCTGGAGAGCTTTCCGGTGAGCGCCGGGTGGCTGCGCGCCGTGCGCCACGGCCACGCCCGGGTGCACCGAGGTCTCGGCCTGGAGCTCCCGACCTTGGTGCTCAGCTCCGCGCGCAGCTCCCACCCGGTCGCGTGGGAGCCGGTGGTCGACGACAGCGACGTGGTCCTCGACGTGGAGCTGATGGCGCGCTGGGTGCACAAGCTGTCCTCGCACACCACGCACGTGCGCATCCCGGGGGCGCGGCACGACGTGACCCTGTCGCGCGCCTCGGTCCGGGCCCTGGCCTTCGACGAGATCGGCCGCTGGCTGGGCTCCTACGTCGAACGCTGACCCCTCACGAGCGGACGAGGAAGACCGTGAGGGCTGTGACGCCGACCGCGACGATCGCGCCCCGCAGCAGCGCGGCCGGCATCCGGCGTCCGACCCGTGCACCGACCTGGGCGCCGACGACCGAGCCGACCGCGATGAGCGCGACGATCACCCAGTCCACGTCGGCGACGACCATGAACAGCACCCCGGCCACGGCGTTGACGGCCCCGGCGAGGACGTTCTTGATGGCGTTGTCGCGGTGCAGGGTGTCGTGGGTCCCGATCCCGAGCAGGGCGATCAGCAGGATGCCCTGGGCGGCGCCGAAGTAGCCGCCGTAGATCCCGGTCGCGGTCACCGCGGGCCACAGCCAGCGTGCGTCCGCGACCGAGGATGACTCGCTGCGGGTCCGGGCCGCCGCGACCCGGCGGTTGATGGACGGCTGGAAGGCCACGAGCACGATGCCGAGGCCGACCAGGACCGGGACGATCGCCCCGAACGCCGACTCCGGGAGCACCAGGAGCAGCACGGCCCCGACGACGCCGCCCAGCAGGGACCCGGAGCCGAGCCGCAGCAGCCGGCGTCGCTGGCCGGTCAGCTCGTGGCGCCAGCCGATCGCACCGCTGACGGCCCCGGGCACGAGCCCGACGGTGTTGGAGACGTTGGCGGTGACGCGGCGGGACACCGAACGCCAGCAGGGTCGGGAAGGTGATGAGGGTCCCGGATCCCGCGACGGTGTTGATGAACCCCGCAGCCAGCCCGGCGATCCCGAGAAGGACCAGCTCGAAGGGGCTCACTCGCCGGGCGGGTCCTGCGGTGCCGAGGGCGGGGAGGTCGGCCCCGTGCCCAGGGCCGCCGGGTCCGCGGCGGCGGCCTCGGCGAGCGCCTGCTGCACGGCGTCGTGGGTGGAGGAGCGGTCCACGTCGGAGGGCCGCTCGACCGGGTCGCCCATGTCGACCCGGTGACGCACGCCGTCGGACTCCTGGGGGATCCCGGGAACCTTGGTGATCGCCGAGCCGAGCCCCTCGAGCGCCTTGGTGATCTCCGAGGGCACCACCCACACCTTGTTCGCGCTGCCCTCGGCGATCTTGGGGAGCATCTGGAGGTACTGGTAGGCCAGCAGGGACTGGTCGGGCTGCCCGTCGTGGATCGCCTGGAAGACCGTGGTGATCGCCTGCCCCTCACCCTGCGCCTTGAGGATCCGCGACTGCCGGTCGGCCTCGGCGCGCAGGATGGCTGCCTCCTGCTCACCTTCGGCGTTGAGGATCGCGGACTGCTTGTTGCCCTCCGCGGTGAGGATGGCGGACTGGCGCTGCCCCTCGGCGGTGAGCACGACGGCGCGCTTGTCGCGGTCGGCGCGCATCTGCTTCTCCATCGCGTCCTTGATCGACGGCGGCGGGTCGATGCCCTTGATCTCGACCCGGTTGACCCGGATCCCCCACTTGCCCGTGGCCTCGTCGAGCACGGTGCGGAGACCGGTGTTGATCTCCTCCCGGCTGGTCAGCGTCTGCTCGAGGGCCAGGCCGCCGACGATGTTGCGCAGCGTGGTCATCGTCAGCTGCTCGACCGCCTGGATGTAGTTGGCGATCTCGTAGGTCGCCGACACGGCGTTGGTCACCTGGAAGTAGATGACGGTGTCGATGGAGACCACCAGGTTGTCCTGGGTGATCACCGGCTGCGGTGGGAAGGAGACCACCTGCTCGCGCAGGTCGATCATGTAGCGCACCCGATCGACGAACGGGACCACGATGTTGAGCCCGGCAGGCAAGGTGTTCTTGTACTTGCCGAACCGCTCGACGATGCCGGCGCGCGCCTGAGGCACGATCCGCACCGTCTTGGCAAGACCGATGACGACGACCGCCAGGACCAGGAGGAACAACACTCCGAGCACTTGACCCATGACCAGATTCCCCTTCGTTGTGCTGCGTGGTGTGAGCCGTCCGGCTCAGCTGTCGAGCTCGGGCACCTCGTGGACGTACGCCGTGGCGCCGCGGATCGAGAAGACCTCCACCTTGGCACCGACCGGGATGACGAGGGTCTCGTCGTAGGGGCGCGCCGTCCAGATCTCTCCGGCCAGCTTGACCTGCCCGCCGTGCACGGAGACCTCGGCCACCGCGAACCCCTCGGTGCCGATCAGGTTGTCGAAGCCCTGACGGAGCGTCGGCCCTCCGTGCAGGCGGCGCACCATGCTCGGGCGGACCAGGAGGAGCATGCCCGCCGAGGCGGCGGCGACGGCGAGGATCTGCAGCGGCAGCGCCACGCCCAGGAGGCCGGTCACGACCCCGGCGACGCAGCCGACCGCGAGCATGAGCAGGACGAGGTCGAGGCTGAACAGCTCGGCACCGGCCAGGAGCACGCCGAGCCCCAGCCACACCGCCGCCGAGTTGTCCAGAAACCAGTCCATGCCTGTGAGCCTACGTGCCGGTGCCGACAGCAGCCCGGCGCGAGCGGACCCGACGGCGGGCCGACCAGCGCCCTGCCTCGTGCTGGAGCACCAGGGGCATGCCGAAGCAGGCGGAGAGGTTCTCCTCGGTCATCACGTGGTCGAGCGGTCCGGAGGTGACCACGCGACCCTCCCGCAGCATGAGCACGTGGGTGAACCCGGGCGGGATCTCCTCCACGTGGTGGGAGACCAGGACGATCGCCGGGGCGACCCCGTCGTCGGCCAGCACGGACAGGGTGGAGACCAGGTCCTCACGACCACCGAGGTCGAGCCCCGCGGCCGGCTCGTCGAGGATGAGCAGCTCGGGGTCGGTCATGAGCGCCCGGGCGATCTGGACCCGCTTGCGCTCCCCCTCGCTCAGGGTCCCGAAGGTCCGCTCACCGAGCCGACCCACGCCGAGCTCGCCCATCAGTGCCGCAGCCCGCTCGTGGTCGAGCGCGTCGTACTCCTCGCGCCAGCGGCCGACGACGCTGTACGAGGCGGAGACCACGACGTCCCGCACCAGCTCGTGGCGCGGGATCCGCTCGGCGAGGGCGGCGCTGGTCAGCCCGATCCTCGGCCTGAGCTCGAACACGTCGACCGCACCGAGCACCTCACCGAGGATCCCGGCCACCCCGGCGGAGGGGTGGATCTGTGCGGAGACGACCTGCATCAGCGTGGTCTTGCCCGCGCCGTTGGGGCCCAGGATGACCCACCGCTCGTCCTCCTCGACCGTCCAGTCGATGTCGCTGATGAGGGTTGCCTCACCCCTGCGCACCGTCACCCCTGCGAGCTGGAGAACCGGATCCATCGCCGCTCGACAACCCCTCGTCACCGTGTCCACGCCCGGGTCGGTCGACCGGGCGGGCTCCAACCTACGGCACCCGGGCGGCTCCAGGAGGGTTGCCCCGCGAGGGGGTCCACGTAGGCTCGCCGCCGTGGACGACGAGACCCGCCGCGCCTTGGAGGCGGCTTTCCGCACCCCGGAACCCGGCCCCCGAAGGGGGTTGATGGACCTGGGCGACTCGGCGCGGCTCGCGCTGTGGTTCTCCGCCTGGTGCGCCGGGCTGACCAGCCTGGACCACGCCCGCGACGCCGTGGTCGGCGACGACGCCGCGCACGACGTGGTGGGCCTGCCCGGCACCGACGAGCCCGTACCCCTGATCCTCGCTCTCGGCGGCCTGCGGGCCGAGCGTGCCGAGGGCGCCGGGCTGGCCTTGCCGGTGCCCGGCGACCCGCTGGGCCTGGCAGGCCCGCCTGCCTTCAACGCCGAGGCCCTGGAGACCGGCGAGGCGGTCCTCCTCCGGGGCCCGGACCTGGGGCTGGTCCCGGCGCGGGCGGGGGCAGGGGTGGTGTGGCGCTGCCTGCCGGCGCAGGCCGCACGGCAGGTCCCTGACGTGCCCGAGGCGGACACGGCCTTGAGGGGTGCGCTCCCGACCGCAGCCGACGCGCTGGCCGCTCTCGACGTGGCCCGGTGGCGACCCGAGGTGGCCGACGAGCTGATGGCCCTGCGCCAGGACACCTCGCTCGACGTCCCCCCGGGCATGGCCCCCCGCGCGCAGCGCATGGCCGTCCTCGCCCTGCGTTGCCGCAGCATCGTGGCGCTGGCCCTCGACGACGACGGAGCCGCGGTCACCTCCGGGGAGGCCGACCAGCGTCGCCAGGCGCTGCTGCCGCTCGACCGGGCGGCCCGGCGCGCCCTGGTAGCCGCCTGCGAGCACCCGTTCGCCCGCTGACCGCCCGCCGGGCGCGGCCCACCCGTTCGCCGGGTGGTCGCGGTTCCTCGCGGATGCTCTAGCCTCGACCCGTGGCGGACAGCGAACCAGGCGGCTCCCGGACCCTGCTGATCACGCTGACCGGTGCCGACCGTCCCGGTGTGACCGCAGTCGTCTTCAGCACCCTCTCGGACTTCGGCGTCGAGGTGCTCGACATCGAGCAGATCCTGCTCCGGGGCCGGCTCGTCCTGGGTGTGCTGGTCACCGCTCCCCGGCAGTGGCGCACCCTGCAGGACGCGATCGAGCGCGTCGGGAGCGGTCTCGACCTGGAGGTCTCGGTCGAGCAGGGCCACGGCGACAACCGGAGCCGCCGCGACGGCCGCAGCCACGTGACCGTGCTGGGCACCCCGCTGAAGGCGGCGGCGATGGCAGCGATCGCGGGTCGGATCGCCGACATCGGTGCCAACATCGACCGCATCGAACGGATGGCGCGCTACCCGGTCACCGCCATCGACCTGCACGTCTCCGGGGCCGACCCCGACCGGCTCCGCGTGGTGCTGGCCGAGGAGGCGGCCCGCCAGCGCGTCGACGTGGCCGTGCAACCGGCGAACCTGCTGCGGCACGGCATGCGGCTCATCGTCATGGACGTCGACTCGACCCTCATCCAGGGCGAGGTGATCGAGATGTTGGCCGAGCGTGCCGGCTGCCTGCCGGAGGTCCGCGAGGTCACGGAGGCGGCGATGCGCGGCGACCTGGACTTCGAGGGGTCCCTGCGTCGCAGGGTGGCCCTCCTCGAGGGGCTGGACGCCGGCGCCCTCGACGACGTGTACGACGGGCTGGTCCTGACACCGGGGGCGCGCACGCTCGTGCGGACCCTCAAGCGGCTGGGCTACCGCTTCGCGATCGTCTCCGGCGGCTTCACCCAGGTCATCGACCGGCTCGCCGAGCACCTGGGCATCCACTTCTCGGCAGCCAACGAGCTCGAGGTCGTCGACGGGCGGCTGACCGGCCGGATCGTCGGACCGGTGGTCGACCGGGCCGGCAAGGCCGAGGCGCTTCGCCGCTTCGCGCTCGAGGCAGGCGTGAGCGAAGCCGCCACGGTGGCCGTCGGCGACGGCGCCAACGACCTTGACATGCTCTCGGCGGCGGGACTGGGGATCGCCTTCAACGCCAAGCCGGTGGTCCAGAAGGCTGCCCACACCACGGTCAACGTGCCGTTCCTCGACGCGATCATCTACCTGCTGGGGATCACCCGCGAGGAGGTGGAGGCGGCCGACGCCGAGGCCGGCATCATCACCCCGTCACCGCCGGTCTGAGGACCGGCCTCGCCCCGCGAACGGCGGCGGTCACTCCCGCCCGACGTGGAAGTGGCGGACCCGACCACCTGACTCCGCGAGCCCCGCCCACTCGCCCTCGACGTCGAAGACCACGAGCGCCGCGGTCGGGAAGCCGGCCAGCAGGTCACCGGTGGCGGCCGGGTCGCCCTCCCCGTCGTCGAGGAGCGCCGCCACCATCGCGGTGGTCGGGTTGTGCCCCACGACGATCGCGGCGCGCACGGAGTCCGGGAGCCGCCCGACGGCTTCGAGGACCTCGTGCGGCCCGCCGGCGTACAGCTCTTCGCTGAGCTCGGGGGTGAGCGCCACCCCCGCCGCCGAGGCGACCTCGGCCCAGGTCTCCTGCGCCCGCGCCGCGGTGGAGACCACGGCGTGGTCGAGCACCACGCCGCACTCGTCCAGGAACCTGCCGGCCTCGGCCGCGTCGGCGCGACCCCGGGCGGTCAGGTGGCGCTGGAAGTCCGTGCTGGCAAAGGGCTCGGCCTTGGCGTGCCGCATCAGCACCAGCCGTCGTCCAGTCATGGCTCCACCCTTCCCTCGACGGCCTTCGGGCACGCCGACGACCCCGTCCGGTTCAGACTGCTCCTCCGCGAGGGCCGGGACCCGCCCCGGCCGCGGTGTGCCGGCTCAGAGCCCCATCGCGTGGAAGCCGCCGTCGACGTGCACGATCTCACCGCTCGTGGCCGGGAAGAAGTCACTGAGCAGCGCGACGACCGCCTTGGCGGTCGGCTCGTGGTCGGACTCGTCCCACCCGAGGGGGGCCCGGTCCTTCCAGGAAGCCTCGAGGTCCTCGAAGCCGGGGATCGCCTTCGCGGCCAGCGTCTTGAGCGGACCCGCAGAGACCAGGTTGACCCGGATGCCCTTCGGGCCGAGGTCGCGCGCGAGGTAGCGCGAGCACGACTCGAGACCGGCCTTGGCCACGCCCATCCAGTCGTAGGCGGGCCAGGCGACGGTCGCGTCGAAGGTCATCCCCACCACCGCCCCGCCCTGCCCCATCAAGGGCAGGCAGGCGGTGGACAGCGACTTCAGCGAGTACGCCGAGACCTGGACCGCCTGAGCGACGTCGTCCCAGGGCCCGTCGAGGAACTTGCCACCCAGCAGCGTCTCGGGGTTGCCGTAGGCGATGGAGTGGACCACCCCGTCGAGGCCGTCGACGTGCTCGCGCAGGAGGTCGGGGAGCCGCTCGAGGTGGTCGGGGTCGGTGACGTCGAGCTCGACCACCGGGGTCTCCTGCGGGAGCCGGCTCACGATGCGCTTGGTGATGTTCAGCGCGCGCCCGAAGTTGGAGACGATCACGGTCGCCCCCTGCTCCTGCGCCACGCGGGCGACGGCGAAGCCGATCGAGCTGTCCATGGTGACGCCGGCCACCAGGATGCGCTTGCCCTCGAGGATGCCCATGTCTTCTCCCTGTTGCTTAGGTCGGGGTGTGTGGCTGGATGCTGCTGCGGTGCGGGACGCGCTCAGTGGCCCATGCCGAGGCCGCCGTCGACGGGGATCACCGCACCGGTGACGTAGCCCGCGCCGTCCGAGGCGAGCCAGACGACGGTGGAGGCCACCTCGTCGACGTGGGCGTAGCGCCCGAGCGGGATCTGTTCGAGGTACTTCGCCTTGGTCTCGGCCGGGAGGACCGCGGTCATCTCGGTCTCCACGAAACCCGGGGCGACCACGTTGGTGGTGATCGAACGGCTGCCGAGCTCTCGGGCGAGGGACCGTGCCATGCCGACCAGGCCCGACTTGCTGGCGGCGTAGTTGACCTGTCCGGCGGAGCCGAGCAGGCCCACCACCGAGGAGATCAGGACGATGCGGCCGCGGCGCAGGCGCAACATCCCCTTCGCCGCGCGCTTGGCCACCCGGAACGAGCCGGTCAGGTTGGTGTCGATGACGTCAGACCACTCGTCGTCGCTCATCCGGAGGACCAGGGTGTCCTTGGTGATCCCGGCGTTGGCCACCAGGACCTCGACCGGCCCCTGCTTCTCCTCGATCTCAGCGAAGGCGCGGTCCACGTCGGCGGCGTCGGTGACGTCGCACTTGACGGCCAGGAAGCCCTCGGGCGGCTCCCCGCTGCGGTAGGTGATCGCCACCTGGTCGCCGTTGTCGACGAAGGCCTGGGCGATCGCCCGGCCGATGCCGCGGTTCCCCCCGGTCACCAGAACTGATCTGCTCACGGAGTCTCCCCTTCGTGGTCGCTGTGGTCTCGACGCTATGGGCTACCGTTCAGTACCTGAAATTCAGTCGTCCTCGAGGCGGAAGCCGAGCTTGAGCCCGACCTGGAAATGCTCCACGCCGCCGTCCTTGACCTGACCGCGGACCTGGGTGACCTCGAACCAGTCCACGTGGCGCAGCGTGCGCGCGGCGCGCTCGACACCGTTCCTGATCGCCTGGTCGATGCCCTCCGGGGAGGTGCCGACGATCTCGGTGACGCGGTAGGTGCGGTCGCTCATGGGGGACTCCTGGGGTCGCGGACGGATGCAGGTCGGACGTGGGGATCGTAGACCCCTTCCGGGCGACGTACGGTGGAGCCATGCGGCGCAAGGACTCCGACTCGGTGCGGATCACCTCGGCCCCACGCTCCCACAGCGAGGACGTGCGGGGGCGGACCCGCCGCTACCTGGTCTCCATGGGCATCCGCACGTTGTGCTTCGTGGCCAGCGTCCTGTCCATCGGGCACTGGTTCATGTGGGTGTTCCTCTTCGGGGCGATCTTCCTGCCGTACGTCGCGGTGGTCATCGCCAACGCCGGTGGCTCGCCGGACCCCGGCGACTCCGACCACCGCTACGACCCCGAGCGACCGGCGCTGGGCGACCGACCCGCCGACACGCTGGCCGACCGGCCCGCCGAGGATCTCGGCGTCGACCCGCAGGAGCACGGGACGACCTACCCGAGGTCCACGGAGTGGTGACCGGGGAGGAGCCGACCTGCTCGGCCAAGGGGTGCCAGCGGGCCGCGGCCTGGACCCTGCTGTGGAACAACCCCAAGCTGCACACCTCCGAGCGGCGCAAGGAGTGGCTGGCCTGCGACGAGCACCGGGAGTCCCTCGGTGCGTTCCTCGGGGCCCGGGGGTTCCTCAAGGAGACCCGGCGGCTCGAGACCTAGGCGGGTGCGACTCCCCCACCGGGGCGCCACGCTCAGCCGCCGATCGCCGACATCGGTCGACTGGGCTGCAGGAACGTCACGTCGTCGATGCCGTGACCGGGCAGCTTGGGAGCGACGGCGGCACGCCACCGCTCGGCGATCTCCTCGTCGTCGGCACCCCCTCGCAGGGCCAGGCGCAGGTCGGACTCGTCGCGGGCGAACAGGCAGTTGCGGACCTGCCCGTCGGCGGTGAGGCGGACCCGGTCGCAGTCCCCGCAGAAGGGCCTGGTGACCGAGGCGATCACGCCGACCGTGCCGACTCCGCCGTCGACGACGAACTTCTCTGCCGGTGCGCTTCCGCGCGGCTCCTCGGCCGGGGTGAGCGTGAACTCGGCCTCCAGCCGGGCCAGGATCTCGTCGGCGACGACCATGTCGTCGCGACGCCAGCCGTGTTGTGCGTCCAGCGGCATCTGCTCGATGAACCGCAGCTCGTAGCCGCGCTCGAGGCACCAGCGCAGCAGCTCGGGCGCCTGGTCGTCGTTGACCCCCCGCATCAGCACCGCGTTGACCTTGACCGGGGACAGCCCGGCTGCGTCGGCCGCGACCAGCCCCTCGACCACGTCGTGCAGCCGGTCCCGCCGGGTGAGGGCCAGGAACGTGTCGGGGCGCACGGTGTCGAGGCTCACGTTGACCCGGTCGAGCCCCGCGGCGGCCAGCGACCCGGCCACCTTGGCCAGTCCCAGTCCGTTGGTGGTGATCGACAGGCTGGGTCGCGGCTCCAGCGCGGCGCACCGCTCGACGATGTCGACCAGGCCGCGGCGGACCAGGGGCTCTCCCCCGGTGAACCTGACCTCGTCGACACCGAGGCGGTTCACCGCGATCCGCACCAGGCGCACGATCTCGTCGTTGCTCAGCAGGGCCTCGTTGGGGAGCCAGTCCAGGCCCTCGGCCGGCATGCAGTAGGTGCACCGCAGGTTGCACTTGTCCGTGAGCGACACCCGGAGGTCCGTCGCAGTACGGCCGTATGCGTCCGAGAGGCCGCTGTTCACTGTCATTGCACGAGTCTAGGCCGCGGTGCCGCATCGCACACCGCGCAGGGGTGCGACCCGGGTGGTCCGTGACGGACCATCGCCTAGATTCGTCCTGTGAGGTTTCTGCTCTCCCGCCGCTGGGTGCTCTTCGGGCTGGTCGTCGTCGTCCTGGCCTGGGGGTCGGTGCGCCTGGGTGAGTGGCAGTTCCACCGGCTGCACGACCGGGAGCAGAGCAACGCGTGGGTGAGCGCGAACCTGTCCGCGCCGCCCGCGCCCGTCGGCGACGTCCTCGCCGTGGGACGCCCGGTTCCCCCGGACCACGAGTGGATGCGGGTCACCGCCACCGGGACCTACGACGACGCCGCCACCGTGGTGGTGCGGTACCAGACCCGCGACGGGGAGTCCGGCGTGGACCTGGTCACCCCGCTGGTGACCTCGGACGGAACGGCGTTGCTCGTCGACCGCGGCTGGGTGGCCACTGGGAACACCGGCGCCACGCCGTCGAGCCTGCCCGCGGCCCCGCCGGGACAGGTCGAGGTGGTCGGCTTCGTCCGTGCCGACGCGACCGGACGGGGCACGAGCGTCGACGACGCCTCGACCCGCGCGATCTCCAGCCAGGCCATCGGTGCCACCCTCGACCACCCCGTCTACTCCGGCTTCGTGGACGCCGAGACCGAGACGCCCGCACCGGCCACCGCCGTGGTCCGGGCCGAGCTGCCGGACCTCGGGGAGGGACCCCACCTCTTCTACGGCCTGCAGTGGTGGTTCTTCGCGGCGCTGGCCGTCTTCGGCTTCGGCTACCTGGCCTTCGACGAGCGGCGACGGATGCGTGCCCAGGTGCAGGATGACTCCCACGACGGGAACCAGGAACCGGTGCACCGGTCCTGACCCGCTTTCTGCGACGAAAGGACCACCGTGCCCACTCCCCCGCTGCCCGACGACCTCCGCGCCCTGCTGTCGAAACCGAACCCGGCCGTGATCGCCACCTTGCGCAAGGACGGCCACCCGGTCTCGGTCGCCACGTGGTACCTCCTGGACGGTGACCGGGTCCTGGTCAACATGGACGCCACCCGTGCCCGGCTCGGACACCTGCGCCGCGACCCGAGGGTCTCGCTGACCGCGTTGGACCAGGACGGCTGGTACACCCACGTCAGCCTGATCGGGCGGATCGTGGCGCTGGTCGACGACACGGCCCTGAAGGACATCGACCGGCTCTCGACCCACTACACCGGGCAGCCGTACCCCGACCGCGAGTCCCCTCGGGTGAGCGGGTGGATGGAGATCGAGCGCTACCACGGGTGGGGTGCCGCGAAGAGCTCCTGACGCACGACCGGCGGCCGACCCTGGGAGGAGTCGACCGCCGGGACGCGCGTGAGCACGCTGGCACGTGGGTCCTACGGCGTCCTGGTGTCGACCGAGACGTAGGTCGCCTGGCCGGTGCCGTCGTAGTCGAGCACCCCGAGGTAGCGCTCCTCGGGGTCCAGACCGGTCCAGGACACCTCGTACGACGTGGGCTGTCCCGCCACGACCGGCACGGGCTGGGGGTCGACCGTGAGGTCCCCCAGGTTGCTGGCGCCGTTGACGTCCCAGACGTCGAGCCGGAACTCCATGGTCCCGTCGTTGTCAGCCCCGTCGGTGTAGCCGTCGACGACGACGAAGTAGTTGCCCGGCTCCGGGTCGTCGAGCGTGACCTCCTCGTCCGCCGACCCGGTCGCCGACTGCCCCGCGACGCCGGTCAGCGCGCCGCAGGTGTCGTCGGCCTTGTAGACGTAGAGGTCGAGGTCCGCATCGTCCTGGCGGGAGTCCACCGACACCCGGAACGTCCGCGTGTCCGCGCCCACCGCGATGCAGCCGTACTGCGCGGTGTCACCGACGTTGACGCTGGCGGTGTCGGTCGTGGACTCGGCCAGACCGTGGACGCCCACGGCCAGGTCGCCGGTGGTGCCGGCGGTGAGGCTCACCGAGGCCGACCCGGAGGTCCCGGTCCCCGCGACCGCGGTCGGCGCGGACACCGCGACGGGCCGCACGGCGACCGGCATCCGGACCGTGGTCGGACCGGTCAGCGTCACGAACCCCTGCGACCACTCGCCGAGCGGAGCGTCGTCGCGGCTCAGGAACACCTTGAGGTCCAGGATGTCGTTCTTGCGGCTGGAGGTGATCCGCTTGCGCGTCACCGTCGCGTTGAACCCCGGAACGTCCACCGAGACCCGCCAGGTGCCCTTCATGGTCGCCACGAAGTGCCGGCGGAAGGCGACGGTTCCGGAGACCTGTCCGGCAGCCATGGACGGCTGGTTCAGGTTCTTGGCCCTGATCGGGCGGACGCCCGTCGGGAGTCCCTGTCCGGCCAGGTAGCCCCGCCAGTCGCGCGCGCTGGCGGTGACGAAGAGGCCGGGGTCGAAGAAGCGACCCGGACGGACGTTCCCCGCCCCCTGGGCGAAGGCGTCCTTGATCGGCTTGCCGTCCTCGTCGACCAGGCTCTTGGCCGTGGTCATCATCGCCGACTTGATCTCCATCGGGGTCCACCCGGGGTGCTGGCTGGCCACGAAGGCGGCCAGTCCGGCGACGTGCGGCGAGGCCATGGACGTGCCGGAGAAGAGGTCGAACCTGCGGTTCGAGTTCGACGGCGGGGCGACCGCGGCGAGCACCGAGACACCGGGCGCGGAGAGGTCCGGCTTGAGGATGTCGGAGTCGTTGGCCAGCGCGGGTCCCCGCGAGGAGAAGCTCGCGACCTGGGGGATCGCCTGAACCTGGTTGGTCCGGTTGCCCAGCCGGATCGCCGCGGTGGCGTCGTCGCCCGCGCGGTCGACGTAGGCAAGGACCCGGCGACCGGCTGGGGCGTCGAGGTGGACGGTCGGCACCGAGTGGAAGTCGGCGTCGAGGCTGGCCGGGGTCGGGTTCACCAGGATCATGCCGATGCCGCCGGCGCGGGCGACCTCGGCGCTCTTGGCGACCCGGTCGTAGACGCCGCGGGTGCACACCACGATCGTCCCCCCCACCTGCGCCTCGTCCAGGGAGCCCGGGGCGCACAGGGTGGCGTCCGCCGGGTCTCCAGCGGCCACGTCGGTGGAGTCCACCAGCGGGCTACGAGGAACGCCCTCGCCGGCGATCGACGCGCCTGCCAGCTTCTTGCCGTTGCCGAGCACCACGGTGTTCTCGAAGCTGATGTGCGTCGAGGCGGCCACGGTGGTCACCCAGGGGCTGTTGTGCGCCACGGTGGAGGGCGTGGGGCCGCTGTTGCCGGCGGACGCGGCGACGAAGATGCCGGCCTCGGCCGCCCCCTCGAAAGCGAGCTCGACCGGGTCGATGACGGTGCCCAGGGAGCCCGAGATCGAGTAGTTGATCACGTCGACCCCGTCGAGGACCGCGTCGTTGATCGCCGCGACCGAGGCGGAGGTGAAGCAGTCGCCGGTGGTGGGGTCTGAGTCGGAGTAGCAGACCTTGTACGCCGCGATCCGCGCGGCGGGCGCCATCCCGCTGATCCGGCCGAAGTCACGTCCCTCGACCCGCGCACGCACCCCGTACCTGCCGGCGGCGGTGCTGGCAGTGTGCGAGCCGTGCCCGTCCCCGTCGCGGGGGGAGAGGTACTCCTCGGGACTCGGGTCGGACACGCCCGCGAAGATGTCGGGGTAGTAGCGCGCCCCGACCAGCTTGGTGCTGCAGTCGTTGTAGGTGAACTCGACCCCGGTCTGACAGCGCCCCTCGAAGCGGACGCCGTCGGCCTTGTCCATGAACGTCTTGGCGCCGCGGCGGCGGATGTCGAAGCGGGTCTTGGGGGTGTCGGTGAGCTTCTTCCCGGCGAACGACCGCGACTCCGGCCAGATCCCGCTGTCGATGATGCCGACCACGGTGCCCGCCCCCGCGTCCCGGCGGCCTCCGTGCTGGGCCCACTCCCCGTGCCGACCGGTCAGGCCGAGGAAGGTGGGAGTGTGCCAGGTGTCCAGCTTCAGGCGCCGGTCCGGGCTCACCAGGGCGACCCGACGGTCCGAGGACAGCTCGGCCGCCTGGGCACCGCTCAGCTGCGCCGCGAAGCCGTTGAGCGCGACGGTGTAGTCGAGGGCGACCGTGGCTCCGACCTCCGCGGCCAGGGACCGGTGGGTCCGCTCGAGGTGGTCGGAGTAGGCGCGCACGGCGGCGGAGCGTCCGTCGAGCTGGCCGCCGTCGGTGGGGCTGGTGCGGGCGAAGCGGCGGTCGCCGCCGGTGTAGCTCGCCGCTCCCGGCTCGCGGAGGACCACGACGTAGCGGCCGGCCTTGAAGCCGAGGGGGGTGGCGGCGCGGGTGAGCTCGGACTGCGGGGCGGCGCCCGCCGGAGTGGTGGCGGCGAGCAGTCCGCCGACAACTGCTCCGACAGCCAGGAGGCCGGTTGCGGTCCTCTTGGCGCGCGCTGAAGGACGCGGGGTGGACAAATGAGACTCCCAGGGGATGACGACCGGACGGGGGGCCGGCCACAGAGGTGGTGAAAGCCACCCAATGCCACCCAGGGTTCCAGGTCAAGGACGGTCGGCCGATCGGGACACAACCGACACCTCGGACGTGCCGGAACCCGTAGGGACCCCTGCGTCGGACGGGGCTCAGCTGCTGCCGCCGGCCGAGGTGACCGCCAGGTCCTCGGTCTCCCCCGCGCCGCCCGGCCTGTCGGTGAACTGCGTGCGGTACAGGTGTGCGTACAGCCCGCCCTCGGCGATCAGCCCTTCATGGGTGCCCGACTGCACGATCCGGCCGTCCTCGACGACCAGGATCTGGTCGGCGTCGCGGACCGTGGAGAGCCGGTGAGCGATGACCAGGCTGGTGCGGCCCTCCAGGGCGGTGTCGAGGGCACGCTGCACGGCCTGCTCGGACTCGGAGTCCAGGTGGGCGGTGGCCTCGTCGAGCACGACGATGGCCGGCGCCTTGAGGAGCAGCCGGGCGATCGCCAACCGCTGTCGCTCGCCGCCCGAGAGCCGGTAGCCGCGGTCGCCCACCACGGTGTCGAGACCGTCGGGCAGGCTGTCCACGAGCCGTCGGATCTGGGCCGCCTCCAGGGCGGCCAGGAGGTCGTCGTCGCTGGCGCCGGGCCGGGCGTAGAGCAGGTTGGCCCGGATCGTGTCGTGGAACATGTAGGCGTCCTGGGTGACGTAGCCCACCGCGTCCTCGAGGGACTGCAGGGTCAGGTCGCGCACGTCCACGCCACCCACGCGCACCGTGCCGCCGGTGACGTCGTACAACCGGGCGACCAGGTGGGTCACCGTGGTCTTCCCGGCGCCAGACGGGCCGACGAGCGCGACCATCTGGCCCGGGGTGGCCCGGAAGCTGAGCCCGCGGAGCACCTCGCCGCTGTCGCGGGACTCCCCGCGGGCCACCGACTCCAAGCTGGCCAGGGACACCTCGTCGGCGCGGGGGTAGCGGAAGGAGACGTCGTCGAACTCGACGCTGGCCGCGTGCTCGGGGAGCGGGACCGCGTCGTCCTTCTCGGGGACGGTGGTGGGCAGGTCGAGGATCTCGAAGACCCGCTCGAAGCTGACCAGCGCCGTCATCACGTCGATCCGGACGTTGGAGAGACCCTGCATGGGCCCGAGCAGCCGCAGCAGCAGCGTCGCCAGCGCGAGGACGGTGCCGATGCTGAGGGCGTTCTCGATGACGAGGTACCCGCCGACGCCGTAGACGAGGGCGGTGGCGAGCGCGGGAATCAGCATGAGGGTGGCCCCGAAGATCCGCGTGATCAGGGCGATCCGGACCCCCAGGTCACGCACCACCGCAGCGCGGGCGGTGAACTGCTGGTCCTCCTCCTCGCGACGGCCGAACAGCTTGAGCAGCATCGCCCCGCCCACGTTGAACCGCTCGGTCATCGCGTTGCCGAGCACGGCGTTGCCGTCCATCTGCTCGCGGGTCAGGCCGGCGAGGCGCTGGCCGACCCAGCGGGAGGACAGCACCAGGGGCGGGAACAGCAACAGGCACAGCACGGTGACCTGCCAGGACAGCACCAGCATGGTGGCGCCCACGACGACCACGGCGATCGTGTTGGACACCGCGCTGGACAGGGTCGAGGTGAACGCGCGCTGCGCGCCGATGACGTCGTTGTTCAGCCGGCTCACCAGGGCGCCGGTCTGCGTGCGGGTGAAGAAGGCCAACGACAGGCGCTGGACGTGGGCGAACACCGCGGTGCGGAGGTCGAGGATCAGCCCCTCGCCGATCCGGGAGGAGAGGTAGCCCGAGCCCAGCCCCAGCAGCGCGTCGAGGACGGCGACCAGGGCCATCAGCGCGGCCAACCCGGCGACCAGCGCCACGTCACCCTGGGTGATGCCGTCGTCGACGATGCGTTGGATGAGCAGCGGCGAGGCGACCACCAGCCCGGCGTCGACGACGGTGAGGACCAGGAAGACGGTGATCAGTCGCTGGTGCGGCCGGGCGAACTGCAGCACCCGGCGCACCGTGTCGCCGCGCAGCCGGGTGTTGCCCACGCTGCGGTCGGTGCGCATGTGCCGCCACACCGGTCCCATGCCGGTCGCCATCGACATCGCGCATCCTCCACTCTCGCCCCGGGTCGGCCACCGGCTCGTGCCGCGTCGGACCCACCGTCTCGCGTCCACCCAACCATCCGGCTGGGCGGATTGTTCCCGTCAGGCCAACGAGACCAGGTCCGCGTACCCCTCGTTCCAGAGGTCCTCGACCCCGTCGGGAAGGATGAGCACCCGGTCCGGCTCCAACGCGGAGACCGCGCCCTCGTCGTGGGTGACCAGGACGATGGCGCCCTCGTAGCTGCGGATCGCCGCGAGGACCTCCTCGCGCGAGGCCGGGTCGAGGTTGTTGGTCGGCTCGTCGAGCAGCAGCACGTTCGCGCTGGAGACGACCAGCGTGGCCAGGGCCAGCCGGGTCTTCTCCCCGCCGGAGAGCACCCCGGCCGGCTTCATCGCGTCGTCACCGGAGAAGAGGAACGAGCCCAGCACGCTGCGTGCCTCGGTGTCGGTCAGGTCCGGAGCCGCGGTGCGCATGTTCTCCAGGACCGTCCGGGCGGTGTCGAGGGTCTCGTGCTCCTGGGCGTAGTAGCCGAGCTTGAGCCCGTAGCCGGGGTGCACGGCACCGGTGTCGGGACGGTCGACACCGCCGAGGATCCGCAGCAACGTGGTCTTGCCGGCCCCGTTCAGACCGAGGATCACGACCCGGCTTCCCTTGTCGATGGCCAGGTCGACGTCGGTGAAGACCTCCAGGGAGCCGTAGGACTTCGACAGCTCGGAGGCGGTCAGCGGGGTCTTGCCGCACGCCGCGGGCTTGGGGAAGGCGATCTTCGCGACGCGGTCGTTCTGCCGCTCCGCCTCCACCCCGTCCATGAGCTTCTCGGCCCGCTTGAGCATCGACTGCGCCGCCTGGGCCTTGGTCGCCTTGGCCCGCATCTTGTTGGCCTGGTCGGTCAGCGTCTTGGCCTTGTTCTCGGCGTTCATCCGCTCGCGCCTGCGGCGCTTCTCGTCGGTCTCCCGCTGGGCGAGGTACGTCGTCCAGCCCATGTTGTAGACGTCGACCTCGGCACGGTTGGCGTCGAGGTGGAAGACCTTGGTCACGCAGGCCTCCAGCAGCCCCACGTCGTGGCTGATCACGATCAGCCCGCCCTTGAAGCTGCGCAGGAACTCGCGCAGCCACACGATCGAGTCGGCGTCGAGGTGGTTGGTGGGCTCGTCGAGGAGGAGGGTCTCGGCCCCGGAGAAGAGGATCCGGGCCAGCTCGACCCGGCGGCGCTGCCCACCGGACAGCGTGCGCAGCGGCTGCGCCAGGATCCGGTCCTCGATGTTGAGACTGGCCGCGATCGCCCGGGCCTCGGCCTCGGCGGCGTACCCGCCGCCCGCGTGCAGCGCGGCGTCGGCCCGTTCGTACTTCCTCATCGCCTTCTCGCGGCGGCCCGGGTTGTCCGAGGCCATCTCGACCTCGGCCTCGCGCAGGCCCCGCACGGCGTCGTCGAGGCCGCGGGCGGACAGGATGCGGTGCAGGGCGATGACCTCGGGGTCGCTGGTCCGCGGGTCCTGCGGGAGGTAGCCGATCTCGCCGGTGTTCATCACCTTGCCCGACGCCGGCAGTCCCTCCCCTGCCAGGATCCGGGTGAGCGTGGTCTTCCCTGCGCCGTTGCGGCCGACCAGGCCGACCTTGTCGCCGGCCGCGACGCGGAACGTCACATGCTCCATGAGCAGGCGCGCGCCGGCGCGCACCTCGAGGTCGTGCACGGTGATCACAGAGGTCTTCCCAGCTTGGAGGTCGCTTCACGCGGCGGGGGCCCTGACGGGCGGCCCGAACCCCGCGGGAGTGTGCGGGGACGGCGCGTGCGGTAGCCCTAGTCTATCGACTGACGACAGGAGGTCCGGACATGCGCTTCAACCCCAGGGCTCGGCTGGACAGGAGCCAGGTCCAGGTCCGCCGTGGACGCGGCGGGAGAGGTGGGTCGTCCACCAGGGGCGGTCTGCCGTTCCCGATCCCCTCGGGGACGGGCGGTCGGGTCGGTGGAGGGATCGGCGGGATCGTGGTGCTCGTCGTCATCCTCGTGGTCAGCGGTGCCCTGGGCGGCAGCGGCAGCGGCGGCCTGGACCCGCGCTCCGACAGCGGTCCGGTGGCCTCCAGCGAGCTCACCGACTGCAGCTCCGGGGCCGACGCGAACGACGACCCGGACTGCGCTCGCCTCGCCGTGGTCAACTCGATCCAGTCGTTCTGGGCCCAGGAGCTGCCCCGGCAGACCGGTAGGGCCTACCAGGAGGAGGACACCGTGATGTTCTCCGGCACGGTCGAGACCGGCTGCGGCCCGGCCGACGCGGACGTCGGGCCGTTCTACTGCCCGGTCAAGGGGGACCACCAGGTCTACTTCGACACCACCTTCTTCGCCGACGTCCTCCAGGGCCGGCTGGGCGCCCAGGGCGGTGACTTCGCCGAGGCGTACGTCATCGCCCATGAGTACGGCCACCACGTCGAGAACCTGCTGGGCTACATGGGGCGGGTCCGCACCCAGCAGGGGCCCAAGTCCGACTCGGTGCGCCTGGAGCTGATGGCGGACTGCCTGGCCGGCATGTGGGCGAGGTACGCCACGACGGCCGAGGACGCCGACGGCAACGTGCTCATCCTCGACCTCGACCAGCAGGACATCTCCGAGGCTCTGGACGCCGCCGCCTCGGTGGGCGACGACCGCATCCAGCAGGGGTCGTCGGGACGGGTGAACCCGGAGTCGTGGACCCACGGCTCGGCGGCCGCCAGGGAGACGTGGTTCCGGACCGGCTACACCGGGGGCACGGTCAAGGCGTGCGACACCTTCGCCACCGACGCCCTCTACCCCCAGGGCTGAACCGGGGCGCTGGGTCAGACGGCGCTGCCCGGGCGTGGACCTGCGTTGGTCACCTCGACCCGCAGAGCACGGGCGTCGGTCACGGCACGGTCGAGCACGGCGCGCTTGGGGTCGGGCACCGCGAGCCAGGGGCCGGTGACGACCCGGGAGGCCCGGGCGAGCCGCGGGTCGGCGAGCACCGCCTGGACGGCGGGGTGGTCCCCGCCCGCCACCAGCGCCTCGAGCGGGGCGGCGGCCAGGATCCGTGCGGCGTGGTCGGCGGCCGCCTCGTAGGCCGAGCGCGCCTGGTTGTCACGTCGACGCGCGAACCGCTGCTGGCTCTGCCCGCCGGCCTTGGTGCGCCCCTGGACGTGACGCTGGCCGATCTTGTGCTCGACCAGCGTGTCACCGGCCAGCCGGGCAACCGCGAACCCGCCCTTGCGGACCAGCAGGACCCCCCAGCAGCCCGGAGCCTCCACCTCCGCCAGCAGTGCGGGGACCGTGGCCGCGCCGGAGAGGCGCCGCTCGAACGGCAGCCGCAGCACGGCGGTCGAGCCGTCCGGCGCAGCGAGGCGGAGCGCGCCGTCGACCATGCTGAGGGCGGCAACCCCGTGGCTGCGCTCGAAGTTCTCGCACCAGCGCAGCAGACGCTCGGCCGGGACGAGGACGTGCACGCTCAGACGTTGAACCCCAACGCCCGCAGCATCTCGCGGCCGTCGTCGGTGATCTTGTCCGGACCCCAGGGCGGCATCCAGACCCAGTTGATCGCCACGTCGTTCGCGATCCCCTCGAGCGCCTGGTTGGTCTGGTCCATGATCACGTCGGTCAACGGACACGCCGCCGAGGTCAGCGTCATGTCGAGAGTGACGTTGCTGCCCTCGTCGATGTTCACGCCGTACAGCAGACCGAGGTCGACGACGTTGATGCCGAGCTCGGGGTCGACCACGTCCTTCATGGCCTCCTCGACGTCCTCGACGCTGAGGGTGCTGGTGCCGCCCCCGGTCAGGTCGACCTCGGGAAGGTCGGCGTGCGGACCCTCGGGGGTCGTCTGGGTGTCGGTGCTCTCGCTCATGCCTTCTCCTCGCTCGTGCCTGCCACGACCTGGGAGGTCGCGTCCTTCCATGCCATCCAGCCCAGCAGCGCGCACTTGACGCGGGCCGGGAACTTCGCGACGCCGGCGAAGGCGACCCCGTCCTCCAGGACGTCCTCGTCGGGCTCGACGTGGCCGCGGCCCTGCATGAGCGCCAGGAACGCCTCGTGCACCTCCAGCGCGTCGTCGACCGACTTGCCGACCACCAGGTCGGTCAGCACGCTGACCGAGGCCTGGCTGATCGAGCAGCCGAGCGCGTCGTAGGAGACGTCCTCGACGACCGCGGCTCCGCCTGTGCCGGACAGGTGGACCCGCAGGGTCACCTCGTCGCCGCACGTCGGGTTCACGTGGTGCACCTCGGCCTCGTACGGCTCACGGAGCCCTGCCCCGTGCGGGTGCTTGTAGTGGTCCAGGATGATCTCCTGGTACATCGCGTCCAGATCTGCGCTCATGTGTGTCTAGGTCCTCAGTCCACGCGGAAGTACTTCTTGGTGTACTCCAGCCCCTCGATCAGCGCGTCGATCTCCTCCGGCGTCGTGTAGAGGTACGACGACGCGCGGATGCTCGACTGCACCCCGAAGCGCTGGTGCGCCGGTTTGGCGCAGTGGTGCCCGGCCCGCACCGCGATGCCCCTGCTGTCGAGGATCTGGCTGACGTCGTGCGGGTGCACCTGGTCCAGCTCGAAGCTCACCGCCCCGCCCCGGCCCTGGGCGGTGCGCGGCCCCATCACGGAGATGCCGCGCACCGATGCCAGTCCCTCGAGGAGGTAGCCGGTGATGGCCTCCTCGTGCGTCCGGATCTTGTCCAGCCCGACATGGCTGAGGTAGTCGACCGCGGCGCCGAGACCCACGGCCTCGGCGATCGGCGGCGTGCCCGCCTCGAACCTGCTCGGGATGCCGGCGTACGTCGACCGCTCCATGCGGACGGTCTCGATCATCTCCCCGCCGCCCATGAACGGCGGCAGCGCCTCGAGCACGGAGCGCTTGCCCCACAGGACGCCGATGCCGGTGGGACCGACGACCTTGTGCCCGGTGAAGACCAGCAGGTCGGCGCCGGAGGCGACCACGTCGACCGGCATCTGCGGCGCCGCCTGCGAGGCGTCGACCACGACCACCGCGCCGACGGCGTGGGCCTTGGCGGCGATGGCGGCGACCGGGTTGATCGTGCCGAGCATGTTGGAGACCCAGGTCAGGGAGACGACCTTGGTGCGCTCGTTGATCAGCTCGTCGATCGTGGACAGGTCGAGCTCGCCGTCGTCGGTGAGCCCGAACCACCGCAGCGTCGCTCCGGTGCGCTCGGTGAGCAGCTGCCAGGGCACGATGTTGGAGTGGTGCTCCATCTCGGTGATGACGACCTCGTCCCCAGGACCCACCTGGAGGTCCCCGGCCCAGGCCATCGTGTTGGCGGCCAGGTTGAGCGCCTCCGTGGCGTTCTTGGTGAAGATCACCTCCTCACGCGAGGGCGCGTTGAGGAACGCCGCGACCTTGTCCCGGCCCCCCTCGAACGCCTCGGTGGCCTCGGCGCCGAGCTGGTGCACCGCCCGGGCCACGTTCGCGTTGTGCCGCTCGAGGTGGTCGACCATCGTGTCGATGACGACCTGCGGCTTCTGCGAGGTGTTGGCGCTGTCGAGGTAGACCAGCGGGTGCCCGTCGGCGAGGGTCCGCCCCAGGATCGGGAAGTCCTGGCGGATCAGGTCCAGCCCTTCCAGCAGTCCGGGCAGTACGGCCATCTCAGGCACCGGCTCCGACGTACGCCTCGTAGCCCTCGGCCTCGAGCTTGTCGGCGAGCTCCGGCCCGCCCTCCTCGGCGATCCGCCCGTCGACGAACACGTGCACGAAGTCCGGCTTGATGTAGCGCAGGATCCGGGTGTAGTGCGTGATGAGCAGGACGCCCTTGTCGCCCTTCTCGGAGAAGCGGTTGACGCCCTCGGAGACGATCTTCAGCGCGTCGATGTCGAGCCCGGAGTCGGTCTCGTCGAGGATGGCGACCTTGGGGTCGAGCAGCTCGAGCTGGACGATCTCGTGGCGCTTCTTCTCACCACCGGAGAACCCCTCGTTCACGTTGCGCTGCGCCATGGCGTTGTCCATCTTGACGCGGTCCATGGCGGTGTTGACGTCCTTGATCCAGGTGCGCAGCTTCGGCGCCTGCCCGGACACGGCGGTCTTGGCGGTGCGGAGGAAGTTCGACACCGAGACACCGGGGACCTCGACGGGGTACTGCATGGCGAGGAAGACGCCGGCGCGGGCGCGCTCGTCGACCGACATCGCCAGCACGTCGTCACCGTCGAGGGTGACCGTGCCGGAGGTGATCGTGTACTTCGGGTGACCGGCGATGGAGTAGGCCAGCGTGGACTTGCCCGAGCCGTTGGGGCCCATGATCGCGTGCGTCTGGCCGCTGGCGATGGTCAGCGTGACGCCCTTGAGGATCTCCTTGGGGCCGTCTTCGGTGTCGACGCTGACGTGCAGGTCGCGGATCTCCAGGGTGCTCATCTGTGTTCTCTTCCGTTCGGGAGGTCAGGCGGGGTTCAGGGGGTTCTGCACGTCGACGAGGACGTCGTCGCCGTCGAGCTGCACCGGGTAGACCGGGACCGGCTCGAAGGCGGGGAAGGTGGTCGGCTTGCCGGTGCGCAGGTCGAAGGTGGACCCGTGCAGCCAGCACTCGATCAGGCAGCCTTCGACGTCGCCCTCGGACAGCGCGATCGCAGCGTGCGAGCACTCGTCGCGGATGGCGTAGACCTGCTCGCCCTCACGGACCAGCGCGACGTCGACACCGCTCACGGTGACCGCGCGCGGCTTGGCGTCCTCGAGGTCGGAGAGCGTGCCGGCCTTGACGAAGCTCATGCGCCGACCGCCGGGGTGACGTTCTTGGCCAGCTCGGCCTCGACCGTGGCGCGCAGGTGCTCCTCGATCTCGCGCACCCCGATCTTGCGGATGATGTCGTTGAAGAAGCCGTGCACGACCAGGCGCCGCGCCTCGTCCTCCGGGATGCCCCGCGACTGCAGGTAGAACAGCTGCGCGTCGTCGAAGCGTCCCGTGGTCGAGGCGTGCCCGGCACCGGCGATCTCTCCGGTCTCGATCTCCAGGTTCGGCACCGAGTCGGCCCGGCAGCCGTCGGTGAGGACGAGGTTGCGGTTCTGCTCGTAGGTCTCGATGCCCTCGGCGACCTTGCGGATGAGGACGTCGCCGATCCAGACCGCGTGCGCTCCGAGCCCCTGCAGGGCGCCCTTGTAGTCGACGTCGCTGCGGGTGCGAGGAGCGTTGTGGTCGACGAACAACCGGTGCTCGAGGTGCTGCCCGGCGTCGGCGAAGTAGAGGCCCAGCAGCTCGGCCGAACCTCCGGGGCCGGCATAGTCGACCGAGGAGCTGATCCGGACCAGGTCTCCGCCGATCGAGACGACACCCTGCTTGTAGGCGGCGTCCCGGCCGACCCGGGCATGGAAGTGCACCAGGTGGACGGCGTCGTCGTCCCAGTCCTGGACCGAGACCAGGTTGAGGGACGCGCCGTCGCCGACGACCACCTCGACGTTGGCGGCCCGGACCGCCGTGCCCACGTGCCGCAGCACGACGGTGGCCCGGGCGTGGGTGCCCAGCTCGACGTACAGGTGGTTGAACTCGGCTTCGTCGCCCTGTCCGGTCACGGTGACCATCACCGGGCGGTCGAGCTCGGTGTCGGCGGGGACCGACACCACGCGGGCCTGATCGAAGGAGGTCCACGCCTGCGCCGAGACCCGGTCGCGGGGCACCAGGACGGAGCCGATCCGGGGATCGTCGCGGCCCACGAGCTCGACGGACACCGCCGGGGGCGCGTCGATGTCCACGTCGGCCTTGCCCCCACCGACGAAGGAGCCGTCGTGCAGGCCGCGAAGGCGCTTGAGCGGGGTGAACCGCCAGACCTCCTCGCGTCCGTGCGGCACCGGGTGGTCGGCGAGGTCGAAGGACCCCGTCGGGTGCAGGTGCGAGGCCACGGTGTCACCGGAGCTGTCGGCGCCTCCGGCTCCCGCGGTCTCCAGGGCCTCGGCGACGGCCTCCGCCGCCTGGTCAGTCACAGTCACGAACTCGTCATTCCTTCTGGGTTGTCAGCGCGTCGTCGGTGGGGCGGGTCGGGGTCAGCCGACCGCGCCCTCCATCTGCAGCTCGATGAGGCGGTTGAGCTCCAGCGCGTACTCCATCGGGAGCTCCTTGGCGATCGGCTCGACGAAGCCACGCACGATCATCGCCATCGCCTCGTCCTCCTCCATGCCCCGGCTCATCAGGTAGAAGAGCTGGTCGTCGGAGACCTTGGAGACCGTGGCCTCGTGCGCCATGGACACCTCGTCCTCGCGGACGTCGACGTAGGGGTAGGTGTCGGACCGGCTGATCTGGTCCACCAGGAGCGCGTCGCACTTGACGATGCTCGCCGAGTGGTGCGCGCCCTCGTTGACCTGCACCAGGCCGCGGTACGACGTACGGCCGCCGCCGCGCGCCACCGACTTGGAGATGATCGAGCTGGAGGTGTGGGGGGCCGCGTGCACCATCTTGGCGCCCGCGTCCTGGTGCTGCCCCTCGCCGGCGAACGCGATCGAGAGGGTCTCACCACGGGAGTGCTCGCCCATGAGGTAGACCGCGGGGTACTTCATCGTGACCTTGGAGCCGATGTTGCCGTCGACCCACTCCATCGTCGCGCCGGCCTCGCAGGTGGCCCGCTTGGTCACCAGGTTGTACACGTTGTTCGACCAGTTCTGGATGGTGGTGTAGCGGCAGCGTGCACCCTTCTTGACCACGATCTCGACGACCGCGGAGTGCAGCGAGTCGGTCTTGTAGATCGGGGCGGTGCACCCCTCGACGTAGTGCACGTAGGCGTCCTCGTCGACGATGATCAGCGTGCGCTCGAACTGGCCCATGTTCTCGGTGTTGATCCGGAAGTAGGCCTGGAGCGGGATGTCGACGTGCACGCCCTTGGGGACGTAGATGAACGACCCGCCCGACCAGACGCTGGTGTTCAGCGCGGCGAACTTGTTGTCGCCGACCGGGATGACCGTGCCGAAGTACTCCCGGAACAGGTCGGGGTGCTCGCGCAGGGCGGTGTCGGTGTCCAGGAAGAGGACGCCCTGCTCCTCGAGGTCCTCGCGGATCGCGTGGTAGACGACCTCGGACTCGTACTGGGCGGCCACGCCGGAGATCAGGCGCTGCTTCTCCGCCTCCGGGATGCCGAGCTTGTCGTAGGTGTTCTTGATGTCGTCGGGCAGCTCGTCCCAGCTGGTCGCCTGCTTCTCGGTCGACCGGACGAAGTACTTGATGTTGTCGAAGTCGATGGTGCCGAGCTCGGCGCCCCACTGCGGCATGGGCTTGCGGCCGAAGAGCTTGAGGCCCTTGAGGCGCAGGTCGAGCATCCACTGGGGCTCGTTCTTGCGAGCGGAGATGTCGCGGACCACGGCCTCGTTGAGCCCACGCTGCGCCGAGGCGCCCGCGGTGTCGGAGTCGTGCCAGCCGAACTCGTAGCGGCCGATGCCCTGAAGGCCGGGGTTCAGCTCCTCGATGCCCTGGGCCGGAGTGGCGGTGGTCGAGTCCTGGAGCTGCGTCATGAGGACAACCTCTCGTTGGTGACGTGGTTCTCGGGTGCGGAGATGCCGGTGGAGCTGGTCGAGCTGGTCGAGCTGGTGGAGCTGGTGGAGCTGGTCGAGCTGGTCGGTGCGCGAGGGATGCTGGTGGTGCAGACGCCGTCCCCGTGGGCGATGGTCGCCAGCCGCTGCACGTGCCGGCCCAGGACCCGGGAGATCATCTCGGTCTCGGCCTCGCACAGCTGCGGGAACTCGTGGGCCACGTGGGCCACCGGGCAGTGCTGCTGGCACAGCTGCTCGCCGACCGGGAGGTCCCGGACGGAGGCCGCGAAGCCAGCCTCGCGCAAGGCCTCGGCGAGCGCCTCGGAGGGGCTCCGGTCGGGATCGGCGGCCTGCAGGGCGAGGACCCGCGCCTCCAGCGTGGCCAGCCGGGCACGCGCGAAGGCCGCCACCGCGTCGTCCCCGGCGGTCTGCGCCAGGAACCGGAGCGCCTGCGCGGCCAGGTCGTCGTACTGCTGCTCGAACTGGTCACGCCCGGCGCCGGTGAGCGCGAAGACCTTCGCGGGCCGGCCCCGGCCCCGGGAGCCGTGGACCCGCTGGTCCCGGGCCTCGACCGCACCGGTCTCCAGGAGGTGGTCGAGGTGGCGGCGGACCGCCGCGGGGGTCAGGTCGAGACGCTCGGCCAGGGCCGCTGCGGTGCTCGGGCCGTGCTCGAGGACGGAGCGCGCGACACGCTGACGCGTCGGGGCGTCTGCCCCGCGGCCGGTGTGCACGTCGATTTCCACAACACCAGTGTGCCTATATTGCCGACCGCGCTTCAAGTAAGGTCAGCCTTACCCGGATCTGCCCCGGGCGCCGCCTAGACTCGCACCGTGCTCGAGTCCGGTTCCTCCCCTGCCGTCGAGGTGGCCGCGCTCGTGATGCGGTACGGCGCGAAGACCGCCGTGGACGGACTCTCCCTCACCGTGGCCCGAGGCTCGGTGACCGCGGTGCTGGGCCCCAACGGTGCGGGCAAGACGACCACCCTGGAGACCTGCGAGGGCTTCCGTCGACCGCAGCAGGGGACGGTCCGCGTGCTCGGACTCGACCCGGTCGCGGACCGGCGTGACCTGCTTCCCCGGATCGGCGTGATGCTCCAGTCCGGCGGCGCGTGGTCCGGGGTCCGGGCCGAGGAGATGCTGCAGCACGTCGCCCGCCTGCACGCCCACCCCCTGCCGGTGCCCATGCTGGTCGAGCGGCTCGGGCTGGGCTCGTGCGGGCGCACGGCGTACCGCCGGTTGTCGGGGGGCCAGCAGCAGCGCCTGTCCCTGGCGATGGCGGTGGTCGGACGCCCGGAGCTGCTCTTCGTCGACGAGCCGACCGCGGGGATGGACCCCCAGGCGCGCCGGGACACCTGGGAGCTGCTCCAGGAGCTGCAGGACGACGGGGTCACCACGGTCCTCACGACGCACTACCTGGAGGAGGCCGAGAGACTGGCCGACCAGGTCCACATCATCGACCACGGCCGGCTGATCGCCTCCGGGTCCCCGTTCGACCTCACCCGCGGCGCCGGCAGCGCGACGATCCGGCTGGTCGTGACCCGGCCGTTCCCCGCCGGGTCGCCCGAGTCGCTCTCGGCCGCCCTCGGACCGCTCACCGAGGTGACCGCGATCAACGAGCACAGCCTGCTCATCACCGGGCCCGCGGACGCCGCGACCCTCGGCGTGGTCTCGGCCTGGTGCGCCACCCACGACGTCCTGCCCGAGTCGCTGAGCCTCGGGCAGCGCACCCTGGAGGACGTGTTCCTCCAGCTCACCGGCCGGGGGTTCGCCGCGTGAGCGCCGGCCGGGGCACCTTCGCCCCGCGTCCGGGAGCCGCGCCGTTGGGCCGCATGGTCCGCGCCCAGGTCGGCATGGAGACCCGGCTGCTGCTGCGCAACGGCGAGCAGCTCCTGCTGGCCCTGGTGATCCCGGTTCTCGTGCTGTTCGGCGGCGTGCGGGCCGTGCAGCACCTCGACCTGTCCCTGTCGCACACCCCCATCGACGAGCTGACCCCCGGCGTCCTGGCACTCGCCCTCATGTCGACCAGCTTCACGTCGTTGGCGATCGCCACCGGCTTCGAGCGCAGGTACGGCGTGCTCAAGCGGCTGGGTGCCTCCCCCCTCCCCCGGCAGGGGCTCCTCCTGGGCAAGGTCGGCGCGCTCCTGCTCGTCGAGGTCCTCCAGGTGGTGGTCGTCGGGGGGCTCGCCCTGCTCCTCGACTGGTCCCCCGAGCTGACCGTGCGCGGGCTGGGCGGCGCACTGGTGATGGCGGTGCTGGGCACCGCGGCGTTCGCCTCCCTGGGGCTCTTCGTCGCCGGTGCCCTCCGCGCCGAGGCGACCCTCGCGGTCGCCAACCTCGTCTACGTCCTGCTGGCCGCAGGCGGGGGTCTCGTGCTGCCCGCCTCGGCGTACGGCGGGTTCTCCGGCGTCGTCGGCTGGCTCCCGTCGGGCGCCCTGGGCGGCGGCCTGCGGGAGTCCCTGCTCGCCGGCACGTTCCCGTTGGGCCCCTCGCTCGTGCTCCTGGCCTGGGCGGCGCTGGGCACCCTGTTGACAGTGAGGACCTTCTCGTGGGAGTGACCACCCCCGCCGCGACCCCGACCCGGGCGACCGCCCCGTCCGGGGTCGGCCGCTGGCTCCGCCCCCTGGCCATGGCCTCGGTGGTGGTCAACGTGCTCATCGTGCTGACCGGGGGGGTGGTGCGCCTGACCGGCAGTGGCCTGGGCTGCCCGACCTGGCCGCGGTGCACCGACGCGTCGTTCACCCCCCATGGCGCGATGGGGGTGCACGCAGCCATCGAGTTCGGCAACCGGATGGTGACCTTCGTCATCGCCGCCGTCGCGGTGGCGACCTTCGTGGTGGCCTGGCGGGTCGGTCGTCGTGGCCTCACCCGCCTGGCCCTCGTCCTGGCGCTGGGGGTGCCGGCCCAGGCGGTGATCGGTGGCGTCACCGTGCTGACGGACCTGAACCCGTGGATCGTGGCGTTCCACCTGCTCGTCTCGCTGGCGATGACCGGGGTGGCGGTGACCTTGCTGCGGCGGGTCGACGAACCGGACGGGCCCACCCGGCCGACGCTGCCGCGACCCCTGGTGGGACTGGTCAGGGCCACCTTCGCCGTCGGCTGGGTCGTGCTCTACCTCGGCACCGTGGTCACCGGGAGCGGGCCCCATGCCGGGGATGCGGACGCCCCCCGGAACGGTCTCGACCCCCGGGCGGTGAGCCAGCTGCACACCGACGTGGTCTTCCTGCTCGTCGGCCTGGCGGTCGCCGTCCTGCTGGCCCTCCGGGCCGTGGACGCGCCGCCGCGTGCCCGCCGCGCCGCCGACGTCCTCGTCGGGGTGCTCGTGGCTCAGGCGGTGGTCGGCTTCGTGCAGTACTTCACCGGACTGCCCGTGCCGCTGGTGACGCTGCACCTGCTGGGCGCGGCGCTGACCTCGGCCGCCTTGACCTGGTTGCTGCTCGGCACCCGCCGCCGGGAGCCGCTCAGCGGGTGAGCAGCGGGTCGAGCGCGACCCCGAGGAACAGCAGCGAGAGGTACATGTTCGACCAGTGGAACAGCCGCATCGGACGCATCTCGGCCACGTTGTCGGTGTGCCTGACCCGCCGCTGGAGCAGGTGCGCCTCGGTCAGGAACACCACGCCGAGCACCAGTGCGACGACCGGGTAGAGCCAACCCGTGCCGGCCACCGGCCACAGGACGACCGAGGTCGCGACCGTGACCCATGCGTAGGCGACGATCTGCCTGGCCACCACGGTCGCGGGAGCCACCGACGGCAGCATCGGCACGTCGGCGGCCGCGTAGTCCTCGCGGTAGCGCAGCGCCAGTGCCCAGAAGTGCGGGGGGGTCCAGAAGAAGACCACCAGGAAGAGCACCACCGGCGCCCAGGCCAGCTCGCCGGTGACGGCGGTCCAGCCGATCAGCGCGGGGAAGCAGCCCGCGGCCCCTCCCCAGACGATGTTCTGGCTGGTGCGGCGCTTGAGGATCATGGTGTAGCCCACGACGTAGAACACGTTCGCAGCCAGCGCCAGAGCGGCGGAGAGCCAGTTGACCCACCACACCAGCAGCACGGTGGAGATCACCCCGAGAGCCAGGCCGAACACCAGGGCCGCGCGCGGCGACACCATGTGCCGGGGCAGCGCGCGACGGCGGGTGCGTCGCATCCGCTCGTCGATGTCACGGTCGTAGACGCAGTTGAGCGCGTTCGCGCTGCCCGCGGACAGGGTGCCGCCCACGACCGTGGCCACCACCAGCCACAGGTCGGGCACGCCGCGCTGCGCCAGGAACATCACGGGCACGGTGGTCAGCAGCAGCAGCTCGATGATGCGCGGCTTGGTGAGGCCGACGTAGGCCGCCAGCACGTCACGCAGCCGCACCTCGGTCGGAGCATGCGGCGGCGCGGTCACGTGGGGGTCGACAGCCGTCACGACGTCCTCAGGTCGGAAGTACATCCGCCGCGTCGGTGGCGCGGCCTCCCAGAGTCTAGTCCGGACACCGCGATCCGTCGCTTCGGGAGCACCTGGACAGGTGTGCGTCGGGTCACCGCACTTGGATAGGCTCGCTGGTGGATACCGCTGTAGGTGTGAAGCGCGGCCCGTGCCGGGCTGCGGACCGTCGACCGAGAGGAACCCCTCGCGTGAGCACTGCCCTGGACTGGACCGACCTGGACCGACGGGCGGTCGACACTGCTCGAGCGCTGGCGATGGACGCAGTGCAGAAGGTCGGGAACGGGCACCCGGGCACCGCGATGAGCTTGGCGCCGGCGGCGTACCTGTTGTTCCAGAAGGTGATGCGGCACGACCCGAGCGACCCCGACTGGGCCGGCCGCGACCGGTTCGTGCTCTCCTGCGGCCACTCCAGCCTCACCCTGTACAACCAGCTCTACCTGGGCGGGTTCGGTCTGGGGCTGGACGACCTCAAGGCGCTGCGGACCTGGGGCAGCCGCACCCCGGGGCACCCCGAGCACGGACACACCGCGGGAGTCGAGACCACGACCGGGCCGTTGGGGCAGGGGGTGGCCAACGCGGTGGGCATGGCGATGGCGGCGCGCCGCGAGCGCGGGCTCCTCGACCCTGGCGCGGAGGCGGGCGCGAGCCCGTTCGACCACTTCGTCTACGCGATCTGCTCCGACGGCGACCTGGAGGAGGGCGTGGCCTCGGAGGCCTCCTCCTTGGCCGGTCACCAGCAGCTCGGCAACCTGGTGCTGATCTACGACGACAACAAGATCTCCATCGAGGACGACACCGCGATCGCGTTCAGCGAGAACGTCTCCCAGCGCTACGCCGCCTACGGCTGGCACGTCCAGGACGTCGACTGGACCCACGGCGGCAAGGGGTACGCCGAGGACGTCCCCGCGTTGTGGCAGGCCATCCAGAAGGCGAAGTCGGTCACCGACAAGCCGTCCTTCATCAACCTGCGCACGATCATCGCCTGGCCCGCACCGAGCCTGCAGAACACCGGCAAGTCGCACGGTTCGGCCCTGGGCGCCGAGGAGGTCGCCGCGACCAAGAAGGCGATGGGCATGGACCCTGGGGAGACCTTCGCCGTCGCCGAGGACGTGCTGGGCCACACCCGTGGCCTGGTCACCCGGGGCGCCGCCGCGCACGCGGCGTGGACCGAGCAGCTCGCACGGTGGGCAGCGAAGAACCCCCAGCGCGACGCCCTGCGGCAGCGGCTGGCCACCCGGACGCTGCCCGACGGCTGGGCTGACGCGCTGCCGTCGTTCGAGCCGGACGCGAAGGGGGTCGCGACCCGGGTCGCCTCGGGCGAGGTGCTGAGCGCGATCGCCCCGGTCCTGCCCGAGCTGTGGGGCGGCTCGGCCGACCTGGCCGGCTCCAACAACACCACCCCCAAGGGCGAGCCGTCCTTCGTGCCCGCCGAGCACTCCACCAAGCAGTTCTCCGGGAACCCCTACGGCCGGGTGCTCCACTTCGGGATCCGCGAGCACGCCATGGGCTCGATCATGAACGGCATCGCGCTGCACGGCGGCACCCGCGTCTACGGCGGCACGTTCCTGGTGTTCTCCGACTACATGCGTCCCGCGGTCCGGCTCGCCGCCCTCATGCAGCTCCCGGTGACCTACGTGTGGACCCACGACTCGATCGGCCTCGGCGAGGACGGCCCCACCCACCAGCCCGTCGAGCACCTGGCTGCGCTGCGGGCGATCCCCGGCCTGGCCGTGGTCCGGCCCGCCGACGCCAACGAGACCGTCGCCGCCTGGAAGCACGTCCTGGAGACCCCGACGGCGCCGGCCGCCCTGTGCCTGACCCGCCAGAACGTGCCCACGTTCCCCCGCGGCACCGACGGGTACGCCGACACCGCCTCGACCACCACCGGCGTCGCCCACGGCGGGTACGTCCTGCTCGATGCGCCCGACGGCGCCACCCCCGAGGTGATCCTCATCGGCACCGGCTCCGAGGTGCAGCTCGCCGTCGAGGCGCGCGCTGTCCTGGCCGAGCGCGGCATCGGCGCCCGGGTCGTCTCGATGCCCTGCCGCGAGTGGTTCGCCGCCCAGGACCGCGGCTACCAGGACACCGTGCTGCTGCCCGAGGTCAAGGCCCGGGTCAGCGTCGAGGCGGGCATCGCGCTCGGCTGGCGCGAGGTCGTCGGCGACGCCGGCCGTAGCGTGTCCCTGGAGCACTTCGGCGCCAGCGCGCAGTACACCGAGCTCTTCGACAAGTTCGGGATCACCGCCGCCGCCGTCGTCTCCGCCGCGCAGGAGAGTCTGGCCGCCACTCGCATCTGACCCTCGACACCTCAATCACCGGGCCCGGCCGGAGGGCCGGGACCACCGCACACCGCATCTTGGAGGCACGCATGACGTCACGTTTGGAAGCCCTGTCCGCCGCTGGAGTCTCGGTCTGGCTGGACGACCTCTCGCGGGAGCGGATCGAGACCGGCAACCTCGAGGAGCTGGTCCACGAGCACGAGGTCGTCGGGGTCACCACCAACCCCACGATCTTCGCCTCGGCGCTGGCCAAGGGTGAGAAGTACGACGACCAGATCGGTGCGCTCGTCCGCGCCGGCGCCTCGGTCGACGAGGTGATCGACGAGCTCACCACCGACGACGTCCGCAACGCCTGCGACGTCCTGCACCCGGTCTACGAGGCCTCCGACGGCGTCGACGGCCGAGTCTCCATCGAGGTCCCGCCGGGTCTGGCCTTCGACACCGAGGCCACCATCGAGACCGCCCGCTACCTGTGGCGCAAGGTCGACCGCCCGAACCTGCTCATCAAGATCCCGGCCACCACCGAGGGACTCCCCGCGATCACCGAGACCCTCGGTGAGGGGATCAGCGTGAACGTCACCCTGATCTTCGGCCTGGCCCGCTACGACGAGGTGATGGAGGCCTACCTGGCCGGGCTCGAGCACGCCCGCACCAACGGCTTCGACCTCGCCACCCTGCACTCGGTCGCCTCGTTCTTCGTCTCCCGGGTCGACTCCGAGGTCGACAAGCGGCTCGAGAAGATCGGCACCGACGACGCCCTCGCGCTGCGCGGCAAGGCAGCGGTGGCCAACGCCCGGCTGGCCTACCAGCACTACGAGCAGGTCTTCGCCGGCGAGCGGTTCGCCTCCCTCGCCGCCGAGGGTGCACGTCCGCAGCGTCCTCTCTGGGCCTCCACCGGGGTCAAGAACCCCGACTACTCCGACACCCTCTACGTCACCGACCTCGTCGTCGACGGCACCGTCAACACCATGCCGGAGAAGACCATGCAGGCCTTCGAGGACCATGGCGAGGTCCACGGCGACCAGGTCCGTGGCACCTACGCCGGAGCCCAGGAGGTCATGGACTCCCTGGCCGGGCTCGGCATCGACTACGACGACGTCATCGCCGCCCTGGAGTCCGAGGGCGTCGAGAAGTTCGTCGCCTCCTGGAACGAGCTCGTCGAGACCGTGCAATCCCAGATGGAGCGGGCCAGGGCATGAGCGGTGGCCTCGGGGTCGGCCTCGGGGTCGTCGCCACCGGCGCCGCCGCCGACGCCGTGGCTCGCCACGTGCCGACGCTGGTCGGGGAGGGCTTCGCCAGCCGTCTCTTCGGCCGTGACGCCACGCTGTGGGGCGCCGGGGCGGAGCCGGACGCGGCTCAGCGGTGGGGGTGGGTGGGAGTCGCGGAGTCCTCGCGATCCTTGGCCGACGACGTCCAGGCGTTGCGCAAGGAGCTGGAGTCCGAGGGCATCGACCACGTGGTGCTCTGCGGGATGGGCGGCTCGTCCCTGGCTGCGGAGGTGATCTGCGCCACCGCCGGGGTGGAGCTGACCGTGCTCGACTCCAGCGACCCCGACCAGGTCCGGGGCGCGAGCGAGGACCGGCTCGACCGGACCGTCGTCGTGGTCTCCTCCCCGTCGGGCTCGACCGTGGAGACGGACGCACAGCGGCGGGTCTTCGAGACGGCGTTCACCGCGATCGGGGTCGACCCCGCCTCGCGCCTCGTCGTCGTCACCGACGCCGGCAGCCCGCTCGACCGGACTGCCCGCGACGAGGGCCACCGGGTGTTCCACGCCGACCCGCAGGCCGGCGGGCGATGCTCGGCCCTGACCGCCTTCGGCCTGGTGCCGAGCGGCCTGGCGGGCGCCGACCTGCACGGGCTGCTGGACCAGGCCGCGGCAGCGACGGAGGTTCTCGGCGCCGACCAGCCGGCCAACCCCGGTCTGCGCCTCGGTGCGGCGATGGCGGGAACCAGTCCGCTGCGCGACAAGCTCGTCCTGGTCGACCACGGCTCCGGCATCGCCGGCCTCCCCGGCTGGGCGGAGCAGCTGGTCGCGGAGAGCACCGGCAAAGGCGGCGCCGGCGTGCTCCCCGTCGTGGTGGAGGGCCTGTCCGCCCCGGAGGTGGTCGACCCGTCCCACGACGCCACGATCGTGCACCTGGTGGCCAGCGCAGCCGGAGCCGACGACTCCGCCTCCGACGACGACACCGACGACAGCCGGTCCTCGGTGGCCGTGGCCGGCAGCCTGGGCGCTCAGCTGGTGCTGTGGGAGGTCGCCACCGCTGTCGCCGCTCGGCTCCTGGGCGTCAACCCGTTCGACCGGCCCGACCTGGAGAGCGCCCAGGTCGCCGCCCGCTCCCGGCTGGAGGCTCCCGGCGAGGCGGAGCCGCCCGACTTCACCGACGGACCGGTGTCGGTGCAGGCACGCGGCGGCGACTGGCTCGAGGACGCGGGCACGCTGTCGACCGCCGTGGACCGTCTCCTGGACCAGGTCGACGGCGAGCACGGCTACCTTGCTGTCATGGTCTACCTCGACCGGCACGAGCACGCCTCGCTCGAGCAGGCCCGCAGCCGGCTGGCGCGGAAGATCGGGCGCCCGGTCACCTTCGGCTGGGGCCCACGCTTCCTGCACTCGACAGGCCAGTTCCACAAGGGCGGACCGCCGGTCGGCGTCTACCTCCAGGTCACCGGCTCCCCCCGCGCCGACCTGCCCGTCCCCGGTCGCGAGCTCGGCTTCGCGACGCTCATCGCTGCCCAGGCAGCCGGTGACGCCACCGTCCTGGCCGACCACGGCCGCCCCGTCCTGCGCGTCCACCTCGACGACCCCCTGGACGGACTCTCCCTGCTGAGTGAGGCACTCTCGTGACTGCGAACCCGCTTCGGGACCCCCAGGACCGGCGACTGCCGCAGGTCGCCGGACCCTGCGGAATGGTGATCTTCGGGGTGACCGGGGACCTGGCCCGCAAGAAGCTCATGCCTGCGATCTACGACCTGGCGAACCGTGGGCTGCTGCCCCCGGGTTTCGCGCTCGTCGGCTTCGCCCGGCGGGACTGGGCGGACCAGGACTTCGCCAAGATCGTCCACGACGCCGTCCGTGAGCACGCGAGGACGCCGTTCCGCGAGGAGGTGTGGGACCAGCTCGCCGAGGGGTTCCGCTTCGTGCCGGGCGAGTTCGACGACGACGACGCCTTCGAGCGGCTGCGTCAGACGATCACCGACCTGGACCGGATGCGCGGCACGGACGGCAACCACGCGTTCTACCTGTCGATCCCGCCCAAGTTCTTCGGCAGCGTGATCGGCCAGCTCAAGGAGCACGGCCTCGCCCAGGACTCCCCCGACACCTGGCGCCGGGTCGTGGTGGAGAAGCCGTTCGGCCACGACCTCGCGTCGGCACAGGAACTGAACGCGATCCTCAGCGACGTCTTCCCGCCGTCCTCGGTGTTCCGGATCGACCACTACCTCGGCAAGGAGACGGTCCAGAACATCCTCGCGATGCGGTTCGCCAACACCATGTTCGAACCGCTCTGGAACGCCAACTACGTCGACCACGTCCAGATCACGATGGCCGAGGACATCGGGATCGGGGGCGGGCCGGCTACTACGACGGCATCGGCGCGGCCCGCGACGTGATCCAGAACCACCTCATCCAGCTCATGGCGCTGACCGCGATGGAGGAGCCGACCTCCTTCGACTCCCGGTCGCTGCGCATGGAGAAGCTCAAGGTCCTCGAGTCGGTGGTCCTGCCACGCCGACTCGACCTGTCGACCGCGCGGGGCCAGTACGCCGAGGGCTGGGCGGGCGGGGTCAAGGTGCCGGGCTACCACCAGGAGCCGGACATCCCGGCGTCCTCCACCACCGAGACGTACGCAGCGATCAAGCTCAACATCGAGAACCGTCGGTGGTCGGGGGTGCCGTTCTACCTGCGTGCGGGCAAGCGGCTCGGCCGACGCGTCACCGAGGTGGCGGTGCAGTTCAAGAAGGCGCCGCACCTGCCGTTCCAGGACGCGGCCACCGAGACCCTGACCCACAACGCCCTGGTGATCCGGGTGCAGCCCGACGAGGGCGTGACGCTCCGCTTCGGCTCCAAGGTCCCGGGCACGCAGATGGAGATCCGCGACGTCAACATGGACTTCGCCTACGGCGGCAGCTTCACCGAGGCCTCGCCCGAGGCCTACGAGCGACTGATCCTCGACGTGCTGCTCGGCGAACCGCCGCTGTTCCCCCGTCACGAGGAGGTCGAGCAGTCGTGGCGGATCCTCGACCCGATCATCGACTACTGGTCCGAGCACGGAAAGCCCGACGCCTACCCCAGCGGCACCTGGGGCCCCGCGTCGGCCGATGCCATGCTGGCTCGCGAGGGACGCACCTGGAGGCGACCATGAGCACCGTCCTGGAAGACACCGACGCCAGCAAGATCGCCGCGGCTCTGGTGCGCGCGCGGCGCGACGCGGGCAGCCCCGCCATGGGCATGGTGATGACGATGGTCGTGGACGTCCCGGAGAAGGACGCCGAGGAGGCACTCTCCGCTGCCCGCGAGGCGGCCCGCGAGCACCCGTCCCGGCTTCTGGTCGTGATCGGCGGGAGGGCACGGGGCGCCTCCCGGATCAGCGCCGAGATCCGTGCCGGTCACGGCAACGCCGGCGAGCTCGCGGTCATCCGGCTCCAGGGAGAGGTGGTCAAGCATCCCGAGTCCGTCGTCCTGCCGCTGCTCCTGCCCGACTCCCCGGTCGTGGTGTGGTGGCCGACGGCTGCTCCGGGCGATCCGGCCGGAGACCCGCTGGGTGCCCTCGGCACCCGACGGATCACCGACTCGGCACAGGTGCCGTCCGGCAAGGCGAAAGCCATGCTGGTCCAGTGCCGCTCCTACGCCTCGGGCAACACCGACCTCGCCTGGACCCGGATCACCCCGTGGCGTGCCCTGCTGGCCGCGGCGCTGGACCAGGTGGGCAGCAAGGTCACCGGCGCCGCCGTCACCGGGGAGCGGATCAGCCCCAGCGCCGACCTGCTCGGCGCGTGGCTGAGTGACCGGCTGCGGGTCCCGGTCACCCGCAAGCGGTCGGCCGGACCGGGCATCACCGACGTCGTGCTGACCACCAAGGCCGGCGACATCCGGATCCGACGCGCCGACGGACGCCTCGCCACCCTGTCGGTCCCCGGCCAGCCCGACCGGCCGGTGGCGCTGCGCCGTCGCCAGGTGCCCGAGCTGCTCGCCGAGGAGCTCCGGCGGCTCGACCCCGACGACATCTACGCAGCGACCGTCATGCGCCTGCGCAAGACCATGGACAGTGCGACGAACGGCGACCGGTCCACGACCAAGGGAAGCGCATGAGCGAGCAGCGGGTGCACCGGTTCGACTCCGCCGGCGAGCTGGCCGACCAGGTCGCGCGCGACCTGGTCGCCACCATCGCGGCTGCCCAGGGTGCGGGGCGCCCCGCGTCGGTGGTGCTCACCGGAGGGTCGGTCTCGCGGACGATCCACGCAGCCGTGGCCCGGGTAGGTGCCGACTCCCCCGTCGACTGGGCACGGGTGGACCTGTGGTGGGGCGACGAGCGCTTCGTCAGCTCGGCGGATCCTGAGCGCAACTCAGGGCAGGCTGCCGTGGACCTGGTGGCCGTGCTGCCCTTCGACCCGGCCAGGGTGCACGTCCCGCCGTCCACCGAGTCGGCAGCCGACGTCGAGGCCGCTGCCGCCGAGTACGCCCGTGAGCTGGCACGGGCTACCGACGACCTGCCGCCGGATGAGCCGTGGTTCGACGTCGTCATGCTCGGCATCGGGCCCGACGGGCACTGCGCGTCGCTGTTCCCCGGTCGGCCCGAGGTGCACGCCTCGGGCACGGTCATCGGCGTCAGCGACTCACCCAAGCCCCCGCCCGAGCGGGTCTCGTTCACGATGGACGTGCTGAACCGGGGACGCCGGGTGTGGTTCGTCGCGACCGGTGCCGAGAAGGCACCGGCCGTAAGCCGGTCCCTGGCCGGGGGCGACGTCAGCCAGACCCCGGCCGCGGGTCCCCGGGGCCGCGACACCACCGGGTGGTACGTCGACCGGCAGGCTGCCGGCGACCTGGACTGACCCGGAAGGACGCCGCGGCTCGGACGAGAGCAGGAGGCTCAGAAGATGATCTCGCCGCGCTTGCGTCGGTCCCGCAGGGACTTGAGCGCCTCGTCGAGGATGTCGGCCGCCTCCTGGTCGCTGCGCCGTTCCTTCACGTAGGCCAGGTGCGTCTTGTAGGGCTCGATCTTGGGCGGCGGCGGCGGGTTCTCCGAGTCCAGGCTGGCCGGCAGGCCGCACCGCGGGCAGTCCCACGACTCCGGCGCGGTCGCCTCGATGGCGAAGGTGACCTCCGACTGGTGGCGGTGCGCGCAGAAGTAGATCACCCGCTGACGCGGCGCCGCCTCACCTCGCTCGGCCTCGCCCATCGGTCCGGCGCCGATCCGACTGCCGCGGATCGCGCTTCCACCACCACCACCAGCCACGGTGCAATCTCCTTGACGTGCTACGGACCGGTCGAGGGGTCGATCGGTTCAGTTGTACTTGATCTTGAGCAGCAGCCCGAGGGCCACGACGCAGGCGAACCAGATGACTCCGGCGCCGATGGTGATGCGGTCGAGGTTGCGTTCCGCGACCGAGGATCCACCCAGGCCGCTGGACATGCCGCCTCCGAACATGTCGGAGAGCCCGCCGCCCCGGCCCTTGTGGAGCAGGATCAGCAGGATCATCAGAAGGCTCGCCAGGACGAGCAGAACGGTGAGAGCGATGGTCACGGTGGGACAGCCTAACTCACGAGTTACCCGAGAACGGACGCGCCCCGCTCAGAGAGCGGGCATGTCGTAGAAACGACAGATCCCGGAGAACTCCTCGTAGTCCAGGCTCGCTCCGCCGACCAGGCACCCGTCGACGTCCTCCTTGGCCATGATGCCCGCGACGTTGGCAGCCTTGACCGACCCGCCGTACAGCACCCTGACCGACGCCCCCGCCGTCTCGCCCCACACCTCGGCCACCCGGGCCCGGATGCCGGCGCACACCTCCTGGGCGTCCTCGGGGGTCGCGACCTCACCGGTCCCGATCGCCCACACCGGCTCGTAGGCGATGACCAGCCCGGCGACCTGCTCGGCGGCGAGGCCCTCGAGCGAGCCGTCCACCTGCGCCAGGGTGTGCTCGACCTGTCGACCCTCCTTGCGGACCTCCAGGCCCTCACCGACGCAGACGATCGGGGTCATCCCCGCGCCGAGCGCCTTGGTCGCCTTCGCGTTGACCACCGCGTCGGACTCGGCGTGGTGCTCACGTCGCTCCGAGTGGCCCACCAGGACGTAGGAGCAGCCCAGCTTGGCGAGCATCGTCGCCGAGATCTCCCCGGTGTGGGCGCCGCTGTCATGGGCAGAGACGTCCTGGGCGGCGTACTTCACGGGAAGCTTGTCGCCGTCGACCGAGGTCTGCACGCTGCGTAGGTCGGTGAACGGCGGGCACACCACGACCTCGGCGCGGCCGAAGTCGTGCTTCTTGTCGGCCAGGGAGGTGGCCAGCTTCTGGACCAGCACGACAGCCTCGGCGTGGTTGAGGTTCATCTTCCAGTTGCCGGCCATGAGCGGGGTACGAGTGGACGTGGGCATGAGGAGCGCTCCTGCGTTGAGGGTAGGGCGAGGGGGGTACGGGGCCCGCTGGGCTCAGTCCGCGAGGACGTCGATGCCAGGCAGCGGCTTGCCTTCGAGGTACTCGAGACTGGCACCACCCCCGGTGGAGATGTGGCCGAAGGCGTCCTCGTCGAAGCCGAGCTGGCGCACGGCGGCAGCGGAGTCGCCGCCACCCACGACGGACAGCCCGTCGATGCCGGTGAGCGCCTCGGCGACCGCGCGGGTGCCGGCTGCGAACGCCTCGAACTCGAAGACGCCCATCGGGCCGTTCCAGAAGACGGTCCGGGCGTCCGCGAGTGCGGCTGCGAACGCCTTGCCCGACTCGGGGCCGATGTCGAGTCCCATCTGGTCGGCGGGCATCGCGTCCGCGGCCACCACCGTGGCGGGGGCGTCGGCGGAGAACGACGGGGCCACCACGACGTCGGTGGGCAGCAGGATCTGCACGCCCTGCTTCTCGGCGCGAGCGAGGTACTCGCGGCAGATGTCGAGCTGGTCGGTCTCGAGCAGGCTGGTGCCCACCTCGTGGCCCTGCGCCTTGAGGAAGGTGAACACCATGCCGCCGCCGATGAGCAGGCGGTCCGCCTTGCCCAGCAGGTTGTCGATGACGCCCAGCTTGTCGGAGACCTTCGAGCCGCCGAGCACCACGGCGTACGGACGCTCCGGGCTCTCGGTGAGCCGACGGAGCACCTCGATCTCGGTCGAGACCAGGCCGCCCATCGCGTGCGGGAGGAGCTGGGCCACGTCGAAGACGCTGGCCTGCTTGCGGTGCACGACCCCGAAGCCGTCGGACACGAAGACGTCGGCCAGCGCGGCGAGCTCGCGGGCGAACGCCTGACGCTCGTCGGTGTCCTTGCTGGTCTCGCCCGCGTTGAAGCGGACGTTCTCCAGCACCGCCACCTGCCCGTCGTCGAGCGCGCCGACGGTCTCCCGGGCGCTCTCGCCGACGGTGTCGGTGGCGAAGGCGACCTCGGCGCCCAACAGCTCCCCCAGCCGTCGGGCGACGGGCGCCAGCGAGTACTTCGCCTCGGGCGCGCCCTGGGGGCGGCCCAGGTGGGCGGTCACGACGACCTTGGCGCCCTTGCCCTGCAGCTTCTGGATCGTGGGCAGGCTCGCCCGGATCCGACCGTCGTCGGTGATCTGGTCACCGTCGAGGGGGACGTTCAGGTCGGAGCGGACCAGCACACGCTTGCCGGTGAGGTCGCCGAGGTCGTCGATCGTGCCCATGGTGTGTCTCCCGATCAGAGGGTGCTGCCGACGTGCTGCACGAGGTCGATGAGCCGGTTGGAGTAGCCCCACTCGTTGTCGTACCAGCCGACGACCTTGACCTGGTTGCCGATCACCTTGGTGAGCGGGGCGTCGAAGATGCACGACGCGGGGTCGGTGACGATGTCGGTGGAGACGATCGGGTCCGTGCTGTACTTCAGGATCCGGCCGTCGGCCGCGGCCTGCACCGCTGCGTTGACCTCCTCGACCGTGGTCTCCCGGCCGGCCTCGAAGGTGAGGTCGGTCGCGGAGCCGGTGGGGGTCGGCACGCGCAGGGCGAAGCCGTCGAGCTTGCCCTTGAGCTCGGGCAGGACCAGGCCGATCGCCTTCGCCGCACCGGTCGAGGTCGGCACGATGTTGATCGCCGCGGCCCGGGCACGACGCAGGTCCTTGTGCGGGGCGTCGAGCAGGTTCTGGTCACCGGTGTAGGCGTGGATCGTGGTCATCAGGCCCTTGACGATCGTGAACTCGTCGTTGAGCGCCTTGGCCATGGGCGCCAGGCAGTTCGTGGTGCAGGACGCGTTGGAGATGATCTTGTGGGTGGCCGGGTCGTAGTCGCCCTCGTTGACGCCCATCACGATCGTGACGTCCTCGTTGGAGGCCGGCGCCGAGATGATGACCTTCTTGGCACCACCCTCGAGGTGGGCCTTGGCCTTGCTGCCATCGGTGAAGAAGCCGGTGGACTCGATGACGATGTCGGCGCCGATGTCACCCCACGCGAGGTTGGCCGGATCCCTCTCGGCGAACGCCTTGAAGGTGTGCTCGCCCACGGTGATGTCGGTGTCGGTCGAGGACACCTCGAAGCCGATCCGCCCCAGCGTCGAGTCGTACTTGGTGAGCATGGCGAGCGTGTTGTTGTCGGTGAGGTCGTTGACCCCCACGATCTCGATGTCGGCGCCGGAGGCCAGGATGGCGCGGAAGAAGTTGCGGCCGATCCGGCCGAAGCCGTTGATGCCTACGCGAACGGTCAAGAGAAAGCACTCCCTCGTCGAAAGTCTGGTGGTCTCCCCGGCCGCGGGGGCCAGGGGGTGCACCAGGACCCTACCGCGCGCTCCTGTGCAGCCGAACCCCTCGACCGAGCACTGGGAACCCCTTGACCGACCGCGCGCCGCCGGTGACCGGCGCCCGGGTGACGGCCGGGCTCACTCCTCGTCGACGAGCATGTCCGGGGTCAGGCTCGCCTCGGTGTCGGGGATGCCGAGGTCGTGGGCACGCTTGTCGGCCATCGCCAGGAGGCGCCGGATCCGACCCGCGATGGCGTCCTTGGTCAGCACGGGGTCGTGCAGCTGGCCCAGCTCCTCCAGGGACGCCTGCTTGTGCTCCAGGCGCAGCGCACCAGCCAGCTTGAGGTGGTCAGGGACCTCCTCGCCCAGGATCTCCAGGGCTCGGTCGACACGCGCGCCGGCGGCCACCGCTGCCCGGGCGGAGCGGCGCAGGTTGGCGTCGTCGAAGTTCGCCAGCCGGTTCGCCGTGGCCCGGACCTCGCGCCGCATCCGGCGTTCCTCCCAGGCCATCAGGGACTCGTGGGCACCGAGCCGGGTGAGCAGCTGGCCGATCGCGTCGCCGTCACGGATCACCACCCGGTCTACACCGCGGACCTCCCGGGCCTTCGCACCGATCCCGAGCCGACGGGCGGCCCCGACGAGCGCCAGCGCCGCCTCCGGACCCGGGCAGGTGACCTCCAGGGCGGAGGAGCGGCCAGGCTCGGTGAGCGACCCGTGGGCCAGGAAGGCACCCCGCCAGGCCGCGACCGCGTCACAGTTGCCGCCGGAGACGACCTGCGGAGGGAGGCCGCGCACGGGCCGGCCGCGGCCGTCGAGCAGTCCGGTCTGACGGGCCAGGGCCTCGCCGTCCTTGACCACGCGGACGACGTACCGGCTGCTCTTGCGGATGCCGTGGCCGGCAACCATGACGACGTCGGAGCCGTGGCCGTAGATCTCGGCGATGTCGCGGCGCAGGCGGCGCGCAGCTGCGCCGGTGTCCAGCTCGGCCTCCACGACGATCTGGCCGCTGACGATGTGCAGCCCGCCCGCGAAGCGCAGCATCGACGACACCTCCGCCTTGCGGCAGCAGGTCTTGGTGACCGCCGTGCTGGCCAGCTCTGCCTTCACCTGCGCGGTCATCGCCATGCGTCCGTTCCTGCCGTTGCCCGTGACATGCCCCGTCTCCCATCTCGCCGCTCACCGTCCGTCGGACGCGGCCGAGGGGTCGCCCTGGGGGGCGAGGCTCACGCAGGGGTGCGACGGACGAGGCGGACTTCACCCTACGTCGCGGCCAAGATGCGTGAGAAGGCGGTCGCCAACTTCGTCACGTCGTGACGCGGGGTGCCGTCGCCGACGGCGACGTCGGCCAGGTGCAGCCGGGCCCCCAACCCCGCGGCCGTGCGTCGTAGCGCGTCGTGGTCGCCGACCGTCGTGGGGTCGACCAGCACGTGGTCGAGCCGCAGGTCAGGGGCGTGCTGGGCCAGGACGTCGAGGTGCGTCTCCGGCGAGAAGCCGTCGGTCTCGCCGACCTGCGGCTCCAGGTTGAGCACCACGAGCCGCCGCGCGGTGGTGGTCTCCACCGCCCTGCGCAGCTCGGGCACGAGCAGGTGCGGGATCACGCTGGTGAACCAGGAACCCGGACCCATGACCACCCAGTCGGCCGCGGCGATGGCGGCCAGGGCCTGCGGGCAGCTGCGCGGCTCCGGCGGGTCAAGGGCGACGCTGCGCACCTGGCCGCGGGTCGAGGCGACCTCGACCTGGCCCCGCACCCGCACCTCACGGTCGGGGTCCGCCGGGTCGGTGCCGGCCACGGCTGCGGTGATGTCCAGGGGCACCAGGGCCATCGGCAGCACCCTCCCCCGGGCGCCCAGCAGCCGGCCCACCCAGTCGAGACCGTCCACGTGGTCGCCGAGCAGCTCCCACAGGGCCACGATGAGAAGGTTCCCGACCGCATGCCGGTCCATCTCCCCGGTGCTCGCGAACCGGTGCTGGAGCACCCGCGCCCAGGTGTCCCCCCAGTCGTCGTCGCCGCAGAGCGCCGCCAGCGCCTGGCGCAGGTCGCCCGGCGGCAGGCAGCCGAACTCCTCGCGCAGCCGTCCCGACGAGCCGCCGTTGTCGGCGACCGTCACGACCGCGGTCACGTCGGAGGCGACCCGGCGCAGGGCGGACAGAGAGGCGGACAGGCCGTGGCCGCCGCCGAGCGCCACGGTGCGGGCCTCGATCAGGGCGTCCATCTCACTCGCGCCCGAGGTCACGGTGGGCCGCCTGCGCGTCGAGGTCGTGGGCGCGCAGCCGCGACGCGATCTCCTCCGACATGGCCACGCTGCGGTGCTTGCCGCCCGTGCAGCCGACCGCGACGGTCATGAAGCGCTTGCCCTCGCGCAGGTAGCCCTTGCCGACGTCGACGATCAGCGGGACGAAGTGCCCGAGGAACTCCGCGGCACCGTCACGGGAGGTGACGTACTCGGCGACCGCCGCGTCCCGGCCGGTCTGCGGGCGGAGCTCGGGGACCCAGAACGGGTTGGGCAGGAACCGCATGTCGGCGACGTAGTCCGCGTCGACGGGGATGCCGTACTTGAAGCCGAAGCTGACCACGGTCACCTGGAGCGCGAGCCGCTCCTCGGTGCCGAACGACCGAGCGATCTGCCCGGTCAGCTGGTGCACGTTGAGGCTGCTGGTGTCGATGACCAGGTCGGCGTCACCCCGCAGGTCGCCGATCACGGCGCGCTCGCGGGCCAGACCGTCCAGCAGCCGGCCACCGTCCTGCAAGGGATGCGGTCGTCGGGCCGCCTCCTGGCGGCGGACCAGGACGTCGTCGTTGGCCTCGAGGAACACCAGGGTCGTCCGGCGCCCCTTGACGCCCCGGGCGACCACCTCGCGCAACGAGCCGAAGAAGGAGCCCGAGCGCACGTCGACGACCACCGCGATGGACTGCTCGGCGCCATGGGTCTCGTCGACCATGCGGACGACGTCCTCGACCAGGGTCGGCGGGAGGTTGTCGACCACGAAGTAGCCCAGGTCCTCCAGCTCCTTGGCCGCGGTCGACCGACCGGCCCCGGTCATGCCGGTCACGACGACCAGCTCGCCCCGGTCGGCCTCGAACGCGGTCTCCCCCGTCATCTAGCCCTCCTCGATCTCGCCGGTGGCGGTGTTGATGCTGGCCGGTCGTCCGGTCTGCTGGGCCAAGGCTGCCACGATCGCCTCCGCGGTGCGGGTCCCGATGCCCGGCACGGCGGCGATCTCCTCCACGGTCGCCGCCCGGACCTTGCGCAGCGAGCCGAACCGGGACAGCAGCGCCTTGCGGCGCACCTCGCCCAGGCCCGGCACGTCGTCGAGCAGGCTCTCGACCATGGAGCGGGACCGGCGGGAGCGGTGGTGGGTGATGGCGAAGCGGTGCGCCTCGTCGCGGACCCGCTGGAGCAGGAAGAGCGCCTCGCTGGTCCGCGGCAGGATCACCGGGTCCTCCTGGTCGGGCAGCCAGATCTCCTCCAGCCGCTTCGCCAGGCCGCAGACGGGGACGTCGTCGATGCCGAGCTCGTCGAGGGCGCGTTGGGCGGCGGCGACCTGCGGGGGACCGCCGTCGACCACCACGAGGCCGGGAGCGTAGGCGAACTTGCGGGTGCGTCCGGTGTCGGGGTCGACCAGCAGCGGGCGGCCCGAGTCGTCCTCGACGGGGCCGCTCACCGGGCCGCCGCCGAGCTCCGGCTCCTCGACCCGCTCGTCGAGCAGCCGACGGAACCGCCGGGTGACCACCTCGTGCATCGCGCCGACGTCGTTCTGCCCCTCGACCGTGCGGATCACGAACCGGCGGTACTCCGACTTGCGCGCCAGCCCGTCCTCGAAGACGACCATGGAGCCGACCACCTCGGTGCCCTGCAGGTTGGAGATGTCGTAGCACTCGATCCGCAGGGGCGCCTCGGGCAGCAGCAGGGCCTTCTGGATGTCCTCCAGGGCCTGGTTCCGGCTGGTCAGGTCGGAGGCGCGCTTGGTCTTGTGCAGGCTCATCGACTGCTTCGCGTTGCGTGCGACGGTCTCCTGCAGCGCCTTCTTGTCGCCGCGCTGCGGCACCCGGAGGCTGACCCGGCTGCCGCGCAGCCCGCTCAGCCAGAGCTCGAGCGCAGCGCCGTCCTCGGGCATCGCGGGGACGAGGATCTCCTTGGGCACCGCCTCGCCGGACTCGCCGGCGTAGAGCTGCTGCAGGAACCGCTCGACGAGGCCGCCGAGGTCGGTGTCCTCGGTCTTCTCCGCGACCCAGCCCCGTTGGCCGCGGACCCGGCCGCCGCGCACGTGGAAGATCTGCACGGCCACCTCGAGCGGGTCGTCCTCCAGGGCGATGACGTCGGCGTCCGTGCCGTCGCCGAGCACGATCGCCTGCTTCTCCAGGGCCCGGTTGAGCGCCCCGAGGTCGTCGCGAAGGCGGGCTGCCTTCTCGAAGTCCAGGGCCGCGGAGGCGGCGTACATCTCCTTCTCGATGCGGCCCACGAAGCCGGCCGTCCGCCCTGCCATGAAGTCGCAGAAGTCGTTGACGATCGCGCGGTGCTCCTCGGCGCTGACCGTGCCCACGCAGGGGGCCGAGCACTTGTCGATGTAGCCCAGGAGGCACGGACGCCCCACCTGCGCCGAGCGCTTGAACACGCCCGCCGAGCACGAGCGCATGGGGAAGACCCGCAGGAGCTGGTCGACGGTGTCGCGGATCGCCCAGGCGTGGGAGTAGGGCCCGAAGTAGCGGGTGCCCTTCTTCTTGGCACCGCGCCCGACCATGACCCGGGGGAACTCCTCCCCCACGGTGACGGCGAGCCACGGATAGGACTTGTCGTCGCGGTACTTCACGTTGAAGCGCGGGTCGAACTCCTTGATCCAGGAGTACTCCAGCTGGAGCGCCTCGACCTCGGTGCCGACCACGGTCCACTCGACCCCCGCGGCCGTGGTCACCATGCTCGCGGTCCGGGGGTGCAGGTTCGCGAGGTCCTGGAAGTAGGACGACAGGCGCGCGCGGAGGTTCTTGGCTTTGCCCACGTAGATCACCCGGCCCCGGGCGTCCTTGAAGCGGTAGACCCCTGGCGAGGTGGGGATGGACCCGGCCGCAGGACGGTACGTCGACGGGTCAGCCACGCCTCAACCCTACGGGCCGCCTCCGACAGCCCCGGAGTCCCGGGGCGGGATGCTCAGGCGCGCACGACGTTGTCGCCGTCGACCGTGATCGCCACCTCCGGCAGCGGGTCGACCGTGCCGCCCGCCTCACCGTTGGGGCCGGTCACGTTCGCACCGTCCTCGACGGAGAACTGGCTGCCGTGGAAGGGGCAGGTGACCTTGCCGTCCGCGACCGACCCGAGCGGGTTGCCGGCATGGGTGCAGATCGAGGAGAACGCCTTGAACTCCCCCTCGGTGGGCTGGGTGACCACGACCTCCTGGTCGGTGAGGATGACGCCGCCGCCCACCGGGACCTCGGAGGTCGCGACCAGGACGTCGCCCGAGCCGCTCCCGGTGTCCGTGGACGACCCGCCCGAGGACGAGGCGCTGGCGTCGTCGCCGGACCCGCAGGCCACGAGGAGCGGTCCGGCGATGCCGAACAGGGCTGCGCAGCCGAGGACGCGACGGCGGTCGAGGAACGGGCCAGGCGTGGAGGTCGTCATGTGCCCAGCCTAGGGAGGCACAGGCGCCGACGGACCCGCGACCAGGGTGCCCGATGGTCCTAGTACCCGCAGGTCAGCCGCTCACGGGTCGCAGGCCGCGGAGCCGGAGTCGGTCCAGGTGCGCCCCGCCTCCGGCAGGAACCGCCAGTCGTAGTGACCCTTGGCCAGACTCAGGCTCAGGACGCCGTAGGTGGTCGCGTTGCGGGCCTCGCTCCGGGAGTCGCGCGTGCCGGGGACGCCCTCGTGCTCGACGCCGCCGGTCCCCACGATGAACTCGCGGATCCCCCGGACCCGGTCGACGGTCCCGGCGGGGGTGAGGGGTGCGAACCGCTCGTAGAGGTGCACGTGGCCGTTGAGGACCACGTCCACGTCGGCGGCGTAGAGCGCGTTCCACAGCGGCCTGACCGACGGGGTGCCCTGGCCGCCGGACGCGAACAGCGCGTGGTGGAAGTAGGCCAGCGTGCAGGTCGTCCGGTGGGCGGCGAGGTCCGCCTGGAGCCAGCGCACCTGCGCGGACCCGGCGGCACAGGAGACCGACCCGCAGTTGGAGTTGAGCACCACGACGTGCCAGGTGCCGACGTCGTAGCTGTAGTAGCCCTGCCCGCGGGTGCCCGCGGCGCCGCCGAAGTAGCCGAAGTAGCCGGCGGCGCCGGCGTTGGCCGCGGTGCACCCCGTCTGCGGGGCAGCGGCCTTGGTCACGTACTCGTGGTTGCCGAGCGCGGGTCGGGTCAGCGACTTCACCCGACCCCAGGTGGGGGCGTACGACTGGGTGAACGCCGCGGCCGACCCGCACTTGTAGACGTGGTCGCCCAGGGTCGCCACGACCGAGGCGCCCGAGCCGACGGCCAGGTCGGAGGTGGCCCGGGCCCGGCACCGCGATGCCGTGCCCCGTCCGCCGTTGAAGCTGCCCGAGGCCGGGTCGCAGGCGAGGTCGCCGACCGCCAGGAGCACCGGGTCGCCGGCCGCGCCGTCGGCGGTCTGCACGCGCGTCGCCCCTGCAGCCACCGTGCCCGCAAGCACCAGGACGGCGACGAGCCATCCCCGGGTGGTGCTCCAGGCCTTGTCCGGGCTCGTGCCTCGTGGACTCACGGGCTCGAGCCTCGACGCGCCGCCCCCGGGAGGGACAGAGCCGAACGTCCCTCAGGCGCTGCGTCGGCGCGTGGCCTTCGCGGTCCTGACGGCCTTCTTGGCCGGTGCCGCCTTCTTCGCCGTGCGCCGGGCCGGTGCGGTCTTCGTGGCCGCCGTGCGGGTGCGCAGCCGTCCCTCGAGCAGCGGCTTGAGGAACGTGCCGGTGTGGCTGGCCGGGTGGTCGGCGACCTCCTCCGGTGTGCCCTCCGCCACGACGTACCCACCCCGGCTGCCGCCCTCGGGACCCATGTCGACGATCCAGTCGGCGGTCTTGATCACGTCGAGGTTGTGCTCGATCACCAGGACCGTGTTGCCCTGGTCGACCAGGCGCCCCAGCACCAGCAGGAGCTTGCGGATGTCCTCGAAGTGCAGGCCGGTGGTGGGCTCGTCGAGGACGTAGACGGTGCGACCGGTGGACCGCTTCTGCAGCTCGGTGGAGAGCTTGACCCGCTGGGCCTCTCCGCCGGACAGCGTCGGTGCGGGCTGCCCGAGGCGGACGTAGCCGAGGCCCACGTCGACGAGCGTGCGCATGTGCCGGGCGATCGCGGGGACGGCGGCGAAGAAGTCCAGCGCCTCCTCGATCGGCATGTCGAGGACCTCGGCGATGGTCTTGCCCTTGTAGTGCACCTCGAGCGTCTCGCGGTTGTAGCGGGCCCCGTGGCAGACCTCGCACGGGACGTACACGTCGGGCAGGAAGTTCATCTCGATCTTGATCGTCCCGTCGCCGGCACACGCCTCGCAGCGGCCGCCCTTGACGTTGAAGGAGAACCTGCCCTGGAGGTACCCGCGCATCTTGGCCTCCGGGGTGGAGGCGAAGAGCTTGCGGACGTGGTCGAAGACGCCGGTGTACGTCGCCGGGTTCGACCGCGGGGTCCGGCCGATCGGCGACTGGTCGACGTGGATCACCTTGTCGACGTGCTCGAGCCCCTCGATGCGGCGGTGCCGGCCGGGGACGGTGCGCGCGTTGTAGATCTGCTTGGCCAGCGAGGTGTACAGGATGTCGTTGACCAGGGTCGACTTGCCCGATCCGCTCACGCCGGTGACGGCCACGAACATGCCGAGCGGGAAGGCGACGTCGATGTCTTGCAGGTTGTGCTCCTTGGCGCCGACCACGGTGAGCTCGCGGCCCGGCGTGCGGGGGCGGCGTACGTCGGGCAGCGGGATCGACTTGCGCCCGGACAGGTAGAGACCGGTCTCGGAGTCCGGGTGGCCGAGCAGGTCGGCGACGGTGCCGGAGTGGACCACCTGGCCGCCGTGCTCGCCGGCACCGGGGCCGATGTCCACGGCCCAGTCGGCGACCCGGATGGTGTCCTCGTCGTGCTCGACCACGATCAGGGTGTTGCCGAGGTCGCGCAACCGCACCAGGGTCTCGATCAGACGGTGGTTGTCCCGCTGGTGCAACCCGATCGACGGCTCGTCGAGGACGTAGAGGACGCCGACAAGGCCGGCACCGATCTGGGTGGCCAGCCGGATCCGCTGGGCCTCTCCGCCGGACAGCGACCCGGCGGGCCGGTCGAGCGAGAGGTAGTCCAGCCCCACGTCGAGCAGGAACCGCAGGCGCTCCTGGATCTCCTTGAGCACCCGCTCGGCGATCTGCCGCTCCCGGTCGCTGAGCTGGACGGTCCGCAGGAACTCGTCGGCCTCGTTGATCGGCAGGCGGCAGACCTCGGCGATGTTCTTGCCGCCCAGGGTCACCGCCACCGAGACCGGCTTGAGCCGCGACCCCTGGCAGGCCGGGCAGGGCACCTCGCGCATGAAGCCCTCGAACCGCTCACGGCTGGTGTCGGACTCGGCCTCGCGGTGCCTGCGCTCGATGTAGGGACGCACCCCCTCGAAGGCGGTGACGTACGAGCGCTCGCGTCCGTAGCGGTTCTTGTGCCGGACGTGGACCTTGGTCGCATGCCCGTCCAGGATCGACGTGCGTGCCTTGGGCGGCAGCCGCTCCCACGGGGTGTCCAGGTCGAAGCCCAGCTCGTCGCCGAGGGCACCCATGAGCCGCTGGAAGAAGTCGGACACGTGCGCACCGGACCAGGGGCTCACCGCGCCCTCGGCGAGGGTGGCGGACGGGTCGGTGATCACCAGCTCGGGGTCGACCTCCATGCGGGTGCCCAGGCCGCTGCAGACCTGGCAGGCGCCGAAGGGCGAGTTGAAGGAGAACGAGCGGGGCTCGAGCTCGTCGGTGTCGATGGGGTGCTCGTTGGGGCAGGCCATCTTCTCGGAGAAGCGCTGCTCACGGCCCGGCGCGTCCTCGGGCAGGTCGACGTAGTCGAAGACCACCAGGCCCCCGGCCAGGTTCAGCGCGGTCTCCACCGAGTCGGTCAGCCGCCTCTTGGCGCTCGCCTTCGCGGCCAGCCTGTCGATGACGACCTCGATGGTGTGCTTCTTCTGCTTGTCCAGGGTCGGCGGCTCGGTGAGCAGGTGGGTCTCGCCGTCGACCCGCACCCGGGAGAACCCCTGGGTCTGGAGCTGACGGAAGAGGTCGACGTACTCGCCCTTGCGTCCGCGGATCACCGGGGAGAGGACCTGGAAGCGGGTCCCCTCGTCGAGCTGGAGGATGCGGTCGACGATCTGCTGCGGCGTCTGCCGCGAGATCGGCTCGCCGCAGGTGGGGCAGTGCGGCCGCCCGGCCCGGGCGTAGAGGAGGCGCAGGTAGTCGTAGACCTCGGTGATCGTGCCCACCGTCGAGCGGGGGTTCTTCGAGGTGGACTTCTGGTCGATCGAGACGGCCGGGGAGAGTCCCTCGATGAAGTCGACGTCGGGCTTGTCCATCTGGCCGAGGAACTGCCGGGCGTACGCCGAGAGCGACTCGACGTAGCGGCGCTGGCCCTCGGCGAAGATGGTGTCGAAGGCGAGGCTCGACTTGCCGGAGCCCGACAGGCCGGTGAACACGATGAGGGAGTCCCGCGGCAGGTCGAGGGAGACGTCCTTGAGGTTGTGCTCGCGCGCCCCTCGGATGATGAGCTGGTCTGCCACCGGAAGTCCTGACGTGATGGAGTCGTTCGAACAAGTGTTCGCCATGCTAACGGCCCACCTCAACCCGACACACCGGGCGGGCGGGGACGGGACGGACGGGACCGTCGGCCGGCCCCCACACGCTACCCACCGGGCCCAGCCGGAACCCCCGGCGCCGGGAGTGGGAGCGACTCGGCGACGACGGGCCGCCCGCAGCGCCTGGCATGCTCTCCTCAGCCGCCGGGAACCGACCCGGCCGCCCCCGGACGAGAAGGTGGAGATGAGCTACCACGGCAAGGTCACCCAGGACGGCCCCCCGGACGTGCGCGAGCTCGCGCAGCTGATCATCACCAAGATGGTGGTCGGGGACTTCGGCAACAACACCTACCTCCTGCGTTGCCGACGGACCGACGAGCAGGTGCTCATCGACGCCGCCGCGGAGCCGGACCGGGTCCTCGCCCTCGTGGGCGCGGGTGGGCTGAGCAAGGTGGTCACGACGCATCGGCACGAGGACCACTGGACCGCCCTGGCCGACGTGGTGGCCGCCACCGGAGCGACGACGTACGCCGGGGAGCACGACGCGGCGGGCATCCCGGTCCCGACCGACGTCCTGGTGGCCGACGGCGACCGGATCAGCGTCGGCGCCTGCACGCTCGAGGCGATCCACCTCGTGGGGCACACCCCCGGGTCCATCGCCCTGCTCTACGACGACCCCGAGGGCACCCCGCACCTGTTCACCGGGGACTGCCTGTTCCCCGGCGGGGTCGGCAACACCTTCAAGAGCGAGGAGGGCTTCCGGACCCTCTTCGCCGGGGTGAAGGAGAAGCTCTTCGACCGGCTCCCCGACGAGACCTGGTTCTACCCCGGTCACGGGGACGACTCCACCATCGGCGCCCAGCGTCCGCACCTCGCCGAGTGGCAGGAGCGCGGTTGGTGATGCCGTTCGGCGAGCCCGTCGCCTACCTGGCCCTCGGCACCGTGGTGCTGGGGACGCCCGCCGTCATCGCGGTCTGCTACGCCAAGGGCGAGCCCCCCCGGTGGCGCTGGGGCAGGTCGCGGGACTCCTGACCCGCCGTGACGGAGCCGGTCAGCGGCGAGACCAGGAGGGTGCGCCGTCGACCTGCACGCCGCCGGTGACGAAGAGGCGGGCTGCCGTCGCGCCCAGGTCGATCTGCATCAGCTGGGTGGGCTGACCCGGCGCCGCAGCACGTCGGAAGGCGACGGCCGACCCGTCGGGTGACCACGTGGGGTCGGAGTCGACGGCGGTGCCCGAGGTGAGCCGGCAGAGCGGGAACCCGGTCTCGGGCACCTCGACGAGCGGCTCCGCGCAGTCGACGGGTGCGTTGCCGGCCGAGAGCACGAACAGGTCCCCGTCGCGCTGGAAGGCCACGAGGTCGCCGGGACCACCGGCGGAGTCGCTGTCCCGGCCGACCGTGAGACGGACCGCTTGCGACGCCCCCGCGGGCAGGACCCTGAGCCCCGGCGCGGCGCCGCCCTCGTAGCTCACCAGGAGCCCCCCGGTCCCGGTGTAGGAGATGTTCGACATCGAGCGGTCGCTCAGCGCGTCCACCCGCAGGAGCTGCCCCCCGTCGACCCGGCCGCCGGCGTCCACCGGCGCCACGAACGCGCCCCGGGTGCCACCCACCCGGCAGTTGAAGGCCATCTCGTCCCCCGCCGGACTCCAGCCCACCCGGCCCTGGCACTGCAGGTCGGTCCCGGGCGGGGAGGTGAAGAGGGCGGTGGGCCGCTCCCCGGGGCGTCCCACCGCCAGGGTCCAGGGCGCCTCGGCCGACGCGCGCCGGCGGAACTGCACGAGGTCGCGCTCGCCGGAGAGCGAGGGGAGGTCCTGCTGCCCGGCACCCGGCCCGAACGGCTCGTCCGTCCCGGTGCTCGCGTCGACCAGGTGCAGGCGCAGGCCGGTGGACTCGCGGACGGGGACGACGAGCGCGGTCTCCGGCACCGTCGGGGTCGTCGTCGGGGTGGTGGACGGCGACGAGTCCGACGGGCTCGGACTGGCGGCCGGGGCGGTCGGGGCGGTCGGGTCCGCTGAGGACGGCGTGGCGCCCGGGCCGCCGCCGCGGTCGACGAGGAGGTAGAGCACCCCGACCACGAGCAGTCCCGCCACGACCGCTGCGACGAGGACCCCGGTACGCCGACCCGTCATCTCCCGCAGCTGGTCGACCCACCTGCCGAGGGTGTCGCCCGCGGCCCCGCCCGCCCGAGCGCCGACGGGCGGAGGCGTCGCGGGCCCGGCGCTCGGCTGCCGCGGCCCCGCCGGCGGCGGGACCGGCCCCGGAGCGGGAACGGGGGCCGGAACGGGCGCAGAGGTCGGGGCCGGGGAGGGCACGGGAGCCGGAACCGGCGCTGGGTCGGGGGTGGGGGCGGGCCGCTTGCCCCGGGTCGGCCACCGGGAGCGGGGCGGCTCGGCCACGGGCGTCCCCGCGGCTGCGGCAGGGCGATACTGCACCGCCCCCAGCGCGATGTCGTGCTTGGGGTGGGTGTCCATGGCGGTCCGCACACCGAGCTCGCTGTGCAGCAGGTGGCTCACCAGCGGGATCCGGGAGCTGCCCCCCACCAGGACGACGGCGGCCAGCTCCTCAGGGGTGGTCGACGCCGACCGCAGGGCACGCCGGGTGGCCGCGATCGTGTCGCGAAGCGCCGGCGTGATCAGCGCCTCGACCTCCGACCTGGTCAGGCGCACGGTGCTGGTCACCCCCGGCAGGGCCACCGGTACGACGGCCTCCACGTCGTTGGACAGCGCCTCCTTGGCCTCGACGCAGTCACGGCGCAGTCGGGACAGTCCGGCGGTCACCACCGGGTCGTCGGGGTCGAGGTCCCCCGCACCGTCGCCCAGCTGCCCCACGACCTGGCGGAAGACCGCCTCGTCGAAGTCGACACCGCCCAGGTGCTCCACCCCGTCGGGGGACCCGAGGATCGCGAACCCCGCTTCGGTCTTCTCCAGCACGCACACGTCGAACGTGCCGCCGCCGAGGTCGTAGACCACGACCCGGTCCCCGGTCGCCAGCGGCGCCCGCGCGGCGTACTGGATGGCTGCGGCCTCGGGCTCGGTGCAGGTCAGCGCCGACGGCAGGTCGGCCAGGGAGGCCACCTGGGCGAACAGCTCGCGCTTGTAGCCGCCCCAGTTCGCCGGGTGGGTGAGCACCACCTCGTCCGGGGCGGCACCCCGCCGCTCGGTGACCGTCTCCACCACCCACGCCAGCAGGCGTGCGGTCAGCGCCTGGGGCGAGAACGGCTGCCCGGCCACGAGGATCGGCACCGTGTCGCCCAACCGCCGCTTGAACTCCCGCACCACCCGGTCGGGGGCGACCCCGGCGCGACGCTCCGCCGCCTCGCCGCACAGGAACGTCCCGTCCTCGGCGAGGAACAGGACCGAGGGCACCTGGAGCGCCCGGTTGCCGAGGCCCACCATCTCCGGCCCCGACCCCGCGTCGACGGCGGCGGCCGTGAAGGTCGTGCCCAGGTCGACACCGAGGCGGTAGCCCATCCTTCGACACTATCGGCCCTCGACGGACCCCACCTAGACTCGAGAGAGAAGGAAAGGCCGCCCGAAGGGGCAGCCGGGGGGTGGGCCGTGAGACTGGGCATCGGTGAGATCTACGAGGCCGCGCGCGCCGCGGGCTTCACCCCTGACCAGGCGACGACCTGGACCGCCATCGCGCTGGCCGAGTCCGGCGGGGAGACCGGCGCGCTCAACGACTCCGGTGAGCACTCCCAGGGCCTGTGGCAGATCAACGTCTCCCCCACCGTCCGGCCCAACGTGTGGGGCGACCTCACCGACCCGAGGGTCAACGCGCGGGCGGCGTACGACATCTCCCACCACGGCACCGACATGCGTCCCTGGACCACCACGCACGCCTCGCACGCGGGAGGCTCGGGCGACTACCGGGCCTACCTCGACGACGTCTCTGCGGTCACCGGGTACGCCGGCGACCCGCGCGGGGTCGGGGGCTACTCCTCCCCCCTGCCCGACCCGCTGCCGCCCAGCGGCCCGCCCGACGGCATCGGTGCCTCCGGCGGCACCCTGTCGGCCTCCTACGACCTCATCGACCCCGGACACGACCCGGCGGCCAACCTCGACACCGACCACGACGGTCTCACCGACGCCTACGAGCGCCTGGTGGGCAGCAGTCCCGACGTCGCCGACACCGACCAGGACGGCCTCTCCGACGCCTACGAGCACGCGGTCAGCGGCACCGACCCTCTGCTCGCCGACACCGACTCGGACACGCTGAGCGACTCCGCCGAGGTCTCGCTGGGCACCGACGGAACCCTCGCCGACACCGACCAGGACGGGATCGCCGACGGCACCGAGGTCCAGCTCGGCGGCGACCCGCTGCATGCGGAGCACGGCGTGCTGGCGCCCACGGCCCCGGTCGGTCCGGCGTCCACCGTTGCGTTCACGGCGCCCACGTCGTCTGTGGCGTCCACGACGTCCACGACGTCCACGACGGGCCGACGTCCGCGACGGGCACCCGGGCCGACGCCTTCGTCCAGGCGGCCGTCGCCCAGCGCGGCGACCGGTACGTCTTCGGAGCCGAGGCCTCCCTGGACGACCCCGATCCCGACGCGTTCGACTGCTCGGAGCTGACCCAGTGGGCAGCGGACCAGGTCGGCGTGACCATCCCGGACGGGGCGATGTACCAGTACCTCGACCTGAAGGGCCAGAGCCAGCTCATGCCTGTCGACGAGGCGCTGCACACCAAGGGCGCGCTGCTCTTCTACTTCTCCAGCGAGCCGACCCCGGGCGGCGGGCGCCCGTCCACCGCGCACGTCGCGATCAGCCTGGGCGACGGGCGCACCATCGAGGCCCGCGGCTCGAGCTACGGCGTCAACGAGTTCCCCGCCGCAGGTCGGTTCAACTACGCGGGGATGATCCCGCAGATGGCGGAGGCCGGACCACCGACCGGGTCGGCCACCGGGCTCGAGGCCTACGACGTCATCGAGGCGGGCGCCGGGCCCGACACCTTCGTCGACAGCGACCACGACGGGCTCTCCGACACCTTCGAGCGGCTCGCCGGCCTGAACCCCTTCGCCGCCGACAGCGACGGGGACGGCATCTCCGACGCGGCCGAGGCGCTCAGCGCGGGCAACGGCACCGGGGCAGGCAGCGCCGTCGGCGCGGCGACCGCCGCGGCGCTGCTGTCCTCCGGGGGCGAGGGCCTGGACCCGCTCGGCGACCAGGACGCCGACGGGCTCAGCAACCAGTACGAGCTCGCTCACGGGTTCGACCCGTTCGCCGCCGACACGGACCTCGACGGGCTCAGCGACAGCAGCGAGGTGGCGCTCGGGACCGACCCCACCCGGATCGACACCGACGCCGACGGGCTGACCGACCGGATCGAGCTCGAGCTCCACCTCGACCCGCTCAGCTCCGGCGGACCGGGCGGCGCCGAGGGCGTGGCTGCGCCGAATGACCCCGATGGGGGGTTGGACCCCGACCTCGACCTCGGGTAGACCGGCAGGAGGACCATCCTCGGTCGGGCTCGGACGACCCGGATTGAGGAGGGAGGGTGCGGTGATCGAGGACCCCGAGAGCCCGCTGAGCCGACCCGAGCCCGTCGGTCTCCCCCGACCACGCCTGCTCGACCCGCTGGTCGACGTGCACGGGCCCGGGGTGGTCGTGGTGACCGCGCAGGCAGGGTCGGGCAAGACCACCCTCCTGGCCCGGGCGGCGTCGACCGTGACCGTCCCGGCGGCGTGGTGCCCCACCGCGCCCGAGCACCGCTCCGCCCCGGCCTTCGTCGACCATCTCGCCCGCTGCTGCTCCTCGGCGCTGGGCCTGGACCTGGGCCGGCCCGCGAGCGCCGCCGAGCTCGTGGAGGCTCTGGTGGGCGCGCGCGCCGGCCCGCTCCTGTTGCTGCTCGACGACGTGCACGAGCTCGCGGGGAGCTCCGCGGAGGCCGAGCTGTCGACCCTGCTCCGGTGGCGTCCGCGCGAGGTCCGGATGGTGATCGGCACCCGGCGTGCCCTGCCCGTGAACACCCCCCGGCTCCAGGTCTGCGACGAGCTGGTGGAGCTGGACAACGAGGCGCTGCGCTTCCGGTCGTGGGAGGTCGAGGAGCTGTTCCGTGTCGTGTACGACGAGCCGCTGTCCCCCGAGGGAGCGGCCGCGCTGACCCGGCGTACGGGCGGGTGGGCGGCCGGGCTCAAGCTGTTCCAGCTGGCCACCGCGGGCAAGTCCGCCGCCGACCGGGAGCGCGCCGTGGTCGGGCTGGGCGGTCGCTCACGGCTGCTGCGCTCCTACCTCACCCGCACCGTGCTCGACGAGCTCGACCCTGAGCGACGCGAGTTCCTCCTCGTCACGAGCACCCTCGGCACGCTCACCGGGGGTCTGTGCGACGCCCTGCTGGACAGCGAGGGCAGCGCGGCGGTCCTGGAGGAGCTCGCGCTGCGGCAGTTCTTCACCATCCCGGCCGAGGACGGCTTCTCCTACCGGTACCACCAGGTGCTGCAGACGCTGCTGGAGGGACTGCTCCTCGACGAGCGGGGGCCGCGCCGCGCGGCCGAGACCTACGGCCGCAGCGCCCGGCTGCTCGAGGCTGAGGGGCTGCTTCCGGACGCGGTGCGCGGCTATGCCCTGGCGGGGGACTTCGGCTCCGTGGCCCGGCTGGTGCAGCACAGCGGGGCCGACCTCCCCGGCGTAGGGCTGACCGACGGCGCCCCCCTGGACGACCCGTGGCTGGCCCTGGCCCGGGCTCGGCGCCTGCAGCGGCTGGGTGCGGTGGCCGACGCCGTCACGGCGTTCCGTCATGCCGAGTCGTTGCTCGACGACGCCGACTTCCGGACCCGGTGCATGGTGGAGCGCGAGTCGGCGCGGCTGTGGCTGCCCGACCCCGGGCCGGGGTTCCTGCCGGGCCGCGCCGCGGGGCCACCCCGCACGCTGACCGAGGCGGCCCGGCGGCTGACCATCCACCACGACGAGGAGGAGGTCACCGGCGCCGGTGCCGATCCCCTGATCCGGGGGCTCCGGCACCTGCTGCGGGGAGAGGTCGCGGCAGCAGGACGGGCGTTCGCCACCCCGGCTCCGGACGCGGGCCCCTTCGCGCTGCTGGTGGCCGACCTGGGGGCTGCGGTGTCCGGGGGCACCGCGGTCGGGCTGGTGGCCAGGCTGGAGGAGATCGTGCTCGTCGCCGAGGTCGACGACCTCCCCTGGCTGGCCCGGCTGGCTCGGGGTCTCCAGGCCTCGGTCCTCCTCGCCACCACCGACGAGCCGTGGCGCCAGGAGTCCTGCGCTGCGGTCGTGGAGGACTGCAGGCGCGGAGGCGACGCCTGGGGCGCTGCCCTGCTCACCGGCTGCCTGGGGGTCGCCCTGGCGTTCCGCGGAGACCCCGGGGCCGGCGACTGGCTGGCGCGTGCGGCCCGCTCGGCGGCCGACCTCCGTGCCCCGGTCCTCCAGGCGTGGGCAGAGACCTGGGGGGCCGAGGTCCTGGCGCCGACCTCCACCGCAGAGGCGGCGGACCAGGCCCGGCGCGCCCGGCACCGGGCACGTGGGTGCGGCCTGCCCGACCTGGAGACACCGGTCTCCGCATGGCTCAGGTCGGTCGGGGGGGCCGCCCCGCCCACCCCCCTGCCGTCCCCGGGCGCCGCGGTGCGGGTGCGTTGCCTCGGGGACTTCACCCTCGAGGTCGGCGGCCGACCGGTGAGGCTTCCCTCCTTGCGTCCGCGCCCCCGGTCGCTGCTGCTGGTGCTGGCTCTCCACCTCGGGCACGACGTGCACCGTGAGGTGCTCCTCGACCTGCTGTGGCCCGACGTGCGGGTCGAGGCAGCCACCCACCGTCTGCACGCGGCGACCTCGAGCCTCCGCGGGTGCCTGGCCGAGGCGGGACTCGGGCACACCAGCGTGGAGCGGCACGGCAGCGCCTACGCGCTCCGCCTCCCCGGCGCGGTCCTCGACGTGGACGAGTTCCAGGACTGCCTGGACCAGGCAACCCGGGCGATGGTCCGCGAGGACCACCCGACCGCTCTGCGCGCCAGCCTGGCCGCCCTGCGGACCTACCGCGGCGACCTGCTCACCGAGGCCGGGCCCGCCGACTGGGTCGTCGGGGAGCGGGACCGGCTGCGGGTGGCCGCGGCCTCGGCGGCGTACACCGCGGCGCGGCTGTCCCTGGCCCTGCGCGCTCCCGAGGAGGCACTGACGGTGGCCCGTCGGGCCACCGCCCTCGACCCGCTGCGGGACTCGGCCTGGGGCCTCCTGGCCGACGTGCAGGCACGGATGGGGGACTTCACCGCGGCGGAGGCGACGCGCCGCGAGCAGGCGGAGGTGACCGCGCAGCTCGTCGCCCGCTGAGCCGGTCAGGCGTCCCGCACGACCTCCACACGGTGCACCACGTGGGCCGGCTTCAACCCGGCCACCAGCAGGTCCAGCCGCGGCTCGTCGACCGGCTCGTCCGGCCCCACGTGGACCTCGACCACCAGCGCCTGCAGCGGCTCGCCCGGGAGCCGCGCGTCGGCCGACAGCGACCAGGTCGCGCCACCGGTCTCCTGCACGACCGCCCGGTGACCGGTCACCGCCTCCACCGCGAGCGCCACCCCGCGACGGGTGCCCATCCAGCCCTGCAGGGCGGTGGCCGACTCCAGGACCTCGCGCTGCCGGGCCGTGGGCTGGCCCACGTCGAGCGGCATGCCGATCCAGGTCGCCAACCAGGGCAGCAGGTCCTCCGGCGTGGTGCTGACGTCGAGATAGGCCGGCAGGTTGTCCAGGGCCGACACGACCGGGGCCAGGACCTCGTCCAGGGCGGCGCAGAACTGCTCCACGAACCCGTGCCCCTGGTAGATCCCCGGCAGGGACGCGGCGACCGGGACCGGGCTCTGCAACGCCGAGCCTGCGCCGCGCATCAGCGCACCCGCACCTGGTGCTCGAAGGACAGCACGAGCCCGTGGGGCGGCAGGTCGAGTCGCTGCACCGGGGTGCTCCGCCGCCCGGTGTCGACGTCGGCGGGGAAGAGCGTCACGGTGACCTCCTGGGCCATGTCGACCCCCGGGATCCGGGCCAGCGCGGCGTGCACCTCGTGCGCCTGGACCGGCCGGCCGAACGGCCACCCGTCGCCGTCGGGGCCACCGGTCAACGGGTCCAGGAGCCCGTAGAGCGCACGCAGCACGTCGTCGTGCACGGTGTCGGCGTCGTGGCGCTCCCGGGCGGCCACGTCCACCACCACCGTCAGGCCGACGTACGCGGGCGGGGCCACCAGGAGCCGGGTGCCGACCAGGCGCCGCTCGTCCAGGGAGGCCGCGATCCGGGACAGGGTGGCCTCGTCCGGGACCAGGTCGGCGTGCCGCAGGCGGCCGACGTCGTCGCCGACCACGTGCGGCACCACGAGCACCACCACTCCCTCCCCCTCGTCGCCCTCACGGCTGGCCGAGCAGAACACCCGTGCCGCCTCAGGAGCCACGTCGTGGGCCAGCTGCACGAAGTCCTCCGCGGTCACCGCCCGCCCCCGGGAACGGAGCAGCATCGGGCCCCGGACCTTGGCCTCCTCCAGGGTCTCGGCGTCGGCTCCGCCGACCGCGGGCGCCCGGTTCTCCACCCGCGCGACGTACGGCACGCTGGTCTTCAGCACCCGGACCTGACCGGTCGCCACGTTTCCGGCCCGCCCCCCGCCGCTGCGGTACGCCGTGAGCACCAGCGTGGCCGCCCGCGGCGGCACCGCGCCGTAGCCGAGCACCGCCCCGTCCGCCCGGCGTACGGCGGGCCCGAGCTGGACCTCCCCGGCGACCGGGTCCACCCGGTAGTGCCGGTCCTGCGGACCGGACTGCGCGAAGTGCGGCACCTCGGTCCACAGCTCCACGTCCTCGCCGACGTGGACCTCCAGGGTGCCCGGCTGGTCGGAGGCGAGCACCGGGCTGCGCTGCAGGGGGAACCGCTGCCCGGGCGTGCCGTCGGAGCGGCCGAGCAGCTCGCGGTGCTGGAGCTCGGCGTGCACCATCGGCGCGGTCCCGCCGATGGTGAAGGCGCTGATCCCGTGGATCCGCGGCGGCGCGGAGTACGTCGGCTGTCCGGGCAGCGGCTCCACGAGCCGGCAGCGCAGCCAGCCGGCGCGCTCCCGGGCGATGATCGAGGTCCGGTGCTCGTCCGGGACGTGCAGGACCACGTCCCCGTCGCGGTTGAGGCCCCCGGTGTCGTCGTGGTCGAGCTCGCACGGCGACCAGCCGCTGCCGGTCCACGCCTCCCACACCAGCGGTGGTCGTCGCGGGTCCACCCCGACCCCCGAGACGGTGCAGTCCATGCGCAGGGTGACCGCGCAGGAGGGAACCGCGGCGGAGAGCCCGACCAGCAGCGCGTCGCCGGCGACGGGGGCGGGGGAGAACGCCGGGAACCCCTGGTCGCCGCTCAGGGCGGGGGTGTGGTCGACCGCCTCCGCACCCAGGAGCGCCGCCCCGGCGCGGAGGAACGAGCACGGCAGCACCGCCAGCTCGCGGGTGGTCGTGAAGACCACCGGGTCGGTGATGTCGGTGCGGGGCGTGGAGACCTGCGTCTCGGCCCGGACGAGGACCGGGTGGGGCTGGGGGGCCGACAGCCAGAACGTCGCCCGCCCCCGGGCCGGTGCGGGGGGACGCAGCTCGACGCCGATCAGCTCGAGGAACTTGACGTAGTGGAGGTCCGGGACCCGGTTCAGCCGGTACACCAGCTGGTCGACCATCTGCGCGAACGCCTCGATCAGCGTCACCCCGGGGTCGCTGACGTTGTGGTCGGTCCACTCCGGGCAACGGTTCTGCACCAGTCGCTTGGCCTCGTCCACCAGGCCCTGGAACGTGCGGTCGTCGAGGTTGGGTGCGGGCAGCACGTCAGACCACCTCCCCGGGCCGCCCGGCCGGCAGGGTGACCGGCAGGGTGACCGGCAGGGTGACCGGCAGGGGCGCCTCGAGCTCGTGGTCCGGGATCGTGTAGAAGGGGAAGACCAGGTTGCGCGGGTCGTTCGAGCCGACGACCGTGTACCCCACGTCGACGTACAGCTTGCCGGAGTCGATCTCGTCGAAACAGACTCCGACCTCGTCCACCACGATCCGCGGCTCCCAGCGCTCCAGGGCCGCGCGCACGTCGTAGGCGATCTGCCCGGCCGTGGCGCCGTTGGCCGGCCCGAACACGTGGTCGTGGATCCGGCAGCCGAACTCGGGACGCATCGGGCGCTCCCCCGGTGCGGTGCCGAGGATGAGCCGGATCGCCTGCTCCACCTCGCGTTCGCGACCCACGAGGGCGACTCCGCCCGTGGCGTCGGTGCCGACGGGGAAGGCCCAGCCGGCGCCGAGGAAGTCGGGGGTCACCTCAGCCTCCGATCAGCACGGTCGGGGCGCCCATGACGATCGGGGCACCGCACCCGGCGAGGTCGCCCATCCGAGCCGCGGGCATGCCGCCGATGAGCACGGTCGGGCACCCTGGCGGGACGATCGCTGTCGGCGGGTGGACGGCCGGAGGGGGGAAGGAGCACAGGTGGGGCGTGCCCACCGTGGCAGCGGGCATGCCGCCGATGAGCACCGTCGGCACCCCCGGTGGTCCGATCACACCGGGGTGCCCCGTGGGGTCCCCCACCCGCGCTGCTGCTGGCATCGTCGCCTCCTCGGCCTAGTTGATCCGGACCAGCCCGGCCGAGAGGGAGGCTGTGGCGCCGCCCTTGAGGTCGAGCTGCGACCCTGTGGTGACCTTGACCGGGCCGGTGCCGCCGTCGACGGTCACCCCCTGCGTGGCGCTGAGCTCGATCTGCCCGGCCTTCAGCTCGAGCTTGGCGCTCCCCGCGTCGATCACGACGCCCTGCTTGCCCTCGACGGTCACGGTGCCGTCGGCGTGGACGGTGACGGTGGTGGCCGTGGCGTCCAGGCGGACGGTCACCGTGTCGTCGGCCGTGGCGATGCTGACCCCCTCGGTGCGGCCGTCCTCGTCCAGCAGGTCCACCCGGTGACCCCTGCGCGAGACGAAGGAGCGCCGGTTCACCGCGCCCGAGCCGGAGTCGACGACCCGGATCCCCTTGCCGTCGGGGGTGTCCACGCCGTTGAAGAGGCCGCCCAGGACGTAGGGACGTCGTACGTCGCCCTGCTCGAACACGACCAGCACCTCGTCGCCGACCTCGGGCACGACCAGGCTGCCGCGACCCTTGCCGGCCCCCGGTTGGAGGGTGCGCGCCCACCCGCTCACGTAGTCGTCGGAGAGCCACGGGAAGGCCAGCCGCACGCGCCCGGACAGCTGCGGGTCGTTGGCGTCGTCGACGGTCGCCACGACCACCCCGGCCGGGGCGGTCGCCGCGGGCCCGCCGCCCGTGACCAGGCCGAGGAGGCTGCGGTCGTGAGCGCCGCTGACCGAGAACGACGTGGTGTAGCCGGTGGTGGGGTCGAGGCGGTGGCGCGACGTGGTCACGGTGTACTTCCCGTCGAACGGCGCGCCCAGGCCGTCCACGGACACGGCCACTCCCGCCCGCACCTCCGGGTTCCCGCGTGCCACCGCCTCGAGCTCGGCGAACGACCCGGCCACGGCCTCGGCGAGCGTCGCCGCCGCCGTGTCCACCTCTGCCTGCGTCCGGTGGGGGACGTCGGTGGCGACGAACCGGGCGTCGCCGAAGGCGTGCGCGAGCCGGGCCGGGTCGATGTCCGGCAGGTCCACCCGACCGGTGGTCGCAGGACGGGTGGAGGTCAGCGCCTGCTTGGTCTCGGTGTCCCAGCCCCGCACCTCGACCTCCTTGACCTGCTCGGCCGAGGTCACCACGGACCGGACGCGCAGCAGGTCGGCGCCCAGCCGCAGCACGAGCGGGTCCGTGGTCTGCGGTCCCCCGGCGGCCGGCGCGGAGCCGGCCGGCTTCCGGGGGCCGAAGCCGAACCTGCCGTCGCGGACGGTGATGTCGAAGCCGACGTCGGCGGCGAGCCGCTGGAGCATGTCCCAGTCGCTGGTCCCGGCCTGGGAGAGGTGCTCGTAGACGGTGGTCGTGCTCGTCACCTCCCCCACCTGCAGCCCGGCGGCCCGCGCGATCCTCGTGGCGACGTCGGAGGCGGTCATCTGCACGTAGGCCTCGCTCCGGCGCCCCCGGAACAGCCGGTGCGCCGCGTCGTACCCGCGGACCACGGTGAACGTGCCGAGCGAGTCGAACTCCGCCTCCAGCGCGGTGACCTCCCCGACCATGAGCGTGGCAGGGACGCTGCTGCTGCTCGTGGTGACCGAGACCTTGACCGTGGACCCGACCTTGGCGCCGGTCTTCGGCAGCACCAGGTGGGCCGGGTCGCGGAAGCGCAGCTCGAACAGGTCCGGGTACTGCTGGGAGTCGTCGACGTAGGCGGCGGTGAGCAGCGGGCCCACGTCGTCGGGCAGCGCGACACCGTCGATCTCGACCTGGAAGGCGCTCGCAGTGGACATCGTTCACAGCTCCTCGGGCGAGGGCAGCAGCAGCTGCCGGCCAGGGCGCACCCGGAGCGGGTCGTCGATGTGGTTGAAGCGGGCGAGCGAACGCCAGGCCGCCGGGTCGCCGTACTCGGCGTAGGCGACCGAGGCCAGCGAGTCCCCCTGGACCAGCGTGTGGGCGCGACGTACGGCGTCGGAGCCGGAGGTGGGGTTCTGCCGCGCGGGGTCGTCCGGCATCTCCTCCAGGGAGACCGAGCACAGCGCACGGATCGGCAGACCACCGGCCGAGAACAGCGTGTACTTGGCACTGACCGAGGTGACGAAGGCCGGGAAGCTCGCGATCGCCCCCCAGTGCAGCACGACCAGGGGCGGGCTGGGCTTCTTCTGCCCGGCGCTCTCCTCGGTCGGCACGGTGCAGCTGAACAGCTTCTCGACCGCGGCCACCACGCTGCCGTCCTGCTTGCCGGAGGCGTCGAAGAACAGCTCCACGGTGAGCTTGCACGGCTCCGCGCCGGTGAACTCGGGAGGTCCGGCCTTCTTCGCCCCCTTGGCGGTCTTGCGCTCCCACTTCGCGGTCTTGGCGATCGTGACCTCCTTGGGGTTGAACTGGAACGGGATGCTGCCCCGCTCGGCGCCCTTCCCCCCCGACGGGGTGGGGTCGTAGAGCTTGAGGACCGCCTTCTCCATCTGCGGGCGGGAGGTGTCCCCCGAGGGGGAGGGCGCCGACACGCCTCCCCCGCCGGCGGAGGACATCAGGGCGATCGGGGTGCTCACGGCCGCCTCACGTCACGGGCTTCGCGGAGGTGAACCCGTGGTGAGCCAGCTCGAGGGTCTCGGTAGCCACCTTCGGGGAGTCCAGGTTGAGGCTCGGCCCGGTCCACCGGACCGGCACGACCCCCAGCAGCCCCCAGGACGCCACGACCTTCCGCTCAGCGGTCATCGCGGAGATGCTCGCGGTCTTCGGCGTCACCCCGGTGGTCATGCTGGACAGCCACGCCATCACCTCGTCGGTGTCGGAGCACAGGGGACGGGACAGCTTGATGTTGCTGAACTTCATCCGGGTCGGCAGCTGCCAGACGAACCCGTTGTTGCCGCCCTCCTCCCGCTGCTCCAGGACGACCTCGACGCCCAGCCCCTCGCAGCTGTTGAAGGTCCCCAGCTTGAGGTCGTCGACGGTCACCGCGAAGCAGACGCTCACGGCGGGCTCGGGATAGCTCGGGGTGGTCACCGGGTCAGGCTCCTTCCGGACCGCTCACGGTCCAGCCACAGCTCGGCGCGGAGGCGCGCGGCCAGCGGCTCGTACAGTCGCCGGACGAGCTCGTCGAGGTTCGGCGCTGCTCCGCCGGAGGCCACCGACGTTGCCACCGACGGGGCCGACGACGGGGCCCGTTGCCCCACCGCCTCCGTGGCGGCCGGCTCCGGCTCGGCGTCGCGCTGCACCACGGCCGCCGAAGGTGCGACCGGCTCCGCGGGCCGGGTGGCCACCGGGGCGGATACAGGGTCCTCCCCGGCCGGTGCGGTCCTCGCTGCCGGTGTCGTCCAGCGCTGGACGGCGTACGCCGCGGGGGTGGGACGGGAGGGTTGCGCGGACCCCCCGGTCACGGTGGACGGTGCCCTGCCCGGCTCCCAGGACGGTCCGGGCGCATCGCCCGGCTCGGGATCACGGACGGACTCGGGCCAGGACCCACCCCGCCCGGTTCCGTCGACCGAGCGGGACACCGTCGGAGCAGGCCTCACCAGACGCTGGACGTACGCCAGCGCGTGGCCCGCCGGGGTCCCGGGCCCCGGCGCGACGTCGAGGGATCCTGGCGCGTCGCCCGACCCGGCGCCCGACCCGGCGCCCGCCCGGGCGCCCCACCCGGCGCCCCACCCGGCTGGGGAGCCGAGGCCGGGGAGAGCCGCGGGGACAGGCCCGGGGCCAGAGCCGGAGAGCCACCGGGCCGGCACCGCCTCGGAGCGCGCGTCGGCGCGCATCGGGGCCTCTGTCGTCACCCTCACCGCCCGCTGCGCTGCGAGCGCGCCGGACCCCCGCGCCGTACGTGGCAGCCCCAGCGTCGGTTCTCCCGGAAGCGTCCGCGGCGCCGTCGCCGCGAGGTGCGCCGCCGGGCCACCGGGTCCGGTCGGTCCGGTCGGTCCGGTCGGTCCGGTCGGTCCGCTGACCGGGGCGCTGACCGGTCCGCTGACTGGGGCGCTGACGTGGCCGCTCGAAGCGAGCCGCTGGGCGGCGACGGGTGCCGCCGTGAGCGCCCGGGGCATCGCTGGCGCCGAGGGCGGCCACAGCAACCGGGCCTCGGGGAGGTCCGCAGGCCCGGGGCTCCCGAGGTGAGCGGCCACCGGTGGGTCGGTCGTGCGCTGCACGGAGTCCCGCGCCGGGACCGCCGCGGCGACGGGCCCCGCGCCCAGCGCCGACCCTGGCGCGGGGAGCGACCCGGGCGGGGACGGTCGAGCTGGCTCTCCAGCCGGACCTGGAGCTCGACCCGGGCCGGGAACAGCCGCCTGGGCCGGGCCCGGGTCGGGGACGGCTGCCGGACCGACCAGGGGCTGGCCCCCCTCCACGCGCAGGACCGTGAGCGCGGCGTACTGGTCGGGCACGGACCCGGTCGAGGACCGCGGCCCGAGCAGCGGGGCGTCCGGCCCGGGCGCGTCCGGCACGGGGGCGTCCGGCACGGGGGCGTCCGGCACCGCGGTCTCGACCGAGGTGCCGGAGGGAGGGGTGTCGGCCGGGTCGGCTGCGGATGGGGCGGGGGCGGGTGGGTCGGGTGCGGGTAGGTCGGGTGCGGGTGGGGCGGGTGCGGATGGGTCGGGTGCCAGGGCGTCGGTCCGCTGCACCACAGTCCGCCCCGGCAGCGGTCCCCGTGCCGGGACGGCGCGAGGCTCGACCTCGGGCAGCCGGGAGACGGGAACCGGGCCCAGGTCCGGCACGGCCGGTCGCGGCACCGGTGCGACCACCGGCAGCCGCTCGGGAGCGCTCGGACCGCTGGCCGACGGGGTGGACCCGAGGGTGGGACGGCGCTCCTCGGGGGTCCGCTGCAGCGTCGGTGAGACCGCCGCCGACGGGTCCGACCGCGGTGCTGTGGGGTCGCGCACGGTGGTCGGCTCCACCGGGGTCTCGCGAGGCGACGGGTCGCCCGCGGGTTCCGCGGAAACCCGCGGCTCGGCGACCGGGGGTGGGGGCGCGGGGGCGGCGGGCGAGACGGACCGTCGCTCCCGGGGGGAGGCATCCCTCCGGAGGCGATCGTGCCCTGCACGGGGGAGGCGAACGTGCGCTGCACCGGCGCGGGCGTGGCTAGACCGTGCACCTGACCGGCAGGCGCGGCGGCAGTGACGTGGTGTCCCAGGGGTTCGAGGAAGCGGGGGTCCTGGCGGGTCGCGAGCCCGGCCGCGAACGAGTCCAGTCCGGCCACCGCGGGGAAGCCGCCGAAGGTCCGCTGCAACGGCGGGACCGAGGCCCAGGCGGGCGGGCTGGGGGCGGTCACGAGGGAAGGGGCCGCCTGGGCGCGGCCCGGCTCGGTCGTCCGGTGTCCCCGGCGGAGCCAGCGCACGTCTGCTCACCCCCGCCGACCGGCGGCCGAGAGCCGCGCGATCTCACCGACGTAGCGCTCGCGCTCGGCGTGCTCGAGGTCGAGGATCTCCTCGCGGGCCCAGTGGAAGCCGAAGGCGACGTACGCGACCTCCTCGTAGAGCCGGTCGGCCGAGTACGTCACGATTCCCCCAGGCGCCCACCGGCGAGGTCGACGGCGAACCCGTGGCCGCACTCCGGACAGGTCACCCCGGCTCGGGTGTGACCCTCCTGGTTGACCCGGCGGTACAGGTCCTGGAGGAAGGCGAGGTCGGCGGCGAACAGGTTCTCGATCACCCCGGCGTGGATGTCGGTCACCGTCCCCAGCCGCGTCACGACCCGGCCGAGCAGCACCACCGTCAGGTACGCCGGGTTCTCCCGGACCCGGTCGTCGCGCAGCGGCACCAGCTCGTCCCGGGCCGTGGCCAGCCGCATCGTCCCGTCCCGGTGCAGGCTCCCCGAGCCGTCGACGTAGCCCCGGGGAAGCACGAAGGTGAACTCGGTGACCAGCCGCTCCTCCGGGCGCGGAGGAGCGACCGGGGCCGGCTCCGGCTCCTGCCCCGACCGCGTCCGCGAATGCCGAGCGCCGCATCACTCCACCTCGAGCCGCTCACAGGTCACGACGAGCTTCTCGGTCAGCACCGAGGTGTCACCGGCCTTGAGCGCGCCGATCTCCAGGCTCTTCGGCCACGCGTTGGTCAGCTTGTACCGCTTCACCGCCTGGCCCTCGTAGTCGTAGACGATGATCGCCCCGCCCTTGCGGACGGCGTCCATCTTGCCGAACTGCGAGTCCTTGATCCACGAGTCGAAGCTGTTGTCCTCCGAGAGCCCCCGGGTCAGCGTGATCTCGGGTGCCTTCCACCGTCCGGGCAGCTTCTTGACGACGTACTTGCCGTCCGGGCCGTTCTCCTTCAGCTCGATGACGTCCATCTCCATCTTGAGCCCGCTGATCTCGGTGATGCTCTTGATCTGCACCCCGTCGAACTCCAGGCCGAAGGAGTGGCCGACCCCTGCGTCCATTTCCGGCAGTGCCATGGGTTGCTCCTCTCAGGTCCTCCGAACGGCGTACGCCGACGCCCGGGGTGGGTGGTGGGTGGGTGCTACTCGGTGACCAGGCTGGTGCCGCCGGAGAACTGCGCCAGGCGGAAGACCACGAACTCGGCCGGCTTGACCGGCGCCACACCGACCTCGCACACCAGCTGTCCGGCGTCGATGCCCTCGCTGGGGTTGGTCTCGGAGTCGCACTTGACGTAGAAGGCCTCGTCGGGGGTCTGCCCGAACAGCGCCCCCTTGCGCCACTCGTTGACCAGGAACGCGGTGATGCGTGCGACGGACCCGCGCCCACAGCGCCTCGTCGTTCGGCTCGAAGACGACCCAGTTGGTGCCGACCAGGATCGACTCCTCGAGGTAGTTGAAGAGCCGGCGCACGTTGAGGTAGCGCCAGGCCGGGTCCGACGAGAGGGTGCGGGCTCCCCAGACCCGGTTGCCGCGGCCGGGGAAGGAGCGGACCACGTTGATGCCGACCGGGTTGAGCAGGTCGTGCTCGTTCTTGGTGAACTGCATCTCCAGGCTGATCGCGCCCCGGATCACCTCGTTGGCGGGAGCCTTGTGCACGCCGCGGGTGTCGTCGTTGCGGCCCCAGATCCCCGCGATGTGCCCGCTCGGCGGCATGAAGGAGATCTCGCCGTTCGCCGGGTTCGGCGGTCTTGATCCACGGGGCAGTAGAGCGCCGCGAACGCCGAGTCGTAGCCGGCCTTGTCGACCCGCCACTCCTTCACCTGCTGGGCGTTCAGCCCGGGCGGCGGGTCGAGGATGGCCATCCGGTCGCCCATCAGCTCGCAGTGCGCGATCATCGCCAGCTGCACCGCCTGCACGGTCTCGAGGTCGATGACGCCCGTGCTGGTAGGCGCTCATCAGGTCCGGGACGCACAGCATGGTGACCTCGTCGACGGTCTCCAGACCGCCGAAGCCGCTGCGCTCGGTGACGTCGCCGACGTAGTCGTCGGCGCTGAGCCGGGGCGCGGGGGCCGGCGGCGGGGTGGACTCGCTCAGCGTCACCTCACCGCTGGCGGGCCTGGCCAGCCGTCGCCGAGCCCACCTCCTCGACCCGGATCGCGGTCGAGGTCGCGTTGACCACCGTGGCCACGTTGGTCTTGCCGCGCGAGACGGTCACGCGGTCGAACTCCTCGACCGGCTCGCCGCGGCGCTTCACGACGACCTTGAACATGTCGTCGGTGGGCGATTCCCCGCCGGCGTCGCTGATCTCGACGCTGATACTCCCCTGGCCCGGCGGCGGGGTCGAGCGCGGTGAACTTGACCCGGCCGACCTCGGCGTACGGACCGCTCGGCAGGGCCTTGCTGTTGCTGCTGCTGCGTCCGTCGTCGCCGTCCTCGCCGATCCGGACGACGTAGCAGTTCCCCCCACCGTTGAGGAAGTAGCCCTAGACCGCCCGGGCCAGGTAGGACCCGGGCAGGAACCCGCCGAACACCGTGGTGAAGGCCGTCCAGCTGCTCACCAGCGTCGGTTGGTTGAAGGGTCCGCTCTCGGCGAGCCCGACGAAGGCGGCCACCGCCGTGCCCACCCCCTCGAGAGGGCGGGCGCCCGACTCGACTTCCTCCACGTACACACCGGGTGACAAGTACGTCGGCATGCCTGGCCTCCTCGATCGTGTTGAGAAGGCCAGCGTGGTGGGCGCGGCGAGCGCGGCGCACGGCCGCGGGGACGGAGCCGAGGGCAGACCGTCCTGCCTGAACGGGAAGGTCAGCAGTCCAGGTCGATGGTGCGCCGGAACGGGTCGATCGCCAGGGAGTGCGCATCGGCGTCACTGGCCCGTTGCGCGGCCTCGGTGTCGTGCATCTCCTGGGCCTTGTCCTGTGCCGCGGCGGTCACCGCGTCCTTCCCGCACCCGACCGCCGAGAACGGGCGGGTCGTCGTGCCGTTGTAGCTGCGCAGACGCCGGGCGTGCTCCTGCTCGTGCGGACCGAGGACGGTGCGCAGGAAGGTGCGGACCCGGTCCTCCTGGCACCTGCTCAAGCCGCCCGGCACCTCCGGCATCTCGATGACCACGTCGACGTGGTAGCTCACCTTGAGGGTCCCGGTCGCCCTCAGGCACGGCCCGTCGTCGGCGTCGCACTCGCAGCCCCGGGCACGGGAGACCTTCGCGCCGAGCACCGTGCTGGACCCGCCGTCGTACTCGCCATGGGTCCTGCCGTGCAGCGACACCGACGCGCCGCTCCCTCCGCCCTCCAGCAGCCGGGCCACCGCCCGGTTGCCCGCCGTCTGTTGCAGCGCGAGCACCTGGACCTCCCTGCTGCCGCGGTCGACCCCCAGCAACCCCGGCGCGGGGGACGGCCGCCTGGGGAGCCGAGCGACCCGGCGCCGGGTCGCCACCGGCGCTGCGGCCAGGCTGAGACCAGTCATCGTCCCAGTGGACCGCCGTGGGACGGGGATGTCCAGCGTGCCCGAGCCGTCCGGTCAGGCCGGCGCCTCCTCCTCCTCGGCCTCCTCCTCGCGCTGGACGTCGGCGAAGCTGCCCTGCACGGACTCCTCGTCCTCCGCGGCCTCCTCCTCGCGCTGCACCGCGGGCTGGACGGCGCTGCCGGGCGCGGACACCGGTGCGGTGACCGGGGCGGCGACCGGATCGGCGACCGGGGCAGGGTCAGCCACCACCCGCTCGGCGTTGGCGGAGGCCTCGCGCTCGAAGCGGTCCCCGGGGTCGCTCACCTTGATGCCCCCGGCGGCCGGGGTCCCGTCCACGGGCCCGCTGCGCTGCTGCACGACGTGGGTCAGCTCGTGGGCCAACGTGACCTTGCCGGCCTGGGACGCGGGGTCGAACCGGCCCCGTTGGAACACGATGTTCGAGCCCACGGTGTAGGCATGGGCGTTGACTGCCTCGGCGGAAGCGTGCGCGCGGGAGTCGTCGTGCACCCGTACGTCGGAGAAGTCGTGGCCCAGCCGGCCCTCCATCTCGGAGCGGACGGCGGCATCGAGCGGTCGCCCACCGGACCCGACGACATCGTGGACCGGCGACCGGTCCTCCTCCACCAGAGCGGACACGCCGCTGTTCCCGACTGCCCGCTGGAGCCCCAGCAGCCCGGAGGGCCCCAGGACGTCGCTGCGTCCCTCGGTCGCCGCTCGGCCGACGTGGTCGGGCACGCTCTCCTCGACCCTCGCCGCCTTCGGTCGTAGCGCAGTCTCCTCGGCGTCGAAGCGGTGGTCACGCATGGCGCGGTCCTCTCCTCGGAGGTCAGGGTCTCCATCGTGGCACCGGGACGCCTGCGGCGACAGGTCGGCGCACACCCTCCCGGGTGCAGCGGATCCTGCCCGAGCGGGCAGCCACTCCCCGTCGACGTCAGCCTCTGTGGTTGTGGTCAGCGTGACAACAGGTCGAGGTAGCCGCCGAACTCCTTCTCCAGCACCAGGCGCCCGAGCTTGCGGTACTCCTGCTCCACGGCGCCGATCACCTGCGCCATGGTCACGGGCGAGCCGGCGTCGGCAGCGAGGTACGCCGCAGTCGTCGCCGCCGACCGGATGTTCCCCCCGGCCAGCTCGAACGCCTGGGCGCAGAAGGCGACGTCCACGTCTCCGGCGACCGGGAGCGGGTCGGCCAGGCACTGTCGCCAGAGCACCTCGCGGAGGTCGGGCGTCGGCGCCGGGAAGTCGATGATGGCGTCGAGCCGCCGGGTGAAGGCCTCGTCGATGTTGGACCGCAGGTTGGTGGCCAGCACGGCCAGCCCGTCGAAGGTCTCCAGCCGCTGGAGCAGGTACGCGCTCTCGATGTTGGCGTAGCGGTCGTGAGCGTCGCGGACGTCGCTGCGCTTGCCGAAGATCGCGTCGGCCTCGTCGAAGAACAGCACGGCGTTCACGCCACCGGCCTCGGAGAAGATCCGCTCCAGGTTCTTCTCCGTCTCCCCCACGTACTTGTCGACCACGGTGGCCAGGTTGACCGTGTACAGGTCCAGCCCGAGGTCGGTGGCGATCACCTCGGCCGACATGGTCTTGCCGGTGCCGGAGTCACCGGCGAACAGCGCACTCACCCCCCGTCCCCGGCCACCCCCCCGGCGCATCCGCCAGTCCACGAGCACCTGGTCACGGTGACGGGCCCGGGCCGAGAGGTCCTCCAGCGCGCGGCGTACGCCGGGGGCCAGGACGAGGTCCGCCCAGCCGACCTCGGGCTCGATCCGCCGGGCCAGCCGCTCGAGCCCTGCGGCGTTCTGGGCCCGGACCCCGTTGCGCAGCGCCTCGGCGCCTACCGTGCCGCCGTCGAGCAGCGCGACCGCCTGGGCGGCCCGGACAGCCCGCTGCACCTGGGCCGGGCCCAGGGACACGTGCGCTCCGAGGTCCTCCGGGACGACGCTGGCTCCTACCCGGGCGAGGTGCGCAGACAGCAGGGCGATCCGCTCCCGGGCGCCGAGCACCGGGGGCTCCACCACCAGGGGAGGCTCGAGGGTCCACCGGGGGTCCCAGGTGGCCTGGCCGACCAGCAGGACCGGGACCGGGGCCGACGACAGCCGCTGGACCGCCTCGACATGCGCCTCGGCGAGCTCCTCGACCGGGCCGGCTACCAGTCCGGCGCCTGCCAGCAGGGCCTCCCGGACGCAGGCGACGGCCAGGTCCCCGGGGTCCCGGGCCAGGAGCGCCAGGTCGACCACGAGGGCGGGCAGGCCCGCCTCGGCCAGCGCCGCGACCGCGGTCGCGCTGCCGGTCCCCGGCTCACGCTCCCGGACGTGCACCAGCCGGGCACCGGACCTCAGCGCGCTGGCGAGCCGGGACGCCAGAGCCGACGGGTACCCCTCCACGTGCTGCACGACGGGCGCCACGTCGGGGTCGGTGGTCGGGTCGCCCAGCAGGTGGGCGGTGACCCGGTCGGGCACCCGCAGACCCCGGGTGAGGAAGGGACGGTCGGTGTCCTCGACCAGCACCAGCCCGGTGCCCACCAGCGCCCCTGCGCCGGACAGGGCGCGACGGGCCGCCGCCGCACCGGTCGAGACGCCGCACAGCTCCAGGGCCAGCCCCGTGGTCGCCCGGCGGCGGGTGACGTCGTCGTTGAGATAGCCGTAGAGCCTCTCGAACCGGCTGTCCACGTCCGGCACGAGGGCGACCAGGAGCAGGTCGACGTCCAGGTCGGTCAGCCCGGCCCGGTCGGCCAGGTCGGTCAGGGGGCCCGGTGACGGCACCGGACGAGCGCTGCGGCCCGTCGGCGGCGCCGGACCGGCGAGCAGGCGGTCCACGGTCTCGTCGTTGACGTAGAGGCCACGGAACGGGTCGTCGGGGGTGGGGTCGTCGGCCCGGCGTCTCTGCACCGCCTCCAGCACGCGCTCCTCGACCGCGGCGAGAGCCGCGCGCACCTGGGAGTGGGTCACCGTGGCCTCGTGCGAGCCGTCCGGCGCCGCGGAGGGACCGGAGCCGCGGGCGCCTCGTGGCGCTGGGCCGACTCCGAGGGCGGCCAGCCGTCGGCTACGCCGCCGAGGGAGACCCGCGGCGGACGGGTCACCGGCGGCCCCGCCTCGTACACCCGCCCGGTCCAGGTGGGAGCGGACACGACGAGGTCCAGGGACGGCTTGAGCTCGCCCCCGAGGGCCGACCACACGTCGGCGAACGACCGGTCCTCCGGGGGTGGCAGGGCGATGGTCAGGGGGACCGCCATGCCCAGGTCGGCCAGACCGCCGACCAGCAGGTCGGCAGGGAGGGCCTCGTGGCGCAGGAAGCACCCCAGCAGCGAGGACAGCAGCCGGTGCTCGTCCTCGGGTCGCTGGGTCCAGGCGGTGACCAGGTAGGACAGCTTGAAGAACCGCGGCGGCAGGTGCCGTGCGGAGACGTGCGCGTCGGCGTCGTACTCGTTGATCAGGCCGCGCTCGCGGCGCCGCAGGTCCTCCCGGATGTCGTAGAGGTACACGTCGACGGTCGGGGCGTTGCGTCGCCCCGCCCAGTCCTTGGTCGGGGCGTCGAAGACGACCTCGACCCCCTTCGTCCCGACCGCGTCGCGCTCGATGAGCGCGGCCAGCGCCGAGTCCACGTCGTGGATCACCACGGCAGTCTGCCGACCGGCCAGTGGCGAGGGGAGGGCGCACCGCCCCGGGCCACGGGCAGGTCGGGCTGCCTCTTGGGGCAGCCGAGGTGCGCCTGCGCGGGTCGGGACGCCCACAGACCGGTGCCCGCTGCAAGGTCGTTCAGGACTAACGACACAGCGGGTCGACGTGGCTAGCGTGAGGAGGAACCGGGCACGAGCGCTCGTGCGAGGTCAGGAGAACGCCGTGGCAGCACCGATCCTCCGGATGGAGCCGACCCAGGTGTCGGTCGAGCCGGGCATGCTGGGCAGCGTCGTGGTGACCGTCCACAACCCCGGCACCGTGGTGGAGGGGTACGCCGTCGACGTCGTCTCCACCGTGCCGATGCCCTGGGCGGAGGTGGACCCGCCGGTGCTCTCGGTCTACCCGCAGCAGGAGGCCACTGCGGTGGTCACGTTCGGTCCCCCCTCGGGTCCCGGAGCACCCGGCGGTGCCTTCCCCTTCGGCGTGCGGGCCCGCTCCCAGGTCGACGACTCCGCCAGCGCTGTGGTCGAGGGTGACCTGGCCATCGGTCTCGTGGCGGGACTGCACGCGACGCTGGCCCCGGTGACCTCGTCGGGACGCTGGTCCGCGCGGCACACGCTGACGGTCACGAACTCGGGCAACGCGGCGGCCCGGCTGCGCGTCGTCGCGGACGACCCCGACCAGGCCCTGGGGTTCCTCGTCTCACCCGGTCTCGTGGAAGTGCCCGTCGGCGGCCAGGCGGTGGCCCGGGTCAGGGTGCGCACCCGGCACCCGCGGCTGCGCGGCCAGGCGACCAGGCTGCCGTTCACGGTGGTCGGCGAACCGGACCCGCCTCCGGCCGTGCCCGCACCGCGTGCGGTCGTCTCGACCCCGGAGCGACCCCTGGTCAGCGGCGCCTTCACGCAGCAGCCGATCCTGACCAGGCTGGTCGTCTCGGTCGCCGGACTCCTGGTCCTGGGGCTGATCGGTGCCATCGCCTTCCTGCTGAGCCGTCCTGCCGACGCGCCGCCACCTCGGGCCGTGGCCGCCCCCGCCGCGCCGACCGGGCTCCGCGCGGACCCCCTGCCCGGGGTCGTGAACCTCACCTGGGACAGGGACCAGAGCGTCTCCTCCTACGAGCTGATCCAGACCTTGCCGACCACCTCCTCCCAGACCATCGAGCCGTACCCCGCCGAGGACGACCCCGACCGGCAGTCGATGCGACTGGCCGTCGCGACCGCGGACCGCTACTGCTACCGGCTCCGTGCGCTCCGCGGTGAGACCCCCTCTGCGGACTCCGAGTCGGTCTGCGTGGACTCGGTGCTCACCCCCGCCCAGTCCGCTGCCCCGACGCCCACCGAGTCCCCCACGATCGAGACGATGGCCCCGCCCACCGAGGCACCCTCCCCGAGTGGGACGACGGTGGCCGCCGACCCGCTGCCGTTCGTCTTCGTGCTCAAGAGCTACAGCCCCGACGTGCTGCTCGAGGGCGCCCCCACCACCGACCTGCAGACCCTCGAGCCGCTGGGGGTGCCGGCCAAGGTGATGTCGACCGTCGACCATCCGCTGGAGCCTCCCCTCGGCGAGCCCACGCTGGTGCTGTACGTCGACGGGGTGAGCGCCGAGGCCGCGACGACCGCCTGCACCGGTGCCCAGGCCGTCGCCCCCCAGCTCGTGCAGACCGACTGCTCGGCTGCCTTCCTGCGTACCCTCGCCCCGACCTCGCCCACCGGACCGGTGCTCCCCTCGGCCCCTGGTGCGTCGCTCGTGGCTCCCCTGCCCACACCGTGACCCCAGGTCACTGCGGGCGCGCCAGGAGCTCCAGCTCGCTGACCGCCACCCGGGGCACCCCGGGCGCGGCTGGTGTCGCCGAGGGACCGTAGACGTCCCCGACGGACATGACCACCCGGCTCACCGTGCCGCCGGTGTCCAGGTCCTGGGTCTGCAGCCCTGGCCGGTCCTCCAGCGGGACGGACACGCAGCCGGGGCCGCCGTCGAAGGTCAGGTCCAGACGCGCGGGCCGGGGCTGGGCGTCGCGACCCGCGTCGCCCAGCCCGGCGCGCACCCGGACCCCACGCAGCCGCGTCGCCGGGTCCAGCTCGATGACCACCCGCCCCACCCCCGCCGGGGTGCTGCCGCACGGGGCACCGCCCACCGAGCCCGCTGGCCAGGTCGTCGCCCAGGCGGTCGCGGGCTCCCCGTCGACCAGCGACCCGAGCCGGAAGGTGGGGGCGACCGAGTCGGCCGGCTCAGCGGTGAGGGACAGTCCTTGCACGACGACGGTCCGGTCGGTCAGGTCGTACCACCGCTGGGTTGCCCAGGAGACGGGGTTGTGCCCGATCGCGGTGAGCAGCCCCCCGACGAGCAGGACGGCCACCACCGTCACCCCGGCGCGTCGCCAGCGGTACGACGGCGGGAGGCTGCGCCGGTACTCCCGTCGGGCCGCCCGCTCCTGGGCCCGGCCCCACCGCGAGGCACCGGAGGCGCCGGTGGCTCCGGTCGGCACGCCGGTCGACAGGAGCTCGCCACACTGTTCGCAGAAGCGTCGCTCGGGTCCGTTGACCCGGCCGCACCTCGGACAGGGGCCGCCCTGCGCAGGTGCGGCGGGGTCCGACGTGCGCAGCCCCGGGGCGGACCTGTCGGCCGACGGCGGGACCGGCTGCCGGCTCGGCTGCTCGGGGGGCGGCCGCGTGGGCGCTGGGCGTGGGCTGTGCCCGTGGGCCGCGTGGGCTGTGTGGGCTGCGTGGGCTGCGTGGGCTGAGTGGGCTGCGTGGCCGGGGCTGGCCCCGCCGACGGTGCGGAGGGTTCCGGCCCGCGACCCGGCTCGTTCCAGCCCAGGAAGGCGCCGCAGAACAGGCAGAACGCGGAGTCGCCCGGATTGGTCTCCCCGCACGCGTCGCACTGCGCTTCAGTCGCCATCGGTCCTCGTTCCGTCGGTCGACGAGCCCGGCCGGCGCGGTGCCCATGCCGGTGCTCATGCCGGGGCCCGCGCCGGTGCCCGAGACCGATTATGTCGCTAGCCTGGCTCGGGAGCGCAGTTCTCCGAGGCCAGGGACGCGATGACGACACGGTGCACCAGCTGCAGCCACCTCAACGAGGAGGGGTCGACCTTCTGCGCCAACTGCAACCACTTCCTCGCCTGGTCGGGCCCGGCGAGCCCGGCACCCGCACCCTCCACGCCGGCTCCGGCGAACGGCACGGCCTCCGGCCGGGCCCCGGACGTCGAAGGACTCCCCCGGCTGGTCGCCGCGATCGAGGCCAGCGCCGCCCTCGCCGACGAGCAGGCGCGGGGCGACCTGGGCGAGCGGCTCGGGCAGGCCCGGGCCCGGATCGACTCACGCACGGTCACCGTCGCCGTCGTGGGCGAGTTCAAGCGGGGCAAGAGCACCCTGGTCAACGCCTTGATCCAGACCGCGGCGTGCCCGGTCGACGCCGACATCGTCACCGCGGTGCCCACCCTGGTGCGCTACGGCGAGCGACTCGCCGTGACCGCGCACGTGCGCGCTGCCGGGGAGCAGGAGACCGTGACGCGCCTGGTCGACTTCGGCGAGCTGACCTCGTGGGTCTCGGAGTCACGCGACGACGCGACCGGTGACGTCAGCCTGGTGGAGGTGCGGGTGCCGCACCGGATCCTGCGCTCCGGCCTCCGGCTGCTCGACACCCCGGGCGTCGGTGGGCTGGAGTCGGTGCACGGCCAGGTCACGCTCGCCGGTCTCGACGGCGTCGATGCCGTGCTCTTCGTCACCGACGCCTCCCAGGAGCTCACGGCTCCGGAGATGGAGTTCCTCCGCACCGCGTTGGACCGCTGTCCCACCGCCGCCGTGGTGGTGACCAAGACCGACCTGTACCAGCACTGGCGACGCGTCGTCGAGCTCGACCGGGCACACCTCGCCGCCGCGGGACTCGACCTGCCGCTGCTCCCGGTCTCCTCCTTCCTGCGGCTGCGGGCCGCCCGGCAGCCCGAGCTCAACGAGGAGAGCGGGTTCGCGCCCCTGGTGGAGTTCCTGGCCCGGGACGTGGTCCACGCTGCCACCCTGCGGGAGACCGCCGCCGTGGCGCACGAGGTGGACTTCGTGGCCGGGCAGCTCGCACACCAGGCCGACGCCGAGCGGGTCGTGCTCGCCCGTCCCGACCAGCGGGAGTCGTTGGTGGACAGGCTGGGACAGGCGACGGCGCGGGCCCAGGCCCTGGGGGGGCCGGCCGCCGGGTGGCAGCAGGCCCTCGGTGACGGCATCCAGGACCTGGTCGCCGACGTGGAGCACGACCTCCAGGCGCGCCTGCGCGGCGTGCTCAAGGAGGTCCGCGAGATCATCGACCGCTCGGACCCGAAGGAGACCTGGTCGGAGACCGAGGGGTGGCTGCGCCGCGAGGTGGCCGCGGCCGGGGTGGCGAGTCGCGACCTCCTCGTGGCTCGGGCCGCCGAGCTCGCCGACGCCGTCGCCGAGCAGTTCAGCACCGAGGCGGGCGAGGCCGTGGAGCTCGAGCTGGAGCTGGTCGGCGCGACCCTCGAGCAGCTCCGACTGCCGTCGGCCTCGACGTTCTCGATGCCCGGCGGCCGGCTCGGGTCCTTGGTCATCGCCGCCCGGACGAGCGTGGTGGTGCCCATGCTCGTGGTCAGCCTCGGCCAGTTCCTGTTCCCCCCGTTGCTGCTCGCCGGCGCGGCCGCCCTGTTGGGGGCCGGGCTGGGCGGCAAGCTCTTCCGCGACGAGGGCCGGCGGCAGCGCAGCTACCGCCAGACCCAGGCCAAGGCCGCAGCCGGCAAGTTCGTCGACGAGATCGCCTTCGAGATGAACAAGGCGACCCGGGACGGGCTGCGACGGACCCACCGGCGGCTCCGCGACGAGTTCCAGTCGCGGGCGCGTTCGCTCCATGCCTCGGCCAGCGGAGCCCTGGCCGCCGCCGAGCGCACCGCCACGCTCCCCCCGGACGAGCGCGCACGACGCGCCACCCGCCTCGACGAGGAGGCCGTCCGCCTGGCTGCGCTGCGGGGGGACCTGCGAGCCCTGTCGGGAACGGGCGGCGCCGGTGTCCGATGACCTGGTCGACCGGATCGCGGGACTCGCCGCCCAGGCCGCGGAGCGGACCCGGACCCCGGAGTCGGCGGCGGCCCTGGCCGAGGTCCGGGAGCGGCTCGGCGGCCCGGTGCGGGTCGCGGTCGCCGGCAAGGTCAAGGCCGGGAAGTCGACCCTGCTCAACGCCCTGATCGGCGAGGAGCTCGCCCCGACCGACGCGGGCGAGTGCACCAGGATCGTCACGTGGTACCACTACTCCGAGCGGCCCTACGCACGCGTGCATCCCCGCTCCGGGGACCCCGTCGAACGGCCCTACACGCGTGAGGGGGGCGCTCTGCAGGTCGACCTCGGCGGCTACGACGCGACGGGCGTCGCCCGGCTGGAGATCGGCTGGCCCTCCAGCCGGCTCGCCGACCTCGTGCTCATCGACACGCCGGGGATCGCCTCGCTGTCCACCGACGTCTCCGCCCGCACCCACGAGGTCCTCTCGGCCGAGGGCGGTCGGGCGCCGGTGGCCGACGCGGTCCTCTACCTGCTGCGCCACACGCACTCCTCCGACCTGCGCTTCCTGGAGGCGTTCCACGACGACGAGGTGGCCAGGGGCACCCCGGTGAACACCATCGGCGTGCTCTCCCGGGCCGACGAGATCGGGTCGTCCCGGCTGGACGCCATGGAGGTGGCGGCGCGGGTGGCCCGCCGCTACGAGCGCGACCCTCGGCTGCACCGGCTCTGCCCGATGGTGGTCCCCGTCAACGGGCTGCTCGGACATGCCGCCACCTCGCTCCGCGAGCCCGAGCACACGGCACTGAGCCGGCTCGCCCGGGGCGACCCGGACGACCTGACGGCGCTCCTGCTGACCGCCGACAGGTTCGCCACCCGGCCCAGCCCGCTGCCCGTGCCGGTCGAGGTCCGGGCCGTCCTGCTCGACCGGCTCGGCCTGTACGGCGTCCGCCTGGCGATCGAGCTCCTGCGCTCCGCAGCGGCCACGTCCTCGACCGAGCTGTGTCGCCTCCTGGCCGAGACCAGCGGGCTGGACCGGCTGCGTGAGCTGGTGCTGGTGCAGTTCGAGTCCCGGGCCCGCGTGCTCAAGGCGAGGTCGGCGGTCACCGCGCTGGACGGCCTGCTCCGCAGCGGTGACGTGCTGGACGCGAGAGACCTGCTGGGTCAGCTCGAGGAGCTCACCGCAGGGGCCCACGAGTTCGAGGAGGTCCGGATCCTGATGGAGCTGCGCTCCGGCGAGCTGGGGCTCTCCGAGGAACGCGAGCGCGCGCTCGACCTGCTGCTCGGCGGGGCCGGCCACGACCCCGCGGTCCGCCTCGGGCTCACCGCCGGAGCCCCGGTCGAGACGGTGCGCGATGCGGCCCTCGCGGCCCTGGCCGGGTGGCAGCGGGTGGACCGGCACCCGCTCTCGGGACGCTCCACGCAGCTCGCGGCGCGCGCCGCGACCCGCACCCTCGAAGGACTCCTCGAGGGCCTGGTCGCCGTCAGATGAGCCCTTCCCGCATCGCGTAGGCCACCGCGTGCGTGCGGTTGCGGAGCTGGAGCCGGGTGGTCAGGTCGTGCAGGACGTTCTTGACCGTGCGCTCGGAGTAGCTCATCTGCTCGGCGATCTCCGCTGTGTCGTGCCCTTCGGCGACCAGGCGGAGCACCTCGGTCTCCCGCGGGGAGAGCCCCGCGAAGCTCAGCCCGCGCGGGGTGAGCACCTGGCGCTGGAGCCGTCCGACCTGCTCCAGCAGGCGTCCGAGCAGGTCGGACGGCACCTCCCCCTCCCCCGCGGCCACCTTCACGATCGCGCGGGTGAGGGCGTCGGCGGTGGCCTCCGCGCGACGCAGGAGCCCACCCACCCCCGCCTCCGCCGCCGTCACCAGGGTGGCCTCGTCGATGGTCGTCGCGACGAGCACGATTCTCGGCCGGTCCCCGCGACACAGGGCGCGGACCACCCGCGTGGTGTCCTCGTCGAGGGCGTCCGCGACGACGACGGCCACCGCGGCGTCGTCTACGTCCATGCCGTCGACCACCCGGACCTCCGGTCGGGTGCGCAGATGGCTGTGCACCCCGGCCGCGGAGATCGGGTCGTTGCCGTGGATGTAGGTGGGGATGCCGCTCATGCCGTCCTCCTCGACGCCGGGACCGGATCCTGCCCCGGCCCCCTCGACTCGCCCGGATGACTCTGCCTCTGGGGGCTCAACATCGGCTCACCGGTCGCTCAACGTCCGCTCCACGCCGGTCTGCGGCAGACTGGCTCCGCCGCAGGACCGGTGCCGCCGGTCCACCCGACCCCACGGAGGACCGCATGCCCGACCTGGAGACCGTCCTTGAGAGGCTGACGCTGGAGGAGAAGACCTCGCTGCTGCTCGGCTCCGACTTCTGGCACACCGCTGCGGTCGAGCGGCTCGACGTCCCGCGGATCATGGTGGCCGACGGGCCCCACGGCCTGCGGATGCAGCCGGACGAGGTCGACCACGCCGGACTCGGGGGAAGCCTCCCCGCCACCTGCTTCCCTCCTGCGTGCGGGCTGGCTTCGTCCTGGGACCCTGACCTGGTCCGCGAGGTCGGCCACGCCCTGGCCGTCGAGGCGCTCGCCCAGGGCGTCTCCGTGGTGCTCGGTCCCGGGATCAACATGAAGCGGTCCCCGCTGTGCGGACGCAACTTCGAGTACCTCTCCGAGGACCCGCACCTGGCCGGAGAGCTGGCGCTGGCGATGGTGGAGGCGATCCAGTCCCACGGCGTCGGCACCTCGCTCAAGCACTTCGCGGCCAACAACCAGGAGGACGACCGCCTGCGGGTCAGCGCGGAGGTCGACGAGCGCACCCTGCGGGAGATCTACCTGCCGGCCTTCGAGCGCGTCGTCACCGCGGCCCAGCCGTGGACCGTGATGTGCGCCTACAACCGGGTCAACGGCGTGCATGCCTCCCAGCACCCGTGGCTGCTGACCGAGGTGCTGCGCGACGAGTGGGGGTTCCGCGGGGTCGTGGTCTCGGACTGGGGCGCGGTGAACGACCGGGTCGCCGCCCTCGAGGCGGGGCTGGACCTGGAGATGCCGCCGGCGTTCGGGCACAGCGACGTCGCGGTGATCGAGGCGGTCCGGTCCGGCCGGCTCGACGAGCGCGTGCTCGACACCGCCGTACGCCGCGTGCTGGAGCTCGTCGACCACGCCCGGCCCGCGCTGGCCGCGGACCCGCCCGAGCTCCCGGTCGAGGAGCACCACCGCCTGGCGCGCACCGTCGCCGCCGCGTCCGCGGTCCTGCTCAAGAACGAGGGCGGCGTCCTGCCGCTGGCGCTGGCCGACCTCGAGCAGGTGGTCGTCGTCGGTGCCTTCGCGCAGGAGCCGCGCTTCCAGGGTGCCGGCTCGTCGCAGGTCAACCCGACCCGCCTCGACCGCCCCTACGACGAGCTCCGGGCGGTGCTTCCCGACCGGGTCGGGCTCGGCTACGCGCCGGGGTTCGACCTGGCCGGCGAGTCCGACCCGTCCGCGCTGCGGGAGGAGGCCGTCGCCCTGGCGGCCTCCGCCGACGTCGTCGTGCTCTTCCTCGGCCTCCCCGCCAGCGCCGAGTCCGAGGGCTTCGACCGGACCCACCTGGAGCTGCCCGGGGACCAGCTCGCCCTGCTGGACGCGCTCGCCGCCGCCCACTCCCAGGTCGTGGTGGTCCTGTCCAACGGGTCGGTGGTCCGGCTGTCCGGCTGGGAGCACAAGGTCTCCGCCGTGCTGGAGTGCTGGCTGGGTGGACAGGCCTCAGGAGGCGCCGTGGCCGACCTGCTCACCGGCCGGGCTGTCCCCTCGGGCAAGCTGGCCGAGACGATCCCGCTGCGTCTGCAGGACTCGCCGTCGTACCTCAACTTCCCCGGCGACTCGCAGCTGGTGCGGTACGGCGAGGGCGTCTTCGTCGGCTACCGCGGCCACGACGCGCTGGAGCAACCGGTGAGCCACGAGTTCGGCTTCGGCCTCTCGTACACGACCTTCGAGCTGGGCGAGCCCACCGTCGACGTCAGCGGCTCGGTCGAGGTCGGAGACCTGCGGGTCGACGTCACCGTGCCGGTCACCAACACCGGCGACCGGGCCGGCGCCGAGGTCGTCCAGGTCTACGTCGGCGACCCGGTCAGCGCCGTGGCGCGGCCGCCGCGGGAGCTCAAGGCGTTCGCCAAGGTGCACCTGCGCCCGGGGGAGACCGCGGTGGTCCCCCTGCGGCTGGACGAGCGGGCCTTCTCGTTCTGGTCCCCCGTGCTGCGCCGGTGGGCGGTCGAGTCCGGTGAGTTCGTCCTCCACGTGGGAACGTCCTCACGCGACCTGCCCCACCGCGTGTCCCTCGACCTGCGCGCCCCCTCCATCGCGCCGCCGCTGGGCCGCGACTCGACCCTCCACGAATGGATGGCCGACGCGCGGGGTCGGTCCGTGCTGGACGCGGAGCTGCCCACGCAGGGGTACCTCGAGGACGCCGGGCTGATCGCCGTGATCGGGACGATGCCGATGTCGAGCCTGGCCAACTTCGGCATGGCAGGGTTGGACCACGCGATCCTCGAGCGGCTGATGACCGCGCTCGGGTCCTGAGCGGACCCGGACCGCTCGCGGAGGGGCTCAGCCGCCGGTCTGAACAGGGACCCGGGTGTCGGCGCGGACTGGCGTGGCCAGCCTGAGGGCGACACAGGTCACGTCGTCACGGCGCCAGTCGTGGGCATGGGACCGGACCGCCTCGACGACCGCGTCGACCGCGTCGCGCGGCTGCCAGGACCCCGCATGACCGAGGGTGCCCAGGACCCCCGCGATGCCCAGCTCGCCGCGGTCCGGGTCCCTGGCCTCGGTCACCCCGTCGGTCACCAGCAGCACCAGGTCGTCGGTCGACAGCGCGGTGGTCTCGACCAGCCAGCCGTCGTACCCGGCCCCGATGACCGGGCCGGTGGGCTCGAGCGAGCGGGAGTGCGACCGCCCGTTGCGAGCGCCGACGACGACGGCCCCCGGGTGCCCGGCGTTGATCCACCGCAGTCTCGGTTCCCCGGGCGTGACCTCCACGAGCGCGCAGGAGACGAAACGCTCGGCGTCGTCGTCGAGGTCGTGGGCAGCCAGGCCGAAGGCCGTCCCGAGGTCGAGGTCGGAGCGCAGGAGCACGGTCAGGCGGCTCTTGAACCTGGCCGCCACGAGGCAGGCCTCTGCGCCGTGCCCCGACACGTCCGCGACCACGACGCAGACAGTGCCGTCGGGTCGTTGCACCGACTCCCACCAGTCGCCGGCCAGCACGCCTTGGGCCGCGTGCACCTCACCGTGCACCACCAGCCCGGGCAGCTCGCCGTCGTTGTCGTCCTCCAGCTCGCGCCGCAGTCCCACGACCACGGGGCTGTGCTGGCTGAGGGCCTCGGTCGCCGACCGGGCCGCGTCCAGCTCGCTGACGATCCGCCGCCGCATCGCCTCGGCGTCCTCGCTGATCGCGACGACCTCCGGCGGCCCCTGCACCGTCACCCGACGGTCGAGGTGGCCCGAGGCGACGGCGCGCATCCCGGAGCGCAGCGACTCGACCGGCACCAGCACCCAGCGACGCAGCAGGAGCCCGGCCACCACCACCAGTGCCAGCAGCAGGGCGACCGACACCACGAGCGTGGTCTCGACCGTCCTGAGCGCGGCGTCAGCGCGGTCCTGGGCGGAGGCGCGCCGGGCGTCGACCAGCATCTCCAGCCCTTTCACGTCGTCCCGGAGGTTGTCGAAGGCATCCTTGCCCTGACCGTCGGCGACCAGCTGACGCGCCCGGTCCAGGTCCCCGGCGCGCACCGCGAGGATCTCGGGGGCGGGTCCCAGGGACCGCCACACCTCCGCGGAGGCGACCACCTGGTCCAGCCGGGCGGTCACCTCGGCGTCGTCGGCGAAGTCGTCGCGCAGCCGCGCGACCACCGCGGTGAACTCGGCCCCTCCGACGACGTAGGAGACCAGGAACTCCTCGTTGCCGGTGAGGACGAAACCACGCTCTCCCGCAGCCTGGCCGAGCAGGGCGGCGAGCGCCTCGCGCGAGTCACCGATCGCCGGTTGCAGGACGTCGATGATGGTGCGGCGCTGGTCGGAGAAGTCGTGGAGGGCGTGGGCGACCCCGGCTGCGGTCCCGACCAGGATCGCGCCGAGCACCACGAGCAGGCTCGCGACTCTCCCTCGCAACGACACGAGGGAACCCTAGCCCCGGGATCCGGACCGCGACCGTGGTTCGCCGACATCCGCACCGAGACGGTCACCGGGTCCGGGCCAGCACCTCCCGCACCAGGTCCAGGCTGGTGTCGGGGTGCAGGAACGCGAACCGGCCGACCGTCTCCCCGTCCCACTTGCTCGGCGGCACGAAGGCGACCTCGTCGACGTGGAGGCCCTGGGCCCATCGGTCGTAGTCCTCGCCGGTCCAGCCCAGCCGTCGGAAGAGCACGATGCCCAGGTCGGGCTCACGGACCAGCTCCAGGTGGGGCGTCGCCTTGATCAGCTCCGCGGTCTCGCGCGCCCGGAGCACGGCGACCTCGATCGCCGCGCGGTAGGCGTCCACCCCGTTGACGGCCAGCGAGAACCACAGCGGCAGACCGCGCGCCCGCCGGGTCAGGTGGTAGGCGTAGTCGGTGGGGTTCCACTCGCCGTCGCTGGTGTGGATCACGTCGAGGTACGACGCGTCCTGGGTGTGCGTCTCCCGGGCGAGCTCCGGGTTGCGGTAGACCAGCGCGCAGCAGTCGAACGGCGTGAACAGCCACTTGTGCGGGTCCAGGATGAACGAGTCGGCGTGCTCGATCCCGGCGTACTTGCCCCGCAGGCTGGGGGCGAAGATCCCGGCGCCGCCGTACGCCCCGTCGACGTGGAACCACCACCCCTGCTCCCGGGCCAGGGCACCGACCCCGGCCAGGTCGTCGATGATCCCCGCGTTGGTCGTGCCGGACGTGCACACCACGGCGGCGACGTCGCCGGTGTCGACGCCGGCGACCGCGCGCTCGACCGCGGCCCGGGTCAGGCGGTGGTCGGGGGTCTCCACGACCAGGGCGTCCATCTCCAGGAGCCGCAGCGTGTTGACGATCGAGGAGTGCGCGTCGGTGCCGACCACCACGCGCAGCCGCCGTCCCGTCCCGAGCCGCCTCTTGGCGGTCTCCCGGGCCACCGCCAGGGCCGAGAGGTTGCCGGCCGACCCACCCGAGACGAAGCACCCACCCGTGCTCGCAGGCATCCCGGCCTCGTCGGAGATCAGCCTGAGGACGGTGTTCTCCGCCGCGATCGCCCCGGAGGCCTCCAGCCAGGAGATCCCCTGGATCGAGGCGCAGGAGACGAGCATGTCGAAGAGCAGGCTGGCCTTGGTCGGCGCGGAGGGGATGAAGCCCAGGAAGCGCGGCGAGTCGGCCGAGATCACGCTGGGTGCGATCACCGAGGAGTAGACCCCGAGCACCTCGTCCGGCGCGCGCGGGAGGTCCCTGATCAGTCCGCCGAGGCGTTCGTGGAGCTGCGCCGCGTCCAGGGTCGCCCGGTCGAGAGGGACCGGGTCCATGCGCAGCCGGTTCTCCGCGTAGGCGAGCACGCTGCGGATCATCTGCTCTTCTGCCTGGTCGACCGAGTGCACTGGTGTCTCTCCTCCTGGGTCCCCATGGGTGCCGGCGGTGCCGGCGGTGCCGGCGGTGTCGGTCAGCGGCCGTCGAGCAGCGGGCGGGCCGGGTCCCAGCGGGTCCCGTCACGGGCGTCCTGCCGGCGTCGGGCGATCGCGCTCAGCGACTCCAGCACCACCCGGTTGGCCAGCGCCGCGGTGATGTCGGCGTGGTCGTACGGCGGGCTGACCTCCACCACGTCGACGCCGACCACCGGCAGCTCCAGGCAGATCCGCCGGACCGCGTCGAGCAGCTCGCGGGCGGTCAGCCCGCCCGGTTCCGGCGTGCCGGTGCCGGGCGCGTGCCCGGGGTCGCAGACGTCGATGTCGACGGAGAGGAAGACGCCGTCGCAGTCGTCGGTGGCGATCGCGAACGCCTCGGTCAGGCAGTCCGCGAGCCCGCGGTGCCCGATCTCGGTCATCTCGTAGGACCGCATCTGCTTGCCGGCCATCCAGTCCAGGGTCTCCGGCGGCGGCCAGTAGCCGCGCAGCCCGACCTGGAGGAAGCGGTCCCCGCGCAGCGCCCCGGACTCGATCAGCCGGCGCATCGGCTGCCCGTGACCCCACAGCGAGCCGAACTCGATGTTCCCGGTGTCGGCGTGGGCGTCGAAGTGGATCATCGACACCCGTCCGTGCCCCAGCACGTTCGCGACCCCCTTGGCGTCGGGGAAGGCGATCGAGTGGTCGCCGCCGAGCACGACCGGGACGGCACCGGCCCGCGCCACCTTCTCCACCGCCGCCTCCAGCGCGGGCAGGGACCGCTCGATGTCCCCGGAGTACATCTCGACGTCCCCCGCGTCGAGGACCCGCAGGTCGGTGAGCCCGTCGGTGCGCAGTGCGAGGCTGGGCCGGGACCCGTCGTGCGGGAGGTAGTCCTGCATCCGGATCGCCATCGGACCGAACCGCGCCCCCGGGCGGTGCGAGGTGCCCCCGTCGAAGGGGGCCCCCAGGATCACCACGTCCGCGTCGGCGTACGTCGAGGCGTCGTCCAGGTCGCACCGGGGCACACCCAGGAAGGTGAAGTCAGGGCCGAACTGAGGGCCGTAGCGGGTCATGGCGGCGAGTCTCGCAGCAGCCACCGGGTTCGCCAACCACGGGCGGCCCGCGGCTCGCGGGACGACCCGGTCAGGCGGCGCCTTCGTCGTCGCGGGCGTCCTGCCCGTCGCGGTCGCTGTGGAGCCCAGCGGACGTGCGCTCGGCGTTGCGGACGTCGCTGGCGCCGGCGATCGCGTGCGCGACCACCGGAAGCGGCACCTGGTGGTGCAGCGCGAGCCGGGTCAGGAACGCGAAGGCGCGCTCGTCGGTGAACTCGTAGCGCTCCATGACCACACCGACGGCCTGACCCACCGCGTGACGGGTGCTGATCGCCTGGGTCAGGCTGTCGATCTCCTGGGCGTACTCGATGGCGAGGGCGGACTGGTGCTGGAACAGCGCGCCGATGGCGCCCATGTCGGCGAACGCCCCCGGGGTGCGGGAGTAGACGTTCAGCGCGCCACGCGAGGACTGGGCGTCGAACAGGCGCACCGCGGCCTGGGCCAGCACCCCCGCCTCGACGGCAACCTCGGCGTAGCGGGGATAGGGGTTGTCCTCGTCGAGACGCGGGACGACGGCATGGTCCACGTCGGTCACCGCGTGGTAGCAGGGACCTTCGGCGAGCTCGTACTGCGCGGCGTCGAGGCGCGGCAGGAGCGGGTCCGTCGGTGCCACCGTCTCGAGGCTGCCGTCGCTGTGCAGGACGGTCATGCTGGCGTAGTCCACGTCGGGGAGGACCTCGACGGCCGCAGCCGTGACCCGGCTGAGCGTGTGGTCGAGGTCGCCCGGAGTCAGCGAGCGGGAGAGCTGGCGTGCGCTGGCGACAAGCTGGTCAGGATCCACGCGGCACAGTCTAACGAGGCTTCCCGGACCTCGTCTGCCCCAACGCGGTACGTACGGCGTACAGCTCGGGGAAGAAGGTCAGCTCCAGGGCGCGACGCAGGAACGGCGCCCCGCTCGAGCCGCCCGTGCCGCTCTTCATCCCGATCACCCGCTCCACGGTCTTGAGGTGCCGGAACCGCCACAGCTGGAAGTTCTCCTCCAGGTCGACGAGCTCCTCGCAGGTCTCGTACACCGCCCAGTGCGCCTGCGGGTCCTCGTAGACCGCCTGCACCACCGGGACCAGGGACTCCGAGAAGGTCCAGGCGCGGGTCACGTCGCGCGCGAGCACCTCCGGCGGTACGGGGTGCCCCTGGCGGGCCAGGTAGCGCAGGAACTCGTCGTACAGCGACGGCTGCTCCAGGGCCCGGCGGACCTGGGCCTGGGCGGCTGGGTCGGCGGCGAACACCTCCAGCATCCGGGCGTTCTTGTTGCCGAGCACGAACTCGACCGAGCGGTACTGCCATGACTGGAACCCGCTGGAGCTGCCGAGCACGCCGCGGAACTCGGCGTACTCACTGGGGGTCAGCGTCGCGAGCACCGACCACTGCTCGGTCAGGGTGCGCTGGATGTGCTTGACGCGGGCCACCCGCTTGAGGGCCGGGGCGAGCTCGTCGGCACGGATCAGGGCGCAGGCGCTCTCCAGCTCGTGCAGCACCAGCTTGAGCCACAGCTCGGTGGTCTGGTGCTGGATGATGAAGAGCAGCTCGTCGTGGTGCTCGGGACGGCTGATCGGGCGCTGCGCCGACAGCAGGGTCTCCAGGTCGAGGTAGCCGCCGTAGCTCATCCGGTCGGAGAAGTCGGTGACCACCCCGTCGTCGAACTCCCTGGTGTTGTCCCTGACGCCTCCGTCGGCCGATCCGCTCATCCGGACACGGTAGTGGCGCGGCTGGGCGCGAGTGCTCCCGGACGGCGGGACGCCACGACGATGCGGTACAAAGGGGACCATGGGGGACACTGGCACGCGGGACCGCGCGCACTTCGAGGCGGTCCCCGCCAGCATTCCCGCCGCGCGCCGCCTTGTCCGTGAGGCGCTTGCTCGCGCAGGTCGCGAGGACCTCGTGGACGACAGCGAGCTGGTGGTCAGCGAGATCGCGTCCAACGCGCTGGTCCACGCCGGGACCGCCTTCGACGTCGCGGTGCACGCCGGTCCGGACGGCGTGCGTGTCGAGGTCACCGACGGCAGTCCCCACCACCCCACCCGCCGCGACTACTCCGACCTGGCCGGGACCGGTCGAGGGATCCGGCTCCTGGAGCGGCTGGTGGACCGGTGGGGCACCGATCCGGGCCCGGTCGGCAAGACGGTGTGGTTCGAGCTGTCGGCCACGCGTGGCGCGGACGGTGCGAGTGCGGCCCCCTGGGGGCAGGCGCCGCGTGAGGCGGCCGGCACGGTGGAGGTGGTACTGCTCGACACTCCGCTGCTGCTGCACGCCGCCTGGCAGATGCATGCGGAGTCGGTCCTGCGGGAGTACCTCCTGGTGAAGCTCGAGGAAGCCGACCCGACGGCGCAGATCGAGGCGCACGCCGCGGCCAGTGACGCCATGACCCTGCTCCGCGAGCACATCCCGTGGCTCCGGCTCGCCAGCGAACCGGACCAGCTGCTCACCGCGCGCGAGCCTGCCGTGACCGCCTCCCACCTGGTGGTGCCCGTGCCGGTCGGCTCGGTGCCCCACTTCGGCCTCCTGGGCGAGATGCTCGACGCGGCGCTGGAGCTGGCTGCCCAGGGGGTGTTGCTCACCGCGACGATCCAGCCCGAGATGCGGGCGCTGCGCCGGTGGCTGTGCCGGCAGGTGACCGACCAGAGCGCCGGCCTCGAGCCCACCGCCTGGGACATGGGCGCGCTGCCCTCCGAGCACTGGCAGGTCCCCTCGGCCTGGGACACCTCGACCGTCGACGACGCCGACTCGGCGCTGGTGGCCGCCGACGACACCAACCAGATCGTGGCGGTCAGCCGTGCCGCGCTGGCTCTGCTGGGACACAGCTCCCCCGCGACGCTCGTCGGGCACCGACTGGTCGAGATCATCCCCCCGGACCTGCGTCAGGCCCATCTTGCCGGGTTCTCGCTCCACCTCCTGGTGGGACGGGCGTCCCTGCTTGGCCGCCCGGTCACGGTCCCGGCCCTGCGGGGCGACGGTTCGCAGGTCTTGCTGGAGCTGACCATCGAGGCTCACCGGCTGGCCGACGGCCGGGCACTGTTCGTCGCCACCCTCCGACCTGCCTGAGCCGTGCGGGAGGGCTCGACGACCTAGCCTTTTTGCCATAAATCGGGTAAAGACACGTCATTTGGGAGGAAGATGGTTCCACACACCGTCGGGGAGGTCGAGCATGAGCATGGCGCGCAGGTCGGAGCAGGCTGCCCGGTTGCCGGGCGACCGGCGGAAGCGGGGAGCCCGCTACATCCTCCTCGCCGACGCCAAGGCCCAGCAGGCCCTGCTCACCAACGCCACCGACTCCTTCCGCCGGATGGAGAAGCGCGGCGAGTGGGAGGCTCCGCTCCCTGTCGGCGTACCCATCGCGCAGGCGGCCCAGCCCGCCCCGGCGACGCCGAGGAGGTTCGGTTTCGGCAGGCGTGCCCGCCCCGAGACGCGGAGCTCCACGGTCACGGTGGTGATGCCCGCCGCAGTCAGCCACGCTTGGACCGCCATCCAGGCAGCACCCGCCCGGGTCGCCGGCCTCACCTCCTGTCCCGAGGCCCGTCGCCTGGCCGATGCGCTCGCCGCGGTGGCGTCCAGCCTCGTCCAGGCGCTGAGCGTCGTCCCCGACGCCGAGCGGCCGCACCACCCGGCGTACCGGGCCCTGCTGCAGATCGCGGCCGAGCTGGACGCTCTGTGCCAGGCACTGCCGACGCTTCCCCGCTGCAACGGGCAGACGCCCTGCATGGGTGCGGTCCAGCTCCAGGCGCCCCAGACGGCCGGCGTCGGGCGCCGCGCGGACGACCCGGTCCTCATGCAGGTGCTGGCGCAGCTGCGCACCCCCTGACCTGGCCCTCCCCCGCCCTGGGGAGCCCGCCCACCGCTGTCGACCGACTGTCAGGCAGATCACGGGATCCGCAGCGGATCAGGCATGCTTCCGGCGAGCCCTCTAGACCAGTGGGCCGACCAAAGAACCCAATACCGGTGTTGTTTGGGAGAACTCTCGGGGTTCAGGTTACGGTCCTGCCGTCTCGATCGACACCAGGTCGGTTTGGGACACGCCTAATCCGGGCAAGGCGCCCGGAGCCGGGGACCCACCGTAGTCCCGGGGTGAATCGACCATCGTCGTAGGGCTCTCCTTTCCAGCCCGAACCCGTCAGCTAACCCGGTCGGCTGTTGGAGAAGGATCTCTCTCGCCCATGCTGCACTTCGCCATGCGCCGACGCGGCGCCACCCTGCTCGCCGCCACCCTCGCCTCCGGTGTCCTTGCCGCGACCACCGTCGCCGCGCCCGCCCAGGCCGCCACCCTCAGCACGTCCGGCATCACGCTGGGCATCACCGGCAACATCAGCGCTGCCGAGTCCAAGACCGGCCAGGACATGGCCCTGCACCGCTACGGGAAGTTCGACGACAAGAAGATCCCCGTCGCGGAGATGCTCACGGTCCGCTCGCGCTCCTCGTGGAACACCACCGCGAACCTGTCCAGCGGCTCCCAGGGCTACAAGGACATCGTGCGCTGGGCCGACACCCTCAAGGCCCGCGGCGGCAAGATCCTGGTGGCCTTCCACCACGAGCCCGAGTCGACGCAGAGCTCGAGCTACGGGAACGCCGCGCAGTACCAGAAGGCCTACCGGAAGGTCGTCGACATCTTCCGCAGCCGCAACGCCAACAACATCGTGTTCACCTGGCAGATGACGGCGTGGTCCTTCAGCGCGAAGTCCTCGGACTCGCGCGCCGCGATCAAGTGGTACCCCGGCGACGGCTACGTCGACGTCGTCGGCGCGGACCCGTACAACTGGTACGACTGCGGTCACGGGAAGGGCAAGTGGAACTCGCTCCAGCAGCTCGCCACCCCGGTGCTCAACTTCTCCAAGGCCCACGGCAAGCAGATGGCCCTGCCGGAGTTCGGCAGCGACAAGGACGCCCGTCGTGCCGCGTGGCTGTCCGACGCCACCAAGTGGCTCGCTGCGAACGACAAGTACGTCGCCGCGGTCTTCTACTTCAACCAGGCCCCGACCTACTCCACGGGCAAGGGCTGCCAGTGGGAGCTGACCAGCACCGCCGAGTACAACGCCCTGCGCGGCATGGCGACCCACGCCACGTTCCGGCGCTGACCCCGCGGTGACCGGCGCCCCCGTGCGCCGAGTCCCGCCCCCACGACGCCCCTCCGGCCCGGCCGGAGGGGCGTCGTCGCGTCCTGGCGCCGACGCCCCACAGGTCCCCCGGTCCGTCACGCCCTAGGCTCCCTCGCATGGGACGGCAGGTGGCGGTCGCTGCGACCGGCAGGCAGGCGCGGGACGCGGGCCTCGGCGTGGTCGCCGACGGCGGCAACGCCGTCGACGCGGCGGTCGCCGCCGCGCTGGTGGCCATGTGCACCGAGCCCGGCATCGTCAGCCTCGCCGGCGGTGCGTACGTCGCGCTCTGGCCGGCGGGCGAGGACCCCGTGGTCATCGACGGCAACGTCGAGATGCCCGGGCGCGGCGCTTCGCCGGAACGCTTCGGGGCCGGGCTGCGTGAGGTCGTCACCGACTACGGCGGCGGGGTGACGCTGTACGGCGGTCACGGCTCGGTGGCCACCCCGGGGGCGGTGCACGCGCTCGCGGCCGCCGTCGACCGCAGCGCGCGCCTGCCCTGGTCCCGGCTCGTGGCTCCGGCCGAGCACGCTGCCCGCGTCGGCTACCCCACCAGCCACGCCGGCGCCAGGTACCTCGGCTACGTCGCGGACGCGCTCTTCGGCGACGACCCGGAGGCACGCGCGCTCGTGGCTCGCCCGGACGGGACCCCGTTGCTCGGGGGCGAGCCCACGACGAACCCGGACCTGGCCGACACCCTGGTCATGCTTGCCGCGCAGGGTCCGGCCCTGTTCAGCACCGGTCCGGTCGGTCACCGGCTCGCCGAGCAGATGGCAGCCCACGGGGGGCTGATCGGGCCCGAGGACCTGGCGGCCTACCAGCCGCTGGTCCGTGAGCCGTTGCGCCCGCAGGTCGGCGAGTGGCAGGTCGCGCTGAACCCGCCGCCCTCGATCGGTGGCCCCGTTCTCGCGGTGATGCTGGGCGAGCTCGCGCGGCGCGACAGCTGGAGCTGGGACGACGTCATCGAGGTGCAGCGCCGGGTGCTGGGCCACCGGCTCGAGGTCCACGACCTCTCCGAGGACCTCGACGCCGCCGGGCACGCTCTGCTGGCTGCGGTCGAGCGACACGGGCTCGCCGGCCTGCCCACCTCCCCGGCCACCGCCCACGTCTCCGCGGTCGACAGCGACGGCTCGGCGTGCGCGATCACGATGTCCAGCGGGTACGGCGCAGGCATGTGCATCCCCGGCACCGGGGTGCTGCTCAACAACTGCCTCGGCGAGGTGGAGCTGAACCGACGCGGGCTGCACGCGCTCGCGCCAGGCACCCGGCTCGCCTCGAACATGGCGCCGACGGTGGCCCGCGCGTCGGGTGGCCGGGTGCTCGCCGCAGGCTCCCCGGGGGCCGACCGGATCACGACCGCACTGCTGCAGGTGCTGGCCCAGGGATTCCTGCACGGCGCGGACCTGCAGGACGCGATCGACCGGCCCCGCCTGCACGTCCGGCTACCCGGGCCGGGCCAGGTCGTGGTCGAGCACGAGCCCGACCCCGAGATCGCCCTCGCGGTCGCTCGCTCCGGGCTGGCCTCCCACCGCTATCCCGGTCCGCACATGTACTTCGGAGGGGTCGGCGCCGCCTACCGCGGCGCCGACGGCGAGGTGACGGCGGCCGGCGACCGACGCCGAGAGGCCAGCGTCGGCACCCGCTCCGCCTGACCTCGCGTCCGCGGCCGGGTCGCCCCCCGGGGCAGGCAGGGGGGCCGCTCCGGGCGCCCGTAGGCTCACCGCGTGACCGCAGACGCCAGGGACTTCCTGCCCACCCTGCTCGGGGTCGGGCTCCTGGTCGCCCTGACCGTCGCAGTGCTCCGGGGCAACGGCGTGCCGCACCCCTTCGCGCCGTCCCTGGCGATCCTGCGCGGTGCAGCACAGCTCGCCGTGATCAGCGTGGTGCTGGGCGGCCTGATCGCCAGCCCGGTCTGGATCGGAGTGGCGCTGCTGGTGATGTTCTCGGTGGCCGCGGTCACCGCGAGCCGCCGAGTCGGGTGGAGCAGAACGCACCTGGGCGTCGTGGCAGGCAGCATGGCCGCCGGCGTCGGCACCGCCCTGGCCGTGGTCTTCGGGACCGGGGCGATCGAGCTCACGCCGCGCTACGCGCTGGCCATCGGCGGCATCGTGATCGGCAACGCCATGACGACAGCGACCCTGACCGGACGCCGGTTCCTGGAGTCGGCCGGCGAGCGCTGGGGCGAGGTGGAGGCCTGGTGGGCGATGGGAGGGACTCGTCGCCAGGCGACCCTGGACCTGGCTCGTGGCGCCGTCCACGCGGCCCTGATCCCGACCACGGACCAGACCCGGACCACGGGGCTGGTCACCCTTCCCGGAGCCTTCGTGGGCGCGATCTTCGGCGGCATCTCCCCCCTGGAGGCGGGCCGGTTCCAGATCGTGGTGCTGGCCTCGATCATGGCCGCCGGGTCGGTGACCTCGGTCCTGGTCGTGCGCGCCCTCGGCCCGCTGCGGTCCCGCCCCGTCGTCCCGGGCTGAAACCGCTCAGAGGTGGTCGGGCACGATCAGCGCGTCCGGGTCCTGACGCACGGGCATCGCCGCCACGGCTGCCTTGGTCAGCCTGGCCGACGCCTCGACCAGCCGGCCCCGGCGGCGCGCCGACAGCGCGTCCCACGCCCCGGGTCTGCGGTGCTCCATCACCTGGCGCCCCGCGGACGCAGCGGCCTCGGCGTACTCCTCGTCGGTGAAGCGCGGGGGCGCACCGATGGTGGGCCGCTCGGGCAGCGCGGTCAGCACGGGAAGGACGAGCTCGCCGGCCGTGGCCTTGCTCCGGTAGCGGCGCCTGGTGTCCAGCGCGGCGAACGCGGCGTCCGGGTCGGCACGCCGCCACGGGGGGCGGGTCTGCGCGAACAGCTGTCGCGCCACCGCGTCGACCGCCACGGTCATCTCGTGCTCGGTGAACCTCATGGCCCCATTGTCGTCCATGCTGCCCACACGCGCCCTCAGGCCAGGCGGGCGTAGGCCGGCTCACCGAGGAGGCGGTCGACCGTGGTGAGCTCGTAGCCGCGGACAAGGAGCGCGTCGACGACCAGCTCCACGGCGGCCACCGTGCTCGACCGGTCACCGCCGACGTCGTCGTACCCGTCGTGGAAGATGACGATGCCCCCGGGACGCACGGTGGCCAGCGTGCGGCGCGCGATCGCCGCCGGGTCGGGCTGCCACGGTTCGAGGGGATGGCAGAAACGGCCCGAGACGGGGTGGAGGTCCAGGGCCGCCAGGGCGGCGAGGGTCCCGCCGGTCCGGATCAACCACGGCGGACGGTAGAGCCGGGGCCGGATCCCCGCCACGTCGGCGAAGGCCTCCTGCGCACGACCTGCCTCCGCCGACACCTCCCGTGCTCGCCAGCCGCGGCCGAAGGCATGGGTGTGGCTGTGGTTGCCGATCACGTGGCCGGAGGCCAGCAGCCGTCGGGTGGTGTCGGGGTGACGTTCGACGCAACGGCCGACCTGGAAGAACGTCGCCCGTACGCGACGTCGCGCCAGCGCCTCCGCGACCTGGGAGGTGTAGGGCTCGTTCGGTCCGTCGTCGAAGGTCAGTGCGACGGTCCGGCGCGAGGTGCGCAGGCGGGAGGGAAAGCCGCCGCACGCCTGCGAGTACGGCGACATGTGCCGCCAGTACGCACCCGCAGCGAGGGCGCCGACGCCGAGAGCCCCGGCGGCACCGACGACGGGCATTCCCGCGGGCACGCTCATCCGAGGTCGACGCCGTACCGTCCGGCGACGAGGAACGACGCGACGAGGACGCCGACCCCTGCACCGCGCGCCCACCGCCGCCCGCGGGACCGGGCCGCTCGGATCTCCGGTGCCGTGCCGAGCACCCGCCTGCCGGTGAGCCGGTTGAGCGCGTAGCCGATCAGGTAGTAGTAGACGCACGTGACGAGCACGTTGTAGACCAGCCCCCGTTGGAGCCGGCGGGCGCTGGTCAGGGTGACGTTCCCCGGCGTGTAGACGACGGGTCCGTGGCGCCGGAGCGACCGGAGCAGCCCGAGCTCGTCGCCGCCCTGGGTCAGGTGCGTGTCGTAGCCGGTCCCGCTGTCGCGACGGAACGCGATGTTGGTCGCGCTTGCGTAGACGAGCCGCCCGGTCAGCAGGAAGACCAGGTGCACGATGCCGAACAGCAGACCGGTGTACACCGCCCCCCACCGGGGTCCCCCGACGAACCGGCACGGACCGGCGACGGCCACCCGGCGGGGGTCGGCGCGGAGCTCCGCATCGATCCGGCTGAGCCAGTCGTGGGCGAACCGGGTGTCGGCGTCGGTGGACACGACGATCTCGCCGCGTGCGGCTTCGGTCCCGCGCTGCCGCGCCCAGCAGACCCCGGGACGCGGCTCGAAGAGCACCGTCGCGCCGTACGACGCGGCCACCTCGGCGGTCTGGTCGACGCTGTTGTTGTCGACCACGATCACCTCCACGAGCCCGGGGAAGTCCTGGGCGGCCAGCGACTCCAGGCAGGCGCCGATCTCGAGGACCTCGTTCACGGCGGGCACCACCACGCTGAACCTCGGTACCCGGCTCATCCGCTCCGGGGACGGGGCCGGGGCCGGCGCCGGGGCCGGCGCCGGGGAGGCATGGTCGGGCACGTGGGTCATGGGGGCTCCGTATCGCGAGTCGGTCCGGTCGTGTCACCCGACGCCTGACGACCGCTGGGCTCCAGCGTGGCCGGTCCGACCTGCACAGAGCCTGATCGTCGTCGTCCTCGGGCAGTCAGGAAAGTGGCAGGGAGTGCGCCGCACCCTCCTGGTGACCGGTCCACCCGACAGCGGTGGACTCCTGACCAGCAGAGGACGATCCGTGCCCAACGAACCCGTGACCCGCATCCTGGTGGTGGTGGAACACCCCGAGCTCACCGACACCCTCCTCGAAAGCATCCGGGTCCGCGCGGCCCAGGGGCCTGCGCAGTTCCGCGTCGTCGTGCCCAACCCGGCCGCTGCCGAGCTGCACCTGCTGCACCCGGAACGTCACGAGAAGGCCGCCGAGGCCGAGCGGGTGCTGCGCGAGTCGCGCACCGTGCTCGAGGCCGCCGCCGGAGGACCCGTCATCGGCACGGTGTCGGTGCGCCACGACCCCATGGACGCGGTCGAGGACGTGCTCCTCAACGAGCCCGTCGACGAGATCATCCTGTCGGTCGCCACGCACACGCTGGCCCGGTGGACCCATCAGGACCTGCAGCACCGGCTGCACCACTACGGCCTCCCGGTCACCACCGTCGGAGCGGAGGTGCACGCGTGACCACGGCGACCCGGGTGGCCCCGAGCCGGCAGATGCTGAACAAGGTCCCTGAGATCACCGTCTACTTCTGGGTGATCAAGATCCTGTGCACCACGGTCGGGGAGAGCTTCGCCGACTACATCAACGAGACCCTGGGGTTCGGCCTGACCAGGACGACGCTGCTGTTCACCGTCCTCACGGTGGCCGCTCTCGTGGCGCAGTTCCGCCTGCGCAAGTACGTCCCGGGCGTGTACTGGCTCGTCGTGGTGCTGATCAGCGTGGTCGGCACGTTGCTCACCGACAACCTCACCGACGCCCGTGGGGTGCCGCTGTGGCTGAGCTCGACCTGCTTCGCCGGCCTCCTCGCCGTCGTCTTCGGGATCTGGTACTCCCGGGAACGGACGCTGTCCATCCACTCGATCGTGACCACGCCGCGCGAGACCTTCTACTGGGTGGCGGTGCTGGTCACCTTCGCCCTCGGAACCGCTGTCGGCGACTGGACCCTCGAGCTCACCGGCTGGTCTCCCGGCACCTCGATCCTGCTGCCGCTCACGCTGATCGCGCTCGTCCTGCTCGGTTGGCGGGCCGGTGTGGGACCGGTGCTGTCGTTCTGGATGGCCTACATCCTCACCCGGCCGCTCGGCGCCAACATCGGTGACTTCCTCGCCTCGGACCGCTCCGAGGGCGGCCTCGGCCTGGGCACGCTGGGCACCAGCGTGCTCTTCCTCGGCACGATCCTCGCGGTCGTGATCTACCTGACGGTCACCCAGAAGGACCGGACCGAGGTCATGGTGACGTCCGGGCAGGACTGAACGCCGGGCTCCCCCGGAGGGCGGTGCCGCCGGACCGGTCAGCTCCTCCGGAGCAGCCGGAGCACCTCCCCCGGGGTGGGCCGCTTCCAGGTGCCTCGCAGCGCCTCGCCGTCTTCCTGGGCAAGGGCCACGTTGCCGGGGGTGGGCGCCACCGGGCGGCTGGACATCGCCAGGGACCGCATCAAGGGCGTGACCAGGGCGTCGTAGACCCCGGGGAGGAGCCGGAACCCCGCCACCATCAGGGGGTTCGCGAAGCCGGCCTGCACCTCACGCTGCGGGTGGTCGACGGCGTGCACGACCCGCCGCGCCACCCGTTGCGGTGAGTAGACCGGCGGCGGGGGCCGTCCCTCCCAGCCGGCATAGTTGCCTGCCTGGGTGTAGATCGGGGTGTCCACCCCGCCCGGCGAAACCAGGGTCACGTCCACGCCGGGCGTGGTCCTGGCCTCCACCTGCAGGGCGCGGACCAGACCGTGGACCGCCCACTTGCTGGTCTGGTAGTTGCTCATGGACGCGGTGGCGATCTTCCCGATCACCGAGCCGATCACGACGAGGTTGCCCCCGCTCTCCTGGTTCCTGAACTGCGCCAGCGCGGCCCGGGCGACGTGGCCGGTGCCCAGCACGTTGGTGCGCACCACCTGCTCGAACACCTCGGCCGGCACGTCCTCGAAGCGGCCGTAGGCGAGCACTCCCGCAGCGTGCACGACCGCGTCGACCCTGCCGAACCGCTCGGTCGTCGCATCGAACAGGCGCCCGACCGCGGCCGCGTCGCCCACGTCGGTGCGCACCGTCAGCACCTCTCCCCCGGCCTCCCGGCAGGACTGCTCGGCGCGTGACAGGGCCGCCTCGCCGCGCGAGGCCAGCACCAGGCTGGCCCCCTCCGCGGCCAGGAGAAGAGCGGTGGCCAGCCCGATGCCGCTGGAGGCCCCCGTCACGACGACGACCTGGCCGCGTCGGTCCTGCTGCGAGGAGGGGGTCACGGCTTCAGGACGACCTTGATGCAGCCGTCGGACTTGTCCTGGAACATGTCGTAGGCCTGGGGGGCCTGCTCGAGCGGGACCTGGTGGGTGGCCAGGTCCTCGGTCCCCAGCGGATCCGTGTCGTCGCACACCAGCGGCAGCAGGTCGTCGATCCAGCGCTTGACGTGGCACTGGCCCATGCGCAGCGTCAGCCCCCGGTCGAACATCTCCATCATCGGCATCGGGTCGAGCTCCCCGCCGTACACGCCGCTGATCGACACGGTCCCTCCGCGGCGGCAGGACTTGATCGCGGAGTGCAGCGCAGCCATCCGGTCGATCGCCATCTTTTCGATCATCGGCTTGGCCAGGGCGTCGGGGAGCAGGCCGACCGCGGCGTGGGCCGCCTTTCCCACCGGCGAGGCGTGGGCCTCCATCCCGACCGCCTCGAGGACGCCGTCGGCGCCGCGGCCGTCGGTCATCGCGATGATCGCCTCCGCCACGTCGTCGACCTCGTTGAGGTCGACGGTCTCGATGCCGTGCTTGCGCGCGAGCGCCAGCCGCTCAGGCACGAGGTCCACGCCGATGACCCTTTCGGCTCCGAGGTGCCGGCCGATGCGGGCCGCCATCTGACCGATCGGTCCGAGACCGACCACGGCAAGGGTCCCCCCCGCGGGCACGTCGGCGTACTTCACGCCCTGCCAAGCCGTGGGGAGGACGTCGGAGAGGTAGAGGAACCGGTGGTCCGACGGGCCTTCGGGAACCTTGACCGGCCCGAACTGCGCCTGGGGGACGCGCAGGTACTCCGCCTGGCCGCCGGGGACCGAGCCGTACAGCTCGGTGTAGCCGAACAGCGACGCACCCTTGCCCGTCTCGGTGTTCTGTGTCGTCTCGCACTGCGCGTACAGGCCTCGCGAGCACATCCAGCAGTGGCCGCAGGAGATGTTGAACGGGACCACGACTCGGTCGCCGGGCTTGATGTGGGTGACGTCGGCACCCACCTCCTCCACGATGCCCATGGGCTCGTGACCCAGCACGTCGCCGGGCGACAGGTACGGACCGAGCACCTCGTACAGGTGCAGGTCCGAGCCGCAGATGGCCGTCGAGGTGACCCGGATGACCGCGTCGGTGCTGTCCTCGATCCGCGGGTCGGGGACGTCGTCGACCCGGACGTCCCGCTTGCCCTGCCAGGTGAGTGCGCGCATGGGTGGTTCCTTTCGCAGTGATCCGAGATGTGCTGCTGAGGTGACCTGCTGGAGGCGTGACCTGAGCAGTACCCGCCCGGTGCGGCCTCAATCAGGTGTGCCGCCGGTCATCTGGACGGCCAGCCTCCTGCCCGCCTCGTGCAGCAGGGGCACGGCCCTGGCGATGAGGTCGTCGGTCATCCGGGTCACCGGGCCGGACACCGAGACCGACATCCAGGACAGGGGGTCCGGTCCGAGCGGGACGGCGACGCAGCGGACGCCGGTCTCCTGCTCCTGCTCGTCGACGGCGTACCCGCGGGCCCGCACCTGCTCGAGCTCGCGGAGCAGGCTCGCCGGCGTGGTGTGCGTGTGCTCGGTGTACCTCGGGAGTCCCACCCGACGGATGATGTCGCGCACCCGGGCCTCGTCGAGCTGGGAGAGCAGCGCCTTGCCCACGCCCGTGCAGTGCAGCTCGACCTGACGACCGACCTCGGTGAACATCCGGACCGTGTGCCGTGACGGCACCTGGGCGACGTACTCCGCGTGCGAGCCGGACAGGACGGCAAGGTTGGCCGACTCCCCCAGCGCGTCCACGAGTCCGGAGAGCACCCGCTCGGTGTCCGCGCCGACCATCGCGCTGGCGGTGGAGCCGAGCGGCACGAGCCGGAAGCCGAGCGCATACCTGCGGTTCGGCATCTGTCGCATGTACCCGCGGTCGACCAACGTCGCGAGCAGCCGGTGCGCGGTCGGGAGCGGGAGGCCGGCCGCCTCGGCGATCTCGCCGATCGTCGCGTGACCGCCCCGGCGCGCGACGACCTCGACCAGATCCAGCGCACGATGCACCGACTGCACCCCTGGCGTGCTTGACATCACACGGTTCCGTTCCTAAGTTTCCGACGAGGGAAAACACTCTTCCACGATGCGGAAACTATCGCAAGGAGCGGCATGGAACAGCGGGTACAGGTCGGCGCGCTCAGCGTCGCAGCACGTCTTCACCGCTTCGTCGAGGAGGAGGCACTGCCCGGCTCCGGAGTGGATTCCGGGGACTTCTGGGCCGGGCTGAGCGCCGCCGTCCACGACCTCGCCCCGCGCAACCGCAGCCTGCTCGCGCGGCGCGAGGAGCTCCAGTCCCGCCTCGACGACTGGCACCGGGCCCACCCCGGCACCCCGGACCCGGACCAGTACGCCGGTTTCCTCCGCGAGATCGGCTACCTGCTCGACGAGCCCGACCAGGTGGCCGTGACCACCGCCGACGTCGACGACGAGGTGGCCAGGATCGCCGGCCCGCAGCTGGTGGTGCCCCTGCTCAACGCGCGCTTCGCCACCAACGCCGTCAACGCCCGCTGGGGGTCGCTCTACGACGCGCTGTACGGCACCGACGTCGTCCCCCGCGAGGGTGACCTCGCCCCCACCGCGAGCTACAACACCGTCCGCGGCGACGAGGTGATCGCCCGCGGCCGGGCGTTCCTCGACGAGCACTTCCCCCTCGTCAGCGGCTCGCACGCCGACGCCACGGCGTACGCGGTGGACGACCAGGGGCTCGCGGTCACCGTCAAGGACGACGTCGTCCGGCTCGCCGATCCTGGGCAGCTGGTGGGCCATCGCGGCTCCGCCGAGGCCCCCGAGGCCGTGCTCGTGGTGCACCACTCCCTGCACGTCGAGATCCAGGTCGACCACGACGACCCGATCGGCTCCACCGACGCGGCCGGGGTCAAGGACCTGCTGGTCGAGTCCGCGGTGTCCACGATCATGGACCTCGAGGACTCCGTCGCCGCGGTCGACGCCGACGACAAGGTCGGGGGCTACCGCAACTGGCTGCGTCTCATGCAAGGCACCCTGAGCGAGGAGGTCACCAAGAACGGGAAGACCTTCACCCGCCGGATGAACCCCGACCGGGTCTACACCTCCCGGACCGGCGAGGAGATCACCCTGCGCGGCCGCTCCCTGCTGTTCATCCGGCAGGTCGGGCACCTGATGACCACCGACGCGGTGCTCGACGAGAACGGCGACGAGGTGCCCGAGGGGATCCTGGACGCCTTCTTCACCGCCCTGGGCAGCATCGTCGACCTGCGGGGCGAGTCGGCGCTGGCCAACTCCCGCACCGGCTCGATGTACGTCGTCAAGCCGAAGATGCACGGCCCCGAGGAGGTCGCCTTCGCAGTCGAGCTCTTCGGCCGGGTCGAGCAGGTGCTCGGCCTGCCCCGCCTGACCATCAAGGTCGGGATCATGGACGAGGAGCGGCGCACGTCGCTGAACCTGAAGGCCTGCATCGCCGAGGCCAGCGAGCGGCTCGCCTTCATCAACACCGGGTTCCTGGACCGCACCGGCGACGAGATCCACACCTCCATGCTGGCCGGTCCGATGGTGCGCAAGAACGACATGAAGTCCGAGGCGTGGATCAAGGCCTACGAGGACCTCAACGTCGACATCGGCCTGGAGTGCGGCCTGCTCGGCCGGGCGCAGATCGGCAAGGGCATGTGGGCCGCCCCCGACAGCCTGGCCGACATGCAGGCGACCAAGGTCAACCACCCGCGGGCCGGCGCCAGCTGTGCCTGGGTCCCTTCGCCGACCGCGGCCACCGTGCACGCACTGCACTACCACCAGGTCGACGTCCGTGCCCGGCAGGAGGAGCTCAAGGCAGGTGGACGACGCACCGACCGAAGCCAGCTCCTGGTCGTCCCGCTCGGCGACCCGTCCTCGTGGTCGGCAGAGGACCGCCAGGCCGAGATCGACAACAACCTCCAGAGCCTGCTCGGCTACGTCGTGCGCTGGGTCGACGGCGGTGTGGGTTGTTCCAAGGTTCCCGACATCACGGGCGAGCCCCTGATGGAGGACAGGGCGACGTGCCGCATCTCGGGCCAGCACGTCGCCAACTGGCTGCACCACGAGGTGGTCTCCCGGGAGCAGGTCGAGGAGACCCTGCACCGGATGGCCGCCGTGGTCGACGAGCAGAACGCCGGAGATCCGACGTACTCGCCGATGGCGCCGGGCTTCGACGGCGAGGCGTTCCTCGCCGCTCGAGAGCTGGTGCTCGAAGGGCTCCAGCAGCCGAGCGGCTACACCGAGCCGGTCCTGCACCGTCGTCGCGCTGACAAGAAGTCGAAGGAGAGGACCGCCTGATGACCACCCTGGACCTGGAGGCCGCCCGCGCCGTGGTCGCCGGCGTACGAGCCCACCGTGAGTCTGCCGGCCTCAAGCCGCTGACCGTCGTCGTCCTCGACGCCGGAGGTCACGTGGTCGTCGTCGAGCGCGAGGACGGCTCGTCGATCGGCCGCTTCGAGATCGGCTTCGGCAAGGCGCACGGCGCCCTGTCGCTGGGGATGGGGTCCCGCGCGCTCATGAACCGGGCCGAGCAGCAGCCGTACTTCATCGCCGCGGTCACCTCCGCGGTGGGCGGGGCCCTGGTGCCCGTCCCGGGCGGGGTCCTGGTCCGCGACGCCGGCGGCGCACTGCTCGGAGCGGTCGGTGTCACCGGCGACACCTCGGACAACGACGAGGCCGCTGCTGTGGCCGGCATCGAAGGTGCGGGCCTGACCGCCCAGGTGGACTGAGCGGCATGGCCAGCACCCCACCCGGGATCGACGCGGTGGCCACCGTCGCCCGACGACTGCTGCCGGAGGCCGGCGTGATCACCGACCACGCACGCCTGCGCACCTACGAGTGCGACGGGCTCGCCCACTACCGCGTCACCCCGGCGCTGGTGGTGATGCCGGAGACCGCCGAGCAGGTCGCGGCCCTGGTGGCCGCGTGCGCCGAGCACTCGGTCCCCTTCGTCGCGCGAGGCTCGGGGACCGGGTTGTCCGGAGGCGCGCTGCCCCACGCCGACGGCGTGCTGATCGTCACCTCCCGCATGCGCACGGTGCTGGAGGTGAGTCGTGAGGACCAGCGGGCCGTGGTGGAGCCGGGCGTGATCAACCTCGACGTCACCAAGCGGGTGACCCCCGACGGCTACTACTACGCCCCCGACCCGTCGAGCCAGCAGATCTGCTCCATCGGCGGCAACGTGGCGGAGAACTCCGGTGGGGCGCACTGCCTGAAGTACGGCTTCACCACCAACCACGTCGTCGGCGTGGACCTGGTGACCCCCGAGGGCGACCAGGTCGCCCTCGGCGGGTTCGCCCCCGACTCCCCCGGCTACGACCTGCTCGGGGCCGTGGTCGGCTCCGAGGGCACCTTGGGCATCGCCACCTCGGTGACCGTGCGTCTGACCCGGCTCCCGGAAGAGGTCCGCACGATCCTGGTCGGGTTCGAGTCCACCGACCACGCCGGGGCGGCGACCTCGGCGATCATCTCCGCCGGGATCGTGCCGGCCGCCATCGAGATGATGGACGCCCTGGCCATCGAGGCCGCCGAGGCCGCGGTCAGCTGCAACTACCCGGCCGGCGCCGGAGCGGTGCTGGTCATCGAGCTGGACGGGGCACGGGCCGACGTCGACGAGGAGTACGCCGACGTGGCGCGGCTGTGCGAGGAGAACGGCGCCTTCGAGCAGCGGCTCGCCACCGACCCCACCGAGCGGGCGCTGATCTGGCGCGGCCGCAAGTCCGCGTTCGCGGCCGTGGGCCGGATCAGCCCCGACTACATCGTGCAGGACGGCGTCATCCCACGCACCGCACTCCCCGAGGTGCTGCGGGCGATCGCCGACCTGTCCTCCTCCAGCGGTGTCCGGGTGGCCAACGTCTTCCACGCCGGCGACGGGAACCTGCACCCCCTGGTCCTGTTCGACGACGCGGTCGAGGGATCGGGGGCCGCAGCGGAGAAGGTGAGCGGCGCCATCCTGGACCTGTGCATCCAGCACCGGGGCTCGATCACCGGCGAGCACGGGGTGGGCGTGGACAAGGCCGCCTACATGGGCCGGATGTTCACCGACGACGACCTCGACACCATGCAGCTGGTCCGGTGCGCCTTCGACCCCTCACACCTCTCCAACCCGGGCAAGCTCTTCCCCACCCCCCGCCTGTGCGGCGAGGTCCCCGGTCGCAAGAAGGGCGTCCACCCGGCGCAGGCCGCCGGACTGGCGGAGGTCTTCTGATGAGCCCCTCCACCGTGGAGAGCGCCTGCGGTGACGTGCGCGAGGCCGGTCCCGCGGACGTCGTCGACGCAGTGGCTCCCGACCGCGTCGCGCGGCCCGAGAGCACCAGCGAGGTCGCGGAGGTGCTGCGCGCGGCCGCCGCCGAGGGGCTCACCGTGGTCCCCAGGGGCCATGGCACCAAGCTCACCTGGGGTGCCCCGCCGAGCCGGGTCGACCTGGTCCTCGACCTGTCGCTCATGGACCGGGTCCTCGACCACGCCGCCGGCGACCTCATCGTCGAGACCCAGGCCGGCACCCCGTTGACGGCCGTCCAGGAGGTCGTCGGTCAGGCACGGCAGCGGGTCACCGTGGACGAGACGGTCCCCGGCTCGACCGTCGGCGGGACCCTGGCCACCCACACCAGCGGCCCGCGCCGCCTGGCGGTCGGCACCATGCGCGACCTGCTCATCGGCGTCACTCTCGTCCGCGCCGACGGCGTGGTCGCCAAGGCCGGGGGGCGGGTCGTCAAGAACGTCGCCGGCTATGACCTGGGCAAGCTCATGATCGGCTCCTTCGGGACCCTCGGCGTCGTCACCGAGGCGTTGTTCCGCCTCCACCCCCAGCCTCCCGCCCGACGCCTCCTCAGCATCGAGGTCGACGACCCGCAGCGGGCCCACGACCTGGTGCACGCGGTGGTCCACGCCCAGGTGGTCCCGGCCGCCGTCGAGGTCGACCAGCCCGCGACCGGGCCGGTGCGGGTCACCGTGCTGCTCGAAGGACGGGAGGCGGGCGTGGCGGGGCGGGCCCGGACGACCGGCACCCTGCTCGGCGGGTCGGCGACGGTGAGCGACCAGGAGCCGGAGGGGTTCACGGCGTACCCGTGGGCGACCACGTCGCACGGCGACGACCGAGCCGTGGCCCTCAAGCTCACCTGTGCGCTCTCCGGGATCGCCGACGTGCTCACCACCGCACGCGCGGTCGGTGCGCACGTGCGCGGGTCCGGTGGAGCGGGCGTGCTGCACGCCGCGCTGCCGGCGGGCACCCCGGTCCCCGAGGTGGTGGCGGCCGTGGACGCCCTGCGCCGGACCTGCACTGTCCACCGTGGCAGCACGGTGGTGCTCGACGCCCCGACCGCCGTGAAGCAGGCGGTCGACCTGTGGGGCCCGGTGCCCGCGCTCGACCTGATGCGACGCGTCAAGGAGCAGTTCGACCCAGACCACCGGCTCTCGCCGGGCCGCTACGTGGGAGGCATCTGAGATGAGCATCGGAGAGACCGGCGGCGTCCTGAACGCCGGGTCGGAGTGGGCCGCGCCCGCGCCGGGTGGGGCCTTCGACGAGCAGAACCCACCCGACGCCGCCCTGATCGGGGACTGCGTGCACTGCGGCTTCTGCCTGCCCACGTGCCCGACGTACCTGTTGTGGGGCGAGGAGATGGACTCGCCCCGCGGGCGCATCTACCTGATGAAGCAGGGGCTCGAGGGCGAGCCGATGAGCGACTCGATGGTGCAGCACTGGGACGCCTGCCTCGGGTGCATGGCCTGCGTGACGGCCTGCCCGTCCGGGGTGCAGTACGACCGGCTCATCGAGCAGACCCGGGCACAGGTCGAGCGCAACCATGACCGCACCCCGCAGGAGCGCGCGATCCGCGGCCTGATCTTCTCGCTCTTCCCCTACCCCCGACGCCTCCGCCTCCTCCGCGGACCTCTGCGGGGGCTGCAGCGCACCGGCCTCGACCGCGCACTCCGGCGTACTGGTCTGCTGGACAAGATCGCGCCGCGCCTCGCCGCGATGGAGAGCCTGGCTCCGCGTCTCGGCCCGACCGTCGACCTGCCGGAGCGGATCTCCGCGACCGGGACCCGTCGTGCCACCGTCGGTCTGCTGACCGGCTGCGTGCAGGGCGCCTTCTTCCCGGGGGTCAACGCCGCCACCGCGCGGGTGCTCCAGGCGGAAGGCTGCGACGTGCTCGTGCCTGCCCGCCAGGGCTGCTGCGGGGCCCTGTCGACCCACAACGGTCGGGAGCCCGAGGCCCAGCGCTTCGCCCGCAGCATCGTCGACACCTTCGAGGCCGCCGACGTGGAGTACGTCGTGGTCAACGCCGCCGGCTGCGGCTCCACCATGAAGGAGTACGCCGAGCTGCTGGCCGACGACCCGGCCTACGCGGGGCGGGCCGAGGCCTTCGCGGCCAAGGTCCGCGACATCTCCGAGATCCTCGACGAGCTCGGCCCGGTCGCGCCGCGTCACCGGCTCGACATGACCGTCGCCTACCACGACGCCTGCCACCTCGCCCACGCCCAGGGCGTCCGGGCGCAGCCCCGTCGGCTGCTCGACGCCATCCCCGGCCTCGAGGTCAGGGAGATCGCGGAGAGCGAGATCTGTTGCGGCTCGGCGGGCATCTACAACATCGTCAACCCCGAGCCGGCGCGGGAGCTGGGCGACCGCAAGGCCAAGAACATCGTGGCCACCGGCGCCCAGGTGCTCGTCACCGCCAACCCCGGCTGCCTCATGCAGGTCGCCTCCTCGATCGAGCGCTCGGGTCACCCGATGGGGATGGCACACACCGTGGAGGTGCTCGACGCCTCGATCCGGGGGCTTCCCGTGTCCGACCTGCTCACCACCTGACCCTCCGCTCCGACCATTCTCGGGAGAACGCATGTTCCAGCAGGACCTCAACCCCGTCGGCGGGTCCCTCGCCGCCAGCGCACTGTGCGCCGCGATCCCTCTCGTCACCATCTTCGTGCTGCTCGGTGGGCTCAGGCTCAAGGCCTGGGTGGCCGGTGTCACCTCGCTCGCCGTCTCCCTGGTGGTCGCGATCGTGCTGTTCCAGATGCCGGTCGGCCAGGCCCTCCTCGCCGGCACCGAGGGGGCCGCCTTCGGCTTCTTCCCGATCCTGTGGATCGTGATCAACGCGATCTGGGTCTACAACCTGACCGTCACCTCGGGACACTTCGACGTCCTGCGACGCTCGTTCGAGCGGGTCAGCGCCGACCAGCGGATCCAGGCCATCATCATCGCCTTCTGCTTCGGCGCGCTGCTCGAGGCGCTGGCCGGCTTCGGAACCCCGGTGGCGATCACCGTCGTGATGCTCATGGCGCTCGGCTTCGAGCCCGTGAAGGCGGCCGCCGTGGCCCTCATCGCGAACACCGCCCCGGTCGCCTTCGGCGCCCTCGCCACCCCCATCGTCACGCTCGCCACCGTCTCCTCCGGAGCCAGCGACGACCCGCGGCTCGACGTGGCGACCCTCGGGGCGATGGTGGGCCGGCAGACGCCCATCCTCGCGATCATCGTGCCGCTCATCCTCGTCGCCGTCGTCGACGGCCGGCGGGGCGTGCGTCAGACCTGGCTGCCCGCCCTGGTGTCCGGCGCGGCCTTCGGGTTCGCCCAGTTCGCCGCGGCCAACTACATCTCCGTGCCTCTGGCCGACATCGTCGCCTCGCTGGTGGCGGCGGCGGCGGTCGTCCTCCTGCTTCGCGTCTGGCAGCCCGCCGAGGTGATGACCGGACCGGCCAGCGAGACCGGGCACGCCCAGGAGGCCGACCACCGCGCAGGAGCCGTCGTCGGAGCCGGCCGTGAGCGCTCCACGTCCCCGGGCGCGGTCGCGGTCGGGACCGGCGCGGGCGCCGGTGGCCAGCGGTCCGACACCGGCGGCGAGGTGGCCAAGGCCTACGCGCCGTACCTGGTGATCATCGCGATCTTCTCGATCGTGAACCTGCCCGCGGTCAAGGACGCGCTGGCCCAGAAGCCCTGGTCGCTGCCGTTCGCCTGGCCGGGCCTCGACGTGCTGAACACCGCCGGCGTCCCGGTCTCCTCGACCACGTTCAACTTCAACTGGCTCCCCGCTGCAGGCACCCTGATGATCTTCGCCGGCCTGATCAGCGCGGTGATCCTCAAGATCAGCGCCGCGGAGGTCGCCCGCACCTACGTCCGCACCTACGTGGAGCTGAAGTCGGCGATCATCACGGTGATGGCGGTGCTGGCCCTCGCCTACGTCATGAACCTCTCCGGTCAGACCACCTCGCTGGGCGTCTGGCTGGCAGGCACCGGCGGCGCCTTCGCCATCCTGTCCCCGATCCTGGGGTGGATCGGGGTCGCCGTGACGGGCTCGGACACCTCGGCCAACGCGCTGTTCGGCGCCCTCCAGGTGCAGACCGCCTCCCAGGCCGGCCTCGACCCGGTCCTCATGGCCGCGGCCAACTCCTCGGGCGGCGTCATGGGCAAGATGGTCAGCCCGCAGAACCTCGCCATCGCCGCCGCCGCCGTGGGCATGGCTGGACGTGAGGGCGACATCTTCCGCAAGGTGATCGGATGGAGCCTGGGGCTGCTGGTGATCATGTGCATCATCGTCGGCCTCCAGTCCACCCCCGTGCTGGACTGGATGGTGCCAGGTCAGTGAGGCTGCCCACAGCGCCCACGGACGCCGGCACACGCCGCCGCTCGTGCCTGCGAGCATGGGTCTGGTGAACGCTCTCCACCCCCCCGAACCCGCACCCGATGTCCGGCTGGTTCTCGCCGACCTCGACGGCACACTGCTCGACGCCGACGGTCGGGTCCCGGAAGGGCTGTGGCCGCTGCTCGTGCGGATGCAGGAGGCAGGCATCGTGTTCGCCCCGGCGAGCGGACGCCAGTACGCCACCCTGGCCCGGATGTTCGAGCCGGCACGCGACGGGATGGTGTTCATCGCCGAGAACGGCGGCTACGTCGTCTGTGACGACGTCGAGGTCAGCTCGACGACGCTCCCGCCTGCGACGGTGGCGGCGGTCGTGACCAGCCTGCGGGACCTGGCTGCGACCGGCGCCGACCTGGGCGTCGTGGTGTGCGGCAAGCGGTCGGCGTACGTCGAGCGGACCGACCGTGCGTTTCTCGACCACGTCGATCCCTACTACGCCGCCCTCACCGTCGTCGAGGACCTGGACACGGTGCACGACGAGATCGTGAAGGTCGCGGTCTTCGCCTTCGACGGTCCCGAGCGCGCCGTGGTCCCGGCGCTGGCTGCGTTCGCCGTCGAGCACCAGGTCGTCGTGTCCGGGCCGAGGTGGGTCGACGTGATGCCCGACGGCGTGCACAAGGGCGGCGCCGTGCGTCGCCTCCAGGACGCGCTGGCCGTCACCTCCGCGCAGACGGTCGCGTTCGGCGACTACCTCAACGACCTGGAGATGCTCGACGCGGCGGGGCTGTCCTTCGCCATGGAGAACGCACATCCGGAGGTGATCCAGCGGGCCCGCCACCGGGCGCCGAGCAACCTGGAGCAGGGCGTGATCAGCACCCTGGAGCGGCTGCTCGACGACTCCGGCGTGCCACGGCTGGTCTGACCTGCCGTGGGGTCGGTCTCCGCACGCCGGGTCAGGAGAAGACCATGCCCCCGTCGATGAGCACCGACTGCCCCGTCATGTAGTCCGAGTCGGGCCCGGCGAGGAAGGAGACGAGCTTGGCGACGTCGTCTCCGGTCGACACCCGACCCAGCGCGATGCCGGCCGCCATCGCGGCCATCGACTCGCCCTTGCCCACGTGGTTGAGGTCGCCGAGGTCGCGGTCGATCTCCTCCCACATGGTGGTGTCCACGATCCCTGGGCAGTAGGCGTTCACGGTGATGCCGTGCTCGGCCCACTCCTGGGCCGCTGACTGGGTCAGCGAACGGACCGCGAACTTCGACGAGCAGTAGACCCCGAGCAGCGCGAACCCCTTGTGCGCGGCGATCGAGGCGGCGCCGATGATCTTCCCACCGGTGCCTTGGGCGATCATCTGCCGGGCAGCCTCGGTGTAGCAGAGGAAGACCCCTCGGCCGTTGACTGCGTGGACCCGGTCGTACTCCTCCGGGGTGACGTCGAGAAGGGGCTTGGTCTGCGCGATCCCGGCGTTGGCCACCATCACGTCGAGCGAGCCCAGTCCCGCCACGGTGTCGGCGACCAGGGCCTGGACCGAGGCCTGGTCGGAGACGTCGCCGGTCAGCGACAGGGTCCGTACGCCGTGCGCGGCGACCTCCTTCTCGGTCTCGCTGAGGATGTCTCTCATGCCGGGCAGGTCGGAGACGGCGACGTCGTGCCCGTCCGCTGCGAGCCGCAGGGCAATCGCCTTGCCGATGCCTCGTGCGGCGCCGGTGACGTGTGCGACGGTCATGGGTGGTTCCTCTCCTCGGGTCCTGTCGACGCTAGGTGCCCGTGCCGGGGGCGGGAAGGGTTGCGCCACGTTGCGTCAGGTGCAGGTACCGGTCGACGACGGGCCCGCGCCTGCGGAGACGGCGGTCCTGGCGGTACGACGTCGAGGTGGACCACGGCGCCCGAGGACCCTGCCGGGGCAGCTCGTCGACCGCCCGCTGCACGTAGCCGGCCGTGAGGTCCAGCATGGGCCGGGTCGGCATGTCCGGATCAGGGACGGCCACCGCGACGTCGTGGTCGCTCTCGGCCAGGTGTCCCAGCAGACGGCAGAAGTACTCGCAGACCAGGTCGACCCTGAGCGTCCACGACGCGTTGGGGTAGCCCATGGCCACCGCGAAGTTCGGGACGCCGCTGAGCATGAGCCCGCGGTAGACCACCGTGTCGGGCAACGAGACGGTGCGTCCGTCAACCCGCAGGACCATGCCGCCGAGGAGCCGCAGGTGCAGACCGGTCGCGGTGACGACGAGGTCCGCGGCCAGCTCGATGCCGCTCTGGAGCAGGAGCCCGGTCTCGGTGAAGGTGGCGATCCGGTCGGTGACCACGCGGGCGCGTCCGCTGCGGATCGCGGTGAACAGGTCGCCGTCGGGCACGGCGCACAGCCGCTGGTCCCAGGGACCGTACGGCGGGTCGAAGTGCTCCCCGACTGGGTAGCCCGGGGGCAGCCGCCTCCGGTTGGCGCGGCGGATCAGTCGGCGCGCAGCCCCGGGGAACCGCCGGCAGAAGACCCACAGGGCGCGCTGTCGGGCGATGTTCTTGCGGCGCGTCCACGCGTAGCCCCGCCGGCGGCCGAGGAGCCGGCGCAGCAGACCGGCGACCACGTCCCGGGTCGGCACGGGCAGGACGTACGTCGGGGTGCGCTGCAGCATGGTCACGCGGGCACCGAGGTCGGCAAGGGCCGGCACCAGCGTCACCGCCGTGGAGCCGCTGCCGACGACCACCACCTCGCGGTCAAGGCGCACCACCTGGACCCGCCAGGACGCCTCCGTCGACGACCAGTCGGCGGAGGTCACCTGGTGGTGGAAGCGGATCCGGCGGTCCAGGTCGTTGCGGGTGGCGGTCTCTCGCAGGTACCGCAGGACCTGGGCGGCCGAGGCCACCGAGGCCTCCGACGCCTCGTGCCAGGGCGCGTAGGCGTAGCCGAGGGTGTGGGGATCGGAGTCCGAGCGGACGCCCGGGTACCGGAAGAGGTCCCACGTGCCCCCTGAGGCGGACCTGGCCTCCAGGATCGCAAAGGTCCGGTGCGGCTGCAGCGTGCGCAGGTAGCGACCGACGCCGAGGCCGGACAGACCGGCGCCGACGACCAGGACGTCGAGGTGCTCGACCGGGGATGCAGGAGTGCTCATGACTGCTTCCCCTCTCGCCTCCGTGATCTGCTGGCGCCTGAGCCCAGGGTCACCGACACTGTGCTGGTGCGTCCACGTCGCTCCACCGGAGCCATCCTCCTGGTCGCCCTGGCGTCGTTGCTGGTCGGGCCGTCCGCGGCCGACGCCCACACCAACCTCGCCTCCTCGAACCCCGGGGCCAACGCCGCCACCGACGGTGTGCCGGACCAGGTGCGGATGCGGTTCCGGCAGTCGCCCCAGCCCGACGAGCGCACCACGGTCGTCGTGCTCACGCCCTCCGGGGAGGACCTCGCCCGCGGACCGGCGGTCGCCGACGCGCGTGGCGTCGCCCAGCCTCTGGCCGCGTCCCAGGAGAAAGGCTGGTTCCGCGTCCGCTACCGGGTGGTCTTCGAGGACGGGCACACCGGGGAGGGCGCGTTCCGGTTCCAGGTGGCCGATCGCGCGGCCCCTCCGCCGAGCCGCCGCGGTCCGCTCCTGATGGTGGGCGGGGCCGCCGCGGCCTTCTTCCTCTATGCCGGGCTGGTCTACGCCGGCGGACGCCGCAGGGCCTCGCTCACCGGGACAGCTCCTGCAGAGCCCACGAGTTCCCGTCCGGGTCGCTGAGGTAGGCGTACTTCACGCCGCCCAGGTCCTGGACGTCGGAGACCTCGACGCCGCGGCCGACCAGGTGCTCCCGGACGGCGCCGATGTCGTCCACGACGAGGTGGAGCCCCTGCACGCGCGGTCCGTCCGGGTCGCCGATCCCGACCCCGACCACCACCGAGCAGGCGGACCCGGGCGGGGTCAGCTGGACGACCCGCATCCCGTTGCCCGGCCGGACGTCGTGGTCGAGGACGAATCCCATCCGCTCCACGTAGAACTGCTTGCTGCGGTCCACGTCCGCGGTGGGCAGGGGTACGAGCTCGAGACGCATGTCCATGCAGGGCTCCTTCAGGTCAGACGACGGTGGCCGGAGGGATCCGGACGACCTGGCCTGGCGCCGCCCAGCATAGGCACCGGTGGGTCAGCGCTCCGAGGGCGATCGGACCCGGCCGGCGACCGCGTGGTCGCGCCGGCCGACGGGCCCCGCGGGGGACCCTGCGGCGTACCAGCGGGCCAGCCGCTCGAAGCCCCTGTCGATCCCGACCTCCGGCCTCCAACGCAGCAGCTGCCGGGTGCGGCGTTGGTCGAACCAGTGCGCCGTGCTCAGCTGCTCGGCGAGGAACCGCGTCAACGGCGGGGTGTGGGCACGCCGCGTCGCTGCCCACACCAGGTCCACGACCGACCCGGCGGCCAGCGCGAGCCCGACCGGCACGTGCAGCCGGGGCGGGGGCACCTGGGCGGCCCGGCAGACCCGCTCGAGGATCTCCACCACCGGGCGCGGCTCGCCTCCACTGACCACCAGCGGCTCGCCGTGCGCGCCGGGACCGCACTCGTCGACCGCCGCGACCAGGGCGGACACCGCGTCGTCGACGTAGGTGGTGTCGATGAGCGCCGCCCCCGCGCCGAGCAGGGGCAGCCGGCCGGCCCGCGCACGCGCGACCAGCCGGGCCACCAGCTGGGTGTCCCCCGGCCCCCACACGAGGTGCGGGCGCACCGCGAGCACGGCAAGGTCGGCCGAGTCCGCGGCCAGGGCCACGAGCTCGGACTCGGCCTTGGTCCGGGCGTAGTGCCCACGCGCGCCCGCGGGGTCGGCCGGAGCGGCGCCGGCGCCGCACAACGGCTGTCCGGCATGCGCCACCGAGGGCGACGAGACCTGGACCAGCCGACCCACGCCGGCGGCACGACAGGCATCGACCACCGTCCGGGTGCCCACCACGTTGGCGTGGACGTACGCGGCGGCCGGACCGACCACGTCGACCTTGGCGGCGAGGTGGAGCACGGCGTCCTGGCCGCGCACGGCGCGGGCCACCGCGTCGCCGTCGGCCACGTCACCGAGCACCTGGCGGCACTCGACGGACGCCCGCCGGCGCTGCATCACGGTCACCTCGTCGCCGCGCGCCACCAGTGCCGCCGCGACACTGCCGCCGAGGAGGCCGGAGGCCCCCGTGACCAGGACCCTCACCCGCCCGGCCTCACGACCCGTCCCGGCCGGCCAGGGTGCGGGCGGCCTGCCGCGCGACCACGAGCCGGTCGACCTTGGAGGCGTGCCGGATGTCGAGTGGCAGGCGGTCCGCGTGGAGGACCGCGGCCACCGGCCGTGCCGCTGCCCGGCGTACCTCCTCGGCCAGGTCGAAGGCGGCCGGGCGCAGGCCGAGCCCCAGCCGTCCGCGGCGACGGCCGCGCTCGGCGGTCACGACCACGACGACGAGCACCTGGGTCCCCGGCGGGCCGACCCCTACGGCCGCCGCCGACCGGACCCCGTCGAGCTGCTCCACCCGCTGCTCGATGCCGACCGGGGTGACCGGGCCGTCGGCGGTGCGCACCAGGTGCGCGAGCCGTCCCTCGACCCACAGGCGTCCCTGGACGTCGAGGTGTCCGACGTCACCGGTGCGGTGCCAGCCGGGGTAGGCCCCCGCGGAGCGCTCGGTCCGCCACAGCGCGTCGTAGCGGTCCTTGACGTGCGCCGCGCGCACGCAGATCTCGCCGGTCGGGCCCGGCGCGTCACCGAGGTCGGCGAGCGTGCGGGGACCCTCGCCTACGAGCGGGGCAAGCGCGACGTCCACCCCCGGCAGGGGCCGTCCGACGCACACCCCCTCCCCCGGCCCGGCGGAGCGGATCTGCTCCAGCGACACGTCGGTGACCGGCAGCACCTCGGTCATGCCGTACGGCGTGTGCAGGGCGGCCCGCGTCAGCACCTCGCCCACAGAGGTCAGCAGTCCGGCCGCGACGGGCGCCCCCGCCGACATGAGCAGCCGCACGCCGGCCAGCGCCTGCCGTTCCGCGTCGGTGAGGTCGGCGCGGCTCGCGACCACCCCGCGCAGCGCGGCCGGGGAGGCGAAGACGACCCTGGCGTCGACCGCGGCCACGGCCCGCGCCAGCAGCGGTGCGGTCAGCGTGTCCGGTGCGGTGACGTCGATGTCCGGAACCGAGGACCCCAGGCCCAGGGCCGGTCCGAGCAGGGAGAAGGGCGCGAACGCAGCGACGAACGTGTCACCAGGGCCGAGGTCGTACGTCGCCCGCACCACCTGCACCTGCGCGAGGACCTGGCGGTGTCGGTAGACGACCCCCTTGGCCGGCCCGGTCGCACCCGAGGTGAACACCACCGCGCAGTCCTGGTCCGGGTCAGGCTCGGCGGGCAGGGGCGCGGTGCGTCCCAGCCGGGCCAGGCCGTCGAGGTCGTGGGCCACGCCCAGCAGGCGGCGCGAGGCGCGGCCGGTGCGGTGGACCGCGATCCGGGTGCCGGGCAGCCCCATGGCCGCCGCTGCGACCAGACCGGGTCCACCCGCGACGACGTGGTCGAGGGAGGCCCCGCGCAACGCCCGGCGCATCCCGGCGAAGCCGAGCCCCTTGTCGGCGAGCACGACCACCGCACCGGCGCGCCAGGCGGCGTACACGACCGAGGTGAGCTCCGCGGAGGGCTCGACGAGCAGGCCGATGCGGTCGCCTGGCCGGACGCCGGCAGCGGCCATCCCGGCAGCGAGCTGGTTGACCCGTGCCGCCATCGCGGCCCAGCTGACCGTGCCGCCGTCCCCGGACATGACCGGGCTGCCGTCCCCGGCACGACGCTCGAGCGCGGACCACAGGGTCTCGGTCGCTGATGGCTCGAGCGCTCCCGCCCCGGCTCCGGCGCGGTCAGCCGGTGCCGCCGCGTCGTCGAGCTCGGCCAGCCAGGTGGTCACCGCCTCGGCGTACTCCGGAGCGTCCTCGGTGACCAGGTGGGAGGCGCCCTCGAAGCGGTGCAGCCGCGCCTGCGGCAGCCGCTCGCGCAGGTCGGCGAGGTACCGCTCGCCGAAGACCGGGTCGCGGGGTCCCCAGAACAGCAGCGCCGGCACCCGCAGGCCCCGCACTCCCTCGGCCAGCGCGGCCACCGTCTCGTAGGACCGGTGACCGGCGGAGAACGGGATGTCCGCGACGAAGTCGCCTACCGCTCGACGTCGGCGCGCGGTGCCGTAGGGCAGGGCCAACGCGGCTCGCACCTCGGCGGGCAGGGCGGGACGCGACAGCGCGCTGGTGGCCCGGACGAAGGTCGGGGTGCGGACGCAGCCCAGGGGTCGCACGCCCGGCAGGTGGGCCAGCCGGATCAGCGGCGGCCCGTGGTCACCGGGGGGCTGGGCCACCGCGGTGTTGCCGAGCACGACGCCGCGCAGCTGGTCCGGGTGCGCCAGCGCCCACCCCAGCGAGATGGCGCCGCCCCAGTCGTGCCCGACCGTGACGACCGGACCGTCGACCCCCAGTGCCCGGGTGAGCAGACCCAGGTCCTCGATCCGCTGGGCGATGGTGCGGGGACGCTCGGTCGGCTCGGAGAAGCCCATGCCGAGGTGGTCCGGCGCGATCACACGCCAGCCCCGGGGTGCGGCGGCAAGCAGGCCACGCCACAGGTAGGACCAGGTCGGGTTGCCGTGCACGCACAGCACGGTGCCGTGGACCGGTTCGGCGCCGTTGTCGAGCAGGTGCCAGGTCCGCGGGACGCCCTCCGCGTCCTCGGTCGTGAGCGTCCGCGACCACGCCGGGTCGAGACCGGGCAGGGGCGGCAGGACGCCGGCGACGGGTGCGGCGCCGGGACTCACCGGCGGTGCGGGACTCGTGGCGGTCGTCCCGGTCACCAGGCGATCTCGAGGCAGCACGCGTTCAGCCCGGACCCGATGCCCATGAGCAGGATCCGGTCACCGGGCTCGAGCCCGTCGTGGTTGCCCGCCAGGGTGAACGGCACCGAGGCGGGACCGATGTTGCCGAACTCGGGGAACGACCGGGGCACCCGCTCCGGGTCGATGCCCAGGCGTCGGCACAGCGCGTCGGTGTGCACCTGGGAGACCTGGTGGACGAAGTACCGCTCGATCCCCTGGTCCCAGCCGAAGTCGGAGGCAGCCTCGGCCCACAGGCCCGACGACAGCTCCAGACCGGCGTCGAGGAGACCCTTGAGGTCGGTGATCATGGTCTCGTTGTCGCCCACGCACAGCTCGTGGTACTGCGTCGCGGCGCGGCTCGCCGCGGCCACGACGCGGTGCCCGTGGGGGTTCTTGTCGGCCCGGCCCAGGACCATCGCGGCGGCTCCCGACCCCAGCGTCAGCGCAGCGAACTCGGCCATCACGTCGCGCGAGGTGGTGACGTCGGTGGACAGGCGTCCGATCGTCGACTCCTGCACCGGGCCGGAGTCCTCGCTGGCGACGACCAGCGCGTGCTCGACGAGCCCGGCGTCGATCATCGCCGCGGCGATCTCGATCCCGTTGACGAACCCCAGGCACGCGTTGGTGACGTCGAAGTTCTGGCACGAGGGCGGCAGCCCGAGGGCGTCGTGGATGACCACGGCCGTCGAGGGCTCCAACCAGCGGCGGCTGAGCGAGGTGTTGATCATGAGGCCGACCTCGGAGGTCGCCACACCGCTGGCCGCCAGCGCCGCCTGTCCGGCCGCGACGGCGCCGTCGATGAAGGACCGGTCGTCGGACCACCGGCGCCGGGCCTTGATGCCGACCAGGCCCTCGAGGACCCCGCCGCGCATCCGGGTGCGGCTGTAGACCTCGCTCAGGCGGTCGTCCAGCTCGTCGGAGGTCACCACCGTCGGGGCCTCGACCCGTTCGATGCCCAGCATCACGGTGTTGGTGAAACGGTGGGTGGAGTTCTTCTCGGCCACGCAAGATCCTGTCGTGCAGCAGACGACGACCGACGTCGTCGGTCGTCCGGGGGTCCTGCGGGAGCAGGGGGTGTCCCTCGAAGGTATCAAGTGGACCCTGGCCCACGCCTCCCCCGGCTCGTGGCGCCGTCCCGGCGGCGTCGCCACTCCGAGGAGCGCAGGCAGGTGACCTCCACGTCCGGCCAGGCCGACCGCCCCGAGGCCTTGACGTGCGCCTCGTACCCGGCCCGCCTCAGGGCGTCCCTGATCCGGGCCGCCCGGTCGTCGCGCTCGGCGCTCTGCACGTCGAGGTCGACGACCCGCACGCTCCCGACGAAGGGGTCCTCGGCGCCGCCGATGGACTGGACCAGGATGCTGCCGGACCCGACGGCGTCCTCGGCGACCGCCCGCACCCGGGTGACGTCCTGGGGCTCCAGCGGACGGTCGTCGAGGAAGTCCCACAGGCCCATGGCGTCATCCTGCCGCACCCGGCGACGACGCGCACGGCGGCGAGGAGACCAGGTCTCCTCGCCGCCGTCCTGCTCGGATCGTGCCCGGGGTCAGGCGCCCCCGCCGACACCGGCGGCGAACATCTCCGCCGCCTGGGCCGCGGTCAGTGCGTGGTTGTACACGGTGACCTCGTCCAGGCTGCCGGGGAAGTGCTCGGTCAGCGGCCACGGGTTGTTGTAGAAGTTGATCCCGAACCGCACCTGGATCTGCGACAGGTCCGCGTAGCCGGCCCGCACGTAGCTGCTGCTCAGGCCGTTGGCCTTCGCCGTCGGGTCGAAGGGCGTGCCGGTGGCGGTGCCCTGGAGCCACCCGTCGACGTACAGCGCGGCGTTGCCGTTGCCGTCGTAGCTGCCCACGACGAGGTGCCACTTGCCGTCGTTCCAGACAGGGCCCTGGTTGCGGATGTTGATGGTGCCGACCCCGAACGGTCCCGACGCGCCGGCCTTCATGGCGAAGACGAGCCCGCCGTTGTTGTCCATCGTGATCATCCGGTCGGTGTTGCCTCCCGCACCGGTCTGCCGGTCGCTCTGCGCCACGATCACGCCGCCGGTGGTGGAGGTGGTCTTGAACCAGGCCGCCTCGGCGTAGGCGCCCTGGTGCGAGATCGGCGTGCTCGAGGTGACGTAGCCGGTCGAGCCGTCGAGGGTCATCGAGGCGTCCCCGGTGACCGCCCCGGGCGCGCCCCTGGTGACGCCGCCGACGATCGTGCCGGGGTTCCCGTTGCCACTCGTGTCCGCGGCGCTGCCGCCGTTGTCTCCCATCCGCCACCAGACGTCGGGGGTCCCGGCGCCGTAGGTCGTGGCGAAGGGGGCCGGCGCCCCGGCCGCTACCCGCCCGGTGACCGCGGTCGAGCGCGCACTGGTGTGCGCACCGTCGCTGGCGGTGACCTGGTAGCTGTGCGACGACCCGGCCGCCAGACCCTTGTCGTCGAAGCGCAGCACCGGCCTGCTCCAGGGGAACGACTCGCTGCTGAGCGTCGCGACCGGGGACGCCCCGCCGTCGCGGTAGATCCGGTAGGTCAGCGTGCCCGTGTCGATGTCCTCGACGGTGGGGACCTCCACGGTCAGCGTGTTGGCTGCGGTGGCCTGGACGGTGACCGGGAGCCGCATCGCGAGCTGGATGGGGGTGTCGGGCCACTTGTCGGCGTTGTAGTTGCGGCCGGGCACGAGCGGCGTCGCCGTGTCGCCCCCGGTCACGAAGCGGGTCAGGCCCTGCTGGTTCACGCCGTTGACCTTGGTGAAGTCACCACCGACCACGACCATGCCGGTGCCGCCGGTCAGGGTCGTCGCGTCCAGGGCGTGCGGCCCGACCGGCTGGCTGCCGCCGCCGTTGGTGTTCGGCGACCAGTGCACCGACGACCCGTCGGTGACGTCCTGGCCGACCAGGTGGCGGTGGACGAAGGAGCCGCGGCTGGTGCCACCGACGTAGCCGGAGAACGAGCCGCCGCGGGCGAAGGCGCAGTCGTGCTCGTGGGAGCCCTTGTAGAGCACCCCGTTGAGCACGGCAAGCGCCTGCGACGCGCCGAGGCAGGAGGAGTTCCAGTTCAGGTTGCCGTCGGTGACGCGCGCGGAGTACGTACCCTCGTAGCACCCCGGCGGGTCGCCCTCCCCGGTCACGAACGCGGTGCCGTTGGCGACCACGATGTCGGTGACCCGGCCCGCGCAGTTGGTGTTGATCGGCTGCACGGCGTTGGCCTGCCACGTGCGGGTCGCCCCCGTGGCGGGGTCCAGTGCCGCCATGCCTCCGGAGCTGTTGCCGTTGGTCCCGACGAACTGGCCGCCGACCAGCAGCCACGAGGAGTCCGGGGCGACCTGGATCGCGGTGACGCTCGGGTTGTAGACGACCCGGCCCGCCGCGTTGCAGCCGAACGAGCCCGGCGTGCAGATCAGGTCGGGGCGTCGCTCCATGGTGGTGGAGAAGGCGGTGTTGAGCGCTCCGCTGGTGGCGTTGACCGACGCGAGGTAGGGCCGGCTCACTCCGCCGACCCGGCCGAAGGCGCCGCCGAGATAGACCGTGCCCGCGTTCGCGGCGAGGGCGTTGACCGTGGAGTTGACGTTCGGGTTGAACCCGGTGACCAGCGCGCCGGTGGAGGCGGACACCGCAGCTGCCCGGTTCCGGGCGACCCCGCCGACGGTACGGAAGGCACCGCCGAGGTAGAGGCGGCTGCCGTCGGGAGAGACCGCCAGGGCGTTGACCTTGCCGTTGACGTTCGGGTTGAAGCCGGTCACCAGGGCGCCGGTGGAGGCGTTGAAGGCCGCGAGGTTGTTGCGGGTGACGGCCTGGGACGTGCTGGCGGCGGTCCCCGGTGGCCGCACCCGGGTGAAGCTCCCCCCGGCATAGATCACGCCGTTGGAGACCACGACGCTCTCCACGGTGCCGTTGGTCTGCCAGATCGGCGACGCGGTGCCGCTCATGACGTTGGTAGTGATGACAGCTGATGCTGGCTCGGACATCGTGGCCACGGTGAGCGCAGGGAGCATGAGCCCCACGCCGACCAGTCGCGCCACGAACCCCCCGGTTCGTGCTGAACGCATATTGAAAAATCCCCCACTGCACGCGTGCGTATCGGAAAGACCCCTGTGGTCCTGCCCCCAAGTCCCCCGATTGTTCATGACCAGCGGGTGCATGGGGATAGTCCGTTCGGCCCCCTCGCACCCCCCCGAACGGGGGTCACCGCAGGTCGCGCCCCCGCAGTGCGAGGACGCCGAGGCCCAGGAGTGCGCCCGTCAGCGTCAGGAGGACGACCAGGTGCAGCGGGTCGGGGCCGTTCACGAGGGGGTCGGTCGAGTTGTAGTAGTACCAGGGACTGAGCTTGTCCCCGTCGGCGAGGGACGCCGACAGGGGCAGGAAGCTGGTCATCGAGAACGCCAGCCCGGCCAGCCCCAACGACGCCGCGGTCGCAACTCGTCGACTGCCCGTCCAGGCGCCCACTGCGATCGCCGCACTCCCGAAGACCACCCCAAGGACCCAGGCATGCAGTCCGGCGGCCAGGACACCGCCCACGTCGAGGCCCATGCTGCCGACGACGCTGCCCAGCAGCAGCCCGACGCAGATCGCGGCGGCCACCGCCAGCACGTGCACGACCATCGCGACCCACTTGGCCACGAGGAACGACGTGCGGCTGATCGGGCACCCGAGCAGCAGGCCCAGTGTCTTGGACTCCTCCTCACCAGCCGTGGCGCGCGTGGCGGAGACGACGGCCACGGCGATGACGCCCCCCGGGGCCACCATTGTCAGCATCTCGGCGTTGGCCCAGCCGGCGGGGGTGGCCATGTCCGCCCCCGCCAGCAGGCTGGCGAAGGCCGCGGGCAACGAGCTCTGCAGGTCGGCCAGCGTCCCGCGCATCGAGGGCCACAGCGCCCCGACCAGGAGGCCCATCCCCGTCATGAGCGCGGACACGGAGATGACGAGCCCGACCCGGTCCCGGATCGCGTGCGGGAGGACGGCGAGCGCCGCTCCCCACCACGAGGCCGGCTGCCGGCTTGTCCGGGTCACGGTGGGCACCCTGGTCAGCCCCTCAGGTCCCTGCGCCCGAAGGCGATCACCGCGACCAGGAGTGCGGCCCCGGTGAGCGCGGCGAGGACGCCCAGGTGGGGCAGGTCGAGTCCGTTGACCAGCGGGTCGCTGCCGGTGTAGTAGTACCACGGGCTGAGCCGGGCCCAACCGTCCAGCCGGGCCAGGGGCAGCATGCTGTCGCTGAGGTACGCCGCCACGGCGACCGCACCGACGGCTCCTGCGGCGAGCCCGCTGCGGCCGGTGGCGGCACCGAGCGCCAGGGCGACCGACCCGAACAGCACCGCCAGCAGGACCAAGTGGACCCCGGTCGCGACGACGTGCCAGCCATCGAGCCCCACGCCGAACAGGGCCGAGGCGCCGACAGCCGCCAGGAGGAACAGCCCCCCGGCGGACCCGACGCCCACGACCAGACCGACGGCCTTCTCCGCCACCAGCCGGCTCCGTCTCAGGGGCACTCCCAGGAGGAGGCCGAGGGTCTTGTTCTCCTCCTCGCCCGCAAGGGCGCTGGCCCCGGTCAGGACGGCATAGGCAACCAGCGCCAGGGGTGCGATGAGGTGGAACAGCTCGCCGACGACGTACCCCCCGGGGGCGTCGCCGCCGACGAACGCCAGGACCTCGGCGGGCAGGTTCCGGGTCAGCTCGTCGATGGCGTCGCTCATTCCGGTATAGATGCCGAGCACGCCGACGGTGAGCATGGCCACCGACAGGCCCAGGGCGAGCACCGAGACGCTCCGCTCCCTCAGGTCCTTGGCCAGGACGTCAGCGGCCATCGGCGAGCTCCCGCCCAGCCCGGCCCGACAGGGGCGCCGCGTCGCGGTAGTAGGCGAGGAAGATCTCCTCCAGGTCGGACTCGCCACTGTGCAGGTTGAGCACCTCGTGCGCCATCGCCGCCCGGAGCAAGCCGTTGATCGAGCCCTCGAACGTCACCTCCGCGATCCGGCCCTGCACCCGGGCCGTCCTGACCCCGGGGGCTCCGTCGAAGAGGTCGTCGGGAACCTTGTCGGCGAACTCGAAGTCGATGCGCCGGATCGCCTTGCGCTTCAGCTCGTCGACACGCTCCACGACGACGAGCCGTCCACGACGGATGATGCCCACCTGGTCGGCGACGCGCTCGACCTCGGACAGCGTGTGCGAGGACAGGAACACCGTGCGGCCCTCGGCGCAGACCTCGGCCATGAGGGCGTGGAACTCCTGCTGGACGAGCGGGTCGAGGCCGGCCGCGGGCTCGTCGAGGATGAGCAGGTCCGGGCGGTGCATGAAGGCCTGGATCAGTCCGATCTTCTGACGGTTGCCGGTCGAGTAGTCACCCACCCTCCTCGACAGGTCGGCACCGAACCGTTCGGCCAGCTCCTCGACGTAGGACTCCTCGACCCCTCCGCGCAGGCGCGCCAGGTAGCGCAGCGTCTCGTGGCCGGTCAGCCTCGGGTACAGCGCCAGGTCGCCGGGGAGGTAGCCCAGCCGGGCCCGGATCGCGACCGAGTCCCTGCGGGAGTCGAGCCCCAGGACCCTCGCCGAGCCGCTGGTGGCCCTGACCTGGTCGACCAGGATCCGCATCGTGGTGGACTTGCCGGCTCCGTTGGGCCCGAGGAACCCGAAGATCCCGCCCGGTTCGACGTCGAGGTCCAGCTCCTCCAGCGCGACGGCGTCTCCGAAACGCTTGGTGAGCCCGCGGACCTCGATCACCGGTTCGGTCATGGCCTCACTCCTCGTGCCGACTCCTCCACCATAGGGGTTCACCCGACTCCCCACCGGAGCCCCACGGGGAGGCCGGCAGCGCGCCAGGCCGTCCGGAGGACCCGGACCCCCCGGGTGTGGGACAGTACGCGTCGGCGTTCCACGTCAGCCGCACTCTGTTCAGCTCGGGAGGAGGGGCGATGGCGAGCTTGCGCACGATGCCGTCCGAGGTGTGCACTCCCACCGAGCGGCTGGGCCGGATCGCGCGGCTTGCCGGCCGGCTCGTGCCCGGGGGCACAGGTCTGATCTCGCTCCTCGGCGAGGACCGCACCGCGCTGACCGCGGCCGGCGCCACCGGCTGCGACGGCGACGCTGTCACGCTCGTGGGACACGTGCTCGCCTCCCGCGCCTGCAGTGCCGCCACCGCCGTCGTCGTGGACGAGGCGCCCGCGGACGACTGCCTGGCCGACCTGACCGCGGTGCGTTCGGGTCGCGTGGGCGCCTGCCTCGCGGTGCGGTTGCTCGACGGGGACGGTGACTCGGTCGGCGCCCTGTGCGTGCTTGCCCCCGGGGCCAGGGCATGGACCTCGGAGGAGACCGAGCTGCTCGAGGACCTCGGCGCCCTCGCGACGACCGAGCTGGAGCTGATGGCTCTGCGTGCCCACCACCAGAGCGACCGCGTGGTCTGGCAGCTGGCCGTCGAGGCCGGGGGTATCGGGACCTTCGACTGGGACCTCGCGACCGGGGAGCTGCGGTGGGACGAGGTCCTGCTGTCGATGTTCGGCCTGGACCGCGAGACCTTCGACGGCACCATCGAGGCCTTCAACGCCTCGGTCCATCCCGACGACGTCGCCCGGGTCACCGCCGCGCTGGACGCCGCCATCGAGACCTGTGGCGCCTATGAGGCGGAGTACCGGGTGGTCCTGCCCGACGACCACACCATCCGGTGGATCACCGCGCGCGGACGCGCGATCGGAGGGGCCGGGGGTTCCGCGACCCGGGTCCTCGGCGCGGCCTTCGACAGCACCGCGGTCCGCGACGGCGACGCCCGGGTCTCCCGCGTCCTGGAGGCGATGCCGTCCGCCTTCTACCACCTGGACCCGGACTGGCGCTTCACCTACGTGAACGCGACGGCCTGCGCCCTGCTCGGGGCCAGGCGCGAGGAGCTGCTCGGCGGTGTCCTGTGGGACCTCTTCCCTGCGGCCCTCGGCACCGACTTCGAGCAGAACTACCGCGCCGCGGTCGCCCACGGGCAGCCTGCGGCCTTCCAGGCCTACTACCCCCCGCCGCTGGACGGGTGGTACGAGATCCGGGCCTGGCCGACCCCGGACGGGCTCTCGGTGTACTTCCTCGACATCACCACCAACCGCACCGCGCAGGGGATCATCGACGCCGCTGCCCGTCGCAGAGAGATCGTCGCCTCGGTCAGCGAGGCGCTGACCGGCACGCTCGACCTCGACGAGGCCGCCAGCCGCCTGGCCGACGCGGTGGTGCCCGCCCTGGGCCAGTGGTGCCTGGTCTCCCTGGTCGACGCGGAGGGGCCCACGGACTGGCGTCGCTGGGTCCGGGACGTCGGCGGCGCGCACGCCGACCCGGCACGGCACGGCACGGTGGAGGAGTACCGGGCCCTCCGCGTCGGCGCGCTGCGTGACGACGCCTACCTGGTCTCCGCCCTGGTCCATGGGCGCCTGGTCGAGGTGGAGCGGGACGCGACGGCAGCGATCAGCTCCGTGCTGGTCCCGGGCCGCGCCCAAGAGCTGCTCGGCGAGCTCGCCCCGACGTCGGCCCTGGCACTGCCCCTGAGGGCCCGGGGCCGGACCGTCGGCTTGCTGAGCGTGTTCCGGGGCGGCGAGTACCCCGCGTTCAGCCGGAGCGACCGGGACACCCTCCACGAGGTCGCCGCTCGGGCCGGACTGGCCCTGGACAACGCGCGCCTCTACGCCCAGCAGCGCGAGATGGCCGAGACGCTGCAACGGGCGCTCATGACCGCCCCACCCGAGCCACGGCACCTGCAGATCGCGGTGCGCTACCAGCCGGCCGCCCAGACCGCCCAGGTCGGCGGCGACTGGTACGACGCCTTCGTGCAGAACGACGACGCCGTCGTGCTGGTGATCGGTGACGTGGTCGGCCACGACACGGCCGCGGCCGCAGCGATGGGACAGGCGCGCGGACTGCTGCGGGGCATCGCCGTGCACAGCGGCGACACCCCCGCGGCGGTTCTCCGTGGCGTGGACCGGGTCATGCAGAGCCTCAGCCTCGGCGCCACGGCCACCGCGGTCATCGCACGAGTCGAGCAGACGGCCGCGGAGCGGCTCACCGGTCGGGCCAGGCTCAGGTGGTCCAACGCAGGTCATCCTCCGCCGCTGGTGGCCACTCCCGACGGCGGGGTGCGGGTGCTGGCCTCAGCCCCGGAGCTGCTGCTCGGGGTGGAGGCCTCTTCGGTCCGTCGCGACCACCTGGTCACCCTGGAGCCAGGGTCGACGGTGCTGCTCTACACCGACGGGCTCGTCGAACGCCGGGGACAGGGCTTCGACGAGGGTCTCCTGCGACTGGAGGAGACCCTGGGTGAGCTGACCCGGACGGGCTCGGACCTCGAGACACTGTGCGAGCAGCTGTTGCAGCGGCTCCTGCCCGAGCGCCCCGAGGACGACGTGGCGATCAGCGCGATCAGGCTCCACGACGAGCGTTGACCCGCCGCCGCACCCGGTCGCCTCACTCGACCGGCCACACCCTGGCCACGAAGTGGTATCGCCCGGCTCCAGCGGCGCGCGAGGTCACCAGCAGGTTCACCAGGACCTCGTGCCCGTCGTGGTGCAGGACCGGAACGACGACGGGGGTGTCGATGAGCAGGCTGCGACCGGCGAACAGGTGCATGGTGAACCCGGCGAGGTGAGCCTGCCGATAGCGGTCGGGCACGATGTCGACCAGCCGACGGCCCGTGAGTCGCTCGGGCTGCCACCCGAGGAGTGCGGCGGCGGCCACGCTCACCGCCACGACCTGGCCCGTGTCGTCCGCCGCGACCAGCGTGTCCGGCGAACCCGCCACCCCGAGCAGGTCCCCCGCCGGCACCGCGTCCGCCGGGGAGCCCGCCTGCTGCGGCCAGGTGGCCCATGACCTCGGTGGCGCCCCCCTGCTCTGCCCGAGCACCTCGGCGCACAACCAGCGCCGCAGCGACTGGATCTCGGGCTGGGTCGCCGGTGCCAGGAGCTCCCCGGCGTCGGCGAGCAGCAACGCCGCATCGAGGGTCTGCTCGAGCAGCCGGAAGTGCGACAGGGACGTCCAGGGGATCTCGATGTCCAGCCGCGGCGCGGAGATCCTCGGCTCCACCGCGTGCGCCATCACCGATGCGGGGTCGTCCCCCACGTCGGGGAACGGCACCTGCTCGCGCAGCACCGTCATCGCGTCGCTGATCGCGGCATGGGCCTCGATCTCGGTGACGGCGTCGCCCTCCTGGATCCGCACGAGAAGGTACTCGCGCAGCAGCGACTCGGCGTGCTGCTGCCAGGCCGCGTGCAGCAGCAGGGGGACGTCGAGAAGGACGCAGGGGAACGACGCAGGCTCCTCCCCCACCGCCGGCTCTTCGTTGCCTGGCCGGCGCACGGGCCCCGACATCGCCAGGGTCATCGCCTCGGTGGCGGCCTGGGTCACCGACGGGTTCACCCCGACCTCGAACCACAAGGCCTTGCCGTCCTCACGCTGCTGGACCCCCCACCGGTCGACCATCTTCGCCACCAGCCGGAGGCCGCGGCCGGTGCCGGCGAGATCCTCGTAGTCACGCAGCCGAGGCAGGTGCACCGAGCCGTCGGCGACCTCGACCCGGAGGAATCCCTGGCTCAGGTCCACCGACAGCGCGACCGGGGTTGCGGCGTGGACCACCGCGTTGGTGACCACCTCGCTGACCACCAGGCGCGCGGTCTCCACGAGGTCCTCGCGCCCGGCCTGACGGAGGAGGTCACTGACCAGCCGGCGGGCGGCGCCCACACTGGCGGGGTGCGGCTCCAACCACGCCCTGGTCGTCGCGCTCGCCGCCGTCACTCCGCACCCCGTCCGCTCCGAGGGATGCGACACCCGGCACCCCGCGCCGTGCACGCACTCCGGTGCGACACGTCGTCCTCCCAGGCTACCCCTCGACCCCGGCGGCCCGCAGGGTCAGCGGCGGAAGCCGCCCTCGGTGTTCAGCACCTGCCCGACCACCCAGACACCTTCGTCGGAGACCAGCCAGGCGATGAGGCGAGCCGGATCGTCGGGACGCCCGAGGCGGCCCGCCGGGAACCGAGCGACCAGGTCGTCGGGTGCGTCGTCGAGGTAGCCGGTGTTGACGGGCCCGGGGTTGACCGTGTTCAGCAGGATGCCTGCCCCGGCGAGCTCGGCCGCCGCCGAGGCGGTCGCGCCGGCCAGGGCGGCCTTGGACACGGCGTACGCCAGGTTGTCCGACATCGGACCCAGGGACTGGCCCGAGGTCATCCAGACCGCTCGACCCCCCGGACGCCCGTCGTGCTGGGCCGCGAACGCCTGGGTGAGCAGGAGGCTGGCGCGCGCGTTGACGTTCCAGTGGACGTCGAACGCCGCCGCGGTCGCGCTGCCCAGCGAGACCTCGTCCCCCGAGTGCGCCTGGTTGCAGACCAGGATGTCGAGGTGCCCCAGGGCTCCGGCGGCTGCCTGCACCACCGTCGACGGGCCGTCGGGTGTGCCCAGGTCGCCGGAGACCTCGACCAGCGACGCGCCGGGCGCCAGGTGCGCACGCAGGTCGTCGAGCAGCGCCGGCAGGTCGTCGGCGGCGCCGTAGACCCGCGCGTCGTGCGGTGCGTGGTGGTGGACCGCCACCGAGGCGCCGAGCCCGAGCAGCCGGGCCGCGACCGCGGACCCGATCCCGCGGCGCCTGCTCACCCCGGTGACCAGGGCGGAGCGGCCGGTGAGCCGACTCGGGGGAGCGGGAGGTTCGACGGGCTCGCGGAGGGGGGCGGTCATGGCGGCATGGTGCCAGACACCCCGGCACGGGCAGGCCGGGCTGCCGGCGCTGACAGACCCGCCGTCGTGCGGGCCCTTCAGCTGCCGACGTACGCCGCGAGGTGCTGGCCGGTCAGCGTGGACCGGGCGGCGACCAGGTCGGCGGGGGTCCCCTCGAAGACGATCCGGCCCCCGTCGTGCCCGGCGCCGGGACCGAGGTCGACGATCCAGTCGGCGTGGGCCATGACCGCCAGGTGGTGCTCGACGACGACCACCGACTTGCCGGAGTCCACGAGCCGGTCGAGCAGCCCCAGCAGCTGCGCGACATCGGCGAGGTGGAGGCCGGCCGTGGGCTCGTCGAGGACGTACAGTCCCCCCTTCTCCCCCAGGTGCGTGGCCAGCTTGAGCCGTTGCCGCTCTCCTCCGGACAGGGTCGTGAGCGGCTGGCCGAGGCGCAGGTAGCCCAGCCCCACGTCGGCGAGTCGTTCGAGGATCCGAGAGGCCGCCGGCGTCCGTGCCTCCCCGTCCCCGAAGAGCCGGCCCGCCTCGACCACCGACATCTCGAGCACCTCGGCGATGTTGCGGCCGCCCAGGGTGTAGTCGAGCACCGCCGCCTCGAACCGCCTGCCCTCGCACACCTCGCAGGTCGTGGCCACCCCGGCCATCATCGCCAGGTCGGTGTAGACGACCCCGGAGCCGTTGCAGTTCTGGCACGCGCCCTCGGAGTTAGGGCTGAACAGGGCAGGCTTGACGCCGTTGGCCTTGGCGAACGCCTTGCGGACCGGGTCGAGCAGCCCGGTGTACGTCGCGGGGTTGCTCCGCCGCGACCCGCGGATCGGCGCCTGGTCGACCGAGACGGCGGCCGTGCCGGTCGGCAGCGAGCCGTGGACGAGGGAGCTCTTGCCGGACCCGGCGACGCCGGTGACGACCACGAGCACACCCAACGGCAGGTCGACGTCGAGGTGGCGCAGGTTGTGCGTGGACGCCCCCCGGACCTCCAGCCTCCCCAGGGGTGCGCGCACGGCGTCCTTGAGGACCGCCCGGTCCGCCAGGTGGCGCCCGGTGAGGGTGCCGCTGTCTCGCAGGCCCTCGACCGTGCCCTCGAAGCACACGCTGCCCCCCGCGGAGCCGGCACCGGGACCGAGGTCGACGACGTGGTCGGCGACGGCGATCGTCTCCGGCTCGTGCTCGACGACCAGCACCGTGTTGCCCTTGTCCCGCAGCCGCAGCAGCAGGTCGTTCATCCGCTGGATGTCGTGCGGGTGCAACCCGGTGGTCGGCTCGTCGAAGACGTAGGTGACGTCGGTCAGCGCCGAGCCCAGGTGCCGGACCATCTTGACCCGCTGCGCCTCGCCGCCGGACAGCGTGCCGGAGGGCCGGTCGAGGGAGAGGTAGCCCAGCCCGATCTCCACGAACGAGTCGAGTGTCTGTGTCAGGGACGCCAGCAGTGGGGCCACCAAGGGCTCCTCCAACGATCGCACCCACCCGGCCAGGTCGCTGACCTGCATCGCGCAGGCCTCGCCGAGGTCGATGCCGGCGACCTTGGCCGACCGGGCGGCCTCGCTGAGCCGGGTGCCGCCGCAGTCCGGGCACACGGCGAAGGCCACCGCACGCTCCACGAACGCGCGTACGTGGGGCTGCAGCGAGTCGACGTCCTTGGACAGGAAGGACCTCTGGATCCTCGGGATCAGTCCTTCGTAGGTGAGGTTGATGCCGTCGACCTTGATCTTGGTCGGTCCCCGGTGCAGCAGGTCCTCGCGCTCCTTCCTGCTGAACCTGCGCAGCGGCTTGTCCAGGTCGAAGAAGCCACAGCCGGCGAAGATCCGGCCGTACCAGCCGTCCATGCTGTAGCCGGGGATCGTCAGGGCCCCCTGGTTCAACGACAGGCTGTCGTCGTACAGCGCCGACAGGTCGATGTCGGAGACCGACCCCCGGCCCTCGCAGCGCGGGCACATGCCGCCGGTGACGGTGAAGCTGCGCCGCTCCTTGACCGTCCTCCCGGAACGCTCGAGGGTGACCGCCCCTGCACCGCTCATCGAGGCCACGTTGAAGGAGAACGCCTGCGGTGAGCCGACGTACGGCGTGCCGACCCGGCTGTAGAGGACGCGCAGCATCGCGTGGGCGTCGGTAGCGGTGCCCACCGTGGAGCGGGCGTCCGCCCCCATGCGCTGCTGGTCCACGATGATCGCGGTGGTCAACCCAGCGAGGACGTCGACGTCGGGCCGGGCCAGCGAGGGCATGAATCCCTGCAGGAACGCGCTGTAGGTCTCGTTGATCAGCCGCTGCGACTCCGCCGCGATGGTGCCGAACACCAGCGAGCTCTTCCCGGATCCGGAGATCCCCGTGAAGACCGACAGCCGCCGCTTGGGGAGCTCGACGCTGACGTCCCTCAGGTTGTTCACCCGGGCGCCCTGCACCCGGATCAGGTCATGGGTGTCGGGCACGCTCACGCCGCCATCGTCGCACGCGCTCTCGTGCCTTAAGGGGACGATCGTCGGTCCCCCTTGCGGCAATACGTTAGTCACGACTAACCTATTGCCGTGCCCGACGCCCTCTCCGCCGCTGCGGAGCCCACCCGGCGGCGCATCCTGCAGCTGCTGGCAGCCCGTCCGCTGACGGTCAGCGACATCGCGGCGGAGTTCACCGTGACGCGCTCGGCGATCTCCCAGCACCTCGGGGTGCTGAGCGACGCGGGGCTGGTCGCGGCGGAGAAGGTCGGGCGCCAGCGGATCTACCGGGTCCTGCCCGGCGGCCTCCGCACCCTGCAGCAGGAGATCGACCGATTCTGGACCGACGAGCTGGACCAGCTGGCCGCCGACGCCCACACCCACAGGAGGAACCGATGAGCTACACCAAGTCCGTGGTCCTGCCCGTCACGCCCGACGAGGCCTTCGCGCTGATCACCGAGCCCGAACGACTGCGCCGCTGGCAGACCGTCTCGGCACAGGTCGACCTGCGCGCCGGGGGCGACTACCGCTGGACGGTCACGCCGGGACACGTGGCGGCCGGCTCCTACCGCGAGGTCGAGCCCGGCCGGCGCCTGGTCTTCGGCTGGGGCTGGGAGGGCAGCACCGAGCTCGCTCCGGACACCTCCACGGTCACCGTCACCCTGGAGCCGACCGAGGCCGGGACCATCGTGACCCTGGTCCACGACGGGCTGAGCCCGGAGCAGGCGGCCTCGCACGCCGAGGGCTGGAGCCACTACCTGGTCCGTCTGGAGAAGGCAGCGGTCGACGGCGACGCGGGCCCGGACGACTGGGCCGCCGCTCCCGAGCCGCTCGACGAGCTCAGCAGCGCAGAGGCGACCCTGGCGGTGCTGCAGGGGGTCCTGAGGAACCTCACCGTCGAGGACCGCGCACGGCAGACGCCCTGCAGCGAGTTCGACGGCCACGCCCTCGCCGAGCACCTGTTCGGTTCGCTCACCGGGCTCGGCGCCATGGCAGGCACCGAGGTCTCGCGGCCCGACGAGGGCTCCTTGGAGGACCAGGTCGCCCGGATGGCCGCACAGGTCCTCCAGGCGTGGCGACGCCGCGGCCTCGAGGGGACGGTCCCCGGCCCCGGCGGTGGCGAGCTGTCGGCCTCCATGGCGGCCAGCATCCTGTCGGTGGAGTTCTTGGTCCACGGTTGGGACTTCGCCCGGACCAGCGGACAGCAGCTCACCGTCTCCGACGAGGTCGTCGAGTACGTCCAGGGTCTGGCCGACCCGCTCGTCCCGTCGGGACGGGAGCGCGGCGCCTTCGGCGCACCGACCGACGTCGGGTCCGACGCCTCTCCCCTGGAACGGCTCCTGGCCTTCACCGGACGCACGCCCGTCGCACCCTGACCGAGCCGGCCGACCCGGCCGACATCACCACCCATCCCAAGGAGCAAGCCATGTCCACGTTCGTCTTCCTCTACCACGCACCGGCGTCCCCGTCGGACGCTGCGCCCCCGAGCCCCGAGCAGATGGAGGCGGTCATGCAGCAGTGGGGCGCCTGGGCCGGGAGCGTCGGTGACCGGATGGTCGACTTCGGCGCGCCCCTGGCCGGCGGCATCCGGGTCTCCGCCGACGGCACGACCACCCCGAGCAGCCGCGAGGTCAGCGGGTACACGATCCTCCAGGCGGCCGACCTCGACGAGGCCCTCACCCTTGCCCGCAACCACCCGCACCTGGCCATGCCCGGCGGCTGCGAGATCGAGGTGCACGAGGCCCAGCCCGTCCCGGGCATGTAGGGGCGGGCGGGCGACCGCCGGGTGGAGGGGCGTCAGACCTGGGGGAGGTCGACGCAGCGCTGCTCGCCGCCGAGACGCTGCACGGCGCGGAGCGCGGCGTCGAAGCCGACCCCCTCGCGGACCAGGAGCATCGCCCCGACCTGGGGCGTTCGGTTCGGGTCGAAGATCGCGTGAACCTCCGCGAGCGCCGCGTCGATCTCGCTCTGCAGGTCCGCGGTCTCCTCTCGCAGCCAGCGACGCAGGACGCGGTTGTGGGCGGCCACCACGGATGCCGACAGCAGCTCGGCCCGCAGCTCGGACTCGGGCGAGCCGTCACCCCACCGGCTGATGAACTGCCGGAAGACCCGCTGGTAGCGCGAGCCGCTGACCAGCTCACGCTCGCGCAGCGCGACCACCGAGGAGGTCAACCGGTAGCGCTCCCTGGCCCGCTCGCCCTCGGCGACGTAGTGGAAGAGCACCAGCCGGACGGCGTCGGAGACCGCCTGGATGGCCGACTGCGCGGTCGACGCCGCCAGCCGGTCCTCGACGGCGCGCAGCATGGCGTCGTGGTCGGGGAAGATCACCTCCTCCTTCGAGCCGCAGAGCCGGAAGAAGGTGCTGCGGCTGACTCCGGCGGCGCTGGCGATGTCGTCGACGCTGGTCGCCTCGTAGCCGCGGGTGCCGAAGAGCCGGAAGGCCGTCGTGACCAGGGACTGCTGGGTCGTGGCCATGTGACCTGCCTCTCCGACGCGGTGCCTGTTGTGCGTTCCTCGGATGAACCTTAGTCTCATCCTATGCGACTGAGTCTCGACCCGCTGGACGCGTCATGACCATGAACCGCTCCCTGCCGCCGACCGACCAGCCGAGCGAGCCCGACCAGCCGGTCGACCTGCACAGCACGGCCGGGAAGGCCGCGGACCTGGGCCGACGCCTGGACGAGGCGCTGCACGCGGGCTCTGCCGCTGCGGTGGAGAAGCAGCACGCGCGGGGTCGCCAGACCGCGCGAGAGCGGATAGAGCTGCTGTTCGACCCCGGTTCGTTCACCGAGATCGACGAGCTGGCCCGCCACCGTTCGACTGCCTTCGGCCTGGCGGCGACCCGCCCGTACGGCGACGGGGTGATCACCGGGTACGGCACCGTCGAGGGCCGCCAGGTCTGCGTCTTCTCCCAGGACTTCACCGTCTTCGGTGGGTCCCTGGGCGAGGTGTACGGCGAGAAGATCACCAAGGTCATGGACCTGGCGCTGCGCACCGGGTGCCCGATCGTCGGGATCAACGAGGGTGCCGGCGCGAGGATCCAGGAGGGGGTGGTCTCCCTGGGGCTCTACGGGGAGATCTTCCGCCGCAACGTCCACGCCTCGGGGGTCATCCCGCAGATCTCGCTGATCATGGGCTCGTGTGCCGGGGGCCACGTCTACTCCCCCGCGGTCACCGACTTCACCGTGATGGTCGACGGCACCTCCAACATGTTCATCACCGGGCCCGACGTGATCAAGACCGTCACCGGCGAGGACGTCACGATGGAGGAGCTCGGGGGCGCCCGCACCCACAACACCCGCTCGGGCAACGCCCACTACCTGGCCGCCGACGAGGCCGACGCGATCGAGTACGTCAAGACCCTGCTGGGGTTCCTGCCGCAGAACAACCTCGACGAACCCCCGACGTACCCCACGGACGCCGACCTCGAGCCCGCCGACCTCGACCTCGCCCTGGACACGCTGGTCCCGGACTCCCCCAACCAGCCCTACGACATGCACACCGTGATCACCACCGTGCTCGACGAGGAGGACTTCTGCGAGGTCCAGCCGCTGTTCGCGCCCAACCTCGTCGTCGGGTTCGGACGCGTCGAGGGCCGCCCGGTCGGGGTGGTGGCCAACCAGCCGCTCCAGCTCGCCGGCACTCTCGACATCGACGCCAGCGAGAAGGCGGCCCGGTTCGTGCGGACCTGCGACGCGTTCAACCTGCCGGTCCTCACCTTCGTCGACGTCCCCGGCTTCCTGCCCGGCACCGACCAGGAGTGGAACGGGATCATCCGGCGCGGGGCGAAGCTGATCTACGCCTACGCCGAGGCCACCGTCCCCCTGGTCACCGTGATCACCCGCAAGGCCTACGGCGGTGCCTACGACGTGATGGGGTCCAAGCACCTCGGCGCCGACATCAACCTGGCCTGGCCCACGGCCCAGATCGCCGTCATGGGCGCCCAGGGCGCGGTCGGCATCCTGCACCGCAAGGAGCTGGCCGACCTCGCCCGGGACGGCGGCGACCCCGAGGCGCGCCGCGCCGAGCTGATCGAGGACTACGAGACCACGCTGGCCAACCCGTACGTCGCCGCCGAGCGCGGCTACGTCGACGCCGTCATCCACCCCCACGAGACCCGCGCCGAGATCACCCGCGCGCTGCGGCTGCTCCGCACCAAGCGGGCCACGCTGCCCCCCAAGAAGCACGGGAACATCCCCCTGTGACCGGCGACCAGGCCCCGGACCCGCGACCGCTGGTGATCCGGGGGCAGCCCACCCCCGACGAGATCGCGGCGGTCCTCGCCGTCCTGAGCGCCGGCACGGTCGGCACCGCGGCTGAGCCGGACCCCGGCGAGGCAGGCACCCGGCCCCTCTCGGCCTGGGCCGACCCGCGCCGCCGTGTCGGGACGCCGCTTCCGCACGGCGCCGCCGGCTGGCGGCTGTCGATGGCCCCGCGCTGATGACCCCCACCAACCCGAAGGAGCCCGACATGGGTGCCGTGAAGCCGCTGCAGAAGGTCCTGGTCGCCAACCGCGGGGAGATCGCCGTCCGGGTGGTCCGGGCCTGCAAGGACGCCGGGATCGCCAGCGTGGCCGTCTACGCCGACCCCGACCGCGACGCGCTGCACGTCCGGCTGGCCGACGAGGCCTACGCCCTTGACGGCGCCACCCCGGCCGAGACCTACCTCGACATCGACAAGCTCATCGCGCGGGCGCGCCGGTCGGGAGCGGACTCCGTCCACCCCGGGTACGGGTTCCTGGCCGAGAACTCCGCGTTCGCGCAGGCCGTCCTCGACGCCGGGCTGGTCTGGATCGGCCCCCCGCCCGCGGCCATCGATGCCCTCGGCGACAAGGTGCAAGCCCGCCACATCGCAGCCCGGGTGGGGGCTCCCCTCGTCCCCGGCACCCCCGACCCGGTCGCCGACGCCGACGAAGTCGTGGCCTTCGCCCGCGAGCACGGACTCCCGATCGCGATCAAGGCCGCCTTCGGCGGTGGCGGGCGCGGGCTCAAGGTCGCCAGGGTCGAGTCGGAGATCACCGAGATGTTCGACTCGGCGGTCCGCGAGGCCGTCTCGGCGTTCGGCCGTGGAGAGTGCTTCGTCGAGCGCTACCTCGACAAGCCACGCCACGTCGAGACCCAGTGCCTGGCCGACACCCATGGCAATGTCGTGGTGATCTCCACCCGTGACTGCTCGCTGCAGCGCCGTCACCAGAAGCTCGTCGAGGAGGCGCCCGCCCCGTTCCTCACGACCGACCAGACCACCACCCTCTACGAGGCGTCCAAGGCGATCCTCTCCGAGGCCGGGTACGTCGGCGCAGGCACGTGTGAGTTCCTCATCGGCACCGACGGGACGATCTCGTTCCTCGAGGTGAACACCCGTCTCCAGGTCGAGCACTGCGTCTCGGAGGAGGTCACCGGCGTCGACCTGGTCACGGAGATGTTCCGGATCGCCGCCGGTGAGGAGCTCGGCTACACCGACCCGTCCGTCGAGGGCCACGCGATCGAGTTCCGCATCAACGCCGAGGACCCCGGGGCGGGCTTCATGCCCGCCCCCGGCACGCTCACCCGTTGGCACCCGCCGACCGGCCCCGGGGTCCGCCTGGACGCCGGCTACGACCAGGGCGAGACGATCCCCGGCGCCTTCGACTCGCTGATCGCCAAGCTGGTCGTCACCGGCCGCGACCGGGACCACGCGCTGGCCCGCGCCCGCCGTGCGCTGGGCGAGTTCATCGTCGAGGGGATGCCCACGGTGCTCGGCTTCCACGCGCGCGTCGTGAGCGACCCCGCCTTCACCGCCCACCGACCCGAGGGCGACGAAGCCACCGGCACCACCGGCACCACCGGCACCGCCGCGTTCACCGTGCACACCTCCTGGATCGAGACCGAGTTCCACAACGACCTCCCCGCCTACGCCGGGTCCCCCGACGGAGGGCCGGACCTGTCTGACCCGGTGACCCAGCGGCACTCGGTGACCGTCGAGGTCGACGGGAAGCGTCTGCAGGTGACCCTCCCCGCTGCCCTGGCCGCCCCGCCTGGGAGGGCGCCGGGTCGCGCGCCCCGGCGCTCCGGATCGCGGACGAGCGGCACCGCTGTCTCGGGCGACGCCGTGACCTCGCCCATGCAGGGGACCGTGGTCAAGGTGGCCGTCGCCGACGGCGACACCGTCGCTGTCGGCGACGTCCTCCTCGTGCTGGAGGCGATGAAGATGGAGCAGCCCCTCAAGGCGCACCGGGCCGGAACGGTCACGGGCCTCACCACCGAGGTCGGAGCGACGCTGACCAACGGCGCCGTGGTCTGCGAGATCAAGGACTGAGGCGGTCGGGCCGCCAGGTCAGAGCCGCCGCTCCTGCCCGGCCGCTCGCGTTCCCTTGGCCGGGGACTGCCCCCGGAGCGCGCGTACCTCCACCCTCGGGTGGAGGTACGGAGCTCCACCCAGGAGCCGATCCGGGCGACCCTCCCGGGTTCGTAGGTTCCTCCTCGACGGCAGCCACCCGGGCCGCCGAAGGAGGAACGGATGTCTGTCGCGCAGTACGGGCTGAACCTCGGCCTGCTGGTCTACGTCCTGGCCACGAACGTCGGCACGCGCCGGCTCACCCGCACCCGGCTGACGCTCCCGGTGGTGCTGGTGGCCCTGGCAGCAGCCGTGTTCCTGCGCGATGTTCCCACGCGCGGGAACGACACCACCCTGGAGCTCGTCGGCACTCTGGCCGGAGTGGTCCTCGGGGTCACCGCGGGCGTCCTGGTCCGGGTCGTGCCCGCCCGGGCCGGACGGTTGGTCACCACCGCCGGCGCGGCGTACGCGACGCTGTGGGTGGCGGTGATCGGCGGGCGGATGCTCTTCGCCTACGGCGCCGACCACTGGTTCAGCCGCAGCATCGCCCGGTTCTCCTTCCAGCACGGCATCACCGGCGCCGACGCCTGGACGGCGACCTTCGTGCTCATGGCCCTGGCGATGGTGCTGACCCGGGTCCTGGTGACCGCGGTGCGGGCGGGGCTGGCAGTGCGGGCGCCCCACGGTTCGCGGGAGGTGACCGCATGAGCAGCAGCAGCGTCCGCACCGCGCTGTCCCGTCGCCCGGCGATCGCCGCCACCGGACTGGCGGCCGGCTTCGTCGCACTCGCGACCGGGACCGGCCTCGTCCTGGGCCGGGTCTTCCCGGACTCCAGCGGCCAGCTCCGCGCGTTCGTCGCCCTGGTCGTCGTGAGCGCCGTGGCGGTCCCCGTCGCACCGCTCCTGGTCCCCCGCTCCGACCTCGGCCTCAACCGACCTCGTCACTGGCAGAATTCGCGCCTGCTCGTGCTGCCGGCGCTGCTCGCGGTCAGTCCCTTGGTCTTCGGCGTCGTCGAGACGGCCCCGCGACACCTGGCGTTCCTCGTCGTGGCCTACGCGCTCACCGGGTTCACCGAGGAGGTGTGGTGGCGCGGCGTCGTCCCACGAGTCCTGGCCTCGCTCGGGCCGAGGCGTGCCGTCCTCCTCAGCGCCGCCCTGTTCGGCGCTGCCCACCTGGGCAACCTGGTCTTCCGCGACAGCGCCGGCCTGGTGCTGGCCCAGGCGTGGGGGGCGTTCTGCTTCGGTGTCGGGTACGGCGCGTTGCGGACCCGCACCGGGACCCTCGTCCCCCTCGTCGTCCTCCACGGCGTGACCGACCTCGCGGCTGCGGTCGGCGCGGGTCCCACGATCCCTCTCCTCGTCAGCCAGGACGTGCTCCTGCTCGCGCTGGGCCTGGTGCTGCTCCGCTCCGGCGGCCGGTCCTGGACCTTCTCCGACGCCAGTCGGGTCGGCACCCTCCTGGCCCCGACCGGGAACTGGAGGTGACAGCCCGGGAGGGACGGTGGGCGAGGGCGGCCCATGTCTAGGCTGGCGCCGATGACGACGGTCCCCGAACGCGGCCCGACGGCGCCGGACGAGCACCGGTGGCGTCGGGGCGTCGTGCTGCTCGGACTGGTCTCGGCCGTCGTGCTGCTCCTGGGTCTCGTCTCCGACCTGGGGAACCCCGCCGTCGCGTCCCTGGGCGCACTCGGTCTCGGCCTGTGGCTGCTCGAGCTGTTCGTCACGCCGGGCTCCGCCGTGGTCGAGGGAGCGCTGTTGCTCCTCATGGGAGCCTGCGGGGGGCTGGTCAACGCGCTGGCGCCCGACTCGTCCGGGTTCCTGCTCGCCTACCTCGCCGCAGCCGCGCTGGGGCTGCGCTTGAGCGTGCGGCGCGGCGCTGTGCTCCTGCTGGGCGTCCTGGCAGTGCTCGACGTCGGTGTGCTGGCGACCTCGCCCCACGTGGTCACCTCGCTGACCACCGACAACCTGGGCATCGCCTTCGCCTTCGTCGTGGCCGCGACGACCCGCAACGCCCGTGAGGCACACCGCCGCTCCGCGGCGCTGCTCGTCGAGCTGGAGGAAGCCCGCGCGGCGGAGGCCGAGACGGCCGCGCTGGCCGAGCGGGCGCGCCTGGCGCGGGAGATCCACGACATCCTCGCGCACGCGCTCTCCGGGCTGGCGATGTCCCTGGAGGCCACCCGGATGCTGGCCGAACGGACCGGTGCGGACCCTCGGGTGGTCGCCGAGACGGCGCGCGCCCACCGGCTCGCGAAGGGTGGGCTCGCCGACACGCGCCGGGCGATCGGCGCGCTGCGCGGGGACGTCCTCCCGGGGCCCGACCTGCTCCCGGACCTGGTGTCGGAGGCGGCGCTGACCCATGGCCTGCGCGCAGACCTCGTCGTCCATGGGCGGCCACGCCCGCTCGGGGCCGACCTGGGGCTCACTGTCTACCGGGCCGCCCAGGAGGCGCTGACCAACACCGCGAAGCACGCCGGTCGCGGTGCCGTCGCCGTCCTGACGCTCACCTGGGGTGAGGATGCGGTGACCCTCGTCGCCTGCGACGTACGCCCGGAGGCCGCGCCGGTCGCGCTGCCCTCGGGCGGCTACGGGCTCACCGGTCTGCGGGAACGCGCCGAGCTCGCCGGCGGCAGCCTCGAGGCCGGGCCCGAGACAGACGGGTTCGCCCTCCGGCTGGCCCTTCCCTACGCGCACGACCGGAGCCTCGGATGACCGACCCGACCACGACTCCCCCCTTGCGCGTCCTCGTCGTCGACGACCAGCGCGTGGTCCGCGAGGGGCTGCAGATGCTCCTCAGCCTGCTCGACGGCGCGATCGCGGTCGAGACCGCTGGCGACGGCGTCGAGGCGCTCGCCCGGGTCGCCGCGCAGGCACCGGACGTCGTCCTCATGGACCTCAACATGCCTCGCATGGACGGCATCGAGGCGACCCGGGCGTTGACCGCCGACCACCCCCAGGTGCCGGTCGTGGTGCTCACCACCTACACCGACGACGAGCGCGTCTTCGCCGCCCTCCGGGCCGGGGCCCGTGGCTTCCTGACCAAGGATGCCGGGGCCTCGGAGATCGAGGAGGCGATCCGCTCGGCCGCAAGGGGACAGGCCGCACTGGATGCCGGCGTCCAGCTCCGGTTGCTGGAGGCGCTCCGGTCCGGCGCCGCCCTGGGGTTGCCCCCCGACCCCGGCCCCGGCCCCGTCCCCGTCCCGGCGACGCGACCGGACGCGCTCACCGCCCGGGAGGCCGAGGTGGTGCAGCTGATCGCCCAGGGCCACTCCAACACCGAGATCGCAGCCCGCCTGTACGTGTCCGTGGCGACGGTGAAGACCCACATCAACCACGTCTTCGCCAAGACCGGCCTGCGGGATCGCGCCCAGCTGGTGACGTACGCCTACCGCACCGGGATCGCCGAGCTCCCTCGCGGCTGAGACGAGGGCAGGGCTCCGGGGGCCCCGGCGTGCGCCCGCAGCGCGACCTCCGGCCCCAGTGCCGAAGGACCTCTCGGTGCGATGACCAACTGCTCCGTGCGTGACGGCAAGCGGCTCTGCACCCGTGACGCGGCTCGGTGGAGGCTGGGAGGACCAGAGTTCCACCCGTTCTGAGGAGCTGACATGAGTCCCACCACGTCGCGACCCCGCCGCTCGGCGGTCCGCACCACCCAGACCGGTGCCGCCCCGGCCGGCTCGGTGCCCGCCCAGCGCGGGGCCGAGGCCGACAGCGGCCACTACCCGGCCTCGGTCCGCTTCCTGCTCGCCGCACTGCGGCTCAGCATCGGCTGGGTCTTCCTGTGGGCCTTCCTCGACAAGACGTTCGGTCTCGGCCACGAGACCGCGAGTGCCGACGCGTGGATCCGCGGCGGCAGTCCGTCGACCGGCTTCCTGTCCTTCGCCGCTGCGGGCCCGTTCCAGGGCTTCTACAACGACCTGGCCGGACAGGTCTGGGTCGACTGGCTGTTCATGGTCGGTCTGGCGGGCATCGGCGTCGCGCTCATGCTGGGCGTGGCGATGCGGCTGGCAGCGGTGAGCGGCGCGCTCATGCTCGTGCTGATGTGGACCGCGGTCCTGCCTCCGGAGAACAACCTGTTCATGGACGACCACCTGGTCTACGCGCTGGTGCTGGTGCTCCTGGCGCTGATGCACGCAGGTCGCTGGATCGGTCTTGCGACCCGGTGGGAGCAGCTGCCCGTCGTCCAACGCTTCCGCTGGCTGAGCTGAGGGTGGTCGGCCATGGACGAGCGCCTTCCGAGCGGGGCTGTCGCGGTGGGCGTCGACGGCTCCAAGCACAGCAAACGCGCCCTGGGTGCAGCCATGGAGATGGCCACCCTGGAGCACCGCCCCCTGCACCTGGTGCACTGCTACGAGCCCTACCCGGCGGTGATGGGCATGACGGCGCCGCTGGCCGACGTCACCGCCACCCTGGAGGCCGCGGCACAGAGCGTCCTCCACGCGGCGGTGCAGCAAGCCCGGGAGCTTCGCCCCGACCTGGAGGTGACCTCGGGCCTCAGCAGGAGCGATGCCCGGCACTCGCTGGTCTCGCTGTCCGACTCCGCCTCCGTGCTCGTGGTCGGGTCCCGAGGCCTGGGATCGGTCCGGGGGATGCTCCTCGGCTCGGTCAGCGCCTACGTCTCCCAGCACGCCGCCTGTCCCGTGCTCGTGGTGCACCCGGAACCGGACGAGCCGAGGTCCACGATCCTGGTGGGCGCGGACGGCTCCGCGGCGTCGGTGGCGGCGATCGAGTTCGCTCTGTCCCAGGCGTCGATGCGGCGTTGGGGCCTCACCGTCGTCCACCTGGTGCCGGACGCGGTCTACGACGGGTTCGGGCTCTGGCGGGAGCTGGACGAGAGGATCGACGACCTGCCGCGCCACCGGCTCGACCTCGCGGAGTCGCTGGCCGGCCTCCAGGAGAAGTACCCCGACGTCGACGTGCAGACCCGGCTGGAGCGCGGCAACCCCGGGCCTACCCTGGTCCAGATGTCGGCGCACTGCCGGCTGATGGTGGTCGGGGCTCAGCGTCGCTCGCGGCTGAGCACCATGCTCCACGGATCGGTCAGCAGGGTCGTGGTGGAGCACGCGCACTGCCCCGTGGCCGTCGTACCGGTCACGGAGGTCTGAGCCTCAGACCACCGGCACACGCCAGGAGAGGACGGTCCCCGACCCGGTCTGCGGGGCGCTCACGGTGAGCGTCCCGCCCCGGGTCTCCGCACGCTTCTCCAGGTTGCCCAGTCCTGAACGGCGTCCCGGTGAGCCGAGTCCCCGGCCGTCGTCGGCGACCATGACCTCCAGCCCCTGGGGAGTCGCCCGCACGGTCACCGTGACCGTCGCCGCCCGTCCGTGACGAGCGGCATTGGTCAGCGCCTCCCGGACCACAGCGCGGACGTCCAGCACCAGCTCGGCGTCGCCGACGCTGTCGACCGGCCCCTCGAAGCGCACCCGCGGGGCGGTGCCCAGGATGGGGCGCACCTCGGCCAGCACCTCCAGCACCGCGGCCCGCAGGCTGCCGACCGCCATGGGGCCCGGACGCAGGTGGAAGATCGAGGTCCGGATCTGGCCGATGGCGTCGTCCACGAGGTCGACCACCTTGTCCAGGGTCTCCACCTCCCGCCCCTCCCCCAGGCCCGAGATCACCCCCTGCACCGTGATGCCCGCCGCGAACAGCTGCTGGATGACGTGGTCGTGCAGGTCGCGCGCGATCCTGGCGCGGTCCTCGAGCAGCAGGACACGCTGCTGGTCGCGGCGGTGGGCGGCGAGCTCGACGGCGAGGGAGACGTGGTCGACGAAGGTCGTCGCCATGTCCAGCTCGCTCTCGGAGAACTCCCAGCCCCCCGGGGCCCGGGTGCAGAACAGCGCCCCTCGGCGACCGTCGGACCCGACGAACGGCAGCACCATGGCCGCAGACGCCTGCCCCGCGTCGACCGGGGGTCCCGCCCGCCCTCCTGGCAGGACGAACCGTCCGTCGTGGAGCCTGAGCCCCTCCCCGGTGGCGAGGGCCACGTCGGCCAGCAGGGACCGGGCGGCCTCGGGCAGCAGGGGGTCCTCGTCGCCCGCCTCCGGGTCGTCCTCGCCCAGCAGGATCAGCAAGGTGTGGTCCGCACCCGACAGCTCGCGGACCGTGCCGGCCAGGAGCGTCAGAGGATCGGCCTCCAGGTCGCTGAGCAGCTCTCGGGTCGCCTCAGCGGCAGCGGCGAGCCACGCCTGACGCCGGCGCCCCTCCTCGAAGAGCCTGGCGTTCGCCACCGCGATGCCTGCGGAGGCCGCGAGGCTGAGCGCGACCACCTCGTCGGCGTCGGAGAACTCCCGCGGATCGCTGCGGGTGAGGTAGAGGTTGCCGAAGACCTCGCCGCGCACCCGGACGGGCACGCCGAGGAACGCAGTCATCACCGGGTGGTGCGGTGGCAGCCCCACCGATCTCGGGTCGTCGGTGATCCGACGCAGCCGGATCGGATGCGGGTCCTCGATGAGCGCCCCGAGGAGCCCCTTGCCCTCGGGCAGGTGTCCGATCGCCGCGATGCTCTGCGCCTCGATGCCGGTGTGCACGAAGGTGTCGAGGCCGACCCCGCCCGGGGCGATCACGCCGAGGGCTGCGTAGTCGGCGCCGACCAGCCGGCGCGCGACGTCGGCGATGCGTTCCAAGACCACGTCCAACGACAGCTCGCTGACGATGCTGCTGTTCGCCGCGAGCAGTGCCTGGAGCTGTTCCTCGGACTCATCCACCCCGCGTGCCCTCGGGACCGAGCAGTCGGGTCGCGAGGACCGCCGCCTGGGTACGCCGCTCCAGGCCGAGCTTGCCCAGGAGGTTGGACACGTAGTTCTTCACGGTCTTCTCCGCCAGGAACATCTGCTCACTGATCTGCCGGTTCGTCAGCCCCTCGGCGATCAGCCCGAGGAGCGTGATCTCCTGCTCGGTCAGGCCCTCCAGCTCGGGGGCCACCGGGGGACCGTTGCGCACCCGGTCGAGCACCTTGGTCACCAGAGTGGGGTCGATGAGCGACTGCCCGGCGTGGACACGCTGGATGGCCAGCAGCAGGTCGCCGCGGCGCACGTCCTTGAGGACGTAGCCCGAGGCACCGGCCATGATCGCGGCGAACAACGCCTCGTCGTCGTCGTAGGAGGTGAGGATGAGCGCCTTCAGCGTCGGGTCCACGGCCCGGATCGTCCGACACACCTCGATCCCGGATCCGTCCGGCAGCCGGGCGTCCAGGACGGAGACGTCGGGCCTGAGGGCCGGGATGCGGGTCGCGGCCTCCTCCGCGGAGTCCGACTCCCCCACCACGCGCACCTGTCCGCTGGCCTCCAGCAGGGTGCGGATGCCGTGTCGGACCACCTCGTGGTCGTCGAGGAGGTACACGGTGATGGGATCCTCGGCGTCCGGCATACCGCCATTCCACCAAGGCGCGGAGCGAATGAGAAGGGGACCGCGCCTGTCAGTGCCCCATCACCCGGCGGCCGGAGACGCTGGCGGTCCGGACCCGGACCACCACGGACCGGGCCCCTTCCGGCCACGGGTCGGGCGGCCCAGGCACGGCGGACGGCCCGAGCACCACCTCGGCGACCCCCCGCACGAGCACGCTCCAGCCGGACTCGGAGAAGTAGTCCACGTCGTCGACCTCGAAGGCGACGACCTTGCCGTCGACGTGCTGCGCGATGCTGGTGTACGGCGAGGTCCGAAAGAGGATCGACCCGTGGGCGGTGACGTAGTTGACGGGCAGGACGCAGGGCCCCTCGGGCGTCCAGAAGCCGATCCGGCCCACGTTCACGCTGTCGAGGAGCTCCTGGCACTCGCTGTCGGGCAACGCGTGGAACGACCCACGCAGCCACCCCGGTCCGACGACCATCGACGTCCTCCTCGTCCGGCGCAACGGGTTCCGGCTCCGAGTCAACCGGGGCACGGTTCCGCCCGGCAGAGGAAGATGTCATCGCCTCGGGTGCCATCCGGCGTCCCCCGGGTCTCCGGCCGGGCGGGGTCCGAGCACGCCCAGGTCGGCTGGTAGTTTCCGCGGGAGACAGACCTGTGCCCGTGGCCGCGACACCCCCAGGAGGACGCACGATGGTGGCATCAGCCGATGTGGCTGCACCGAGCGCCGCGGACGTCGCAGTGCGTCGGGTGGCCATCGTGGCTGCTCGCTGGCACGCCGACATCGTCGACCGGGCGGTCGAGTCCTGCACCCGCGGGCTGGCCGGCTTCGAGGTGGACGTGGTGGAGGTGCCCGGGGCGTTCGAGATCCCGCTGCACGTGCAGCGTCTGGCCGCCTCCGGGTCGTACGCCGCCGTGGCTGCCTGCGCTCTCGTCGTCGACGGCGGGATCTACCGGCACGACTTCGTGGCGTCCGCCGTCGTGGACGCGCTCATGAAGGTGCAGCTGCAGTCGGACGTCCCTGTGTTCTCCGCAGTGCTGACCCCTCACCAGTTCCACGAGCACGCCGACCACCGTGCCTTCTTCACCCAGCACTTCGACGTCAAGGGTCGACAGCTGGCCGAGGCGATCAGGGCCACCCTGGCGAGCCTCGACGCGATCGCCGAGGCCTGAGCCCCCGGGTGGCTGACCCGGCTGGTCGAGCTGTGCGCCCTGACGTGAGTGCCGCCCGCCCGCCGGTCGGTCAGCGGTCGCCCGCCACATCACGGCCGTCGGCGGTGTGCGGGTCCTCGTCGATCGCCGCGACCGCGGGCGTGGGCTCGTGCTCGATGCCCTGAGGGCGTCGGTCGAGATGGACCCCGGCGATCATGCACCGGACCGAGCCGCCCGCCAGCTCGATGGTGGGGATGTCCACGTCGACGATGTCGCAGGACTCCTCGATCGAGGCCACCTGGTCGGGTCGAAGGCTGCGCCGGGCCCGCGACGACATCGCCATGATGTACCGACGGCCGCCGCCGGGGGTACGTCCGCACAGTTCGACGGCGTTGCCGGCGAAGTCCCGGATCTGCGCCTCGCTGAGCTCGACGATCTTCCGTCCGTTGACCGTGAGTCGCTCGCGGACCGCGGCACGACGCGCCTCGTCCGGGATCATCTCGAGGGCGATCATCGCCACCTCGGTCCCGATGCAGGCGATGACGTTGGTGTGGTAGACGGGGACGCCGTGGCTGTCCACCGCGTCGAAGGCCATCGGCTCGTAGCCGAAGTCGGTGCAGAACCGCTCCAGGATCTGCCGGTCGGCTCGGAAGCTCACCGCGGTGTAGGCGACCCGGGAGACGTGGTCGAGCACCATCGCGCCCGTTCCCTCCAGGAACGCCCCGTCGGGCTCGAGTCCCGAGTAGTCGATGATCGTCTGGACGCGGTAGGACGACTTCAACATCTCCAGGACGTCGGCGCGACGCTCGTGTCGCCGGTTGGAGGCGTACATCGGGTAGACCGCGACGTTGCCCCCGGCGTGCGTGGAGAGCCAGTTGTTGGGGAAGACGCTGTCCGGTCGGGTGTGGTCCTCGTCGCCGAAGACATGGACCCGGACGCCCGCGTCCCTCAGTGCGTCGGCCACCGCGTCCATCTCGGCCAGCGCCTGCGCGGAGGTCAGCTCGTCAGCCTGTCCCTCCGGCACGGCGGCCTGGAAGGCATTGTCGGCCGCCGTGGCCGGGTTGGGCACGAATCGTTCGGCACGGATCAAGATGACAGCGGAAGGGGCCTGGGCGCTCACCTTCGGAATCTAGACGATTCGCGGAGCTCTGGGGCAACCACCCCCCGGCACCCGGGCCCCGTCCAGGCTAGATGAAGAGCAGCTGCGCCCCGTCGGTCAGCTCGATGAAGTCGGCGGCGCTGATGATCCCCTCGACCTCCTCGTACAGGTCCTCCTCGGTGAGGTGCTGCATGTCCGCCGACATCCGGCACGCCCAGAGCCGGCCCCCGGAGTCCACGATCTGCTGGAGGAAGTCCGGCACCTCGGGGATGTCGAGGTCGGCCATGGCCTTCTTCATCTGGTGGGTGGCGATCGCCGTCATCCCGGGGAGCCCGCCGAGGCCCTGAGGCAGGTGGGCGGCGGTGTTGCCGACCGGGGTGAACTTGAGGTTGCCCATCGTCTTGCGGTTGATCATGTCGAAGCCCCAGAACGTGAAGAACAGGTGCGTCTCCACGCCCTCACCCAGCGCGGCGTTGGCGAGCACCAGCCCGGGGTAGGCCATGTCGAGGCTGCCCTTGGAGCAGATGATGGCCAGCTTGCGCCCCGTGTCCTCGTCGCCGAACGACGGGATCACCGGCTCGGCGCCCGTGGCCGGGGTGGTGGCAGTGGTGGTGGTCATGTGGTTCCTTCCGTCGGGGTGGCTCAGTGCAGGTGCGGGGTCCAGCCGCAGTCTCAGACGCAGCCTTGGGGCTTGGGCAGTCCAGCGACGTAGGCCAGCTTCTTGGCCGGTCGCTTGGGGAACAGCTGGAACAGCGCCTTCGTCGGGATCCCGCCCACGGTGGCGATGCGACGGACCGTCGCCGTCTCCCCGGTCACGGCGAAGTCCTCGCGCAGGAAGCGGATGGCCTTCCAGTGCTCCTCGCCCAGCGAGATCCCGATGCCGGCGGCCAGGTCGGCGGCCAGCTCCTCGGACCACTCAGCAGGGTCGGTCAGGAAGCCCTCTTCGTTGACGTGGACCGTGTGTCCACCGATCATCGTCGTCGCGGTCATGCGTTCACCTTCTCTGGGGTCGTGACCTTTCCGGCCATGTTCATCTGGGTCGGGACGGGCAGGGGGTAGCCGGGCAGAAGGACGTTCCAGTAGATCTGCCGGAACGCCAGCTTGCCGAGGTGGTTGAGGCGGGTCTCCCCCAGGAGGGTGAGGGGTCCGACCACGGGGATCGGGTACTTCCCCGGCAGAGGCTCGGTCGTGTAGTTGAAGTCGATCAGCAGCGCCCGCTTGTGCCCTGACTCGATGAAGCAGTTCGCATGCCCGTCGAAGGACGCCGTCATCGGCCGGTCCCCGATCACGGCGAGGAGGTTCTCGACCAGCACCTCGACCGAGAAGTGCGCGACCGAGCCGGCCTTCGACGTGGGCAGGTCAGCGGCGTCACCGACGGCGAACACCGCGGGCTGGGTCACCGACTGGAGCGTGTGCTTGTCCACCCGGACGTGGTTGAGCTCGTCGCCGAGGCCGGACCGGGAGACGTAGTCGGCTCCCATGTTCACCGGGATGGTGACCAGCAGGTCGAACGGGACCTCCCGCTCGTCATAGGACACCAAGGCCTTGCCCTCGACGTCGACGCGCTCGGTCATGAAGTCGGTCTCGACGTGGATCTTCCGCTCTGCGAGCATCCCCCCGAGGTGCGCGGCGGCGACGGGCTTGGTGAAGGCTCCGTCCAGCGGCGTCACGAAGACCAGCTCGGTCACGTCGCGCAGGCCGGTGTCCTGCAACCACGCCTCGACGAGGAAGACGAACTCGAGGGGAGCCACAGGGCACTTGACGGGCAGCTCGCACAGGTGGACGACCAGGCGGCCGCCGGTGAACCGCTGCAGGGCGCCGTGCAGGGCCTCGGCACCGTCGAGGGTGTAGAAGTCGAAGATGCTCTCGCGCCACAAGGCGCCAGTCATGCCCTCGACCTGCTCGGGACGGGGTGAGGTGCCGGTGGCGATGACCAGGAGGTCGTAGTCGAGAGACCTGCCGTCGGTGAGCCGCACCGACCGCTGCTCGGCCTCGACCTCCTCGATCCCGCACTGGACGAGCTGGATCCCGTCGGCGAGGAAGTGGTGGCGGCTCCGGACCAGGTCAGCCCGGGTGTGGCCGCCGAACGGCACGAAGAGGTAGCCGGGCTGGTAGTGGTGCTCGTCATCGCGATCGACGACGGTGATGTTCCACTCCTTGCGGTCCAACCTGCGCCGCATCTTGTTGGCCGTCATGGTGCCTGCGGTCCCAGCACCCAGGATGAGCAAGGTTCTCATCAGTCCTCCAGGGGACGTTCGTGCGGGCACCGCACGTGCGGGCCCTGTTCCCATCGAACCGCCGGGCGGGTACGCCGTCTGCTGCCGGATGACCCCCCACCGAAGGTCCGATGTCACCAGAGACCCCCCTACGTCCACGGACGGTCGGCCGCCACCGGCAGACCTGTCCAAAGACCCCACAGCTGTTGAGCAAGGACCCGTGTGCGTTCGAGCCGTCCCCCGCAGGCTGGAGTAAAGGATCCCCACCGAGAACGGAGTGGACGATGAAGGCACTCGTGTACGGCGGCACCGACTCGAGATCGTGGACGTCGGTCCCGGACCCCGCCATCAAGCACCCGGAGGACGCCATCGTCCAGGTGGACGCCGTCACCATCTGCGGGACCGACCTGCACATCCTCAAGGGCGACGTGCCTGAGGTCGAGCCGGGCCGGGTCCTCGGCCACGAGGCGGTCGGCACCGTGGTGGAGGTCGGCAGCGGAGCTCACCACGTGCGCGTCGGCCAGCGGGTGCTGGTCTCGTGCATCAGTGCCTGCGGTCGGTGTCGCTACTGTCGCGAGGGCCGTCTCGGCCAGTGCCTGGGCGGCGGCGGCTGGGTGCTCGGACACACCATCGACGGCACGCAGGCCGAGCTGGTCAGGACGCCCTTCGCCGACGGCTCCCTGCACGTGCTCCCGGAGAACGTCGGCAACGACGAGGCAGTGCTGCTCGCCGACATCCTGCCGACCGGCTACGAGGTGGGTGTGCTGGCCGGGCAGGTGTCCCCCGGCGACACCGTGGTGATCGTCGGGGCGGGTCCGGTCGGGCTGGCGGCTCTGCTGACCGCCCGGCTCTTCACCCCCTCCCACGTCCTGGTGGTCGACCCGGCCGAGAGCCGCCGCGTCAAGGCCCTGGAGCTGGGAGCCACCCACGCGATGCCGCCCGGGGACGACGTCGCGGAGGCCGTGCTGGCGCACACCGGCGGGATGAAGGCGGACGTGGTGATCGAAGCCGTCGGGGTTCCCGAGTCCTTCGAGCTGTGCACCGAGCTGGTCCGGCCCGCGGGCCGAGTCGCCAACGTCGGCGTCCACGGTCGTCCCGTCAGCCTGCACCTGGAGTCGCTGTGGGCCCAGGACATCACCATCACCATGGGACTGGTCGACACGGCCACCACCCCCCTGCTGACCCGTCTGGTCAGCGAGCGCCTGATCCAGCCAGAGGGGCTGATCACCCATCGCTTCGGGCTCGACGAGATGCAGGCCGCCTACGACGTCTTCTCGCGGCCCGCGGAGACCGACGCCTTGAAGGTGGCACTGTTCCGGGACTGAGCCGGGTTCACGCCGGCGAGCCCCTCCGTTCGGTGCGTTGCCCCTTGGGGCACCGTCGCCTGCCCGGAGCCGTGCCTCGCGGACGCCGGTCGTGCCTGGGTGGGTCGGACACGCTCGACGGGTGGGCGGTGCCCGACTGTCGACCGATGCTGCGAAGACCCAGGCCTCCGACGCCCTCGCGAGGGCGCGCCGCAGGGCCGGGGCGGGTCGCGCGCGCTCGCTCCTCGGTCTCCAGCGCACCGCCGGCAATGCCGCCGTCAACGCCCTGGTGGCCGCGAAGCTGAGGGGACCTGCCGACCAGCAGCGCGTGGACATCGACAGTGCACTGCGCGAGGTGCGCAACGACGACCCCTCGGTCGAGGCGGTGGAGAAGGGCCTGCGGGTGGCCAAGTCCTTGGGCATCCCGGTGGACCTCGAGGGCGTGAAGCCGCCGGCCTCGGCGCTCGCGGTCACCACGACCGGGTTCGGTCCCGGGGCAGTCCCGGCGAAGAAGCCGGTCCCTCCCCCCAAGCCGGTCCCGCGGACGAGCCCGCTGGGCAAGGCCGGCGCGAGATCCGCCCGCCCGAAAGGCGGCGGTGGCGGCCGCGGCGGTGGAGCATCCGGCCCCAAGGCGCCAGCAGGCGGTGCTGGCCCTGCGCCGGGCCCCCTCGCGCCGCTGTCCGGCGAGCGGCTTCTGGAGCCTCCCGCCCGGGTCACGCCCGTCCGGCCCGAGGACGACCCGGCCTTCCTCGCCGTGACCAGCAAGGTCACCGCGGTCGCGAAGGCCAAGAAGTCACATCCCCCCGCAGCCACGAAGGCCAAGGAGGCCCAGGAGGCGGCGCTGGCCCCCAGCGACGACCTCAGCGGGCAGGCCAAGGCGGCGAAGGCCGACACCATGGACGCCCAGCAGGCGGGGACCTTCGACAAGAAGGCCTTCATCGCCGCGGTCAAGGCGGCCATCGAGGCCAAGTCGCCCAAGACCCTGAAGGAGGCCGACAGCTACAAGTCCTCGGGCAAGGCCGGTGAGGTCAAGGACGAGGTGAAGGGCCTGGTCACCCAAGGCAAGGAGGAGCAGGGCAAGGACATCGAGAGCGCAACGAAGGCACCGCCGGACCAGTCCAAGGCTGTCCCCAAGCCTGTGTCCCCGATGGGGCCCGAGGACCCCGGCCCGAGCGCCGCGGTGGGAGCCGCCGGTGCCGTCCCCAAGCCCGCTCCCCCCGAGCAGGTGAACCTCGAGGGCGGCAAGCAGGAGGTCAACCAAGAGATGGCCGACGGCGACGTCGACGCCGGGCAGATCGAGGAGTCACACGAACCGGAGTTCGAGCAGGCGCTGGCCGACAAGCGGAAGGCGGAGGAGCACGCCGATGCAGCACCCGGCGCGTACCGCCAGGTCGAGCAGCAGGTGATCGCTCAGGGCAAGGCGGAGGCGGAGGGGACCACGACCGCGGGGGTGGCCGACCTGCACGGCGCGAAAGCCGGTGCTCTTGCCAAGCTGGTCGGCGACAAGACCAAGACCAAGACCAAGGACGAGGCGCGACGGTCCGAGGTCACCACGAAGGTCCAGGGCATCTTCGACACGACCGAGGCGGCGGTCCGCACGATCCTGGACGGGATCGACCCCAAGGTCGAGGCAGCTTTCGAGAAGGGCGAGAAGGTCGCCAGGTCGGTGTTCGAGAGCTACGTCGGCGCGAAGATGTCGGCGTACAAGAAGGACCGGTACGGCGGGTGGCTCGGCGGGCTGCGCTGGGCCAAGGACAAGCTGCTCGGGATGCCGTCGAAGGTGGACGAGTTCTACGTGGCCGGCCGCGAGCTGTACCTCAAGGAGATGGACCGGGTGATCTCCCGGGTCGCCGACATCGTCGGCGGCGACCTGACCGCGGCCAAGAAGCGGATCGCCAAGGGCCGAGCCGACATCGCGGCGTACGTCAAGAACCTGCCCGCCGACCTGAAGAAGGTCGGCGCGGAGGCGACCCGTGAGATGGCGGACCGCTTCGACAAGCTGGAGGAGGACGTCAACGCCAAGCAGGAGGCCGTCGTCGACACCCTCGCGACGAAGTACACCGAGGCCCGCAAGGGGCTCGACGACCGCATCGAGGAGCTCCAGGCGGAGAACAAGGGCCTCGTCGACAAGGCGATCGGCGCGATCAAGGCGGTCATCGAGACGATCCGCAAGCTGGCCGCGATGCTGCGCGACGTGCTGGCGCGCGTGGCCGGGGTGGTGGGCGGGATCGTCAAGGCGCCGGTGAAGTTCCTCGGCAACCTCATCGACGGGGTCAAGGGCGGCATCCTCCGGTTCAAGGACAACATCGTCGAGCACCTCCGCAAGGGCCTCATGACATGGCTGTTCGGGGCGTTGGCCGAGTCCGGTGTCGAGCTGCCCGACACCTTCGACCTCAAGGGCATCGTCAAGCTGCTCGCCTCGATCTTCGGTCTCACCTGGCGCAGCATCCGCAACCGGCTGGTCAAGCAGATCGGCGAGCCGGCGATGGGCGCGGTCGAGAAGGGCGTGGACATCTTCACCAAGATCGCCGCCGGCGGCCTCGGCGCGGTGTGGGAGATGCTGGTCGAGAAGCTCGGCGACATCAAGGAGATGATCCTCGAGCAGGTCAAGGACTTCGTGATCACCAAGGTCATCACCGCCGGGATCACCTGGCTGATCGGGTTGCTCAACCCGGCCGCGGCCTTCATCAAGGCCTGCAAGCTCATCTACGACGTGATCATGTTCTTCGTCAACAACGCCGAGCGGATCCTCAAGTTCGTCAACACCGTCGTGGACTCTGCCGCCGACATCCTGCGCGGCAACATCTCCGGGGTCGTCAGCAAGATCGAGAACGTGCTCGGGCAGATGGTGCCGATCCTGATCGGGTTCCTCGCCTCGGTCATCGGCCTTGGCGGCATCGGCGAGAAGGTCCGCAAGATCGTCGAGGCCCTGCAGAAGCCGTTCACCAAGGCGCTCGACTTCGTCATCAAGACCGGGCTCAAGCTCGCCGGCCCCGTCATCCGTGGCCTCAAGGGCATCGCCGGCAAGGTGAAGGGCAAGATCGTCGCAGGCAAGGCCTGGGTCAAGGGCAAGGCCGCGAACGCGAAGGACTGGGCCAAAGACAAGGCGGCTGCGCTGAGCGGCCGACTGCGAGCACCGTTCGTCGTCCGCAAGCCCGGCGGATCACCGAGCAACACTCTGTCACCACCACCGTGAGCGCGCACGGGCGATCCGCACCATGGTGGCCAGTCGACCCGCGGACTTGACCGCGCTTCTCGCGACCATGGAGCCGAGGAGCGCGCAGCTGCCGGAGCGGGCAGCCGGCGAGCGGCCGCGAAATCGGCGACCACTGCGGCCGCGAACCGCAGCAGCTCCGTCGTCGACTTCAGCGCAGCCAGAACATCCGAGGCAGCAGGAGAGCGCAACTCGTGACGCAGGCCAAGAACCTGCTGACGCTACCCGGTGTTCACGCAAGGTTCGGTGCCCCCGATCGCGGACCGGTCGGGAGGAGCCCAGGGTCAGCCAGCAGATGACGGTGCGGATGACCGGTGCGTGCCAGGCAAAGGCAGTAGCGCTGGAGATCCGGCGGCAGGTGCTCCTCGCGGCACCGGAGGGAGCACGCCCAGAGGGGCTGGATACGAGCTGTTCGCCACCGATGACCGACTACCTCCTGAGTCCCGGAACAAGCCACGGGGCGCCGTGTACTCGGCACGGCAACGAGGAGAACACCTCTGACGTCCGAGCAGCGTGAGGTGATCACGCACGGTTGGGCGGCCGGTGGGAAGGCGTACCGCAACTCCAACACCGGGCACAACGAGAGCCAGTTCGACAGGTTCCTGGACCAGCAGGGAAAGGACCTGTGGCGGAGGATCGTCGCCATCGAGGTACGCAGCACGCTCAGCCCCTGCTCGGCCTGCACCGACATGCTCATCGGCATCAGCAGGTCGTTGACCGCGAACCGCGGACCAACGCGACCCGAAGACCCCCGACGGACCACCACTGGGCCCACCGGTGCTCACCTTCTTCTGGCAGAAGCCCTACCTTCCCGCCGAGTCGGTGAACCAACCAGAGCGTCAGGCTGCCCAGACGACCCCCACTGACCTCGCGAACCTCGGCAAGGCAGGCTGGCACCTCCACCCTGGGTCGCTGTGACAGGGCGGACACCGAGCGTGCCCGTGCCGGGTCCGGGGATACTGCTCAGGTGACCACCACGCGGTGCTACCGCAACGGCCTGCTCGTCGACGAGAACTTCTCGCTGGCGGCACTCGACGAGCACCTGGCCGATGGGGAATCCCTGGTCTGGGTGGACCTGTGCCGTCCGACACTGGAAGAGCTGCAGACGGTGGCCGACGAGCTCGGGCTCCACTCCCTGGCAGTGGAGAACGCCACGATCGAGCGACAGCGACCCAAGTTCAACAGGTTCCAGCACCACGAGTTCCTCAGCGCCTACGCCGTCCGGCTCGACCCGGAGAACGGCGAGCTGACCACCGCGGAGATCGCGGCGTTCATCACCACCAGGGCGCTGGTGACGGTGCGCAAGGACGACCGCTTCCCCATCGACGCCCTGATCGCCCACCTCGACAACAGCACCGATCTCACCGTCCACGGCGTCAGCGTGCTGCTCTACGGGCTGCTGGACTTCGTCGTGGACGGGCACTTCGACACCGTCCAGGCCCTCGACGACGAGATCGAGGACCTCGAGGACCTCTTGTTCGACCAGCGACCCGGCGACAGCGACATCCAGCGCCGCAGCTTCGAGGTGCGCAAGAGCCTGGTCCGGCTGCGCCGTGTCGTGCTGCCGATGCGCGAGGTGGTCAACACCCTGATGCGGCGCGATGTGGACCTCGTACCCCCCGCCATGGCGCCCTACTACCAGGACCTGTACGACCACGTCCTGCGGGCCACGGAGTGGACAGACAGCCTCCGCGACCTGGTCTCGACCATCGTGGAGACCAACCTGACCATCCAGGGCAACCGGCTCAACGTCATCACCAAGAAGGTGACCAGCTGGGCCGCCATCATCGCCGTGCCGACCGCGATCACCGGCTTCTACGGCCAGAACCTGCCGTACCCCGGGTTCGCCCACACCTCGGGCTTCGTCACCTCGACGCTCCTGATCGCGGTGCTCTCGACCGCGTTGTTCTTCACGTTCCGGCGCAAGGACTGGCTCTGACGCAACCCCGGCGGTCGCTCCTCACCTGCGCGTCGCCCCGGGTCCCCCCTCTTTGCCGAGCACTGCGGCTCGGGCTTCGTACTCCTCGCGGTCCACCTCGCCGCGCGCAAAGCGCTCCTCGAGGATGTCGAGCGCTCCACGATCCTGGGTGTCACCGCGATGTCGGCTCGCGACGCTCCCACGGAAGAGCAGGACGCCACCGAGAACGACCAGCCCCCAGAAGATCACCATCGCCGCGATCATGATGACCCAGCTTCCTGTGTCCATGCCGTCCCCGTACCACTCCATCATCGCCACCGCCTCCTCGACCTTGTCTTGGTTCCCCCATCGTGAACCGCGCGCTCCGCCCGTCGGGTCGCTGTTGTGTGAAGGTTCGTTGAAGATGTCCCCGGCGGGTCCCAGCCCCCCTGCTCCCGCACTCGGGACTGGCACCATGAGAACCATGTCCTCTCCGAGCCTGGGATCCCCACAAGGGGTCCAGGCTGCCGCGACGACGCCCAGCCAGGAGAAGCCCCGTTCGGGGATGCGAGCACTGGTCGTGGAGGATGAGGCGGCGTTGGCCGCGCTGCTCGTCAGCTACCTCCAGCGCGACGGCTTCGACGTCTCCTCGACAGGCGACGGACTCCACGCCGTCGAGCTCGCGCGGCGGGTCGATCCGGACGTCGTGATCCTGGATCTCGGTCTCCCCGGCCTCGACGGCGTCGAGGTCTGCCGGCAGCTGCGTACCTTCTCCGACGCCTACCTGGTGATGGTCACCGCGCGAAGCGAGGAGGTGGACACCCTGATCGGGCTCTCCGTGGGGGCCGACGACTACCTCACCAAGCCGTTCAGCCCCCGAGAGCTCATGGCCCGCGTGCAGGCGATGCTGCGCCGACCACGCCCGCTCGCCCACCCGGGCGCCACCCCCGCGCACACGGACTCCTTCGGGCCGCTCCACATCGACCGGGCCGGTCGGGACGTCTGGCTCGACGGCGAACCGGTGGCCCTCACCCGCACCGAGTTCGACCTGCTGGCCGCACTGTCGGCACGACCGAAGATCGTCTTCTCCCGACGCCAGCTCATCGACCAGGTGTGGGGACCCGCCTGGGTCGGCGACGAGCACCTGGTCGACGTCCACATCGGGCACCTGCGACGCAAGCTCGCCGACGGGGCGACCGACAGCCGCTTCGTCCGCACGGTGCGCGGCGTGGGCTACCGGATGGGCACCGGGGCATGAACGGTCGCCCGCGCTTCCGCGGCGGCTTCGGTATGCGTCTGCTCGGCGCGCAGGTGTTGGTGCTGCTTGCCGGTGCGGTGACGACCTGGGTCGTCGCCGCGGTCGTCGGTCCGGGCGTCTTCAGGGACCACCTCCACCGGGCGGGCGTCTCGCACACCGCCTCCGAGACCCTGCACGTGGAGAGGGCCTTCACCTCCTCCCTCGCCATCGCGACCTCGATCGCGCTGGTCGCGGCGACAGGCACCGCGCTGGTGGTGACGTGGTACTTCTCCCGTCGGGTGCAGCGTTCGATCGAACAGGTCTCCACCGCCGCCGCGCACGTGGCGGCGGGGCAGTACGACATCCGCCTCAGCGACCCGGGGCTGGGCCGGGACTTCGCGGTCCTCGCTGCCACCAGCAACACCCTCGCCATGCGACTGGAGGCCACCGAGACCACCCGACGACGCATGCTGGCCGACCTGGCCCATGAGATGCGCACCCCGCTGGCCACCGTTGACGCCCACCTGGAGGCCCTCGAGGACGGCGTCCGCTCGCTGGACGAGGACACCCTCGGCGTGATCCGGCAGAGCACCCGGAGGCTCAGGCGGCTCGCCGAGGACATCTCCGCGGTGTCCGGCGCCGAGGAGGGCACCCTGGGCATCGCGCGGCAACCGGTCGCCGCCGCCGACCTCGCCCGTCGCGCCGCCCAGGCGAGCCACGACCGCTTCGCCAGCGCCGAGGTCACCCTCGAGACCGACCTGGACACCGACGTCGAGGTCCTCGTCGACCCCGACCGGATCGGGCAGGTGCTCACCAACCTCCTCGACAACGCACTGCGGCACACCCCCCGGGGGGGCACCGTCCGGATCACCTGCTCCCGGCGGAGCCCCTGGGTGGAGTACGTCGTGACCGACACCGGCAGCGGCATCGCACCCGAGCACCTGAGCCACGTCTTCGACCGCTTCTACCGGGCCGACGCGGCCCGGACCCGCACCCACGGGGGATCAGGGATCGGTCTCAGCATCGCCAAGGCGCTGGTCGAGGCCCACGACGGTGAGATCGACGCGTCCAGCCCGGGACCGGGAGGCGGCGCCGCGTTCACGGTTCGGCTACGGGCGATCTGACCTTCGGCCGCGCGCGAAGGTCAGATCGCCGATCTTCGTCGAACCTTCATCGAACCGTGCCAGGAACTCTCCCCGTGCCGGGCAACCTGGCAGTGAGCGGCCCGCAGGCCGTCTCGCGCCCCTGGACTCGGAGGATGAACCGTGCCTGATCTCTCGCGCCGCAGCCTGCTGCTCAGCGGACTGGCCGTTGCCGCCTCCGGCGCCATGGCTGCGTGCTCGTCGCCGTCCGGCTCTCGCAGCACGCCCGTCCTCGGGTCCCCCACGCGCCTGACCCCGGCTCCGGGCCAGCGCCTCATCGAGCACACCCTCACTAGCAAGCCGGCGACCCTGGACCTCGGCGGGCCGCGGGTCCAGACCTGGGCCTTCGGAGACGCCGTACCCGGGCCGACGATCCGCGCCACAGCAGGCGACCTGCTCAGCATTCGGGTGGACAACCAGCTCCCGGCGGACACCACCGTGCACTGGCACGGCATCGCCCTGCGCAACGAGGCCGACGGTGTTCCGGGGCTGACCCAGAGCCCGATCGCGACCGGCGACTCGTTCCTCTACGAGTTCACTGCGCCGGACCCGGGAACGTACTTCTACCACCCGCACGTCGGGGTGCAGCTCGACCGGGGCCTCTACGCCCCCCTCATCATCGACGACCCGCGCGAGCCTGGTGACTACGACCTGGAATGGCTGGTCGTCCTCGACGACTGGGTCGACGGCACCGGACGCACCCCCGACGACGTGCTGGCTGAGCTCACCGCGGGCGACGGCGCCGGCTCAGACGGGGAGGGGAACATGGGCGGGATGGGCATGGGCGGGATGGACATGGGCGGCGGGGGCATGGGCTCTCCCCCGTTCGGGGACGCGGGCGACGTGGACTACCCCCACTACCTGATCAACGGCCGCGTCCCGAACGCCCCCGACGTCCTTCGCGGCAAGCCCGGACAGCGCGTCCGGCTGCGCATCATCAATGCCGGTTCCGACACCGTGTTCACCGTCGCTCTCGGCGCGCACCGGCTGAGGGTCACGCACACCGACGGTTACGCCGTCCAGCCTCAGGAGACCGACGCGCTCTACATCGGCATGGGTGAGCGCTACGACGCCACCGTGACCCTGGAGGACGGCGTCTTCCCCCTCGTCGCCGCACCGTACGGGAAGCAGGGCCAAGCCCTGGCACTGATCCGGACCGGGGCCGGCAGCGCCCCTGGGGCGGACGTCCACCCGGCCGAGCTGGACGGAGCGATCCTCGAGGCCGCCGACCTCGAGCCTGCCGAGACGACCCGCCTGCCCACCCACGATCCCGACACCACTGCGAGGGTGCACCTGAGCGGACAGATGTCCCCCTACCGCTGGGCGATCAACGGCGCCGCCTACGGCCAGAACGACCCGATCCTGATCAACGAGGGTGAGCGGGTGCGTCTTGAGCTGATGAACATGACGATGATGACCCATCCGATGCACGTCCACGGTCACACCTTCGCTCTGGCCAACGGGCTGCGGAAGGACACCGTGCTCGTCAAGCCGATGTCCTCGTTGGCGGTCGACCTGCAGGCCGACAACCCAGGCTCCTGGATGACCCACTGCCACAACGTCTACCACGGTGAGGCCGGGATGATGATCGCCCTGAACTACCGGACCTGACTCACCGTCGCCCTGACGTGAGAGGCGATCGTCTCAGGTCAGGGCGAGCCAGAGCGGACCGGCGACCAGCCCCATGACGACGGTGGCCGACGCTGCGACGAGCGCGGCCGCGGCCGTCATGGAGACGCTGCGTCCGGGCTCACCGGCCGTCTCGTCGCCCGCTGCTCCGGACGGCACGGGACGCAGGGTCGCCCGGATCCAGCGCAGGTAGTAGAAGAGGCTGAGCACGGTGTTGAGGGCCACCGCGACCGCCAGCCACGCCAGGCCGGCGTCCCAGACGGCCGCCATCGTGGTGAGCTTGCCGACGAAGACCGCTGTCGGCGGTGTCCCGACGAGCCCGAGCAGCGCCACCACGAGGGCTGCGCTGAGAGCGGGATGGTACGAGGCGAAGCCCCCCCACTGCCCCAGGTCGCGGCGGTCCGGCGCGGAGGCGGCCACCGCGAAGGCGGCCAGGTTCGTGAGGGCGTAGCCGGCCAGGAAGAACAGCAGGGCGGGCTGTGCCTGCCCATCGAGCGTGGTCACCGCCGCAGCGGCGAGGAGGTAGCCGACCTGGCTGACCGTCGACCACCCCAGGAGCCGGCGTACGTCGTCCTGCGCCAGGGCTGCGAGGTTGCCGACGGTCATGCTCGCCACGGCCAGCACGCCCAGCACCGTCGCCCAGCGCAGCTCACCCGGCAGCACCTCCACCAGACGCGTGACCGCCACCAGCGCGCCGATCTTGGGCACGGTGGTGAGGAACGCCGCGGCGGTGACCGAAGCGCCCTGGGTGGCGTCCGGCACCCAGAAGTGGCCCGGGACGCCGCCCGCCTTGAACAGCAGGCCCGCCAGCACGAGGATCCCCCCTGCGCCCACCGCGGACGCGGGTGCCGAGTCCAGCTCGGCGAGGAGTGCCGTGTACCCCGCGTGCCCCGTCAGGCCGTAGAGCAGGGCGGCGCCGAGCATCAGGAGGATCCCGAACAGCGCGCCGAACAGGTACGTCTTGAGAGCGGCCTCGGGTGCGCTGGGCCGAGCGACGATCCCGACGAGCCCGTAGAGCGGGACGCTGGAGAGCAGGAAGGCCACCACCAGCAGGGCGAGGTCGGTGCAGCCCGCGAGCAGCAGCGCACCGGCTCCCCCGAACAGCAGAAGGCTGTAGGTCTCGCTCTCCCGGGGATGGTCACGCACCTCCCCGGCCGCGATCAGCAGGATCAGCAGGAGCGACACCGTCACCGTGACCCGGGCAGCCCCGGTCGAGGCGTCCACCGCGAACGTGCCGGAGAAGGCGGTCCGGGGTCCACCGGCCCATGCCACCAGAGCTGCGACGAGGCTGGTCACCAGGACGGCAGCAGCGACCAGCCGCAGCCGCCACTGCCGCTTCCGGGGGGTGAACGACCCGCCGACGAGCGTGACCATCCCCCCCAGGAACAGCAGCGCCTCAGGCAGCAGGGTCACCAGGTCAGCACCCATCGCGCCGACTCACCGCCCCACGAGGTCTGCGAGCACGGCGGCCCCCGGCTCGATCACGTCGAGCAGTGTGCGCGGCAGCACCCCGATGAGCACCGACACGGCGAGCAGGACCGCCACGGGCGCCCACTCGCGCGGCGCGACGTCGGCGAAGCCCACGGAGAGCCCCGTCGTGGCACCGGTGAACAGGCGCTGGAGCGCACGCAGGAACAGCGCCGCCGTGACCAGGATCCCGAGCACGGCCACAGCGGTCACCGGCACGGTGGCGATGCTGCCGGCGAAGATCTGGAACTCCGCGATGAACCCGGACAGCGCTGGCAGACCCAGCGACCCGAACGCCGCGACCGTGAAGAGCGTGGCGTAGCGGGGCGCGGGATGGGCGAGCCCGCCGTACCCGTCGAGCTCGTAGCTTCCCGTCCGCTCGAACATGGTGCCCGCCAGCAGGAACAGGGCTGCGGTGAGCAGTCCATGGCTGACCATCTGCGTCACCGCCCCGGTCACCGCCACCCGACGGGCCTCGTCGGCACCGTCGGCCAGCACCCCGGCTGCACCGACGGCGAGGACGACGTAGCCCATGTGGTTCACCGAGGTGTAGGCGATCATCCGCTTCAGGTCCGTCTGGGCGAAGGCCACGAGCGCACCCCAGAGCACCGAGACGATCCCGACCGCGATCACCACCGGTGCCCAGGCGCGCCACGCGTCCGGCAGCATCGGCATGGCGACCCGGACGAAGCCGTAGGTCCCCATCTTCAGCAGCACGCCCGCCAGGACCGCCGACCCGATGGCGGGTGCGTCGCTGTGAGCGGGCGGGAGCCAGGTGTGGAAGGGGAAGGTGGGGGTCTTGACCGCCAGACCGAGCAGCAGTGCCGCCAGGACCAGGCCACCGGCGACCCCGTGTCCCTGGAGGGGCGGGTTCGACGCGAGCTCGACCATGTCGAAGGTGTGCGGGTCCGAGGCGACGTACAGGCCGACGAAGCCCAGCAGGAGCGCCAGCGACCCGAGGAACGTGTACAGGAAGAACTTCAGCGCCGAGCGTGCCGCGTCCCCGTGCCCCCACCCGCTGATGGAGAAGTACATGGCCACGATCGAGAGGTCGAAGAAGACGAAGAACAGGATCAGGTCCGCGGAGACGAACAGTCCCAGGCACACCGCCTCGAGGAACAGGAAGAGCGCCGCCTGCAGCCGGGGCCGTTGCTGCTCGCGGAGCGCGAAGACCGCGCAGGCCAGGAAGACCAGCGTGGTCATCGCCACCAGCGGCAGGGAGAGCCCGTCGACGCCGACGTGGTAGCTCGACCCCACGCCGGGGATCCAGCGCGCCTGCTCCTCCAGGGCCAGCTCGCCCGCACGAGGAGTCTCGTACGTCGACCAGGCCACCCCGGCGAGCACCACCTCGGCCGCCGTGACCGCCACGAAGGCGCCGCGCGCCAGCCGGTCGCCGACCTGCGGGGCCAGCAGGACAGCGGCTGCCAGCAGCGGAAGGAACACCAGGACGGAGAGCACGTTCACCTCACGAGGACGAGGACGACGAGGACGAGGGCAAGCACGACCAGCGCTTGCAGGTAGTACTGGTGGAGCTGCCCGGTCTGGGGCCGCCGGACGAGGCCGCCCACGCGACGTACGCCGGCGGCGACGGCTGCAACGCCCGCGTCGATCCCGCGGTCGTCGGCCAGCGCCACAAGTCCGCTCAGGCGGACCGTCGCGCGTCCGGCCGCCTCGACGCCGCGGTCCAGGACCGCGTCGTCGACGTGGGCCAGCCCACGCGCCAGCGCCTCCACCGGCCTGACCACGGTCAGGTGGGCGAGCCGCTCGAGGAACAGCCACTCGGTCAGCGCGCGGGGCCAGTCGGTCGGACTGCGGTGGTGCCCACCTCGCACCAGGGCCAGCGCGCCGACGAGGACCGCGACCGCGACGATCCCGGACGTCACCAGCCCCAAGACGCCGGCCTCGGGCGCGACCCCCCCGACGAGCTCGTGCACGCGTGCGTCGAGGGGCGGCAGGGCGAGCATCCCGAGCACGGCAGCCCCCGCCGCCAACGGGAGGAGCGCCAACCGTGCCGCTGTCGGCACCTTTCGCGTGCCCTCGCGCTCGTCGTCCCACGACGACTCCGCGTCCTCGGGCACGGGCCTGGTCAGGACGACCAGCGCCTTCCCCGCGTACGCCGCCGACAACGCCGCGCCGAGCAGTCCGGCCGCGTAGAGCAGGACGGAGCGCTCCGCGGCTGCGGCAAGCACGGCGTCCTTGGTCGCCCACAGGGCCAGGGGAGGCAGACCGGCGAGGGAGAGGAGGCCCGCCGCGGAGCACGCACCGACCACGGGCCACAGCCGGGCGGCACCGGTCAGGGCGGCCAGCCGCTTGGTGCCGAGGGCCTCCAGCCAGATCCCGGCAGCCAGGAACAGCCCTGCCTTCACAGCCGCGTGGGCCACGAGATGGGTGGCGCCGCCCCCGGTGGCACCGAGCCCGGCGGCCAGCACGACGAACCCGAGCTGGGCGGCAGTGGAGGCGGCGAGGAGCTGCTTGAGGTCACGTTGGGCGAGCGCGACCAGACCGAGGAGCACCGCCGTGGCGGCACCGGCCCAGGCCGCCGCGTCGTCGGCCCACCCGGTGGCGGCAAGCGTCGGGGCGACCCGCAGAAGCAGGTAGCCGCCCATCGCGACCATGGCAGCCGAGTGCAGCAGAGCGCTGACCGGGCTGGGACCGTGCATCGCGCGGGACAGCCAGAACGAGAACGGCAGCTGCGCCGCCTTGCCCAGACCCGCCACCACCAGGCCCGCCGCGGCCACGTCGCGCCACCCGCCGGACGTCTGCGGAAGAGACCCGAGCCCGAGACCTGCACCCCCGGCCAGCGCGGCACCCGCCGCGACGTAGAGCCCGAGGTCAGCGGCACGGGTGGTCAGGAACGCCGTGGTGCCCGAGCCCACCGTCACCGGCTCGCGCCAGTGGTAGCCGATCAAGCCGAACGACGTCGCGCCCATGACCTCCCACGACATCAGCAGGGTAGGCAGCGTGGTGGCCACGACGGTCATCAGGGCGGCCGCGACGAACAGCAGCATCAGCCCGTGGAAGCGCGCCGTACGCAGCTCGGGTGTCCCGGTCGCCGCCGTCAGCACCAGCGCCGAGACCACGGCGACGGCCGGCAGGACGACGGCGGCCAGCCCGTCCACGGCCAGGCCCAGCTCGGTCCCCGCCATGAACGGCGTAGCCACCGAGGGCCGCGCCCCGGACGCGACCGAGACCGGGAACGACGCCACCGCCAGGACCGCGGCCACGCCGGCACCGGTGGGCGCAGCGACCCGGTCGGCGGAGGAGCCCGCCAGCAACAGCAGGGCGCCGACCGCCGCGGGCACGACGACGAGGCCGACGAGAACGAGGTCCAGCATCAGCCGTTCAGCTCCGTCGCCATGTCGGTCATGTCGTGGCCCGCCTGGCGGTGCAGCAGGGTGGCGACGGCGAAGCCCATCGCCATCTCCACGGTCATCGCCGCGACCACCACCAGCAGCAGCACCTGGCCGGAGGGGTCGGGTGCGAGGAACCACCACAGCCCTCCGGCGGCCAGGATCACGCCGTTGATCATCAGCTCGAGTCCCATCATCACCATCACGACGACCTGTTGCGACAGGGCGCCGTACACGCCGACGGCGACCAGCGCAGCGGCCACGAGCAGCACCGTCTCCAGGGTCATCGCCCCACACCGCCCGGCTGCGGCTCGTCTGCAGGTCGGCGGTCCAGGTCGTCGCCGAGACGGTCGTAGCGGCTGCGGTGCGAGGACAGGACCACCCCCGCCACGATCGTGGAGACCATCACCGGGCCCATGGTGATCATGACGATCATGTGGGACTCCATGATCGCCTCCCCCAACGCCGCGGTCACGTCGCCCGCAGGGACCCCACGTCGCGAGGGCCACGGGACCAGCAGCGCTCCGGCGCCCAGGAGCAGGAACGTCCCCACGCCGGCTGCGAGCGAGGCACGGTGCGAGTGGACCATGCTCATCGGCATCAGCGCCGGGTTCATTCCCATGAACATGACCATGTAGACCGCCATCACCGCCATCTCCATGACCATCATCAGGACCACGATCACGCCGAGGTACGCCTGGCCCAGCAGCAACAGGGCGACGCCGACCGCCACGAACGACACCGCCAACGCGTACGTCGCCCGCGCCATCGAGTCGACGACGAAGACCAGGGCGCCCGAGACCACGGACACCACGGCACACAGCCAGAACCCCACGTCGACGAGGGCCACGTCCATCGGTTCCTCCCTTCCCAGGCTCAGTTGACGGCGACGGCGATGACAGAGACGACGAGGTCCTGCGCCACCACCAAGGGCAGCACCACCACCCAGCCGAGCTCGAGGAGCTTGTCCGGTCGCAGGGTCGGCAGCCGCCGGCCCACGAGCACCAGGAGGAGCGCGACCGCCAGCGTCTTCGCAAGCACCCAAGCCCAGGCGGGGAGCAGCGGCCCGGCGCCACCGCCGAGGAACAGCGGCACGGCGACCGCCGATCCGGCGACCAGAAGGGCATACCGTCCGGCCAGAACGAGCAGGCGGTCCACCCCGGCCAGCTCTGCGACGATGCCGCCGTTGACGTCGTTCCCCGCGCCGGAGTCCATCGGCGGCCGGACCGAGAAGCCGAGCACTCCCCAGCAGTACGCGGCGAAGGCGACCGGTGCCCAGACCACGAACCACAGCCCGTCCTGGGCAGCGGAGATCTCGGCGAGGTCGAGGCTGCCGGCGGCGATCGCCGGAGCGGTGAGCGCGAACATCAGGGGGAGCTCGTAGCCCAGCGCCAGGGCGAGGAACCGGTAGCCGCCGACGAGTCCCACGGCCGAGTTGGCCCCCCAGCCGAGGAGCCACATCACCGCCCAGGCGACGACGTCGAGCGCGTTGACCCAGACCAGCCCGAGCGGGTGGTCGACCAGCGCATGCGCACCGAGGGGCACGAAGGCCACGACCAGCACCGCCAGGGGAAGCACCGCGGAGGACGCGGACCGCCACAGCAGCCGGTCGGCCGAGACGGTGCGCCGAGGTCGCTGCCGGAGCAGGCGCGCGGTCTCCTGCAGGGGGGTGACCAGGCCCGCGCGGAGCGGCCGACCGTCGTCGCGTGCCTCCAGCGCCGCGGAGACCCCCGCGACCGACAGCGAGAGGGCAGCGAGACCGGCCAGGACCGGCACCGTGTAGGCCAGGGAGAGGGAGTCAGCCATCGGCTGCCTCCGCCGTCCGCTCATGCGCGGCGAGGTCCGGCTTCAGCACCGCCAGCCACAGCCGCACCGCGGCCAGCTCCATCCCCTGGACGAGCGTAGGAAGGGCCTGGAGCCCCCACGGCACGTGTGTCCACGGCGCCCCGTCGAGCTCGGCCCGCGCCCGGTCGAACAGGCCGGTGAGCCGGTCGCCGAGCTCCTCGGCAGCACCCCGGCTGCCCCGGACAGCGAGCCCGGCCAGCACCCAGCGCAGCACCGCTCGCCGTCGAACCCGCTCACCCAGGGACGTCACCTCGGGGCCGACCGGCTCCCCGTCGAGGCAACGGTCACGCAGGCGTCTCGCCCGGGCCGACTCGCGCGGCAGACCTGCCAGGGCCAGCACCGATCCTGCCGCGTCGAGCAGGCGCGCCGCCCGCTCGACGGAGTCGTCCGGTCCCACCTGCGCACCCGGTCCGGCGCCCAGCCTCTCGACCACCGCGTCGGTGACGACGTCGCCGTGGACCGTGACCCGCAGGACCACCCCGGCCGGCCAGTGCGCGAGGACCGGTCCGAGCGGGAGGTGGAGCTCGTCCATCTCCAGGCCGTCGCGGTCCTCGGCCCCCTCGGCGAGCGCGATGCCGTCGGGCATCATCGCGGAGTGGTCGTGCCCACCGTCGTTCCCCTCGCCACCCTCGTGCTCGTCCGCCATCGCCTGGGCTGACGGGGTGAAGCCGCTCCGGTGGGCCTGCGCGGGGGCAGACGCTCCCCCGACCAGCCGGTCGTGGGCCTCCCGCAGCACCGCGCCCGCCTCGGCCTCGCCTCGCGCGTGGACCCGCACCCGCGGCTCCGACATCTGTTCCCAGACATGGTCGAGGACAGCCGCGAGGTCCTCCCCCGGCTCCCCGACCACGGCGAGCACGTCAGCGTCGGCGACCGACTCGGCCAGCGGCCAACCCCTCCGGGCCAGGTCACGCTCCAGGGCCACCCGCGCCCGGAACCCGCCGGGGGCCTCGGCGACCAGCACATGGGCTCGCGCGCCGCCGGCGCGGTCGAGGACGTCGATCAGGCCCACCGGAACGCCCCCTCACGACGTGCCCAGGCCACCGCCAGCAGGAGCATGAGCAGGAAGCCGAACATCTCCACCACCGCGCCCGGACCGAGGTGTCCGACGACCACCGCCCAGGGGTACATGAACAGCATCTCGACGTCGAAGGCGAGGAACACCACGCTCGCGGTGTACCAGCGGGCGTGGTACCTCGACAGCGCGTGCTCGGTCGGCGGGTGTCCCGACAACCACGGCTCCACGTCGAAGGGGCGCGCCGACACGGCCGTCCACCGGGCGAGGAGTCGCAGGGTCGCCACGGCGGCCAGAGAGACGACGAGGAGCACGAGGAACGGCGTCACAGCCCAGCTCCTTCCTGCTCGCGACGTGCTCGATCCGACGGGTCACCTACGTCCCTACCCGACACCCGTGCCGTCATGCGGGCGAGGCGGAAGCCGTCGCGACAACCCTGCCGGATACCTCCCCGCGGCGGGAGCCCGCTCACAGCTGCGGGTGCTGGTGATCTCGAGCGAACGCGGCGAGGGTGAGACTGGCCTCCGAGCCGCCGGCGAGGAAGTCGCGACGCAGGACGTCCAGGAACGCTGACAGGCCCGAGTCCAACATCGCGGCCGCCTGTCGCACCTCCGGGCTCGCTGAGCGCTGGCCCGCGGCGGCGAGTGTCGCCACGTAGGACATCGCGGCCGCCAGTGACAGCTCCGTCGACGACTCCCGGAAGTAGTACGACTCGCCGTACTGGACCAGGTCCATCTCCGCGGCGGCCACGTCTCCGCGCACGCCCTCCAAGAGCTGAACGGCGATGCTGGGCTCTCCGGTCCGCACCACCTCGGCGGCTCCGTGCCGTGCCATGGTCGTGAGCCGTCGAGCCAGGGCTCGGCGCCGGATGAGGGCAGGGTACAGCTGCAGCACCCACGAGATCCCGGCCGTCAGCAGCAGGAAACCGAGCAGCGCCTCGACCGGCACCACGAGTCTGAGCAGCGCCGTGGCCGGCTCGATGTCACCGAGCCCGAGGGTCGCCAGGGCGACGACCGACAGGTACAGCGAGGCGACGACGTCCGACGACGCGCCGGGCTCCAGCGACGACCCGAAGTAGAAACCGCCGGGCATGCGTGGCAGGTAGACCAGGCTGAACCCGATGACCATCAGCAGGGTCCAGAGCGCCAGCGTGGCGAGGAGCCCCCAGGGCCCCGCCAGCTCCGTCGCACGCGACCTGTTGATCAGCTTCGTGACCCGCCAGATGGACGCGAAGACCATGCGGGACAGAGACCCGAAGCCGCCCGGGTGCCACAAGGTGTGGAAGATGTCGCGCAGAGCCAGCACGATCAGCGCGACACCGGCAGTGGTCATGAGCCACGTCATCGCGTCTCCCTCTCCTTCGGCCAGCATCGAACGGGGTCTGGCACGATCAGCGCAGCTTCTTCATGGTGTCGATCTGCTCGGACTGGGAGGAGACGATGGACCTGGCCAGCTCGACCGCCGGACCGTACCGGCCGGCATCGATCTCGGTCTGGGCCATCTCGACCGCGCCCTCGTGGTGCGCAATCATCATGTCGAGCCACCTGGACTGGAAGTCGGAGTCGGCGGCGTCCTCCAGGGCGGCCATCTCGTCCGCGGTCATCATCCCTGGCATGTCCGAGTCCATGCCCTCCATCGACTCGGCCGTGTCGCCCTCGGCATGACCGGCGTTGGCGTGGTCCCGCATCGTCTCGGGGATCGGCTCCTCCCAGGCGGTCAACCAGTCCGCGAAGGTCTCGATCTCCGGAGCCTGCGCGCTGCGGATGTCGTCTGCCAGCCCGGCCACCTCGGGGTCGAGGGACCGGCCGACGGTGAGGTCGACCATCGAGAGCGCCTGCGCGTGGTGCTGGATCATGTCGGTCGCGAAGGACACGTCGGCATCGTTGTGCTCGGTCGACGACAGCGCCGTCGTGGGCTCGGGGCTGCTGTCGGAGCCGCAGGCGGTCACGGCAACGGTGAGGGAAAGGCCAAGGACGAGGGCGCCGAGGGCTCGGCGGGGTCGGTGTGCACGCATGGGGGTTCTCCGGGGTCCGGGGTGTCGGGGTGTCGATTGCTGGCGTCGAGGCGGGGACGCAGGTCCGGTGATCCGGAGCGCGTCGCACCCCTGCTCAGCACCTGACGACGAGCAACGCGGAGACCGGCGCGCGCCTGCCACGCAAGCACAGCGTGGGCGTCATCAGGGAGCTCGTTGCATGGGTGAGGACCGCCCACAGTCGCGTGGCACGGGCGGCCGCGAGCCGGAGGAACACAAGCACGAGACCGCCTACGGCCGCGAGAACCGCCAGGCACAGCACCACCATGCACGCCGTCCGGTCCTGGTGACCCAGCGGAGTCCCAGCCGGAGCCGTCGGTGCGACGACCTCGATCCCGCTGCCGGACGCCGCCGCCGACGCCGGGGCCGACCTGGTCTGGCTGACCCGGCTCCGCGGCGCCTGACATGGCGCCGCGGGCCATCGGCTCGTCGTGGGCACCGAGGGCGCCGACCGATGCGAGACCGTGCATGGCCAGGATCCCCAGGATCGTCGCGGCGACGACGGCAACGAGGGACTTGGCTCCCGCCGCCCTCCCCGCGCCGCTAGGCCTGCTACCCATGGGGCACAGGGTAGCGACCACGCGGGAGCGTCCAGGCCCGTCGGGTGGTCCGGCCTCCGCTCCGGCTCGTCACAGGAGCCCACTCAGGGCGCCTCGAGGAACCACTCGGTGCCCAGCACCCGTCGAGCGAGGGGGCGGGGCAGCGCCAGCAGGATTGCCACGGTGCGCACTCCCCCACCAGCCTGGGATCGGTGTGCCGCGAGAGCAGCACGCTTCTGGGGGAGCCGGTCCCGGACGTCGAAGGTCAGGGCCGGCGTCAGGTCGGCACGCCTGGAGTAGATGTCGTCGCCCGGCAGGACGATCCCCGGCACCAGGCGCCCCCAAGGGCGGGCCAGCCTCACCGCGCGCACCAGCCACGTGCGGTCGAGGGTGACCTCGAGCAGCCGCGGCCTCCGGGCGGCGAGGAACCGGGCGGCGCGCGCCACCCGGTGGACGTGGACGTGGTCGGGGTGCCCGTAGCCGCCGTGGGCGTCGTACCCGGTGAGCAGGTGCGCATCCTCCTCGTCGAGGACGTCGGCCACGGCCCGGGCCGCGACGGCGACCGCCGTGTCGACGAACCGCCCCGGCCCGGTGGTGGGGTGCTGACGCATGCCCGAGTCGGCGTACCCGAGCCAGACCACCCGGGCGACACCCAGGGCACGCGCGGACGCGGTGGCCTCGGCCCGGCGGAGCCTTCCCCGTGGCAGCATCGTCCCGGTCCGGCCGGCACCGGTGAGCCCGGCGCCACCGTCGGTGGCGAAGACCAGCACCACGCGGTCCCCGTCCGCCGAGCGTTGCGCCAGCCACCCCCCGGAAAGCAGCGCCTCGTCGTCGGGGTGTGCGTGCAGGGCGACGATCGTGGTCATCGACGTCTCACGCCTCCCACGCCAGCGACGGGACGTCGCTCCTCGCGCCACCCCCGTCGAGGACGAGGGCACCGGGCGCACCGGCGCGTTCGGCAGCGGCTGCATACAGCGCACTCGTACGGTCCAGGGCGTCGGCCCAGTCGAACGGCGGTCGCACGCGACGGTTGTGGGCGGCCAGCCGGTCGCGCAGCGCGTCGTCGCGCACCAGGTCCGCCAGGGCCACGGCCATCTCGGTGTCGTCGGCGACGAGCATCCCGTCGACCCGGTCACGGACGAACTCCGTCACGCCGCTGTTCCGGTGGGCCACTACCGGCAGCCCGGCACACCGCGCCTCCAGGGCGGCCAGCCCGAACGACTCCTTGGGAGCGGGGGCGACGTAGACCGACGCCGAGCGGAGCTCCGAGGGCACCTCGGTGCGCGGGATCCGTCCTGTGATCCGGACGTACGCCGCCAGCCCGTGTCGCGTCACGTACCGCTCCATCCGTCGCCGCAGCGGTCCGTCGCCGACGATCACCAGGCGGACGTCGTGGGCCGGCGTCAGGGCGCGCACCTGCTCGAACATCCTCAGCAGCGCCAGGGGCCGCTTGCGCGGCATCAGCCGCATCACGCTGACCAGGGTGAGCGGGGAGGGCGGTTCATCGTCCCGGGTCCGCTCTTGACGAGCAGGAGGCAGGACCGCCGGCCCCGGAAGCCAGTGCCCGACGTCGATGGCGTTCGGCAGGACGACCACGTCGGCACGGCCGAGCGAGCGCCCGAAGCTCGAGGCGGCGGCGGCGCTGACCGCCGACCAGGCGACGGGCCAGCGGCGCAGGCCGGCGAGGGCGGCCAGGCGCACGATCCCACCCGCGCCCACCCACATGGTGTGCACCGTGACCAGGGTGGGGACCCCGGCGGCGACGGCGGCACGGACCGTGGCGATGCCGTACGGCGACAGCATCGAGAGGTGCGCGTGCACGACGTCGTACTCGCCGATCGCCTTGCGGGCCTGGCTTGCCGGGATGCGCCGCACCCAGGCCGGGTCGGCGGGGCCGCCCGGGGTCGGGGTGAGCACCTCGGCGTCGAGGCCCCGGGCGCGCTGGTGCCGGACGAGGTCGTCGACGTGGGTCTCGATCCCGCCCAGGCGGGGCAGGAAGACGTCGGTGACGTGCGCCACGCGCAGCGGTGCACCTGGCAGGACCTGCCGTGGTCCCCGGGCCGGGGATCGACGTCGGTGCCCGAGGAGCCACAGACCGAGGGCGCCTCCGCCGACCGGGATCTCGACCGCGAAGACGAACGCCCGGTACAGCACCGCTGCGGCCGTGACCGCAGCCGGGTCGCCACCGAGGGCGAGGAGCACGCCGACCAGTCCCAGGTCCGCAACCCCGATGCCGCCGGGGGTGATCGGCACGACGGTGAGCAGTCGCTCCACGGCGAAACCCGCCAGGACCTCGACCCAGGTGCTTCCGGCCCCGGTCAGCTGGAGGCACAGACCCAGCAGCACCCCCTGGAGGGCGACGTAGCCGCTGATCCCCAAGGTCATGCGCAGCCAACCGTTGGCGACCAGGTGGATGCAGTCGCGCCGGATGTCCAGGAGCGCGCCGGAGACGTCGCTGCCGCGGCCGCCCCGGAGTCGACGGACCGGGGTCAGCGCGGCCTCGACGGCACGGCCGAGCGCGACGGTCCAGCGGGGGCTCAGCAGCAGCACCGTGGCCAGGGCGGCGACGCCGGCGAAGACGACCGTGCCCACCAGCGACGCCAGCTGCAGCGGCACGGTGACCGCTTCGCCCGCGTGCGCGAGCGCGAGCACCGCGACCACGGGCAGGAGGAGCTTGGAGCACACGTCCCACAGGTTGGTGAGGAACGTGTAGCCGGTGAAGGTTCTCGCATCGATGCCCCAGGCGCGCATCATCCGACGGTTCAGCTCCACACCTGCGGCACCCCCCAAGGGCACGACGTTGGACACCGCGCTCCCGGTGACGTTGAGGGTCAGCGCGCGGCGGTGGGTGAGGCTGGGGGCCGCCGCGGTGAGGACGAAGGTGTGCACGAGGAGCCCGAGCAGCCACACCGCACCCAGGACCACCACGGCCGTCCAGGGCAGGGACGTGAGCACCGGGACGACGCCCTGCCAGGAGACGTGCACCGCCCGGGGCAGCGCGAAGACGGCCAAGGCGAGAGCGGTGGTCCAGGACAGCACGAACCGCAGCCGGGCCCAGCTCCGGGACCGCGGCCACCGGACGTCGCGGTGCCCGGTGTCGGGGAGGGCCTCGAGCTCCTTCTCGCTCATGCCGGTGGTGCCTGCCGAGGTCCGAGGGCGACCCCGTGCGCCACCGGGGCCCCGACCCGCGGCGCGTCACCGTGAGGGCGCAGCTCACTGATCCGCCACTGGAGGACACCGCGAGCGGCCTCGAGGGCTACCGCCGTGCTCATCTTCGATGCCCCTGTGGTGCGGTCGACGAACGTGATGGGGTGCTCGGCCACCCGGAGGCCGGCCCGTTCGGCCCGCCAGGTGTTCTCCACCTGGAATCCGTAGCCGTTCGAGACGGTCTGCAGCACCCCGGCTCGGATCAGTGCCGTCACCCGCCAGGCCCGGAAGCCTGAGGTCGCGTCGCGGGTCCGGAGTCCGAGCACGCCACGCGCATAGCGGTTGGCTGCCCACGACAGCGCCCGGCGCGGGGGCGCCCAGCCTTGCGTGGATCCGCCCGCCACGTAGCGGGAGCCGATGACCACGTCGGCATGGGCCAGACCGGCGAGCATCGCAGGCACGTCGCGGGCCGGGTGCGAGCCGTCCGCGTCCATCTGGAGCACGACGTCGTAGCCGGCGTCGACCGCGTCCGCGATGCCTGCCCGGTAGGCGGCGCCGAGACCATCCTTGGTGGTCCGGGTCAAGAGCCGCACCCGCACACCGAAGCCGGGGTGGCCCTGCACCACCCGGCCGGTGCCGTCGGGGCTGCTGTCGTCCACCACCAGGACGTCGACCGGCGTCCCGTCGGGCGACACCACTCCGGCCGTGAGGGCGTCGAGGAGGGCACTCACACTGGCTGACTCGTTGTACGTCGGGACGACGATGACGGCTCGCATGTCGCGACCCTAGGAAGCCTTCGATGAAGCGAGCATGAAGGCCTGTGCGCCATTCAGAGCGGAGTCGGTGCTGCGGGGAGCAGGGCCGTCACCGTCATCGCCGCGCTGTGGTCACAGCCGACGGGGGCCTGGTTCCCGTAGGAGGCGTGCCGGCCGCCGAAGCACAGCCGGAGCTCACCTGCGCCCTGGTCGACGAGACCCTGGACCAACGCCAGGCCCAACCCGGCACCGGGCAGCCCACGAGCCACGTCAGCCCGCGCGAAGCGACGGGTTGCCGTCTCGAGCAGCACCGGCGACATGCCGGACCCCGCATCGGTGACGGCGAGTCGGACCCACCCGGGAGCCGGCCGGTCCACCGTGACCTCGAAGGGCGGCGAGCCGTGCGTGGCGGCGTTGTCGAGCAGGTTGGTCACGATGCGCTCGACCGCGAAGTCCGCGAGCGCGACCGTCGCAGGTGCGGTGGGCAGGTCGGCGGAGACCTCGCCCGCGCGAGAAGGGAACGCGAGGCGGCGTCGCTCGATCACCCGGGCCGCGACGTCGGCCACGTCGCAGGTGGACGGGTGCGTCCGAGCGCGGGCGCCGCCGAGATCGAGGAGCTGCTCGGCCAACCGGGCGAGCCGGTCGAGGTCGACCTGCAGCTCCTCGAGGACCCGCTCGTGCTCGGCCTGGGTGCGGGGTCGGCGCCGGGCGAGCTGGATCCGGCTGGTGAGGAGGGTGATCGGGGTGCGGAGCTCGTGGCTCGCCTCGTTGACGAACTGACGCTCGCGTTCCAGGGCCTGGTCAAGGGAGGCCAGCATGTCGTTGAGCGTGTGGCCGAGGCGCGTCACCTCGTCGTCGCGCCGGGCCGGCACCTCGAGGCGCAGCCCAGGGGCTCCCGCCGCGATCGCCTCGGCACGCCTGCGGTAGCGCTCGACCGGACGCAGCGCTGCGCGAGCGAGCCGCTCTCCTACCAGGGCGGTCACCGCCAGCGCGCCCAGTCCGGCCAGGGAGAGCTCGGCCAACAGCTCGCGCAGCGCCTCGTCGCGCTGGTCGCGGCGCACGCCGACGAGGAGGTAGAACCCCGGCGAGGTCGACAAGGGAGTGACCGCCAGCCGATGGGGCGCGTGGGATGCAGGCAGGAGGTCTCCGACGTCGAAGGTCCGAGAGGAGGTTCCGACCCGGTCCAGCTGTCGCGTGCCGATCATGGCGGCGGTCCCGGCCGGGCCTCCGTGGTCGACCACCGCGCCGGAGCGGTCCAGCACCTGCCAGGCCACTCCGGTGGCGTCGGCAGCGGAGGTGTTGCTCACCTCGCCGTCCGCACCCACGAGCGGGGCGAGGGCGGTGGTCGCCTGCGCCAGCTCGGAGTCCAGGCCACGGTCGAGGGCGAGCTCCACGCGCTCGTACACGAACGCCCCGGCCACGAGGAGCACCACCAGCATCGCCACCGAGAACCCGGCGACCAGCCGGATCCGCAACGGCAGCCGGGAGAGCCGGTCACGCAGTGGCCTCATCGGCTCTGGGCAGGTGAGCCGAGCCGGTAGCCGACCCCACGCAGCGTCGAGATGGTCTCGACGCCGAAGCGCTTGTCGATCTTGGCCCGGATCGAGGCGAGGTGGACGTCGATCACGTTGCTGCGCAGGTCGGTCTCGCCGTCCCAGACCTCGTCGAGGATGGTCAGGCGCGTGACCACCCGCCCCGCTTGGGAGGCCAGCAGGTAGAGGATGTCGAACTCGCGCGCGGACAGCGCGATCTCGACGCCACCCCGGGAGACGCGACGCGCCACCGGATCCACCACGAGGTCGCCCACCTGGGCCGGCGCCTCGCCTGCGTACCCGCCGCGCCGGTAGAGCGCCCGCAACCGGGCCAGGAGCTCGTCGAGGTCGAACGGCTTGGCGAGGTAGTCGTCCGCACCCGCGTCCAGGCCGTCGACGCGGTCCCGCACGTCGCCCCGCGCGGTGAGCATGAGGATCGGGGTCGCCACACCGAGGTCCCGGAGCCGCCGGGCCACACTCACCCCGTCCAGGCCAGGAAGCATCCAGTCCAGGAGGGCGACGTCGAACTCGGCGTCGGTCAGCAGCCGGTCGTACGCGGACCGGCCGTCGTGGACGACCACGGGCACCCACCCGGCCTCCGCCAGCGACTCCTCGAGGAGCGCGGCCAGGCGGACGTCGTCCTCAGCCACCAGGATCCTCATCCCTGTCCCTCCGCCCGTCGTCCCCCAGGCCGGCCGCCGTGGCTCACCCGCTCACCGTAGTGCTGCCTCGGACGGTGCTGCGACGATCCGGTGTCGGCGAGCAGCAGCCGCGACCACCCACACAGCGACCACCACGACCGTGATCGCGGCACTGACGCCGGTGAGCAGGTGCCCCATGCTCTGCCAGCTGTTCCCTGCCAGGTAGCCGGCGAGCACCACGAGCGCACCCCACACGACGGCTCCGGCCACGTTGAACACCGCGAACCTCCGGTACGGCATCCGGGCCATCCCTGCCAGTCCAGGAACCAGCACCCGCAGCGCGAGAGTGAACCTGCCGATGAACACCGCGCCGCCGCCGCGACGGGCGAGTGCCGCCTCTGCCCGGTCGAGATGGTCGGCCCTCACCAGACGGCCGACCGTGGAGTCGAGCAGGGGCCGGCCCCAGCGTCGTCCGACGAGATAGCCGACGGCGTCACCCACGATCGCACCGCCGATCCCGGCGACGAGGACCGCCCAGACCGGAAGGTGCCCGTGGCTGGCGATCACTCCGCCCAGCAGCAACGCCACCTCACCCGGGAAGACGAACCCGAGGAAGACCGACGACTCCAGCGCCGGCAGCGCGAACACCGTCAGGAGGGCGACCCAGGCCGGGACCAGGAACAGGTGCGCCATGACGGCGGTCATCGGACTGCCTCCGGGCTGCGCACCGATGTCAGCAGCGGCCGCGCCGGCGTGCCTGCGAGCAGCGTCACGAACCTGGTCAGCGGAGGCGTGGCCACGGCGTCGGCGGCGACCGCGACCGCGAGCCCGACCAGCAGCCCGGCGACCACGTCGAGCGGGAAGTGTGCTCCGACGTAGACGCGCGTGACCGCCATGAGCACCGCGAGGGTGGCCGCGACCAGGCCCAGACGACGATCGACGAGCAGCAGACCGGCAGTGACTGCGCCGGCCATCACCGCGTGGTCGCTGGGGAACGAGTAGTCACTGCTGCGTGAGACCAGGGTGGTCACGTGAGGCAGCACCGCGTACGGCCGTGGTTCGGCGACCGCGGCAGCGATGAGCTGGTTCACGCCGAGGGCCACCAGCGCGCCGAGCGGGGCCCAGAGAGCCCGGGTGACGAGCCTCAGGTCTCCTTGCCGCCGAGCGATCCACCACGACACCAGCAGGAGCCCGGCGAACAACGCCACGCCGTCCTCGGCGAAGAACCGGAGCGGCGGGTGCAGCCAGGGCGTCGCCTGCGCCAGATGGTTGACCTCGAGAAACCAGCGCTCCTGCGCCGACGGCCACAGCACCGCACCCACGGCGACCTCCTTCGCGGGCCGGGTGCCCACCTGGGAGTGACCGTAGGCAGGCTCGGATGAAGCGCCGATGAAGGTTCGGGAGGGCTGCCCTGCCCGCAGAGGGCGCCGGCTCCTCGACCGCGAGCATTATTTTCCACGGAGTTGATTGTAGTAAATTCATGGCTCAGCGCATTCTCGCCCCACCCTGAAAGGCGTCGCTCGTGACTCACCCCCGCCCCACGCAATCCGGTACCGACCTCGTTGACGGTCCCGCCCGCCCACGCCCGGCCTCCGGGGGCCTGCCCCACACGGGCTGCCTGCTGTCGGAGCCGGCGGCGGAGGTGGTGCGCGCGACCGCGGGGGTCGTCGCTGGGCACGCCGAGGAGATCACCGCCCGGTTCTACCCGAGCATGTTCGCCGAGCACCCCGAGCTGCTGCGGGTCTTCAACCAGGGCAACCAGGCCACCGGGGAGCAGAGCCGCGCGCTCGCCGCCTCCGTCGTCGCGTACGCCACGCAGCTGGTCGACCCCGAGGCCCCGTCGTTCCACCACGTACTGCAACGCATCGCCCACAAGCACGTCTCGCTCGGCATCCGGCCGGAGCAGTACACCATCGTCGGTCGGCACCTGCTGGGAGCGGTCGCGGACGTCCTCGGGGAGGCTGTCACCCCGGCGGTGGCCGACGCCTGGAGCGAGGTGTACTGGCTGTTCGCGATGCAGCTCGGCGCGCAGGAGGCCCACCTCTACCAAGCGGCCGGGATCGACCCCGCCGACCCGCTACGGCCCTACCGGGTGGCCCGGCGGATCGAGGAGGCCCACGACATCATCTCCCTTGTCCTCGAGCCCGCCGACGGCCGACCGCTGCCGGTCATCGACCCCGGCCAGTACGTCTCGGTCTTCGTCGACCTTCCGGACGGCAGGCGGCAGCCGAGGCAGTACACCGTCTCCTCCACCGCCTCCGGCACCCGCCTGCAGATCACCGTCAACCGCCTCCGCGGCCTGAACGGCGCACCGGACGGGATGGTCTCCACGTTCCTGCACGACGATCTCCAGGTCGACGACGTCCTCGAGGTCAGTGCGCCCGCCGGCGACTTCGTCGTGCCCGACGCCGACGGGCCGCTGCTGCTGGCCAGCGCGGGAGCCGGGATCACGACCGTGCTGCCCATCGTCGAGCACATCGCCCGGACCCAGCCGGGCCGTCGGGTCATCGTGGCCCACGCCGACCGCACCGAAGCCGACCACGCCCTGCGCGACACGGTGACCCACGTCGGTCGCCAGATCGACGACTTCACCACGCACACCTGGTACGAGCACCTCGACCCGTCCGACACCCGCTCCCAGGCCGGGTACATGGACCTCACCCAGATCCCGCTCCCGCCGGACCTGCAGGTCTTCACCTGCGGCCCGCTGCCGTTCATGCGGCACGTGCGCAACACGCTCCTGGCCCGCGGTGTCCCCGCCGAGAACATCCGCTACGAGGTGTTCGGCCCTGACCTGTGGGCCGCCCAGCCGCCGGCCGACCACGCCTGAGGCGCGACCTGAGGATCAGGAGGAGATCCGGTCCCAGCCGCGCCGGGGCCTGTGGCTGCCCAGCTGGTCGTCGCGGCTGCGGTACACGATGTAAGGGCGGGTCAGGTAGCCGACGGGTGCACTGAACACATGGACGAGCCGGGTGAAGGGCCACAGCGCGAAGAGGCCGAAGGCGACCAACGCGTGCAGCTGGAAGCCCAGGGGCGCCCTGGCCATCAAGTCGGCGTCAGGTTGGAAGGCCAGGAAGGAGCGGTACCACACCGAGACGCCCTCCCGGTAGTTGTACTCACCGCCCAGGGTCAGGATCGAGCCGGCGATCGTGTTCCACATCCCGAGCACGATCACGACCGCCAAGAAGGCGTACATCACCTTGTCCATGACCGTCGTGGCCGAGAAGACGGGGCCGACGGTGCGGCGCCGGTAGATCAGGATCAGCATCCCCACCAGCGCAGCGACCCCTGCGAGCAGACCACCCGTGACGGCGACCACGTGATAGGCCTGCTCACTGATCCCGACCGCGTCCGTCCACGACTGCGGGACCAGAAGCCCGATGATGTGGCCACCCACCACCCCCAGCATGCCGAAGTGGAACAACGGGCTCCCGATGCGCAACAGCCGGTTCTCGTAGAGCTGGCTCGACCGGGTGGTCCACCCGAACTTGTCGTAGCGGTAGCGCCACAGGTGACCGACGACGAAGATCGTCAGGCAGACGTACGGCACCACGACGAAGAGGAACTCGTTCATCGGCGGGCTCCTGGGAAGACCGGCATGGGCAGGGGGGTCGGCTCCGAGGCGACCCCCGGGCTGAACTGGGGGGCTGCGAAGGGCGCCAGTCCCACCTCCTCCTCGGGAGGGCCTTCCGCGGCGAGCCGGCGTACGGCGTCGCGCTCGTCGCCACGCAGCGCCGGCAGGGTGGCGGTCACCACGTCGAGCAGAGCCGCCCACGGGGAGGACAGGTCGACGAGCGAGAGGCGCAGCAGCTCGAGCCCCGCCCGGTGGTCGAGCATCAGGCTCCGGCCACGCTCCTGGTCCACGGTTGCCGCGAACTCCAGCACCACGCACAGGTGATCGGGCAGCTCGGAGTCGTCGAGGTCGTAGCCTGCGCCCAGGTAGGTCTGCTTGAACCGCAGCAGGGCCATCCCGCGCTTGCGGGTGTCACCGTGGGCGAAGTAGGTCAGGAAGAGGTTGCACCGACGCCGGTTGTCGAAAGTCTCGACGTACTCGGCCTGCACCGCAGGCAAGGGCGTTCGCTCCAGGTGGTCGACGAACCCGCGAATCGGGTCTCCGACGGCGACCGGCAGCCTGCGGGAGGCGTCGCGGAGCAGCTCGAGACGGGTCAGCAGGTCGGCGTCGGGATAGTCGAGCAGCAGCGACACCGACTGCCAGAGGATCGTCAGCTGGTGCGGCGCCAGGTCGGCCTGGGGTCGCCGACTCACGAGCCCGTCTCCTTCGGCGGGAAGAGGCCTGGAGGTGAGCCCTTGCCGTCCCAGTTCAGGAGGTTGACGCGCGCGCTCTTGTCAGCCGGTGACACGAGGGAGTCGGCGCTCTGACGGTCCCGGAGCATCTGGAAGTTCTCGACCGCGATCGGTGTCGGTGCGCCCGAACCCTCCCCGAAGAGGTCTCGCTGCCCACCGCCGTAATCCGAGACGGAGCACTCGGTGGCCAGCTCCTCCAGGGAGTGGGCCTGCTCCGCGTGCGCCGGAGGGATGACGTAGCGCTCGTCGTACTTGGCGATCGCGAGGAGGCGATACATGTCGTACATGTCTTCCTCGGTCATCCCGACGGCGGCCGGGATGGTGCCGTCCGGTTCGCGACCCAGGTTGAGGTCGCGCATGTAGCAGCGCATGGCGGCCAGCCTCTTGAGCACCGCGTCGACCGGCTCGACGTCGCCTGCGGTGAACAGCTCGGCGAGGTACTCGACCGGGATGCGCAGCGCGTCGATGGCTGCGAAGAGGTTGCCCTTGTCCTCGGCGTCCTCCCCGGTCTCCTGGACGACGTCGACCACGGGCGACAGCGGGGGGATGTACCAGACCATCGGCATCGTGCGGTACTCCGGGTGCAGCGGAAGCGCGACCTTGTAGGTGTTGATGAGGGCGTAGATCGGGGATCGCTGCGCGGCGTCGACCCAGTCGCGGGCGATGCCTGCCCTCTCCGCCTCGCCGATCACGTGGGGGTCGAAGGGGTCCAGGAACACCCCACGCTGCGCTTCGTAGAGTCCCCGGTCGTCCTCGGTGGAGGCTGCCTCGAGCACCTTGTCGGCGTCGTAGAGCACCAGGCCGATGTAGCGCAACCGGCCCACACAGGTCTCGGCGCAGACCGTGGGCAGGCCGACCTCGATGCGCGGGAAGCAGAACGTGCACTTCTCGGCCTTGCCGGTGCGGTGGTTGAAGTAGATCTTCTTGTAGGGGCAGCCGGAGACGCACTTGCGCCAGCCGCGGCACTTGTCCTGGTCGACCAGGACGATCCCGTCCTCCTCGCGCTTGTAGATCGCACCGCTGGGGCACGACGCCGCGCAGGAGGGGTTCAGGCAGTGCTCGCAGATCCGCGGCAGGTAGAACATGAACGTCTGCTCGAACTCGAACTTCACCTTCTCGGCGATCTTCGCCAGCATCGGGTCCCGGTGCGCGGTCTCCGTGGCGCCGCCGAGGTCGTCATCCCAGTTCGCCGACCACTCGATCTTCATGTCCTTGCCGCTGATCAGCGACTTCGGCCGCGCCACGGGCGTGTGCTGCTGGGCGGGTGCGTCGGTGAGCGTGGCGTAGTCGTAGGTCCACGGCTCGTAGTACTCCCCGATCGAGGGCAGCTTGGGGTTGGAGAAGATCGTCATCAGGTTCTTCAGACGTCCACCTGCCTTGAGCTTGAGCCGCGAGCGCCGGTTGAGCTCCCATCCCCCCTGCCACTTCTCCTGGTCCTCGTAGGTGCGCGGGTAGCCGAGGCCGGGCCGGGTCTCCACGTTGTTGAACCAGATGTACTCGGTGCCGGAGCGGTTGGTCCACGCCTGCTTGCACGTGACCGAGCAGGTGTGGCAGCCGATGCACTTGTCGAGGTTCATCACCATCGCCATCTGGGCCATCACACGCATGTCAGTACTCCACGTCTTGTGATCGCCGACGGATGATGGTGACCTCGTCGCGCTGGTTGCCGGTGGGACCGAGGTAGTTGAAGGCGAAGGTCAGCTGGGCATAGCCACCGATCAGGTGCGACGGCTTGACCAGCAGGCGGGTCAGCGAGTTGTGGATGCCGCCGCGCTTGCCGGAGGCCTCGGCGAGAGGAACGTCGATGAGCCGGTCCTGGGCGTGGTACATGTACACCGTTCCCTCGGGCATCCGGTGGGACACGATCGCTCGGGCGACCACGACGCCGTTGCGGTTCACGGCCTCGATCCAGTCGTTGTCCTTGATGCCGACCTTGGCCGCGTCCCGGTCGCTCATCCAGATGTTCTGCCCGCCGCGCGAGAGCGACAGCATGAACAGGTTGTCTTGGTACTCGGAGTGGATGGACCACTTGTTGTGCGGGGTCAGGTAGCGCACCGTCAGCCCCTCCACCTCCGCTCCACCCGCACCGTCGGAGATGCTTCCCAGAGCCGGTTCCGAGAACAGGGCCGCCATGTTCAGCGGAGGCCGGTAGACGGGCAGGCCCTCGCCGAGCTCGGTCATCCAGTCGTGGTCGAGGTAGAAGTGCATCCGGCCGGTCAGCGTGTGCCAGGGCTTCTTCCGCTCCACGTTGATGGTGAACGGCGAGTACCGGCGCCCGCCCGTCTCGGAGCCCGACCACTCCGGCGAGGTGATCACCGGCACCGGTGAGCCTTGGGTGTCGGCGAAGGTGATCTGCTTGCCCTCGTGCTCCTCGGCCAGGTCGGCCAGCCGAACCCCGGTGCGCCGCTCGAGGGTCTTGAACCCTTGGGTGGCGAGACGGCCGTTCGTGGTGCCGGACAACGCCAGGATGGCCTCACAGACGTGCACGTCACGTTTCAAGGAAGGGCGGCCGTCGGCCACGCCGCCGCGGACGGCGCCGTTCTTGTGGCGCAGGTAGTCGACCTGCTCGCCCAGGTCGAACGTGACTCCCTTGGTGGTGGCGCCCAACGTGTCGACCAGGGGACCGAGCGCGTTCATCTTCTCGAAGACCGCTCCGAAGTCGCGCTCCACCTCGACCAGCTTCGGCATCGTGAGGCCCGGCACCGGCTCGCACTCCCCCTTCTTCCAGTCCCGCACCACACCGTGCGGGTTGGCCATGGCGTCGGGGGTGTCGTGCGTGAGAGGCACCGCGACGACGTCCTTGCGCACGCCCAGATGCGTAGCGGCCAGCTCGCTGAACCGCTTGGCGATCGTCTGCCAGGCGTCCCAGTCGGTGCGGGTCTGCCAGGGCGGCGCGATCGCCGGGTTGAAGGAGTGCACGAACGGGTGCATGTCGGTGGTGTTGAGGTCGTGCTTCTCGTACCAGGTCGCGGCGGGGAGGACGACGTCGGAGAAGATCGTCGTGCTGGTCTGCCGGAAGTCGATCGTCATCAGCAGGTCGAGCTTGCCTTCGGGCGCCTGTTCTCGCCACGTCACGTCGACCGGACGCTGGTCCTCGGGTGTCTCAGTCGCCCGTACCGAGGAGTCGGTGCCGAGGAGGTGCTTGAGGAAGTACTCGTTGCCCTTGCCGGAGGAACCGAGCAGGTTGGCCCGCCAGATGGAGAGGATCCGCGGGTGGTTCTGAGGAGCATCGGGGTCCTCGCCGGCGAACTCGAGGTTGCCGGACTTCAGCTGCTCGACGACGTACTCCCCCACGGGCCTGCCCGCGGCGACCGCGTCGTCGCTGAGGTCGAGCGGGTTGCGGTCGAACGTGGGATAGGAGGGCATCCAACCCATGCGGGCGCTCTGGGCGATGACGTCGGCCGTGGACCTCCCCGCCAGCTGTCCCTTCCCGGTGGTGGCCGAGAGCGTGTCAGCGCCGAACTGGTCGTAGCGGAACTGGTCGGTGTGCAGGTACCAGAAGGCCGTCTGGATCATGTTGCGGGGCGGACGGCTCCAGTCCAGGGCGTTGGCGATCTGCGTGTAGCCCGTGATCGGGCGCACCTTCTCCTGACCGACGTAGTGAGCCCAGCCGCCGCCGTTCACGCCCTGGCACCCGGTGAGGTTGGTCAAGGTCAGGAACGCACGGTAGATGGTGTCGGAGTGGAACCAGTGGTTGGTGCCGGCCCCCATCACGATCATCGATCGGCCGCGCGACTCCTCCGCGTTCGCGGCGAACTCCCGCCCGATCCGGGCGGCGGTGGAGGCCGGTACGCCGGTGATCCCCTCCTGCCAGGCGGGGGTGTACGGAGAGCTCGCGTCGGCGTACCCGGCGGCCCACTCCCCTGGCAGCCCGTCACGAGCGACGCCGTAGTGCGCGAGCAGCAGGTCGAAGACGGTGGTGACCAGGTGCCCGTCGACGCGGCGGGCCGGGACGCCTCGCGGTAGGTCGGCGGCCGTGCCGTCCGGGGTGTCGAAGCGCGGCATCCACACCAGGACGGTCTCCTCCGCGCCCTGGAGCAGCGAGAGCTGCGGGTCGACGTCACCGAGCTCGAGGTTCCACCGCCCGACACCGGCGTCGCCGAACCGGTGCCCCAGCGAGCCGTTCGGGACGACCGGCTCCCCGGTGCGCGCGTCGATGAGCACGGTCTTGAAGGCAGCGTTCTCCTCCGCGCCGGTCGGAGCCAGGTCGGAGGCGGTCAGGAACTTGCCCGCGACGAACGCCCCGTCACCGGCGTCGTCGAGCTTCACCAGGTACGGCAGGTCGGTGTAGGCCTTGATGTACTCGGCGAAGTACGGAGTCTCCCGGTCGACGAAGAACTCCTTGAGCACGACGTGCCCCATCGCCATCGCCAGCGCGGCGTCGGTGCCCGGCCTGGCGGGCAGCCACTCGTCGGCGAACTTCACGTTGTCGGCGTAGTCGGGGGCGACCGCGACCACTTTCTGCCCCCGGTAGCGGGCCTCGGTCATCCAGTGGGCGTCGGGGGTGCGGGTGACCGGGAGGTTGGACCCCCACATGATGAGATAGCCCGCGTTCCACCAGTCGCCCGACTCGGGGACGTCGGTCTGGTCGCCGAAGACCTGGGGGGAGGCGACCGGGAGGTCGGCGTACCAGTCGTAGAAGCTGAGCATCGAACCGCCGACGAGGTTGACGAACCTGGCCCCCGAGGCGTGCGAGACCATCGACATCGCCGGGATCGGCGAGAAGCCCGCGACCCGGTCGGGACCGTACTTCTTGATCGTGTGGACGTGCGCGGCTGCGACGATCTCGCAGGCCTCCTCCCAGGTGGCACGCACGAGACCGCCCTTGCCCCGGGCGGACTTGTAGGCCCTGGCCCGTTGCGGGTTCTCGACGATGTGCTCCCACGCACGCACCGGGTCTCCGTCGTGCTGGGACTTGGCCTCGCGGAACATCTGCAGAAGGACACCACGCACGTAGGGGTAGCGGACCCTGGTCGGCGAGTAGGTGTACCACGAGAAGGCTGCGCCCCGCGGACAGCCGCGCGGCTCGTACTCCGGGGAGTCCGGCCCGACCGACGGGTAGTCGGTCTGCTGGGTCTCCCAGGTGATGATGCCGTCCTTGACGTACACCTTCCACGAGCAGGAACCGGTGCAGTTCACCCCGTGGGTGGACCGGACGACCTTGTCGTGGCTCCAACGGTCCCGGTAGAAGTCGTCGGCCCCCCGTCCACCCCGCTTCGTGAGGGTCCGGAGGTCCTCTGACACCGTGGCCTTGGTGAAGAAGCGGCGGGAGCGCACCAGAGCGTCGCTCAGCGGCCCGTCCAGCCCCGGTTGCGCTCGGCGGCCCGTGCTTCCGGGGTCGGCGGGGCGGTCCTCGGTGGTCTTCATACGCCGACCAGCTCCTCGTCGTGTCGACGCACCGTGCGGCGCACGGTCGTCAGGGTCAGCAGCAACGTCGAGGCCGCGGTCACCGACAGCAGCACCAAGCCGATGGCATAGGAGTCGGTGCGGCCGTAGACGTACCCCATGATCAGCGGTGGGACGAAGCCCCCCAGGCCGCCGGCGGCACCGACGAGGCCGGTCACGCCGCCCACCCGGGACGGGTCGGTCACCTTGGCGATCAGTGCGAAGGTGGCGCCGGTGCCCGAGCCCAACGCCATCGCCATGGCAAGGAAGGCGATGGCTCCGACGGACTCGAGGACCGGGGTGGTGGAGGCGACCGCGGCCCCGACCACGACCACGACGTACCCGCCGGCCAGGACCGGGATCGGGCCGAACCGGTCCGCCAGCCAGCCCCCGACCGGCCGCATGATCACCGCCAGCACCACGAAGCCGGCCATCCGGTTGGCCGCGTCGGCGGGGGTGAGGTCGTAGGCGGTCTTGAGGTAGGCGGGCAGGTAGACCGAGAACGCGACGTACCCGCCGAAGGCGACCGCGTAGAGGACGCAGGCCTGCCAGGTGATCGGAAGGCGCGCGTTCGTCTTCAGTCGCGTCGACAACGACGAGGTGGGGGCTTGGCGGCCGGGCGCATCCTCCAGCAGCAGCCACGCCACCACCGCGAAGATCGCCAGACCCGAAGCCGCGAACAGGAACGGCGCCCGGTCACCGACGTTGGTGAAGAGCTTGACCGTGGTGAGCGCGCTGATCGCGGTTCCGCCCATGCCGGCCCCGAAGATGCCCACGGCCAGGCCGCGCCGCTGAGGGGGGAACCAGGCGTTGACGAACGGCACGCCCACCGCGAAGGAGGTTCCCGAGATGCCGAGGAAGAACCCGCCGATGAGCAGCGCCGTGTAGTTGGTCTGTCCGTAGAAGCCGATGAACAGGATCGGCACGATGGTGCCGAGCGAGACGATGACGAACATCTCTCGTCCGCCGTACTTGTCCGTCAGCGCCCCGACGGGGATCCGTCCGAGGGAGCCCACGATCACCGGCACGGCGACGATGAGGGAGACCTGCCACTCGCTGAGCACACCGAGGGTGCCGTTGTCTCGGAACACCGGGCCGAGCGGGCTCAGGAGCGCCCAGGCCCAGAAGTTGATCGCGAACCCGGTGGTGGCGATTCCCAGCATCAGCCACGGCGATCTGGCGGTGCCCGCTCGGGCGCCGGGTCCGGTGGCTGGGTGAGCGTCCACGGCGAGAACTCCTGCGACAGGGCCCCTGATGGGAGCCAGCCCTCCATATTTACTACACTTTGCTCCGTGGAAAATAGTGCTTGGGGCCCGCGGTCGCGTACTCCACGTCCCGGGGCCCCCGGCCGACCCCTGTCGGCAGCGCGGAGCGCGATCGTGGACCGGCTCCGCAACCAGCCGGAGCCGCTGACCCTGGCGAGCCTCGTGACGGCGACCGGCCTGCACGAGAACACCCTGCGCGAGCACCTCACTGCCCTGGTGCGTCGTGGCATGGTCCGGCGGCGGCGTGCGGACCCGACCGGCCGGGGACGACCGGCGTGGCTCTACGAGCTGATCGACGAGGAGCCCGCGCCCGAGTACGCCGGGTTGGCGGCTGCCCTGGCTGCTGTCCTCGCCCGCACCCACGACGACCCCGGTGCGGCGGGGATCGCCGCCGGAGAGGACTGGGGCCGAGAGCTGGCGGGTGAGCGGGGAGCGGTGGCGCTTCCCCCCACCGCCGCTCGCGGCCAGGTAGTCGGGCTCCTCGACGACCTGGGCTTCGCGCCTGTGGCCGCGCCGGACCGTCCGTCCGAGATCCGTCTCACCCGGTGTCCCCTGCTCGAGGCGGCCTACCGACACCCGGAGGTCGTGTGCGCGGTGCACCTCGGCATCGTCCGCGGCGCCCTGACCGGGTACGGAGCCGACCCGACGGGGAGTGCGCTGGTGCCGTTCGCCGAGCCGGGGGCGTGCAGGCTTGTCCTGCCCCCCGTCGACGGCACCGTCAGTGGGCCACCACCGTCAAGATGACCACGGCGTCGCCCAGGGCGGCCAGCGCATGCCGCTCCGGTGGGATCGTGACGAGGTCGCCCGCGCCTGCCTCCACCGACGCCGAAGGCGTGCTGAGCCGCACCCGGCCCTGGAGGACATGCAGGGTCGCCTCTCCCGGACTGTTGTGCTCGGAGAGCTCCTGCCCGTCCAGCATCGCGATGACCGTCTGCCGCAGGAGGTGGCCGGTGCCACCGAACACCGTGTGTGCCGCGCGGCCGCTGTGGGCTGCCTGCGCGCGGCCCAGCAGCTCCTCGGCCAGCTCGTCGAACGAGGTGATGTCCATGAGGGATCCTTTCGTCGGGTGAGCCGGATGCTCCGACCTCAAGATGGGAGCCTCCGAACCTGGAGGCTATCCACCTCCAGCGCCTGCCCCGGTCGGACGACCGTCACACCGCCGGCACCGGCCCGGGGCTCCCCCAGCCCGGCGAGCCGAACCGACACCTCGTCCAGACCGATCACGTCGCGGACCAGCAGCTCGGGCCGGAGGGCGCCGGTCGCGATCTCGGCCATCATGTCCGGGTAGGAGCGTGCCGCCCTGCCGTGGCTGCCAAGGCGCAGCGACCTCAGCGAGCTGTGCAGGGTTGCCACGCTGCCCCACGCGTCGAGCGACACGTCCGCTCCGCCGGAGGTCTCTGCCTTGGTCGACGGTCGGCACGCCCGAGGTCCGCGCCCGGTCCCGACCTCCGCCCCACCCAGGATCCAGGACGAGGGACACAATCGGCGACATGGACATGGATCTGGACGTGGTGCTCGAGGAGATCTGCGCGGAGGTGGCGCCGTACGTCGGCACGGGGAGGGTCGCGGACTACATCCCGGGGCTGGCGCTCGTTGACCCCGACCAGTTCGGGATGGTCGTCGCGATGAACTCCGGGAAGGTGCACGCGGTCGGGGACAGCGAGACCAGGTTCTCGGTGCAGAGCATCTCCAAGGTGTTCACCCTGGCGCTCGTGATGGCGCACGACAGCGACAGGATCTGGCGACGGGTGTCCCGCGAGCCCTCGGGGAACCCGTTCAACTCGCTGCTTCACCTGGACCAGGAGGGCGGACGACCGCGCAACCCGTTCATCAACGCCGGCGCCCTGGTCGTCACCGACCGGCTGCACCGGGCCACCGGCGACGCCGCCGCGGTCCTCCGCGACTTCGTGCGCCAGGAGAGCGGAGCCTCCGACATCGACGGGGACCCGGTGGTCGCGCGCTCCGAGCGCGAGCGGGGACACCGCATCGCGGCCATGGCTCATCTGCTCGCCAGCTACGACAACCTCGAAGGCACCGTGGACGACGTGCTGGAGCAGTACTTCTGGCAGTGCTCGCTGTCGATGAGCTGCCGCGAGGTGGCGCTCGCCGCGGGCCTGCTGGCCCGGCACGGCGTGCTGTCCGACGGACGCAGGATCCTCTCCGCGAGCCAGACGAAGCGCATCAACGCCGTCATGCTCACCTGCGGCACCTACGACGCCGCGGGCGAGTTCGCCTACCGCGTCGGGCTCCCCGGCAAGAGCGGGGTCGGCGGCGGCATCCTCGCGGTGATCCCCCACGTCTGCACGATCTGCGTGTGGAGCCCGGGCCTGAGTGCGTCGGGCAACTCCGCGGCCGGGCTTGCGGCGCTGGACCTCTTCACCACCCGGACCGGCTGGTCGGTCTTCTAGCCCGGGCGAGCACCGCTCGGCGCGGGTGAGTCACACCGCAGCGTGACCGGGGGGCGGTGCGGGTAAGCACCGAGGGTGACCCCCCACCCTCCCGACCGTTTCGTCCACGTCCGAGGTGCCAGCGAGCACAACCTGAAGAACGTCGACGTCGACCTGCCCCGGGACGCGATGGTCGCCTTCACCGGCGTCTCCGGGTCGGGGAAGTCGTCGCTGGCGTTCGGCACCCTGTACGCCGAGGCGCAGCGCCGGTACTTCGAGTCTGTCGCTCCCTACGCGCGCCGGCTCCTCCAGCAGCTCGACGCGCCCCACGTGCGGGAGATCACCGGGCTCCCACCGGCGGTCGCGCTGCAGCAGCGCCGTGGGGCGCCCAGCTCCCGCTCCACGGTCGGCACGATCACGACCTTGTCGAACCTGCTCCGGATGCTGTTCTCCCGAGCCGGCGACTACCCGCCCGGCGCCGCGCGCCTGGCCGCTGAGGCCTTCTCCCCCAACACCGCGGCCGGCGCGTGCGGGCGCTGCCACGGCCTGGGCGTGGTCCACGACGTCGCCGAGGACCTGCTGGTCCCGGACCCGTCGCTGAGCATCCGGGAGGGGGCCATCGCCGCGTGGCCCGGTGCCTGGCAGGGCGCCAACCTGCGCAGCATCGTCACCGGCCTCGGTCACGACATCGACACGCCGTGGCACCGGCTGCCGCGGCAGGACCGGGACTGGCTGCTCTTCACCGACGAGCAGCCGTCGGTGCTGATCAAGCCCCAGCGGGACCGGATCGACCACGGGTACCACGGCAAGTTCTGGAGCGCCCGCAAGCACGTCCTCCATGTCCTGGCCGACTCCGGCAGTGAGCGGATGCGGGAACGGGCCCTGCGCTTCACCCGCTCCCAGGGCTGCCCGGACTGCGAGGGCAGCGGCCTGCGACCGGACGCGTTGGCGGTCACCGTCGCAGGCCTGTCGATCGCGCAGGTGAACGCCCTGTCGTTCACCGAGATGGTCGCCGTGCTGCGCCCGCTGGCGGACGCGTCGGACGAGACCCGGGAGGTGTCGGCCCGGATCAGCGCCGACCTCGTCGCGCGCGCCGAGGTGCTCCTGGACCTGGGGCTGGGGTACCTGAGCCTGGGACGCGGGTCGACGACCCTGTCGCCGGGCGAGGCACAGCGCCTGCGGATAGCAACCCAGCTCCGCTCGGGCCTCTTCGGGGTCGTCTACGTCCTCGACGAGCCGTCCGCCGGCCTCCACCCTGCCGACGCGGTGCCCCTGCTCGACGTCCTGGACCGTCTCAAGGCCTCGGGCAACACGCTGTTCGTGGTCGAGCACGACATGGACGTCGTGCGTCGCGCGGACTGGGTCGTCGACATCGGGCCCGACGCCGGCGAAGGTGGCGGGCAGGTCCTGTACTCCGGTCCCGTGGCGGGGCTGGAGGAGGTCGAGCAGTCGGCGACGAGCCGCTACCTGTTCGGGCGCGCACGGCTCACCGACGTCCTCGACCACGAGACCCGCGACGCCACCGGGTGGCTGCACCTGCGGGGCGTCTCACGGCACAACCTGCACGACGTCAGCGTGGACGTGCCCTTGGGAGTCCTCACCGCCGTCACCGGGGTCTCCGGCTCGGGCAAGTCGACACTGGTGACGCAGGTCCTCTCCGAGGTGGTGCGCAGGCACCTCGGCCAGGCGCCGGACGACCCGGACGACGTCCACCTCGAGCTCGCTGTGGACGACGCTGCGGGAGTGGAGTCGTTCGACCGGCTGGTCCGGGTCGACCAGCGGCCGATCGGTCGGACCCCGCGGTCGAACCTGGCGACGTACACGGGTCTGTTCGACGCGGTCCGCAAGGTGTTCGCGGCCACCACCGAGGCGAAGGCTCGCGGGTACGGGGTCGGCAGGTTCTCGTTCAACGTGGCCGAGGGGCGCTGTGCGACCTGTCAGGGCGAGGGGTTCGTGGCCGTGGAGCTGTTGTTCCTGCCGGGCAGCTACGCGCCGTGCCCGACCTGCCACGGCGCCCGCTACGACGCGGAGACCCTCGAGGTGGAGTACCGCGGCCGGTCCATCGCCGACGTCCTCGCCATGACCGTCGACGAGGCCGGGATGCTCCTCGCCGAGGTGGGGCCCGCGGCTCGCAGCCTGAGGACACTGCGTGAGGTCGGGTTGGGCTACCTGCGCCTCGGGCAGCCGGCGACCGAGCTGAGCGGTGGCGAGGCACAGCGGATCAAGCTGGCCACCGAGCTGCAGCGGGCCCGGCGCGGCCACGCGCTGTACCTGCTCGACGAGCCCACCGTGGGGCTGCACCCCGCCGACATCGCCCTCCTGCTGCGGCAGCTGCACCTGCTCGTCGACGCCGGCAACACGGTCGTGCTGGTCGAGCACGACCTGGACACCATCGCGACGGCCGACTGGGTGATCGACCTGGGGCCCGGAGGCGGGGACGCCGGTGGCCGCGTCGTCGCGACAGGCACGCCAGCCGAGGTGGCCGGCACTCCGGGCAACGCCACCGCGACGTACCTCGCGCGCCACCTCGGCGAGCTGGTGCCTGGCTGAAGGCGACCCGCGGGCGTCGCAGGCGCGCCTCACCCTCACTCCGACCGCTCGCCGCGGGGTGCCAGGGTGGTGCCATGACCAGGGTCTCGCTCTCGCGGCTCCCGGGAGACCAGGTGCTCGTCGCGGAGCCCCACCAGGAGCACGTGATCGCGCTCACCGCGCTGCCGGCCTACGTCCGGGCGCGCGAACGGGAGGCCCCGCGTTGGGTCTGGGACGACACCGCCCGGTGGTACCCGCCGTTGCTGGCGGCGGACGTCCGGGTCGCGCGCTGCCACGACCTGAGGCTGGGCCACCACCTGCTCCGACGGGCGCCCGCGGTGGAGGGGCGCCTGCTGGAGGGCGAGCAGTCGAAGCACTGGGACCGGCTGGGCCCCTGCACGCCGTCCGACCCGGCTCTGTTCTCCCTCGACGACGCGGCCGAGCACCTGCGCGCCGACCTCGAGGACGCGCGTCAGCAGGCCGCCGTGGCCTCCTCGGGCGAGGCTGCTCGGCTGGGGCTTCTCCTCGCGGCGGAGTCGTCAGGGGCCTTGGCCGCCGCGGAGATGACGTTCGCCGGGGTGCCGTGGCGGGGCGAGGTCCACGAGCGCCTGTTGAGCGAGCTCCTCGGGCCGCGGCCGCCGCGCGGGACCCGGCCGCGAGGCCTGGCTGCGTTGGCCACCGAGGTCCGCGACGCGTTCGGCTCCCCGGGTCTCAACCCCGACTCCCGGCCCGAGCTGCTGGCCGCGCTGCACCGGGCCGGACTGGAGGTCCCCGACACCCGGGCGTCCTCCCTGCGCCCGCTCCAGCATCCCGGGATCGACCCGCTGCTGCGCTACAAGGCGCTTGCCCACCTGTTCCAGAACCACGGGTGGGCGTGGGGCGACGCGTGGGTGAGCGGCAACCGGTTCCGGCCGTCGTACCAGCCGGCAGGCTCCAGCACGGGCCGGTGGTCCTCCAACGGTGGCGGGGCGCTGTCCTTCCCGGCCCAGGTCCGACCGGCCGCCGTGGCCGACGACGGCTGGGTGTTCGTGGTCGCCGATGTCGCCCAGCTCGAGCCCCGCGTGCTCGCCGGGATGAGCGGCGACCAGGCGCTGGCGCGCTCGGCACGCGGCGCTGACCTCTACCAGGGAATGGTCGACGACGGTGCCGTCGCGAGCCGCAAGGACGCCAAGCTCGGTCTGTTGGGCGCTATGTACGGCGCGACCAGCGGGGAGAGCGGACGCCTGGTGGCAGGGCTGACCCGGCGCTATCCCGACGCCTTCGCCCTGCTCGAGGAGGCAGCCCGCGACGGCGAGCGCGGTCAGGTCGTGCGGACGGAGCTGGGCCGCGGGTCGCCCCGACCTGGCGCGGCGTGGGAGCGCGACCTGGACGACCCCCGGGCCGATCCCGACCAGCGGGCCCGGCTACAGCGCACCCAGGGCCGATTCACCCGGAACTTCGTCGTGCAGGGCACCGGCGCCGAGTGGGCGCTGTGCTGGATCGCCGACCTGCGCAACCGGCTGTGGCGCCTGGCTGGGACCGGTCCCCTGACTGCCCGCCCGCACCTGGTCCTGTTCCTCCACGACGAGGTCGTGGTGCACACTCCTGTCGCGCTCGCCGAAGCCGTCGCCACGCAGGCCGGGGAGGCGGCAACGACCGCAGCGCGCCTGCTGTTCCGCGACCTCGCCGTGGACTTCCCCCTCAACCTCTCGATCGTGCGCACGTACGCCGACGCGGGCAAGCCTGGCGCTGCCAGGCTGGACAGATGAACGTCCGGCGCTCGCTCCTGCCGATCGTCGGGGTGTCCTGACCCGCATTGCCCGTGGCGCCCTCGCTCCACAAGGGAGCCGGGCCCCTGAGACGAGCCCGACCGATGTGCGAGCTTCCCGGGATTGCCGCCCCGCCGAGGGGGTACAGAAGCCTTGCCTACGATCGGAGGTCACCATGTCCACCCGGCCCCACGCGACCCGCGGCAGCCGTCCTGCCTCCGGATCGCTCCGCCTGACCGGCCCCGGCATCGTGCTCGGTGTCGGTCTCGGCGGTTTCGTCGACGGCATCTTGCTGCACCAGATCCTCCAGTGGCACCACATGCTCACCTCGACCGACACAGACAACGTCGGGATCCCCTCCTACCCGGCAAGCACCGTGCACGGTCTGGAGATCAACACCATCTGGGACGGGCTGTTCCACACCTTCACGTGGCTGATGGTGCTCATCGGCCTTGCCATGTTGTTCTCCCGGATCGAGCACTCGCGAGGGCGGGTCTGGTCCTCCCGCGCCATGTGGGGCTGGGTGCTGGTCGGCTGGGGCGTCTTCAACCTCGGTGAGGGCATCATCGACCACCACGTCCTGGGGATCCACCACGTGCGCAGTGGGCCCCACCAGCTGGCCTGGGACATGGGGTTCCTGGCCCTCGGCGCGCTCCTCGTGGTCGTCGGCTGGCTCGTGCAACGCGGTGCCACCTTCACCGACGAGCCTCCCCCGACCGCTTCGGCCTGACCGGAACCCATGGCTCCGACCCCCGTCCTGGTGCTGCTGAGCCTGGCGGCGTACCTTGCCGCCGCAGGCCGTGAGCGGACAAGACGCAGCTGGTCCGCCGGCCACGCAGCGGCCTACACCCTCGGCGCCGTGCTGCTCGCGATCGCCCTGTCCCCTGGGTTCGACGCCTGGGCCGAGGAGGACTTCGGCGGCCACATGGCGCAGCACCTCGTGCTGGCCATGGTCGCACCGCTGGGACTCGTGCTCGGCGCCCCGGTGACGCTGCTGCTCCGGACGCTGCCGCACCGCTTCGCCCGTCGATTGGGACGCCTGCTGCGCACCCGACTCCTGCACGCGCTGACTCATCCGCTCGTCGCGCTCGTCCTCAGCAGCGGCGGTGTGGTCGTCCTGTACTTCACCCCGCTCTACCAGCTCAGCACCCGGAGCGAGCTCGTGCACGTGCTGGTGCACGCGCACCTGATCCTCTCCGGCGCGCTGTTCGCCTGGGTGGTCGCCGGGCCTGACCCCTCGCCGCACCGTGCCTCGGTCCGGTTGCGCCTGGTCGTCCTGGGAGCGGCCGTGGCCCTCCACGCCAGCGTCGCCCAGCTGATCTTCGCCGGCCTCTTCGTCCACGTGAACGCCCCCGTCGCCGAGCTGCAGGCTGCGGGGAGCCTGATGTACTTCGGCGGCGACATCGCCGAGCTCCTGCTCGCCGTCGCGCTCCTGGTCACGTGGCGCCCCCGCCGGGCACAACCGTCCCGCTCACCGCGGAGCGTTCAGACCTGCGCGTGACCCGCGTGTTCGCAGAGCCGGACGTCGCGGTGGGGCTCACCCGCCGGTGGAGTGCCACTCAGGCCACCGTGACCCGGTTGCGGCCGGAGCGCTTGGACGCGTACAGCGCCTCGTCGGACCGGCCGACCAGCATGTCGGGGCTGGTGAGGGTGCTCCCGTCGGTGGAGGCACCGCCCAGGCTCGCGGTCACGCTGATGGGTTCGCCGGCGACGAGGACGCGGATCGCCTCCACCGACTCTCGAATTCGCTCGCCCAGGCCACCCAGCTCCTCGGTACCGACCCCAGGCAGCAGCACGAGGAACTCCTCACCACCGGTCCTGACGAGCACGTCCCCGTCGCGCAAGGTGGCCAGGACCACGACCGCGACCTCGTGGAGGACCCGGTCCCCGACCAGGTGTCCATGGTCGTCGTTGATCGACTTGAAGTGATCGAGGTCGAGGGAGAGCACCCCCACCGGCCCGTCACCGCGGGCGGCTCGCGCCCACTCCTCGTTGAGCCGTTGGGTGCCGAACCGACGGTTGTAGGCGCCGGTCAGCGGGTCGACCGCGGCAAGCTGCTGGAACCGCTCGTGGGTGAGCACATTGTCGAGAGCGACCGTGAGGGGGTCGACGAACGACCCCAGCAGCCGGGTCGCCGACGGCGCCGGCGCGGTGGCGAAGGCGAGCACGACGACCCCGAGGGGGGTGCCACGCAAGCACAGCGGCTGGATCACCACGCTCGCCGGGCGGAAGGTCAGGAGGGTGGCGCCGACCTGCACCCCGTCGGCGATGTCGAGGACGACCATCCTGCCGCTGGACATCGAGTCGCGCACCGTCGGGTCGACGGCAAGATCGAGGCCCTCGAGCCGGTGCGTGGAGACCACCTCGAGCTGTCCGTCCCGTACGACGGCCAGCGCGCCTGCCGCGGCCCCGACGTGACGCAGCAGGGCCGACAGCGTCGTTGGTGCGAAGTCGTCGAGCGCGAGATGGGACGAGAGGGTCCGGCCCATGCCGACGGTCGCCTGCTGCACCTCGCGCGAGAGCGCCAGGGAGGAGACGAGCTCGTTGAACGACGACGCGGCGACCCCGAGCTCGTCGTCGGAGTCGACGGGCAGGCTGCACTCGTCCGGGGTGCAGCGGCCCCAGTCGCCGGTCCAGGCTGCCTCCTGGATGACCCCACCGATGTACTGCATCTGGTCCGACAGATGCCCGAGGCGGCGACCCACCACGGCGCGGGCGATGAGATGGTTCGCCAGCGCCAGCAGCACACCGGCTGTCACACAAGCCAGGACGAAGGAGGGTCGGCGCGTCAGCACCGCGGGGACCCCCAGGAGGATCAGCGCCGGAGGAAAGGCCACGCCCACGACGACGCCGAGCCCAAGCATCCACAGGGCGAGGTCGGTGAACACCTTGCGCGTCATCCTGGGCATGGGCGCCTCTCCTGTCGGGGCGAACACGTGACGAATCGGCAGCGCCTCACCGGACCTGAGCGCCTACGGGGGTGGGATTGGGTGGGGCAGCAGTACCCTGGCCTGGTCGATCCCGGTCCGGGGTCGACCACCACAGAGAGCTGGGGACGAATTGAGAGTGCTGGTGACCGGCGCGACCGGCTACGTCGGAGGGCGACTGGTGCCGCTGCTGCTCGACCGCGGCCACGACGTGCGCACCACCACGACCAACCCGGACCGCCAGAGGCCGTGGTGGGGTGACCGGGTCGAGACGGTCCCGATGGACGCGCTCGACCCCGACGGGGTCGCTGCGGCCTGTGAGGGCATGGACGCGGTCTTCTACCTCATCCACGGGATGGGCGGCGCCGACTTCACCGAGAACGACCGCCGTGCCGCAGAGAACTTCGCCGACGGCGTACGCGTGCAGGGCGTGGAGCGGATCGTCTACCTCTCCGGGCTCCTGCCGGAGGTTCCCGACGACGAGCTCTCCCCACATCTCCGGTCCCGACGAGAGGTCGAGGAGATCCTCCGCTCCGCACCCGCAACCGTGGTCGTGCTGCGTGCTGCGGTGCTCCTGGGCAGCGGCTCCACGTCGTTCGAGATCATCCGGCAGGTCAGTGAACGCATGCCGGTGCACACCGTGCCCTCGTGGATGGACTCCGTGGTGCAGCCGATCGCCACCGTCGACGTGCTCGAGGCGCTCGTCGGTGCGCTCGGGTACGACGGCCCCTCGCGCCACTTCGACGTCGGCGGACCCGACCGACTTCGCTACGGGGCACTCCTGGAGGCCTACACGGCGCACGCAGGGCTCGACCGCCCCCAGGTTCACGTGCCACTGCTGCCGAGCGCTCTGGTCGGCACCCTGGTGGGCAGCCTCACCGACGTGCCGCGTTCCACCGTGGAGGCGCTGGTCGAGAGCCTGCACCACGACATGGTGGTCGCCGACGAGGAGTTCCGTACGGCCCTGCTGCCCGAGGGCCACCGGCTGGTGGGCCTTGCCGAGGCGTTTGCCCGCTCACTCGCTCCGCGCTCGACGGCGCCCGAGCACGCCGACCCGATGGGACCGCTGCCGCAGGATCCGGCCTGGGCCACCGGAGGTGACGAGCGACCTGCTCTGGCGAAGGTCGCTGACGCGGTCAAGGATGTCCTGCCGGGCTCGTGACGGTGCGCGGGTCGCGTACACGCGCCGGGCACACTTGACCCATGCAGACGTTCCTCCCCTATGCCGACTTCGAGCGGTCGGCTCGCTCCCTCGATCGCAAGCGCCTGGGCAAGCAACGGGTGGAGACCATCCAGATCGTTCGGGCCCTGACCAGGCCGGGATACGGGTGGGGCAACCACCCGGCGGTGCTCATGTGGAAGGGATTCGAGGAAGCCCTGGGCCGCTACGGGTTCGTGTGCTGTGCCGTCTGGACCGATCTCGGCTTCGGTGACACGTGCGCGACGACGATCGGGTCGGACCTGGGGGCGGCCGGGGTGCGCACCGTGCGCACCCAGGCGGAGCTGTCGGGGGCAGGGGCGCTCCCGCCGTGGCTGGGCGACGAGGCCGTGCACCGCAGCCACCAGTCCGCGCTGGTGCGCAAGGACCCGGACCACTACCGTCCGATCTTCCCCGACGTCCCGGAGGACCTGCCGTACCTGTGGCCGGTGAGGTCCCCTGCGGTCCTGGCAGCCGAGCAGCGCAAGCTCGACAACGAGGCACGACGCCGCCAGCGCGCACACGAGCGGGCGGAGCAGGAGGCCGCGCGGAAGCACCGCCGGCGCAGCCGGGCGGCCAAGAAGGCCTGGCAGACCCGACGTGCGGGGTCTGCTCCTGCGCAGCAGGCGGGGCCACCCCCCACGGATGGGTGAGGGATGGCCCCGGTGGTCCAGGAGCGACGCGTCAGTGTCCTGGTGTCACCCGGCGGAGGAGTCCCTTGCTCGCCTCCGACGACCGCTGCTGCTCCCCAGCGAACGCGCTCACCACGACGAGCGCGCCGGTCAGCGCAGGGACGGCCCACTGGAGCGCACGCAGCTGTGCCTGCGCCTCGGCCACGTCGCGCGGAGTCTCGGCTGCCGGAGTCGTGGCATCCTCGACGGGGACCTGCGTGTGCGCCGAGACCTTCTTCCCGAGGAACCTGCTGTAGGCCGTCACGCCGAGGGCGGCGCCGGTCAGGGCCGTCTTGGCAGCCGCCATGGACGCAACCCCCTGCTGACCGCCGACTCTCCCCTTGTTGCCAGCGAGCTGTCCCACGCTGCCGAGGACGTGCAGACCGATTGCCGCCGCGTTGACCGGCGTCCAGCGGTCCCACCCGGCGTTGGCCACGGAACCTGCTGCTCGCGCGCTGCCGGCTCCCGACGAGGCGGGGTTGAGCGCCACGGCGTTGGCCAGCGTGCCCCCGAACCAGGCAGCCAGGCCGACGTCGTGCATCGAGCGAGAGAAGGTGTTGCGGGTCATGGATGTCTCCTGAGGTAGAGGTGCCGAGTGGGTGGGACGGTTCAGCGGGTGCGGCCGGTGGCGGCGGTCTCACGCTCGCGGGTCAGCGCCGTGCCGACGGCCACCATGCCCAGCCCCAGCAGCAGGTGCAGCCAGTTGTCGGCCGAGTTGAGCGGGACGAAGTTGGCGTTGCTCTCCGCGCTGGTGACGAGGCCGTACACGAACAGCACGAGGTAGATCACGCCGCCACCGAGCAGGAACAGCCGGGCGGAGTCCCATGCCCGCGCCATCGCCAAGCCGGCAACGCCGAAGAGGAGATGCACGAGGTTGTGCAGGACGGAGACCTCGAACAAGCCGAGCAGCTTGGCTCCCGAGTCGGGGCCCGCGAACTGCAGGTTGCCGTAGTTGGTGGTGATGCCGGGCACGAACCCGAGGATCCCGACGAGCAGGAAGACTGCTCCGGTCGCAGCGGCTGCCTTCTGCATGTTGGTCGCGGTCATCGAGCCGGTGTGTGTGGTTGCAGTCATGGTGACTCCTTCGTGTGAGGACCCGAGAGGGTCGCGCGGGTCTGCCTGGGGTGATACCCACATAACGGACGATGATGCTTGCCCCGGTCCTGCGGGACGAGTGGCCCATCCCACGTCGGGTCCTCCGCCTTCCGGGCGCGCACCCCGGGGCGGTCGCGTTTGTAACATCCCCTGGCCGCCGGACACTTCTGAGGTATGAGCATCATGGACGCCGTCGACTTCGCCCGTTGCTGGGATCGGGACGGTCCACGCGTGGCCGCGTACGCGCGACGGCACGTCGCTGAGGACGACGTTCACGACGTGGTGTCCGAGACCTTCCTGGCGGCTTGGCGCCGGCGTGACGAGGTGACCACCCCACCGATCGCCTGGCTGGTAGGCACTGCCCGCAAGGTCATCGGCAACCAGCGCCGGGCGCGCGGCCGCAGAGACGCCTTGCACGACCGGCTGGTGCTCCTCGGCGTCGCGGCGGCCTCCGCCGAGGATGCGGGCCTGGTCGCGACCGACCGGATGGCGGCTCTCGAGGCACTGGCGTCCCTCCCCGACCAGCAGCGCGAGGCGTTGTTGCTGGTCGCCTGGGACGGGCTGACACCTGACCAGGCGGCGAGCGTGCTGGGCATCCGTCCCGGCACGTTCCGCGTGCGCACCCACCGCGCACGAACGGCTCTCGAGGTCCGGAGCAGCGACGAGCGGGTGAGGGCGAGCGGCCCCGCCCTGAGCGAAGGCGGTACGACATGAGGACCTACGACGACATCACCGCGCTGGCACCGACCCCTGGACCACTCGAGCGGGAGTGGTCGGAGGCGACCCTGCACGCGATCCTCGCCGACGGCGCGGCGTCCGAACCGGACGCGCGCCCTGGCACGACGAGGGCGTCCTGGTGGCGCAGCTCTCGCAGCCGCGTCGCCGCACTGGTCGCCACCGCCGCGGTCGCAGTCAGCGCAGGCACGGCCGTGGCGGGCGAGGGGCCTGTGCACGTGGTCAGGGACCTGCTTCTCAGCTTCGGCAGTCAGCCACGCACTACGGCCAACGGTCTCGATGAGCTCGACGACCCGCGGCTGGTGGCTGAGTTCCAGACACGCAGGGGCTTCTTCGCAGTCTGGGTGGCCACCTCCTCGAACGGCACGGTGTGCACCGCGCTTGCCGACGGCACCTGGGACGGCGCGGGCGAGCCGGCTCCTGCCGACCTCGAGTACGGCTGCGCGGAGATGGTGCTCGCTCACGGCGAGCCCGACCGGGTTGTCGAGATCACTCAGCCCGACCAGATCGGAGGCTTCTTCAAGGACGACCCCGACGGGCCGATGGTCTACGGGGTCTCGCCCTACCCGGAGGCAGCGGCTGTGCGTCTGCGAGGCACGGGCGTACGCCGCGTCTTGCCCGTGCGGTCCGACTCCGGCGGTTTCGGCGCCGCCCTCCCGGAGGCGAGCCGGGCGGCCTCCCTTCAGCTGACCTGGGTGGACGACGAGGGACGCGTGCTCGGCTCGGAGCAGTGGGTGGCACCGGTGGGTTGAGGACCGGCGACACGTTCGCAGCCGATCTCGTGGAGGCGCGCTTCGATGTAGGCGACGAACGAGGGGGCGGACGACTCGACACGAGCCATCTCCTCTCCCCCGTCGCAGGTGAGCAGGCTGACCCGCGCCGGTGGCCCGACGCTCGAGACCCGCCACTCTCCCCCGGCGGCCTCCCAGCGGAGCAGCTCGTCGAGTACGTCGGGCAGTGCAGTGAGGGAGGTGCTGTCCATAGCCGGGTCCTTTCTTTGCGGGCTCCGATCGACAGGGGGTAGCACCCGCCGACCCACGCTCCATGGACGGCACAGAGGCCGTGGGCCGCCCTCCTGGATCGCTCCACCGATCCTCACCGAGGATCCCCCACCCCGCAACGGGCCCGGCTGACCTCACGGCTGCGAGGGCCCCTCGCGGGCACCGGGTGGTCCTGCGCCGTCAACGGGGTCCGCAGGCGTCACCTCGCGATTGCGTCTCGACCGCAAGTGCCAGCACCAGCCTGTCGTCGGAGGTGGTCAGGTCGAGGTCCAGCAAGGCCGCGAGCCGGTTGACCCGAGCGCGTACCGTCTCCCGGTGGACACAGGCAGCCGCCGCGGCGGGGTCCCATCTGCCGTTGGCCCGCAGCCAGTGCGCTGCGGTCTCGAGAAGGGTGGCTCGCTCGGGGTGGTCCTCCAGGGGCGCGAGCATCGTGGCGAGGTACTGCTGGGTGAAGGGAGAGGCGAGAACCGCGTCAAGCCGCGAGGAGACGGTGTCCTCGAAGCGCACCAGGCGACGATCATGGCGGGTGAGCTCTGCTGCCGCGGACGCTTCGTGCACGGCCAGATGCAGCTCTCTGGCGAGGTGTGCCGCCGACACGCCGGCGCGGGTCGCGGCCCCGGCAAGCAGCCCGGGCACGCGTGCATCGGCGAAGTCCGGTGGTGCGATGACGAGGTGCAGCGCCTGGCTCTGTGTCGGGACACGCCAGGCGCCGAGCGCCAGCGCCTGACCCGCCCGCTTCCCGTCGCCCGGGCCGGTGAACGCGATGACGACAAGGGGTTCTGGGAGCGCGATCCCAGCCACCTCACAGATGCGCTCGGCACTGCGGCTCTCTCCGGACATGAGCAGCTCCACGACCACAGAGCGCGCCGCGGTGTCGGTTGCCGGCAGCAGCAGGGTGAGCAGGGCGGCAGCCGTGCCGACCAGACCGGCGAGGCCCGCGGCGTCGATCGCGGCTGAGGAACCCGCGACGCAGAGAGTTCCGATCCTGTTGTCGTGGGGGCCGAGCGGTACCAGGTACACCGAGTGCCCTCGGACCTCCTTCAGCAGGCTCCGGTGTCGACCCGTCTCGGCAGCGCGTGCGAGCTCGGTGTAGCTGCGTTCGGGCACCTCTGTCAGCTCCCCGTCGGTCAGGGTGACCTGGTGGGCGGCGTCCAGCAGCACGACCCGGCTGCGCAGCTCCCGGGCCAGGGTGGCCACGACCGCGCTGCTACCGGCGCTCGCCGCTCTGGCGAGCCGTTGTTGGCTGCGGACGATCTCGGACTGTCGCCGGCGCGTCTCGGCGGCCAGGAGGTCGGCCATCCTGCGGTCGACCGCCACGAACGGGGTGCGCTCCGGCACCTCGAGCAGCGTCAGTCGATGCCTTCTTGCTGCACGGAGGACCTCCTCGGGAACCGCCTCGAACCATGGTTCGACACCGAAGCCCACTGCACGGGCACCAGCCTGGCGCAGTCGCGACGCCCAGCTGTCCGCCATCGCCCTTCGGTCGTCGGCCTCCGTCAGCCACATGCCGCTGGTCAGCAGCAGCTCGGTTCCCTCCAGCCAGGGGGTGGGGTCGGGAAGCTCGGAGACCGCGACCCACCCCACCTCCTGGTCGAGACCGTCCTTGCCACAACGGACGACCAGTCCCAGGTCGGGGTCGGCGACCAGCGCCCGCAGCGTCAACGGCACGGAGGCACCCCGTGCTGGCCGGGAACGATCAACGGCCCGGCCAGCAGGTCCGGTCGTCGCCGCACCAGCTGCGGCTTGGACTCGCAGAGCTCTCCGAGCGCGTCAGGTGGCCTCGTAGCGCAGGCCATCGTGACCCACCCCGACCCGGGGGCGATCCTCTCCTCACGGGGGACCCGCACATGGTCGGGGCTGAAGATGCCGGAGGGAGTCATCTGCGAGGCGGCGTGGGCGTTCGCGAACGCGACCCAGAGATGCCCGTCACCTGCCCGCAGTCGCGCCGGGTGGGCGAAGTGGGGGTCTGGGTCCTGCAACGGTGGAGCCAGCGGCACTCGCGTCCCTGGAAAACCGACCGGCAACGGCCACTCGACCGCAGCGGGCACCGCGACCAGGTCTGTGTCCTGGAGCGCCAGCACCTGGGCGGGCTCGAAGGGCTCGAGCTCCTCGCCGGTCAGCAGTCCCAGCCGCCCCCAGGCGCGCGAGAGCGGCCGCTCGGTGCCCGCACCGGGGATCGCCCAGGCGGCGTGGCGGCCGAGGTGGGTGGCCCGGCGCTTGGACACCTCGCCGCCGGAGTTCACTGCCACGACCGTGTGGTGCAGAACGCCGTCGCCACCTGGCTCCACCAGCGAGGTGATCACCTCCCCGCCGTTCTCGCGCGCGAAGGTCGTGAGCTGCCGCAGCGCCGGCTCCCAGCTCAGGGAGGCGGCTCGGGCGCTGGCCAGGTCGTGGGGAGCTCCGGCGCAGAGATGGAACGCCGGCAGGACGACCGTGTCGCACGAGCGGGGCGCGCCGGATATCACACCAGGGCGGCCGGCCAGCACGGCTACCCGTACCTGGGCGTCCGTCGGCGCGGTGCCGAACAGGGTCTCGGCCGCCCGCCGGGGCCAGCGCCTGCTGACCGCGAGCCGGCGGTACTCAGCCGGGCGTCTGCGGGCCAGCACTACGCTCCTCATGGCCAGGCCGGCGTCCAGGTCGACAGGCGCGGTCACGTAGCCCGGGCCCGCGTCGATCGCCGCCGTCGGCGTGCCCCGGTGGTCGAGCACGCACGAACCGCCGCTGAACTGCACCCCCAGCTCCGCCCCAGCCATGTCCGCAGCCACGACCGGCAGTGCGTTCTCCCAGGCCCGGATGCGCCACGTGGCGCTCGGCGCAGGCTCGTCGACCCACGCCGTCGGCACGGCGAGCCAGTCGGCGCCGGCGAGCGCCGCGTAGCGCGCCGGCTCCGGGTAGTCCAGGTCGGCGCAGATCGCCGGCGACACCCGGCCCGCGGGTGTCGACCACACCGGGGGGAGTGCGTTGCCGTCGACCGCCCAGAACGGGTCGGCGAGGAAGGGATGGATCTTCCGGTAGGCCCCCTGACAGCCGTCCTGGTTCACCAGCACGCAGCTGTTGTGCAGGGTTCCGAGGTCCGCGTCCACCTCAGGTGTACCCACGACGAACCACGCCCCGGTGAGCTTGGCGAGCCTGGCGAGCCGCTGGACTGACGGACCGTCAAGGGGCTCCGCGAGCGCCCTGATCTCCTGCTCGTCGGGCCAGCAGTAACCGGTGACGGCCATCTCCGGAGCGACGACCACGACAGCGCCGTCGCGGGCTGCGGCGGCGCCGTAGTGCTCGATCGCTTGGAGGTTGGCTTCCTTGTCACCCCGGGCGGCGACGAGCTGCAGGGCGCCGACGATGGGCTGACGTGTCACGGCTCCGTCCTTTCTGGTCAGTCGAACACGATCACGCTTCGAGTCCGCTCACCCGAGCGCATCGCGTCGAACGCCTCGTCGACCTCACCCAGCGCGATGCGGTGCGAGATCAGTGCGTCCAACGGGAGACGACCCGCCAGGTACAGCTCCGCTATCCGGGGGAAGTCGATGCTGGGCACGGCACCACCGTAGTTCGACCCGATCAAGGTCTTGCCCGCCTCGGCGAGCTCGAGAACGTCGATCCCGGCCTTCTCCCCAGCCCCGGGCAACCCGACCAGCACGCCCGTTCCACCCGTGGCGAGCAGTCCGGGGAGCTGTTCGATCGTCTCGGTGCGTCCGATCACCTCGAAGCCGAAGTCCGCCCCGCCGGCCGTGATCTCGTCCACCTCGGCGGCCACGTCCGCGTCGGCGCGCAGCGTGTGCGTGGCACCGAAAGATCGCGCGGAGGCGAGCTTCGCTTCGCTGGTGTCCACAGCGATGATCGGATGCGCCCCCACCAGGGTCAGCCCCATCACGACAGCGAGACCGACTCCGCCGCAGCCGATGACCACCGCCGAGGAACCAGCAGTCACGCGGGCGTTGTTGACCACGGCACCCACACCTGTGGTGATCGAGCAGCCGATCAGGCTCGCGACGTCGAAGGGCACCTCCTTCGGGATGCGGATCGCAGCGCTCTCCGGCACCACGGAGTACTCGCTCATGGTCCCGACCGCGAGATAGGGATAGACAGTCTCCCCCTGACCCGTGGTCAGGCGTGTGGTCCCGTCCGGAAGCAGGCACTCGCCGGACCGGGTTCCCGTGCACGCCCAGGCCTTGCCCTGCACGCATGCCCGGCACCGTCGGCACGGGTAGTACCAGGAGAGCACCACGTGGTCCCCCACCGCCACGTCCTGGACGCCGGGGCCGACAGCCTCGACCACACCGGCCCCCTCGTGGCCCATCACGGTGGGGGACGGGAGCTCCCACTCACCGTCCAGGACGTGTCGGTCGGAGCCGCACACCCCGGAGGCCCCCATCCGGACAAGCACCTCCCCCGGCCCCGGGTCGGCGACCCGGACGGTCCAGATGTCCAACCGGTCGCCGGTTCCGGGGTGGACCGCGGCCATCGCGGTGCGCGGCATCAGACCTCCCCGCCGAGAGACGTACGTGTCCCGCGCGCGTCCGCCGGGGTCTCCGACGTTGCGTCGTACCCGCCGAGTCCTCGGGACCTGTTGATCACCGCCGTGAGAAGCAGGTGCGTCACGCCCGCGACCACGACAGCAGGCACCGACGCGGTGAGCCAGTTGAAGAGGGGCTGCGTCTGGAGCGTCTGCGGGTTGTACAACATGACGTAGACGGCGGCACCCAGGGCGGTCGAGCCGATGCCGGCCAGGTTGAAGCCGCCGGTGAAGTGATAGGGGCTCTCGGCGCGGTGTGCGTAGAGCCCACGCAGGTCGATGTGCTGTCGCCGCAGCACGAAGTAGTCGGCGCAGACCGTGCCGCAGATGGCAGCCAGGAAGGCGCCGGTCCAGGTGACGAAGAGCAGGAACTGGTCGTAGAGCAGGCCGGGGAAGAACGCGAGGATCGCCGGCAGCACGAAGAAGCCGGCGCACAGCACCTCCCACCGGACGTTGGTGAGCAGACTGCCACCTGCCTGGCGAAGGGCGAGACACGTGGAGTACACGATCGAGGCGAGGCTGGTCAGGTTGGCGAACGCGATGAAGATGAGCGCGGCCACGCCGAGCCACGCGCCACCGAGGGGCACCATCCACACGGTGGGGTCGGAGTCGCCCAGGGTCAGGGCGGCCGCCATCCCCACGACCTGCGCGACGATCGTGGCCCCGAAGAGCCCGATGAAGGAGGGCCAGAGCGCTGCTCTGGGGCTCGTCGTGAGTCGAGCGAGGCTTCCCATGACCGGCCACCACGAGAAGCCGACTCCCAGGTTGAACTCGACGGCCAGGGCGAAGTTGAGCCGGTCGTCCTCGAACGGGTCCAAGGGTGCGGCGCTCATCAGCGCCGACCAGCTGGTCTCGGTGAAGAGCAGGGCGATCATCGCGAGGGTGAGGATCGCCAGGCCCGGTGCGACGATCCGGTTGAAGAACCGGATCGTGAGTGGGCCCTTGGCGAGGATGGCCCAGGCGACCGTGATGGCCACTAGCGCGAAGAGCGTGACGGGCAGGTCGTTCGGGCCGATGTCGGTGCCGAACGTCTGGTTCGAGACCTGGGTCGCGGCGCGACCGAACATGACGCCGAGCAGCGAGGACCAGCCCATCTCGGTGAAGAGAATGACGGTGAACACCATCACTGCCACGCCTCCGAACCCGAAGGCACTGCGCAGCAACGTGTACTGCTCGACGCCGTAGCGCTGGCTGGACACCACGCTGGCGAGCAGCATGATGGCCACTCCGATGGCGTTGCCGATCAGCATGGCAAGCAGCCCGTCGGCGAAGCCGACCAGCAGCGCCGTCGCCCCGCCCACGAGGAACGCCCAGGTGGCGATGGCCAGACCGACATTGACCCAGGTGAAGTCGGCGAAGTTCCACACGCGCTCTTCGCGCGTCACCGGGAGCGACCCGAACGTCGCCTCCCGGCTGATGTCCTCGTGCGCGGCCATCAGGCGATCCCCGCGATCATCCCGACCAGCGCTGCCACGACGACGATCAGCACGAAGATGACCAGGTCGATCCGTGGCAGCGGTAGCGAGTGCTCGGCGCCGCGCTCCTTCTCGATGATCGCCAGGCGCCGTTCCAGCTCCTCGCGGACCGCGCGGTCGGTGGCATCCATGTTCCCTCCATCGTCAGCTCGGGTCGAACGCGTGTGGCGCCCGTCTCATTGCCGAGAGCCTAAGAGGCACGGCCCCCGGACCTACCGCTGCGTTTCCGCTAAGATCTGGATGATCCTGGCGGATGTGCAGTGCCGATTCTGCAGGACTGGTCCGGCGAGCCCGCCAACAGCACCCGCTACGCCGCTTCGTGCCCGGGATCGTCAGCGGCGACAAGTGACACAGTGACGTCATGACGCTCCGGATCCGCGACCTCAGGCATTCCTTCGGTGACCGGGTCGCTCTGGACGGGGTGAGCTTCCAGGTGCTGCCCGGAGTCCTGACGGGGCTGCTCGGGCCGAACGGCGCGGGCAAGACCACGCTGATGCGGATCATGCTCGGCGTGCTGCGCCCTGACCACGGAGAGGTGCACTACACAGGCAACCGGGTTGACGGCGGGGATCGCCGCTCCTGGGGGTACATGCCGCAGGAACGGGGGCTCTACCCGGGCATGCGGGCCGGTGACCAGGTGGTCCACTTCGGGCGCCTGCACGGGCTTTCACGCCCCGACGCCACTCGTCGGGCGCGTGCCCTGCTCGCCGAGCTCGATCTGGCGGATCGATGGGACGAACGGACCGACACGCTCTCGGGCGGCATGCAGCAGCGGCTGCAGCTGGCGACCACGTTGGTGCACGACCCCGAGGTGATCGTGCTCGACGAGCCGTTCAGCGGTCTGGACCCCGTGGCCGTGGCGAGCCTGTCGGCGACGCTCAGGCAGCGGGCGCGGTCCGGCTGCACGATGGTGTTCTCCAGCCACCAGCTCGACCTCGTCCAGGACCTGTGCGAGGACATCGTGATGATCGACCGCGGGCGCATGGTGCTCGAGGGGAACGTCGCGAGTCTGCGGGCGTCATCGGGGCAGCGGCAGCTGCGGTTGAGCCTGCGGACGGCCGATCACGACTGGCTGCACGCCTGCCCGGGGGTCACCATCGTCAGCGAGGAGGCCGACGACCTCCGGTTGGAGGTTCCCCCCGGGATCGACCCGCTGACGGTCCTGGACGCGGCGCGGGCCGCCGGGACCGTGGTCGACTTCGGGCTCGACCTCCCCTCCCTGTCCCAGCTCTTCCTCGACGCGGCCGCTGGGGCTGGGGCTGGGGCTGGGGCTGGGAGGCAGTGATGCGCAGATGGTGGCGGGGCACGAGCCTGGTGGCCGAACGCAGTCTGGTCGAGAACCTCAGGTCACGGTCCTTCAAGTTCGTCACCGGCCTTCTCCTCCTGCTGTCCGTGGTCGGGGTCGTCGCGCCGCAGGTCTTCGACGACGCAAACCCGACCTACACCCTCGCCACGGTCGGCAAGGCGCCGCCGGAGCTGGTCGCTGCGCTCGACGGCGCTGGAGAGAGGGCTGACTTCGCCGTCACCTACGTCGAGCGCGCGGACGCCGGGGCTGTTGAGTCCGCGGTGCGCGACGGTGACGCCACGACGGGGCTGGCCGACGACAAGCTCTACGGATCCGCCACGGCCGGCTCCTTCCCCCTCGTGGTCACCCAGGTGCTGGTGAGCCTCGAGATCTCCCGGCAGCTGACCGCCGCGGGGCTCGAACCTGCGCAGATCGCCCGGATCCAGCAGGTCCGGCCTCCCGAGCAGGTCACCATCGGTCCTGCCCAGGACGAGTCGCGGGCCGGCGTGGGGTTCGCCGTCGGCATCGTCCTCTACATCGCGCTCGTGTTCGCCGGGAACGCCATCGCCACGAACGTGGCCGTGGAGAAGTCCACCCGCATCTCCGAGGTGCTCCTCGCCGTGGTGCGTCCTAGCCAGGTGCTGGTGGGAACCGTCCTGGCCGTCGGGACGGCGACGCTGATCCAACTGCTCGTGCTTGCCGCGCCGCTGGGAGTGGCGGTGCGGGTCACCGACACGATCGGACTGCCCGCCGTCGCCGCCGGCGACATCGCGCTCGCAGTGGTGTGGTTCGTGCTGGGGTTCGCGCTCTACGCGTTCCTGTTCGCAGCCGCGGCCGCCCTGGTCAACAAGGTCACCGAGGTCAGCTCGGCGATCACACCGATCATCATCGTCCTCGTCGGCGGCTACCTGCTGGGGGTCACCGTGGTCACCGCCGACCCCGGCAGCGGCTGGAGTGTCGCTGCCTCGTTGTTCCCGCTCACTGCGCCACTGTCGATGCCGATCCGGTGGGCCTCTGGCGCGGTCCCGGTGTACCAGTTGACGCTGGCGATGCTTCTCACGGCAGCCGCCGCGGTGCTGATGGTGCTCTTCGCTTCCGCGATCTACCGCCGCGCCCTGGTCATCACCGGGCGAAGGGTGAGGCTGCGCGAAGTGATCGGCCGGCACACCCCCTCCTGAACCACGCAGGGGTGGGCTGGGTGTTCCTGCAAAAGCCCGGCGCCGTTCCGGCTCAGTCCCAGTTCAGCGCCTGGTCCAGGTCCCGGTGAAGGTCGGCAACGTCTTCGAGGCCGATCGAGAGCCGGACGATGTCGGCGGACGGGCGGGCCTCGGGCGCCACCGGGCGGTGGGTCAAGGCGGCCGGGTGCTGAACCAACGAGTCGACCCCTCCGAGCGACACCGCGTGCGTGAACAACCGCACCGTGCTGGTGACTCGAGCGGCGTGCTCGTAGCCGCCGGTGAGCTGGAGCGCGAGCATCGCCCCCGGACCGCGCATCTGGCGACCGACCAGACCGAGCGGGTCGCACTCCGGGATCTGCGGGTAGAACACCCGAGCCACGGCGGGGTGCGTGGACAGCCAGGCCGCGGTCTTCTGCGCCGACTCCTGCTGAGCCCGTACCCGTAGCGGCAGGGTGCTGAGCCCGCGGTGCAGCAGGTAGGCGCCCAGGGGATGCATGAGGGCCCCCGTGACCGCGCGAACCCGGCGCAGGCTTGCTGCCCATTCGGCGCTGCAGGCCACCACGCCTCCGACCGCGTCTCCGTGCCCGCCGAGGTACTTCGTGGCACTGTGCAGCACCAGCGTGGCCCCGTCGACCGCGGGATTCTGCAGCACCGGGGTGGCGAAGGTGTTGTCGACGAGCACCGGCCGTCCGTTCGCGGCCGCGACGACGGCGCGGATGTCGACCAGCTCGAGGGTCGGGTTGGCAGGCGTCTCCAGGACGATGAGGCAGGTGTCCCTACGCACGGAGGCGGCGACCTCGTCGGCGGTGCAGTACGTCGTTTCCACCCCCAGCAGACCCGAGGCGAGCAGGTGATCGGTGCCGCCGTACAGCGGCCGCACTGCGACCACGTGGGCGCCCCCGGTCTCGGACTTCGCCGCGAGGATGGCCGCGCTCATCGCGGCCATGCCCGAGGAGAACGCGACACTTTCGGCGGTCCGCTCCATCGTTGCCAGGGCGGACTCGAACCGGGCGACGGTCGGGTTCCACAGCCGGGCGTAGACGTTCCCGCCCTCGGCGGTGGGGTGGCCCCCCGTCGCCATCGCCTCGTACGACGCCCCGCCACCCTCGAGGTCCGGCAACGGGCTCGTCGAGGACAGGTCGAGGGGGGGTGCGTGCACGCCCAACGCGGCGAGGTCATCACGTCCGGCGTGCACGGCGAGCGAGTCGAGGGCGAGCGCGTCAAGATCCATGAACGCAGCATCCTACTTTCTGCGAGGATCTAGGCTTTGCATTGCAGAACGTGATGACGACTGGCCCATTCCTGCAATTTCATGGAGATGTGACCGTGACCGAGACCACCAAAGCGAGGAAGTCGCGCACCGGTGCGCCGCGGGCTCTGGACGGCACCGACCGTCGACTCATCGCGGAGCTGTTGGCCAACGGCCGCCTCACGAACGCGGCGCTCGCCAAGCGCACCGGGATCGCCGAGTCGACCTGCATCCATCGGGTCCGGGCCCTGCGCGACTCCGGCGTGATCAGGGGATTCCACGCCGAGATCGACCTCGGTGCCGTGGGTCTTCCGATGCAGGCAGTGATCAGGGTGCGTCTGGGCACCCACAACCGGGACGAAGTCAATCGTTTCCACGCGACCCTCTCGGCGATCCCAGGAGTCCTGACGATCTTCCACGTGGCCGGAGACGACGACTACCTGCTGCACGTCGCGGTCAAGTCCTCTCAGGCGCTCAGTGACCTGGTCCTCGAGCACGTGACCGTGAACCCGGTCGTGCGGCACACCGAGACCCAGCTGGTGTTCGGGATGATCCCGGCTGCCGGGTTGTCCCTGTAGGCCCGCGTGGCCCCTGGAGGGCCGGGAGGAGTTGTCTCGTCGGTGGGCAGCACTAGCATGCGCGGGGTGAGTGTCGTGCTCCGTCCTCTCGGTGAGGCCGACCTGGATCAGCTCTTCGCGTGGGAGCGCGATCCGCACGCTGTGGCCATGGCGGCCTTCACCCGCGCAGATCCTTCTGATCGCGCGACGTTCGAGAGCCACTACCGACGGATCCGGCACGATCCCGACTGCGTGCTGCGGGCGATCGACGAGGGCGGCACCTTCGTCGGGACGACCGGGAGCTTCACCATGGACGGCAGGCGCGAGGTGACCTACTGGATCGACCCGTCTCGGTGGGGTCACGGTCTCGCCACCCGGGCGCTCCGGGCGTTCTTGGAGATCGAGGCGACGCGGCCGCTCTACGCCCGTGTCGCCGAGCACAACCTCGGCTCGGCGAAGGTGCTCACCCGCGTCGGCTTCGTGCAGATCGGGTCAGAGGTCGCCTATGCCCACGGCGTGGGCCGTGAGGTCGTCGAGCACATCTACTGCCTCACCTCCTCGCGCCAGGCGCGCATCCACGGTGATCGCGGCTGACGCTCCTCGGCCTCGTCGACGAGACCAGCGGGCAACCTCGGTCAGGCGACCCGACGACGGTCCCGGCGAGAGTGCCCGCCTTCGCGGAGGCCGTCGACCCGCTCAGAACAACAGTGTCAGTGCCAACGGTGCCAAGACCAGGAGTCCGAGCGCCGGGTGGCCGCGCCGTACCGTGTTGTGGCTGTCCCAGCTGAACAGGAACAGCGCCAGGCCGAACCCGAGGATCCCGCAGCCCAGCAACGACACGATCGAGATCCAGGGAGCGAAATCGGCGTTCTCGCCCATCGCCAACCCCCGAAAGGCATTCATTGCCTGGGTGGCCGGTAGGAGCTGTGAGGCTTTGGCCACTCCCGGGCTGAGCTCCCCGTAGGGAATCATGATTCCGCCCAACAGCATCGAGGGGACGAACACCAGCTGCGACCAGAGGATGACCACCCGCGAGTTGGATGACGCCACTCCGACCACGAGGGCCATCCCGGCTGTGGCGACCAGGATGGCGAACGTCGACATCAGGAAGCCCAACCAGCTGACCGGCAACGGGGCATCGAAGAGGGTCGGAGCGCTGACGGTGATCAGGGCAGCAACGATCACTGCATGAACCCCGGTTGTCAGGGCGGGGATGCTGAGAATCGAGGAAGGGGGCACTCCGTTGATCTTGTAGCTGCGGAGGATGCCCTTCTCGCGGGCAGACACCAACGGTTCGGGGATACCGAGGAGGTAGGCAGCCATCGCCGCGATCACCACCATGCCCGGGATGACCACCCCCTGAAAGAACGGGTTCAGTCCGGTCAGGATGAACCCCAGCATCAGGTAGAGCCCCAACGGGAAGAGGTAGTTCAGGAACAGGAGCGTCTTGTTGCGAACCCCGGTGCGGAACTCGAAGGCGAAGTGGGCGGCGAAGGCGTTCATGGTCTGCCTCCCGAGGAGGTGATCTCGAGGAAGCGATCCTCCAGCGACGGGCGCTCGACCCGCAGGTCGATCAGCTTGTCCTCGTTGGTTTCGACGAAGGTGATGATGGCGCCGACCGTCGGGCCGATGTCCGAGCTGAGGTACATCCAGTAGTGCCCCTCCCGGTGGCGGCTCTCCACTCCCGGGAAGGTGAGCCCGACGGTGCCGAGGCTGCCGTGCTCCGTGCGCACGCTGACCTTGGTGAGCTCGGACCCCTTCGACGTGATCTCGCGGGGCGTGCCGATCGCAGCCAGCTTCCCGGTCAACAGGATGGCTACCCGATCGGTCAGCTCCTCGGCCTCGGCCATGTCGTGGGTGGCGAGGATGATGGTGGTGCCAGCGGCCCGCAGCTCGCGGATCAGTCGGTGCAGGTCGGCCCGGGAAGGTACGTCGAGCCCCGCGGTGGGCTCGTCGAGAAGGAGCACCCGTGGATCGTGGGCGATTGCCAGCGACAGTTCGAGACGTCGCTGCTGGCCCCCGGACAGCTCCAGGTACTGGGAGTCGGCCTTGTCGGCCAGGCCCAGGCGGTCCAGCAGATCGTTCCGCGGGGCGATGCGATGGTAGGCACAGAAGATCCTCATCGCTTCGGTCGGGGTCATGGTCTCGGGAAGTGCTGCCGCTTGGAGTTGCACGCCGATCACGTCGCGTAGCTTGCGAGGCTCCTTGGCGGGGTCGATTCCAGCCACTCGCAAGGTTCCCTCCGTGGGCGGGCGCAGGCCCTCAAGACTCTCGAGCGTGCTGGTCTTGCCGGCCCCGTTCGGTCCAAGCAATCCGAAGATCTCACCCGGTTGCACCTCGAACGAGATCCCGTCGACCGCGACGAACGCGCCGTACAGCTTTCGAAAGCCGACCACCTCGACCGCTGCGGCCACGCGCTCACGCGCGCTCACTCATGACCCGTCGTAGGCGTCGGCTCAGGCGGAGGCAACGGGGGCACTCTCCTCGGCCCGCTGGGCGCGCTCGCGGACTCCGAAGACGATCAGGTACCCGACGATCCAGAGCTCACCGATCGTGGGGAGGACGAGCAGCAACCCGACTGCGAGCGCGGCGTTCGCGAACAGGTAGCTGACGAAGGTGCTGAGCACGTACGCCGCGCCGCCGATCACGAGCAGCTGGCCCAACAACCGCGGGAGCCACCGCGACCGCACCACGAGCCATCCCATGGGGATCAACCACAGACCGAAGAACAAGCCCCCGACTCCCCACAGGTGACCGCTGATGACATAGAGCAGCTGAACGGTGGCTGCCGCTCCCCCGGACACGGCCAACGTCTGGTCATCGGCGACGTCGAGGGCCGTGGCGAGCATTGCCGCGCTGCCCAGGATCGCCGCGGCGTTGACCATCCCGAACACCGCGATCAGCACCGCGGCGAACGAGTCCACGCCGCGGAACAGGCGGTAGAACCACACAGCTGCCAGGGCCTGGGTCAGCACGGTGCCGAGCTCGAGCGCGATTCCGAGGCGCGCCACCGACGCGTGCTCGACCAGGTTGGCCAACGTGTCACCGGGGTCGTCGGCGACATAGAGCTGGCCGCGGACGAGCTGGAACCCGAGAGCTCCGGTGACGGCCAGTCCGAGATACAGCAGCCCGGTCGTGCGAGCGGTGCCGGTGGGGCCGGCTGCGAGCCCCTCGGAGGGCGACCCGGACGGGGTCTTCGTCTTGGTCATGACAACGCCTCTCATCGACACACTGGGGAACGGGATCAGGACGTGCCCAGGGCGATCTTCTCGAGCGGGTGGGTGTCACCCCATCGATCGGCCATATCCTCAGCATGGTGGTCGCGTGAGTCGACGCCCAGAGTCCCATGACCGCCAACGTCCCACGGTGACCGATCCCGACAGCCACATGCCCGCCGCCGACCGCTTCCAGGGTCACAAGTCAGCCGGCGAGGTTCACGGGTCGACCAGGGCGGCGTAGGTTCGTTCGGGGGACGAGGTGACGAGGGGGCGGTGGCTGCGATGGCGCGGGAGTCGACTGGCCTGCTCGGTGGTATCCCACATCTGGCGGTCGGTAGTGCATCGCTGGCTACCTGGCTACCTGGCTGCCGCGATCGAGGACGAGCTCGGTGAGCCGGTGTTCCCGACCGGTACGAGTACCGGCGGGTCTGTGGCGTTGCAGCTGGCCTCGGACCGGCCCGAGCTGGTGCGAGCCCTGGTCGTCGTGCCCCCGGCCGCACCTACCTGGGTCATCGGCGGGGCCAAGGACATCTTCTACCACCGTGAGCTGTTCGAGCCGACCGCGGCCGATGTCAAGGACGGCCGGGCGCACATCTACCCCGACCCGGGACACGTGCGCACCAGCACGTCCACAACGACGTCGCACCTCACGCTCGGGTTCCTGCGGGCGGCCCAAGGGCAGCCACGATCGAGGGCGGCTCGCTGATGGCTGACGAGGCGCGGTCAGACGTGTCCGGGACCGACCCCACCGCGTCGGGGCGTCTGGACGTGTCCTGGGGACCCTTGTACAGGGCCGGGGGCGCCGCAGCGCTGCTGTATGTGCTGCTCGTGCTGGTACCGGTGGTGCTGATCTTCTCGGCGCCGGTCCCACCCGACGAGGGACGAGCGCTGCTTGAGTACGTCGCTGCCCACAAGGTCGTCTATCTGACCCAGCTGGTGTGCTTCGTCGGGTTGGGCGTGCCTGCTCTGGTCGTGTTCGGCGCTGTGGCTGTGGCACTGAAGCATGTGAACAAGTCCGTGGCGGCCATCGGTGGACTGTTCGGGATCGTCTCGGAGATCATCGCGTTGGCCTCGGGCAGCAGCCCTCAGTCACTGCACGGTGGTCTGGTCGTGCTCAGCAACTCCTACATGGCGGCCGATACCGACGCCGAGCGGGCAGGGTTGGCCCATGCCGCGGACGCACTCATCGCGGACACCAACGCGGTGGGCTGGGGCGGGATCCTGACCGCCGCCGCGATCCTGATCTTGTCCGTGATCATGCGCAGGGGCAGCTTCGGCAGGTCGGTCGGAACCCTCGGCGTGGTCACCGGAGCGGTCGGGATCGTGTCGGAGGCGCTGCAGCCCATGCTCGGGTTCGGCTATCTCCTCTACGGCCTCCTCCTGCCGACCTGGTTCGCCCTTGTGGGGTGGAGGTTGCTTCGGCTGAGCCGTCGGTGCGGCGAATGAGGACGCGCCTCGACCACGCGGCTCGCCGTCAACGAAGGTCCAGCGCACTTCGAGCCGCTGGCCGCCCTATGCGTGAACGGACAGCTACGGAGTGCGATCGATCGCACGTTCACCCTCGACGAGGTTCCCGCCGCCCTGGCTCATGTCGGTGAGGGACACGCACTCGGCGAAGTCGTGGTGAGCATCTCGTGAAGCATCTTCGACCTGCGCTGGTCAACGACGTGAGGACATGGCGGGGAGAGATGTCTGCCACGAACCGGTCTCGATCCACGTCGCCACTCAAGGCGTCCCGACCACGTCCACGTCGCTGGCAACCTGGACCGCGCCATCCTCGCGCATCGTCATCGAGTCGGGAGCTGACCGCCGGGCAGGTCGCCTGCGGACTGGTCGCCTTGCGGCCGCAAAGCGGCGACGTACACCCTGCGCCGAGCACGCGGGTGGGTCGCCGAAGTCCTCGGTCAGGCCGGCCGTTCGGGTCGATGCCCTGTGCCTATCGCCCCATCTGGATGTGCGGTCGGCGCGGCGGGCTCGGGCATCGACGTTGAGGTCGTGCGGGGCCAGGTCCAGGCGGCGCGGAGGACGACGGCCAGGACAGTCACTTCGAGCACGACGCCGAGGCCGTAGAAGAACATCCAGGACTCGCCGACCGCGTTGAACATCGAGACAGGGATGTAGAGCGATGCCACGACGAGGTTGAGCGTGCGGTTCGCACGTGCGGGCAGTGTCGTGGAGAGCAGGATCATGAGGATCGGGATCGCCATGAGCATGAGCGAAACGACGACGAAGGTCTGGTTGATGTCGAACTCGAAGACGACGCCGGCCAGGATGTCGTCGATGGAGCCGGGCTTGTACAGGGCGAGGTAGTCGACGTAGATGTAGAGGAACATGAAGCTGGTCCAGGCTGCCGCGAGCTTCGCTCTGACCGGCGCGGGCGGATCGTGCAGTGCTGTCGTCGTCCTGGTCCTGGTGATCAAGGCCTTCTCCGTCTCTCGGGTCGTCGATGTCACGATGACCGAATGTCTGCTCGGTGCCATCGCTCTGCCGGCCCGATCTTCCTGGCCTCTGGGCCGGCCCTCTCTCGTTCTTTCGGCTGACCCGAGACCGGCACAGAAGATGTGGAGCAGGCTGAGACGCAGTTCCTGATGCGGTCTGGATGACCGCCCTCCGGTGGTGGTTGGTCGAACCGCGCCGCCTCGGCCAGCTCGTGGGCACGTGCGGGATCGACGCCGAGGAGACGTCCTAGGACCGACCCGGATCAGCAGCGGGGACGCCAGAGCACCGCATGAGTCGTGCCGTCGACGGTCTGGAGACTGCCCACCACCTCCCCGCGGCGGTTGAGAGCTGCCGCCGACCACGTCGTCGCCCCCATTCGCGGTCGGGGCAGCGTCAGCGTCACGTGGCTGCGCAGGTCGAACACGGCCTCCCTCCCGAGGACAACCCCGCGGTCGGAGACGTCGATCGGTTCCAGGGGTAGGCAGGTTCGCCTGCCGCGACGAGTGTCGACCGCCACGAAGTCGACCGGGCTCGAGGTGCACCTGAGGTCACGGCCCACGACCACCCCCCGGTTGCTCAGCGCGGCGGGCACGTCGTCGCTCAGCGAGATCACCGTGCCCCAACGTCTCCGTTGGGGGTCCCAGAGCAGCACCGGACACGTCGAGCAGGAGGGAACGGCGATCACCTGGCCGCGGTTGTTGACACCACTGGGACGGTCTGACTCGGAGGGACAGCTCAGGTTCGGGTCGCCAACGGGGCAGCGCAGGCTCTTCCACCGGTGGGTGCGCACATTCCACACGCCCACGTCCCAGGTGTCGCCGTCGCCGGGCCGGAACAGCGCTACCTCCCCCCGGTCGTTCAGGGTGATCCGACCCCAGCCGACTTCGAAGGAGAAGGGAATGGCGGTCGCCTTCCCGGTGCGCGCCCTCCACACCGCGCCGCGGGCAGTGATGACCTCGCGACGGTTGTTGAGGTCGGCGACCTCGCCCAGGTCACCGAGATCTCTCATGGAACGGGTGTAGGGGTTCCAGAGGAAGGCGTGGTCTTGTGCGTCGGCAGTGAGGGAGTTCCCGGCCACCCAGCCGCGGTCGTTCACCGCCGCCGCAGTCGATACCCCACCCCCGAGGCTGCCGAGGTCGAGGGTCCGGTAGGCGCCTCGGGCGTCGTGCGCACGCGTCTCGGCTGAGGCGACCGGGCCACCGGCCACGACCACTGCCATGGCAAGCGCGATCCCCCCGTGAACAAGCCTCCGTTGCCAAGACATCGGCAACACCGCCCTCGCATGGACCTGCGGCCAGACAACGACCGGTCGACTTCAAGGTACCCCATGTCCACGACCAGATCCGGCCTGGTCCGGTGGAAAGCAGCTCGGGGCTTCTTCGGTGTTGGATGGATGGCTTGGCGGCGCCGCTCATCTGCTCGCGTTGTGCACGCACACGGCGATCTGTACCCGGTTGGTGACGGCGAGCTTGTCGAGGATCCGGCCGATATGTGATTTCACGGTGGTGATGCTGATGAACAGGTCGGCCGCGATCTCGGCGTTGGAGTGTCCGAGGGCGATGGCATTCGCAATGTCGCGCTCCCGCCCGGTGAGTCGATCTAGCATCTGGTTCGCGCTGGTCCGGAGCGCGTCGCTGGGTTGGTCGGCAACAGCAGCAATGAGTTGGCGGAGGACAGACGGAGACAGGATCGTGTCACCGGACGCGACCTTCCGTACCGCTTCGATCAGCTCACGCGGTGGCGTGTCCTTGAGGAGGAAACCGCTCGCGCCCAGTCGGAGCGCACGGAGGATGTACTCGTCGGTGTCGAACGTGGTGAGAACGATGATCTTGGCGTCGGGTCGATCGGCCAGGATGCGTTCTGTGGCGCCAAGACCGTCGAGGTGCGGCATCCGGACATCCATCAGGATCACGTCGGGGTCGGTGGCCTTGACGCTGGCGATCGCGGCAAGACCGTCTGCTGCCTGATCCACGATCTCGAACTCGGGGTCGCCCTCGAGGATGAGCTTCAGGCCCATCCGGACAAGAGACTCGTCGTCCACCAGGACGACGCGGACCGGCGCGGTCACGTCACGGTCCACGGCAACTCTGCTTCCACCAGGAAGTGACTGCGTCCGTCGTGTCCCGCGGACAGCTGACCGTCGGCCAGGCGGACCCGTTCGTGCAGGCCCGTCAGACCGACTCCGGAACTGGGCTGCTCGGTACGCGCCTGGTGTGCATCCACGCAGTTGCTCAAGGAGACCGACACAACGTCGCCGACCCTCCCGTGGAGCCGGACGCTCACCGGTTGACCAGGAGCATGTTTGCGTGCATTGGTGAGGCCCTCCTGGATGATGCGATACAGGTGGCGGCTGGTCGACTCGGGCAGGCGGGAGAGCTGCTCCGACACAGCGCTGTCGACCTGCAGCGTCGTGGGGTTCCCGGCTGCCCGGCTGTCGCTCAGCAACTCATCGAGACAGGCCAGGGTCGGCTGGGGTCGTGAGGAGGTCATCCCCGACCCATCCACATCCCCGGGCTGGCTGCGCAGCACTCCGAGCACCTCGCGCAGCTCAGTCAGTGCTCGGTGAGCGTTCTCGCGGATGATTCCGGCAGCGGCCGCGGTCTCTTCGGGTGACAGGTCGGTCCTGGACTCCAACGCACCCGAGTGCAAGGCCACGAGAGAGAGTCGGTGCGCAAGCACATCGTGCATCTCCCGAGCGATCTGTGTCCGCTCGCTTTCCTTGGCCGCCTCCAACACGGCGACCTGCTCACGTCGCGCACTGACGAGCTCGTGCTCGAGTGCCGTGCGCAGCTGTCGTCGACCGCCGATGTACATCCCGACGAGGATCAGTACGCCGAGAGAGATGAGCGCGATGGCGAGCAGCTGCCACCAAGGAGGCGAATCCGGGGTCGGTAGGAGAAGCTCGTTGACGAGCACTGCGAGGAGGAAGACAGGCGTGATCGCCAGAAGGTCACGCCACCGCCGACGGGTTGCGAGCGAAACGATGGCGAATACCGCTGATCCGACCGCGAGCGTCGACACTGCGCTGAGTGCCACGATGCCGGTCACCACAGGGACGGGGGCTCGGTGGCGGAAAGGGTAGAGGGCGATGGCGACGACACCCAGAGTCACGTCGAGCAGGAAGAGCGCCAAGTAGCGCGCGGGGGGATCGCCATCGGGGTAGGAGTCGAGGAGCCCCCCGTACGTGGCGAGCAGCCCAAGTACGCCCAGCCCCAGAACCGCTGCCATGTGCCATGTCACGGTCCAAGCGTGGACATGGGCGCTGCGCGCCCGTGGCAACGGGTCGGGCGGGGTCTGGGTCACTCGCCGAATGCTAGCTCCCGCGACGGGGTACTTCCTCGAACCAAAGGACGGACCGAGCTTCATCCTTTAGGCCTGCAGACGCGATGCCTCGGCACGATGCGCGAGGAGGTGCCCTCGCCGCAGCCTGGCTTCATGAACACGATCACCGAACTGCCCACGGCGCTCCCCCACCACTCCCCCCACGAGGGGACCCTGGAATATCACCGTCTGGCCCGCGCCTTCGAGCGCTATCGGTGGTGGAAGCCACTGATGGTGGGACTCGTGGCGTCGGTTGCCTACTGCTTGCTTGTGGCCCTGCTGTTCGGCGTCGTCGCCCTGGTCGGGCTGGCGATTCCAGGACTCGCGGACACGACCGACCGCTTCCTCAACGATCCTCTGGAGGATGTGGGCGAGCCCAGCACCTACGCGATAGGGATGATCATGGTGGCGCTCATGCTGCCCGCGCTGTGGTCGGCGATCAAAGTCTTCGGCGCACGACCCGCCGGCCTGGTGTCCTCAGTGGCTGGGCGGATCAGGTGGGGGTGGCTGGCTCGGTGCGTGGGAGTCGCCGCCGTCGTCTACGGCGCGGCCCAGCTCGGTCTCGTTGCCGTCGCGTCGATGCGAGGACAGTCGTTGGCGCCCCACTTCGACAGCCCTCACACGCTCGCTCTTCTGGGGCTCGCTCTTCTCCTCGTGCCCTTCCAGGCGGCCGCGGAGGAGTACCTCTTCCGCGGGTATCTCATGCAGACCTTGGGGGGATGGGTCCGGCACCCCGCCATCGCCATCACGCTCCCGATGCCGCTGTTCGTGGTCGGACACGACTACGAGCTCCGGGGACTGATGGACATCGCCGTCTTCGCGCTCGTCGCAGGGTGGCTCACCTGGAGGACTGGTGGGCTGGAGGCGGCGATCGCCCTCCACGTCGTCAACAACGTCGTTGTCTCCGCTCTGGGAGCGTTCGGCTTCATCGATCTGAACGCGACGAGCTCGACCCTGACCGACCTTCTTGTCTCGCTGGCGATGACTCTCGGCTTCGCGTTCGTCGTGGTCGGGGCCGCCGACCGGACCGGGATCGAACGCGTCAGAAGCCTGGCGTCATGACGGATCACAGTGCCCGGTCCCGAGCGCAGCACGTGCCGCAGCCCCAGGAGGGCAGTGTTGAGGGTCCGTGCATCGGCTTGGAGGGAGGCCGCGCACTCCTCAGGTAGGAGTGACCTCGTAGCAGGGAGTCGATGACCCGGTCGCGTAGTGCCAGCCAGCGTCCGATGGCTTGGCCTATGGCGAGATACGCACCACTAGCTTCCCGCAGGTTCCGCGGACATCCGCCCTGGGGAGCGTCGCCGCCGGGACCAGGCGAGGCGCACGGCAGCACCAAGACCGAGGAGCACGACCAGCAGACCGAACCAGCCTCCGACCACGGGAAGCGACGTGAGGATCACGACGACGAGGAGGCCGAGCACCAGACCCAACCAGCGCCGGGTCCACGATCCGTCGCCCAGCGCGAGAGCGCCCAGGGCTAGGCCGACCGCTGCGGGGGCGAGGAACGTCACGATGGCGAAGACGACGAACCCGGCGACGACCAGAAGGGTCAGCGCGCCGACCAGCGCGAGTGCGACGAGATCCCCCAGACCCAGCAGCCCGAAGCCCACCGCAGCCAAGACCGACACGATCAGCACGGCGATGCCGAGGACGACCACACCGATGATCGCGAGGACGCCGATTCCCAGGCTGGGCAGCGGACGGCGACGGACGCCGTCGGCGGTCCCTCGCAGAAGGCGGGGAAGCAGCCACATGGCCAACGCCGCGACCGCGAGGATGCCGATCCATCGCTGCAGTCCGTCAACCAGCTGAGAGGCGACCGTCGGCTCTGTCTTCGTGTCCTGTTCGGCGATGGTGACGTTCTCGGTGCCGCCGACGGTGCCGTGCTTGGTGTAGTTCGGGGTGGTTCCCAGCACGCTGCCTGTGACCCGGCCGTCGAGCGTCATCTGCCCGGCCCCGAACACGAGGTCCTGGCCGATCCGCGCCGACGACGTCACCGTCGCCTGACCGGCCGCGAGCACGAGATCCTGGCCGATCGGTCCGCTCACCTGGACCCGGCCACCGGCCAGCCGGGCGTCACCGTCGACCCGCCCGGAGACCTCGATCGTCCCGCCGGTGGCCAGGAGGTCGTTCTTGACCTCACCCGACACCTCCACCTGGCCGCCGGCCACCACAAGGTCCCCGGTGACCGTTCCCTCGACGCGGACGGTCCCGCCCGACACATACAGGTTGCCTTCCACGGTCTCCCCGGCAGGGACCACCACGTCTTGGCCACTGCGGACCTTTCCGCCGAGAGTGTCGTCCTGCGCGAACGCGACTGACGTACCGAAAAGCACGAAGGCCGCGGCAACGAGCGCCACAAAGAAGGAAGTACGCCGAGAGAGATACGGGATCGTCGGCATGATCTGGCTCCTTTTTGTGACGCGCACGAAAACTCCCCGGGAGAAACCCCGACGCGCGCAAGACGCACCAGAACCAAGCTTCAGGCGACAAGTGCGCCTCATGGCACTCAACCACGAGGATCGAGGGATGCCAACCCTGCTCCGGCCTGGATTCCCCTGCCTCCGGGACACGAGGGTGGGGTGGCCCGACCAGCAACACCTTCCGCGACGTCCCGGCCATCCGCACCTCCCCCGCTCGCGCGCTCCGCCGCGCCCTCCCGTGGCCATGGCCGCACGATGGCCTGCTCGCGCCACAGTGGTGTGGCAGGATCGACGGGGCATCGAGCGGCCCTGAATTCGGGCGCCTCGACCCGTGATGGCACTTCGTCCGAGCACCTGACCGAAAGAGGAGGTGGAGAGGTGGGCTCTTCGGTCGTTGCCCGCGTCTCTGGGTCGGCGGGCCTGACTCCGACAGCCTCACATCGCCCCTCCTTCTCCCGCATCATCCGGCGTACGCAGTCCCAGGCGTGGTCCCGCGCGTGAGGCTCCCGGGCCCCGCCGTCGACGTCGGCCGGCTCCCGTGTTCGTAGCGTTCAAGGAGATCCGCCGATCGCTGGGCCGGTTCTCACTGCTGACATCCGCCGTGGCGTTGCTTGTTCTGCTGCTCCTGTTCTTCCAGGCAGTTGCCGGCACCTTGACCAAGGGGCTGACCGGTGGGCTCGAATCGATCTCGGCCGACGTCCTGGTCTACGACGAACAAGCCCGCCGCAACCCGGCGACGAGCATCTTGGAAGGGACGGTGCACGCACAGGTCGCGGCGGCGGCTGAGGTGGTGGCGACGTCGCCGATCGGCCTGAGCGTGTTCGCCGCGACCACCGACGGTGCGAAGATCGACGTCCAGCTGGTGGGCGGCGACGTGTCCGGGCCGTCCCTCCCGGCCGAGGTGGCGGAGGGCCGACTCCCGCAGGCCCGGGGCGAAGCGCTGTTCAGCGGCTCGTCGTTCGACGACCCTCTCAAGATCGGCCAGCTCGTCACCGTCGAAGGCGTGCAGCTCGAGGTCGTGGGTACGGCCGACGACGCGGCGTTCAACGTGCTGCCTACCTTGTACGTCCCGTTCGAGGACTACGTCGCGGCGTCGCAGGAACGAGCAGGAGCGACGATCGAGGTGTCTCCCTCCTTGATCGGCGTCACCGTTGCCAGCGATGCCGACCCGGAGCTCGTCGCGCGGTCACTGACCGCGTCTATCAGCGGGATCGAGGCGTTGGACAGGTCGGCGGCCGTCGAGGCGCTTCCGGGCGTGAGCTCGATCACCCAGTCCTTCTCGATCCTCTACCTGCTGCTGTACCTGGTCGTCGCCATCGTCACGGGCGTCTTCTTCCTCATCCTCACCGTTCAGAAGGAGAACGCGCTCGTGCTCCTGCGGGCAGTGGGGGCGAGTAGTCGCGACCTGATCGGATCGGTGCTCATCCAGGCACTCGTGGTCGTGGGGCTCGGTACGCTGATCGGATCAGCGGTCACCGCCGCGCTGCTGGCGCTGACCCGAGACGCGTTCGGTGCGGCCCTCAGCCCGGCCGGCACGGCAACAACCATCGGCGTGATCGTGGTGCTCGGACTGCTGGCTTCGGTCGGCGCTGTACGCCGCGTGTTGGCCATCGACCCGGTCAATGCGACGACGACCCGAGGCATCTGACCCATGAGGATCGCGATCAAGGAGCTGATCCGACAGCCCGGTCGATTCCTCTCAGTCGGCGGGGCGCTCACCATGCTCGTCGTGCTCCTGGTCGTGCTGGGAGGATTTCTCGATGGTCTCGAGCTCAACCAGACCGGCCCATACCGCGCCCACGAGGGCCGCCTACTCGTCTTCTCCGATCAGAGCGAGCTGCTGATCCAGAGATCGCACGTGGACGACGCGCAGGCTGAACAACTCGGTGCCTCCGACGGTGTCGAGGCCGTGGGGGCGCTCGACCTGATCCAGTCGACGGCCACCGACACCCGGGGCGAGATCGTCGACATCGTGCTTTTCGGGTATGACCTGCCGACTGAGGTGATCCCCCCTCCCCCGGCGGCCGGCGGCGCGATCGTCGATGAGGCACTAGCCGACCGCAACGACGTCGCCGTCGGAGACACGCTGTTGCTCGGCGCGACAACAGAGCCGGTCGTGGTGGCAGGGATCGTCAGCGACCTCAGTCAGGGCTCTCCCACGGTGTGGGTCTCGACTGAGCGTTGGCGGGAGATCGTCACGTCAGGGAACCCCGCCGCGTTGCCACCGCAGGGCTTCAATCAGGCGTTGGTCATCGAGCCGACCGACGGCTCCAGCACCAGTGCGCTTGCTCGGAGCCTGTCTGCCGTCGACGGCATCGCCGTGGTCACGCCCGACGAGGCGATCGACGCGCTGCCGGTGGTGCAACAGCAGTCATCGACCTTCCAGGGCATCATCTGGGTGACATTCGTCGTCACATTGCTGGTGGTGGCGCTGTTCTTCACCCTGATCACCCTGGAGAGAGTCGACCTCTACGCGGTGCTCAAGGCGCTGGGCGCCAGAACCGGAAACTTGATGGCGGGGATCTCGACCCAGGCCGTGGGCGTGAGCTTGGTTGCGCTTGTGCTCGGCTTCGCACTCAGCGTGGTCTTCGTCAGCCTCCTGCCGGCTGAGCTGCCGGTCCGACTCGAGGCAGCCCGGATGATCCAGACCGCTGCCGGCGTGCTCGCGAGCGCGCTTCTCGGGAGCCTCTTCACCCTACGCAGAATCCTGCGTATCGACCCTGCCGAAGCGATTGGATAGCGCCATGCCCGCGCTCGAGCTGGACGAAGTCCGGAAAGTCTACGGAGCCGGTGGCCAGCAGGTCGTCGCGCTGAACGACGTCAGCCTCACCGTCAAGGACGACGAGATGCTGATCCTGGTCGGCCCATCTGGGTCAGGGAAGACCACGCTGCTCACCGTGGCGGGCGCGCTGCTGCGCCCGACCTCGGGCAGTGTGCGGGTAGGCGGAAAGGAGATCACCGACCTCAACGACAAGCAGCTGGCCCGGTTTCGGCGCGACCAGGTGGGATTCGTCTTCCAGTCCGTCAATCTCGTCTCGTTCCTCACTGCGAAGGAGAACTTGCTCGTCGTCAAGCAGTTCGGCGGCTCCCGCATCGACGCCGCTGCCAGGAAGCGAGCCGACCAGCTGCTCGACGAGCTCGGCCTCGGCGGACGTGGCGACAACCTGCCGGCCCAGCTGTCAGGCGGTGAGAAGCAGCGGGTGGCCATCGGCAGGGCGTTGATGAACGACCCTTCGCTGGTGCTGGTCGACGAGCCGACGTCAGCGCTCGACTCCGAGCTGGGCAAGCAGGTGATGGACCTGCTCCAACGGGAGATCAAGGGGCGCGGGGTGTCGGCGATCATCGTCACCCACGACGACCGAGTCCTCCACTACGGGGACCGCACCGCGCGGATCGTCGACGGCGCCCTTGAGGCGACCGACGTGTCTCACGGTTGATCCTGTGCGTGAGACGGAGTTCCTCAGCCTGCTCCAGACACGTCCTCGACAGCCACCCCCTAGGCCGTAGGGTGGAGGACAACGAGGAGGCCCCGACCATGAACCAACAGCAGTTCGACAAGGTCAAGAACGCTGAGGGTTTCATCGCAGCGCTGGACCAAAGTGGTGGCAGCACTCCCAAAGCCCTGAGGCTCTACGGCATCGAGGACAGCGCGTACTCCGGGGACGAGGAGATGTTCGACCTCATCCACGCGATGCGCTCGCGCATCATCACGAGCCCCAGTTTCAACGGCGACCGGATTCTAGGCTCGATCATCTTCGAGAACACGATGGACCGCCAGATCGAGGGCCGGGGCACCGCCGACTACCTGTGGAACGTGAAGAACGTCGTGGCGTTTCTGAAGGTCGACAAGGGCTTGGCCGACGAGGCCGACGGCGCCCAGGTGATGAAACCGCTGCCCGGCCTCGATGCACTGCTGGCGCGAGCTGTGGAGAAGGGCGTGTTCGGGACGAAGATGCGCTCGGTGATCAAGCTGGGCAACGGCAAGGGAGTGCAGGCGGTGGTCGACCAGCAGTTCGAGGTCGGTCGTCAGATCCTGGCCGGCGGACTGGTGCCGATCCTCGAGCCCGAGATCGACATCTACTCCCCCAGCAAGGCCGAAGCCGAGCAGCTGCTCAAGCCGGCCATCCTGGAGGGACTCGGGGCCCTGGGTGCAGGCCAGCACATCATGCTGAAGCTGACTCTTCCCGAGGTCGACGACTTCTATGCCGACCTGGTGGCCCACGCGAACGTTCTGCGCGTCGTCGCGCTGTCAGGCGGGTACAGCCGCGAGGAGGCGAACGCCCGCCTGGCCCGCCAGCACCAGGTCGTCGCCAGCTTCTCCCGGGCGCTGACCGAGGGGCTCACCCTCCAGCAGAGCGATGAAGAGTTCAACGCCGCCCTGGATGCATCGATCGGCAGCATCTTCCGGGCATCCACCACCTGATCCAACTCGGACGTCGCCCTCGACGCCAGTCCATGGGGGCGGAGGCGGCCCATGGGCACGTGCCCGACCCTTGGCCGTCATACGGGCTCGTGTTCGTGCCGCTGTGACGTCCTCCCCGTGGTGGCCCCAGGCGCAAGGAGGGTGTCCGACGGCGTAGCATGAAAGAGGTCGCTACGGCGGGAGGGAACGTGACACGGTCCCGAGACATTCTGCAGCGTTTCCGGCCCGCTGGCACTCCGGGTGCAGCGGCTCCAGCCGGGGTCCCCGCAGATCGCGTCGCCGAGCTGGCCGCCGAGCTCGAGCCTGTCCTCGACCTCCTGTCCGACACGCAGGAGGAAGCTTCCCGCGCCCGCCGGGCGGCGAGGCAGGAAGCCGAGCAGCGACGGGCACAGGCCATGGCCCGAGCCGCTGCCATCGTCGCTGACGCACGCCGGCAAGCGGCGGCGGAACGAGCGGATGCTGCGGTGCGCGTGGGTCGGAAGATCGAGGAGGGGAACGCCGCGGCACTCGCTGAGGCGGAACACGCTGCCACCGCCGTGCGACGCCACGTCGCCGAGCAGATGCCCGTCTATCTCGACCGGGTGATGAGCTCCGCCAGGGCCGCGCTGCATGGCGGAGAAGAAGCCCAGCCGTGAGTACGTCCTGGGTCGCTGGCGTCGTCCGGGCCAAGGCGCTGGCCGACCGACGACTCGGGGCGGGCGGAGCACGAGCCCTCGCCACCAGCGCGGGGCTTGCCGAGGCGGCGACCGCGCTCCACCACACGCCCTATGGACACGACGCGCACCCCGGCATGAGCCTTGAGGAGGCCCAGCACGCCATCGGTGCCTCGCTCCTGTGGAACATGCGCGTGCTGGCGGGTTGGCTTCCGCGCGGGGGCGCGGACGTGATGCGTCTCCTCGCGGCAGGATTCGAGGTGGCCAACCTGGATGAACACCTGGCGAGGCTGCACGGCAAGCCCGCCGCGTCGGCATACACCCTCGGGACCCTCGATACCGCTTGGTCACGACTGTCCGAGACGACCACCCTCGCCGGTATCGGGGACGTGCTCGGCTCGGCGTCGTGGCGTCTGGGTGACGTCACCACACAGCGGGAGCTTCAGGTCGGGCTTCGCCTCGCCTGGGCCGACGCGGTCGTCGCGGGCGTTCCTGCGGCTGCGGTCTGGGCGAGGTCGGCTGCGGCTCTGCTCGTTCTCCGGGAGGTCGTCGTCGACGGGCGGAGGTTGACACCGCCCCTGACCCGCCGCGCCTCGTACGTGCTGGGTCCCGGGTTCGTCGACGAGGTCGCGCGTGGGCAGAGGGACCTGTCCGTCCTTCGGGCGCTGCTCCCATCCGGTGCACAGTCGGTTCTCGATGACGTGGACCGAGTCGACGACCTCTGGCGCGCGGAGGCGAGCTGGTGGCAGCGGGTGGAGCACGACGGCTTCGGGCTCCTGCGCGGATCCTCCTACGACCAGCGACCGGTGATCGGCGCGGTGGCGGTGCTGGCCGTGGATGCCTGGCGGACCCGAGCAGCACTCGAGGTCGCCGCTCGCGGTGGCACGGGACCGGCGTTGGAGGTCTTCGATGTGGTGGCGTGAGGTCGGGGCCCCGTTGCAGATGCAGCGGGTGGCACTCGTGGCGCCGAAGGTCTCCCTGCGCAACGTGCTCGTGCGGGTCGCGGACGCCGGGACCGTCGAGCTCGACCGCACAGGTGCAGGAGGTGCGGCAGGCACCGCGGTCATGATCGAGAGGGATGCAGCACGAGCCGTTGCCGGTGCCGGGGCGGCCCTGCCGACGGCGCCTCGGCTGAGCCAGGCGCCCGTCGATCTCGAGGAACTGGGGCGTGAGGGTCGCGCCGACTTGATTGCGGGTGAGGTCGAGCTCCAGGGCTATGCCAACGGTGCCGTCGTCCGTGGTGAGGTCTCGGCGCTCGCAGGCTGGATGCCGGTCGCCGAGGTAGGGGATCTGACCGGCGCACTGAGGGACCTCGGGGCGACAGTCGTGCCGATCCGCCCGCCCCGCGGCGTGGACCCGCCGACGCTCTTGCGAGGCGGAGACAGGGTGGGTCAGTCGTTCACCCCCTTGGTAGAGACCTATGGGACCGTGCCCTACGCCGACATTGACCCCAGCTTGCTTGCCGGGCTCGCCTACGTGCTCATGTTCGGGATGATGTTCGGCGACGCGGGACACGGCGCACTCCTCGTCATCGGTGGTCTGCTGCTGCGTGCGGGCAGACCCCGGCGGCTTGCCCGGTTCCGCACGATGTGGCCGTTCGTGGCCGGATCCGGGGTTGTCGCGATCGTCTTCGGTCTGCTCTACGGGGAGTTCTTCGGCCCGACCGGGATGGTCCCGGTGCTGTGGCTCGCCCCGCTCGACGAGCCGGTGACCTTGATGGCCTTCGCGCTAGGTCTGGGGGCGGTGCTCCTCGCCGGCGCACAGGTCCTCGGCACGATCAACCGCTGGCGTGAGGGGGGCTGGCCCTCAGCGTTGAGTGCGCCGTCCGGGTTCGCCGGTGCCGGCCTGCTTGCCGGGCTGGGACTTGTCGTCCTGGGTGTCACCGCTGGGCTCATGTGGCTCAACCTGGTCGGCGCACTCGTCATCGTGGCGGGCGTCGGCCTGGTGTTTGTCGGCTTCCTCGCGACCTCTGGTGGGGGTGCCACCGGCGTTGCGCAGGCCTTCGTCGAGGTCTTCGATGCCCTGATCAGGGTCGTCACCAATCTGGTCTCGTTCGTGCGGCTTGCGGCGTTCGGCCTGACCCACGCGGCCATCGGGAAGATCGTGTGGGACGGGACCACCGCTCTCGGGGGGTCAGGCGGACTCCTCGTCGTCGCAGCAGTGGCTGTGTTCCTGGTCGGGAACGCTGTCGCGTTCGCGCTCGAAGCGCTCGTGGCCGGGGTGCAGGCCCTCCGGCTGGAGTACTACGAACTGTTCTCCCGGGTCTTCACCAGCCAGGGCCGACCGTTCCACCCCTGGCACCTCCCGACAGATTTCGGCACCGAGCCGAGGTACGACACCACCAGTCCCACAGCCATCCCCCGGAGGCAGTCATGACCACCTGGTTCCTCGCCCTGCCCGCCCTCATGGCCGTGTTCGCGGCGACCCATCTTCTGCTCAGACGTCGTGGGCGAGACGCCCTGCGAGTCCTGGTCGCACTCGATGTCGTGGTCCTCCTCGCCGCGCTCGCGATAGTCGTCATCACTGCCACGAGTGGCCCGGGGGCAGCCGAGACGGCCCACGCCGTGACCGCGGCGCAGCCGGCCGCCACCGGCTCCGAGAACTGGGCGGCGCTCCTCGGTGCAGCGATCGCCGTGGCGGGCTCGTCCCTGGGTGCCGCGCTCGCGGTGGCCTACACCGGAGCTGCCGCGCTGGCGGCCATGAGCGAGCGGCCCGAGATCTTCGGCCGCGCCATGGTCATCGTGGGGCTGGCCGAGGGCATCGCCATCTACGGTCTCATCGTCGCCATCATCCTCATCGGCCGGGCGTGACCGTCGTGGGACGGGTAGCGGTCATCGGTGAGGAGACGGCTGTGGCCGGCTACACCCTCGCCGGCGCCGTCGTCGTGCCTGCCGAGGACGTCCCGGCTGTCATGGAGGCATGGAACGGGTTGGCCGCCGATGTCGAGGTCGTGCTCCTCACCTCGCGAGCCGCTCGGGCCCTGGGACCCGAACGCACGGAGACCTTGCACCCACTCACGGTGGTGATGCCGTCGTGACCCCGGTATCCGCGACGGTGACCCCCGATCCACTCGTCCCCGTCCGTGAGGCGCTCCTGGCCAGGGCGAGGGCCGACGCCGAGAGACTGCTGGCCGAGGTCGATGCGGAGGGAGACGCGATCATCGCCCGAGCCCAGGTCGAGGCCGAGGCCATCCGCGCCGAGGCCCGTGCCCAGGGAGAGGCTGATGCAGCGTCCGTGCTCGTGGCCGATCGCGCGCGAGCGCGGCGCCAAGGCCGCGCCCTCGTGCTGGCTGCCCAGCGCGAAGGCTACTCGGGGTTGCGCGCACGAGTCGTGGAACAGGCCGCGACCCTGCGTGGCGACCCCGGCTACGCCACCTGGTGTGACCGCCTGAGCGAGGTGGTCCGTGCGGCACTGGGTCCGGACGCGGTGGTGCGTGAGCTCCCCGAGGGCGGCATTCTCGGTGAGGCCCCCGGACATCGCATCGCGTACACCCTGGTGGCGCTGGCCGAACGGGCCCTAGACGCGCTCGGCCCGGACGTCGAGGGGCTGTGGACACCGTGAGCCCGACGGTCTTCCGGGTCTCGGGGTCCCTGGTGGAGGTGGAACCACTGCCAGGAGTGGCGATGTACGACGTGGTGCTGCTCGGTGAGCACCGGCTCCCCGCCGAGGTCGTGGCGATCACGGACCGCGGGGTCACCGTCCAGGCATACGAGGACACCGGGGGTCTGGCTCCCGGAGACCCTGTGGTGCCGCAGGGTGGTCCCCTCTCGGTGAGGCTGGGCCCGGGCCTGCTCGGCTCGGTGTTCGACGGTCTGCTCCGTCCGTTGTCGCGGGCGGGGATCTGGCTGCTCCCGGGGGCCCCACCTGCGGACGACCACGAGCTGCGCTGGCGCTTCACCCCCACCGTGACACTGGGCGAGCGCGTCTCGGCCGGCACCGAGCTCGGCACGGTCGGCGACGAAGCACCTCCCTCGATGCGGGTGCTCGTGCCGCCGGGCGTCGCGGGCGTGGTCTCGGACCTGGCGCCGGAGGGTTCCGTCGGGGCCGACGCGGTCATCGCCACCGTCGACGGGGTGCCTGTGCCGCTCACCACCACGTGGCCGGTGCGTCGCTCCCGACCCTGCAGGGAACGCCTCAACGCCCAGGAGGGACTGCACACCGGCCAGCGCGTCCTCGATCTCCTCTATCCGGTCGCACGCGGGAGCAGTGCAGCGGTCCCGGGCGGTTTCGGCACCGGGAAGACCATGCTGCTGCAGCAGATCGCCAAGTGGTGCGACGCCGACGTGATCGTCTACGTCGGCTGCGGCGAGCGCGGCAACGAGATGGCCGACGTCGTGGAGGAGCTCGGCTCCCTCGAGGACCCGCGCACCGGAGACCGGCTCAGTCGCCGCACGGTGATCATCGCGAACACCTCGAACATGCCGATGATGGCGCGTGAGGCAAGCATCTACACCGGTGTCACCGTCGCGGAGTACTTCCGCGACATGGGCTACCACGTCGTGATCATCGCCGACTCGACCTCCCGCTGGGCTGAGGCGCTCCGCGAGTTCGCGTCCCGGACGGGCGCCCTGCCCGCTGAGGAGGGCTACCCCGCCGGGCTCGCGTCGGCACTGGCGGCCTTCTACGAACGAGCCGGTCACGTCGTCACCCTCGGAGGACGCACCGGCTCGGTCACCATCATCGGCGCGGTCTCGCCCGCAGGCGGAGACCTGACCGAACCGGTGACAGCGCATACCCAGCGGTTCGTGCGGTCCGTCTGGGCCCTCGACCGTGAGCTGGCCTATGCACGTCACTACCCCGCCGTGGCCTGGTCGGGGTCCTTCTCCCGCGACGCGGACGCACTGGGGTCGTGGCACGCACGACAGGGAGATGTCGCCTGGACCCGCCGTCGAGCGCGGGTCAGCACGTTGTTGTCCGACGCCGACCGGCTCGGCGCCCTGGCCGAGCTCGTCGGCGTGGGATCGATGCCCGGCGCGGAGCGAGTCGTGATGCTGGGTGGGCGGTTGCTGCGCGAGGGAGTGCTGCAGCAGAGCGCCTTGGCCGCGAACGACGCGTTCTGCTCGCCGGCCAAGGGAGCCGCGCTGCTCGACGCCGTGCTGGCGGTCATCGACCGCTGCGACGCGCTCATCGGCTCCGGGGTCCCTGCTGCGCGCATCGAGGAGATCGACTTCGGCGACCTGCTGCGCGCGGCACAGGAGACCGGCCCGCACGACGCCACCGGCATCCAGGAACGCCAGGAGACCGTGGTCGCGCTCCTCGAGCAGCTGTCATGAGTGCCGCGCCACGCCGGCCGGCGACACCAGGAGACGCTGTCGGTGACGTGGAGTACACCGACGTCGCCGAGGTGCGCGGTCCGCTGCTCATCGTCCGGGGCGTCACCGATGTGGGGTGGGACGAGTCGGCCCGCATCCGGATGCACTCGGGGGAGGTGCGCAACGGTCTCGTACTCGAGGTGGACCGTGACCTGGCGGTGATCCAGATGCTGGAGGGGACCGGAGGCATCGATCTCGATGACACCCGCGTCCGATTCGCTGGAGAGACTCTCCACGTTCCCGTTGGACCGGGCTGGCTCGGCCGGGTCTGCAACGGGCGTGGCGAACCGATCGACGGCGGGCCGCCGATCCTGGGTCGGCATCGCGCTCCGGTCGGTGGGGCGCCGATCAACCCGACGCGCCGGGAGCCCCCGTCCGAGCCCGTGCTGACCGGGGTCTCGGCCATCGACGCCCTGACCACCGTGGTGCGGGGGCAGAAGCTCCCGGTGTTCTCGGTCGCCGGGCTGCCGCACCTCGAGCTCGCGACCCAACTGGCCGCGCAGGCCTCCGTGGGGGGCGAGCCGTTCTCCGTCGTGTTCGCGGGCATGGGCCTGACCCACCTCGACGCCGCCGCGGTGCGCGACGCCCTCGAGGAACGCTCGGCCGCGGGAGAGCTGGTGCTGCTGCTCAACACAGCCGACGACCCGGTGGTCGAGCGCATCCTCACCCCACGCATCGCACTCACGGTCGCCGAGCACCTCGCCTTCGAGCTCGGTAGACACGTGCTCGTGGTGCTGGCCGACATGACGTCGTACGCCGAGGCGCTGCGCGAGGTGTCGGCAGCCAGGGGTGAGATCCCAGGTCGCCGCGCCTACCCTGGCTACCTCTACAGCGATCTCGCCTCGCTGTACGAACGCTGCGGCCGGATACGTGGGCAACCCGGCTCAGTCACCATCATCCCGGTGCTGACCATGCCCGCCGGAGACATCACCCACCCGGTGCCCGACCTCACCGGCTACATCACCGAGGGCCAGATCGTGCTCTCGGCCGACATGGAGGCCGCCGGGATCTACCCGCCGGTCGAGCCGCTGAGCTCGCTCTCACGACTGATGCGCAAAGGCGCCGGACCAGGCCGAACCCGTGAGGACCACCTGGACGTGGCCGCCCAGACGCTCGCTGCGCTGGACCGTGCACGGCAGGCCCGAGAACTGGCAGACCTCGTGGGTGAGGATGCCCTCAGCGCCACCGATCGCCTCTACGTGGCCTTCGAGCAGGCGGTGTCACACCGTCTGCTCGACCAGCACCGCGACGAGTCCCGGTCGCTCGAAGACACGCTGGACCGCGCGTGGGAGGTCTTGAGCATACTTCCGCGCCGCGAGCTCACGATGTTGCCGACTGCGCTGCTACGAGCCAGGTACGTCGACCCCGACGATGGCCGGTGAGGACTGTGGCACGGGTGATGCACGCACCGCCGGGAAGAGCCGGGCGCCTGTGGCTGCAGCATCGGCTTGCCACAGCGCAGCAGGGCGCCGACCTCCTCGACCACAAGCTGCGCGTCCTCCGCGCAGAGCGCGAGCGGCTGGCCGTGCTGCAGGAGCGGACGGGCACCGAGTGGAACGCCGCGAGTCGAGAGGCCGACCTCTGGCTCCTGCGCGGGGTGCTGGTCGGCGGGGAGCGCGCCATTCGGCTCGGCGCCGACCAGGGGCTTGTCGACGTCGAGATCGTGTGGTCGCGCCAGATGGGCGTGCGCTACCCGACCGAAGCACTCTGCACCCTGCCCGAACCCGCGCCAGACTCCGCGCCCCTGGGCAACGCAGCCATGGTGATGGTGCGCGAGTGCCACCGGCGAGCGCTTCAAGCCGCGGTGCAGCACGCTGCAGTCGAGGCCGCCGGCCGAGTTCTCGAGGCCGAGGAACGTGCGACCCGCCGCCGGCTCCGCGCCATCCAGGAACGGTGGATCCCCCGGCTCCGGCAGGCGCTAGCCGAGGTGCAGCTCAAGCTGGAGGAAGACGAGCACGCCGACGGGGTCCGCCTGCGTTGGGCTTCCGTCCGTCGGACGGGATTGTCCCGACACGACCGCGAGCCGGATGACCCAAGCACCGGAGAAGCCGAGCAGGAGGCATGATTCATGACGTCGCATCAGTTCGGCAGGATCCTCGTAGCGGTCGACGACTCACCGGCAGCGCTGGCCGCCGCCCACCTTGCGGTCGACCTCGCGGCCTCGAGCGGTGCCCACCTTCGCTTCGTGCACGTCCTTGAGGACGGCGAGCTCGTCCGCAAGCTCGCGACGCTGGGGCACGGTGGTGAGCTGGCTGACATCCGTCGCAGGGCTGCCGAGTCGCTCCTGCGCCACGTCACTGCTGAGGCTCACCGCGCCGGGGGCCAGGCCGACGGGACGTGTCTTACGGGCGCCGCGGCCGCGTTGCTGGTTGGCGAAGCCCGGGACTGGGGCGCCGACCTCGTCGTGGTCGGACGCTCCGACGTCAGGGTTGCCGGAAGCGCCTACGTAGGCGCTGTGACACGCGGAGTCCTGGAGTTCAGCGAGGTCCCCGTCCTGGTCGTGCCGGTCTCCGCGTGACATGACTGCGGCCACAGCGTGGATGGTGACCTACACCGACCCGCTCGCAGGCAGGCGCGACCGCGACCCGCCCGCTTCCGGAAGCGGCCGGATGGTGCGCTACCGATCGCGTGCGGAAGCTCCGTGATCGCGCGAGAGGGTCTCGAGGAGGAGACGCACGGGTGGCCACTGCTCGCGTCCGCGGCGGACGACTGCATAGACGCGCATGGTCACGCTCGGATCGTCGAGGGGAAGCAGTCGCACGCCTGGTCGATTGACGGGCACGCACGGCAGTAGCCCGATGCCGTGGCCAGCCACGATCAGATCCTCGACCAGTTCGAGGCTGTCGATGCGGTGCACGATCCGTGGGCTGAAGCCGCCCATGGACGCGAGGGTGTGGAGCACGTCCTCGTCGGCAGTGTTGCGGGAGTTCACGATCCAGTCCTCGTCGGCGAAGGACGAGAGCTCTCCTGGTGGTGCGTGTGAGGGCACGCCCAACGCCCAGCGAAGGGTCCAGAGCCGGTGCGCGGTCATGTCGTTCCGAAGATCAAGGGGCGCCAGTTCGTAGTCGTAGACGAGAGCGACGTCGATGTCGTCGCCGCCGAGCAGGGCAAGAGCCTCCAGCGGCTCGTGCTCGCTCATCCGCATGTCGACACCGGGTGCGCTGGTGTCGATCTCCACCAGGGCTGGCAGCAACGACCGTCTGATCCCGCTGGCGAAGCCGGCGACCCGGACAACCCCTGAGGGTTCGCTGCTCGGGTCGAGGTCGCGACGAGCCGCTTCGACGGCCGCCAGAATGGTGACCGCGTGCTCGGCAAGTCGTCGACCCGCCGGCGTCAGCCGCACCCGCCGGCCCACCGGTTCGATCAACGCGGAGCCGACTTCCTCGGCGAGCACCGCCAGGTGCTGGGAGACGCTGGACGTGGTCATACCGAGCTCGTCAGCAACCTCACGCATCGAATCCAGGCGCGACAGCTCGAGCAGGACGCGGAGGCGGCGAAGGCTGAGCTCCCTATCGTTCATGTTTCATGGACAATACCTTAGGTTGAGTCACGTGGACATGAACGGTTGACTCTCGTTCACTGGAGCCATGGTCACGATCACGCACACCGCCGGCGGCTCGTCGCTGGGCTCGACACCTCGAGCCGGTGCCGGCATGGCGGTCACCTCGATGCTCTGCGTCCAGCTCGGGCTTGCCGCCTCCGTCGGGTTGTTCGACCAGGTCGGCGCTCAGGGCGCGGCGTGGCTACGGCTGTCCTGGGCCGGCGTGTTGCTGCTGGCCATCGTCCGACCCCGGTTCTGGCAGTTCTCTGGGACGGCGCTGCGCGCCGGCATCGCCTTGGGTGTGGTCACCGCGGGTCTCACCATGCTGTTCATGGCAGCGATCGAGACGCTGCCGCTAGGCACAGCGAGCGCGCTGGAGTTCCTCGGGCCGCTCGGGGTAGCGGCCTGGCGTGGCCGCGGAGCCGGCCGGTTGTGGGCCGCACTTGCTGCCGTCGGTGTCGTGCTGCTGACACAGCCCTGGACGGGCGGGGCTGACCCAGTCGGCATCGCCTTCGCACTCGGGGCCGCCGCATGCTGGGCGGCGTACATCCTCCTCACCCAGAAGGTAGGCGACCAGATGGCCGGGGTCGCCGGCCTCGCGATCTCCATGCCCGTCGCCGGCCTGGTGGCCACCCTGGTTGCCGGACCCGCCGTGTTCAGCCAGTTGACGCCGCAGGTGCTCGTGATCGGTCTCGGGCTGGCCCTCCTGCTGCCAGTGGTGCCGTTCACTTTGGAGTTGCTCGCGCTTCGGCGCCTCACCGCCGCTGCTTTCGGAACGCTCATGAGTCTCGAGCCCGCGATCGCCGTGGTCGTCGGCTACCTCGTCCTGCGACAAGGGCTCGACACGTGGGCCCTGCTCGGCATCGGTCTCGTCGTGACTGCCGGGATCGGCGCGGAACGAGGCGGTGCGCGTCCCGGGCTCCATTCCCCCCCTCGCGTGAGGTCCACCGACCCCTCGGCTCTCCGCGATCACCCGTCGCCGGTTGCATGCGGCGCGACCCGCGCGGTGCCCGACGCTCTGAGCTGCCCCCCGTATCCGCAGACGATTCCGGAGCACGCCCGGGCCGCGGGTCAGCCGAGCTGAAGGCACGTCGACCGCCGGAGGACGCATCGGCCGACCATGGCTTCGTCCGTGCCCCATCACGCCAGCGACCGGACCGCTTCACCAGGCGTCGCCCCGCCTGTCCTCGCATGTCACTCCGACCGACAGGTCCGAGACGAGGGACGGGTCGAAACGCAGGATCATCAGTCCTCCGTGTTCACCGTCCTGGACGACGCCTGAGGAGGTCTGGGTGTACGAGAGCCCGAGCCACCTCTCCCACCCGAGCAGCTCGTAGAAGCCGGTGGCTCTGCCTGTCGACAGGAGCGCAGCCGGCCATCGTGCAGAGATCTCGCGGTGGAGCCGCTGCATCGTTCGGCGACCCAGACCCTGGCCCTGGCGCTCGGGATCGGTAGCCACCGCCTCGACGTAGCCCACCGTGAGCCACGGCTGTTCACCGAACCGCATGCGTCGAGGCACGACGCTCGCGTGGCTGATGATGCGGTCACCCTCTCGGATCAGGGCGTGTATCCCACCGAAGGCGTGGTCTGCATCAGCGTCGGCGAAACGGTCTCCGAACGAGCGATCCCACAGCGCCAGCAGCCGCAGGCGGGTCGCCTCGTCGACCTGGTCACTGCTCATGGTCACGACGTCCACGTAGGTCAATCTACGTAGCCACCGGAGCCAGCCCGGCGTACTTCCTGGAGCGCGCCCGAAGGAGCGTGAGCGAGCTTGAGGCGTCGTCGCCCTCTTCGCGGAGCGTGTTGGTGCGAGACCCTCGACCGGCCGGCTGGCGGCGGAGTACCTTGAAGCGGTGGGCGTGCTGCCGTTTCCGCAGAGGGTGGCCCTGGCCGTGGGCGAGAGCCCAGCTTCGGGGTGGGTGGCCGACGCGCAGGAGCTGGTCTACGGGCCGGTGCTCGCCTGGGCACGGCGCAGCCCGCTGCATACCGATGCCCTCGGCCACTCGGTGCACCCTGTGCTCACCGATCTGACGCTCGGGTGCTGGAACAGCGCGTCCCTGCTGGACCTGGCCGGTGGGGCTCAGGCACGTCGCGCCGCGACGCTCCTGGTCGGAGCCGGGCTTGCGGCGGCTGTGCCGACCGCCGTCGCAGGCGCCGGCGACTGGGCAGAGCTGTCGGGGTCCGAGCGCCGGATCGGCGCGGTGCATGCCTTGGGCACCGACATCGCCACGTTCCTTCTCCTGGGCTCGCTCGTCGCCCGGCTGCGTGGCAGGTACGCCGCCGGCACCAAGCTGGGCCTGGCGGGCAACGCGGTCGCCGCTGGTGCGGGATTCCTCGGCGGTCACATGGCGCTCAACCGTGGAACGGCGCGCCGGACCCGGCAAGAGGACTGAGCCGCTGCCAGCGGTCAGCGCGTCGGGCGAGGCAGTGGCGGCCAACCCAGACTCACTCGGTGGCTGAGTAGCCGTACTCCACCTCGTAGACCTGGAGCGATGACTGGGCTCCTACCTGGCCGAACAGGCGCGGAGCCGCCGGCGGCTCCGCACCTGCGCGCATGGCATCCAAGCTGGCGCGGTCGCGCCAGAGGGTCTGAATCCGCCATTCCCCGTTCGGCCCGCGAAGGAGTTCGGTGCGCACCAGACCGACGGGGGTAGCACCGGCCGTCATCGCCCGGAACCCGGCAACGAGCTCGGCTTCACGGCTGCCATCGACTGTCGCGCTGACTTCGGTCAGGATCGGTGAAGACATCGACATCATCTCCCTTTCTGACGTGAGACCTTGTGGTGACTGCTGAGCACAGCGGTCAGCCGCCGAAGCGTCGCTGCAGGTCGGCGTAGCCGATCGCACCGTCGAGGAAGCCGAGCGTCCCGGAGTCGAGCAGTTCCCGGCCGGCGCGCTCCACCATGCTGAGCGTGGCTCGGGCCAAGCTGCCGCCGAGGCTGACCCGCTTGACGCCGAGCGAGAAGAGCGTGGTCGCGTCGATGGTGTTCGCCAGCCCCGCCACCACGTTGAGCGGGCCAGGGATGGCGACGGCGAGCCGGCGAATGGTGTCCTCCTCGACGACGCCGGGCACGAAGACGCAGTCGGCGCCCGCATCGAGGTACCGCACCGCCCGCTCGACCGTCGTGGGAAAGGCGTCCCCGGTCGTGCCTGCGAAGTAGGTGTCAGTGCGGGCGTTCAGCACGAACGTGCCGCCAGGCGCCACTGCTCGGGCCGCCGCGATGCGGTCGGCGGCCTCGCCGATGCCGAAGAGCCTGCCTTCATGGGCGTCCTCGAGATTGGCGCCCACCACCCCGAGCTCCACGGCCCGGGCCACCGTGCGGCCGACGTCGTCTGCAGTGTCGCCGTACCCTGCTTCGAGGTCCGCGGTCACCGGCACGCTCACTGCGGCCACGATGCGGCCGACGTGCTCGAGCATCGTGTCGCGGTCAAGCACTGCTCCATCCGGGACCCCGCAGGACCAGGCGATGCCTGCACTGGTGGTCCCGACGGCTGGGAAACCGACCTGCTCGAGGATGCGGGCGGAGCCGGCATCCCAGGCGTTGGGGAGCACGAACCCTGGCCCGGTGTGAAGGGCAAGAAGGGCAGCTGCCTTGTCGCTCGAGGGTCTGGTCGCCAAGACCGCGTCGTGGGACGTCACGTCGCGGTCCGGTTCTTCCCTCGTCACCCTCCCATCATGATCGGTCGCGAACCTCCGCAACACCCCTTCGCACGGCTCTGACCGCGGCCGTGCCAGCGGCCCCCCTCGTCCCTGCCGGAGCGCCCCGGCGGCCCCGGCGGGGCCCGATCTGATGTGTGGTGGCCCGGTCGCCGCAGGCACGGGGTCACAGCTGCCAGGTCGGCGGCCGGTCGACGTCCGGCTCGTAGCTGCAGGTGTAGCCGGTCCGGATGTGGGTCACCAGGTGGCGGCCGAGGATGGGATCGGCTGACGTGATCGTGTCGATGGCAGTCACGATCGCCTTGCGCACCGTGACCCGGGCGCGTTCGGCGCTTCCACCGAGGTGGCGGGCCCGGCCGCCGAGTCCGGTGGCCGCTGAGACCTCGGCCAGCAGCGCGGTGCGCTCCGCGACGAGGGCCTCCGCACCGCTGGCGTCGCCGTTCGCATCGGCGGCGTCGAGGGCGTCACCGAGTTGTCGCAGGCGGCGGCGGTATGCGGCCAGCGCGGTTGCGTCGGCCCGGGGGCCGAGGTCGCGCTCGGCCACGCTGCCGTCGGCGAGCACGAGCGCGTCGATGCCGGTGCCCGGCCGCGAGAGCAGGAGGTGCAGATGGACCATGCCCTTGCGCGCCGGCACCGGTGTCGTCGCCCCGGCGTGGCCGACCAGCCACGTGCCGGGGGGACCGGGACGCAGCGTCATCCGGCTGTCGGTCAGCCGGGGGCTGCCGGGCTCGGAGGGCAGCGCGGGGGGCCACTGCTCGAGGCGCTGACGCCACCACGTCGCGCCGATCCGCGTGTACGTCGCCAGCGCGTCCGCCCGCAGCCGCGCGGCCTCCTCGTGGTCGCCGCGGAAGTCCGCGGCCCGGGAGAGCGTGTCGTCGGTGACCCCGTGGAACATCACCCCGCCTGAGGCAACGACGGGCCGGCCGGCGTACGGGGCGAGCAAGGCTGCGACCCGGGCTACGAGGGCGGCGTCGCCGGCGTGGAGCGCGACGTCCAGGACCAGCTGAAGGGTCGGCAGGTAGCTGAAGTCGCGCGGCAGGGCGGTCAGCACACCAGCGTCGAAGGTCGCCGCCAGGGCGAAGGCGCGCTCGACCTCACCTGCGCCGAGCCAGATCCAGGCCGCCTCGGCGTAGAGCTCGCGCACACCCTCGGCGATCGCGAAGTCCTCGGCGATCTGGGCCAGCCCGGCGGCCGTGTCCCGGTCACCGCCGTGGACCGCGGCGTACGCGCGCATGCTGGACACGACCAGCCAGCCGTCGGCCAGCCCGGCCGTCTCCAGCGCCCGTCCTGCCACCGCCACCAGCTCTGCTGCCGAGCTCGTCCTCCCCCGCATCAGATCGAGGGTGAGCCGTCGTGACGCCGCGAAGAACATCGCACGCGACGACTCGTCGCCGAGCACCTCCAGCGCGCGCATCTGGCGGTTCATCGCCGGAAGATCGAGCAGCTCCAGTGCGATGGTGAGCATCCACAGGTGCGCCTGGGTGCGCGCGTTCACTTCGGTGAGGTGGGCGGCGACGTCGTCGAGCTGCCGCGCCAGCTCCGTGCGGACCGACAGCTCGTCGGGTCCCCAGTGCGTGGCGAGCGCTGCGTCGAGCGCATCGGCGAGGACCGCGCCGTCACCGGTCGCGGTCGCGTGCGCCAGGGCAGCGTCGGCGAACGGAACCGCGCGAGTGTGGGCGCCGGCGTAGACCCAGCATCGTGCGAGGGTGGCGCCCAGCCGGGCGCGGACACGGTCGTCGCTGGAGGCCTCGAAGGCCTCGTTCAGGACCGCAGGGATCCTGCCGGGCTCGGTGCCGAAGACGTACGTCTCGGCCAGGCGCAGCGCCTGAAGGGCCGGGTCCGGGAGGTCTCCCGCGGTGGATCCCACAGGCTCCATGGTCGCACTAGGGGCGCAACAGGATCACCGCGTTCTTGTGCGCGCGCTGACGGTCCTCGTCCCAGTCACCGGTGCAGTAGAGCGTGAAGTCGGAGATCGCACCGTTCTCGTCGAGGTCGAGGACGAAGCCTTCCCGGCAGTACCACTGTTGGCCGCCGTCCTCCCAACGCTCCTCGAGCTTGACCAGGTAGCCGGTCTCGGTGGGCGTGACCCGCTCCAGCCGGACGCGCCCCGGCTGGGGGTGCAGCCGACGCCGGCCTGCGATGAGATCGACCGCGCCGTCGGTCTGGATGCGCCACTGCGGGAAGGTAAGGTCGCCGAAGACGGTCGGCGCGAACAGCCCCTCGGGCGCGACGCTCCCGCTTTCGAGGAACTCGACGAACCTGTCGACACTGGACTGCAGGACTGCCGGCGAGGGCATCGTGGCGGTCGTCATCACGCACCTGCTCCCGCTGCGGCGAGGTTGCGCTCGACAACGGCCATCGTCTCCCCGAGTGCGCCGGTCGGACTGAACTCGACGACGCTGGTGCCGGCGGCGACCAGCGGCAGGTGGCCGGGCGCCGCGTAGTAGGCGTCTCCCGCGCCGTAGGTCTCCTCGCGGTCGGACCACCGGAACGTGACCTGTCCGGACTGCACGACGCCCCAATGCGGGCACTGGCAACGGTCGTCCGGCAGTCCGGCGAAGAACGGCGCAGGGTCGACATCCTGCGAGAAGTTCTCGAAGCCGACGGTGTAGCCGCCGAGCTCGGCGTACCGGGCCTTGATCTGGGGAAGGTCGATGGCGACCGGTGTCGCCATCCTGCTTGCACTGGGCATGATGTCCTCCTGGGTGAGGTGGTGCTGACACCCTGGAGGCGTGACTTCCCGAGTCACATCGTGACCGTGCGCGCCTACGACCGGTCGCACGAGGGCGACCAGTTCATCGCCGCGGGCCTCGTGGACCAGTCGCCCCACAAGGCCGTCGGCGCGACGGCTCCGGCTCCGGTTCCGGTTCCGGTTCCGCGAGTGGGTCGCCACCTACGGCACCCGCCTGGGCCGGGACCGGCTATGTCCACCGGGAGACCTGGGGTTCTGCCCGTGGCGCGATGTGCTCGGTCGCCGCACACAGCAACGTAGGGGCCATGAGCCAACACCCTCCCGTCCGCGTCCGCGGGCTCCGCAAGGTCTACGACGGCCGACCCGTCGTCGACGGCCTCGACCTGGACGTCCATGCCGGCGAGGTCGTCGGCCTGATCGGGGCCAACGGCGCCGGCAAGACCACCACCGTGGAGTGCCTGCAAGGTCTACGGCGCCCCGACGCCGGCACCGTCGAGGTGCTCGGCCTCGACCCCGGTCGCGATTCCGACCGGCTGCGTCCGATGCTCGGCAGCCAGTTGCAGAGCAGCGGCTTGCCCGAACGGCTGCGCGTCGAGGAGGCGGTGCGCCTGTTCGCCGGACCGAACGCAGCTGACGGTGAGCACCTGCTGGACAGGTTCGGCCTCGCGCACCGGCGTCGGCTCGCTTTCGGCACGATGAGCGGCGGTGAGCAGCAGCGACTGTTCCTGGTGCTCGCCCTGCTGAATCGCCCACGCCTGGTGATCCTCGACGAGCTGACCCAGGGCCTCGACCCGGCCGCTCGCCGGGAGGTCTGGGACGCCGTCACCGAGCTGCGCCGCGAGGGCACGACCGTGCTGCTCGTCACCCACGAGCTCGTCGAGGCCGAGGTCCTGTGCGACCGGGTCGTGGTGATGCGTGCTGGGCGGGTCCTCGACCACGGCGCCCCTGTCGAGCTGGTCGCCCGGCACGCTGATGTGGCCACCGTCCGCTTCTCCCTTCCGGCTGGCAGACCTTCGGATCACCTCGCGGCGCTGCGCGCCCTGCCCGACGTCACCGACGTCGTCCGCAACGGCGACAGGGTCTCCGTGGTGGGGCGACGTCCGGTCATCGCGCACGCCGGTGCCTGGCTCGTCGACCGCGGAAGGATCCCCGCCGACCTCTCCGTCGAACAGCCCGACCTCGAGGCCGCTCTGTTGCGCCTGCTGGACACCAGCTCGACCCTCGACTCTCCGAGAATGGGAGTGGCCTGATGACCACCACGGCAGTGCCCTCGACCCGTGTCCCGACACCCAGCGGCGACCGGCCGCGTCACCCATCGGTCCTGCGCAGGCTGGTCAGCTCCGAGCTGCGGCTGCTGCTGCGCGACCCGTTCTCACTGACCTTCGTCCTCGTCTTCCCGGTGGTCTCGATGCTGATCATCGGCGGCGCCTTCGGCACCGAGCCCGACGACGTGTTCCCAGTGAATCCGAGCCACTGGTACGTCGCCTCCTACTTCTCCACGGTGATCGGCGCCACGGGGCTCATCATGCTGCCGGTCCACATCGCCTCGTACCGCGAGCGTGGCGTCCTGCGCCGGTTCGCCGCGGCCGGCTTCCCGCGCTGGTCGTTCCCCTTGGCCCAGCTCGTGCTCGGGCTGGTGGCCGTGTCCGTGTCCGGCGCAGTGCTGCTCGCGATCGCTGCACCCGTCTACGGGGTGCCCGCTGTCGAGAACCTGCCCCGCGTGGTCGCCGGGGTGGCCACCTCGACGGTCGCCTTCATCTCGCTGGGTGTGCTCCTCGGCTCGCTGATGCCCTCCGCCCGCGCCGCCCAGGCGGTGGGCCTGCTGCTGTTCTTCCCCTCCTTCCTCCTCGGTGTCGGTGGACCGCCTCCGCAGGTGCTCAGCCCGGCCCTGCGTCAGGTCGCAGACGTGCTCCCGCTGAAGCTGGCCACTGACGCCGTGCGCGAGCCGTGGCTGGGCATCGGCACCGGCTCCGGACCGTTGCTGGCCGTGGCGGTGCTTGCCGTGGTCGCCACGGTGTGGGCCGCGCGCCGCAGCTCGCTGTGATGTACGGATCGTCCACGTGCCTCATAGGCTGACCGCCGTGGACGCTGGCGACGAGCGGGTGGTGCGGTGGGCGGTTCCAGCCGCCACCGCGGCGCTCGCCGTACTGGGGGCAGCTCTCTCCGGCGCCGGGGCACTTCCTGTCGCGGGGGCCACGGGCGTCGTCGTGGTCATGGCCGGCGTCGCGTGGCGCCCGGTGTCAGGGCTGGCGCTGCTCGGCGTGGCGGCAGCCTCACTCGGGCTGTTCGCCGTCGCCTGCGACGGACGCTCGGGAAACGTCGGGTGGTTCGGGGTGTGCCTGCTTGCCGCCTGGATCGGCGCCGTCGAAGCCCCCCGTCTGGCGTTGGCCTTCGCCGCCCTGGCCACGGCGCTCTTCGTCGGCGAGTGGATCGCCGTCAGCGACGGCTGGGCCGCCTGGATCGCCGGCACCGGCGTCTCGGCGGGGGCCGGGGCGCTCAGCCGACGCCAGGGGATCCTGGTCGAGCAGCTACGCGAAGCACAGGCCGGTCTGGCCGAGCGGGCGAAGGCAGAGGAGCGCAACCGGATCGCTCACGAGCTCCATGACGTCATCGGGCACGCGCTCACCGTGTCGCTCATCCATGTCACGAGTGCCCGGGTCGCCCTGGCCGAGGATCCCGCCGAGGCCGATGCCTCGCTGGCCGAAGCCGAACGGCTGGGTCAACGGAGCCTGGCCGAGGTGCGGGCGGTGGTCGGGCTGATGCGCGACGCCACCGGGACCGCCCCCCTGCCCGGGACCGACGACCTCGACGCCCTGGTGGCCGAGTTCCGTCGCGCCGGCACGGATGTCAGCTGGGACGTCGCCGGAGACCCGGCCACCCTTACGGCCACCGAGGGGCTCACCGTCTACCGCATCCTTCAGGAGTCGCTCACCAACGCGGTTCGGCACGCTCCAGGCTCACCCATCGCCGCCACGCTCGACGTGGCCCGCGGGCGAGCGCGACTCGTCGTCACCAGCCACGGGGTGCCGGCCGCCAGAACGGTTGAGGGCGGCGGAGTGGCCAGCATGCGGGCTCGCGCCGAGGCGTTGGGCGGCGCTCTCACTGCAGGCCCGGCAGCGGCCGGGTGGCAGGTCGAAGCGGTGCTTCCGGCGTGATGGCTCGACCACCGGGGGCCCCCGAGGAGCCGGTCCGGGTGCTCCTGGTGGATGACCAGGAACTGATCCGCACCGGCTTGCGCGGCATCCTGCGCCCCTCTCACGGCTTCGAGGTCGTCGCCGAGCTGGACGACGGTGCCGGCGTCGTCGAGGCGGTGGTGGCCCACCGACCAGACGTCGTGGTCATGGACGTGCGGATGCGCGGCGTCGACGGCGTCGAGGCGACCCGACGGCTTGCCGACCTCGACGACCCTCCTCCCGTGCTGGTCCTCACGACGTTCGAGGACGACGAGGTGCTGGCGGGAGCGCTGCGGGCCGGCGCCGACGGATTCCTGCTCAAAGGCGTGCCCGCCGACGATCTCCAGCGGGCGGTGCGCACGGTCGCCGCCGGCGAGTCCTGGCTCGACCCGGCAGTCACCGGCCGGGTGCTCGCGGCCTACCGCTCCGGCAGCCCGGCTGCCGACCCTGTCGACCCTGTCGGGCTCACCCTGCTCGCTCTGCTTACCAACCGAGAGCGCGAGGTCCTCGTCCTGATCGGTGCGGGGCTGTCGAACGCCGAGATCGCCGCCGAGCTGGTGCTGGGAGAGGGCACGGTGAAGACCCACATCGGCCATCTCTTCGCCAAGCTCCACCTGCGCGACCGCGCCGCGGCCGTGGTCTTTGCCTTCGACCACGGCCTGGTGCACCCGAGACGCTAGCCGTTGACCATCGCACCCGGTCGAGCCAGTGCCGAGGTGGCAGGCGACCCTCACGCCGACGTACGGGTCGCTCGCGTGGACAGGAGGCGCCATGCGGGCAGCGTGGAGGCGAGGCTGACCCGCTGACTGCCGCTGCAGCCGGTGGCAGGACGACCCGTGTGCCCGATCGGGCAAAGTCGGGTGCGCGGACTCCGTGCTCTTGCTCCGCATGGCCTCGGAGAAGCACGGTGGGCGGGGAGGCACAGATGAAGGAAGTCGAACCAGGCCCCGACCGGTGTACGCCGCGCGGGTCCAGGACGCCCCGGACGCCGCTGGGGCGGTTGGTCCCGCGCCCGCCCGCCGAAGCCGTCGGTGCGGGACGCGAGGCCGTGGGGCAGGTGTCGCGGGCGGGGCTGGTCGACATGCAGCGCCGGGTCGGCAACGCGGCTGTGGCGGGCATCCTTGCTGCTCACCCCCGGCCCTCGCTGACGCTGCAGCGGAAGGACGACGCGCCGAACGGACACGACGACGGCGACGACGGCGGTCGGGCCGAGGTCACCGATCTCGAGCAGGACATGCGCGACGTGCTTGTGCAGTGGAGCCAGGGTGCGCGTGACGGCGTCGGCCTGTTCGTGACGACCCAGCTCAGCGCCCGGCTGGACGATCTCGAGTCCGGCAGCTGGACGACCTTCCTCTCCGGGCTGCTCGGCAACACGATCTGGGCCGCCGCTGCCTTCGCACCCGTAGGTGGGGCGGTTCTGGCGTTCCGCATCTCCATGGCTGGCGTCGGGGTGGGCAGCGTGCCCAACGTGCCCAGCCCCTCGAAGAGCGCACTGCCCGCTGTCACGCGCCTGGGCGAGGACTACATCAACACCGCCTTCGACCAGCTCAACGAGCAGCTCCGCGGCAAGGCAGCGGCACTGGTGCGGGCCCACCCCGGGATCAGCCGCTACCGCGCCCTTGCCGAGTTCGTGCGCAGCAGCTTCGCGGCAGGCACCTATGACTCCGTGTCCAAGACGGGGTCGATCCCCCGGCTGGACAAGGGCGCCGTGCGCGACCGGTTCGAGCGCTCCGCGGCCGACCGGCTTGAGGTGTTCACGAAGGTCGGGTCGCATCCGACGCATTCGGAGTACACGGTCAATGAAGTCGCCTGGATCCGGATGTCACCCGGCGACCTTCGACTCGCGCTCGTGCTGACCGACTTCTTCGTCGGGGACCCCCACTACCCGCACGACTTCGTGCGCTGGATCCCGCAGGCGAGCGCTGCGATGGCGACGGACCGGTGGCTCTCGCATCCCTACAGCCAGGGTCGGCTCCGAACCTTGGACAAGGCGGACATCACCGGCCTGTGAGTGTCTCCGCTGGTCAGGCCGACAAGAACGGTCCTGCCCACCGTTCGGGTCTGGGCAACGAGCACTGTGCCCAGCCGGCCTTCGCCTCTGGCCTGGCGATCCTACGGGCGCATTCGAGTCAAGGGGGCCCATCGCCGACCAACCCGGACCAGGACCAGTGTGGCATCGCAAGTCCGTCGGGCACGTCCACAGCGGAGCGGTGGTAGCGGGCCAGGGTGGTCGCGGTTGCCCAGGCGAAGTAGTCGTGCAGCACCTGTCTGAGCCGGTCGTCTTCGCCGATGCCGACATCTGCCAGCGCCTGGTCGAAGCAGTCGACCGCTCGACGGTCCATCTCGTCGTGTGGGCCGTTGCCGCTGTGCATTCGTACCACCGACGATTCGTCGCCATACCGGGCCGTGAACGTCTTCGGCCCTCCCAGCGCCTCTGCCCAGTACGCTGCGAGCCGCTCGGTGTGCTCGGGGTGAATGCCATGACTGAACGCGTGGCTGACCACCTCGTCCGCCATGACCCGGGCATGCCAGGCTCCGGCTAGGCGCAGGAAGCCCTGGGCGCCGCCCGCAGCCTCGTACACCGTCTCCATCACCTCAAGATCCCACGTCGGCGGCGTCCCCGGAAGGCGTTCGGCCCGCGGGACGCGCCCGTGACGGTGGGGCCCGCTGCACGAATGGGTGACAGGTTGTCACCTAGGCGTGCAGCAGCAGTCCCGTGCGCTCGTGTCGTCGCTTGAGTGGATCGGGCCCGACCGCCGGCGCTGCCGGAGTTCACGACGAGCCAGCGTCCACCGCGTGGTCGATGCGGCTACTGGTGGCCCACCGGGACCACCCAGCGAAACGCCCTGAGGAGGGGTCGGCGACACCAGCACGTGGATGAGCAGTGGCACCGCTGCATCCCGAACGCCTCTGCGGCGCGCGTCAGGACCGCAACGCCGAGGTACAGCGTGAGCACCACGACCGCGCTGCGCTTCATCTCATCGACGGTACTCCCCCGGGCGGGCACGCTTCGCCGAAGGATCAGCCCTCAGGCGCGATGATGTGGCAGATCTGGGTGTCCGTGCAGTCGGCGGGATCGAGCCGGTCGCTGCGGGAGATGAGGCCTTCGAGCTCCGCCTGGAGTACGGCGAGCTCACGTTGCCGCGCCCGGAGGGCATCCAGCTTGGCCAGGAGCAGGGACCGGACGTGCGCGCACGGTACGGCGCCGTCGCGGCGCAGGTCGAGGATGCTGGCCACCTCGACCAGGGTGAGTCCGGCAGCCTGTCCGCTGCGTATGAACGCGAGCCGAGTCAGCACCGAGGAGTCGTACTCCCGGTACCCGTTGACGCCCCGCGACGGCTGGGGAAGCAGGCCCCTGCGCTCGTAGAAACGGATGGTCTGCGTCGGCAGGTCGGCCGCGGCGGCTACCTCTCCGATGCGCATGACTTCACCCTATGCCTTGACCTTGCACCGAGGATCAAGGTTTACCGTCGTCGGCATGGACATCACGCTGCTCTACTTCGAGGACTGCCCGAACTGGAAGGTCGCGCACGAGCGGCTTGCTGCCCTCGCCGCTGAGCGTCCGGACATCCGTGTAACGCGACAGCTGGTCGACACTGCGGCGGAGGCTGAGCGCACCCGGTTCCACGGCTCACCCAGCATCCAGGTAGACGGCGTGGACGTCTTCGCCGAGCCGGGCTCTGAGGTCGGCCTCTCCTGTCGCAGATATCTGACACCGGACGGGTACGAGGGCGCACCCACGCTCGACCAGCTGCGGGCGGTCCTCGCCGATGCGTGACCGGGTCGCAGCCAGGGGGCCGATCGTCGCGGTCGCCGGTTGGTCGCCGCAGAGCCGAGCCCTCACCGTGGTCGGGCTCGTGGTGGCCGCCCTCGGGCGGGCACCGAGACTCCGAGGCCGGCGACATGACACGTCCTGCCCACAGCCGGGAGCGACCACGCCCGTGGCTGCATCGACCGCCCAGAGCACTTACGCCGCCACCGAGCCCGCTGCCACGAAGAGGGAGAACCACCGATGAGCCAGCACTTCGACCTGATCGTCATCGGCGCCGGCATGGCCGGTGCCGCGGCCGCCCACAAGGGCGCAGCCCAGGGATGGCAGGTGGCCATCGTCGACGCGCTCCCCTACGGCGGGACCTGCGCGTTGCGCGGGTGCGACCCGAAGAAGATCCTGCGCCGCGGCGCCGAGATCATCGACAGCGCACGCCTGATGCGCGGCAGGGGCATCGACGACGCGGACCTCTCGATCAACTGGGCCGACCTGATGAAGCACAAGCACGGCTTCACCGACCCGGTCCCCCAGAACATGGAGGACGGACTGACCAGCAGTGGTGTCACCACCCTGCACGGCCACGCGAGGTTCACCGGTCCCCACCAGCTCGAGATCGGCGGGGCCGCCTACGACGCAGACCGCTTCCTGGTGGCCACCGGAGCCCGACCCCGGCCTCTGGAGTTCCCGGGCCACGAGCACCTGATCGACAGCACCGACTTCCTGGACCTCGAGGAGCTCCCTCCCCGCATCCTGTTCGTCGGCGGCGGCTTCATCTCCTTCGAGTTCGCCCACATCGCCGCCCGGGCCGGCAGCTCACCGGTCATCGTCGACCGCGGCGCGCGCCCGTTGAAGGGCTTCGACCCCGACCTCGTCGAGCTCCTGATCGATCGCGGCCGACAGGTCGGCATCCACCTGCGCCGCACCACCACCATCGTCGACGTCCAGCCCTCCGAGGGCGGCTACCAGGTCACCGTCGAGTGCAACGGCACCCAGGAGACCATCGAGACCGACCTCGTCGTCCACGGCGCGGGACGGGTCGCGGAGCTGGCCGACCTGGGGCTCGGCGCCGCCGGCGTGGAGTGGGGCGAGCACGGCATCCAGGTCGCCGCCCACCTGCAGAGCACGACCAACCCGGTCGTCTGGGCCGCCGGGGACTCCGCCGACACCGCAGGGATGCCTCTCACCCCGGTCGCAGTATCAGAAGCCAAGGTCGCCGCCTCCAACATGATCAAGGGCACCACCACCTCCCCGGACTACGCCGGCATCCCCACTGCGGTCTTCACCATCCCCGAGCTCGCGCGCGTCGGCATGCTCGAGTCCGAAGCCCGAGCAGCCGGGATCGACCTGGCCGTTCGCTCCTCCGACACCAGCGGCTGGTACTCCAACTACCGGATCGGGGAGACGACCGCGGCCGCCAAGATCCTCATCGACCGGTCGAACGACCAGGTCGTCGGAGCGCACCTGCTCGGCCCCGAGTACGGCGAACTGATCAACACCCTCGGCCTGGCCATCAAGCTCGGCCTCACCACTCGCCAGCTCAAGTCCGCCACCGCCGCCTACCCCACCGTCGGGTCAGACCTGGGCTCCATGCTCTAGGCCGCTCGATACGGTTCAGGCGCTCTGGTCAGGCTCAGTCGAGCTGTGCGAGACGGCCGTGATCGATGACTCGTAGGTCGACGAGTTGCCGGCGACCAGCACCAAGCGGTGCCAGCACTCAGACGGTCGCGGCCGCTCCGTGCCAGACGAACTTCTCGAACGGCGCGTCCACCGGGGTCTGCGCCAGGTGGTTGGTGTAGTTCGACATCACCTTCTGTGAGACACCGAGGATGACCTCGAGCACCTGGCGCTTGGTGAAGCCGGCGTCCAGGAAGGCCTGCACCGCATCATCGTCGACGTTTCCGCGCTCGCGGACCATGGCCAGGGTGAAGGTGCGCAGCGCCTCGAGGCGCTCACCCGGCAGGGGCGTTCCGTCGCGCAGCGCGTCGGTGATCGCGTCGTCGACCTTCATGGCCTTCGCGATTCCGGTGTGTGCTGGGACGCAGTAGTGACAGGAGTGCTCGACATTGACCGACTGCCAGACCACGGTGAGCTCGTCCTTGTCGAAGCTCGAGTCGAGGAAGAGCTGGTGCACGAGCTGGTAGCCCTCGAGTAGCCCGGGCGCCTCGGCCATGGTCGCGTGCAGCCCCGGGATCCTCCCGTTCTGCTTCTTCGACCGAGCGAGCAGGTCCTTGCTCGCCTGGGGGGCGGTTGTCTCATCGTGCAGCGGGAAGTCAGTCATGGATGCTCCGTTTCGGTGGTGGCCGGCGGTGCCTGCCTCGAACACATTGTGTACCGAACGGTACCTTATGTTTCCGGGCTTTGGTACCGCAAGGTTACAAATACGGCTCGGGGTCGTAGGATCACCCCATGAGCACGACTCCCAAGGCCACCGTCGGCCGCCCGAGACTCTTCGACGAAGAGGCAGTGCTCAGCGAGCTGACCGCTCTGTTCTGGCGACAGGGGTACGCGCAGACCTCGATGGCGGACATCGAACAGGCCAGCGGAGTCCACAAGCCCAGCCTCTACCGCACCTTCGGTTCCAAGGAGGAGCTCTTCGCGACCGTGCTGCGTCGCTACCTCGCCGAGCGGATCGCGATGTTCGCTGCCCTGATCGACCGGGCCGGGACCGGGATCGACGGGGTTCACCGGTTCCTGGAGATGTTCGAAGCAGACGCGGTCTCCGAGCGCGGTCGCGACGGCTGCCTGATGGTGATGGCTTCCAACGAACTTCGAGGCACCCTGCCCGGCTACGACTTCTCGACCGACTACCGACGACAGATGCGCGAGCAGATCCGCACCCTCATCGATCGTGCCCAACCCGGCGGGGAGGCCGATGCGGAGATCGCCCAAGCGCGGACCGACCTTCTCACCACCTACTTGCTGGGGCTCCACGTCGTCATGCGCTCCGGCGCTGGCGCCGAGGAGATCCACCAGTATCTCAACGCCATGCACGTCACCGTCGACACCTGGTGACGCTCGTCGCTCGATCCGGCTAGCCGCGCCGGCGGGGGGCACACCTCGATGCTCGTGCGTGCCTCGACGCCAACGACCCATCCGATCAGGACACCCCTTGGCGCCCCGGGATGCTCCGTGAGGGTCGACCGGGTTCCCATGGCAGATCATCCGGGCGACACGGCATCCCACGGAGGACCATGAGCATCGACACCCACTCCCACACCACCCGAACCCGCACCACTCGCGGTGCGTCGATGGGCGCGACGTACGGCGTCGGCGACGGCACCTTCCTCCTCGAGCTATGAGCGAGGACGTGGGAACCGACCTGCCGCCCAGCCAGTTCATCGCGCCCGAGAACGTGCTCATCGAGATGGCCGAAGCCGGTGCGAAGCGAGCCTGCGGGCTCCGCGTGCACCAGGTCCTGGTGCTCAGTGTGATGGCCGGTGGGTTCATCACGATCGGCGCCCTGTTCAGCACCTTGATCGCGACCGGCACAGACAACGAAGGCGTCCAACGCCTCCTGGAGGGCTTCGGGTTCTCGGTCGGGTTCTTCCTCGTCGTGCTGAGCGGCGCCCTGCTGTTCACCGAAGTGAACGTCGAGCTCCCAGCGACGCTGCTCGGCAAGCGACGCGATCGTCTCGGCCTCCCCCCGCTGCGTACGGCGATCCTGAAGCTCTGGCTGCTTGCCGCGGTCGGCAACATGATCGGAGCCTTCGTGCTGGGCCAGGTCATCGTCTATGTCTCGGACTACGGCGCCGGCTTCGAAGCGCTGCTGGGCGAGGTCATGTCGACGAAGATGCGCTTCCAGGATGTGGGTGGCGCGGAGGGCTTCTTGAAGGCGGTGTTGTCGGGCATCGTCGCCAACTGGCTCGTCGGGATGGCGGCGTTCCTGGCCACGATGGGTCGCACGATCATCGGCAAGTACATCCCGGTCCTGGTGACAGTCATGGCCTTCGTGGCCGGCGGCTTCCTCCACGCCCCCGCCAACATGGCCTACCTGTCACTGAGCCAGCCGCTCGGACACGGGCCCGGGTGGGGCGACGGCCTGCTGTGGTCGGTGCTGCCCGCGGCGGTCGGCAACGTCATCGGCGCCTTCTTCCTCGTCGCCCTGCCCTTCTACATCGCCAGCAACCGCGAGGCGCCCACGACGATCGGGTGACAGCCAGGTGCCCCCACGACGGCAGAGCGATAACGTCAACTCCATCCAGCTGCGACAGGACGCGATCCCCATGACCGACAGCCGAGGACCATCGACCGAACCCGTCACCGTGCCCGAGGGCGCGCACGCATGGCACAAGGTGCTCGATCCAGGGGCGCTCCCCGAGGGCCGCGTGACCACAGTGAGCGTGGGTCGCCGCACACTCGCGGTCACCCACGTCGACGGGCGGTTCGGGGTGATGAGCAACCGATGTCCGCACCAGGGTGGCCCGCTCGGCGAGGGATCGATCGAGAAGGGCTGGTTGCGGTGTCCGTGGCACGGCTACGACTACAGCCCTTGCAACGGCCGACCCCCCGAGGGCTTCGCCGACGCCCCCGAGGCGTACGCGAGCGAGGTGCGCGACGACGGCGTCTACGTGGCTCTGCCCGCGGCGGTCGAGCACCCACGCACCGTCTCGGACGTCATGGTCGAGACGATGGTCAACTGGGGAGTCGACACCGTGTTCGGGATGGTCGGTCACTCCAACCTCGGGTTCGCCGACGCGATGCATCGCGCCGAGCAGCGCGGTGACCTGCGCTACTTCGGGATCCGCCACGAAGGTGCAGCGTCGTTCGCCGCCACTGCGTACGGCAAGCTCACCGGTCGGCTCGCCGCCTGCTTCGGCATCGCCGGACCCGGCTCGACCAACCTTCTGACCGGTCTCTACGACGCCAAGGTCGACCGGGCGCCGGTGCTTGCGCTCTCGGGGCAGGTCCCGTCGAAGACCAAGGGACGAGGCGCGTTCCAGGACATGGACCTGGCCAACGCATTCAAGGACGTTGCCCGCTTCGGCGAAGTGGTGCTGTCGGCGGCCGACCACGCCGAGCTGATGACGCTCGCGTGCAAGACCGCGCTCGTCGACAAGGATGTCGCACACCTGATCTTCCCCGACGAGGTGCAGGTGGAGCCCTCGAACCAGGAGTCGTCCGGACCCGACGGTCGGACCGGTTCCCGCGAGATCGCCCCTCCTGCTGGGGTCCTCACGGAGGCGATCGAGCGCATCCGCCGCTCACAGCGTCCCGTCATCGTGGTCGGCCAGGGCGCGCGCGCCGACATCGACGGCGTCATCGCGCTCGCCGAGCTGATCGGCGCGCCCGTCATCACCACGTTCAAGGCCAAGGGGGCGATCTCTGACCACCACCCGCTCGGCTGCGGCGTCCTCGGGCGAAGCGGCACCCCCGTCGCGAGCTGGCTCATGAACGAGTCCGATCTCGTCGTGACCTTCGGCGCCTCCTTCTCCAACCACACCGGGATCGCGCCGTACAAGTCGATCATCCAGATCGATCACGACCCGATGGCCATCGGCCGACACCACCCCGTTGCCATCGGCCTCCAGGGTGCTGTGGCTACGACCGCCCGGCTGCTCGCCGAAGGTCTCGACGGTGGGCACACCTGCATCGACCAGCGCTCGGTCATCGCGGAGCGTTGGCAGATCTGGCGCGGGGAGAAGGCCAGCCGCCGCACCGACGACCACGGCGCGGGCATGAACGCCGCCTCGATCTTCGCCGAGCTCTCCGAGCACGTCCCGCACGATGCTGTGATCTGCGTCGACGTCGGCAACAACACCTATTCGTTCGGTCGCTACTTCGAGGTGGCCAACCAGGACGTCCTCATGTCCGGATACCTCGGCTCGATCGGATTCGCGTTCCCCGCCGCCATGGGCGCCTGGGCCGCCGTCGGCGACACCCGCAAGGTCGTATCCGTCTCAGGCGACGGAGGCTTCGGCCAGTACGCGATGGAGCTCACGACGGCTGTCAAGTACGGCATGACCATCACCCACGTGCTGCTCAACAACAGCGAGCTGGGCAAGATCAGCAAGGAGCAACGAGCAGGCGAGTTCGACGTGTGGGCGACCAGCCTGCACAACCCCGACTTCGCCGCCTTCGCGCAGCTCTGCGGCGCACACGGCGCCCGTGTCACGCACCTCGACCAGCTCCATGACGCGGTCGCAGCCGCCCTCGCCCACGACGGCCCGTCGCTCGTCGAAGTTGTGACCGATCCGCTGCTGATGTGACACGAGGAGCCCGGCCCCACCACTGCCCCTCTCTCCCCGAACGAAGGCCACTCGCCATGAACGCTCCGCTCGTCCCCCTCTCGGAATCGTTTCCCCGAACCCGGCTCGCGATGCACCGCGTCGCCGCGTACGTGATCAGCCCCGCGCGCCGGCACGCGATGGGCCGGATGGGCCTGCGCGCCGCTCCCGGCGGGCTCGCCACGCCGACCTTCGCCGGCCCGGAGGGGATGACCACGGTCGGAGTCACCGGCATCGACCTCGTCGTCCACTCCGATGCCGGTCATCGACAGCAACGCCTCTCCACCCTCGAGGCAGCCGGGTCCTTCGTCGGCATCGAGCCCGACGTGGCGTGGGCCGCCGAGCTCGACATCCCCGAACCCGGCCCACTGGACGCAGAGCTCGGCATCGACCCCGACGATGCCGCCGCACTCGCAGCCTGGTTCAGGTTCGGCTGGGGGATCCTCGACGCGCTCTCCTCCGACGGCGACTCGCAGCACGCCAGCGAACCCCAACTGTGGCCCGAGCACTTCGATCCCGCCATCGAGATCGGCGATCCAGCCGGAACCACCCGGGCGAGCTACGGGTTCTCTCCAGGGGACGTGGCCACGGATGCCACCACGGGGCCCGAGCCGTGGCCATACCTCTACGTGGCTCCGTGGTACCCCGATGAGAAGCCGCCCAGCGCCTACTGGTCGGCCGGGCGACTCGCCGTCCTCCGATACGCCGACCTTGCCGCCGAGTCCGATCCCGCGGACGCAGCCCACGCCTTCCTCATCGAAGGTCGGTCCCTGCTCGCGGGCTAGGGGGACCAGCCCAGCCGTGCCCGGTATCCCCTCGAGAAGAGACCCGTCGGCGGGGGCGGGACGCCGGCCCGGTCCAGGACACCCCCAGGGATGCCGATGTCGGCCACCCACAGCTCACCGACTGCATCGACCGCAAGCCCGGTCTTGGGTAGAGCCAGGGTCATCGTGGTCGTCGCCCGGACGTGGGCTCCGGGGGAGTCACCGGTCGTGGAGTCGACGCCGGAGGGGACGTCGAGCGCCACCACAGGAGCATCAACCCGCGACATCCACCCGATCAGGTCCGCGACGGCCCCGTGCGGCGCGCCTGCAAGGCTGTAGCCCAGCACGGCATCCACCGTGAGGGAGGACTCGAGGGTCCGGAGGTCACCGATCTCGGCCAGCCGACCACCACTGGTTCGAAAGAGCTCGAGCTGTTCGGCGGGGACACCGGCCAGGCGCGCGACATCCGAGACCACCAACGTCACCTGGCCCCCGTGGTTGGCCAGGTGACGTGCGGCGCAGATCCCGCCACCCCCGTTGCCGCCGGTGCCTGCCAGCACCACGACCGGAGACGTGGCCCACTCCTCCCCCAGCATCTCCACGCACAAGGACGCCAGGTTCCGGCCGGCGTTCTCCATCATCTGGTAGAGGTTCGGGCCGACCCCCTCGATCGCTACCCGGTCCACCTCGCGCATCTGCTCGGTGGTGACCGCCGGCACGACAAGCCCCGACTCGGACAGGAAGGCGTCCACCTCGACCACGTCCTCTCCGGATGCTGTTCCCAGGCGCCTCGCAGGCGAGGGCCAGGCCACCGGCATCTCCGCTGCCCACGAGCTTGCAGCCATCGCTCACGACGAGTAGATGACCACGGTACGTCGTCGGGTACTGACCACGACCCCGACCCGTCGGACGAGAAGGTCGCGCACCCGGTCAAGCACGACATCGCCTACCTCCCATCGAGCCCAGCGCGCGGGCCGACGACGTGCGGTCCCGTTGCCACAACCACGGTGGTCACCCTGGGACCACGCGCTCAGGCGTCCCCGACCGTCGATTCCCTGCCTCCGGTGACGAGACCCGGCAAGACCCCGGCTTCGCGGAAGAACCGCAGCAGCGACGGCTTGGCTGCCTGGATCGACCCGAGGTCAGCGTGATCCGCATGGGGCAGCACCAGCAGGGTGCTCCGGTCGGGGCTCCGAGCGTGGAGACGCTCGGCATCCGCGAGGGACACCGTAGTGTCGAGGGCGCCGTGGATCAGCAGGACCGGCACGATCGATCGGCCGATCGTGGAGAGGGGTGAGAACTCGACGTACCGGTGTCCGATGAGGTGCTCGACGTACCGCAACGCGAGCCGGACCAGCGGATCCGGGAGCCTGGCGCGCAGCCGTTCGGCCATGAACTCGCGTGGTGCTGCCATCGACGATAGCGAGACGACAGCGGCAATGGCATGGTCGTCGGCGGCGACGAAGAGTGCAGCCCCGGCTCCGACCGAGTGGCCCACCAGCACGATGCGGTCGGGGTCGATCTCCGGCTGGCGACGTAGCCAGCCCAGCGCCGTACGAAGATCCTCGGCGAAGGTAGGCATGGTGGCGACACCGACATCACCGCTACGGCCGTGACCGCGGGCATCGAGCAGGAGCACGCGCAGGCCGGCGTCCAGCAGAGGCTGCGAGAGCGGAACCATGTCGGCGGCACTCGACCCCCATCCGTGCATGACCAGAGCGACCGGGCCCGGGAGGCCGCTCTCTCGTGCAGCGACGGGTTCACGCAGCCAGCCGCGCAGGACGACGCCGCGCTCGGCGACGATGCGCACATCGACTGCATCGGGGGGTACCTGCGCGGCCTCGCACGCCCGGCGGATCGGGCGCCCGAAACGTCGGCTCAACACCGTCCTCATCGCCCTGGCGAACGCCCAGAGAACACCGGTGCCGACGACGACCCCAGCGGCGTGCTGCACGCGTTCCTGGCCGCCCATGATCACCATGGAGCCACCCTAGCAATCGATGCCTAAAGAGCAAGGTTGCCCAATGGGCAATTAAGTGGGATGCTCGGAGTGTGACCGAGACAAGTTTGCGAGAAGTCAAACGACGTGCCACCGCCCGTGCCTTGGCGCAGGCCGCCTTCGATCTCGCCCGCGACCACGGTGTCGACGGCTTCACCATCGATGAGGTGGCCGCTCGGGCCGGGTACTCCAGGCGGACCTTCGCCAACCACTACGCGGGCAAGGAAGAGGCCATCGTCGCGGTGGCCTCCGAGCGAGTTAGGCACGCGCTCGACGCGGCCCCCGACGAGGACCTGCCGATGGTCGACTGGCTGCAATCGGTCGCCCGACAGCAGTTGAGCGACGGTCTGCTCATGGTGCTGCGCGACCTGCGTGACCTCGCCGAGCGTCACCCACCGCTACGGCCCCATCTGCTTGAGGTCCAGCGATGCATCCGCGAGAGCGCGCGCGAGGCTGTCTTCGCCCGTTTCGACGGGCCCGGGAGCCGGATCTATGCCCATCTCCTCGTCGGTGCCGCCTACGGTGCCCTGACCTGCGTGCTCGACGGACACGTCCCGGTCCGGCTGCCGGCAACGCCGGCGCAGGACCCCGCCCCCGGCATCGACATCGACGTCGCCGGGGGCGAGGACAGGAGCGAGATGACGCTCGCGGACTTCGTCGACCTCACGTTCACCCATCTCCGCGAAGGCTTCTGACCCACACCACCACTGCCCACCCACGATCCGGCACGCGGCCATCACTCGATCGCTGTGGCGATCGGTCCATCCCGAAAGAGGCGCTGCCCTGATGTCCACCCTCCTGCACCGGCTCGGTGCCCTCGCGTACCGCCGGCCCTGGGCCTTCGCCCTCACCTGGGTCATCGCCCTGAGCAGCGTCGTCGGCCTCGCCGTCACGAGCGACGGCCACATCTCCTCGAGCATGACCATCGACGGAACCCCGAGCCAGCGGGTCCTGGGTCAGCTGCGCCAGGATCTTCCGGCCGCCAGCGGCGGCCAGGGCACCATCGTGTTCACCGTCCCGGAGGGAGAGCGTCTCGACTCCGGCGGGCGCGCGCGTGGTATCGCCGACGCTGCCACCACGATCGCCGCGCTGCCCGAGACCGTGGACCGGTCCACCTTCACCGCCGGCGCGCCGAGCGGCGACGCGGCCGCTCAGCCCCGCCCGCTCCTGGTCGACGGGGCACCCGTCCCGGGCGTGCTCGTCTCCGCTGACGGCAGCGTCGCGATGCTCCAGATGCAGTTCACCAGCCAGGTCGACTCGCTGCCCGACGGGACGACCGGGGAGGTCGTCGACCTCGCCGCGACTGCGGTCGCCGACACCGGGGTGACGGCGCTGCCCAGCGACTCGCTGGACTCGATGCACCCCCCGATCGGCGGACACGAGGCGATCGGACTCGTCATCGCCCTGCTCGTCCTGTTCCTCACCCTCGGCTCGCTGTGGGCCGCCGGCCTGCCCATCCTCACCGCGCTGACCGGTGTCGGGATCGGTGTCGGCGGGGCGTTCGCCCTCTCGTCATTCATCACCTTGACGACCGCAACCCCGGCCCTGGCGCTGATGATCGGGCTCGCGGTCGGGATCGACTACGCCCTGTTCATCGTCCATCGGCAGCGACGCCTGATCCTCACCCAAGGACTCTCCGCCGCAGACGCTGCGGCACGCGCCCTCGCCACGGCAGGCAGCGCAGTCGCCTTCGCAGGGTCGACCGTCGTCATCGCGCTGGCCGGCATGACCGTCATCGGGATCGGGTTCCTGACCACCATGGCCTTGGTGGCCGCCGCCACCGTGGCCCTGGCCGTGCTCATCGCCCTCACCCTCCTCCCCGCGTTGCTCGGGATCCTCGGTGAGAGGGTCTGCTCGCCACGAGCGCGCGCGAGCAGCCAGACCGCGGCCCGCCCGAACAAGAAGCACCTCACGAACCGATGGGTCGAGCTCCTCGTCCGACGCGCGTGGTTCGCGGTCGCCGCCGTGGTCGTCGTCCTCGGCCTGGCCGCCATCCCCGCCTCCAGCATGACCCTCGGCATGCCCACCGGGGGGACCGCCCCTCGCGACAGCACCTCACGACAGAGCTACGACGCGATCACCCGCGGCTTCGGCGAGGGCTACAACGCCCCACTCCTCGTCGTCGCCCACCCCGAGGGCGGCGGCACCCTCGAGCAAGCCACTCTCGGCAGGATCGCCGGCGGCCTGACAGGCACCGACCACGTCGCCTCGGCGAGCCTGATGGGCGCCGACCCCGACCGCACCGTCGCCCTCTTCACCGTCATCCCTGCCTTTGGCCCAGACGACGACCGCACTGCTGCGCTGGTCGAGACCCTCCGTGACCCTGCGAGTCCGCTCGCTAGTCAGACCCAGGCCACGTTCGGGGTCACCGGACTGACCGCGGTCGACATCGACATCACCGACCGCCTCAGCGCAGCGCTGCCCGAGTACCTCACGATCATCGTCGGCCTCTCCTTGCTCCTGCTGCTGCTCGTGTTCCGCTCCCTGGTCATCCCGATCACGGCCACGGCCGGGTTCTTGCTCAGCATCGTGGCGACCTTCGGTGTCACGACCGCGGTGTTCCAGTGGGGGTGGTTCATCGGGCTGGTGGGCCTGGACACCGGCGGGCCGTTGCTCAGCTTCCTGCCGATCATGGTGACCGGCATCCTGTACGGGCTGGCCATGGACTACCAGGTGTTCCTGGTCAGCTCCATGCGCGAGGCCCACGCGCAGGGAGTGCCTCCGCGACGCGCCATCGTGCACGGCTTCGAGCACGCCAGCCACGTGGTCGTCGCTGCTGCGATCATCATGGTCTCGGTGTTCGCCAGCTTCGTCTTCAGCGACGACGCCACCATCAAGCAGTTCGGCTTCGCTCTTGCTGTCGGGGTCCTCATCGATGCGTTCCTCGTCCGGATGACGCTGGTCCCTGCGGTGATGAGCCTGCTCGGACACAGCGCCTGGTGGCTGCCGCGCTGGCTCGACCGGCTCCTGCCCACCATCGACATCGACGGCGAAGCCCGCGGTGAGGTTCAGGACGAAGGGCAGGCATCCCCCGCACGAGCCGCCGACTCAGAGCCCGCTCACCTGCCATGACGAAGGGGCATCCGCCGATGCCGGGCAAACCTTCCAGACCCTACGCTTGGAACGTCCACGGTCAGGTACGAGCTTTCGCTGTCGTTCTCGGCTCGATCGCGAGCAAGCGATCCCGAGGCCTCTCGCTCTCTGCCCCAACCCGCCCGGTGGCGGGGACCTGGTCAGCACCGCCGAGGGAATCCGCCGCCGTGCAGGCCTTGTCCCGTCAGATGAGGGCGATTGCGGTGGCTGGTGGGGTAGGTGGTGTCGAACCACTGGACGAAGAACCGGTGCATGGTCCGCCGGCACTGCGGACCGCGAACCTGCGCGACGAAGGTGGTCTCCCACTGCTGCCGGTCGACGGTGCCGCCGCCGTGGCGCCGGGTCAGGGTGTGCAACGCCTTCTTGAAGCGGCGGTGACCCAGGGTGAGGTAGAGCGCGGTGTAGGCCGTACCGGGTCGCACGTAGGTGGATGAGTCGGAGAAGTAGCTCCACGGGGTCGAGCTGGAGGGGGCTTGACGCCAGAAGTGGCCGCCCCGTCGGTAGACCCGGTTGAACTGCCGCTCGAGGGACCTCCGGAACCCCGCGCTCTGGTGGTGCTTGCCAGAGCGAAGAGCGGCCCGACGCAGGATCTCGGCGAAGGTGGCCAGTCCCTCCTTGAAGAAGACCATGTCGTAGCTGGCCTGGCCGACGTGGTCGCCCCACCACATGTGCATGGTCTCGTGGTAGAGCGTCGAGACGTCCAGCGACGAGCCGCCGAAGACGATGAGGGTCTGCATCTCCATGTCGTCGTTGCCCGGGACGGTCACGGCCGCACCGAGGGTGGAGAAGGGGTAGGGCCCGGTGAAGGACTGCAAGAAGCGGACGCTGTCGTCGAGCCGTGCGAGCCTGCGGGCGTTGCGCAGACGGAGTGGCTTGTTGATGTGGCGGTCCTGGACCAGCCGGTAGGTCACCCCACCGCGCCGGAACCGGAGCACGGTGTAGTCCCCCACCAGCACCGTCGGCAGGTAGCTGGCCGTGGGGTCCGCGTTGTGCCAGCGGGTGGTGGCCGAGCCGGACGGGAACCGACTCTCGGGGCCGTGGCGACGACGTACGCCGCGTCGCTCGCCGTTGGAGAGCACGGTCTTGCCGCGCTGGGTGCGCACGCTCACGTCGTAGGTCGGCTTCGCGCTGGGATGGTTGTTCAGCGGCATCCAGGCCTGGTTGCCCAGAGGCTCGGTGTTGACCACCGCTCCGCCCCGGGTGCGCCACCAGCCGTCACGACCACCGTTCGCCCCGCGATGGGTGCCTGGCCGACCGGTGTAGTCGACGCGGACCTCGAAGCGCGATCCCTCCGGAATGGGCCGGGTCGGCGTGATCACCAGCTTGGTCTCGGGGCAGAGCTCGCCATCGCGGGCGTGGCGACCCTCCTTCGGGGACAGGCTCGGTGAGCAGGCGGGCGGCAGCGGGTTGTCCCCCGGCCCCCCGACCGGGGACTGCTGGGCGGACTGGTGGGCGCGCGGGTCGGGGTCGTCGGGGCCGTGGGGGTTGCCGGGATAGCTCGGTCGCGCCAGCCGTACGGCGGCCGGGTCGCGGTCCACCCGGACCTCCCCCACATGCAAACGCGGTCCGCCACGACGACCGTCGGGGTCCGCGATCTCGAAGTCGAGGCTGAGCTCGGTCAGGCACTGGGTCGCGGTGAGGCTCAGCACGACGTGGTTCCCGGGGAGGAAGCGGTTGTGCCGCGCGTCGTAGACCAGGCGTAGGTCGGTGTGGTCACTGCGGTAGCCACCGTTGCCTGTCTCGGGGAAGAGCGCGTCCCCCGGAAACGACAACGTGCGAGCGCCCGGGCCGCACTCGAATCCAGCAGCACCGGTGGTGTCTGCGCGGGCCGATTGGCTCAACGGGGCAAGCACCGCACCCAGCAGGAGGGCGAGAGCTGCGGCGGTGGCGCGGCGCGGGAGGTCGCTACCAACGGGACTCATCGGGTTCTCCGTTCGAGAGCGAGCACGGGGCTTCGGGACGGGAGAACCAGGTCATTCGCCCAGACTCGCTCCCATCCTGACCACAGGTCCAGTTCACATTGCAGGGCAGTAGTCGGAAGCAAACCTGCTCCGAGGCTGCTCGAGCCCTCGGGCCGGCGGGTCCGACTCAGCCCGCAGGCCGTGCTGCTGGTCGAGCACACCGAGGTTCTGCCGGCCGAGATGGAACGCACCGAGGCCGCCCTCGCAGCCACCTTGACGTCCACTGTCGGTGTGCTCCGAGGCGCGGCGTTCCAGACCGTCGCCCTCACCCTCCTCCCCCCACCCTGATCCAGCTCGACCGGCAGTACCCCGGGCTGCGCGTCGAGATCACCCAACAGGAACCCGAGGACGCCCTCCCCGCCCTCATCGCCGGTGACTTCGACATCGTCATCGGTGAGGAGTACCCCGGCCACCCCTACCCCGGCCCGTCCAGACCGATCGGCGAGACCTGCTGACCGACGAGCTGTATCTGGTCATCCCCGACACCTGGGCCAGCCGTGACCTAACGGAGATGGCGCACTGCCCCTTCGTGGTGGACCCCCGGCACCCGACCCCGAGCCTGGGCCTGGGCCGCGAGGGTTCCAGACCGTGGTGTGGGACGCCCGTGCCATTGAGCCAACGAACCGCGCTTCCGGACTGGTTGTCCGCCAGCTAGGTCCAGACGGCTGGCGGTGCCGATCTCCCCGAAGCAGCTCTCCGACGCGCTGGGGTTTGTGACAGAGCAGTCCGTCAGTGGCTCCGCGATCAAGGCTGAGGCCGCTTGTGCCAACACACCCCATGAACAAGAACCGGGGCAGGGCCCGGCGGGCGTCGAGGAATCGTTGCGCGACGACGCTTGTCACGCTTGGCCCAAGTCAACTTTGACCAGGTAGAACTTCTTGCGGCCGACGATGTTCCGCTCGACTCTGATCGTGCCGTACCCGGAGACTCCCTTGCCCAGGGGGATCGGAACGTCCTTGAACTCGTGGCCGACAGAGAAGTCGTCGGCCGACAGCCCCTCGAGCTGGACCTGCCGTCGTCCTTTGCCGATGTTGTGGAAGTCGTCGGCCAGGGTCAGAACGTTCACCACGTTCACGACCGCGCCGCCGCCTCTCGCGATGCCGCCGCCGATCCTGCCCTTGGGGGGCCTAGCCTCGCCCGCCCGACGCTCGATCTGCTGCTTTTCGGGCGTGCGCACCGTCGAACCGTCGCGCACCTCGGTCTTCGCCCCCTTTGACTCCAATGTCGCCGCCAGCAACCTGGCAGCGAGGGACTTCTTGAGCCGGGACCAGAGCCCCTTGGTCGCTGGCGTCTGCTTGATCGCAACCTCTCCGACCTCCGGTGGCGGACGGTCCGGCGGGGTCTGGCGCTGCAGCATCGACCCGACAGCCCGGTTGCCGTAGGACGCCTGGAGCGTCAGCACCTGCCTCGCGGCGTGTTGGTCGAAGGCCGGCGAAGCCGCCGCCCACCGGTCCTTGGTGACCGAGTGCGCCGGCTGCTGCCGCAGGTCCGGGCCCAGGGGCCTATCACGTCGCAGGGCCGCCCGCGCCAGCACTCGTGTCCCATCGAGGTCATCTCGGTCCAGCGGAGCCATCTCCAGTCCTCCAGGCGGCCTGAGCCAGGTAGTCACACCGGGCCCGGGGGTGCGTCCTCGGCACATGCGCTGGCCGGCACGCTACTCGGCCCGGGTTAGGGAGGTTCGCCGGAAAGGGCGTGAGTCCGGGCAGGATCGGGTGCCCGATCCTGCAGCCACCGGCGACAGCCACACGTACGGCGCCGATTCCGAGTAGCGGACGCGAGCGGCGATTCTCTTGAGTCAACCCTCGGCGAGAACGTACTGGTCAGGGAGGGGCATCGCGATCAGGCAGCGCAGACCTCGGTACAGCCCGCTCGGGTGCCTTTCCGGGACCGGGACCCTGTGTGGGCAAGCAGAGCTACGTGAGGGAAGCCCTATCGGGGCGGAGCTGACGTCGTACGCGCCGGTCTAGCGGTCTTCACGATCCGGGCGACCATCCGGTAGACATCGCGGCGGTCGACCGGGTTGCCCGTCGATCCCTGAGAGGGTTGGACGGGCAACCCGGTCGACCCTCTCAGGGATCGACCGACCGGAGACGCGTTGACCGCGACAGGGCAGGAACGGTAGAAGAGTCGTGGTGTCAGACATCTGGTCACCCGTGGTGGCGCCAGTGGCCGGGCCTCGCCCACGTCCGCCGCTGACGCGGCGAGACACTCCCACAGGCTGACGCTACGCCGAGGCCCGCGTGAGCCGGCAGCGATAGGACGCAGCCTCGGTACGACGCGTCTCGGCCATCTCGAGTCAAGGGTCAGCCGCTTGTCGACGGCGGCGTGGCCCACACCATCGGGGGGTCAATCCATGACGGCGATCGCCTCGATCTCGACCAGGAGGTCGGGCTCGCCCAGCCCGTTGACGCTGATCAGCGTGGTCGGCTTGGTCGGGTCGATGCCGAGCTCGCCGGCAACCCGGGCGACGCCCTCCCCCAGTGCGCCCAGCTTCGACGGCTCCCAGTCGACGACATAGATGGTCAGCTTCGCTACATCGGCGTAGCTTGCCCCAGCCGCATTCAGGCCGGTCAGGACGTTGCGGTAGGCCTGCTCGACCTGAGCCGCGAGGTCACCCTTCCCGACCGGGTCGCCGTCCGCGTCGCGGGCGACCTGTCCTGACAGGTACACCGTCCGGCTGCCGGTGGCGATCGACAGCTGGCAGTAGTGGTGAGGCTTCGGCAGCCCCTCGGGGTTCATCAGTTCCACGGCCATGATCGGTTCCTTTCGTATGCGTCCACCATCGTTTATAGCAACGCTATAGCAGTGACATGTATGATGGCAAGATGCCTCGCAACGTAGACCCCGCACAACGCCTCGCGTTGATCGAGCTCGCTGCTCGCCGGCTGAGCGCGGCCGAACCAGTCACGCTTCGTGCGGTCGCCGAGGCGGGCGGCACCTCGACCATGGCGATCTACACCCACTTCGGTGGGATGCCTGGTCTGTGGTCGGCGGTCCGCGAGGAGGGCTTCCGGCGGCTATCGGCCAGGCTTGCGCGGCTGCGGCCGACCGATGACAGCGTGCGAGACGTGGCAGTCACCGGTGCGGCCTACATCGGGCACGCGATCCGCGAGCCGGACCTCTACCGCATGATGTTCGACCAGCGGTACGCGCTGACCGACCCGCGGGTAGCCGACGCGCCGTTCGGAGTGCTCGTGGCCGCGGTCGAGCGAGCCCGCGTCGACGGGCGCTTCGCTCCCGACGTCCAAGTGGACCGTGCAGCAACCCAGCTCTGGGCACTGACGCACGGTGTGGTGAGCCTCGTCCTCAGTGAGGCGCTCACGGTCGAGGCGATGGTGACCCTTGTGCCGGAGATGGTCGTCGCCGCGTGCGTGGGATTCGGCGACCACCAGGCCTCTGCCGCCGCGTCGGTCGCCCCCGGTTGCCTGACCCTCGCGCAGGCCAAGCGGCTCAGCCGCCTAGGGCGACGAGCTGCGGAAAGCTGAGCTCGACGTCGAGAAGCGGCACACGCTCAAGAACTCACCCGGTCTCCCCGGCCGCACGACCGCGTCCACAGGCGGGGTCTGACGCGGGTCGATGCGATGCTTGAGGTCGTGGATCGCCGCATGACCAGGTTGATCTCGCGGGTCAGCTCGACTCGATCGGTCCCGTTTCGCCCTGGCTATTGCTCATCAGTCCCGCACCCGCAACTGTGGGGCATGGACCGAGGATTCGTCGTTCTTCCTGATCAGGGACGCCTGCTTGACCTGGGCACCTTCCAAGCCGTCGTCTTGGCGGACGGCAGCGACACGTCCGGCGACCTGACGGTGTTGCAGACCCAAAACGAACCTCCGGGTTTCGGCCCTCCGCTCCATCGTCATCGCGACGCGGCCGAAGCGTTCTTCGTCCTCGAGGGCGAGTACCTGATGATCCTCGACGACGAGCAGCAGCGATGTCCTCCGGGCACCTTCGTCTACGTTCCCCGCGACGTGCCGCACACGTTCAAGGTGTCCTCCGCTATCCCGGGCAAGAAGCTCAATCTCTTCACGCCGGCCGCGATGGTCGGCTTCTTCGAGGACTTGGCGGCCGCCGAGGCAGCAGGCACCGCGACACCCGCCGTCTTGGACGAGATTGCAGCCAGGAACCGGATGGAGGTCCTCGGGCCGGTGCCCGACAGCTATCTATGAAGACACCCTTTGGGACGGGCGCGACGCGGCCAGATGACGGGAGTGCCCGCCGCCCGCCTCTGGACGCACGTGCACTGCGGGCAGCCTTGGATAGCGTCGGGCCATGTCGAAGTTGCGGTACACGTACCTCCTGGACATGATCGTGGCACCGACTGACGACCTTCCTGGCGCTTACCCCCAACATCAGCCGGACGATTCCGTCGCTGGCCAGGAACCTGTCCCTGCCGGAGCACGACGTTCGGGCGGCGCTCCAGGAATGTCCAAGCATCGTCAGGAAGAGCCCGAAGTCATCGGTCGGCAATGAACACTTCTACACGCTTCACGCCCGCTACGCGCTCCGCAAGAACGGGAACGAAGCGGAAGCGCAAACGCTGGCCGAGCACCGGTCGGTCTTGCTGTCGAGCATTCTGCAGTTCATCTCCCAGCAAGCCGCCCAAGAGTCGTCTTTCGAACGACTCAGTCGACAGCAAATGCAGACGTTGCACGCGACGTGGGTCGCCGCCGGGGCTGCGATTGTCGCTGCGTTGATGGCAGCAATCGCAACCGTCGTCGCGCGATAGTTCGTTGTACTAGTCGACTTGGAAGCACATGGACAAGTGCCCGGGGCCGCGGATCATTCACGCAAGAGGAGTCGTTGCACGGTTGCCCGACACGCGGGTGAGGTGACCCGGGGCGAAACGGCCCCGCTGCCCACCATCGCCAGAGCAGACGTTGAGTGGAGGTCCCGGACGCCGATCGTCTCATTGCACGCTCCCCCTGCCGATCGGCACGACCTCACCGGGGGCAAGCCGCCCTGACCGCGCGCGTGCACCCCATTACGGTGGGGCCATGGGATCCAAGGCCTCTGACCTGCTCGACTCCCTGGCCGGGGCATTTCCTCGGGTGCTGTTCGCGATCTTCATCGTCGCGGCCGGCTACCTGCTCTCGCGTGCTGTCCGCTGGGCGTTGCGGCACATCCTGGCCCGCCGCCAGACGCCGAGCTTCGCGACGGTGATGAGCAAGCTCGCCGGGTGGGTGCTTCTCTCGCTGTCGGTGATCGTCGCGATCGTGGCGGTCTTCCCCTCGGTCAAACCGGTGGACATGCTCGCGGGTCTTGGCTTCTTCTCGGTGGCGGCCGGCTTCGCGTTCCAGGACATTCTGGAGAACCTGCTGTCCGGGCTGCTGTTGATCCTGCGTCAGCCGTTCCGCTCAGGGGACCAGATCACCGTCGGCGAGGTGTCGGGGACGGTGGAGGCGATCACCATCCGCGAGACCCGACTGAAGACCTTCGACGGGCAACTGGTTCTGATCCCCAACCGCGACGTCTACAAGTCCGTCATCACGGTGCGCACCCACTTCCCCAGCCGGCGGATGAGCTTCGTCGTTGGCATCGCCTACGAGAACGACACTCACGAGGCGTGCCGGGTCATCCAAGGCGCCCTCACTGGGGGTCTTCCCCGCCTTGAGGACACGCCGGAGCCTGAAGCTGTCGTCACGCAGCTGGGGGTGTCCACTGTCGACATCGAGGCCCGCTTCTGGTGCGGGCCGGAGCAGCACGACGTGGCCCTGGCCATGGACGCAGCCATCGGGGCAGTCAAGGGCGCCCTGGACGACGCGGGCATCGAGATGCCCGCCGACATCATCGCCCTTCAAGCGACACCGAGCCTGCGGGCCGCGATCTCGGGGGAGGCCGAGGTGACGCCTGGGGGAGGTGTCGTCCGCTCGACGCCCGACCCTGGCGTGTGATGCCGTCAGGCGACGGTAGGACGGTGCCGCTTCGCGGTGACGTAGTGCGCTTTCCCGGCTTTCAAGCAACCCGTCGTGGGCGATCGGCGACCCCAGTCCCTCTCGACATCGCTGTCGCCCGACGGCGACACGAGTCGTCAGCAACCGGCTACGGATCCGGCTCGCAGCCGACGGAACCATGCTGACCCAGCCGGCCTTGACGGTGCGTTGTTTGCGGAGGGCCGCAGGGTGCCTGTCGCCGTCTACACTCCTGCCGCTCGCGTGGACACCGGGAGGTGCCAATTGAGGCGAGGGAGATGCCAGCCGGCGCGGGTCCGGCTGACCTCGCGGATGTGGGAGGACCTGGCATCCAGGGCCGCCTGATCCATCCTCTGGCGTGCGATCGTCTGGGCGATGTAGTCGTTCATGGTGAGCTCCTGGAGTAGAGGTTCGTGTTGCTCACGACTCTTCGCCTAGGGGAGCGCCTGGCACATCGGGAGAAGTCTCTATTCGCGTTTCCCGCCGACGCGCTCGCAAACGACGTGCGGTGAATTGCAGAGGTGGCGCGCCAGCTGGAGGGTCGGGAACCGGCCGCCACTCGTGGAGCCATCACTTGCCGACCGGGTCGGCCAGGCGATCCGCGGCCGCCACCTTCGAACCAGAAGGACCCGGTGAGACCCCGTGAGGAGCCGAGTCCCTGGTCCGGCGCTGGGATTCCCACCTCGGTTCGGTGCGAGGGCTGCTGGCGGGTCTCGACTCACGACGAGTTCGCTGCTCCACCTGTCGTCGTGAGGCAAGCGGTCACGAACCTAGGAGGTTTCTCCGATGTGGAACAGGCTGCGGCGGAGCAGAGTCGTCGGCATCAGCTTCCCACCCGAACTCCTCCGAACGGAGCCCCACCATGACCGTCCTCCGCAAGCTCCTGATCGTCGTTCCCGCCGCGCTGGGCCTCGTCGCCGTCGCCACCGGCCCCGCCTCCGCCGGTCTATTGATCCCCAACCACTGCCTGCCTGTTGCCCTCACCCCGACCACCACCCGGAGCCCCCGGTGACCACCGCCTGGTCCCGCCAGGTCGCCGTCATGGTCCTGCTGCTCGCCGCGTTCGCTGGAACCGCCGTGGTCCAGGCCACGTCGGCCATGCCGGACTCCCCGTCCCCGGTCCAGTTCGCCCGACCCCCGGGCTACCAGCCAGCCCCGTACACCGGTTCTGCCGCACGGGCATGACCGCAGACGACCTCCTCTCGGTCGCCAGGGCCCGCCGGTTGCTCCGGCGGGCCCTCCGGCTGCGGCGGCAGGACCGTCCCGCCGAGGCGCTGCCGCTGGCCCGAGAGGCCTCCCAGCTGTTGCAGGGTCAGGCGGAGCGTGACGCTCGACGGCGCAGCGAGTACGTGGCCGCGCTGGTCCTGGTCTGTGACCTGCACCTAGCCCACAGCGAACTTGTCAAGGCCGTCGCGGCATTGGACGAACTCCTCGCCACCCTCGAGCACGCACCGTGCCCCGAAGACAGCCCCGCACAGGCCGCTGACCGGCTTGCCGACGCACTCGTCCGCCGCGGCGACACCCGCCGCCTGTTGGGCGAGCACCTCGGCGCGGCGAGCGACCTCGAGCGGGCGCTTCGCCTGGCCACCTCACCGCTGGCCCGGGCCGGCGCACACAACGCCCGCGGCGTCTTGGCCAAGGACTCCGGGCGCTACGCCGACGCCGCGAGCGACTACGCCGAGGCTCGTATCGGACTGGAGGCGGTCCTCGGAGCCGACCAGCCGACCCTGGCCAGCATCCACCACAACCTCGCCGGCCTCGAGCACGCCCGAGGCAACTACCGCGAGGGCGAGCCGCACGCCCGACGCGCCATCGACCTGCGAAGCAGGTCGGCCAGAGCCGACTCGCCCGAGGTGGCCGCGGACCTTGCGGTCCTGGGTGCGCTACTGGCGGGACAGGGCAGGTTTGGCCAGGCGGAGGCGATCTTCCGGCAGACCCTGGAAACCTGGATCGGCCACCGCGGCCCGGACCACTACGAGGTGGCCGTGTCCCTGCACCACCTCGGCGCCCTGCACGCGGCCCAAGGCGACCTCGAGGCAGCCGCACGCGAGCTCGGGGAGGCTCTGCGGATCAAGGAAACCGTCCTGGGTGCCGCCCACCCCGAGACCAGTGCGCTGGTAGATGACCTGGCCAGGGTCGCTCAGGGTTGATCCGCTGCTGGAGGCGTCAGGGTCCGAGCCAAGGCTGCCGCCTCACCGCGGTTCGCTGCTCCCAGTTTCGCCAGGACGCTGGTGACGTGCACGCTGACGGTCTTTTCTGAGATGAACAGCCGCTTCGCGATCATCCGGTTCGTGGCGCCGGTGGCCAGCACGCCCAGCACCTCCCGCTCGCGCAGCGTGAGCTTCGCGAGTGGCCCGGCGCGTTCCCCGGCCACCGGCAGCGGGATCCGGAACCGTGTGGCTAGCCTCGCCGCCTGGGCCTCGGTGTGCCGGGCGCCGATGTCGCGCGCCACCTGCCACACCTCGACCAGCAGGACCCGGCCCTCGTCGCGGCCGCCGTGGGCGAGCAGCTCCTCGGCCAGCCACGAGCGCGGCTCGAGTGATCGACACGATCCCAACGCGGCCGCTGCCGCGGCAGCCTCGCGCCACTCTGCGACAGCCGGCTCCCCGGATAAGCGGCGCGCGAGAGCGCAGGCGACCAGCAGGTCGACGCCGTACGAGGTCCGGCTCCACTTCTCGGTGCGACCGGCCAAGGCCACACGTAGGGCGTCGGCCGACCGCTCGACCATGCCGTCCGGAGGCTCCAGCCCAGCAGGGGCGGCAGCGACCAGCGCCTGGTACGCGGCCCGGGCCCCGATCGCGTGCAGGAGCGGCGAGTCGCTGGGCGCGGTCGAGGTCAACAGGTCGTCGGCCCGGCGCAGCGCCTCACCGACGTCGCCCAACATCAGGAACATCCGAACTTGTTGCCTGACGTCGCCCGCGGACTCCGACTCCGATGAGCGGATTGACCGATCAGCCTCGATGTCGCGCTCGACGACCAACGCCGCCGTGGCGTCCCCGCGCTCGACAAGCTCCTCGAGGCGCACGCTGCGCCAGCGCCAGACCGGCATCCCCAGCTCCAACAGCGCCGCCAGCAAGGCAGCCGCCGCATCGAGACGACCCTGCCACAACAAGCACTCCACTTCTTGCTCGCCACAGAACGTCGCCGTCACCGGCAGACCAGCAGCCAGCGCCGACACCCGGCCGCGACGAGCCAGGTCCAGTGCCCGGTCTACGTCGCCCGTCATCATGAGATACCAGGCCAGATGGCCCTGCTGAACCAGCGCCTCCCCGACCTGCCCGCTCTCCGCCGCGACCCGACTCGCCTCGCCGAGGTCCGCCAGCCCCTCCTGTGGGTGGCCCAACATGATCCGCGCCACCCCGGTCGCCACCAGCCCCGCCACCAGCTCGACCGGGCATTCGGCCGCAGTGGCCACCTTGCACGCTCGCGACGCCTCCACGAGCGCCGATCCGAACCGCCGACGTCGGCCGTGCACCGCTGCCCTCGCCACCAGCACCTCGGCCAGCTCGCGGGTCGGCACGCCCTCGGCGTACTCCAGCGCCACCCGCAGGGACTCGTCGCTGCCGACGCTGTCGACTATCCCGAAGCCGATCAGCGTGCCCAGCGCCGAGTAGACCCGGGTGGCCAGCAGCCGGTCACCGCCGGGCTCGAGTGACCGTACCGCCTCCTCGACGAGTGCCTTCCACCGCGACAGGTCACCGCCGTGCCTGCCGACGGCCTCGCCGAGAAGCAACAACAGGTCCGCCCGTGCGAACCCCCCCAGGCTCTCAGGGTCCGGCACCCGGCCCCACAGCTCCAGCGCGCGCTCGAAGTGGGTGATTGCCTCCGCAGCGCCATACCGCCCCGCCGCCATGCCCGCACGCACCGACGCGGCGAACGCCGCAGGCTGCTCACGCGCAGCGTGCCAGTGGAACGCCACCTGGCTCAGTGCCGCGACGTCTGACGTCGTGGGAGACGATGCAACTCGAGCCTCAAGGGTCGCCGCGAACCCAGCGTGCAGCGCCCGGCGCCGGGTCGGCAATAGGTCGTCATAGACCGCCTCGCGCAGCAGGCCGTGACGGAACTCCAGGTAGTCGTGCGCGCGCACCACGAGGTTGGCGTCGACCGCCTCCCGCCACAGTTCGTCCCGGGTCTCAGACCCCACCTGGGCCACGTCGCCGACGAGCTCGGGGTCGATCCGGCTGCCCCCGACGCTGGCCACCTGCAGCAGGCTGCGGGTCGGTGCGCCGAGCGCGTCCACGCGCGCCAGGAACAGGTCGCCGAGCTGCCCGGGGAGCTCGCCAGCGCCTGCGGTCAGCAGTTCCTCGACGTAGAGCGGGTTCCCCTCGGAGCGGGCGAGCAGCTCCTGCACCCGCTGGCGGCCGGTGGGCCGGCCTGAACGCCCTTCGACGATCTGTCGGATCCCATCCTCGTCGAGGGGGGCGAGCTCCACGCGTCGAACGCCGTCACTGCGGGCGACCTCGACCAGCGCCACCCGGAATGGATGTCGCCGCGTCAGTTCGTCGGTGCGGAAGGTCAGCAGGAGGAGTAGCGAGCCGCTCGCCGTCCGCGCCAGCATCAGGGCCAGATCCTGGGTGGACCGCTCGACCCAGTGCAAATCCTCGAGGACCAGCAAGACAGGCCCCTGCGAGACGGCCTCATCGACCACCTGAAGCAGATCGGTCAGGAGCGTCGACCACTCCCGGTTGTGCGTCGCTCGGGCCGGGTCCAGCAGGCTGGCGACGCGCCGGGTGGCCGGCCGGTTGTGGAAGTTCCCGGCGTCGGTCAGTAGAGGCCCGATCGCCTCGACGAACGGCCCGAACGGAATGCCGGCCGCCAGGTCGAGGCAGTGGCCCTCCAGCACCGTGAACCCGGTCTCGCGGGCGCGGGCCACTGCCGCCCGGACCAGAGTGGACTTTCCGATCCCTGCGTCACCGCCAACCAGGAGCACGCAGGCGGTGCCTGCTCTCGTGGCGCCCAGGCACTCCTCGACCACGTCCAACTCATGCGCGCGACCGACGAGAAGGGCGCCAGGCGCCGCACCGTCCATGGCCGCAGGCTACCGGTGAATCGCACTGGGTTTGGTTCCGCTTGATCAGTCAGGGTGGGAACGATGGCCAGGGATACGAACGAGATGCGCGAGCGGGCGGTGCGGATGGTCGCTGAGGTCCGCTCAAAGCATCTGCATGAGACGGGTGCGCTGCGGCGCGTCGCGGGCATGTTGGGAATGAACACCGAGACGCTGCGGCTGTGGGTCCACCGCGCCCAGGTCGACGCCGGGGTCCGGCCAGGGACGACGTCGGAGGACGCCGAGGAGATCAAGGGCCTCAAGCGCGAGGTCGCCGAGCTTCGTCGTGCGGACGAGATCTTGAAGTCCGCCTCAATGTTATTCGCCAAGGAGCTGTCCCGCCCCACGACGAAGTGATCCGCTACATCGACGAGCACAAGGATCAGTTCGGGGTCGAGGCCATCTGCCGGGTGTTGCGCCCGGCGGTTCGTGGGTCCCACCGCATATGGCTACCGGGCCGCGAAGACCAGACAGCCGTCGCCGCGGGCGTTGAAGGACGAGCTGCTGGTGCCCGAGATCACCCGGCTGCACGCGGAGAACTACGGCGTCTACGGGGTCCGGAAGATGCCCGCCCTGATGCGCCGTCAGGGTTGGGCGGTCGGTCATGACTAGTCGGCCCGGTTGATGGGTATCGCGGACGTCGGCATTCGAAGTCGGCAACCCACGGGCACCGCGGCCCGGGCGCCTGGAAGCGGCGTTGGACCAGGTCGGCCGGCGTCACCGCCGCCGGATCATGCTTTATGGTGAACACCTTCTCCGACCGCTTCACGCCCAAGAAGCCCGGCCCACCGGTCCACGACGACCTGTGCGCAGTCACCGACAAGCACGGCGTCATCCGCCACGGTTTCAACGCCGATGCCCCCAACCTGTTGTGGCTATCTGACATCCAATGCCGGTACATCCCTCCAGCGGCACCTCTCGGCACCACAGATCAGATGTCACTACTCGTGCAGCAGTCCCCGTCGCGATTGCGGTCGCACTGGTTCCGCCTTTGGCCACGATCGGCCTGATGCTCGAGGAGCACCGTTTCGTCCTCGCTCGGGGGGCGACGCTGCTCTTCGTCACGAACCTGGTGGGCATCCTGCTCGCCACCGCTGTCGTGCTGGTGCTGACCCGCTTCGCGCCCTTACCGCGACTTGGTCGTGGCGGTTGGAAAGCTGGGGCCCTGCTGGCCGCAGCCACGGCGGCAGTCGCCCTCGTCGCCGCTCCGCTTACCTCCACCTACCTGGGCTTGGCCAACAACGCGAAACTGATCACCCAGGTTCACCGCGTGGTCGTCAGCGCCGTCGGGGTGCCCTCATCCCTCGTCGTCGACAAGGTGACCCTGGCGAGCAGCGGGGTGACGATCCACGTGAGCGGCGTGGGGCCCGTGCCGAAGCCGTCCACGTTCGAGACGAAGTTGGCGCCGCTGCTCGGGCCCAATGTGTCGGTGAGCATCGTTCACGACTGAAGGGGCGGCCGTGGGTGGGCCGCGAGCGGCCCACCGACCGCCGCCAGACCTCAAGAGAGGCAGGCCCGCGGTCTCCACTCAGCTGACGTCTCTACGCTGCTGGAGACTCCCGCCCAGGACGGAGCGAGACCGCTCCGATCGCTGGCGATCGAGTTCGTTGACGACGAGGAGACGACGATCGTTGCACGTCAAGAACGAAACCGCCTCTGATCTGCGTTTCCGCAGGTCAGAGGCGGTTCTTCGGTCGGGCTGACAGGATTTGAACCTGCGACCCCTTGACCCCCAGTCAAGTGCGCTACCAAGCTGCGCTACAGCCCGAAAGCCCTGTTCCCAGGGCCAGAGGAACCCTACCTCAGGCGACGCCGGGATCCAGAACCGGGCTCCCCGGGAGGCGGCACGGAGTCAGCGTCCGCGACGCTCGTTCTTCTTCCGGGGCCGCACCTGCAGGTGGATGGGCGACCCCACGAAGCCGAACTCCTCGCGGAGCCTGCGCTCGATGAACCGCACGTAACCTGCGTCCATCGGCCCGGAGGTGAAGAGCACGAAGGTCGGCGGGGACGTGGAGGCCTGCGTGCCGAAGAGGATCTTGGCCTGCTTGCCGCTGCGCACCGGGTGCGGGTGCTCGGCGACCAGGCGACCCAGGAAGGAGTTCAGCTGGCCGGTCGAGATCCGCGTCTCCCAGCCGGCCAGGGCAGCGTCCAGGGCAGGCACCAGCTTGTCGACGTGCCAGCCGGTGAGCGCGGTGATGTTCACCCGAGGTGCCCACTGGACGCGGACGAGCTCCCGCTCGATCTCCTTGTCCAGGTAGTACCGGCGCTCCTCGTCGACCAGGTCCCACTTGTTGAAGGCGATCACGAGCGCCCGACCCGTCTCGGCTACCGAGGTGATGATCCGCTGGTCCTGCTCCGACAGCGGCTGGGAGCCGTCGACGACCATGACGGCCACCTCGGCGCGTTCGATGGCCGCCCCTGTCCGGAGGGAGGCGTAGTACTCATGGCCGGAGGCTTCCTTGACCCGCTTGCGGATGCCCGCGGTGTCGATGAACCGCCAGGTCCGGCCGCCCAGCTGGACGAGCTCGTCGACCGGGTCGACGGTGGTGCCGGCGGCGTCGTCGACGACCGCCCGCTCCTCCTTGGCGAGCTTGTTGAGAAGCGAGGACTTGCCCACGTTGGGCTTGCCGACGATGGCGACCCGGCGGGGTCCGCCGACCATCGGGTCGCCGTGCTCGGGCGTCTCGGGCAGCGCGTCGAGGATCGCGTCGAGCATGTCGCCCGAGCCCCTCCCGTGCAGGGCGGAGACGGCGTACGGCTCGCCGAGGCCCAGGTTCCACAGCCCGGCCGCCTCGGCCTCGCCGCGAAGGTCGTCGACCTTGTTCGCCGCCAGGATGACCGGCTTGCCGGACTTGCGGAGGATGCGGACGACAGCCTCGTCGATGTCGGTGATGCCGATCGTCGCGTCGACCACGAACAGCACGGCGTCGGCCACCGAGACCGCGACCTCGGCCTGGGCCGCGATCCGCTCGGCCAACCCTCGGGCGTCCGGGTCCCAGCCCCCGGTGTCCACGACGGTGAAGGAGCGTCCGTTCCAGTTGGCGTCGTACGACACCCGGTCGCGGGTCACGCCGGGGACGTCCTGGACGACGGCCTCCCGGCGGCCGATGATCCGGTTGACCAGGGTCGACTTGCCCACGTTGGGGCGGCCGACCACTGCGAGCACCGGAGTGGCCACCGGGGCGGCGGGGTCGTGGGGCGACTCGGTCATCAGATTTCCTTCATCAGCCCGACGACCTGGTCGATGACCTCGTCGAGCGTGTAGTCGGTGGTGTCGATGTGCACGGCTCCAGGCGCCATCGCCAACGGGGCGGTCGCACGACCGGAGTCGATCTTGTCGCGCTGCCGCAGTCCGGCCTCGGTGGCCTCGACGTCGCCCAAGTGGGCGTGCTCGGCGAGGCGGCGACGGGCCCGCGCCCCCGGGTCGGCCGACAGGAACAGCTTCAGCTCCGCGGCCGGCCAGACGACGGTGGCGATGTCGCGGCCCTCGACCACGATGCCGCCGTCGCCGATGATCTCGCGCTGCAGGTCGAGCAGTCGGGCTCGGACCTCGGGGACCGTGCTCACCGGGCTGACGGCGGCCGTCACCTCGGCGGAGCGGATCGCCTCCGCCACGTCAGTCCCGTCCACGGCGATCGTCGGGGAGACGGGGTCGGTGCCCGAGTCGATCGTCGGCTCCCCGCAGCGCGCGGCGACGGCCCCGGCGTCGGTGACGTCGACCTCGTGCTGCAGCAGCCACCAGGTCATGGCCCGGAACTGCGCACCGGTGTCGAGGTAGCGAAGCCCCAGCCGCGACGCCACTCCGCGGCACGTGCTCGACTTGCCCGACCCCGACGTGCCGTCGACGGCGACCACCACCGAGCTGACCACCGAACCACTCACCGACAAGGCTCCTCCACGCATGCGAACGCCCCGTCTGGTTGGTGGGGGCGTTCGGCCGAGTCTACCTGCGGCCGAGGCCGCCTCGATCCGCCCAGCGCGCGCGGACGGCCCTGTTCCGGGGGGGCCGCCGGCCCTGGCGACCCCGTCCCCCGCGGCGTAGCGTGGCGAGCCGGAGGTGGGTCGCATGCGCGTTCTCGTCATCGGCGCCAACGGACAGCTGGGCTCCGCGTGCTGTGCCAGCCTCCGGGCCCGGGGTCACGCCGTGCGCGGCCCCGTACGCCGACTCGAGCGTGGCCGTCCGCTCGCCGAGCTCGGCGTCGAAGTGGTCCAGGCCGACCTCGCCTCCGCCGACCAGGTGCGATCCCTGGTGTCCGACGTGGACGCGATCATCGTCACGGCCAACAGCGCCGCCCCTCGGCGGGGCGACCGGGCGGCGGACCTGGACAACGCCCTGACCAGGGTCCTCGCCACCGCTGCCGGCACGGGGGTCGGCCGCGTCGTCCTGCCTTCGGTCCCCCTCACCCCGTTCGACGACAGGATCCCGCTCTTCCGGGCCAAGCGGCGGCTCGAGGAGACCCTCGCGACATCGACGATGTCCAGTGCGGTCCTGCGCCTCCCGCCCTTCATGGAGAGCTGGCTGGCGCTGGTCGGGTCCTCCGTGCCCCTGCGTGGCGAGCCCCACGCGACCTTGGGACGGTCCTCCCCCTTCCTGCGGCGCTTCCGTGCGGCCACCGCGACGCTCGTCGAGGACCGGGGAATCCTGCTGGCGCCTGGACGCGCAGACACCAGGAGCGCGTTCATCTCTGTCCACGACGTTGCCGACGCATGCTCCGCCGCGGTCGAGGGCGACCGTCACGACGACGGCGAGGACCCCGGGTCCGACCACGCGGTGGTGGACGTCGCCGGCCCCGAGGTCCTCACGTGGAGGGACGTCGCCGACGTCTTCGCGCGCCTTCTCGACCGCCGGGTCCGGGTGTTGGCGACCCCTGCCCCGGTCTTCGCGGCGCTGGCGGCCGTGATGAAGCCGTTCGGCGACGCCCCGTCCGGCACCATGGCCCTCAACCGTGCCATGGCCGCGACCGAGACCCCGTGGACCGACCCGGGGGGCGGCCTGGTCGACCCGCTCACGATGACCACGGTCACGCAGTTCCTGGAGGCCAAGCTCCGGCTTCCCGCTGCGCTGCCCGAGGTGGCGTGACCGCCTGGCTCAGCCGTGCGCGGACCAACCCAGCTGCGCCAGCGACTCCAGCAGGTGCGCGGCGCGGTCGGTGGCCACGGTCAGCTCGACCAGGCCCACTGGCCGCGCCGGGTCATGGTCGATCCGGACGTCCTCCACGTTGACGCCGATCTTCCCGACGTCGGCGAAGAGCCGGGCGAGCTCGCCAGGATGGTCGGGCACGGCCACGAACACGCCGGTCTCGGCGACCGCCGGCCCCCCGTGCTTGCCGGGGATCACCGCCGTCCCCGCGACGCCGCGGCCCAGGATCTCTCCCAGGTCGGCGCGGGACCCGGCCTCCAGCGCCGCGAGCAGGCCGTCGAGGTCGCCGCGGATCTCGCGCAGCAGCGTGGTGAGCGCCGTCGTGTTCGCGGTGAGGATCTGCTCCCACAGCGCCGGGTCCCCGGCCGCGATCCGGGTGACGTCACGCACCCCCTGCCCCGACAGGGCGAGATGGCTGGCGGGCGCGTCGGCGAGGGTGCCTGCGACCAGCGCTGCGACCACGTGCGGCAGGTGCGAGGTGCGTGCGACCGCCTGGTCGTGCTCCTCCGGGGTGAACGTGAACGGCGTGGCTCCGCAGGCCTCCACCAGCGCGGTGACCACCGCCACCGCCTCCGGAGCCGAGGTCGCGTGGGGGGCCACCGCCCAGGGACGTCCCTCGAAGAGCACCGACGAGGCGGCAAGCGGTCCGGATCGCTCGCTGCCCGCCATCGGGTGGCCGCCGACGTAGCGGGTCAGGTCCGCGCCGTCGACCAGGGCTGCGACCTCGGACAGCGGCGCGGTCTTCACGCTGCCCACGTCGGTGACGACGGCGTCCGGCGTCGAGCGCAGCGCAGCAGCGATGACCGGGGCCAGGTGGTCCGGGGGTACGGCGACCACGACGAGGGTGGGCCTGGCACCGGGGGTGAGTGCCCGACCGGCCCCGAGGCCGCTGGCGGTGCGGACGTTCTCCTCGGTCAGGTCGGAGAGCAGCACCTCGAACCCGTGCGCGCGCAGGGCCAGACCCACGGAGGTGCCCAGCAGCCCGGCGCCGACCACCAGGACCGGCCCGGAGAGCAGTCCGTCGCCCACGTGCACGCGCACGGCTCCTCCTCTGCTGCCTCGCTCGGTCTGCCTGGTGGTTCGGTGCCAGCACCCTAGTGCGGAGCCGCGGTCAGAGCCGGGCCGCGTCCAGCAGCGTGCCGAGCTCGTCACGGGTGAGCTCGCGCAGCGCCCCTGGCTTGAGCCCCCGGAGAGCAACCGGACCGATGGCGGTCCGGCTCAGGCGGCGTACCGGGTGACCGACCTCGTCGAGGAGGCGGCGGACGATCCGGTTGCGGCCTTCGTGGATGACCAGCTGCACCAACGAGCGGTCCGCGGTCGACGAGATCACCTTGGCGGCGTGCACCTCGACGGGTCCGTCGTCGAGGTCCACCCCGGCCTTGAGCCGCTGGAGGGTGGCCCGCTCGACCACGCCCTCGACCTCCGCGACGTAGGTCTTCTCCAGCTCGTACGAGGGGTGCGCGACCTTCTGGGCGAAGTCGCCGTCGTTGGTGAGCAGGATCAGGCCCTCGGTGTCGGTGTCGAGCCGTCCGACGTGGAACAGCCGCTCGGGCCGGTCGGCGACGAGGTCCCCGAGGGTACGACGACCCTCCGGGTCCGACATGGTGGAGACCACGCCGCGGGGCTTGTTGAGCACCAGGTACACGTGCTCGGTCACCGGGGGCAGCCGTCTCCCGTCGACCCTGACCACCGCGGAGCGGGGGTCGACCTTGGTGCCCAGCCGGGTGACCACCTCCCCGTCGACCTCGACGAGACCGTCGAGCATGAGCTGCTCGCACTTGCGCCGGCTGGCCACCCCCGACTGGGCGAGCAGCTTCTGCAGCCGCATCAGGCCGTCCTCGTCGACCTGGGGCCACTCGCCGCTCATGCGGGGTCGCCGGCGGGGGGAGGCGGCTCGAGCAGCTCGGGGTGGTCGAGGTCGTCGAGGTCGCCCAGGTCCGGCAGCAGCGGAGCCAGCTCGGGCAGGTCCGCGAGCGAGGTCACCCCGATCCGCTCGAGGAAGTAGCTGGTGGTGCGGTACAGGATCGCGGTGGTCTCGCTGTCCTGCCCGGCCTCCTCGACCAGGCCCCGGGAGAGCAGGGTGCGCATGACACCGTCCACGTTGACCCCGCGGATCCCCGACACCCGCGCCCGGCTGACCGGCTGCTTGTAGGCGACCACGGCCAGGGTCTCCAGGGCGGCCTGGGTGAGCCGGGCCTGCTGGCCCTCCAGGACGAACTGCTCCACGACCGGGGCGAACTCCTCCCGGGAGTAGAAGCGCCACCCGCCTGCGACGTTGCGGAGGTCGAACCCGCGCCCCTGCTCGGCGTACTCGGCGGCGAGACCGTGCAGCGCCTGCTCGACCTCGCCGGCGGGGTACCCCACCGCCGACGCCAGGACCAGGTGGTCCAGCGGCTGGTCGGCCACCATCAGCACCGCCTCCAGTGCCGGGCGCAGGTCGGCCAGGGGGACCTCCAGGGTGGCCACCGTCGTCTCGCTCACTGCTCCTCCTCCGTCACCGTCGGGCCACCGACCGCTGCCGGCTCCGGGGGTGCACCGTCGAACTCGTCCTGGATCTCGATCTCGCCGTCGCTGCTCCCGGTCCACCGGACGGTCAGCTCGCCCAGGGGCGAGGCCTGGTCGAAGACCACCGCACCCTCGCGGAACAGCTCCAGCAGGGACAGGAACCGCGCCACCCGGGTGAGGGTGTCCGGTGCGTCGCCGCACAGGGCTCGGAAGGTCATCGTGCCCTGCCGGCGCAGCCGGTCGACGACCAGGGTGCCTTGCTCGCGGACCGAGACGGTCGGGGCGTGCAGGTGCGCGAACGACACCTGCACCACGGGCTTCGGCTCCATCGCGCGCGCTGCCAGCGCGGCGAACTCCTCCAGCCCGAGTCCGATGAGCACCTCAGGCAGCAGGGTGGCGTACCGCTCCTCCAGGCCCACCGCCCGGGGGAACCGTCTGGCCTCGTCGACGAGCCTCTCCTCGAAGACGCGGGCGACCTGCTTGAAAGCGCGGTACTGCATGAGCCGGGCGAAGAGCAGGTCGCGAGCCTCGAGCAGGGCGAGGTCCTCCTCGTCCTCCACCTCCGCCTGCGGCAGCAGCCGCGCCGCCTTCAGGTCGAGCAGGGTGGCCGCGACCACGAGGAACGAGGAGGTCTGCTCCAGGTCCCACTCGGGCCCGCCGGCCTTGATGTGGGCGATGAAGTCGTCGGTGACCCGCGAGAGAGCCACCTCGGTGATGTCCAGCTTGTGCTTGGCGATCAGGCTCAGCAGCAGGTCGAAGGGACCCTCGAAGTTGTCGAGCTGGAGCAGGAACTCCGACGGCTCGACGCGTTCGTGCTGCACCGGAGACTCGGGGGCCACGAGGGCGGTCATGCCTCGCGGAGGTGACGGACGACGGCGCTCTCCGCGCCGTGCGCCTCGATGTCGGCCAGCGCCATCGCGACCGCGGCGCGGACCAGGCGCCCCCGGTCCACGGCCAGCCCGTGGTGGCGACGCAGGCCCAGGCGCGCGTGCTCGATGTCGAGGAGCTCGTCCGCGGTGACGTACACCGTCATCTTCTCGTCGTGCTTGACCCGGCCGCTCGGCGTACGCGGCTCCGGCGGGGCCGGGGCAGCCGACGGCTTGGCCACGGTGTGCGACCCGAGCTCGACGACCGGGGAGACCGCCTCCTCCGGGTCGGGGACCGCGGTAGGTCGGAACAGCTCCTCCGACGCCGGGACCCTCACACGGCGGGACAACGTGCCAGCACCTCCTTGGCGAGGTTGCGGTAGGCCTCGGCGCCAGCGGATGTGCTGGCGTAGCTGGTGATCGGCTCGCCGGCGACGGTGGAGTCGGAGAACTTCACCGTCCGACGGATCACCGTGTGGAAGACGTCGTCGCCCCACGCCTGCACCAGCCGCTCCATGACCTCGCGACCGTGAAGGGTGCGGCCGTCGAACATGGTGCCGAGGACTCCGTCGATCTGCAGCCGCGGGTTCAGCCGCTCCTTGACCTTGTCGATGGTGGTCTTGAGCAGGGCGACCCCGCGCAGCGCGAAGTACTCGCACTCCAGCGGCACGATGACGCCGTCGGAGGCGGTGAGCGCGTTGACCGTCAGCAGCCCCAGCGAGGGCTGGCAGTCGATGAGGATCACGTCGTAGGAGTTGATCGCGTCCTGGAGCACCCGGGACAGGGTCTGCTCACGGGCCACCTCGTGCACCAGCTGCACCTCGGCCGCGGACAGGTCGATGTTCGAGGGCAGCAGGTCCATCCCCTCGACGTTGGTGGGGACGATGACGTCCTCCACCTTCACGTCGCGCTCCATGAGCAGGTTGTAGACCGACAGCTCCATGTCGTGCGGGTTCATCCCGAGGCCCACCGACAGCGACCCCTGCGGGTCGAAGTCGACCAGCAGCACCTTGCGGCCGTGCTCGGCGAGCGCCGCCCCGAGGTTGATGGTCGTGGTGGTCTTGCCGACCCCGCCCTTCTGGTTGCACATCGCGATCACGCGGGCGTTGCCGTGGATGCCGATCGGGCGAGGCTCGGGCAGCTCGGGCCACGGGCGTCCCGTCGGTCCGAGCACCACCTCGGGCCCGGTCGGGCGCTCCTCGACGACCACCTCCAGGAGCGGCTCGTCGACCATCGTCCGGCTGCCCGCCGAAGGCATCTCGGCGCGCTGCTCGCGACGGGGGAACGGGATCGCCTGGGTCGCCCCCGAGGCCGCCGGGTCGCTCACTGGTACCGGACGCGTCATCGGAGGCATCTCGGTGGCGCTCGACCCGTAGGTTGCTGAGCCGTACTCGTTCACTGCGTGCTCGCTCTCGTCGCCGGGTCAGTGCTCCCCCAATTAATCCCGGCGGCGGGGTGGGTGGGCGCAGGCGCGCCGTCGCTTTGTCGACATTCTGCGAAGCGCCGCCCCTGTCGGTTTCCCAGGTTCACCGGGGAAACTGGCGCTTCGCCGAGGACATGTCCGTGGGTAGGCACCAACCTCACCGGTGAACCTGGGAAACCGACGGGCAACCCGGTCAGGCGAGGGCGCGCGGATGCGAGGTCGCGTACACCTCGCGGAGGCTGTCGACGGTGACCAGCGTGTAGACCTGCGTGGTCGTCACCGAGGCGTGACCGAGCAGCTCCTGGACCACGCGTACGTCGGCGCCGCCGTCGATCAGGTGGGTGGCGAACGAGTGCCGCAGGGTGTGCGGCGAGACCTCGGCGGTCACCCCGGCCCGGTCGGCGGCGCGGACCAGGACCGTCCAGGCGCTCTGCCGGGACAGTCGACCACCCCGGGCGTTGAGGAAGACCGCGGGGTTGCCCGCCCCGCTCGCGGCGAGCACCGGCCGCCCCCGCACCAGGTAGGCCTCCAGCGCCGCCCGGGCCAACGAGCCGAACGGCACCATCCGCTCCTTGCTGCCCTTGCCGCGCAGCAGGACGCTGCCGCTGCCCAGGTCCAGGTCGTCGACGTCGAGGCCGACCGCCTCCGAGATCCGGGCTCCCGACGCGTAGAGCAGCTCCAGCAACGCTCGGTCACGCATCGCCAGGGCGGTGCCCGGCGCCCCCGCCGCGTCGAGGATCCGCTCGATGTCGGCCAGCGGCAACGCCTTGGGCAGCCGTTTCGCCGGAGCCGGCGGGTGGACGGCGGCCGCCGGGTCGCCCACGCTCAGCCCGTCGCGCACCGCGAACCGGTGGAACCCGCGGACCGCGACGACCGCGCGCCCCGCGCTGCCGGCGGCCAGTGGCGTGTGCTCGTCGTCGCCCTGGCGCAGGTGCACGAGGAACTCGCCCACGACGCCCTCGTCGACCCCGCTCAGGTCCTCGACGCCACGGGCGGCCAGGAACGCGGCATAGCGACGCAGGTCGCGTCGGTAGGACTTCAGGGTGTTCTCGGCCAGGCCGCGCTCGACCACCAGGTGGTCCAGGTAGGTCCGCAGGGCGCGTTGCAGCGGGCTGGGACCCGAGAGGGCCACCGCCGCGGGCCCGCCGTCCTGCTCAGTCCCTGCCGGCACGGACCACGACCTCGTAGGTCAGCACCGCCGTCGCCAGCGGTCCGTCGGTCAGCTCGCGTGCCAGCACCCCGGCTAGGAGGTCGGCCACCGGCGCCCAGTGCACCGTCATGTCCGCCTCCTCGTGCTGGAGAGCGAACCCGCCCCGGTCGGGCACCGACCGGAGACCCGTGGCCAGGAAGATCTCGATCCGCTCGGCGCTGATCCCCGGAGAGGTGTAGATCGTGTTCAGATGGCGCCACTGGTCCGCTTCGAGCGCCCCCTCCTCCAACAGCTCGCGGCGACCCGCCTCGACCGGGTCCTCGCCCGGCTGGTCCAGCAGCCCCGCGGGCAGCTCGACGAAGCGCAGGGACGACGGGTGGCGGTACTGCCGCAGCACCAGCGCGCGCTCCTCGGCGTCCACGGCCAGGATCACCACCGCCCCGGGGTGCTCCACCACGATCCGGCCCACCGGGTCGTCCTGGTCGGGCATCGTCACCAGGTCCCGGCGTACGGCGAACGGTGCGTCCCCGCGCCACACGTCCTCGCTGGCCACGACCGGCCACGCCTGCCTGACGTCCCTCAGCTCGTCGCGGCCCAGCAGCGGGGCACCCCCGGTCGTCATGACTCGTCGCTGGAGCGCCGGTGGGCGGCCTCGCCCACCGGGATCTCCAGCTCGCGCTGCCGGTCCAGCGCGGCCCCGACGAGCCCAGCGAAGAGCGGGTGCGCCCGCGTGGGACGGGAGCGCAGCTCCGGGTGTGCCTGGGTGCCCACGTAGTAGGGGTGCTGCTCAGCGGGAAGCTCGACGTACTCGACCAGCCCGTTGTCGGGCCCGACGCCGGAGAAGACGAGGCCGGCCGCCTCGAGCTGGTCGCGGTAGCCGTTGTTCACCTCGTAGCGGTGCCGGTGCCGCTCGTGGACCAGCTCAGCCCCGGCGTACGCCTCGGAGACCACCGAGCCGCGCGTCAGCCGGGCAGGGTAGGAGCCCAGGCGCATCGTGCCGCCCAGGTCGCCGGCCCCCTCGACGTACGCGTGCTGCTCGTCCATGGTCGCGATCACCGGCTCGGGGCAGCCCGGGTCGAACTCCGTGGAGCCGGCCTTCTCCAGGCCGACCACGTTGCGGGCGTACTCGATGACCATGCACTGCAACCCCAGGCAGATCCCGAGCGTGGGGATCCGCTGGGTGCGCGCAAACTCCAGGGCACCGATCTTGCCGTCGATGCCGCGGATACCGAAGCCGCCGGGCACGAGCACGGCGTCCACGTCGCTGAGGTGCCTGGAGGCGCCCTCGCGGGTCTGGCACTCGTCGGAGGGCACCCAGCGGACACGGACCTTGGCCTCGTGAGCGAACCCCCCCGCCCGCAGGGCCTCGGCGATGGAGAGGTAGGCGTCGGGCAGGTCGACGTACTTGCCGACGAGGGCCACCGTCACCTCGTCGTTGGGGTGGTGCACCCGCCGCAGCAGGTCGTCCCACCGGGTCCAGTCGACGTCGCGGAATGCGAGCCCGAGCCGTCGTACGACGTAGGCGTCGAGCCCCTCGGAGTGCAGCACCTTGGGGATGTCGTAGATCGACGGGGCGTCGACCGCGGCGACCACGGCCTCCTCGTCGACGTCACACATGAGCGCGATCTTGCGCTTCAGCCCGTCGGGGATGTCCCGGTCGGCTCGGCACACGATCGCGTCGGGCTGGATGCCGATGGAGCGCAGCGCGGCGACCGAGTGCTGGGTCGGCTTGGTCTTCAGCTCCCCGGAAGGTCCGATGAACGGCACCAGCGAGACGTGGAGGAAGAAGCAGTTGTCCCGTCCGACGTCGTGGCGGACCTGGCGCGCGGCCTCGAGGAACGGCAGCGACTCGATGTCGCCGACGGTGCCGCCGACCTCGGTGATGACGACGTCGACGTCGTCCCCGCCCATCGCCCGGATCCGTTCCTTGATCTCGTTGGTGATGTGTGGGATCACCTGCACGGTGTCACCGAGGTAGTCGCCGCGGCGCTCCTTGGCGATGACCGCCGAGTACACCTGCCCTGTGGTGACGTTGGCGATGCCGGCCAGGTCGGTGTCGAGGAACCGCTCGTAGTGACCGACGTCGAGGTCGGTCTCGGCCCCGTCGTCGGTGACGAACACCTCACCGTGCTGGAACGGGTTCATCGTCCCGGGGTCGACGTTGAGGTACGGGTCGAGCTTCTGCATCGTGACCCGTAGCCCGCGTGCCTTCAGCAGGTTGCCCAGCGACGAGGCAGTGAGCCCCTTGCCGAGGGACGACGCGACGCCGCCAGTGACGAAGACGTGCTTGGTGGGCTGCGCAGCGGCCAAGAGAACTCCCGTGGAGAGTGGGGTGTGCGGCGAGGAGGTTCGCCCGTCCACGGGGTTCTAGGCTAGCAACTCGGAGCCGGGATCGCCTCATCCGCGCCGGTCGGTGAGACCACGGACTCAGTCTCCCCCACCCGGGACGGTCCCTGACCCGGTCCCGGCCAGGCCCGGCACCGGCCCGTCCGCGGAGGCTGCCGAGCCGAAGTGCCCGGCGCGTCCTGCGGTCTCACCCCGCAGGGCGAGCACCGCCACCACGTCCCCGGCGACCCGGCCGGCGACGTCGACGGTCGACACCTTCGTGGCGGCCTTCGGGTCGGAACGGACCGCTGCGATCAGTCCGTCGACACCGCCCGCGGCCACCGGGCCCGCCACCACCACCCCGTCGCTGCCGGCGTCGAGCGCGGTGACCAGCGAGGTGAGGATGCTGCCGGCGCCGGAGCGCTGGTCCGCGGAGCCGTACGGCGCACCGGCGACGACCAGGACGAGGCTCCCCCGCTGGTCGACCGTGTCGGCCGGGGCGACCAGGTCTGCGGTGGAGAGTCCGGCGAGCACGTCCTCCCCGACGCCGTCGACGTCCTGCCCCGGGTTGCGGGTGGTGGCGACCGCGTGGGCGAGCAGCCGGCCGATCTGCTCGTAGGCGCTGGCGTCCCGGGGCACGGTGACCTTCTTGCGCGCAGCGTCCTGCATCTGCGACCCGAGCTCGTCGACCAGCTGGCGGTTCGCCACGTCCATGAGCTTCTCCTCGACGTCGAGGCGGGCGGTGACGGCGCCCCCTGCCTGCGAGACCAGGTCGGCCAGCCGACCCACGGTGTCGGGGTCGGCACCGGGCAGGCTGAGCAGGGTGACCGCTCGACCCTTCAGCCCCGACGCCACCAGTCCTCCCGCGGTGGCCTCGGCGTAGGCGTCGGCGAAGGTGAGGTCCTCCTGGAGGCCGGCGATCCGGGACGCGGCGGCCGCACTGACCTCTCCGGGGTCACCGGTGGTCGAGCCGCGCTCGTCGGCACGTTGCAGGGGACCGCTGCCCAGCACGATGCCGGCGGCGAGAGCGAGCAGCACCGCGACGAGGGAGACAACGTGGTAGCGGAACGAGATCACGTGAAGGGTCCTTGGATCCAGTCGAGCGCGGGGTGGAGGGCGGCGCCCAGGTCGTCGAGCCACAGCGCGCCTTGCGGGGTGGCGGCGACGGCGGCCGCGACGGCGAGCAGCCCGACCAGGAGGACGAGCAGGAGCTGCCACAGGCGCACCCGACCGGCGTAGAGCGCGGGCACGCTCTTGGCGTCGACCAGCCGGGGCCCGACGCGCAGCCGGGTGAGGAAGGTGGAGGCGAGGCCGCTGCGGTGGCGGTCGAGGAACTCGTCGAGGGTGGCGTGCGTGCCGACCGTGACGATGAGCGACGCGCCGGCCTGGTCGGCGACCAGCATGGCGATGTCCTCGGTGGTCCCGCTGGCCGCCACCCGGACAGGCCGGACGCCCATCCGTTCGAGCCGGTCGGCACCGACGAGGCGGTCGGAGGCGTCGGCGTGGAGGACGACCTCCCCGGCGGAGGCCAGCGCCCGGTCGGAGATGGTCCGGCTCTGCACCGAGCCGGGTCCGCCCAGCCCGTCCTGCCCGACCATGACCACGTCCGGCGTGAGCCGCACGGCCAGGAGCGCGTCGGCCCCGGCGTCGACCCCGATGAGGACGGGTCTCTGCTCGGAGATGAAGCGGCGCAGTCGGCGCAGGTCGGCCTCGTGGTCGAAGTCACGGACCACGACGACCACCGGACGCCCCGCGATCGGGGTGCTCAGCTCCGGGACTCCCTGGCCGTGCAGCAGCAGGTCCTGCTCCCGGCTGAGGAACTCGGTGGCGTTGTGGGCGAGGCTCTGCAGCTGGGTCGCCAACCCCTCGCGCGCCTGCCCCATGAGGGCGTGCACCGCGTCGAGGTCCAGTGTCCGGCCGGTCGCCACCGTGTCCTCGCCGACGACGACCGCCCCGTCGACGATGCGTGCCCGGGCCCCGTCCTGGAGGGTGGCGAAGACCTCGGACCCGACCTGGTCGACGAGCACGACGCCGGCTCGGGCCAGCATCTCGGGGCCGAGGTTGGCATAGCGTCCGGAGATGAACGACGAGGCGTTGACCACCGCGGCGACCCCGTGGTGGAGGAGCGCCTCGGCGGTGGCGCGGTCGAGGTCGACGTGGTCGACCACAGCGATGTCACCGGGATGGATCTTGCGCAGGACCGAGCCGACGCGGCGGTCCATCCTGACCGTCCCGGTTGTCCCGGGTTGCCCGGCGAGCGACGAATGACGGGAAAGGAACCTCATGGCCCCGCCATCGTGACACGGCCACCCCGCGAGACGAGGGAGATCGCTCAGCGTGCCGGAACCCCGGAGCGGGCCGCGGCAAGGAGCTCCTCCGCGTGCGCCCGGGCGGTCTCGGAGTCCTCGAGACCGGCCAGCATGCGGGACAGCTCCCGGACCCGGCCGGCGTCGTCCAGCACGGTCAGGCCCGAGGTCGTCACCCTGCCGTCCTCGCTCTTGGCGACCACCACGTGCCGGTCGGCGAACGCCGCGACCTGGGGCAGGTGGGTCACGACCAGGACCTGGGAGGAGCGGGCCAGCATGCCCAGCCGTCGACCGACCTCGACCGCGGCCTTGCCTCCGACCCCGGCATCGACCTCGTCGAAGACGAACGTCGGGACCGGGTTGGTGCCCGCGAGCGCCACCTCGAGACCGAGCATCACGCGGGACAGCTCCCCACCGGAGGCCCCCTTGGTCAGGGGCCGGGCGGCAGTGCCGAGGTTGGCGGCCAGCAGGAACTCGACCTCGTCCAGCCCGGAGGGGGTCGGGCGCAGCGTCCGCCCCCCGACCGGCACCCCCGCAGGGTCGGGCACCTGGGTCACCTCCACGGTGACCTGGGCGTGCGGCATCGCCAGGGCACCGAGCTCGAGGGTGACCGCCTCCGCCAGCCGGCCGGCGGCCCGGGACCGGACCGCGGACAGCTGCTCCCCCGCCTCGGCCAGCTCGGCGAGCAGCTCGGCCTCCCGCGCAGCGAGTGAGGCGATCCGGCCGTCGTCGTCGTCCAGGGTGAGCAGGCGGGCCGAGGACGTCTCCGCCCATGCCAGCACCTCGTCGATCGTGTCGCCGTACTTCCGGGTCAGGGCGGTCAGCGCGGCCCGACGCTCCGAGACCGTGGCCATCCGGACCGGGTCGGTCTCCAGCCCCGAGGCGTACGACGCGACGTCGGCGGCGAGGTCGGAGACCACATAGGTCACCTCGGCCAGGCGGTCGGCGAGCTCGGCGGCCAGCGGGTCGTGCTCCCGGACGGCGTCCAGCAGCCGGCGGGCGGCACCCAGGGTGCCCAGGGCGTCGGGTCCGGTGTCGTCGGCGGACAGGGCGGCGCGCGCCTGCTCCGCGGCGGTGCGCAGCGTGTCGGCGTAGCCCAGTCGGCTCTCCTCCCCCGCCAGCTCGGCGTCCTCCCCCGGCGCCGGCGAGACCCGCTCGATCTCCTCGAGCCCGAACCGGAGCAGGTCGGCCTCCCGGGCACGTTCCCGGGCACTGGACACGATCCGGGCGTGCTCGGCGCGGGTCTCCCGGAGCGCGCCGTGGGCCGCGGCGAAGCGGCGACGCAGGTCGGTGGCCTCGGGGCCGGCGAAGCGGTCCAGGGCGTCGCGCTGGGCGCCGGGGAGCAGCAGCCGGTGCTGGTCGGACTGACCGTGCACCGCGACCAGCGACTCCGCGAGCTGGCCCAGCAGCGCGGCCGGCACGCTCGTCCCCCCGGCGAAACCGCGGGAACGGCCCTCGGCCGAGACCTGGCGGGCCAGCACGAGGCGACCGTCGTCCAGCTCCCCGCCCGCGTCGTCGAGCGCGTCGAGGACGTCGTCGTTGTCGTCGACACGCACGATCCCCTCGACCCGCGCCTGCTTGCAGCCGGTCCGCACCGCCCCGGAGTCGGCTCGACCGCCCATGAGCAGCCCGAGCGCCGTGACCACCATGGTCTTGCCCGCGCCGGTCTCACCGGTGATCGCGGTGAACCCGGGCCCGAGCTCGAGCACGGACTCCTCGATCACTCCGAGGGCCGAGATCCGGATCTCCTCAAGCATCGTCCTCCGCCCGTCGGCGCCGGGCAGCCGCGCCGCGCCAGCCTGCCACCGGCAGGTCGAACTTCGCGACCAGCCGGTCGGTGAACGGGGCTTGGTGCAGCCGCGCGAGGCGCACCGGCTCGTGTCCCTTGCGGACCTCGATCCGCGCCCCCGGGGGCAGGTCGACGGTCCGCCTGCCGTCGCACCACAGGACGGCGGCACCCTCGGTGTCGGCGATCACCTCGACCGCCAGCACGGAGGTGGGAGCGACGACCATCGGCCGCGCGAACAGCGCGTGGGCGGAGATCGGGACCACGAGCAGCGCCTCGACCCCGGGCCAGACGATGGGACCCCCGGCGGAGAAGTTGTACGCCGTCGAGCCCGTGGGTGTCGAGCAGACGACCCCGTCACAACCCCAGCGGGACAGGGGACGGCCGTCGACCTCGACCACCACCTCGATCATCCGCTCGCGGGCTGCCTTCTCCACGCTGGCCTCGTTCAGGGCCCAGGTCGTGGCGACCAGCTGCTTGCCCTGGTAGACCGACACGTCGATGGTGAGCCGCTCCTCGGCGCGGTAGCGGCGCCCGATGATCGCGTCGATGGTGAGCTCGACGTCCTCGGGGTCGGCCTCGGCGAGGAAGCCGACGTGACCCAGGTTGATCCCCAAGACCGGGGTCCCGGACTCCCGGGCGAACTCGGCGGCGCGGAGGATCGTGCCGTCTCCGCCGACCACGACCACGAGCTCGCAGCCGGCCGAGGCGTCCGGGGCCGGTGCGCACTCCCGGACCATCGGGTCCCCGCCGACGGCGAGATCGGCGGCGTCCTCGGCGAGCATCTGCACCACGATCCCGTGTGCGCCCAGCGCTCCGCAGAACTGCTGGGCGACCTCGCGAGCCTTGTCACGCCGGGTGTTGACCAGCAAGAAGACACGGCGCTGGGGCTCGGGGACGGTCACGGGACCACCCTCTCACCCGGCACCCCCGGTCTTGGTGCCCCGGCCCCGGGGGTGCCCAGCCCGGCCGACCGCTCGACCTCCGCCTCGATCTCGGCCGCTCCGACGACCGCCCTCCCGCGTCGCAGCCAGAGGAAGAACTCCACGTTGCCCGACGGGCCGGGTAGCGGGCTGGTCACCACCGCCTGGGCTCCCCAGCCCCGCTGCGCGGCCGCGGCGGCGACCTGGCCGACCGCCTCGCTCCGCAGGGCCAGGTCGCGCACCACTCCGCCCTTGCCGACCCGGTCCTTCCCCACCTCGAACTGCGGCTTGACCATGAGCGCCAGGTCGGCGTCCGGGGCACAGACCGCGACCAGCGGATCCAGCACGAGCTGCAAGGAGATGAAGGAGAGGTCGCCGACCACCAGGTCGACGGGGCCGCCGACGAGGTCGAGGGTCAGGTCGCGGATGTTGGTCCGGTCGAGGACCACGACGCGGTCGTCCTGGCGCAACGACCAGGCGAGCTGGCCGTAGCCGACGTCCACGGCCACGACCTCGGCGGCGCCGGCGCGCAGGAGCACGTCGGTGAAGCCGCCGGTGGACGCACCCGCGTCCAGACAGCGTCGGGTGGCGACCTCGAGGCCTTGCCTGCCGAAGGCCTCCAGCGCTCCCGCGAGCTTGTGTCCTCCTCGGGAGACGTAGTCGGGACGGTCCGGGTCCGACTTCACCACGAGTGCGACGTCGGTGGTCACCCCGGTCGCGGGCTTGGTGGCCGTGGCGCCGGAGACGGTCACCCTGCCGGAGGCGATGAGCTCGGCCGCATGGTCGCGGGAACGAGCCAGGCCACGACGGACGAGCTCGGCGTCGAGTCGGAGGCGTCGAGGTGGCACGGGCCGGGGCTCAGGAGGGCCGCGGCTGCTGAGCGTCGCTCAGCGCTGCGCGCAGGGCGGTGTGGGCTGCTTCGTAGACCGCCGGGTGCTGGGAGACGGGCAGGTCGCTCAACGGCCCCAGGGTGCTCAGCACGGCATCGACCGCGGGGTGTCCGGTGGACTCCTCGACGACGCCGTCGCGGTCCCGCCCGGGGTGCTGGTCCCAGTCCTCCACGGCTCCTCCTCTGCTCGGTGCGCCCTCACGGTACCCCGCAGGCGACGCGTCTCAGTCCTCCGGCACGGTGAGCGTGGAGGTGTCGACCACCGTCCCGGTGTCGTCGTGGTGGGCCCAGGCCGAGACCGCCACCACCCGCCACCAGTCGTCCCGGTCGCCCTGCCCGTCGACGCCGAGACAGCCGTCGGCGACGTGCGCGGTCCAGCCGCCCAGGGTCCAGCCCCCCTCATGCTGCTCGGGCCGCGGGTGCGGCGTGGCCAGACCGGCCAGGTCCGCGGAGACGTAGGTGGGTCGTTGTCCCGGTTCCGCGGCGGCCAGCTCCCGCAGGCCGGTGACGCCGGTCATCACCAGGAGCGTGTCGAACCCGGCGCGGGCACCGCCCTCGATGTCGGTGTCCAGCCGGTCCCCGACCACGAGCGGGGCTCGTCCGCCCACCCGGCGCCGGGTCTCGTGGAAGAGCGGCGGCTCGGGCTTGCCGGCCACCGTCGGGGAGACCCCCGCGAAGTCCGCCACGGCCTGGACGAGGACGCCGTTGCCAGGCCCCGGGCCGTCGGGCGTGGGGACGGTCAGGTCGGTGTTGGAGGCGACCCACGGCAGTCCCTCCTTGACCAGGATCGCGCCGGCGATCACGGTCCGCCAGCGCAGGTCGGGGTGGTACCCGGAGACCACGGCGACCGGCTGCTCCGAGCGCTGCTGCACCGGGGAGAGACCGCGCTCGGTCAGCGCCTCGATCAGCCCGGCTCCCCCGATCACGAAGACCTTGGACCCGGCGGGCACCTGGTCGGCCATCACCCTGGCCGCGGCCTGCGCCGAGGTGACCACGTCGTCGTCGGCCGCAGGGACACCCAGGGCGCGCAGGTGCTCGGCCACCTCCCGGGGCGGCCGAGCGGCGTTGTTGGTCACGTAGGCGACCCTCATCCCCGCCTCGACCGCGGCGGTGAGGTACGCCGGCGCCCCGGGCACGGCGTCAGGCCCGATGTAGACGACGCCGTCCAGGTCGAGCATGGCGAGGTCGTAGGTCCTCGTGAGCGGCTCCTGGCAGGTCCCGAGCGCGGCCGTGCTGGTCATCGTGTCCTCCTCGGTGCCGCCGGGTGGCGGAGCCTGACCCTACCGAGCGCCGCGCTTGGCACCAGCGCGCGCCACCCGGCGTGCGCACAGCACCTCGACGTCAAGGCGCGTGGAGGTCCCGGTGGCACCCCGTGCGAAGCGCCGGCGCAGCGCCCCCTCCACCTCGACGGTGTCCCCGACCGTCCACCGAGCGACGGTGCGGCGCACTGCGCCGCCCCAGGCGGTGCAGTCCACCCAGTCGCTGGACTGCGTGGAACCGGAGGTCATCGCCGTCCGCTCACGCCCCACCACCACCCGGAAGGACACCACCGGGGTTCCGCTCGGCAGCACGCGCGCCAGGGGCCCGCTGGAGACCCGTCCCCGCAGCCGTACGACGTTGCTCCCGTGGCTCCCCGAGCCCGGCTCGCCCGCTCTGGTCACCGCACCCACCTCCTGGCTCCGAGGATGGACTGCGGAGGGGCTGCCGGCCCGATCTCGATCCGTTCCGTGGACGCACCACGGCCTGGTCGCCCTGGGGAGGCTCAGCGGTCGTCGGGACCCGCGTCGTCCCCCGCGCTCTCGACGACGACCCCTTCGAGCTCGAGCACGCGCTCGGCGGCGTCCGAGATCCCGTTGCCGTCGATGCCCTCGGTGCGGTGGAACCACACCAGTGCGTCCTCGGGGCGACCTGCCTTGAGCAGCAGGTCGGCGTAGGCGTAGCGGAGGCGGACGACCCAGTCCTCGCGCGCGACCGACCGGACGGGCGCGTTCTCCAGGGTGCGCAGGGCGCTGTCGACCTCTCCCAGGTCGTAGCGGGCGCCCGCCTCGACGATGGTCATCTCGATCTGCTGGTCCATCGGTAGCTTCGCCACCGATGGGTTCTTCGCCAGTGCCAGCGCCCGCTCGGGTCGACCGAGCGCGCGCTCGCAGTCCGCCATCACCGGAAGGTAGTCGATCGCACCGTTCATCCGCTTGGCTGCCCTCAGCTCGGAGAGTGCCTCGGCGAAGTGGCCCGCCGCGTACGCCGCCTCGCCGGTGGCTTCACGCACCACCGCCACGCGCGCGGCGCGGGCCCTGGCTGCCAGGGTGTGCTGGTAGGCCGTCTCCGGTTCGGTGTCCATGAGCAGCCCGGCTGCGACCAGGTGGCGGGCGACGCGCGAGGCTAGCTTCTCCGGCAGCCCGCGCAGCTGTGCCAGGACGTTGCGGTCCAGCTCCGAACCCGTGACGTCCTCGGGGATCGGCGGCCCGTCGTACCTCGCCTGCTCCTCGGACCTGGTCTCGTTGTCCCGACGGCGGTCGAAGCCACCCCCCCTGCGATCGCCCGAACGGTCGCCGGAGCCGGTGGTGGACCGGTCGGCGGAGCGACCTCCGCGCCCAGCCCGGTCGTCCCTGCGCCCGTCGCCGCTGCGGTCCCCGCGCTCGCCGCGCCGGTCCGTCGGCGCGGAGCGCTTGTCGCCGGGCGCGGAGCGCTTGTCGTCCGCGCGTCCGCGCCCGCCCGCGACCCGGCGGTCGCTCCGGGGGCCCTCCCCGGCCGGCTGCGCGCGACCGCGGAACGAGGAGGAGGACGAGCCGCCGCGCGCGGGACGTCCTGCGCCTGCGCTCGACGACCCGCCTCGACGCGGCGCGCCTCCGCCGCCGCTCCCCGAGCTCCTGCCGCGTCCGCTCTCCGCCATGAGATGTCCTTCCTTGCCCAGCCGGGTGCTTCGTGGTGTGTCGAGAAACGAGCGT
>CAWARH010000004.1:0-630789 GCA_963784485.1 uncultured Actinomycetota bacterium | reverse complement strand
ATAGGACCCGGACCTCGACCGAGTGTCCACTACTGCGGGCCAACCGAGCGTCCCTGGTGAGGAGCGGGCAGTCGAGGGCCTCGGCCAGCGCGATGTAGGCGGCGTCGTAGGCGCTCAGATTCGCGCGAAGGCTGAACGACCGCAGCCGCAGAGCGGGCGCACTCGGCCACCGCTCCACGGGCAGGGCGTCGAAGTCGGCCAAGGCGTCGGTGGCTCGGGCGTCGCTGAGATGGCCTCCGAGGGTGAGTCCGCGAAGGGCTGAGACGACCTCGAAATCGAGCAGCGACGGCGCATGCAGTTCGCCCGCACCCAGCTCCTCCCGCAGGGGGTCGCTGCCGTCAACCATGGTGAGCGCGTCGACCACGGCGGCGGAATCGACGACGATCACGCAGACCGACGTCCGATGTCACCGTCACGATCAGCTCGAGCAGTGGCGATTACTTCCTGTGCCGACGCGGTCGCGCGCTCGCTGCGACGAGCTGCTCGGTCGAGGACCTCGGCAACCGTCGGGCGACTGACTTCCCGGTCGATCAGCTCGAGCAGGAAGGCGTTCAGCGACTGCCCCCGTGCGGCGGCGCGTGACTTGAGCTCGCGACGCGACTCGTCGGGGACATCTCGGATCTGGAGCAAGGAACCCATGGGTTGCAGAATACCTCAGAACTGATACAGAGTGCATTGATAGGCTTCGCGCCGCCATGGACACGGCGGATTCCGTTCCCGCACACGATCGTCGCCCGGAGGGTTACCGGTGCGCGATCCCTTTCTGGAGATGGCCGGTGCCCTCGCACAGCGTCGTCGAGAGCAACCGATGTCGCCGTACGAGGAGAGTCCCGTCGAGTGGTGGGGTTTGAGGGTTGACGGCGGGGCGGCGTGAAGTACGAAGTTTGGGTTTCCGTATGCAGGAACTCGCGAAGGCGCAGCCTGTACGGGCCCGACTGTTCCCCTGACTTCGTCTGATACCAGAAGGGGGCCCCGGACCTACCGCGATTGATGCGCGCCCGCGCCGCAATCAACTGCCGCCCTGCACCGACCTCCCTCACACGGCGACGATTCAACCGGGTGCGACTATCTGGGTGGAATGGGCGCATCGCCGGGCAGCAGTTCCGGTCAGGGAACCTTCAGCGGAAACGCGTGCTCGTCAGACAGCGTGCCGAAGGCGGCGGATTCCGGTAGCCCCGCCCGGTGACTCTCCCGGGACCGGGGCCCAATACGGGTGTGTCTATCGGGGCGATAGGGGAACCGCTGATCACTCCGGGGGGCGCCTGCCGAAGGATCCCTTCGTCCTCCCCGAGGTAGGGCACGGGCCGCCCCATGGCGGCCACGGGGAGGTCCTGGAGATCCGGACCGCCAAGGCGACCCGGTCGCGCGACGCGCCGGTGCTCGCGTTGATCTTCAAGACGATGGCGGTGGAGGACAGGGCGTTCAGAAACCCGGTGAAGACCCCCACGCGGACGTCGCCGCCCAGAACGAGGACCAGCCCCAGCCCGACGCCGTGGCAAGCACCTCCTGGCGACCCGCGCCGAACACGATCCAGCGCCACACCCCAGCCAGCCGCTGCAGGGAAACCCGATCCCGGTCGAGAAAAGCAGCAAGATGACGCCGATCTCGGCGGCGGCGTCCACCCCTCGGTGTCAGAGACCAGACCCCGGAGACCACCAGGACGGATACCAGCGCCAGGGAGGCAGGCACCCCCGCCCTCGGTTGCCACCAGCGAGGTCATGAGGACGCCGTCGTGCTCGAGGAGCTCACGTCCCGAGTCAGCGACGGTGGTCCCACCGGGCGGGGTCGTCCTCGAGCGCGGCCCAGTCCTAGCCGCCGCGTCCGGATCGGGCGCGGCGCGCACCGCTTCGTAGGGCAGCAGGAACTGACCGTTCTCCTTGCTGTAGAACGCGCCGGCAGGGCCTACGGGCCAGTCGGCGAATCCGTCCGGCTCGGGGTAGGCATAGACGTAGAACGCGCCTTCCTCCCCGCCGCCGGGCCAGAACCCACAGCTGCTCAGCTCGTGGGAGTAGCCCTCCTCCATCACCCAGTCCCCGCAGTTGGGCGCCCCGCCGGGGTGCGTGGGCGCCGTACGAGCGGAGAACCGGGTACGGCCAGATCCATCGCCCCCCAGAAGAAGTGCACCGGGCTGACCTGGCCGAGGAAGTGCGAGCGGAACCGGGTGATGACCCGGTCGGCCTGCACCAGCCGGTGCCAGAACAGGTGGGCGGGCTCGGCATCGTAGGAGGCGTGCTCCCGGTCCTCGGCGAACGGGATCGACGGCTCCATCTCGTTGCGCCGGGCTTGGATCTGAGCCTCGATGCCCAGCGCGCCGAGCGCGTTCATGACCTCGGCGTAGAGGTCCGCCACCGGCTTCGGTTCCAGGGCGATCTGCAGCGTGCTGCGGTCATCGGTGCGGATCCGCAGGTGGTGACACCCGAGGCGTTGGCCGGGCAGCGTCTTGAGCTCGCGAGCAAGCACGTGCGCTAGGAAGCGGCCCCAGTCGGCGCGGCGACCGAGCTGAACACCAGGTGCGGCGTCCGCAAAGGGTGCACCGTCCCTCGCCCGCTCACGTGGCGGCGGGAATAGTTGACACGTCACTTACTGTTGTCGGAGTGTTCAGTGACCCGTCATCGCTTCCTTGGAGGTCAGCATGCAGATCGGTCTCTTCTCCGTCGGTGATGTCACCGCCGACCCCACCACCGGGCGTACGCCCTCCGAGCACGAGCGCATCAAGGCCACGGTGGCGATCGCGAAGAAGGCCGAGGAGGTGGGCCTGGACGTGTTCGCGACCGGCGAGCACCACAACCCCCCGTTCGTCGCCTCGAACCCGACCGCGACGATGGCCTACATCGGCGCTCAGACGGAGCGGATCATCCTCTCGACCGCGACCACGCTGATCACCACCACCGATCCGGTCCTCATCGCCGAGGACTACGCGAAGATCCAGCATCTCCTCGACGGTCGGGTCGACCTGATGATGGGACGCGGCAACACGGGACCCGTCTACCCGTGGTTCGGCAAGGACATCCGCGACGGCATCTCGCTCGCGATCGAGAACTACGCACTGCTCCGCCGACTGTGGCGCGACGATGTCGTCGACTGGGAAGGCAAGCACCGCACTGCGCTGCAGGGCTACACCTCCACGCCACGGCCCCTCGACGGTGTCGCGCCCTTCGTCTGGCACGGCTCCATCCGCTCCCCCGAGATCGCCGAGCAGGCGGCGTACTACGGCGACGGGTTCTTCCACAACCACATCTTCTGGCCCGCCTCTCACAGCCAGCGGATGGTGTCGCTCTACCGCCGCCGGTTCGAGCACCACGGGCACGGCCCCGCCGACACCGCCATCGTCGGCCTCGGCGGCCAGTTCTTCATGCGGAAGAACAGCCAGGAGGCGATGGCTGAGTTCCGGCCGTACTTCGACAACGCCCCCGTCTACGGGCACGGCCCGTCCCTGGAGGATTTCACCGAGATGACACCCTTGACGGTCGGATCGCCTCAGCAGGTGCTGGAGCGCACCCTGGGATTCCGTGACTACGTGGGCGACTACCAGCGCCAGCTGTTCCTGCTCGACCACGCCGGCCTGCCGCTGAAGACGGTGCTGGAACAGCTGGACCTGCTCGGCGAGATCCTCCCCGAGATGCGCAAGGGGTTCGCCGAGGGCCGTGCCGCGCACATCCCCGAAGCGCCCACGCACGCCTCCTTGGTCGCCGCCGCCGGCGGCTCCCGGGATGTCACCGTGTACGCCGCCGCCGACGACGTGACCGGCCAGCGCGCCGAGGACCAGCTGGTGGAGACGTCGACATGACCTCGATCGTGGTCGTCTCCGCAGGCCTCAGCGTCCCCTCCTCGACCCGGCTGCTCGCCGACCGCCTCGCCGCTTCCACCGCCGAGGCGCTGGACAACGTCGAGATCGTCAGCGTGGAGCTCCGTGACGTCGCCCACGAGCTCACCGACCGCCTGCTGACTGGGTTCTCGGGGAAGAAGCTCGGTGCGGCCATCGACGCGGTGATCGCGGCCGACGCCCTCATCGCGGTCACGCCGGTGTTCTCCGCGTCGTACTCGGGTCTGTTCAAGACCTTCTTCGACGTCCTCGAGGAGGGCACCCTCGACGCGAAGCCGGTGCTCGTGGCCGCCACCGCCGGAACGGCTCGCCACTCGTTGGTGCTCGAGCACGCGCTGCGTCCGCTGTTCAGCTATCTGCATGCCGTCGTCGTTCCTACCGGCGTCTTCGCCGCCACCGAGGACTTCGGCAGCAGCGGCCTCGCGGACCGCGTCGCGCGGGCCACCGGAGAGCTGGCCGCCCTGCTGGGCACGAGCACCTCAGGCACCCCGGCTCCGGCAGCGCGCCGCACCGTCGAGGACGAGTTCGCCGACCCGACTCCGTTCGAGACGCTGCTGCAGCAGGCCGGGGCTGCCTGACCTCTCGATGGCCGACCGGCCCTCGAGAGGTCATCAGGACCCAGGCGCCCCGGCGAAAGCCGACAGCACGACGTGAACAGGCCGGGCGTCACCCCGAGAAGAAGAACCCCGCCGGACCCGAACGTGCAGGTCAGACGGGGTTCTGTGGCTCCCCCGGTTGGACTCGAACCAACAACCCTCCGGTTAACAGCCGAATGCTCTGCCAGTTGAGCTACAGGGGACCGTGCGGACCGAAGTCCGCGGCCCGCACAGATTAGCAACTCGTCCGCCGTGTCGCACATCGACCCGCGACTTCGCCGACCTCGCCGTGGCGGTGGGGCGTCGGGTCACAACCCGAGCGCCTCCTTGGCCTCGGCGAGCGCCTCGTCCGCTGCCGCCCTGACCGCGGGGTCGGCAAGGTCGACACCGGGATCGAACTCGTGCGCCCAGGTGATCTCACCGGACCCGGCGGGCGCACGCCGCGCCATGACACGGAAGCCGCGACGGCGGCCGAGGTCGACGCGTCGTTGGAGCACGACACTGGCGGTCACCCGCTCCCGGACCAGGTCCAGCAACGCCCCAGGCTCGGGCAGGACGAACGAGAGGACCGTCACCGGCTCGCCGTACGCCTCCACGCGCTCGATCCGGAACGCGTCGCAGTCGCTGTCCCAGTCGGCCCGCAGCACCCGCTCCCACGGGATCGTGGTGGTGTCGCCGCCGACCGCGACGAAGGCGTCCCGGGTGCCGACCAGCCACGTGCCCCCGGAGGCCTCCGCGGCCGCGAGGACCCTTCCGGACGCCCGCCGAGCGACCTCGGAGGGCACCGCAGGACCGCGGGAGAGCCAGCTCATCAGTCGGTCGCTCCGATCGCCCGCTCGCGCAGCCCGCGTCGGTGGCTCTCCAGGGCGACCAGCTCGCCGAACATCCGGTTGTACTCGGCGGCGTGCTCCACGGGGTTGGTCCGCTGCAGCCTCGACTTCACCTCGGCGATCCGGCGCAGCGCCGTGACCTCCTGGAGCCGGAAGACGTGCGCGGCGGCGTACGACGGGGTGGGGTCGCCGTTGGCGAGCAACGGCTCGACGGCCAGCCCGTTGAAGGCACGCAGCGCCCCCAGGTCGTCCTCCCCCTGGGCCACCAGCGACGTCCGCAGCGTGTCCACCCAGGCCTCCGGGGAGCCGGCGGTGGCGGGGCCGCCCAACGCGGCCGCGGTGTCCCACACCGCGCGGTACGTCGGGTGGGTGAAGTCGTTCTCGGCCAGGTCGGCGCTGAACCTGGCGACCAGGGCCGGCTGCTGGACGACCAGCTTGAGCGTCTCCCGCTCGAGCTGGAACCGGGGGTCGCGCAAGTCGGGGAGGCGCTGCTCGGGGCGGGCCGCGGCAGGCGACGCGGTCGTGACCCGCTCCGCGGAGCGGGACGAGCGCCGGGAGGCCCTGCGCACCTCGGCACGTGCCTCCTCCACGTCGAGGCCCACCATGCCGGCCAGCTCTCGTGCGAACGCGTCGACCTTGGAGCGGTCACGGATGCTGGAGACCAGCTTGGCCGCCTCCCGCAACGCGTCGACCCGGCCGTCGGCACGGTCCAGGTCGTAGCGGGAGACCACGTTGCCGAGCACGAAGCGGTACAGCGGCACCCGGCGGGCGACCAGCTCGCGCACCGCCGCGTCCCCGGACTTCAGCCGCAGGTCGCAGGGGTCGAGGCCGTCGGGCTCCACCGCGACGTAGGTCTGTCCGACGAACTGCTGGTCGCCGCCGAACGCGCGCAGCGCCGCCTTCTGTCCCGCCTCGTCGCCGTCGAAGGTGAAGATCACCTCGCCACGGAACTCCTCGTGGTCGTGCAGCAGCCGCCGCAGCACCCGGCCGTGGTCCTCGCCGAACGCCGTGCCACAGGTGGCCACCGCTGTGGGCACCCCGGACAGGTGGCAGGCCATCACATCGGTGTACCCCTCCACGACGACCGCCTGGCTGGTTCGAGCGATGTCGCGGCGGGCGAGGTCGATGCCGTAGAGCACCGTCGACTTCTTGTAGATCGAGGTCTCGGGAGTGTTGAGGTACTTCGCCTCGATCCGGTCGTCGTCGAAGATGCGCCGCGCCCCGAACCCGATCGTCTCCCCCGACGTCTCCCGGATCGGCCAGAGCAGCCGGCCCCGGAAGCGGTCGTAGTGGCCGCGCTGACCCTGGGCGACCAGCCCCGCGGCGACCAGCTCGGCGTCGGTGAACTGCTTCTGCCGCAGGTGCTTGTACAGGGCGTCCCCGTCGCGGGGGGCGAACCCCAGGCCGAAGGTGTCGGCGGCGTCCTTGTCGAAGCCGCGCTCGGCCAGGAACTGCCGGGCAGGCATCGCCGCTCCCGAACCCAGGTGGTCGGCGTACCACGCCTGGGCGAGCTTGTGGGCCTCGATCAGCCGGTGCCGGGGGTTCCCGTCGCGCCGCGGGCCGCGGTCGCCGTCGCCTTCGGTGTAGCGCAGCTGGACCCCGCTCTTGTCCGCGAGGTACTCGACCGCCTGGTTGAACGCGAGCCCGTCGTGCTTCATGAGGAACGAGATGACGTCGCCGCCCTCGTTGCAGCCGAAGCAGTGGAACCCCTTGCCCGGCCGGACGTGGAAGGACGGGCTCTTCTCGTCGTGGAAGGGGCACAAGCCCTTGAGCGAGCCGCCGCCGGCGGACTTCAACGTGACGTACTGCTTGACGATCTCGACGATGTCCGCGCGCTCGCGCACCAGCGCGATGTCGTCCTCGCGGATCAGTCCAGCCACGGGCGCAGTCTACGTGCGGTGCGAGTCCGCCCGGTCACCCTCCACCGGTCCCGCAGCACTGCTCGTGCCACCGCACGGCCGAGGCATCGGTGAGGCTGGCGACCTGGTCGACGACGACCCGAAGCCGCGAGGCATCGTCGTCAGCGGCCGCGAAGTCGGCGCGGAACGCCGGCTCCAGACCGGCCGGCGCCGACGCGGCCAGCGCCCCGAACAGCTCGCCCACCACCTGCCGCTGCCGCTCCAGCACCTCGACCCGGTCCTGGGCCTGCATCACCAGGTGGGCGGCCACCCCCTTGAGCACCGCGATCTCCAGGGTGGTCTCGTCCGGCACCACCAGGTCGGCGGCGTACCGGGTCGACGGCCCCGGGCCGAACCGCTCCCGGGTGGCGGTCGTCGCCTCGAGGCAGAAGTGGCCGATCAGCCGGGAGGTGAGGTTCTTCAAGGCGGCCTGCGCCGCCCGGCCCCCGTCGTACGCCGCCTCTGGCCACCCGACGCGTGCCCGCATCCGGTCGAACGCGGCTTCGAGGCCGTCGGAGGGCACACCGGGGAGGTACCAGTCGCGCACGGTCGCCCAGACCTCACTCCGCAGACCGGGGTCACCGAGCCCCTGCAGGTCGATCCGCCCTGCCACGACTCCGTCCTCGATGTCGTGGACGGAGTAGGCGATGTCGTCGGCGAGGTCCATGACCTGCGCCTCGAGGCAGCGACGCCGCCCGTCGACTCCTTGCCTGACCCAGTCGAAGACCGGCAGGTCGTCGTCGTAGACGCCGAACTTGTGCACCGCCCTGGGGGTGCCGTCGCCGTGGGCGCCGAAGGGCGGCTCCGCGGCCGACCGGGGCCAGGGGTACTTGGTCGAGGCGTCCAGCGTGGCGCGGGTGAGGTTCAGCCCAGCGCTGGCTCCTCCCGGCGTGGTGGTCTTGGCTTCCAGCCGGGTAAGGATGCGCAGCGTCTGCGCGTTCCCCTCGAAGCCTCCGGCGCTCCGGCTGAGCTCGTCGAGGACGCGCTCGCCGTTGTGGCCGAACGGCGGGTGGCCGAGGTCGTGGGCCAGGGCAGCAGTCTCGGTGACGTCGGCGTCGCAGCCGAGCTGCCGGGCGAGGTCGCGGGCGACCTGGGCCACCTCGAGGGTGTGGGTCAGCCGGTTGCGCACGAAGTCGTCGCTCTGCGGACCGACCACCTGCGTCTTGGCGGCCAGCCGCCGCAGGGCGGCGCTGTGCACCACCCGCGCCCGATCTCGCTCGAAGGCGGTCCGGGGGGACGGCTTAGGAGGCTCCGACACCCAGCGGGCGCGTGCCACCTCGTCGTACCCCTCGTCCATCGACCCCATCGGAGCCGACCCTAGCGAGCGGCTCCGACAAGGGGGCTCAGAACACCGCCACGTGCACGTGGTCGTAGTGGTTGGCGGTCGCCGACCCGCGGTCGGACATGGGGCGCCATCCGGACGAGGCCTGCTCCGGGGTCCAGATGTGCTGGGCCCAGATGATGTCGCGCACGTTCAGCGCTCCAGCGTTGGCGTGCACCCAGTCGGCGACGGCCTGGCCGAGACCGGAGTCGCTGATCATGAAGTCGATGGCCCGACCGTCGACGTGCTCGCCGTGCGGGTCGTACCCGCCGTACGTCGTGAGGGCGGGGAAGGCAGCGCAGACCGCGCGGTACAGCGTGACCGCACTGGAGGTGAGACCGGACTCGGTGCCGGAGCCGTCGGCGCACGGCGCGGTGGAGATCCCGCTGGCCGGCGTGGACGACGACGCAGCGCCGGACGAGGCAGTACTGGACGAGGAGGCACCGGATGCGGAGGCGGCCGGACGCGGCTTCTTGTTGGCGAGGTAGTCGGCGTTGACCCAGCGCACCGTCCGCTTCTTCACCAGCACCTCGGCCCAGTGGCCGACGACCTGCCCGGTCACGGCGACCTTGGACCCGGCCGCGACCAGCCCGACCTTGCGGCCCTGCTCGCGGGGGTGCTCCCACACGTTGAGTGCGGCGGTCGCGAACTTGTGGCCGCTGGCCTGCGGCTGCAGGACGACGCGCTTGGCGCTGCGGGACACCTGCGGGGTGCGGGACCGCTCGAGTCGGTCGAGGTCGAGGCGGGCGACCGCGGCGATGCTCCCGGCTCCGGCGCTCGTCGTGCTCAGGCTGCGCCCGGCCTCGAAGGCCTGCGTGGCACCCGTCCCGGTGACGCCGACGGCGACAGCGGTTGCGGTGAGCGAGGTCGCCACCGCACCGATACCGAGCAGGGTGCGCAGACGCGGACGCGCGGTGCGTCGGGCCGTGGCCCGGGATCGCGCAGAGAACATGAAGAACCACCAAACGGGTTGACTATGGGGGGCAACAGTGAGCGAGTCAAGCACAGGGGCCGGCGCAAGGTCATATCGCCACCTGACTTTGTGCGCCGATTCACAAGGTGAATTATGGTGATTGTTCCAACTTCTTCGGTGCATGGCGCAGCGAAAATCGGCCCTAACGGCCTAGTCCGCTGAGAGCTCACCCGCCGGTGGCGTCCGCGCTGTCCTCGTGCCCCAACCCGCGGCAGCCGTCGGTGTCGTCGAGCCAGCCCTCCGGCAGCACCACCCGCCGGGGGTTGCCCTGGCGTCCGCGGGGAGTGCCGAGCTCGGAGACCGGGAACGGCTCGGCGTGGTCGAGCACGTCGAGCAGCGCCGCGAGGCGACTGTCGAGCTGGGCGAGCGTGTGGACCAGGGCGAGGTCGCGGCGCAGCTGTCCCCCGACGGCGAAACCCTTGAGGTACCACGCCACGTGCTTGCGGAACTCCTTGCAGCCGCGCTCCTCCCCCAGGTGGAGGCTGAGCAGCTCGGCGTGCCGACGCATCATCGCCGCGACCTCGCCGAGCGTCGGCAGCGTGGCGACCTGCTCCCCGGCGAACGCCGCGGCCAGGTCGCGGAACAGCCAGGGGCGCCCGAGGCAGCCGCGGCCCACGACGACCCCCGCCGCCCCGGTCTGCCCCACCATGCGCACGGCGTCGGCAGCCTCCCAGATGTCGCCGTTGCCCAAGACGGGGATGTCCACGTGCGCGACGAGCTGCGCGATCGCGTCCCAGTCGGCCCGCCCGGAGTACGACTGTGCGACGGTGCGCCCGTGCAGCGCGATCGCCGCGCACCCGGTCTCCTGGGCGATCCGGCCCGCGTCGAGATAGGTCAGGTGGTCCTCGTCGATGCCCTTGCGGGTCTTCATCGTCACCGGGACGCCGTACGGGGCGGCAGCGTCCACAGCAGCGGTCAGGATGTCGGCGAGCAGCCCCCGCTTCCAGGGCAGGGCGCCGCCGCCACCCTTCCGGGTCACCTTGGGCACCGGGCAGCCGAAGTTCAGGTCGAGGTGCGCCACGCCGTACTCAGCACACAGGATCTCGGCGGCCTTGCCGACGTAGACCGGGTCCGTGCCGTAGAGCTGGACCGACCGGACGTCCTCGGTCTCGTCGAAGACGAGCATGTCCAAGGTGTGCGCGTCGCGCTCGACGATCCCGCGCGAGGTGATCATCTCGCAGACGTAGAGACCGGCACCCTGCTCGGCGCACAGCCGGCGGTACGCCGCGTTGGTGATCCCCGCCATCGGCGCGAGCACGACGGGGGTCTCGACGTGCAGGCCACCCAGAGTCAGTCCTGGGCGGCGCGGCGGGGCGGTCTCGGTCGGCACCGACCCATTGTCCGGAACCTGGCGACCAGTCCCAAATCGGGCCCGGGGAGACGCCCTCAGCCCTTGGCTGTGCCGGACTTCTTCTTGCTCGGCTTCGGGAGCTTCTTGACCTGGCCCTGCCACTCGATCGGGACGTCGTTCTCCTCCGGGCGGTAGCTCAGCCCGTCGAGGCTGCCGTGGTTGGGAGAGAGGTAGACCAGGCAGGTCTTGAAGGTGGCCCCGGGCTTGAAGCGCTGGGGCAGCTGCTCGGTCGGGCACTTCTTGAACGAGGAGGTGAAGTCGACCGCCTGGAGCAGGGTGTCGTCGCCGCTGATCCCCCACAAAGGCACGTCGACACCGCCGGTGCGCTGGTCGCCGGCGTTCTTCACCGTCACCCGCACGTAGTAGTAGGCGCCCTTGCGCTTGTAGGGGTCGTCGAGGTCGAAGCCGGTGAAGTCCTTCAGGGAGCCTTCGACGGCCGAGTCGACACGCAGGTCGAGGTAGGCGGTGTCCTTCTTGACGGGGAAGGCGACGGTCGCGGTGTCGCCGAAGGCCAGCTGCGTCCCCGGCGGCGTGAGCTCGACCCCCTTCGGCAGGTCCGCGGCGCTCGAGGACGGGGCGGGGCTCGTCGTCGCACTGGGCGAGCTGGTCCCGCCGGACGCCGCGTCAGAGGTGTCGCCCGAGCTGTCGCTGCACCCGCTGAGGGCGAGCGCCGCCGCCGCGGCCAGGACGGTGGTCGTCAGCAGGGGGGAGGTCGGTGTCATCTCAGGCACACCCGCCATTGTGCACGTCCCAGCGCCAGTCGGGGTCAGCACCCGACAAGGCGCTCCGCGAACCAGCTGCGGACCCCGGCCAGCGGGACCCGCTCCTGACCCATGGTGTCCCGGTCGCGGACCGTCACGGCGTCGTCGTCGAGGGTGTCGAAGTCGACGGTGAGGCAGTACGGCGTGCCGATCTCGTCCTGGCGGCGGTAGCGGCGACCGATCGCTCCGGCGTCGTCGAAGTCGACGTTCCACAGCTGCCGCAGCTCGGCGGCGACGGCCTTGGCCTTCGGGGTGAGGTCGCTGTTGCGCGACAACGGGAGGACCGCGACCTTGACCGGGGCCAGCCGCGGGTCGAGCCGCAGGACGGTGCGCTTGTCGACCCCGCCCTTGGTGTTCGGTGCCTCGTCCTCGGAGTAGGCGTCGACGAGGAACGTCATCAGGCTCCGCGACAGGCCGGCCGCCGGCTCGATGACGTACGGCACGAACCGCTCGTTGGCGGCCTGGTCGAAGTAGGACAGGTCGGTGCCGGAGTGCTTGCCGTGCGTGGTCAGGTCGAAGTCGGTGCGGTTCGCGATGCCCTCGAGCTCACCCCACTCGCTGCCGGCGAAGTTGAAGCGGTACTCGATGTCGACGGTGCGGGTGGAGTAGTGCGACAGCTTCTCGGTCGGGTGCTCGTAGTGCCGGAGGTTCTCCGGGTCGATACCGAGGTCGGTGTACCACTTGGTGCGCTCGTCGATCCAGTACTGGTGCCACTCCTTGTCGGTGCCCGGGACGACGAAGAACTCCATCTCCATCTGCTCGAACTCGCGGGTCCGGAAGATGAAGTTCCCGGGGGTGATCTCGTTGCGGAAGCTCTTGCCGATCTGGGCGATGCCGAAGGGCGGCTTGCGTCGTGAGCTGGTCACGACGTTGCTGAAGTTGAGGAAGATGCCCTGGGCAGTCTCCGGGCGCAGGTAGTGCAGGCCCGACTCGTCCTCGGTGACCCCGAGGTAGGTCTTGAGCAGCCCGGAGAACTGCCGCGGCTCGGTCCAGGCGCCGCGCGTGCCGCAGTTCGGGCAGGCGATCGTGGCGAGGTCGACGTCGTCGGGGTTGTCGATCCCCTTCTTCTCCGCCACCTGCTCCTGGAGGTGGTCCGCCCGGAACCTCTTGTGGCACGACTGGCACTCGGTCAGCGGGTCGGAGAACGTGTCGACGTGACCGCTCGCCTCCCAGGTCTGCCGGGGCAGGATCACACTGGAGTCCAGGCCCACGACGTCCTCGCGGCTCTGCACCGTCGCCCGCCACCACTGGCGCTTGATGTTCTCCTTCAGCTCCACCCCGAGCGGGCCGTAGTCCCAGGCCGACCTCGTGCCGCCGTAGATCTCACCGCAGGGGTAGACGAACCCCCGGCGCTTGGCGAGGCTGACGACACTGTCGATGGTGGCACCTGGCTTGGTGGACACGCGGCTGCTCCTGGATCGCACGGCGGAGGGTGGAAGGGGCCAGCCTAGTCCCCGTCGATCACGGGCTCTCCCGCGGCTCGTCGCTGTTGAGCGGCTCCCCCGGGGTCACCACCTCGTAGGCGCTCGGCTCGTCGAGCGCCTGGCCGAGGAGGGCCCAGGCCCGCACCTTCACGTCGTACGCGCCGAGGCCGCGGCGGTAGGCGCCGGGACCGGTCCACCGGGTCTGGAGCACCCACAGCGCCGGGTCGTCGACGTTGCGGCCTACCGACCCGTCGACGAAGCCGCGCTGGGACCCCAGCACCTCGAGGGCCTCTTGCAGACCGACCCGGAACTGCTCGGTCTGGTCGTCGGCGACGCGGAAGCGGCTGATCACGAGCACGACCGGAGGCTACGCCACTCGCCCTGGTACGTTTGACAATGATTCCCATTTCATTCGAGAATGGTTCCCATCATGAAGCTCCCCCTGCCGACCCTCCTCGCCGCACTCCTCCTGACACCTCTGGCCGCGTGCGGGTCCACCGATCCCGGAACCGACGGTGACCGCCTGTCGGTGGTGGCCTCCTTCTACCCCCTGGCGTACGTCGCCGAGCGGGTCGCCGGGGACCGTGCGGACGTCACGAACCTCACCACGCCGGGTCAGGAGCCCCACGACCTCGAGCTGTCCCTGGAGCGGATCGCGCAGGTCTCCGACGCCGACCTGGTCGTCTACGAGAAGGACCTCCAGCCCGCCGTCGACGACGCCGTGGCCAGCAGCGGCCCGGACCGTCAGGTCGAGGCCGGGCAGGTGGCCGGACTCGAGGACGGCGACCCGCACTTCTGGTTGGACCCCGAGCGCCTCGGGGCCGTGGCCTCGGCGGTGGCCGCCGAGCTCACCGACCTCGACCCCGACCATGCCGACGAGTACTCCGCGCACCTCGACGACCTGCTCACCGACCTCCGCGCCCTGGACCGCGAGTTCCGTACCGGCCTGGCCGACTGCGCCATCGACACGGTGGTGGTCAGCCACGACGCCTTCTCCTACCTGGGCAAGTACGGCCTGAGCTTCGCCGCCATCAACGGGCTCTCCCCCGACGCCGAGCCCTCCCCCGCGCACCTCGTCGCACTCCAGCGGCTCATCGACTCCGAAGGGATCACCACGGTGTTCTCCGAGAGCCTGGCCAGTCCCGAGCTCGCCCGCTCCCTGGCCGGCGAGCTGGGCATCCGGACCGCCGAGCTCGACCCGATCGAGGGCCTGTCCGACGCCACGGCGAACGAGGACTACCTCAGCCTCATGAGGAAGAACCTCGTCGCACTCCAGAAAGCGAGCCAGTGCACGTGACCCCGCGGACCCCTTCCAGCCCTGCCAGCCCTGCCAGCCCCGCCAGCCCCGCCAGCCCCGCCAGCTCCGCCAGCCCGACGGCCCCCGAGGGCTCCCCTGCGCCTGCGGTGGCCAGGCTCCACGACGTCGGCGTCGTGCTCGGCGGCCGTCCGGTGCTCCGCGGCATCGACCTCACCCTCGAGGCGGGCGAGGTCGTGGCCGTGCTCGGAGCCAACGGCTCCGGCAAGTCCACCCTGGTCCGCAGCCTGCTCGGCCTGGTGCCGCTGCGGCGCGGCGAGGTCGAGCTCTTCGGCGTCCCTGTCGCCGACTTCCGCCAGTGGCGCCGCGTCGGTTTCGTGCCGCAGCGCACCAGCGCGACGGCCGGCGTCCCCGCGTCGGTGTGGGAGGTGGTGGCCTCCGGACGCCTGTCCCACCGCCGGATGTGGCAGCCGGCCCGTCGAGCGGACCGTGCCCTGGTGCGCCAGGCCCTGGTCGACGTCGGTCTGGAGGACCGCGCCCGCGACGGGGTCGCCACGCTGTCCGGGGGGCAGCAGCAGCGCGTGCTCATCGCCCGCGCCCTGGCCGGCCAGCCCGACCTCCTCGTCCTGGACGAGCCGACCGCGGGGGTCGACGTGGAGAGCCAGGCGACCCTGGCGACCCTGGTCGAGAGCCTCGTCACCCGGGGCACGACGATCCTGCTGGTGGCCCACGAGATGGGACCGCTGGAACCGCTCATCGGCCGGACGATCGTGATGCGCGACGGGCGGATCGCCTATGACGGGGCGCCGCTGGCCTCCTTCACCCACCTCCCTCATGCCCACCACCACGACGAGCACCCCGCCGGGGGGCCCCCCGGCGCCCACCGGGTCGAGCTCGGCACCCCCCTCCAGCCCCGCACCGATCGGAGGCCCTCGTGAGCCTGCTCGCCTACGACTTCGTCCAGCGGGCACTGCTGGCCGCCTTCGTCACCGGACTGGCCGCCCCCGCGGTCGGGACCTACCTCGTGCAGCGCCGGCAGGCCCTCATGGGCGACGGGATCGGCCACGTGGCGGTGACCGGGGTGGCGGTGGGCCTGGCCACCCACACCTCACCGACGGTCACCGCGGTCGTGGTCGCCATCCTCGCCGCCGTCGTCATCGAGGTCGTGCGCGACCGGGGCTCCACCAGCGGTGACGTCGCGCTGGCGCTGCTGTTCTACGGCGGCATCGCCGGCGGCGTGCTCATCACCGGCCTCGCCCAACAGAGTGCGGCGACCTTGAACAAGTACCTCTTCGGGTCGATCGCCACCGTCGACGCCGGCGACCTGTGGATCACCGGCCTGCTGGCCCTGGTGGTCATCGCCGTCTCCCTCGGTCTCGCCCCCCGGCTCTTCGCAGTGACCCAGGACCCCGAGTTCGCCAAGGTCGCCGGCCTGCGCGTGCGCGGCTACAACCTGCTGATCTCTGTCCTTGCCGCGGTGACTGTCACCGTGGCCATGCGCACCGTCGGCCTGCTGCTGGTCAGCGCCCTGATGGTGGTGCCCGTCGCCGCCGCCCAGCAGCTCACGCGGACCTTCCGTGACACGCTGCTGACCGCCATGGGGCTCGGCACACTCGCCTCGGTGGGCGGACTGCTGGTCTCCACCGAGATTCCTGAGGCGGCCCCCGGCGCCACGATCGTCCTGCTCGCGCTGGCCTGCTTCGCCGCCGCCTTCCCGGTCGGCGTCGTCCTGCGCCGCCGGAACCGGGCCCGCCAGCCGTTCGCCGAGACGGTCGACCCCTTCGACGTCGAGCCGCCGCACACGGTGGCCTTCGAGAACCACACGGACGACCACGGCGACGGGCACGGGACGGGCACGGGGACGGGCACGTGCACGGCCCCGACTGCGGCCACCCGGCGGTCCCGCACGGCGACCACGTCGACTACGTCCACGACGGCCACCGGCACGCGCTTCACGAGGAGCACTATGACGAGCACTGACGCCCACGGTGGACCGCTCGGCGGAGCGCGACCCACCCGGCAGCGCCGGGCCGTGGCGACCTGCCTCCAACAGGTCGACGACTTCAGGTCGGCCCAGGAGATCCACGACCTGCTCAAGCGACGCGGGGAGAACGTCGGCCTGTCCACGGTGTACCGGACCCTGCAGACCCTGGCCGACAGCGCCGAGGTCGACGTGCTCAGGGCCGAGGACGGCGAGACCCGCTACCGGCGGTGCAGCGCCAGCCACCACCACCACCTGGTCTGCCGCACCTGCGGCCGGACCGTCGAGGTCGAGGGGCCCACGGTCGAGCAGTGGGCGACGTCGGTCGCCGCGCAGCACGGCTTCGCCGACGTCAGCCACACCCTGGAGATCTTCGGCCTCTGCCGCTCGTGCCGGAAGGCCCCCTGACGCCTCACCCGGCATGGACGGACGGGCGCGACCTCTCCGCCCGATGGTCGTAGTACCACCGGGCATTCCGACCCCCGGCCGGGCGCGGTCCCGGCGGGAGGGGCGGAGGAGCGGCGGCGTGAATCCCGCTCAGCATGCGCCGTTCCGGGGTTCGTCACGGTTGCCGACGGAGGGCTAGTACCTGCCTCTGCCCGTCTGGAGGGAGCCGGCGAGCACAAGATTCCCTCAAGGTCGTGGGGCTGCCATCGACTCGAGGTCTCTTGTCCCGGGCCCTCGTCCCACCGCAGCAGAGCTCGAAGGAAGCAGGTAGCGGCCATGCCCCACCCCCTCACTCGTCCCCGAGGCCGACGACTCGTCGCGGTGGGGGTTGCCGTCGCCAGCATCTTCGCGCCGCTGGTCGCCGTCGGGCCGGCCGAAGCCGCTGTCCCGTTGACGGTGTCGACCCTCCACGATCCTCCGGTCGCCCCCCACCTGCTCACCGCGTTCCCCGTCGCGGGACTTCCTCTCCGCCGAGGGCCAGACCCCCGGCGACACCGTCGTGTTCGAGGTGACCCACTCGCCGGAGCGCGGAGGAGCGACCGTGGCCAGCGCGCCGTACGTCGTCGGCGACGACGGTCTGGCCGAGGTGAACCACCCGGGCGGCACGTGCTGGGACGTGGTGACCCCGAACATCGTGGCCGGCGACACCGTCCGGGTCGTCGTCGTCGCCTCGCCGGGCGGTGTCCGCGACGGCGAGGCCGACCAGACCACGGTGGCCGACGTCGTGGTCGGGCGACCCGTCGCCACTGGCCCAGGGACGATCACGGTCCGCGGAACGGCGCGTACCGCCGACGGCACGCCAGCTGCCGCTGGACCAGCTCGAGAGCCGGCTCGTCGCCAACCGGCAGACCTTCGCCAAGAGCGGCCGGCGCGACCTGCGCGCCCCAGGCACCCGCGGCTCGACCCTCGTCTACGACCAGCCGGGTTCGACCACCGACGTCGGCTTCACCGCCACCTGGAGCGCCCTGTCCGACGCCGACGTGGCGATGGCCCTGGGCGCCGAGTCCCGAGGACTGTGGATGGGACGCGACCCCGCAGCGGGCGTGGAGAGCACCATCTACGAGTCGGGCGCCGGTGTCGCCGGCGGTCCCGGCCGCTCCGTGCACCGCGCCGAAGGAGCGTCTGACGCCCCTGCCCGGCCAGGACGCGGAGGCGCCCTCGCAGCCCACCGAACTGCGCGCGGTCGTCTCCGAGCTCAACACCGTCACGCTGGACTGGACGGCCTCCAGCGACAACGTGGGCGTCACCAACTACGGCGTCTACCGCAACGGAGTGGCGATCTCGACCGTGCAGAACCCCGACGCCACGGCACCTGCCCCCACCACGTTCGTGGACCGCAACGTGCCGCCGGGTTCGTACACCTACACCGTCGACGCGAGCGACGCGCTCGACAACCGGTCTGCCGAGAGCGCACCGGTCTCCGCCGAGGCCCAGGAGCGCCCGGCCGCTTCAGTGCCGGTCTCCGACCCTCCGACGCACCCGTTCACCCTGTTCCCCTCCCGGGACATGATCAACATCGACGCGGTCGGTCCCGACCTGCAGGCCAGGGTCGAGGTGATCCGCGCGGGCCACGTCGTGAGCGACGCCTCCGGGCTCATCCCCGACGAGAACGGCCTGATCGAGATCAATCACGTCGGGTCCTACTGCTGGGCCGGCACGACCCCGGAGATCCGCGCCAACGACCAGGTCCGGGCCACCGCGTACAAGCCGGACGGGTCGATCGCCTGGATCGACGAGGCGACCGTCGCCAACGTGACCGCCACGCGGGCAAGGCTGGAGAACGGCGTGGTCACCGTCCACGGCACCGCAGCCACCCACGACGGTCGCCCCCTGCCCGTGGACCAGATCGAGCAGCGGATGGTCAGCAGCAGCAAGGAGCCGTTCGGCGTCAACGGCAAGCGCACCCTGCGCGCCGACGCCTCCGGCCAGGTCCAGGGAACGTTGTCCTACGACCCGATCAGCGCCGACAACCCGGTGGGCATCCGCTGGACCGCGACCTACCCCCAGCTCGACGCCACCGACCGCGACCTCGCCCTCGCCGTCGAGTCCCGGGTGATGTGGCTCGGGCGCGACCCGCTCGCCGGACTGGAGCTGACCATCTTCGAGAACGGCCTGGCCGATCCGCCGGGTCCGGCCACCCCGGGGTGCACCGCCCCGCTGGAGCCGATCGACACCACCGCACCCAGCACGCCCGGCCTGTCCGCGACCGCCTCGACGGCGACCCGCGAGGTGGACCTGGCGTGGACCCCGGCGCACGACGACACCTACGTCTACGGCTACCGGGTCTTCCGCGACGGCACCCAGGTCGCAGCGGTCGGCGGGAAGGACACCACGTTCACCGTCACCGACGTCACCCCCGGGACGCACGCGTTCGCCGTCGAGGCCTACGACTCCGCAAGTGCGCACGGCGCCGGGTCCACCGACGCCGACCGGATCACCGCCGGGCTGGGGCAGCCCTACGGCAACACCTCGGCTCGGTCGGCACCGGTCAGCGTGACGATGGGTGATGTCCAGGCGCCGACGACGCCTGCGAACCTGCAGGTCACCAACCCGACGAAGACCGTGACCAACCCCGACGGGAGCACCACCGAGACGGCGACCAACAACGCGCGACTCGTGTTCGACCCCTCCACCGACGACAGCGGCACCGTCACCGGCTACCGCGTCTACCGGGACGGGGTCCTGCTGCCCGGCGCCAGCCCCACCCCGAACAACAACGGCAAGCTCGTCTACGTCGACACCAAGCTGACCCAGGCAAGCACCTACCGGTACGCCGTCAGCGCCGTGGACGCGGCCGGCAACGAGTCCCCGCAGACCGCGCCGGTGGCGGTGACCATCTCCACCGACAACGAGGCTCCGGTCTTCGTCGGCAACCCGACCGCCGACGTCCCCGACATCCACGGCAAGGCGGTCGTGGTGAGCTGGGCGGCAGCCACCGACAACGTGGGGGTGACCGGCTACGGCATCTACCGCAACGGCACGAGGATCGCCCAGGTTGACGGAACCACGCTCACCTACCGCGACGCCAACCTGCCGGCGGGGACCTACACCTACAAGGTGGACGCGGTCGACTCCGCAGGGAACCGCTCCCCGCGGGGCTCCCAGACGGCGGCGACGGGCGTGATCGCCAACGACCCGCCCGCGGGCGGCCACGTGGTCATCGCCTACCCCGCACGCGACTTCGTGGAGGGCGACAACTATGCCGGCGCGGGTCCGGTGGTCGTCGAGGTGTTCCGCGACGGCAAGGTCGTGGGGCAGGCCCGGACGACACCTGACGCCGCCGGTCTCGTCGAGGTCAACCACGCCGGACCCGGCTGCTGGGGGACCGCACAGTTCGCCAACACCCCCGACATCCGCGCGGGCGACGTCGTCCGGATCACGCCCGAAGCCACAGGGGTCCCGGACCAGACCACGGTCGCCGCCGTCACCGTGGGCACGCCCATCCAGACCGCCACCGGCACGGTCGTGGTGCGGGGCACTGCCCAGGGCGCGACAGGCAACCCGATCCCGGTCGACCAGCTGGAGGCACGGATGATCTCCAACGGGGCCGCGTTCTCCCTGAACGGACGGCGCGCCCTGCTGGCGCCCACCGACGGCACCCTCGCCTACGACGGCGCCGGGTCGAACCGCTTCACCGCCACGTTCACCGGGCTGTCCACCGCGGACGTCAACCGGGCTCTCGGCGGCGAGATGGTCGTCAACTGGCTGGGCCGCGCCCCGCTGGTCGGCAACGAGCTGACCATCTTCGAGAACGGTCCCGGCACCGACGGTGGACCCGCGGCCGGTGCCTGCACCGCCCCCCTGGACCCCACGGCGCCCCTGGTCGCCCTGTCGCCGACGGCACGCGTGGCGTTCGGGGACCAGAGCGCGGTTCCGGCGTCGACCAGCCCGTCCCGGTCCGTCGTGGTCTCCAATGCGGGGTCCGTGCCGCTGTCCGTGTCGTTGGCGTACGTCGGCGGCCAGCACCCGGGCGACTTCGCGATCACCTCGGCCGCGCTGCCTCCGAGCATCCCTGCGGGGGGAAGCGCCACCCTGAGCGTCACCTTCTCCCCGAAGGCCGTCGGTGCCCGGAGCGCGACCCTCAACGTCGTCACCGACGGGGCCAACACCTCCTACCAGACCATCGACCTCACCGGGACCGGCACCGACAGCGCCGCGCCCTCGGCAGTGACCGGCTTGACCAAGACCCTGGTGACCGACCAGACCATCACCAACACCGTGCCGGTGCTGATCAGCTGGACCGCCTCGACGGGGACGACGACGCGGTACGAGGTGCAGCAGAGCCTGAGCGGTGGGGCCTTCACCGACCTGCCGGCCGCTGAGCAGCCCGCAGCCGGGGTGACGAAGATCGAGCGCCAGGCGCTGACCGCAACGGCGACCCGGTACCGGGTCAGGGCGTGCAACGGCGCGAACTGCTCGGCCTACACGACGCTGGCGGCGTTCACCCTGGTCGACTTCCAGGAGAACAACAAGAGCGTCTCCACCAGCGGCACCTGGGTGCGCTCGGCCCTCGCCGGGGCATTCGGCGGCTCGGTGAGCTCCAGCTCGACGGTTCGGACCAGCGTGACCTTGAAGACGACCGGCACCGGGTTCGAGGTCATCAGCACCCTGGGCCCGGACCGCGGGATGGCCGAGGTGTGGATCGACGGCACCCGGGCAGCGGCGGTGAACCTCTACGCCGCCACGGTGAAGCCGGCGCAGTCGATCTTCGCCCGGGAAGGTATGGCCAACGCCACCCACCAGGTGGAGCTCCGCGCGCTCGGCACCCGGTCCGCGCCCTCGACCGGCAACCGCGTGGACATCGACGGGTTCATCGCCCTTCGCTGACCCTCCGCCCACCGACACCAGCCCCTTCGGACCCCCCACCGGAGGGGCTGGGTGGCGTCCGGGGCCGGTCAGGGCCGGTCAGGGCCGAGCCGGCGCCGCGCCGCCGTAGCGCCGGTCACGGCGCGCGTAGGTGTCGATCGCCTCCCACAGGTGACGCCGGTCCACGTCGGGCCACAGCACGTCGCTGAACACCAGCTCGGAGTACGCCGCCTGCCAGAGCATGAAGTTCGACAGCCGCTGCTCCCCCGAGGTGCGCCACACCAGGTCCGCGTCGGGCAGCTCGGGGACGTAGAGGTAGCGGGCGAGCACCTTCTCGTCCACCCGGTCGGGGTTGACCCGACCGGCCGCGACGTCCCGGGCCAGGGACCTGGCCGCGTCGGCCAGCTCGGCGCGCCCGCCGTAGTTGACGCACATGGTCAACGTGAGCACCTCGTTGTCGCGGGTCAGCTCCTCGGCGACCTGGAGCTCCTTGATCACCGAGCGCCACAGCCGCGGCGCGCGCCCCGCCCAGCGCACCCGGACCCCGAGGTCGTGCATCTCGTCGCGCCGGCGGCGGATCACGTCGCGGTTGAAGCCCATGAGGAACCTGACCTCGTCGGGGGACCGTGACCAGTTCTCGGTGGAGAAGGCGTACGCCGAGATCGCCTTGACCCCGATCTCGATGGCTCCCTCGACCACGTCGAAAAGCGAGCTCTCTCCCTGGGCGTGACCGGCCGTGCGCGGCAGGCCCCGCTCCCGGGCCCAGCGGCCGTTGCCGTCCATCACGATCGCGACGTGCTTGGGGACCAGCTCCGGCGGCAGCGCCGGGGGGCGTGCACCGGTGGGGTGCGGGGTCGGTGGGCGCACAGGGCGGGCCGGCTCCGGGCGACGGGTGCGACGCCCTCGTGCACGGTCCATGTGTCCTCCCCTGTTCTTGTGTCGGTCGTCGCGCTCACCGACTCCCTGGTCGGGACAATCTAGACTCACCAGCGTGCACACCACCCAGATCGAGCAACAGCTGACCATCCTGCTGCGCCGTGTCCAGAGCATCCACCTCGTGACAAGTGACGGCGAGATCGAGCTGGACCGGTCCGCCTACGGCATCATGTGTCGCCTTGCCGACGAGGGTCCGTCCCGGCTGGGGGTGCTGGCACAGGCTTTCGGTCTCGACCCGTCGACGATCACCCGGCAGGTCCAGTCCCTCGAGGCCGGGGGCTTCGTGGAGCGCACCACTGACCCGACCGACCGTCGTGCATCCATCCTCGTCCTCAGCGACGTGGGCGAGACCGTGCTGAGGAACACCCGCGAGTACCGTCGCGGTCGGCTCCGCGAGGTCCTCAACGACTGGTCCGACGCCGACCAGGAGGAGCTCGGCAGGCTCCTGGAGAAGTTCAACACCTCCCTGGACGAGCTCATGCAGGCGCAGACCTGAGCGGTCCCGTTCAGCGTTCGACGTGGCTCAGCGACTTCAGGCCGCGTTCCAGGTGCCAGGCGAGGTACGCCGCGACCAGCGAGCTCGCCTCCCGCAGGTGCCGTTGGTGGGCAAGCGCAACGACGTCCCACTCCCCGGCCAGCAGGGAGCCGAGCAGTGCCACGGTCTCCGTGGCCGGCCGCGCGGAGCCGGGAAGGCGACACCCGGCACAGAGCATGCCGCCTGCCGAGGGGTTGAAAGCGACGTGCGGGCCCTCCAGGCCACACCGGGCGCACGCGTCGAAAGACGGCGCGTACCCGTTGACCGCCAACGAGCGGAGCAGGAACGAGTCGAGGACCTGGGCTGCGGGACGTCCGGTCTCGCAGATGGCCCGCAGGGCCCCGACCAGGAGGAGGTACTGCTGGAGCGCCGGCTCCTTGTCCTCCATAACGAGCCGCTCGGCGGTCTCCAGCATGACCGTCCCCGCCGTGTAGTCGCCGTAGTCGGCGCCCATCCGGAGACCGTACGGCCGCAGGGTCTCCGCCTGGGTGATCACGTCGAGGCTGCGCGCCTCGGCGAGCTGGAGGTCGACGTAGCTGAAGGGCTCCAGGCGCGAGCCGAACCGCGAGGACGTACGACGCACCCCCTTGGCCACTGCCCGGACCCGGCCGTGGGCCCGGGTGAGCAGCGTGACGATCCGGTCGGCCTCACCCAGCTTCTGGGTGCGCAGGACGATCGCCTCGTCACGGTAGTAGGGCACCGACTCATTCTGCCCCGTCGGCCCGCCGCACTCCCCTCCGCCTGGCCAGCTGCCGCACATCCGTGGGGCCGCGGACCTATCGGCGGGGTACAACCGTCGCCATGACACCTCCGCAGGTCACCCTGCTGGACCGGATCGAGCGGTACTACGACGAGGTCCCCCGCGCCTCGGCGCGGACCGAGGAGATCGGCCCGTTCACCCTCTTCGTCCGCGACGACCCCGACGGCTGGCCCTACTACGCCCGGCCCCGGCGCGGGGGCCCGGCCACCGCAAGCGTCGAGGACGTGGACCGGGTGCGCTCGCGCCAGCGGGCGCTGGGCGCGCCCGAGACCCTCGAGTGGGTGCACGAGACCACTCCCGGACTGGTCGCCACCGTGCGCGCTGCCGGCCTCCAGGTCACCGAGCACCCGCTGCTCGCCCTGGGCGAGGAGGTGCGCCCGGCGGTGGTCCCCGACGGGGTCCGGGTGCAACTCCTCCAGGCTGGCTCCGAGGAGCTCGCCGAGACTGTCGCAGCAGTTCACGCGGGCTTCGCGGGCAACGACGAGATCGAGCGGCACCGCTCACCCGAACGCGAGAGTCGCCTCGTGGGGGCCGGACTGCTGCGGATGGCTGGCGCCTTCGGTCCCGACGGCCCGATCGGTGGCGGGTCGCACTCACCCCGCGCCACGGTCACCGAGCTGACCGGTATCGCGGTACTGCCGCGTTCCCGGGGCCGAGGGGTCGGAGCAGCACTCACCGCGAGCCTGGTCCACGACGCGCACTCGCGGGGGGTCGAGACGGTGTTCCTGTCCGCCGGCGACGAGCGGGTTGCCAGGATCTACGGACGGATCGGCTTCGTCCGCGTGGGCACGGCCTGCATCGCCGAGGTCCCGACGTGAGCTCGGCGAGCACGAGCATCGAGGTCGTGTCCCTCGGACCGGACGGCTGGGAGCCCTGACGAGCCGGTCGGCCTCGGCGCGAGCCACGCCGACGGGGAGGACCACGCAGTCGTCGCGATGTGGGTGGCCCCCGAGGCCCGGGGGCGGGGCATCGGCACGCTGCTGCTGGAGCGCGTGCTCACGGCGCCGGCGGGTCGACCCGGGTCAGTGGCCCTGTGGGTGGCGGACCACGGGCAGCTGAGGGGCGGCTCGGGGGCGGCTCGGGGCTGGCTCGGTGCCTAGCCGGCATCGGCCAGGTCGTCCTCGCCCAACGACCACAGGGCGCGCGGTCCAGGGCCACTGACCGGCAGGTGCACCACGAAGGTGCTCCCCCGCCCGAAGTTCGAGGTCACCTTGATCTGCCCCTCGTGCGCGTCGACGATCGACTTGGTGATCGCCAGGCCCAGCCCGATGCCCTGGATCGCCCGGGACTCCACGTCGGGGGTGCGGAAGAAGCGGGTGAAGACCAGCGGCAGGTGCTCGGTCGAGATCCCGATGCCGGTGTCCCTGACCACCAGCACGACGTCGAGGTGGAGACGCTCGAGGCCGACGGTGACACCGCCGCCGGCCTGGGTGTACTTGATGGCGTTGCTGATCAGGTTGTCCACGAGCTGGCGCAGCCGCACCGGGTCGGCCCGGATCACCATGGTCGCGGGAAGCTCCCGCTCCAGGCTCACCTGCTTCTCCTGGGCGTGCGGCCCGTGCTCGGTGAGCGCCTGGTCCAGCATCGCCGCAAGGTCGACCTGGTCAAGGTCGAGGGAGAGCCGTCCCTCGTCCGCCTGGGCGGTGGACAGCAGGTCGCCGACGAGGCGCAGCAGGCGGACCGAGTTCCGCTTGGCCACCTCGAGCCGACGGCGTACGCCGGGGCTGACCGACTGCTCGTCGTCGAGGACGAGGTCGAGGTACCCCATGATCGAGGTCAGGGGGGTGCGCAGCTCGTGGGAGACCGACGCGACGAAGTCGTCCTTCACCTTGAGCGCGGCCACCAGGTCGGTGACGTCCTTGCTGACCAGGACGGCGCCCCGGAACGTCCCGGCGGCGTCGACGACCGGGCCGGCGGAGACGGACAGGGCCCGCTGCTCCTGCCGGCTCTCGCCGACCCAGACGACCACGTCCGCGATGCTCTCGCCCCGCAGGGCCCGCACCTCCGGGAGCTCGTGCGGCGCGAGCCGGGTCACCCGGTCGGCGCCGAAGACGGCCCCGTCGTCGCGGCCCACCTGGTTCGGCGGGCCGTCCGGGTAGGCCAGCCGGAGGAACTCCACCTGGCGCGGGTTGACCGCGGTGAAGGTCCCGTCGTCGTCGATGGCCAGCAGCCCCACGTCGACGGTGCTGATGATCGCCTCGTTCAGCGCGCGCTGGGTGGTGGCCTGGAGCAGGGCCTCCTCCACGAGCCGCCCCTGCCGTTCGAGCTCCTGGTTCTGCCGTGACCACACGCTGCCGGTGCGGGCCACGGTCAGCGAGCACAGTGTGGCCACGGTGGGCAGGACGAGTGCCCGGGACCACCACAACGTGTCGTTGCCGAGGTACACCAGCGACGGGGCGGACACGAGCAGGGTGGTTGCGGTCAGCGACAGCGCCACCCCGCGCAGCCTCAGGTCGGCGCCGAGCCACATGGCGGGAAGCACGGCCAGTGCTCCGATGCCGCTGCCGCCGGGCACCAGCCGAAGCAGCCCGATCGCTGCGAGGTCTCCGACCAGCAGCGCCACGGAGAGCGGCACCATGAGCGAGGCGTCGCCCCGCTTCCGGGCGCTGATGCCCCCGCCCAGGGCGGCGAGGGCGAGCGCACCCAGGAAGCACACTCCGGTGACGTACTCCCTGCCGAACGTCGCGGTCTGGCCGGCCAGGATCGTGACGGCCAGGTCGACGACGACCGGGACCAGCAAGATGAGCTGCCGCAGGAACGGACGCGGCGCCCCCGGCAACGCGCGGGGACGCGGCTGCTGCGCCTCGGGCGCGCGCGCCCGCGACGTCCCCGTCCTGGTCATCCCCCAAGGATGCCAGAAACGGACATTTCGTACAGTCGATCGCCGAGTGCCGAGCGAGTCAGCCCCGGTTGACCGCCGAGACGACCGCCTTGAGTGAGGCCGTGACGATGTTGGGGTCCAGCCCCACCCCCCACAACACCTGGTCGCCCACCGCGCACTCGACGTACGCCGCGGCGATCGCGTCCCCACCCGAGGACAGGGCGTGCTCGGCGTAGTCGAGGACCCGGACGTCGAAGCCCACCGTCGCCAGCGCGTCGACGAAGGCGGCGATCGGGCCGTTGCCCGAGCCCTCGAGCGTCCGGGACTCGCCGTCGACGTAGACCTTCACCGTGAGCTGGTCCTTCTCCCCCGCAGCCGAGGACGTGTGCACGGAGTTCAGCTTCAAGGGCGCCTCACGGTCGAGGTAGGTGTCCTTGAAGTAGGTCCACATGCTGTCCGGGGACACCTCGCCGCCCTGGGCGTCGGTGTGCTCCTGGACCACCCGGGAGAACTCGATCTGCAGGCGGCGCGGCAGGTCGAGCTTGTGGTCGGCCTTCATGATGTAGGCCACCCCGCCCTTGCCGGACTGGCTGTTCACCCGGATCACGGCCTCGTAGGACCGGCCCACGTCGTGCGGGTCGATCGGCAGGTACGGCGCCTCCCAGGCGATCTCCGAGACCGGGATGCCCTGCTGGGCGGCCTTCTTCTCCAGGTCCTCCAGGCCCTTCTTGATCGCGTCCTGGTGCGACCCGGAGAACGCGGTGTAGACGAGGTCACCGGCGTACGGGTGCCGGGGGTGGACCGGCAGCTGGGTGCAGTACTCCACCGTGCGCCGGACCTCGTCGATGTCGGAGAAGTCGATCTGCGGGTCGATGCCCTGGCTGAACAGGTTCATCCCCAAGGTCACCAGGCAGACGTTTCCGGTGCGCTCCCCGTGACCGAACAGGCAGCCCTCCACACGGTCGGCACCGGCCATCATCGCCAGCTCGGTGGCGGCGACCGCAGCCCCCCGGTCGTTGTGCGGGTGCAGCGAGATGACCGAGTGCTCCCGGCGGGTCAGGTTGCGGCTGAACCACTCGATCTGGTCGGCGTACACGTTGGGGGTGGCGACCTCGACGGTCGCGGGCAGGTTGAGGATGAGCTCTCGTCCGTCCTCAGGCTGCCAGACGTCGGAGACCGCCTCGCAGACGTCCACAGCGAAGTCCAGCTCGGTGCTGGTGAAGATCTCCGGGGAGTACTGGTAGCCGAAGTCGCAGTCCCCGAGAAGCTCCTCGGCGTACTTCATCACCATCTCGGTGCCGCGGACCGCGATGGTGCGGCACTCGTCCTTGTCGACGCCGAAGACCACCCGACGGAACAGCGGCGCCGTGGCGTTGTACAGGTGCACGGTGGCCCGGTCCAGCCCGACCAGGGACTGCACGGTGCGCTCGATCAGGTCCTCACGAGCCTGGGTGAGCACCGAGACCCGGACGTCGTCGGGGATCCGGTCACCCTCGACGAGCTGACGGACGAAGTCGAAGTCGGTCTGGCTGGCCGACGGGAAGCCGATCTCGATCTCCTTGTAGCCCATCCGGACCAGCAGGTCGAACATCGTCAGCTTGCGCGCCGGGGTCATCGGGTCGATGAGCGCCTGGTTGCCGTCGCGCAGGTCGGTGGACAGCCACCGGGGGGCCCGGGTGATCACGGCGTCGGGCCAGGTGCGGTCCGGGAGCGCGATCGGGGCGAAGGGGCGGTAGCGCTCGAAGGGCATGCCGCTGGGCTGCTGGGTGGTCTCGTGACGGTTCGACATCAGTGGTAGGTCCTCGCTGGTGGATGTGGTCCCGGTGGCAACACAGAACTCCGCAGCGAGGGGGCCCGGACCACTCAGACAGAGCGGGTGCGAACCTCGCTGCGGCAGCGAAGGAGGAGGCTGCGCGTCAGGTGGGTCATCATGATGGGCTCCACCTTACCGCCTGACGCGGCCAGTGGACGGCCCTCCCCCGACCGGACCTCGGACTAAGGTCACTCGCCATGGCCCCCCACACCCCTGCAGATGTCTTCGACGACCGGCTGGACCGCTGGCGCGCCTACCAGGAGACCCCCTGGAGTCGGGTGAGGTACGCCGTGGCGGCCGAGATCCTGCACCGGACCTGCCTCACCCTGGGCGACGGACCGCTGCGGGTGCTCGACGTGGGCGGCGGGGACGGGGGTGACGCCTTGCCGCTGCTGTCGGCGGGGCACGACGTGACCGTGCTCGACTATGCCGACGCGCTCCTGGCCCGGACCCGGGAGGCGGCCGACCAGGACGGCGTGGCTGCGTCGCTGCGCACGGTCTCCGCCGACCTGGCCGCCCTCCCGGACCTCGACCTGGGCGTCTTCGACCTGGTGCTGTGCCACAACGTGGTGCACTACCTGCCGGCGACCGCGCCACTCGTGCAGACCCTCGCCGGTTCGGTGGCACCGCGCGGCGCGCTGTCGCTGATGGCACCGAACCCGGCCTCGGAGGTGCTGACCGCGGTGATCCGGCGCCAGGACCTCGCCGAGGCCACCGCCCTGCTCACCGCCGAGACCTCTCGAACCGTGACCTTCGAGCACGCCGTACGGCGCGTGACCCCGGAGGAGGCGGTCCAGGCGCTGGCCGGCAGTGGCTTCACCATGGTCAGCCGCTACGGCCTGCGCACGGTGATCGACTTCCTCGTCGACGACGAGCGAAAGCAGGACCCCGAGTTCTACGCCGGCCTGGAGGAGCTGGAGCTGTCGCTGTGCGACCTCGAGCCCTTCGTGCGCACCGCGCGACTGTGGCAGCTGGTCGCGCGGCGCCCACCGCTCACGGGCGGGTGACCCAGCTCCTGGTCGTCCACCCCGCTGGTCGGCGGCGGCCCTGGAGGTGCCGGGTGACCGGGGTGCGCCCATCGACCGAACGCGTGACAGGGTGTCAAGATGTGCCCGACACGGGAGGTGGGATGAGCGAGGTGGAGCGGGTCCTGGTCGCGCCCGGGACGGCCCTGGTCGCTCGCGAGGGGTCGACCGTGCTGCTGGTCTCCCCCACCAGCCAGCATCACGAGGAGCTCGTCAGCCGGATCCTCGACTGGGCCTCCGACAGCCCGGACGGCGCCGACCTCGTCCGTCAGGTCGGAGCGCTGGTCACCGGGCTCTCCCCCGGCGACGTGCCGCCGCTGGGCCTGGTCACCCTCACCGCCGCCTCGTCCGCGGTGGTGCTGTGCGCGGGCGACGTCCGGGCGGTGATCGAGACCGAGAGCGAGGCGCGCACCGAGCTCTGCGGCCTCGACGCGGTCACCTACGTCGAGCGGCTGGTCGACCCGGACGGCAACATCAGGGTGATGCTGCCGCTCACCGCCGACCTCGACGGCTGGTCTCCGCTGGCTACCGACACGGTCCACCGCGGCGGAGGATTCCTGGTCTGCCTGCGCCCCGAGCCCGTGCCCGTGGCGCCGGAGGATCGGTCGGTGGCTCCGTCGGCGGACGCGTCGGCGGACGCGTCGGCGGACGTGGACGTGGACGCGCTCGCCCCCGGGAACGGCACAGGGACCGGCACAGGGACCGGCGACGGCCCCTGGATGGAGGCAGAGCCGACCCTGGTCGGTCTGGTGATGCCCCCGTTCGACGACGACGTGACCTTCGAGGACGACCTCGCCGACGAGGACGACGCCGCCACCGAGGCCGGCGGGGGCGTCCGGGTCTGGGGGGTTCGCTGCGAGAACGGCCACTTCACCCGTCCGGCCGTGGCCACCTGCCTGACGTGCGGGGTCGCGCTCGACCCCGCCTCCGAGCCTTTCCGCGACCTCCGGCCGTCCCGGGGGTGGATCGTGGCCGACCACGGGGAGCAGCGCGAGCTGGTCGCCGACGTCATCATCGGCCGCGAGCCGGGGATCGCGGTCGACGTGCTCGCCAGCCTGGCCGACGCGCTCCCGCTCAGTGACTCCAAGCTGGCCATGTCCCGGGTGCACAGCCGGATCCGGCTCGAGGGCTGGGACGTGCGCGTCGAGGACCTGGGCTCCGCCAACGGCACCTTCCTCTCGGTCGTCGAGGGCGAGTGGGAGCTGCTCACCCCCGGCGAGAGCCACGTCGTCTCCCCCGGGGCGCGGATCGCAGTGGGCAGCCGGGTCCTGCGGCTCGACCCGCCGAGCTAGCCGGGCGCCGCCATGCGTGCCCGCCGGGGTCCCCGGTCCCGAGGAGCAGCCGCCGCGGCGCTGCTGCTGGCGCTGACCGCCTGCAGCGGCGGGGCCGACCCGTCGTCGGCCCCCGACGCCCAGGACCCGACGTCGACGGCGAGCGGGACCGGCGGCTCCGCCGGCCCCACGCCCACCGCGTCGGCCTCCGCCGGGGCGAAGGTCGTGCTCCCGGAGCGCCCGCCGGGCGGGGCGTGCTACCGGCTCACGGTCGCCGCGGCGGCCCGGCCCACCCATGGCGGGGAGCCGGTCCCGTGCTCGAAGAAGCACACCGCCCGCACCGTGCACGTCGGCACCCTCGACGCCGTGGTCGAGGGCCACGCCTTGGCCGTGGACTCCGACCGGGTGCAGGAACAGCTGGCCCGCACCTGCCCGGCCCGGCTGCGCAGCTTCGTCGGCGGCTCCCGGGAGCAGCTCCGGCTGAGCAGGCTCCAGGTGGTCTGGTTCAGCCCCACCCTGGAGGAGTTCGACGCGGGTGCGAACTGGTTCCGGTGCGACCTCATCGCCTTCGGCGACGGGGACCGGCTGCTCCCGCTGCCGCGCTCCGGGCGCCTGCGCGGTGTCCTCGACCGGCCGGCCGGCCTGGCCACGTTCGGCCTGTGCGGCACGGCACAACCGGGGTCGCCCGGCTTCCGGCGGGTGGCGTGCGCGCTGGACCACACGTGGGTGGCGATCGGCACCCTGACCCTGCCCGGACGGGACCGCTACCCGGGCGTCGCCGCGGTCCGGGAAGCCGGGGAGGAACCCTGCTCCGAGCGAGCACGCTCACGCTCGGACGACGCCCTCGAGGTGACCTACGGCTGGGAGTGGCCCACCCGGGCGCAGTGGGCGGCGGGACAGCACTACGGGTACTGCTGGGCGCCGGCCTGAGGGTGCACCGGGTCCCCGCGGTGTGGGCGGGGCTCACCCCGCGGGCAGGACCACCACCACGCGGGTGCCGGAGGGCACGCCGCCGGGCTGTGCGTCCTCGATGCGGACCTGCCCTCGGTGGCCCACGGCGATGCTCCGGACGATGGCCAGACCGAGCCCGGTCCCGCCCCGGCGCCGGTCCTCCGGTCCGCCCCGGGAACGGTCGGGGTCCAGCCGGGTGAACCGGGCGAAGACCTCGTCGCGCCGCTCGGCCGGGATGCCGGGTCCGTCGTCGGTGACGGTGAGCCGCACCTGGGCGCCGTCGCTGACCAAGGTGACCGCCACGGTCGACGCGGCGTGGCCCTCGGCGTTGTCCAGCAGGTTGCGCACCAGCCGGGCCAGCTCGGCCGGGTCCCCCCGGACCGGGGCTGCCGACACGCCGCTGAGATCCAGGGCGACCCCCGGCGGCGACGGTGCACGGGCCTCCTCCAGCACCACCGTGTCGAGGTCCACGAGCACGTCGTGGCGGTGCCGTCCGGCGTCGGCCCCGGACTCGTCCTCCCGCGCCAGGAGGAGCAGGTCGCGGACGAGCCCCTCCATGCGGTCGGTGTCCCTCGACACACCGTCGGCCACCTCGGACCAGTCGGTGGAGCCCGGGTGCGCCAGCGCCACCTCGAGTCGGGCCCGGAGGGAGGCGAGCGGGCTCTGCAGCTCGTGCGAGGCGTCGGCGACGAACTCGCGCTGTCGGGTGGCCGCGTCGTCGAGACGCCCCAGCATCTGGTTGAGGGTGCTCGCCAGCCGCGCGACCTCGTCACCGGTGCCGGGCTCGGCCAGGCGCCGGGTGCCCGCCGACGGCGTGAGGGCGGACGCCTCCCGGCGCAGGTCCTCGACGGGTCCCAGGGCACGACCCACCACCAGCCGGGTCCCCGCCGCGAGCAGGAGCAGCAGCACCGGGATGCTCACGATCAGTCCGCGGCGCAGGGAGGCCACCGCCTCCTCCACGGACTCCAGGCTGTCGCCGACGAACACGCTCACCGGACCGGACGGACCCGGCGCGGAGAGCGCCCACACCCGGTAGTCCTCGGTCTCGGTGTCGTCCTGGACCCCGGTCAGCACCAACAGGTCGGCGCCGCCGGTGCGCACGGGGACCTCGGCGATCGGCCCGGAGCCGGTGAGCCCGGAGGACCAGCCGAGGACCGCGCCGTCGGGGCCCACGACCTGCGCGATGCCGTCCTCCCCCAGGTCGGTGAGGTGGGTCGGCAGAGTGCCCTGGGCGACCTGGCGAGCCAGCTCGGCGGCCCGGGACCTGGCCAGGTCGTCCCGGTGCTCGGTCAGGTCGTGGCGCAGGACCCCCAGCAGCACCCAGGCCGCAGCGACCAGGACCACCCCCGCGAGCAGGGTCGTCGCCAGGGTGGTCCGCGCGCGGACCGACCGCGGGAGCCAGGCAGCCACCACCTCATCGCTCCTGGACGGCGGGACAGCGGTCGAGGCAGTAGCCGACACCGCGCACCGTGCGCAGGGTGTCCCGGCCGAACGGGCGGTCGATGCGACGACGCAGCTGCAGGACGTAGACCTCGACGATGTTGGGGTCCCCCTCGAAGCCGAAGTCCCAGACGTGCTCGAGGATCTCGGTCTTGGACACCACCTCGCCTGCGCGGCGCATGAGCAGCTCGAGCACCGAGAACTGGCGGGGTGTGAGCTCGAGCGGGACCCCGCCGCGGGTCACCTGATGGGTGGCCGGATCGAGCTCCAGGTCGTCCACGACCAGCACGGCGGGTCGTTCGGGACTGCCGCGCCGGAGCAGTGCGCGGAGCCGTGCCAGCAGGACGGCGTACGAGAACGGCTTGGCGAGGTGGTCGTCCGCCCCGAGGTCGAGCGCGCGGACCACCTCTGCGTGGTCGCTGACCGCGGTCAGCATCAGGACCGGGGTCCAGTCGCTGCGGGCCCGCAGACCCGCGCACAGCTCCAGGCCGCTGCGGCCCGGCAGCATGACGTCGAGGACCGCGACGTCGTAGGAGCCCTCCTGGAGCAGCCAGTCGGCCTCCTCGCCGTCGTGGGCGACGTCGACCGCGAAGCCCTCGAGGGCCAGGCCGCGGGCCAGGGTGCGCGCGAGCTCGACGTCGTCGTCGACCACGAGGACCCGCATGGCTCCACCGTCGCACGCCCGGCCTGAACCGCGGCTGAAGCCGACCGCTTCAGCCTGGCTTCAGCCGGGCCGGAGCAGCGTGGGTGCCGACCGGCCCGCCCGGACCGGACCGACGGAAGGCAGGACCCATGTCCCCCCAGCTGACCCACTCCTCCCCCCTGACCGGCCGTGGCCGGCGAGGCGCCCGGACCGCCGCCGTGGTGGCCGCCACCGGTGCCGCGGCGGCTCTCGTCGCGGCGGCGCTGCCCCTCGGCGGCGCCGCGCAGGCGGTCGGCGGCACCGGCCGGGCGGCACTCCCGTCCGTGGCGGCCGCCTCCCCGGACACCGACGCCGTCCCTGTGCTGCCCCTGCCCCGGCCGCGTGACTTCGTGACCGAGGTCGACAACCCGTGGCTGCCCTTCGCGAAGGGCAGCCGGTGGGTCTACCGCTCCCGCGGAGGTGGGGACACCGAGACGATCACCGTGAAGGTGCTCCGGCGGACCCGCACCATCGAGGGCGTCTCCGCGACCGTCGTCCGTGACACCGCCCGCGACAGCGACGGCACGGTCACCGAGGACACCTTCGACTGGTACGCCCAGGACGCTGTCGGCAACGTCTGGTACCTCGGCGAGCGCACCCGCGCCTACGACGGAGGGCAGGTCGACACCACGGGATCCTGGGAGGCAGGGCGGCACGGCGCGCACGCCGGTGTCGTCATGCCGGCCGAGCCCGCCCTCGGGGTGACCTATCGCCAGGAGCTGCGCGCCGGGGTCGCCGAGGACCTCGCTCAGGTCATCGACCTGTCCAGCCAGGTGAAGGTGCCGTTCGGCCGGTTCGCCGGGGTCCGGATCACCGAGGAGACCACCCCGATCGAGCCGCACGCCTCCGAGCTGAAGCTGTACGCGCGCGGGGTCGGGCTGGTGCAGGAGACCGCGCTGAGCCCGGTAGCAGGTCGTACGGTGCTGGTGTCGTTCACCGGGGGCTGAGCCAGGCGGGCCCGGGGTGGGCCCGGGGTGGGCCCGGGGTGGACCCGTTCAGAAGCCCAGCCGCCGCAGCTGGCGAGGGTCCCGCTGCCAGTCCTTGGCGATCTTCACCCGCAGGTCGAGGTAGACCGGGGTGCCCAGCATCGCCTCGATGCTCGCCCTGGCATCGCTGCCGACGGCCTTGAGGCGGGATCCCTGGTGCCCGATCACGATGCCCTTCTGGGACGAGCGCTCCACGAACAGGTGGGCATGGATGTCGAGCAGCGGCCGGTCGGCGGGACGGTCCGGACGCAGCCCCATCTCGTCGACGACCACGGCGATGGAGTGCGGCAGCTCGTCGCGGACTCCCTCCAGCGCGGCCTCGCGGATCAGGTCGGCCACGATGGCCTCCTCGGGGGCGTCGCTCAGGTCCCCGTCGGGGTAGAGCGGGGGGCCTTCGGGGAGGCGAGCGACGAACAGGTCCGCCAGCAGCCCGACCTGGTCCCCCGAGACGGCACTGACCGGGACGATCTCGGCCCAGTCGGTGCTGGTCTCCTTCCCTAGGGCGGCGATGTCGAGGAGGTGCTGGCCGAGCCGCTCCGGGGTGACCAGGTCGGTCTTGGTGGCCACCGCGAACTTCAGCGTGCGGCGTACCTTGGCCAGCTCGTTGACCAGGTACCGGTCACCGGGCCCGATCTTCTGGTCGGCGGGGAAGCAGACCGCGACCACGTCGACCTCCGACCAGGTCGAGGTGACCAGGTCGTTGAGGCGCTCGCCGAGCAGCGTGCGGGGGCGGTGCAGCCCGGGGGTGTCCACGAGCACCAGCTGGGCGTCGGGACGGTGCACGATGCCGCGCACCACGGTGCGCGTGGTCTGCGGCTTCGACGAGGTGATGACCACCTTGGAGCCCACCAGGGCATTGGTCAGGGTCGACTTGCCGGCGTTGGGCCGACCGACGAAACAGGCGAAGCCACTACGGAACGGCGGGGTCTGGGTCACCCGCTGATCCTGTCACCCTCCGAGGTCAGCTGAGCCAGTCGGGTCGCAGCGGGAAGTCGGCAGCCCCGGACTCGTGGAGCTTGACCGCGAGCACCTGGTGCAGCTGGATGTCGTTGATCTCGAACCCCAGGCTGCAGCCGGCGAGGTAGAGGCCCCACAGGCGCGAGGTGCCCTCCCCCGCCTCCGCGACGCACTCGTCCCAGTTCTCGGCGAGGTTGCGGGCCCACGCCCGGCAGGTCTTCGCGTAGTGCTCGCGGAGGTTCTCCTCGTGCCGCACCTCGAAGCCGACGTCCTGGATCTCGGTGATGATCCGTCCGGAGCCGGTCAGCTCCCCGTCGGGGAAGATGTAGCGGTCGATGAAGGCCCCGGTCGCCACACGACGGTTGTGCGGTCGGGTGATGCAGTGGTTGAGCAGACGACCACCGGGCACGAGCTTGTCGTGCAGGAACGAGAAGTACGCCGGGTAGTTGCGGATGCCGATGTGCTCGGTGAGACCGATCGAGCTGACCGCGTCGAAGTCGGTGTCGGTGACGTCGCGGTAGTCGCAGTGCCGCACCTCTGCCCGGTCCTCGAGACCATCGGCCTTGATCGCCTGCTGGGCCCAGGAGGCCTGTTCCTGGGAGAGCGTGACCCCCACGGCGGTGACGCCGTAGTGCTGGACGGCGTGGCGCACCATGCCGCCCCAGCCGCACCCGACGTCGAGCAGACGCATGCCGGGCTTCAGCCCGAGCTTGCGGCAGACCAGGTCGTACTTGAACGCCTGGGCCTCCTCCAGCGACGCCTCGGCCTCCGGGTAGCACGCGCAGGTGTAGGTCATCGAAGGACCGAGCACCAGCTCGTAGAACCGGTTGGAGACGTCGTAGTGGTGGTGGATCGCCTCGGCGTCGCGGGTCTTGCTGTGCCGGGCCCCCTCGACGATCCGGCGCCAGCGCGGCAGCACCTCCTGCGAGGGCGGCGGGGGCGGGACGAGGTGGGTGATCCGCAGCGCGCGGAGCAGCTGCACCATCTCGGCGGGGGTGGGCCGACGGAAGGTCAGCCGGCTCATCATGAGCACCATCGCCTCGTAGGGGTCGCCCGGGTGGACGCCCTCCACGTCGAGGTCGCCCGAGACGTACGCCCGGGCCATGCCCAGGTCCCCGGGGGCGGTGAGCAGGTAGGACAGTCCACGCTCGGTCTTCAGGTGCAGGTGCACCGAGGAGTCCGGCGATCCCGCCGAGCTGCCGTCGTACGCGGTGAACCTGAAGGGCATACCGTGCTCGAACAACATCTCGAGCGCACCCGCGATCGTCACCTTCCCCGAACGCGTCAGGAGCGTCACCGCCGTCTCACCGCCTTCTCGTAGAGTCCCGTCAGTCGGTCGTCCGGGTCGAACTCGCGCCTGACGGTGCGCAGGTTCTCGGTGTTGTACAGGGCCGCGAAGGTCGCCTCGTCGTAGTAGGCGTCGGAGTAGAGCGACTTGTGGCCGCCGAGGGCGGTCACCTCCTGCTCGATCGCGCGGTTCAGGTCTCCCTCCGCGCGGCCCGGCGCGATCTGGACGGTGCCCCAGAACCCTGCGTTGACGTACGTCGTCCCCGGCGTGAGCGGGTAGCTCGGCCACGCGTGCGCGCTGCCCGCGCCGAAGGGCTCGCGCAGTCGCAGCGGGCACAGCCAGACCGGTCGCATGCCGACCTCGGCGTCGAACCAGCGCACGAACTCGGCGATCCGGTCGACAGGGACTTCGATGTCCTGGATGACGCGCTCTCGTCGGACGCCGTTGCGGCGGTCGAGGCGGGCGACGATGCCGAGGCGCTGGTCGAGGCCGACGAGCCGGTGGTAGACGTCGCTGCGCCGGAAGCGCCGGGGCCACCAGCGGCGCACGCGCGGGTTGTGCAGCCCGAACGCCCCCGAGCACCAGAACCAGTCGGTGTCCCAGCGCCACAGGTAGTCGAGCATGGTGAGGCGGTCGGTCTGCCTGGTCTGCAGCGAGCGGTAGTAGATCTCCTCCCCGGTGTAGTCCGAGGTGGGACCGGGCTCGTCGGACCAGGTGGCGATCGTGAGGTAGGACTCCGCGGGGGAGAACGCCACCCCGTCGAGACCGTCCACCCGCTGACCGTCCCACGTGCCCGTGCTGCTGATCTCCTGGACCGCGGCGGCGAAGGCGTCGAGGTCGTCGAAGCGCACGTGGCGCAACGCGACGAACGACGGCACCCGCTCCAGCTCGATCCGCAGCCGCGTGGCGTAGCCGAGCGACCCGTAGGAGTTGGCGAAGGCGTCGAAGAGCGCGTCGCCCGGCTTGACGGTGACGACCTCCCCGGCACCGGTGAAGACATCCATCTCCAGCACCGACTCGTGCGGGAGGCCGTTGCGGAACGAGGTCGACTCGATGCCCAGACCCGTCACCGCGCCCCCGAGGGTGATCGTGCGCAGCTGCGGCACCACCAGCGGGATCAGCCCGTGCGGCAGGGTCGCCTCGACCAGCGCCTCGTAGGTGCACATCCCCTGCACGTCGGCCACCGCGGCCTGCGGGTCGACCTCGATGACGCCAGCCAGTCCGGAGACGTCCAGGCCGGGCGCGGACGTGCCGGCGCGGTGGCGGAAGAGGTTGGAGGTCGGCTTGGCCAGGCGCACGGGCTCACCGACGGGGATCCGTCGGTAGGAGGCCTCCAGCCTCGCCACCCCCGCACGATGTGTCGCCCATCCGGCACCGTTCGCCACCCGCACAACCTATCTTCCGCTGGCCCGGTCCCCGCGCAGGGGGGACCCGGACGCTGGCGCCGTCAGGTGCTGAGCGTCTCGGCCACCACGCCGCCCGGGTCGGCGCGGAGGACGGTGACGCCGACTCCGCCAAGGTCGCGGACCGCAGCCAGGTCGCTCTCGGCGACCGTGTCGGACCCGGTAAGCACGGCGACCGCCTCCAGGCCGGTCGCGCCGCTCGAGACCGCCATCGCGACCGCGACCCCGACCGCCGAGATCGCCAGCGAGTCCAGGGCCACGGTGGCGCCGGCGTAGGTCCGTCCGTCGAGGTCGCGCACGCAGGCGCCCTCCTGCGCGCGGGCGCGGGCCCGCACGGAGCGGGCCAGGGTGAGGAGCTTGGCGTCCTCGGGGGACCGGTCGGGGGCGGGCTCAGACATGGGAGTCAGAGTACGAGTCGGCGGGCTGGGCCTGTGGCCCGGCCTCCTCCGGCTCGAGCCGGGTGACCAGGACCGTGCCGATCCGGTTGCGCCGCCCGGCGGGACCCTCGGCCTCGAAGCGCATCCCGTGGGCCTCGACCACCGAGCCGGGGATCGGGACCCGTCCCAGGTGCTTGGCCATGAGACCGCCGACGCTGTCCACGTCGTCGTCCTCGATGGCGATCCCGCACACCTCGCCGAGGTCGTCGACGTGGTAGCGGGAGCTGAGCCGGACCGCGCCGTTCGCGAGCCGCTCGAGCTCGATCTCCTCCTGGTCGTACTCGTCGGTGATCTCGCCGACGATCTCCTCCAGGACGTCCTCGATGGTCACCAGACCCGCGGTGCCGCCGTACTCGTCGACGACCACCGCGACGTGCTTGCGCTGAGCCTGCATCTCGCGCAGCAGCGCGTCGACCGGCTTGGAGTCAGGGACGTACATCACCGGGCGCAGCACCGACTCCACGCGCTCGGTGGACTCGGCCTCGTGCTTGTCGAAGACCCGCTTGGTGACGTCCTTGAGGTAGGCCACGCCGATGATGTCGTCGAGGTTCTCCCCGATCACCGGGATCCGGCTGTAGCCGCTGCGCAGGGCCAGCGACATCGCCTGGCGCAGCGTCTTGTTGCCCTCGATGAAGACCACGTCGGTGCGCGGGACCATCACCTCGCGCGCGATCGTGTCGCCGAGCTCGAAGACCGAGTGGATCATCGCCCGCTCACCCGACTCGATCACCTGGCTGGCCTCGGCCAGGTCGACCAGCTCCCGGAGCTCGGCCTCGGAGGAGAACGGGCCCTCGCTGAAGCCACGTCCGGGCGTGATCAGGTTGCCCACCACGATGAGCAGCTGGGGCAGCGGCCCGAGCACCCGGGTGAAGAAGACGATCAGTCCCGAGCTGAGCAGGGCGACTCGCTGCGCGTGGATGCGGCCGACCGTGCGCGGACCGACCCCGATCACCACGAACTCGACCACCAGCATCGCCGCCACGGCCACCAGCACGCCGACGCGGGCGTCGTCGAAGTAGGCGAGCAGCACCTCGGCCACCAGCACGATCGCGGTGATCTCGCACAGCATGCGCAGGAACAGCGCGGTGTTGAGGTAGCGGGACGGGTCGCCGGCGATGGTGAGCAACCGTCGCGCGCCTCCCCTGCCTTCGTTGGCGAGCTCCTCGGCGCGCACCCGCGAGACCGACGCGAGGGCGGCGTCCACGCTGGAGAAGAAGCCGGCCACGACCACCAGGACCGCCGCGGCGACCAGGAGCCAGGTGTCGGTGAGCGTCACTCCACACCGCTTCCGGAGCGGACCGCTTCCCACTCTGCGAGGAGCCGGGCCTGCAGACCGAACATCTCGGCATGTTCCTCGGGCTCGGCGTGGTCGTAGCCGAGCAGGTGCAGGATGCCGTGCACGGTGAGCAGGTCGACCTCGTCGGTGGTGGTGTAGGTCCGCTGCCCCCGCTCGCGCGCCTCACCCGCCTGCCGCTCGGCGACCTGCGGACACAGCACGAGGTCGCCCAGGACGCCCTCCTCCGGCTCGTCGTCGTTGACGGTGCCAGGGCGCAGCTCGTCCATGGGGAAGGCGAGCACGTCGGTCGGGCCTTCCTTGCCCATCCACTGCTCGTTGAGCTCGGCGATGGTCGCCTCGTCCACGAGCTTGATGCACAGCTCCGCCTGGGGGTGGACGCGAAGCCGGTCCATGACGAACCGGCTCAACCGCGACAGCCGCTTGACGTCGACGGTGGCGCCGGACTCCTCGAGCACCTCGATGCTCACGCGTGGTCCCCCCGGAAGGGCCGTGAGTGGGACAACGGTCCCGTGGACCGCTCCTCCGCTCGGGCGTCGGCGGCGTCGTAGGCGGCGACGATCCGGCCGACCAGGCGGTGCCGGACCACGTCATGGCTGGTCAGCCGGTTGAAGGAGATGTCCTCGACGCCGTCGAGGATCCCCTCGACCACCCTGAGCCCGCTCAGCATGCCGCCGGGCAGGTCGACCTGGGTGACGTCGCCGGTGACCACGATCTTCGATCCGAAGCCGAGCCGGGTGAGGAACATCTTCATCTGCTCGGCGGAGGTGTTCTGCGCCTCGTCGAGGATGATGAAGGAGTCGTTGAGGCTGCGCCCGCGCATGTACGCCAACGGAGCGACCTCGATCGTCCCGGCGGCCATCAGCTTGGGGATCGTCTCCGGGTCGATCATGTCGTGGAGGGCGTCGTACAGCGGGCGGAGGTAGGGGTCGATCTTCTCGCTGAGGGTGCCCGGCAGGTAGCCCAGCCGCTCGCCGGCCTCCACCGCGGGGCGGGTCAGGATGATCCGGTTGACGTTCTTCGACTGGAGCGCCTGGACGGCCTTGGCCATCGCGAGGTAGGTCTTGCCGGTGCCGGCCGGGCCGATCCCGAAGGTGATCGTGTGCTTGTCGATGGAGTCGACGTAGCGCTTCTGGTTCAGCGTCTTGGGCCGGATCGTGCGACCGCGGTTGGACAGGATGTTGAGGCTCAGCACGTCGGCCGGCCGCTCCTGCGACTCGGCACGGAGCATCCCGATGGCCCGCTCGACGGTCTCCGGGGTCAGCCCCTGGCCGGTGCGCAGGATCGTCACCAGCTCGTCGAGAAGTCGTTCGGCCAGGGCCAGCTCGGCCGACTCGCCGCGCAGGCTGACCCGGTTGCCACGCACGTGGACGTCGGCGTCGAACCCGGACTCGATGAGGGCCAGGTGCTCGTCGTTCGGCCCCAGGAGGGACACCATGTTGATGCTGTTGGGCACGTCGACGATGTGGAGCGGCTGGTCGCGACGGTTCGTGGTCTCGGTCATAGCGGCCCTGGGGTGGCCGGCCTCCTGCGTCGGGCGGAATCGGATGCCTCCATGCTACGGGAGTCGGCCGACCACGTCCCCGCCGAACCGGGGTCAGCCGGGCGGCCAGGCGAGCCCACGACCACCGAGGACGTGGGCGTGCACGTGCGGCACGCTCTGCCCGGCGTCCGGTCCGGTGTTCAGGACCACCCGGTAGCCGCTGTCCAGACCTGCGTCCTCGGCCACCGCCGCGACGGTCGCGAACAGCTCCCCGACGAGGGTCGGGTCCGCCCGGGTCAGGGCCGCCAGGTCGCGGTGATGCGCCTTGGGCACGACCAGCACGTGGGTGGGCGCCTGGGGGTTGATGTCACGGAACGCGAGCGTGGTCGCGGTCTCCAGGACCACGTCCGGCTGCATCGCTCCCGAGACGAACCCACAGAAGAGGCAGTCGGTGGCATCGCTCATGGCAGCACCCTAGGTCCGCCTCGGGGCGAACGGGTCCGCCCGCGTGTAAACCGGCGCAGCGCGGTGCGCGTGCAACTAGCGTGAACACGGTGACGACCACCCCGGGCAGCGCGCCGGGCCGGGCGGAGAGCTGGGACGCCGACGCCGCGGTCGAGCAGCTGTACGCCAGCCACTACAAGCGGCTGGTGCGGCTCGCGGTGCTGCTGGTGCGCGACCTCGGGACCGCCGAGGAGGTCGTCCAGGACTCCTTCGTGGCCATGCACGGCCGGTGGCGCACCCTGTCCCACCCCGAGAACGGCTTGGCCTACCTCCGCCAGACCGTGGTCAACCGGTCCCGGTCGGTCCTACGCCACCGCGGCGTCCAGGCGAGGTACGCCGCCCCGGTCGAGCGCGACCTGCCGGGGCTCGACGAGAGCGCCCTGCTGTCGGAGAAGCGCAGGCAGGTCCTCGACGCGCTCCAACGGCTCCCCCGGCGCCAGCGCGAGGTGCTCGTCCTGCGCTACTACCTCGATCTCGACGAAGCCGGGATCGCGGAGACCCTCGGCATCAGTCGAGGCGCCGTCAAGAGCCACGCCAGCCGCGGCTCGGCCGCCCTACGGTCCCTCCTGGAGGATCCCCATGCCTGACTTCCGCGACCTTCCCGACCGCGGGTCCGAGGACTCCCTGCGCGACCTCCTCGACGACGCCGTCGCCACGGTGGAGCCCGCACCCGCCCTGCACCGCATCCAGCAGCGGGTGCGCGACGGCGCCGGCACCGCCGGCCCCCGACCGTGGTTGTACGCCACCGGAGCGGCCGTGCTGGCCACCGCGGCCACCCTGACGGCCGTCTTCGTCCTCGGCCCCGACCCGAGCGCGCCGCGCACGACGGGACCCGCCGCCTCGACGACAGCCCCTGCCCCGGCGCCGACCGACGGCTCCTCCGCACCCGACGGAGGGTCGCCGACCCAGGAGCCGACCCAGGAGCCGACCCCGGAGCCGACCCAGGAGCCGACCCCCGGCACCTCGGCACCGGCAGGCGGCACCATCGCGGCCCTTCCGGTCTACTACGTGGCCGACACCCCCACAGGGCCGCGCCTGTTCCGCGAGTTCCACCGCGACGAGGTGGCCGGTGGCGGCGCCCCCGACCTCACCCGCGCCGCGGTCACCGAGGCGACCGGCGGCTCGCCCCTCGACCCCGACTACCGCACGGACTGGCCGGAGGGGACTTCGGCAGTGGCAGCGACGCTGAGCGGCCCCGGGAGCAGCACCGGGAGCGGCTCTGGGAGCGGTGGGGGGAGCGGTGGGGGGAGCGGTGGGGGGAGCGGCGCACTGATCACCGTCGACCTGACCTCACCGGCCGACCTCGCCCTCCGGCCCCCCGGGACCGACGCGGCCGAGGCCCGGATGGCGGTCCAGCAGCTGGTCTTCACCGCCCAGGCAGGCTTCGCCACCCGCGCACCGGTGCAGTTCCTCGTGGACGGGGACAGGACGGCGTCGCTGCTCGGCGTCCCCGCGGCGGAGCCGGTCACCCAGGGCGCGCTCGCGCAGGTGCAGGGCAGCGTGTGGGTCACCACGCCGCAGGACGGGGACCGGGTGGGCAGCACGTTCCGCGTGGAAGGACGCGGCGCCTTCTTCGAGGCCACCGTCTCCTGGCAGCTGCTGCGCGACGGCGAGGTCGTCCAGGAGGGGTTCACCACGGCCCAGGAGTGCTGCACCCTCTCGCCGTACGCCTTCACCGTGGAGCAGGTGCAGCCCGGCGACTACGTCCTGCGGGTCTTCGACGCGGACATGTCCGGGGGCGAGGGCAACGGCGAGGCCGAGGACACCAAGCGGATCTCGGTGCGGTGAGCACCCCGGGGCAGGGCTCAGCGCCAGCGCGGCGTGCGCGACAGGAGCGCGGCCGCGGCGGCCACGCCCGCCGTGGAGGAGCGCAGCACCGAGGAGCCCAGCCGCAGCGGCTCGGCCCCGACCCGCGCGAACGCCTCGAGCTCGTCCTCGGTGATGCCCCCCTCGGGTCCCACGACGATGACGATCTCGCCGCGCCCGGGGACGGGCACGTCGGCCAACGGGCCCGAGGCCGCCTCGTGCAGCACCACCCGGACCGAGGCGGCGGAGAGCCGCGCGACCACGTCCTCGGTGGTGGCCGGCGCCGTGACCTCGGGGAACCACGACCGGCGGGCCTGCTTGGCGGCCTCCCGGGCCGTCGAGCGCCATTTGGCCAGCGACTTGTCCGCCCGGTCCCCGCGCCAGCGCGCCACCGACCGCGCGGCGGCCCAGGGCACGATCACGTCGACGCCGACCTCGGTCAGCATCTCCACCGCCAGCTCGCCCCGCTCCCCCTTGGGGATCGCCTGGACCACCACCACGCGCGGCATCTCGGCCGCGCCGGTGTGCACCTCCAGCACCTCCAGCGTGAGCGAGCCCTTGCCGGCCGCCGTCACCCGGCACCGGGCCACCGACCCCACGCCGTCGGTGAGCGTGACCTGCTCGCCCTCGCTGAGACGGCGGACCACGGCGGCGTGGTGACCCTCGTCGCCGTCGAGCAGCAGGCGGTCGCCGACGGTCGCCGAGGCCGCGCCGGGATGGAGGAAGGTGGGCAGGCTCATCGTGGCCCGCTCACCGGGGCCCGAAGGCGTCGCGGAGCCGGTTGAACACCGACTTGTGCTGGTCGCTGACCTGGCCGGAGGGCTTCTCCTCGCCGCGCAGGGCCGCCAGCCGGCGCAGCAGGTCCTCCTGCTCGGCGTCGAGGCGGGTGGGCGTCTCGACCAGCACCCGGACGATGACGTCGCCCCGGCCGCTGCCGCGCAGGGACGGGACGCCGTAGCCGGTCAACACCTGGTCCGAACCGGACTGGGTGCCCGGCCGCACCTCGAGCGGGACCTCGGCGGCAGGTGGCGTGGCGAACCCCGCTTCGGCGGCCGCGGTCGGGCTGAGGTCCGCCTCGAGGGTCGGCAGGTTGATCGTCGTTCCGAGCGCGGCCGCGGTCATCGGCAGGGAGACCGTGCAGTGCAGGTCGCGCCCCTTGCGCATGAACACGTCGTGGTCCCGCACGTGCAGCTCGACGTACAGGTCGCCGGCCGGTCCGCCGCCCGGGCCGACCTCGCCCTGCTCGGAGAGCTGGACCCGGGTCCCCGCGTCGACGCCGGCGGGGATCTTCACGTTGAGGTTGCGACGCGACCGGATCCGACCGTCGCCGGAGCACTCCCGGCACGGCTCGGGGATGACCTGACCGAAGCCGCGGCACGCGGCGCAGGGCCGCATCGTGCGGATCTCGCCGAGGAACGACCTCTGCACGTGGAAGGTCTCACCGCGCCCCTGGCAGGTCTCACAGGTCTGCGGGTGCGTGCCCGGGGCGGTGCCCTCGCCCTGGCAGGTGGTGCACAGCACCGCGGTGTCGACCTTGAGCTCGCGGGTGGTGCCGAAAGCGGCCTCCGCGAGCTCGATCTCGAGGTGGATGAGCGCGTCCTGGCCGCGCCGGACGCGGGGCCGCGGACCGCGGCCCTGCGCGGCGCCGCCGGCGCCGCCGCCCCCGAAGAAGGCGTCCATGATGTCGGTGAAGGAGAAGCCCTGGCCGGCTCCGGCGCCGAAGCCGCCGCCGAAGGCGTCGCCGCCTCCCATGTCGAAGTGCCGCCGCTTCTCGGGGTCGGAGAGGATCTCGTAGGCGCGGGAGACGTCCTTGAACTTCTCCTGGGTCCCCGGGTCGGGGTTCACGTCCGGGTGCAGCTGGCGGGCCAGCTTGCGGTAGGCCTTCTTGATGGTGTCGGGATCAGCGTCCCGGGCCACGCCGAGGATCTCGTAGGGGTCGTGACTCACGTTCTTCTCGTCATCCTTCGTCGAGGATCTTGGACAGGTACTGCGCCACCGCGCGCACGCTCGCCATCGCACCCGGGTAGTCCATGCGGGTCGGACCGAGCACCCCGAGGGTCGCCAGGGACTCCGCCCCTGGACCGTAGCCGGTAGCCACGACCGAGGTGGTCGCGAGCCCCTCGTAGGGGACCTCGGAGCCGATCCGCACGGTGAGCGTCGAGGGCGAGGTGGCCTCGCCGAGCAGCTTGAGCAGGAGGACGTGCTCCTCCAGAGCCTCCAGCAGGGGCCGGATGGTCACGTCGAAGCCGTCCCCGAAGCGGGCCAGGTTGGCGGTTCCGCCCACCATCACCCGCTCGTCGGAGCGGTGGTCGGACATCGCCTCGACCAGCGCCGCCACCAGCAGCGACAGGACGGGGCGCTCGGGCTTCTCGAAGGCCTCGGGGACGGCGGCCAGCTTCTCCGCGGCGTCGGCGATGCGCTCACCCATGACCGCCCGGTTCACCGCCGTGCGGATGGAGGCGACGGTGTCGTCGGACAGGCCGGCAGCCAGCTCGACCACGCGCTGCTCGACCCGACCGGTGGACAGGATGAGCACCAGCAGGAGCCGGGTCGAGCTGAGCATGACCAGCTCCACGTGGCGCACCGTGGAGCGCGACAGGGTGGGGTACTGCACGATCGCCACCTGACGGGTCAGCTGGGCGAGCAGGCGCACCGAGCGCTGGACGACGTCGTCGAGGTCCACGGCCCCCGCGAGGATCGTGGTGATCGCGCGCCGTTCCGCGGGGCTGAGCGGCTTGACCGCGCTCAGCCGGTCCACGAACATCCGGTAGCCCTTGTCGGTGGGGATCCGGCCGGCGCTGGTGTGCGGCTGGGCGATCAGACCCTCCTCCTCCAGCGCGGCCATGTCGTTGCGCACCGTCGCGGGCGAGACACCGAGCTGGTGCCGCTCCACCAGGGACTTGGAGCCCACGGGCTCGTGGGTCGACACGTAGTCCTCCACGATCGCGCGGAGGACGGCGAGCTTGCGGTCCTCGACCACGACTCCTCCTCTCCCGACACCACCACGGACCTCGACCAGCCTGGCACTCGCGTTCCCAGAGTGCCAATGCTACAAGGGTCGCGGGCGAACGGCTGGCTACAGTGCCCCCATGCCCTCCCCTGCCCTGGTCGCCGATGTCGGCTTCACCGAGATCGCCGACCGGATCTGGGTCTCCCGGCACTCCTGGTGTGACGTCAACGTCACCCTGGTCGAGGGCGAGCGTGGCCTGCTGCTCGTCGACACGCTGGCCTCCGAGCGCGCCGGGGCGGCGCTGGTGACCGAGGTACGCCGTCACCGCGCGGCCGACGTGGTGGCCGTGGTCAACACCCACGACCACTTCGACCACACCTTCGGCAACGCCGCCGTGCGTGCGACCTGGCCCGACGTCCCGATCCATGCCCACGAGGAGGCCGCGACGCTGCTGGAGGCCTCCCGCGTCCGCGGCGACGCCGCCGCCGCGCTCGCGCCGGGCACGCCCCACGCCGAGGAGCTGCTGGAGACCACGATCGTGCCCGCCGACCACACGTTCACCTCGGTGGCCGTGGTCGACCTCGGCGACCGGGTGGTCGAGCTGGTGCACCCCGGGCGCGGTCACACCGCCGGCGACCTCGTGGTCCGGGTGCCGGACGCCGACGTCCTGGTCGCCGGCGACCTGGTCGAGGAGGCCGGCCCTCCGGCGTACGGCGCGGACTGCTTCCCGCTCGACTGGCCGGCCGCACTCGACTTCGTCGTCGGCCTCCTCACCCCCGCCTCCGTGGTGGTCCCGGGCCACGGCAGCCCGGTGGACCAGCGCTTCGTCACCGAGCAGCGTGGTGACGTCGGCGCGGTCGCCGAGGCGATCTTCGACCTGGCCTCCCGGTCGGTGCCGCTCGAGCAGGCGCTCACCGACGGGCTGCGCGACACCGCCTGGCCGTTCCCGGCCGACCGGCTCCGTGAGGCGGTCCGGCGCGGCTACGAGCAGGTGCCGCGCACCGCGCGTCGGCTCCCGCTGGTCTGACCCGGGGACCAGGTCACCAGCGGCGGAGCGAGCGCCGCTGCGGAGCGCACCGGAAGCCACGACGGAAGACCAGGAACCAGACGACCAGGCCGACCACGAACCACGGCAGGTTGGCGCCGACGACGAGGACGAGCAGGGCGACGAGCAGCCAGGTCCAGCCCCGACCCCAGCCGCGACCGACCCGTCCGGCAGCCCGCGCCGGTCCGGCGGTGCCCACGGGAGCCGTCGGCGGCCCGCCCACGGGTGCGGTCGGGTAGGGCGGCGGGAGGTCGGCGAACAGCGGCCGCAGGGCTGCGGGGGTGCGCGCCGCCCAGGCCAGGTCCGTGCGCTGGTCCAGCTCCTCGCGCGTGATCCGTCCGGTCGCGAAGTGCTCGGACAGCGCCGACACCGCGGACTCGCGCTCGGCGTCGCCGATCCTCAGCTCTCCCGCACCGAAGACCCCGCTCACGACTCCGGCTCCCCGTCCGCGAGCAGGCCGTACAGCTTGCGCCGGGTCTCGGCGAGGATCTCGGCCGCCTCGGCCTGCTGCTGGCGCGTGCCCGAGGTGACCACCTGCCACACCGCCGCCATCACCTGCCCGATGACCGGCTTGAGGTCCGGTGTCGAGCCCTCCGACTCGGCGCCGTCGTCGAAGGCCCGCCAGGTGGCGGCGAGCTCGTCGGGGTGGTCGACCACCCAGCGCTTGCCGCTCTCGGTCAGCCGGAGCACCCGGCGTCCCGCCTCCTCGGCCCCCTCGACCAGTCCCTCGTCCTCGAGCTGCTGCACGGTCGGGTAGACCGATCCGGGGCTGGGCTTCCACATGCCCCCCGAGCGCTCGGCGATGCGCTGGATGATCTGGTAGCCGTTCATCGGCTCAACGGCCAGCACGTCCAGGATCGCGGTGCGGACGTCGCCGCGGCGTACCTTCGGCCCACGGGTCGAGCCCGCCTGCGCCAGCCCCAGCAGCCCGCTCACCCACGGGGGCGGACCCCCCTTCCACGGGGGGCCGGAGGAGGCAGCACCGCCGCCCCACGACCCGCCCCACGACCCGTCCCACGGTCCTCGGCCAGTCATCGGGTCCACCTCTCTCGCGCTTGTTCGTCTGGACCTTCGACGATATATCGCGACTGTTCCCGCCACAAGGCGACCAGCCGCCCCGGCGAGCCGGAACCGCAGCGGACCGCTCGCGCCGTAGCCTCCGGTCCCATGTGCCCCGCACCGCCTCCCGACCCCACCTCCCCGCGCTCGGTCGACCGGTACGGCACCGACGTGCTCAACACCGACTGGCGGGTGCCTCGCCGCGGCCGGGCGGTCGAGATCTCCGCGGACAAGGGGCTGGTGGTCGAGGAGGTCACCACCGACTGGTGCGGCGAGATCGTCGCCGTCGAGCGCGACCTGGACACGGTGACCCTGGAGGACCGGCGCGGCAAGCGGCGGACCTTCCCCCTCGGGACCGGCTTCCTCCTCGAAGGCGTGCCGGTGATCCTCCGACCGCCGGCCCGCTCCGGCCAGGCCGCGCCCACCCGCACCGCCTCCGGCTCGGTGGCCGTGCCCGGCACCAGGGCGAGGGTGGCCCGGGCCAGCCGGATCTTCGTCGAGGGCCGCCACGACGCCGAGCTGGTCGAGAAGGTCTGGGGCGACGACCTGCGCCTCGAAGGTGTCGTCGTGGAGTACCTCGACGGCATCGACGACCTCGCCGAGCAGCTGGCCGACTTCCGTCCGGGGCCCGAGCGCAAGGCCGGGGTGCTGGTGGACCACCTGGTCCCCGGGTCGAAGGAGAGCCGGATCGCGGCCTCGGTGTCCAAGGGCCCGCTCGGCCGCAGCGTGCTGGTGGTCGGGCACCCGTTCGTCGACGTCTGGCAGGCGGTCAAGCCCGACCGGCTCGGGCTCCGGGCCTGGCCGACCGTCCCCCGCACCGTCGAGTGGAAGCACGGCGTCTGCCAGCACCTCGGCTGGCCGCACCGCGACCAGGCCGACATCGCCCGGGCGTGGAAGCACATCCTGGGCAAGGTCACCTCCTACGGCGACCTGGAGCCCGCCCTGCTCGGCCGGGTGGAGGAGCTGATCGACTTCGTGACCGGGCCCTGACCCTCAGGAGCGCAGGATCCGCCCGTCCGCGTCCTTGGTGTCGGAGACGAGGATGATGATCCCGTCGATGAAGGGCCACAGCGCACCGACACCGCAGGTGACCAGGGTGACCACGAGCTGGGCCACCCCCAGACCGGTCTGACCCATGTACATCCGGCCGATGCCGAGCGGGAGCAGCACCTGCAGCAGCCCCGCGACCAGCTTGGACCTCTCGGAGTAGGGCAGCCCGGTGCCCGGGTGCACGCCGTACGGCGCCGCCGGGTCGTAGTACGGGGCGTAGCCCTGGGGGCCGTAGCCGGGTGGCGGACCGTAGCCGGGTGGCGGACCGTAGCCGGGCGGCGGACCGTACCCGGGCGGGGGCGGGCCGTACCCGTCGCCCGGCTGACCGGGACCGCCCGGCTGACCGGGACCGCGGGGCTGGTCCTCGTCGGGCTGGTGCGGGTCGGGCGGCTGCGTCATGGCCACACCCTAGGGCCGCCAGCTGCCCGCGAACCGGCGCCTCCGGGATGTCTCCGGGAACCCCCTGGCAAGAACGGGGGCCGTTCGGGGCATCAGGGCACCAGGTCGCGGACCACGGCGTCGGCGAGCAACCGGCCCCGTCGGGTGAGGACCACCCGGTCCGCCGGGGCCGGCTCGACCAGACCGGCCTCGCGCAGGTCGGGCAGCCAGGCCCGACCCGCCGGGTCCAGCACCTCCTCCGGCAGCCCCTCGACCAACCGTGTCTCCAGCAGGATCCGCTCGACCCGCCGGGTCTCGGGGTCCAGCAGCTCGCGTCCGTGGCCCGGGCTGCGCCCCGCCGCCATCCGCTCGGCGTACGCCGCGGGGTGCTTGACGTTCCACCAACGGACGCCGCCGACGTGGGAGTGCGCCCCCGGGCCCACGCCCCACCAGTCGGCGCCGCGCCAGTACAGCAGGTTGTGGCGGCACCGGGCGGAGTCGTCGCGTGCCCAGTTGGACAGCTCGTACCACGTGTAGCCGGCGGCGGAGAGCAGCCGGTCGGCGAGGAGGTACTTGTCGGCCAGGTCGTCGTCGTCGGTCATCGGCACCTCGCCGCGCCGGACCTGCCGGGCCAACGCGGTGCCGTCCTCCACGATGAGCGCGTACGCCGACAGGTGGTCCGGTTCGCTGGCCAGCGCCTGTTCCAACGAGGTGCGCCAGTCCTCCACCCGCTCCCCCGGCGTGCCGTAGATCAGGTCCAGGCTGACCTGGTCGAAGCCCGCCGCACGCGCCCAGGCGACGGCCCGGGGGACGCGCTCCGGGTCGTGGGTCCGGTCGAGCACCCGGAGCACGCCCGGAACAGCGGACTGCATGCCGAAGCTGATCCGGTTGATCCCCCCCGCCCGCAGGACCGCCAGGTCGTCGGGGGTGACGCTGTCGGGGTTGGACTCCGTGGTGACCTCGACGTCCGGGGCGAGGCCGAACTCGGCCCGGACCGCGTCGAGGACGCGGACCAGGTCGCCCGGCGGCAGCAGGGTCGGCGTACCGCCCCCGAAGAAGACGGTGTCCACGGGACGGTCCACCCCGTCCAGGACCCGGCGTGCCAGACGCACCTCGGCGATGGCGGCGTCTGCGTAGGTCTCCCGGGACGCCCCCGGTGCACCTCCGGCCGGTCCGAGCTCGGCGGCGGTGTAGGTGTTGAAGTCGCAGTAGCCGCACCGCACCGCGCAGAACGGCACGTGCACGTAGAACCCGAGCCCGTGCTGCCCGGCGGTGGCCAGCGCCGACCCGGGGAGCGCGCCGTCGGCGGGCACGGGGTCGCCGTCGGGCGGGGTGGAGGGCATGCCCGCAAGACTAGGCTCAGCCGTACAGGGCGGCGATCTGCTCGCGGTAGTTGGACTCCACGACCTTGCGCTTGACCTTCATCGACGGCGTCAGCTCGCCGGACTCGACGGTGAGGTCGTGGTCGAGCAGGATCCACTTCTTGATCGTCTCCCACCGGTTGAGCCGCAGGTTGAGCTCCTCGACGTAGTCGGCCACCATGGTCCGGACCTCGGGCAGGGCGACGATCTCGGCGTACGACAGCCCCTTCTTGCCCTCGTGCTCGGCCCAGCCGGCCATCGCGTCGGGGTCGAGGGAGATCAGGGCCACGCAGAAGTTGCGCTCCGACCCGTGCACGACGAACTGGCTGGCGTAGGGGCAGACCGACTTGAACTGCGACTCGATGACGGAGGGGGCGACGTACTTGCCGCCGGAGGTCTTGAAGAGGTCCTTCTTGCGGTCGGTGATCCGCAGGTGGTCCCCGTCGAACTCGCCGATGTCACCGGTGAGCAGCCAGCCGTCGACCAGGGCCTCGGCGGTCGCGTCGGGCTGGTTGTGGTACCCCTCCATCACCCCGGGGCCCTTGACGAGGACCTCGCCGTCCTCGGCGATCTTGATCTCGGTGCCCGGGAAGGGGAGGCCGACGGCGCCGAACTTGTAGTCGTCGGGGTGGTTGACCAGGGTGCCGGCCGAGCTCTCGGTCAGGCCGTAGCCCTCCAGGATGAGCAGGCCGGCGACGTGGAACCACTCGGCGACCTCGCGGTTCAGGGCCGCCGAGCCGGAGATGAAGAACCGGACGCGGCCACCGAACCGCTCGCGGATCTTGCTGAACACGAGCTTGTCGAACACCGCGTGCTGCACCTTGAGCGCGAGCGGCACCGACGTGCCCTCGGCCTTGAGCCTCTCGACCTTGCGGCCGACGGCGAAGGCGGCGTGGAAGATCTTCTCCTTCGGGCCGCCTTCCTGGGCCTGCATGGTGACGATGCGGCCGTGCGCCTTCTCGAAGATCCGGGGTGCCGCGCCCATGAAGGTCGGCTGGATGACCGCCAGGTTGTCGATGATCCGCTCGACGCGACCGTCGATGGCGGTGGCGAAGCCGCAGGCGATCTGCGTGGAGAGCAGCACCTTGCCGAACGAGTGCGCCATCGGGAGCCAGAGGAACTGCAGGTCGTCCTCGTGCAAGATGTCCAACACCTGGACGGCGGCACCCTCGTAGGTCCACGAGCTGTGCCGGAGGCGGACCCCCTTGGGACGCCCGGTGGTGCCCGAGGTGTAGATCAGGGTGGCGAGCGAGTCGCCGTCGGTGGCCTCCACGCGCTCGTCCACGACGTTCGGCTGCTCAGCGAGGAGGTCCTTGCCCCGCTGCTCCAGCTCGTCCAGGCCGATCACCCAGTCGCCGTCGACCTCGCCGTCGAAGACCACGACCTGGCGCAGGTCAGGCAGGTCGCCGCGCCGCTCGCGGAGCTTGGCGACCTGGGTGTCGTCCTCGGCGAACACGATCCGGCAGTCGGAGTCGGCCAGGATGTAGGCGACGTCGTCGGTCATCGTCGAGGGATAGACGGTCGTGGTCGCTGCACCCGCGCACATCACCGCCAGGTCGGCCAGGATCCACTCGTAGCGGGTGCTGCTGGCGATGCCGACCCGCTCCTGCGGCTGGATGCCCAAGGAGACCAGGCCGGCGGCGAGCCGGCGTACGCGATCCCCGGCCTCCTGCCAGGTCACCGACTCCCAGCGGTCGCCGACGGGGAACCGGTAGGCCTCGCGTCCGGCGCTGGCCGCCACCCGGTCGAGGAACTGTCGTCCCACCGTCATCGGCCTGTTCTCGATCGTGCTCACATCGCTGGCCACGTGGGACACGAGGACACCCCTCCACCTCACGGCACCACTGGCCGACTGCGCAGTGGAACCTGTCGTCGTTGGAAGCCAACCTAGTTCACCCGGCCCCCGCCAGGCAGGTCGCCGTCCCCCATGCGGACCCGCCCGGGGTCCGGCCGGGGTCTGGCAGGTCCTCTCAGTCCTGGACGGCCTTGGCGACGGCGACATTGGTGGTGACCCACGCCCGATCGGGGTCGGGTGCCGTGGCCTCCACCAGGGCGTTCACGGCGCAGCGGACGACCACCCAGTCCCGGGCACGGTGCTCGTCCAGACCTGCGACGTCGACCAGGGTGTGGAACCGCCGCCGCACGGCGTCCCGTGCGTCCCCGGAGGCGAGCACCTCCTCCCAGCGGTTGAAGAGCATGGGCGCGGGCTCCAGGTGCGGGTCGCCGCTCAGGGGCTTGGGGTCGATGACCAACCATGGTGACCGGTCCCCGGCCAGGACGTTCTCGTAGTGCAGGTCGGTGTGCACCATCGTGCCGTCGGTCGCCTCGTCGTCGGCGAAGGAGCGCGCGAGGGCAACGGCGTGCTCGGTGAGCCGGCGCGGCACGGTCGCGCTGCGACCGCGCTCGTGCAGCAGGGAGGCCCAGCGGGCGGCGACCGTGGACAGGCGGCGCAGCCGGGGAGGCGCGGGACGATGCAGGGCGGAGTACAGCCCTGCCACCACCTCGCAGGCCTCTACGTCGTCGGTGCCCGTGAGGTCCTCCGTGTGGAGGCGCTCCAGCAGCATCGCCCTGCGGTGCGGGTCGGCGCGGAGCAGCTGCACCGCACCGTCGCCGTGCCAGTGCTGCAGGGCCAGGTGCTCGTGCTCGGACTCGTCGTCGGCGAAGCCGAGCTTGAGCACCGCCGGCCGCCGCGACGCGGTCCGCACCGGGAGCACCAAGGAACAGTGCCCGTGGCGGAACCGGCCGTCGGCGACGAGCTGCCACTCGTCCTGGACGGCGGCGAGGGTGCCAGGCAGCCCGTCCACCCAGGACGCCCAGTCCGGGCCGCGCCCGGCCATCGCAAGGACGCCGTCGGGAAGCCCGGCGCTTGCAGGGGTCACGGGGCGCTCCCCGAGGTGGGGGCGAGTCTCGGCGCCGCGCCGTACGACGCCCGGCGCGCCGCGCGACGCAGGGTGGCCAGGAGGGACGGGCCCAGGACCACGATCGCGACGGCGCTGGTGATCGCCCGACCGGTGTCCCAGCCTCCTGTCGAGGTGAGCAGCGTGTACACCGCGAACCGGTGCAGGTTCTCCACCACCGGTCCGCCCGGCACGAACGACAGGGACCCCTCGTGGCCGGGGACGGCGACCCCCAACGTGTACGGCCAGGTCGAGAGGTTCATCAGCAGGCCGAACGCATAGGCGCAGAGCACGGCGTAGACCACGAGCACGGCGATCTCGCCCCGGCCGCGGACCCGCCGAGGCAGCAGACCCGCGCCCAGCCCCACCCAGGCGGCGCACACCATCTGGTACGGCAGCCACGGCCCCACCCCGGAGGTGAGCAGGGCGGAGGTGAACAGCGACGTGCAGCCGAGGACGAACCCGAATCCCGGCCCGAAGACCCGCCCGGCCAGCACGAGCAGGAAGAACACCAGCTCGACCCCGGCCAGGCCCGCGCCGAGGCTGCGCAGCGCGGCGTTGACCGCGGTGAGCACCCCGAGCAGGGCCAGCGACTTGGCGTCCATGCCCCCCTCGGTCAGCTCCACGAGCACCACGAGCACGACCACGGGCAGCAGGGCCAGGAACACGAACGGTGGACTGACCTGCGCCACCCCGTCCGCGGGGTGCAGCAGGAGCGGCCAGGCGAACATCACCAGCCCCGCCACCCCGGACAGGGCGAGCACCGCGGCGGACCGTCGGCCCACCGCCAGCCCGACCGGCAGCCCGACCGGCGGCCTCGACCCGGCGGTCATGCCAGGGCCTCGCGCACCTGGTCGACGGTGAGCCACCCCTGGCCGAGGATCTTCGACATCTGCGGCGCGAACGCCGGGGACTGGGCCAGCACCTCCTGCGTGGGTCCGGAGGAGACCACCTCGCCGCCGGCCATCACCACCACCTGGTCGGCGACCTGCGCGACGAACTCGACGTCGTGGGTCGCCACGACGACCCCGCAGCCGAGCGCCGCGAGGTCCGCCACGACGTGGGCGAGCTGGGTCTTCCCCGCGTAGTCCAGGCCCCGGGTGGGCTCGTCCAGCGCAAGCACCCGCGGACCCGCCCCCAGCACCACGGCAAGGACCAGCGCGAGTCGCTGCCCCTCGCTGAGGTCGCGGGGGTGGCGTGCGGGATCGATCCCGGGGGCCAGCCGTTCGAGCAGGTCCCGGCAGGTTCCAGGAGCGGCGCCGGCCTGCTCGTCCGCGGCCTCGCACTCCGCCTGGACGGTCTCGAGGTAGAGCAGGTCCGTCGCGGTCTGCGGGACCAGTCCGACCAGCTGGCGCGCCCGGGCGGCGGGCACCTGCGCCGGGTCCTCGCCCCCGACCGAGACCCGGCCCCCGTCGCGTCGGCCGGCGCCCTGGAGTGCCCACAGCAGCGAGGACTTGCCGCACCCGTTGCGTCCCATCAGCGCGACGACCTGCCCCGTGGGCACCACCAGGCAGACCTCCCGGACGGCCACGACCGCGCCGTAGGTCACGACCACCCCATCAGCACGCAGGGCGACCGGCGCGGACCCGCTGGGCACCTCCTCGCCCGGCGGGCCCCCCAGGGTGGCCAGCAGGGCGGGGGTGCGCCGCCTCGCGGCCCGCACGGTCAGCGGCAGCGGCTGCCACCCGGCCAGCCGGCCGAGCTCGACCACCGGAGGCACCACGGGGGAGGTCTCCATCATCTGCGCGGTCTCGCCGCCGCGGACCCGGCCGTCCTCGACCACGACCAGGCGGTCCGCGAACGGCGCGACGCGCTCCATCCGGTGCTCGGCCACCAGGACGGTGAGACCCAGGTCCTCCACCAGGCGGGCCAGGGTGCCGAGCACGTCCTCGGCCGCGGTGGGGTCCAGGGCGGACGTCGGCTCGTCCAGCACCAGCACCCGGGGATGCATGGTCAGCACCGCACCGATCGCCACCCGCTGCTGCTGCCCCCCGGAGAGGCTGCGCAACGGCCGGGCCCGGAGGTCGGCGATGCCGAGCAGGTCGAGCACCTCCTCCACCCGCCGACGCATGGTCGCCGGGAGCAGGCCCAGCTGCTCCATGCCGTAGGCCAGCTCCTCCTCCACGACGTCGGTGACGAAGCTGGTGAGCGGGTCCTGGCCGACGTAGCCCACGAGGTCGGCCAGCTCGCGGGGCGAGTGCTCGCGCACGCTGCGGCCGTCGACCACCACGTCCCCCTCGAGGTGCCCCCCGGTGAAGTGCGGGACGAGTCCGTTGACCGACCCGAGCAGCGTCGACTTCCCCGACCCGGTCCGCCCCGCGACCAGCACCAGCTCGGCCTCGGCGACCTCCAGCCGCACCTCGCGCAGGGCCGGGGCCCTGGCCCCGGCGTAGGTGAAGGTGAGGTCGCGCCAGGCCACCATCGGGCGTCCGGTCGGGGAGGTCATCGGGCGCCCTCGACCTGGCGCCGGGCGCCGGCGCGGTCTCGAGCCCCGGTGGCCGTGGGTGTCGCCGGGGCGGGGGCCGGGGTCAGGAGCGCGGGCAGCACCCCGACCAGGACCGCCAGGAGCGCCAGGACAGAGAGCGGCGGAGCGGACGCCGGGTCCGGGACGGCCACGTCGGGTCGCGCCGCGGCGGCGAGCGAGACCAGCACCGCGACCACGATGCCGGTCGCCGCGGTGAACAGGTCGGCGGCGTGCCACCGGTCGGGGCGGTAGCGGGTCCGGCGCACCCGACGCCCGGCGGCCACGAAACCGGCGGCGGCCAGCGCCAGCCCGGCGACCAGCATCGGCCAGGCCAGGACCCGCGGCGCGGTCGAGTCGAGGAAGGCGTAGCTGCCCACGCACAGCCCGGTCAGCCCGGCGACGAGGAGGGTGCCGGTCACCCGGCGCTGGCGCCGCCCCAGGTCCCCGGTGCGGCCGTACCCGCGGGCGTCCATGCTGGCGGCCAGGGACAGGGACCGCTCGAGCGCGTCCTCCAGGACCGGCACCACGACCCGGCGCAGCGCCCCGATCCCGCGACCGGGGTCGCCGCGCAGCCGACGGGCGCGGCGTACCCGCTGCACGCTCTCGGCCAGCTGCGGGAACAGCGACAGCGCGATGACCACCGCGCTTCCGACCTCGTAGAGCGCCGGAGGCATCGAGGCGAGCAGCCGGCGCGGGTTGGCCAGCGTGTTGGCTGCGCCGACGCAGATCAGGATCGCAGCCAGCCGCATCCCGTCGTAGAGGCCCGACAGCACGGCCTCGGCGGTCACCGGACCGAGCAGGGTGATCCCGGCTGCCCAGTCGGGCAGGGGGACGCTCGGCAGGTCCACGAGGACAGTCGCGCCGAAGCCGCCCCCCAGGAGCACCCGGAAGAAGACCCGGACCGCGACCACGAGCAAGCCGAGCAGCAGGTAGAGCCGGAACGACAGCGCCCAGGGCGCCTCGCTGCGGCGGGCCGCGACCGTCAGGCACGCCACCAGCACCACCAGACCGGTCAGCCACGGGTTGGCAGTGCGGGAGGCGGCCGCAGCCAGCCCCAGGGCCCAGATCCACCAGGCCCCGGGGTGCAGGTCGCGGGGCAGCGCCGCGGTCCGGTCGGCCCTCACCGGCTCAGACCCGTCTGCGCCAGGCGACGACGCCCGCGGCTCCGGCCAGGAGCAGGGCGGCCGCTCCCGCGAGCAGGGTCACGCCGTTCCCGCCGTCGGCTCCGCGGCTCTCCGGGGCGTCGGCGGCCATCGGCGACGCGACGTCGGTGACCGCCTCGGTGGCATCGCCGGTGGCGTGGTCGGAGGCTGCCGCCTTCGGACGCGCGGAGCCGGTCGGACGGTTCGACGCCGACGGGCGTGCCGACCGTCCGGGCTTGCCACCGGCCTTCCCGGCCGCGCTGGACGCAGGCGTGGGAGCCGGGGTCGACGCCGTGGGCGACTCCGGTGGTGTGGGCGCCGGGGTGGACGGCGGCGGGGCGCCCGGCCCGGGTGTCCGGGTCGGCGACGGAGATGCCGGGGGCCGGGTGGGCTCCGGCGCCGCCTGACCGACGGTGGGCGAGGCACCCGGCTTCTCGTCGGCCCCGCCGTCCTCGAACCGCCAGCCGATCGAGCCGCCCTCCGGCACGCTCAGGCCGGCGACACCGACCGTGGCGTAAGCCCAGGTCCCGTCGGTGCCGTCGGACCAGAACAGGCCCCAGTAGGCGTCCGCCGGCGGGGTCGTGGCGCACGACTCCTCGTCGGGTCCGGGCTTGCCGCTGATCCGGCACACGAACGGCTGGCCGTTCACGTAGGTCAACGCGAAGCCGGCCGACGGCACCACGCGGGTCGCTGCCCGCCCGGCGCCGTCGGCGTCGCAGCCGACCCGGGTCCCACCCCCGAGGGATCCGAAGTCGACGACCACGGTGACGCCCGTTCCAGGCGCGCACCGACCCGAGGTGGCCTGCGCCGGTGCTGAGACCAGCCCGGCCGCTCCGAGCGCCACGAGAGCCACGCAGGCCGCTCGGGCCACCGTGGGGCGCTGGGACGCGACCGGTGACCGCGAGCCGGGCTGGAGCAGGGTGGATCGACCCACGTCAGCCCAGCAGACCCAGGGAGGACGCCGCCTGGGCGGAGGCGGACTGCCAGGTGAACAGGGTCTTGTTCTTGAGGCCCTTCCGCTTCGCGGTCTTCAGGTCACCGCGGGTGTAGGCGACGGCGCCGAGGTCCCGAGGCTTGAGGGCGGTCTTGCGGACCAGCTTCTTGGTGACCCGCAGGTGAGCCACCCACCGGGCGGCGTCCTTGGCCCGGGCGCTCTTGCCGAGGGCGTCCAGGGCCTGCGCGGCGAGGCCCGTGGTGTTGCTGTTGTGCGTGCCGGCGTCCCCGAAGGAGCCGTTGCGGGCCTGCTCGGAGACCAGCCAACGACGGGCGGCCTTCAGTGCGGCGCGCGCATCAGCCTGCACGCCCGTCACCCCGCTCGCCCTCGCCTGCTTCAGCGCGAGCACCGCGAAGGCGGTCGCGTCGACGCTGGGCGCGCTCTCCTGGGCGGTCCCGCCGTCGCACGTGCCGTCGGCGGAGTCGAGGTAGAGCCGGAAGAAGCCGTCGGAGCACTGCTGCTCGAGCAGGTACGCCGTCGTCTCGTCGGCCAGGTCGCTCCCGGCCAGGGAGAGGGCACGGACCACGAACGACTGGGTCACGGTGTTGGAGTAGTCGGTCGCGGTCGCGTCCGTGGCGCGGCCGGCGTCGTTCCCCGAGTCCTGCACGCGCCGTTCGAGCCGCCCCCGCAGACCGCCCTGGGCGAAGTCGGTGGGGGCGATGCCCTGCTGCTGGACGACGGTGAGCAGCTTGCCCAACGCGCCTGCGGAGGTCCGCCCCTGAGCGCCGATGTAGGCGTTGGGGTCGGCATCGAAGGCCTTGAGGACCTGGCGGCGCTGCTTCGGGCGCACGTCGAGCGCCTGGAACGCCGCCGCGGCGTCGAGGGTGGTCCCGTAGTTGGGGTAGGAGGTGCCCTGGAACGTGGTGTGGAGCAGTCCGTCGTCGAGCCCACGGACCAGCCAGCCCACGGTCTGGCCGGACCGGCCGCCGGACGCGGCCTCGGCGGGGGCGGCGACGAGCGTGCCGGAGGCGAGCACGGCGGTGGTGGTGAGTCCGAGGAGAGCTCTGCGCAGGTGCAGACGCATGATGGTGTTCCCTTCCCGCTGCAGGCGTCGAGGGAGCCGGAGAGGCGCCCACTCTGCGTTCCGCGACAGCGTGGATGTCAGGTCGCCCTGCAGCAGGCGTTCCGGCTTCCCGTCTCCGGCCGGGGCAGGAGGATCGGGCTACGGTTGCGGGTCAGCGCCGGAGTTGGACCGGCTTTCCCTGGTCTGCAAGGAGATGGTGAGGTGCCGCCGGACGGCGGCGCCTCAAGATAGCACCGCTACTTCTTGTCCTTGGCCGAGGACGACTCGGTGGTGGACAGCGCCGCGATGAAGGCCTCCTGGGGGACCTCGACCCGCCCGACCATCTTCATCCGCTTCTTGCCCTCCTTCTGCTTCTCCAGCAGCTTGCGCTTCCGGCTGATGTCACCGCCGTAGCACTTGGCCAGCACGTCCTTGCGGATCGCCCGGATCGTCTCGCGCGCGATCACCCGAGCACCGATCGCCGCCTGGATCGGCACCTCGAACTGCTGCCGCGGGATCAGCTCCTTGAGCTTGCCGACCAGCCCCACGCCGTACCCGTAGGCGGCGTCGCGGTGCACGATGGCGCTGAAGGCGTCGACCGGGTCGCCGTGCAGGAGCACGTCGACCTTGACCAGGTCGGCGGCCTGGTCGCCGGTGGCCTCGTAGTCCAGGGAGGCGTACCCCTTGGTGCGGGACTTCAGGATGTCGAAGAAGTCGAAGACGATCTCGGCCAGCGGCAGCGTGTAGCGCATCTCGACGCGCTCCTCGGAGAGGTAGTCCATCCCCTGGAGCGAGCCTCGCTTGGACTGGCAGAGCTCCATGATCGTGCCGATGTAGTCCTTCGGGGTGAGGATCGTGGCGCGCACGACCGGCTCCCTGACCTCGGCCACCTTGCCGTCGGGGAACTCCGACGGGTTGGTCACCTGGATCTTGGTCCCGTCGTCGAGGGTCACGTCGTACACGACGTTCGGGGTGGTGGAGATGAGGTCGAGGTTGAACTCCCGCTCGAGCCGCTCCCGCACGATCTCCATGTGCAGGAGGCCGAGGAACCCGCAGCGGAAGCCGAAGCCCAGGGCGCCGGAGGACTCCGGCTCGTAGGCCAGCGCGGCGTCGTTGAGCTGGAGCTTGTCGAGCGCCTCGCGCAGCGTCGGGTAGTCGTCCCCGTCGAGGGGGTAGAGCCCCGCGAACACCATCGGGTTCGGGTGCTTGTACCCGCCGAGGGGCTCGGTGGCCCCGCGCACCTGCGAGGTGACGGTGTCGCCGACCCGCGACTGGCGGACCTCCTTCACCCCGGTGATGAGGTAGCCGACCTCGCCGACGCCGATCTCCTGCGACTTCAGGGGCTCGGGCGAGATCACCCCGACCTCGAGCATCTCGTGCACCGCGCCGGTCGACATCATCTTGATCCGGTCGCGGTGGGTGAGCTTGCCGTCGAAGACGCGGACGTAGGTCACCACACCCCGGTAGGTGTCGTAGACGGAGTCGAAGATCAGGGCGCGTGGCGGCGCGTCGGCGACCCCCACCGGTGGGGGGGTCTGGGCCACGATGGCGTCGAGCAGGTCCGCGACGCCCTCGCCGGTCTTTGCCGAGACCTTGAGCACCTCGCTCGCGTCGCAGCCGATGATGTGGGCCAGCTCGGCTGCGTACTTCTCCGGCTCCGCACCCGGGAGGTCGATCTTGTTCAGCACCGGGATGATGTGCAGGTCCGCGCCGAGCGCCAGGTAGAGGTTGGCCAACGTCTGGGCCTCGATCCCCTGCGCCGCGTCGACGAGCAGCACGGCGGCCTCGCAGGCCTCCAGGGAGCGGGACACCTCGTAGGTGAAGTCGACGTGCCCCGGCGTGTCGATCATGTTGAGGACGAACGTCTTGCCGGTGTCCTCGCCGGTGCGGACGATCCAGGGCATCCGCACGGCCTGCGACTTGATCGTGATGCCGCGCTCGCGCTCGATGTCCATGCGGTCGAGGTACTGGGCCCGCATGGCACGGGGGTCGACGACCTCGGTGAGCTGGAGCATCCGGTCCGCGAGCGTCGACTTGCCGTGGTCGATGTGCGCGATGATGCAGAAGTTGCGGATCACCGCGGGGTCGGTGCTCCCGGGCTGCGGCGCGGCGGGGCGGGTGAAGGACGGGGACACAGAGCTCTTCCGGGCAGGTGGCGGGACGCCGCCATTGTCCCATGGCCGTGCTGGTTGAATGACCCTGTGCACGGTCCCCTCTCCCTCGACGCGGCCGAGCCGGTCCCCCACGGTCGCACGGCACGTCGCCTGGAGTGGCAGCACCTGCCGCCCTCGGTCCGGTCGCTGGTCGAGGAGCGTCTCGGGTCACCGGTCGCGACCGCGGTCTCCCAGGGCTCCGGGTTCACCCCCGGGTTCGCCTCCCGGCTGATCGGCGTCGACGGCCAGCGGCTCTTCGTCAAGGCGGCCAGCAAGCAGGCCCAGCGCCAGATCGCCGCGTCGTACGCCGAGGAGGTGCGCAAGCTGGGACTCCTGCCCCTGCACCGTCTCCCGGCCACCCAGCTGCTGTGGTCCGACGAGGACGACCAGTGGATCCTGCTCGGCTTCGCCTGCGTGGACGGCGCTCCCCCGCGCCGCCCGTGGACGACGGTCGAGCTCGACCAGTGCCTGGCAGCCCTGGTCGAGGTGGCCGAGGTGATGACGACCATCCCCGCCGGCCTCGGCCTGGTCCCGCTGCACGAGGACCTCCCGACCCTGGTCAGCGGCTGGGACCTGGTCGCCGGGGACGAGCCCGACTGGCCCCACCTCGCGGAGCTGCGCGCCTTGGCGCACTCGTTCGCCGACCTGCCCGACGCGGAGCACTTCGTGCACGCCGACGGCCGCGACGACAACTTCCTGGTCACCGGCGACGGCCGGGCGGTGCTGTGCGACTGGAACTGGCCGGGCCTGGGTCCCCGCTGGCTGGACGTCGCCATGCTGCTGGTCTCAGCGCACGGCGACGGCGCCGACGCCGACAGCCGGCTGGCCTCGAACCCGCTGACCGCCGACGTGCCCGCCGACCACGTGGACGCGTGGCTGGCAGCGTTGGGTGGCTTCATGACCGAGGCGGACCGACGCCCGGTGCCCACCTCCTCCCCCTACCTGGGCGTGCATCGTCGCTGGTGGGCGGCTGCGGCCTGGTCGTGGCTGTCGCTCCGCCGGGGCTGGACCTGAGGGCTGGCACGATTTGAGTGGCCCGCGGGGCCGCTGATAGTGTGACCAGTCGCGTGTCCGCACCGAGGGGTGCGCGTGCACCGAACCCACCAGTCATCGAGAAACACTGAGGCCTGCCCCGTGGCGAACATCAAGTCCCAGATCAAGCGCAACAAGCAGAACGAGCGTGCGCACGAGCGGAACAAGTCCGTCAAGTCCGCGCTGAAGACGGCTATCCGCAGCTTCCGTGAGGCCGCCGAGTCCGGTGACGCCGACGCGGCCCAGGCCGCTGCGGTCAACGCGACCAAGAAGCTCGACAAGGCGGCGTCCAAGGGCGTCATCCACAAGAACCAGGCCGCGAACCGCAAGTCCGCGATCTCCAGGAAGGCCGCGTCGCTCTGACGCTCGGCTGACTGGCGAAGGCGCCGCCCCGTACCGGGGTCGGCGCCTTCTGCATGTGCCGGGAGGTCAGCGTTGCGGCCGGGCGCCGGTCACGGTGAGGACCATCTGCTCCAGGGAGTACGCCGCATCGGCTCCGGCCCCCTTGACCTCGGCGTCCGCGCGTGCGACCGCCCGGATCGCCGTCGCCAGCCCCTCCTCGTCCCACCCGCGCGCCTGCTGGCGCAGCGAGGAGACCTTCCACGGCGGCACCCCGGCCTCCCGGGCCAGGTCGTTGTCCCGCGTCCCCGGACGGGCTCCCTTGACCCGGGCCAGCCCACGGACCGCGGACGCGAACGAGCCAGTCACCGCAGGGGCGCTGACCCCGGTCTCCAGTGCCCACCGCAGCTCCTCCAGGGCGGTGGCCGTGCGACCGTGCAGCGCGTGGTCGGCGATCTCGTAGCCCTTCACGTCCGCGCGCCCGGAGAAGTAGCGGCCCACCACCTCCGCGGACAGGGGCCGCTCGGGGAAGTCGTGGCTGAGCTGTTCGGCGGCGGCCGCGAGGGAGCGGAGGTCGGCGCCCACCGCTTCGACCAGCAGGGCGGACGCGTCGGGCTCCAGCCGGCCTCCGTGGCTGCGCGCCTCCTGCTCGACGAACGAGACCAGCGCGTTGCCCTTGACCGCCTCCGAGCGATGCTCGGCGACCCGCGGCAGCTTGCGCAGCTTGGTGAGCAGTCCGGCGCCCTTCTGCCCGCCGGTGTGCACGAGCACGAGAGCGACGTCGGGGTCGGGGTCGGCGGCGTAGTGGAGGAGCCCCTCATGGACCTCTTCGGGGGCGTCCTCGAGCACACGCACCACGACCAGCCGGGTGGAGGAGAAAAGGGAGGGCGCCGACAGCTCGCCCAGGGACGCCATGCTCAGCTGGTCGCCGACGGTGTCGCTGGACTCGGCCTCGGGGTCCGCACGGAGCACCGCCGCACGGGCCGCTCGCACCACCCGCTCGTTGAGGAACTCCTCGGGTCCGGTCACCAGGGTGACCGCCCCGAGCGGGCTCACCGCGGGCGCCGCTGCGCCCCGTCCGGTGCCGGATGCCTGTCTCGTCGCCATGGTGGAACCAGCCTCGCACAGCCCGCCGACGGTGCGAGCAGAGGCGGTGCGAGCAGAGGCGGTGCGAGCAGAGACGTGCGGGCAGAGGCGCGCCGGGTCGGGCACCTCATCCACGCGCCACCACGCCGAGGCGGCCCTCCCTGACGACGACCGCGAGGTCGCCGCTCTCGTCGGTCCGTCGGACCAGGGTGCCGTGCTCGCGGAGGAGGTCCAGGGTCGAGGCCGCCGGATGACCGTAGTCGTTGCGCTGCCCCACCGAGACCAGGGCCAGCCGCGCGCCGAGAGAGGTCAGCCACCGGGGGTCCTGGTAGCGACTGCCGTGGTGGGGGACCTTGAGCACGTCCACCGGCCCGACCCCCTCACGGAGCAGCGCGGCCTGGGAGGGCGGCTCGACGTCGCCGCTGAGGAGCAGCCGGACTCCCCTGGTCTCGACCAGCAGCACCAGCGAGGCGTCGTTCGGGCTGTCGTCGAGGAGCCGACGCGGCGCCCGGACGCTCCAGGCGACCCTGCCGACACGCACCACCTCGGCGTACGCCGGGACCCGCACGGGCACGCCGGCCGCGGCGGCCCACCGGTCCACCGAGACGGCGCCGGAGGTCGGCTCGCGCAACGCCGTCACCTCGACCTCGCCCACGGCGCGACCGGACAGCACGCCCGGGACCCCCTCCACGTGGTCGGCGTGGAAGTGGGTCAGCAGCAGCACCGGCACCCGGCGGACCCCCAGCCGGTCGAGACAGCCGTCGACCAGGGACGGCTCCGGACCGGCGTCGACGACCACGGCCTCGGCAGGACCGGTCGCGAGGACGAGTGCGTCGCCCTGGCCGACGTCGCACATCACCATCACCCAGCCCGACGGCGGCCAGCCCGGGTGCCAGGTCGGTCGCACCAGCACCAGCACCAGGACCACGACGAGGAGCAGTGCGGGAGCCCGACGACCCAGCAGCCGCGGCCCGAGCACCATCGCCGCCACGGAGAGCGCGGACAGGACTGTGAGCCCGAGCGCGCCGGTCGACCAGTCGAGGGCGGGCGTGGGCAGGGCTGCGGCCTGCTGAGCGACCAGCACGACCCACTGGGCGCAGGTCCCCGCCACCCAGCCGACTCCCCGGGCGGGCCCCGGAAGGACCAGCCCGATCACGCCCCCACCCAGGCCCAGGACGGTCGCCGGGCCCACCACCGGAGCCGCGAGCAGGTTCGCCAGCACCGCGACCAGACTGACCTGCCCGGAGAGTGCGGCCACGAGCGGGGTGCAGGCGAGCTGCGCGGCGACCGGGACGGCGACCGCCTCGGCGAGCCAGCGAGGCAGCCAGCCGGCCAGGGCGTCACGGAAGGCCGGCGCGACCAGGAGCAGGCCGGCGGTCGCGCTCACCGACAGCGCGAACCCCCAGGACAGGGCGAGCCAGGGGTCGGCCACCAGCAGCGCGAACGTCGCCACCCCCAGCGCACGCACGCCTGCCGGCCGGCCCCCCGGTCCCATGCCGAGCAGGGCCACCACCCCCATCGCGGCTGCGCGCACCACCGACGGCTCCGGGCGGGCGAGCAGCACGAAACCGACCACGCCCGCCAGTCCGACCACCACCAGCCCCCGCCCCCGTGCGCCCGCACCGCGCGCGATCAGGAGCAGGCTGGCCAGGACCAGGGTCAGGTTCGTGCCCGACACCGCCGTGAGGTGGGTGAGGCCCGCGGTCCGGAAGGCCTCCACCACTGCCCCCGGCAAGCCCTGGTCGTCGCCGGTCACCAGGGCGGGGACCAGGGCCGCACCCTCGCCGGGAGCGGCGGCAGCAGCCTTCCGGACCGCGGTGCGGAGCCGGTCGGCGGAGGTGAGGACCCGTGAGGGACCGCGGATGACCTCCGGGGTGCCCCGGGCGGACAGGACGCCCGCCTCCCGCGGGGAGAGCGCCGGTCCGAGCCGACCGACCACGCGGACCACCGCACCCAGCCGGAGCCTGCTCCACGAGGGGTCCCCCAGCACCAGCACCGGGACTGCGGTGGCGACGGTGCGACCGCGAGCGGTCACCTCGCGGACCTGCGCGCGGGTGACCACGTAGTCGCCGAACCGGCCGTGCCGGAGCACCGGGTCGGAACGCAGGGAGAGCGTGGCGACCACGGAGGCCCGTTGCTCGGCCCACCCCGCCACCGGCCCTGCCCGCGGCGCCTCGGCCCGCAGGGACGCCGCGCAGCAGGTCGCCGCGAGGACGAGGAGCAGCGCGGCGGTCGTGCGGTGGCGCGCCACCGTGCCCAGCAGCGCGGCAGGCACCAGGACGACCAGGCCGGGCACGCCGGCTGCGGGCAGCAGCAGACCGACCAGGCAGCCCGCCCAGGCGGCCACGGAGAGCCAGACGGTGCGCAGGTCCACGCTCAGAGCGTCACGTGCGGGGCGATCTGGGCCAGGGTCGCGTCCCCGATGCCGGAGACCTCGAGCAGCTCCTCCACCGCGGTGAAGCCGCCGTGCTCGGCCCGCCACTGGAGGATCGCCGCCGCGGTCACGGGGCCGACCCCGGGCAGGGTCTCCAGGGCGGCCTGGTCAGCGGTGTTCAGGCTGACCAGCGGGGCCGCAGCCGGTGGAGCCTGCGGCGGGTAGGACGCCCCGCCCCCGGCGGACGAGGCAGCCCCCTGCCCGCGCGCCACGACGACCTGCTCGCCGTCCACCAGCACCCGGGCCATGTTCACCCCGGTGCCGGCGAAGCTCCGGCGCAGACCCCCAGCAGCCTCGACGGCGTCCGCGACGCGCGACCCCACGGGCAGGACCGCGATCCCCGGCCGCCGGACCTGTCCCACCACGTCCACGACGATCTGACCGCCCGGCCCCGCAGCGGCGGCCCCCGTGGCCGGCGACGTGCCGGGAGCAGGGGACGAGACCGGGCCGGGCGGTGCGGACATGAGGGGCGCCGGTGGGTTCCCCGCCGGGTCCGCACCCGGACCCGCGGGCAGCTCCCCGGACGCCACGCTGGTCACCCGAGGCGGGACCGCCTCGCCCGCGGCCAGCTCCTCACCGCGGCCACGGACCAGCCACCAGGCGCCCAGGACGACTCCCACCGCGACCACGAGCGCGACCAGGCCGACCTGCGCCGATCCCAGACCGGGCTGGCTGCGCAGCACCGGTGGGAGCCGGTCGCTGCACCACGCTGCCGTCCGGGCGGCCGGGCCCCGCGACGGGCCACCGGGACGCTGTGCGTGCCGTCCGCTCTGCACCTCGGCGGAGTCGGGGTCCGACTCCACGGCCGGCTCGCCGGGGCCGACCGGGTCTGGGGGGCCGCCGAGCTCGAGGTCGGCGACCAGCGCCTCGAGGCGGCGGCGGGTCACGTCGGCAACGTGGTCGTCGTGCGGGGAACGGCTGCGCATGAGCCGAACGCTAGGCACCGGCAGCGTCGGGCCACCACGCGTCGTAGCCGTCCTGTGGACAGGCAGGAACAGCCCCCGGCTGGGTCGACCGCGCGGCCGGCCCGGCCCGGGCCGGGCCACCCCCGTGCCGTCAGCGTGGGGAGATCGTCACTCCGACCAGGCCCGGACCGACGTGCGCCGCGAGCACGGCAGCGACCTCGCCGACGGTGACCGGCCGGGGACCGAGCTGGGTGGCGAGCCGGCCTGCCAGGGATCGGGACAGCGTCTCGGCAGGTCGCGGGTTGGCCAGGTGGCTCACCGTGACGTCCACGTCGAGGTCGGCCGCCGCGGCGACCGCCAGCTCCTCGAGCCGGGCCAGGGCCCGGGTGGAGGTGCGGACCTTCTCCACGACCACGATCCGGCCCTCCTCCACGCGCAGGATCGGCTTGACCGCCAGGGCCGAGCCGACCAGCGCTGCGGCCGCTCCCAGCCGCCCGCCACGACGCAGGTGCTCGAGGGTGTCGACGTAGAACAGGCTGACCACGGCCGCGGCGCGGGCTGCGGCCCGTCCGGCTGCCTCCTCGGCCGTGCCTCCCTCGGCGGCCGCCTCGGCGGCGGCGACCGCGGCGTAGCCGGTGCCGGCACCGATCTGTCGGGTGTCCACCACGCTCACCGGCACCACAGAGCTGCGGGCGGCGAGCACGGCCGACTCGTAGGTGGCACTGACCTCTGCGGACAGGTGCACCGAGACGATGGCCTCGGCACCCGCCGCAGCGGCCCGCTCGTAGTGCGCGAGGACGAGCTCGGGAGTGGGCCGCGAGGTGCTGACCGGCAACCGTCGCTCGAGGGCATCGGCGACCTGGTCGGGGCTGGCCTCGGGGTCGATGCCGTCGGCGAAGGACCGGGTGCCGATCACCACCTGCAACGGGACGACCAGGATGCCGAGGCGCCGGGCCGTCTCCAGAGGCAGGGAGGCCGAGGAGTCGGTGACCACGACGACCTTCGGCATGAGCGAAGGATAGCGATCACCGGCTCCGTGGCTGCCTGGCCTCGGACCTGGGGCGGGACCCGCCGGAGATCCGGCTCCGATCTAGCCGGCGACGATGTTGACCAGGTTCGGCTCGCGCACGATCACCTTCCGCACGCTCTTGCCCTCCAGGGCGCGGACGATGGCGGGGTCCGTCATCGCCCGTGCCTCCAGGTCGGCTGCAGTGACGTCCGGAGAGACGTCCAGCCGGGCCCGCACCTTGCCCTGGACCTGGACGACCGCGACCACCGAGTCCTCGACCAGCAGCGCCTGATCGACCACCGGCCAGCCTGCCCGGGCCACGGTGGGCTCGTGGCCCAGCCGCGCCCACATCTCCTCGGCGGTGTACGGCGCGACCAGCGACAGCATGATCGAGATCGCCTCGGTCGCCTCCCTGACGGCCGGGTCGGCCGGGCCGCAGCCGGAGTCGACTGCCTTGCGGGTCGCGTTGACCAGCTCCATCACCCGGGCCACCACCACGTTGAACCGCTGGCCCTCGATCAGCTGCTCGGCCTCGTGCACGGTCCGGTGGGTGACCTGCCGCAGGGCGACGTCCCCGTCCGCCGGGTCGGCCCCGGGGGGCGAGGTCACGTCGCCGGACAGCCGCCAGGCGCGCTGCAGGAACTTCAGGGAGCCACCGGGCGACATGTCGGCCCAGTCGATGTCCGCCTCGGGCGGCCCGGCGAAGACCATGGTCAGCCGCACCGCATCCACGCCGTACAGGTCGATCATCTCGCCCAGGTTGACGCCGTTGCCCAGGGACTTGCTCATCCCCCGGCCCTCGTTGATCACCTCGCCCTGGTTCAGCAGGGCTGAGAACGGCTCGACGAAGTCGATCATGCCCATGTCGTGCAGCACCTTGGTGAAGAAGCGCGAGTACAGCAGGTGCAGGATCGCGTGCTCCACGCCGCCGACGTACTGCGCCGCGGGCATCCACTCCCGGACCGCCTCGGGGTCGAACGGGCCGTCGGTGTAGCGCGGTGAGCAGTAGCGGAAGAAGTACCAGCTGGAGTCGACGAAGGTGTCCATGGTGTCGGTGTCGCGCCGCGCGTCGGCGCCGCACTGCGGGCAGGCGACCTCGACCCACTCGGTAGCCGCGGCCAACGGGGAGACCCCCTTGGGCTTCAGGTCCGAGCCCTTCAGGTCCGGCAGCTCCACCGGCAGCTGGTCCTCGGGGACCGCCACCTCGCCGCACGCCTCGCAGTGGATGATGGGGATCGGCGCGCCCCAGTAGCGCTGCCTGCTCAGCAGCCAGTCCCGCAGCCGGAAGTTGACCGTGCCGCGGCCGTGACCGCTCGCCTGCAGGGAGTCGATGATCGTGCGGATCCCGGCCGCCTTGTCGGCCAGCCCGTCCAGCGGACCCGAGTTGACGTAGGTGCCGTCGCCGGAGGTGGCGACGTAGGTCTCCTCCGGGTTCGCCTCGCCGGTGTCGACGACGCGGCGCACGGGCAGGCCGAAGGCCCGGGCGAAGTCCAGGTCTCGCTGGTCGTGGGCGGGGACGGCCATGATCGCGCCGGTGCCGTAGTCGGCCAGCACGTAGTCGGAGGCCCACACCGGGATCTGCGAGCCGTCGACCGGGTTGGTCGCCGTGACACCCAGGTCGATCCCGCTCTTCGGCCGGTCGGTCGCCATCCGGTCGATGTCCGAGGCCTTGCGCACCTCCTCGACGTAGTCGGCCAGCGCCTGACGCTGCTCGGGCGCCACGATCGCCGCAGCCAGCTTGGCGTCGGCGGCGACCACCATGAACGTGGCGCCGTACAACGTGTCGGGGCGGGTGGTGAACACGGTGACCGTGCGTGTCCCGCCGGAGGCCAGCGCGATGTCGAAGTCGACGTGGGCGCCCTCCGAGCGCCCGATCCAGTTGCGCTGCATCGCCAGCACCTTGGACGGCCACGTCTTCTCCAGCGGCACCATGTCGTCCAGCAGGCGCTGGGCGTAGTCGGTGATCTTGAAGTACCACTGGCTCAGCTCGCGCTTGGTGACCTCGGCCCCGCAGCGCTCGCAGGCGCCGTTGACGACCTGCTCGTTGGCCAGCACGGTCTGGTCGTTCGGGCACCAGTTGACCGGGGAGAACTTCCGGTAGGCCAGGCCCCGCTCCCGGAACTTCAGGAACAGCCACTGCGTCCAGCGGTAGTACTCGGGGTCGGAGGTGTTCAGCCGACGTGACCAGTCGAAGCTGATCGCGTAGCGACGGAACGACTCGGCCTGGGTCTCGATGTTGGCGTAGGTGAACACCGCCGGGTTCTCGTCGCGCTTGATCGCCGCGTTCTCCGCAGGCAGCCCGAAGGAGTCCCAGCCGATCGGGTTCAGCACGTCGTGCCCCCGCTGCCACCAGTAGCGCGCGATGACGTCGTGCAGGGCCATGACCTCGGCGTGGCCCATGTGCAGGTCACCGCTCGGGTAGGGGAACATCGTCAGCGCGTAGCGCTTCTGGGCGGTCGGTGTGGACCCCCCCTGGCCGGCGGTGAACGGGAACCGCTCCCAGGCCTTCAGCCACTTCTCCTGGACCGCGGCCACGTCGTACGTCGCGCGCTCGCTCGAGGCCTGCTGGTCGTCCTGGTGGTCGATCTGCTCGCTCATCGGGGGTACTCCTGGTCGTCATCGGCTCGGCTGTCGCGTGGCACAAAAAAACCCTCCGGACAGGGAGGGTGGCCGCTCTGCGGGATCGTCGGGCGATCGCTCAGAGCGGCTGGCCAAGGAGCAGGCGCGCACGCACGGTTACAGCCATGGCTCCAGGGTAGCCCACGCCGGGCACCAGCGGCTCGACCCGTGCCCGGCGGCCGCCCGGCGCGAAGCGGACCCGGTACCGTCAGGGCCCACAGCAGGGGCGATGGCAGGGCTGACAGAGGGAGGACCAGACAGTGACGTGGTTGGTGACCGGCGGGGCCGGCTATATCGGGGCCCACGTGATGCGCGCGTTCGCCGACAGCGGCATCGAGGCGGTGGCCTTCGACGACCTGTCCACCGGACGTCGACAGTTCGTCCCCGAGGGCGCACCCCTGGTCGTCGGCAGCATCCTCGACACCGACCTCCTGCGTGACTGCCTGCGTGAGCACGCGGTCGTCGGGGTCGTGCACACAGCCGGGTTCAAGTACGCCGGGGTGTCGGTGCAGCGTCCGCTGCACACGTACACCCAGAACGTCACCGGCACGGTCTCGCTCCTCGAGGCCATGCACGGCACCGGCGTCGACAACATGGTGTTCTCCTCCAGCGCCGCCACCTTCGGCACGCCGACGACCGAGCTGGTGACCGAGCAGAGCCCCACCCGACCCGAGTCGCCGTACGGCGAGTCGAAGCTGATCGGTGAGTGGCTCCTCGCCGACGCGGCCCGCGCCCACGACCTGCGGCACACCTCGCTCCGTTACTTCAACGTGGTCGGCTCCGGTGTCGACGAGGTCTACGACACCAGCCCGCACAACCTCTTCCCGCTGGTCCTCGAGGCACTGATCGCGGGCCGGACGCCCCGGATCAACGGCGACGACTACCCGACGCCTGACGGCACGTGCGTCCGCGACTACATCCATGTCTCCGACCTGGCCGTCTCCCACGTGGCCGCTGCCCGGGCCCTGGAGAGCGGCACCGACCTGCGCCCCGTCTACAACCTCGGCAGCGGCGAGGGCCTGTCGGTGCGGCAGATCATGGACGCCATGGCCCGCGTGACCGGCGTCGACTTCACCCCCGACGTCCAGCCACGCCGACCCGGCGACCCGGCCCGGATCGTGGCCTCCGGCGAGCTCGCCGCGAGCGACCTCGACTGGCGCATGCGGCACAGCATCGACGACATGGTGGGCAGCGCCTGGCGCGCGCGGCGTGCGCACGACACCCCCGCCACCGCATGAGCGTCCAGGACCTCTTCCGCCTCGACGGTCGCGTCGCGATCGTGACCGGGGCATCCTCCGGGCTGGGGGTGGCGTTCGCCGTGGCGCTCGCGGAGTCCGGCGCCGACGTGGTCCTCGGTGCCCGCCGGGTCGAGCGACTCGACGACACCCGGGCCCAGGTGGAGGCCCTGGGACGTCGTGCGCTCGCGGTGCGCACCGACGTGTCCTCCCCCGAGGACTGCCAGGCGCTCGTCGACGCCGCGATGGCGGAGTTCGGGCACGTCGACGTCCTGGTGAACAACGCGGGGGTGGGTACCGCGGTCCCCGCCACGCGCGAGACCCCCGAGCAGTTCCGCAGCGTGCTCGAGGTGAACCTGCACGGCTGCTACTGGATGGCCCAGGCCTGCGGTCGCGTCATGGAGCCGGGCAGCTCCATCGTCAACATCTCCTCGGTCCTCGGCCTGACGACCGCCGGTCTGCCCCAGGCGGCGTACGCAGCCTCGAAGGCGGGTCTGATCGGGCTGACCCGCGACCTCGCCCAGCAGTGGACCGGCCGCAAGGGCATCCGGGTCAACGCCGTCGCCCCCGGCTTCTTCGCCAGCGAGATGACCAGCCAGTACCCTGCGGGCTACCTCGACGCCATGGGTCCGCGGATCCCGGCCGGCAGGGTCGGGGACCCTCACGAGGTGTCGGCCGCGGTCGTGTTCCTGGCGAGTCCTGCCGGCGGCTACGTCACGGGGCAGACCCTGGCGGTCGACGGCGGGATGACCATCACCTGAGCGCGCCTGAGCGGATCAGGTGGGCGAGGACAGCGCCTGCAGCACCGGCGCGAGGAGCAGGTCGCGGGTGGCGTCGTCGAGGACGTCGTTGACCACGGCTGACTGGAGGGCACCGCTGACCAGGTTCCACGTCCCGGACGCGGCCTGGCTCACCGTGGTCTCGCAGTCGCAGAGCGCCCGAACCGCCAGGAGCTGTGCGCAGGCCGCCTGACGGACCCGGCCCGCCAGGTGGACCGCCCAGGTCGCGGAGTGCATCGAAGGAGCCCACTGCCCCGTGCCCCGGACCTGGTCGGCGGCCGCGCGCAGGCGCGTGCGCCCGCCCTCGTCCACGGCTGCCAGGCGCTCGAGCAGCGCACCGACGTCGGCGTGGCACGGCCCCAGGTCGGCGTCGCGGACCGGCAGCTCCGGCTGCGCCGACGCCCACGGCTCGACGAGCTGCAGCGCCAGCGGCCGGCTCAGGCGTGCGGCGTGGTAGGCCGCCACCAGGGCGTCGGCCACGACGTCGGCGGCGGCCTCGGCCTCGGCCTCGGCGCCAGGGCCGCCTCCGTCGTCCCCGTCGTCCCCGAGCTCCCGTGCCCAGCCCAGGATCTCCAGACGTAGACAGCGGAGCAGGTCGGCCAGTCCTGCCATGGGCGCAGCCTCGACCAGCCTCAGCGCCTCGTCCACCCGTCCGTCGGCGACGAGCCGGTTCATCGTCCCCAGCACCTCCACCAGGAACGGGTGCTCCGGGAGGTGTCCCACCTCGCTGCGCTGGACCACCGAGAGCCGCCCTCGGGGGCGGGACCGCGCAAGGACCGGCAGCTCGGCCTCGGTGAGACCCAGCGCCTCGACGAGCAGGGACGCGACGGCACCGCCGCCGTCCCTGCGGACCAGGTCGAAGCCAAGGACCGAGGCGCCGAGCAGCGTGTACACCGAACGATCTCCCGGTCCGACCAGGGCCTGCGCGTCAGCCCAGCACGACCAGGGAGAAGCGGCCCCGTCCGTAGCCGGCCACGTCGACGCACAGGTCCAGGCGGCGGCCCAAGGACAAGGCGGCCGCCCGGAACTCCGGTGGCCGCGGCGCGCCGGGCGCGAACACCTGGTGCAGCCGCAGGTGTCGAAGCCCCTCGGCGTTCAGCAGGGACGCAGCGATGTTGAGCACCTCGTGGAGGTTCTCGGTCAGGGAGTCGTCGAGGCACTGCTCGGCGACCGCAGCCTCCACCGCACGCACCGGCGCCAGCCCGATCGCCGCGGCGACCACCACCGAGAGCTCCAGGTCGGCCACAGCGACGGCCCGCACGACGTAGGAGTCGTCGACGTAGGCCGCGAGCGTCCACGCCTCGGTGTTCGCCGGGGCGTACGGCGGGCCAGGCGCGACGTCGACGTTGCGGCCGAGCAGGTCGCTGAGCAGCTCGCGCACGCTCTTCGGTGCCGGCACGGGGGTGGGAACGGGGGTGCTCACGGCGTTCGTGCCGGTCATGACAGCACCGGCTCCAGGGCCTCGCGGAAGCGCTCGGGCGTGAACGGCTTGGTGATCACGAAGACCGCGCCGGCCGCCTCCGCACGGGCAACCATCTCCGGCGACCCCTCGGAGGTGACGAAGCCGAGCGGGACGTCGCGACCGTTGGCCCGCAGGGACCTGAGCATGTCGATGCCATCCATCTCGGGCATGTTCCAGTCGGAGAGGACCACGTCCGGGTCGTGTCGCACGACTGCGTCGTACCCCTCCTTGCCGTTCGTGGCCTCGACGACGTCGTGGCCCCCGAGGCCGGCCTGGCGCAGGGTGCGCACCACGATCTGTCGCATCACCCGACTGTCGTCGACGACGAGGATCTTCATTGTCCGTGTGCCTTACTTGTCGAAGCGTTCTCAGAGCTGTTGCCAGTGTCGGGCATCGGGGCGGCGTCCGTCAGGGAGTCAGCCAGGTCGGGACCGGAGTAGGCCGGTACACGGTGAGGCGCCCGATCGGGACGCGAACCCACGACTGGTCGACGCCGAGGGTCGACTCGGCACCACCGAGGAACAGGTAGCCACGCGGACTCATCGCCGCTCTGACCTGGTCCAGGATGGCTCGCTTCGTCGAGGTGTCGAAGTAGATGAGCACGTTGCGTAGGAAGACGATGTCGAACACCGGCAGGGGCGGGAAGGGCTCGGCGAGGTTGATCCGTCGGGTCCGCACCCTCGCGCGCAGCTGCTCGGAGATCTGCCAGCGCGTGCCGGTCCGACGGAAGTGCTGCAGCTTCATGGAGGCAGGCAGGCCGCGACCGACCTCCAGCTGGCTGTACGAGCCGGCCTCCGCCCGGGCGAGCATCCGCGTGGAGATGTCCGAGGCCAGGATCTCGACCCGACGGCCGCGGTCCCTCTCCGCAGTCAGCATCGCGATCGTGTAGGCCTCCTGCCCGCTCGAGCAGCCGGCCGACCAGATTTGGATCGGGTGGTGCGAGGCGCGCGCCATGAGCTCGGGCAGGACCACCCTGCTCAGCACCTCGAAGGGCTCGCCGTCACGGAACCAGGAGGTCTCGTTGGTGGTCAGCGACTCCACGACCGTGCGTCGCTGGGTCGCGTCGCCACGCGACTGCAGCGCGGTCACGTAGCTCGAGACGTCCGCGGCTCCGGCGGCGCGCGCGTGCGGTGCGAGCCGTGCCTCGACCAGGTACTCCTTGCCTGGACCGAGCACGATCCCGGCGTCACGGCGGACCAGGTCGCTGACGAACGCGAACGCCTGGGCGCTGAGGCTCACCGCACCCACCTCGCCTCGGTTGCGATCCGGCTCTTCCCGGCCGTTCCCGGCCCGGCCGCTCGCCCCACCCCGACGTGGCCGAGGATCGCGGGAGCCACCCCGTGGAGCGGCACCTGACGGCTCGGGACGCCCGCAGCGCTGACCGCGCCGGGCATGCCCCAGACGACCGAGGTCGTCTCGTCCTGGACCAGGACGGTGCCCCCGGCGTCGACCACGTCGCGTGAGCCACGGGCTCCGTCGCACCCCATGCCGGTGAGGACCACGGCCAGGACGTGCCGGCCGTACGCCGCGGCGGCCGAGCGGAAGAGCACGTCGACGGCCGGACGGCAGAAGCTCTCGGGCGCCCCCTGGTCGAGCGCCGCGGTGACGACGCCCGGGTGTCGCGTCAGCCGCAGGTGATGGTCGCCAGGAGCGATGAGCACGTGCCCCGCGCGCAGCTCGTCCCCGGCTTCGGCCTCGCTGACCGTCAGCAGGCACTTGGCGTCCAACCGGTCCGCGAAGTGCCGGGTGAAGACCGGAGGCATGTGCTGTACGACGACGACCGGGACGGGGAGCCACGCGGGCAGGGCGCCCAGCACCTCCGCCAGCGCGTCGGGGCCGCCTGTCGATGCACCGATCACGACCACGTCGACCCTCGATGCGGGCCGCAACGCGGCTGCGGGGGTCCCTGAGGGGGTCGGGGTCGTGGCGGCGGTCCGCGGCAGCGTCTCCCCCGGCTCCACCCGGGTCTGGCCCCTCGGGTGTGCGCTTGGTGAGGTCAGCGCGACGATCTTCGGCACCAGCTGTGCACGGACCATCTCCCGCGAGGCGGTCAGGCTGGCCAGGTGGGCCGGCTTGGCCGCGTAGTCGCTCGCCCCGAGCGCGAGTGCCTCGAAGGTGACCTGTGCTCCCCGCTCGGTCACGGTCGAGAACATGACCACCGGTAGCCGCGGGTGGCGCCTGCGCAGCTCACGCAGCGTGTCCAGCCCGTCCATCACCGGCATCTCGACATCCAGGATGACGAGGTCGGGCTCCAGCAGCGGGATCTTGGCCAAGGCGAGCCCGCCGTGGGCGGCGGTGCCGACGACGTCGATGCGGGGATCACCGGAGAGCACGTCGGTGACCAACCGTCGCACGACGACGGAGTCGTCGACCACGAGCACTCGAGCACGGGGCATGGGCACCTCCTCTGCGGGGCCGGACCAGACAGGACGGACAGACACGGGACGGGCTAGAACGTGAAGCGGTCAACGAGCTCCTGCATGTGCGAGGCCATCCGGGCCAGCTCGTCGGCGGCACCACTGGTGGACGAGGCTGCGGCACCGGTGGCCGCCGCGGAGCGGGCCACGCCGGTGATGTTCTGAGCGATCTCCGTGGAGCCGGCAGCCGCCTCGGTCACGCTGCGGTTCATCTCGTTGGTCGTCGCGGTCTGCTCCTCGACCGCGGAGGCGATGGTGATCTGGGTGTCGTTGATGTCGGCGATGATGCTGGAGATGGCGGTGATCGCCGTGACGGCGGCACGAGTGTCGGACTGGATGGCCTCGATCCGTCGGCTGATATCCTCCGTCGCCCGGCTGGTCTCCTGAGCCAGCTCCTTGACCTCGGTGGCGACCACGGCGAAGCCCTTGCCCGCCTCGCCGGCCCGGGCCGCCTCGATGGTGGCGTTCAGCGCCAGCAGGTTGGTCTGCTCCGCGATCGAGTTGATCACGGAGATGACGTTGCCGACCTGTGCCGAGGACTCGCCCAGCTTGACCACGGTGGCGCTCGCTGTCTGCGCCACGTCGACCGCCTGGGCGGCCACTCCGGCCGCACTCGTGGCGTTCTGGGAGATCTCCCGGATGGAGGCCGACATCTCCTCGGTGCCGGTGGCGACGGTCTGCACGTTCCGCGAGACCTGCTCCGCCGCGGCCGAGACCACGTGGGCCTGCGAGGCCGACTGCTCGGCCGAACCGGTCATCTCGTGGGAGACCGAGGAGAGCTCCTCGGACGCCGAGGCCAGGGCCTGGGCGTTCGAGGACATGCCGCGCAGGGCGTCGGAGAGGCTGTCGAGGGCGGCGTTGACCGACGCGGCCATGACGCCCACCTCGTCCCGGGCGTCCTCCGGCAGCCGTTCGCCGAGGTGTCCCTGGGCCATCCGGTCCAGGAGGGAGACGGTGACCGCCAGTCTCCGGGCCAGGCCTCGGGCCACGGCGGCGGCGACCACGAGTGCCGCGAGGACGCCGACCACCAGGCTGGCCAGCATGTGCCGCTGGGTGCGCGTCCTGAGTGCCTCGGCCCGCTCGACCTGGGCGCCGGTGGCCGTCTCGACCTCCGCCCGGAAGGCGTCCAGCTCGTCGTCGAGCGTCAGGTCGGCCGCAGTGACCGAGGCGAGGATGTCCGCGGCGCGCGCGGGTCCTCTCGCCTCGTCCACGGCGGCGAGGACGGTCGCACCGTACTCGCTCTCCAGGTCCTCGAGCTCCGCGGCCCGGGTGTGCAGGTACGGCGGCAGCAACAGCGCGTCGATGTCGTCGAAGATGGCGGTGACGGTGCCCACGTCCTCGCGGCCGTCCGCACGCGCGGCGGCGCGGTCCAGGCCGAGGACCGCACGGAGGGCGTCGACCTTGAGCTCGCTGTTCCGGTTGCCGAGGTGGTACAGCTGCCCGGACAGGCGCTCCAGGTCCATGGTCACCGTGCTGTCGGTCTGCAGGCCCGCGACCCCGACCAGACCCACGATGCCGACCAGCATGGCCGGGGCGAGGCTCACCACGGTGAGCACCAGCAGCTTCCTGCTGGTCCTGAGGTCTCGGAAGGAGAGGCCTCGTCGGGGGCTGCTCATCGGGGGCCTTTCGCGGGGCAACGGTTGCCGGGCTCGGCAGCGGGAACGGGCGGGACGGGGAGGTGGGGTGACCGGGTCAGGCGAACGATCCCGAGACCGCCACCACACGCTCCGGGTCGAGGATCAGCAGCAGGCAGCCCGGGAGCTTGCAGATCCGCGGGACCACGGACCGCAACGCCGCGGGGACGGTGTCCGGTGGAGGCTCCAGGGAGCCCGCCTCCGCCTGGATGACGTCCCCGATCCGGTCCACGACCAGACTCACCGGGCTCCCGTCGGCGCAGCGGACCACGACGCTCACGCTCGGCGACCCGGCTGGCCGGGGGGGCAGCCCGAGCCTGGTCCGCAGGTCGACCGCGGTGACGACCTGGCCCCGGAGGTTGATCAGTCCCGTCACGGCAGCGGGGGCGAGCGGGACCGGCGTGACGGGCTGCGCCTTGAGCACCTCCAGGACGGCTGTCACCGGGATTCCGAACAGGTGCCCGTCCAGCAGGAAGGTGCAGTACTGCTGGGGAAGGTCCGCTGAGGTGGTGTCCATGGGCGATCAGCCGGCCAGGGACAGCCGGGACGGGTCGAGACGCGCGACGGCCCGCTCCAGGTCGACCAGCTCGGTGACGTGACCCGACACCACGGCCGAGCCGCGGTGTCCGCCGGTGTCGAGGTGACTGTGCACGTCGAGCTGCTCCTCGACGATGTCCAGGATCGACGTGACGACCACTCCGACCGTGCCCGTGGCGCTGCGACAGACGACGACCTGGAGGCTTTCCGGGGACGTCGGCTCGGCCCGCCCGTCCAGGGCCAGGTCGAGTCGGAGCAGCGGAAGGATGCGGCCCCGGTACTGCACCACCTCGTGGGGACCGGCCCGCTCGACGTCCGCCCGACCGAACTCCTCGAGCCGCTCGACGGTGGCGAGGTCGATACCGGCCCGGCGGCCACCGGCGACCCCCACGACCAGCAGGGACGTGAGCTCCGGCCCGGCAGGCTCCGCAGGGGCGGCACGGGGGCTGTCGGCCCGCTCGAGCACCATGCCGGCATTGCGTGCCAGCGCCAGGGTGTCGAGGATGAGGGCGACCTGACCGTCGCCCATGATGGCGGCACCGGCGTACACGTCGATGCTCCGCAGCTGCCTGCTGAGCGGCTTGACGACGATCTCCTCGGTGTCCTGGATCTCGTCGACCACCAGTCCGTACTGCTGGTTGTCGGCCTGGATCACGGCGATGTACGTGGTGGGGCGCTCGACCTCGGGCAGCCTCAGCTGACCCCGCAGGTCCACCAGCGGCAGCAGCCGGCCGCGGAGCCGGTAGACCGGCGTGCCCTGCACGTTCTCGTACGCCGGGTCGACGCGCCGCTCGCCCAGACGGACCAGCTCCAGGAGGTTGGTCTGCGGGATCGCGTAGCGGTTGCCCGCGACGGAGACGACCAGGGCGGGGATGATCGCGAGCGTCAGCGGGATGCGGATCCGGACCGTGGTGCCACGGCCCGGGACACTGGTCAGGTCGAGGCTGCCGCCGATCTTCTCGATGTTGGTCCGCACCACGTCCATGCCCACCCCCCGGCCGGACACGTGGGTGACCGCCGCCGCGGTCGAGAACCCGGGGGCGAAGACGAGGTCGAGCGCCTCGCGGTCGCTGAGGAGGTGAGCGGCGTCGCGGGTCACCATGCCCAAGGACACCGCCTTGTCCCGGATCGACCGCGGGTCGATCCCGGCGCCGTCGTCGGTGATCTCGATGTTGACCTGCCCGCCCTCGTGGAAGGCGCGCAGGCTCAGGGTGCCCTGGTCGGGCTTCCCCGCACACCGCCTCGCTGCGGGGGTCTCGATGCCGTGGTCGACGCAGTTGCGCACGAGGTGCGTCAGGGGGTCGCGCACCGCCTCGAGGACGGTCTTGTCCAGCTCGGTGTCCTGTCCCGCCATCTGCAGGTCGACCGACTTCCCCAGCAGCAGCGACAGGTCCCGGACGATCCGCGGGAGCTTGCTCCACACCTGGTCGATGGGCTGCATGCGGGTGCGCATGACGCCCTCCTGCAGCTCACCGGCGATCAGGTTCAGTCGGTGGGTGGTCCGCTGGAGCTCCGCGTCCTCACGGGCGGCGACACGCTGCAACAGCTGGTTGCGGGTCAGGACCAGCTCACCGACCAGGTTCATCAGCGAGTCGAGAAGGCCGACGTCCACGCGGATGGTGTTGTCGGCGGCCGGGCGGCGCACCAGGTCGGGGAGGTCGTCGGGAGCGAGGTCCAGGTCGGCACGGTCGAGGACGGGCGAGGGCTCGGTGTGCACGAGGGGCCCCGCCGCCACGGCGGGCCCGCCGTCGAGCACCTGGCTCAGGCGGGCGACCAACGGGCCGTAGTCGTCGTCACCCTCGCTGCCGGTGGCCTCGATCCGGGCCAGCAGGGAGCGGACTGCGTCGACCATCTCCAGCAGGAGCGTGGTCACCTCGGGGCTGAGCGCCATACGGCCCTCACGCAAGCGGGAGAGCAGGCTCTCGCCCAGGTGAGTGACCGACTCCAGGGTCCCGAAGGCCAGGAACCCGCTCGTGCCCTTGATCGTGTGCAGGGTCCTGAAGGCGCTGGACAGGAGGTCGCGCGAGGACGGGTCCTGCTCCAGGGCGACGAGGTCCTGGTCGAGCTGGTCGAGGTTCTCGCGGCTCTCCACGAGGAACTCCCCGACGATCTCGTCGACCTCGTCCACGTCGTCCACGTCGCCGTCCTTCGCTCCGGATCCCCTGCGCCCTGCCCATCGGCACCGGCGACGCGGACCGGAGGAAAACCGGCTCTCGACCGGCGGCGACGGGTGGCACGCACGGTCGGGAGGGACCGCCCGGGAGGACCCGTCAGGCGAGTGCGAGGAAGAGCTTCTCCATCTTCGCCACGTCCAGGGTCCCCGGCTCGGAGTCCTCCACCAGGCACTGGCGCATGCCACTGGCCACGATGGCGAACCCGGCCCGGTCCAGCGCCCGGCTCACGGCGGCGACCTGCGTGACGATGTCCTCGCAGTCGCGGCCCTCCTCCAGCATGCGCAGGATCCCGGCCAGCTGGCCCTGGGCTCGCTTGAGGCGGTTGACGACCGGTGTCATCTCGTCGCTCGGCAGCTGCATCGTCTTCTCTCCCCGCTGTGTGACCGGGTCGACTCGGCATACCTGACCCGGTATCCCGAGCATACCCCGGTCCCGTCAGCCGGATTTGGTTTGATCATGCACATGCCGGGAGACTGTTCCCGGTGAGCACCACGCATTCCGCCACCTCCCCCGACACCCAGACCTCCCCGGTGTCACCGGGCTCCCGGCTCCAGCAGGCCCTGGTCGTGGTGGGCATCGTCGCCCTGGCCTTCAACCTGCGTCCAGCCGCGGTCAGTGTCGGCCCGGTGCTGGATGAGCTCTCCGGCGGCCTCGGCATGGACCACCTCACCCTGGGCGTGCTGACCAGTCTGCCCGTGGTCGCCTTCGGCGTCTTCGGTGCCCTCGCCCCGTGGGCGGCGCGCAGGGTGGGTGCCCACCGCTTGACCTTCGGTGCGCTCAGCGCCGTGGTCGTCGGCCTGACGGCGCGAGCCCTCACCGGATCGGTGCCGGTCTTCCTCGGCGCGTCGGTGGTCGCGCTGTCCGGCATGGCAGTGGCCAACGTGATGCTGCCCTCGCTGATCAAGCTGCACTTCCCTGATCGGATCGGGTTCTTCACCTCGCTGTACACCACGTCCCTGGCGATCGGGCTGACGACGGCCACCGCGACGACGGTGCCGCTCAGTGAGGCCGCGGGGTCGTGGCGCTGGGGCCTGGGCACCTGGGCGCTCACCGCTCTGCTGGCCCTGCTGCCCTGGTGGGGGCTGGTCCGCCACGACGCCCGCCCATCGGGAGAGCGGCACGCGGTCACGCTGCGCCAGGTCGCCGGCACCCGGCTCGGCTGGGCGATGGCCGTGGTCTTCGGCCTGCAGTCGGCGATGGCGTACACGGTCTTCGGCTGGTTCCCCCAGGTCTACCGGGATGCGGGCTTCTCGGCCACGAAGGCAGGTCTGCTCGTGGGGCTTCTGGCCGCCATGAGCATCCCGGTCTCGGCCTGGGTGCCGGCCGCCGCCGCGCGTCGGCGCGACCAGACCCGGCTCATGGTGGGGCTGCTCGCCTGCTACCCCGTGGGGTTCCTCGGCCTGGCCCTCGCGCCCGCGTCCGGCGCGTGGGTGTGGGCCGTGCTCATCGGGGTCGCGGCCGGTGTGTTCCCCCTGGTGCTGACCCTGATCGGGCTGCGCAGCCGGACCCCGGACGGCACGGCGGCGCTGTCGTCGTTCTCCCAGGCCGTGGGCTACGGGCTGGCCGCGCTGGGTCCGGTCGGCATCGGCGTGCTCCACGACTCCACCGGCGGGTGGGGCTGGCCGCTGGTCGCGCTCACAGCCATCTCCCTGGCCACCGCTGCGTTGTCGGCCGCGGTCGCCAGGCCGGGCTTCGTCGAGGACGAGCTGCGCGCCTGAGCCGCACCCGGTCGCTCAGGCCTCGCTGGCACGCCGTTCGCGGACGACCAGCACCGGGCAGTGGGCGTACCGGATGCACTGCTCGGCCACCGATCCCAGGAGCAGGCTGCGGAACCCGCCGAGCCCCCGCGTGCCCACCACCAGCAGGTCAGCGGTCCGGGAGGCACCCAGCAGTGCCTTGGCCGCCGACGTGTGGACGACGTGCACCTCGACGTCGATGTCGTCCCCCTCGAGCAGGGCGGCGACCCGGGCCTGCTCCGCGGCGAGGGTGGCCTCCTCGAACTCCACCATGCTGGGAACCACGCCGCTGGGCACGTCGGCGGGACGCAAGGCGGAGGCCAACGTCCAGGCCCGCACCACGTGCAGCCGGGTGCTGCGCCGTCGGGCCTCGGCGGCCGCCTCGGCGACGGCCATCGCGGCGCACTGCGAGCCGTCGTCGCCCACGACGACTCCTCCGTCGGTCGCCACCTCGGTGACCTCGTGGACGCGTGCTCCGGTCGGGTGCGGGTCGGCGTGCTGCGGCTCGGTCATGCCGTCATCGTCGCAGATGACGCGCCCAGGCGAAGCAGTAGAGGCCGAAGCAGCCGAGCCCCAACGCGACCGCGGTGAGCAGCACCGCACCGAACGGCTGGCGCAACAGCTCGTGCAGCGCGACGTCGAGCCCGCCCGACTTCTTCGGCTGGTGCCGCACCGCAGCGACCAGGAAGAGCACCCCGATCGTCGCCAGAGCCACGCCCTTGCTGATGTAGCCGATCTTGCCCAGCAGCACGATCGGTGTACGGCGGTCGCCTGAGGTTGCGCGCGCGTCCAGGCGCTTGGTGAACTTCTCCGCCCAGCCCTTGTAGACGAGGTATCCACCCACCGAGACGATCCCGAGTCCGACACAGCCGACGAGGAAGACACCGAAGGGCGCCGACATCAGGCGGGCGGTGCGCGAGTCGGTGCTGGAGCCGCCGCCACCGGAACCCATCGCCACCGTGAGCGCACTCCACCCCAAGACTGCGTACACGACCGCCTTGACCCCGGACGCGACCCTCTTGAAGATCCGCTTGCCCCCGTCCTCCTCGCGGTGACCGATCGCGGCCTCGATCCCCTGCCAGACCACCAGGCTGAACAGCCCGAGGGCGACCACGAACAACGAGATCCGGCCGACCGGGTGCTCGGCGAGCTGGGCGAAGGCACCCTTCTGGGACGCGGCGTTGTCGGTACGGCCACCCCAGGCCAGCGGAAGCGCCGTGGCCGCGATGATGAGGTGGGTGACGCCGTACGCGACGAGTCCGATGCGGACGCCCTTGTCCAGGGTGTCGCTCTGGTTGACCTTGGCAGCCTCGGTCGAAGCGTTCACGGTGTGCCGCCCTCTCACATAGTCCGCCCGCGCCGCTCTCGACGCCAGCCGAGGGCAGGGTACTTCTCCCTGCGTCGCGTCGGGAGGGCCACTCGTGCTGGGCTTTGTACGTGCGAGAGGATCGAGGCATGAGCAACCAGGCGAACATGAGAGCCCTTCGATCCGGGTTGACGCTGGACTACCCGCAGTCGCTGGGCGTCTACGACGACTATGCGGCCGCGCAGAAGGCAGTCGACTTCCTCTCCGACCACGAGTTCCCGGTGCAGAACTGCCTCATCGTCGGCACCGACCTCAAGCAGCTCGAGCGGGTGACGGGCCGGCTCACCACTCAGCGGGTCGCCATCGGAGGGCTGCTGTCCGGGATCTGGCTGGGTCTCTTCGTCGGCCTGATCTTCTCGCTCTTCGGTGACCAGAACCCGTTGGCCACCATCCTGTCCACGGCGCTCTTCGGCGCGGTCTTCGGCCTCATCTGGGCACTGGTCGGGTACGCCGCCACGCGCGGGCAGCGCGACTTCAGCTCGGTGAGCACCATCGTCGCGACCCGTTACGAGGTGCTCGTCGAGCACAAGCACGCCGCTCGCGGCCGCGAGCTGCTGGCGACGATGCCAGGAGCCGCGGCCTCCCCCTTCCAGGGCTGACCGGAGCGGGCGGGGCAGCGCTCGGGCTCAGGAGACCGGCTGCTCCGCGGGGGTGGCCGCCTCGACGAGCACCTGGGCAGCGTGCACGACGTCCTTGGCCGAGGCCAGGGCGGCCTTGCCGCTCGACGCGTCGAGCCCGACGAGGAGGACGAGGGCATCACCGAGGGCGGCGGAGGCGGCGTCGCAGGCGTCGGAGCCGGGGAGGGTCGCGACCTCCTCCTGGAGCCGGGCCACCTTGCGCAGCAGCGAGAGGCTCGTCGCGTACACCTCGGGGTGGACGGCATGGACCTCCCGCAGCGTGGTGAGCGTCGCGAGGTGCGCCCGGTCCTCGAGGATGTTCGCAGCGACCAGCTCGGCGACCAGCGGAGCGAGCCGGTCGGTCCGGCGCAGCGCCAGGGCCAGACGCGCATCCGTCCGTGCCACGAGCCTCTCGAGCCGGACGGTTGCCTGGTTTCCGTGCCCGTGACCGTGATGGTGGCCGTGGTGCTTCGAGTGGGTCGGGCCTGGCGCCGGCGCCTTGAAGGCGTAGGCGGGTGCACTGACGCCGACGGCCACAGCGACGGCGAGCGTGGTAGCGGCGACGCGCGAGGGAACGGGAAGCATGAGGAGTCCTCCGGTTGGCTGGACCGCGGCACCGATACGGTGGCGCTCTGCTTCAAGAATACGGATTTACTACCCCTTAACAGACTTTTCGGACCAGGTTTAACCCGGCCGGTTGCGCGGCGGGTCGGGCCTCTTCCGGAGGGACGCGGACGGGTCTAGCGTCGTCAGCACATCGAACCGAGCCCTGCCGGGTGCGGTCGTCGTCGGGTCCACGGGGACCGGTTCTCGAAGGAGTGCACGATGGTCATGAGAAGGACGACAGGTCGGACTCGGACCCGCAGGCGGCTCGCGGCCACTCTGTGCGCCCTGGTGGCTCTGCTGGCGATGACGGGGCTTGGCGCGCCCGCCGGCGCGATCACCCATGGCGAGCTGGACGGGAACGACCATCCGGCCGTCGTCCTCATCCTGATGGAGGTGGACGGAGCGCCCGCATTCCGTTGCTCGGGCACGCTCATCGCACCGAAGATCGTCCTGACCGCAGGCCACTGCGTGGGCGAGCCCGGCGAGTTCAGTGGCATGCGCATCTTCGCCGAGGCGGACGTGCAGAGCGACCCCACCTTCCCCGGCCCGGGGGGGCCCCACACCGTCGAGGCAGCGACCTGGAAGGCTCACCCGCTGTACACCGACGCCGCGTTCTTCCGCCACGACGTGGGTCTCATCCGGCTCGTAGACGCGGTGCCCCTGCCCACCGGAGCCTACGGCGCACTCCCTGCGGTCAACGCGCTCGACGCCTTGAAGCCGAGGGCCAGCACCACCTTCACCTCGGTCGGCTACGGCCTGCAGCAGGTGAACTCGGCGTTCTCGACGGCTCAGCGGGTCCGGATGGTCGCCCATCCACATCTGATCCAGATCAACACCGGCTTCACCGGACCGCAGTCCCTGCTGCTGTCGAACAACGCCGCCACGGGTGGGACCTGCTTCGGTGACTCCGGTGGCCCCAACTACCTCGGGAACGGCAACGTGGTCGCGGCCGTGACCTCCTTCGGGCTGAACGGGTCGTGCGGTGGCACCGGCGGGGTCTTCCGCCTCGACCGCCCCGACGTGTTGGCGTTCATCGCCCAGTTCACGAGCTAGCCCCGAGGCGGCGCACTCTCCCGCCACCCACGGCACAGCCGACCGTCCTCCCCGAAGAAGGTGCGACGTGCGAAGAGTGTGCCGTGAGCGATGTCGAAGGCGGAGGATGTCATTCGACGTAGGGGTGAGTCGGCCTCCCGGTCAGCGGGCGGCCACCAGATCAGAGGAGCAGGACAATGCCGCGGTTCATGGGTTTCGTGAGGATGGAAGAGGGCCTCGGCGCGCCGCCGCAGGCCCTGTTCGAGGCGATGGACACCTACATCGGCGAGCAGGCGCAGCAAGGCCACTTCCTCGACGGGGGCGGTCTGTACGGCACCGAGGACGCCGTGAACTTCGTGGTCCGCAAGGGTGAGACGACGCGCGTCGACGGCCCGTACGCCGAGGCCAAGGAAGTCGTCGGCGGATGGGCCTTGCTGCAGTACGACAGCCTGGAGGCAGCGATCGCCGGGCAGCAGGAGTTCGCCGAGCTGCACGCCACGTACTGGCCCGAGTGCGCGATGGTGGCCACCCTGCGTCAGGTCTCGGAGGCACCGCCCGAGGCGTCCGACGCCTGAGCCCGCACACCCCCCGGTCGTGCCGGCCGGCCCCTAGGCTGGTCGGCATGGCCGAGACCACCGGCGAGACGATCACCGCCACCTGGCGTGAGGAGTCCGCGCGACTGGTCGGCGCCCTGACCCGGATCACCCGGGACCTCGACCTCGCTGAGGACCTGGCGCAGGACGCACTGGTGGGTGCGCTGGAGACCTGGCCCACGCGCGGGGTCCCCGACAACCCCGGCGCGTGGCTGATGGCCACGGCGAGACGACGTGCCGTGGACACGTTCCGGCGCGCCGACACCCTGCGCCGCAAGACCCGGGAGCTGGGACACGGCCTGAGCGAGGAGGACGGGATGCCCGACCTCACCACGCAGGTGGACTTCATCGAGGACGACGTCCTCCGGCTGATCTTCCTGTCCTGTCACCCGAGGCTCACTCCCGAGTCCCGGGCCGCCTTGACGCTGCGCCTGGTCGGCGGGCTGACGACCGCCGAGATCGCTCGCGGCTTCCTGGTCGCCGAGACCACGATGGGGCAACGGATCTCACGGGCCAAGAAGACCCTGAGCGACGCCCGCGCGCACCTCGAGCTCCCGGTCGGCGCGGAGCGTACGGACCGGCTCGACGACGTCATGGCGGTGATCTACCTGATCTTCAACGAGGGCTACGCCGCCACCTCGGGTGACGACTGGATGCGCCCCCAGCTCACGAACGAAGGCATCAGGCTGGCCAGGATGCTCGCCGAGCTGGTGCCGGACGAGCCGGAGGCCCACGGGCTGCAGGCGTTGCTGGAGCTCCAAGCATCCCGAGCCGCTGCGCGCATCGACGGCGCGGGCCGGCCGGTACTGCTCGAGGACCAGGACCGCAGCCGGTGGGACCGGCTGCTGATCCGGCGCGGGCTGGCCGCGTTGGCACGCGCCGAGCGGCTCGCCGCCCGCGGGAACGCCGTGGGCCGTTACTACCTCCAAGCAGCGATCGCGTCCCGGCACGCTCGCGCGCAGACGCCCGAGGAGACCGACTGGCGCGCCATCGCACAGCTGTACGACGTGCTCGCCCAAGCCGCACCCGGCCCGATCGTGGAGGTCAACCGCGCCGTCGCGCACGGACGGGCGTTCGGTCCGGACGCGGGCCTTGCCCTCCTCGGTCGCCTTCCTGACCGTGCACTCGCGGGGTCGCACCTTCTCCCCAGCGTGCGCGCCGACCTGCTCGTGCGGGCAGGTCGACGTGCCGACGCGGCTGCGTGGTTTCGCGAGGCGGCGTCACTGACCAGCAACGAGAGCGAGCGCTCGTTGCTGCTGGGGCGAGCCGAGGAGACGGAACGACAGGGCACGGACCCCGCGCACGGGTGACGGATCGCCCCTTGCGCAAGGCGTGGGCCTCCCAGCGTGTCGCGCTCGGGATTCCGCGCCGAGTCGTCAGGCCGGCATCACGCGACTACCGGTGGCGGTTCACCACGACCACGTCGTACGACGTCACGTCGGGAAGACCGAACTTGGCATTGGGTGCGGCGAGCGTCCTGCCGAACCGCGCCACCGTGGTCGGCACCTGGAAGAGCGGGCTGGTGATGGTCTTGACGACCCGCCCACCGCGGAGGTCGCGGTCGAGACGAACAACGCTGATCTGGTTGAGCTGGTTCTGCACCGCCCAGACCCATCGGCCCTCCGCAAGGATGCCGTCCACGTTCGGAAGGACCAGCCCGGTCGCCGCGCTGGCCCCCGTGCGCGTATCCACCGAGTACAGGGTCTCGTCGGCCGAGTGCGCCACCAGCAGGACGCGACCCCCGCACAGTGAGGCGATGCCGTTGAGGTTGAAGTCCCCGGAAGTCCCGGCGGCCGGTCCGGACAGGGGCAGCGTCCGCGCCTTCCCCAGCTTCCCGTGGCGCGAGAGGGGAACGAGGTAGAGCTCACCGGCCTGCGAGTTGGTGAACCAGGCGCCGGCCCGCGTCAGTGTGACGTCGTTGATGAACCCAGGGGCGAGGTCGTACGTCGCGACGGGCTGACGAGTCCGGGTGTCGTAGACGTAGGCCTGCCCGGTGGGCCCGCCCGCCACGAAGAGCAGTCGGCTGCGGCGGTCGTACTTCATCCCGACGGCGGTGCGCCCCTCCGGAGCGTCGATGAAGGGCTGGGCGCTTGCCGTACGGAGGTCTCCGCGGAAGATGTCCCCCGTGCCCAGGTCTCCGGCATAGAAGGTGCTGCCCCTCCCTGCGGCGATGCCCTCCGCACCCGTCGCCCCCGGCAGCTCGATGGACACATCGGCGCGCCCGTGCCCCCCCGGGTGCGCCTGTGCCTGAGGCACGATCGCCAGGGCGAGGGCCAGGGAGGCCAGCGCCGCGACCACGGCGAGTGGGCGACTGCGCACGGGTCGCCTCGACGACCTGCGGATCCTGGGTGAACCTGTTTCACGGCGCATGCGTCCTCCTGGTCTCGGCCCGACGCGGAGGACTGTCCCAGGGACTGGTGCCCGCGATGACATCTCCATCCGAGGCTAGTCAGCGCCGTCCGCGCCGCCAACCCCCGTCTCGCTGCCGGCTCCGATGCACCCGCCTCCGGCCGGGCATAGCATCCTCACCCTGAGGCGCGACAACGCGCTCCTGCGCACCTCCTGTGCGCTCAACGACTCGGGGGAACCGAACCATGGCCTATGCCCGCAGTATCCGACTGCTCCTTCTGGCCGTGGTGGCGTCTGCGGCACTTGGGACGGCGCCCGTCCCCGCCCAGGCCACCGCTCCCGGCAAGAACGGTCTCGTGGTCTTCAACCGCGGCGGAGACCTGTACACCGCGACGGCGGCCGGCAAGGGCATCCGCAGGATCACCTCGGGCGGCGGTCTGTCGGGTGCGCGGTGGGCACCGGACGGGAAGCGCATCGCATACAAGGACAAGGCCGGGGTCGTCTACGTCCGAACGCTTGCGACAGGCAAGGTGGTGACCGTCGGCGTCGGCGCTCAGACCGCGCCGGTCTGGCTCCCCAACGGCACCGAGGTCGCCTGGTCGGTCCCCAACCCTGACGGGGACGACTACGCGACCAATCCCTCGGTGGTCCTGGCTGCCTCGGCGGCAGGATCGGCGGCACTGCGGTTCCTGACCAAGATCCCGGATCCCGGCTACCCCTACGAAGGGTCCTCCACCCTGCAAGGGATCTCCCCGGACGGCCACCGGATCTTCGTCAAGCGATGCGGGGGGCGCTGGGGCTGGGGGTGCTGGTTCTTCGAGCAGGATGTCGAGTCCCGGGCTCTGTCCAGCGACCCGTACCTCGCTCTCGCGTTCTGCGACGAGGAGACCGACCCGATGCCGTGCACCGCTCGGCTGGGGACGGCCGCCTACTCCCCGGAAGGCGACGCCATCGTCTTCTCGGGCCTCGGCAACGGACTGCCGGGCAGCAACGGCTCCCAGTCCCAGGACCGGGTCTATGCCATGGACCTCGACGGCGCGAACCTGCACCGCGTCAGCAGGAGGGCTTCGGGCTACAACCCCGCGTGGTCGCCGAACGGCAGGTTCATCCTCTTCACGCAGAAGTCAGGAAAGACCAAGAACATCGTGAAGGTCCGAGCAGGCTCTCCTGGCACCACTCCCACCGTCCTCATCAAGAACGCGTCCCAGGCGGACTGGCAACCTGTGCCCTGACCTCTCCCTCCCGGGGGGCGCAGCGACAGGGCGGGGACGTGGCTGTCGGTGGCGACGTGCACCATGGCCTCATGGACGCCGCCGAACTGCTGCACCGTCTGGCCGAGGTCATCGACGGCCACCGCTGGGACGAGCTGCCCGCGCTCCTGCACGAGGAGTTCACCTGCCGCCTCGTGCACACGGGCGAGCGGTTCGACCGCGAGGGCTGGGTGCGTCTCAACGCGGAGTACCCGGGCTTCCAGCGGTTCATCCTGGAGGAGACGGTGGCCTGCGGCGACCGCGCCGTCGGCCGCGCGCACGTGACCGCAACGGCCGAGGGGCAGACTCAGCACTTCGCCGTCGCCAGCTTCCTGACCGCGCGCGATGACCTCATCGGCGACCTGACCGAGGTCTGGACCGACGTCGGAGCCGACCCTCCCGAGGGCACCCGGCCGCAGGAGCGGGAGAAGGCACGCATCGGCTCCGACAGTCCCGCGTCCGGGGTGCACCATGGGGTCATGAGCACGACTCACCGCTCCTCGCCCCCCGCGCACGTCGTCCTGGTCCCCGGGTTCTGGCTCGGGGCCTGGGCATGGGACGAGGTCCTTGCTCACCTCCCCCAGCAGGACATGACGGTGCGGGCCCTGACCCTGCCTGGTCTCGAGGCCGATCACCCTGACCGGGGCTCGGTGCACCTCGAGGACCACGTCGCGGCGATCGAGCAGGCCCTCGCCGTCGCCCCGGAGGGGGCCCGCACCGTGCTGGTCGCACACAGCGGCGCAGCCGTCCCGGCCACGGTCGCCCTGGACCGGCACGTCGACGAGGTCGACCACGTCGTGTGGGTCGACACCGCACCGGTCGTGGACGGGTACGCCATCGACCCCGACGCGGCGGGCAGCGAGCACCCGCTCTCGGCGCAGTACGACGAGGAGCTCCAGCAGGGGGCGATGGCAGGGCTGAGCGAGGAGCAGCTCGCCACCTTCCGTGAGCGCGCCGTGCCACAACCGACCGCCTCGATGCGCGAGCCCGTCTCGCTGGCGGACGAGCGTCGCCTCGACGTCCCGGGCACGATCGTCTGCACCGCGTTCCCGGCCGCGGACTATCGCTCCTACGCCGAGCAGGGGTTGCCGTTCCTTGCCGGGGTCCTCCAGCACCGGCACCTGGAGCTGCTCGACCTGCCCACCGGCCACTGGCCGATGTGGAGCAGGCCGGCCGACCTGGCCGAGATCATCGCCCGGGCAGCCGCCCGGGACTGATCGCGGGAGGCTCACCGAGCATGTCGAGTCTGGTGAGATGACTCCGACGTTCCTGTGAGGGGGTTGAATCGGCCCCGCCGACGTGAGGAGTCCCCATGAAGTTCGTGATCCTGGTCCATTCGAATCCGCAGCCGTGGGGACACCCGACGAGCGCGCACACCGCGGAGTACCAAGCGCTGCCCCAGGAGGCGCGAGACGCCCTGAGTGCCCGATGGGAGCAGGTCTTCGGCGACGCCGACGGCAAGGGCGAGATCGTCTACGGCTGCGCGCTCGGCGACCCGGCCGCCTCCTTGGTCTTCCAGCACGACGGTGAGCCGGTGGTCACCGATGGTCCCTACTCCGAGAGCAAGGACCACCTCGCCGGGTTCTTCCTCGTCGACGTCGAGTCTCCGGAGCGCGCCCGGGAGATCGCTGAAGCGTTCTCCTGCCCCGGCACGTCCTTGCTGCCCTCCAACGTCGGGGAGTCCCGTTCGCCGACTGAGAGGACGCTGCCCAGGGAGCGCTCCTGGCTGCCGCCGCGCAGTGGCCCCGCGAAGGCGTTCCGAGGAACCCCCGGGGCTGGTTGGTGCGGGTCGCCTCTCGCCGACTCATCGACGCCCAGCGCTCCGCTGCCGCCCGCCCTCGACGCGACCTCCAGTCCGGCCTCGAACGGGTCGACTCATGGAGCCAGCGCTCCGGCGACCACGACGACTCGCTCCAGATGCTCGTCCTGTGCTGTCACCCGGCCCTCACCGCGTCGTCGGCGGTGGCCCTCACCCTGCGCGCCGTCGGTGGGCTCACGACGCGCCGGGTCGCGGCTGGGTTGCCGGTGCCGGAGGCCACTGCCGCACAGCGCATCGGTCGGGCGAAGGCGACCCTGCGCAGCGTCGCGGCCGGGTCGCGACGTTCCAGCTGCAGGCCGCCATCGCCGCAGTGCACGCCATGGCACCCACGTTCGCCGACGCCGACTGGCCCCAGATCCCCGAGCTCTACCGCATGCTCCTGGCCGTCGCGCCGACTCCGGCCGCCGAGCTCGGCGCAGCCATCGCATGGGGCGAGGTCCAGGGCCCGGCGGCAGGTCTGGCCGCACTCGAGCCTCTCGCTGTGTCGCGCCCGCTCGACCATCGGGTCATCGCGGCCCGCGGCCGGGCTCACCGACTCCGCTCCCGAGCGGAGCTACCTCCACGCCAAAGCGAGCGCGGCGGCGCTGGATCGGTGATCGCTGGCTAGGACAGGTGGCATGGACCTCACTCCGGCTCCTCGATGCGGCCTCCTGGTCATCGGCAGCGGACCGGCGGGCGTGCACGCGGCCGCGGCCTACGTCGAGGCCGGTGGCCCCGGCCCGGTCTGCCTGGTCTCGGCCGACCCCGACCGGCCCTACGAACGCCCGCCCCTCTCCAAGGCTGTGCTGGCCGGTGAGGAACCAGCCGAGGGCTCCCCGATCCTGGAGGACGACCCGCACCTGGCGCAGGTCGAGCTTCGCCTGGGCGCGCAGGTCGAGTCGCTGGACGTCCACCACCGTCAGGTGCACACCTCCGACGGCCGCGAGCTCGGCTACGAGAGGCTGATCCTGGCCACCGGGTCGCAGCCGAACCGCCTGCCCGGGGTGGACCCGGGTGCGCAGGTCTTCCCCTTGCGCACCCTCGACCACAGCCGGCGTCTCCTCGACGCCGTGGGGAGCGCACGATCGGTGGTCGTCGTGGGGTCGGGGTTCATCGGCTGCGAGGCGGCGGCGTCGCTGGCCGGCCGTGGTCTACGGACGACCCTCGTCACCCCGGAGGCGGCGCCTCAAGCGGGCCGCCTCGGCGACTGGGTCGGGGCCCGGATAGCGCAGTGGCTGGAGGCGGCGGGAGTGGAGGTGAGGTCGGGAGTGACCGTCGAAGGCGTCTCGGTGCCGGCCACCGTGCGCCTGCAGGACCAGTCCTCCCTCGAAGCCGACCTGGTCCTGGTCGCGGTGGGAGTCACCCAGGCGCAGTCGTTCCTTCTGGACTCCGGGCTGGAGACCGAGGACGGTCGTCTCGCGGTCGACGGGGAGCTGCGGACCAGCGACCCGCACATCTGGGCCGCGGGCGACGTAGCCCTGGCGCAACACGCCGTGCTCGGTCGTGCCCTGCGCGTGGAGCACTGGGGCGACGCGATCACCATGGGCCGGCTGGCCGGCAGCAACGCCGCGGCCTGGGGAACGGGGGGCACCGGCACCGCGGGTGCGTGGTCGGACCCGCCCGGTTTCTGGAGCGAGATCGCGGGGCACACGTTGAAGTACTCCGCGTGGGGGGACGGCTTCGAGGAGACCCGAGTCGTCGAGCACCTGCATGGCGCCTTCACCGTCTGGTACGCCGACGCCGCCGGAGAGGTCGTCGGTGTGCTCGCCCACGAGTGCGACGAGGACTACGAGCACGGCCAGGAGCTGCTCGCCCGCAGGGCCCCTCTGAGTGAGGCGCTGGGCGCCGCGACGACGGGAGAGCATGCGTGAACACCAGCGATCTCGAACGCTTCGTGCGGGCCCAGGACGACGACGGGGTCTTCGTGCGAGCCCTCGGCGAGATCCGCGCGGGACGGAAGGTGAGTCACTGGATGTGGTTCGTGTTCCCGCAGGTCGAGGGGCTCGGCCGCAGCGCCATGGCGCGCAGGTACGCCCTCGACGGTCTCGCGGAGGCGCGCGCGTACGCACGTCATCCGGTCCTGGGCCCTCGGCTCCGTCAGTGCTGCGAGGCTGTCCTCGCCGTCGAAGGTGTGTCGGCCGACGAGGTCTTCGGCTCGGTGGACGCGATGAAGCTGCGCTCGTCGATGACCCTGTTCGCGCGGGCGGCCCCCGATGAGCCGCTGTTCGGTGCGGTGCTGGAGGCGTTCTTCGACGGCCGGGCAGACCAGGTCACCGAGGCGCGGCTCACCTGACCGGCCTGGTGCGGTTCACCGGTTCCGCCACGGTGCCTGCTAGCCGGAGCCGTTCAGGCGTTCTCCCACAGTCCGACGAGGTTGCCCTCGGTGTCGGTGAAGTAGCCGGTGAACCCCATGTCCCCGACCGGCGTCCTCTCGGTCACCGTCTTCCCGCCCGCTGCCTCGACCTCGCGCAGGGCCTGCTCGACGCTGGGTACGTCGATCACGAGGTTCGGCGCCTTGCCGGGGAACTGCTCACTACGCTGGAACATGCCTCCGTTGATGAACCCGGGCTCGGAGGGGCCCTTCTCGGGATCCGTCGGGCCGGTCATCACCATCGTGTACTGCATCTCGGGCATGGCCATCGTCTGCCAACCGAACGCCTGCTGGTAGAAGCTGCCGGCTCGATCACCGTCGTCGAACGGGATCTCGAAGTGCACCACTTTGCCGCTCATCGTTGCCTCCTCAGGCTGCTGTGCATCCTCCAGCAAACCCCCGCGCAGCCGTCACGGTCAACGGGCGGAGCAGTCGCAGACGCGCTCGGCGCCTCCACAGGACGCGCCTACCCTGGTGCGGTGCACAGGGCAGACCGTGGCGGCGAGCCACCTCGAGAACGCATCGAGACGGAGTGCAGGCGACGGGGGCGGGAGGAGGCGATCTCCGGCTGCAGCTCGCTCCTGCAGGGAGGGAGCGCGGACGCCGAGCTGATCGTCGCCCTGGGTGGTGCTCCCGCTTGTGGGGCGCCGACCGGAGGCACTCGCCCTCGGGGGGGTGCTGCGACAGGATCCCGTGGCGCGGGTCGCCTCCGCGGCCGACCGGGCGTGGCACCGTCTCTCAGCGCCCGACCCGTCGGGGAGCAACGAGGGGGCGTAGCAGGGCATGGGTCCTGCCGGCACCCGTCTCGCCCCGCTGGCCGCGCACGGGTTGTGCTCCTCGAAGCGCACGTTCGGCGAGCCACAGGTTCGGGACCCAGCTGAGCCAGGCGACGACGGCGTAGGCCGCCTCGAACGGCAGCCCCACCAGGGCGGACAGGGGCAGGTACACCCGCAGCGTGACCGCGGCGAAGGCCAGCGCGAAGGAGCGGACCGCCCATCGGCGGTGGGCGGTGAGGTCACGGCGCCTGGCGGCGCGGTACGCGGCCACCGTCACCCAGGTCCAGAGCACGCCGAGCACGGCAAAGCCCGCGGCGGCCACCGGGCCGTGCGTCGTCCCGAGCGCCGCGGCGAAGCCACTCGCCCCGCCGGCCACCGCGGCGACGACGTACGCCCGACCGGTCCAACGGTGCAGCCACGGCGCGCGCGTGCGCAGGACCGGCCACAGCTGCCACGGCACCAGCACCAGGGCCACGCTCGCGCTGACGACGTGGACCTCGAGGGCGAGGAGCAGGTGGTTCGCGGCGATGTCGTCGGCGAGGAAGCCGAACCCGGAGGCGGCGAGTTCGAGCCCGTAGGCACCGACCAGCAGGCAGAGCAGGGTGGCGAGGACGAGGCCTGCGCGGGCGAGAGGAGTTCGGGCCATGGGGCCACCCTCACCGTCCCGGCCCCGGAGCGGCATCGGGGACGACCCGGGAGCGGCCAGGAGCCGACCCTGGGTCACCCCGGAGTGCTGCGACTCCGGGGTGGCGCGACTCCGGGGTCGCGGTAGCTCGAAAAGTCGCCTGCGCTCGCGGGCGCCGTTGGATAGCGTCGCCGACGATGACGAGCGTGAGCGGGCTGCACGAAGGCGAGATCCCGATCAGCGACGACGCAGTCCGTCGGCTGGTGGACAGCCAGTTCCCGGCGTGGGCGCCACAACCCCTCACCCGCCTTCCCGCCAGCGGCACCGACAACCAGCTCTTCCGGCTCGGCAGGGAACTGCTCGTCCGGATGCCCCGAATCGACTGGGCGGCCGACTCGCCCCGGTGGGAGCACCGGTGGCTGCCGAGACTGGCGGACTTCCTGACGACTCCGATCCCCGCACCCGTCGCGCTCGGTCGTCCGGGAGAGGGCTACCCGTGGCACTGGACGGTGGTGCCCTGGCTGGACGGCGAGACGCCCACCCCTGCCACCATCGACCCCGAGGAATGGGCGGTCGGTCTCGGCAGCTTCGTGCGCGAGCTCCGCGGCGTGCCGGCGCTGGACGCACCGGTGACGACCGAGGGCCGGGGCGCTCCGCTGACCGCCCTCGACGAGTGGGTCCGGACGTGGACCGGACGAGCAGACCGGAGCGAGGTGGATCCGCACGCCGTCCTTGCCGTGTGGCGCGACGCCCTCGAGGCCCCGGCCTGGGACGGGGAGGCCGCCTGGTTCCACGGCGACCTCCACGAGGGCAACCTGCTGGTGCGCGACGGCCGTCTCAGCGCGGTGATCGACTGGGGGACGGCCGGGCGCGGGGACCCGGCCGTGGAGCTGAACGCGATGTGGGGGTACCTCCCCGCCTCCGCGGCCGAGCTGTACTGCGCCGCCGTCGGCCTGGACGAGGCGGCGTACCGCCGGGCACGGGGCTTCGCCCTCGCCCCAGCCATCAGCGGCTGGACCTACTACCGCGACACCGCCCCGCACCTGTCGGCCCTCGGGCTTGCGACGGTGCGGGCCCTGATCGCGTCCCTGTGACGCCGCGCTCGCCGCACGTGCAGAACCCAGGGATGGACCAAGGGCCGTGTCCGGCTTCTCTGACGAGGAGTCGGACACGGCCCTTGACCTGGTGTTTCGGTGGAGCTGAGGGGATTCGAACCCCTGACCCCCTCCATGCCATGGAGGTGCGCTACCAGCTGCGCCACAGCCCCCTTGCCCGACCGACCTGCGCCGGAGCAACTCGGGAATCCTAGCCAATCCCTGCCGTGGATGCGAAATCGCCCACGCCGTAGTGCGACAACCGGCGCCGTCCGCCGTCCGCAGGTGCCTCGACCGTGGCCCAGTGACAGTTGTCCAGGACGCGCAGCGACCGCTCCGTCGACTCGTCCCAACCCAGCAAGCCGGCCAGAGCCAGCTTGAGCGCGGCCCCGTGGGAGACGACCACGCCGATCTCCCCCGCGTCCAGCGCGGAGAGGCAGTCCTCGACGGCCGGCACGATCCGGGCCCGCACCTCGTCGTCGCTCTCCGCGCCGGGCACTCCCCGCAGACGGTCCCCCAGGCCCTCTCCCTGCGCCACCTGGGGGAAACGCGCCACCGACTCCGCCCAGGTCAGCCCGGCGCGCTCCCCCACCGAGAACTCCCGGAGCCGGGGGTCCTCCACGACCTCCAGACGGCAGGCGGCGGCGAGGTGGGCGGCGGTCTGACGCGCTCGTTCCAGGTCCGAGGACCACAGGCGGACCGGCCTCAGCGCGGCCACCAGCGGGGCCACCGCCTGGGCCTGCGCGTGACCGATCTCGTCCAGCGGGACGTCCGCGTGCCCCTGCGCCCGACCGGTGTGGTTCCAGGCCGTGCGTCCGTGCCTGACCAGGAAGAGCCGACGACTGCCCGTCGCCACGCTCAGGCCCCGGTCCTTCCGCTGGTCACCGTGTCCGGCAGGTCGATCAGGGGGCAGTCACGCCAGAGTCGTTCGAGGGCGTAGAACGAGCGCTCCTCCTCGTGCTGCACGTGCACCACGATCTCGGCGTAGTCGATGAGCACCCAGCGACCGTCGCGCTCGCCCTCGCGGCGCACCGGCTTGGCGCCGAGCTCCCGCAGCCGGTCCTCGACGGCGTCCACGATCGACTTCACCTGCCGGTCGTTGGTCGCGGAGGCGAGGACGAAGGCGTCGGTGATCACCAGCTGGTCGCTGACGTCGAAGGCGACGATGTTCTCGGCGAGCTTGTCGGAGGCGGCCTGGGCAGCTGCGCGGACGAGCTCGAGGGCGTGATCGGTAGCGGTCACGGAGTTCCTTCCCGATGGTGGATCGGCTGGTAGAGGCGGTGCTTGCTGATGTACTGCACGACGCCGTCGGGGACGAGGTACCACACGGGTTCCCCTCGCGCGGTGCGGGCGCGGCAGTCGGTCGAGGAGATCGCCAGCGCCGGGATCTCGACCACCGTGACCCGGTCCGACGGCATCGAGTCGAGCAGCGAGCTGTCCATCGAGAAGCCGGGCCGGGTGCAGCCCACGAAGTTGGCGAGCGTGAACAGGTCGTCGGCCTTGCGCCAGCCCAGGATCTCCTGCAGCGCGTCGGCCCCGGTGATGAAGTACAGGTCGGCGTCGGGGTGCTGGCGGGTCAGGTCGGTCAACGTGTCGATGGTGTACGTCGGTCCGGCCCGGTCCACGTCCACCCGCGAGACGGTGAACCGCGGGTTCGAGGCGGTGGCCACCACCGTCATCAGGTAGCGGTGCTCGGCCTCCGAGACGTCCCGGTCCTGCTTCTGGTACGGCTGACCGGTGGGCACGAAGACCACCTCGTCGAGGTCGAACCAGGACTGCACCTCGCTGGCCGCGACGAGGTGCCCGTGGTGGATCGGGTCGAACGTGCCACCCATGACCCCGAGCCGACGCCGCCGCGTCTCGGGTGCCGACGAGGTCACCTCGTCACGCACGCGTCACGGCCGGCCACGTCATCGAGCTCAGGAGTGCTCGCGACCGCCGCCGAAGGACACGACGGCGAGCAGCAGGATGAGAAGCAGGACGAACGCGCCGATGCCGATGAACCACGGGTTGACACCCTCCGCCGCACCGGACTCGGCCGCGAGGAGGACCACTGAATTCGCCATGCCCGCACCCTATCGTGCCGGCACCGGCAGCCCGATGCGTGCCAGGCGGGCCAAGGAGACCGACTTCATCACCAGCAGCGCGGTGGCGATCGCGACGCCCACCCACACCCAGCCGGTGACCAGCAGCAGCACCGCGAAGAGCGAGGAGTTGACGGCCTTCCCGGGCTTGGACCAGTTCCACAGCCACAACGGGCGGTCGACGACGAAGAAGTAGTTCGGGCTGCGGATCGGCCAGGCCAGGAAGGCCAGGGACAGGTAGCAGTCGACCACCATGAACTCGGCGAGGTAGACCAGGATCGCCGGCGCGAGCTCAGGCTCGAGCCACATCAGCCCGACGTAGAAGGCTGCGGCGCAGAACCGGTCGGACAGGATGTCGAGGCACGCGCCGATCCGGGTCTCGCAGCCACGGAGCCGGGCGACGTACCCGTCGAGCATGTCCCCCACCCAGTAGACCCCGAGCGCCACGACCAGCAGCGTGAGGCTCTCCTGGTACGCCGCGGCGCCGGCCAGCACCACGGCCAGCACCGTGCGGATCCCGGTGACCACGGTCGCCGAGGTGTTCAGGCGCTCCCCAGCGACGTCGGTCCAGACGTCGAGGGTCGCCGGGTCAGCGCGTGTGTCCACGGCCGGTCACGACGTACTTGGTGGAGGTCATCTCGGGCAGCCCCATCGGGCCGCGCGCGTGCAGCTTCTGCGTCGAGATGCCGATCTCGGCCCCGAAGCCGAACTCGCCCCCGTCGGTGAACCGGGTGCTCGCGTTGACCATCACGGCGGCGGAGTCGACGGCGGCGGTGAACCGGCGTGCCGCCTCCAACGAGCCGGTGACGATCGCCTCGGTGTGCCCGGTGGAGTGGCGCCGGATGTGCGCGACCGCCTCGTCGAGGGAGGGCACGACGGCCGCGCTGATGTCGAGCGAGAGGTACTCGGCGTCGTAGTCGGCCGAGGCGGCGGGCACGACCCCCTCCAGCCTCGTGAACGCCTCGTCCCCGTGCACGGTCACCCCGGCTTCCTGCAGCGCCTGGACCACCCGCGGGAGGAACGCCTCGGCCACGGCGGCGTGCACCAGCAACGACTCGGCGGCGTTGCACACCGACGGCCGGTGGGTCTTGGAGTTCAGGACGATCGCCAGAGCCATGTCGAGGTCGGCGTCCGCGTCGACGTACACGTGGCAGTTGCCGACCCCCGTCTCGATCACCGGCACGGTGGACTCCTCGACCACCGAGCGGATCAGGCTGGCACCGCCTCGGGGGACCAGGACGTCGACCTGGCCGCGCGCGCGCATCAGCGCCTTGGCCGACTCGTGGCTGTCGCCCGGCACGAGCTGGACGGCATCCGCCGGCAGGCCGGCCGCCTCCAACGCGGTGCGCAGGGCGTCGACGATCGCCTGGTTGGTCCTGCGGGCGCTGGTGGAGCCCCGGAGGAGCGCGGCGTTCCCCGACTTCAGGCAGATGCCAGCGGCGTCCGCGGTGACGTTCGGCCGGGCCTCGTAGATGATGCCGACCACCCCGAAGGGCACGCGCACCTGCCGGAGCTCGAGCCCGTTGGCCAGCGTCGACCCCCGGACCACCTCGCCGACCGGGTCGGGCAGGGCGGCCAGGTCCCGCAAGCCGTCGGCCATCGCCGCCACCCGCCCCTCGTCGAGGCGCAGCCGGTCCAGCAGTGCCTCCGGTGTGCCGGCGGCCCGGGCGGTGTCGAGGTCGGCGGCGTTGGCTCGCAGGACCGACGCGGACGCCCCGACCAGCCCCTCGGCCATGGCCATCAGGGCAGCGTCCTTGGTGGCGCGGGTGGCGAGAGCAAGGGGGTGGGCGGCTACCCGGGCACGGGTGGCGGACTGGGCCACGGCGCCCTCGACGTCGGGGTTCTCGGACATGGCGTCCAGCCTAGAGGCGCCTCGCCCTGCCCGCCCGCCCCCCTCCCGGTCCGGCGGCTGCCGGGTCCCCCGTGGGTCTCGCGCCCGGCTCAGAAGAAGGTCGGGACGACGGCGACCTCGGTCAACGGCTCGAACTGGTCGCGGCTGACCTTGACCGCCTGCTCCACGACCTCCAGGGCCACGACCTCCCAGAACGGGAGGGCCGCGGAGTCACGGTGCTCGTTCCACAGGCGAAGCGCCAGGGAGGCGACGTCGACGAGGGTGTCCGCCTCGTCCCAGTAGCAGATCTCGGCCCGTTCGCTGTTGAACCGGAGCGAGGTCAGGAACGGACGCTCCTCACTGAGCCGCTGCAAGGCTCCGCGGATGATCAACGGCTCCATCGGCGCACCTGCCACGGTGACCGTGATGTGCCACAGCCGAGCATCCTGGACCACGTGTTCCTCACCTGCCGGTCGAGCGTCGAGGCACCAGTCTGGACGCTGAGGTGCGGTGCGTCCCCGGAAAGGCGCAGAGTGAGCGCCGTTCGGGGTGAATCCAGCGGATTCCGTAGGTCGATCGGCACCGGTGGGGCTCCCCGTGGCCTCCTCGGTCTCCGGTCAGCGCCGGAGCAGGACGAGGTCGTCCCGGTGGATGACCTCGCGCTCGTACGACGTCCCCAGCTCCCGGGCCAGGTCACGGGTCGACCGGCCGGCCAGGCCGGGCAGCTCCTGGGAGTCGTAGTTGACCAGCCCGCGAGCGACCCGGAAGCCCTCGGCGGTGACCACGTCGACCGGGTCACCAGCCACGAAGGTCCCGCTCACACCGACGATCCCGGCGGGCAGGAGCGAGGCCCGACGCTCGGTCACCGCCCGCACCGCGCCGTCGTCGAGGACGATGCGGCCCTTGCCCTCGGTGGCATGGGCCAACCACAGCAGACGGGTGGACCGCAGTCGCCCGGTGGGGTGGAACCACGTGCCCACCTCGGCACCCGCCAGGGCGGCAGCGCCCTGTGCTGCCGAGGTGAGCAGGACCGGGATCCCCGCGCCGGTCGCGATCCTGGCGGCCTCGACCTTGGTGTGCATGCCGCCGGTGCCCACCCCGGAGGCGCCCGTGCTGCCCAGGCTGACCGCGGCCAGGTCCTTCTCCCCGTGCACGTCGGTGAGCAGGGTGGCGCCCGGCCGGCTCGGGTTCCCGGTGTAGAGCCCGTCGACGTCGCTGAGCAGCACCAGCAGGTCCGCGTGCACCAGGTGCGCGACCAGCGCGGCGAGGCGGTCGTTGTCGCCGAACCGGATCTCGGAGGTGGCGACCGTGTCGTTCTCGTTCACGATCGGAAGGACTCCGAGGTCGAGGAGCTTGGCGAACGTCCGGCGGGCGTTCTGGTGGTGACTGCGGCGGGTCACGTCATCGACGGTGAGGAGGACCTGCCCGGCGGTGACCTGGTGCCGGGCGAGCTCCTCGGTGTACCGGTGCACCAGCACGCCCTGTCCCACCGAGGCGGCCGCCTGCTGCGTGGCCAGGTCCCGGGGTCGCCGGGTCAGTCCGAGCGGGGCGAGCCCGGCCGCGATCGCGCCGCTCGAGACCAGGACCACCTCGGTGCCTCGGGCGCGCACGGAGGCCACCGCGTCCACGAGCGCGCTCACCCGGTCGGGGTCGATCCCGCCGGCCGCCGTGGTGAGCGACGACGAGCCGACCTTGACCACCACCCGCTGTGCTGCCAGGACGGTCCGTCCGTGGCTCGCCGCGCGGCTCGGCCGGTGGTTCGCCTCGGGGCTCACTGCTGGGCCTCCGGGGCGTCCCCGTCCTTCTCGTCCCAGACCGAGTCCTGGTCCCACGGCGCGGCCACGGGCTCGTCGTCCGGCACGTCCGAGGACCCCACCCGCGCCGCGACGTCGGCTCGCGCCTCGCCCTCGCCGCGTTCGTCGTAGGCCGCGTCGATGGCCCGCCGACGCGACACCGAGGGCCGCTGCTCGCCGAGCCGGACGTCCTCGCCCCGGCGACTGCCCAGGATGCTGGCCCCGGCGTCGACCATCGGCTTGAAGTCGAAGACCACCGAGTTCTCCGCAGCGCCGATCACCACCGCGTCACCCTCGGCCGCGCCCAGCGCCAGCAGCCGGTCCTCCACTCCGAGCCGGTTCAACCGGTCGGCGAGGAAGCCGACGGCCTCGTCGTTGCTGAAGTCGGTCTGGCGCACCCAGCGCTCGGGCTTGTTGCCGCGCACCCGCCACCCGTCGTCGGTCTGCTCCACGGTGAAGTCGGGTCCGGTGGTGGCCGGGGGCCGGATCACGATCCGCGCCGTCTCGACGACCGGCCGGGCGGCACGCGCGGCGCGCACCACCTCGGCCATCGCGAACGACAGCTCCCGCAGCCCCTCGTGGCTTGCCGCCGAGACCGGGATGACCCTGAGACCGCGGTTGCGCAGGTCGTCGATCACGATGTCGGACATGTCGCGGCCGTCGGGGACGTCGATCTTGTTCAGGGCCACCAGCCGGGGTCGGTCCTCGAGCCCGCCGTAGGCCGACAGCTCGCCCTCGATCACGTCCAGGTCGCTGACCGGGTCGCGGCCCGGCTCCATCGTGGCCATGTCGATCACGTGGACGAGCGCGGCGCACCGCTCGATGTGGCGCAGGAAGTCGTGGCCCAGGCCGCGTCCCTCGCTGGCCCCCTCGATCAGCCCTGGCACGTCGGCGACGGTGAAGGTGGTCTCCCCGGCTGTCACCACCCCGAGGTTCGGCACCAGCGTGGTGAAGGGGTAGTCGGCGATCTTCGGCCGCGCCCTGCTCATCGAGGCGATCAGGCTCGACTTCCCCGCGCTGGGGAAGCCGACCAGGCCGATGTCCGCGACGACCTTGAGCTCCAGGGCGATCGAGAGCTCGTCCCCCGGCTCACCGAGCAGGGCGAAGCCGGGCGCCTTGCGCTTGGAGCTGGCCAGTGCGGCGTTGCCGAGCCCGCCGCGGCCGCCCTGGGCGATCACGATCTCGGTGCCGGCACCGATCAGGTCCGCGATCTGCTCGCCCGACTCCGTGGTGACCACGGTGCCGTCGGGCACCGGGAGGACCAGGTCCTGGCCGTGGGACCCGTTGCGGTGGGCGCCGGCGCCGTGGCCCCCGTGCTCGGCACGACGCGACGGGCTGTGGTGGTAGTCGATCAGGGTCGTGACGTCGGGGTCGACGCGGAGGATGACGCTGCCCCCCGGCCCCCCGTTGCCCCCGTCGGGACCCCCCAGGGGCTTGAACTTCTCGCGGTGGACGCTGGCGACGCCGTTGCCTCCGCGGCCAGCGGAGACGTTCAGCACCACCCGGTCGACGAAGGTCGGGACGGCCATGTTCTCTTCTCTCAGGTCGGACGGGCTCAGGCGGGGTCGTCGCGGATCACCGGGGACCGGGACGAAAACGACAAGCGCCCTGCTGACTCAGCAGGGCGCCCGTCACACAGGTCCGGTCCGGCTGGGCTCAGCCAGCGGTCGGGACGATGTTCACCACGCGGCGACCGCGCTTGGTGCCGAACTCCACGTTGCCCGCGACCAGCGCGAACAACGTGTCGTCGCCACCGCGGCCCACGCCCGCACCGGGGTGGAAGTGCGTGCCGCGCTGCCGGACGATGATCTCGCCCGCGTTCACCAGCTGGCCGCCGTACCGCTTGACGCCCAGACGCTGGGAGTTGGAGTCGCGGCCGTTCTTGGTGGACGCGGCGCCCTTCTTGTGTGCCATGGTTCAGTCCTCGCTCGGGGTGGGTGTCGGCGCGGTTCAGCTCGCGGAGATGTCGGTGACCTTGACCTGGGTGTACTTCTGGCGGTGCCCCTGGCGCTTGCGGTAACCGGTCTTGTTCTTGTACTTCAAGATGGTGATCTTGGGGCCCTTGGTGGCGCCCACGACCTCGGCGGTCACCGAGGCCTTGGCCAACGTGTCGGCGTCGGTGGTGACGCTCTCACCGTCGACGAGCAGCAGCACCGGAAGCGAGAGGGACTCTCCGACGCCGGTAGTGACCTTGTCGATCTCGATGACGTCACCCACGGCGACCTTCTGCTGGGTTCCGCCACTGCGCACGATCGCGTACACCGCGACTCACTCTCCTCGGTCGTTCAGTTCAGGGAACCGCCGGGCTCCCCGCGCACGCGTCACCGGTCCGAACAGACTGGGAGCGTGCTGAGGCACACGACGAAGGATGCGCCTTGCGCACCAAGGGTCAAGTCTAGGGAAAGCAGGAGGGTGGGTCAAAACGACGGGCTGTTCCCGACCCACCCCCCAGCTGTCAGCGCTTGCGCGTACGCCGGCCCTTGACCGGCACATGGCTGGTCTCGCCTGCGCTGGCCTGCTCGTCCACGCCGTGGGTGCCGTCCGCCCCGTCGAGACCGTCCACGGGCGACTCGGCGACGTCGGTCGACCCCGCAGGGACCTCCACGACCGGCGGCGGACCGGCGGCGCGCCGGGCGCCACTACGGCGCACGGTGGTGACCAGTCGCGGTCCGGTCGGGACCGGGGGCGCCACCGGCTCGGGTGCCGGCTCAGGTGTCGGCTCGGGCGCCGGCTCAGGCGCCGGCTCGGGTGCCGGCTCGGGTGTCGGCTCGGATGCCGGCTTCGGAGTCGCCTCGGGCATGGGCTCGAGAGCCTCTCCCGAGGACTCTGCCGAGGACCCTGCCGCCGCCTCGGCCGGTGACTCGACCGTGGCTGACTCGGGAGCCGCCTCGTCGGCGGCGGTCGCGGCGGCCTTGGCAGCGGCCTCCGAGCGGGCCATCGCGGCGAACTCCGCCGGAGTGGGACGGCGCTTGCCCTCGGACCCACCGTCATGGGCGGCGTGGCCGTGGGACTCGGACCGGGACTCCTCAGCTGACCCGTTGCCTTCCGGCTGGTCCTCGGACCTGCCCCGGCCACCCCGAGCACGACGGTTGCCGCGCCGCGGCTCCTCCTCAGGCTGGCTACGGCGCGCCTGCACCGGCTCCTGGTGGATCTGCAGGCCCCGGCCCTGGCAGTGCTCGCAGGGCTCGCTGAACGCCTCCAGGAGACCGGTACCGATCCGCTTGCGGGTCATCTGCACCAGACCGAGCGAGGTCACCTCGGCCACCTGGTGCCGGGTGCGGTCCCGGCCGAGGCACTCGATCAGCCGACGCAGGACGAGGTCCCGGTTGCTCTCGAGCACCATGTCGATGAAGTCGACGACGATGATGCCACCGATGTCGCGGAGCCGGAGCTGCCGGACGATCTCCTCGGCCGCCTCCAGGTTGTTCTTGGTGACCGTCTCCTCGAGGTTCCCGCCCGACCCGGTGAACTTGCCGGTGTTGACGTCCACCACGGTCATCGCCTCGGTGCGGTCGATGACCAGGGAGCCTCCGGAGGGCAGCCAGACCTTGCGGTCCAGGCCCTTGGCGATCTGCTCGTCGATGCGGTACTCCGCGAAGGCGTCCCGCTGGGAGTCGTCGTGCCGCTCGAGCCGGTCGGCGAGGTCCGGCGCCACGTGGCCGACGTACTGCTCGACCATCGCCCACGCCTCGTCCCCGGAGACCACCAGGCGGCCGATGTCCTCGGTGAAGAGGTCGCGGACCACCTTGAGGGTGAGGTCCGGCTCGCCGTAGAGCAGCTGGGGGGCGGAGCCGCCCTCGACCTGGGAGGCGATCTCCTCCCACAGGGCGGTGAGCCGCTCCACGTCGCGCGTGAGCTCGGCCTCGCTGGCACCCTCCGCCGCGGTGCGCACGATGACGCCCGCCGACTCCGGGACGATCTCCTTGAGCAGCGTCTTGAGCCGGTTGCGCTCGGTCTCGGGGAGCTTGCGGGAGATCCCGCTGGTGGTGCCGTCCGGGACGTAGACGAGGAACCGGCCGGGAAGGCTGATCTGGCTGGTCAGCCGGGCGCCCTTGTGTCCGATCGGGTCCTTGCTGACCTGGACCAGCACCGGCTGACCCGGCTTGAGCACCTGCTCGATCTTGCGCTGGTGGCCCTCCTTGGCACCGAGCAGGTCCCAGTTCACCTCGCCGGCGTACAGCACCGCGTTGCGACCCTTGCCGATGTCGATGAAGGCCGCCTCCATGGAGGGCAGGACGTTCTGGACCCGGCCGAGGTAGACGTTGCCGATCAGCGAGGTCTGCGACTCGCGAGCCACGTAGTGCTCGACGAGGACCTTGTCCTCCAGGACCGCGATCTGGGTCAGGTCGTCGCGCTGCCGGATCACCATCTTGCGGTCCACCGACTCGCGACGGGCGAGGAACTCGGCCTCGCTGATGATCGGGGCCCGGCGCCGCCCTGCCTCGCGGCCCTCGCGGCGGCGCTGCTTCTTGGCCTCCAGCCGCGTGGACCCCGAGAAGCCGGTGATCTCGTCCTCGGCCGACCGGCCCTTGCGGACCCGGGTGACGGTGTTCTCCGGGTCGTCTGCGCCGTTGTCGCCGTTGTTGCCGCCGTTGCCGTTGCCGTCACCGGCGCGACGCCTGCGTCGACGTCGTCGGCTGGAGCCGCCCTCGCCCTGGTCGGAGTCGCCGGCGTCCTCGCCGTCGCCGTTCGCGTCGCCGTTCTTGCCGCTGCTCTCCTGACCACGCTCGCCCGCGGTCTCCTCGGCTCGGGCAGCCTCCCGACCGGACCCCCGGCCCGAGCCGCGGCCGCTCTCGCGTCCACCGGACTCGCCGTCACGCTCGTCGTTGTCGTCGTCGCCCTGGTCGCTGCCGGACTCGCCCGCGGGCTTGCGGCGACGCCGGCCACCGCGGCGGCGACGCCGGCGACCGCTGCCGTCGCCGTCGCCGTCCTCCGAGCCCTGGGACCGGTCCTCGGCGCCGTTCTCGTCCTTGTCCTGGTCCGAAGCCTGGTCGGCGTCCTGGTCGGTGTCCTGGTCGGTGGCCCGGTCGGTGGCCCCGTCCTCGACCTCCGGCTCAGCCTCGTCGGGTGCGGCAGAGCGCTCCAGGTCGCCCCCCGCCCGGTTGCCCTGGCCGCCGTCTCCGGTCGGTGCGGAGGTGGCCTGATCGGTCGCGGAGACCTCCTCGGCGTCCGCCTGCTCGGTCACCGCGTCGTCGGGCTGGGGGGACGGCAGCGCCGGGGCGCTCTTGCGGGTCGCGCGCTTGCGGGCCGGCTTGGCGGCCGCCGGGTCCGGCGGCTGGAACAGCAGCGCGGGCGGCGCCGCGGCTGCGGCCTTCGTGGCCCGGCTGCGGGTCCGGCGCGGAGCCGCCTCGGTCACCGGCTCGCCGGCGCTCTCGGCGGCGGCCTCGCCCTGCACGTCGGCGGGAGCGGGGGGCGCCTCGGCCGGTTCGGCGACCGTCGGCTCGAGGGTCGACGACTCGGCCAGGGCCTCAGCCTCGGCGGCCCGGGTGGCAGCGCTCTTGCGGGACCGCCGCGGGCGTGCCGGGGGCGCAGCCTCCGTCGGCTCCTCCGCGGCAGCAGCGCTCTCGCCGGAGCCGTCCGCGGGACTGGCCGAGGAGCCGTCCGCGGGACTGGCCGAGAGGCTGGCTGCGGCGTCGGGCTCCGCGGGCAGCTCGAACGGGGTGTCGGCCGGCGCGGCGGCCTTCTTCGCCGGCGCCTTCCTGGTGCTCTTGCGCGCCGTGGCCTTCTTGGCCGGCGCTGCAGGGGCCTCGCCCGGGTCGTCAGCCGCGGCGTCGCTCGCGGCGGCGACCTTCTTCGCGGCTGACTTCCGCGGGGCCCGCTTGCGCGGCGGCGGGGGGGTCTCGACCGGCGAGGTCGCCTCGGGGGTGCTGTCGGTGGGGTCGTTCCCGGCTTCGGCCGGGTTCTGCTCGTCGAGCAAGGGAACTCCTCTGCCCTGCGCGTCGTCCGGGAACGAGGCACGCGGGGCGTGTCGGTCGCCGTCCCGGCGAGCCGGTCGGGCGGAAGCTTGCGGTGGAGGCTCCGATGGCACGGAGCTCACGGCGACACCCACCGTCACTGCGTCGACGGGCGGCTGCCGGACCTGACCGCGGTCAGCGATGTCAACGATCCGGAGCTGTCACTTTCCGGGTCACACCGCGTCGCGGTCGGGTGCCAACGGGTCACCCACCGTGCCGGTCTGCGCATCCAACGGACCCTGGGCCGACCGCTCGAACAAAGCAGCCGCATCGACCTGGAGCCCGGAGATCTCGCGCACACCGGCGAGGATGTCGTCGGGTCTCACGGACGGCGTACCGTGCCGCAGGACCACCTGGAGTATCGCACACTCGGTTTCCTGCGACGTGATCTGCGCTACGGCGAGTGACACGACGGCGCGGCGACAGTCGAAGCTGCGCAGCCCCCGCTTGGTCATCCGCTCGACCATCACCTCTTCGGCGGCCAGGAACCGGTTGACCGCCGCGGTGACCTCGGCGACCGGCACGCCGGGCAGCCGGATCACCCAGGAGCTGGCCTCCAGCCGGTCGTGGAGGGCGCCACCGGCCGAGACCACGACCTCGACCACGTCGAGGCCCGGCGGCAGCGACGCGTCCAGCAGTGCGCGCACGGCCTCGGGGCTCCTGACCTCGGCCAGTCCGATCTCGACGTACTCCGCCTCGCTGGCCGCACCCGTCGGGGACGCCCCGGCGTAGGAGATCCTGGGGTGCGGGTTGAACCCGGACGAGTACGCCATCGGCACCCCGGACCTGACCAGCGCCCGCTCGAAGGCGCGGGAGAAGTCGCGGTGGCTGGTGAACCGGAGCCGGCCACGCTTGGCGTAGCGGATCCTCAGACGTTGGACCGGGGGTGCCTGCTGCTCGGGCTGTTCACGCATGACGCTCCACCCTACCGACACCCATGCCGGCCGCAGCCACGGACCCGTACGCCGGGACGGAGGTCGGCTCCCTGACCGTCGCGGCCTAGGCTCGGTGTCATGGGTTACTCCGTCGACGTCACCGGCCGCCTCCGACTGCCCAAGGAGGTGGAGTCCCAGGCCCTGACCGTGCTCGAGTTCGAGCTGGGCTCGAAGCAGGGTGCCTTCGAGGCCGAGCACCCCGTGGACTCCTTCGAGGAGCTCGCCCGGTACGCCGCCGCCGACGTCCGACGGGACGGGGAGTGGCTCGAGCTGGCCCCGTTCACCGCCGGGAGTCCCGGGTGGTCGGAGCAGGCGACCGCGTTCTACGTCGGCCTGCACCGCTGGGTCGACGAGGGCGCGGTCCAGGTCGCCGGCGAGGACGGTCGACGGTGGTCCTACACCTACGCCGAGGACGGCGTGGTCCGGTCGGGCAGCGACCCCGACGTCTCCCCCGAGACGCCCCGGTTCGACCTCGGGACCCAGGCGGGCACGGACAGCGCCGGCGCGCCGACCGACCCGACCACGGCCGAGGTCCCCGACCAGCCCGACCACCCTGCGGAGCCGCCTTCGGCACCGCTGTTCACCTACCCCGGCCAGAAGCCCCGAGACCCGGCCGACGAGCCCGCTCCGGCAGCCGACCCGTTCGCCCAGCTCGGCAGGAGCCGGGCAGAGGACCCCGGCCACGAGCCTGCCCCTCCGGGCCGCCGGCTGGCCATGACCGCCGCCCTGATCGTCGGGGTGCTGCTGATCATCGGTCTGGCGTTCGTGGTCTCCGGGCTCTGAGCGTCCGCGGTCAGACCACCGACAGCGGCAGCATCGTCCGACCGGTCGGGCCGATCTGGATCTCGGTGTCCATCTGGGGGCACACGCCACAGTCGTAGCAGGGGTTCCACCGGCAGTCCTCGACCTCGGCCTCCGAGCTGGGGTCGATGGCGTCCTGCCAGTCCTCCCACAGCCAGTCCTTGTCGAGCCCGGAGTCCAGGTGGTCCCAGGGCAGCACCTCGGCGTAGTCGCGCTCGCGGACGGTGTACCAGTCCACGTCCACCCCGGTGCCGGCCAGCCCCACCTCGGCCGCGGCCATCCAGCGGTCGTAGTCGAAGTGCTCGCTCCAGCCGTCGAAGCGCCCGCCGGCGCGCCACACCTGTTCGATCACACGACCCACCCGTCGATCGCCACGCGACAGCAGCCCCTCCACGATGCCGGGCCGCCCGTCGTGGTAGCGGAAACCGATGGCGCGGCCGAACTTCTTGTCACTGCGTACGTCGTCGCGCAGCTTCTTCAGTCGCTCGTCGGTGGTCTCCCAGTCGAGCTGGGCCGCCCACTGGAACGGCGTGTGCGGCTTGGGCACGAACCCGCCGATGGAGACGGTGCAGCGGATGTCGTTGCGCCCCGACACCTCACGCCCCTTGGCGATCACCTTCTTCGCGAGGTCGGCGATGCCCATGACGTCCTCGTCGGTCTCGGTCGGCAGGCCGCACATGAAGTAGAGCTTCACCTGCCGCCAGCCGTGGGAGTACGCCGTGGAGACGGTCCGGATCAGGTCCTCCTCGGTGACCATCTTGTTGATCACCTTGCGCAGTCGCTCCGAGCCGCCCTCGGGGGCGAAGGTCAGCCCCGAACGCCGTCCGTTGCGGGAGAACTCGTTGGCCAGGGTGATGTTGAAGGCGTCGACGCGGGTCGAGGGCAGGCTCAGGGAGACGTTCGAGCCCTCGTAGCGGTCCGCCAGCCCCGTGGCCACCTCACCGATCTCGGTGTGGTCGGCGCTGGACAGCGACAGCAGGCCGACCTCCTCGAAACCGGTGGCGCGGACGCCGTTCTCGACCATCTCGCCGATCGTGTCGATGGACCGCTCGCGTACCGGACGGGTGATCATCCCGGCCTGGCAGAACCGGCAGCCGCGGGTGCAGCCCCGGAAGATCTCGACCGAGAACCGCTCGTGCACGGTCTCGGCGAGCGGGACGAGCGGCTTGCGCGGGTACGGCCAGGCGTCGAGGTCCATGAGCGTGTGCTTGTGCACGCGCCACGGCACCCCCGCCGTGTTCGGCACGACTCGCTGGATCCGCCCGTCGGGGAGGTAGTCGGTGTCGTAGAACTTCGGCACGTAGACGCCGCCTGAGGCGGCGAGCCGGTACAGCAGCTCGTCGCGGGGGCTGCGCCCGGTGCCGAGGTCGGGCTCCCCGCCGGAGCCGGCCGCAGCGGCCAGGTCGTGCTTCCACTCGCGGATCACCTCGGAGATGGCCAGCACGATCTCCTCGCCGTCCCCGAGGACGGCAGCGTCGACGAAGTCGGCGATGGGCTCGGGGTTGAAGGCGGAGTGCCCGCCCGCCAGCACCAACGGGTCGCCCTCGGTACGGTCCGCGGCGTGCAACGGGATCGCGGCCAGGTCCAGGGCGGTGAGGAGGTTGGTGTACCCGAGCTCGGTGGCGAAGGAGACGCCCAGCACGTCGAAGGCCCGGATCGGGCGGTGCTGGTCGACGGTGAACTGCGGGATGTCGTGGTCCCGCATGACCTTCTCCATGTCGGGCCACACGGCGTAGGTCCGCTCCGCGAGCACCCAGTCCTGCTCGTTGAGCACCTCGTAGAGGATCTGGACGCCCTGGTTGGGCAGGCCCACCTCGTAGGCGTCGGGGTACATCAGCGCCCACCGGACCTCGACGTCGTCCCACTCCTTGAGGGTGGAGTTCAGCTCGCCCCCGACGTACTGGATGGGCTTCTGGACCCCTGACAGCAACGGCTCGAGCCGGGGGAAGACCGAGTCGGACAGGGCAGCGGTCGCAGGCATGGGTGGAACCTCGCGGTCGACGGACGGTGACCGGGCCCAGGGTACGCCGCCCCGCTGCCCGTCCCGCGGTCCCGGGTCAGAAGCGCGAGCGCTCCAGGCGGGTCCGGGCCACCCCGAGGCCCAGGGAGCGCTGGTTGCGCAGGTGGATGTTCTGCAGCAGGCCCAGGGCCATCAGCGTGGCGAACATCGACGACCCGCCGTAGGAGACCAGCGGCAGGGGCACCCCGGTGACCGGCATGATGCCCAGGCACATGCCGATGTTCTGGAAGGCCTGGAAGCCGAACCAGCACGCGATCCCTGCCGCCGCGAGCCGGCCGAACAGGTCCTCCGCCCGCCCGGCGATCGTCAGCGCCCGCCAGATGACCAGGCCGAGCAGGACGATGACGAGTCCGGCACCGAGCAGCCCGAGCTCCTCGCCGGCCACGGTGAAGATGAAGTCGGTCTGCTGTTCGGGCACGAAGCCGGACCTGGTCTGGGAGCCGTGGAAGAGACCCTGGCCGAAGATGCCGCCGTTGCCGATGGCGATCCGCGCCTGCTCGGTGTTGTAGCCGGCTCCCCGCGGGTCGAGGGCCGGGTTGGTGAACGCCATGAAGCGGTCGATCTGGTACGCCTTGAGCACGCCCCCGAGGACCGCGAGCGTCGCCGCGGCCACACCGGCGGCCCCGAGCCCGACCAGCCACCGCCGGGAGGCCCCGCTGGTGGCGACCACCCCGAAGACGGTCGCCAGCAGGACCAGCATGGTGCCCAGGTCGGGCTGGGCGAGGATCATCAGCGCGGGCAGGCCGGCGACGGCCAGCATGGCGAGCACGTCGGCGTGCCGCACCTCGCTGGACCGCCAGGAGCCCTCGGTGCGCTCGGCGACCACCAGGGCCATCGCGACGACCACGGCAAGCTTGGCGAACTCGGCCGGCTGGATGGACATCCCGCCGACGATGATCCAGGAGCGCGAGCCGTTGATGGTCGAGCCCATGACCAGCACCAGCGCCAGTCCCAGCAGGCTGCCCACGTAGACCAGCGGCGCCAGGATGCGCACCCAACGGTGATCGGTCGCGGTGACCAGCACGGCCAGGACCACGCCGATCGCGATGTTGACCAGGTGCCGTCTCAGGAACGCCTGCGGGTCCCCGCCGGTGAGGGCGTCCCGCTCGGCGGTGGCCGACCACACGAGCATGGTGCCCAGGGCGAGCAGGGCGACGCCCGCCAGCAGGAGCGTCCAGTCCAGCCGGGGCACGCGTGCCAGGCTCGACTCGGTCCGGATCTGGCGAGGGCGCGGCTGGCCGGACAGGCTGGTGAGGCTCATCGGGGGCCTCGGCTCACGGGCGGCAGGATCGAGCCGTCGTCGGCGAACACCGGCAGCCGCGCCGGTGGGGTGGTGCCGGGGATCGCCGCGTCCGCGGGGCGGACGTCGCTGCCGTGGATGCCGTACAGCGTCTCGTAGATCTTGCGGATCGCCGGACCCGAGGTGCCGGACCCGGTGCCACCCTGGGAGACCATCATCACCACCACGTAGTCCTTGGTGTAGGAGGCGACCCACGAGGTCGACTGCTTGCCGTAGACCTCCGCCGAGCCGGTCTTGGCCCGGATGGTCACCTGGTCCAGCGGGAAGTCGGCCAGCCGCCAGGCCATGGTCCCCTCGCGGGCGACGCCCTGCAGAGCGGTGTCGATGAACCCCAGGTCGCCCTGGGGGATGTCGACGGTCCCCTGGACCTTCGGCTTGATCTGCTTGACGACGTTGCCCTCCGGGCTCACGATCGCCTTGCCCACCCGGGGCTCGTACAGCGTTCCCCCGTTGGAGAGCGCCGCGTAGGCGCGGGCCAGCTGGAGCGGGGTGACCACCGTGTCCCCCTGGCCGATGGCGAAGTTGACCGCGTCGCCGGCCCGGTAGGCATAACCCTCGACGCAGAACTCGCGCGCGAAGCGGTGCAGGAAGTCCGAGCCGGACTCCTTTCCGACCTTGCAGTAGTAGTCCTTCATCTGGTCGTAGTAGGCGCGCTTCCACTTCCGGTCCGCGATCCGCCCGGACGACTCGCCCGGGACGTCGATGCCGGTCGGTCGACCGAAGCCGAACTCCTGGGCCTCGCTGACCAGCGGGTCCTTGGCGTCGACGTCGGCCACGTCGGTGCCGTACCTCTGCCAGAAGTCGAAGCCGACCCGGTAGAAGAAGGTGTTGCAGGACACCTCGAGCGCCTTCTGGAAGCCGATGTAGCCGTAGGCCCCGGACTCGTAGTTCTTGAAGTCGCGGTTGCCCACCCGGAACGACGACGAGCAGTTCAACCGGGTGTCCTGGCTGAAGCCGTTGGTCAACGCCCCTGCGGTCATGATCGGCTTCCAGGTCGAGCCGGGGGCGAACTGCCCCTGGGTGGCCCGTGAGAGCAGCGGGGTGCCGGCCTTCTCCGAGTAGAGCCGGGCGAGCTGGGGGCTGGTGATCCCCCCGACCCAGACCTTCGGGTCGTACGTCGGCTGGCTGGCCATCGCCACGATCCGGCCGGTGCCGGCCTCCATCACCACCGCGGCGCCGGAGTCGGCCACGTAGTTCCGTCCCGTGACCGAGTCGAAGGTGCTGCGCGCGGTCTTGATGGTGGTGGCGAGCTGCTGCTCCACCACGGCCTGGACCCGGGAGTCGATGGAGGTGACCAGGGTGTCCCCGACCTCCCCCTCCACCTCGCCGGAGTCCCCGAGGACCCGCCCCATCGAGTCGACGGAGACCTCCTTGTAGCCGGGGAAGCCGCGCAGCCAGGAGTCGTACTCCTTCTCCAGCCCGGCCCGGCCGACCACGGAGGCCCCGTGCACCGACTCGTCGCCGTCGTCGGCAGCCTGGTCGAGCTCGGACTCCGTGATGGGACTGAGGTAGCCGAGCAGGTGCGCGGCGTTGATGCCGTAGGGCGAGGGGTAGGAGCGGACGTTCTGGTTGTCCACCAGGACGGCCGGGAAGTCCTCGTTCTGCTCCATGATCGACAGGGCGGTCTGCTGGCGGATGTCCTTGGCCACCGGCACCGGCTGGTACGGCGAGCCGTTCCAGCACACCCCGCTGACCGACTTCGGCTCGCCGCACAGCAAGGTGCGGGCCTTGATCGCGGAGTACGGCTGGTGGACCGCCCGCGCGATCCGCTGGAGCAGACGCTTCTGCACCTTCGTGCCCAGCCGGCCGAGCAGGGTCCGGTCGACGGTGACCACCCAGGAGGTGCGGTTGGCGACCAGCGGTCGCCCCATGTCGTCGACGATGAGGCCCCGGGCCGGCTGGACGACGATCTCGCGCACCGACTGGTCGGCCGCCTTGGCCTGGTAGTCCTCACCGGTGGACACCTGGAGGTACCACAACCGGCCGAACAGGGTGAGGAACAAGGTGACCACCAGCACCTGGATCACGCCCAGGCGCCGCCGCCCCCGCTGCGCGCTGCGGCGGGGACCTCCGGACGAGCCGTGGCTCGCCGGCTCCGGGCGGTAGGTCGTCGTCGTGGTCATCTCTGCTCTCGGTCGGCTCGGGCGGTGGTCAGTAGGCGACCTCGTGCGGACGGAGGCGGCGGAACATCCGCATCGCCACCGGCAGCACGAAGGGCGCGAGGAGCAGGTCGTAGACCAGCGACGTGCCGATCACCCGCAGGGCCTCGGTCACCGGGATCGCCGGGTCCTGGAGCACCATGCCGGACAGGGCGTAGACGGAGGTGCCGACCAGGGAACCGACCGCCACCGTCGACAGGGCCAGCAGGCTGGACCGGCTCGCGTCACGGCGCACCTGTCCGGCGAGGTAGCCGACGAGCACCAGCGCCAGCGCCCAGCGGCCCGCCACGTGGTCGGCCGGCGGGACCAGGTCGACGGCGAAGCCGCCCACCAGCCCGAGCAGGGAGCCGAGCTCAGGACCTCGGGTGAGCCCTGCGGCCACGACCACGAGCAGGGCCAGGTTGGGCACGACGCCGTCGTAGGCGAAGAACCCGAAGAAGCTGACCTGGAGCACCACGACCGCCACGAGCACGGCGGTGAAGAGCGCACCGCGGAGAACGGTCATGTCAGCGTCCTGCCTGCGTCGCGGACGTGGCGGGCAGCTCGCCGGCCTTGATCACGGGCCTGTCCCCCTCGGTGTCCGCCTTGACCACGACGCCCACGAGGTCGAGGGAGGAGAAGTCCACGAAGGGCGCGATCACCGCGTGCTTGGCCTGCTCGCGGGGGCTGGAGTACACGGCGTCGACGGTGCCCACCGGGATCCCCGCGACGTACGGCGTCCCGTTGCGGCTGCCCCAGGTGACGACGACGTCGTCCTTGCCGGGCGTCTCGGAGTCGTCGACCAGGTCGAGGTCCAGCCGGCCCTGCCCACCGATGTCGCCGCGACCGCTGAGGAAGCCCACCTCGGCGTTGGAGCCCAGGCGGGCGCCGACCACGGAGTCCTGGTCGACCAGCAGCAGGATGGTCGAGGTGCGCTTGCCGGCGTGGGTGACCCGGCCGACCAGGCCCTGGTTGTTCAGCACCGTCATGTCGGCGTGGACACCGGAGGTGGTGCCGGCGTCGATGGTCACCGTCCGCGAGAACGACTGGGCCGGCCCCATCGCCACGACCCGCGCGGGCACGAGGGCGAACCCGCTGCTGCGGGAGGCCTGGAGCAGTCCGTCGAGCTCGGCCGCCCGGTAGCGCACCTCGGAGGTGGTCGCCACCTGGCCGCGCAGGGTGGCGTTCTCCGCCTGGAGCCGGGAGATGTCGGCACGCAGCTGCTGGTTGGACTCGAAGAAGCCGGGGACCTGCTGCAGCGGGCGTGCCACCACCGCGGCGCCCTCCTGGACCGGGGCCAGAAGGTCGCCGAGCGCGGCGCGGGCCGGCACGAACGGCGAGGCGTCGCCGCCCTGGGCGTCGACCGCGATGGCGGTGACGCCGGCCAGGCACAGCACCGCGAGCACCGAGCGGGAGGAGCGGCGTCCGTCCTTGGTCATCTCGGGCCCCCTAGCGCCGTCGCGGTTCGGAGACGAGCACCTGCTGCAGCGCCTCGAACTCCTCGACGCACTTGCCGGCGCCCATGGCCACCGACAGCAGCGGGTCCTCCGCGACGTGCACGGGCATGCCGGTCTCGTGCCGCAGGCGCTCGTCGAGCCCGCGCAGGAGGGCGCCGCCGCCGGTCAGCACCAGGCCGCGGTCCATGATGTCGCCGGCCAGCTCGGGAGGAGTCTGGTCGAGGGTCGTGCGCACCGCGTCGATGATGTCGTGGAGCGGCTCCTCGATGGCGTGCCGGATCTCGCTGCTGGAGACCACCACGGTCTTCGGCAGACCCGAGACCATGTCGCGACCACGGATCTCGGCCTCGGGCTCCTTGGTCAGCGGGAACGCCGTGCCGAGGGTCATCTTGATCTCCTCGGCCGTGCGCTCCCCCAGCATCAGGGAGTGCTCCTTCTTCATCCAGGCGATGATCGACTGGTCGATGTCGTCGCCGGCGGTGCGGACGCTGAGGCTGGTCACGATCCCGCCCAGGGAGATGACCGCGACCTCGGTGGTCCCTCCGCCCACGTCGACGACCATGTTGCCGGTCGCCTCGTGGACCGGGAGCCCGGCGCCGATCGCAGCGGCCATCGGCTCCTCGATGATGTAGACCCGGCGTGCCCCGGCCTGGTAGCCGGCCTCCTTCACCGCCCGCTGCTCGACGGCGGTGATCCCGCTGGGCACGCAGATGATCACCCGGGGCTTGGCGAAGTAGCGCCGTCGGTGGACCTGCTGGATGAAGAACCGGAGCATCTGCTCGGTGGAGTCGAAGTCGGCGATCACGCCGTCCTGGAGCGGGCGGATCGCGGTGATGTTGTCGGGGGTCCGCCCGATCATCCGCTTCGCCTCGTGACCGACGGCGAGGATCTCGCCGGTGCTGGAGTTCAGCGCCACCACGCTGGGCTCGTCCAGCATCACGCCCTTGCCGCGGACGTAGACCAGCGTGTTCGCCGTGCCGAGGTCGACGGCCATGTCACGTCCGATGAAGCTGTTCGCCATGGTGCCCCGTCACTCCCGTAACCCGTGTGTCGAGAGGAGCGTAAGCAGGCGGGGCCGGTCAAACCGGGAGGACACGCACGCGGACCGCCAAGGACCGCCCAGGACCGATCGGGCGGCAGGACAGTCCCCGGCAGGCAGTCCCCGGCAGGCGGTCCGGGGCGGGTAGTCGGGGGCGGGTGGTCGGGGGCGGGCCCCGAGTCAGGCCAGGCCGGGGAACCAGATCTCGATCTCGCGCTCGGCCGACTCCGGGGAGTCCGACCCGTGGACGAGGTTCTCGCGGTTCGACAGGGAGTAGTCGCCCCGGATGGTGCCGGGGGCCGCCTTGCGGCCGTCCGTGGCGCCGTTGATCCCCCGCACCACCTCGATCGCCTGGTCCCCCTCGAGGACGAGCGCGACCAGCGGGCCGGAGGTGACGAAGGTGCGCAGCGGGGGGTAGAAGTCCCGGTCGACGTGCTCGGCGTAGTGCTCGTCGGCCAGGGCCGCGTCGATCGTGCGCTGCTCCATCGCCACGATCCGCAGGCCCCGGTCCTCGAAGCGGCTGAGCACCGCCCCGACCAGCCCGCGACGGACCGTGTCGGGCTTGAGCAGGACGAAGGTGCGCTGGGCGTCGGGCGTCGAGGACATGGGCGGCAGCCTAGCCAAGGGCCTCGCGCTCAGCACGCTCGCGGTCGATCTGGGCCCCGAGGAACCAGGATCCGGCGTACAGCGACAAGAAGACCGCCCCCAGGGCGAACATCGCGGTCACCACGAAGCCCAACGCGAGGGCACAGGCCTGGATCGCCCAGCCCAGCGGTCCACCCAGCCGGGTGCGCATCAGGCCGGCGGCCAGGATGCAGGCGCCCGTGAGGCCCAGGCCGATGACGAGCGCCACCCACGTCTCGATGTCGGTGAGGCTGAGCATGACCGGCGTGGTCAGGAACAGCACGACCGCCTGCAGACCGAGCATGCCCGCGCACATCGTGCGCTGGAAGCGCCCCATCGTCGCGCCCCTCACTGGTGCTTGCGTCGCAGCAGGATGCGGGCCTCGCCGACGGTCACCACCGAGCCGGTGACCAGCACGCCCCCAGAGCCGATCGACTCGCCCCCCGACCCTCCGGTCTCGGCCAGCGTCACGGCGACCTCGAGCGCGTCGTCGAGGCGTCGCTCCGCCCGCACGCGGTGCTCGCCGAAGAGGTCGCGGGCGACCTCGGCAAGCTCCTCGGCGGGCATCGCGCGAGGGGTCGAGCTCTGGGTGCACACGATCTCGGAGAACACCGGCTCCAGCTCGCCGAGGAAGCCCTCGACGTCCTTGTCGGCCATCATCCCCACCACGCCCACGAGCGGGTCGAACACGAAGGAGTCCCGGATCGCCTCGACCACGGCCGCCGCCCCGTGCGGGTTGTGCGCGGCGTCCAGCAGGATGGTCGGACCCCGTCGGATCACCTCCAGGCGGCCGGGCGAGCTGATCTCGGCGAAGGCCTCGCGGACGACGTCGTCGGAGAGCGGGTCCTGACCGGCCAGGCACTCGACCGCGGCCAGCGCCGTGACGGCGTTCTGCGCCTGGTGCGCGCCGAAGAGCGGCAGGAACACCTCGGCGTACTCCGCGCGCAGGCCGCGCAGGGTGGCCACCTGACCGCCGACCGCCGCGGATCGGCTGACCACGCCGAAGTCGACGCCCTCGCGGAGCAGGGTCGCGCCGACCTCGCGGGCGCGGTCCGCCAGCACCGCCATCACGTCGGGGGACTGCTCGGCCACCACGACGTGCGACCCCGCCTTGATGATCCCCGACTTCTCGACCGCGATGGTCGCGGGCTCGTCGCCGAGGTAGCGCGCATGGTCCACCGCGATCGGCGTGATCACCGAGACCGCACCGTCGACCACGTTGGTGGCGTCCCACGCACCGCCCATCCCCACCTCCACCACGGCCACGTCGACCGGGGCGTCGGCGAACGCGGCGAAGCCCATGCCGACCACGGTCTCGAAGAACGACAGCGGGTGCGGCTGGTCGGCGTCGACGAGGTCGAGGAACGGCGCGACGTCCCGGTAGGCCTGGACGAAGGCCTCCTCGCTCAGCGGCTCGCCGTCGACGCTGATCCGCTCGGTCATCGACTCCACGTGCGGACTGGTGAAGCGTCCGGTGCGCAGACCCCGGGCACGTACCAGCGCGTCGACCATCCGGGCCGTGCTCGTCTTGCCGTTGGTGCCCGTGAGGTGGACGACCTCGTAGGTCCTCTGCGGGTCGCCGAGCAGCTCGGTGAGGGCCTGGATCCGCTCCAGGCCGGGCTCGATCCGGGACTCGGGCCACCGGCCGAGGAGCGCGGCCTCGACCTCGGCGTACGACGGGGCGGCGGGGGTTGTCGACATAGCCCTGCGAGTCTACGGACCGCCCCGACCACGCCTGACCGCTGCGACCCTCCAACCGAGTCGCGGGGCCCGGCGACCGCTCCGTAGGATTCGGCCCATGACCCAGGCTGACCGCTCTCCCGACCTGTCCGCGACGACGCCCGCCCCCGGCACCGGCGTCGTCGTACCGGACAAGCCGGCACTGGAGGGGTTGGAGGCCCGCTGGTCCCAGGTCTGGAAGGACAAGGGGACCTACGCGTTCGACCGGTCCAAGGACCGCTCGCAGATCTACTCGATCGACACCCCGCCGCCGACCGTGTCGGGCAGCCTGCACGTGGGCCACGTCTTCTCCTACACCCACACCGACCTGGTGGCGCGCTACCAGCGGATGCGGGGCAAGGAGGTGTTCTACCCGATGGGGTGGGACGACAACGGGCTGCCGACCGAGCGCCGGGTGCAGAACTACTACGGGGTCCGCTGCGACCCGTCGCTGCCCTACGACCCCGACTTCACCCCGCCGGCCAAGCCCGACCCCAAGCGCCAGCTCCCGGTGAGCCGGCCGAACTTCGTCGCGCTGTGCGAGGAGCTGGTCGAGCAGGACGAGCAGGTCTTCGAGTCGCTGTGGCGGACCCTCGGCCTCTCCGTCGACTGGGACCAGACCTACACGACCATCGGCCAGGCGTCGCAGACGGTCTCCCAGCGCGCCTTCCTGCGCAACTTCGCCCGCGGCGAGGCCTACCTCCAAGAGGCCCCGACCCTGTGGGACGTGACCTTCCAGACCGCGGTGGCCCAGGCCGAGCTCGAGGCCCGGGAGTACGCCGGCGCCTACCACCGGGTCGCGTTCCACCGCCCCGACGGCGAGCCGGTGCACATCGAGACCACCCGCCCCGAGCTGATCCCGGCGGTGGTCGCGCTCGTCGCGCACCCCGACGACGAGCGCTACCAGCCGCTGTTCGGCACGACGGTGAGCTCGCCGGTCTTCGGGGTGGACATCCCGGTGCTGGCCCACCCGGCCGCGGAGCCGGACAAGGGAGCCGGCATCGCCATGTGCTGCACCTTCGGCGACCTCACCGACGTCACCTGGTGGCGCGAGCTCCAGCTCCCGGTCCGCACCGTCGTCGGCCGGGACGGCCGCCTGCACCGGGAGACCCCCGCCTGGATCTCCGGAGAGCCGGCCACCACGGCGTACGCCGAGCTGGCGGGCAAGACCGCCTTCAGCGCGCGAGCCGCGATGGTGACGCTGCTGCGCGAGGCGGGCGACCTGGTCGGTGAGCCCTCCCCCACGACCCGGATGACGAACTTCTACGAGAAGGGCGACAAGCCGCTCGAGATCGTCTCCACCCGGCAGTGGTACCTCACCAACGGCGGCCGCGACGCGGACCTGCGTGCGGACATGCTGCAGCGCGGCGCGGAGATCGTGTGGAGCCCGCCGCACATGAAGCACCGCTTCGACAACTGGGTCGGCGGCCTGAACGGGGACTGGCTGATCTCACGCCAGCGCTTCTTCGGAGTGCCGTTCCCGGTGTGGTACCCCCTCGACGACGAGGGCGAGCCGGACTACGCGCACCCGCTGACCCCGACCGAGGCGGAGCTGCCGGTCGACCCGTCCACCGACTCCCCCCGAGGGTATGAGGAGACGCAGCGCGGCCGTCCCGGCGGCTTCATCGGCGACCCCGACATCATGGACACCTGGGCGACGTCGTCGCTGACCCCGCACATCGCGGGCGGGTGGGAGACCGACCCGGACCTGTTCGCGCGGGTCTTCCCCATGGACCTGTGCACGCACGCCCACGACATCATTCGGACCTGGCTCTTCTCCCGGGTGGTCCGTGCGCACTTCGAGAACCACACCGCCCCGTGGTCGCACGCGCTGATCTCCGGCTTCGTCGTGGACCCCGACCGCAAGAAGATGTCGAAGTCCAAGGGCAACGTGGTGGTCCCCACCGAGATCCTGGAGACCTACGGTGCCGACGCGGTCCGCTGGCGCGCGGCCATGGCCCGGCCCGGCCTGGACTCTCCCTTCGACGAGACCCAGATGAAGGTCGGCCGCCGGCTGGCGATGAAGGTGCTCAACGCCTCCAAGTTCACCCTCGGCGGGGTCGGCGCGACCTCGGGCACCCCCGAGGCGGTGACCGAGCCCATCGACCGGGCCATGCTGGCCGGCCTGGCGGAGACCGTGACGAGGGCCACCGCGGCCTTCGAGGCCTACGACTACACCACCGCGCTGGAGGTGACCGAGCGCTTCTTCTGGTCCTTCTGCGACGACTACGTCGAGCTGGTCAAGGAGCGGGCCTACGGCGCGCGCGGCGAGGCCGCGGCGGCCTCGGCGAAGTCCGCCCTGGCCCGGGCCCTCGACGTCCAGCTGCGCCTGCTGGCGCCGTTCCTGCCCTACGTGACCGAGGAGGTCTGGTCGTGGTGGCAGGACGGGTCGGTGCACCGTCAGTCCTGGCCCTCGGTCGACGAGCTCGCCGTGGCCGAGGGCGTCGACCCGGCCATGCTTCCCGCGGTCGCCGCGGTTCTCGCCGGACTGCGCGGGGTCAAGTCGGCGGCCAAGGTCTCCATGCGCACCGAGCTGGTCTCCGCCGAGATCACCGGACCTGCCCCGGTCCTGGCGCTGGCCGAACGCGCCGCCGACGACCTCCGGGCCGCCGGGAAGGTGGTCGGGGCCCTCGGCTTCAGCGCCACCGACGGCCCCGAGGTGGGGGCGACTGCGGAGGTCGTGCCGCCCTCGGCGTGAGCGGGACGGCCGCGCAACCTGACTAGACACCGAGCTGCGGGGCTCACCTGGGCAGAGATGGTGCGCTCGCACCATTCTGTCCGGATCGAGTCCCCGGCCACGGGGCCCCGGAGTAAGACTGATGCATGTCCCTGTCCCCCAGCGCCCCGTCTCCGCGGGGCGAGCCGCTCACCGGTCACGTGGCCGAGGTGGTCTCCGAGATCGTCGCCGAGGTGCGCCCCCGCATGCGGGGTTGGCTGCACGCGGCGACCGCGCCGGTCGCCCTGGTCGCCGGCTACGTCCTGGTCCGCAGCTCCCCCGCCGGCATGCCGCGGCTGGGCTCCGCGGTCTTCGCCGCCTGCGCCCTCATCCTGTTCACCGTGTCCGCGACCATGCACCGCGGCGGCTGGTCGCCCCGGACCGAGCGGGTCCTGACCCGGGTGGACCACGCCAGCATCTTCTTGCTCATCGCAGGCAGCTACACGCCGTTCAGCCTGCTCCTGCTCCACGGGAGCCACCGGGTGGTCCTGCTGAGCGTCGCCTGGGGCGGGGCCCTGCTCGGGATCGCCTTCCGGCTGCTTCGTCCCCGCGCCGGCCGCTGGGTCTACACCCCGATCTACCTGGGTCTGGGCTGGGTCTCCGTCGCCTTCGTCGACGACTTCGCCCGCTACCCCAGGACCGTGGTGGTCGTGATGCTCGCCCTCGGCGGCCTGCTGTACACGCTGGGGGCGGTGGTCTACGGGCTGCGCCGCCCGAACCCCTTCCCTGCCTGGTTCGGCTTCCACGAGGTGTTCCACCTGCTCACGGTGGTCGCCTTCGCCGCGCACTTCACCGGGGTCTCGATCGCCGCGGCCTCGCTGCGCTGAGCGCGGCCGGTGCCGTCCGCACCCCTCCCCGGGCGTCCGGCTGCAGGAGCGTGGCTCCCACCACGGACAGCCACACCGCAGCCACGACCGCACTGGTCAGGACGTCGCTGACGTGGTGCGCGCCCTGGTAGACCCGGGACCAGGCGGTCAGCACGGGCACGAGGGCGGCGACCAGGGCCCAGCCCGCACCGAGCCTGCCGTAGCGGCGGACCAGGAGCAGCAGGGTCCCCACCACCGTCATCGCGGTCAGCACGTGGCCCGAGGGGTAGCTGTGGTCGGGCACCAGCCCCGGGTCGAGGATGCGTACCGGTGGGCGGTCACGCGGGTCGACCGCGGTCGCCACCAGGTAGACGCCCAGCAGGCCGGTGTAGCCGACCAGACCGGCCACCGCCGGCCGGAACGAGCGTTGCCAGGTCCCGAAGCCCACCACCAGCAACGTGACCAGCACGATCCCCAGGACCGTGTCGCCGAGCAGGGTGCCGAGTGAGGCGAGCAGGTCCCAGGTCGGCGTACGACGCTCCGCGACCCACCCCGACACGTCGTTCTCCGCCGCACCGAGCGAGCCCGACAGCGGACCGGTCAGCACCCGACCCCACGCGACGACGGCCGCGCACAGCAACGTCCACACCAGGACGAGCCGCAGGGCGTCGGCCCACCGGGCCCTCGACGGACCGGTCCTGCCACCCGGGGACGGAGACGGCGGAGGGGCGAGGGACGACATGGGGTCATTCTGCGGCCTGTGTCCTCTGCCACGTCCACCCGCCGCGCGATTCGCGACACCCCCGAGCTGCTGGGTAGCGTGAGGTCATCATGACCGACCTGCCTCGAAGTCCGTGCCCCCCTGACGTGCGTCCCCGCCCTCGGGTGACCGTCGGGGGACGGAGCCGATGAACGACTGGGCGCTGCTGGGCATCGGGATGGCCCTCACCGTGGGGACCGGGCTGTTCGTGGCCTCCGAGTTCGCGCTGGTGAACCTCGACCGCAACGAGCTGGAGCGGCGTGCCGAGGGCGGTGAGAGCGGGCTCGGCCCCACGATCCGCGCGCTGCGGATCACCTCGACCCACCTGTCCAGCGCCCAGCTGGGCATCACCCTGACGACCCTGCTCACCGGCTACACCTTCGAGCCTGCCGTCAGCTCGCTGCTCGAGGCGCCGCTCACGGCGCTGGGCGCCTCGGCGGTGGCGGTCAGGTCGATCGGCGCGGTCGTCGGCGTGCTGCTCGCCACGGTCTTCTCCATGGTCCTCGGCGAGCTGGTGCCCAAGAACTTCGCGATCGCCATCCCGGTCGCGACCGCCAAGGTCGTGGTGCCCTTCCAGACCGCCTTCACCGCCACCTTCAAGCCGGTGGTCCGGCTGCTGAACAACACCGCGAACGCCCTCATCCGTGCCCTGGGGATCGAGCCGCAGGAGGAGCTGAGCGGGGCGCGCTCCGCCGAGGAGCTCACCTCGTTGATCCGGCACTCCGCGACGGCGGGACTGCTGGAGCAGGACGATGCCACCCTGCTCGACCGCACCCTGCGCTTCTCCTCCTACGACGCCTCCGACGTGATGACCCCCCGGGTCCGGATGACCTCCGTGCACGTCGAGGACCGCGCCGAGGAGATCGTGGCCGTGTCGGTCCGCACCGGGCACTCACGTCTTCCCGTCGTCGACCAGGGCCCCGACGACATCGTCGGCCTGGTGCACGTGAAGGCGGCGTTCGGGGTCCCTCTGCCAGAACGCGGCACCCGGACCGCGGCCGACCTCATGGTCGTGCCTACCCGGGTCCCGGAGACGCTGCCTGCAGACGTCCTGCTCGCCCGGTTGCGCGAGGAGGGCCTCCAGATCGCCGTCGTCACCGACGAGTACGGCGGAACCGCCGGGATCGTGACGCTGGAGGACCTGGTCGAGGAGCTGGTCGGGGAGCTGGAGGACGAGCACGACCGGGCCCGCTCGGGCTTCAGCAGGCTCGGTCGGTCGGTCGCCTTCGACGCCTCCTGGCGACCTGACGAGCTGCGGGTCCGCACGGGCGTCGTGGTGCCCGAGGACGACGACTGGGACACCGTCGCCGGCTTCGTCGTGACCTGTCTGGGCCGCATGCCCGAGCTCGGTGACGAGGTCCCCCTCGACGGTGGCCGACTCCGCGTGGAGCGGGTCGACGGTGCGAGCATCGCCCGGCTCCGCTTCCTCCCGATCGACCCCCAGGAGGGCGACCATGGGTGAGTTCGTCCCCGGCCTCCTGTGGCTGGTCGTGCTGCTGGCCGGCAACGCGTTCTTCGTGGCCGCGGAGTTCGCCGTCATCTCTGCCCGCCGCTCCCAGATCGAGCCGCGCGCGGAGGAAGGCAGCCGGGCTGCCCGGACCACGCTGTGGGCCATGGAGAACGCCACCTTGATGCTGGCCACCAGCCAGCTGGGCATCACGGTCTGCTCCCTGCTGATCCTCAACGTCTCCGAGCCGGCGATCCACCACCTGTTGGAGGCGCCGCTCGGGCTGACCCCGCTGTCGGAGGCGTGGATCAGTGCCGGGGCCTTCGGGGTCACGCTGGTGCTGGTGACCTACCTGCACGTCGTCTTCGGTGAGATGGTGCCCAAGAACCTGTCCTTCTCGGTGCCTGACCGGGCCGCGCTGCTGCTCGCGCCCCCGCTGGTCTTCGTCTCCCGGCTCGTGCGACCGGTGATAGCGACCCTCAACTGGACGGCCAACCTGATCCTGCGGATCGTCCGGGTGGAGCCGAAGGACGAGGCGAACAGCACCTACACGCTCGAGCAGGTCGCGCACATCGTCGGGCAGGCCAAGCGCGAGGGCACCGTGCGGGACGAGGCGGGCACGCTCGCCGGCGCGTTCGAGTTCACCACCAAGACGGTCCGCGACGTCGAGGTCCCGCTGGCCGAGGCCGTGGTGCTGCCGGCCGCCGCCACCCCCGCCGACGTGCAACGGGCGGTGGTCGAGCACGGGCACTCCCGCTACCTGCTCACCGACGAGTCAGGCGCCCCCACCGGCTACCTCCACATGAAGGACGTGATGGACATCGTCGGAGACGGCTTCGACGAACCGGTACCCAGCAAGCGGGTACGCCGCCTGGTCGCCATCCCCCACGACGCCGAGCTGGAGGACGCTCTCGACCGGCTGCGCCGGCACGGGGTCCACGTCGCGCGCACCGTGGACCCCCAGGGCGTCACCCGAGGACTGCTGTTCCTCGAGGACGTCCTGGAGGTCCTGGTCGGCGAGGTCAACGACGCCTCAGCCGCCTGACCCGGCGGTCGGGCAGCCGGTCAGGGCAGCCGGTCCGGCAGCCGTCAGGGCAGCCGATCGCGACGACCGGCGTACCCAGCCCGGCGACGTCGTCGGCCAGGGACCGCGCCCACGGGTGCTGGTCGGCGGTGACCCCACCGAGGTCGACCCGGAAGCTGACCCCGGCCGGGGTGACGACGCGCTCGGCCCGGGCGCGGTAGCGATCCAGCATTCCCTGCACCGCCGCGGCGGCCCGGGGCCGGACGGTGAGCACCATCCGGTCCGACAGCGGCGTCACGGAGGGCCGCTCCGGCGGTCGACGGAGCTGCGGGGCACGCGCCGGGTCCTCGGGACGGGGCCCGAGGATCGCGTTGCCCAGCATGGTCGCGGTGCCGTTGGTGAACGCCCGGTAGTTGGGGTCGAACCCGAAGAGCACCACGCGCCCCTCGCCGTAGGACTGGTCGACCACCGCGGACCCGCCCTTGAGCTGGTGCTGCCCGGAGGCGAAGCCGGAGACGAACCAGTCCGGGTCCCCGGCCTCGGGGAAGCGAGCGACGACCCCGCTCTGGCCGGGCGTGCTCCAGACGTAGTCGTACTCGTACATCGCGTACGCCGTCCGGCCCACGCCCCGGGCCAGGGGGCTGGACCGGTCGACCTCGATCCGCACCAGCGAGCCGGGGATGTCCGAGGTGGGCTCCACCGCGGTCGCCGTGGTGAGGCCGAGCCGGCTGGCCAGCAGCGAGCTGTTCCGCAGGGTGACCAAGGTGCCGCCACCCGCGACCCAGTCCACCAGCGCCTGCTGGCCGTCGGGACCGAGCGCGTCGGCGGCCTCCTGGTCGGAGCCGTTCGGCACGACGAGGACCTCGACCCCGTCCAGGCCGCCGTCGGCGATGTCGGTGGCGGAGACGTCGGCGTAGAGCAGCCGCTGCCGCCGGTCGAGCCACCAGCGCAGCCAACCCGCTGACTCGATCGCGCTGCTGGACTCCTCCGAGACCTGCCAGACCGCGACGCGCGGCGCCCCGGCCACCCTCGGGCGCGGAACGACCCGCTGGTGGGTCAGCGTGCGGGCCTGCGGTCGGAGCACGCGGCCCGACGATCCTCCGGCGACGTTGTCGAGCAGCGGCTGGCTGAACGCGGTCACGTCGTAGAAGTAGGGGAACGGGACGTAGGTGTCCTCGTTCAGCATGGCCTGCACCCAGTGCTTCTGGCCCTGGGCCATCGGCACCCAGACCGTCCCGGCGGGCAGGGTCACGGCCCGCGGGTGGCGCCCGTACGGTCGGTAGTCAGGGACCCGCAGCGGTCTGCGCAGTCGGTAGACGTCGACGTCCATGCCCCGCAGACGGTCGACGAGCCTGGCGACCTCGGTGGCCTTGGCCGGGTCGTCGGCGCGCAGGAAGTAGTGGCGGACGCGCCGTCGGGGCACCTGGTTCTCGATCTCCCCGCCCTCGTAGTAGAGGCGGTTCGGCTCGAGGAACCCCCGGGCCCCTTGGCGGGCGGCCTTCACGTGCTCGGCACGCCACTCACGCAGGAGCGAGTGCCGGCCGCCTGCGGCCATGAGCGTCGCCCAGACTGCGGTGTACTGCTCCTGGACCCGCACCTCGGTGGGCTCGGCGTTGTTCTTCTCGAACGTCATCCCAGCCGCATTGAAGCCGGCCGCGGGAACCGTGTCGCCGTAGCCCATGTACAGCAGGTCGTAGGCACTGCCGTTGAAGTACGGGATGGAGAACCGGTCGAACGCCTGCTGCATGGCAGGGCCGTACACGTCGTAGATCCAGCCCAGCGGGGTCTCGCCGATGTCGTGGTAGACGGGATCGGCGTTGGGCGGGAAGAAGAAGTCCTCGCTGCCCATCTCGTGGTCGTCGATGAACAGCTGGGGTGGCAGCCGACGCAGCGCGGCGACCTTCCCGTCGGTCTCCGGCTGCGTTCGCGCGAACCAGTCCCGGTTGAGGTCGAACCCGTAGGCGTTGCGACGGGTGTCGGCCTCGCGGCCGTCGGGGTTCTGGCTCGGCAGGACGACGACGACCGCTCGGTCGAGGATCTGCCTGGCGGTGCAGTCGGTCCGTGCGGCCAGCTCGTAGAGGACCCGCAGGGACGCGTCGGTGCCGCTCTCCTCGTTGCCGTGCACGTTCCCGGCCAGCCAGAGCACCGCCGGGGTGTTCCTGACCAGGCGCCGGGCCCGGGCGGGCGAGGTCTCGGCGTCGCGCAGCAGGTTGAGCCGGTGCCCGATCCTGGCGAGCGCCGGGGGCCGGATCCAGCGCGGCTTGCCCACCACGGCGTACCTCAGGGGGCGACCGTTCCAGGACCGCGCAAGGACCCCGTCCCGGACCCGGGGGCTCGCGGCGGAGACGGCTCGCAGGTAGCGGTCGGACTCCGCGATCGTCACGTCCCGTTGCCCGATCGGCACGCCGATCACGTCCTCGGCCGTGGGCACGGCGGCGGTGACCTGCGGCTCGGTGAACGCGTCGCAGGCCGACCGCTCGGTGGCAGCAGCGCCCGGGGCCACCGTGCGGGCTCCCGTGGTCGCGGCTGTCGCCGGTCCCGCCGACGGGCCGGGCGGTGCCCCCGAGGCCGTCGCCACCGACGGCGCCCCGAAGGCGACGGAAGCGGCCACGGCGATCGCCGTGGCCGCTCGGAAGGTGCGCTTGGTCAGGGTCATGCAAGGTCACCGCTTCCCGAGTCGTGCGGTCCGGAGGGACGTGCCCCTGGAGGCACGTCGTGATCCTGCTCCTCCCGGACGATCCGGGCAACCCTTCCGCGACCACGGCGCCTAGCGCAGGTACTTCCTCCACGGGCCGGTGATCGCGAAGACGTGGCCGGGCTCCTGCACGTTGGCGAACAGGATCTTGCCGTCCGGCGAGAAGCAGGGCCCGGTCATCTCGGAGAACCCACCCTCGAACTCGATCAGGTTGCGGGCGATCGGCTGCGTCCCGGTCGCCTCGGTCCAGCTGAGCACGTGCTGGGCGTTGACCCCGTCCTCGGTGATCACGAGGGTGCCGTACGGCGAGACGTGGACGTTGTCCGGGCCGTCGAAGACCAGGTCGAGGCTGTAGCCCTCGGTCAGGCCCTCGTGCAGCCGCTCGTCGTAGGGGTAGTAGGCCTTCAGCGTGAGCGTGCTGTCGGAGTAGCGGTAGTACCACAGCTGGCCGTCGTGCTTGGTGGCGTCGGCAGGCAGGTCCTTGGCGCCGAACGCGAAGCTGGACACGAAGAACAGCCCGTGGTCGTCGCCCCAGGCACCCTCCAGCTTCTTGGCGTGGGTCACCTCCCCCGCGCCGAACTGGTCGCGCAGCGAGGTCGTCGAGGCGTGCCGGTCGGGGACCTCGACCCAGGTCGTGGCGAAGGGACGGCCGATCTGGGCGGAGGTCACGTAGGCCAGGTCAGGGAGGACCGAGCCGTCCGGGGCGACCACGGCCAGCGCCTCGAGGGTGCCTGCGTCGCGGTCGAGGGAGGCGGCGATGCCGCGCCTGAGGGTGTAGCCACGCGGAGCGGTCCACCGGTACAGCAGCCCGTTCGGCTTGCTGGCGTCCTCGGTGAGGTAGGCACGACGTCGGCCCGGCTCGATGACCACGGCCTCGTGGGGAGCGCGCCCCCATGCCTCGATCGGCAGCGGCGACTGCTTGGCCGGACCACCGGGCATCACCTCGAAGACGTAGCCGTGGTCCTTGGTGAGAGCTCCCGTGCCGGCCTTGTCCTCGGTCTCCTCGCAGGTCAGCCAGGTGCCCCAGGGGGTCCGACCTCCGGCGCAGTTCCCGATGGTTCCGGACAGCCCCACCCACTCGGCGACCCGTCGGCCGGAGGAGTCGAGGTCGATGACCGTGCAGCCGCCGCCCTCCGCGCCCTCGTCGTACACCGTGCCCTCCACCAGCGGCACGACCGGGAGCTCGTCGGAGCCGGGAGAGATCTCGTGGTTCTGGATCAGCCGGTAGCCGCGGCGGGTCCGCAGGGCGAGCGTCCCGTCCGGACGGATCGGCGTCTTGCCGATGACGTTGCCGGCGCCGTCGGTCAGGTCGGTCTCCCCCGTCACGGCCACGACGTGGTACGAGAAACCCGGCGGCAGGGCCAGCAGGTCACCGGGACCGGACTCCAGCGCGGGCAGGAGCGGCGGAGCGCCGGTGTGGCCCCCGGGGTAGCCGTGGCCCCCCTTGGCTGCAGCCGGCGACGCGAGCCCGGCCGCGGCCGCTGCTGCGCCTGCGCCGGCGAAGGCGCTGGTGTTGATCAGATGACGTCGGGTGATCGACATGGGGCGTTCTCCATCTGTGGTTCGAGGCCGTGGCCCGAGGCTGTGGCCCGAGGCTGTGGCCCGAGGGCTGTGAGATCAGAACGGTGGCCTTCTGGCTGCCGTCCTGTGCTTGGTGAACCTCCTCTCTCCGGATGAACACAACGTAAACGCGGCACGGGCCGGGGTCGAACAGCACCGCACCGGTCTGGTCAGGCGGAGAGCCACGCCTCGAAGGCGTCGAAGGAGTAGGGGCGGCCCAGGAAGTCGGCCACCAGGTCGGCGGCGTCCCTCGACCCGCCGGCGGCCAGGATGCGGTCCCGGTAGCGGGTCGCGACCTCGGTCTCCAGGAGCGCGGCGCGGTCGAAGGCCGAGAACAGGTCCTTGGCGATGACCAGCGACCACATGTAGGTGTAGTAGGCCGACGTGTAGCCGCCGAGGTGCCCGAACGAGGCGTGGAAGTGGGTCCCTGGCACGTGGGCGAACAGGTCGTAGCGGGCCTGGAGCTCCTCCACGCAGGCGGTCAGGTCGTCGGGCACCTCCTGGTGCAGACGGTAGGAGAGCGCGGCGTAGAACATCTGCGACCGGGCCTGGAACCCCTTGCCGAACTCGTCGGCGGTGCGCATCCGCTCCACCAGGTCGGCAGGGATCGGACGGGACTCCGCATCGGTCGCGAACCCGGCCAGCACGGTGTGGTCCCAGGCCCACTCCTCCAGCATCTGCGAGGGAGCCTCGACGAAGTCCCACTCCGTGGCCACCCCGGAGAAGCGCACCAGCTCCTGGTGCCCGCCGAGGACGTGGTGCACGAGATGGCCGAACTCGTGGAACAGGGTCACCACCTGGTCGTGCTCCATCAGCCCCCGCGGGAAGTTGCACACGAGCACCCCCTCGGGCAGCTGGCGCCCGGCCACCCCGGGGACGAGGTCGAACTGCGCGGCGTGCGAGTACTTCCCCGGTCGCGGGTGCAGGTCGAGGTAGATCCGCCCGCACGGCTCGCCGTCCCTGAGCACGTCGTACGCCGTGACCTCGGGATGCCAGGTCGGGGCGTCGGGGACCTCGGCGTAGGTCAGCCCGAAGAGCCGTCCGGTGACCGCGAGCAGGCCCTGGCGGACCTTGCCGAAGTCGAAGAAGCGCCGCACCGTCTGGGCGTCCACGTCGAACTGCTCACGACGGACGACCTCGGAGTAGAACGCCTTGTCGACGCCATCCAGGGACGTCACGCCCGGGCGGTCCCGGCGTACCCGGTCGAGCAGCACCGCGACGTCGCGTCGCCCGGGTTCCTCGGCCAGGGCCGCGATCCGCTCGACGAACTCCGCGATCGCCTGCCCGGAGCCGATCATCTTGACCTCGGCGTCGTAGGAGGGCCAGTCCGGGTAGCCGAGCAGCCGCGCCGTCTCGTGGCGGGTCTCGAGCAGCTCGCGGAGCACGGCGTCGTTGTGCGGCCAGGCCCGGTTGAGGAACGCGGTCAGCATCTCTGCTCGGAGCGCCCGGTCGGTGCCGAAGGTCATCACGGGCACGTAGTCCGGGTACTCGGTGGTCAGCTCGACCTGGCCGTCTCCGTCGACCGGGTGGCTCTCGATGAAGTCGTCGGGGAGGCCCTCCAGCCGCTCGTGCGCCACCCGGAGGCGGACCACCCCGTCGCGGATGTTCTTGCTGAAGAGCTGGCCCAGGGTCGTGGCCCGCTCCGACAGCGCGCGCACCCGCTCCCGGGTCGGCTCGTCACGGTCGACGCCGGCGCGACGGAAGTCCAGCAGCGACTTCTCCACCAGGCGGGCGGCGACCGGCGTCAGCTCGGCCACGTCGACCCCGGCGAGCACCTCGTAGAGCTCACGGTCGAGGCTCAGCTCGGTCTGCAGCCGCTGGGCGTCCTGCTCCGCGGCCTCGGCCTGGCTCCGCACCTCCTCGTCGGGATGCACGTTGGCCAGCAGCGAGGCGACGGCGAAGACGTTGCGCAGGGCGACGTCGACGGCGTCCCAGCCGGCCACCACCTCGGCGCCGGGGGCGCCGGCGAGGCGGCGGAAGTCGGCCACCCGCGCGTCCACCCGCCGCAGCTGGTCGGCGCACCGGTCGGCCAGCCACGGGCTCCACGCGTCCGCCGGGGGTAGCGCCAGAGGTGCCAGCGATTCGGTCATCGCAGGAGCCTAGCCAGCCGACCCTCCTGCGAGGAGAGCCTCAGGCGGTCTTCTTCTTCTTCGTCTCCTCGGTGCGTGGGATCAGCGTCGGGTTCACGTTGTCCCGCACCACCTCGGAGGTCACCACCACCTTGGCGACGTCCTCGCGCGACGGCACGTCGTACATCACGTGGAGGAGCACCTCCTCGATGATCGCGCGCAGCCCGCGTGCACCGGTGCCGCGCACCATGGCGAGGTCGGCGACCGCATCGATGGCGTCGTCGGTGAACTCCAGCTCGACACCGTCGAGGTCGAAGAGCTTCTGGTACTGCTTGACCAGTGCGTTGCGGGGCTCGGTCAGGATCTGCACGAGTGCCTCGCGGTTGAGCTTGTCGACCGTGGCGATCACGGGCAGCCGCCCGATGAACTCGGGGATCAGGCCGAACTTCAGCAGGTCCTCGGGCATGACCTCGGAGAAGATCTTGTCGAGGTCACGCTCCTCCTTGGTGGGCAGCTTCGCCCCGAAGCCGAGGGTCTTCTTGCCGATCCGCTGCTCGACGATGTGCTCCAGGCCCGCGAAGGCGCCACCCACGATGAACAGGATGTTCGTCGTGTCGATCTGGATGAACTCCTGGTGCGGGTGCTTGCGACCGCCCTGCGGGGGCACCGACGCCGTCGTGCCCTCCAGGATCTTCAGCAGGGCCTGCTGGACGCCTTCACCGGAGACGTCGCGGGTGATGGACGGGTTCTCCGCCTTGCGGGCCACCTTGTCGATCTCGTCGATGTAGATGATCCCCGTCTCGGCCTTCTTGACGTCGTAGTCAGCGGCCTGGATGAGCTTGAGGAGGATGTTCTCCACGTCCTCGCCGACGTAGCCCGCCTCGGTGAGCGCGGTGGCGTCGGCGATCGCGAACGGCACGTTGAGCATCCGGGCGAGGGTCTGCGCCAGGTAGGTCTTGCCGCAGCCGGTCGGGCCGATCACCAGGATGTTGGACTTCGCCAGCTCGACGGAGTCCTCGCCCCGGTGCCGGTGGTTCAGCACCCCGACGCCGGCCTGCACCCGCTTGTAGTGGTTGTAGACCGCCACCGCCAGCGACTTCTTGGCGTTCTCCTGGCCGATCACGTAGGAGTTGAGGAAGTCGAAGATCTCCTTCGGCTTCGGCAGCTCCTCGAGACCGACCTCGGTCCCCTCGGAGAGCTCCTCCTCGATGATCTCGTTGCACAGGTCGATGCACTCGTCACAGATGTACACCCCCGGACCTGCGATCAGCTTCTTGACCTGCTTCTGACTCTTCCCGCAGAAAGAGCACTTCAGCAGGTCGCCGCCGTCACCGATGCGTGCCACAGGCACGTCTCCTCACAGGTCTGGCCGGGGCCGGGAGCAGCGTGCGCTCCCGGGGGTCGTGCTCCTCGGCTGCGTTCTTGAAACACCAACGTCATCGAAAATACCTCCCCGGAGCCGGTATGGGGACGGGGACACGAAACAGTTTGCTCCAAGGAGCCCACCGTCGCCGTGGACCCGCCCCACCGGAGGGGACGGGGTCACCCGACTGGCAGGGAACCCTTGCGCGACTCGAGCACCGCGTCGATCAGGCCGTACTCCAAGGCACCCTCGGCGGTGAGGATCTTGTCCCGCTCGATGTCACGGCTGACCTCCTCCTGGGGCCGGCCCGAGTGCTCCGCGATCATGGTCTCCAGGAGCTCGCGCATCCGGAGGATCTCGTTGGCCTGGATCTCGATGTCCGAGGTCTGGCCGTAGGTGCCCTCGGTGTAGGGCTGGTGGATGAGGATCCGGCTGTTCGGCAGGGCGAGCCGCTTGCCCGGGGCACCCGCGGCGAGCAGGATCGCGGCCGCGGAGGCGGCCTGGCCCAGGCACACGGTCTGGATGTCGGGCTTGACGAACCGCATCGTGTCGTAGATCGCGGTCAGCGCGGTGAAGGAGCCACCGGGACTGTTGATGTAGATCTGGATGTCGCGGTCGGGGTCCATGGACTCCAGGCAGAGCAGCTGGGCCATGACGGCGTTCGCGATGTCGTCGCTGATCGGGGTGCCGAGGAAGATGATCCGGTCCTCGAAGAGCTTGCCGTACGGGTCGATGCGGCGGAAGCCGTACGACGTACGCTCCTCCCACTGCGGGATGTAGTAGTTCACTGTTGTTCCTCAGTCCTTGTGGGCGGGGCGACCCTGGTCGGCGACCTGGCCCGCGTTGGCGACGACCTTGTCGATCAGGCCGTACTCGAGGGCCTGCGGCGCGGTGAACCAGCGGTCCCGGTCGGCGTCCTGCTCGACCTGCTCGACCGGCTGGCCGGTGTGCTGGGCGATCAGGTCGAAGAGCACCTTCTTGATGTGCAGCGACTGCTGCGCCTGGATCTTGATGTCCGAGGCCGAACCGCCCATGCCACCCGAGGGCTGGTGCATCATGATCCGCGCGTGCGGGAGGGCGTAGCGCTTGCCGCGTGCCCCGGCGCACAGCAGGAACTGCCCCATCGACGCTGCCAGGCCCATGCCGACCGTCGCGACGTCGTTGGACACGAAGTTCATGGTGTCGTAGATCGCCATGCCGGCGTCCACCGAGCCGCCGGGCGAGTTGATGTAGAGGAAGATGTCCGCTTCGGGGTCCTCGGCGTTCAGCAGGAGCATCTGCGCGCAGATCGCGTTCGCGTTCTGGTCGCGCACCTCGGAGCCGAGGAAGACGATCCGCTCCTTGAGGAGCCGCTGGTAGATGTGGTCGTCCCCGGAGGACGGGGCGCCGCCGTTCATCTCGATGTCAGTCACGGGTCGACCCTAGCCGGACCGACCCCCACTTCCACGGGCAACCCGGTGATGTTCGCGGACAGCGGACGGCGGCCACCGGGGCCCGGGTGGGCCACCTCGCCGGGCTCACAGATCCATGCGGGCGAAGTGGCGAGCGCTCAGAAGCAGCGCCCCGGCCGCTGCCACCACGAACGGTGCCAGGGCGAGCGGTCCGGGCAGCGTGCCGGAGGCGGTCACCGCGTCGGCGTGGTCCAGGACGTCGTAGGCCGACAGCGCCGACCGGAACGGCAGGGCGGTGGTGACCGGCGACCCCGGCAGCGACGCGGCGAGGGCCGGTTCGACCGCAAAGGGAAGGGCCAGGGTCACGGCGACGGCACCGGCGACGTGCGGGACCAGGACGCCGGCGCACATCCCGGCCACCGACCATCCCAGCGCCACCAGCACGTGCGCGAGGGCGCCGACCACCCAGGTCCCCGGTGGCACCGGCTTCCCCGTGAGCTGCACCGCGCCGATGGCGGCCAGTGCGCTGACCGCCGCGACGCAGCCGGTGACCACGCCGAGCGCCAGGCCCTTCGCCAGCAGCACGCCTCGGCGCGCGGGCGCGGCGAGCACGGTGAGCCGCAGCACGCCGTCGCGCAGCTCCCCCCGCACGCTGGCCGCCCCCAGCACCGCCGCCATGACCAGCGCCGGCGTGGACGTGCGCAGCACCAGGTGGACCACCCCCGTGGAGTCGGCCACGGAGCCGGCCAGGCCGAGGGCACGCGCGGTCAGCGTGGCGAGGAGCGCCGACAGCACGACGACCGTGGCGGCGCCGACGTAGGTGCTGCGCAGGGTGAGGAGCTTGACCAGCTCGTGGTGCACGCTCGCACCGACGGCCCCCACCCGGCCGGGGGGCCGCCCCGTGCCGACGGCCGCGCTCACTGGACTACCGCCGTCGCCCCGGTGGTCTCGAGGAAGACCTCCTCCACCGACCGTCGGCTCGGCGCCAGGCCCAGGACCAGCACCTGCCCGGCCAGCGCGGCGCCGGCGATCCCGCGGGCGTCCAGCCCCCGCACCGTGAGCAGGTCGGGCTCGGAGAGCGTCACCGCCGCCCCGTGGGCGCCGAGCAGCCGGGCCAGGCGCCCGGGCTCGTCGGACCGCACCTCGTACGCCGCGGGCCCGGCGGTGCCGCCGCCGAGCAGCTCGTGCAGCGTCCCCTCTCGGACCACCCGCCCGTCGGCGACCACCACCGCCCGGTCAGCGACCAGCTCCACCTCGCTCAGCACGTGCGTGGCCAGCAGCACGGTGCCGCCGCGCGCGGCGTGCTCCCGGACCAGGTCGCGCATCCCGATGACCGCATGAGGGTCCAGCCCGTTGCCCGGCTCGTCGAGGACGAGGACCGACGGATCGGCGAGCAGGGCCGCGGCGATCCCGAGCCGCTGCCTCATCCCTGTCGAGCAGCGCTTCGGCGGGACCGTCGCGAACCGGGTCATCCCCAGCTGCTCGAGCACCTCGTCGACGCGACGCGGGGAGATCCCGGCTCCGCCGGCCAGGCAGCGCAGGTGGTTGCGCGGAGTGCGCCCGGGATGGAAGGCAGGAGCGCCGAGGAACGCCCCGACGGTACGACGCGGGTCCGGGTGGTCGCGCAGCAGGCGGCCCGCGTACCTCGTCTCACCGGCACCGCGTGCGAGAGCGAGCATCAGGCGCAGCGTCGTCGACTTCCCCGCTCCGTTGCCGCCGAGCAACGCGGTCACCGTGCCGGCGGGCACGTCGAAGGACACATCCACGACGGCCTGGTGCGCGGCGTACCTCTTGGCCAGTCCGCGCACCGCGACCGGCACCGGGTCGACCCCGCTCACCGGACCGCCTCCCCGAGCCGCACGGTGCGGTCCAGCGCCAGCTCCGGCGGGACCGCGTGGCAGACGAGCACGACGGCCCGCCCGGCACCGGTCGCCTCGTCCAGGTCGCGCACCATCGCGCGCACACCGTCCTCGTCGACGGCGTTGAAGGGCTCGTCGAGGACGACCAGGTCGGCGAGCCCCACCGTGCCCAGGAGGTACCACAGCTTCTTCGCGGTCCCCGACGACAGGCCTGCCGCGCGCTCGTCGAGCCACGGCGTGAGTCCCAGCCGGTCGGCGCGCTCCAGCTGCCGGGGCAGGTCCCCGCCCCGCACCCGCGCCATGAAGGTCAGGTGGTCGCGCACGGTCATGTGCTCGTAGAGCGCCGGTTGGGTGCGCACCACCTGGCGTGCCGCACGGGCCGCCGGCGAGGCCGCGTCGTGGCCGCAGACCACGACCGTCCCGGCCCAGGGCCGCAAGTACCCGCTGAGCAGCTCCACCACCGTGGACTTCCCGGCCCCGTTGGAGCCGTCGAGGCGGGTGAGGCCGTTGCGGGGGATCCGCAGCTGAAGGTCGCGGACCACGGGCCGGTCCTCGACGTAGCCGGCAGTGACCTCGGTGAGCACGACCGCGTCGGTCGCGTCCTGGGTCACTGGACGGTCGTGGGCAGGACGAGTACGCGTCTGGTGAAGCACCAGGCACCTCCGGTGGCGAGAGCGACGGCCAGGGCGACGAGCGTGGGGGGTGTCCACCACGCGCGAGCCAGGCCGAGAACGAGGGTCGGAGCGAGGAACACGTAGCTGACCAGCGCCAGCAGGCTGTTGGCGGTGCGGGCCCCCTCATGGGTGTCCGCCTTGGCGAAGAGGCTGTCCACGAGGTGCTCGGAGAGGACCGCGCAGGCCAGCGCAGCGGCCACCGCGAGCAGCGCACCCGCGCCTGCGGCACCGGCGAGCAGGAGCCCGACCCCGACGAGGCCGGTCGCCGACGCCGCGGCGGGCAGCGCGGAGGGCCGCAGCGACGCAGCGTACAGCCGGCGCGAAGGAACACCCGACTCCCACAGCGTGCGGTAGTGCCACAGCAGCCGGGTCTGGCCCGAGAGCAGCAGCGCGTTCGCGGCGACGGCGAGCCCTGCCGCGGTGGCCGCGACCAGGAGGGCGGCCGTGAGCCGGTCGGCTCCCGCCTGGGCCAGCGGCGCGCCGCCGAAGGTGCGCCACCCCGCTGCCGCGGCGGCCGCGGACCAGGCCGCGGTCGCGACCCTGCCCGCGACCTGGAGCCGTGCGGGGCCGCCCATGCCGGCGAGGAGCACCCGCCCGACAGGGTCCGTCTCGGCTCGGACGGCCGGCGCCGGCCGGCTGCGCCGCACGACGTCGAACTCGTCACTGGTGGCCGCGGCGAGGGTGGCAGCCGCGATGGCGAGGACGAGGAGGACCAGCGCCGCGATCCGCAGCGGGCCCAACGACGCTCCGACTCCCGTGACCGCGGTGACGAGGTCGTCGCCGCTCGCCGACCCGGTGCGGGCCTGCAACCGACCGGGTGCCAGGCGGGCGAGCCCCGATCCCGCGACGAAGGCCAGGGGCACCAGCACGAGCGCGAGCGTGCGCGCACCTCGCAGATCACGGTCGTGGGTGGCGTGGTGAAGGGCGAGGGCGCTGCCGGCGAGCAGGTAGGCGAGCGGCACCATCAAGGTCAGCGCCCAGAGGTCTCCCGCAGCCGCGCTGCCGGACCGGTCGACGAAGAGCGCGATCGCCCCCAGCACCGAGGACTGCATCAACGCACGCCACAGCAGGGCAGGCCCTCGCTCGACCAGCACCGCGACGACCACCGGGATGTCGGCGAGGAGCCACATCCCCTTGAGCGGTGAGCGGCTGACGGCGTACCGGGTGACGGTGAAGTGCTGCCGGACGAGGTCGACGGTGCCGGCGTAGGCCAGTGAGACCGCCACGAGTCCGCCGACGCCGGCAGCGAACGCGGAGCTGGTGTCCCCCCCCATCGGCTCGTCGGTCAGCACCGCGGCGCCAAGGCTCAGTGCGACCGTGACCACCAGCATCGTGACCGGGACCGCCAGCAGCGCGGCGCCGAGCAGCAGCCGACGGAAGGTGCGGACGTCCAGGCGCAGCGCGTAGCCGGTGAGCGCCTTGACCGACCAGAGGTCGAGCGCACCCTTCGCACGCCGGAGCAGCCCGCCGAGCGGGGAGGGTTGAGGAGTCGCTGCGTCCATCTAGAGCCTGCTCACGGGTCTGTTCTGGGCAGCCTCCATCGACAGCAGCACCGACGGGACGGCGACGCAGAAGGCTGCCGCAGCGCCGGCCCAGAGCAGCACCTGGGCGAGGCCGTCGGTCAACCCGTTGCCGGCCACCACCGCGAGCAGCAGTCCGCTGAAGGAGAACGCCGGCGTGCGCAGCCGCCGTCGGGGCCTTCCGGGGAGCGTCGCGATCATCGCGAGCACGACGGCGGCCAGCGAGGCGCTCACCCAGAACAGTGTTCCGTAGCGCTCGAAGTTGCCGGTCGGCCCGGTCGCGGCGAGCGCTCCGCCGACGCCGAGCAGTGCCAGGCACAGCCACGCGATCGGTCGGACGGCACGGGAGACGGCTCGGTCGAGGGTCATCGATGCTCCTGGTGGTCGAGTCAGGGTGGGTCAGAGGACGAGGGCGACGATGCCGACGACGGCCGCCGTGGCGGCGGTCCTGGCCACCGCCGGTCGTGAGGTGGCGCGTCTGCTCAGGAGGACGGCTGCGGTGGTCAGTGCGGTGAGGACACCGGCCCACACCCAGGGATCGGTGAGCGGCTGGGTCGCGCCGGAGAGGAGGCAGGCCACCTGCTTGGCGGCCAGCACCGCCCACACGACCACGAGCAGCCCCGGCACCCGGGCGTCGCGGACGGCGAGCTCCGGCAGCCGCAGGCGAGGTTCGACCCGGCGGGCGACCGCGAGCGTGACGAGGGTCAGCGTCAGGGACAGGGCGAGCGCGGCGGAGACGCCCAGGTTCACCGCGAGGGCGCGCTGGCTGGTGTCGGCGAGCTCGCCGTTCGCCAGGGCCGCCTCGAGCCGGCGCTCGACGTCGGCGCGGACGGTGGGCAGCCGACCTGCGGTCAGCGCCGCGATCGACACGAAGGCGCCGAGCCACAGCAGGTGCGAGCCGCGGCCGGACCGGGCGACGGAGACGGGGTGGTCGCTGAGCAGCCCGGCGCTCATCGCGGATGCGTCCATGGGTGCTGACCTCTCAGATCTGGTGGTGGATGACGAGGGTTTCCACGGCCGCCGCGAGCACGATCACCACGACGCCGAACGTGAGCAGGCGCAGCGCGGTCCCGGTGACCGGGGAGCGGGAGGCGTCCGAGGGTTCGGCGGCCAGGAAGCGGCGGACGACCGCGACGAGGGGCAGCAGCCCCGCGACACCGGCCACGAGCAGGCCGCCGAGCTCCAGCGGGAGGTACCCCAGGACGAGTGGCTCGACGTTGGTCAGGCCCGTCTCGTCGGAGATGGCGTGGATCCCGGCGCCCACCCAGGCTGAGACGAACACCAGTCCGAGGACGGTGGTGGAGCCGAGGGTGGCGACGCCGGAGAAGAGCAGGAGCGCCGCTCCGGTGTTGCGGCCGGCGATCTGCGCGAAGAGCGCGAGGCCGGTGTCGTCGAGCGCGAACCGCTCGCCGGACGGGTCTCCTCCCCCGGGGGCGAAGGAGCCGTAGCCGACGGCCACGCCGGCGCCGGACAGGAGCACGGCCGCCACCGCCGCCGCGATCACCGAGCGACGCAGGTCGCCGGTCCCGCGGGGAGCTGGCCGGGTGCTCGCCGTCGTCGACGCGGCCGTCGGCCGGTGCATCAGGCGACCAGCCAGGCGCGGGACTTCTTCTCGATGTACTTGCGGAGCACCAGCAGGATGGCTCCCGCGGTGCCGGCGCTGAACGCCATGAGCGCGACGGTCAGCACCCAGCCGCCGACCTCGTAGGCCCGGACGATGTTGTTCGCAGTCGCGGTGCTGAGGCCGAAGGCCCCGGCGATGTAGAGCGTGGCCAGCGTGCCGACGGCCAAGCCGACGAGCGCGAGCCCGGCGGCGGTCACCCGGTTCAGGGTGGAGATGGTCTGGTGGTTCATGGCGTTCCCTTCTCGGTTGGTGGGTCCGGCTTCATCGCGATGTGTGCCTGAGATGACCCTCACCCGAGGCCGGAACGCCGGTCAACGACCTCGGAACCGGACGAAGGGGACGTGGCAGCAACTTCCCTCGGCCGCGGAGATCGGACCGCGTCGTCGCCGAGGATGTCTCAGACGAGACCGAGCTGGGTGCAGCGCACGCCGAGCTCGAACCGGCTCTGCGCGCCCAGCCGCTCGCCGACGCCGGCCACCACCCGGCGGACCGAGCGCAGCGACATGCCCGTCCGACGGCTGATCGACTCGTCCTTGTGTCCCTGGGCGAGCAGGCGGATGACGTGCAGCTCCAGGTCGCTGAACTCGACCGGACCGCCGACCTCGCGCCGGGCTCCGGCCTCCCCGAGGCGCACCGCATCGGCCCACACCATGTCGAAGTAGGCGATCATCGTGCTCACCAGCCCCGGGTTGTGCACCAGCACCGCGCCGGCACCGGCCGACTGGCTGTCCAGGGCCACGAGCACGGTGTGCTGGTCGAAGTACATGAACCGGGTCGGCAGCTCGTAGGCGGTGCGCACCTCCCCGCCGAGCTCCACCATCCAGGCGAGGTAGTCCCGCAGCTGGCCGGAGCGCCTCCGGTGCCCTTCGAGGTACAGGGCCCGCACCGCGACCCCGCGGCGCAGCAGCTCGCGGTCGGTCCCCCGCGCGGCTTCCAGCGCCTCGGGGGACGGCTCGGAGGTGACGATGGTGCCGACCTCGTGGTGGGTGTTTCGCAGGAGCTCGTTGATGCGTGAGACCGTGACGTCCCGGCCGCTGAGCACCTCGAAGGTTCCTCGAAGCTGCTGGCTGCGGTATTCCTCGAACCGCTCGACCAGGCCGTCGGTGACCGAGCGCAGCCGGTTGATCTCCTCGGAGCGGCGGTGCAGGTCCTCGTCGGCGGTCTGGAGGATCCGCTTGAGCCCGACCGTGGGTACGACCGGGACGAACTTGTCCGGGTCCTCCTGCGAGGGGCGGATCAGCCCCCGGGCCATCAGCTCGTCGAGCACGGCGCCGGGCTCGGTGGGGCCGAGCGCCTCCCGCAGGGAGTCCATGGACCAGTCCTCGACGAAGAGCACGTGCTCGTAGGCCACCAGGGTCTCGGGGCTCAGCGGCCACACGTCGCTGGTCACCGCCGGGCCCCCCGTCTCGTGCTGCCTGGTGCTGCCTGGTGCTACCTGGTGCTGTCTGGTGCTGCATCTTGCTGCCAGGACCGGGTCTGCCACTGGCCGAGCCGGTCGGTGCCGCCGACGTCATACTACGGTCGGACCGTCGCCCCACGCGGTTCGAGCCGCTCGGGCGGTCCGCTGCGGACGTGAAGGGCGAACCGATGCCGGGAGAGGTGAGCGGCGCATGCGCATCGTGCGGGTGACCTTGCGACGGTCCTCGACCCCGGACGCCACCGATCAGGTCGAGGCCGCTGCAGCGCTCGCCGAGGCGCTCCTGAACGGTGCGGGTGTCACCGTCGAGCACGTCTCCACCCCGGTGGTCACGCACGGCGAGATCGAGCTTGCGGTCTTCGTCCCCGCCGAGGAGCTCGCGCGTCCCGCCCGGTGGAACGACGCCCTGGCAGCGGCCTGGCAGCAGGTGCGCGACGACGGCACGACGGGCTGGGAGATCTCGTCAGGTTTCATCGTCGACGAACCGTGGTAAGGGTCATTTCCGGCCGCGGCACCTTCTTCGCCTGTCGACCATCGTCCCCTGTGACGCACGCTTTCCCCGAAGCCGGCCGATCCGGCCGCCACCGAGGGGAGCCACCATGACCAAGTCCCGCGTCGTCCACCGCTTCGCCGCCGTGGCGTTCGTCGCCGCAGCAGCGCCGGTCTCACCGGCGGCGGCCGACGTCCCTGCCTGCGCCGCCGCTGTCGCCGTCGGCGGCACCGCCCCGGCGTCCCTGGACACCGGCGTGCGGGGGCACTGCGTCGCGTGCTGGTGAGCGGGAGGGCCGACCGAGCCGCTCAGACCTCGGTCGGCTCCGACTCCGTGCCCGCGAGGAAGACGATCCGCTCCTTGAGGAGCCGCTGGTAGATGTGGTCGTCCCCGGAGGACGGGGCGCCGCCGTTCGTCCCTATGTCGGTCACAGGTCGACCCTCGCCGGACCGACCCCCACTTCCTCGGGCAACCCGGTCGTGTTCGCGGACAGCGGACGTGGCCCGCCCGGCGCTCAGGCCAGCCACCTCGCCAGGGCACGGTGGACCTCAGGATGGTCCAGCAACGCGAAGTGGTCGGCGTTGGGCACGTGCAGCACGTCGGCGTCCGGGAACAGCCGCAGCGCACGGCGCGTCGACCCGGTCGCCGAGCCCCGTCGGACCAGCAGGTCCCCCAGCAGCCACCCGAGCGGGTTGCGCTCGGACCCGAGGGCCGCCGACACCAGCCGGTAGCGCACGTGCGGCAGCGGGGGCAGGTCCGGCAGCCCCCGCTCGAGGTCGCGGACCCCGGGCGAGCGGTGGTCGAGGACCCTGCCGAGCCCTGCGACCTCGGGCAGGCGGGCCAGGAGCCGGGACCCGTGGTGCACGCCTCGCGCCAGGTCGGCCCCGAGGTGGGGGGTCCCGAGGGTCACCACGTCGGTCACCAGGTCGGTCCAGGGCCGCTCGACCGGTGTCGCCACCGCGCAGCCTGCGCGGATGATCAGGCCACCCATCGAGTGCCCGACCAGGGCCACCTGACGCACACCGACCGGCCAGTGGTCGACGAGCCGCTGCAGCAGGGCCGTGAGAGCCACACCGTTCTCGGCCACGCTGAGCCCGCTGTTGGCCCGCAGGTGGACCGGGGTCCAGCCCGCCTCGGCCTCCAGCCGCGAGCCGTACGAACCGCCGCTGACGGCGGTGCGCTGCTCCCACGCATCCTCGGTCTCCCCCCAGCCGGGCACGAGGACGAGCACCCGCCCGGTCGCCTTGGGGAACGCGTCGGCGAGCGCCGTGGGCTGGGGCTCGACCACCCTCCCCCCGACCCGCAGGGTCATGGTCAGCGCCAGGTGCGGGTGCTCGTCGCGCAGTCGGTCCCCGACCAGGCCGTTCACAGCCGCGTGGACCGCCCGCCCGGTGCCGGAGTCGTTGAGCCGGGGGCCGATGCCCGTCGCGCCCACCCGGGACAGCCCGGCAGCGGTCGCCCGCAGCGACAGCGACGCCGACCCGTACCACCCCGAGGAGACCGCGTCGTGCACCGCCCGGGGGGTCCTGGTCGCTGCCCGCGCGCGCTCGGGGGCCAGGGCGAACACACGGTCCGCGATCGCCCGGTGGGTGTCCCGCACGGTGTGCACGACCAGCTCGTCGGCGTACCGCGCGGCCAGGGCGAGGGCGTCGACCAGCCCCGGCTCCGGCTCGCGTGGGGTGATCCCCGTCGGTGCGAGGCCGGGGCCGGTGTCGCGAAGCCCGGCGGCCGGGTGCACGACCACCTCGGATCCGGGTCGCGGACTCAGGGGACGGGCCATGCCCCTAGTGTCCGGACCCGGGCGGCGGATGGCAAAGCCGGCAGGCCGGCTCAGGCCTGCGTCGGCTCCGCCACCGAGCCTGCGTCCGCCTCGGTGCCGGCGTCGACCGGGCCCTCCGCGACGACCGCCTCGTCCGCCTCGTCCGCCTCGTCCGCCTCGTCCGCTCTCGGCCTGCGGGTCGCCGATGGTGCCGTCACCGCGCAGGTTCTTCAGCTCCACGTGGTTGCCGGACTCGTCGGTGACCACCGACTGCTCGACGACCAGCGCGAGGGCCTTGCCGCGCACGACCTCGGCGACCAGCTCGGGGATGTGGTTGTGCTCCATCATGTGCTTGACGTAGTCGTTCGGGTTCTGCCCGGACTGCTGGGCCCGGCGCATCATGTGCTCGGTGAGCTCCTGCTGCTCGACCCCGATCTCCTCGCGCCTGGCCACCTCGTCCAGGACGAACTGTGCGGCCACGGCGTCGCGGACCCGCTTCTCCAGCTCGGCCTCGAACTCGTCCACGGTCTGCTTCTCGTCGTCGAGGTACTGCTCCATCGAGAGCCCGGCCATCGTCAGCTGCTGCTCGATGCCCTCGCGGCGGGCCTGCAGCTCCTCGGCGACCACGGCATCCGGGACGGGGACCTCGGTCAGGTCCAGGACCTTCTCGAGCACCGCGTCGCGGGCGGCAGCCGCCTGCTCGAGACGCTTGCCGTTGCCCAGGCGCAGCCGGACGTCCTCGGTCAGCTCCTCGACGGTGTCGAACTCGGAGGCCATCTGGGCGAACTCGTCGTCGAGCTCGGGGAGCTGCTGCTCCTTGACGCCGGTCACGGTGACCTCGATGTCGACCGCCTCGCCCTCGAGGTCGCCGCCGGCGAGGCTGGAGGCGAACGTCGTCGTGTCGCCGGCGCTCATGCCGACCAGGGCCTCGTCCAGGCCCTCGACCATGCCGCCACGGCCGATCTGGTAGCTCACGCCGGTGGCCTCGCCGCCCTCGACGAGCTCGCCGTCCTTGCTGGCCTTGAGGTCGATCACGACGAAGTCGGAGTCGGCCGCGGGGCGCTCCACGTCGACCAGGGTGCCGAACCGCTCGCGGAGGTTCTGCACCTGCTCCTCGACGTCCTCGTCGCTGACCGTGATGTCGTCGACGGTGACCGCGATGCCCTCGAGCTCGGGCAGGGTGATCTCCGGACGGACGTCGACCTCGGCGGTGAACTCGAGGGTGTCGTTGTCCTCGAGCCGGGTGATGTCGATCTCGGGCTGCGCCAACGGCTGCAGCTCGTTCTCCTGCAGCGCCTGGACGTAGAGCCGCGGGAGCGCCTCGTTGATCGCCTCGTCGAGCACCGCACCCCGGCCGACCTGACGGTCGATGAGCGCAGCCGGCACCTTGCCGCGGCGGAAGCCGGGCACGGTGATCTGCTGGGCGATCTTCTTGTACGCCGCGTCGAGGCTCGGCTTGAGCTCATCGAAAGGCACCTCGACGGTGAGCTTGGCCCGCGTGGGGCTCAGAGTCTCGACGGCGCTCTTCACAGGGGGTTCTCCTCAGTCGTTCGATGTGGTGCGTGCCGGTTCCCGGTCAGGGTCCAGCACGTCGGGTCCGGTCTCGGGACGCCAGGTGGGGCCATGGGCGACATGGTCGGGGCGACAGGACTCGAACCTGCGGTCTCCTGCTCCCAAAGCAGGCGCGCTAGCCACTACGCTACGCCCCGGGGGTGCAACCCACGGGAGTCTAGTCAGCGCCCGTGGGCCCTGTCGAAACGGCACCCACCACGCCGGGTGCAGCGCACGCGCCGGTCCGGCTCGGTTCGGGCGGGTGAACCGGTCCCAGGACACCTGTGGCACCATGTTCTCGCCGCTCCCGGGCGGCCGCGCGGATGTAGCTCAATGGTAGAGCCCCAGTCTTCCAAACTGGCTACGCGGGTTCGATTCCCGTCATCCGCTCCAGGCATGGGACACCCTGTCATCAGGGTGTTATTTGTCCGGTTTCGTGGTTTTCGTCGATGGTTCGTTCCTAGGCTGGTCTCCTTCCCCTGGTCCATGACCACGGCCTACTCGGAGGTCATCGACGTGCTCCGCCTGAACGACCCGGCCCCCCCGGCCTCCGGGGCCGATGCTGCCGCGGGCGTCCACCCTCGTGCCGAGCTGTCGCTGGACCAGGTCGTGCGCCAGGGGCACCTGCGCACCGTCTTCCAGCCGATCGTCGACCTCGCGACGGGGGCGGTCCAGGCCCACGAGGCACTGACCCGGGGGCCCGAAGGTCGGTGGTCCAGCCCGGCCGACCTCTTCACCGGCGCACGAGCGGCCGGACTGCTGGCGGAGCTCGACCACGCCTGTCGCCTCTCGGCGTTCCGCGCCGCGGTCCGGACCGGGCTCGTCTCGCCCTCCAGGATCTTCGTCAACGTGGAGCCGGAGGTGCTGGAGTCCGGAGCCCTCGACGAGCTGGCCGCGTTCAGCAAGGGAGTCCCCGCGGGGCTCGACGTCGTCCTGGAGGTGACCGAGCGGTCCCTGGCCTCCCGCCCTGCCGAGCTCCTGCGGACGGTCGAGTCCGTGCGTGGGCTGGGCTGGCGGGTCGCCCTCGACGACGTGGGAGCCGAGCCCGCCTCGCTGGCCTTCATGGCGCTGCTGCGTCCCGAGGTCGTGAAGCTCGACCTCGGGCTGGTCCAGGCACCGGCGTCCCGGCCCACGGCCGAGGTGATGCACGCGGTCAACGCCTATGCCGAGGCCAGCGGGGCAGTGGTGCTGGCGGAGGGGATCGAGACCGAGCAGCACCTCGACCGCGCCCTGGCGCTGGGAGCCACGTGGGGACAGGGCTGGCTCCTGGGGCGACCCACCGCCACGCCGGAGCCGCCCGCCGCGGCGGGGCTCCAGTCGTTGGCGTGGACCCCGCCGCTGGTCGCACCCCCCTTCCACAGCGCCTCCCCCTTCGCGTCCCTGCCGGTCGGATCGACGTCCCTGCGCCGGTCCTCCAAACGGCTCCTGGTCGAGCTCAGCAAGCAGCTGGAGCGCGAGGCGGTCCGGCTGGGGCCGACCAGCGTGGTCGCGGCCACCTTCCAGTACGCCCGGCACTTCGCGGGCCCCACCCGGCAGCGGTACGCCGAGCTCGCCGCGGCGACCGGCTTCGTCTGCGTGCTCGGCGAGGGCCTGTCGGAGACGCCGATGCCCGGGGTGCGTGGCGCCACCCTGACCAGCGGCGACCCGGTACTGGGCGAGTGGGACGTGGTCGTGCTGAGCCCCCACTTCAGCGCCGCCCTGCTGGCGCGTGACCTCGGCGACGACGGCCCGGAGATGGAACGCAGGTTCGAGTACGCCCTCACCTACGACCGGGAGACCGTGGTGCTCGCGGCGCAGGCGCTGCTCTCCCGTGTGGCGCCGCGAGGCGCGGAACGGCTCACGCAGGTGGGTTGAGGTGCCCCGGGGCGCCGCACCCGGGCCACGGCCCGCCGGGGCTCACCCGGCGGCGTCCCCGCGCGGGTGACGAGGCGACGGGACCCGCTCGAGCACGATCAACGCGCAGTCGTCCCCAGCGGTGCCGAGCTTGGCCACCAGCGGCGCCGCGGCGGTCCGCAGGCCGCCGCGGACCAGCCGCTCCCCCTCACCGACGAGCCGGTCGATGCCGAGGTTGATGTCACGTCGGGACCGCTCCACCAGACCGTCGGTGTAGAGCAGCAGCGCGTCGCCGGTGGCCAGGTGACCGGTGCGCATCTCGAAGTGCGGGTCGGGCACCACTCCCAGGACCGGCCCGTCGATGCCTTCGTGCACCAGCCATCGCCCGGACCCTGCCACGAACTGCACCACCGGAGGGTGACCGGCGCTGCGGACCTCGTAGCTGCCGGTCGACAGGTCCACGACCACGTGGACGGCGGTGGCGAAGTCGTCCTGCCACTGCTGACGGACCAGGAAGTCGTTGGCCGCAGGCAGGAACCTCCCGGCCGGCACAGCGCCGAGCAGGCCGCCGAAGGCGCCCGAGAGCAGCAGGGAGCGGGTGCCGGCCTGCACGCCCTTGCCCGAGACGTCGACGAGGACCAGGGACAGGTGCCGACCGGCCGCATCGAGGTGAGCCACGACGAAGTCCCCTGCGAAGGAGGTGCCTCCGGCCGAGAGGGTCGCCACGTCGGTGTGCCAGCCCCGCGGCAACGCAGGCAGATGACCCTGACGGCGCAGGCGGTCCTGGAGGTCCAGCAGCATGGCGTCGCTGCGCACCCCGGTCACCCCGAGCGCGGCGCGACGCCGCGACACCGCAGCCACGACCAGGCACATCAGCGCGACCAGGGCCACCGAGACCCAGCGCCGGAAGCTGCTCTCCGACCCCACCTCGAGCGCAGCGTCCAGGGCGAGCCCCACGAAGACGACCGCGACCACCCGCTCGACGTTGCGGGGCGTGAGCAGCATGCCGCCGAGCATCAGCGGGGCCAGCAGGACGGTCGCGTCGAACGTCTCACGCGAGCCGATCATGAGCCCGAAGCCCACCGCGCTCAGCGCCAGGACCAGCGCCAGTGTCCACTGGTCCCCTGGGCGGAACCCCCGCCAGGTCGAGCGACGTCGAGGCGCTCCCGGGGACATGTCGGACACGTCCCCGACCCTAGCCGCGCGGCGCCGCCCTGGCTCGGGAACGGAAAGGTGGCTGGCACCGGGGGCACCAGAACGAGTTGCGGCCGGCGAGGACCTCGGTGCGGACCGTCGACCCGCAGACGTGGCACCGCTGCCCCTGACGGCGGTAGACGTACACCTCGCCCCCGTGGTCGTCGCGACGCGGTGTACGGCCCATCGTCTCAGGCTCGTGCTCGGGGCGCACGGTGTCGATGCGTCCGGTGCGGACGCCTTCGCCCATGAGGACGACCAGGTCCTCCCAGAGCGCACGGAACTGGGTCCTGCGCAGGGTCTCCCCCGGACGCAACGGGTGGATCCGGTGCCGGAAGAGCACCTCGGCGCGGTAGACGTTGCCGACGCCGGCGACCACCTCCTGGTCCATGAGCAGGTCGCCGATCGCGCGACGGCTGGTCGAGATCCGGCGCCAGGCCCGGTCCGGGTCGGCGTCCGCGCGGAGCGGGTCCGGCCCCAGGGCGGACAGCACTCCGGCCCGCTTCTCCGGGGTGACCAGGGCGCAGCGCGTGGCCCCGCGCAGGTCGGCGTACGTCGGTGTGCGGCCGTCCCCGGCGGCGGCCAGCCGCAGGCGCACCGCTCCCACGGGGTCGGGCGGCGGGCCCGCGGCGATCCGGAAGGTGCCGATCAGGCCGAGGTGCACGTGCACCACCCGGTCGCCCTCCAGCTCGACGAACAGGTGCTTGCCGCCCGAGTCGGCCTCCACCAGGCGCGTGCCGTCCAGGAGTGCCGCCTCGGCGGCGAACCTGCCCTGCGGGCTGGACACCCGGACCGTCCTGCCACCGAAGGCGGCGGTGAGGTCGTCGGCGAGGCGGCGGAGGGTGTGCCCCTCAGGCACCGGCAGGCCCCCGGCCCAGGGCGGACGCGGGGAGCTCGGGCAGGTTGCGGGTCTTCTCGTACCTGCCCAGCATCGCGATCCGTCGGCGGTGCCGCTCGGCGCCGGTGAACTCGGTGCCCAGGAACACCTCGACGAACCGGGTCAGGTCCTCCAGTGGGTGGAGGCGGCCGCCGACCGAGATCACGTTGGCGTCGTTGTGCTCCCGGGCCAGGACCGCGGTCTCCTCGCTCCAGACCAGGGCCGCGCGCACCCCCAGGACCTTGTTGGCCGCGATCTGCTCACCGTTCCCGGACCCGCCGACCACCACGCAGAGACTGTCCAACCCGTCCTGCTGGTCGGCCACCACCGACTCGGCGGCACGCAGGCAGAAGACCGGGTAGTCGTCCTCCGCGTCGTAGACGAAGGGGCCGTGGTCGACCACCTCGTGGCCCTGGTCGGAGAGCCACCCCAGGAGGTGCTCCTTGAGCTCGAGACCGGCATGGTCGGAACCGATGTGGACGCGCATGGCCGAAGTGTGTCAGGGGTGGTGGCTCCGGAGAAAGCCGGCGATCGTCCGGGTGAGGGGCTCGGCTGCGTCGAAGACGTCCGGGTGCCTCCAGAACCCGTGGATCTGCCCGAGGAAACGCATGCCGACCGCCTCGACTCCCAGCTCGGCCAGCTCGGCGGCCAGGCGCTCGCCCTCGTCGCGCAGGGGGTCGTGCTCGGCGGTGACGACCAGGGTCGGAGGCAGCGTGTGCAGCCGGTCCGAGAGCAGGGGCGCCAGGTCGGGGTGGGCGAGCTGGGCCGGATCCCCGGAGTACTGCTCCCAGAACCACCGGGCCTCCCGGGGGTCGAAGCCGTCCGCGGCGGTCCGGTACGACTCCCCCTGGCACTGCGGGTCCAGGAACGGGTAGGTCAGCGCGACCGCGCGGAACCGTCCCGGGTTCCTCAGCGCAGCGACCAGCGCCAGGTTGGCTCCGGCACTGTCCCCGTGGACGTACGTCGGGCCGCCGCCCCCGATCCGCTCCGTGCCGTCGGAGCCAGACGCCAGCCACCGCAGGACGACGTCCACGTCGTCGGGGGCCGCCGGGAAAGGGTGCTCGGGAGGGCGGCGGTAGTCCACGCTGAGCACGCTCAGCCCCACCCGGTCGGCGAGCCGGCGCGCGACCGCGTCGTGGACCTCGATGTCGTTGAAGACGAAGCCGCCACCGTGCAGGTGCACGACCAGGCCGGGGGACCCGCCTGCGGGCACGTAGAGCCGGCAGGGCACGCCGTCCGCGTCGAGGTCGAGGACCTTCTCCAGCTCGATCCGCGGCTGACGTGCCGCCTCCTGCCGCTGCCGGGCGCGCTCGGCGGCGATGTCGAAGCCGTCGTCCCACACCGGCAGCGCGGCCCCGTCGACCGCGGTGACGGCCGCCCGGGCCTGGGGGTGGAGCACCACCTCAGCCCGCCGAGCCCTGCTCCGCGAGCCGCGCGAGCTCGTCGTCGACCACCGAGGGGTCGAGCTTGGTGAAGATCGGGGTCGGCTTGCCGACCGGGGTGCCCGGCCGGACCGCGTGCCGCCGCCAGGCCACGGCACCGGTGTAGTCGCCCGTGATCACCGGGTAGCCGGCACCGCCGTCGAGGTCCTCGACCTCCTCGATGCGCGGCATCGGCTGGACCGTCCCGGAGCCCCCCAACGCCCGGTCGACCTGGTTGGCCGAGTGCGGGAGGAACGGGGAGAGGAGCACGTTGCAGTCGGCGACGGCCTGCGTGGTGACGTGCAGGACGGTGGCCAGCCGCTCCCGCTGGTCCTCGCCCTTCAGCTTCCACGGCTCGCTGTCCGAGACGTACTTGTTGACCTCCGCGACCGTCCGCATGACCTCGCCGACCGCCTGCTTCTGGCGGTGCCTGCCGATCAGCTCGCCGACCACGTCGAAGGCTGCCTCGACGCTCGCCAGCAGGGCCTCGTCGGCCGGTTCCAGGGGCCCCGGCGCCGGGATCTCGCCGAAGCTCTTGGCCACCATGGTGGCGGTCCGGTTCACCAGGTTGCCCCAGCCTGCGACCAGCTCGTCGTTGGTACGACGCACGAACTCGGCCCAGGTGAAGTCGGAGTCCTGGTTCTCGGGCCCGGCGGCGGCGACGAAGTAGCGGAACGCGTCGACCTGGTAGCGCGCGAGCATGTCACGCACGTAGATCACGACCCGCTTGGAGGAAGAGAACTTCCGCCCCTCCATGGTGAGGAACTCGCTGGAGACCACCTCGGTGGGCAGGTCGAGGACGCCGAGGCTGCGCGGGGAGCCGCCCTTGGCGCCCCGGCCGGCGTAGGCCAGCAGCTCGGCGGGCCAGATCTGGGAGTGGAAGGTGATGTTGTCCTTGCCCATGAAGTAGTACGACAGCGCCTCCGGGTCGTTCCACCAGGCCCGCCACGCCTCCGGGTCACCGGACCGCCGGGCCCACTCGATGGAGGAGGAGAGGTAGCCGATCACCGCGTCGAACCACACGTAGAGCCGCTTGGTGGGGTGGTCCCGCCACCCGTCGAGCGGCACCGGGATGCCCCAGTCGATGTCCCGGGTCATCGCCCGGGGCTTGATCTCGTCGAGGATGTTCTGGCTGAACTTGATCACGTTGGGGCGCCAGGTGCCGCTGGCCTCACGGTCGTCGAGCCATTCCTTGAGCGCGTCGGCCAGGGCCGGCAGGTCGAGGAAGAAGTGCTGGGTCTCGACGAACTCGGGCACCTCGCCGTTGATCTTGGACCGGGGGTCCACGAGGTCGTGGGCGTCGAGCTGGTTGCCGCAGGTGTCGCACTGGTCCCCCCGCGCGCCGTCGGCGCCGCAGATCGGACAGGTGCCTTCGATGTAGCGGTCCGGCAGGGTGCGGCCGGTGGACGGCGAGATCGCGCCGTACGTCGTCCGCTCGACGAAGTAGCCGTTCTCGTAGACCCCCAGGAACAGCTCCTGGACGACCTGGTGGTGGTTGCGGGTGGTGGTGCGGCTGTAGAGGTCGTAGGAGACGCCCAGGGCACAGAGGTCCTCGGCGATCAGCCGGTGGTTGCGGTCGGCGAGGGCCTGCGCGGGGACGCCCTCCTCGTCGGCGGCGATGAGGATCGGCGTGCCGTGCTCGTCGGTCCCCGAGACCATGAGCACGTCGTGACCGGCCATCCGCATGTACCTGCTGAAGACGTCGGACGGGACCCCGAAGCCGGCCACGTGGCCGATGTGACGGGGACCGTTGGCGTAGGGCCAGGCAACGGCGGAGAGGACTGTGGTCATGGGCGAATCCTATGCAGTCGCTCCGGCCACGAGCCGCGGCGGCGGCTCAGCCGGTGGCCGATTCCACGAGCCGGGCCATCGTTTGCGAGGATGGCCGTTGCCCACCTCAGGGAAGGGGGACGCGCTCGTGATTGCTGGCAGATACACCCTGGAGACCGAGATCGGCCGCGGCGGCATGGGAGTCGTCTGGCGGGGCACCGACCGGGTGCTCGGCCGCACCGTCGCGCTCAAGCGCATCGGTCGCATGCCCGGCGCCACCGACACCGATCTCGCACGGGCCGAGCGCGAGGCCCGGCTGGCCGCGTCGCTGAACCACCCGCACGTCGTGGCCGTCTTCGACCTCGTCACCGACGGTGACGAGCGGTGGCTGGTCATGGAGTACGTCGTGAGCCGGAACCTCGCCCAGCTGGTCAGGGAGCGTGGACCGCTGTCCGAGCGGGAGGCCGCCGCCCTGCTCGCCCAAGCCGCCGACGCGCTCGCTGCCGCGCACCGGGCGGGCATCGTGCACCGCGACGTCAAGCCGTCCAACATCCTGGTCACCGAGGACAACCAGGTGAAGCTGACCGACTTCGGGATCGCGCGGTCCAGCACCGACCTCACCCTCACCCAGACCGGCATGATGACCGGCTCGCCCGCCTACCTCTCCCCCGAGGTCGCCAGCGGGCTGCCGGCCACCAGCGCCAGCGACGTGTGGGCGCTCGGCGCGACCCTGTTCCACGCGCTGACCGGCGCCCCGCCGTACGACGTGCAGGGCAACGTCGTGGGGGCGCTGTACCAGATCGTCCACGAGGAGCCTCCGCGACCGGCGGGCGTCGGACCTCTGCTGCCCCTGCTCGAGGCGACCATGGCGACCCGTCCCGCGGACCGCTGGCCGATGGGCCGGGTCAGCGTCGAGCTGCACCGGCAGGCCGACGGCCGACCCGCCCTCGACGAGCCCGACCACCGCACACGCCGGCTCGCCGCGCCCCCGGCCGGTCCGGACCCGGAGCCGTCCGGGCCCGACCCCACCGTGCGCACCCGGCCCGTGCCCCCGGTCCCCGACGAGCCCGTGCCGCCTGCCCGCACCTCCGGGCCTCCTCCCGAGCGGCGCGGACGTCCAGGCACCGAGGGCCGTGGTCGACGGAGGCTGCTGGTCGGCCTTGCTCTGATCGCCCTGCTCGTCGTGGGCGGTGTGTCCTGGCGCGCGCTCACCGGACCCGCCGACGACACCGCAGCCACGCCGGGCGCCGGGTCGACGAGCTCCTCCGACCCGTCGCCGGGCACCTCGTCCGACACCGCGACCGAGGGCCCCACCGAGGCCGAGCTCGTCGCGTTCGTCCGCGACTACCTGGCCACGGTCACCACCGACCCCCGCACCGCCTGGGACATGCTGACCCCGGGCTTCCAGGACAGCAGTGGCGGCTTCTCGTCGTACTCCGGCTTCTGGAGCACGATCACCTCCGCCCAGCCGTCGAACATCACCGCCGACGCGGACGCCCTGACCGTCTCCTACGACGTGACGTACCGCAAGGCGGGCGGCGGCACCAGCAGCGACCAGGTCACCCTGCGGCTGGAGGACTCGGGCGGAGACCTGAGGATCAGCGGGGAGAGCTGAGCGGGGCCACCCCTGTGTGGTCGGAATCGGGCGCGCGGTGTATGCATGCTGCATGCCTGGAACCAACCTCACCCGCGAGGAGGCGCAGACCCGCGCCCAGCTCCTCGACGTCGAGTCCTACACCATCGACCTCGACCTGACCACCAGCGAGACGACCTTTCGCTCGACCACGGTCATCCGCTTCACCAGCCGGGAGGAGGGTGCCACGACGTTCGCCGACCTCGTCGACGCAGAGGTCCACGAGGTCTCCCTCAACGGCCGCGCGCTCGACCCCGCCGAGGTCCACCGGGACAACCGGATCGAGCTGTCCGGGCTGGCCGGGAGCAACGAGCTGCGGGTGGTGGCCGACTGCACGTACAGCCGCAGCGGCGAGGGGCTGCACCGCTTCGTCGACCCGGCCGACGACCGGGTGTACCTCTACACCCAGTTCGAGGTGCCCGACGCGCGGCGCGTCTACACCACCTTCGAGCAGCCCGACCTGAAGTCGGTCTTCACCTTCACCGTGACCGCCCCGGAGTCGTGGGTGGTGATCTCCAACGCCGCGACCCCCGAGCCCGTCGCTGCCGGTGACGGTACGGCGACCTGGTCGTTCCCGACCACCGAGCCGATGTCGACGTACATCACCGCGATCGTGGCCGGCGAGTACCACTCCGTGCACGACGTCTACGAGGGCGCTCACGGCTCGATCCCGCTCGGGCACTTCTGCCGCCGGTCCGTCGTCCCGTTCCTCGACGTCGAGGCGCTGCTCGAGGTGACCAAGCAGGGGTTCGCCTTCTTCGAGGCAGCCTTCGACTACCCGTACCCGTTCGGCAAGTACGACCAGGCGTACGTGCCGGAGTACAACATGGGCGCGATGGAGAACGCCGGCTGCGTGACCTTCCGCGACGAGTACCTCCCCCGCTCGCGCCAGACCCACGCGTTCTACGAGCAGCGTGCCAACACCGTGCTGCACGAGATGGCGCACATGTGGTTCGGCGACCTCGTCACGATGCGCTGGTGGGACGACCTGTGGCTCAACGAGTCCTTCGCCGAATGGGCCGCGCACCACGCGTCGGTCAAGGCCACGCAGTACACCGAGGCCTGGACCGGGTTCACCAACGCGCGCAAGAACTGGGCCTACCGCCAGGACCAGCTGCCTTCGACGCACCCGATCGCCGCGGACAACGTCGACCTGGAGGCCGTGGAGGTCAACTTCGACGGCATCACCTACGCCAAGGGAGCCTCCACCCTCAAGCAGCTCGTGGCGTGGGTCGGCGAGGACGAGTTCCTCCAGGGGCTCCGCGCCTACTTCAAGAAGCACGCCTTCGCGAACAGCCAGTTCACCGACCTGCTCTCGGCCCTGGAGTCCGCCTCCGGCCGGGACCTGGCCTCCTGGGCCGAGGAGTGGTTGCAGACCTCGGGGGTCAACACGCTCAGCGCCGATTTCGAGGTCGGCGAGGACGGCACCTTCACCTCCTTCGCGGTCCGGCAGGGTGCGCACCCCGACTTCCCGACGCTGCGCCGTCACCGGATCGCGGTCGGTCTCTACGACCGGGTGGAGGGCCGGCTGGTTCGCCGTACGTCGGTCGAGACCGACGTGACCGGTGAGCTGTCCGACCTTCCGGCCCTGGTCGGCGAGGCACGCCCTGACCTGGTGCTGCTCAACGACGGCGACCTCACCTACGCCAAGATCCGGCTCGACGAGCGCTCGCTGGAGACCCTGGTCTCCTCGATCGACACCCTCGACGACTCGCTGGCCCGAGCCCTGTGCTGGGGCGCGGCCTGGGACATGACCCGCGACGCCGAGATGACCAGCACCGACTTCGCGGTCCTCGTCCTGCGGGGCGTCGGCACCGAGTCGGACCTGACCGCCGTCGGGGCGCTGCTGCGCTACGCCAAGACCGCCATCGACACCTACTCGGCACCGCAGCACCGGGAGGCCCTGCGCACGCGCTGGGAGGACGGGTTGTCCGCTCTCGTGGACGCGGCCGAGCCTGGCAGCGACCACCAGCTCGCGTTCGTGCGGGCGCTGGCGGCCTCCGCCCACAGCGACGCCGCCCTGGACAGGATCCAGGGCTGGTACGACGGCACCGCGCCCCTCGAGGGCCTCACCGTCGACCCGGACCTGCGGTGGGCGCTGCTGAACTGTCTCGCCGCGGCGGGGCGGGCCGACGAGGCGGCGATCGCCGCTGAGCTGGAGGCCGACAACACGATCTCCGGCCAGGAGCGCGCGGCCGCGGCCCGCACCGTGATGCCCACCGCTGAGGCGAAGGAGGCGGCCTGGCAGGCCGCCGTCGTCCGCGACGACATCGCCAACGAGACCCAGCGCCAGATCTCGGCGTACTTCCAGGTCCCGGGTCAGGAGGAGCTCCTCGAGCCCTACATCGACCGCTACTTCGAGGTCGCCGAGACGGTGTGGGAGACCAAGGGCGTCCAGCGAGCCAGCACGATCCTGCAGCTGCTCTTCCCCCGCGCCATCGCGACCCGCCCGGTCCTGGACCGGGTCAACGCCTGGCTGAGCTCCACCTCGGCCAACCCCGCGGTGGTCCGGTACGTCCGGGAGGGAGCCTCGGACCTCGAGCGGGCCCTCACCGCCCAGGAGCGCGACGCCAGGGGCTAGGTCCGCGGCCACACGGGGCGACCGTCGCCTCCGCCCTCACCGAGGTGCGGCGGCGACGGTCGGCAGGGGGCCTGCGCGGGCGCGGGCGCACCCGCCCCGGGACCGGAGGCTCAGCCGTGCAGCGTGCGCGGCTTGCGCGCGGACGAGGCAAGCCGGTTGATGCCACGGACGATGCCGCCGACCAGGTCGGCGACGGCGAACTGCGACTGCATCTCGATGAGCGCGAGCTTGACCTCCGCGTCGTCGAGCACCCGCCTCACCACCTCGCCGGTGACGACCTCCACCAGGCGCGCCGCCGGGTCGACCAGGAGCAGGACCGAGTGCGTGGGCGCGACCAGCATCGCGTGGAGGCGCTCGGCGTAGGCGCGAGGGTCGTCGCCCGAGGGGCCCACGAAGACCGAGAACTCGTAGCGGCACACCATCTCGGCGTCCCGGATGGCCTTGTCGATCTGGTGCCGCTGCTCGGCGGTGAAGCCGTCACCAGCGGGCACCGGAGCCACCCTTCGAGGCGGAGTCGGTCGACGAGTCGGCACTGGGCGTGGCGTCGACCCCTGAGCGTGGACCGCCGAACCACTCGTGCCGGTCCTGGAAGACCAGGGCCGACTCCTTGCTCTGTCCCTTGATCAGGGACGGCAGGTAGGTGAGCACCGCGATCACCGCGATCACCGCGAGGGGGATCAGCACCAGGACCACGAGCCGTTCGAGGCCGGAGAAGCTGGCGGGTTCGTCCCAGGCGGTCGGCGGGGCGGCGAAGGCGGGGACCGCGAGCGATCCGATCGCCAGTCCCGTGGCGACGGCCGAGATGCGCAGGACACGCCTCGGACAGGTCGGCAGCATGTCGATCATCACAGGTCCAACCCTACCGCCCCGTCGGGTCGACCCGTTCTGGTCTCGTAGCCTGCTGGAATGATCTCGCTCACCACTCCCCCGTCCTGCCAGACCGAGGACTGGCTGTGCACCGAGGTGCTCGACCGCACCGGCAACCAGTGGCTTGCCTCGGCCGCCGACTGGCTGATCGCTCGCCCGGTGGCGATCGCCTGGATCGTGGTCCTCGCGCTCGTCCTGCGGTGGCTCGCGAACCGGTTGATCGCCCGGGTGGTCGGGCACGCCGGCGCGAGCCGGCTCTCCTCCACCGCACTGCGCGGCCGCTCGGGTCCGCGCTCTCCCGACGAGGTCCGCAGGGTGCGGTTGGCCGCCGAGCGACGCCAGCAACGGGCCGAGACCATGGCTTCGGTGCTCAAGAGCGTCGCGTCCTTCGCCATCTTCACGGTCGCTGCGATCATGGTGATCGGTGAGCTCGGCTACAACGTCGCCCCTCTGATCGCGAGTGCGGGACTCGTCGGCGTCGCTCTGGGCTTCGGGGCGCAGAGCCTGGTCAAGGACTTCCTCTCCGGGCTCTTCATGTTCTTCGAGGACCAGCTCGGCGTCGGCGACCAGGTGATCATCGGCGACACGGTGGGCGTGGTCGAGGCGTTGACCCTGCGGGTCACCCGGATCCGGTCGGACGACGGGACCACCTGGTACGTCCGGAACGGGGAGATCCTGCGGGTCGGCAACGTGAGCCAGCAGGAGGAGGCCAACCTCAGCGGCGGCCTCAGCACCGACCAGGACCAAGCCCAGGTGGCCGCGGCCGCCGAGGACCCTGCCCCCCGCCCCTGACCGGGACGGAGAAGGTCCCGTGGGCGCTGCCCACGGGACCTTCGCCATGCTGTGCCGGGCCGATCAGGCCAGGGAGGCCTCGAGGGTGATCTCGGTGCCGGTCAGGGCCTGCGAGACCGGGCAGTTGGTCTTCGCGTCCTGCGCCGCGGCGACGAAGTCGTCCTCGCTCATGCCGTCGACCGAGCCGACGACCGAGAGCTTGATGCCGGTGATGCCCGTGCCGGGGACGAAGGTGACGTCCGCGGTGACGTCGAGGGCCTGCGGGGCGCTGCCGGCCTGGGCCAGCCCGTTCGAGAGGGCCATCGAGAAGCAGGCCGAGTGGGCGGCTGCGATGAGCTCCTCCGGGCTGGTCTTCCCGTTGGGCTCCTCGGCCCGCGCCGGCCAGGTCACGTCGTAGGTGCCCAGGCCGCTGGACTTCAGGGTCACCTGTCCGGCTCCCTCGAAGAGCGAGCCCTCCCAGTGGGTCGATGCGTGGCGGACAGTCGCCATGTGGTGTCTCCTTCACGAGTGGATGTGCGCGCCCGGCGGCGCCACGTCGAACAACCTACCCAGCGGAGGGGTGGGCACGCCCGCGCTCGCTCACCTGACAGACTGGCCCGGTGAGCGAACCGTCCCGTGAGGAGAGCTTCTTCGACGAGATCGGCGGCTGGCCGGTCGTCGAGCAGATCGTCCGACGCTTCTACGAGGGGGTCGCGACCGACCCGGTGCTGGGACCCATGTACCCACCGGAGGACCTGGCCGACGGTTCGGCCGAACGCCGGTTGCGCCTGTTCCTGGCGCAGTACTGGGGCGGCCCGACCGACTACTCCCAGGAGCGGGGGCACCCTCGTCTGCGGATGCGGCACGCACCGTTCGCGGTGACGCCGACCGCCCGCGAGCACTGGCTGCAGCACTTCCGGGCCGGGCTGGACAGCGTCGAGCTGACCGCGGCCCAGGACGAGCGCTTCTGGGGCTATGTCACCTACGCCGCCGACTTCATGCTCAACGCCTCCGACCCGCCCCGGTAGGACCGCCGTCCGGAGGCCGGGCCCGGGCCCGGGCCCGGCTCGCTGACCAGGGCAGTCAGCCGCTCGCGGATGGTGTCGTCCAGCGGGACGGACCGGCCGGTCGCGGCGTCGAAGGCGACCACCCGGGCGCGGGTGCGGGCCAGTACCTCGGCGTGGTCGGTGTCGACCGGGTCTGAGATCTCCGAGACCAGGGAGAACGACGTCCTGCCGACCTGCTGCACCCAGCTCTCCACGACGTACGGCTCGGGACGCAGCAGGATCGGCCGCGAGTACTCCACGTCGAGGGCGCCCACCACGAACGAGCCCGGCCCGGAGAGGCCGGACAGCTCGTGCATGAAGTCGATGCGGGCCTCCTGGATGTACTCGTAGTACTTCACGTTGTTGACGTGCCGGTAGATGTCGACGTCGGAGAAGCGCACCTGGCAGTCCCAGCGATGTCGCACAGCGCCGTGGGAGTCCCGGGGCACCCTCCCAGGACGCTCGGCCGGCCCCGGGCTGTCGTCGGCCATCGCGGCGAGCACGTCGTGCTCGGCGGCGCTGATCCGGCGTGGCCGCTCGTCGGCGAACACGAACGGGGTGAGCAGCGACCGGGCACGCAGGTAGACGGTCCGGTCGCCGTCCGGCAGCTCGTCGTACACCTCGTAGGCGAGGCTGAAGGTGGCCGCCCGGACCTCGGTGACCCACACGTCGATGAGCACCGGCTCCTTGCGGAACACCAGCGGGGCGAGGTAGTCCACGTCGTGCCGGACCACGACCACCCCCTCGGCCAGCTGTTCGGCGCCCGCGATCGGGGCGTGCAGCCGGAGCATGTCGACCCGCGCCTCCTGGAGGTAGTCGACGTAGGTCACGTTGTTGACGTGCTGGAGCGCGTCCATGTCGGCCCAGCGCAACGGACAGCGGTACAGGTGACGTGCCATCCGGTCATGCTCGCAGAACTGCGGCATAGTCTGGTCCGGCGGTGCGGTGTCGAGACGAGCTCGGCGTCCTGCACTCTCCTCGACCGCACTGCTGCGCATCCCGTTGCCCCCACCCGACCGGAGCCGTCCATGCCTGAAGCCGTCATCGTCGCCACTGCCCGCTCCCCGATCGGGCGGGCGAACAAGGGTTCCTTGAAGGACATGCGTCCTGACGACCTGACCGTGCAGATGGTGCAGGCCGTGCTCGCGAAGGTCCCGGCGCTCGATCCGCACGACGTGGAGGACCTGCTCCTGGGGTGCGGGCTGCCGGGCGGGGAGTCCGGCAACAACCTGGCCCGGATCGTCGCGGTCCTGCTCGGGCTCGACGAGCTGCCGGGGGCCACCATCACCCGCTACTGCTCCTCGTCGGTGCAGACCACCCGGATGGCCTACCACGCGATCAGGGCCGGCGAGGGGGACGTGTTCCTCAGCGCGGGGGTCGAGACGGTCTCGCGGTTCTCCCGCGGCACCTCCGACCACCTGCCCGACACCCGCAACCCCCTGTTCCGGGACGCCGAGGCCCGGACCGCGGCCTACGCCGAAGGGGGCCGCGACTGGCACGACCCTCGCGAGGACGGCGAGCTGCCCGACGCCTACATCGCGATGGGCCAGACCGCGGAGAACGTCGCCCGGCAGCGCGGGCTGTCCCGCCAGGAGCTCGACGAGTTCGGCGTGCGCAGCCAGAACCTGGCCGAGAAGGCCATCGCCGAGGGGTTCTGGGCCAAGGAGATCACGCCGGTGACCCTGCCCGACGGCGCTGTCGTCAGCACCGACGACGGCCCGCGCGCCGGGGTGACCTATGAGTCGGTCTCCCAGCTCGCGCCGGTCTTCCGGCCCGACGGCGTGGTCACGGCCGGCAACTGCTGCGCCCTCAACGACGGCGCCGCCGCCCTGCTGGTGATGTCGGACACCAGGGCCGCGGAGCTCGGCCTGACCCCGTTGGCCCGGATCGTCTCCACCGGGCTGACCGCGCTCTCCCCCGAGATCATGGGCCTCGGCCCGGTCGAGGCGAGCCGCCAGGCCCTGGCGCGCGCCGGCATGAGCATCGGCGACATCGACCTGGTCGAGATCAACGAGGCCTTCGCGGCGCAGGTCGTCCCGTCGTACCAGGACCTGGGGGTGGACCTGGACCGGCTCAACGTCAACGGCGGCGCCATCGCCGTGGGCCACCCCTTCGGCATGACCGGAGCCCGGCTTCAGGCCACCATGATCAACTCGCTGCAGCACCACGACAAGCAGACCGGCCTGATCACGATGTGCGTGGGGGGTGGCCAGGGCATGGCCCTCGTCCTCGAACGCCTGAGCTGACCCTCTCCCCCGAGCCGCGGGTTCTTGTTGCGCGAGCCGCGGGTTCCCATTGCGCGAGCCGCGAGTTCCGGTTGCGCGAGCCGCGGGTTCCCGTTGCGCGAGCCGCGGGTTCCCGTGGCCACGCGTGTGAGCAGCGACCCGGGGCGCGGCTCGATCAGCAGGAACCCGCGGCTCGGCGAACAAGAACCCGCGGCTCGATCAGCAGGAACCCGCGGCTCGGCGAACAGGAACCCGCGGCTCGATCAGCAGGAACCCGCGGCTCGGCGAACAGGAACCCGCGGCTCGGCGGGGACGGGCGTCGTGGTCAGTCGCGGGTGAGGCGGCGGTGGGTCACCCGGTGCGGGCGGGCGGCCTCGATGCCGAGGCGCTCGATCTTGTTGGCCTCGTACGACGCGAAGTTGCCCTCGAACCAGAACCACTTGCCGTCGTCCTCGGCGTCGCCCTCCCAGGCCAGGATGTGGGTCGCGGTGCGGTCGAGGAACCACCGGTCGTGGGAGGTGATCACGGCGCAGCCGGGGAACTCCAGGAGCGCGTCCTCCAAGGACTGGAGCGTCTCGACGTCCAGGTCGTTGGTCGGCTCGTCGAGGAGCAGCATGTTGCCACCCATCTTGAGCGTCAGGGCGAGGTTCAGCCGGTTGCGCTCGCCGCCGGAGAGCACCCCCGCCTTCTTCTGCTGGTCCGCGCCCTTGAAGCCGAAGGAGGCGATGTAGGCGCGCGACGGCATCTCGAAGTTGGCCACCTTGATGAAGTCCAGCCCGTCGGAGACGACCTCCCACACGTTCTGCTGGGGATCGATGCCGCCGCGGCTCTGGTCGACGTAGGAGATCTTGACCGTCTGGCCGACCTTGAGCTCACCCTCGTCGGGCTTCTCCTGGCCGATGATCATCCGGAAGAGGGTCGTCTTGCCGACGCCGTTGGGGCCGATCACGCCGACGATCCCGGCGCGGGGGAGCTTGAAGTCCAGATCGTGCATCAGCACGCGGTCGTCGAAGCCCTTGGTGAGGTTCTCGGCCTCCAGGACGACGTCGCCGAGCCGCGGCCCCGCCGGGATGTTGATCTCGCTGGTGTCGATCTTGCGGTTGCGGTCCGCCTCCGCGGCCATCTCCTCGTAGCGCGCCAGACGCGACTTGCTCTTGGCCTGGCGGGCCTTCGGGTTCGAGCGCACCCACTCCAGCTCGCGCTCGAGCATCTTGGCGCGCTTGGCGTCCTTGGCACCCTCGACCTTGAGCCTGTCCTTCTTGGTCTCGAGGTACGTCGAGTAGTTGCCCTCGTACGGGTGCGCCTTTCCGCGGTCGAGCTCGAGGATCCAGCTGGCCACGTTGTCGAGGAAGTACCGGTCGTGGGTGACCGCGAGCACCGCCCCGGGGTAGCTGGCCAGGTGCCCCTCCAACCACTGCACGGACTCGGCGTCGAGGTGGTTGGTGGGCTCGTCGAGCAGGAGCAGGTCGGGCTGCTGCAGCAGCAGCTTGCACAGCGCCACGCGGCGGCGCTCGCCTCCGGACAGGTGGTCGACGACCGCGTCCGGCGGGGGGCAGCGGAGCGCGTCCATCGCCTGGTCGAGCCGGCTGTCGAGGTCCCACGCGTTGGCGTGGTCCAGGTCGGTCTGCAGGTCGCCCATCTCGGCGAGCAACGTGTCGAAGTCGGCGTCGGGGCTCGCCATCTCCTCCGAGATGGCGTTGAAGCGGTCGAGCTTGCTCTTGATGTCGTGCACCGCCTCCTCGATGTTCTCCAGGACGGTGCGACCCTCGGTCAGGGGCGGCTCCTGCTGGAGCATCCCGACGGTGGCGTCGTTGTCGAGATTCGCGTCGCCGTTCGACGCGTGGTCCAGGCCCGCCATGATCTTGAGCAGCGAGGACTTGCCGGTGCCGTTCGGCCCCACCACGCCGATCTTCGCGCCGTGGAGGAAGGACAGGGTGACGTTGTCGAGAACGACCTTGTCACCGTGGGCTTTGCGCACGTTGCGCAGTGTGAACACGTAGTCGGCCATGATCCGGAAGCCTACGGCCCCACCGCCGTCGGGCTCCAATCGACGGCGGCGCCACCAGGGGCGCGGGGCGGACCGGTCGGACCCGTCCGGACGGGGTCCGACCAGCTCGTCCGGTCTGGTCGCGGGCGGGCGCGCTGCAGGTCAGGCGGCGGTGCCGGCCGCCTGCTTCGCGGGGGCCTTCCCGGAGCCGCCCGCGGAGGATGCTCCCGCGTCGGGGCCGGGGTAGGGGTCGGCGGCAGGGCGCGGCTCACCCCAGCTGTCCACCGAGGGCGACTCGTCGAGGCTGGCGTGGATCATCTCGGCCAGCTCGCTCTCGACCTCCTGCTCGCCGCGCTCGGGTCGGGCCGACTTGGTGAAGGTGCTGGTCCCGCGGGTCAGGTCGTGACCCACGAAGCTCGCCTCGACGTGCAGCGTGGTCACCGGGTCGCCCTCTCCGGAGACCCAGGTCTCGGAGCGCAGCCGGCCGTGCACGATGACGGCGTCGCCCTTGGTGACCGAGTCGCGCACGTGGTCGGCGAGGCTGCGCCAGGCGGTGACGGTGTACCACGTGGTCTCGCCGTCGACCCAGTCGCCGCCCTTCCTCAGCCTCGGGGTCACCGCCACGCGGAGCGTGGCGACGCTGGTGTTCTTGGGGGTGCGGTGCCGGACCTCGGCCCCGACCCAGCCGTGGAAGGTGACGAAGGTGTCGCTCATGGGTTCTCCTCGGGTACGTCGTGTGCTGACCGTCCCAGCCTGGTCGGCGCGGCCGGGTCCCCGGAGAGGTCCTCGTCGACCGGTGGACAGGCACCGGACCCCCGCGGGGTGTGGACGGGACGGGGCTCAGCGGGCAGCGGTGGCCAGCGCCGCCCGCACGTCGGCGTACGCCGCGAGCTCGGCCTCCACGGGCCCCAGCACCAAGTCGTCCGCGACCCGGGCCACCGCCCGGCGCAGCCTGCGGCGCGCGACCCGCGCCCGCCGTCGTGCGACGAACCCGTTGAGCACGCGACCCACGAAGCCCAGCGCCACTCCCCCACCCGCCCCGGCCACCAGCAGGAGCGTCGGCACCGGCAGACCGAGCGACTCGGGGGTCGTCGGCTCGGGCACCTGCAGGTAGCCGAGCACGGCCAGCCCGACCAGCCACCCCAAGCCGACCAGCAGCGAGACCGCCAACCCGACCTGGAGCGCCCGGGTGAGCCGCCACCAGAGCGGGACCCGGTCTGCTCCCAGGTCGGTGCCGACCACGGCACGGTCGAGGGCGTCGTCGAGGTCGTCGCGGTGGCTCAACGAGGCGCGACGCACCGCGTCGGACCACTCCGGGTTGAGAGGACCGGTCACGCGGGCGACGACGTCGCGGACGGCGGTGTCGACCCGCGCTCGCTGGACGGTCGTGGGGGCCGGGGTCGAGGCCCGGCCCAGCCCGGTGAGCTGGCGCCCCTCGGGGCCGCTGTCGAGGTGGAGCCGGCGCAACGGGTCCGGGCGCAGGCGTCGGACCCAGGTCGTCAGCAGCCACCCGGTGTGCCGGGAGCCGCGCCGGGCCGTGGCCCGGGCCACGGCGTCGACCACCGTCGGCACCCCCGCGGCCTGGCACAGCGCCTCCACCAGCTCGGCCCGCTCGGAGGGGGCCACCGCCGCGGGGTCGCCCCCTCCGGTGAGGGCCTGGAGCTCCCGGGCGGAGGCGTCGACGTCGGCGACGAGCCGGGCCGCCACTGCCCGCTTCTCACGCACCCGGCGGGAGATCAGGTCGCGCAGCTCGCGCACACCGGTGCCGTCGGTGGCAGAGGCGGCGAGCACGGGGACCCCGCGGAGTCCGTCCAGCTCGAGCAGGCGGCGCACGTCGGCGAGCATCGCCGGACGGTCGCCCGGGGCGACCTCGTCCACGTGGTTGAGCACGACCAGCATGACGTCGCGGTGCCCTGAGAGGGGCCGTAGGTAGCGTTCGTGGAGCACCCCGTCGGCGTACTTCTGGGGGTCGAGCACCCAGACCAGCAGGTCGACGAGCTGCACGAGCCGGTCCACCTCGAGGTGGTGCGCCACCTCGGTGGAGTCGTGGTCGGGCAGGTCGAGCAGCACCAGCCCGTCGAGTGCCGGCTCCGCGTCGGCGCTGAGCTGGTGGCGGCGGGGTACCTCGAGCCACGCCAGCAGCTCGGCGGCATCCTGGTCGCCGTAGACCACCGCGGTGGTGACTGCCGTGGTGGGACGACGCACCCCGACCTCGGCGACGGGCTCCCCCACCAGGGCGTTGAAGGTCGAGGACTTCCCCGACCCCGTGGCCCCGGCCAGCGCGACGACGGTGTGGTCCCCGGCCAGGGCGAGCCGGCCCCGCCCCCTGCGGACCACGTCCTCGGCACGGTCCACCGCGGCGTCCGCGACCCGGCCGCGCGCCCCGCCGGCTGCGGCGTCGAGCGCATCCAGCCGTGCGGCCACCGACGGGCCACGCCGCGCCGCACGCCTCCGGGCACCGTCCTTGACCGCGCTCACGACCCGTCCCTCGGGTCGGTGCCCCCGGGAGCGGGGGGCTCGGGGCGGGTGGGCGGGTCGGCCAGCCGGAGACCGACCAGCGTGGTCGACGACGCCCGCAGACGCTCGGTGCGCGCCGGGTCCGTGTCGAGCCCGTCCAGGAGGTCGGAGTACCGGGACAGCTCGTCGGCGTACAGCTCGCGGACCCGGCGCGCGAGGTCGGCCCGTGCGAACTCGGCGAGGCGTCGCACCGCCTCGTCCCCGAACACCGCCTCCAGGACCTTCTGCCCGACCACGGCGCTCCCGCCCGCGATGCCCGCCTCGACCCCGGAGACCCCGGCGGTGTGGGCGAAGACCACGACCATGAGGGCCACCGCGAGACCGTTCACCCCGAACGCCAGGAACCGGGCCGTCGACCGCTTGTCGGCGCCCTCGGTGCGGACCATGTCCAGGACACCCTGCTGCCAGTCCCGGACGGCGCGTTCGGCGCGCGGCCGGACGCTGCGGGAGGCCCGGCCGAGGTCGAGGGGTGCAGAACCCAGCAGGCGCCGGCCCGCCTCCAGCGAGCCCCACGACTCACGCGCCTGCTCCGCCGCGGCCTCGGCGTGCTCGACGAGCAGGGACTCCAGGCCGCTCTCCACCGCGACGCTGACCCGCTGCACCTGGGGCGGCTTCCCGCTGAACCAGCCACCCACGCGGTCGCGGACCCAGCCGACCCGTGACTCCAGCGACCGCAGCAGCTCTCCGGTGCCGACGAACTCCTGCCACCTGGCCAGCACCTCGCCCCGCAGCAGGCTCCCGTCGGCAGACGCCTCGTCCACCTCCGCTGCGGCCTCGTCGTAGGCGCGCGTCGCGTCGGCCCGCAACCGGTCGACCGTGGCCACCTGGGCGCCGTGGGCCTCGGCGACCTCGGCACCGCGTCGCGCGACGGAGACGACCGCGCCGTCCAGGGTCTGGCGGACCACGGCGGCACGTGCCCCTGCATCCGAGGCCAGCGAGTCCAGCCAGGCCCGGACGTCGGCGACCTGCGCCGCGGGAAGCAGTCCGTCCCCGTCCACGGGCGTCTCGTCCACGGCGAACAACCGGGACTCGGCGAGCCCGCGGGCCGCCATCATCTCCCGCAGGTGCGTCGCCACCTCGTCCCTGGCGCCGGCCGGAACCCGGTCGAGGACCAGCGCGACCGCGGTGCTGCGTTCGCTCGCGGAGCGCAGAAAGTCCCAGGGGACCTGGTCGGCGTACCGCGCTGCGGAGGTGACGAAGAGCCAGAGGTCGGCGGCCGCGAGGAGCTGCGCGGCGAGGGTCCGGTTGCCGGCCTCCACGGAGTCGATGTCCGGGGCGTCGAGGACGGCCAGCCCGGCCGGGACCGTGTCGACGGTGACCAGCTGGAGCGCGCCGGGGTCGGCGGTGGTCGTGGACGAGCGGGCGAGGTCGGGAAGGATGCGGGTTCCCTCGAACCACGCCGCGTCGGCGGGGTTGCACACGAGCACCGGTGAGCGGGTCGTCGGACGCAGCACTCCCGGCGCGGAGACGCGGCGGCCCACCAGGGAGTTCACCAGGGTGGACTTGCCCGCACCGGTGGACCCGCCGACCACGACCAGGAGAGGCGCTTCCAGCTGTCGCAGCCGCGGCAGGACGTAGTCGTCGAGCTGGCCGAGCACCTCGCGGCGAGCAGCCCGGGCGGTCGCCACCCCGGGCACCTCCAGCGGCAGGGCGACCGCGGCCAGGGCGGACCGGAGCTCGGCGATGGCCTCGACCAGCTCCAGGGCGGGGACGGCCGCGACGCGGCGCGTCACCGCCAGGCCTGACGGTGACGGGGCGTCGCGTCCGCCGCGTGCAGCGGCAGCACGAGGTGCGAGCGCAACGCGACGAGTCGTCGAGCCATGAGGGCACCCCGGTCGGCGTAGTCGGCCGGAGCGGTGCCACGCAGCACCCGGTTGTGCAGCGCGGCGAGCTCGATTGCCTGCTGCTGGTACTCGCGCACCACCCGCTCCGCCTCGGCGCCACCCCGGTAGGCCGCGTTGCGCCGGGCGGTTCGGCGGGCCGGGAGCCGCACCAGCCACGGCACTTCGTTGCGGTGGAGGTACCCGCGCGCGGCCAGGTCCGACAAGGAGCGCGCGAGCATCGCGCCCTCGCGGACCCGGAACCAGATCGCCAGCCCGACCAGGACCAGGAACCCGGGCACCATGGCGAACAGGTAGGTCAGGAGGAAGAACCGACCGCCGTCCAGGAAGGCCGACCCGTTCCACGCCGCGTGCAGGCTCACCGCGACCGCGTACCCGACGACCGGGGCGACCACCCGCACCCCGGGTCTGCGGGTGGAGACCATGACACCCACTCCGATGCCGAGGGCGGAGGTGAACAGCGGGTGCGCGAACGGGCTGAACACCCCGCGCAGCACGAAGAGCGCGGTCGCCGACTCCAGGCCGCCGGCGCCCAGGTCGGGGCCCCCGGTGTAGGCGCCGGCGAAGTACAGGATGTTCTCGGTGAAGGCGAACCCGACGCCGACGAGGCCGGCGTACACGAGGCCGTCGAGGACGCCGTCGATGACGTGGCGACGGGACCACAGCAGGAGCAGGACGAACAGCCCCTTGCCGGCCTCCTCGGTGAGGGGCGCGACCACCACCGCGGACCAGGTGGTGTCGGCCGACCCCACGGCCTGGTCCACGGTCTGCAGCAGGAGCGCGGCAGCGGTGGCGACCAGGGCGCCCCACAGGAAGGAGACGGCGAGCAGCCGCAGAGGCTCCGGCTCGTAGCGGTCCAGCCAGAGGTAGCAGGCGACGAGCGGGGGGACCGGGAGCAGGGCGAGCACCAGACCGATCGCGACGGCCTCAGGGCGACCCGCGGCGAGCAGGACCGCACCCATCACCAGCGCACCGCCGCCGAGCGCCACGAACACGACCACGCTGAAGACGGCCCCGCGGACCCCGTGCTTGCGGCTCACCGCGGGGGGCACCGGCAGCCGCGGTCCCGACCACGCTCCCGGCCGGGACAGGGGCTGTTGCCCGTCACCGGTCCACGTCATGCGCTCAGGGTATCCAGGCGCGGCCCGGCGAACCGTGCTCGTGGGCCGGACGTACAGTGGCCGGGTGAGCGACCAGGACAGCACCGCGACCCCGGAGACCACGAGCAGCAAGGTGCAGCCCGAGAAGGGCACCCAGACCCACGACCAGGGTGTGCCTGCCGCCTACGCCGCGTTCATGAGGCAGGGTTGGGGTGACCGCGACCTCGACCTGCCTCCGCACCCGGTCGCGACCTGGGCCGCGCAACGGCGGCAGCGGCTCGCCGACCTGCTCCCCGGTGAGCGCCTGGTCATCCCGGCCGGCACGTTCAAGGTGCGGGCCAACGACACCGACTACCGGTTCCGGCCAGAGACCGCGCACACCCACCTGTCCGGCAACCAGACCTCCGACGCGGTCCTCGTCGTCGAGGACGAGGAGTCGGTGCTCTACGCGAGACCGCGGTCCTCCCGCCAGAGCGACGAGTTCTTCCGCGACCGCGCGTACGGCGAGCTCTGGGCAGGTCGCCGCCCCTCGCTCCGCGAGATGTCCGCCTCCCTGGGCCTGGAGTGCCGCCACATCGACGACCTGGAGGGGGCGCTGAGGACCTCCGGGAAGACCCGCGTGCTGCGGGGTGTCGACCGCCGGGTGGACGCCCTGGTCAGCGGTGACGAGGCGCGTGACACCGAGCTGGCGACCGTGCTGTCGGGACTGCGTCTGGTGAAGGACGAGTGGGAGGTAGGGCGCCTCCAGGATGCCTGCGACATCACCGCGCTGGGCTTCGAGGACTCGGTCCGCGAGTGGGACCGCGTGCTGGAGTACGGCGAGCGCTGGATCGAGGGCACGTTCTTCCGCCGCGCCCGCGCGATGGGCAACGACATCGGCTACGACTCCATCGTCGGCGGTGGCCGCCACGCCACGACGCTCCACTGGATCGAGAACAGCGGGCCGGTCGTCCCCGGCGAGCTGCTCCTGCTCGACATGGGGGTCGAGGGAGCAGACCTGTACACCGCGGACGTCACCCGGACCCTTCCGGTGAACGGTCGCTACACCCCGCTGCAGCGTGACCTCTACTCCCTGGTCCTGGCGGCGCAGGAGGCCGGCATCGCCGAGGTGCGTCCCGGCGCCGCCTTCACCGCGCCCCACCAGGCCGCGATGGGGGTGCTGGCCCACGGCCTGGAGGACCTCGGCCTCCTGCCGGTCTCGGCCGAGGAGGCGCTCGCACCGGACAGCAAGGTCTATGCGCGCTGGACCCTGCACTCCACCAGCCACATGCTCGGCATGGACGTCCACGACTGCGCCCAGGCGTCCCTCGACGTCTACCCTCGGGGGGACCTGGCCGAGGGCATGGTGCTCACCGTCGAGCCGGGCCTGTACTTCCAGGAGGACGACCTGCTCGTGCCGGAGGAGATGCGCGGCATCGGGATCCGGATCGAGGACGACATCGTGGTGACCGCCGACGGCAGCCGGAACCTGTCCGCCTCGCTCCCCCGGGACCCTGACGCCGTCGAGTCCTGGATGGCTTCGCTGCGCGGCTGAGCACCGGCGGGCCGGAGGAGGTTGCCGTGGAGTGGGTCCTGATCGTCCTGGTGGTGGCCGTGGCCTGGCTGGTGGTGCGTGGCCGCACGGCTGCGGCCGGGGGGAGCCGGGTCCGGGCGCTGGACACCGACGCGGCCCGCCGCGCCGCCGAGGAGGACGTCACCCGCTTCGGCGAGGAGCTGCAGCGCCTGGATGCGGACGTCCGGATGAACCTCGTCGACGACGCCATGGCTCAGGACTGGCAACGGGCCCTGGACTCCTACGAGCAGGCCGGCCGCGCCCTGACCCTGACCGAGCGTCCCGAGGACGTGCGGCACGTGACCGCGGCGCTCGAGGACGGCAGGTACGCCGTCGCCTGCGTCCGCGCCCGACGCGCCGGCGAGCCCCTGCCGACCCGCCGGCCGCCGTGCTTCTTCAACCCCTCGCACGGACCGTCGACCGTCGACCTCCCCTGGGCGCCGCCCGGCGGACAGGAACGTCAGGTCCCGGTCTGTGCCGCGGACGCCGAACGCCTCGCCCAGGGCGCCGAGCCGGACGTGCGGACCCTTCCGCAGGGTGCGAGGCGGGTCCCGTACTGGCAGGCCGGGCCGGCGTACTCCCCCTGGGCGATGGGGTACTTCTCCGGGTACGCGGCGAGCGGCCTGCTGCCCGCGTTCCTGATCGGCAGCATGCTCGCGACCGACTGGGACGGCTCGCCCGTGGACGGGTTCGACTCCGGCGAGGACCAGGACCCGGGGGCCGGCGAGGGCGGCGAGGGCGGCGGCGGCGACGGCGGGGACTTCGGCGGGGACTTCCGCGGGGATGTGGACGGCGGGGACTTCGGTGGCGGCTTCGGCGACTTCGGCGGCGACTTCGGCGGCGACTTCGGCGGGGACTTCTGAGCGGGCCCCCTGCAGGGCTGCTCGGTGACCACGGTGTCTCCGGCATACTTGCCCGCGGATCGGCGAGGCCGGTCCGAGCGCCCTCGTAGCTCAGCTGGATAGAGCAGCGGCCTTCTAATCCGCCGGTCACAGGTTCGAATCCTGTCGGGGGCACCAGCTGTCGGGTCCGAGCCGGCTGCCGGTCCTGCCATCGGCCGACCGGGTGCCGCGGGGGGCCCGGTCGGAACCCGGCCCCGGGACGTTGGTCGGACCCGTCCTGCGGACTTGCGGGACTAAATGCCTGAACAGCGCTAGCGCGACATAGGCGGCGAGTTAAATGATGTCGTCTTCCCCCGCTCAGCTCGCAGGCGTTGCCGCCAGTTGTCCTCTTAGTCCGTTTCGGGCCCTCCGCTGACCCGGCTTCCCCGGGGATCCTTGTGGGGCACGGTGAGGTCGACGTCGACGTCGGCGTCGCCCACCAGTGCGTGATCCATCGTCATCTGTTCCGGGGGGAACTCTTGTCCACATCGGTTCGTCATGCCCTCAGGTCGGCTCCAGACCTGGACTCTCCGTACGCGGGGACCAGCACCATCTGCGGCCCTCTCCGCACGGGCTCAGAGCTCGAGTACGTCGACGTCCTGTCGCGGCGCCAGCAGGGGACGCTCTACGCACTCATCGGTCTCCAGGGGCTGGTCGGCTTCGTCTTCCTCGGCTGGCTCGTCTGGCCCACCCACCTTCCCCAGCTGTCTACCTCGGGCCCTTGGCTGTTCGCGACCTCGTTGGTCGGGGTGGTGCTGATGGTGGCCATCGAGCTGATCCGCCTGGCGCAGGGCGCAGCCCTGTGGCTGTTCGCCTCCCGGGCCCAGGACCCGGTACCGCTGCTCCCACCCAGCGGGCTTCGCGTCGCGGTGCTGACCACCATGGTCCCCGGCAAGGAGCCGCTCGAGCTGATCGAGCGCACCCTGCGCGCCATGAAGCGCCTGGAGTACGACGGCACCGTCGACGTCTGGTTGCTCGACGAGGGCAACGACCCGGGCGTCGCGGCGGCCTGCCGCGCGATCGGCGCGAAGCACTTCTCCCGCAAGGACATCGAGCGATACAACACCCTGAGCGGTGAGTTCAAGGCCAGGACCAAGGCCGGCAACCACAACGCCTGGCGTGACGCCCACGAGGCCGACTACGACGTGGTCGCGCAGATGGACCCCGACCACGTGCCGACCCAGGACTTCCTGCAGCGCAGCCTGGGCTACTTCCGTGACCCCGACGTCGGCTTCGTCGTCGCACCACAGGTGTACGGCAACCTGCGCGAGTCCTGGATCGCCAAGGGCTCCGCCATCCAGGCCTACGTCTTCCACGGCATCATCCAGCGGGGCGGCAACGGCATGCGCGCCCCCCTCCTGATCGGCACCAACCACCTGTACCGCACGACCGCCTTCGCCGTGATCGGCGGCTACCAGGACTCCATCATCGAGGACCACCTGACGTCGATGGCGATGTACGCCACCCGCAACCCGGCCACCGGCGAGTACTACAAGGGCGTCTACACCCCTGACATCCTCGCGGTCGGCGAGGGGCCGACCTCGTTCACCGACTACTTCTCGCAGCAGAAGCGCTGGGCGTACGGCATCTGGGAGATCGTGAGCAACCACTCTCCCCGCCTGTTCGGGCAGATGCGTCCGGCGCAGCGACTGTCCTTCACCCTGCTGCAGCTGTTCTACCCCTCGGTGGCCCTGTCGTGGCTGCTGGGCAACGCGCTCACCGCGCTCTACCTCGTCGGTGGCTCCGCGGTGCGGCTGCCCATCACCGAGTGGCTGGTGCTGTGGGGCACCTCCATGTTGACGAGCCTGGGCACGTTCTTCTGGTTGCGTCGCTTCAACCTGGCCGAGCACGAGCGTCGTGAGTGGGGCATGGTCGGACTCGCGCTGCTCCTGATCTGTGCGCCGGTGTACGTAGCGGCTGCTCTGGCGCACTGGGGTGGGCGGCCGCTGGCCTACGCGGTGACCGCAAAGGGCGCCATGACCAGCGGTGACTCGCTCGCGACCTTCCGGCCGCACCTGTACTGGTTCGCTGGGTCCATGGCGCTGCTCGCCGCGACCGTCGCGTTCGGCCTCGGCGACGCCTACCCCACGCTGATGCTGTGGATGACGGTCACGGCGCTCACCTGCGCCGCGCCTGTGGTGATCCACGGCGTATCCGGATGGTCGGCGCACCGGGCAGGCAGGACCACCGTCGCGCACGAACCGCTCAGCGCACTGGCGTCCGCCCGGATGCCCGAGCAGCGGGCGGCCGAGCGGCTGGCGGCCAGCCTCACCTGAACGGCGCAAGGACCGGCAGGGCTCCGCCGGGTGGGAGCGCGGTCGCCGGGGAGGGCTGGACGAGGTCACCGTCGATCGCGCATGTCACCGGATCGTCGACGATGGTCGGCAGGGCGTCGTTGCTGCGCGCGTGCGCCGTGCCCGAGGGTGAGGCGCTTGCGCCTTGCCCGACGGCGTCCCTGTCGTCCACCGTTCAGCCTGCGGCGTAGGCGTCGATCTCGGTCAGCAGCCGCCCCTTGCCGGTCTCGTCGAGGAGCGAGCAGCGGACCGCGGTCCGCGCCAGGTCGGCCAACCCGGACTGGTCGAGGTCGAGCAGGACGCCGGCGATCTCGTACTCCCGGTTGAGGGTGGTCCCGAACATCGGCGGGTCGTCGCTGTTGACGGTGACCACGACCCCCGCGTCGACCAGCCGGCGCAGGGGGTGGTGGGACAGGTCGGCGACGGCGCGGGTGGCGACGTTGGACGTGGGGCACACCTCGAGGGGGACGCGGTGCTCGGCGAGGTGCGCCAGCAACGCCGGGTCCTGGACGGCGGAGGTCCCGTGGCCGATCCGCTCGGCGCCCAGCAGCCGCAGGGCGTCCCACACGGTGCCGGGTCCGGTCGTCTCCCCCGCATGGGGGACCGAGCGCAGCCCCTGAGCGCGGGCCGCGTCGAAGAACGGCTGGAACTGGGGCCTCGGCACGCCGATCTCGGGACCGCCGAGGCCGAAGCCGACCAGGCTCGGGGGTGCCACGTCGAGGTAGGACACCGTCGCGGCGGCCGCCTCCACGCCGAACTCGCCGGGGACGTCGTAGATCCAGCGCAGCACCAGGCCGTGGTCGCGCTCGGCGGCGACCCTGGCGTCCTCGATGGCCTCGACGAAGGCCTCGATCGGGATGCCCGCCTGGACGTTGGTGTACGGCGTGCAGGTCAGCTCGGCGTACCGGATGTTCTGTGCAGCCATGTCGGCGGCGATCTCGTAGGTCAGCAGCCGGACGTCCTCGGGGTCGCGGACCAGGTCGACGACGGCGAGGTAGACCTCGATGAAGTGGGCGAAGTCGCGGAACGTGTAGAACTCCTTGAGCGCCTCGAGGTCGGAGGGCACGCGACCGGGGTGCTTGTCGGCGAGCGCCGCGACGATCCGCGGGGAGGCGGAGCCGACGTGGTGCACGTGCAGCTCTGCCTTGGGCAGCCCGGCCACGAAGGCGGCGTGGGACGAGCCGATGGTGGTGGGGTCGGAGAGGTCGTCGAGAGCCATGGTCACCGTCCCAGTGCCGAGGTGATCGCGTCGTCCAGGCTGGTCGCCAGGTCCTGCATCGCCTGCTGGGGAAGGGTCTTGCCGTCCACGACGACGGTAGGCGTGCCACTCACCCCTGCCCTGGACGCGTCGTCCGTGCCGTTCTTGACCCACTGCTCGTAGACCAGGCCGTCGATCGGGCCCTGCACCTCGGACCTGGTCGCACCGGCCTCCACGGCGAGGTCGACCAGCGTGGCGTCGCTCAGACCAGCGCTGCCCTCGGGGGGCTGCTGTGCGTAGAGCTCGTCGTGGAAGCGCTTGGCGACCTCCGGCCCGGCGGTGTCCAGGACCACGCCCAGCGCGTTGACCGCGCGCGTGGAGTAGCGGTTCGTCGAGGCGCGGTCGAGGAACGAGATCACGTGGTAGCGGAACTGGACGTCGTCGCCGGCGTACTGCGAGACCAGGTCGCTGGTGAGCGCCTCCAGCTGCCCGCAGTAGGGGCACATGAAGTCCTCGTAGATGTCCACGGTGACGGCGGCCGAGTCGCTGCCGACCGGGAGCGCGTACGTCGCGACCGTGTTGTCCGGCGCGGCGGTGCTGACCCCCGTGGTGTCCCGGGCGGACTGGACCGCGGTGCCGAGGACGACCGCCGCGAGCAGCGCGGAGACGACCCCGAGGCTCACCATCGTGTTGCGACGGCGCTGCTCCTGCGCAGCGGCGGCCCGGCGGATCTCGGCCGCCTGCTGCCGGGCACGGGTCCGCTCCGCGCGGCGACCGGTGCCCGTCGCCGCCGGGTCCGTCCCGGTCGTGACGAGGACCGCCGGGAGCACCCGGTCGTCGAGGGCGTACCGGGTGCGGGGGCGCACGATGAGCCACCCGGTCAGCAGAAGCAGCCCGACGTCGCGCGCGAGCTCGAGAGGGTACTTGTCGGAGGCGCCTTCGGCCGGCCCTCCACCCCCGCCGAAGCACCCGCACTCGATGGAGAGCCCGCGCGCCCACGCCGAGGAGATGCCGACCACGAAGGCGACCAGCAGCACCGCCGACGCGACGGCGGCCCACCGGGTCACCAGCCCGAGGAGCAGGCACAGGCCGACCACGATCTCCACGACCGGCAGGGCGTGGCCCACGAGCGGCACGATCCCCTCGGGAAGCAGGTCGTAGGCGCGCACCGCCCGCACGCTCTCGCTGGGGTCACCGAGCTTGAGCCAGCCCGCCACCACCCACACGCCACCCACGACGACCCTGGCCAGGACTCCGATCCACGTCATGGGGTCAATCTAGGAGGTGCGACTGAGAGCTCCCTCGGCGCCAGTCAGTAAGGTCGGCCTGGTGAATGACCGATTGGTGTGGATCGACTGCGAAATGACGGGCCTCGACCTCGTGAGGGACGCGCTGATCGAGGTGGCGGTCCTGGTGACCGACTTCGAGCTGACCGTCCTCGGCGAGGGGCTGGACGTCATCATCAAGCCCCCTGCGGAGGCGATCGAGCAGATGGACGACTTCGTGCGCACCATGCACGAGTCCTCCGGGCTCCTCGAGGAGCTCGACAGCGGCATGAGCCTGGAGGAGGCCGAGCAGCAGGTGCTCGAGTACGTCCGCCAGTTCTGTCCGGACGGCACCCGCCCCCCGCTGGCGGGCAACACGATCGGGACCGACCGCTCCTTCCTCGCCCGCGACATGCCCGAGCTGGAGAGGTTCCTGCACTACCGCGTCGTCGACGTCTCCTCCATCAAGGAGCTGGCGCGCCGCTGGCACCCGCGGGCCTACTTCAACTCCCCGGCCAAGCGCGGCAACCACCGGGCCCTGGCCGACATCGGCGAGAGCATCGAGGAGCTGCGCTACTACCGGCAGGCGGTCTTCGTGCCCTCCCCCGGCCCCACGTCCGCGGAGGCCAAGCTGATCGCCGCCGAGCACGCGGGATCGGTCACCGGTCTCGGCGAGGACGTCCCCCGGGCCACCCAGGGGGAGGGTGAGGACACCGTCTGAGAGCAGGTACACTTTCCGCTGCTCCCCTGATCGCACTGCGGTCGCGGGGGTCATGGTGGGTGTAGCTCAGCTGGTAGAGCACCTGGTTGTGGTCCCGGATGTCGCGGGTTCAAGTCCCGTCACTCACCCAGGGAGAGAGGCCCGGGGCCGGCGTTCACGCGCTGGCCCCGGGTCTCTCGTCGTCACCCCTCGGTGACCTCGGTCGGGTCGCCGTGGATCGCGGGGATCCTCCCCATCCGGCCCTTCTGGAAGTCCTCGAAGGCCTGCAGCACCTCTGCCTTGGTGTTCATCACGAACGGGCCGCCCCAGGCCACCGGCTCGCGGATCGGCCGGCCGCCGAGCACGACCACCTCGAGGTGGGGGTGGCGCGAGTCCTGGCGCTCGTCGGCGTGCACCTGGACGAAGTCGCCCCGTCCGAGCACGGCGAGCTGTCCGCCTGCGACCGGACGCCGGTCGGCTCCCACGGCTCCGTCCCCGGCGAGGACGTAGACGAGCGCGTTGAAGTCGACGTCCCACGGCAGGTCCAGCCTCGACCCGGGAGCCAAGGTCGCGTGCACCATCGCCATCGGGGTGTGCGTCGATCCCGGTCCGGTCCGGCCGCCGACGTCCCCGGCGATGACCCGCACCAGCGCACCGGCGTCCGCGGTGGTGGTCAGCCCGAGCTGCGAGGAGCGCAGGTCCTGGTAGCGGGGGGCCGCCCACTTCTGCTCGCGCGGCAGGTTCACCCACAGCTGCAGCCCGTGGAAGAGCCCGCCCTGGGCCACCAGCCACTCCGGAGGCGCCTCGATGTGCAGCAGCCCGGAGCCGGCCGTCATCCACTGGGTGTCCCCGTCGGTGATCGTGCCGCCCCCGCCCTGGCTGTCCTGGTGGTCCATCACGCCGTCGATGATGTAGGTGACGGTCTCGAAGCCCCGGTGCGGGTGCCACGGAGTGCCCTTCGGCTCCCCCGGCGCATAGTCGACCTCACCCATCTGGTCGAGGTGCACGAACGGGTCGAGGAGCCGCAGGTCGACCCCGGCGAAGGCGCGGCGCACCGGGAAGCCCTCCCCCTCGAAACCGCGGGGGGCGGTGGTCACCGACACAGCGGGGCGGACCGTGTCCCCCAGGCCCGGCGCGCTCAGGCGGGGCAGGACAGTCAGGTCGTCCACGGTGACGGCGGGCATGGGAACCTCCTGGTTGGTCTGGTCCCAGCAGAACCACTGCAGGGACACCGGCATTCCCGGCCCGTTCCCGGCCCGTTCCCGGCCCGTTCGGAGCCCGCCCACGGCGCCGCTCTAGTACCTTGAGGCTCGATGAGCGCTCCCGACAGCCGGCACGGCTACGACGTCGTGGTGGTCGGCGCAGGCCACAACGGCCTCGTCGCGGCGGCGTACCTGGCCGCTGCAGGGCTCTCGGTGCTGGTCCTGGAGCGGCTCGCCACCACCGGCGGCGCCACGTCGTCCGCCCAGCCGTTCGCGGGGCTCCCCGTGCACGTGTCCCCCTACGCCCAGCTGGTAGCGGGATTCCCGGCGGCGATCGCCGCCGACCTGGGGTTGGACCTGCACCTGCAACCCCGACGGGTCGCCTCGTACACCCCGCTGACCCGTGCGGGACGGCCCACCGGGCTCCTGGTCGAGCGGGTCCCCGGCGAGGACACCGCGGCGTCGTTCCTCGAGGTGACCGGTTCGATGCAGGACCACGACGCGTGGTGCACCCTGCGCGAGGAGCTCTCGCGGCTCGTCGACACGGTTGCCCCCAGCCTGCTCGAGCCGCTGGTTCCCGAGTCCACCATGCGGGGGCGCATCGACCCCGACAGCTGGGACGACCTGGTCGAGAGCCCGCTGGGACGCACCGTCGAACGCCGCTTCGCCGACGACGCCGTCCGCGGCCTGGTCGCCACCGACGGGTTGGTGGGCACCTTCGCCGACGTCCACGACCCGAGCCTGCAGCAGAACCGCACCTTCGTGCACCGGGCCCTGGCTCGGGGCGACTGGTCGGTGCCGGTGGGGGGGATGGGCGCGCTCACCGCGTCCCTGGAGCGTGCGGTCCACCGCCACGGCGGGAAGGTGCTGACCCGGGCCTTCGTCACCAGCATCGAGACCGATGGCGCCGCCGCGAGGGTGACCTATCAGGACGGTGACGGTGGCCGGGTCGGCGTCGACTGCTCCTGGGTGCTGGGCAACGTCGCCCCCTGGGTGGTCCGGCTGCTGCTCGGGGAGAACCCCGGCCCCCGGCCGGAGGGAGCCCAGCTCACGGTGTCGATGCTGCTCGACCGGCTGCCCCGGCTCCGGTCCGGGGTGTCGACGACGGTGGCGCTCACCGGCACCGTGCGCGTCGCCCAGGGCTACCACCAGCTCGCCCGCGCGTACGCCGAGGCGCGCGACGGCTCCCTGCCCACCTCGCCCCCGGGCGACCTGACCTGCCACAGCCTCAGCGACCCGTCCGTGCTCGGCCCGCTGGCCGTGGACGGCAAGCACGTGGTGACCTACACCGCGCTGCACGCGCCGGCGCGGCTGTTCTCCGGCGACGTGGACGCCCGGCGGGACGAGCTGGTGGTCCGCATCCTCGACACCCTCAACGAGCACCTCGAGGAGCCGCTGGAGAGCCTGGTGTCGGTCGACCGCCACGGGGTGCCGTGCCTGCGCTCCCTGGCTCCCCAGGACCTGGAGACCTCCCTGGCCATGCCGGGAGGCCACGGCTTCCACGGGCCGCTGTCCTGGCCGTGGGCGTCGGACCACGAGGAGCTGGACACCCCGGCCCGCCGTTGGGGCGTGCACACCGGACACAGCAACGTCCTGGTCTGCGGTGCGGGCAGCACGCGCGGCGGGTCGGTGTCCGGCGTCGGCGGCCACAACGCCGCCATGGCGGTCCTGGAGTCGCTTCGCACCGGCCCGGCCCGCCACTGAGCGGCGCGCCGGGCCCGATGAGCACTCAGATCTGAGCCGGGTTGACTTCCACGATCGGCGCCGTGGTCGGCTGCTCCGAGCCGCCCTTGGGCTCCACGGTGAGCGCCACCTTGGCGTTCTCCGGGGGCAGCCCCATCGCGGCACCGCTGTCGAGGTCGCCGAGCAGCGCAGCGCTGGTCATCTGGCCGTCGTGCACCGACCAGATCTGGTAGACGTGCCCGCTGTCCAACGGGGGCAGGTCCTTGGTGTCCACCGCCATCTCGCCGCGGCTCGGTGAGATGCCCACCGTGATCTGGCCGCCGTTGGCGGTCTCCACCGTGGCGGTGCGCGTGTCCTCGGCCTCGAAGACACTGGCCGCAGCGGCCGACAGACCACTGGACGGGTCGTCGCCGAAGACGGCCCGGGCGCCGATCGCCCCTCCACCGATGAGGACCACGGCTGCGGCCGCCCCGGCCAGCCAGTGCTGCCACCGCGGCCGGCGGCTGGGCGCTGACTCGAGGGAACGGACGCTGCCGTCGCCGCGTCCTGCGTCGTCCCCGCGGAGCGGAGGGGTCCCGTCCTCCAGCGGCGCGGTAGGGGCCTGCGCGTCCGGTCGGCGGCGGCTCTGTCGGGACGCGCCTCGGCGGGTTCTGGGGGGTCCGGTCAGCCATCGCGAGGACCCGGCGACGCAGGTCGGGCGGCGGGGCGACGGGAGAGGAGGCGCCCATCCGGGCGGCGGCGTGGCGGAGCTCGCGGACCTCGTCGCGGCAGGCCTGGCACCCGGCCAGGTGCTGGCGGAAGTCGGCGGCCTCGGTCTCGCTCAGCGCGTCCAGGGCGTAGGCCCCGGACAGGGTGTGGACGTCGGTGGTCATCGGGTTCCCTCCAAGCAGTCACGGAGGCGGATCAGACCGTCACGCATGCGGGTCTTGATCGTGGGCAGGGGCTTGTCGAGGAGGCCGGCCACCTCGGAGTACGTGTAGCCGTTGAAGTAGGCCAGGCGGACCGACTCCAGCTGCAGCTCGGTCAGGGTCTCCAGGCAGGTGCTGACCGAGCCGTGCTCCTCGGCCTGGATGAGCAGGTCGCCCGGTTCGTCGTGGCTGACCTCCTCGACGACAGCGGTCCCGTCGTACTTCTTCTGCGACTCGTTGCGCCGCACCGCGTCGACCGCTCGGCGGTGGGCGATGGTCATGATCCAGGTCTTGGCCGACCCGCGTCCCGGGTCGAAGCTGGGCGCCTTGCGCCAGACGTCGAGGAACACGTCCTGCGCGACGTCCTCGGCGCGGTTCGGGTCGCGCACCACCCGCCGGGCGACGCCGTACACCGAGGACCCCATGGCGTCGTAGAGCTGCTCGAACGCAGCGGAGTCGCCTCGGGCGACGCCGGTCACGAGCAGGTCGACGTCGTTGGGCTCCCGCTGGCGCACCAGCCTGAGTCCCGGTTCCGATCCCATGTGCCCTCCTCGGCCGTCGCGACGGCGGTCCCCCCGTCCAGGTCTGAGGATAGTTCGCCCCGAGAGGCGGAACGGATTGGTTGGCCCAGGGTCCCGGCGGCCGGCCCCTCCCCGATTTCACCCCTACCGGCTCCGCTGCTAACGTAGTACCCGCTTCAGGCGCCATTAGCTCAATTGGCAGAGCAGCTGACTCTTAATCAGCGGGTTGTAGGTTCAAGTCCTACATGGCGTACCTCAGGACGGTCGGACCTCGCGGTCCGGCCGTTCGTCGTTGTGGCGGCACCACCGGCGAACAGAAGTCCGTTGACGGCCCGCAGGACACTCCCTAGCGTCGGACCACCGTCGGACGCTGGTTCGACTCTCGGGCACCCAGGAGCAGGAGTCACCGTGGAGCGTCTGGCCCGCACCGTCATGCACCACCGTCGGGTGGTGGCCCTGGTCTGGCTCGTGCTCCTGGTCTCCGGCGGGTGGGCCGCGGGCCAGCTCGGCGACCGGCTCACCTTCGACTTCTCCCTGCCCGGCCAGCCCGGGGACACCGCAGAGAAGGCGCTGATCTCGACCTACGGCGTGAGCTCGTTCGACACCTACGTCGCGGTCCTCACGGTCCCCGAGGGTCGCAGCGTCGACATCGACGCCGCCACGGTGGGTGGAGTGTTCGACGCCGTGCGCCAGGCGGCGCCGCAGACCCGGGTGGTCGACCTGGCCAGCACCGGCGACCCGGCGTTCGTCTCCGCCGACGGTCGCACCACCTACGCGCTGGTGCAGGGCCCCCTGCCCCAGGGGTTCGGTCCGGGGATCGAGGTCGAGGTCGAGCCCGCCCTCGAGCAGGCGGCCGCGGCAGCCGGGCTCGACAGCGGCCTGACGTCCTACGCACTGCTCTCGGCCGGGGGCGACACCGAGGGCCCCAGCGTGCTGGTCGAGACGCTCCTGGGAGCGACGGGGGCGCTGGCGGTGCTGCTCTTCGTGTTCGCCTCGTTCCTGGCCTTCCTGCCGCTGCTCATCGCCGCGGTCTCGATCCTCACCACGTTCCTGCTGGTGCTCCTGCTCAGCACGTTCAGCGACGTCAGCTTCGTGGTGCAGTTCCTCATCTCGCTGATCGGCCTCGGCGTGGCCATCGACTACTCCCTGCTCGTGGTGTCCCGGTGGCGCGAGGAGCGCGCGCACGGGCGCAGCAACGAGGAGGCGGTCCTCGTCGCCATGCGCACCGCGGGGCACGCCGTCCTGGCCTCCGGGGTCACCGTCGCGATCAGCCTGGTCGCGCTCCTGGTCGTCCCGGTGCCGTTCCTGCGCAGCATGGGGATCGGCGGCATGCTGATCCCGCTGGTGAGCGTGGCCGTGGTGCTGACCCTGCTTCCCGCCCTGCTGACCGGCATCGGCCCGCGGATCGACTGGCCCAGGATCCGCAAGGAGGGCGTGGCCTCCCGCGGCTGGTCGGCCTGGGCGCGGACCATCGTCCGGCGCCGGTTCGTCGCCTCCGGCGCGGCCCTGCTGATCCTGGCCGTCCTCGTGGTCCCCGTGTTCAGCCTCAAGATCGGCACGTCCGGCATCGACTCGCTCACGCGCAGCGGCCCGGCGTACGACGCCCTGGAGACGATGCGCCAGGCGGGCTTCGGCGACGGCGTGCTCACCCCGATCGAGGTCCTGGTGCCGGCCGCGGAGGCCGATGCTGCCGCCCGCGCCGCCCGCGAGGTCGACGGCGTCCAGCTGGCCGTGGTCGGCGCGGACCGGGCGGACCTCGCCGTGGTCGACGTCCTCCCGACCCGGGAGACCGTGGACAGCTCGGGGAACGAGGTCGTGGACGCGGTCCGCTCGGCCGTCGAGGGCGCGGTGGACGGTCAGGTCCTCGTCACCGGCGCAGGCGCCACGGTCGAGGACTACTTCAGCGCCGTCTACGACAAGTTCCCCTACGTGCTGGCCCTCATCGCCCTGATCACCTTCGTCCTGCTGGTGCGCACCTTCCGCTCGATCCTGCTGCCGGTCAAGGCGGTCCTGCTCAACCTCGTCTCGTTGGCGGCCGTCTTCGGCACCGTGGTGTTCTTCTGGCAGATGGGCCACGGCTCGGACCTGGTGTTCGGGGTCTCGGCGACCGGCGCGATCACGTTCTGGCTGCCGGTGCTGATCTTCGCGTTCCTCTTCGGGCTCTCGATGGACTACGAGGTGTTCATCCTCGCCCGCATGCGCGAGGAGTACGACGCCACCGGAGACACCGCGACGGCCGTCGTCACCGGCCTCGGCAGGACCGGGCGGCTGGTGACCTCGGCGGCGCTCATCCTCTTCTTCGCCTTCGCCGCCCTCGCCTCGGCCCCCGGAACCGACATCAAGGTCCTGGGCACGGCGCTCGGCGTCGGCATCCTCATCGACGCCACCGTCGTCCGGGCGCTGCTGGTCCCGGCCCTGGTGAGCGTGCTGGGCCGGTGGAACTGGTGGCTGCCGACCTGGCTGGCCCGGATCCTGCGGGTCGAGCCCTCGCCGCTCGCCCCGCGCGAGGCGAGCTGAGCGAGCCCCCAGCCGTCAGCCCAGACGTCAGCCCAGCCGTCAGCCCAGGGCGCGGTCCACGGCGCGCGGGCTGAGCACCTGGTCGAGGACCAGCGCGGCGCACCCGAGCACCCCGGCCCGGTCCCCGTGGGTGGCCGGCACGATCCGCAGCTCGCGGGTGGCCAGGGCGCTGGCATGGCTGTAGAGGGTCTCGCGCAGCCCCGCCACGAACAGGTCGTACGCCGCGGCCATGTCCCCTCCGATCACCACCAGCTCGGGGTTGAGCAGGTTCACCGCGCCGCCGAGCACCCGCCCGGTCCGCCGGCCGCTGTTGCGGACCAGCTGGCGGGCCTCGGCGTCGCCGTCGAGGGCGAGGGCGACCAGGTCGCGGATGTGACCTACCGGCGCTCCCCGCTCCTGCATGGTCTGGACCAGGGCCCAGCCGCCGGCGACCGCCTCCAGGCAGCCCACGTCCCCACAGCGGCAGGGGCGGCCCACGGCCGCCTCGCTCTTGATGTGGCCGATCTCGCCGGCCGCGCCGAGGCCGCCTCGCAGCAGCTCACCGCCGACCACGATGCCTGCGCCGAGGCCCGTGGAGGCCTTGACCATCACGGCGTCGCGGTAGTGCTGGAGGTGGCCGCGCCGCTCGGAGAGGGCCAGCACGTTCGCGTCGTTGTCGACGTAGGTCGGCACGTCGCCGACCGGGGCCAGGAAGCCGGCGAGCGGGACCCCGTCCCAGCCCTTCATGATCGGCGAGTCCAGGCTCACACCGCGGGAGAAGTCAACCGAGCCGGGGATGCTCAGCCCGGCGCCCCGGACCTGGTCGACCGGGCGGCCCAGCTCGTCCAGCAGGCGAAGGAACCGGCCGACCAGGTCCGGCATCACCTCGTCGGGACCGGCGCCGAGGGGCTGCTCCACCTCGGTCAGGGCGAGCAGCTCGCCGCCGAGGTCGCACACGCCGAGCTGGGTGCGGCTGCGACCGATCGCCCCTGCCAGCACCACGCCCGCCAGCGGGTCGAAGCGCAGCACGGAGGGCGGTCGCCCCCCGGTGGAAGCGCCGTCGGCGCCCTCGACGACGAGGCCGGAGCCCATCAGTGCACTCACCCGGGCGGTCACCGCGGTGCGCGACAGCCCGGTACGCCGACCGATCTCGCTGCGGGTCGAGACCCGCCCGGACCGGATCAGCTCCAGGACGTCCCCGGTGGTCGTGGGGGTCTGCACACGGGTGGACATATGCCCGATTGAACCACCGTGTTGGCCGCCGGGTCACGTTCTTTTTTCTTTCGAGTACTCAAGTCTGCCTCGACAGCAAGCAAAAGAGTGTCTACCGTCAACGAGAACGACCTCCGTTCCCCCCATTCCTCACTCGTTCGGAGCACTCCCGTGTCCACTGCGCTGCCCGTGGCATCCTGCGACTTCGTCGTGTTCGGCGGCACCGGCGACCTCGCCGTCCGCAAGCTCCTCCCCGCTCTCTACCTCCGTGACCGCGACGGCCAGCTGCCCGCGGACACCACCCTCCTGGCCGTCTCCCGCGCCGGTCTCGACGACGAGGGCTACCGCGCGAAGATCCGCGGCGACCTTCCCGGCTTCGTGGCCGCCGACGAGCTCGACGAGGCCACCCTCGACCGCTTCGTCGCCCGGCTGAGCCACCTCAGCCTCGACATCGACGACGACCTGGCCTGGCCCGACCTCGTCGACCGGCTCGCCACCGACGACCCGGACCGGGTCCGGGTCTTCTACATGGCCTGCGCGCCGTCGCTCTTCGGACCGGTGAGCAGCCGACTCCAGCACCACGGCCTGGTCACCGACCACAGCCGGGTCGTGCTGGAGAAGCCGATCGGCACGGACCTCGCCTCAGCCCGCGCCATCAACGACGCCGTCGGCGCGGTCTTCGACGAGTACCAGATCTTCCGGATCGACCACTACCTCGGCAAGGAGAGCGTCCAGAACCTCCTCGTCACCCGGTTCGCGAACACCTTCCTCGAGCCGCTGTGGAACGCCCACGCCATCGACCACGTCCAGATCACCGCGGCCGAGTCCCTCGGCGTCGGCACCCGAGGCGGCTACTACGACGGCTCGGGCGCCTTGCGGGACATGGTCCAGAACCACCTCCTCCAGCTGCTCTGCCTGGTTGCCATGGAGCCCCCGACGTACGTCGACCGCGAGACCGTGCGTGACGAGAAGCTCAAGGTGCTCCAGGCGCTGCGCCCGATGTCGGCCGAGGACGTGGGCCGGCTCACCGTCGCAGGGCAGTACGGTCCGGGCCTGGTCGACGGCGCCCCGGTCGCGGCGTACGTCGAGGACGCCGATCGTCCCGGCAGCCGCACCGAGACCTTCGTCGCGATCAAGGCCGAGGTCCAGAACTGGCGCTGGTCGGGAGTGCCCTTCTACCTGCGCACCGGCAAGCGGATGGAGCGCCGCTTCTCGGAGATCGTCATCCAGTTCAAGCCCGTCCCGCACCCGATGTTCCCCCACAGCGAGGGCACCAACGAGCCGAACCGGCTGGTCATCCAGCTCCAGCCGGACGAGGGCATGAAGCTCCACATGACGGCCAAGGAGCCCGGCCCCGGCGGCATCCGCTTCCGACCGGTCTCGCTGAACCTCAGCTACGAGCAGACCTTCCAGCAACGGTCCCCCGACGCCTACGAGCGGTTGCTCATGGACGTCGTGCGGGGCAACCCGACGCTCTTCATGCGCCGCGACGAGGTCGAGGCCGCCTGGAGCTGGGTCGAGCCGATCCTCGAGGCCTGGTCCGACACCGACCACGGTCCCCGTCGCTACCCCGCAGGCACCAGTGGTCCCACCGCTGCGACCACCCTCATCGAGCGCGACGGTCGCGCCTGGCACGAAAGCAGCCGCCCATGACCACCACCCAGTCCCGGACCCCCTACCGCGGCGTCCACCCCGTCGTCGCCGAGGTCACCGCCCGGCTGGTCGAGCGCAGCCGCACCGAGCGCACCTCGTACCTGGCCAGGATCGACCGCGCCGCCTCGCGCGGCCCGGCCCGCGGTCGGCTCGCCTGCGCCAACCTGGCCCACGGCTTCGCCGCCTCCGCACCGCAGGAGAAGCGCGAGCTGCGCCAGAACCTCAAGCCCAACGTCGCGATCGTCACCTCGTACAACGACATGCTCTCCGCGCACAAGCCGTTCGAGACCTACCCCGCGCAGCTGAAGGCGGCCGTCATGCGCGGCGGCGGCCTGGCCCAGGTGGCCGGCGGTGTGCCGGCCATGTGCGACGGGATCACCCAGGGTCGCGACGGCATGCAGCTCTCGCTGTTCAGCCGGGACGTGATCGCCATGTCGACCGCGGTCGCCCTGTCCCACGACATGTTCGACGCCGCCCTCATGCTCGGCGTCTGCGACAAGATCGTGCCCGGCATGCTCATCGGAGCGCTGTCCTTCGGTCACCTGCCCACGATCTTCGTGCCTGCTGGGCCGATGACCTCCGGTCTGCCGAACGGCGACAAGGCCCGGGTCCGCCAGCTGTACGCCGAGGGCAAGGTCGGCCGCGAGGAGCTGCTCGAGGCCGAAGCGGCGTCGTACCACTCCGAGGGCACCTGCACCTTCTACGGCACCGCCAACTCCAACCAGCTGCTGATGGAGGTGATGGGCCTGCACCTGCCCGGAAGCAGCTTCGCCAACCCGGGCACCCCGCTGCGCGCGGCGCTGACCGCCGAGGCAGGACGGCGGGTGGCCGAGCTCACCGGTCTCGGGGAGGAGTTCACCCCGGTCGGCCGGATGGTCGACGAGCGCACGATCGTCAACGGCTGCGTGGCGCTCCTGGCCACCGGCGGCTCCACCAACCACACCCTCCACCTGGTCGCGATCGCCCGGGCCGCGGGCATCACGCTCACCTGGGACGACCTGTCGGACCTGTCCTCGGTGGTCCCCCAGCTGGCCCGGATCTACCCCAACGGCTCGGCGGACGTGAACCACTTCCATGCCGCCGGCGGCCTCGCGTTCACCATCCACACCCTGCTCAAGGCCGGCCTGCTGCACGGTGACGTGCGCACGGTGATGGGCTCAGGCCTGTGGCGCTACACCACCGAGGCGCGGCTCGCCGGCGACCGGGTGACCTGGGAGGAGGGGCCGAAGGCCAGCGCCGACACCGCGGTCCTCCGCAGCGCCGACGACCCGTTCGCCAAGGACGGCGGCCTGCGGATGCTCGACGGCAACCTGGGGCGCAGCGTCATCAAGGTGTCCGCGGTCAAGCCCGAACACCGGATCGTCACCGCTCCGGCTCGCGTCTTCGACGACCAGGCCGACTTCCTGGCCGCCTTCGACCGGGGCGAGCTGGACGCCGACCTCGTCGCCGTCCTGCGCTACCAGGGGCCGGCGTCCAACGGGATGCCGGAGCTGCACAAGCTCACCCCCGCGCTCGGGGTGCTCCAGGACCGTGGCCGCAGGGTCGCCCTGGTCACCGACGGCCGGATGTCCGGGGCCTCCGGCAAGGTGCCCGCCGCGATCCACCTGACCCCCGAGGCGGCGGTCGGCGGCGTCCTGCCCAAGGTGCGCGACGGCGACCTGATCACCCTCGACGGGTCCAGCGGCCACCTCGAGCTGCACGTGCCCGACGCCGAGCTCGACGCGCGCGAGGCCACCGGGGCCCCACCGACCGACGACGAGTGGTCGGGCACGGGGCGCGACCTCTTCCACAGCTTCCGCACCTCCGTCGGGTCGGCCGACCACGGCGCCAGCGTCTTCGGGAAGGACCCGTCATGACCGTCACCTCCCCCGCCCCGACACCGGCCGGGACCTCGCTGCTCGACCGGGTCCCGGTGATCCCCGTGGTGGTGCTCGACGACCTCGACGCGGCCGTCCCACTGGCCCGAGCCCTGGTGGAGGGCGGTGTCCCGGTGATCGAGCTGACCCTGCGCACCCCGGTGGCGCTGGAGGCCATCGCGCGGATCGCCGTCGAGGTCCCCGAGATCCTCCTGGGCGCCGGGACGATCGTCGAGGCCGACCAGGCCCGCCTCGCGGCCGAGGCCGGTGCGAGGTTCCTGGTCTCCCCCGGCAGCACGCCCACCCTCCTGGACGCGATGACGGCCACCGGCCTGCCGCACCTGCCCGGGGTCGCCTCGGTGTCGGAGATCCTCATGCTCCTCGAGCGCGGCTACACCGAGATGAAGTTCTTCCCCGCCGAGGCCGCCGGAGGGGCGCCCTTCCTCAAGTCCGTCGCCTCCCCGGTCGCCGCGGCCCGCTTCTGTCCCACCGGGGGGATCGGCCCGGCCAACGCAGCGGACTACCTGGCCCTGCCAAACGTGGGCTGTGTCGGCGGGTCCTGGCTCACTCCTGCCGCTGCCGTGGCCGCCGGCGACTGGGAGACGGTGCGGCGGCTCGCCTCCGAGTCCGTCCGCCTGGCCGGCTCCTGAGCAACCAGGCGGGTCCCGCGCCTGGGGCATCGGTGGGGGCGTCGTCGGGGGTTGGCAGACTGGGGGGATGAGCCTCGCCCCCGCCGGCCCCCTCGACCTGCCTGACGGCCTGTCGAACCGCATTCCCACAGCAGAGGACGTGCCTGGCCTGCTCGCGCTCGTCGCCGGCTACCAGCGCTGGGTCCGAGGCTCGGCGATGGTGGACGAGGCGAGTGTCTCCGCGGTGGTGATCGGGCCGGGTGCCTGGACCCGGCGCCAGGTCGTCGTGCTCGACCTCGACGACGTCCCGGTGGCCTGGGCCAGCGTCCACGACCGGGCCGCCGGTCGCACGATGATCGACCTGACGGTGGCACCCGACCGAGCGGACGCGGACGCCCTGGCCGCCTCCCTGCTGCGCTGGTGCGCCGAGGTCGCGAGCGAGGTGGCCCGGCAGCGTGACCTCGAGGGCACGTTGCTGGACACCCTGGTGCTCGCCGACGACGCCCGACAGCGCGCGTGGTTCGCCGCGGCCGACTACGAGCACACCCGCACCTGGCTGAACATGACCCGCCCGGTCGACGACGCGGGCTCCCTGCCCGGCCCCCGAGACGGCGTCACGGTGCGCCAGGTCGCCACCCACGACAACGGGGTGCCCGTGGCGCACGACCTCCAGGCCGTCCACCAGATGCTCGAGGAGTCGTTCGCCGACCACTTCAACTCCTACCGGGAGAGCTTCCCGGAGTTCGTGCAGCGGCTGCGGGAGGACACCGGGCACCGGTGGGACCACTGGTGGCTGGCCGAGGTGGACACCGACGAGGACCCTGTCCCCGGGGGTGCCCTGGTCGCCTCCGTGCTCTCCCCCGACTCCACCGGAGCCCACGGCAGCTACGTCGACTACATCGGGGTGCACCGGCGCGCCCGCGGCCGCGGGGTGGCGAAGGCGCTGCTGCACACGGTGGTGCGCGACGCCCACGAGCGCGGCCGGAACCGCGTCGACCTCGAGGTGGACGCGGACTCGCCGACCGGCGCCGACCGCCTCTACACCTCGATGGGCTGGACGACGAAGTACGTCACCGAGTCCTGGCACGCCGAGGTGACCAGCACCTGACGCGGCCCTGACGAGCCCGGCCTGTCAGCCGGCGAGGTCGCGGGAGATCTGCTGGAGGCCCATCGCGCCGTACGGGTAGTCGGTGGCTCCGAGGTCGCTGGCCTCGTCCAGGGCAGCGACCTCCTCCGTCGTGAGGTCCAGGTCCACCGAGGCGAGGTTCGTCTCGAGCTGCGCGACCGTGCGGGCGCCGAGGATGGTCGAGGTGACCCCGGGTCGGCCGGTCACCCAGGCCAGGGCGACCTCGGCCATGGACACACCGCGGTCCTCAGCCACCTTCTGGACCGCGTCGATGATCGTCCAGGTGCGCTCGGTGCCGCGCCGGTCCCAGGCCTCCATGCCACGGCCGGGGTCCTCGCCCAGCCTGGTGTCCCCGCTGGGCCGCTGGTCCCGGCGGTACTTGCCCGACAGCCAACCTCCGCCCAGCGGGCTCCACGGCAGCATGCCCATGCCCGCGTCGAGCACCGCCGGGACGATCTCCCACTCGATCTCCCGGACGATGAGGCTGTACTGCGGCTGCAGGGTGACCGGTGGCGCGACGCCCAACGCGCGCGCGAGGTGCACCGCCTTGGTCAGCTGCCACCCGGAGAAGTTGGAGAGGCCGTAGTAGCCGATCTTGCCGGACCGGACGAAGTCGTCGAGCGTGCGGAGGGTCTCCTCCAGGGGCGTGTGGGCGTCCCAGGCGTGCACCTGGTAGAGGTCGACGGAGTCCACGCCGAGGCGGGTCAGGGAGGCGTCCAGCGCCCGGGTGAGGTGACGGCGAGACAGCCCGCTGCTGTTGGGCCCCTCCCCCATCGTGAACCTGCCCTTGGTGGCCAGCACGACCGGCTCGGTGAGCGAGGCGTCGCGCTGCCTCAGCCAGCGGCCGATGATCTCCTCCGACACCCCGGCGGAGTACACGTCCGCGGTGTCCACCAGGGTGCCGCCGGACTCGACGAACCGGTCGAGCACGTCGTGGGACTCCGCCTCGTCGGACTCGGCTCCGAAGGTCATCGTGCCCAGCGCGAGCGCGGACACGGCACAGCCGCTGTTTCCCAGGGTTCGATAGCGCATCGGGCCACCGTAGCCCCCGGTGCCAGCCGCAGCCTCTGGCGGTCCGGATGCCCCCGACGTAGATTCGAGACCATGGCCGCACGGCATGGCACCGGGCGGGTCCCCGACGAGGTCCCGCACTCCACGATCCTGTCCTGGCTCGGCCCGATGGAGGACGATCGGGAGGTCCGCCGGTCCGCAGAGGACCTGCGCACCTACGACTCGCGGGTCGAGGTGTTCCTCAGGCTCCTGCCGGTGACCTGGCGCAAGGTGCCCCGCCCCTGAGTCCGCCTGGGCCGGGCACGGGTGGGCGATGCCCGGCGCGGCGGCGTGTGCCGCGCCCGAGCACAGGGTAGGACGACCTCATGAAGCTGATGAGAAGCGCGGTCGTGGTCGGGTTGGTCAAGAAGGGCATCGACGAGGCACGCAAGCCGAAGAACCAGGCCCGGATCCGGTCGGCGGTGAGCTCGGTGAAGAACCGGGGCAAGAGCGGCGGGGCTGGCTCCGGCACCCCGCCCACGACGCAGGGCTGACCCGCGGAGGGCTCGGGCTAGGCCGCGGCCCCCGTGTCCGCCAGGATCCGTGCGAAGAGGTCGGGGCGGTTCGTGATGACACCGTCGACGCCCTTGCGCACGGCCCGGCGCATCCCCGCCGCGCTGTCCACGGTCCAGGTGAGGCACCCCAGGCCGTGCGCGCGGAGCTCGGCGACGTAGTCCGTGGTGAGCCGCCGGTGTCCGGGGTTGACCTGCTCCGCCCACGTGGCCAGCGTCGGCAGGACTGCGCGGTCCGGCCGACCCAGAAGGCTGATCCGCAGCTCGGGAAGGCGGGTCTTGAGCTCCTCCATCGCCGCCGCGTCGAACGACTGCACGACGAGCCCCCGACGGACCGCCTCCGCGGCCGACCCGGCGCTGCCGACGATCTCCGCGGCGAGGTCCGCGACGATGCCCGGGTGCGAGCCGGGGGCCTTGAGCTCCAGCAGCAGCCCGCAACCGGTGCCCTCGAGCGCGGTGAACACCTCGGTCAGGGTCGGCACACCGGCTCCTGCGTGGATGGTGCCCTTCCAGGCACCGGCGTCGAGACGGCGTACCTCGGCCAGGGTGAGGTCGGCGACGCGCCAGGACCTCGCCGCCGGCAGCACCCGGGCAGCGTCGGTGGTGCGGCGGACCGTCTCGTCGTGCATGAGCACCAGGGCGCCGTCCCGGGTCCGCTGCACGTCGACCTCGACGAGGTCCGCACCCTGCTCGACCGCTCGACGTACGGCGGCCAGGGTGTTCTCGGGGGCGTCGTGGCTGGCACCGCGGTGCGCGACCGTGAGCACCCGCGGCGCGGGTGCTCCCGGGGCGCTGCGCGGGCGGGCGCTCGTCAGCAAGGCCATCTGAGGTACCTCCCGGGGTGCGAGTCTGACCCTCCGATCGTCCGGGCCGCAGATGACACGCCGGTGGACGCGACGTGACCCTCGTGCGCACAACCGGGGAAGAGCGTGGCAGCCGGACCGGCCCGGGCCGGCGTACTACGGTCCAGAGGTGATCAAGTACCTCGGCTCCAAGCGCACGCTGGTGCCGGTGCTGGGCGACATCGCCGAGGCGGTCGGGGCAAGGACGGCCCTGGACCTGTTCACCGGCACGACCCGGGTCGCCCAGGAGTTCAAGCGTCGCGGGCTGCACGTGACCGCGGTGGACCTCGCCACCTACAGCGGGGTGCTCAGCGACTGCTACATCGCCGCCGACGCGAACGCGGTCGACCACGACGCGCTGGCAGCCGCCCTGGACGACCTGGACCGGCTCCCCGGTGAGCGCGGCTACTTCACCGCCACGTTCTGCGAGAACGCCCGCTTCCTCCATCCCAAGAACGGTCGTCGCGTGGACGCGATCCGCCGGGTGATCGAGGAGGACCACGCCGGGACCCCTCTCCACCCGATCCTGCTGGCCGCACTGCTGGTCTCGGCAGACCGGGTCGACTCCACCACGGGCGTGCAGATGGCCTACCTGAAGCAGTGGGCGCCCCGGGCGCAGCGCGAGCTGGTGATGCACCGTCCGGCGCTGCTCCCCGGCCCCGGACGGACCGTGGTCGGCGACGCACTGGCCGTGGCCGACGACCTGCCCGCGGTCGACCTGGCCTACCTGGACCCGCCGTACAACCAGCACCGCTACTACACCAACTACCACGTGTGGGAGACGTTGGTGCGCTGGGACGCCCCGGAGCACTACGGGGTCGCCTGCAAGCGCCTGGACGCTCGCGACGAGACGACCAAGAGCGTGTTCAACCGTCGTGCGACCGCACCGGGCGCCTTGGCGGACCTGTTCGCACGGGTGCGGGCCGAGGTGCTGGTGCTGTCCTACAACGACGAGTCGTGGTTGACCGCCGAGCAGGTGGTGCGGGCCCTTCGCGATGCCGGCCGCGCCGACGTGCGCCTGCTCGCCTTCGACCGGAAGAGGTACGTCGGTGCGCAGATCGGGATCCACGGCCCCACGGGCGAGAAGGTCGGGCAGGTGTCCCACCTGCGCAACACCGAGTACGTCTTCGTCGCCGGTCCGACCGAGCGCGTGGAGCTCGCGGTCGCCGGCGGTCCGACGGCGGTCGCCGTGGGCCCGGATGGGAGGGTAGGAGCATGTTGAAGCCACGCCGCGCCCTGGCCGCCCTGACCGCGGTCGCCGCTCTCTCGCTCGCCGCCTGCGGCGGCGAGGACACGACGACCACCTCCGACCCCACGGCCCCGGACACCTCCAGCAGCACCCCGAGCACTCCCAGCACGCCCAGCACCTCGCCCGCCGAGTCGCCGACCGAGTCGCCGACCGAGTCCGCCGAGGACTCCTCGGGCACCACCGTGAAGATCGCGATCGCCGGGGGCAAGGTCTCCCCCGTCGCCAAGCAGGTCGAGGTCGGCGTCGGCGACACGATCACCTTCGACATCACCTCCGACCGCGACGGCGCCCTGCACGTCCACTCCAGCCCGGAGCACGAGTTCGAGATCAGCCCGGGCCGCACCACCGAGAAGGTCACCCTGGACAAGCCCGGTGTGGTGGACGTCGAGGAGCACGTCTCCGACACGCTCGTGCTCCGGATCACCGTGCAGTGACGGCGACGATGCAGTACGCGCCCCTGGGTGCCAGTGGGCTGGTCGTCTCGAGGCTCGGCATCGGGTGCAACGCCTTCGGCAGCAGGATCGACCAGGACGCGGTCGACGCGATCGTCGACGCGGCTTTCGACCGCGGCGTCAACCTCTTCGACACTGCCGACACCTACGGGCTCGGAGCCAGTGAGGAGCTGCTCGGCTCGGCCCTCCGGGGACGCCGCGAGGACGTCGTGGTGGCCACGAAGTTCGGCATGGACATGGCCGGCGCCAACGGGCCCGACCACGGTGCACGCGCCTCGAGACGGTACGTCAGGCGGGCCGTCGAGGGGAGCCTGCGTCGGCTCGACACCGACTACATCGACCTGTACCAGCTGCACCAGCCCGACCTGGTCACCCCCCTCGAGGAGACGCTGACCGCCCTGGACGAGCTGGTCGCCGAGGGCAAGGTCCGCTACGTCGGTTGCTCCAACTTCGCGGCCTGGGAGGTCACCGAGGCGCACTGGGTGGCTCGACAGCGAGGGCTCCGCGGTTTCGTGACCGCGCAGAACGAGTACTCCCTCTACAACCGGGTGGCCGAGCAGGAGCTGGTCCCGGCCTGCCTGGCCGCCGGCGTCGGGCTGTTGCCCTACTTCCCCCTGGCCTACGGTCTGCTGACCGGCAAGTACTCCGGCGGGTCGGTGCCCGAGGGCTCCCGGCTCAGTGCCGAGTCCCAGCGGCACCGGCTCGAGGGCGCCGACCTGAGCCGGGTCGACGCGCTCGCGGAGTACGCCGACGCGCGCGGCCTCGACCTCCTCACGGTGGCGGTCGGGGGGCTGGCCGCCCAGCCCGCCGTGGGCAGCGTGATCGCCGGGGTGAGCCGGGCCGAGCAGGTCCACGCCAACTCCGCCGCCGCGGCCTGGGAGCCCACCGCGGAGGACCTCGACGCGCTCGCCGGGATCAACCGGACCCCGTTGCCGTCGATGACGTCCCGCGCCTACACCCGGTCCTGAGCCGACCACCGGGAGCGCGCCGCCCCGCGTCGTGGTGGCGCGGTGCGAGCACCGCGGTCACGCGGTGCGAACACCGCGGTCACGTGGTGGACCCGCCGGCGGCGTCCTCACCGACCCCGTCCGGGACGGAGCCCTGATGGTCCGGGGGCCCGGGGAGCGAGTCCGGTCCGCGGCCCCCGTCCCCCTCACGGTCGACGTGACCGGCGCCTCGTCCGGTGTCGCTGACCAGCCCGAAGTCGCTCTCGGGTGCCGAGACCCGGCCGACCGCGAAGCCACCGACGCCGGAGACGAGGACGAGCCCGGCTGCGACCGCCCCGAGCGCGCCGCGGGAGGGTCGGGTGGGCAGCGACCAGGCGGACCGCCGGGACCCTGCGGTCCCGTCCGTCGGCGGGGCCGGGGCCGCGACCGGCGGCTCGGGTGTCGGCGGAGCGACGGGCTCGGGGGTGGGCTCCCACCGCGAGCCGCCGGGGGTGCCTGGTGTCTGGTTCATCGGATCCCTCTCGGTTGCTTCACCTCACTGTGCAACCCGATCCTGGGACCGACGCTGGGGGATCCTGTGCCGTGCCTGTGAGGCCTCAGAGGTAGAGACCGGTCTCGCTGTCCTCGATCCGCCCGGCGGCGACCGCGTGCACGTCGCGCTCACGGAGGAGCACGTACGCCTCTCCGTTGACCTCGACCTCGGCCTTGTCGTCGGGGTCGAAGAGGACCTTGTCGCCGATCTCGACCGCCCGCACGTGCGGCCCGACGGCCGCGACCCGCGACCAGGCCAGACGCCGGTTCCCCAGCGCTGCGGTGGCGGGGATGACGATGCCGCCGGTGGAACGCCGCTCCCCTGCCTCCTTGTCGAGCTGGACCAGGACGCGGTCGTGCAGCATCCGGATCGGGGTCTTGTCCGAGGTCATGCCTGGCGCGCTCAGCGGGTGACGCGGCGGATGACCAGCAGCACCGCGACGACGCCGACCACCCCGCCGACGGCCTTCAGGATGTTGTCGGTGCGCGGGTTTCCCTCGTCGTCGACGAACGTGGCCTTCACCGCGGCGACCTCGCGGCGTACGACGCGCTTGGGGCTCGTCCGGTCCACCAGCTGGTCGATCGTCGAGGCGAGTCGGTCTCGGGTCTGCTCCATCTCACGCTCGAGGGAGTCGGTGCGTTCGGCCACGGTCAGCCTCCTGTCGGCGGGTGCGCTCAGGACACCCCCGTCGGGCGCCCCGCGAAGGTTACCGCGCACCCGCGCTCGGCATGCTGCGGGGATCGAACCCGAACGGCAGCTCGAGCCGGTGCGCGCGCATCAGCGCCTCGTCGGTGAGCACCTGCGAGGTGGAGCCGTCGGCCACCACGGCCCCGTCGGAGAGCACCACCGACCGGGGGCACAGCTCCAGCGCGTAGGGCAGGTCGTGGGTGACCATGAGCACGGTCACGTCGAGAGCCCGCAGGATGTCGGCGAGCTCGCGACGGGAGGCGGGGTCGAGGTTCGAGGACGGCTCGTCGAGGACCAGGATCTCCGGCTCCATCGCGAGCACCGTCGCCACGGCCACCCTGCGTCGCTGACCGAACGACAGGTGGTGCGGAGGCCGGTCCACGAACTCGGTCATGCCGACCTGGTCCAGGGCGAGGAGCACCCGCCGCTCCAGCTCGGCGCCGCGCAGGCCGAGGTTCTTCAGGCCGAAGGCGACGTCCTCGCGCACGCTGCCCATGAACAGCTGGTCGTCGGGGTCCTGGAAGACGATCCCCACCCGCCTGCGGATCTCGGCGAGGTTGGCCTTGGTCACGGGCAGGCCGGAGACCGCGACGGTCCCCGCCCCCGCGGTGAGGATGCCGTTGAGATGGAGCACCAGGGTGGTCTTCCCGGCTCCGTTCGGGCCCAGCAGGGCTACCCGTTCCCCCCGGTGCACGTGCAGGTCGACGCCGTAGAGCGCCTGGTGGCCGTCGGGGTAGGCATAGGCGAGGCCGTCGACGTCGAGGACCGGTGTGCTCATCGGGGCATCCTGCCGGTGTAGCCGCGCGAGAGCATCGCGAGGTGGACCCGCTCGCCGCGCTCGAACGAGCGGATGAACAGCGCACCGGCCGACCGGGCCACCACGGGCCAGTGCCGAGGGCTGCGGGCGTCGAACCCCCGCGCGGTGCGTGCCACGTGCATGCGCCGCATCTCGTCGGTGACCACGTCGAGGTAGCGCACCATGAAGCCCATGATCTGGACCAGCTGGTGCGGCATCCGCAGCCGCTCCAGACCCCGGAGCAGCTCGGTCGGCTCGGTGGTCGCGGCGAGCAGCAGACCGGCCATCACGCCCAGGGTGCCCTTGGCCAGCAGTCCCCAGGCGCCGAGCAGCCCGGGCTCGCTCACCGAGAGCCCCAGGACCTCGGTACGGGGTCCGGTGGCGATGAACGGCAGCAGCAGCGCGAACACCACGAACGGGGTCTCGACCACCATGCGCTTGAGCAGGTAGGGCGCTGGGACCCGCGAGAGTGCGACGAGCCCCACCAGCACGGCGAGGTAGACCGCGTACGCCGCGAACCACTCGCGAGGGGTGCCCACGACGACCAGCATGAAGCCGAGCAGGGCGACCAGCTTGCGTTCGGCTCGCTGCCGGTGCAGCCAGGAGTGGCCGTGGTAGTGCAGCGTGTGACCGTGTCCGGCGCCCACCTCAGACCCGGTCCCGGTCTGGTTTCGGCTTCTCGGCGCCACGGCGCCGCAGCACGAGGGTGAGACCGCCGGTGAGCCCCAGGACGACCACCACGCCGACCACCCCGGCGAGCCCGCCGGCCCACCGGTCGTCCGCGACGCCCCGCGCCGAGTAGCCGGCCAGCGGAGCGTTCCCGCGACCCGACTCGGCGGCGAAGCCCTGGTCCTGGGCGACCCGGTTGAGCCCGTCCGGCTCGCTGGAGGCGTAGTGGCTGACCACTCCGGCCAGCAGCAGGGCCACGAGGACCCCCAGGACGACCAGCACACGGGTCGGCAGCCCCTTCACGACCGCACCTCCTGCGGGCCGGTGCGCCGGGTGTGGAGGGTGCGCGCCGCCAGGGTCCGTCGAGCGCCGTGGACCAGGTCGGGCCGGACCGCGACGATGCTGCCGACCGCGAGGAGCGTGATGACCGCCTCGCCGACACCGATGAGGACGTGCACCCCGACCATGGCCGTGGCCAGCTGGCCGAAGGGAACCTCGACGGTGCCGCCGATGCTGTAGAGCGCGACGAAGACCGCCGCCGCCGCGGGCACGGACACCAGCGCGGCCAAGGCGGCGGCCGGGGCGACCATCGAGGTGCGCTTGGGGAGCACGCTCTGCGCGGCCCGGAACACCAACCAGCCGACCACCACGGTGGTGACCCCCATGAGCAGGACGTTGGTACCGATCGCGGTGATGCCCCCGTCGGCGAAGAGCAGGCTCTGGACCACGAAGACCACGCTCATGCAGAGCACCCCGGTGTAGGGGCCGACCAGCACCGCGGTCAGTGCTCCGCCGAGAAGGTGGCCGCTGGTGCCGGCGGCGACCGGGAAGTTCAGCATCTGGGTGGCGAACACGAAGGTCGCCACCAGCCCGGCCAGGGGGGCGGTCCGGTCGTCGAGCTCACGGCGCGACCCTCGCAAGGCCACCGCGACGGCCCCGGCTGCGAGCACGCCGGTGGCGATCGACGTGGGGGCGTCGAGGAATCCGTCGGGTACGTGCATCGTCTGCCTCCGCTAGGTTGAGGGCCAGCAGCCTGGACTCTGCCCACTCTATGTTGTTGCGAATCATGTGCAAGAAGGCGTCGTGGGCGACCAACGTCAGGAGATGTTCGATGGCAACCCGCTTGGAGATGGGCGACACCGCCCCTGACTTCACGCTCACCTCAGACACCGGCGCGCAGGTCACGTTGTCCTCGCTGCGCGGGCAGAAGGTGATCGTCTACTTCTACCCGTCCGCGATGACCCCCGGCTGCACCACGGAGGCGTGCGACTTCAGCGACTCGCTGGAGTCGTTGCGCGGGCAGGGGTACGAGGTCCTCGGGATCTCCCCCGACCCCCCGGCGAAGCTGGCCGCCTTCCGCGAGCGGGACGGGCTGACGATCACCCTGCTCTCCGACCCGGACAAGTCCACCATGGAGCCCTACGCGACGTACGGCGAGAAGCAGCTGTACGGCAAGACCGTCCAGGGGGTGATCCGGTCCACCTTCGTGCTCGACGAGCACGGCAAGGTCACCCTGGCGCAGTACAACGTCCGGGCCAAGGGCCACGTGGCCAAGCTCCGTAGGGACCTGGGCCTGGGCGCCTGAGCCGGTTCGCGGGCCTCCTAGACTGACGTCGCGCGCTCGTAGCCCAATGGCAGAGGCACACGGTTTAGGTCCGTGCCAGTGTGAGTTCGAGTCTCACCGAGCGCACTGCCGGGTCGATCAGGCCGGACGGCCCAGCGCGTCCGCCACGACCGGCGCGATCGCGCGCAGCGCCTGGCCGCGGTGCGAGATCGCGTCCTTGCGGCGTGGGTCGAGCTCCGCCGCGGTCTCCTCGTGCCCGTCGGGGCAGAAGAGCACGTCGTAGCCGAACCCTCCGCTCCCCCGCATCGTGCGCAGCACCCGGCCCGGCATGGTGCCTTCGACGGCGTGCTCGAGGATCCCGTCCCGCGTCGGGACCGCGAGCACCACCGCACACCGGAACGCCGCGGTGCGCCGCTCGTCGGGGACCTCCCCGAGCTGGGCCAGCAGCAGCTCGTTGTTGGCCCGGTCCTTGGCCGCCCGGTCCGCCCCGGCAAGGCCGGCCCATCGGGCGGACAGCACTCCGGGCATGCCGTTCAGGGCGTCCACGCACAGGCCGCTGTCGTCGGCCAGGCTGGGGAGCCCGGTCGCCGCCACCGCGGCCCGGGCCTTGAGGCGGGCATTGCCGTCGAAGGTCGCCTCGGTCTCCGCCGGCTCGTCGTAGGCCGCGACGTCGGCCAGCCCGAGCACCTCGATGCCCGGCAGGTGCTCGGACAGGATCCGCTGCATCTCGGCCAGCTTCTTGCTGTTCCGGGAGGCCAGGAAGACCCGGGTCACGACGCGAGGGCCGCGGCCTGGATACGGCTCAGGTCGGCGCACCCCTTGCTGCCGAGGTCGAGCAGCGCGTCGAGCTCGGCGCGGTCGAAGGGGGCGGCCTCGGCGGTGCCCTGCACCTCGATGAACCGGCCGTCGCCGGTCATCACGATGTTCATGTCGGTCTCGGCCCGGACGTCCTCCTCGTAGGGCAGGTCGAGGCGAGGCACCCCGTCGACGATCCCCACCGAGACCGCGGACACCGAGCCGCTCAACGGGTCGCCCTGGAGGGCGCCCTGGTCCCGCAGGTGCGCGCAGGCGTCGGCAAGAGCGACGTAGGCGCCGGTGATCGCCGCGGTCCGGGTGCCGCCGTCGGCCTGGAGGACGTCGCAGTCGAGCACGATCGTGTTCTCACCCAGCGCCTTGTCGTCCACAACCGCACGGAGCGACCGGCCCACGAGCCGGGAGATCTCGTGGGTGCGCCCACCGATCCTTCCCTTGACCGACTCCCGGTCGGAGCGGGTGTGCGTGCTCGACGGGAGCATGGCGTACTCCGCGGTGACCCAGCCCAGGCCGGACCCCTTCCGCCAGCGGGGCACGCCGAGCGAGGCGGAGGCGGCGCACAGCACCCGGGTCCTCCCGAACTCCACCAGCACCGACCCGGCGGCGTGGTCGAGCCAGTGTCGGGTGATCGTGATGGGGCGCAGCTCGTCGTCGGCGCGGCCGTCGGCGCGGGTGGGCTCAGTCATGGGACCCGACCCTATCCACGGGCCGCGCGCGGCGGGAGACCGCCCGGCGGACCGCCCCGCTGGCCTCGCCGACCAGGGTCTCCAGCGGTCCCCGACGGCCCGCGACCCGGAACACCGCCCCGATGGCCAGGACCAGGACGACCTGTCCGAGCAGGGTGTCGGTGCCTTCGCCGTCCCACAGGCCGTCGGCTCGGAGGACGACGTGCAACGTGTACAGCGTGAGCGTCATGGCGCCGGCCCCGGACGCGACCGACAGGACGCGGGGCGCAAGCCGTCCCAGCGGCAGGCAGACCGCCAGCACGAGCAGGGCGGAGCCGGTCGTCATGAGCAGGTCGAAGGTGGTGCCCGTGTGGGCGGCCCGCACCGCCAGCCAACGCACGTCCCCGGTGGGGACCACGCCGTAGAGGCCGTGGTTCAGGGTCGTCGCGAGGTCGCCCTGCCATCCCGCGCCGTCGAAGGAGCCGGTCAGTGCGGCTCGGGTGCCGGGGAGGCGCAGCAGGGCGTCCGAGACCAGGACGGCGACACAGACCAGTGCCAGCCCGACCCCGGCCAGCACCCCGCTGGTCGACGCCCGCCGCAGGTCGAGCCGCCCCACGACGATGCCGACCAGCAGGTAGGGCAGCCATGTGGCGACCGGGTAGTAGCCGGTGAGCAGGAGGTCGCGAGCCAGCGCGACCGGGGACGCGAGCGACTCCAGGTCCGGGACCGTGTAGTCGGTGCCGGGGACCTGCCGGCGCGCCGCCAGGCTGAGCAGCGGGCCGGCCACCGCCCAGCAGGCCGCCGACCAGACCAGCGCGCGGCTCGACAGCGCCAGGAACGGCACCGCGAGCAGGAACAGCAACGCGTACGACGTCAGGATCACCGCGATCCCGGAGTCCAGCCCGCCGATCAGCAGCCCCACCAGCCCGAGCAGGGTCGACCTGACCAGCGTTCCCGCCAGCATCCCCCGCAGCGCGGGCCCGTGCAGCGGGGCACGGTCGCCGGCCACGAGCACCAGGCTCGCCCCGGCCAGGACCGCGAACAGCGCGGATGCCCGTCCGCCGGCCACCTGGTGGGCGAGCGGTACCTGTCCGTCGACCACCCCCGGGAGGACGTGGGTGGCCATCATGCCGACCAGGGCGAGGCACCGCGCCAGGTCGATGCCGACCACCCGGCGCGACGCCCTCATGGTCAGCGGGCCCGGTCGAGCGGGCTCACTTCACCTCCGCGCGCAGGATCCGCAGCCCGCCGAGGACCAGCGGGAGCACGATCCACAGCAGCGACCCGGTGGCCAGGTGCGCCCACTGCGCACCGGTGACGTGCTCGCCGCCGAACAGCGGTCCCTGTGCCGTGGACAGGTCGAGCCAGGGCTGCACCTTGTCGAGCCCGGGGACCAGCGAGGTCACGATGGAGAAGGCGGTCGGCAGGACGAACAGGGAGACGATCGCCGCGGCCGAGTTGAGCAGCAGCATGCCGAAGGCGAGCCCTTGCAGGACCCCGCTGGTCTGCAGCAGGGCGTACTTCCCGACGTCGTCGACGCCGATGTTCTGCCAGGGATCCGCGGCACCACCGGCGGCGGTCGCGACCGCCGCCACGAGCATCGCGACCACGATCGCGGCGAGTCCGAAAAGCACGGCTGCGATGATCTTGGCGGTCAGGACGTGCCCGCGCTGCGGCACCAGGGTGAAGGTGGTCAGCGCCGTCCGCTGCCCCCACTCGCTGGTGACGAGCAGCACCCCGAGGACCGGCAGCAGGAACCCCTGGGGTGCCGCAGTCGCCGCCATGAAGTTGGTGAAGGTCCGGGCCTCGCTGTCCCCGGAGAAGAAGAAGATGATCGTGACGATCGCGGCGGTGATGAGCACGATCGCGCCGAGCAGCCAGGTTCCGGCACGGGTGTCGGCCATCTTCCGCAGCTCGACGCCGACCAGGCGGGGCAACGGCACCGGGGCGGTGCCCGAGACCTCCAGGGTGCCGAGGGTCTTGGGGGTGCTGGGCGTGCTCATGCCGGCTCTCCTTCGGGGGCGAGGTCCCGCTGGGTCTCTGCGGTCAACGACAGGAACATCTCCTCGAGTCCGGCCCCCTCCGCGGGGCGCAGCTCGACCAGGACGAGACCGGCGCCGGCCGCGACCCGGCCGACCTCGACCGGCTCCGCCTCGGTCCGCACTCCGCCGTCGCCGGAGGGCCGGGCGACCAGACCCGCCGCGGCCAGCGCGTCCAGCAGCGCCTCACGCTCGACGGCCCTGACGTAGGTCCCCGCCGTCTGGAGCAGCTCGGCCTTGGTCCCCTGGGCCAGGATCCGCCCGTTGCCGATCAGGATCATGTCGTCGGCGATCATCTCGACCTCGTGCAGCAGGTGCGAGGACAGCAGCACCGTGCCCCCGCGCGCGGCGAAGGACCTGAGCATGCCCCGCATCCAGTGGATCCCGGCCGGGTCGAGGCCGTTGACCGGCTCGTCGAGGATCAGCACCGACGGGTCGCCCATGAGCGCGGTGGCGATCCCGAGCCGTTGCCGCATGCCGAGGGAGTAGTTGCGCACCCGGCGCTTGGCCTCGGTCGGGGTGAGGCTGACCAGCTCCAGCATCTCGGTCACCTTGGTGCCGGGCAGGCCCATCGTGCGTGCGGTGAGGGTGAGCACCTCGCGGCCGGTGCGACCGGCGTGCTGGGCCGAGGCGTCGAGCAGGACCCCGACGTGCCGCCCCGGGTTCGGGATGTCGGCGTACCGGTGTCCGCCGATCGTCACCGTCCCGTGGCTCGCCGGGGTCAGCCCGACCATGACCCGCATGGTCGTGGACTTGCCTGCGCCGTTCGGGCCAAGGAAGCCGGTGACCCGCCCCTGGCCGACGGTGAAGGACACGTCGTCCACGGCGGTGAACGCGCCGTATCGCTTGGACACTCGGTCCACCGTGATCAAGACAGCCCACCCCTCCTCGCCGTACGCCGTCGATCGGCAGGCGGAGGGTCCACCGTAACGGGGGCGAGGTGCTCGGCGTCGGTCCGCCCGGACCGGCGTGGCGACGACCCGGCCCCGGGCGCGCCCCTCAGAGCGGGAAGACCGAGCCCTCGTGGGCGAGACGCACGGGACCGTCGAAGACCGCGGTCGCTTCGACGAGCGCGGTCTCCTTGTCGTGCCACGGCGGGATGTGGGTGAGCACCAGCATGCCGGCGCCGGCGTCGCGCGCGGTCGCCGCCGCCTCCGCCCCGGTCATGTGGATGTGGGGCGGGTTCTCCTCGTCGTCGCGGAACGCCGCCTCGGCGAGCAGGAGGTCGACCCCGTCGGCCAGCTCCACCAGAGCCGGGTTGGCCGCCGTGTCGCCGGTGTAGACCAACGTCCGGCCGCCGCACTCGACCCGGAACGCCCAGGCCTCGACGGGGTGGTCCATCCGCCGCGCGGACAAGGTGAAGGGACCCACCCGCACCGACCGGCGGGTGCGGAGCCGCTTGAAGTCGAACTCCTCGGTCATCCCGGGGTCGCGGGGCAGCCCGTAGGCCTGGGCCACCCGGTCACGGGTGCCCTTCGGTCCCCACACCGGGATCCGGGGCTGCGGCCCGCTGGGGTGGTACTTGCGCAGCACGTAGTAGCCGCTCAGGTCGAAGAAGTGGTCGGCGTGCAGGTGGCTGATCAGCACCGCGTCGATGCTCAGCGGGTCGGCGTGCCGCTGCAGCGCCCCCAGCGCCCCCGAGCCCAGGTCGAGCAGGACGCGCCAGGTGCGCTGCGGGTCCGCCGGGTCGGCGGCCTCGAGGAGGTAGCAGCTGGCCGAGGAGTCCGGGCCGGCGTACGACCCGGAACAGCCGATCACGGTCATCCGCATCGCGGGCTCGCTCATGCCGGCACCCACCCGAACTGTGTCGCCGACTGCAGCTCCGGGCCGAGGAAGCGTCGACCGATCCGGTGGAACTCCTCCGGGTCGCCGGTGGTGAGGAAGCGGTGGTCGGGGGGCCCCAGGGCCGGGTCCCGCTCGAGGTCGCGGCGCACCAGCGTGCGGTAGACGTCCTTGGCGGTCTCCTCGGCGCTGCTCACCAGCGTCACCTGGTCGCCCATGACGTAGGAGATCACCGCCGTCAGCAGCGGGTAGTGCGTGCAACCCAGGATCAGGGTGTCGATCCCGGAGGAGGTGAGCGGGTCGAGGTAGTCGTGCGCCGCGCTGATCAGCTCCGGTCCGCTGGTCACCCCCGCCTCGACGAACTCCACGAAGCGCGGGCAGGCGCGAGTGTGCAGGGTGACGTGCGGCGCCGCCGCGAACGCGTCGTCGTAGGCCATCGAGTCCGCCGTGGCCCGGGTGCAGATCACCCCGATCTGACCGGTGCGGCTCGCAGCGACAGCGCGACGGGTGGCGGGGTAGATGACCTCGACCACGGGGACGGGGTACCGCTCGCGTGCGTCACGGAGCACCGCGGCGGAGGCCGAGTTGCAGGCGATGACGAGCAGCTTGACGCCCTGGTCGACCAGGTGGTCCAGGCACTCGAGGGCGAACTCGCGCACCTCGCCGATCGACTTGGGCCCGTAGGGCTGGCGAGCGGTGTCACCGAGGTAGAGCACCGACTCGTGGGGCAGCTGGTCGATGACCGCCCTGGCCACGGTGAGGCCACCGAAGCCTGAGTCGAAAATCCCGAGAGGCGCGTCCGTCATGATCCGGCAAGGCTAGTGCCCCACTCCCCCCAGGGCCGTTACCCGGGGCACACGAGCCCTGCGACGGACGTCACGTGGCCGGCTCAGACCTCGGCAGGCCGCTCGTTGTACACCCCGGCCTCGACCTGTCCCGACAGCTTCTGGATCTCGGTCATGACCCGGTCGACGATCTCCCGGCGCGCTCGACCCAGGGGCACGCCGTCGTACTGGCCGGCGGGCTGGATGGGCTTGCCGAACCGGACGGTGACCTTGACCAGCCGGGGCAGGGTGGACCCGACCGGCTGGAGCTGCTCGGTGCCGATCAGACCGACCGGCACGATCGGCGCGCCCGAGACCATGGACAGCTGGGCGACGCCGGTCTTGCCGCGGTAGAGCCGACCGTCGCGGGAGCGGGTCCCCTCGGGGTAGACGCCGAACGCCTCACCCCTGCGCAGGACCTCCAGGGCGATGTCCAGGCTCTCCAGGGCCGACTGGGGGTCGTCCCGGTCGACCGGGACCATGCCGGTGCCCTCGAACCACGCCTTCTGCAGTCGGCCGCGGAGGCCGGAGCCGGTGAAGTAGTCGGACTTGGCCAGGAACACCACCTTGCGGGGGGCGACGACGGGGATCACGACGCTGTCCATGAACGAGAGGTGGTTGCTGGCCAGCAGCACCCCCCCGGTCAGCGGGACGTTCTCACGACCCTCCACGACCGGCCGCCACACGACCTTGGCGACCGGCCGCACCACGGCGTTGACGGCTGTGTAGATCATGTCGCCAGCGTGCCACAGCCGCGCCCCGGTCCGGACGACCCGACGAGGTACGGACCGGTAACCAGGCGGTCGGGCCCGGGTCAGGCCCGGGTCAGGCCCAGAGCTGGCCCTCGAGCCGGTCCTCGGCGTCGTCGATGGTGCCTTCGTAGGCACCGGTCGAGAGGTACTTCCACCCTCCGTCGCAGACGATGAAGGCGATGTCGGCGCGCTCGCCGGCCTTGACCGCCTTGGCCGCCTGGCCCAGGGCCGCGTGCAGGATGGCCCCGGTCGAGATGCCGGCGAAGATGCCCTCGAGCTCGAGCAGCTCACGGACCCGGCGCACGGCGTCCCGAGGCCCGACCGAGAAGCGGGTGTCGATCAGGGAGGCGTCGTACAGCTCGGGGACGAAGCCCTCGTCGAGGTTGCGCAGGCCGTACACCAGCTCGCCGTACCGCGGCTCGGCCGCCACGATCCGCACCTCGGGCCGGTGCTCGCGGAAGAACCGGCTGACCCCCATGAGGGTGCCGGTGGTGCCGAGCCCGGCGACGAAGTGGGTGATCGAGGGCAGGTCCTGGAGCAGCTCGGGGCCGGTGCCCTCGTAGTGCGCGAGGGCGTTGGCAGGGTTGCCGTACTGGTACAGCATCACCCAGTCGGGGTGCTCCTCGGCGAGTCGCTTGGCGACCCGGACCGCCTCGTTCGAGCCGCCGGCGGCCGGGGACGACACGATCTCGGCCCCCCACATGCCCAGCAGCTGCTTGCGCTCGACCGAGGTGTTCTCCGGCATCACGCACACCAGCCGGTAGCCCTTGAGCTTGGCCGCCATGGCCAGGGAGATGCCGGTGTTGCCACTGGTCGGCTCCAGGATCGTGCAGCCGGGACGGAGCAGCCCGTCCTTCTCGGCTGCCTCGACCATCTTCAGCCCGGCGCGGTCCTTGATGGAGCCGGTCGGGTTGCGGTCCTCCAGCTTGGCCCAGACACGGACGTCCGGGGACGGCGACAACCGCGGCAGGCCCACGAGGGGGGTGCCGCCGACCGAGTCGAGGAGGTTGTCGAAGCGCATCGCTGGGGTCCGGTGGCGTCGGTCAGCCGCCGGCCACGGCCGGCAGGACGACGACCTGGTCCCCGTCGGCGAGGCTGGTCTCCAGCCCGCCGGTGAACCGCACGTCCTCGTCGTTGACGTAGACGTTGACGAAGCGGCGCAGGTCGCCCCCGTCGATGAGGCGGTCCTTGAGACCGGGGTGCGAGCCCTCGAGGTTCTCGATCAGCTCGGACAACGACGCGCCCTCGCCGGAGACGGCCTTGGCGCCGTCGGTGTAGGTGCGCAGGATGGTGGGGATTCGGACCTCGATGGCCATGGTGGTGGTGCTCCTCAGCTGGCTGGTCTGGTGGTGCTGGCGTGGTGGTGCTGGTCTGGTCGTGCCGGTCTGGTCATGGGGGGTTCATGCGGGCAACGCGTCCACGACCGTGACCTCTTCCTCGGTCACCTGGCCGTCGACGATCCTGTAGGACCTGAACTCCACCGGACCCTCACTATTCCCATGCTCGCGTGTGCTCACCAACACGTAGTGCGCATTCGGCTCGCTGGCGAGGCCGATGTCGGTCCGGCTCGGGTAGGCCTCGGTGGCGGTGTGGGAGTGGTAGACCACCACAGGCTCCTCGTCGCGCTCCCACATCTGCTTGTACAGCGCGAGCAGCTCGGTGGAGTCGAACTCGTAGAACGTGGGTGACCCGGCCGCGTTGACCATCTCGACGTGGCGCTCGGGACGGTCGCTGCCCTCGGGGCCGGCGACGATGCCGCACGCCTCGTCCGGGTGGTCCCGCTTGGCGTGGGCGACGATGGCGTCGTACGTCGACCGGTCGATGAGAAGCACCCCGACAGCCTAGACCGACGGTCCGCACCGGGCGGCGGGGCCTCGGGGCCCGAGACGGTCAGTCCGAGACGGCGCGGACGAGGGTCTCCTGGAGGAAGCCGAGCCAGTCGTAGATGTCGTGCACGTGCGCCCGGGGGTCGTCGTCGGGGAGCGAGAGCCAGTAGTCCTCGTCCTCGTCGTCGATGCCCAGCCGGGTGGCTAGGGCCAGGCGGAGGTCGGTCAGGCTCCGCAGCCACGTGTCGACCTCGTCGGTGGACAGCTCGACGTCGATCACCAGACCGGTCTCGTCCAGCTCGGCCGGCAGACCCGCCTCCTCCAGGGCGTCGACCACCTGGGCCGCGTTGTCGGCCTTGCCGCCCCGCAGGTCGCTCTCGGTGTAGCGGCGGAACTCCCCCGCCGCCTCCTCGTCCTCCCGGTACGCGGTGGGGAAGAGCCGGGCGAGCACCGGGTCCTCGGGGGCCGCGGTCGGGCCGGAGAAGTCGAGCATCGCCTCGAAGGGGTCCACGCTCCCGGACGGGACGGCCTCCTCGTTGCGCAGCAGCTCGATGAGCTGGGAGGCGAGCGAGCGGAGCAGGTCCGCCTCGAAGCCGGAGAAGGTCGCCAGGGCACCGCCGCCGCGCCGCGGCTCGAAGCCGTCAGCCATCGGCCTTCTCCAGGGTCGCCCAGAGGCCGTACTCGTGCATCGCCTGCACGTCGCGCTCCATCTCCTCACGGCTCCCGGTGGACACCACCGACCGGCCGTCACGGTGCACCTCGAGCATCTTGCGCTCGGCCTTGGCCTTGCCGAAGCCGAAGTACTGCCGGAACACGTGGGTGACGTAGGACATCAGGTTCACCGGGTCGTTCCAGACCACGGTCTGCCACGGCTTGTCGAGGGCAGTGAGGTCGTCGAGCTCCGGCTGGTCGAGCTCGACAGGGCTGGGCGCGGACACGGGCCCCACCCTAGTGCGCCGCGCTGCGTCCGCCCGGACCTAGGGTGAGCCCCGTGGCAATCGCACCCGACCGGGTCTCCGCAGGCTCCACGGCCCTGCTCACCGACCACTACGAGCTCACCATGCTGCAGGCATCCCTGGCCTCCGGCACCGCTCACCGGCGCTCGGTCTTCGAGCTCTTCCCCCGTCGGCTGGCCACCGGCCGGAGGTACGGCGTGGTCGCCGGGGTCGGCCGGGCGCTGGACGCCGTCGAGGCCTTCCGCTTCGACGCGCCCGCGCTCGCGTTCCTGGAGGAGCGTCGGGTGGTCGACGCACGGACGCTGGACTACCTCGCGTCCTACCGGTTCGGGGGCGACATCTGGGGCTACCCCGACGGCGAGATCTTCTTCCCCTACTCGCCGGTCATGACGGTGGAGGCGACCTTCGCCGAGGCGGTGCTGCTCGAGACGGTGCTGCTGTCGGTGCTCAACCACGACGCCGCCATCGCCTCGGCGGCCTCCCGGATGACCTGGGCGGCCGGCACCCGGCCGTGCATCGAGATGGGCAGCCGGCGCACCCACGAGGAGGCAGCGGTCGCCGCCGCGCTGGCGGCGTACGTCACGGGTTTCGCGGCCACCTCGAACCTCGAGGCGGGACGCCGGCACCAGATCCCCACCACGGGCACCAGCGCGCACAGCTTCACCCTGCTCCACGACACCGAGCGGGACGCCTTCACCGCCCAGGTCGCCTCGCTGGGCGTGGGCACGACCCTCCTCGTCGACACCTACGACGTGGCCGAAGCGGTGCGCCTGGCGGTGGAGGTGGCCGGGACCGGCCTCGGTGCCGTCCGCCTGGACTCCGGAGACCTCGGCGTCCTGGCCCACCAGGTCCGCGCCGAGCTCGACGCGCTGGGGGCCACCGACACCCGGATCGTGGTCACCTCCGACCTCGACGAGTTCGCGATCGCCGCCCTGGGCGCCGCCCCCGTGGACGGGTACGGCGTGGGCACCTCCCTGGTCACCGGCAGCGGCCACCCGACCTGCGGGTTCGTCTACAAGCTCGTCTCCCGTGCCGACGAGGAGGGCCGGATGGTCGACGTGGCCAAGCGGAGCAAGGACAAGATCTCGGTGGGCGGCCGGAAGTACGCCCTGCGGCGCCGGGACGCGGACGGCGTCGCCGAGGCCGAGGTGGTCGGCGTCGGCGCGGCACCGGACGACGACGGTGACGACCGGTGGCTGACCGTCCCGCTGGTCGAGCAGGGCACGGTCGTCGGTCGTGAGCCCGTCGACCGGGCTCGGGAGCGGCACCAGGCCGCCCGCGAGGAGCTGCCGCTCCGCGCCCGTCAGCTCTCCCGGGGCGAACCGGCGATCCCGACCCTCCACGAGGCACCGTCTTCCGGACGCACCCACTAGGCTCTCCGGATGAAGCGCGCGCTCCTCGTCGTCGACGTCCAGAACGACTTCTGTGAGGGAGGCAGCCTCCCCGTCATGGGTGGGGCCGCGGTCGCCCACAAGATCAGCCGGGTCCTGCACAGCTGGAGCCAGCAGGACCTCGACGCTCCCGACTACAGCGTCGCGGTGGCCACGCAGGACCACCACATCGATCCCGGTGGGCACTTCAGTGCCTCCCCCGACTTCGTGGACACGTGGCCACCGCACTGCCGGGCCGGCTCGGACGGCTTCGCCTTCCACCCGAACCTCGACCCGCAGCCGTTCGACGCGGTGTTCCTCAAGGGCGAGTACGCCGCCGCCTACTCCGGCTTCGAGGGCCGCACCTCCGACGGTGTCCCGTTGGCCGACTGGCTGCGCGCCGCGGGCGTCACCGACGTGGACGTGTGCGGGATCGCCACGGACTACTGCGTGCGGGCCACGGTCCTCGACGCCCTGCGGGAGGGGTTCTCGGTGACCGTGCTCAGCGACCTCTGTGCCGGCGTGGCGCCCGGCACCTCAGCCGACGCCCTGGCCGAGCTCCAGCGGGCCGGAGCCGCCGTCCGCTGACCCTGCCGACCGGACGTCGGCACGCCCGGACCGCGGCTGGAGGGCGCCCCGAGCGTGGCTGCACAATGTCGCCATGCCGTGGAGAGAATCGCTCGCGCCGCTGCAGGCGGGCCCGTTCCGGTGGTACTTCGCCTCTCGCTCACTGAACACCCTGGGCAACACGATGGCGGGCGTGGCGCTCGCCTTCGCGGTGCTCGACCTGACCGGTTCGGCCTCCGCCCTCGGCGCCGTCCTGGCCGCCCACACCATCCCGATGGTGGTCTTCCTGCTCTTCGGTGGGGTGCTGGCCGACCGGCTCCCCCGGACGCTGGTCATCCAGGTCTCCAACGTGGCCTCGGGGACGACCCAGGCGGTCGTGGCCGCGCTGCTCATCACCGGGGTGGCCGAGCTGTGGATGCTCCTGGTGCTCGAGGCGGTGCACGGCCTGGTCTCGGCGATGTCCATGCCGGCCCTCGGCGGCATGGTGCCCAGCCTGGTCCCCAGGCACCAGCTCCAGCGTGCGAACGCGCTGCTGTCGATGGCCCGCGGCGGGCTCGCGATCCTGGGCCCGACCGCAGGCGCCCTCCTCGTGGTGAGCCTGGGCAGCGGCTGGGCGTTGGCCTTCGACGCGGCGACGTGGTTCCTCGCCGCGGGCCTGCTGCTGCCGGTGCGCATCCCGACCAGGGCACCCCGGGAGAGCACGGGGACCGTGGCTGAGCTGCGGGAGGGGTGGGAGCTGTTCCGGAGCACCACCTGGCTGTGGGTGGTCGTGCTGTCGTTCTCGGTCCTCAACGCCATCCACGCCGGGGCCTGGTTCACCCTCGGCCCGGCGGCAGCGCAGGAGTCGATCGGCAAGCAGGCCTGGGGCCTGGTGCTGTCGGCGGAGTCGCTCGGACTGCTCGCCACCACCTTCGTCCTGCTGCGGGTCCAGCTCGGCCGTCCGCTGCTGCTCGGACTGCTCGGGTGCTCGGTGATGGGCATCCCGATGTTCGTGCTGGGGGTGGAGCCCCAGGTGGGGCTGCTCCTGGTCGCGGCGTTCGCCGCCGGTGCCGGGATCGAGGTCTTCTCGATGGGCTGGAACCTCGCCATGCAGGAGCACATCGACGACGAGCACCTCTCCCGCGCCTACTCCTACGACTCCCTGGGCTCCTTCGTGGCGATGCCGGTCGGCCAGCTCATCTATGGTCCCCTCGGCGAGGGGTTCGGGTACGCGCCGGTGCTCGCGGTCAGTGGGGTGCTCTACACCGCGATCTCGCTGCTGACCCTCACCTCGAGGTCGGTGCGCAGGCTGCCCCGCGCCCTGACCGAGCCGCCCGCCGTGGTCTGAGCAGGGCTACGAGGCCCACTTCTCGACGACCGCGGCGACCACCTTGAGGTCGCGGTTGGTCCCGGTCGCCAGGACCCCCTTGAACGCGGCGAAGACCCTCGCGTCGTGGAAGCTCCCGCAGATCCAGACGTGGACGGCGCGACCGAGCGCCCAGATCCGCTCGTCCGGGCTGTCGTAGCCGCCCATCCGGGCGGTCTCCTCCGCCGACACCTCGTTCTTGAAGAACACCACGTAGCGACGCTGACCCTCCCGGTCCCCGAACGGCGCGTCCAGCGCCAGGGCGTCGGCGTACACGGTGCGCAGCTCGGCGGGGGTCAGCACGATGCACGGCACCTCGAAGCCGCAACGCTCAGCCAGCAGCGACTCGAGCCGCTCCTCGACCCGTCGCGGCGAGCGCAGCCGGCTGCCGACCTTGAGGTTCCCGGTCTGGATGTGGGTCTCCACGTCGGTGAAGCCGGCCTCCTCCAGCCAGCCGCGCAGGCTGGCCATCCGGACCTGCCGCTTGCCGACGTTGACCGCACGGAGGAAGGCGACGTAGCCGCTCAGGACGGTCCCCGGCCGGCCCAGGTCCAGGAGTACGCCGGGTCCTCGACGGCGCGGCCGCCCTCGCCGAGCTCCAGGGGACGGAAGGTGTCCACCATGACGGCCACCTCGTCGAAGAACTCCGCGCCCAGGGACGCCTCGATCGCCGACGGCTGCGGTCCGTGGGCCAGGCCACCGGGGTGCAGCGAGATCGACCCGATCCCGATCCCGCTGCCCTTGCGGGCCTCGTAGTCCCCGCCGACGTAGAACATCACCTCGTCGGAGTCGACGTTGGAGTGGTAGTACGGCACCGGCACGGACAGCGGGTGGTAGTCGACCTTGCGGGGCAGGAAGTTGCAGACCACGAAGTTCCACCCCTCGAACACCTGGTGGACCGGCGGCGGCTGGTGCACCTTGCCGGTGATCGGCATGTAGTCCTCGAGGTTGAAGGTGTACGGGTAGAGGCAGCCGTCCCAGCCCACCACGTCGAGCGGGTGCGTGGCGTAGACCATCGCCGTCCCGACGACGCCCCCCGGCCCGGAGCCACGGTGACGCACCAGGACCTCCACGTCCTCGCCGTCCAGCAGCAGCGGCTCGCGAGGACCGTGCAGGTCGCGCTCGCAGTACGGAGCGTGCTCCAGCAGCTGCCCGAACCTGGACAGGTAGCGCTTGGGCGGGTGGATGTGGCTGGCGGCCTCGATCGCGTACAGGCGGCTCCCCTCGGCGGGAAGCCAGCGGTGGGTGGTGCCTCGCGGGAGGACGACGTAGTCGCCGGCGCGGTAGTCCAGCGCCCCGAACACCGTCTCCACCGTCCCGGAGCCGGTCTCGACGAACACGCACTCGTCGCCGACGGCGTTGCGGTAGAACGCCGAGGTCCCGGTGGCCACGACGTAGGACAGCCGGACGTCGCTGTTGCCGAGGACCAGGCGCCGACCGGTCACCGCGTCCGACCCGGTGGTCAGCTCGTGCAGCCTCAGGTGGCGCGGCTTCAACGGGTGGTTGGGCACCGTCGACTGCTCGGGCAGCTCCCAGACGCGGCTGTCGACGATGGCCGAGGGCACCCCGCGGTGGTAGAGCAGCGAGGAGTCCGAGGAGAACCCCTCCTCCCCCATCAGCTCCTCGAAGAACAGCGACCCCCCGTCGTCGCGGAACTGCGTGTGTCGGTGCCGGGGCACCCTCCCCACCTGTCGGTAGTAGGCCACGCGCCGCTGCCTCCTCTGCAGTCCCTGGGACCGTCGCGGTCACCATCGCCCAGCCTCGATTAGGGTCGAAGGCGTGTCAACGACACCCGCCGTCCCGGTCCCCGTGGAGTACGCCGCCCTCATCGACGACGCTGCGGCCCTGAGTCCGCCGTCCTCCTCCTCCTGGGTGCCGGACACCCTCCTGGCCGCCGCCCTCGCCGGGTACCGCGCCTCCGCCGGGTCGCCGTACTCCGCAGCGCTCGGCGCCCTCGTGGTCCCGGACGAGGCGCTGCCCGAGCTCCGGTCCCTGGCCGCTCGGCCGGGTGACGGTCCGGAGCCGCCCCTGTGCCTGCGGGTGGTGGTGTCGGGTGGTGCCGGCGGCGTGGAGCCGGTCGTGGGGTGGTGCACCGTCCCGGGCTGGGAGCTCAGCGGGGTCGAGGTCGCCCTGCGCGACCTCGACGACCTGGCCGGCAACGTCCGCCGGGTGACCGCGGCCGCCCAGGCCGCCGGGCTGGACGGCCCCAGCGTCCTGGTGCGCCCGCCGGCCCTGGCGGGACCGCCGACGTACGGCTGGCTGGCGGCGCTCGACGAGGTGGCCGCCGGCGACCACGGCCTGCTCGTCGACGCCGACCGGGCGGACGCCGCGGCGCTCTCGGCGTTCCTCGACGCGGCCCTCGACCGGGAGGTGCCCTTCACCGTGAACGGGGTACGTCGCGCCGTGCGCGGACAGGGCCACGGCTTCCTCAACCTGCTCCTGGCCACCCGTGCCTGCCTGGACGGGGACGACGTCGTGGGCGTCCTCGAGGACTCCGACGCGACCTCGGTCGTCGACCGGGTGCGGTCGACCGGATCGGCCTCGCTCGGCCGGACCCGACGCTGGTTCCGCTCGTGCGCCGCCCCGACGACCGCGACGCCGCTGGCCGACCTGCTCGCCCTCGGACTGCTGGCGGACCGTGCGGCGGAACCGGGGTAAATCACGCATCCCGCCGGGTTCTTGCGCACCTGACACGCATTCGTAACCCCGCGAACCGCGTCTCCCGCCGCTCATACGCCTAGGGTGTGGCCCATGACGCGACGACTTCGGACCTCCTTGACACTCACCGCGGCGATGCTTGCCCTGGGCCTGGCCTCCTGCGCCACCGAGACGACCACGACCGACAGTGGCGCCAAGGTCATCACCGACGGCAAGCTCACGGTCTGCACGTCCCTGCCGTACCGGCCCTTCGAGTTCAAGCAGAACGGCGAGATCGTCGGGTTCGACATGGACATGATGAAGAAGGTCGCCGAGGCGAACAACCTCGAGATGGTCCTCAACATCACCGGCTTCGAGGGCATCCAGTCCGGACAGGCCCTGAACAGCGGCACCTGCGACGTCGCCGCCGCCGGCATGACCATCACCCCGGAGCGCGAGAAGGCCATCGACTTCTCCGACCCCTACTTCGCCGCTCAGCAGGCGTTGCTGACCAAGGACAAGTCGCTGGACTCCCTGAAGTCCCTCGACGGCATGTCGCTGGCCGTCATGTCGGGCACCACCGGGGAGATCTACGCCAAGGAGAACGCCCCGAAGGGCGTCAAGCTGCGCTCGTTCGAGGACCTCGGGCTGCAGACCACGGCGCTCACCACCGGACAGGTCGACGCGGTGATCCAGGACAACGGACCGCTGCTGGACTTCGCGAAGGCGAACCCGGAGACCTCGGTCACCGCGCAGTTCGACACCGGTGAGTCGTACGGCTTCGCGGTGCAGAAGGACAACAACGACGACCTCCTCGCTTCGGTCAACAAGGTGATCGCGGACTCGAAGGCCGACGGCAGCTACGACGAGATCTACAAGAAGTGGTTCGGCACCGCTCCCACGGAGTGACCCTCGCGCTCGCGCCGCTGCTGAACCGCTGCTGACCTGCCCGACCGCCCCCAGGAGCCCGCCATGGCGATGAACCCCCGCAAGCGCGCGCAGCTGAGCCGCGCGATTCAGTACGTCATCCTCGTCCTGCTCGTGGGGGCCCTCCTGCTCACCGCGGACTGGGGCACCCTCAAGGACGCCTTCCTCGACCCCACCCTGGTCAAGGCGCAGTTCCCCGACGTGATCACGACCGCGCTGAAGAACACCGTGCTGTACACGATCGGTGCCTTCACCTTCGGCCTCATCCTCGGGCTCATCCTGGCCCTGATGAGGCTCTCGCCGGTCGGCCCCTACCGCTGGCTCGCGACGGCGTTCATCGAGTTCTTCCGTGGTGTCCCCGCCCTGATCGTCTTCATCGGCCTCTACTTCGGGCTGCCGACCGCCTTCCCGGGTCGTCAGCTCCCCGGGGGCACGTTCGGCACGGTGACGATCGCGCTCGGCCTGGTCGGCGCGGCCTACATGGCCGAGACGATCCGGGCGGGCATCCAGGCGGTGCCCAAGGGACAGATGGAGGCCGCCCGCACCCTGGGCATGACCAACAGCCGGGCGATGGTCTCGATCGTCGTCCCGCAGGCGTTCCGGATCATCCTGCCGCCGCTGACCAACGAGCTGATCCTGCTCACCAAGGACTCCTCGCTGGTCTACGTCCTCGGGCTCACGATCACCGAGTACGAGCTGACCAAGTTCGGCCGCGAGGGGTTGAACGACGCAGCCAACCTCACCCCGCTGACCGTCGCGGCGCTGTGCTACCTCATCATCACCGTCCCGCTCTCCATCGTCGTACGACGCATGGAAGCCCGATCCGAGAAGGCCCGCTGATGACCGACACCGTCGAACCGCCCGCCATCGACGTCCAGGACCTGCACAAGTACTTCGGTGACAACCAGGTGCTCAAGGGCATCGACTTCCGGGTCACCAACGGCGAGGTGGTCTGCGTCATCGGCCCCTCCGGCTCGGGCAAGTCGACGCTGCTGCGCTGCGTGAACCGGCTGGAGGAGCCGACCTCCGGCAAGATCTTCATCGAGGGCGAGGAGATCACCCACCCCGACGTGGACCTGGACAAGGTGCGCAGCCGGATCGGCATGGTCTTCCAGCAGTTCAACCTCTTCCCCCACCTCTCGGTGATGCGCAACCTCACCATCGCCCAGCAGCGGGTGAAGGGACGGGGCAAGGAGGAGTCGGCCGAGATCGCCCGCAAGAACCTCGCGAAGGTCGGTCTCGCCGACCGCGAGGACGCCTACCCCGCGCACCTCTCCGGCGGCCAGCAGCAGCGCATCGCGATCGCGCGGGCGCTGTCGATGGAACCAGACATGATGCTCTTCGACGAGCCCACGAGCGCCCTGGACCCCGAGCTCGTCGGCGACGTGCTCGAGGTGATGAAGGACCTGGCCTCGGAGGGCATGACGATGATGGTGGTCACCCACGAGATGGGCTTCGCCCGCGAGGTCGGCGACAACCTGGTGTTCATGGACGGCGGGGTCATCGTCGAGGAGGGCGACCCCTCCGAGGTCCTGGGCAACCCGCAGCACGAGCGCACCCAGGCGTTCCTGTCCAAGGTGCTCTGAGCGCCGCAGCGCCAGCGGGTGCCGGCCGGCGGTCGCTCAGCCGGTCGAGGGCCTCGGGCTCGACGGCTCCGCGGTCACGGTCGGCTCGTCGGCCTCGGACGGGCTCATCGGTGACCCCAGAAGGTAGCCCTGCGCCCACTCGCAGCCCAGCTCCCGCAGCACCGCGAGCTGCGCGAAGGTCTCCACGCCCTCGCCGGCGACCAGCATCCCCGCGGTGTGGGCCGCCTTGACCATGAGCTCGAGCAGGGCGCGGGTCGCGACGGAGCTGGTGTCGAGGCACTCGGCGGCGATCTTCACGATGTCCACCGGGAGGGCGGCGAGCTGCCCCAGCGAGCTGTACCCGGAGCCGAAGTCGTCCAGGCTCACCCGGACCCCGAGCTCCCGCAGCGCGGCGAGGTGCTGGGCCGCCGTCGGGTGCTCGGCGAGCCCGGTCCCGGTGACCTCGAGGACGAGCTGTGCGGGGTGCAGGCCGGACCGGTCCAGCGCGCCTCCGACGTCGCTGCGGATCCGGCGGTTCCGCACGTGCCGTCCGGAGACGTTGACCGCCACGACCAGGTCCGTGCGACCGCTCGACCGCCCGAACGCGGCCAGCTGGGCGGTGGCCGCCTCCAGGACCCAGGCGTTGAGGTCGCAGACCAGCTCCGAGGACTCGGCCACCGGCAGGAACGCCCCGGGCAGGAGCAACCCGTGTCCCGGACGCTCCCACCGCAGCAGCGCCTCGTAGCCGCGCAGCTCCCCCGTGGCCACGTCGAGGATGGGTTGGTAGTGCACGCGCAGCTCGTCGTGGGCGAGGGCCTGGTCGAGGGCCGCCTCCAGCTCCACCCGGGCGCCGATCTCGCCACGCAGGGACGGTCCGAACATCACGTGCCGGCCCCGACCGTCGGCCTTGGCGCGGTAGAGCGCCAGGTCGGCTTCGTTGAGGAGCGTGTCCGCGTCGGAGTCCGGGTGGCTGAGGGCGATGCCGATGCTGGCCCCGATGCGCACGCTGTTGCGCTCGTCGATGCGGATGGAGCGGGACAGCTCGTCGACCAGCCGGTCTGCGATCGCGAGCGCGGAGTCCTCGGACACCGCGTGACCGAGCAGCACGACGAACTCGTCGCCGCCCAGTCGGGTGGCGATGTCGCCGGCCCGGGTGGACGTGCCCAGCCGCGTCGCGACGGCGCGGAGGACCTCGTCCCCGGCGCGGTGGCCCAGGGTGTCGTTGACCGCCTTGAAGCCGTCGAGGTCGACGAAGAGCAGGCCGACCGGCTCCGCGGTCTCCGCCGAGCGGCGCAGCGCCTCGGTCACCAGACGCATGGTCTCGGCCCGGTTGGGCAGGCCGGTGAGGCTGTCGTGGGTGGCCCGGAACCCCAGCTCCTCCTGGAGGTCGTTGCGCTGCCGGCTCACCTCGACGATGTGGTGGATCGCGAGGTTCATCCGGAAGACCACCAGCAGCACCATCACCACCGAACCGACCACGACCGTCCAGGTGCTGCGCTGTCCTCCCGACAGCTCCTCCACCGCCAGGATCAGTGGCGTGACCAGCGTCGCCCCCGCCATCCAGGCCACCCGCATGCGACGCAGCGGTCGGGTGGTGGTGACCACGGGCACCGGTTCCGGCTCGGTGACCTGGTGCATGGAGGGGTGCAGGGCCGCAGCGGCCCACACCACGTACGACGCCTGCCAGAGCAGGAAGGAGCTGGTCAGGACGTGGAGCCCGTAGACGTCGGCGGCAGCGCTGAGGAGGTCGGCGGACACGAGCAGCCCGAGGGCCACCAGCAGCAGCCGGAGCGCCGGCGAGCTCGTGCCCGGAGCGGCCAGCAGCCGGACCAGCCCGGCGATGAGCAGGATGTCGACGAGCGGGTAGGCCACCGAGACAGCGGCAGCCGCCGTGGACAGCCCCCCGGCCCCGGCGACCACCGGCTCGACCAGGACGACGCAGGTCAGCAGCGCGAGGCCGGCGGTGACGATGAGGGCGTCGATGCGGCCGGCGGGGTCCGACCCGGACCTGCGGGCACGCACGAGCAGGAGCAGGCCGAGGACGAGCACGGCGTAGCCGACCAGGTACAGGCCGTCGGAGAGCGAAGGGAACGGCTCGGTCCCGACCACGTCCTTGCGCCAGAAGTACACCGCGTCCCCGACCACCCAGGTGAGCTGGCCGGCGACCATCAGCCGCCAGGGCCCCGACCGGGCCGGTCGCTGCCAGCGCAGTCCGAGCAGCAGGGCGGCGGCCACACCGAGGCCGAGGAGCACGTAGACGACGTCACCGCCTGCAGGGGGCAGGACGACCTGGCCGACGAGCACGGACAGCGCACCGAGCAGCAGGTAGCCCGACCAGGCCCGGCCCCGCCAGGGAGGGGCGGTCACGCGTCCACCGCCCGCTCCCCGCCCTGCACCGGGTGGGATCCGGGGGGCGTCGGTCGACCGAACAGCCAGCCCTGGGCCTCGTCGACCCCGACGCTGCGCACCACCTCCGCCTGGTCGGCGGTCTCGACGCCTTCGGCGACCGTGCGCATCCCCAGGGACCGCGCCATCGCGACCATGCCGGCCAGCACCGCACGGTCCCGTGGGTCGTCGACCACGTTCTCGATGAACGACCGGTCGATCTTGAGCATCTCGACGGGGAACCGGCGCAGGTAGCTGAACGAGGCGTACTCCACCCCGAAGTCGTCGATCGCGAAGGTGACCCCGTGGTCACGGAGGGCACGGAGGGTGCGCTGGGCCACCTCGTCGTCGGTGACCATCGCCCGCTCGGTGATCTCCAGGCACAGCAGCGACGGCGAGAGCTCGGCGCGAGCCAGGGCACAGGTCACCCGGTCCACCAGGTCCTTGCTGGCCAGGTCGTGACCGGACAGGTTCACGTGCATGAGCAGCGGCCGCCCGGGGTCCTGCCGGTTCCAGGCCGCCGCCTGGGTGCAGGCCAGGTCCAGGATCCGGTCGGTGACGAGCCCGACCAGCCCGGCCTCCTCAGCCTGCTCGATGAACTCCACCGGCGGGATCGAGCCGCGCTCGGGGTGCCACCAGCGCGCCAGCGCCTCGGTGCCCACCACGGCGCCGGTACGCAGGTCCAGGACCGGCTGGAACCACGCCACGAGCTCGTTCGCGGCCAGCCCGCGGAGCAGCTCGGCCTCGAAGCGACGCAGGTCCGCGGTCCGGCTGTGGTCGGACTCGAAGAAGACCGCACGTCCGCGGGTGCCGCTCTTGGCGACGTACAGAGCCGCCTCGGCCTCGCGGATCACCCCCTCGGCCTGGTCGGCACCGTCGCCGAGGCGCAGTCCGCTGCTGGGGGTGAGGGCGACCCTCACCCCGTCCACGACGTAGGGCTGGCTGAGCACCGCCGAGACGTGGTCGGCGAGGCGGGACAGGTGGGCGGCGTCGTCGGCGCGGCCGAGCAGCACCGCGAACTCGTCGCCCGACGGCCGGGCCACCGTGTCGCCCGGCCCGGCCAGCCCTCGGAGGCGGTCGCCGACCAGCTGGAGGACCCGGTCGCCGCCGTCGTGACCGAGCCGCTGGTTGATCGCGGCGAAGTCGTCGAGGTCGAGCAGGAGCAGCCCGGTCTGGCCGTGTCGCCGCCGCGCCTGCTCGAGGGCCAGGGCCAGCCGGTCGACCAGCACCGTCCGGCTGGCCAGGCCGGTCAGGGGGTCGCGCAGGGTCCGCTGTGCGTGACGGTCCACGAGCTCCTCGGCGGCGTGCCGGCGCGCGCGCTCACGCTGCACCCGGGCCTCGGTGCGTTGCACGCGCGCGCCCAGCTCCTCGCACGCGGGGCACGAGGAGGAGTCGGCGGGGGACGGGAGGGGTGCTGGAGGCATCTCAGGAGGCCTCCAGGTCGCACAGGGTCAGGCAGGAGCTCGCGCCCAGCCGGAGGCACTTGGGGTGGGAGACCTGGACCGGCTCGCCGTAGTGCCGGGCCAGCCCCAGCACGAGCCCCTCCAGCACTGCGCAGAGCCCCGGGCTGGACGCGTGGCCCAGCGCCACCCAGCGCGGCGAGGCAGGGTCGTGGTGCACGTCGACGACCGGCACCTGCTCGGCCGGGTGGAGCCGGTGCACCGCGTCGCGGACGACGTCGTTGAGGGTGCGCAGGAACGCGGCCGTGGAGCCGTGTCCGGCGAAGCTGTGCGGGAAGCGAGCCACCAGGTAGGGAACGGCCCGCTCGCCGAACCAGCGCAGCTGCTGGTCCGGGGACAGCCCCGGGCCGGCGGCCGGGGACTCGGCGAGCAGCCGGGACAGCCGCGCGGCGTCGTACTGGCCGGCGGCGATGTAGACGCCGTCGTCACCGGCACGGTCGAGCACCTCGTCCCATGCGTCCTCCCCGAGGAGGTCGGTGACGACCTGCTCGAGCACCAGGAACACCACGCCCTGCACGACCCCTCCTCGCTCCCTGGCCCCCCGCGAGCCCAGTCGTATGACCGACCATCGGCAGCGGGGCGTGGAGACTGAGGCGTTCTTCCCCGCGGAGGGGTCGAGGGCACCCGGCTAGAGGTTGCCGCGCAGCTCCTGCTCCCGCTCGATCGCCTCGAACAGCGCCTTGAAGTTGCCCTTGCCGAAGCCCAGCGACCCGTGCCGCTCGATGAACTCGAAGAACACGGTGGGCCGGTCCCCCATCGGCTTGGTGAAGATCTGCAGGAGGTAGCCGTCCTCGTCGCGGTCGACCAGGATCCGGCGCCGCTTCAGCTCCTCGATCGGCGCTCGCACCGCGCCGATGCGCTCCCGCAGGGCAGGGTCGTCGTAGTAGGAGTCCGGGGTGTCGAGGAACTCCACCCCGTTGTCGCGCAGCCGGTCCACACAGGCGAGCAGGTCGTTGGTGGCCAGGGCGATGTGCTGGCAGCCCGCTCCGGAGTAGAACTCGAGGTACTCGTCGATCTGGGACCGCTTCTTGGCCACGGCCGGCTCGTTGAGGGGGAACTTCACGCGGTGGTTGCCGCTTGCCACCACCTTCGACATCAGCGCCGAGTAGTCGGTGGCGATGTCGTCGCCGATGAACTCCGCCATGTTCACGAAACCCATCACCTTGTTGTAGAACGACACCCACTCGTCCATGCGCCCCAGCTCGACGTTGCCGACGCAGTGGTCGATGGCCTGGAACAGCCGGCGCGGATGGCCCTCGGGCCGGACGATCGTGGACCGCCTGGCGACGAAGCCGGGGAGGTACGGGCCGTCGTAGCGGCTCCGGTCGACCAGGGTGTGCCTGGTTTCGCCGTACGTCGCGATCGCCGCGGTGCGGACCACGCCGTTCTCGTCCTCCTCGTCGTGCGGCTCCACGAGGACCGTCGCCCCGACGGCCCGGGCGTGCGCGATGCAGCGGTCCACGTCGGGCACCTCCAGGGCCAGGTCGACGACCCCGTCCCCGTGCCTGCGGTGGTGGTCGGCGAGGGGGCTGCCCGGGTCGACCGCGCCGGTGAGCACGAAGCGGGCGCTGCCTGAGCGCAGCACGTAGGTCTTCGACTCGCGGCACCCGTTCTCCGGACCGCGGTACGCCTCCAGGTCCATCCCGAGCGCCAGCTGGTAGAACGCCGCGGCCTGGGTGGCGTTGCCGACCACGAAGCCCACCGCGTCCATCGCCGTCACCGGGAACGGGTCCTTGCTGGCGTCGTACTCGACGAGGCCGACCAGCTCCTGGAGCTGCTCGAGGGTGAGGTCGGCCTTCAGCTCATCAGAGGTCAGTTGCTCAGTCATGGTCCCCACAGTGCGTGGCGTTGGTCAATCCGCGCAACTCAGCGAGCAAAGGCTAGTCACATTGCTCATCCTTCAGTCTCTGTGACCCACCCCACGCCGACATCTCGCCGGGTCGATAGGTCTCCTATGTATATTGGTTGCGTGATACAGATGACTGCCGCGCCCGACAGTGCCGCCCTGGTCACCTACGCCGCCCGGCTGGTCAGGATCGTCACCCGGGCCGCTGACGACGACGCCCCCGCGTGCATGCGCATCCTGTCCCAGCTCGACGAGCTCGGGCCGGTCGGCGTCGGCGACCTCGCGCGCGCCGACCGGGCCTCCCAGCCGTCGACCTCGGCAGTGGTACGCATCCTGGAGCAGCGGGGCTGGGTCTCGCGGAGCGCCCACGCCCACGACGCCCGCTCCACCCTGGTCGTCCTCACCGACGACGGGCACGCCGCCCTGGCCGCAGCCCGCCGCCGCAACGGCGAGGTCCTCGAGGGCCTCCGGGCTGCGCACGGCGTGGACGAGGACGCCCTGCGCGCCGCGGTCGAGGTGCTTCGCACCCTGACCAGCACCTGACCCGCACGCCCCCTGAACCCGCGCCCTACCGCACCGAGGAGAAACCGGACCCATGACTTCCATGCCTTCCAGGCTGAGGCAGCCCCGCGCCGTCTGGGCGGTCGCCTTCGCCTCCGTCATCGCCTTCATGGGCATCGGGCTGGTCGACCCGATCCTCAAGCCCATCGCCGACCAGCTCGGAGCCGGCCCCAGCCAGGTCTCCCTGCTCTTCACCAGCTACATGGCGGTGATGGGGGTGGCGATGCTCCTCACCGGCTTCGTCTCCAGCCGGATCGGCGCCAAGCGCACCCTGCTCACCGGCCTGGCCCTCATCGTCGTCTCCGCCGCGCTGGCCGGCCTGAGCGGGACCGTCGGCCAGATCGTCGGCTTCCGCGCCGGTTGGGGGCTCGGCAACGCGCTCTTCATCGCCACCGCCCTGGCCACCATCGTGTCCGCAGCCTCCGGCTCGACCAAGCAGGCCGTGATCCTCTTCGAAGCCGCCCTGGGCCTGGGCATCGCCGCCGGGCCCCTCGTCGGGGGACAGCTGGGCGAGATCTCGTGGCGAGCCCCCTTCTTCGGGGTGGCCGTCCTCATGGTCATCGCCCTGGTCGCCACCGCGGTGCTGCTGCCGGCCACCCCGAAGCCGGCGCACCGCACCTCGCTGAGCGCCCCCCTGCGCGCCCTGAGCCACCGAGGGCTGCTCGTCATCGCGGTCACCGCACTCTTCTACAACGTCGGGTTCTTCACCCTGCTCGCGTTCGCGCCCTTCCCCCTGGACATGACCGCCTCCCAGGTCGGCTGGATCTTCTTCGGCTGGGGTCTGCTGCTGGCCTTCACCTCCGTGGTCGTGGCGCCGTGGCTCGAGGAGCGCGTCGGACTGCTCAGCAGCGTCGTAGGCGCCCTGGTGCTCTTCGCCGTCGACCTCGGCATGATGGCGGTCTTCACCGACTCCAAGCCGGTCCTGGTGGTCGGCATCGTCGTGGCTGGCGCCTTCCTCGGCGTCAACAACACCCTGATCACCCAGGCCGTCATGGTGGTCGCCCCCGTGGAGCGGAGCGTGGCCTCCTCGGCGTACTCCTTCGTACGGTTCTCCGGTGGGGCCTTCGCGCCGTACGCCGCCGGCAAGCTCGGCGAGAACGTCAGCGTGCACGCGCCGTTCTGGATGGGCGCGGCCGCGGTCGTCGTGGGTGCCGTGGTCATGGTGGTCTTCCGCGCCGCCGTCCGAGGCGACGCCCCTACCGCCCACACCGAGGCGGAGGCCGAGCTCGTGGCCGTGGGTGACCTCGACTGACCGGGGACATGTCAGGATCGGACAGATGGACGATCTCGACGCGACCCTGATCAGGCTGTTCGCCGCCGAGCCGCGGATCGGCGTCCTGGAGGCCTCCCGGCGGCTCGGCGTGGCCCGCGGCACGGTGCAGTCACGGCTCGACAAGCTGGCATGCAGCGGGGTGATCGCCGACTGGGGACCGACCCTGGACCCGGAGGCCCTCGGTTACCCGGTGACCGCGTTCCTGACCCTGGAGATCCGCCAAGGCTCGGGGCACGAGGACGTCGCGGCGCACCTGGCCGCCATCGCCGAGGTGCTCGAGGTCTACACGATCACCGGGGCGGGCGACATGTGGTGCCGGGTCGTCGCCCGTTCCAACGCCGACCTGCAACGGGTGATCGACCTGGTCCTCGGCCACGTCGGCATCGTCCGGTCCACCACGGTGATCGCCTTGGCCACCCAGGTCAGGCACCGCGTGCTGCCACTGCTCTCCTAGGGCTGCTCCCCGAGGGCTGCTCCTTCAGGGGCTGCTCCTCGAGGGCGACGGGTCAACGCTGTCGGGTGGCCCAGCCCCGCAGCGCGTCGATCCGCGCCTGGATCTGGTCGACGGTGGCGACCGCGGCCAGCGGTCCGCCGCACTCCTTGCGCAGCGTCGCGTGGGTCACGCCGTGCGGCTGACCGGTGCGGTGGTTCCACGCCGCGACCAGCCCGTTGAGCTCACGGCGCAGGAGCGCGAGCTGCTCGTGGGTGGAGCGTGCGGGCGCCGACTGGTGGACCCCGGGGTCGCTGGCGGGACGACCCTGGCGGCGGGCCCGCTCGGACTGGCGGTGCCGTAGCAGGTCGCGCACCTGGTCGGGCTCGAGCAGGCCGGGGATGCCGAGGAAGTCCATCTCCTCCTCGGACCCGACATGCACCTCCCCGGCGTGACCGAACTCGCCGCCGTCGTACAGCACCCGGTCGAATCGGGCCTCGGAGCCGAGCGCCTCGAACGGCAGCAGCTGCTCCTCGGCCGAGGCGCTCTCGGAGGCCTCCTCGCGGGCGAGCAGCGCGTCCTCGGCGGCGAACAGGTCGTTCTCGTCGGTGACCTTGCGGCCCAGGACGTGGTCGCGCTGCACCTCCATCTCGGAGGCCAGGCCGAGCAGGTGCCCGGTCGAGGGCAGGAAGACCGAGGCGGTCTCGCCCCGCTTGCGGGCGCGCACGAAGCGGCCGACCGCCTGGGCGAAGAACAGGGGCGTGGTGGTCGTGGTGGCGTAGACCCCGACCGCCAGGCGCGGCACGTCGACGCCCTCGGAGACCATCCGGACCGCGACCATCCAGCGGTCCTCGCCCTGCGAGAACGCCCCGATCTTCTTCGACGCCGCCTTCTCGTCCGACAGCACCACCACCGGGCGCTCGCCGGTGAGCTCCTTGAGCAGGGCGGCATAGGCACGCGCGGAGTCCTGGTCGGAGGCGATCACCATCGCGCCCGCGTCCGGGACGTGCCGGCGGACCTCGGTCAGCCGGGTGTCGGCGGCCGCCAGCACGGACGGCATCCAGGAGCCGCGCGGGTCCAGCGCGGTGCGCAGGGCCTGGGCAGTGAGGTCCTTGGTCAGCGGCTCCCCCAACCGCGCCGCGACCTCGTCCCCGGCCCGCGTGCGCCACTGCATCTCCCCCGAGTAGGCCAGGAAGAGCACGGGTCGGACCACGTGGTCGGCCAGCGCCCGGGCGTAGCCGTAGGTGTAGTCGGCGACGCTGCGCGGGACCCCGTCCTCGTCGGGCGCGTAGGTGACGAAGGGGATCGGGTTGATGTCGGAGCGGAACGGCGTGCCGGTCAGGGCCAGCCGCCGGTGGGCGGGCTCGAACGCCTCCCGGACCGCCTCCCCCCACGACAGGGCGTCACCGGCGTGGTGGATCTCGTCCAGGATCACCAGCGTCTTGAAGCGCTCGGTGCGGATCCGCATGGCCAGCGGGTTGGCCGCCACCCCGGCGTAGGTGACCGCGATGCCCACGTAGTCACCGCTGGTGCGTCCCCGCCCGCCGGAGTACGCCGGGTCGATGGGGATCCCGACCCGTCCGGCGGCCTCGGCCCACTGGGTCTTCAGGTGCTCGGTCGGGGCGACCACGGTGATCCGCTCGACCAGGCGGCGCTCGAGCAGCTCGGCGGCCACGGTCAGCGCGAAGGTCGTCTTGCCCGCTCCCGGCGTGGCGACGGCGAGGAAGTCCCTGGGCAGCTCGGCGAAGTACTGACCGAGTGCCTGCGACTGCCAGGCGCGGAGCTTGGTGGCGGTGCCCCAGGCCGCACGGTCGGGGTAGGCGGGTGGGAGGGCGGGCGTGCTGGGGTGAAGGGTCACGTCGTCCTGGAGGTCGGTGCGGGCGGGTCGGGCAGAGCGGTCAGCTCTCGGAGTCGTCGTCGCCCTTCATGCTCTCCCAGGTCTCCTTGCAGTCCGGGCACACCGGGAACTTCTGCGGGTCCCGGCTGGGCACCCAGACCTTCCCGCACAGGGCGACCACGGGGGTGCCCATGACCATGGCCTCGGTCAGCTTGTCCTTGTCCACGTAGTGCGAGAAGCGCTCGTGGTCGCCGCCGTCCGTGGTCTGGGTACGGCGGTCCTCGATGGTCTGGGAGCCGGGGCTGAGCTGTGTGGTCACGGGAACGGAGTCTACGCCGGTCAGTTCTGCGTGGGGTCGAGCGGCTTGGTCGACACCCAAGCCAGCTCGCCCGGCTGGCGACGCAGGACGCTCGCCCAGAGCCGCTCGGGGTCGAGGTGGAAGATGTCCTGGGTCGTGGACTCCACGACGTACCAGGAGCCCTCGGCGATCTCGTCCACGAGCTGCCCGGCACCCCAGCCGGCGTACCCGGCGAAGACCCGCAGCCGGGTCATCGCCGCGACCACGACCTCGGGCGGGGTGTCGAGGTCGAGGATGCCGGTCACGCCGAAGAGCCGCCGGAAGCCGATCGGGTCGGGCTCCTCGGTCTGCGGGACGCAGGCCACGGCGAGCGCGGCGTCGGGGCTGACCGGTCCGCCCTCGAAGAGCACCTCAGGAGGGTCGACCGAGGCGGCCCACATGGTGAGGACCGACCGCACCGGGACCTCCGACGGGCGGTTGAGGACCACCCCGAGACTGCCCTCGTCGTCGTGGTCGAGCAGGAGGACGACGGCGTGGGCGAAGTTCGGGTCGGCGAGGGACGGTGTGGCCACGAGCAGCCGGCCGGGAGCCGGGTCCTCGGTGTCGGTGTGGAACCCGTGGACGGGCTCGCTCATCGAGCGGCTCCGGCGGGATCGCCGGGAACGCCCTCGGTCACCGGGTCCGCGACGGTGGCCCCGGCGGCCGTTGCCGCACTGCGCACGGCCGTGGCCACCTTCGTGTGCACGTCGGCGTGGAACACGCTGGGGATGATGTAGTTGGCATTGAGCTCGTCAGCGCTCACCGAGGTCGAGATGGCCTCGGCCGCGGCCAGCAGCAGCTCGGTGTCGACCCGGGTCGCCGAGGCGTCCAGCAGTCCCCGGAACACGCCGGGGAAGGCCAGCACGTTGTTGATCTGGTTGGGGTAGTCGGAGCGGCCGGTGGCCACCACCGTCGCGTGCCGGCGCGCGACGGCAGGGTTGATCTCGGGCACCGGGTTCGCCAGGGCGAACACGATGCTGCCCTCGGCCATGCTGGCGACGTCCTCGCCGGTGATGACGTTGGGCGCGGAGACGCCGATGAACACGTCCGCGCCAGCCAGCGCGCCGTGCAGGTCACCGGTGAAGCCCTCCGGGTTGGTCGCCTCGGCGAGCCACTCCAGGGAGGTGTGCAACCCGGGCCGTCCGCGGTAGACGACGCCCTCGATGTCGGCGACCACGACGTTGCGCACCCCGGCGGCGACCAGGAGCCGCAGGATCGCGGTGCCCGCGGCGCCCGCTCCGGACAGCACCACACGGACGTCGGCCAGGTCCTTGCCGACCACCCGCAGTGCGTTGCGCAGGGCGGCCAGCACCACGATCGCGGTGCCGTGCTGGTCGTCGTGGAACACCGGGATGTCGAGGATGCCGCGCAGCCGTGCCTCGATGTCGAAGCAGCGCGGTGCGGAGATGTCCTCGAGGTTGATCCCGGCGAACCCGGGGGCCAGGGCCCGCACGATCTCCACGATCATGTCGGGATCCTGGGTGTCGAGGCAGATCGGCCACGCGTCGATCCCGGCGAACCTCTTGAACAGCGCCGACTTGCCCTCCATCACCGGCAACGCCGCTGCCGGTCCGATGTTGCCCAGCCCGAGCACGGCGGACCCGTCGGTGACCACAGCCACCGTGTTGCGCTTGATGGTGAGGCGACGCGCGTCGTCGGGGTTGGCCGCGATCGCCTCACAGACCCGTGCCACCCCGGGGGTGTAGACCATCGACAGGTCGTCACGGTTGCGGATCGGGTGCTTGGAGGCCATCTCGATGGTCCCTCCGAGGTGCATGAGGAAGGTGCGGTCGGAGACCTTGCGGACCACCACCCCTTCGAGCGCACGGAGGTCGACGACGATGCGCTCGGCGTGATCGGTGTCGCTGGCCGCGCAGGTGACGTCGATCTGCAGCCGGTCGTGCCCGGAGGCACTCACGTCCAGCGCGGTGATCTCACCTCCCGCGCTCTCGACGGCGCTCGTCAGCAGACTGATCGCGGAGCCACCGGCAGGCAGCTCGAGTCGGACGGTGATCGAGTAGGAGATGCTGGGCGTCTCAGGCACCCCGTCATCGTGACACGTCCGGCCCGGGACTGAGCAACTCGGACCTGCCCGGCTCGCCGACGGACCGGTGGGCCACCTCGTGGTGCGACGGGCAGGCCCGGCGGTCAGCGGGTGACGGTGACCGAGCCCCCGTCTGCGGGGACGAGCTCGATCCAGACCTTGCCTGCCGGGATCGCCAGCTCCTTGCCCCCGCTGGTCAGGGTCACGTCGGCGTCGAGCCCGTTCTTGGTCCAGCTCCCCCGGACCAGGCGCCCCCGGTGGAAGAGCATCGCGGCGCCGGTGCCGGTGAACTTGGTCTCCGGGACCGGGTTGCCCGCGGGGTCGAGGTAGCCGGCGTCGCCGACCTGCACCCGGAGCACGAGCACGCTGGCCGGGGTGAACTGGTCGTCGGCCCCGGCGTTGGTGTCGGTGTTGACGTAGGCGCCGCCGCGGAACTCGAACGACGTCGAGCTGCTGCCCGAGAACGACGCGGTGAGCCCCGAGGCAGGTCGGCCGCGCGGCAGGTCCGCCTCGGTGCCGAACGGCAGGTAGGCGTGCGGGGTGACCTTGGAGCGCACGGTGCGGGCCAGCTCGGAGAGGCGCACGAACAGGTTGTACGGCGCGTAGCGGCTGGTGTCGCGGTAGAAGCCGGTGGCGCCCTCGGTGAACGTCCGGATCCCCGCGGCCCGCACCCGGTCGACGGTCTGGACGGCTCCGCCGCTGGCGACGAGGCTGGCGTCCAGCGGCTGGACGATGCCGATGTCGGTGGCCCGCATCGACCGGACCGGGCCGACGTTGTCCGGCATCTGGCCGTAGAAGAAGACCGCGAGCCGGGTGATGCCCCCCTCGACGAGCTCCTCGGTGACCATCGACGCCGACCCGAGCCCCACCTGCGGGGCGCTGTTGGCGGAGTTGTCGATCTTCACCGCCATGACGGGGTGACGCGGACCGTCCCCCTTGATCGGGAGCCCGGTCAGGGGGGAGGTCGCCGGGGGCTCGGCGGCGGGGGTCGGGTCGAGCTGGCCGCCCGACGACGGCGGCGACGTCGCGTCCTCGGTGTCGCCGGAGCAGGCCGCGAGGCCCGCTGACGCAGCCAGGGCGACGGCGGTGAGGGCGGCCGCGGGGCGGAGCCGGGCTCGGTGCGGACGACGGCCTGAGGACATGGCTCCAGCATGGCAGCGGCCGCCGGGGCGGGCCCGCGCGGACACGCGGACCGCCCTGGCGAACCGTCGCGGTCAGCGGCCGCGCAGGGTCCCGGCGAACCAGCTGTCGGTCCAGATCGCCTCACGGCGCACGCGGGTGCCGGAGTAGGGCGCGTGCAGGATGATGCGCCTGCCGTCGGCACGCCCCACGTAGATGCCCACGTGGTAGACGCCGCCGCTGCCGGTGAAGAAGACGAAGTCCCCGCGCCTCATCTTGGCCCTGCTGATGTGCCGCATGTAGCCGGCCTGCGCCGCGGAGGTGCGCGGCACCCCGCGGAGCCCGGCGTGGTGGGTGGCGTAGTAGACCAGCCCGGAGCAGTCGAAGGAGTCGGGGCCGGCCGCGCCGTACACGTACGGGTCGCCGGACTGACGCTGGGCGATGTGCAGCGCCTTGATGACCTTGGCGTCGCGTTTGACCTTCCGGGTCGCGGACATCGCGTGCTGCCAGCCGGGATCGTCCCCGAAGACGTCGGCCTGGGCCGGCAGGCCGATCAGCAGGAGCGGAGCGGTGACGAGCATGACGAGGGCGTGCCGAAGCAGGCGAGGCATGAGGGTTCCCTTCCCACGCCTGTGAGGTGAGCTGTCGGGTTGGAGCCAGAAGGTGCTCCGCCACGTCCGGCCTGTCGGCCGTCGGTGACTTCACCCCGAGCGCCCACGCCTCCGGACGGTTCTCACCGTGCGGCGGGTGTGGGACGCAGTGTTGGGTCCCCCACTCCTACCCGGAGTCGTGTCTGGAGTGGCCGGCATGCGGGTGGGTAGGACTCGGCGCCCCGCGGTCGGCTGTTCAGTTGGCGAGGCGAGACTCTAGCCCTTGGAGGGGCCAGGTGGAATGGGCGGCAGCGAACGCCCGTCCGCGACCCTCAGATCTTGGCGCCACCGTCGACGTACAGCGTCTGGCCGGTGATGTACGACGCGTCGTCGCTGCACAGGAACGCGGCCGCGGCTGCGATGTCCTCGGGATAGCCGACCCGGCGGACCGGGTTCCGCTCGGCTGCGGCCTTGCGGTAGTCCTCGGGGTCCATCCCCACCCGGCGGGCGGTCGCGTCGGTCATCTCGCTGACGATGTAGCCGGGCGCGATCGCGTTGACGTTGATCCCGAACGGCCCGAGCTCCAGCGCCAAGGTGCGGGTGAAGCCCTGCATCCCGGCCTTCGCGGCCGAGTAGTTGGCCTGGCCGCGGTTGCCGTCGGCGGAGACGCTCGAGAGGTTGACGATCTTGCCGAAGCGGGCCGGCACCATGTGCTTCTGCACCTCCCGGCTCATCAGGAACGCGCCCTTGAGGTGCACGCTCATGACCAGGTCCCAGTCGTCCTCCGACATCTTGAACAGCAGGTTGTCCCGGGTGATCCCGGCGTTGTTGACCAGCACGTCGACCTTGCCGAGCTCCGCGACCACCCGGTCGACGGCGCTCTCCACGGCGCCGGCGTCGGCGACGTCGCAGGCAAGACCGATCGCCCGCTCCGCGCCGGTGGCTCCCGCGGCCTCGACGGCGGCGCTCTCGTCGAGGTCGAGGATGGCGACCGAGGCGCCCTCGGCCGCGAAGCGCCCGGCGGTGGCCGCGCCGATCCCCCGGGCGGCGCCGGTCACGATCACCACGCGTCCTGCGAAACGACTCATCAGCTCACCTCTCGTGCCGGGCCAGGGTCGCCCGAGTCTTGCACGGGCCGTCCCGACCGGCGAGGCGGGATGCGGGTGAGACTTGGCACGCCCCACGCAACGGCCGTGCGACGCACCCCTGTCCACCGCCTATCCTGGTGCGATGCACAAGGGTGGGTTCCGCTTCGCGGTGTGGCTGGCCGTCGCCTTCGCGGTCGCGACGGCGGTGATGGCCTGGATCTACGACCTCCCGGTGCGCGACCCCGACAGCGTGGCGGGCCCGACGTTCATCCGGCTCCCGCTGATCCTGCTGGCCGCCTTCCTCGCCGATGTCCTCCCCCGCGCTCTCTGGCGGGCGAGGACACCGCTTCGCGTGCCCCGCTCGTTCCGGCAGGTGGTGCGCGAACGCTGGCACCTTGCCCATGTCCGGTTCGCCCTCGTGGGGCTCGGCGCGTGGTACGTCACCTACGCCTCGTTCCGGAACCTCAAGTCGTTCGTCCCCTTCGTCAACAGGCACCTGTGGGACGGGTTCCTCGAGGATGTCGACCGCCTGCTGTGGTTCGGTCACGACCCGGCGGAGGTGCTCCACGGCCTGTTCGGCACGGGTACGGCCGCACACTTCTTCTCGTTCGTCTACATCGCCTGGATCATCTTCGTCCCGGCGTCCCTGGTCGTGGCGCTGGTCTGGTCCCGGGACGCCCGGGGCGGCTCCTGGTACGTCACCGCGATCGCGGTGGACTGGGTCCTGGGGGCCGCGACCTACTTCGCCGTCCCGACGTTGGGACCGATCTACGCCCGGCCGCAGATGTTCGAGGGGCTGGACCGCACCGACGTGACCGGTCTGCAGGAGACGATGATGGCCGAGCGCCACGACGTCCTGGTCAACCCGTTCACCACGGACGCGGTGCAGACCATCGCCGCCTTCGCCTCGCTGCACGTCGGCATCTGCGTGACGATGTGCCTGATGGCCGAGCTGCTGCGGCTGCGCCTCGAGCTCCGGGTCTTCCTGTGGGTGTTCCTGGCGCTGACCGTGCTGGCCACCGTCTACCTGGGCTGGCACTACTTCGTCGACGCGCTCGGAGGTGCGGTCCTGGGCGCCGCCGGCGTCTGGATCGCCGCCCTCGGCACCGGCAACCTGCGCCGCTCGCGCAACCTGTCCGGTCAGCTGCTGCCGGCGCCGTCGGGGTCGGACCTGTCCCGTCCCGGCTCCGACAGCGCCGCGACCAGCCGCCGCGCGTAGTCGGCCCGCTCGGCGTCGTCGGCGTACGTCGTCCGCGGCCAGAAGAAGCCTCGCAGCCCGTCCCCCTTGGTGCGCGGCACCACGTGCAGGTGCAGGTGCGGCACGCTCTGGCTGACCACGTTGTTCATCGCCACGAACGTGCCCTGGGCGCCCAGCCCGTGCACCGCGGCCCGGCACAGCCGTTGCGCGGTCTCCAGGAACGGGTCCCGGAGCGGAGCGGGGAGGTCGGGAAGGGTCGCCACGTGCCTGCGCGGCACCATCAGGACGTGCCCCTTGAAGACCGGCCGGTGGTCGAGGAACGCCACCACGTGCTCGTCCTCGAGCACGACGGCGGCTGCGGTCTCCCCGGCGACGACGGAGCAGAACAGGCAGGGACGTTCGCTGGTCACCCGCGCAGGCTAGCGCCGAGACCCGGGGACCCGGAGCCGGGCGGCGACCGGCGCCGGCAGCTCGGCCTCGAGCGTGGCCAGCACCCCGGTCACGTGGGGCCGGAGTGCCGCCGCACGACGCGCCGTACGCCCGGTCATGGTGAGCGTCACCAGCGCGTGCACGGTGGCGAGGACGAAGTCGTCCCGGGTCCTGGCCCCGGCCTGCTCCGCGAGGTCCTGCGCCCGGCCCAGGTGCGCCCGGGCGGCCGGCACGACGACCAGGGCCCAGGTCTCCAGCGCGCTCGCCGACCAGGCAGGTCCGCAGTGTCTGGGCAACGTCAGGAGTGTCAGCAGCGGGTCGCCCTGGCGCACCAGGAGCGGACGCGGACGCGACACGGGCCGCTGCGGGCTCCGCTGCTGCGGGAACAGCCGCGGGGGCGCGGGCGCGGGGACCCTGTCCGCCGGCCGCCCGGCAGCCCCTCGCGGCGACGGGAAGTGCGTCGTCGAGGCGCGTACGGAGTCGGCGGTGGCCGTCGCCAGCGCGCTCTCCAGCGCCTGGGTCAGGCGGCAGAAGTCGTCGTGGGCGGACGGTGCGACCCTGCCGTCGGAACCGACGCGGCGGTCGGGGTGGAGCTCACGCGCCAGCCGCCGGTAGGCGGCCCGGACCTGCTCGGGCGTCGCGCCGCGCCGCAACCCCAGGACGGCGTACGCCTCACTCATCGTGCCCCCCGCTCGACCGGGTCCTGCACCATCGGACTGTTCCCCCACGAGACTCCCCCACCTTGTTGTCCTGCTCTGTCCCACACTGCCGTCCCCACGGCATCTGCCCTGAATGTGACCTATACAGGGGTTCGCGGCAAGGGCCGTCAGGCACGGTGTCTCGGATTTTGCCGAGCCGGGCGGTCAGTAGCCCAGGTCGTTGACGGCTTCGGCCGGGTCGGTGACCAGGATGGAAGGCACTCCCTTGGCCTGCAGCTGGTCCCAGTTGGCCTTGGTGGCGCCACGGACCCAGGGCTTCACCTTGGCCTTGCGGAACCGCTTCATCATCCCCTTCTTGGTGACCTCGCTCGGGGTCACGCTGACGAAGGAGAAGCCCAGGTCAGCCGCCGTCTCCGGGGTGAGCGGGCAGGTGTCCATGCTCTTGCCCCCGATCACCGCGCCGTGCTTGGCGAGTCCGCCGAGCTTGTCGGCGGTGCAGGTCTTGGCGTTCAGGTCCTGGTACCAGCGGACCTTGATCCCGGCCCGCTTCGCGCGCTTGAGCCACTTCTTCGGGTGCGAGATCGCGTTCTTGACCTCGATCATCAGGTTGACGTCGAGCCGGCCGGCCACCTTGATGAACTTCGCCAGCCCCGGCACCTTGTCCCCGCCCGTGGTCCGGACGCCCCGGATCTGGTCGCGCGTGGTGTCGCCGACCAGGCTGGGCAGGCCGCGCACGGTGTCCGGGTCGGCCACCCGCTTCCAGGTCGGGTCGTGCCACACGAACTGCCAGCCGTCCGAGCTCTGCTGGGTGTCCAGCTCGCACCAGACGTTGCTGTCCAGCTTCGCCACCTCGCGCAGGGCCTTGAGAGTGTTCTCGTGGTTGTTCTGGGGCTTGTAGTCGCTGCAGCGGTGGCCGACGATCTTCAGCGTGTCGGCGGCCTGGGCGGGACCAGCGGCCAGCCCCGGCACCAGGGAGACGAGCACGCAGACGGCTAGGGCGAGGGGGGGTCGCATCGGTTGTGCCTTTCTGTCCGAGTTGTCGGCACGCTGTTCGTCCCGCAACGAGCCCCCACTCAAACGTCCACCCTGTCATTCGGCTCCCGAGATGTACACGTCTGAGTCCGGCGACCGGTCCCCAGGCGGTTCCCGCCGCGCTCGTCCCGGTGCGCGTCAGGCGGACCTGCGGGTCAGCCGCAACCGTGACGGGGTGACCGCCCAGCCGGCCACGGGCGCGGTGAGCAGGACGACCGCCAGGGTGCCTGCGGTGACCAGCCACGGCACGTCGACTCCCGGCAGCCCGTCGAGCTGGGTGAGAGCCAGCCCCGCCGGGACCGCGACCGCCACCCCGAGAACTCCCCCCACCAGGCCCAGGAACAGCCCGTGCATCGCCCCGAGGGACCGCCTGCGCCAGGGCCCGGCGCCCACCGCGGCCAGCGTGGCGACGTCGTCCCGGCTCTCCGCGGCGGCCAGCGCGACCGCGACCCCCACGACGACCGCACTCAGCAGAGCGGCCACCCCGAGCCCGGCGAACTGCAGTCGGCCCGTGAGGACCCGATCGGGGTCTGCCGACCAGCCGTCCAGGCCGTAGACCCGCAGCCGGTCGAGATCCTCGGCGGTGAACGGGGTGCTCTTGGTGACCAGCATCTGCGCGTCGGTCGGCACCAGTCCCAGGTCGCGGGCCGCCGCCATGGACACCAGTGCCCCGCCGAGGCGGGCCTCCCCGCCCTGGCCTGCCCCGGAGTCCGTCCTGACGGCCGGCACCGTGGCGAGCGCCCGGTCCTCCCCTCGAGCCCAGCGCAACCGCACGGTGCCCACCGACGTCGACGGGTCCCCTCTGCCGAGGAGGACCACCGCTCCGGAGCGGAAGGCTGACAGCACCTCCTCGTCATCGCCGACCATCGTCCGCAGGGACTGCTCGTCGGTCATCCGCAGACCCGAGCCGGTGCGCTTCTCGATCACCCAGCGGTTCGGGTGGTCCTCGGCGCTCAGGCCGTAGGAGGCGACCAGGCCGACCGGCTCACCGACCACCGTCTCCACCGTGGCCCGCACCGCGGCCGCCTGGTCGGTGACGTCGGCGTAGGGCGGGCCCACGTAGAGGTCCATGGTGTTCGCGGGCATGTCCTGGTTCCGAGCCTGGGCGTTCGCGGTCGCGTTGAACCCGAAGCCGGCCAGGACCGCTCCGGCCACGGTCACGGTGAGGGCCACGGTCGCCGACGCGGTGCGGAACCGGTGCCGGCCGGCGTCGCGGAACGCGTAGCGTCCCGAGAGCGGTAGGAGCGACGCCGCCGCGGCCACCCGCCGGACGACGTACGGCGCCGCCCACACGACGCCGGCGATCATCAGGACCAGGCCGAGCCCGGACACCGCGGGGGCCAGGGTGACCTCGTCGCCCCTCGGACCGAAGGTCCGAGCAGTCGCCCATCCGCCGACCAGCAGGCCCAGCAGACCGAACCCGATCAGGAGGAAGGCGCCGCGGTGCGCCCGGGACTCCCCTGGACGCACCGGGAACCGTCCGGACAGCGCGGCTACGGGGGTGAGCCGCGCGATGCTGAACGCGGGCAGGAGCGCGGCCACGACCGCGGTGAGCGACCCGAGCACCGCGATGAGCACCAGGGCACGCCAGTCGACCTCCCGGCGCCACAGCTCCTCGCCGAGCGGGGCCCAGAGACGGGCGGCCCCGTAGAACGCCCCGACACCGGCGGCGACGCCGACCACGGACGAGCCGATCCCGAGCACGAGCCCCTGGGCCAGCAGCACCCGGCGCACGTCGGGCGCGGCGGCACCGTTGGCCGCCAGCAGCCCGAGGTCCCGGACCTGACGGCGGGCGGCCACCGCGAACGCCGCACCGACCAGGAGCACCACCTCGACCAGGCCGACCAGCACGACCGTGGCGCCCACGACGAGTGACTCGACGGGCGGACCGCCGGAGAAGTCGCGCTGGCCCCAGGCACGAGGGTCGAGAACGGCGTCCCGGGGGCGAACCATGACGCCGCGCGCGTTGAGGTCGGCCACGAGCGCCTTCAGCTCGGACCGGGACAGCGCGGGCAGCCCGACCAGGTAGTCGGTCACCACGTCCTGGTCCGGACGCAGGCCGCTGGACAGGGGGGCGAGCAGGGAGAAGGGCTCGACGTGGGCGAAGTCGCCGATCTCCGAGACGCCCACCACGTGCAGGCTGCGGTCGTCGCCGACGGTCAGTCGAGCGTCGTCCAGAGGGGTCCCGACCGCGTCGAGCAGACCGAGCTCGTCACCGACGGCCCGGGGGACGGCGACCTCGTCGGGCGCACTGGGCGCGCGGCCCGTGGCGATCCGGGCCGGCTGCTCCAGCGCCGAGGGAGCGAGGTCGGCGAAGAGGACGCCGAGGGTGCCCCCCGAGGGCAGGGCGACCCGGCGGGGCCGGACCTCGGGCAGCACCGCGCTGCCCGGGGGGAGCAGGGCCGGCAGGTCGACGCCGGCCGGGTCCCTGCGCAGCGGGGCCGAGCCTGGCCCGTCGACGAAGGACGCGGGCCGGGGGCTCAGCCAGAGGGCCGCCTTCGGCTTGACCTGCGCGAAGGGACTCACCGTGACTGCGGCATCGGCGTTGCCCATGTCGGAGCGGGCCTCCCGTTCGGAGTCCCAGCGGGTGTTGTACGAGGTGAGCGCGGCGACGGTGGCCATGATGATCGGCAGGGCGACCAGGACGCAGGTGAGCGCGGCGCGGACCTTGTGGCGCAGCAGGTCGCGACGCGCCATCCGCAGCGCCGGACGCCAGTGGGAGGAGCCGCCGCTCATGGCCGGCCCGCCAGGAAGGCGTCGGGGCTGATCGCGGAGCCGGCCTCGTCGACGACCGTGCCGTCGCGAAGGAACACCACCCGGTCCGCCCAGCCGGCGTGCCGCGCCTCGTGGGTGACCAGCAGCGCGGCGGCGCCGCGGTCGCAGCGGGCCCGGATCAGCGCCAGGATGTTCTCCCCGGTCTCCGAGTCGAGGGCACCCGTCGGCTCGTCGGCGAGGATCAGACTGCGCTCCCCCACCAGGGCCCGCGCGATCGCCACGCGCTGCTGCTGCCCTCCGGACAGGTCGTCGGGGAACCTCTCCCCGAGACCGTCGAGCCCGACCTCGTCGAGGGCCGCCGCGGCGGCCGTCGCGGCGGCCTTGGTGCGGACCCGGTCCAGCTCGAGCGGCAGTGCGACGTTCTCTGCGGCAGTGAGGCTGGGGATGAGGTTGTAGTCCTGGAAGACGTAGCCGACCCGGCGGCGTCGGACCCGGGCGAGCTCGCCGCGGCGCAGCGAGCCGAGCTCCTCCCCGGCGACCCGCACCCGGCCCGCGGTGGCCTGGTCGAGCCCGCCGGCGAGGTTGAGCAGGGTCGACTTGCCCGAGCCGGACGGGCCCATGACCGCAACCAGCTCGCCGGGCTGGACCCTGAGGTGCAGACCCCGCAGCGCATGCACGGCAGCGTCGCCCCGTCCGTGGATCCGGCTCACGTCGACCAGCTCGAGGGCCGGTTGCGCGGTCGCCGGGAGGTCGTGGTGCTGCTCGCTCATGGCTGGACTCCTGTCGTGGTGGCTGCACGGGTGGGGGTGGTGCGTGGGGTGCGCGCGACGCGTGCCAGCGCGGACTCGCAGTGGTCGAGCCAGCGGATCTCAGCCTCGAGCTGGTAGCGCATGGACTCCAGCACCAGCGTCCAGGAGAGCTCGCCGTCGCCTCCGCGCTTGAGCCGGGTGAGGTCCTGCATCGCCACGATCGTCGAGGCACGTTGGCGCTGGATCACCGCCGGCACGTCGATCCCGGGCACGGTGACCGCCAGCGCGAGCTTGATGGCCAGCTCGTCGCGCGGACGATCGGCACTGACCACCGGGGTGGCGAACCACGTGGACAGCTCCGTCCGTCCGCGGTCGCTGATCGCGTAGCGGACCCGACCATCGGCGTCCTGCTCTCCCGCGCTCACCAGCCCGTCGCGTTCCAGGCGGGCCAGGGTGGTGTACACCTGCCCGACGTTGAGAGGCCAGGTGGAGCCGGTGGTGGCGTCGAACTCGGTACGCAGCTGGTAGCCGTACATGGGTTCGCGCTCGAGAAGGGCCAGGAGCCCGTGGCGAATGGACATGCGCCTAGTATGCATACTCAGTAACTACATACCAAGTATGTAGCCCCGCGGCGTGGCGCGCCGCGCGCTAGACCAGCGAGGTTCGACCCCACGGCGCCGGGGTAGGTCTCCGGCACTGCCGGCTCGGGTCGACGGGGATCCCCCGAGCATCCTCGGTCCGGCGGCCGGACGACCTGAGGAGGACCGTCCGTCCGTGTGCGCGCCTGAGCCGGCAGCCCCCTGACGAGAGGTCCCGGAAGCCGAGACCTTGGTCCCGGCGCCCCAGGAAATGCGCTCACCGGGGGGCAGACCGCACCAGACTGACCGGGTGCACCTCTCCCCTGACCTGGTCTCGGGGCCGGCCAGCTCGACACCGCGTCGGGGCGCCCGGACCGTCGCGGCCCCTGTCCCGCCCCGCGCGCCCGTGCTCTCACCCCCGCAGACCACGGCCCGGGCGGCCACCTCGCTGTCGTCGTCGGTGCCCCAGAGCCTGCAGACCGTGGTCGACCTTGCGGCAAGGCTGACCGGCTGCCAGTACGCCGCGATCAACCTCGTGTCCAGGCACCACCAGCACAGCGTGGTGGCGGCAGGAGGCGGGCCTCGGGAGCTGCCCCGCGAGGACTCCCTGTGCGCCACCGTCCTGGACGAGCCGGGGCTGGTCGTGGTCGAGGACACCCGGCTCGACGCCCGGATGCAGGACCTGCGCTGGGTCGACCCCGAGCGTGGCGGCACCATCGGCTTCTACGCCAGCGTGCCCCTGCACAGCCCGCAGGGTCGGGTGCTGGGACGGCTGTGCGTCCTCGACCCGGAACCGAGGACGGGGCAACCCGCGAGGGTCGCCGTCCTCGAGGACCTGGGTCGACTGGCGAGGCAGATCCTCGAGGAGTCGGCGGCGACGCCGCCGGTCGAGGCCACCCTGCCGGGGACCCACCAGATGCTCTCGACCTTCGCCGAGCAGGTCAGCCTGGAGCTGCGTACTCCACTGACCTCGATGGTGCTGCAGGCCGACCTGCTCGCAGCGTCCCCGGTGGTCATGCACGACGCCCACCTGCGCCGCATCGCCACCGGCATCGCGGGGGCGAGCCGTCGGCTCGGCTCGATGCTGGCGGAGGTGGTCGCCTTCGCCCAGGAGGGCAGCGACCTCACCCTGACCTCGGTCGACCTGCACGCCGTCGCCGCCGACGTCCTTGACCGACTTCGGCTGTCCGGAGCGCTCGGCGACGTGCCGGTCCTCCTCGGTCGCCTGCCCGTGGTCCGAGGCGACGAGGCCCGACTCAGGGCGGTGCTGGTGCACCTCGTGAACGTGGCGCTGCAGCACCACGACCTCGCCGACGACAGCGCCGCCCTCGAGCTGGCCGCAGTCCGCGGCCAGGACACCTGGCGGATCTCCCTGGGCTTCGCCGGGCGTCGACTGCCTGCGGAGAACCGGGACAGCGTGTTCGACCTCTACGCCCGGATCGAGTCGGCTGCTCCCGGCACCGGTGTGCCGCTGGCCGCGGTCAAGCGGATCGTGGAGGCCCACGGGGGCCGCGTGGGCCTCTCGGACCGCAGCCGCCGCAGGACCCAGCTGTGGTTCGAGCTCCCGGCTCGCCGGGGGTGACCTGGGCGCCCTGCCGAGGTCAGGCGATCGCCGCGGGCGCGTCCGCAGGGACGTCCTGCCTGCGCGCGTTGACCACGAAGACCGCGACCAGCAGGGCCACCACCAGCAGCATCGAGCCCCAGAAGAACGAGACCTGGTAGCCCTCGATGAACGCCAGGGGCGCGAGCCGGTCGGCGTCGGCGGGGTCGCGCAGGTTGTCGGCGAGGTAGCCGGTCACCGCTCCCGCGAACAAGGTGTTGAGCAGCGCCGTGCCCAGCGAACCGCCGATCTGCTGGGCGGTGTTGAGCACCGCGCTGGCCACCCCCGCGTCGTGGCTGGCCACCCCGAGCAGCGCGGTGCTGGAGGCGGGGATGAACACGCACGCCATGCCGATGCTGAGCAGCAGCTCCGAGGGCAGCACGTGCGACCAGTACGCCGTGCCCTGGTCGATCTGGGTGAGCCACAGCATGCCGGCCACCGCCAGGGACAGTCCGGTCACCAGCAGCGGCTTCGGGCCGGTGCGCGGCAGCAGCTGGGCGACCACGCCGGCGGTGAGGATGATCCCCAGGCTGAACGGCAGGAACGCGAAGCCCGAGCGCAGAGGGCTGTAGCCGAGGTTCAGCTGGAAGTAGTAGGTCAGGAACAGGAACATCGCGAAGAGCCCGGAGCCTACGAACAGGAAGATCAGGTAGGAGCCGCCGCGGTTGCGGTCGAGCACGACGCGCAGCGGGAGCATCGGGTTCTTCGCCCGCTGCTCCCACAGGACGAAGGCGACCAGCAGGACGACCGCAGCGACCAGGAAGGTCAGCGTGGACGGGTCGGTCCAGCCCTGGACCGCGGTGGAGCTGGGGTCGTCGGGATTCTTGGCCTTGGCGGCCTCGGTGAAGCCGTAGACCAGCGAGAACAGGCCGGCGGTGGCGAGCAGCACTCCCGGGACGTCGTACCGGGTGTCGCCGTGCGCCTTGCTCTCGTGCACCAGCGGGATGGCGGCGGCGAGCACGATCAGCGCCACCGGCACGTTGACGCCCAGGCACCAGCGCCAAGAGGTGTACTCGGTCAGCACCCCGCCGACGATGAGGCCGATGGCGGCGCCGCCGCCGGAGAGGGCACCGAACACGCCGAACGCCTTCGCCCGCTCACGGGGCTCGGTGAAGGTCACCGTCACCAGGGACAGCGCAGCGGGGGCCATGAGCGCGGCGAAGCCGCCCTGCAGCGCCCTGGCGGCGAACAGCAGCTCCTGGTTGGCGGCGATGCCGCCGAGGGCGGAAGCGGCGGCGAACCCGGCCAGACCGACCATGAAGGTGCGCTTGCGACCGACGTAGTCGGCGATCCGGCCGCCCAGCAGCAGCAGGGCGCCGAAGGCCAACGTGTACGCGGTGACGACCCACTGGCGGTCGGCGTTGCTGATACCGAGCTCCTCCTGGGCCGACGGCAGCGCGATGTTCACGATCGAGGCGTCCAGGACGATCATGAGCTGGGCCGCGGCGAGCACCGCCAGCGCCCACCAGCGCCGCGGGTCCGGCGCCTCACGACTCTCGGCGGTCACGCCGGACTTGACGGTTTCAGACACGGTGGCTCCCTGGTCAGGACGGGGTGGAGGCATCGCCGGGGCGAGGCGGACGGGAAGGGAAACCTCCGCGTCGCCGGATTCCTTCCCGCCTCGGAGAAACTTCACGTGCACTCCGCGTGAGGATCGCGTCACACGAGCGGAGCCGGTGTCGGGGCCCTGACCCGCCCACGGACCCTCAGGCGCGCAGACCTTCCACGATCTGCGCGAGCGCCACGTCCAGGCCGACCGACGGGGTCCAGCCCCAGCCGTGGGCGCGCCGGGCGAGGATCCGCCCGGTCCAGGCCGTGCCCTCGTCCCACACCGGCTCGACCCCGACCGCCCCGGTCACCGCCTCGTAGTAGTCCCGGGCCGTCGCCGGGCCGGCAGCCACGTCGACCGCGGTGCACGCCCCCTCGACGGGGCCCCGGTCGGGGTCGTCGGAGGTCTCCACGCGCCCTGAGGCGACGTCGGCGAGCAGCGCCGCGAGGTCGTCGAGGTGGACCCAGGCGAAGCTCTGGTCGGGGACGGCGTGGCGCTGCTGCTCGTCCTCGCGGATGGCGGCCGGACGCAGGCTGTTCCAGATCGACGTCTCGCCGGGCCCGAGGATGGCCGGCGGGCGGACCAGCACGCGGGTGATCCCCTCGATCCCGGCCAGGGCGAGGTCGGCGTCACGCTTGGTCACGGCGTAGTCGCCTGCGTCGTCGGGCACCAGGGCGGACGACTCGTCCACGTCGCGGGACCCGCTCGCACGGTCGTAGACGGCCGCGGTGGAGACGTGCACCAGCAGCCGCACGCCCGCGTCCCGCGCGGCCCTGGCCAGAACCGGCGTGCCCTCCACGGCGACCCGGTGCTGGTTCTCCCGGTCGGTCCCCATCGGGTGGACCGTGGTGAGGACTGCGTCCGCCCCGTCGACCACAGCGGCGGCGAGGTCGGGGTCGAAGAAGTCGCCCACCCGCTCCTCCACCCCGGGGAGTGAGGGGGCGGTGCCGGCTCGGCGTACGACGGCGCGGACGGAGGCGCCACGCTCGACGAGCGCGGCGCAGGTGGCGGCCCCGACCAGGCCGTTCGCGCCGGTGACCACGACGACGGGAGAGGAGGGGCGGCTCGGCTCACTCATGCCGCCCACCCTGGCACACCGGTGGTCGCCCGCGGCCGGGGTCCTGACACCATGCGAGCCGTGACCCTGCGCTTCCCCGCTCCCCTCGCCCCCGGCGACCGCATCGCCGTCACCTCACCGTCGAGCGGGGTGGCCGACCGGCACCGACCCCGCCTCGACTTCGCGGTGGCGTCGCTGGCGGCGCGCGGGTACGACGTGGTCGTCGGCGACTGCATGGACGGCGCGGCCCACGTGAGCGCGCCCGCTCCCCACCGGGCGGCCGAGCTGACCGAGCTCCTCACCGACCCCCGTGTCCGCGCCGTGGTCCCTCCGTGGGGCGGTGAGACCGCCATCGACCTCGTGCCGCTGCTGGACTGGGAGGCGATCGGGGCCGCCGAACCCACCTGGTTCGTCGGCTTCTCCGACATCTCCACGCTGATCACCCCGATGACACTGCTCACCGGGGTCGCCACCCTGCACGGCAACAACCTCATGGACACGCCGTACGACGTGCCCGCGCCGCTCGTGAGCTGGCTCGACATCGCGACGCTGCCGCCCGGCGGGTCCTTCACCCAGGCCTCCCCGAAGGTGCACCGGACGGGCACCTGGGACGACTGGACCAAGCACCCGGAGGTGACCGCGCACACCTACAACGGAGTCGGCGGCTGGACCCGCCTCGACCCCGGCAAGGAGCCCGTCGACGTGACCGGGCGACTGATCGGTGGGTGCGTCGAGACCCTGTGCAACCTCGCCGGCACGCCGTACGCCGACGTGGGCCGCTTCGCCTCCGAGCACGCACCGGAGGGGACGGTGGTCTACGTCGAGGCGGCTGGTGACGACGCCGCCACCATCTGCCGGAACCTGCACGGCATGCGGCTGGCCGGCTTCTTCTCCACGGCCAAGGCGGTCCTGGTGGGCCGGACCGCCGCACCCGACCAGCCGACCCTGACCCAGCACGAAGCCGTGCTGGACGCGCTCGGAGGCCTGGACGTGCCGATCATCGCCGACGTCGAGTGTGGCCACGTGCCGCCGTACCTGCCGATCGTCAACGGCGCGCTCGGCCGTGTGCGGTTCGAGGCGGACGCGGGCTCGCTGCACCAGGGGCTGGCCTGACCCGGGTCGGGCCGACGCACGAAACCCGATGGCCGTCTGCGACGCTCGTTGGTAGTTTCCGAAGCCGGACCTGGAGACGAGGACGACCATGAACGTCACTTCCGGGCGGACCCTCGATGGCGGCATCCTCGAGCGCCCTCCTCGAACAGGCCCGCGCTGACCTGCGCGCGGCGATCGGTGCTGGAGAGCGGCCGGAGGACGACGTTGTCGACCGACTGGTCCTTCCCCTGGTCGAGCAGGCCGTTCCAGAGCTGCGCGCGGTCCTCGACGAGGTCCTCGCGCTTCCAGAGATAGGCGGACCCGTCGGCATCTCGGGGGGTCTCACGGCCATCGGGGTCCGGTTGGCCTGGGTCGAACCACGCATCGCCGCGGCTGGTCTCTTCGCTGGCAGCTTCGTCCCTTCCGCCATCATCGAGGAGGCCCGCCGAGTCACCGTCCCGCTCCATGTCCTGCTCCAGTGGGATGACCGCGGCAACGACAGGCAGACGGCCCTCGACCTCTTCGATGCCTTCGGTTCCCAGGAGAAGACGCTCCAGGCCAACATGGGCGGGCACACCGGCATCCCGCCGCACGCCGCCGAAGATGCAGTTCGCTTCTTCCTCCGGCATCTGTGCTGACACACCAAGGCCTCCCCGGGCGCGCGCCCGGGGAGGCCTTGGTTCACGAGGGCTGCAGCCGATGTCGCCATCGGCCCGGCTGGTTCTGCGGAACCTTCGCGTTCCTTCTGCGAAGTCCCCGCGTTCGGTGGAGCTGGCGGGAATCGAACCCGCGTCCTTCGGCGCCGTGCCAGGTCTTCTCCGGGTGCAGTCTGTCGTGTCGTTTTCTCAGCCCCGACGCTCAGACAGACATGTCGTCGACGGGCTCAGCCGGACTTGAGTCCCAGAACACCCCTCCGACGGGAGTGTCCAAGCAAGCCTCCTAGATGAGGCCAGGTTCTGAGGCGGAGGCGCCCTCAGTCTGACCCGTCACTCTGCCGTCAGGCGGCGAGAGCGAACGAACTGCGCTTAGCGTTGGCAGTTATTGGTTCCCAGAGATCGTTAACGAGATAACCCTGGATCCTCGACCCGCTTCCCCTGGAACGAGACGTCCCAAGTCGAAACCGATCAGCCCCTCTTGAGTTGTCAAGCACCGACCGGTCGCTACGCCGTGCGGCCCGGTCAGTCTATAGGGGACAACCCCCCGACGACACCGGCTATTCCCCGCCGCGTCCTCACAGGCGCTCGCCGCGGTCCGCAGGTCGGGTCCGCCGACACCGGTCTAAGCAGGACCGGTCGGCACCGGGGCCCGCCCCCCGGGGATCAGCCGGGCGCCGTTCTCCCAGCAGACCCCCCGGAGCCAGGGGTCACCCAGCCCCAGCCGCTCCAGCGCCTCGAGCTGGTGGGCATAGGGGTACGGGATGGTCGGGAAGTCGGTTCCCAGCAGCACCTTGTCCCCGAGGTCCGCGAGCCTCGGCACCAGCTCGCGCGGGAAGGCCGCGTCCTGCTCGAAGAAGTCGGTGAACGCCATGGTGGTGTCCAGGTACGTCCGGTCGTGGCGCTCGGCGAGACCGAGGAACGCGGCGTACTCCGGGGCTCCGAGGTGGGCGACCACCGCGGTCAGGCGGGGGTGCCGCGCGAGCACGCCGGCCAACGGCTCGGGGCCGGTGAACGGTCCCGGCACCGGACCCGACCCGGCATGGATGACCACCGGCGTGCCGGCCTCGGCGAGCACTCCCCAGGCGGTGTCGAGCGCGGGGTCGCGCAGGTCGAAGGCGCCCACCTGGGCGTGCACCTTGAAGACCTCCGTGCCGTCCTCGACCCGCCGGGCGACGTACGCCGCCGCGCCCGGCTCGGGGAAGAACGTCGCGGACCTCAGGCACTCCGGAACCCGGTCGGCGAACCCGGCCGCCCAGTCGTTGAGGGGCTCGGCCATCCCGGGACGGTGGGCGTAGGACAGGGCCGAGAACCGGCGTACGCCGAGGGCGCGCAGCCGCGCCACCCGCTCCTCCTCGGTGCCCCGGTAGCGGATCGGCCACGGTCGCCCCACCAGGGGGCCGGCGGCGTCGAAGTGAGCCCAGACCTTCGCCTCCATGCGCGGGGGCAGGAAGTGCACGTGGACGTCGAGGAGTCCGGGCAGCCCCAGCCGGGACCACCAGGCGGGTACGTCGGCGTCGTCGACCGGCCCGAGGGTCACCGCATGCCCTTGGCGCGGCGTCCGACCGCGACCTCGACCTCCCGCTTCGCGGTGCGCTCGGCGATCGCCTGACGCTTGTCGTAGGACTTCTTGCCCTTGGCCAGGCCGATCTCGACCTTGGCGCGACCGTCCTTGAAGTACATCGACAGCGGGATGACCGTGTAGCCCTTCTCCCGGATCTTCGCCTCGATCTTGTCGATCTCGGCGCGGTTCAGCAGCAGCTTGCGCCGGCGGCGGACCTCGTGGTTGGTCCAGGTGCCCTGGGTGTAGGTCGGGATGTGCACCTGGTGCAGGAAGACCTCGCCGTTCTCCACCTCGGCGAAGGCGTCCACCAGGGAGGCCCGGCCGGCCCGCAGCGACTTCACCTCGGTGCCCTGCAGCACGATGCCGGCCTCGTAGGTGTCCTCGACGTGGTAGTCGTGCCGCGCCTTCCTGTTCTGCGCGATGAGCTTGCGCCCGGTCTCCTTGGCCATGGTCGCGATTGTCTCAGCACGGGCAACCCGGGCCCCGCCCGGGCGGGCGGTCGCTCAGAACCAGCTGACCGGGTCGACCGGGGCGCCGTTCTGCATCACGGTGAAGTGCAGGTGGCAGCCGGTCGACCAGCCGGTCGTGCCGACGTAGCCGATCACGTCGCCCCGCTCCACGCGGTCGCCCACGGAGACCGCGTAGCTGTCGAGGTGGTTGGAGATCGTCGAGACGCCCACCCCGTGGTTCACGCCGTGGTCGAGGATGATCCGGTTCCCCCACGCCGACTGGTAGTACTCCGAGAGCACCGTCCCCGCGGCGGGGGCGTGGATCGGGGTGCCGCACCCGGCTCCGATGTCGATGCCGTCGTGGAGGGCGCGGTAGCCCCAGATCGGGTGGATCCGCCAGCCGTACGGCGAGGTGATCGGTCCCGCGACCGGCATGTCGAGGAAGCCGTTGCCGTCGGAGGGGCCGGTGTACCCGCTGCCCTGCGCGGTCTGCGCGGCGATGAGGGCGGCGATCCGGTCCCGCTCCGCTTGGAGCCGCTTGAGCTGGGCCAGGTCGGAGGTCTTCGCCTCCAGCGCGTTCGCGCGGGCCTGCGAGCGGAGGTCGACCATCTCGGCCACCTGCTGCTCGGCGTCCCTGGCCTGCTGCTCGAGGCTCTCCTTGAGGACCAGGTTGTCCGCGGCGTCCTTCCGCTTGGCCGCGACGTCGTCCTTGGCGGCCCGCCGCTCGGTCTGCTTCACCGAGAGCAGCACCCGCGAGGCCTCCAGCTGGTCCAGGGCGGTCGACTCGGCGTTGACGACGGTGTCGCTGGCGTTCAGGTTGCCGGCCAGCTGGGCCGGGTCCTGGGTGGTGAAGACCATGGAGAGACCCATCAGTGCGGGGTCGCCGTGCTCGTAGGCGGCGACCACCATCTGGCGCAGCCGGACCTCCTGGTCGGCCACCTCCCGCCGCCCCTCGCTCAGGTCGCGGCGGGCCGCGCGGAGCCGGGCCACCGCGGCGTCCAGGCGCTCCTGCATCCGGGCGTCGAGCGCGCGGGCGGCCTCGAGCTCGGTCTCGGTCTGGGCCAGGCGGGACTGTGCCTGGGCCAGGTCGGAGCGCGCCTGGAGCAGGGCGGAGGTGGCGGCCTGGAGCGCGGCGCTGGACTCGTCGAGGTCACGGGCCTTCTGCTCGACCTTCCGGTCGGCCTCGCCCTTCTTCGACCCGAGGTCGGCCGCGGACGCCGACGGCACGCCCACCGACATCGCCGACAGCGCCGGCAGGGCGAGGCCGGCGAGCAGCGCGCCGGTCAGGGCGGCGGCGACGGGGGCGCGACGGCATGCCGGAGCACGCCGTGTGGCACGGGGGAAGAGGCGAACCACGCGGAACCTTCGATCGGGGCCGAGCAACGGGGAGTCTCGGCGGCGGTCCTTCGAAGGTAACCGACTGGGGTCACACCTTGAGGTATTTCCGGGTAAGCAGGAGCGTCGGAATCAGCGTCAGGGCCAGCCCCACGACGGAGATCGCGGCGATCGCGGTCACCCCGTCGCCGTAGTCGATCCAGGCCACGAGGTTGGAGTTCGGCCGCAGCAGCCGGTAGACCACGACGTAGAGGAACACTCCGATCGCGCCCGCGGCGAGGAGGACGCCGAGCACGGCGGCGAAGAGCGCCTCGAGCAGGAAGGGCAGCTGGATGTAGAGGCTGGAGGCGCCCACCAGCCGCATGATGCCGATCTCCTTGCGGCGGGCGAAGGCGGCCAGCCGGATGGTGTTGCCGACCTGCAGGATCGCCGCGACGAGCAGGAACCCGGCGATCACGATCGCCCCCCACTTGAAGGCACTGATCCAGAAGTAGATCGGCTGCAGGACCTGGCGCAGGTCGCGGACCGAGCCGACGCCGTCGAGCCCGGTCACCTCGCTCTTGATCCCGGCGAACTCCCGCGGGTCCTTGAGCGTGATCCAGTACGACTCCGCCAGGTCGCTCGGCTTGATCGCGTCGATCACCTGCTGGTTGGCGTCGCTGTTGCCGGCGTAGACCTCACGCCACTTGGCGTAGGCGGTCCGGCTGCTCTCGTAGTGCCACTTCTCGACCTCGGGGTTGGTGTCGAGCACCTGCTCGACGGCACGCTTCTGTGCCGCGGTCGTCCGGCCGTCGATGCACGTGGCACCCGGGGAGTTGTCGGAGCAGAGGAAGACGGTGATCTGGAGCCGGTCGCCCCAGAACTCCTCGGCCTTGTTCGCCTGGGCGTTGAGCAGCAGGCCCAGCCCGACCAGGGTCAGGGAGACGAAGAGCGTCACGATCACCGCGACGGTCATCGTGACGTTGCGTCGGAGCCCGGTCTTGAGCTCGGAGAACACATAGGTCAGCTGCATGGTGGTCCTCGGTGTCGGGGTCGGCGGGTCGGGCCGGTCAGTGCTGGTAGCCGTAGGCGCCGCGGGCCTGGTCGCGCACGACCCGTCCCCCGGACAGCTCGACGACCCGCTTGCGCATCTGGTCCACGATGCTGTTGTCGTGCGTGGCCATCAGCACCGTCGTGCCGGTCCGGTTGATCCGGTCCAACAGCTTCATGATGCCGACCGAGGTGGTCGGGTCGAGGTTGCCGGTCGGCTCGTCGGCGATCAGGATCATCGGCTTGTTCACGAACGCCCGGGCGATCGCCACCCGCTGCTGCTCACCGCCGGACAGCTCGTCAGGCATCCGGTCCCCCTTGCCCTCCAGCGCCACCATGGACAGGACCTCGGGCACTACCTCGCGGATGTGGGACCGGGGCTTGCCGATCACCTGGAGGGCGAAGGCGATGTTCTCCGCCACCGTCTTGTTCGGCAGCAGCCGGAAGTCCTGGAAGACGGTGCCGATCTGACGGCGCAGGGCAGGGACCTTCCAGCCGGCGAGGCGGTCGATCTCCTTGCCCGCGACGTAGACCTTGCCCGACGTCGGCCGCGCCTCACGGAGCACGAGCCGAAGGAAGGTCGACTTCCCCGAGCCCGAGGCGCCGACGAGGAACACGAAGTCGCCTCGGTCGATGTCGACCGAGACGTCCTCCAGCGCCGCGCGCTGCTGTCCGGGGTAGGTCTTGGTGACGTTCTCGAAGGTGATCACAGCTGTCCAGCGGCCGGTCTCGGGGTCAGGGACATGCGCGGGGACGCAGTGTGGCGGCCAACCATCGAGTCTAGGCGACGCGGGCGCGAAGCCCAGGCAGGCGGCTACCTTTGCCGCATGCGTCTTCCGGCCCTACGCCGCACCGCGATCGCCCTGCCGACTGCCGTGCTGCTGGCCGGCGGGCTGGTCGGCTGCACCGGGACGTCGGAGGACCCGGTCCCCCCTGCCCCCACCGAGACCCCCTTGGCCGAGGTGGACCTCTCCGGGGTGGCCGTGGCGCGCGAGCCGTTCTGCGACGCCCTGGACCCGGACGCGGTGGCCGACGTCCTCGGCGGTGCCCCGCGGTCCACCGACGCCTACGAGAGCGGGGACACCCGGCGGCTCGCGCCCGGGCTGCGCGACGTGGTCCACGAGCACGGCTGCACCTTCGACCGGGGCCGTTCCCGGGCGGCGGCGTGGGTCTTCGCCCAGCCGGTCACCGCCGCGCAGGCGCGGGCCCTGGTCCGGGAGCGCAAGGATGTGCGTGGCTGCGCCCCGGCCGGCGATCTCCGGTTCGGCACGCCCGGGTCGGTCCTGGCCTGCGTCGGCAAGGTCCGCGGCCGGGCGGTGCGGCGCACCAGCCTGGCGGGACTGTTCGGCGATGCGTGGCTGACCTGTGAGGTCACCCGGCCGACCGCGTCCGAGGGCGCTGGTCCGGACCGGGTCGCGCGGGAGTCGGCGCAGCGCTGGTGCGCCTCCGTGGCGACCGCGGCCGCACTCTGACCGGGCTCAGTTCTGCTCGGGCTTGTCGGCTCCGCGTCGCCATCGGATGCCGGCCTCGAGGAAGCCGTCGATGTCCCCGTCGAAGACCGCCGAGGGGTTGCCCACCTCGTAGTCGGTGCGGAGGTCCTTGACCATCTGGTACGGGTTCAGGACGTAGGAGCGCATCTGGTCGCCCCACGAGGCGGCCACGTCGCCGCGCATCGAGTCGAGGTGCGCCTTCTCCTCCTCGCGCTTCTTCGCCAGCAGCTTGGCCTTGAGGATCACCATGGCGGAGGCCTTGTTCTGCAGCTGGGACTTCTCGTTCTGGCACGACACCACGAGGCCGGTCGGGAGGTGGGTCAGCCGGACCGCGGAGTCGGTGGTGTTCACCGACTGACCGCCGGGGCCGCTGGAGCGGTAGACGTCGACACGGACGTCCTCGTCTGCCAGCTCGATCTCGTCGGTCTGCTCGATGACGGGGACGACCTCGACCGCTGCGAAGCTGGTCTGGCGACGGCCCTGGTTGTCGAAGGGACTGATCCGCACGAGCCGGTGGGTGCCGGCCTCGACCGAGAGCGTGCCGTAGGCGTACGGCGCGTGCACCGCGAAGGTGGCGGACTTGATGCCCGCCTCCTCGGCATAGGAGGTGTCGAAGACCTCGACGGGGTACTTGTGCTGCTCGGACCAACGCGTGTACATCCGCATGAGCATCTCGGCGAAGTCGGCGGCATCCACGCCCCCGGCGCCGGAGCGGATCGTGATCAGGGCCTCCCGGGAGTCGTACTCGCCGCTGAGCAGCGTGCGTACCTCGAGGATGTCGACGGCCTTCGTGATCCGGTTGAGCTCCTTCTCGGAGTCCGCCAGGGAGTCGGCGTCGCCCTCCTCGCGGGCCATCTCGATGAGCATCTCGACGTCGTCGAGACGGGTCTGCAACCCGGTCACGCGGTCGAGCTCCCCCTGGAGGGTGGAGAGCCGGCCGGTCACCCGCTGGGCGTTCGCCTGGTCGTCCCAGAGGTCGGGCGCAGCGACCTGCTCGCCCAGCTCGGCGATCTCGGCACGCATCCGGTCGAGGTCGAGGACCTGCTCGATGGTGTGCATCGTCGCTTGGAGCTGCTTGATCCGGGTCTCGAAGTCAGGGCCTGCCACGAGGGCCACGTTACCGCCCCGCCCGCGTCGGCCCTGCACTCGCCCTGCACTCGCCCTGCACCGGCCCGGTGCTCGTCCCGCAGTCGCCGCACGGCCCGCACCGAGGGCGGGACGACCGGGCGACTGCGGTGTTCCCCGAGAGGAGCCCGAATCGCCCGACGTCCCGCCGACGGCGCCGGTTGCCACCCCCGTGGGCAACCTTCGGTCGCACCCACGAGAAGCCCCGCCACCGCCCGAGTGTGCGCACGGTGAGACTACCTGGAGGACTCGACGTCGAGGTCGCCCGCGGGAGCGGGCAGCTATCCCCCCTTCGGGGGACCGGGCCGGGGGCGGTCGCGCCCGCCGGGGTTCAGGAGCCCGTGGTGTCCAGGACCCGGTCGTGGCGCAGGGAGGAGCTCTTGGTCTCGCGCGCGGCGACCACCGCGACGACCGTGATCAGCGAGGCCACCGAGACGTACATCGCCACGGCGGTGGTGTTGCTCTCCTCGACGCTTCCGAGCAGCTTGACGGCGATGATCGGTGCCAGGGCGCCGGCGAAGATGGAGGCCAGCTGGTAGCCCAGGGACGCTCCGGTGTACCGCACCGAGGTGCCGAAGAGCTCGGAGAAGAAGGCCGCCTGCGGGGCGTACATCAACGAGTGCAGCATCAGGCCCACGACGATCGCCAGCAGCACCTTGCCCTCGCTCATCGTCTCGATGAGCCCGAAGAAGAACCACGCCCACACGCCGACGCCGATCGCGCCGGTGAGGTACAACGGCCGCCGCCCGACCCGGTCCGAGAGGGCGCCGACGAGCGGGATGAACGCGAACTGCACCACCGCGCCGATGAGCAGCGCCTTGAGGATGAGGTCGGTTCCGGCGTCCAGGTAGGTCTTGGCGAAGGTGAGCACGACGATGGTGAAGATGTAGTAGGAGATGTTCTCGGCCATCCGCATGCCCATCGCGATCGCCACCTCCTTGGGGTACGTGCGCAGCACCTCGAGGATCGGCATCCGGCTGTCGGTCCTGCCCTCGAGCTCGGCCTTGGCCTCGGCGAAGACCGGCGACTCCTCCAGGGTCAGGCGCACCCACAGCCCGATGAAGACCAGCACCGCGGAGAACAGGAACGGGATCCGCCAGCCCCAGGCCTCGAAGGTGGCCTCGGACTGGAACGCGGCCAGCACCCACAGGACGGCGGTGGCCAGGAGGTTGCCCAGCGGGACCCCCGCCTGCGGCCAGGAGGTCCAGAAGCCGCGATGCTCCGGGGAGCCGTGCTCGGCGGCCATCAGCACCGCGCCGCCCCACTCGCCGCCGACCGCGAAGCCCTGGACCAGTCGGCAGACCAGCAGCAGGATCGGCGCCGCGATGCCGATCGAGGCGTACGTCGGGAGCAGGCCGATCGCGACGGTGGCGATGCCCATCATGAACAGGGCCACGACCAGCATCTTCTTGCGGCCGACCCGGTCGCCGAAGTGGCCGAAGACCACACCGCCGAGCGGTCGGGCCGCGAAGCCGAGGGCGTAGGTGCCGAAGGCCAGCAGGGTCGCGGTGATCGGGTCCGAGGACGGGAAGAACAGCGTCCCGAAGACCAGCGCGGCCGCGGAGCCGTAGAGGAAGAAGTCGTACCACTCCACGGCGGTGCCGATCAGGCTGGCGAAGACCACCTTGCCGATCGAGTTGGTGGGGGCGGCCGGCTGCGCGGAGGTAGGTCCGGTGCTTTGCAGAGTCACGTGGTTGCCTTTCATGCGGCAGTCCAGCCGCCGTCGATGACGAACGAGGATCCGGTGACCGAGTCGGTCCCCGGTCCGCAGAGGAAGGCCACCGTGCCGGCGACCTCGGACGGCTCCACGAGCCGGCGTACCGGGGTGCGGGAGAGCAGCACCTCGTCGAGGACCTCGGCCTCCCCGATGCCGTGCGCCTGGGCCTGGGAGGCGATCTGGTTCTCCACCAGCGCGGTGCGGACGTAGCCCGGGGCGACGGTGTTGCTGGTGACGCCCTTGCCGGCCGACTCCAGGGCGATCACCTTCGACAGCCCCTCGAGCCCGTGCTTGGCGCTCACGTACGCCGCCTTGTACGGCGAGGCGCGGTGCCCGTGCACCGAGGACACGTGCACCAGCCGACCCCAGCCGCGGTGGTACATCCCCGGCAGGACCGCCCGGGCGAACCGGAACGGAGCCTCGAGCAGCACGCGCTGGACGAGGGCGAACCTTGCCGGGTCGAGCTCCTCGACGGGGGCGACGTGCTGGAGGCCGGCGTTGTTGACCAGGATGTCGACCGTGCTCAGGTCGAGGTCGTCGATCGCCGAGGGGTCGGCGAGGTCGACGACCAGGTGGTCGCCGTGCAGCTCGGCGGCCAGGAGCTTGGCGCCGGGCTCGTCGCGGTCCAGGACCGTGACGTGGGCGCCGCTCGCGGCCAGCCGCTGGGCGACGGCCCGGCCGATGCCGCTGGCACCGCCGGTGACCACGGCCCGGCGGCCGGTCAGGTCGGGGCTGGGGGTGGGAGGGGTCTGGGGCATGGGACGAGACGCTACGCAGCACCCACCGCCGCGACCATGTGTTCGAGGACTACAAAGTCGGGTTGCCTGTGTCCATGTTCGACATGCGCCAGAGGCGAAGCGCCATCTGCTGCTCGAGCGCCTGCTCGGGTTCCCGCCACCCCTCCCCCAGCAGGGTGCCGATCCGCTCGAGCCGCTGGGCGACCGTGTTCGCGTGCACGTGCAGCCGGCGGGCGGTCTCGGAGGCCGTGCCGCCGCAGCCGAACCATGTCTCCAGGGTGAGCACCAGGTCCGTGCCGCGCCGTCGGTCGTAGTCCAGCAAGGGGCCCAGGGTCGTCTCGAGGAACGCACCGAGCTCCTCGGGCCCGTTGTGGCCGAGCACGAGCCGGGCCAGCCCGAGCCCGCGGGCGTCGCTGACCTGCCCGGCACGACCCAGGGTGAGCAGGGTGGTCAGGCAGGTCCGGGCCTCCAGCCAGGCCTCCCGGACCGCGTCCGCCCGCCCGTGCGGGGTGCGGGAGACGCCCACGGTCACCGGACCGCCGACGTGCTGGCGCAGCCGTTCCGCCAGGGCCCGCCCCTGGACCAGGGGGTCGCTCCCGGGGACGACGGCGACCACGCCCTCCTGGTGGGCGCCGCCGAGACCACCCCCCTCACGGGCGAAGCGTGCGGCCACCGGCGCCGCCCGGTGCCGGTCCTCGACAGCGGCCACCAGGACGGTGTCCAGGCGGTCGAGATCGGCGTGGTGCCGCCGAGCCCGCTCCCGCAGCCGGACCCGGTCGACCTCGCGCCCGGCGAGCAGGTCGGCGAGCAGCTCGCCACGGACCCGGTCCTCGGCGTCGGCCACGGACCGGGTGAACAGCAGGACGACCGCGGTGACCACCGCGCCACGCTCCAGGGTGCGGCGGCCGCTGGTGTCCAGGGCACGGTCGCGGCCGCTCAGGACCACGGTGCCCAGGTGCTCGGCCCCGGCCAGCGCAGCGGAGACGTAGGTGAGCGGCCGGCCCGTCTCCTCGACCAGCACGCTGCGGCCGGACCCCCGCGACTCCTCCACCGCCGGGCCCAGACGAGCCTCGAGCGTGGGAGGCGTCCGGGCGGTCAGCGCTGCCCCCTGGGCGTCGTACAGGTCCACCTGACCGTCGAGCACCTCCCCCAGGGCACGGGACACCTCCTCCAGGTCGCCGCCGTGGAGCAGTACGTCGGTGAGCCGGTCGTGCGCGTCCGCGGCGAGCTGCACCGAGCGGGACTGCTGGCTGAGCCGGGTGTTGGCGTCGTCGACCTCGGCCAGCGCGGCCCGGGTCGCCTCGAAGAGCCGGGCGTTCTCCAACGCCACCGCGGCATGGACGGCGAACGAGGTCAGCAGGGTGATCTCGCTGCTCGGGAACACCCGCACCTGGCGGTGCACGGCCAGGAGCGCCCCGATCACCTTGCCCTCGAGGATCAGCGGCACGCCCAGGATCGCCCGGATGCCCTCGTCGCCGACCGCGTGGTCGATGTAGTCGCGGTGCACGAACCGCTCGTCGTTCTGGTAGTCGTCGGTGAAGTACGGTGCGCCGGTCTGCGCGACCAGCCCGAGCAGCCCGGTCCCCAGGGGCAGGCGGAGGTTGCGGAACTCCGCGGAGATCGAACCGTCGGTGACCTTCATGAACGACGCCCCCTCGGCCTCGTCGTTCAGCGACAGGTAGGTCATGTCTGCGTCCAGGAGCTGCCGGGCCCGCCGCACGATCGCGGCGAGGATCGCGTCGACGTCCCTGATCGCGATCAGGTCGTTGGCTGTCTCGTACAGCGCGGTCAGCTGTGCCTGCCGGTTCTGCTGCACCAGCATGCGGTCGCGCAGCCGCAGAGCCACGGCGTGCTGCTCGCGGACCTGGTCGAGCTCCGGTCCCGGCGTACAGCCCTGCTCGGCCTCGGCCAGGAGTGCGTCGTAGGCCTCCTTCGGCGCTCCGGCGTAGAGCAGGTCGAGCAGCGTCTCCGACCCGGGCATGGCGTGCAGGCTACTCCCGGGCCGACAATGGTGGCCTGGGCGGCGAGCCGGAGGTCGAGAGGTGGATGTGTCGGCATCGGTCGGGGAGCACCTCCGCCTGGGCTCGCCCCGCGGGCGGCTGGTGGTCGCCGCGACGGTCCTGGGCTCGAGCCTGGCCTTCATCGATGCCACCGTCGTCAACATCGCGCTGCCCTCGATCGGTGCGGACCTGGGGGCGGGGACGCGGGGGCTGACCTGGGTGGTCAACGGCTACACCCTGACCCTGGCCAGCTTGATCCTGCTCGCCGGATCGCTCAGCGACCAGCGCGGCCAGCGTCGGGTCTTCGGGCTCGGCGTGGCCTGGTTCGCGGCCGCCTCCCTGGCCTGCGCGCTCGCTCCGAGCGTCGAGGTTCTCGTCGTGGCCCGCCTGCTGCAGGGCGTCGGCGGAGCGCTGCTGACCCCGGGCAGCCTGGCGATCCTGCACACCACGTTCGGCAAGGGCGACCGGGCCAGGGCGATCGGGCTGTGGTCGGGCCTGACCGGCGTGGCCGGCGCGATCGGTCCGTTCCTCGGCGGCTGGCTGGTCGAGCTGGGCTCCTGGCGGGCGATCTTCCTGATCAACCTCCCGGTCGCCGCACTGGTGCTGCTGCTGACCGTGCGGGTGGTCCCCGAGACCGCCTCCCGCGGGCCGGCCGGGCGCTTCGACATCACCGGCGCGGCGCTGGTCGCCCTCACCCTCGGCTCGCTCACCCTCGGGCTCGGGGCCTGGCCTCAGCAGGGGCTGGGCGCCGTACGGACCTGGGTGCCGCTGCTGGGCTCCGCGGTCGCCCTGGTCGCGTTCGTCGCCCAGGAGCACCGCAGCCGCCACCCCCTCCTGCCGCTCGACCTGTTCACCCGGGGTGCCTTCGTGTCGGTCAACCTCGTCACCCTGCTCGTCTACGCCGCCCTCGGCGGGACGTTCCTGTGGCTGGTCGTAGCCCTGCAGGTCGTCGGCGGGATGGCTCCCCTGACGGCGGGGCTGTCCCTGCTCCCGGTGACGGTGCTGATGCTGCTGTTCTCCGAACGTGCCGGGGCGTGGGGGTCCCGCGTCGGACCGCGCCTGCCCCTGACGACCGGCACCCTCGTCGCGGCGGTCGGGGTGGCCGGGCTGACCCGGATCGCCCGGATCGGCCCCGAGGTGAGCTACCTCCCCGACGTGCTGGTGCCGGTGGTCCTGCTCGGCACGGGCTTGACCCTGGCCGTGTCGCCCCTGACCGCGGCGGCGCTGGACGCGCTGCCGGAGGACCGGTCGGGGATCGCCAGCGGCGTCAACAACGCCGTGGCCCGCACGGGCGGGCTGGTCTGCATCGCTGCCCTGCCACTGCTCACCGGGCTCGGCCCCCAGGGATTCTCGACCGTCGCGATGGCCGAGCCCTTCGCCCGGGCCATGTGGTGGTGTGCCGGGTTCCTCCTCGTGGGGTCGGCGCTGTCGGCCTCCCTGGTGCGCGGCCGGGCGGCTCCCGCGGGGCCGCCGCCCCCGGAGCCCCACCAGTTCTCCTGCGGCGTCTGCGGTCCTCCCGCCGCGACCCGGACGGGCTGACCGTCGCGCTGGGCACAATCCGGTTTCGGTTGTCGGTCCCCCTGGGTAGCGTGCGAACTACAACCACTTCCAGCCGTCTGCGCCCCGGGTGACCCGCCCGCGGCGGATCCGGCCGAGACCGCCCCGAGGGAACTGCCACCAGCAGATGACGGACGCACCCGCCCAGAGCACCGCCCAGAACACCGCCCAGATCGCGGCCCCCGACGACCACCCACCGGCCGGCGTGGGGTCGCTGTGGCGGCTGCGCGGATACCTCCGCCCGCACGCCCGGGCACTGCTCGTGATGGCCACGACCGCGCTCGCCGGCGTCGGGCTGACCATCGCCATCCCCCTGGTGACCCGGGCCCTCATCGATGGTCCCATCACGAGCAAGGACCTCGGCCCCCTGCTCCCCCTCGGACTGCTCGCACTGGCTCTCGGCATCCTCGAGGCGGTCCTGATCTTCGTCCGTCGCTGGGTGCAGTCCCATGCCGTCCTGACCGTCGAGACCACCATGCGGCACGACCTGTACGCCCACCTGCAACGGCTCCCGATGGCGTTCCACGGGCTGTGGCAGTCCGGGCAGCTGCTCTCGCGGGTCACCAACGACCTGTCCAGCATCCGGCGGTTCTTCGGCTTCGGCCTGCTTTTCCTGGTGATGAACATCCTCCAGCTGGTCGTCGTGACCGGCCTGCTGCTCCACATGTACTGGCCCCTGGGTCTCGTCGTGGCCGCGTCCGCGGTGCCGATCATCGCCCTGTCGAACAGGTTCGAGCGCAGGTACGTCCTCATCTCCCGGAGGGTCCAGGACCAGCAGGGCGACCTGGCCACCGCCGCGGAGGAGGGCGCGGTCGGCATCCGGGTGATCAAGAGCTTCGGCCGGGGACCGTTCGTCTCCGACCGCTACAACGACGCCGCCCGGACGCTCTACGACACCTCGATGGACAAGGTGCGGCTGTCCGCCAAGTTCTGGACCTTCCTCGAGGTCATCCCCAACTTCGCGGTCGCCGTCGTGCTGTTGTTCGGGGCGTTGGGGGTCGGCCGTGGCGACCTCACCCCCGGCACCCTGGTCGCCTTCATCACCCTGCTGCTCTCGCTGGTGTGGCCGATCGCGTCGCTGGGCTACATCCTGGCCATGGCCCAGGAGGCGATGACCGCCGCCGCCCGGATCCTGGAGATCTTCGACACCCCCGAGGTGATCACCTCCGGCGACAGCGTCCTGGACCGGCCCCAGGGCCACCTGCGGCTGGAGGGTGTCGGCTTCGCCTTCCCTGACGAGCCGGACCAGCCGGTGCTGCACGACGTCGACCTCGACGTCGCCCCGGGAGAGACGGTGGCCGTCGTGGGGGCCACCGGATCGGGCAAGACCACCCTCACCGCCCTGGTCCCCCGGTTGTACGACGTCACCTCCGGCCGGGTCACCATCGACGGCGTCGACGTGCGCGACCTGGATCTGGCGAGCCTGCGCCAGGTGGTGGCCACCGCCTTCGAGGAGCCCACGCTGTTCTCGATGAGCGCCCGGGAGAACCTCCTCCTCGGTCGCCACGACGCCACCGAGGCCGAGCTCCTCGAGGCGGTCGAGGTCGCTCAGGCCCAGTTCGTCCACGACCTCCCCTGGGGCCTGGACACCCGGATCGGCGAGCAGGGCATGGCGCTGTCCGGCGGACAGCGGCAACGGCTCGCCCTGGCCCGCGCGGTGCTCTCCCGACCGCGGATCCTGGTCCTCGACGACACCCTCTCCGCTCTCGACGTGCACACCGAGAAGCTGGTGGAGGAGGCGCTGCGACGCATCCTCGCCGACGCCACCGGCATCGTGGTGGCGCACCGCGCCTCGACCGTGCTGCTGGCCGACAAGGTGGCGCTCCTCCAAGGCGGCACGATCACCCACGTCGGCACGCACAGCCGGCTGATGGCCGAGGTGCCGGCGTACCGCGAGCTGCTGGCGGCCGACGCCGACGACCTCGAGGGGGCGCGGGCATGAGCAGCGAGCAGTCGGCACAGGCCGAGCCCCCCCGGTCGGAGCAGTCCAGCGGCACCACCGGCACGACCGGCACCGCCGGGACCGGCGCCGGGTGGCGCGGGGTCGCCGCGGAGAACCGCGGCGACGAGCTGACCGCCAGCGAGTCCGGCCTGCTCCAGGAGCGGTCCCGACGCCTGCTGAGGGACCTGCTGCGCCCGCACCGCACCGTGATCCGGCTCCTGCTCGTCATCGTGGTGCTGGAGAACCTCGCCCGGCTGTCGATCCCCTACCTCGTCAAGGAGGGCATCGACCGGGGCATCCCGCCGATCCGGGACACCGGCGACACCTCGGTCCTCTACACGATCGTGGGGGTGGTGGTCGGTGCCACCGTGGTGCAGGCCGTCATGCGCCGCACGTTCCTGGTGATGTCGGGGCGGGTGGGGCAGGACATGTTGTACGAGCTGCGCCGCCGGGTGTTCCGCCATCTCCAGAGGCTCAGCCCGGCCTTCCACGACGAGTACACCTCGGGGCGGGTGATCTCCCGGCAGACCTCCGACATGGACGCGATCTACGAGATGCTCGAGACCGGGTTCGACGGGCTGGTCACCGCGCTGCTGACCCTCGTCGGGGTCGCCATCCTGCTGATGACCCTGGACGTCAAGCTGGCCCTGGTGGCCCTGCTCTGCTTCCCATTCCTGCTCTGGCTGACCAACTGGTTCCGCAAGGAGTCCGCCGCGACGTACCGGGTGACCCGGGAGAAGGTCGCCCTGGTCATCGTGCAGTTCGTCGAGTCGATGCTGGGGATCCGGGCCGTGCAGGCGTTCCGCCGCGAGGACCGCAACCAGGCGATCTTCGACGACGTCAACCACCAGTACCGTGCCGCCAACCTGCGCGCCTTCCGGCTCGTCGCCTGGTTCATGCCGGGCATCAAGCTGATCGGCAACATCACGATCTCCGTGGTCCTGCTGTACGGCGCCTACCGCGCCTTCCACGGCGACGTCACCGTGGGCGTGCTCGCCGCGTTCCTGCTCTACCTGCGTCAGTTCTTCGAGCCGATGCAGGAGATCTCGCAGTTCTACAACACCTTCCAGTCCGCCAGCGCCGCGTTGGAGAAGCTCTCCGGCGTGCTGGAGGAGCAGCCCGGTGTTCCCGAGCCGGACTCCCCCACCCCGCTCCGCGACGTGCACGGCGCGGTGCGGTTCGAGGACGTGCGCTTCTCCTACGTCGACGGCACCCCCGTCCTGCCGGGTCTGGCCCTCGACGTGCCAGCCGGACAGACCGTGGCCCTCGTGGGCACGACCGGCGCAGGGAAGACCACGATCGCCAAGCTGCTGTCGCGCTTCTACGACCCGACCGCGGGCCGGGTCAGCCTGGACGGGGTCGACCTGCGCCGGCTCGACGAGCCGACGCTGCGGCGGGCGGTGGTGATGGTGACCCAGGAGAACTACATGTTCGGCGGCACCGTCGCGGACAACATCCGGTTCGGCCGGCCCGACGCCACCGACGAGGAGGTGGAGGCCGCCGCTCGCGCCATCGGCGCCCACGAGTTCATCCGCCGTCTGCCGCAGGGCTACGCCACTGACGTCGCCAACAAGGGGTCCCGGCTGTCGGCGGGGCAGCGGCAGCTGGTCGCCTTCGCCCGGGCGTTCCTCGCCGACCCCGCCGTGCTGATCCTGGACGAGGCGACCTCGTCGCTCGACGTCCCGTCCGAGCGGCTGGTGCAGCACGCGCTCCGCACGATCCTCGCCGACCGGACCGCCGTGATCATCGCGCACCGGCTGTCGACGGTCGAGATCGCCGATCGGGTCCTCGTCCTCGAGCACGGCCGGATCGTCGAGGACGGGACCCCGGACGACCTCGTCGAAGGCGGCTCGGGCCGCTTCTCCGACCTGCACGAGGCCTGGGTGGCGTCGCTGGCCTGAGCGGATCTGACGCTGGGCGGGAACGACAGGCTGCCGTAGCATCGCTGCCCATGTCCCCGGCCACGCCCCCCTCGCGCACCCCCGGGCCGCGGGGCCGCAGACCGACGCTCCAGGCGGTCGCGGCCCATGCCGGGGTGTCCCGCGCCACCGTCTCCCGGGTGGTCAACGGGGTCGGGTCGGTGGACCCGTCGCTCGCCGAACGGGTCGCCCAGGCGGTCCGGGACCTGCACTACGTGCCGAACCCCGCCGCCCGGTCACTCATGACCCAGCGCACCGACACGGTGGCGCTCATCGCCGCCGAGTCCCCCACCCGGCTCTTCGGGGACCCGTTCTTCGCGGCGGTGGTGCGGGCGGTCGGCCAGGAGCTCGCCCGTGCCGAGGTCCACCTCCTGCTGTCCTTGGTGTCCAGCGAGGAGGAGCTGGCACGTGCGGAGTCGTTCCTGCGCGGGGGGCACGTCGACGGGGCCCTGGTGATCTCCGAGCACGACAGCGTCGACGTCGTCGGGCACGCCGCAGCAGCCGGGCTGCCGGTGGTGGTCGGCGGACGACCGCTGACGCCGTACCCGGGCCTGCTGTTCGTCGACCACGACAACGTGGGCGGAGCCGCGCTGGCCACGCGGCACCTGGTGCAGGCGGGGCGTCGCCGGATCGGCACGGTGACCGGCCCGGCCGACATGTCCGCAGGGGTGGACCGGCTGACGGGCTTCCGCGAGGCGCTCGGCTCGCGCTACGACCCGGAGCTGGTGGAGCCAGGCGACTTCACCCGGGAGGGCGGCCGGGCGGCCATGAGCCGGCTCGTGGCGAGACGTCCCGACCTCGACGCGGTCTTCGTCGCCTCGGACCTGATGGCCGCCGGGGGGCTCGAAGCCCTCGGGGCCGCAGGCCGACGGGTGCCCGAGGACGTCTCCGTCGTGGGCTTCGACGACGCCGAGATCGGCGCCACCACGAGCCCGGCGCTCACCACCATCCGGCAGCGGAGCACCGACCAGGGACGGCTGATGGCCCAGCTCCTGTTGCAGGAGCTGGGCCGACCGGTGGTCGACCCGTTGTCCGACCTGACCCACCCCGGGGACGACGGCGGGCTCGTCCTCGGGGTGGAACTGGTGGTCAGGTCGTCGGGCTGAGACCGGGCCTCACGGGTAGTCGAGGACGTAGCTCGGGACGCCGGGGGCGTCGCTGTCCACCCGGTCACCCACGTTGTCGACCACGTGCTCGATCGCGCCCGCCTCCAGGTTCACGGTGAGCAGGTGATGCAACCGCACGCCGGGGCGCGTGGGCACCTCGAAGCCGCGCTCGGTGACGATCGAGGGGTCGTTGCGGTTGAACACGTACACCCCTCCGCCGTACACCCGGTGGCTCCTGACCCGGTCCGCCACCTTGTAGCCGGTCCAGCCCAGGGTGCCGTCGGGGCGCTGCCAGTCCGCCTGGCTCGGCGGGTCGTACGGCAGCTCGTTCTGGTACAGCACCACCTGGCCGTTCTCGCCGTTCCAGATCGTGTTGTGCTCCTGGAAGTGCTCCACGAAGAGCCCGGTGGCGGTGACGTCGTCGCCGTGGACGATCACGCCGTTGCGACCGGTGTTGGTCTTCCACCGGTCGGTGTCGCCGCTGGCTCCGGCGGTGAAGCCCTCCACCCCGTGGTCGGCACGCCACACCCAGGTGTGGTCGATGAGGACGTGGTCGCCGTCTACCTCCAGGGCCACGTCGGCCTTGCCGACGTGCGGCCCGCCGACCCGGAAGTAGACGTCGTTGAGGGTCGTGGGGTTCGCGGCCGAGCTCCGCTGGTGGGGTGACCGCCCGTACCCGTACCCGTGCCCGCGCCTCCGCTCGCCGACCTGCATGAGCACCGGGGACGTCGAGGTCCCGGCGTCGACGGTGATGCCGGCGACGACGATGCCGGGCCGGTCCGCCACCCGGACGGGCACAGCACCGCCGACCGCGGTCAGGGTGGCCTGCCCCATGCCGAGCACGACGGCGCCCGCCTTCTTGACCTCGATGCTGCGCGCGACGTCGTAGACGCCGGGCGTGAGCAGCAGGTTCTTGCCCCGCGCGAGCTGGGCGTTGAGGGTGCGGACCGAGTCGCCCGGGTGCGCCAGGTAGAACTTCGCCAGCGGCACGGTCCGGCCCGCGGTCGGACCGTCGGCCCAGCTCGTCCCCCGGCTGTTCGTGCGGGCGTGGGGGACGCGCACGTTCCAGGCGCCGGCGCCGTCGACGAACAGGTAGGGCTTCTCGCGGCTGAGCGGGTTGGTGTCCAGGGTCGTGTACGGCTCCGTCGGGAAGCCGCCTTCGTCGGGCGCCCCGACGACCCCGGCGAAGACCTGGTTCCACACGCCGTTCGTCCAGCTGTCGACCTGGGAGTTGCGGGTGATCCACTGCTGCTGCGAACCGTTGATCACGGTGCCGGCCCGGGAGTCGGCGAGGAAGCCCCCGCTGGCGTACTGCGGACCTGCGGTGCAGTAGTCCATGAGCGAGAGGTTGCCGCCCCGGACGTCGACGCGTCGCAGCGAGGATGCCTGGGAGACGGCCCAGAAGTTCGTTCCGGCACGGCAGCCTTCCTGGCCCGCCGCGTTGACCTCGATGGTGAGGTTCGACAGGGAACGCCAGAAGTTGTTCAGCGCCACGCAGTAGGTCTCGCTCGGTCCGTCGGACAGGCAGCGGTTGTAGACCTCCACCTTGCCGTTGATCGTGACGTCGGAGGGGGACGCGCCGAGCCCGGCGACCTCGGTGTTGTATCCGACCTTGACCTGCAGCGGCTCCTCGGCGGTGCCGTAGACCCCCGGCAGGAAGAGCAGGCTGTACCGGTCGGTGCCCATCTCGGCGTCGACCTGGCGGGTGTGGATCGCGTCCACCTCGGCCTGAATGTCGGCCGTGGTCATGGACGGGTCGAAGACCCGGACGGCAGGTCCGAGGTCGGCGACGGTCGACGTCGTCGAGGGCGACGGCGCCGCGTCGGCGGGGGCCGACAGGGTCGGGGCGGTCGCGAGCGCAAGGCCGAGGGCACTTGCCACGACAGCGCCGAGGACAGAGGGACGGAGGAAGCGCAAGGGGTTCACCTTTCCGGAGGTTCTCCAGGCTGAGAGAGCGCTCTCTCAGCCTGGAGAGCAAACCACAGCGTGACCCGGGCCACAAGGGTGCCGTCACCGGCTCAATCGAGGATGACGACCTGCACCGATGCCGTGCCGGTGACCTGGGTCCCGGCGCTCCACCCGGGGGGAACCAGGGGCAAGGAGAGCTCCCCGGTGACCTGCACCTCGACTCGACCGTCCGTGGTCACCACCTGCCAGCGCAACCCCTGGGCCACCCCGAGCCGGCGCAGGTGCGCATCGACCAGGCGCCGCGCCGCCGACGGGTCCATGGCGGTGTGCTCGCCGACGCCCTCGACGTACATCCGCTCGGCGTTGATCCCGTCGGCTGCGGCCAGTGCAGCGCCATCGGCCACGCCGTCCAGCTCCTGTCGCCGCAGGTAGGCCGCCGAGGCGTCGACCACCACGCAGACCAGGAGGAGGGCGACCAGGACAAGGCCGGTGACGAGCAGGGTGGTCTGGCCGCGATCGTCCCTCACCGGTCCTTCCGGTAGGTCCCGTACGACACCGTGTGCCTGGCCTCGACCCGGAACGACGGCGCCCCGCCGCCCAGCGCGGACGGAGCGAGCGGAAGCACGACCCGATGCACCAGGTCGACCTCGATGAGGCTGCCCGGGGACAAGCAGTTGTGCGGGTCGGGCCGGCAGCGCACCTGCAGCACGACCCGGCTGGGATCCAGCCCCTGGTCGCGCAGCGCGACTGCTGCGGCGGCACGGGCACGTTGCGGGGCAGCCGCCTCGTCCGGAGCCAGGGAGTACGCCCGAGCCGCGGCCCGCGCGGCCCCGCTGACGCCGAACGACGCACGCTGGACGTCGAAGACGGCGACCAGGAGGTAGACCAGCGGAAGGAGCAGCAGCAGGGTGAGCCACACCGCCTCGACCAGGGCGCTGCCCTCCTCGCTCCGTCGGGGAGGTCTCACGGGGCTCGCTCCTCGATCGCGTGACCGGAGACGCGGACCAGGACCGACGGTCCCCACAGCCCGAGCGGCGGGACCCGCGCGGCGACCTCGACCTGCACCGCGGGTACGCCGCCGATCAGGACCTCGCGCGCGGACACGTCGTGGGCGAACCTCGCTGCCAGGGCGCCCCGCACCTGCCCCCGCGTCCGTGCCACGCCGTCGGCGGGTCCCCGGTCCACGGTGGCGGCGTACCGCGCCCCTTCGGATGCGGCCGCGGTCAGGGTGTTACGGACGTGGAGCACCAACCCCACCTGCATCACGCCGAGGACCAGCGGGACCAGGACGGAGAGCACCAGCACGAAGTCGACGACGGCCGCCCCCTGCTGGGGCCTGCGGCTCCGGTCAGGCGACGGACTGGAGGGCATCGCGCAGCATCCGCTCCAGCTCGGGCCCGGCCACCGCCCACAGCGCAGCCACCAGGCCGGCTGTCATCACGGTGATCATCACCCATCCGGGCACGTCTCCTCGTTCGCCTGCCGACCGGCGCTCGTCGAACGCTCCCGACAGATGGCCAGCGCCCCACAGCCACAGCTTCACCAGTGATCCCATGCTCTCCTCCTCATTGACGCGGTCAGGACCCCACCAGTCGCAGACCGACCATCCCGGGCCAGAACGCGAACAAGACTGTTGTCGGCAAGACAAGAAAAACGACCGGCACCATCATCGCGACCTCGCGACGGGCACCGCTCTCGATGAGACTCCGGCGCTGCGCCTCGCGCACGTCACCGGCTTGCGCGTGCAGGAGGTCGGCCAGGGGCGTGCCCCGTTCGACGGCGACCGCCAAGCCACTGGCGAACCGGGCCACGACCGGGAGGCCACTGCGCCGCGAGAGGTCGTCGAAAGCGGTGGCGACAGGGACCCCGGTCCGGATCTCCGCCAGCACGCGCGCCAGGTCCCGGGAGAGGGCGCCCCGACTGCGCGCCACCACCCGCTCCAGTGCGGCGACAGGTCCCTCGCCGGCGGCCACGGAGAGAGCCAGGAGCTCAGCCACCGCTGGCAGCTCGACCATCACCTGCCGCTCGTGCAAGTTGACCTGGGCAGTCAGACGATTCTCCCGCAGCAGGAGGCCGCAGGCGCCGCCGGCAAGGACGAGCACGCCCAGAGGCAGGACCCGCTCCGGGCTACGAACCGCCACGAGCACCGCCGCGGCTGCCGAGCCCGCCAGCGACGTGAGTCCCCACGTCACCTGCTGGACCCGGAACTCGTGCACGGTCAGCTCGAGCCCGGCCCGCTCGATGCGCCGTCGCACGGAGGTCGCCCCACCCAGGACGAGCTCCAGCCGACCTGCCGCAGCACCGAGCGCGGGTCCGTACACCTGGGCCCAGGGCCCACCGAACGTGGTCGACGGCGGGCTCGAGGGCCCCGGCAGGTCGACGAGGTGCCGCAGCACCCGGGTCTCGAACGAGCCTCTGCGCAGGGCCGCGACCCGCAGACCGGCGACCCACAGCCCCAGACCGCAGCTCGCCCCAAGAAGACAGCCCCAGACCAGGCCGGTCACGCCGCTCATGCTGGACCACCCCTCATGACAGGGTCCGCTGCGCCAGCGGCAGTCGACCGATCCGGAGCATCGAGCGGTAGGCCAGCAGGCACACCACGGCACCGAGCCCCAGCACCACGACGCCACCGGTCGAGGCGTAGCGGGCCACCACGTCCCGCTGGAAGCACATCAGCAGCAGCACCAGCCAGGGCGCGGCCACGGCGAGCCTGGCCCCGTTGACCGCCCAGCTCTGGCGAGCCTCCAGCTCCGACCTCGTCCTTGCATCGTCGCGCAGGTGACCGGAGAGGTTGCGAAGCAGCCGCCCCAGGTCTCCGCCGCCGACCTCGCGCGCCACGCGCAGCCCCTCGATGACCCGGTCCCCGACCGGGTCGGCGAGCCGGTCCTTGAGCCGGTCCAGGCACCCCCCGAAGCGGCCGGTCGCCTGGTACTCCGCAGCGAAGGCGGAGAACGCCTCCCGCAGCGGCTCCGGACCCCGGTCCCCCAACCCACCCACGGCCTCGGCGAGCGACAGCCCCGCTCTGACGGCGCCCGCCAGGTTGTCGACCGCGTCCGGCCAGACCTCGGCGAGCTCCCGCGCCCGGCGCCGAGCGCGTCCTGCCACCACGGCGAACGGCAGGTAGGCCGCCCAGGCACCGAAGGCCGCCGCCACCGGCAGCACCCCGGAGAGCAACAGGACTGCGAACCCCGACGCGAGCCCCGACCCGGTGGCCACAGCCACCAGACCGGCCACGGTGACGCCGGGGAGCCCGGCACGATCGAGCTGACCGCGCAGGGTGCGGCGACGCTCCGCAGCCGGTCGGCTCCGGGGCATGGCGAACGCAGACCACGCGAGGAGCAGCCCGAGCCCCACCCCCAGCCCGACGACGACGCCCACCTCAGCGTCCCCCACCCAACAGCTCGTGCACATCGATGCCGGCTTGCACGAACCGCTGCAGCCGCGGCGGCATCCCGGAAGCGCGACGCAGACCGCCTTCGTCACGGACGAAGACCGCCTCGGTCTCGATGACGTCCCCCTCGGTCCGGCCGGGGACCGCGACGATCTCCAGGACCTCGCGGGCGCCGCCGGCGTCGATGCCCAGGTGCACGACCAGGTCCACCGAGGAGGCGACCGTCGGCACCACGAACCGTGCGGAGATGTTCTCCCCGGCCAGGAGCGGCAAGGTACACATCTTGACCAGCGTCTCGCGCGCACTGTTCGCGTGCAGGGTGGCCATGCCGGGAAGGCCTGCGTTGAGGGCGAGCAGCAGGTCCAGGCACTCCTCGGCCCTGACCTCGCCGACGATGATCCGGGACGGCCGCATCCGCAGGCTCTCCTTGACCAGGTCACGGAGCACCACCTGGCCGGTGCCCTCCAGTCCCTGCTGGCGGCACTGCATCGCCACCCAGTCGGGATGGCGGAAGTCCAGCTCGAAGACCTCCTCGGCGCTGACCACACGCTGTCCGCCCGGGATCGCCGCAGCGAGGGAGTTCAACATGGTCGTCTTGCCGGCTTGCGTGCCACCAGAGACGACGACGTTGAGCCCCGCCACGACGCAGGCGCGCAGGAAACGGGCCGCGTCGACGCTCAGGCTGCCCAGCGCGACCAGGTCCTCCAGCTGGGAGGCCTTGACCACGAACTTGCGGATGTTGACGGCGCTGAACCCCCGGGCGATCCCCTCCAGGGCGACGTGCAGCCGATGCCCACCCGGCAGCGTCGCGTCGACGAAGGGCTGGCTGACGTCCACCCGCCGCCCGCTGGCCTGCAGCATCCGCTCGACCAGCTCTGCGACCTGCGCCCGGGTCAGCACGGTAGGGGTCAGCTCGTGACGGCCACGGCGCGCGACGAACACCCTCGAGGGGTCGTTGATCCACACCTCCTCGACCGCCGGGTCGTCGAGGTAGGGCTGCAGCGGGCCGTACCCCGACACCTGGGCCACGAGCGCGCTGACCAGGCCGTCCGGGTCGCTCACCGGGCGCACGGCACCGGTCAGGCTGTGCTCGTCGTGCTCACGCACCACGCCTTCGGCCAGGCGGCGTACGGCGACCTGCTGTCGCTGTGGATCCACCCCGTCCTGGCGGATCCGAGCCCGCAGCACGCTGTCGAGCACCGTCCTTGCGTCCTCGTCCTGCACCAGGCTCATGACCCCTCCGCTCACCGGTCCCGGGGACAGTCTCGTCGTTTTTACCTTTGCAAACATCCCCCAGTTTCAGATCTGTGGACGGAGCCGCACCTGGACGGGGTGTGCCACGCCCGGGGACCGGCACCGCGGCCGGCGCGTCGAGGTCCGTCCCGGAGCAGCCGTGACCCCTAGAGCGGCAGCTGCGCCGAGACCCGGCCGCCCGACGGGCCCGGCCCGGCCTCGAGCGAACCACCCAGCTCGGTGGCGCGCTCACGCATCGAGGCCATGCCGACGCCTGGTCGCCAAGCGCCGTGGTGGGCCCCGTTGCGGCTGCCTTGGTCGGTCACCTCGAGGTGCAGTCCGTCCGCGACCGGCTGCACCTGCACCGACGCGGAGGGGCTGGAGCTGTGCCGGGCCACGTTGGCGAGCGCCTCGGTGACGATGCGATAGGCCGCCACCTCGACCGCGGCCGGCAGATCGGGGAACTCCGACGGCGCGGACACGTCCACCGCGACCGGGTCGCCGTCGCGGTTGCGCAGTCCGACCGCCTGCTGCCGCAGCGCCGGCACCAGGCCCAGCTCGTCGAGCGCCGGCGGCCGCATCGCGTAGACCATCCGCCGGATCTCCTCGATCGCGGTGACCGTGTCGGCTCTGAGCTGGGTCACCATCCTCTCGGCCGCCGCCGGGTCGGTCCGGATCAGGTTGCGCGCCGCGTCGGAGGTGAACGCCACCCCCGACAGCCGGGGGCCCAGGCCGTCGTGCAGCTCGCGCCGCAGCCGGCGCCGCTCCTCCTCGACCGCGGTGATGGTCTGGCCGCGGGAATCGATCAGCTCCTCGGCCAACGCCCGGGCGCGCAAGGTCTGCGCCAGCAGGGGCACGGTCAGCCGGAGCACCTGCTGGTCGCCGTGGGAGAAGACCAGGTCGCCGGGGCGCAGCCCCACCACCAGCGTGCCCGCGCCGTCGAGGTCGAGGGAGTGGGTGTGCGTGGTCTCGGTTCCCGACGACGCGAGCGGCAGCCCGTCGACGACGATCGCGGCGTACGGGATGACCAGCGCCTGCCGGATGGCGCGGAGCGCGACGACCGGGTCGTCGCTGATCCGGTCGGCCACCGCAGAGGCGGCGCCCAACGGGTCAGGACGCTCGCCGAACAGCAGCTGGTCGACCACGCCGCGGAGAAGGACGCGGGTGGGCTGGTAGATGGTCGCGGAAAGCGCTGCGAGCAGCGCCTGGGCGCCGACGTTGAGCTCGTGCGCTCCCAGGGAGTCCAGCAGCCCCAACGCCAGCACGAAGACCGCCATCACCGTGACGAGCGCGACGAAGTGGACCACGGTGCGCACCACGAGAGCACGCACGTCGACGAGCTCGGGCAGGGTGGCTCCGACGTACATCGCCGGCGCGATGAGAGCGAACCCGCCGGTCCCGATCGCCGGCAGCGTGCTGCCGGCGAAGCCCTCGGCGGAGAAGGCCGAGAAGAAGTAGAGAATCGCCGCGAGGATCAGGGCCAGCGCCATCCAGACCAGGGCCCGCCGCTCGCGGTCCGAGGACACCTCGATGCGCCACCACGTGTGGACCAGCAGCACACACCCCTGGAGCAGACCCATCACCCCGACCACGCCCATGCCGGTGTGGGCGTACGACGTGCCGACGGCGCCGCAGCCGACGACGACCACGAGGCTGACGAAGTCGACCGGGTGCCGCCATCGCACGCGGGGGAAGGTCACGAGCGCGGCCGGTGCGAACAGGGAGGCGCCCACGACCAGGGCAAGCGGGGTGAACCGGTCGTCGCCCGCGGCCACGAGCACCGCGGCAACGATGCCGGCGGCGCCGGCGCACACCAGCAGGACCGCCGACACCACGGCCCGACGCTTCAGCAGCAGTGCGGTGCCCGACACCACCGTGACCACGGAGACAGCCGCGACGGCGAGCGCGAAGACGTCCACCGGGCTAGGTCCCCAGGCCGCGCTCGCGCGCCCGAAGCACAGCCGCCGTGCGGTCGCTCACCTCGAGCTTGGCGAAGATCGCGGTCAGGTTGTTGCTCACCGTCTTGGGTGACAGGTGCAGCGTCGAGGCGATCTCGCCGGTCCGCTGCCCTCGCGAGAGGAGACCGAGGATCCCCCGCTCGCGCGGAGTCAGCTCCGGGAACGGCTCGTCGGCCACGACCTGGGCCGGCGGGCTGGCGAAGTGCTCCAGCAGGCGCGTGGCGATACCGGGGCCGAAGATCGCCTGACCGCGCGCCACCGCCTTGATGGCGTCCGCGATCTCGTCCTGCTCGGCACCCTTCAGCAGGTAGCCCTGCGCCCCGGCCTGCATCGCGGTGAAGACCGTGGCGTCCTCGTCGTACATCGTCAGCACCAGGACAGCGACGGAAGGCACCGCGCTGCGGATCCGCCGCGTCGCCTCGACACCGCCGATCCCCGGCATGCGCACGTCCATGAGCACGACGTCCGGCTTGACCAGTTGTGCCTCGCGGACCGCGGCCTCACCGTCCTCAGCCTCTCCGACGACCTCGAAGCCGTCGAGCGTCCCGAGCAAGGCAGCCAGCCCGCGCCGCACCACCAGGTGGTCATCTGCCAGCAGCACTCGGATCGTCACCTTCCCACTATCGCGGGAGCCACCCGCCGGTCGCCCGGGAAGAAGTTCCCTGATTCAGGGACTGGTCGGGACCGAGGGAGGAAGCAATGCTCTGGGGCAGGGAGTCGGCGGGGCTGGACGGTGGAGCCAGCCCGATCCACTCACCCTTGGAGGGACCATGTCCAGCACTACCGCAACCCCGTCTCGCAGCCTCACCACGCCCCGGCAGAAGACCGGGCTCGCCATCGCGGGGATCTACTCCTTGACCAACATCCCCGGATTCCTGGGAGCCCCGGACCCCGGCCAGGCGGGGCCGCCGATGGCCGTCCTCGTCGTCGGCAGCGTCCTCGGCGTGATCGGCCTCGTCGCCGCCGTGATGGCGTGGCGTGGCAACCGCGTCGCGCAGCGCGTCGCGGCGGGCGCGATCATCGTGATCACCCTCACCGGCCTGCCGGCGTTCTTCGTCGACGTGCCGATGCCCATCAAGGCCCTGGTCGGCTTCTCCGTGCTGCTGACCGTGCTGGCCGTGGTCCTGATCTTCTCCGGCGACCGGCGTCCCGCGCCGATCTTCGACTGAGCCGGGCACGCCATGATCGCCGTCGTCACCATCCTCAGCGCGTTCCCGCTCGGCTTCTTCCTGAGCAGTCGGCTCGCCGCCCACACCACGTACGCCATCGCCTACCTGTGGGCGTTCGTCTTCCAGGGCATCTACCTGATGCTCGACTCCCTCAGCGGGTCCGCGAACCCGGCTTTCAGGACCACGGAGTTCCCGCTCGCCTACGGTGCGGTGACGCTGGGGATCTTCGTCGTCGGCTTCGGCCTGGTCCAGCTCGGGCACCGGGCCGGCCGCAGCCGCCGGACTCGTCGGCCGAGCAGGCCGACGGCGAACATCACGGCGAACGCCGCACTGCCCAGCGAGGTGAACTAGAACACGAGCGCGGCGACCGGAATGGTGAGCGTCAAGAGCCAGGCAGGCTAGACACGCTCCCGGTGCGCAGCAGCGCGATGCCCAGCGCCGTCGAGCCGACGAGGGTGAGCGGGAGACCGGGAAGTCCCCGCAGGAGGAAGACGTCCACCAGGGAGGTCGGCGTGCCCGGCCACGGGTCCAGCAGTCGCCCGCGACCGCCACACAGGCCCGTGCGTAGCCGGTCAGGGCGACCCGCCAGGCCCACTTCTCGAACCCCTGAGGGTCGGCGCCGGCTGTACACCACCAGGAGGCCCACCCAGGCCATCACCCACGCAAGGCGACCGATCGCCCTCTGTGCCCCCTCGGACCTGAACATGAGGCACTCCCCTCGTGGCCGGCACTGCGGCCGGGGTCACGACGCTAGGAGCAGGCCGCGCACCGGGCGTCCACCTCGGAGTGGGACCGGTCCGCACCCCAGGGTCGGGGGTTCGGCGTCGCGGCCGAGGCGCTTGCCTGCCTGTTGCTGGTCTGGCGACCGGTCAACGGCGTGGTCCTGGGGAACCAGCGCGGTCTCGGTGCTCTTCTCCATCCCGAGGCTGGCCCCCCGCTCGACTCGGTGAGCGTGCCGATCCTCATCGCAGCGCTGGACGTCTTCGGGATGACCCGGTGGCACCGCGACGTGAGGTCCGATCGGCCTTGCGGTGATCTCGTCGGTGATCCTCGGCGACAACCTGTTCGCCGATCGGCGGAACCACAACTGGTCGGAGTCATCTTCGTCGCCGCACTGCCGGTGAGGACGCCATGACCAGGGTCATCATCGCGGACGACCAGGAACTGGTCAGGCCGGGTTGGAGAGGGTGCCCACGGGACGAGGCGTCGAGGTGATCGGAGTCGCCGAGGAGGGCCGCCGAGCCGTGCAGGTCGTACGACGGGTCCGCCCCGAGGTGGTGCTCATGGACATCCGGATGCCGGCGCTGGACGGGATCGAAGCGACCCGGCAGCTCATGGCGTCGAGGATCGACACCAAGGTGCTGGTGCTGACGACCTACGACCTGGACCGCTACGCCTATGACGCGCTCCGAGCAGGGGCGTCCGGCTTCTGCTGAAGGCGACGCCTCCGGACCGACTGGTCGCCGCGTCGAGACCGTCGCCGCTGGAGAGTCGCTGCTCGCGCCGTCGTTGACTCGTCGGCTGATCGAGGAGCACGTCCGCGGACCGGCGCCGTTCCGTGATGCGCCGAATCCTCACCACGCTGGCACAACGGACGCGCGTCGAGCTCGTCGTCCTGGCCGATGAGACCGGGCTCGTCCGGCCAGCGGACTCCGCACGTCTGACCTGCGACTCATACGAGGACGCCGCGGTGCTCACAGGTTGCTCTCACGGTGAGGTGCGAGGCTGAGGGGACTCGACCCCTGGAGGACCCGATGTCGCGCAGCAGCACCGTCCCGCTCCGGCGTGTGGAGCCGGATCCGCCCGAGCAGCAGACGGCGCCACTCCACGACGGCCAGCTCGACCAGCTGCGCGAGCTGCATCAGCGTCTGCAGCGGTTCCGGATGCCCTACAAGTTCGCGATCGACGAGCTGACCACGAAGATCGCCATCCTGCGGGAGGAGTTCGAGGAGACCTACGACCACAGCCCCATCGAGCACGTCCGCAGCCGCCTGAAGTCGCCGGACAGTCTCCACGCGAAAGCCATCCGACGGGGCTGCGAGGGCTCGCTGGAGTCGATCGCCTCCGGCGTGCAGGACATCGCCGGCGTGCGCGTCGTGTGCCCGTTCGTCTCGGACGTCTACTGGATCAAGGACATGCTCACGGGACAGACGGACCTGACGACCCTCGAGGTCGAGGACTACATCGCGCACCCCAAGCCGAACGGCTACCGCAGCCTGCACCTGACGATCGAGATCCCGGTGTTCCTCTCCGACCGCACCGAACGAGTTCCCGTGGAGCTGCAGCTGCGCACCATCGCGATGGACTTCTGGGCCAGCGTCGAGCACGCGATCTACTACAAGTACGACGCCACGGTCCCGTCGAGCCTCATCGAGGAGCTCGCCGACGCCGCGCGGACCGCGGCTGCCCTGGATGAGCGGATGACCCGGCTGCGCTACGAGGTACGCGACGCGACAGAGCTGCGCACGGACTGAGCCGACCGGCACGCCGCCAGCCGATGCAAGCACTGCGGCGCCGGGCACCTGGTGGACGGACACCGAGAGGTTGTACGGTGGTCCGCGTTGTGTGCGGAGCTCGTAGAAAACGGGCTGAGAGTGCGGCTCCACTGCCGCTGACCGCTTGAACCTGTCCGGGTAATGCCGGCGTAGGGAGCGCGAATGAGTACGTCCGTCCGACCTGTCCCGAGCTCCGCGGTCGATGCCCCGCTGACCCTCGCAGACCCTCCGCGACGCTCGATCGGGCTTGTGTCCAACACGGCCTTCTGGTGGAACCTCGGGATCAGCCTGCTGCTGCCGGTGGCCGCGGTGTACGTCGTGCTGCCGGGCCGTCCCCTTGGGGACGAGCCTGCTCGCGATCGTGGTCGGCGCCGTCATCGGCGGCGTGCTGCTGGGTCTTGCGGCCGCGCCGGGCGCGCGCGAGGGCGTTCCCGCGATGGTGCTGCTGCGCGGCCTGCTGGGCGCCCGGGTGTCCTACGCTGCCGACGGTGGCGAACCTCGCGCAGTGCGTGGGATGGGCGACCTTCGAGATCGTCGTGATCGCCGAAGCCGCCTCCCGCATCGTCGGCGGGCCGCGGTGGCCGTTCGTCCTGGTGGCGGGCACACTCGCCACCCTGATGGCGCTCCGTCCGCTGGGCGTCGATCCGGCTCCTGGCGCGCTACACCGTGTGGGTCGCCCTCGCCGCGGTCGTCTACCTGTTCGTCCAGGTGCTTGGCCAACCGCTGCCTGACCGAGCCCCGGTCGGGAGCGCCTCGTCGTTCTGGACCGCGGTCGACGTGGTCGTCGCGCTGCCGGTCTCGTGGGCACCGCTGGCCGCCGACTACACCCGCCACGTACGCAGCGCCCGGTCCGCAGCGGTGGGTGCGGCGGTTGGCTACGGTGCGGCGACCATCGTCTTCTTCGCTCTGGGGATGCTCGCCCTGGTCGCCTACGGCACGGGAGCGTTGGACGTTATCGATGCGCTGCTGGCCGTGCCGCTGGGCGCGCTCGCCCTGCTGATCCTGGTGGTCGTCGAGCTGGACGAGGTGTTCGCCAACATCTACTCGACCGCCGTGTCGAGCCAGAACATCGCAGCCCGGTGGGACCGTCGGGCGCTGGCGGTTGGGGTCGGCGCGGTCGGGACCCTGCTCGCGCTGAGCTTCGACATCGTTGCCTACGAGCCGTTCCTGTTCCTGATCGGGTCGGTGTTCGTCCCGCTGGTGGGAGTCCTCGTCGTGGCCTACTACCTGCTTCCCCGCGAAGGCTGGGACGTCTCGGAGAACGCGCCCGCCAAGCCGCTGCTCGTGGTGCCCTGGGTCGTGGGGTTCGTCGCCTACCAGCTCACGTTGCCCACCTACTTCGACGGTCCGGGGGCTGGGTGGACCACCTGGTGGGCCGCACTCCAAGCGGGGCTGGGCATCCCCGCCGCCAACGGCATGTCGGCTTCCCTGGTCAGCCTCGCGGTGGCGATGACACTCACCGCGGTGGTCGGTCTGCCGACGGTGCTGCGACACCGTCGCAGAGGTGGCGCGCGATGACGGACCCAGGGGGCCGGCCTGCACGTGGTCAGCGACGCTCGCGACGGGCGCGACGCCCTTGGTGTGGTCTCCGCGGCGATCGCTGCCGGTGCTCCCGTCGTGCAGGTCCGCGCGAAGGACTGCACAGACCGTGCGCTGTACGACTTCGCGAGTCGGGTGGTGCGGCTCTGCACTCCCACGAACGTGACCTGCATCATCAACGACCGCGTGGACGTGGCGCTCGCCGTCGGCGCCGCGGGGACCCACCTGGGTGCCGGGGACCTGCCGGTCGCAGCCGTACGACGGCTCGCCGGCCCCGGGCACCTGATCGGGGGCACCGCGCGGAGTCCTCAGCAGGCCGTGGCGCTGGTCGCTGACGGCGCCGACTACCTCGGGGTGGGACCGGTGTACCGCACCCTGACCAAGGCGGGGTTGCCGGGTCCGCTGGGTCCCACAGGCGTCGCCGCCGTCGCCGCCGCGGTGGACGTCCCGGTCATTGCGATCGGTGGGGTGGGCCCTCAGCACGTCCGCGAGCTGCTGGCTGCCGGAGCCCACGGCGTCGCGGTGGTGACCGCGATCTCGGACGCGCCTGACCCGGGCGAGGCGACCCGTTCGATCCTGATCGGGCTGGCGGGGTCACGATGACCGCCGACGCCGCCGTTGGAGCGGTGGATGTCGCCGTTGCCGGTGGAGGGTTGGTCGGACTCGGGATCGCGTGGCGGTGCGCGCAACGCGGGCGATCCGTGGCTGTGTTCGACGACACCCCCGGGAGTGGCGCCTCGCGAGCCGCCGCTGGGATGTTGGCGCCTGTGGCCGAAGCGGGCTACGGAGAGACAGCGCTGCTGGAGCTGTGCCGTGCGTCGTTGGCCCGCTTCCCCGCATTCGTGGCCGACCTGGAGCGGACGAGCGGCGTCGGCGTCGGTCTGCGCACCGTGGGCACGACGGTGGTCGGGTTCGACGCCGACGACATCGTGGCGCTCTGACGAGCTGCACTCGTTCCAGCGCGAGCTGGGACTCGGGTCTGAGCGGGTCACCGCACGCGAAGCACGGCGTCGGGAGCCAGCGCTGACGCCCCGGCTGCGAGGTGCGTTGCACGTGGCGGGTGACCACTCCGTCGACGCCCGAGCGCTGCATGCCGCCCTCCGGGTCGCGGTGCAGGAGGCCGGGGTGAGGGTGATCACGTCCAGGGCAGCGGCACTGTGGGTCCACCACGGACGCGCAGTCGGCCTCGAGCTGGTCCACGGCGTCCGGGTGGCGGCCCAGACGGTCGTGCTGGCGCTCGGCGCGCGCAGCGCCGACCTGCCGGGTGTCCCGACCCTGCCGGTGCGGCCGGTCAAGGGACAGATCCTCCGCCTGCAGGGCGCCGCGGGGCTTCTGCACGGGACGGTCCGTGCGCTGGTGCGGGGCAGACAGGTCTACCTCGTCCCCTACGCCGAGGACCGACTGGTCGTCGGAGCCTCGGTCGAGGAGAGGGGTTTCGACGAGACGATCACCGCCGGCGCGGTGCACGACCTGCTGCGCGACGCGATCGAGGTCGTCCCCGGCGTCACCGAGCTGGAGCTGGTCGAAACACTCGCACGGCCGCGACCCGGCACCCCCGACAACGCGCCGATCCTCGGTGCGTCGACGCTGCCCGGACTGGTGCTGGCGTGCGGCCACTACCGCAACGGGGTCCTGCTCACCCCGGTGACGGCCGACGCGATCGCCGACCTGGTGATCACCGGGTCCCTGCCAGAGGTCGCAAGACCCTTCACAGCCGACCGATTCGGAGAGGTGAACAGCGTGCAGCTGACCATCAACGGCGTCGTCACCGACGTCGCCGACCACGTCGCCGTCGACGTCCTGGTCCACGACCGCGTCGACGGACCGGGCCGGGTCGCGGTGGCGGTCAACGCAGCCGTGGTGCCACGCAGCCTGTGGGAAGCGACTCGACTCGAACCCGGCGACAGCGTCGAGCTGCTCGCCGCCACCGCAGGAGGGTGAGGACGATGACGACCGACCAGGTGCGGTCAGCACTCGACACGGAGGAGTCGGCCGGTGCATTCCGGGTCGCCGGGAAGACCTTCACCTCAAGGCTGCTGCTCGGCACGGGAGGCGTCCCCAGCCTGGACGTCCTGGAACGAGCCGTCGTGGCCTCGGGAACACAGCTCGTCACCATTGCCCTCCGCCGCGTCGAGACCTCCGCGAGCACGGGCCTTCTCGAGGTCCTCAGTCGCTGTGGTGTCCAGCTGCTGCCCAACACGGCAGGGTGCATGACCGCACGAGAGGCGGTGCGCACCGCCCACCTCGCTCGCGAGGCGTTCGACACCGGGTGGGTCAAGCTCGAGGTGATCGGTGACGAGCACACGCTGCTTCCTGACCCGGTCGAGCTGCTCGACGCCGCAGAGCAGCTGGTCGCCGACGGGTTCACCGTGCTGCCCTACACCAGCGACGACCCCATCCTGGCCCGTCGGCTCGCCGACGTCGGCTGTGCGGCGGTGATGCCGCTGGGATCGCCGATCGGCAGCGGGCTGGGGATCGGCAACCCCCACCACATCGCCCTGATCCGCGAGCTGGTGTCCGTGCCGGTGATCCTCGATGCCGGCATCGGCACCGCCTCGGACGCTGCGCTGGCCATGGAGCTCGGGCTGCGACGCCGTGCTCCTCGCTTCGGCCGTGACCCGGGCTCGGACCCCGAGCGGATGGCGTCGGCGATGCGGCACGGGGTCGAGGCAGGGCGCCTGGCCGCCCGCGCCGGTCGCATCCCCCGAAGGCGGCACGCTCTCGCGTCCACCCCGATGGAAGGACGGCCCGACCTATGACGCTCTCCAGGCTGCTGATCCTCACCGACCGTGTGCAGTGCTCCGGCTCTCTCGTCGACGTCACCTTCCGTCTGCCGTCGAGGAGGGGGCAAGAGCCTTGGTGCTGAGGGAGAAGGACCTGCCCGTGACCCGTCGTACCGAGGTTGCGCAACGGCTTCGTCGACGTCCTGGCGCCTGTCGCCGGAGTCCTGATCGTCGCCGGCGCACGCGGAGGAGCGGTGCACCTCTCCGCGCGCGACGCCTTCCCGACGCCTCGGCCCGCCCTGGTCGGGCGTTCCTGCCACGACGCCGACGAGGTGCGGGCTGCGGGCCACGAGGGGTGCGACTACGTGACCGTGTCCCCGGTCTTCACCACGGCGTCGAAGCCCGGCTACGGCCCTGCCCTCGGCCTTGCCGGACTCGCCGCCTTGGCCGCGATCGCCGCCGCCGTCGAGCTGCCGGTCTACGCGCTCGGCGGGGTCCATCCTCCCGACGTGGTGGACTGCCTGGCGGCGGGGGCGTGCGGGGTTGCTGTCATGGGACCGGTCATGCGGACGCCGCAGCTCGTGTCCGCTCTACCTTGGTGCCCTGGCGCAGGCGACCTCATGACCCCGCCGGTAGCCCTCACCATCGCAGGCTCGGACTCCAGCGGTGGCGCCGGTGTCCAGGCCGACCTCAAGACGTTCGCGCCCTCGGCGTCCATGGCACCGTGCGTTCACGGCGTTGACCGCGCAGAACACCCGCGGAGTCGCGCGGGATCCACGTCGTCCCTGCCGAGTTCGTGGTTGCGCAGGTGGAAGCCGTCCTCGACGACCTCGCAGTGGCCGCGGTGAAGACCGGCATGCTCGCCACGCCGGCCGTCGTCTCGCGCCGTCGCGGACCTCGCGGCAGCCGGCCGGCTGCCGAACCTCGTCGTGGACCCCGTGATGGTCGCCTCCAGCGGCGACCGCCTGCTCTCAACCCGAGTCCGAGGAGCTGTACGTGCAAGCACTGCTGCCCCAGGCCATCCGTGCTGACCCCGAACCTGCGCGAGGCGGAGGTGCTGCTGGGCGCCCCGATCCGGTCCCTCGCCGAGCAGCGCGAAGCGGCACGAGCGCTGGGAGCGCTGGGCCCGGCGATCGTCGTGGTCAAAGGCGGCCACCGGGTCTCGGACAGCGCTGACCGGGCCGTCGACGTCATCTGGGACGGCACGTCGGTCCGGGACCTGTCCGGGCCGCGGGTCGACACGGTCAACAACCACGGCACCGGATGCACGTTCGCAGCCGCAGCGACCGCGGGCATGGCCGCCGGGGCAGCCCCGACCGAGGCGCTCGAGGCAGCCAAGGACTACGTGTTCCAGGCGCTCACCCGGGGGGCGTCGTGGCGGCTCGGTGACGGTCACGGTCCGCTCGACCACTTCGTCGGGACCCACCGATGAGCTGTACGCCCGTGGGCGACCTGCCGCGAGGCCACCGTGCCGCCTGGGAAGGCGACCCGGCACCCGTTCCTCGAAGGCGTGCGCGACGGGAACGTCACTCCGTCGTGCCTTCGAGGCCTGGCTCGTCCAGGACTACCGGTTCGTCGCCGACCTCCTCGCCTTCCAGGCACGGCTGCTCGCCAAGCGCCGCGCGCGGCGCAGTCGGTTCTCGCTGTCGGCGCCGTGGCGCTGGTCGACGAGCTTGCCTGGTTCGAGGAGCAGGCCGTTGCCCGGCGGCTCGACCTGGAGCAGCCGCCCCGTACGGCAGACGACGCTCTTACCCGGTCGCTGCTGCGGCGCTCGGAGAGGCGGACGTCGCTGTCGGGCTGGCGGCACTCTGGGCCATCGAGCGGTCTACCTCTACGCCTGTCGTTCGCTGCCCCGTGCGCGCCGGCATATCGCGACCTCGTCGCGCACTGGACGACTCCGACTTCTCCGCCTACGTCCGCACTGGAGCCAGCGCACACCGCGCGGACCCGCTCAGCGGACCCGGACGTGGAGACCGCGTTCCTCGCCGTCCTCGACGCCGAGTCCCGCTTCTGGAAGATGGCCCTGGAGGTCGAGGCGTGAACGGGACGTCTGGGCCCAGCCACTGCTCGCTGACTCGCAACGCGCACCGTGCGGCAGAGGCGCTTCAGCACCCGTTCGTCCAGGACTGTCGACAACGCTGCCCCGCAAGTCTTGGGGCGCTCCCTGCGACGCGGGCGACCGCACCCTCGGTCCAGCCCACTGGTCTAGGCCCGGACGGACGTCTCGGGAGTGACAACGGCCGGGTTCAGCGCAGAGTGGAGCCATGAACATCGATGCGCTCCTTGTCGACGCCCTCGCACGCGTGGGCGAGCAGGTACCCCTCGTCGTCGGCGGTCTCGACCAGGACGACCTCGCCTGGCGCCCCGACCCCGAGGCAGGCTCGATCGCCTGGCTGGTCTGGCACCTGAGTCGGATCACCGACGACCACGTCGCCGAGGTCGCGGGGACCGAGCAGCTGTGGACCTCCGGCGCCTGGTACGACCGGTTCGCGCTGCCGTTCCCGCCGGCCGCCCACGGCTACGGTCACTCCTCGGACGACGTCGGCGCCGTGAGGGTCAGCTCCGACCTGCTCGCCGGCTACCACGAGGCGGTCTCCGCGGCAGCCACCACCTACGTCGCGACACTGTCGCCGCGCGATCTCGACCGGGTCGTCGACGAACGGTGGGACCCTCCCGTCACCCTCGGGGTACGGCTGGTGAGCGTGGTCAACGACGCCACCCAGCACCTCGGGCAGGCCGCGTACGTCCGCGGGATGCTCGAGCGGCGCACCGGCTGAGCGCGGTCCGCGGCGTCATGGACGGGTCCGCTCCCCGGACGAGCTGTCGGTGGCGGCGGCGAGGGCGAGCGTCGTCACCGTCCCGGTGTCGGGGTCCCACCGACGCAGCTCGGTCAGGACGAGCTCCACGTCGGCCCACCCGAGGGCGTCGAGCGCGGCGGCGACCGAGGCCCGGGGGATGCGGCGGCCCAGGGTCACGTGCGGGAGCCAGCCGCGGTGCTGGAGGTCCGGAACTCCGCGGCGCACCTCGAGCACAGCCGCCATGAACGCGTCGTCCACGTCGACCGAACGTGCGACGGTGAAGCGGTGCCCGCCGAGCAGCAGGACACCGCTGGCACGGACCCGCAACGGCAGCAGCGGACCCAGGAGCCGGACGGCGAGGTCGTCAGAAGGCAGACGAGGCGCGGCGAGCACGGTGAGGTGCGGGGTGTTGGTCGCCCCGTGGTGATCTAGCTGGGAGGGCAGACCAGCGTCGCGCAGGGACTGCCAGTCACCCCGCACGGCCTCACGCCCGGGCGCATCGGGCACGAGCTCGAACGCGTGGAGTCGGGGCACGGGACAGGCCTACCACAGGCGCGTCGGCGGCGGTCACGAGCCGTCCGGGCTGGTCGAGGAACCTGGGCAGCCGCCTGTGCCACCATGGCGGGCATGCGGGCCGAGGGCACAGTGGACGCACGGTTCGAACCGGTGCGTACGGCGTTCGAGCAGGTCGTCGCGGACAGTCCGGGGACGGGAGCCTCGCTCGCGGTGTGGCACGACGGCGAGTGGGGCGTCGACCTCTGGGGCGGCTGGGCCGACGCGGCTCGGACCCGGCCCTGGCGCAGCGACACCCTGGTGATGCCCTACTCGGTCACCAAGCCCTTCGCCGCGGTCTGCCTGCTGCTGCTCGTCGAGCGCGGCCTCGTCGACCTCGACGCGCCGATGACGACGTACTGGCCGGAGCTGCCCGGCTCCGCCACCGTCCGGCAGGTCCTCGACCACAGCGCCGGCCACGTCCTGCTGGACCGGCCGGCGTCGGTGGAGGCGTTCTACGACTGGGACACGATGTGCCGCCTGCTGGAGCAGCAACCCCCGCGATGGCGGGCGGGTGAGCGGATCGGCGAGTCCGCGCTGTTCTACGGCCACCTGCTCGGCGAGGTGGTGCGCCGCGTCGACGGCCGGTCGCTGGGATCCTTCCTGCACGAGGAGGTCGCCACCCGGCACGGCCTCGACTTCCACGTCGGCGTGCACCAGGACCTTCCCCGGGTCGCCGACCTGACCGGGTTCGAGTCCCTGCCCCGGTACGGCAGCGAGTCGCTCATGGACGCTGCCCTGGGCAATCCCCCAGGGGCACTCGACCCCGCCGTCGTCAACTCCGAGGCCTGGCGGCGCGCCGAGATCCCGGCGGTCAACGGGCACGGAACCGCTCGTGCAGTGGCAGGCCTCTATGTCGCCCTGCGCCTGGGCCGGCTGCTCTCGCCCGACCTGCTCCATGAGCTCGTCACGCCGTCGTCGTCAGGTCTCGACGCGGTCGTGGGAGCTCCGGTCACCTGGGGGCTGGGGGTCTCGGTGGACCACGACGGCTGGGGCATGGGTGGCGTCGGAGGCAGCTTCGGCTGGTGGAGCGAGACCGGAGGCTACGCCTTCGCTTTCCTCACCGGGGACCTCTCGGACCCGACCCGCGGGGACCGGGTCGAGCGGCGCCCTCCGCGGCTGTCTCGGTCTGGGACCGGCCTGAGACGCCGAGGCGCGCTCAGTACTCCACGCGCCTCGCAGCCTGCGGTGTCGTCGTTGACCGGAGTCGAAGTAGGAGTCGAAGTGGCCCGGCCCACCGTCGGCGTCGTCGTCCCCGTCGCCGCCGGACAGCTCGTCGTCGTGACGTCCACCCTTGAGGGTGTCGTCGCCCCCGCCGCCGAACAGGATGTCGTTGTCGCGTCCGCCGCTGATCACGGTCGTCCCCGCGGCCACCGAGATCGCGTCGATACCCACTCCGCCGCTCAGGTCGTCGTCGCCGCCCTGGCCGAAGATGGTGTCGTTCCCACCCTCCCCCGCGCACCTCGTCGTCCCCGCCGTTGCCGTTGATCGTGTCGTTGTCGGCTCCTCCGCGGATGACGTCGTCGCCGCCGTTGCCGTCGATCGTGTCGTCACCGGCTCCTCCGCGGATGACGTCGTTGCCGCCGTTGCCGTGGATCGTGTCGTTGCCCCCCACACCTCGGATGTCGTCGTCGCAGGGGGTGCCCTCGAGGGTGTTGTCGCCGCCGTCGCCGACGATGACCTGGGGGTCGGCGGGGCAGCTCGGCGTCGCGGTGGCCGGGGCTGCGATGCCGGCCAGGCCCGAGGCGGAGGCGAGGGCGAGGCCGAGCAGCAGGTGACGGGTGGTTCGCATGGTGGTGCTCCTTCGGGGTTCGGTTCGGGTCGTGCGGTGCGGTGGTCGTGAGCAGGGTCGCGCGGCCGGGTCAGACTGGGATCACAACGGCGAGCTGTGGTGCCTCCGGCGGCACGAGCACCCCGAGCCGGACCGGGTCCGGAGCCGGCGCGCCGAGGCTTCGCATCGCCTGTTGCCAACGCGCGAGGGCCCGCCGCGCCTCGCCGTGTCGGCCCGCTGCCGCGAGCGCACGGACCAGAAGCCCGTGTGCGCGCTCGTCGTACGGGTCGGCCAGCAGCACACGCAGCAGCAGCCGCTGCGCCTCCCCGACCCTCCCCTCCTCGCAGCGGAGGGTGGCGAGCGTGCCGGCGGCGTCGAGCCAGGCGGCGCGCGCCTCCTCCCGCAAGGGCAGCGCCCAGTCCTGGTAGGGGTCGTCCTCGAAGGCATCACCCCGGTAGCACCGGTCCACCTCGGCCAGGAGGTCGGCTGCCCGGATCACCTCGCCCCGAGCGTGCAGGCGCGCCGCCGCGGCGGCGTCCCGGATGAGGTCGTCGGCGTCGACGGACACGTGCCGCAGGTCCAGCCAGACACCGGTCTGGTCGGCGGCGACGTACTGGTCGGCCGGCTGGACCCGACCGGGGTCCAGAACTCCTCGGACCGTGGCGAGCAGGACCGAGAGCCGGTGCCCGGTGCGGGCCGGGTCGTCACCGGGCCACAGCTCCTCGCACAGCGCGCCGCGGGTCACCGGCCGTCCTCGGTGCGCGGCCACCAGCTTGACCAGGTTGCGCGCCTGCTTGGAGCGCCAGGCCTTCCACGGCACGGGGCGTCCCGCGACCAGCACGTCGAAGCCACCCAGAATCGCCACCCGCACCTCGCGGGTGTCCCAGTCCTCGGTGAGCGGGCGGTCGTGGACCTGGGCCACCCCGAGCCGTCGCAGCAGCCGTGCCGACTCCCGGGCCGGCGCACGCGCGTCCGGCGGCGCATCGGGTCCGCTTCCGGCGGCCACGAGCACCCGGGCAACGGCAGGCACCGCCCCGCCCTCGGCCCAGAGCCGTCGCGCCTCGTCCCAGTCGGGCTGCGCCGAGCAGGTGGCCAGCAGCTCCAGCGAGTCGGCCAGCAGGTCCCAGGTGTCGTGGTGGCGCGCGCCGGCAACCGCCGCGCCTGCATGGCCGCGCGCCGCCTCGTGCTCGCCCCGGTGCCACGCGGACCAGCCGGCTGCCAGCTCTGCGGCGGCGCGGACGGGCGGGGTGGCGACAGCGAGCGCCTCCTGGGTCAGCTCCGCCGCCAGCTCCGGGTGGCGAGGAGCCTCGACCCGGGCAAGCCCGGCCAGCGCCGGCACCAGCACCTGCACCTCGCCGGAGACCCGGCTGAGCGCTACCGCCTCCCGGTAGGCGTCGCGGGCGGGCTCGACACGGCCCACCTCGCGGTGCAGGTCGCCCAGGCCGAGCAGCGCCGTCGCGGTCCGGGCGGGCCCGAGCCGCCGGCCCAGCGCCAGGCAGCGGCCCAGGTACCACTCGGCCGCCTCGTACTCGCCGGTGCGGGCCACTGCCTCAGCAGCGTTGTGCAGGACCGACGCACGCATCCCCGGAGGAGCGACCAGCTCGACGAGGCGCACGGCCTCGGGCGCAAGGGCGGCTGCCTCTGCGTAGCGGGCCTGGGCCAGGAGCAGGTGGAGCTCGTTGGTGCGAGCGCGGGCCAGGCTGACCAGGTCACCGGCCGCGGCCGCCGCAGCGGCAGCGGTCTCCAGGTGGGTCTCCTTGCCGGTGGCGGTGCCCACCCGAGCCAGGGCCAGGTGTGCCTCGGCGCGCGAGGCGTCGTCGTCCAGCTCCTCGGCGAGGACCAGGGCGGCGGTGGCGGCGGAGCCGGCCTCCTCGCGCCGTCCCAGGCCGGCCAGCGCCTGGGCCCGCAGCGCCAGCCAGGCGACGTCGGGCGGTCGTCCGGCGACCCGGCCCAGCACTGAAAGCGTCCCGGTCAGGTCGCCGCGCATGAACGCGATCCAGCCCATCCGCACGGCCAGCGACGCGCTCCAGCCGGTCAGTTCGGCCTGCGCGGTGAGAGGGGCGAGGGTGCGTGTGGCGGCCGCAGGTGAGCCGGTCCGGCGCTGGGCCTCGGCGAGCAGGACGGTCACGGTGTCCTCCGGCGCCTGTGCGCCGTGGGCACCGCCCGGGCGCTCGCCCAGGAGGTCGAGGAGCTCGACGGCGTGGCCGGCAGCGAGCATCTGCTCCCCGTGGACGGCGAGCAGCCGGCGCACCACCTCGGGCTCCCCGGCCCGGTGGGCGGCGGCGACCGCGTCGTACCACAGCCCTGCCTCCTCGTAGGCCGCGCCGGCTTCCAGGAGGAGCGCGGGGGGCGCGGGCTGCGAACGCGCACGCAGCACCTGGGCCAGCACCGGCACCAGCCTCAGCCCGGGACGGTCCGGGGACCCGACCAGGAGTCCGAGCCGGTGCAGGTCCCGAACCGCTACCGGCGGCACCCCCGCGGCGTCGAGCCGGTGGACGAGAGAGGGGACAACCGGCCCGAGCGAGGCGACGGTGCCCAGCCACCGGAGTACGCCGGGCTCGAGATCGGTCAGCAGCTCGGTGACCACCCACGTCGCCGCCGGCGACGTCGGACCGGCCGCGTCGGCGAGGTCGCCGCCGTGGCAGGCCACGGCGTCCGCCACCAGGTGGACCAACGCCGGCCAGCCCGCCGTGAGCCGGCACAGCGGTGCGGCCAGCTCGGGGTCGGTCAGGTGGTACTCGTCGCGCAGCAGCCGCATCACCGCGAGCTCGTCCAGGGCCAGGTCACCGGCTGACCGCTGCAGCACCGTGCCGCGCAGCCGCTCCTTCATCGCGGAGGGCACCGGGCGCCGGGAGGTGAGCACGACGCCGACCTCGGGGGGCAGTGCCGCCAACCGGCGGGCGAGGGCTGTCTGCTCCTCGACCGACAGCCGGTCGAGGTCGTCCAGCCCCCACCACCGCGCGCCTGCCAGATCGGTGGTGACCGCCTCCGACGCGGCCAGGCGGCGTGCTGCGGGAGGGAGCTCGACGTCCAACGCGGTCGACTTCCCGTACCCCGCGGCGGCCACGACCAGGATCCGCGCCGGGCGCCGGCTTCGCAGCACTGTCACGACAACGAGGAGGAGCGCCCGGCGGCCGGTGATACCGGCCCCTGGTGTGACGTCGTTCTGACCCCGCCCGGTCATGGTCCCGGTGTCCGGCACCGACGCCGGCGACTCCCACCGGGCGGCGTTGCCGCCCACGACCACGGAGGACCTCATGTCCAACTCCACCCACTCCACCCGCTCCACCCGCGCCACCCGCGCCACCCGCGCCGCCCTGCTCGCCACCGGCCTCGGCATCGCCGGGGCCACCGCACTGGCCGTCCCTGCCCAGGCGCAGATCCTGGACACCGACCGCCCCAGGGTGACCGCGACGCACCACGACTTCGGCAAGAACTGGGCGCTCGGTGCCCCGGTCAAGGGAGGCACCCTCACCTGGGACCTCACCAACGGGCTGACCACCGCCCGGATCACCGGGTACCACTACCTGACCGACCAGGAGTGCGGTCGGGTGCGTTTCGAGTACTACGACGCGAGCCACAGCCTGCTCGGGTCCAGGCAGACCGCGGTGCACTGCGCCCCGGGGAACGGCAAGACCCAGTGGTGGGTCGACAAGAGCTTCGCCAGCACCACCGTCACCCACGTGCACGTGGTGCTGCAGAAGCAGAAGAACAACGGCTCCTTCAGCACGAAGGGAACCGCCTACGAGGACTTCAACTGAGCCCTCCTGACGGGACTGTGGCCCAGAGTCGGGTGGAGCCGGGCGACCGGCTCCACCCGACCGGCGGGTCCCGAGCGGTGGCAGGATGGCGACATGAGCACACGTACCGCCGTCGTCACCGGGGCCAGCAGCGGGATCGGCGCTGCCACCGCACGCCACCTCGCCGCCGCCGGGTTCCATGTGTTCTGTGCCGCCCGCCGCGAGGATCGCGTGGCCGCCCTGGCCGAGGAGGTCGGCGGCACCGCGGTGCGCTGCGACGTCACCTCCGCCGAGGACGTGGCTGCGCTCGCCGAGCGGGTAGGTCCCCGGCTCGACGTGCTGGTCAACAATGCCGGGGGCGCCTTCGGTGCCGCGCCGGTCGCGGAGGCCGACACCGAGGACTGGTCCAGGATGTACGACGTCAACGTGATCGGACTGGTCCGCGTCACCCAGGCGCTGCTGCCGGCCCTGGTCGCCAGCGGAGCCGGGGTGATCCTCAACGTCGGGTCCACCGCGGGCCGGATCGCCTACGAGGGCGGCGGGGGCTACACCGCCGCCAAGCACGGCACCCAGGTGGTGACCGAGACGCTTCGACTGGAGCTGTACGACCAGCCGGTGCGCGTCTGCGAGATCGCCCCGGGGATGGTCCGCACCGACGAGTTCGCGCTGGTCCGCTTCGACGGCGACCAGTCCAAGGCCGAGTCCGTGTACGCCGGGGTGGCCGAGCCGCTGACTGCCGACGACGTCGCGGACGCGATCACCTGGATGGTGACGCGTCCGGCGCACGTGAACGTCGACGAGCTCGTGATCCGTCCCCGCGCCCAGGCCGCACAGCACAAGGTGCACCGGGTCAAGGGCACCTGACGCCGGTCCTGACACGGGCCCCGCGCCGCATCCCCCTGTCGGACTTGCGGGATACTGTGCCTCGACACGCAGTTTCGGGGGTGGGTCGTGAGCACGGGGGTCATCAGGGTCGTCGCCGTCGACGACCATCCGGTCATGCTGGTCGGAGTGCAGGAGGCAGCGCGCGAGAGCGCCGCTCCCGTGAGGTTCGTGGAGACCGCCGCCACGGTCGGTCAGCTGACCGTGGCCCCGGGCGACGCGGACGTCGCCCTGCTCGACCTGCGTCTCGCCGACGGATCGCGCCCCCGCGACAACGTCGAGGCCCTCCGCCACCTGGGTCTCAAGGTGCTCGTGTACACCGACGGGGGGCAGGTCACCTGGATGTCGGACGCGGTGATGGCCGGTGCCCTCGGGGTGGTCCTCAAGCACGAGCCGGTGGACAAGCTCGTGGAGGCCCTGCTCACCGTCCACGCCGGCGACACGTTCCTCTCCTTCGAGCTCGCCGCGGTGCTGCACAGCTCGGAGTCCCTGCGGCCGCAGCTGACCGACCGGGAGGTGCAGGTGCTCACGCTGCTGTTCCAGGGCCTGGTCACCAAGCAGGTGGCCCGTCGGCTCGACCTCCGTGAGTCGACGGTCAAGGAGCACCTGAAGCGGATCCGCAGCAAGTACGCCACTCTCGGGCGCTCGACCAGCACCCGGGTGGAGCTCATCCAGCGCGCCGTGGAGGACGGGTACGTCCACCCGGTCGACCCGTGACCCACCAGCCCAGCCCCAGCCGGATCGCCTCGACGCTGCTGTTCATCGGCGTCCATGCCTCCGGGTTCGCCGCGAGCTTTTCCCTCTGGGACCAGTGGGGGCTCACCCCGGCGTGGTGGAACCTCGCCGTGCTCGGAGGCGTCGCGACCTCACTGGTCCTCCTCGGGCTCGGCATGGTCGGCCGACTGGGCGCGGCCTGGGGCGCCCGCGTGCTCCTGGCCACGGTGGGAGCAGGGCTGCTGACCTTGCCTGCCGTGTCCGAGGCGGTCTACACCAGCACCTCGGTCACCTGGCTCGCCGCCCTGCTCCCGACCGCGATGGCCGCCAGCGTGCTGGTCACCCGGCACCACGTGGTGGGGGTCGGCCTCGGGCTGGCCGTGCTCGTGTGCCGCGCTGCGTTCCTGGTCAGCGACCGGACCGACGCCGACCTCACCCGGGTGACGGCGGACGTCGTCTTCAACGTCACGGTGCAGGCCGCGTCGCTGGCGATCCTGCTCGCGTTGAACCGGGCCCAGTCGGTCCTCCTCGCCGAGGCGGGCCAGGCTGCCGGCAGCTACGCCCAGGCCCGGGCGACCGAGCAGCTGGGCCGTCACAACGCCCTGTGGGACTCCCTCATCCACGACGAGGTGCTGGCGGCGCTGGAGACGGTCTCGCGCGCCGGGGACGACACCGACGTGGGTTCGGTCGTGGCCGCGGCCGCGCAGCACCTGCGCGACGGACCCCGTCCTGCCGCCGCCACCACCGAGCCCACCCACCTCCGCGACGACCTGCTCGAAACGGTCCTGACCACGTGCCCGTGGGCGACCACCGACCTCGGGGCCCCTGGTCCCGGCGCGGTCCCCGTGCCCGACCGCGTCGTCCAGACGATCCTGCTGGCGGTGGGCGAGGCGTTGCGCAACGCGTCCACCCACGCCTATCCCCCCGGCCGGCCAGGACCGGTCTCGGTCTCCCTCGTCCACGGCCCCGACCGGATCCAGGTGGTGGTCTCCGACCAGGGTCGCGGCTTCCGGCGTGACCAGGTGCCGGCGACCTCGTTCGGGGTCGCGTTGTCCATCGAGGACCGGATGGACTCGGTCGGCGGGCTCGCCGTGCTCCACACGGCGCCTGGCCTGGGCACCCTGGTCGAGCTGACCTGGTCGCCGCGGGGACGCCGATGAGGCGGCCTCCGACCTCCGTCCGTCGCGTCACCCTGATCGCGGCCGTCATCTGGATCCTGCTGCACCTCTCCCATGCCGTGGTCTTCAGCGGTCAGCACCGACAGCCGGTGCTGCTGGTGCTCGCGGTGGTGCTGGCGCTGACGGCCGACGCGGTCGCCCTCGCCCCCTTGTTCAAGGAGCAGGAGCCACGGCTCGAACCGGTGCTGGGGATGCTGCTCGCCGGGTCCGCCGTGGTCGTGACCGCGGGAGTGACCCCCTTCCTCACCCCCCATGGCCTGGTCGGGTACGCCAACTGGCCCATGGGGGGGCTCACCGTGCTGGTCGCGGCCCTCACCATCCGCAGCTGCCTCCCCGCGGCGCTGCTCGCGGCGACCGGCATGATCGCGGTCAACGCGATCAGCGTGTGGCGCGTGCATGCGGCCCACCCCGACATCGGGCTGACCGACGCGTTGCTGCTCTCGGTGCCGGTGGTCACCTGGCTGACCGGAGCGCTCGCGGTCAGGTCGCTGGTGGCCCGCTCGCAGGAGATGACAGAGGCCTATCGCCGACGGCAGCTCGACACCGAGGCACAGGCCCTCGCGACGCGCGCGGTCCGCGAAGCCGACGACCAGCGCCGCGCCGACCTCCGGACCCGCGTGCTGCCGCTGCTGGAGCGGCTCGCGGAGCGGCCGGGCCCGCTCACCGACCGCGACCGGACCGAGGCGAGCGCCGTCGCTCAGTCCCTGCGAGACGACCTCAGGGCACGCTCGCTGCTCACCCCCCGGTTGCGCGAGCAGATCGTGGCCGCGCGGGCCAGGGGGGTGCGCGTCAGCCTGTCCTCCGACCGTGGCCCGAGCGAGGACGACGACGCGCTGCTCGTGCTCGTCCGTGACATCCTCGCGGACCTGCTGGGCACCCTGCCCGACCACACCTCCCTCACCTGCCGGATCACGTCGCAGCCAGACCCCGTCTGCGTGCTCGTGGTCGGTGAGATCGCCCCGGACCAGGCCCAGCGTGTCGCTGACCGCGTGCTCGCCCGCACCGGGGCCGTGCCGGCGGCCCGCGTCCGTGTCGACCTCGACCACGAGCTCCTGGCGCACATCGCCCTGGAGGGGTGAGCCTCGGAGGAGTGAGCCTCGGCGCCGTCGACGCACGGGGTTCGGACAGGGCGGTCCCGCCTCGAAATCGGGGGTAGGTCCGAGGCGGGACTCGCGAGGAGACTCTAGCTCCCCGGATCGACGAAGCCAGACCGATAAAGACAAGAATCCTTCCCCCCGCTGGGAAGAGGTCGCGGAAATGCTGCGGTTTGCATCATCTCCGACCGGACCTGGTCCGCTCCTCGACCGGGGCCGTCAGCCGAGCAGGGCCCCGAACAGGTCCCCGTGCTCGGCCACCCGGTCCAGCACCTCGGTGAAGGTCAGCTGGGTCAGGGCCCCGGGCTCGTCCGCCCCCTCCTCCACCTCGTCCCACGTCCGCGGCGCGGCGGCGTACGGCGTGAGCGTGCCCCGCAGGGAGTAGGGGCTGATCGTGGTCTTGGAGCCGGTGTTCTGCGACCAGTCCAGGAAGACCTTCCCGGGACGGCGCGCCTTGGTCATCTGGGAGACGACCAGAGCCGGGTCGTCCTTCTCGAGCGCCTCGGCGATCTGCTTGGCGACCTCCCGGACCTGGTCACTGGTCAGGTCACCCGGCAGCGGTGCGTACAGGTGCAGGCCCTTGCTGCCGCTGGTCACCGGGGCCACCGGGAGCCCGAGTTCGGCGAGACGGGCGCGCACCGAGAGCGCCACCTTGGCACACTCGTGCAGGCCGGCCGGGTGGCCGGGATCGAGGTCGATGACCATCCGGTCCGGGGCCCGGGGCGAGCCGTCGCGGTCGAAGGTCCACTGGTGGACGTGCAGCTCGAGGGAGGCCAGGTTCGCCAGGTAGGTGAGGTCGGCCAGCGACCCGATGACCGGGTAGTCGATGCGGTCCCCCCCGCCGCGCGAGCCGGTCGAGGAGACCTGGACCCGCCGCAACCAGGGCGGTGCCCCCGAAGGCAGGTTCTTCTCGAAGAACGAGCCGTCGCCGGTGCCGTGCGGCCAGCGGATCCTGGTCACGGCCCGGTTCGCCAGGTGCGGCAGCAGCACGGGTGCGACCTGGGCGTAGTAGTGCAGCACCTCGCCCTTGGTGGTCCCGGTGCCCGGATAGAGCACCTTGCCCAGGTTGCTCAGACCCAGGGTGCGCCCGTCCACCTCGACCCGCACCTCGTCGCCGGCCCCGCGCTCAGCCATCCTCGCCGCCGCCCAGGTCGACCAGGTCCTCGGGGCGTAGGTCGCCGCGCACCCCGACGAACGCCGGCTGGCGGAGCCTGCGCTGGGGGGTGAGCCCCAGCGACTCCACCTCGACCACCACCTCGGGTCGCACCCAGGTCGTGCCTGCGGCGTCCTCCCGCGGCACCTCCCCGGCGAACGGCGGATCAGGTCGGGTCAGGGGGCCGAGCAGCGCCAGGAGCCGGACCGCGGCCCGTCCGGACACGCCGCTGCCGACCCTGCCGCGGTAGACCAGCCCCTGCGGGGTCGGCTCACCCACCAGGACCGCACCGATCCGGGACGACGAGCCGGTCTCCGGGCGCCAGCCGCCGACGACGTAGGACCCGGACGGTCGGTGGGGGAACTTCAGCCAGTCCTCAGAGCGCACCCCGGGTCGGTACGGCGAGGACAGCCGCTTGCTGACCACGCCCTCGAGGCCCTGCTGCCGGGTGACCTCCAGCAGCAGCCGCCCGTCGTCGTAGGTCGGGGGGACCTGCCAGCGGGGGCCGTCCAGCTCCAGCGACTCCAGCGCGGCGCGCCGGTCCCGCAGGGCGAGCGAGGTCACGTCGAGACCGTCGAGGGCCAGCAGGTCGAAGACCAGGAGCGTCACCGGGTTCGCCGCAGCCGCCGCCTGTGCCCGTCGGGCGCTCCGCACGTGCATCCGGTCCGCCAGCGCGCCGAAGACGGGGACCCCCTCGGAGAAGGCGACGATCTCGCCGTCCAGCACGATGTCACGCCCTCCGACGACGTCGGGACCGGCCAGCGCCGCCAGGTCGGGGAACGACACGGTCACGTCGTTGTCGTTGCGGGAGGTCAGGAGAAGGCGGCCGGCGCGGACCGTGGCACACACGCGCATGCCGTCCCACTTCACCTCGTGGACCCATGCGGGACCGGTCGGTACGGTCGTGCCTCGGGAGGCGAGCATCGGACGCATGTCCACCATCCTCCCGGATGGGTACCGTGGGTGCAGTCTTGCCACGACCATCAGGAGGGACCGCATGCGAGCGATCTGGAAGGGTGCCGTCTCGTTCGGGCTGGTCAGCGTGCCGGTGAAGGTCTACTCCGCCACCGAGAGCCACGACATCTCGTTCCGGCAGGTGCACGCCAAGGACGGCGGCCGGATCAAGTACCAACGCGTCTGCTCGATCGACGGGGAGGAGGTGGCGTACGCCGACATCGCCAAGGGCTACGAGACCGAGGACGGCGAGATGGTGATCCTCGACGAGGACGACCTGGCCGAGCTGCCGGCGAACAGCAGCCGCGAGATCTCGGTGGAGAAGTTCGTGCCCAGCGAGCAGATCGACCCCATGCTGCTGGAGAAGTCCTACTACCTGGAGCCGGAGAAGAGCGGCACCAAGCCCTACGCCCTGCTTCGCGACGCCCTGCGAGAGAGCGACCGGGTCGCCGTCGTCACCGTGTCCCTGCGCTCCCGGATGACACCTGCCGTGCTGCGGGTTCGTGACGACGTTCTGGTCATGCAGACAATGATGTGGCCCGACGAGGTCCGGGCCGCGGACTTCGCCACCCTCGCCGACGTCGACCCGGCCAAGCCCCAGGAGCTGAAGATGGCCCGGGTGCTGCTCGACACCCTGGCGGGCGACTTCGACGCCGCCGAGTTCGAGGACGACTACGCCGCCGCCGTGGAGGCCCTGGTGCAGGCCAAGCTCGCCGGGGGCGAGGTCAAGCGGACGAAGGAGGAGGCGCCCTCCGCCGGCGAGGTGGTCGACCTGCTCGCCGCCCTGCAGAAGTCGGTGGCCGCCGCGAAGACCGCCCGCGGCGAGTCCCCGGACGCGGTCGAGGCAGAGGAAGAGGCAGACGACGAGGCACCCAGGAGGAAGCCGTCCAAGAAGTCCACCAAGAAGTCCACCAAGAGCCCTGCCAAGAAGACCGCTGCGAAGAAGCCAGCCAAGAAGACGCCGGCGCGCAAGTCCGCCTGACCTGTTCGGTCAGGAGCCGCCGGTGTTGCTCAGCAGGGTCCGCACCACCCGCAGCCCGACCGACATCCTGGCCAGGTCCGCGTGCTCGTCGGTGCAGATCTCCTGGAGGGTCTCCACCGCGCGGCCGACCACCACCTCGTCGAGGTCCTCCCACTCCATGATCCGCTCGGCCACCGAAGCGTCGGGCGCGGTGACCGCCAGCACCTGGCCGGTCAGCGCGCCGTGCACGGTGTGCAGGTCGTCGCGCAGCGCCGCCCGGGCCATGGTCTGCCAGCGGTCCTCACGCGGCAGCTCGAGGATCCGTCGGACCAGCGTCGACAGCCCGAGCCGCTCGCCCAGGGCGAAGTGCAGCCGGCCCACCTCCACCGGGTCGACCTGTGCCCGGTCCGCGGTCTCCACGATGGTCAGGACCGCGTACGCCGGGGGCAGGATGGCGACCTGCTCGGCGATCTCGGCCGGGACGCCCTGGTCGGTCAACGACGCGCGACGGTGGTCGTAGGCGTCCCGCTCGCGGCCGGTCAGCAGGTCCGGCAGCACAGCCATCAGCTTGGTGGCGCTCGCCCGGAAGAAGTCGACGGCTGCGACGCTGTCCATCGGCGAGCGACGGTTGTTGATCAGCCAGCGCGAAGCCCGCTCGACCAGGGTGCGCATCTCGATCCGCATCCGGGTCTGGGTCTCGGCGTCGATGAGGTTGTCGTGCGCCTGCACGGTGTCGACGAACGGCCGGGAGCCGAAGATCTCCCGGGCCACGAAGTTGGCCCGCAGCAGGTCCTCGGCCGATGCCCCGGTCTCGCCCGACAGCCGGTGGTAGTAGGTGATCCCGGCGCCGTTGACCAGGTAGTTCACCACCTGGGTGGCCACGATCTCCCGACGCAGCGGGTGGGCCTCGATCTGGGCTGCGTACCGCTCGCGCATCGCCTTCGGGAAGTACTCGTGCAGGTCGATGGCCATGTACGGGTCGTCGGGCAGGTCGGTAGCGATGACCTCCTCGGCCAGCACGATCTTGGTGTAGGCAAGCAGCACCGACAGCTCGGGCTGGGTCAGCCCGGTGCCGGCCTCGGCACGCTGCGCGACCTGCTTGCGGGACGGGAGGAACTCCAGCTCGCGGTCGAGCAGTCCCTTGCGCTCCAGCCGGCGGATCCAGTCCTCGTGCACGTGGAGGAGCGCGGCGTTCTGGGCCACCGACGAGGCCAGGGCGACGTTCTGCTCGTAGTTGTCCTTGAGCACCAGCGACCCGACCTCGTCGGTCATCGAGGCCAGGAAGTCGTTGCGCTGCTTCTCGGTGAGGTCGCCGTTGCGGACGACGGCGTCGAGGAGGATCTTGATGTTCACCTCGTGGTCGGAGGTGTCCACGCCGGCGGAGTTGTCGATGAAGTCGGTGTTGATCCGGCCGCCTCGCCCGGAGGCCCCGTGCAGGGCGTACTCGATCCGACCCCGCTGGGTCAGCCCCAGGTTGCCGCCCTCGCCGACCGCGCGGCAGCGCAGCTCGCCGCCGTTGACCCGGATCACGTCGTTGGCCTTGTCCCCGACGTCGGCGTGGGTCTCCTCCGCCGACTTGACGTAGGTGCCGATCCCGCCGTTCCACAGCAGGTCGACATCGGCGAGCAGGATGGCCCGCATCAGCTCGGCGGGGGTGAGCTTGGTGGTCCCGGCGGCCAGCCCGAGCGCGGTGCGCACCTGTTCGGAGACCGGGATGGACTTGAGGTTGCGCGAGTAGACGCCGCCGCCCTCGGAGATCAGGCTGGTGTCGTAGTCCTGCCAGCTCGACCGGGTCAGGGCGAAGAGCCGCGCGCGCTCGGTGTACGACGTCGCGGCGTCCGGGGTCGGGTCGAGGAAGATGTCGCGGTGGTCGAAGGCCGCGACCAGGCGCGTGTGCTCGGAGAGCAGCATGCCGTTGCCGAAGACGTCGCCGGACATGTCGCCGACGCCGACGCACGTGAAGTCCTCGTTCTGGCAGTCGATCCCCATCTCCCGGAAGTGCCTCTCCACCGACACCCAGGCACCGCGGGCGGTGATCCCCATGGCCTTGTGGTCGTAGCCCACAGAGCCGCCGGAGGCGAACGCGTCGCCGAGCCAGAAGCCGTAGTCCTTGGCCACCCCGTTGGCGATGTCGGAGAAGGTAGCGGTGCCCTTGTCCGCGGCGACGACGAGGTAGGAGTCCTCGCCGTCGTGGCAGAACACGTCGCGGGGTGGGACGTTCTCCCCGTCGACCAGGTTGTCGGTGATGTCCAGCAGCCCGGAGATGAAGGTGCGGTAGCAGGCGACGCCCTCGGCCATCCACGCCTCGCGGTCAGAGGGGTCGGGCAGCTGCTTGCAGAAGAAGCCGCCCTTCGCCCCGACCGGCACGATCACGGCGTTCTTCACCATCTGCGCCTTGACCAGGCCCAGCACCTCGGTGCGGAAGTCGTCGCGGCGGTCGCTCCACCGCAGACCACCGCGAGCGACCGCACCGAAGCGCAGGTGCACGCCTTCGACGCGGGGCGAGTAGACGAAGATCTCGAAGCGGGGCCGCGGCTCGGGCAGGTCGGGGATGGCGCTGGGCTCGAGCTTGATCGAGATGTACGGCTTGGGCGAGCCGTCCTCAGCGGGCTGGAAGAAGTTGGTCCGCAAGGTGGCCTTCACCACGGTCAGGTACGAGCGCAGGATCCGGTCCTGGTCGAGGCTGATCACCTCGTCCAGCGCACGCTGGATCTTGCCCTCCAAGGTCTCCAGACGCTCCTCGCGGGGACCCTCGAGCGCGGGGTCGAAGCGGACCTCGAACAGCTGCACGAGCAGGCGGGTGATGTCGATGTTGTTCTTCAGCGCCTCCTCGATGTAGTCCTGGGCGAAGGGCGTGCCGCCCTGCCGCATGTACTTGGCGTAGACCCGCAGGATCGTCGCCTGACGCCAGGTGAGCCCGGCGGCGAGGATGAGCGCGTTGAAGCCGTCCGCCTCGTTGCGGCCCTCCCACACCGCCGCCACGGTGTCCTGGAACAGCTCGCGAGCGTGGTGCGGGATCGGCCGGTTGTCGCGCAGGCCGAAGTCGTAGATGTAGGAGGGTCGAGAGACCCCGTCCAGCTCGTAGGGTCGCTCGTCGACGACCTCGACGCCCATCGTGGACAGGATCGGCAGCACGTGGCTCAGCGACAGCGGGGACCCCACCCGGAACACCTTGAGCCTGGCCTCGCCGGGCCCGGAGTCCATGAGCTGGTAGAACGACAGGGCGACCCCCTCGTCGCCCTCGATGGACTCGATCCGGCCGAGGTCGACCGCCCCGGCGCGGGCCGGGTAGTCCTCCTTGTAGGCCTCGGGGAACGAGTCGGCGTACCGCCGGGCCAGGCGCACGCCCTCCGCCTCGCCGTACTCCTCGCGGACGGCGGTGGCGAAGTCGTCGGACCAGGACCGCGCCGCCTCGGCGAGCCTCCGCTCCACCTCGGGGATGTCGACCTCGCCGTCCATCACCTCCCCGCGCGGCGGGCGCACCACGAAGTGCAGGCGCGCGAGCATCGACTCGCTGACCCGGGCGGTGTACTCGATGGCGTCCCCGCCCAGCTCCCGCTTGAGGATCGCGGAGATCTTCTCCCGCACCGCGGTGTTGTAGCGGTCCCGGGGAAGGTAGACCAGGCAGGACAGGTAGCGCCGGTAGGCGTCGTGCCGGACGAACAGCCGCAGCTGCCGTCGCTCGCGGGTGTACAGGACCGCCTGGGCGATCGGGACGAGGTCCTCCAACGGGGTCTGGAACAGCTCGTCGCGCGGGTAGGTCTCCAGGACGTCCATGAGCGCCTTGCCGGTGTGGCTCATCGGCTCCACCCCGGACTGCTCGATGACCGCGTAGGCCTTCTCCCGGATCACCGGGATGCGGGTCAGCGACTCGGTGTACGCCGAGGACGACAGCAGCCCGAGGAACCGGCGCTCGCCGACCACCTCGCCGTTCTCGTCGAACGTCTTCACCCCGACGTAGTCGAGGTAGACCGGGCGGTGCACGGTGGACTTGGAGTTCGCCTTGGCCAGCACCAGCAGCGTCTTCTCGCGAGCCTTGGCCTCCACCAGGGGCGGCAGCTTGCCGTAGCCGGGCGTCATCACCTGGTCCGCGCGCAGGATGCCGAAGCCGGTGCCGGGAACGGCGCGCAGGAAGGTGTCCTCGCCCTCGTCGACCAGGCGGTACTCCCGGTAGCCGAGGAACGTGAAGTGGTCGTCGGCGAGCCAGGCCAGCAGGGCGGTCCCCTGCTCCACCTCGGTCGGCGGCAACGGCGGCGGGTCCCGGCGCAGGTCGTCGACCACGACGAGGACCTGCTGGTGCATCCGCTCCCAGTCCTCCACGGCCTCGCGGACGTCGCTGAGGACCATCCGGAGCCGGCGCTCGATCAACTCGAGCTCGGCCTCGTCGGACTCCCGGTCGATCTCCACGTGCATCCAGGACTCGCGGGCGACGTCGACGGACTCGCCGACCACGTACCCCTCGTCGTCGATGACCTCGAGCAGCTCTCCTGCTACGTCGCGACGCACGAGCAGCTGCGGGTGCACGACGATGTGCACGTTGCGACCCTCGTTGTTGAGCTCCATGGTGACCGAGTCGACCAGGAACGACATGTCGTCGGTCACCACCTCCACGACCGTGTGACCGGCAGCGGACCAGCCGTGCTCAGCCACGGTGGGGGTGAAGACGCGGACGTTCGCGGTGCCCTGGGGCCGTTGGGTGGCGAGTCGGTACTGGCTCAGCGCGGCGCCGTAGACGTCCACGTCGGCCCGCTCCGTCAGGTCCTCCACGGCCACGTGCCGGTAGTACTGCCGGATGAACTGGGCCGCGCTCTCCTTCGGGGGACCGCCGCTGCCCCGCCGTGCCGTGGCCAAGGCACAGGCCTTGGAGATCGGGTCGTCGTCGCCGTCGGACGTCGCGGCGGTCGAGCGGGACAGCGGGCTGGGCACAGGACTCTCCTCGAACAGGACGTGGCACCTCGTCGTGCCACCCCTACCGACACTAGGCCCGCATCGACGGGCAGTCCACGCGACGCGGCGTGGACCTCCCGTGGCAGGCCCGCAACGGAGTGCGACAAGATGGCGGCATGAAGTTCGAGCTCGTCAACAGCTACGCCGCGACGCCGGCCCAGGTCCTCACCATGCTCACCGACCCGGAGTTCCGTGAGCGGGTCTGTGAGGCTCAGCGGACGCTGAGCCACGACGTGTCCGTGACCGGTTCCGGTCCGGGAGCCCTGGTGGTGATCACCCGCACCCAGTCCATGGAGGGCGCCCCCACGATGGCGATCAAGGTCACCGGGGAGTCCGTCGAGATCGTCCAGCGCGAGGACTGGAGGACCGCTCAGACCGCTGACTTCTCCATGGAGATCCCCGGCAAGCCGGGCAGCCTGCGCGGCGGCATCACGTTGCGGGAGACCGCCACGGGCACCGACGAGGTGTTCTCCGGCGACGTCAAGATCAGCATCCCGCTGATCGGCGGCAAGCTCGAGAAGATGATCTCCGACCTGCTCTCCCGGGCCCTCAAGCGTGAGGGACGCGTCGGGGTGACCTGGCTGGCCGAGCGCGCCTGAGCCGCCGCTGGCTCACTCGCCCCCGGCCCGGTCCTCCCCCGGACCGAGGGTCGGCTCGGTGGCAGGCTCCCCGGCGTAGGCGCCGTCGTTCCCGGTGTCCTCTGCGTCCGCGGCCTGACGCTCCTCCTCCAGGTCGCGGCGGCGCACGACGTAGACGACCAGGCCCATCACCGCGAACGGCCCGAACGCGAGCAGCCCGACGAGGACCTTCTCGTAGCCGTGGAGCGCACCGAAGTGCTGCACCACCTCGGGGGTGAGCGAGGTGGCCAGCGCGGACCCGACGCTCATCCCATGAACGGGTAGCGGTAGTCGGTGGGCGGGTCGAAGGTCTCCTTGATGCTGCGCTGGGAGGTCCAGCGCAGCAGGTTGGAGGCGGCACCGGCCTTGTCGTTGGTGCCCGAGGCCCGCGCCCCACCGAACGGCTGCTGCCCGACGACCGCACCGGTCGGCTTGTCGTTGATGTAGAAGTTGCCGGCCGCGAACCGGAGCCGTTCGGTCGCCCACGCGACCACCCGGCGGTCCTGGGCCATGATGGAGCCGGTGAGCGCGTACGGCGCGAACGACTCCATCTGGTCCACCACGGTCTCGAAGTCGGCGTCGTCGAAGACGTGCACGGCCAGGATCGGGCCGAAGTACTCGGTCGAGAACATCTGGTCGGTCGGGTCGGAGGACTCCACGATCGTCGGTCGTACGAAGTAGCCGACCGAGTCGTCGACCTTGCCGCCGGCGACGACGTCGAGCTTCGCCGAGCGCTTCGCCCGGGCGATCGCCTTCTTGTGCTTGGCGAAGGCGCGGTCGTCGATCACCGCGCCCATGAAGTTCGACAGGTCGGTGACGTCGCCGACCGCGATCGCGTCGGTCTCGGCCACCAGGTCGTCCTTGATCCGGTCCCACACCGAGCGCGCGACGTAGGCCCGTGAGGCTGCCGAGCACTTCTGGCCCTGGAACTCGAAAGCCCCCCGCAGCAGCGCGGTGCGCAGGACGTCCGGGTCCGCGGAGGCGTGGGCGACGACGAAGTCCTTGCCCCCGGTCTCGCCGACGATCCGCGGGTACGAGCGGTAGCGGGTGATGTTCTCGCCGATGCTGCGCCACAGGTGCTGGAAGGTCGGCGTCGACCCGGTGAAGTGCACACCGGCGAGGTCGGGGTGGGACAGTGCCACCGCGGAGACGTCGAGCCCGTCCCCGGGAAGCATGTTGATGACGCCGGGCGGCATCCCGGCCTCCTCGAGCAGCTGCATGGTGAGGTGCGCCGCGACCTGCTGGGTGGGCGACGGCTTCCACAGCACGGTGTTGCCCATGAGCGCCGGCGCGGTGGGCAGGTTGCCCGCGATCGCGGTGAAGTTGAACGGGGTGATCGCGTAGACGAAGCCCTCGAGGGGGCGGTGGTCGGTCCGGTTCCAGATGCCGCGCGAGTTCGCGATCGGCTGCTCGGCGAGGATCTGCCGGGCGAAGTGGACGTTGAACCGCCAGAAGTCGATGAGCTCGCACGCCGAGTCGATCTCGGCCTGGAAGGCCGTCTTCGACTGGCCGAGCATGGTGGCTGCGTTGAGCCGCTGACGCCACGGTCCGGCGAGCAGGTCGGCGGCCTTGAGCAGGACTGCGGCCCGGTCGTCGAAGTCCAGGGCTGCCCACTCCGGCGCCGCCTCCTTCGCCGCGGCCACCGCGGCCCGGGCGTCCGCCTGCGAGGCACCCTTGCCGGAGCCGAGCACGTGCTGGTGGTCGTGCGGCTGGACGACCTCGAAGGCCGCGCCCCCGCCCAGCTTGGCGCGCCCGCCGATCGTCGCAGTGAGGTCGAGGTGGGTCGCCTCCTGGCGGGCCAGCTCGACGACGAGCTCCTCACGCTCCGGCGAACCGGGGGCGTAGCTCAGCGTGGGCTCGTTGATCGGGGTCGGGGGCTGGGTGACGGCGTCCATGGCCCCGATCGTGGCACGACCGCCGCGCTGAGCCCAACTCACCGGGCGCGCAGGCTCCCCAGCAGGTCGTCGAGCTCCTGGGCGGCGTACCAGCCGAGCTCGTGGACGAGGGTCCGTCCGGCTGCCTCCTCGGTGCCGTCCGCCACGGCCTCCCGCACCGAGTCCGCTGCCTCCTCGGAGTCGGCGAGCACCGCGGCGAGGAGGCGCACCGGCAGCTCCGCGGGGACCCGCACGGCACTGACGTGCTCGTCGGGCCCCTCCACCGGCTCGGCGCTCGGTGCCTCGAACGCGGCGACCATGCGCAAGGGCGCGTCGTCCGCGGCCAGCAGCGCCACCGAGTCCAGCGCGGCAGCCGACATCGCGACGTACTCCCACTCCTCCTCGTCCCCGTCGGGGAGCGCCTCGCGCAGCGCGTCGGTCACGGCGTGGCCGCGCACCGGCGCCGGGCCGTGGCTGCCTCGCTCGCGCGCCTCGGCCAGCAGCCTCGCCGTGACGGGCACGAACACCCGGTTGACCACCCGGCTCACCGCTCCGGCTTCCGCGGGGCCCGGCCGCGTGGTGCACGCATCCGGCTCTCGGTGGTGGTGTCGACGAGCTCCGCGATCGCCTCGGTGAGGCACTGCCCGATCACCTCGACGTCCGGCAGTGCGTCCCGGTCGGCGGTCAGCCCGTAGTGCACGGCGCCGTCGTACGACGTGACGCCGATGGCGAGGGCCTGGTCGGGCAGCAACGGCTGGACGGGGTAGCTCTCCAGCATCCGGGCGCCGGCGGCGTACAGCGGGAACTGCGGGCCGGGCACGTTGGTGACCACCAGGTTGAAGGTCCGGGGCGCGCAGGCCGCGACCCGGGCCCCCAGGGCGTGGAAGGTGGTCGGCGCGAAGCCGCCCACCCCGATCAGCCGGAGCGCGGAGACCGCGCGCCCGGTCTCCTTGTGCGCCTTGAGCGCGTAGGAGACCTGGTGGAGCCGGACCACGGGACTCTGCTCGCTCACCGGGAGGGTGAGCACGTTGCCGGCGACCTGGGACCCCAGGGAGGTCGGCTCCAGGTCGGTGTCGATGACGCTCATCGGCACCATCGCCCGCAGCGGACGGCTCCGGTGCACTGACTCGGCCCGGGTCATCAACCACGCCCGCAAGGCACCGGTCACCGTGGCCAGCACCACGTCGTTGACCGTACCCCCGTGGAACCTGCGCACCTTGCGGTAGTCGTCGAGCTCGGTGCGCACCGTGACGAAGCGTCGCTGCTGGGAGACCGTCGCCTGCAAGGGGGACTCGGGACCCGCACGGCGCGCGGAGAACAGGGGGCTCGACCGGAGCAGCCCGGAGGCGGTGCCGCGCAGCGCGCCGACCGCCGTGCCTGGGTGCCGGAGCCGGTCCCCGACCGCGTCCAGGACGAGCGCGGCGGCCGACGGCTCCCGTCGCGGCATCCACTCGTCGGGGATGCGGGGGCGCGGAGCGATGTCGTTGTCGAGGATGACCTGACCGAGGTCGATGGTCGACACGCCGTCCACCAGCATCTGGTGGGACTTGGAGAGGATCGCGAACCGGCCCCCCTCGAGCCCCTCGATGAGGTACATCTCCCACAGGGGCCGGCTGCGGTCCAGCGGGCGGGTGATGATCCTGGCGACCAGGTCCTGGACCTGCGCCCGGGAGCCCGGACGCGGGACCGCGGAGCGACGCACGTGGTAGCTGACGTCGAAGTCGTCGTCGTCGAGCCACACCGGCGCGGCAAGGCCCCCGGGGACGCCGACCAGCCGCTGTCGGTAGCGAGGGACGAACGCGAGGCGGTCCAGCACGAGCGCCACGAGCCGCTCGTAGTCGAAACCCTCCTCCGGCGGCTCGAAGACCTCGACGGTGGCCAGGTGCATCGGCGTCGTGACGGAGTCGATGCCCAGCATCGCCACGTCCTCGGGGAGAAGGCGTTCCATCGGACCCCTCCTCGCCGCGGATCTCGGCTGTCGCTTGCTGTCCATGCGATTCTGTCAGAGGTCCGCCGACCATGGACCGCGACGCCCGCCCGAGGAAGGACCCGCCCCATGTGGACGCTTCGCGACCTGGTCTTCACGCACGGGATCGGCGGCGGCCAGGACCTGCCGATCTCGCTGCCGTTCGCCCTCGCCGGCGGCGCGGCGGCGCTCGCGGTGTCCTTCATCGTCCTGGTGCTCGCCTGGCGAGAACCCCGGTACGACGCCGCCCGCCAAGGGCACCCGCTGCCGGCCGGGCTGGCCGCAGCGCTGTCCGGCGGCTGGCTCTCGGTGCTGCTGCGGGCGGTCGGGCTGCTGGCTGCGGCGTACGTCGGGTGGGCGGCGCTGGCCGGGCCCGACAGCCTGGCCAACCCGACCTTCGGGGTGTTCTACGTCCTGTTGTGGGTCGGTGTCGTGCCCGCTTCGCTGCTCCTCGGGCCGTTCTACCGGGCGGTGAACCCACTGCGCACCGTGCACCGGCTGCTGAGCGCGGCCACCCGGGGGGACCCGACCACCGGGGTGGTGGACCTGCCGCCCGGCATCGGCCTGTGGCCGGCCAGCGGGGGACTGCTGGCCTTCGTGTGGATGGAGCTGGTGTTCCCCGAGTCGAACTTCCTGTGGGCGGTGCGGCTGTGGCTGGCCTGCTACGTCGCCGTGGTGCTGATCGGGGCCGCCGTCTTCGGGGAGCGTTGGATCGCCGCCGCCGACCCGTTCGAGGCGTTCTCGACCCTGGTGTCCCACCTGTCGGTCTTCGGCCGGACCGCGGACGGGACGCTGGTGGTCCGGAGCCCGCTGCGCAACCTCGACGGCGTACCCCCCCAGCCCGGGTTGCTCGCCGTGGTCGCGATCCTGGTCGGCAGCACGGCCTTCGACAGCTTCAAGGACTCGATCGCCTGGATCCGCTTCAGCCAGGACGCCCCGGTCGGAGGCACGCTGCTCGACACCATCGCTCTCATGGTCTTCTGCCTGGTGGTCGGGCTGCTGCTGGCGGGCGCCACCATGCTGACTCCCCCGGTGCCCGGTCTCCCGCACCGCGAGATGCCGCGCCGGTTCGCCCACGCGATCGTGCCGATCGTGGTGGGCTACTTCGTCGCCCACTACCTGAGCTACTTCGTCGAGACCGGTCAGCAGACGGTGATCTACCTCAGCGACCCGATGGTCACCGGGGCCAACCTGCTCGGGACCGCGGACCTGCAGGTGAGCTACTGGGTCACCACCCATCCCACCTTCCTGTCCGTGACCAAGGTGGTCGCGATCGTGGGCGGGCACGTGCTCGGCGTGATCGCCTCGCACGACCGGGCGATGCGGCTGCTCCCGCGTCGCGACCAGCTCACCGGTCAGCTGCCGCTCCTGGTGGTCATGGTGGCCTACACCGTCAGCGGCCTGTACCTCCTGCTCGCCGTCTGACCCCGGGGCGGCCCGCCAGTCACCGGCGGGCGTGCCGCCGCCTGCGCCACCTTGGCGTGGCGTGCCTCGCTCCTGCCCTCCGCCCGGCCGGCACGTCGTCGAGGCGATCGGCCAGCACCGCGAGCGCGCGACGCAGCGCGCTGTCCCCACACTCGGCCAGCGTCCGACCGGACACCAGTGCCCGGTCCGTCGCGGACCGGTCGTAGGGAAGGAAGGTCACGGGCGCGCGGGGACACACCCGGGCCACCAGCGCCGCGACCTCGCGCTCGGTCCACCCCAGACCCGACCGCATCCGGTTGACGACCACGTGGACCGGCAGCTCGGCCAGCGCGTCGAGGTCCTGCAGGGATCGGGTCAGCCGGGTGAGCCCGACGGGATCGGCGCTGGCCACCACGACCACGTGGTCGGCGAGGGTCAACGCGACCCGGGTCAGCTCGTCGCGAGGAGGGGGTCCTCCGAACGGGTCGGCCGGCTCGGTCGGCAGGCCGAAGCCGGTGTCGACGACGACCACCTCGTCGAGCGCCCGGGCGACCTCCAGCAGCTCCTCGAAGGCCACCGGCCTGACCTCGGCCCACCGGTCGGCCCGGGGCAGCCCGGAGACGATCCGCAGTCGGGGCGCCACCTGTCGGGCCACCCCCGCCAGGCGGACCCGGTCGAGCTGCCCGTGGTTGGCCAGGCGAGTGGCGGCCAGCAGCCCGGAGGCGCCGTCGAGCACGGCCAGGTGCTGCGCTGCCGCCCCCCCGTAGGCGTCGGCGTCGACCAGGCAGACCCGGCGACCGGCCTCGGCGAGCTCCGCGGCGAGGTGGACGGCGAGGGTGGTCCGCCCAGGCGCGCCCGTGGGACCCCACACCGCGACGACCCGCCCGCGGGCCGCGGTGCCGGCGCCGAGGAGCCCCAGCGGGTCCTCGAGGTGGTCCGGGACCGGTGCCGCCCCGTGGTCCCGCGGGACCGCAGCCGGTTCGGCCGGTCCCTGGTCGGTGACCGCCTCATGCAGGACCGCAGCCAGCTCGGGGACCGCGTCGTCGTGGAGCACCCGGGTGACGCCGATCCGGTGCAGTCGGCTCGTGCGGGACGTCACGTCCTCCGCCGCGCGGTCCCGGGAGCTCTCCGGGTCGTCCGAGGCGACCACCGCCACGACGGCGACCCCGTGGTGTCGCAGGAGCGCGACGCTGTCGGCGTCCAGGCCGGGCAGCCGGTCGGAGACGACGGCTGCCCGGGCCGTCCCGGAGCCCGCGGTGGCCAGCAGGTCCGTGAGGTCCAGGCAGCGCTTGACCAGGGTCAGGGAGCGGTTCGCGGTGACCACCTCGAGGGCGAGCGGCTCCCACGCCGCCGCCCCGGCGGCCACGAGCAGCGCGACCGGCGCGCCGCCGACCGGCCCGCGCTCCCGGGGCGGTCTCATCGGCTGGTCACCGTTCAGCCCGACCTGCGCACGAGGACCAGGGACTCGTCGGCGGCTAGGCCGACGACCTCGTCGAGCCGGCCCTGGTCCGTCGTCCCGACGCCGACGACCACCTGCCGCAGCGCTCCGGGTTGCGCGCCTCCCGCCGAGACGTCGAGCACGGGGACCGCCTCGAGCAGCAGCTCGGTGGAGGACCGTCCCTTGTCCCGGGACGCGGAGGAGACCCACACGTCCACGGTCGAGCCGGCGCGGACGGCGGCGGGCACCCGGCCGGCGTCCACGGTCAGCGGCAGCTCGACGAGCCCGTCCCCACCGGCCGTGGCGACCGCCGACCGTGGGACCAGCTCGCCTGCCCCGACGGGCCGCAGGAGAACGGCCCCCGCGGGGAGCGGCGCCGCCGCACCGGCCTCACCCGGCAGGTAGCGGTCGGCGTCCGCCTCCGAGGTGAACCGGACCTGGACCGGCACGAGGTCGTCGGCACCGACCCGCTGACCGGCGGCGAGGGGGCCACGGGCCGCCAGGACCGGCACCGTGGCCTCGGCTCCTGCCATCACCCGCACACCGACCAGCACCGAGAGGGCCACCAGCGCCAGCCCGACGACCAGCCTCGGGTCGCGCCAGCCCGCGCGACGGACCCGCAGCGCGGCAGGGGAGGTCAACGGGAGGTCGCCCCGGGCCGGGCGGAGCAGTGAGCCGTTCACGGCGCCATGATGGGCGCTGTCGCTGGCCTCCACCAGGGTCGAACGACGTCCACCTGGGTCAAAGAAAGGTAAAGTTTCTGATCCCGGGCCTGGTGGTGCCATAGTGACTTCCATGAGTGCCCCAGCCCGCTTCCTCACCCTCAACGACGTCGCCGAGGTCCTCAACACCTCCCTCGCGCAGGTCACCGCCCTGGTCAAGCGCGAGGAGCTCAAGGCGCTCAAGCTGGGTGGTCGGGGCCAGTGGCGCGTGGAGACCACCGAGCTCGAGGCGTTCATCGAGCGGATGTACGCCGACACCCAGGCACACCTGCGCGGCCAGACCGTCGGCGCGGCGCCCGAGGAATCGACAGGCACCGCCCCGGACCGCGACTGACGCGGCTCCCCCGCCGGGTCCTACCGCCGCTGCAGCAGCGCCACGGCCGCGACCGGCACCACGACCGGCACCGCGACCGGCGCGCCGGCGCGCCCCGCGCCCAGCGGCGCGACCTCGACGAAGTCGCCGCCCACCCGCTGGAGCACCCCGGTCAGCCGGCTGCCGTCCAGGAGCACCAGGTCCACCGGCCTGCCCGCCTCGGCAAGCCGCCTCAGCACCGACCCGAGCCCGAGGGCGGCGCGGAGGTCGCGCGCGGCAGGGGTCGTCGCCCGCGGTGAGAGACCTGTGGCTGCGAGCAGCGCCGCCAGGACGATGATGCGCTCGGCGTCGGCTGTCGACCCGGCGGCGCCTGTGCCGGTCACGAGGCACCACCCCGTGCCGACCTGGGCGAGCCGACCCGGCACAGCGCCGACGCCCGTCACGGTGAGCACCACGCAGAGCCCCACGGAGGCGTGCAGGCGTCCGGCGAGGTCGACCTCGGCGTAGGCGGCGCGGGAGAGCTCGACCACGTCGACGTCGCGCTTGCTCAGGGCCAGCGCCTGCGCCTGCTGCTCGAGGTCGTCGAAGAGCTCGAGCAGCCGGGACTCCCAGCTCATGGCCGCACCCTCCCCAGCCGGGTCGCCCTTGTCAACAGCCAGGAGGGAGCGCCTTGACCTCCTGCGGCAACTGCAGCTAGAAATCGTCAAACGCATTCAAACGAAGAGATTCGAGTTCAAGCCTTGGCAATCCTTCTCCGCGTCGTGTGCAGGGCCGCCGCCCTGCTGGTCGCGACTCTCGGGCTCGGCGCGGCGGGCCTGCGCCTGGCCCTCGCACCGAGCGCGACCGCGTGGGTCTCCCTGACCGGCGCCGCCCCCGGCGCGCCGGGGGCGCTGGGCCAGCTCGTCGTGCTGGTCTGCGGCGCCACCCTCGCCGGACTCTGGCTCTGGCTGGTGCTCTGCGTCGTGACCTGCGTGGCCGACTGTGTGGCCGACTGTGTGGCCGACTGTGTGGCCGACTGTGTGGCCGACTGTGTGGCCGACTGCGTGGACGGCGGCCGGGGAGGCAGCGACCGCCCCCGAAGCCGCTCGAACCCACCCTCGCTGCTGCGACCCCGCCTGCTGCGGCTGACGGTCGGCCTCGCCCTGGGGGTCGGTGCCGGCGGTGTGCTGCCCGCCACGGCCCTCGCCGCGCCGGCCCCCCTTGCCCCGGGCGCCGGCCCCGCGACGGCCACCGCCGCCACCGCGAGGGACACCGTCCCCGGTCTGCCGTCCCGCCTGGACGGGCTGCCCCTGCCCGAGCGTCGGGTGGTTCTGGGGCGTGTGCCGGGGCCTGGTCCCCGACTCGGGCCCCCGTCCCGTGCTGCGCCTCCTTTGTGGGCCCGCGGGCCGACGAAGGAGGCGCAGACCCACCGGGTGCTTCCCGGCCAGAGCCTGTGGTCCATCGCGGCCACGCGTCTGGTGCCCGGCCAGGGGGCGGTCGAGGTCGATGCGGCGTGGCGAGCGGTCTACACCCTCAACCGCGACGTGGTCGGCCCGGACCCGGACCTGCTGTTGCCGGGCACGGTGCTCCAGCTCCCCGCAGCCACACGGAGGTCTTCTCCGTCCTCGCCGACGGCCCGGCCGTCTGCCCGTCCCCGCGATCTCGACAGCGCGACCGCGAACTCAGGAGAGCAACCATGACGGCGAGCAGCCCCCAGCGTGCGCCGAGCCCCTCGGGCGCGCCGCAGGTCGCCCGCGCCTCGGTCACCCGCCTGGTCCCGGCCCAGTCCCGGCATCCGGGCGCAAGCCCCGACTCCCAGGGGACGCTGGCTCTCGACCTCGACCTCGACCCGGCACGCGGCCGGCCCCCGCGCACCCCCGACCTCGACCGCAGGCACCGGACCAGGGTCCAGCACACCGACGACGAGGAGGTCCGTTCCTGGGCAGCCACCTTCGCCCAGGCGGTGGTGGAGTCCGTGGGGGGTCAACGGCCGGTCGCCCAGCTCGTCCGGTGGACCGCTCCGGCCCTGTTCCGCGACCTCGAGCGCCGCACCCGGCTGGTGCAGCAGGCGCGCGGCCCGGCGGCGAGGTCGGTCCGTCCCCAGGTCCGGAGCGTGCACGTGTGCCGCCCCGACACCCAGGTCGCCGAGGTGAGCGTCCACGTCCGCGAAGGCGCCCGCTCGCGAGCCCTGGCCCTGCGGCTGGAGCGCCGCCACGGGCGGTGGCTGTGCACGGTCCTGGAGTTCGGCTGACCGGGCGACTGGCCGGGCGGCGGACCGGGCGGCGGGCCGGGCGGCGGACCGGGCGGCTGGCCGCCCGGTCCAGCAGGTCAGCCCACCCGGGAGGTGGACCCGGTCGGTCCCCCGGGGGCACCGTGGCACCGCTTGTACTTCTTGCCCGACCCGCACGGGCAGAGGTCGTTGCGGCCCACCTGGCCGACCCCGTCGTCCTCGACGTGCTCCCGGGTCACCTCGGTCTCGCCCGACTCCGTGGGAGAGGTGTAGGTGAGGTCGGAAGGAGCCTTGCGCTCCTCCAGGCCCTTGGCGTGGATGACCGGGTGCTGACCGCCGCTGGCGAAGACCGAGGCCAGCGCCGTCGCCTCCGCGTCGGCCTGCGGGCCGCCGGTGCCGTCCAGGACGATCCCGTCACCGTCGTCCTCGACCTCGTCGACCTCCTGCTCCACCTGGACCTCCAGGTTGAACAGGTAGGCGACGGACTCCTCCTTGATGCCGTCCATCATGGTGTTGAACATGTCGAAGCCCTCGCGCTGGTACTCCACCAGCGGGTCGCGCTGGGAGTAGGCGCGCAGCCCGATGCCCTCGCGCAGGTAGTCCATCTCGTAGAGGTGCTCGCGCCACTTGCGGTCCAGCACCGAGAGCAGCACGCGCCGCTCGAGCTCGCGGGTGACCTCCTCGCCGAACTGCGCCTCCCGCTCGTCGTACGCGCGCTGGGCGTCCGCCTGGAGCACCTCGACGAGCAGCTCGCGCTCGAGACCGTCGCGACCGCCTGCCTCCTCCTCGACGTCGGCAAGCTTGACGCCCACCGGGTAGAGCGTGCGCAGCGCCGTCCACAGCGCCTCGAGGTTCCACTCCTCGGGGAACCCCGCAGTCGCCCCCAGGACATAGCTGCTGACGGTGTCGTCGATCATCGAGCGGACCTGCTCGTGCAGGTCGGCACCCTCGAGCACCGCGCGGCGCTCGCCGTAGACGACCTCGCGCTGACGGCTCATCACGTCGTCGTACTTGAGGACGTTCTTGCGGGAGTCGAAGTTCTGCGACTCGACCTGCGACTGCGCCGAGGCGATCGAGTTCGTGACCCGCTTGTTCTCGATCGGGACGTCGTCAGGCACCTTGAGCGTGGTCAGCACCCAGTCGACCCAGTCGGACTTGAAGAGCCGCATGAGCTCGTCCTCCAGGGACAGGTAGAACCGGGACTCGCCCGGGTCCCCCTGACGTCCGGAACGTCCGCGCAGCTGGTTGTCGATGCGTCGGGACTCGTGACGCTCGGTGCCGAGCACGTAGAGGCCGCCCGCCTCGCGCACCTCGTCGTGCTCCTTGGCCACCCGCGCCTTGATCTGCTCGACCATCGCCGGCCAGGCGGCGTCGTACTCCTCGGTGTTCTCCACCGGGTCCAGCCCCTGCTTGCGCAGCTCCATGTCGGCGAGGAAGTCGACCGAGCCGCCGAGCATGATGTCGGTGCCTCGACCGGCCATGTTCGTGGCCACCGTGACCGCGCCCTTGTGTCCGGCGAGGGCGACGATCTTGGCCTCGCCGGCGTGCTGCTTGGCGTTCAGGACCGAGTGCGGCACCCCGCTCTTGCGGAGCAGGTCGGAGAGGTGCTCGGACTTCTCGACCGACACCGTCCCGACCAGGACCGGCTGGCCGTTGCGGTGCCGCTCGGCGATGTCGGCGACGACCGCGTCGTACTTCGCGGCCTCGGTGCGGTACACCAGGTCGGCCTGGTCGATCCGGGCGAGCGGACGGTTGGTCGGGATCGGGACGACGCCGAGCTTGTAGATCTTGTCGAACTCCGACGCCTCGGTCATCGCGGTGCCGGTCATGCCGCCGAGCTTGTCGTAGAGCCGGAAGTAGTTCTGCAGCGTGATCGTGGCGAGGGTCTGGTACTCCTCGCGGATCTCCACGCCCTCCTTCGCCTCGATCGCCTGGTGCAGTCCCTCGTTGTAGCGGCGCCCGGCCAGCATGCGGCCGGTGTGCTCGTCGACGATGAGCACCTCGCCGTCGAGGACGACGTACTCCTTGTCGTTGCGGAAGAGCTCCTTGGCCTTGATCGCGTTGTTCATGAACGAGATCAGCGGCGTGTTGACCGAGTCGTACAGGTTGTCGATGCCGAGGTAGTCCTCCACCTTGGTGATCCCGCCCTCGAGGACCGAGATCGTGCGCTTCTTCTCGTCCACCTCGTAGTCGGTGTCCTTGACCATGCGGTTCGCGATCTTGGCGAACTCGGGGTACCACCGGACCTCGTCCTGGGTCGGGCCCGAGATGATCAGCGGGGTCCGGGCCTCGTCGATCAGGATCGAGTCGACCTCGTCGACGATCGCGAAGTGGTGGCCGCGCTGGACGCAGTCGTCCAGGCTGTTGGCCATGTTGTCGCGCAGGTAGTCGAACCCGAGCTCGTTGTTGGTGCCGTAGGTGATGTCGGCGGCGTACGCCTTGCGGCGCTCCTGCCGGGACATGTTGGGCAGGATCACGTCGGTGGACATGCCGAGGAAGTGGTGCACCCGGCCCATCCACTCGGCGTGGTACTTGGCCAGGTAGTCGTTGACGGTGACCACGTGGACACCCTTGCCGGTCAACGCGTTGAGGTACGACGGGAGGGTGGCGACCAGCGTCTTGCCCTCACCCGTCTTCATCTCGGCGATGTTGCCCAGGTGCAACGCGGCCCCACCCATGAGCTGGACGTCGAAGTGCCGCTGACCCAGCACCCGGCGTGCGGCCTCACGGACCGTCGCGAAGGCCTCGGGCATCAGGTCGTCGAGGCTCTCGCCGGCCTCGAGCCGCTGCTTGAACTCGTCGGTCATCCCGCGCAGCTCGTCGTCGCTCATCGCGACGAAGTCGTCCTCGATGGCGTTGACCGCCTTGGCGATCGCCTCCAGCTGACGGAGGATCTTGCCTTCGCCGAGGCGCAGGATCTTGTCGATGATGGCAGGCACGAACGTGAGCTCCAGATCTGGTGGGGTGAGGCGTTGCCACTCTACCCAGCACGGGGGCTCCTGGGACCGGCGAACCGGCCGAAAGGGTCAGGCGGACCCGCCGGCCAGCGCGGCGAGCGCAGGGGCCAGGTCGCCGTGGGGCACGACGCGCACGGCGACCAGCCCCAGCCAGTCGGCCAGCTCGCGCAGGGCGACGGCCAGCTCCTCGGCGGTCCCGGCCGGGGCACCCGGCTCGGCGTAGGCACCCTGGACGAGCAGGACCCCGGTGGCCCGCTCGGCCTTGAGGTCGACCCGGGCCACCAGCGCGTCGCCGAGCAGGAACGGCAGGACGTAGTAGCCGTGCACGCGCTGCGCCTGCGGCACGTAGATCTCGATGCGGTAGCGGAAGCCGAACAGCGCCTCGGTGCGCGACCGCTCCCAGACCACAGGGTCGAACGGGCTGAGCAGGGACCGCGCGCTGACGGCACGAGGAACCCGCGCGTCGCGGTGGAGGTACGCCGGTCGCGACCAGCCCTCCACGTGCACCGGCAGGAGCTCCCCGTCCTCGACGAGGGTGCGCACCGCGGGGCCCACCTGCTCGGTGCGCATCCGGTAGTAGTCACGCAGGCAGGCCTCGGTGGCGACGCCGTGCGAGACCGCGGCCCGGCGGACCAGCTCGCGGTGCGCCTCGGCCGGCGGGGGCTCGGGCGTGGCCAGCACCGCCGCCGGAAGCACCCGCTCGGGCAGGTCGTAGACCCGCTCGAAGGCCCCGTTGCGGCGCGCCACGGCCAGGTCCCCGGTGAAGAAGAGGTACTCCAGGGCCTTCTTGGTCTCCGACCAGTTCCACCCCCACTGCACCTGGGCACGCGGAAGGCCGTCGTCGAGGTCGCGGGAGGTCTTGGCTCCCTCGGCACGCACCACGGCCAGGAGGGAGTCGACCAGCTCGGGGCGGTGCCGCATGCCCGACCACTCGTGCCCGTGGTCGCGGTAGCGGCGCATCCGGTGCTGCATGAGGGGCCACAGCTCCACCGGCATGAACGCCGCGACGTGCGCCCAGTACTCCACCAGCCGGCGCGGGGACCGGCCGGACGCCCGCTCCAGCAGCCCCGGGTCGTAGGCCCCCATCCGGCTGAACAGCGGCATGTAGTGGGCGCGCTGGAGCACGTTGACCGAGTCGATCTGCAGGACCCCGGTACGCCGCACGGTGCGGGCGAGGGTGCGCAGGGTGGGAGGGTCGTGGCGCGGGTCGAGGAAGCCCTGGGCTGCCAGGGCGACCCTCCGGGCCTGCGCCCGGGACAACGTGTCCGGGCGGGCGGTCACGGGATGTCGAGCAGCTTCTCCCGGACGGCGTACATCACGGCTTCCATCCTCGAGTGCAGCTGCAGCTTCTCGAGGATGTTGCGGACGTGGTTCTTCACGGTGTTCTCGCTGATGAACAGCTGTTTGGCGATCTCCCGGTTGTTCAGGCCCTGGGCCACCAGGCGCAGCACCTCCAGCTCACGGTCGGTCAGCCGGGGGGTCGGCACCGCCTGGCGGTCGGTCCGCGACATCTGCTTGAACTCGTCGAGGAGCTTGATGGCCATCGAGGGGCTGATCAGGGACTGACCGTCCGCGACCACCCGGACCGCCTGGGCGACCTCGTCGATCGAGGAGTCCTTGAGGAGGTAGCCGGAGGCGCCGTTCTTGACCGCCTCGTAGAGGTCGGCCTCCTCGTCACTGACGGTGAGCATGATGATCCGGGCGGTGGGGGCGGCGTCCTTGATGGCGACGCAGGCCTCGATGCCGCTGAGCTTGGGCATCCGCACGTCCATGAGGACCACGTCGGGGGTGTGCGTGGCCGCGAGAGCGGCGGCGGCCAAGCCGTCCGCCGCCTCCGCGACCACGTCGATGTCGTCCTCGACGCTGAGCAACATCGTCAGCCCACGTCGGAACAGCTCCTGGTCGTCCACCACGAGCACACGAATAGCATCGCGCGCACCGCGCGTTGTCCCCAGATCCGCCACAGGGCGATCATGGCACGTTCGGGCTAGTCCGAACGGGAAATAGTCATTCTCGTCCGCACCCGTTCGGGGGGTAGACGGCGCGCTCAGCCCACCTCCAGGGCGATCACGCCGTAGTCATAGCCCTTGCGTCGATAGACCACCGACGGCCTGCTGCTGTCCTCGTCGACGAACAGGAAGAAGTCGTGCCCGACCAGCTCCATCTCGTAGAGCGCCTGTCCGAGCGTCATCGGCACGGCGGCGTGGGTCTTCTCCCGCACCACGAGGGGACCGTCGCCGGTCACCGTCAAGGTGCCCACCGTGTGCTCCTCCTCCGTGACCTCCGGCTCGCTGGGACCTGTCCCGTTGAGGGTCTGGTCCACGCCCGCGAGCGCCTGGGCGACCGAGACCGGCGTGTGGCGTCCTCGGTGCACGCGCCGCCGGTCGGCAGCACGCCGCATCTGCGAGGCCATCTTGTCCACCGCCATGTCGAGGGCCGCCATCTTGTCCTCGGCGGCAGCCTCGGCCCGGATCACCGGACCCTTGGAGAACGCGGTCAGCTCCACGCGCACAGCACGGTCGGCGAGGCGCGGGTTGCGCTCCAGCTCGATCTCGACCTCGACCCGGATCACCCGATGGTCGTGCTTCTCGAGTCGGCCGAGCTTCTCCTCGACATGGTCCCGGAACCGGTCCGACACCTCACAGTGACGGCTCTTCAGGACAACATCCATGCGTACCTCCATGGGTCAGCGAGCGATGTGAAATAGCGGGCCCACACTCCAGGTCGAGTGTCAGCCCTGAGATGAAGTCCGTCCGGCCGACCTGGTTTTCGACCCCACAACCGCCTGCTGAGACTCTCGCAGCTTCTCCGCCACTACCCGTCTTCTCGCCCTGGGGTGCCGTATCTGACGACACCGGGACGGCAGGACTTACTTCTAAGCCGCACCGTGATCGACGGCCGACCGACCGCGCCCGGCGGTCGAGGGACGTCTTACGTGGACCGTTTCGCCTGCGACTGGCATCGGCTTGCCGACCGGGTGCACCCGCAGGCGCGGAGCCCGGGCACCCCCGATCGACGCAACCACGGACCCGGACGGACTCCATACACAGACGCTAGTCCGCCCTGGAGTGGACCGGTAGCCGGGGGGGTCCGAATACTCACCAAATTCCTAGTCCCTCCCACTTTCGCCCCCCTCCTCGACGGACCGCGACCGGCGGCGCGTCGCCGCCACCAGGGCCGCGCCGACCGGGGGGGCGCCGGCGCCCTCCAGCGCCCGCTGCGCCTCCCTCAACGTCACCCCGGTGGTCACCACGTCGTCGACCAGCACGACGGGGCGTGGGTCCGCGAGCGCAGCCGCGACCACCCCGACCCGGGCGGCGAAGCGCCCGGCCAGGTTCGCGGCACGCCCGGCGGCGTCCAGCCCGGCCTGGTCGAGCGGACGACCGACCACCGTGAGGGCAGGAAGCACTGCTGCGTCGACCCCGCCGCGACGCAGCTCTGCGGCCGCCACCCGGGCCACCCGGAGCAGGGGGTCGTGGCCCCGTCCGCGGACCACGGCACGGTGCGACGGCACCGGGACGAGGTACGCCGCGCCGGAGCCGCAGGCCAGCCGGGCCGAGACCGCCAACAGGCGGCCCAGAGGCTGCGCGAGCGCCAGCCGACCCCGTTCCTTGTGGGCGAGCACCATCGGTCGCAGAGGAGCGGCGTACGGCCCGACCGCCCAGGGCGGGCACAGGCCGGGGGGAGCCGGATCGGGCCAGCAGGGCTCCGCCGTGACAGGCAGGCGCGAGGCGCACCGCCGGCACAGCACGCGCCCCGGCGCCGCGCACGCCACGCATGCCGAGCCCAGCACCAGGTCGCACCAGCCGTCCCACCACCCCTCCCACCCGCTGTCCCACCCGCTGATCCGCACCGGCACAGCCTGGCCCGGCGCGGGGCCCGCTGGGGCCGGGGACGACCCGGCTGGGGAGAACCCCTGCGAACCGGTCTCAGCCGACGAAGGTCGGCGCGCGCAGGCCGCTCGGGCCCACGTCGAAGTCCCACCGACCCTGGGGGTCGAGGGCGTGCAGGGTCCCGTCCCGCGTCCCGACCATGAGGGCCGAGCGTCCTCCCGGGGAGGCGGCGAGCGCGACGCCGCGGTCGAAGAGCACGTCCACGGGGGGATCGAGCTCGATCGCGGCAGACGACCCGTCGCAGGCGACCGGGACCACCTGGGTGGTCGTGGAGGACGGGCGGGTGAGCGCGGCGACCGTGGTGGGGTCCCGCCAGCCCAGCGCGCGCACCCGGGTCAGCGGCTCCGGAGAGGTGAGCCGCGAGGGCTCGGTCAGCTGCACCGGCGCTCCCGCACCAGCGCGCACGACCCGGAAGAGCAACAGCGTGGTGCTCGGGCCGGGCCCGGGCACGGCGACGACCAGCCGGGTGCCGTCCCGAGAGAGCGCCGCAGCCCGGGCGCGCGCGCCGCTCAGGGCAGGAGCGTCGAGCACCTTCTCCTTGCCGTCGGTCACCACGACCACGCGGGTGCCGGTCGCGGTGCGGTCGAACAGCCAGAGCCGGTCCGTGCGGTCCCACGCCGGTCGCAGCAGGTCGGCGCCGTAGTGGACCTCGGTGACCGGCGCGTCGGCAGCACCTCCGGAGCGGCTCAGCACCTCCACCCGGGAGCCGCCCTCCGAGACGACCGCGAACCGCTGTCCGAGCAGGTTGACCCCCAGGGAGCGAGCCACCCCCATGCTCGGGTCCTGGACCGTGGCCACCGCAGCCTCGTCGTCTCCCTGCACCTGCACCACGCGACGCTCGCGCAGGCCGAACAGGTCGGTGGACGCCGTGGCGTCGGTCGGGCTGAACTCTCCCCATCCGCCGACGTCGACCGTGCTGCGTCCGCCCGGGACCTCCAACGGCGTGCCGTCGACGGTGACGGTGAATGCCTCGACGCCGTCGACCTGGCGCAGGGTCCAGGCGATCTGGGCGAGGACCAGGTCGAGCTGGTCGGTCCCCAGGTCCCGCATCTCGGCGCTGAGCGGGACCTCGGCCACGCCGTCGGCACGGACCGGGACGCCGACGCCGAGCTCGGTTCCCCGGGGGACGAACGTCCGTTCCACCTCGCGGCCGGCCGGTGAGGGACCCTGCAGGAGCCCGGACACCAGCATCGTGGGGGTCTGCACCCCGAGCGGGAGGTACACCGGCTCCGGCACGAGCACCGACCCGGAGGGGTCGAAGAAGTAGAGCGAGAACTCCTCGTACCGGGTCTCGAAGTGCGAGCGCGGGATCACCATGGCGTCCGGGGGGTCGGTGATCCGCCACTCCCCGCCCTGCTGGTGCAGGCGGAACCGGAGCCGGCGCCGGGACGGCTCCGCCCCGTCGGCGGCCGGCTCAGCGCCGGCCAGCCAGTGCCCCCTGGCGTCGAGCTCGAAGGTGGAACCGAGGTCCAAGGTGACGCCCGACCCGGACTCGACGACCTGCTGGGTCTCGTAGACCAGGGTCCGGCGGTCGGGGTGCCAGTCCTCGGTCGCGGCGTCGGTGAGGAACTGCTCGGCGACCCGGGTGCTGACCGGAGTGGCCTGGAGCGCGCGCAGGAAGCCGATCACGATCTGCTCGGGGGAGGCTCCCGGGACCGGCCCGGGCGGGTTGAAGTCGAAGGGCGCGGACGAGTCCGACGCGGCCGGCGCTCCCCCGACCTCGACCGTCCCCCGGTCGGGCAGGGAGGAGCAGCCGGCCACCAGCGACGCCAGCAGCACCACCACCGCCGCGAGCGGCACCCGGCGGCTCATGGCGCGACCGGCTTGCGGCCCAGGGAGTCGCGGGGCACCAGCGGCAGGGGGCTCCGCACGATCCGGTCCCCGGCATGCCGCGGCAGGGTCAGCCGGAACTGGGCCCCTTCGCCGGGCATCCCCCACGCCTGGAGCCAGCCCCCGTGCAGACGGGCGTCCTCCAGCGAGATCGAGAGGCCGAGACCGGTGCCGCCCGACGTCCGGACCCGCGCCGGGTCGGCGCGCCAGAAGCGGTTGAACACCCGGACCTCGTCCCCCGGCTTGAGGCCGACGCCGTAGTCGCGCACGGCCAGCGCGCTGCCCTCGTCGTTGCTGGCCACCACGACCACCACGTCCCGGGAGTCGGCGTAGTCGATCGCGTTGGTGACCAGGTTCCGCACGACCCGCTCGATCCGGCGGCTGTCGGCCTGCACCACCGAGGGCTCACCGACCTTCTGCACCACCACGCGGGTGCCGCGCCGCTCGGCCAGGGGCTGCACCGAGCGGGTCACCCGCTCGGCGAGCTCGACGAGGTCGACGTCCTCGAGGTGGAGCGCCGCGGCGCCGGCGTCGAAGCGACTGATCTCCAGCAGGTCGGTCAGCAGCAGCTCGAACCGGTCCAGCTCGTTCTGCAGGAGCTCGGCGGCCCGCGCGGTGACCGGGTCGAAGGCCGCACGGGCGTCGTGCAGCACCTCGCTCGCCATCCGGACCGTCGTCAACGGGGTGCGCAGCTCGTGCGACACGTCGGAGACGAAGCGCCGCTGCGCCGCCGACATGTCCTCCAGCTTGCGGATCTGCTTCTGCAGACTCGAGGCCATCTGGTTGAACGACACCGCGAGCCGCGCGATGTCGTCGTCGCCGCGCACCTGCATCCGCTCCTCCAGCCGGCCGGAGGCGAGCCGCTCGGCCACGCGGCGGGCCAGCCGGACGGGGGTGACCACCTGGCGGGTGACCAGCCAGGACAACCCCGCCACCAGCACGAGCAGCAGGACGCCGCTGGTCAGCAGGGCCCGGCGGACCAGGTCCACCGTGCGCTGCTCGGCCGTCATCGGGAAGAGGTGGTACAGCGCGTAGGTGCCCCCGTCGGCGGGGAGCACCAGCCGGCTCCCGACCGCCACCCCGGGCACCGACGGGGTGTCCGGGTCGTCGTAGCGGATCCTGGTGAACGTCCAGGACGCCCCGGTGACGTCGGAGCCCCCCTCCACCGTCGAGGCCAGCCGCCCCGGCACGCTGCCGAGGTCGAGCCCGGGAGTGAAGAACTCCCCACCCACCCGGGCGTCCTCGGTCGCGGAGAGCGGTCCCACCAGGACCACGTCGTACCCGCGCGCCGACCCCCGCGAGACCACGCCGGAGACCAGCGCCGGCAGCTGTGAGCCGGCGTCGAAGTCCGAGGTCGCGGCGCTGAGGCTGTCCTGCACGTCCGCGCTGCTCCGGCGAGCCTCCGCGACGGCGCTGTCGACCCGGTCCTTGACCAGGCCGTCGGTGATCTGGCGGGTCAGCGTCCAGCCGACCAGGAACACCACGGTCGCCGACAGCAGAACGGTGCTGATCACGACCCGGGCCTGGATGGAGCGTCGCCACAAGCCGGTCAGGCGGTGCACGGGCCCGGTCACCACGGTCAGCCGGCCTTGTAGCCCACGCCCCGCACCGTCACCACGATCTCGGGGTTCTCCGGGTCGTGCTCGATCTTGGAGCGCAGACGCTGCACGTGCACGTTGACCAGGCGGGTGTCGGCGGCGTGGCGGTACCCCCACACCTGCTCGAGCAGGACCTCGCGGGTGAAGACCTGCCACGGTTTGCGCGCCAGGCAGACCAGGAGGTCGAACTCGAGCGGGGTGAGGGAGATGACCTCGTCGCCGCGGCTCACCCGATGACCGGCGACGTCGATCTCGAGGTCCCCGATCTGGAGGGTCTCCGGCGCCACGGCGTCGAACTTGCGCACCCTGGCGCGGATCCGGGCGATCAGCTCCTTGGGCTTGAACGGCTTGACGACGTAGTCGTCGGCCCCCGACTCCAGCCCCAGGACGACGTCGACCGTGTCGGTCTTGGCGGTGAGCATGACGATGGGGACCCCGGACTCGGCCCGGATCTCCTTGCACACGTCGATGCCGTCCTTGCCGGGCAGCATCAGGTCGAGCAGGACCAGGTCGGGACGCAGCTCCCGGAACGCCGCGAGCGCGCGGTCGCCCGTGGCGCACACCCGTGCCTCGAAGCCCTCCGTGCGCAGCACGATCGACAGCATCTCGGCCAGCGCGGCGTCGTCGTCGACGACGAGCACCCGTCCGCGGCCGTGGCCGCCGCCCTGCTCAGCCTGCACCACAGTGCGCCGCCTTCGTGCTCGGTCGGGAGTCGTTCCTGGTGGTCGTGCTCAGTACCGGTAGGTGTCGGGCTTGTAGGGCCCACCCTTGTCGACGCCGAGGTAGCCGGCCTGGTCGGTGGTCAGCTCGGTGAGCTTGACGCCCAGCGCGTCGAGGTGCAGCCGGGCGACCTCCTCGTCGAGGTGCTTGGGCAGGGTGTAGACGCCGACCGGGTACTCCTCGGTCTTGGTGAAGAGCTCGAGCTGGGCCAGAACCTGGTTGGTGAAGGAGTTCGACATCACGAACGACGGGTGCCCGGTGGCGTTGCCGAGGTTCATCAGGCGCCCCTCGGAGAGCACGATCACCGAGTTGCCGGCCGGGAAGGTCCACACGTCGACCTGCGGCTTGACGTTCTTGCGGACCACTCCCTCGAAGCTCTCCAGCCCGGCCATGTCGATCTCGTTGTCGAAGTGGCCGATGTTGCCCAGGATCGCCTGGTGCTTCATCCGGCTCATCTGGTCGACGGTGACGACGTCCTTGTTGCCGGTGGCGGTGATCACGATGTCGGCCACCGGGAGGACCTCCTCCAGGGTGGTGACCTGGTAGCCGTCCATCGCCGCCTGCAGCGCGCAGATCGGGTCGATCTCGGTGACCACCACCCGGGCGCCCTGGCCGCGGAGCGAGTCGGCCGACCCCTTGCCCACGTCGCCGTAGCCGCAGACCACCGCGACCTTGCCGCCGATGAGGACGTCGGTCGCGCGGTTGATGCCGTCGATGAGCGAGTGGCGGCAGCCGTACTTGTTGTCGAACTTCGACTTGGTCACCGAGTCGTTGACGTTGATGCCGGGGAACAGCAGCGAGCCCTCGCGCATCATCTCGTAGAGGCGGTGGACGCCTGTGGTGGTCTCCTCGGTCACGCCCTTGATCTCGTTGGCGATCGTGGTCCACCGGGTCGGGTCCGCGGCGAGGGAGGCGTTGAGGACGTCGAAGACGACCTTCTGCTCGACGCTCACGGCGGTGGCGGGGTCAGGCGCCACGCCCTCCTTCTCGCTCTGCACGCCGAGGTGCACCAGCATCGTGGCGTCGCCGCCGTCGTCGAGGATCATGTTGGCGAACGCGCCGCCGGGCCACTGGAGGATCTGCTGGGTGCACCACCAGTACTCCTCCAGCGTCTCGCCCTTCCAGGCGAAGACAGGGACCCCTGCCGGTGCCTCGACGGTGCCCTGCGGACCGACGGCCACCGCGGCGGCCGCGTGGTCCTGGGTGGAGAAGATGTTGCAGGAGGCCCAGCGGACCTCGGCGCCCAGAGCGACGAGGGTCTCGATCAGCACCGCGGTCTGGATCGTCATGTGCAGCGACCCCGCGATCCTCGCCCCGGCCAGCGGCTTGGTGTCGCCGTACCGCTCGCGCATCGCCATGAGTCCTGGCATCTCGTGCTGGGCCAGCTCGATCTCGGTGCGGCCGTAGTCGGCCAGCGTCAGGTCGGCAACCTTGAAGTCCATGGAAGTCCTCGTGCTCGTGGGCGGAACAGGTCGATTCTACGGGGCGCCCCCAGGTCAGTGGCCCGGCGCGGACGGCTGGTCGGGGCGCGGCTCCGGTCGGTGCCCGTCGACGTAGACGTCCGGCTCGATGTAGATCACGCGCGCGGTCGGCTCGCTGGCCCGGACCGAGCGCTCGGCGGCATCGATGGTCCGCGCCACCATGTCGGCGGTGTCAGCGCCGGACACGCCGATCTTGACGCCCACCAACAGCTCCTCCGGCCCCAGGTGCAGGGTCCTCATGTGGATGATCCGCTCCACCCCGGGGGTGCTCTGCAGCGCGTCGGCGATGGCCCGCCGCGCCGATCTGCTGGCGGACTCGCCCAGCAGCAGCGACTTGGTCTCGACGGCCAGGATCACCGCCACGGTGACCAGCAGGACGCCGATGGCCGCGGTGCCGGCCACGTCCCAGTAGCCGTTGTCGGTGACCAGGGAGAGCCCGACGCCGGCCAGGGCGAAGACCAGCCCGAGCAGCGCCGCGAAGTCCTCCAGCAGGACGACGGGGAGCTCGGGCTGCTTGGCGCGCCGGATGAACTGGGGCCAGGACGCCTCGCCGCGGATCTTGTCGGCCTCCCGGATGGCGGTGCGGAACGAGAAGCCCTCCATGACGATGGCGAGCAGCAGCACCAGGATCGCCACCCACCACAGGTTGCCCTCGAGGAGCTCGTTGGGATGCCCGTCGTGCACCTCGTGGCCCTTGTGCCAGGCCTCGTACAGGGCGAACAGCCCGCCCACGCTGAAGAGCACGATCGCCACGATGAACGAGTAGACGTACCGCTCGCGTCCGTAGCCGAACGGGTGCTCCTCGTCGGCCTGCTTCTTCGCCTGCCGCGCACCGAGCAGCAGCAGCGCCTGGTTGCCCGAGTCGGCCACCGAGTGGATCGCCTCGGCGAGCATGGAGGACGCGCCGGTGAGGGCGAACGCCACGAACTTGGTGACCGCGATGCCGCTGTTCGCGAGCAGAGCCGCGACGACCGCCTTGTTTCCCCCCGTTGCCATGGCGGCAGCCTAGCGTCGCTCAGACCCCGGGCCTGCCCAGGCCCAGACCGAGGTACGCCGCGGTCCAGCGGCCCTCGCCGAGCAGCGAGGCGTACCGCGCCACGTCCCCCGGGACGGTGCTGGTGATCAGCTCCACCCGGACGCCGCGCTCCTCCGCCTCCTCGGTCAACCGCTGCCGCTGCTCGTGCACCGACGGGTCCTCCGAACCGTCGTCGAGCACGACCAGGGCCGGTCGCAGCTCCCCGGGCTCGTCGCCGGCGAAGGGGTCCTCGAAGACGTCGTGCGGGGTCGCCGAGCGGATCACCGGGAGCATGTGCTCCGCGTCGCCGGCCAGGGAGGTGCGCCCGCTCGCCCGACGGAAGGACTCGGCGATCCGGCGAGCGGCCCGCGCGGCCAGCACCGAACCGCCCCACACCAGCGGGGTGGCGTCGGCCAGGGAGATCGCCAGCATCTTGGCTTGGTTCCCGGCCAGGTCGCGGTGCGGCGAGCAGGCCACCGCCACGTCGTCCAGGGCCGCCGCGACGTCCTCGGCGTCGGTGTGCGGACCGAGGTTGACCCGGCTGAGGAACTGCAGCATCACCACCGCGGTCGCGAGCTGGTCGCGCGAGGTGCTCGGCAGCACGGTGCTGTGCCGACCGGCGGCGTGGTCGGCGACGAGCGACTGGGGCGGGCAGGAGACCACCACCTGACAGCCCCGGCGGACCGCCTCGGACACCGCGCCGGCGCTGCCGGGGTCGGACCCCTCGGGGGCGAGCATCACGACGAGGTCCAGGGCCCCGGCCCAGCCGGGGAGCCCCGGGTGCGGCCAGGCCACGAAGGGGACCGGGCACGACGGCTCCAGAACCGCCCGCAGCAGCCGGGAGTCGGGGCCGGCCGCGATCACCGCACGCGGGCGGTCGTCCTTGGTCACCGCGACCGCGGCGGCGATGGCCTCGGCCACCTCCACGGCCTCGCGACGCACCCGGGCGCCCGCCTCGGCGAGCGGACGCAGCACGCCGTCCGCCCGGGACAGCGCCTCCTCGTCATCGAGCAGGGACTCGTCGAACCACTCGACCACGTCGCCGGCCCCTCAGCCGACCGGACCGGTGGGACCGCCCACGGCCTCGTCGACGAGCAGCACCGGGACCCCGTTGCGGACCGGGTAGCGCCGTCCGCACGAGGTGCAGGTGAGGCCGCCGGCGGCCGGCGGCGCGAACGTGCCGCGGCAGGCCGGGCACCGCAGGATCGGCAGGAGGGCTCCGTCGACCGCCGGTCCGCCGGCGGGGTCGACGGCGGGGTCGACGGCGGGGTCGACGGCGGGGTCGACGGGGGGGTCGACGGCGGGGTCGAGGGCGGGCTCCCCCGGGCCGGTCTCTTCTCGGGTCACGGGATCACTCGCTCCTGATCTGGGCCAGCACGCGGTCACGCACCTCGGCCATCGTCGGTTGGTCGACGCCCTCGGCGTTCAGCCGCAGCAGCGGCTCGGTGTTGGAGGGACGCACGTTGAACCACCACCGGTCGCCGACGACGGTCAGCCCGTCGAGGTGATCGATGCTCACCTCCGGCTGACCGGTGTAGGCCGCCTCGATCCGCTGCATGACCGCGGACGCGTCGGCCACCACCGAGTTGAGCTCGCCACTCATCACGCCCCGGGTGTACTGCGCAAGCAGCCCGCTCAGCGGCTGGTCCTGCTCGGCCAGGGCCGCGAGCGTGTGCAGCGCGGCGAGCATGCCCGAGTCCGCACGCCAGAAGTCGCGGAAGTAGAAGTGCCCGGAGTGCTCCCCGCCGAAGACCGCGTCGGTCTCGGCCATCGTGCCCTTGATGTAGGAGTGGCCGACCCGGGTCCGGACCGGGACCCCGCCGTGCTCGCGCACGATGTCAGGGACCGAACGGCTGGTGATGAGGTTGTGGATGACCGTGGCGCCGGGCTCCTTGGCCAGCTCCCGGGCGGCGATCAGCGCCGTGAGCACGCTGGGGCTCACCGGCTCCCCGCGCTCGTCCACGACGAAGCAGCGGTCCGCGTCGCCGTCGAAGGCCAGCCCGAGGTCCGCACGGTGCTCCCGGACGGCGGCCTGGAGGTCGCGCAGGTTCTCCGGCTCGATCGGGTTGGCCTCGTGGTGGGGGAAGGTCCCGTCGAGCTCGAAGTACAGCGGCACCACGTCCAGGTCGAGGCTCTCCAGCACGGCGGGGGCGGTGTGCCCGGCCATCCCGTTGCCGGCGTCGACGACCACGGTGAGCCGGCGGCCCGAGACCGGCGCCAACCGGTGGAGGTAGTCCGCGTAGTCGGCCAGCACGTCGACCTCGCTGACCTGCCCCGGAGTCGCGACGGGCTCGGGCTCCTCGCCCTGCACCAGCGCGCGCACGGCGTCCAGACCGCTCTCTCGTCCCACCGGCGCCGCCATGGCCCGGCACAGCTTGATCCCGTTGTACCGGGCCGGGTTGTGGCTGGCGGTGAACATCGCACCGGGGACCCCCAGCGAGCCCGAGGCGAAGTACAGCTGGTCGGTGGAGGCCAGGCCGATCAGGGTCACGTCGGCGCCCTGCGCGGTGGCGCCGCTCGCGAACGCGCGGGCCAGCCCGGGGCTGGAGGGACGCATGTCGTGGCCCACCACGATCCGGGGGGCCGGGGTGCCGCCCGAGTCGCTGACGACCTGCACGAAGGCACCACCCGCCCGCCGGGCGAGCCGCTCGTCGACCTGGTCGGGCACGGTGCCACGGACGTCGTACGCCTTGAAGACCTGGGCAAGGTTGGACGAGTCGGTCGTGGCTCCCATGCGCCGCACCCTACTCCGCGGCACGGTCGAGCCGGAGGTCAGTCGTCGTCGGCACGCAGCACGCGCAGGTGGCCCCGGCGACCGACCTCCCGACCGCCCTCCTGGCCCGGGGCGCGGCGCGCGGGGCGCCCCGGCTCCGGCGCGGGCAACGGCAGTGCCGCCTCGCGGACCGCGTCGGCCAGCGCCAGCAGGTCGTCGCTCGAGGGTCCGAGGGCGTCCGGGTCAGGGGCGAGGCGGAGCACCTCCCACCCCCGGGGGGCCGAGAGCCGCTCGGAGTGCTCGTCGCACAGGTCGTAGGCGTGCGGCTCGGCGTACGTCGCCAGCGGGCCGAGGACTGCGGTCTGGTCGCCGTAGACGTAGGTGAGCGTGGCGACGGCCGGCCGGCGACACGCGGTCCGGGAGCATCGACGGAGAGGACTCACGGGCGTGACCGTACCCCGTACGGCGGGTCGCCGCCGCTAGGCTCGCGGGCGTGACGACGGGGTCGGGCCGCGGGCCGAGGACGAGCCAGGACGAGGGGGCGACCTCGGCCCCCGCGTCGACCGCGCCCGCCACCGGCCGCGCCACGTCCACCGGGGTGCCGGTCGCCCTGCGGCGCGGTCCGCGTCGCGACCGGCGGGGCCGGGGCCGACGCGGGGTCGACGTGCTGCCGGGCCCTCTGACCCCGCGGGGAGCGCCACGCACCCGCTCGCCGCGGGACCGGTTCGACGACATCGTGCTCGACGTGGTCGAGGCGCTGGTCGCGCGGTGGCCCGAGGAGCTCGGCGACGTGGAGTTCGCCGTGGAGGAGACCCCGCTGCTGCCGGCGGACTGGTCCGCGCCCACCGTGCCGCTGGCCTCGGTGGTCCGCGGGACCGGGGACTCGCCGACCCGCCTGGTGCTGTTCCGTCGGCCGATCGAGCTGCGCTCGGAGACCACGGCGGACCTCGGGGCGCTGGTCCTCACCGTGCTGGTGGAGCAGGTCTCTGAGCTGCTGGGTCGACGCCCCGAGGAGATCGACCCGAGGTACGACGACGACTGACCTCTCCCGGTCGGGCTCAGCCCAGGAAGGGCCGTACGAGCGGCACTCTCGTCGTCGTGGGCAGGACCATCGCCGGCTCCGCCGACACGCCGGGTCGCCGGTGGACCGCGGCGGCGAAGACCTGCGGGTCGTCGGGACCCCCGACCGGACCGGGGTCCACCACGACGTAGGCCGCGCGGTCAGGGACCGACCACGACCGGAAGCCGGAGGGCGGGACGAGCAGCGTCCCCCGCTTGACCTTCGTCCCGTCGGCGGCGTGCGCGGTCACCTCGACGGTAGCCGGTGCGACGTCCCCGGTGGCGAGCTGGACGGTGGTGCTCCCGGTGCCCGTGGTGAGCGCCGCCGGGCCGACGAGCGGGGCGAGCGCCGCGGCCAGGGCGTGGTCCCCGCCGACCGTCGAGCGCACGGCGCCGGTCACCGGGACCGTCGAGGTCAGGCGCACCGCTGCCGGTGCCCCGTCGAGGTCACCGGTGAGGTCCACGCTGCGCAGACCCCCGGCGGGCACCCGGACCTGCTCGCGGCCCACGGGTACGAAGGCGCCGGGCCGGGTGAGCAGGGCCACCGCGACCCGGGCGTCGGCGTCGGCCGGGTTGCTCAGCAGGAGGGTGCGCCGTCCCGGGCCGCCGGGGACCCCGCCGAGGAGCACCTCGGTGGCGGGCTCGGCGCCGGGAGACGCCCACTCGCGGCCGGTCCCGCCCGCGACGCGGAGCCGGTCGTCGACAGCGGCGACCACCCGTCCCCGCGAGGCGTCCACCTCGACGGTGAGCTCGTCGGACTGCGGCGCCACGTCGACCAGGGCGAGCCGCAGCGACTCCCCGGGCCCCAGGGTCAGCCCCCGGGTGCCGATGGTGTCGACCGCGGCCGAGGCGCCGAGCACGAGCACGTCCACGACCGCGGGCCCGGGTTCGAGGTTCGCGACGTGCACGACGCTGCGGTGGTCCACCCCGGCCCCGACGCCGGTGAACCACCAGCGGGCCCGTGACGCCAGGCAGCCGGTGTCGGCCCGTGCGCCCGCCGACCGGTCGTGCCGGGCGGCCAGGAGCCCCGGGGCGAGGTCACCGCCGGCGACCACCACCAGCCCCCCGGCCGTGGCCACGTCACGGACCGCCCCGGCGCGCAGCGCGGCCGCGGCGAGGGTGCGGCCCCTGCCCCCGACCGGGCCGGCGACCACGGAGCCCGAGGTCCCGGTGCCCTGACCTCCCGCGGTGGCGAGGACGGCTCGGCCGACGTCGAAGCGGGCCGACCCGGGAGCCGGACAGGCCAGCTCCGCACTGGTCACCGGTGTGGCGACCTGCGTCTGGAACGCGGTCGCGGTCTCCGGCCCCACGGGTGCGGGAGGTCCGTGGTCGGGCAGGGTCAGCCCGAGCGCCGCAGCCGCGCCGACCACGAACGCCGAGGCCACCGCCGTGGCCCTCACCGGTGGCGCTCCCGGCCCGGGGCGGCCAGCACAGCCACCGAGACGAGGGCGAGCGCCTGGACCGTGAGCAGGAGCGGACGCAGGCGCGCCCCCGGGAGGTCCTCAGGGTCGGGCAGGGCGGTGGAGGCCGCAGCGGCCCCGGTCGCCGTGGCCACCCGCCACACCCGACCGTCGGTCTCGCCGGCCGAGGAGGCGGCGAGCTGGGGGGCGGCGTCCAGCCGCCCGGCGAGGTCGGGGTCGACCGGACCAGGGGCCAGCACGAACATGACGCCCAGGGCAGCGAGGTCGGCAGAGGTCAGCGTCCTTGCACCGGTGAGCAGGTCCGTCGCCGTCGCGGTGAGGACCGCCAGGTCCCCGGCCACCGGGAGCATCTCGTCCTCGCCCACGGTCAGACCGTGGTCGCGGCGGATCGCGACCTCGTAGCCCGCGTCGGCGGTGCCGGTGAGGACCAGGGCCCCGGCAGCGGGATCCCGCTCGGCCGCGTCGTCGACGTACGCCGGCACGCCTGCTGCGGGGTCGCCTCGCCGCACAGGGCCGTCGGCGGCCAGGGCGACCCACCACAGCGCACCCGCCAGCGGGACCACGAGTGCCCCGGCGCAGACCAGCGCCGCCGCCGCCTGCGTCCCCGATCCCGGCCGGCTGCGTGGACGGACGCCGCCCAGCCCGGCTGCGACGGCGCCGACCCAGGCCCCTGCGGTCAGCACCAGGAGGCCCCCGGTCCACACCGGTGCGGCCCCGCCTCCCCGGAGGTCCACCTCGGCGCCGGCGAGCAGGCGCAGCCCGGCCAGCCCGACCAGCGAGACCAGCCAGGCCACGAGCACCTGGGGCCGGGTCCGGCCGGGGACCAGCGCGGCCGCCGCCGAGACCGCCAGGAGCAGCAGGACCCACACCGGGCCCACGCCCAGCGGGGCGGCCGCCGCAGCCAGCCCCGGTGCCGGGAGCCCGGCCTCCCCGAGCAGCACCGACCGGACTCCGTCCCCTGGCGCCCCCGACCACACCAGCGCGGACCAGGGCAGGCAGAGGACCGCCGAGACCGGGACCGGGAGCAGCAGCGGCACCCACCGGTCGGCGTCGAGCCCGGCGTCCTTGCCCCTGCCGACGCCGTGGACCGCCAGCACACCGACGGCGACGAGGGTCAGCACGAGAGCGACCAGCCAGGCCAGCGGCACGAAGGCCGCGACCGCGGCGAGCCACAGGGAGGTGCGCCAGGCTGCCTGACGGCGTCGCTGGAGGCTGGGAGCCAGGAGCCCCCGTGCCGACCCGGCCAGCCACGGGAGGAGCACCGTCGCCGCGAGCGTGCCCAGGCGTCCCTGCGCCACCGCGCCGACCAGCACCGGCAGCACGGCGTACGTCGCCGCTCCCCACGCCGCCGACCACCGGTCCCGGGTGAGCGGGAGCAGGAAGCGGTAGGCACCCCAGGCGGCCAGCGGCGCGACCCCGACCACGAGGAGGTCGACTGCCAGGCGCGCGCTGCCGAGGAGGAGCGTGGCGAGCACGGCCAGCGGCAGCAGGTAGGCCGGAGCGGGGCGGGTCGACCCGGTCGCCAGGTCGTGGGTGCGCTCCAGGTACGCCGACCACCACGCCCCGGCGCCGTCCGGGGCCGGCAGCAGGGCTCCACCGAAGAGCGTCCCCCGGCCCCAGCCGACCGGCCCGGCGACCAGGGCGAGGACCAGCAGCGCCAGCACCACCCAGGCACCAGGGCTGCCCCGCAGCCGTCGACCGGCCGAGGGGCCCTCGACGGGACCCCGCACCGCTGCGGCGGCCGCAGCGCCGATGCCGGCGAGCTCGTCCAGGCCGTGGCGCAGAGGCAGCCACGGCGGGGGCAGCAGGGGGCGGACCGACCGGGCCGGAAGCACCGCCGACGACCGGCGGGCCCGGCGAGCGGCGAGGAGCCGACCGGGCCGGAGCAGGACCGCGCCGAGAGCCTGCAGCTCGGCCAGCGACTCACGGGGGGCGCGGACCAGCAGGAGCGCGAGCGCCCGGGACAGCCCGCCGAGGAGCTGGCGCAGGACGACCAGCGGGACCCAGGGTGCCGCCGCGTTCGCGAGCAGCAGGTGGAGCGCGGCCTCGCGGTCGCGGCGACGCCGGCCCGCGCGCCCCCGGGTGCCGTCACGGATGCCGTGGACGGAGGCCTCGGCGTGGAAGACCACGGCGTGCGGGACCACCTGGACGCGGTGCCCGGCGCGGTTCGCCCGCCAGCCGAAGTCGAGGTCGGCGCCGACCACCGGGAGGGCGTCGTCGAAGCCGAGGGAGTCCAGCACGTCGCGGCGGACCAGCATCCCGGCCGTGTTGACGGCCAGCGCGGCGCGCGGCTCGTCGTGCTGGCCGGAGTCGTACTCGCCGCGCTCGAGCCCGGTCTCGCGCCGACCGCCGCCGCTCACGGTGACCCCGACCTCGAGCAGGCGCCGCAGGGACGGCCACTCGCGCAGCTTGGGGCCCAGGACGGTGCTGTCCGGGTGGTCCTCGACCCAGGCCAGCAGCCGCTCGAGCGCGTCGGCGGCGGGGGCGCTGTCGTCGTGCAGGAGCCACACCCAGGCACCGGGGTCGGGCGGGATCTCGGCGAGGCCGGCGCGGACGGCGGCGGCGTACGTGCTCGACCGCGGCAGGGTCACCACGCGCGGGGTCGCGGCAGTCAGCAGCCGGACGCTGTCGTCGCGTGAGCCCGTGTCGACCGCGACCACCGCGCTCGGGGGCACGGTCTGGGCAGCGAGGTCGCTCAGCACCCGGGGGAGGAACCGCGCGCCGTCATGGCTGACCAGCAGCACGCTCACGGTTGGCTCCACGGCCGACCACCCTACGGTGCGGTCGACCCCGGGGCGCGGATCAGACCGCGCGCTTCTTCAGCTTGCGGCGCTCGCGCTCGGACATGCCGCCCCAGATGCCGAAGCGCTCGTCGTTCTGGAGTGCGTACTCCAGGCAGTCCCCGCGCACGTCGCAGGTCAGGCAGACCCGCTTCGCCTCACGGGTCGAGCCGCCCTTCTCGGGGAAGAACGCCTCGGGATCGGTCTGGGCGCACAGCGCGCGCTCCTGCCACCCCAGCTCCTCGACGTCTTCGTCCAGCAGGAATAGTTCTCGCATGGTCCTCGCCCTTTCGACCCGTGAGACCCTGACGGATCCCCATCGCTGCGGTGGTGGCCGCTCACGGGTGACGTACCGGGACCAAGGTCGTGATTACTGGGGAAATCGACCATTGAGCTCTGGACGCGGGCACCGCACCGTGAATGACACTGTCGGAATTACATGCTTGTCGTACCACAGAAGTCAAGTCTGTCTCTGCTATATGCGCGGATTGGACGCCGGGTCCACCAAACGGATATATGGGTCTCATGCTCCCCTCTGACGCCGGCCGCCGCCGGTACACCGTCCTCTCGGGAGGCGTGGGCGGCGCCCGGTTCCTCCAGGGCCTGCTGCACCTGGTGGCCACCACGGGGCCGGACGCCGAGGTCACGGTGGTCGCCAACACCGCTGACGACCTGTGGGTGCACGGGCTCAAGGTCTGCCCCGACCTCGACACGGTGATGTACACCCTCGGCGACGGCATCGACGCCGACCGTGGGTGGGGCCGCCGGGACGAGTCCTGGCGGGCCAAGGAGGAGCTGGCGGCGTACGGCGTCGAGCCCACCTGGTTCGGCCTCGGGGACCGCGACCTGGCCACGCACCTGGTGCGGACCCAGATGCTGGAGGCCGGCTACCCGCTGTCGGCGGTCACCCAGGCCCTGTGCCGGCGCTGGGAGCCCGGGGTGAACCTGCTGCCGATGACCGACGACCGGGTCGAGACGCACATCGCGATCGACGACGACAGCGAGCCGTCGGGCCAGCGGGTCGTGCACTTCCAGGAGTACTGGATCCGCCTGCGGGCCGCCGTCCCCGCCCGGACGGTGGTCGTGGTCGGTCTGGACCGGTCGAGCCCCGGACCCGGGGTGGTGGAGGCGATCCGGGACGCCGACGTGGTGCTCCTGCCGCCGTCGAACCCGGTCGTCTCGGTAGGCACCATCCTCGGCGTCCCCGGGGTGAGGGACGCGCTGCGCGCCACCACCGCGCCGGTCGTCGGCCTGTCGCCCCTCGTCGCCGGACGGCACGTGCACGGGATGGCCGAGCAGCTGCTGACCTCGATCGGGGTCGAGGTCTCCGCGGCCGGCGTCGCCGAGCACTACGGCGCCCGGAGCCGTGGCGGCGTCCTCGACGGCTGGCTGGTCGACACCGCCGACGCGGACGCCGTGCGACGGCTGGAGGCGGCCGGGCTGCGGGCCCGGGCGGTGCCGCTGATGATGACCGACCCCGATGCCACGGCGGCCATGGCCCGGGCCGCCCTGGACCTGGCCGGCCGGTGAGCGGACCGGCGCGGCTCGAGGTCGAGGCGGTCGAGGGTCTGGGTGAGGTGGGCGAGGGTGCCGACCTCGCCGCTCTCGTGGTCGCCCTCACCACCCTCGCCGACGGCGACGTCCTGGTCGTCACGAGCAAGGTGGTGAGCAAGGCCGAGGGACGCGTGGTCGTCGGCGACCGCGAGACCGCGCTCACCGCGGAGACCGATCGGGTGGTGGCGCGCCGTGGCCGGACCACGATCGTGCGCACCCACCACGGGCTGGTCATGGCCGCGGCCGGCATCGACGCCTCCAACACCGCCCCGGGCACTGCCGTGCTGCTGCCCCGGGACCCCGACCTCTCTGCCCGGCGGCTGCGCGAGCGCCTCCTCGACCTCACCGGCCGCAACGTCGCGGTCGTCGTCAGCGACACCGCCGGCCGGGCCTGGCGGACCGGCCAGACCGACCTGGCGGTCGGCGCCGCCGGGTTGGTGGTGCTCGACGACCACGCCGGGCGCGTCGACCCGTACGGCAACCCCCTCGCGGTCACCGCTCCGGCGCTCGCCGACGAGGTCGCCGGCGCCGGCGACCTCGTCAAGGGCAAGCTCGGCCGCACCCCCGTCGCCCGGCTCCGCGGGCTCTCCGCCCAGGTCCTCCCGGCCGGGCAGCACGGGCCCGGGGCCGCCGCCCTCGTGCGACCGGAGACCGAGGACCTCTTCGGGTACGGCGCACGGGAGGCGGTCCGGCGGGCCGTGGCCGGGGACGCCACCCGCGGGTTCGGGGAGGTGGCCTCCGCCGCCGAGGTGACCGCCGCCCTCACCGCGCTGCTCGACGCGTCGCGGGCCGGCGAGGCGTCCGCCTCGGTCGTGGCGGGCGGCGACCTCCTCACCGTCCGCCTCACCGCCGGCGACCCCCGCAGCGCCGGCCGTGCCGAGGCGCTCGTCGAGACCGTCCTGCGAGCGCACCGGTGGCGCATCGACTGGTCGGCCTCGGGCAACCTGGGCCGGGCACGACCCGAGCCTCCCTACAGTCCGTAGACTCCCCCCAGACCCCTGAGCCGGCCGAGAGAGAGACCTGACCCGTGGCGAAAGCCAAGAAGAACGCCGACCGTCGCGCCGTCGTGGAGCAGATGCGACGCGAGCAGCAGCGAGCCGAACGCCGCAAGAGCTTCATGGTGCTGGGGGCCGCCCTGCTCGTGGGCGCGATCATCATCGGCTTCGCCGTCGTGCAGTTCCTCAAGTCCGAGCAGAGCAACGCCCGCGACCTCGCCGCGATCGGCACGTCGGCCTCCGCCGCCGACTGCCAGGAGGTGGTCACGAAGAAGGCGGAGGGCAACAACGACCACCGGACCGAGGGCGAGAAGGTCCTCTACCCCGACGCCCCGCCCGCCTTCGGCCCGCACTGGGGCAACTTCCTCGTCGGCTCCCAGATCCGGAAGTTCTACTCGGTCGACGACCGACCCCCGGTCGAGCGGCTGGTGCACAGCCTCGAGCACGGGCACACGATCCTCTGGTACGACCAGAGCATCGCCGACGACGCCGCAGCCCTCGCCGAGGTCAAGGCGATCGCGAAGAAGTTCCCCTCCTCCACCGACCTCAACGACAAGTTCATCGCGGCCCCGTGGACCGGCGACGACGGCGCCGACTTCCCCGACGGCGCCCACGTCGCCCTGACCCACTGGTCCATGGGCGGGACCAACGGCAACCCGGACGGCCAGCTCGGCGTGTGGCAGTACTGCGGGGGGGTCAGCGGGACGGCGGTCGAGAGCTTCATGCAGGACTACCCGTACAGCGACTCCCCCGAACCGACCTCTCCCTGAGCGGCGGCCGACATGGGTGAGGCGCTGAGCCTCCTCGGCATCGCCTTCGCCTCCGCCCTCGTCCCGCTGATCAACATCGAGGTCTACCTGATCGGCCTGGCCGCGGTGACCTCGACCGAGCACGTGTGGTTGCTGGCGGGGCTTGCCGGCGTCGGCCAGATGGTCGGCAAGCTGGTCTGGTACTACCTGGGAGCCAACGCCCTGCGCTGGGGCTGGGTCCGCCGCAAGATGGAGAACCCGAAGGCGCAGGCCAAGCTCGAGCTGTGGCGGGCGCGGACCCACGACCGTCCGGTGGTCGCCGCCCTGCTGCTGTTCAGCTCCGCCGCCGGGGGCTTCCCCCCGTTCGCGATCGTCGCCGTGCTCGCCGGACAGCTGCGGCTCAACGTCGGGCTCTTCCTGACCGTGGGGATCGTCGGGCGGACACTGCGCTTCGCGGCGTTCCTCGGCGGTGCGGACTGGCTCACCCGACTGGTGCACGGCTGGTTCTGAGGGCCCGGAAGGTCACCCCGCTCGGGTCGCCTCGGGCGACCGCACGGTCAAGCCGATCCCGGCGACCACGTGGTCCCGCACGGCACCCGGCTGCCTGGCTCCGGCCGCCCGCCCGCAGGAATTCGCGCCTCGTCGCCGACAGCCACCTCGACCACGGCCGCGTCGTCCTCCACCACGGCTCCAGGGCCCACCACCGAGTCGACCACGAGAGCCCCGGCGCCGACGTACGCCCCCGGCATCAGCACCGACCCGCGCACCTCCGCGCCGGGGGCCACCACGACGCCCTCACTCACCAGGGTGCCGTCGAAGACCTGGCCGTCGACGCGCGACTGCCCCACCCGGCGGACCCCGCCCTCGCCGGGGCCGACCGCCGACGTCGGCGCCACTCCGGTGACCACGTCGCGCGACGCGGCGACCAGCGCCTGGGGGCTGCCCACGTCGCGCCAGTAGGCGGTCTCCACGTAGCCCACCACCTCCGCGCCCGCGGCGACCAGCTCGGGGAAGGTCTCCCGCTCCACCGAGACCACCCGACCCTCGGGGATCAGGTCGACCACCCGGCGCCGGAAGACGTAGCAGCCCGCGTTGACCTGGTTGCTGACCGGGTCGTCGGACTTCTCCACGAACCCGGTCACCCGACCCCGCGCGTCGGTGGGCACGCAGCCGAAGGCCCGGGCGTCAGGGACCTCCACGAGGTGCAGCGACACGTCGACCGGGTGTCCGTCACGAGGACGGTCGAAGTCCGCGAGCTGAGCGGTGAGGTCGTGTCCGGAGAGGACGTCCCCGTTGAGGATCACCACCGCTCCTTCCGGGTCGCTCCCGAGCGCGGAGGCGACGTTGCGGATCGCGCCGGCGGTGCCCAGCGGCTCGTCCTCGGTGACATAGCTCAGCCGCAAGCCGAAGCGCTCCCCGTCTCCGAGCACCGGCCGGAAGAGGTCGGCGCGGTACGACGTGGCGAGCACCACGTGCTCCACCCCCGCGGCGGCCAGCTTGGTGATCTGGTGGTCGAGGAAGGGCACCCCGCCCACCTCGAGCAGGTGCTTGGGCCGCCGTTCGGTCAGCGGCAGCATCCGGGTCCCGAAGCCACCCGCGACGATGACCGCCTCGAGAGGCGTGGGCAAGGAGTGGGGCGCAGGTCCGGTCACGGGCCGCATCCTGCCACCTCAGTAGGGTTGCCCGGTGAACCCCCCGACCTTCCCCGCCCTGCTGGCAGACCAGGTGCGACGGTCCCCGAGCCGTCCGCTGGTCACGTTCTACGACGACGCGTCGGGCGAGCGGGTCGAGCTGTCGGCGGCGACGTACGCGAACTGGGTGGCGAAGACCGCCGGGCTGCTCCAGGACGAGCTCGACCTGGAGCGCGGCGCCGCCGTCCACGTCGACCTGCCGGCCCACTGGCTGGCACCGGTCTGGCTGGGTGCGGCCTGGAGCCTTGGACTGGTCGTCACCGACGCCGCCGACACGCCGGACCTGCACGTCTGCGGCCCCGACCAGGTGGCCGCGCTGGCCGGGTCGTCGGCGCCCGTGGTGGCGCTGTCGCTGCTGCCGATGGGCCGGCGGTTCGCCGACGCGCTGCCCGCCGGGGTGATCGACTACGGCGTGGTGGTCTGGGGCCAGCCGGACGCGTTCGTGGCCTACGACGAGCCGGTCGGGTCCGACGTCGCCTGGCGCGGTGCCGATGGGACCGCGCTCACCCAGGCGGACCTGCTCGGCGCGGCCGCGGGCAGCGAGGTCGGCGCGTGGGGCACCCGGCTGCTCACCGACGTCCTGCCGATCTCGCCCGCCGGCATGGAGGCCTTCCTCGGACCGCTCGGCGCGGGTGGCGGCACCGTGTGGGTGCGCCACCCCGACCCGGACGGCTGGGACCGCCGGGCCGAGGTCGAGCACGCCACGGTGCTGCGCTGTCAGCCCAGGTCGTAGCCCTCGAACCCCGAGCCGATCAGGCGACGCTCACCCAGCCCGGACTTCTTGCCCGGCAGCAGCCACAGGTTGCCGTTGGAGCGGGTCCGCACGATGAGGTCGGCACGGCCGTCGCCATCGACGTCACCGAGGCCCCGGACCCAGTCGTAACGCTTGAGCCCGGTCCCCAGCAGGGTCTCGGCTCCCCCGTCGAGCGGCCGCAACGACAGGCTGCCGTCCGCGCGCCGTACGGCGGTGTCCGGGGTGCCGTCGGCGTCGAAGTCGCCCAGTCCGGCCTGCGCGACCCCGGCCACGGTGCCGGTGACGTAGCTTGCCTTGAAGCCGGTCGTCCCGTTGCCGGGGTAGACCCGCTGCCGCCCCCGGCCGTCGCGCCCGACCAGGTCGGCGAAGCCGTCGCCGTCCACGTCGCCGACCGGCGCGACCATCGTCACCTTGCCCCAGTGCTTGGCCACGCGCACGGGCGGCGCGAGCCGGTTGCGCTTGAGGCCGGCCCGGAACTGCAGGCGCCCCGAGGTCGTGCGGGTCATCACGTCGCCGCGGCCGTCGGCGTTCCAGTCGCCGACGTTGAGCACCAGGTCGACGTCGTCCAGCACCACCCCGGTGTCCAGGGTCTTGCCGAGGTTGCGGTGCCCGCTGTCGGCGAAGACCTTCAGGCGCCCGGTGCGGCCGGTCAGCCCGACGAGGTCGGGCTTGCGGGAACCGGTGAGCTGCCCTCCCAGGCCGAGCCACCGGAGCCCGGAGAAGCGCTTCCAGCCGCCGATCCGGGGCTGGACTCCACCGGAGCCGTCGCCGGGGTACAGGTAGGTGGCCCCGGACCCGGCGCTGCGCACGACCAGGTCCGGCAGGCCGTCCCCGGTCGCGTCGCCGCGTCCGGCGATCAGGTCGAAGCGCCCCCACGAGCCGGGCAGCGCGACCGGGGTGCCGATCCGGGCACGGCCGGTGCCGGGCACCAGGAACAGCCTGTCGCCGGAGCGGGCCACCAGGTCGACGTCGCCGTCTCCGTCGAAGTCGTCGACGCCGGCGGTGACGTCGTAGGCCGACCAGTCCGGGGCCAGGGTGATCGGCCGGAGGAACGTGCCGCGGCCGTTTCCGGGGAAGAGCACCAGGGCGTTGTCGGTGACCCGACGACCCACCACGTCGTTGGTGCCGTTGCCGTCGAGGTCGCCCACTCCTGTCAGCTGGTCGATGGCGGTGAACCGCTTGTAGACCGTGGTGCTGCCCAGGGACCCCGTGCCGGTGCCGCGGAACAGCCTGCTGACCTGGCTGGCCGCGGAGCGCGCGATGATGTCGCCGACGCCGTCCCCGTCCAGGTCGCCGGCGGCCACCAGGAGGTCCTTGCCGGTCCACGAGGTCGCCGCGGTGACCCCCTTGAGGTAGGCCGCCTGACCCGCGGTGCGCACGATGAGGGCGTGGTGGGTGGCCGCGTCCCTCACGATGAGGTCCGGCCACGCGTCGCCGGAGAGGTTGCCCTGGAGGGGCGCGCCGGGCCCGGTGGGTGTCGGGGTCACGCCGTCCTGGATCGCGGCGGCCTTCTTGCGGATGTCGGGGATCCGGGCGTACAGGTACGTGCCGGGGCACGCGGTCTGGCCGGCGTCGCGGTGTCCGTTGATGGCCTGGAAGGTGTCCCCGGCGACCACCTGACGGGTGTCGTCGGCCCGGATCCCGGCCAGGGACAGCTTCCAGGCGAAAAGCGCGGCATAGGCGTCGACCATCTCCTCGCTCGGCCGGGCGATCTCGAAGTTGCCGATCGCCGACATCGCGAACGAGTGCTCGTTGTAGCCCAGCGTGTGAGCGCCGACGACCGCACGCGCCACACCGCCGTACCGCCCCTCCCAGATCCGGCCGAACCGGTCGACGAGGAAGTTGTAGCCGATGTCGCTCCAGCCCCGGGACTGGGTGTGGTAGGCGTAGATGCCGCGCAGGATCGACGGCACGTCGTCGCGGCTGTAGTCGTTGGCGTTGACGGTGTGGTGCACGAAGCCCGCCTGGACGTCGCCGTAGCGGAGCGAACCGGCGTCCCTCAGCCGCTCGTCGGCTCCCCACTGCTTGCGCGAGAAGATCTCAGGCTCGGGTGCGACCGGCATGCCGGCCGCCGCCAGGACCGCGCCGGCGGAGGCGGTGCCGGTCGAGGTGCCGGTCGAGGTGCCGGTCGAGGTGCCGGTCGAGGTGCCGGTCGAGGTGCCGAGCGCCGGCTTCTCGAGCGTGGGGGTGGCGTCCTCCCCCGGGTCGACGATCGCGAGCGCCAGGTCGGCCGGGGCCTGGCCGCTGCTGCTGACCGCCTTGACCTGGACGTCGTCGACCCGTCCGACGACGACCGCGTCGGTGCCGGCGCGGACCACGCGGCCCTCGGGGCTGCCCTGGTCCGGGCCGTGGTCGGCGTCGTAGTCCATCTCCTGCCACGACGACCAGGTGTCGTCCTCGCGGGTGCGGACCGAGACGGTGAGGTCGTCCGCGGCGGCGTCGCCCTCTTCCTTCCAGGTCACACCGACGACGGCCATGCCTGAGGCCTTCTCGGCGGGGCTGACCACGCGGATCCGCTGCGGACGCGACGAGCCTTTGTCAGACTGGGGGCGCAGGCTGCTGCGGCCCGACGTGGTGCCCCCCAGGGGCACCGTGCGGACCGTGGACCTCACCGGCTCTGCCGACACCAGCGACGCCGGGGTCGGCCGGAGGCCGGTGAGTGCGGGAGCCGCGGTCACCCCTCGGGTGGACGCCTCACGGGTCGGCGACACGATCTCCAGCTCGATGACCCCGGTCGCGGAGACCGCGACGGCGGCGACGACCGCCAGCGCGAACGCCTGTTGGGTGACCTGGACGAACCGGCTCTTGTTCTCGCGCATCAGACAGGGGCTCCCAGCGGTCCACTCGGTATCAACGACACCAAATGTCACATCCGTAACAGAGCCCCGCAATGCTTTCGCGTGAACTACACAGTTGTATTTTGTCATCCGCACATGAATTACACCGTTGTAACTCTCCGGCGGGAGGGGAACCGGGAGAGAGCGGAAGCAGGCCGGGCCGGTGCCTGCCTCAGATGTCGGCGCCCAGCTCGTCGTCGTCGTGGTCGCCCTCGTCGGAGCTCACGTCGTCCGGGTCGTTGTCGTACTTGAGGAACTTGATGCCCTCCTGCGTGGGCCCGTCGTAGCCGAGCACGCCCTTCTCGAGCACCAGGACCCGGTCGCACATGCGCCTTACCGAGGGAGCGGAGTGGCTGACGTAGAACATCGTCCGTCCCTCCGCCTTGATCTCCTCCATCCGGGCGATGCACTTCTTCTTGAACGGCTTGTCCCCCACGGCGAGCACCTCGTCGATGAGGAAGATGTCGGAGTCGGTGTGCACGGCCACGGCGAAGCCGAGGCGGGCGAACATGCCGGAGGAGTAGTTGCCGACCGGGGTGTCGAGGAAGCGGCCGATGTCAGCGAACTCGATGATCTGGTCGAACTTCCGGTTCGTCTCGGCCTCGCTCATGCCCATGATCGCGGCGTTGAGGTAGATGTTGTCCCGGCCCGTGAGCTGCGGGTGGAACCCCGCCCCCGTGGCGATCAGGCCGGCGATCCGGCCGCGGGTCAGCACCTCTCCCTCGTCGGGTCGCATGACACCGTTGATGAGCTTGAGCAGGGTCGACTTCCCGGAGCCGTTCAGCCCCATCAGCCCGATCGACTCCCCCTGCTGCACGGTGAAGGACACGTCGTCGACGGCGAGGAAGGTGTTGCTGATCTCCTGCTTGCGCAGCGCGGCGATGGTCATCTGCTTCAACGTGCGGTGGTAGCGCAGGGTGAACCGCTTGGAGGCGTTGCGCACCACGATGGACTCGCTCATCAGAGCCGCTCCGCGAACTTGCCCTCGAGACGGGTGAAGAGCAGCTGGCAGCCGAGCAGGAACACCACGCCGATCGCGAGCATCACGAAGCCGCGGGCGAACAGGTCGCTGGGCATGGCGTCAGGGCCGCTGCACAGGGGGTTGTCCAGGCACGTGGGGACCCAGAAGGCGCGCTGGAGAAGCAGCACCGCCTCGGTGAGGGGGTTGGCGAGGTACAGGCTCTCCGCCCAGGTCCCGCCCATCTCGCTGGTCGCCACCTTCGAGAAGGGGTAGATCATCGGCACGGCCCAGTGCGTGAAGATCGTGAGCGTGGCCACCACCTGCTGGAAGTCGCGGAAGTAGACGTTGGCTGCGCTGAAGACCAGGGCCAGCCCGGTGCCGAACAAGGACAGGACCGCGAAGCCCAGGACGCCGGCCAGCAGGGCCGGGGCGTCCGGGTGCCAGCCGACGACCACGGCGGCGACCGCGGCGATCGCCGCCTGCGGGAGCGCGTGGAAGGCCGACACGATGACCGCCGAGACCGGGAACATCTCCCGCGGCATCGACATCTTCCGCACGATCGCCTTGTTGCGCACGATCGAGCGGGTGCCGGAGGAGAACGTCTCGGTGAAGAAGTGCACGAAGACCAGCGCGCAGAACATGTGGATCGGGAAGTTCGGCACGTCCTTGTGCAGCCCCAGCACGAGGCCGATCACGAAGTAGTACATGCAGAACCGGATCAGCGGCAGCACGTAGGACCACAGCAGCCCCAGCACCGACCCGCTGTAGCGAGCCTGGATCTCCTTCTGCACCAGCAGCTTGAGCAGGTAGCGACGCCTGAAGACGTCGTGGAGCCCGCCGCCGCCGAAGGGCGCGGCAAGCGGGGCGTCCGGCACCCGGTCGGGGTCCACGGTGTGCTCGACCGGTGTGCGGACCGGCTGGACCCTTCCGTCGGTCATCGGCGGTCCTCGGGCGCGGAGAAGGTCTTGTCCCAGGCCGCGGGCGAGGTGATCTCGTCCAGCCTGCCCCGGTAGAGCTCCGCCAGCCGTGGCCACTCCCGGTAGAGCCGCTCGTGGATCTCCACGGTCCGCGCCAGGAGGTCGCGGAACCGCTGCGGGTCGCGCTGGTAGAGCGCGGCCGACGTGCCGTCGGGCATCGAGACGACCGCGGAGTCGTACCGGGCCAGGCGGTACCACTTGGCGTCCATCGCGGGCACCTCCGCCTCGGGGTGCTCCCGCGCCAGCTCGCGCACCGGCCGGAGCTGGCGCAGGGGGGCCAGCCCGGCGGTGATCAGCTGGGCGACCCGGCCCGGGAGCTCCGAGCCGTCGCGGCCCTTGCGCGGGGGCTTGCTCCGACGCACCGGCGGGAACGCGTCGGGGTCCGCCTGGAGGCGCGCGTCGGTGTATCCCTTGACCACCTCGCGCACCTCCGCCAGCTTGCCGGGCAGGTCGGCGTGCAGCTGGTCGGGGCCGGCCAGGACGTCCTCCAACGCGCGGTGACGGAGCTCGACGGTGGAGTACTGCATCGAGACCAGGTGCTTGACCTGGTGGTTGAAGCTCTCGCGCACCATCCGCCCCCCGCGCTCGTACGGCGAGTGCAGCAGCGCCGCCACGAAGCGGTTGCGCTGGTGGAAGTAGGACTGCCAGTCCAGCGCGTCGTTCTTGTCGGTCCACGGGACGTGCCAGACCGCGGCGCCGGGGAAGGTCACCGTCGGGTAGCCGGCCGACTTGGCGCGCAGGCCGAACTCCGAGTCGTCCCACTTGATGAACAGCGGGAGGCTGAGCCCGAGCTCCCGGAGCACCTGCAGCGGGATCAGGCACATGAACCAGCCGTTGAAGTCGACGTCGACCCGTTGGTGGAGCCAGCGGGTGGAGCGGAGGTTCCGGGCGCCGAAGTCCCAGTCGTTGAAGACCCCGCTGGCCGACTGCCACCAGAACCGCCAGGGCTGGACGACCTCCCCGAAGCTGTGCAGCCGGGACTTGGAGTAGAGGCTGAACATGTGCCCGCCCACGATGGTGGGGCGTCGCGCCAGGTCGCCGAAGGTGACCGCCCGGATGATTCCCTCCGGCTCGCAGACCACGTCGTCGTCCATGCACATGAAGTACGTCGCGGTGCCCCGCCGGACCGTCTCCAGCTGGCCCCGGGCGTACCCACCCGACCCGCCGAGGTTGGCCTGCTCGATCACCCGCAGCGTGTCCCCGAGCGGGGCAGCCGCATCGGGGAAGTACGACGAGTCGGTGACCTTCTCCTTTCCCTGGTCCACGACGAGCACCTCGTCGAGGTAGGGCCGCAGGTCGGCGTCCGCACCGATCTGCCCGATCAGCTTGGCGCAGAAGTCAGCCCGGTTCATCGTGGTGATGCCGACGGTCGTGGTGCCGTGGTCGGCCCGGTCGGCGGGCACCTCGGCGGTCCACTCGGCGCTCTCGACTGCGACGCTCTCGTCGCCGGCGACCACGTCGTACCAGTACCAGCCGCCGTCCACGAACGGCTTGAGCGGCAGCTCGAAGGTGAACCGGCCCGACTCCTCGTTCTCCGTGCCGGCCGAGTCCACCCGCTGCGAGCGGCCGTTGGCCATCGAGCGGTAGACGGTGACCGTTGCGCCGCGCCCGCTCAGCCGCACGGTGAGGGTGACGTCGGAGACGACGGACCACCGCCGCCAGTAGCTGGCCGGGAAGGCGTTGAAGTAGGTGCCGAAGGAGACCCGCTCGCCGGTGGGGATCCTCAGCTGGTGGCGGCTCTCGATCTGGTCGGGGTGCAGGGTGGCCCCGGTGGAGATCGACTGGCGCAGTCCCGAGGCGTGCATGGCCCGGGCGTTGCGGTTCGTGCCGATCTCGTACTTGTCGGCGTCGAGGACCGCTGCCTCCGGGTCGACGTAGAGCCGCAGGACGTCGAGGTCGCGGTCCATGGGCAGGATCTGCCGCTGGAGCACCCGCGTCGCCGTGGGCGCCGAGGTGCCCGCTCCGGGCACGGTGGCCGTGGTCTCGGTGGTGTGCGCGGTCGTCATTCGACTCCTCCGCTGGTCAGCGTCGCGCCGGACTCGAAGTGCGGCCTGAGCTTGTTGTCGAACATCGACAGCGCCGACCCGATGGCCATGTGCATGTCGAGGTACTTGTAGGTGCCGAGCCGTCCCCCAAAGAGCACGTGCGGCTCACGCTTGGCCAGCTCCCGGTAGCGCAGCAGCTTCGCCCGGTCCTCGGCGGTGTTGACCGGGTAGTACGGCTCGTCGTCCTCCTCGGCGAAGCGGGAGTACTCGTGGACGATGATCGACTTGCCCGGCAGGTAGGTCCGCTCGGGGTGCAGGTGCTTGAACTCCAGGATCCTGGTCCAGGGCACCTCCGCGTCGTTGTAGTTGATCACCCCGGTGCCCTGGAAGTCGTCGACGTCGACGGTCTCCCGCTCCAGGTCCACCGTGCGCCAGGAGAGCCGGCCCTCGGAGTTGCCGAAGTACTCGTCGACCGGGCCGGTGTACACCACCGGCACCTTGCCGAGGTACTCGTCGCGGACGTCGAGGAAGTCCGTCTCGAGGCGCACCTCGATGTTCGGGTGGTCGGCCATCCGGGTCAGCCAGGCGGTGTAGCCGTCGGTGGGCAGACCCTCGTGGGTGTCGTTGAAGTAGCGGTTGTCGAAGGTGTAGCGGACCGGGAGGCGCGTGATGATCTCCGCGCTCAGCTCCTTGGGGTCGGTCTGCCACTGCTTGGCGGTGTAGCCCTTGACGAAGGCCTCGTACAACGGTCGCCCGATCAGCGAGATCGCCTTCTCCTCCAGGTTCTGGGCGTCCTCGGTCGCGATCTCGCTGGCCTGCTCGGCGATCAGGGCCCGCGCCTCGTCGGGGGTGTGGGAGGAGCCGAAGAACGCGTTGATCAGGGCCAGGTTCATCGGGAAGGAGTACACCTGCCCCTGGAACTTCGCGAACACCCGGTGCTGGTAGTTGGTGAACGTGGTGAACCGGTTGACGTACTCCCACACCCGCTCGTTGGAGGTGTGGAACAGGTGCGTGCCGTAGACGTGCACCTCGATGCCGGTCTCCGGGTCGATCTCGGAGTAGGCGTTGCCGCCGAGGTGGTGACGTCGCTCGAGGACGAGCACCTTGAGACCGAGCTCGGTGGCGCATCGTTCGGCGATCGTCAGCCCGAAGAAGCCGGACCCGACGACGACGAGGTCATGGTTCACGAAGTGGTGCTCCTGAGTCTGTGGGGGTGGCGCCGACCCCAGGCAGGGGCCGACGCGAGCGGGTCGAGTCTAACTTCCAGCGGCCGGCGGGACGCTCCGGGCGAGCGCGGGCGCGTCCCGGATCGCGCGGAGGACGTTGGCGGCCTCCGCGCGACCGCCGCGCAGCGGGGAGGTGAGCAGGACCGCGAGCGCGATGAGGAAGGGCTTGGTCCGGACCAGCACGTTCTCGCCGTACCTCAGGTGCACGACGAACAGGTTGCGGTACATGTAGTACCCCTTCCACGACCTCATGTCGTGCTGCTGGTCGAAGTCGAGCTGGCGGACCAGCACCGCGTCCCGGACGGCGACGATGGGAAAGCCCGCCCGGCGGGTGCGCAGCGCGTAGTCGACGTCGTCGTAGAAGATGAAGAAGCCCGGGTCCGGGAGCCCCACCGCCGCCACCACCTCGCGCCGGACCATGAACCCCTCGAAGGCGACGTTCTCCACCGGCACCTCGGCCGGCATCTGCGCCCGCGTGGGGTAGCGGTCCTCGACCATCTCCCGCTTGGGCCGCACGGCGAGGGGGCTGCGCAGGTCGAACCGGGTCGCCGCCTTCTCGCACAACCGCCCGCGGGTGTCCTCGCGCACCACCATCTGCGCCGGACCCGGGTGGGCCAGGAGCACGGCGAGGCAGTCGGGGGCGGCCACGACGTCGTCGTCCATCAGCCAGATCCGGTCGAACCCCGCCGCGTAGGCGGCCTGCATCCCCAGGTGGAAGCCGCCCGCGCCGCCGAGGTTGTCGGGGCTGTGGATGGCCCGGAGCGGGAGGTCGGTGCGCTCCTCGATCACCTGGCGGGTGTGGTCGGTGCTGGCGTTGTCGACGACGAAGACCGCGTCCGGGACCCGGGTGGACGCGGCCAGGCCGTCGAGACCGCGCGCCAGCAGGTCGGCACGGTTGTAGGTGACGATCACCACGGCGACCGACTCCCGGGGCTCCTCCCCCTCCTCCGGGCCCTCGTGGTGACCTGGCTCGCTCGGCGTGCTCATCGCAGGAACCTCTCGTGACCACGGAAGTCGCGGCGCACGGCCGCGCGCGCGGCGTCCGCGCTGAGGACCAGCCGCGCCGGCTGCCGCCGCGTGAACAGGTAGAACCACACGGTCTTGACCAGGAAGGCCAGCACCCCGAGCAACCCGACGTACGCACGCAGGTTGGTCACGTTGTTGCGGACCATGCAGTAGTGCTTGAGGTCGGAGGGCGAGTGGTTGTACGTCGTCAGGCCGAACATCATCGGCGTGCCCAGGTCGTCGGTGGCCGGGTGGAGGAACCGGCTGGCCACGACGGTCGCGATCCGCATCCCGGCGGCCCGGGCCCGCCACAGGTACTCGACGTCGTCGCCCCAGATGAAGAACTCCTCCCGGGGCAGCCCGATCCGCTGCACCAGGTCCCGGGTGACCAGGACGCCGTTGAAGGGGATGACGACGTCCTCGAGGATCCCGTCGGTGGCAGCCGCCACGACGTCGGGGAGGGCGTGGACCACCCGGGCGCGGCCGGGGAGCCGGATCGGGAAGCACAGCCGCTGCTCGTCCTGCTCGGCGACCACGGCGGGGCCGAGGAAGTCGTAGCGGTCGAGGTGCGGCAGCAGGAGGGCGAGGCAGTCCGGGGTGGGCTGGCCGTCGTCGTCCATGAGCCACACCAGGTCGGCCCCGTCGGCCACGGCGCGCTCGAGACCGGCGTGGAAGCCTCCGGCTCCCCCGGTGTTGCGCTCGAGCCGGAGCACCTCGACCGGCACCGACAGCTCCGCGGGCAGCCGCTGCAGCAGGGCAGGAGTGTCGTCGGTGGAGGCGTTGTCGACCACGACCACCGCGTCCGGCCGGGCCCGCCCGGCGTCGATCGCCCGCAGGATCCGCTCCAGGAGGACGGAGCGGTTCCAGGTGACGACGACGGCGACGATCCTTGAGCGCACGCAGCGACCTTACGGCGGGAGGGGGGCGGACCCGGTCAGCAGACCTTGGACAGGTCCTGCGACTGGTTGGCGGCGTAGCCGCTGGACATGCTGCCGATGGACCCGCCCGTCGTGGCCCCGCCCTGCATGGTCGAGAAGCCCTTGCCGGTGCGCTTCTTCGCCGCGGACTTGGCAGGCGCCTGGGACTTGCTGATCGCGGTGTCGATCATGCGGTGGATCTTGGCGATGTCGGGATCGCCGGTGTTGATCGCGGGGGGCACGAACGACACGGTCCCGATCTTCTGGGTCCGGGCCTTGAGGGCCAGCTGGACGAACGTGTCGAGCTCCGAGGCCGGCAGGTTCGTCTCCAGCAGGCTCTCGCTCGCCGTGGCCAGCGCGTCGAACTTCGTGATCACGGTCTGCGGGCTCAGCTGCTGGACCATCGCGCTCATCACGCACTTCTGCCGAGCCATCCGGGAGTAGTCGTCGGCGGCCATCCGGGAGCGGGCGAACCACAGCACCTCGTAGCCGTTGAGCTTGCGCACGCCGGGGGCGATCGTGCCGATCTGTCCCTGCTCCCCGCCGCCGATCGGGATCGGGTCGCGGACGTTGAGGGTCAGTCCGCCCATCGCGGCGACCAGGCTGCGGAAGCCCTGGAGGTTCACCATGGCGTAGTAGTTGATCTTGAGCCCGGTGATCCCCTCGACGCCCTGGATGGTGGCCTCCATGCCGGGCTCCGCGATCCCGTCGAAGAGGTCGCGGTGGTCACCGGCCCAGGTGGCCAGGCTGTTCAGCTCGCACGTCGCGCAGTCGTAACCGCGGGGGAACTGCTGGTGCATGAGCGAGCCCCGCGGGAACGGGAAGCCGGTCATGTTGCGCGGCAGGCCGAAGAGGATCGTCTTGCCGGTCTCCTCGTCGATGCTGGCCACGGTCATGCTGTCGGTGCGCAGTCCCCACCGGTCGCTCCCGGAGTCGCCACCGACCAGCAGCACGTTGTAGCGGCCGTGCTCGGCGGCACTGGTGACCCCGTCGCCGAACATCGCCGCGATGAACCCCTTCTGCACCGCGACGACGTGGGAGGCGAACAGCAGCGAGCCGGCGACGGCGAAGACGAGCACTCCGTTGACCCCGACCACGAGCAGTCGCTGCCGCTGCGCCAGCTCGAGGGGGCGACCGAGCCGCCATGCGTCGAGGAACAGCAGGGCCCACCCGACGGCGAGGACGCAGAGGCCGAGCCGGATGGTCCCCAGCACGACGGTGTTCAGCGCGAACCAGAGCGCGAAGGTGTGCGAGAGCACGCCCAGCAGCACCACCACGGCGAGCAGGCCCAGGAGGCCCAGCCAGATGCGGATGGCGATCCGGCCGACGGTCCTGCGGCCGACCACCAGCTGGGCCGACCCGGGCAGCACCAGCGTCATCAGCATGAGCACCAGCGCCCGGCGAAGCCGGATCCGGGAGGTCTGGGCAGCGGGGTCGAAGGGTCGTTCCGCAGACCGGGTCGGGTCCTCGGTGCGCGCCCCGGGGGAAGTGACGGGCGACATGCGCGGGCCTTTCGCGATCGTGGAGCAGGGTTCGGGCAAGTATCACCAGTCCCACGGGTCACTCCGGTCGCGCCGCGCCGGGTCCGACCGGTCGATCTGTGGCGCACGGCCCGACGGAGTACGTTCTGGCCATGGCGGACAGGCGCGGAAGAGGCCGCAGGAACCGGACCGGCGACGGCCAGGGGGACGAGTGGGACTGGCTGTACGACGGCCACGGGTCCGACCCCGCCAGCGCCGACGGCGGCCCCGAGGACGCGGACGCGACCCGGATGATCCCGGTCTCCGGACGCGACCGACCGCCACCGACCCGGATCGCCCCGACCCCCGGCGCTCCCCCGCCGCCGTCGGCCCGTCGGCCCACCGGGACCGGCTCGCGCCGCCCGCGGTTCCGGCTCCGCTGGCTGCTGGTGGTGCTGGTCGCCTGGGCGCTCTACCTGGTCGCCGTGCCGGTGTACGCCTGGACCACGGTGAGCAAGGTCAACGCCGACCCCACCGGGCAGCGCCCGGGCGACCAGCCCGGCACGACGTACCTCGTGGTCGGTTCGGACGCCCGGACGGGGCTGGCCGGACGGCGGACCGACACGATCATGCTGCTGCACACCGGCAGCGGACCCACGACCCTGGTGTCCCTGCCGCGCGACTCGCTGGTGCCGGTCCCCGGCCACGGGACGACGAAGATCAACGCCGCCTTCGCCTTCGGCGGGCCGCGGCTGCTGACCCGCACCATCGAGGACGCCACCGGACTGCGCATCGACGACTACGTCGAGATCGGCTTCACCGGGTTCGTCGACCTCGTGGACGCGGTGGGCGGCATCCAGATCTGCCCGAAGACGGCGATGAAGGACCCGCTTGCCGACCTCGACATCGCCAAGGGGTGCCAGGAGGCGGACGGGGCCACCGCTCTCGGCTACGCCCGCTCCCGGCACACCCAGACCCTGGGCGACATCGACCGCGCGAAGCACCAACGCGAGGTCGTCGCCGCCATCGGCCACAAGGTCGTGTCCTGGCAGACGGTCGTCAACCCGGTGCGCTACTGGCGGGTGGTCAACGGCGGGGCTGGCGCGGTGCGGGTCGGGAAGGGCACCGGACCGGTCTCCGCGGGGAGGTTCGCGCTCGCGATGACCCAGGTCGACGGCCCGGACGGGCTGACCTGCGGGGTGCCCATCGTCGACCTGGCGGTGAACTGGGACGCCGAGCGCGCCCAGCGGCTGTTCGACCTGGTCGCCCAGGACAAGACCGACGCGATCGGCAAGGACCTCTGCCAGCCCTCGGGCCTCGCGCCCTGACCTCGGCGGGTGCCCGACATGAACTCCGGGTGAACGACGGGTGAACGACGGCCCCGCTCCCCTGGGCACAGGTCATCTGCCGTGGGGTCGAAAGCCCCCTTGTGCCCCGGACACGGCGTCCCCTGCAATGGAGGCATGGACAACCCCGTGGAGCCCAAGGGCCTGGCCCAGGTGACCTCGCGACTGCGCGCCCGGTTCCCGGAGCTCAGCTCCGCCGAGGTCGAGACGACGGTGGCCCGGCTGTTCGAGGAGTACTCCGGCAGCCGCATCCGCGACTTCGTGCCGATCTTCGTCGAGCGCGAGGCCGTCCAGGAGCTCGACCGGCGTCGTGCGGCCGTGCCGGCCTGAGCTCTCCGGGGGCGCCGATGACGGCCGCTAGCGCTCCGGGGCGGCCTCCAGGCGTCCCAGGAGCTTGCCACTGACCGTGGCCAGCGCCTCGAGGTCGTCGGCGTCCAGCGCGTCGAAGAACAACCGTCGCACCGTGGCCACGTGCCCCGGCGCCGCATCGCCGATCGCGTCCCGCCCGACCGTGGTGATCGCCACGAAGGCGCCCCGACCGTCGTCCACGCACTCCTCCCGCTCCACCAGCCCGCGACGCTCCATCCGGGTCACGTGGTGGGACAGCCGGCTCCGCTCCCAGGTCAGCGAGGAGGCGAGCTCGGAGACCCGCACGTGCCCTCCGGGCACATCGGTGAGGCGCACCAGCACCTCGAAGTCCTGCAGGGAGAGGCCGGAGTCGGCCTGGAGCTGACGGTGCAGCGCGGCCTGCAGGCGGGCGTTCAACGCCAGCCACCGGCGCCACACCTCCTGCTCCGCAGAGGTGAGCCAACGGGGTTCCTCAGTCATGGGGGGAGCCTACCCGGGAATAATTGACACGTCACGTAAGTTCCACCACTATGGACGTGACACGTCATCTAGATCGTGTCCCCCGACCCCAGGCGCAGGTCACGAGGTCCACCGCCCTCCCGACGAGCCGGGCGTCACCCCGGGCTACGAGCAGCTCGAGATCGACGACGCGCTGCTCTCCGAGATCCTGGTGGGGGAGATGCACGCCACGCTCGCCGCCTGACCTCTGAGGAGCACCATGACCGACACCCCCACTCCCCCGGACCTGTCCGCCCTGGACGCGGAGCGCGACCGGATCCGCACGACCCACCTGCGGCCTCCGCAGGAGCGCCCGCCGTCCTCGGCCCGAGGCCTGCACCACACGGCCCTGGTCAGCAGCGACGTCGAGCAGACCGTGCGGTTCTACCAGGACCTGCTCGGCTTCCCGCTCACCGAGCTGGTCGAGAACCGCGACTACCCGGGGTCCTCGCACTTCTTCTTCGACCTCGGCAACCGGAACCTGCTCGCGTTCTTCGACTTTCCCGGTCTCGACGTCGGTCCCTACGCCGAGGTGCTGGGCGGGCTCCACCACCTGGCGATCTCGGTCGACCCGGAGCGCTGGTCGGGGCTGGTCGCCCGGCTCGAGGAGGCCGGGGTCCCGCACGAGGTGCACAGCGGCGTGTCGGTCTACTTCACCGACCCCGACGGCGCTCGCATCGAGCTGATTGCCGACCCGCTCGGCGAGATGTACGGCCTGCAGGTGCTCTGAGCGGACCCGGCCCGCACTCAGCCGAAGTCGCGCAGGGCCCGGCCCTCGATGTCGCGGAGCACCTCGTCGGCCACCGCCGCGTCCACCGCCCCCTGCCGCCGCTTCCGCAGGACCACCGAGCGCTCGGTGTCGGTGGCGCGGCGGAGCAGGCCCTGCAGCTCCTCGGCCGGCTCGGTGTGCTGGCTCTCGGTCGTCCGGGCCTCCTCCATCGCCGACTGGGCGGACAAGAAGCCCTCGTACTGCAGGCGCGCCGCGGTCCGCACCTGCGGGGTCCACTGGTCCGGGTCGTCGTCGCACAGCTCGTCGTAGGCCGCCTGCGCGGCCTCGCGGCGGAGCTCGGCCACCTCGGCCTCGTCGTCGGAGTCACGACCGACCCCGAGGGACACGGTCAGCGGAGCGAGCGTGAGCCCCTGGACCACCAGGGTGAGCAGGACGCACGCCAGGGCGACCACGACGATGTCGTCGCGTCCCGCGAACGCTCCCCCCGCCTGGGTGGTCGCGGGCAGTGCCGCAGCGGTCGCCACCGTCACCACGCCGCGCATCCCGGCCCACGACACCACCGCGGACTCGCGCCAGCCCGAGGGCAGCGGCTCCTCGCGCCGACGGGCTCGATGCCGCGCGAGCAGGCTGCTGGAGAACACCCAGCCGCCCCGCAGCAGCACGACCGTGGCGATCACGACGACGACCAGCAGCACCGTGTCCTGGGAGAACCGGGTCTCGGAGATCACCGCCACCAGCTCGAAGCCGAGCAGCGCGAACACCAGGCTGGTGACCAGGAAGTCGGCGTAGGACCACACCGCGCGCCCGAGCAGCCACCCCTGGGACGTGGTCGCCTCGTGCCCGTAGCTGCGCAGGTAGAGGCCCACGGCGAGCACCGCGAGCACCCCGGACCCGCCGACCTCCTCGGCGCCGAGGTAGGCCAGGAACGGCACCAGCACGGTCACCGTGGTCTCGGCGTACCCGTCGTGGATCCGGGAGAGGACCAGGCGGGTCAACGCGCCGCTGACCACCCCGACGAGCGTGCCGGCCACCAGGGCCAGCCCGAGGTCCACCGCCGCACCGCTGTAGGAGACCGCACCCGAGACCGCCGCCGCGAGGGTGACCTTGTACAGCACCAGGGCCGTGGCGTCGTTGAACATCCCCTCGCCCTCCAGGATGGTCACCAGGTGGTGCGGGAGGCGGAGCCGGCGCGCCACCGCCGTCGCCGCCACCGGGTCCGGCGGTGAGACGACCGCGCCGAGGACGAACGCCGCAGGCCAGCCCAGTCCCGCCCAGTGCGCCACCACGGCCACGACCCCGGCGGTCGCCACGGTCAGGCCGACGGCGAGCAGCAGGACCGCGCGCGCCTGCGAGCGGAACTCGGTGACGGTGGTGCGCTGGGTCGCGGCGAACAGCAGCGGCGGCAGCACCACGGGCAGGATCAGCTCGGCCGGCACGTCCAGCGTGGGCGAGAAGGGCAGGAGCGCCAGCCCCAGACCGAACAGCGTCAGGGCGACCGGTTGGGGCACGCGCGCCCGGTTCGCCGCCGGGGTCAGGACGATGACGCCCAGCAGCAGCACCGCCACGGTCACGACAGTGTTCACGGCTCCGCCCTCCTTGCTCTCGGCGGGGCCCAACGTAGCCGACCCCGCGGTCGGCGACGCCCCGGCCCGTCGCCGACGCAAGAACGCACCACCGGTCCTCGCCTGCGCTCAGGTCAAAGGATTCTTGACGTGTGCTTGAGGTCGGCCGGGCCGGGCGGGCGTACGGTCCGGGGGATCGTCTTCGGAGAGGTTGAACGTGCCGGACATCGCGTCTGGCGGAGGACGTCGGTGGGCGTTGCGGGGGGGTGGCGGAGCCTCCCGACGGCGCTTCGCCCCATCTGCCTGGATCGGGCTCGTGGTGCTCTCGCTGCTGATCCCGCTCGCGGTGCTGGCCACCGCACCCGGCGTGACCCAGGGCGGCCGCTGGCGGGTCGCGTCCCTCGTCGCCGGGCTCGCCGGCGCGTCCCTGCTGCTGGCCGCCTCGGTCCTCCCGAGCCGCCTGCGCATCCTCACCTCCTACCTCGGCGTCGAGCGCCTGCTGCGCAGCCACCGGTTCCTCGCGCTCGCCGTCCTCGCCCTCGTGCTGGCGCACGTCGCCTTCGTGGTGGCGCACGTCGAGGAGGGGCTCGGGATCCTCGACCTCCGACACGCCCCGCCGCGCGTGTGGGCCGCGTCCGTGGCCACGCTCGCGCTGCTCGTCATGGTGCCGCTGGCGCTGACCCGCCGGGAGCGGCGACCACGCTACGAGGGCTGGCGGCTCGCGCACGTGGTGCTCGCCAACGTCGTGCTGGTCGGCAGCGCCGTCCACGTCTGGCTGCTGCACGACCTCACCGCGTACGGTCCGGCCGGCGTCTGGTTCACCCTTCTCGGTCTCAGCGTCGTCGCCCTGGTCGTCTACCGCTGGCTCTGGCGACCCTGGCGGTCCCACCGCACGACGTACGTCGTGGACGAGGTGCGGGTGGCCTCGCCCACGGCCGTCACGGTGGTGCTTCACCCGGTGGGGCACCAGGGCATGGCGTTCCGGCCCGGGCAGTTCGCCTGGCTCAAGCTCGGCGAGTCCGCGTTCGTCTTCGAGGAGCACCCGTTCTCGATCTCCTCGGCCGCCACCCGACCGTGGGAGAAGGAGTTCACGGTCAAGGCCCTCGGCGACTTCAGCGAGATCCTGGCCGGCCTGCGACCCGGCCGTCGAGTGCACCTCGACGGCCCGCACGGCGCGTTCACCCTCGACGGGCTGCGCTCGGCCGGGTTCGTCTTCGTCGCCGGGGGCGTCGGCGTCACCCCGATGCTGAGCATGCTCCGGACCCTCGCCGACCGCGAGGACCCCCGCCCGGTGGTGCTGGTCGTGGCCGGGCGGACCGCCGACGAGCTGCTCCACCGAGCGGACTCCGAGCACCTCGAGGAGCGCTTGGACCTGCGCCTGGTCGAGGTCCTGGAGGAGCCGCCCGACGACTGGCACGGCAAGATCGGCTGGCTCGACGAGGACGTGCTGGACTCCGCGCTGCCCGGGCGACGCACCCGCGCGCACCTCGACTACTTCCTCTGCGGTCCGGGGCCGATGGTCGCGGCGGCGACCCGGATCCTGCACGACGAGTGGGGCGTCTCCTCACGACGCATCCACACCGAGCTCTTCGACGTCGTCTGATCCCGTGCGGGCCCTCAGAACCCGTCGTCGGACAGGTCGAGGTGACCCCGCTCCCCGCGCTCGAGCAGGTCGAGCCCGGGTCCGGTCCGGGGCAGCACGCAGCGCACGAACCATCGCGCCGCAGCCCGCTTGCCGTCGTAGAACCCGCCCTGCTTGTCCTCGGCAGCCAGCGCCTGCTGCAGCCAGATCCAGGCCACGACCACGTCGCCGACCACCTCGAGATAGGTCGAGGAGCTCGCCAGGGTGACGGCCAGGTCCCCGGCCGACCAGAGCCGGCGGGTCGCCGTGTCCACGCGCTCGGCCGCGGTCCGCACCGCCCGGGCGTCCTCGGCCAGCCCGCCTCCCCGGCGCTCCGCCTCCATCGTGGTGGCCACCACCCGCTCCAGCAGCAGGCGCAACGCGGCCCCCTCCTCCATGACCACCTTGCGTCCGAGCAGGTCGAGCCCCTGGATGCCGTGGGTGCCCTCGTGGATGGCGTTGAGCCGGTTGTCGCGGTAGTGCTGCTCGACGTCGTACTCGCGGGTGTAGCCGTAGCCGCCGTGGACCTGGATGGCGAGGTCGTTGGCGGCCAGGCACCACTGGGAGGGCCACGACTTCGCGACCGGGGTGAGCACCTCCAGCAGCAGGTGCGCCTCCCGGGCCGCGACCGGGTCGGTGGCGGTCCGCTCCTCGTCGACGAGCCGGGCGGCGTAGAGCACCAGGCCCAGGCCGCCCTCGACGTAGGCCTTCATGGTCAGCAGCATCCGGCGGACGTCGGCGTGCGCGATGATCGGCACGGGGGCGGCGGTGGGGTCCTTGCTGCCGACCGGACGGCCCTGGGTGCGCGTGCGGGCGTAGCCGAGCGCCTTGAGGTAGCCGGTGTAGCCGAGCGCCACCGCGCCCAGGCCGACCCCGACCCGGGCCTCGTTCATCATGTGGAACATCAGCGCCAGCCCGCGGTGCGGCTCCCCGACCAGGTAGCCGACCGCGCCCGCTTCTCCGCCGGGGCGGTGGACGCCCTCGCCGAAGTTGAGCAGGGTGTTCGTCGTGCCCCGCCAGCCCATCTTGTGGTTGAGCCCGGCAAGCACGACGTCGTTGCGCTCGCCCAGCGACCCGTCGTCGTCGACCAGGTGCTTGGGCACCACGAACAGCGAGATGCCCTTGACCCCGGCCGGCGCCCCGGCGATGCGCGCCAGGACGAGGTGCACGATGTTCTCGCCCATCTCGTGGTCACCGCCGGAGATCCACATCTTGTTGCCCCGCAGGCGGTAGGTCCCGTCCGGCTGCGCGGTGGCGGTGGTGGTGACGTCGGCCAGCGACGACCCGGCCTGGGCCTCGGAGAGGCACATGGTGCCGAAGAAGCGGCCCGCCAGCATCGGGCGGACGAACCGGTCGACCTGGTCGGCCGAACCGTGCGTGACCAGGAGGTGGGCGTTGGCCTGGGTCAGGAACGGGTAGCCGGCAGTGCCGCAGTTCGCACCCTGGAACCACGCCGACACCGCCGCCGACACGACCTGCGGAAGCTGGAGGCCGCCCAGGTCCTCCTCGAAGGTCGCCCCGAGGAACCCGCTGCGGGCATAGACCTCCAGGGCCTCGGCGACCTCGGGGTGCAGGTGCACCCGCTCGCCGTCGAAGGTCGGCTCCTCGGCGTCGTTGCGCTTGTTGTGCGTGGCGAAGTGCCGCGTGGCCACCGTCTCGGCCAGGTCGAGCACGGCGTCGAAGGTCTCCCGGGAGTGCTCGGCGTACCGCTCCCGGGAGACCAGGTCGCCGACGCCGAGCCACTCGTGGAGGAGGAACTCCACGTCACGCCGGGACAGCACGGAGGCGGAGGGCGCCGGTGGACCTCCCGAGGCCACGGGTCAGAGCTCCGACTGGACGCCCGCGAGGAGCTGGCGGGCCATCACGATCCGCTGCACCTGGTTGGTGCCCTCGTAGATCTGGGTGATCTTGGCGTCGCGCATCATCCGCTCGACCGGGTAGTCACGGGTGTAGCCGTACCCGCCGAGGACCTGCACCGCGTTGACGGTCACCTCCATGGCCACGTCGGAGGCGAAGCACTTGGCGGCTGCGCCGAAGAAGGTGAGGTCGCGGTCGTTGCGCTCGGAGCGGCCGGCCGCGGCGTACGTCATCTGCCGGGCCGCCTCCACCTTCATGCCCATGTCGGCGAGCAGGAACTGCAACCCCTGGAAGTCCGCGATCGCCTTGCCGAACTGGGTGCGCTCCCGGGCATAGCCGAGCGCGTGGTCCAGCGCGCCCTGCGCCACGCCGACGGCCTGGGCCGCGATGGTGATCCGGGTGTGGTCCAGGGTCCGCATCGCGGTCTCGAAGCCGGTTCCCTCGGCGCCGATCATCCGTCCGGCGGGCAGCCGCACCTGGTCGAGGTAGACCTCGCGGGTCGGTGAGCCCTTGATGCCGAGCTTGCGCTCGGGCGCCCCGAAGGAGACGCCGGGGTCGGTGCGCTCCACCACGAAGGCGCTGATCCCCCGGGCTCCGGCTTCGGCGTCGGTCACCGCCATGACCGTGTAGAACTCCGAGACCCCGGCGTTGGTGATCCAGCGCTTCACCCCGGTCAGCACCCAGTCGTCGCCGTCGCGCACCGCGCGGGTCTTCATCGCCAGGGCGTCGGAGCCGGCCTCGGGCTCGGACAGGCAGTAGGAGAAGCCCCCCTCGCCGGCCGCGAGACGGGTCAGGTAGGCGGCCTTCAGCTCCTCGGACCCGGCGATCATCAACGGCAGCGAGCCGAGCTTGTTGACCGCGGGGATGAGCGAGGACGAGACGCAGGCCCGGGCGACCTCCTCGATGATCAGGCACACCGCCAGCGCGTCGGCCCCGGCACCGCCGTACTGCTCGGGCACGTGCGCGGCGTGGAAGTCGGCGGCGAGGAGAGCCTCGGCCGCCTCCGCGGGGTAGCGCGCCTCCTCGTCGACGGCGGCGGCGAACGGGGCCACCTTGGCGTCGCACACCGCGCGCACCGCCTCGCGGACGGCCTGGTGCTCCTCGGACAGGGCGAACAACGGGTACGCATCGGTCATGTCCCCAGCCTACTGGTCGGTAATGTGCGACCTGCCGGTTAGGTTCGCCTCATGCCTTCCCTCTCGGGACACCCGTGGCAGGACCCGGCCACGATCCGCCACCTGCTCCTCGACTGCGACACCTGGGCCGTCGTCGGGCTCTCCGGCGACCCGTTCCGGACCGCCTACTCCATCGCCCGGCTGCTCCAGGGGCACGGCAAGCGGATCGTGCCGATCCATCCCGACGCCCCCACGGTCCTCGGCGAGCCCGGCTACCCCACCCTCGCCGACGTGCCCTTCGCCCTCGACGTGGTCGACGTGTTCCGGCGCTCCGAGGCGGCCGGCCCGTTCGCCGACCAGGCGGTCGAGGTGGGAGCCCAGGGAGTCTGGTTCCAGCTCGGGGTGGTCGACCACGCCGCGTTCCGGCGGACCACCGCGGCCGGGGTGGCGATGGTGATGGACACCTGCCCGGCCATGGAGTTCCCGCGGCTCGGCGAGCCCGGCGCCGGCTAGCTCAGAAGCCGGCCGAGCGCGGCCCACCCTCGCGGACCACCCGGCCCTTGGCCCGGGCGGTGTCGCGCAGGCCCACCTGGAACTCCTCCATCCGGGAGCGCAGTGCCGGGTCGGAGACGGCCAGGATCCGGACCGCGAGCAGTCCGGCGTTGCGCGCGTTGCCTACCGCGACGGTGGCGACCGGCACGCCCGAGGGCATCTGCACGATCGAGAGCAGCGAGTCCAGGCCGTCGAGGTGCTTGAGCGGGACCGGCACCCCGACCACCGGCAGCGTCGTCACCGCGGCGAGCATGCCGGGCAGGTGGGCCGCTCCGCCGGCACCGGCGATGATCACGCGGATCCCCCGGCCGGCGGCCTCGCGACCGTAGGCCAGCATCTCCTCGGGCATCCGGTGCGCGGAGACCACGTCGGCCTCCCACGGCACGTCGAACTCCGCGCACGCGGCGACGGCGGCCTCCATCGTGGGCCAGTCGGAGTCCGACCCCATCACCACGCCGACCAGCGGGGTCTCACTCACTGTCGTCTCCCAGGTCCCCGCGGAACCAGGCCGCCGCGTGGCGGGCCCGCTCGCGGACGTCGTCGAGGTCCTCGCCGTACGCCGTGACGTGGCCGACCTTGCGGCCCGGTCGGACCGCCTTGCCGTACAGGTGCACCTTCAGCCGCGGGTCGCGGGCGAAGGCGTGCGGGTAGCCGGCGTACAGGCTCTCCGCCAGGGCTCCGTGGTCGCCGCCGAGGATGTTGACCATGACCGCCCACGGCTGCCGCGCCTCGGGCGACCCCAGGGGCAGGTCCATCACCGCACGGAGGTGGTTCTCGAACTGCCCGGTGACGGCGCCGTCCATGCTCCAGTGCCCGGTGTTGTGGGGGCGCATCGCCAGCTCGTTGACCAGGATCCGCCCGTCCCGGGTCTCGAACAGCTCGACGGCGAGGATCCCGGTCACGTCGAGCTCGGCGGCCAGCGTCATCGCGATCTGCTGGGCCTGCACCGAGAGCTCCTCGTCGAGGTCGGGCGCGGGGGCGGTCACCTCCGAGCAGATCCCGTCCTGCTGCACCGACTCCACCACCGGGTACGCCGCGACCTGCCCGGAGGGGGCTCGGGCGACGAGGGCCGCCAGCTCGCGCCGGAAGTCGACCTTCTCCTCAGCCAGGACCCGGGCACCGGCAGCCTGGGCGGCGGCGAAGGCCGGAGCCGACCCTGCGGCGTCGGCGACCACCCACACGCCCTTGCCGTCGTACCCGCCGCGGGTCGTCTTCAGGACCACCGGGAAGCCGCCCACCGACGCGGCGAACGCCTCGACCGCGGCGGTGTCGCCGACCAGCGCGTGCCGGGGGGCCGGGATGCCCAGCGCGTCGAGCCGCTCCCGCATGACGCCCTTGTCCTGGGCGTGCACGAGCGCCGCCGGGCCCGGCCGGCAGGCGTGACCCTCGACGGCCAGCGCCTCGAGGTGCGGCGGCGGGACGTGCTCGTGGTCGAAGGTGACCACCGCGCAGCCCTCGACCACCGAGCGGAGCGTGGCCAGGTCGCGGTAGTCGCCGACCGTGGTGTCCGGGACCACCTGGGCCGCGGAGACGCCCTCCGCCTCGGCGAGCAGGCGGAGGGGGAGCCCGAGACCGACGGCCGCCTGCGCCATCATCCGGGCCAGCTGGCCGCCGCCGACGATGGCCAGGACTGGAGGGTCGACCGCTGCGCTCACACGGTGAGCGTAGTCAGCCGGTCGTGGGAGGTCTCAGCTGGCCTGCGACGCACCGAGATGGCCGGCGCCGAGCCCGGCGGGCGCCTCGAGCTCGAAGCGGAGGCCGCGACCGCGGATCGTGGTGATCAGGGTGGGATGGCGGGTGTCGTCGCCGAGCTTGCGGCGCAGCCACCCGAGGTGCACGTCGATGGTCTTCGCCGAGGTCCAGAACGTGGTCTCCCACACCTCGAGCATGAGCTCCTCCCGCGTGACGATGACCCCAGGACGGCGGATCAGCGCGTGCAGGAGATCGAACTCCTTCTTCGACAGGCGCAACTCGTCGCCGTCGCGCCATACTCGGCGCTGTACCGGGTCTACGCGGACCCCCTGGACTGTGAACACGCTATGAGTTTCCCGGCAAATCGGACATATCCACCAGGGAACGGCTGCGAGTGATCCGAATGGACTACCCGGACCGGTACTGACGGTCAGCGCCGGCGGACCGCCACCGGCTCCACCAGGCCGAAGCCTCGCAGCGGACGGGCGGTCAGTCGGATCGTCTCGTACTTCCCGGGCTGCAGCCCGGCGACGGTGGCCTCGTCCGCGATCACCCGGTTGCGCCGTGCCAGGGCGGTCAGCCGGGCGGCCAGGTTGACCGGCGGCCCGAACACGTCCCCCATCCGGGTGACGACCATCCCGCTCGACAGCCCGATCCGCACGTCCGGCAACCGGCCGTCGTGCCCGATCACGTCGATGAGCCCCTCGGCGATGGCCATCGCGCGCTCGGCGTCCTCGACCAGGAAGAGCACGGAGTCCCCCAGCGTCTTGACCATCCGACCGTCCTGGGCGGCCACCACGTCCCCGCTGCGCGCCTCGAAGATCTCCACCAGCTCTCCGAGCCGGTTGGTGTCCAGCTGGTTGGAGAGCGCGGAGAAGTTGACCAGGTCCGCGAACCCGACCGTGACCGAGGCGGTGGTGGCGTCCTCGTTGGCCTCCGGGGACAGGTTCAACCGGGCGAGCGACGCGCTCAGGTGACGGCGCCACGAGTGCACCAGCACGGCCTGCATGGCCTCGGTCATGTCGTCGGCGATCTGCTCGGCGACCTCGTGCCGGCTGCCGCGCTCAGGAAGCTCGCCGGTCACCTGCTCGGCCCGGGAGGCGATCGCGGCGACCTGCCAGTCCGACATCCGCGCGACGTTCTGTCCCACCGCGCGGACCAGCCGGATCGTGGTGGCCAGGTCGACGTCCCGGTCGCGCGCCACGGTGGCCAGGTGCCTCAAGGTCGCGAGGTCCGCCTCGCTGTAGCCCACCTCGTCGCGGGCGTCGGGGAACCCCAGGACCCGGAAGAACCGCCGGGTCGTCCGCTCGGAGAGCCCGGTCTCCGACGCCAGGTCGGCGATGGTGTGGACCGGCACGTCCTCCGGGCGGCGCTCAGGTGCCGTCATCGCTGGGTCGGTCGTGCTGGGACAGCCGGTGCAGCTCCTCGGCCACGACCCGCTGCACCTCCTCGACCCGCGGGATGTCGTGGAGGGGCACCCGACCCTGCTCGCTCGCGTCGGAGACGACCAGGGTGCCGCAGCCGAACAGCCGGTCCACGACCCCCACCTCGAAGTCGACACCGCTGATCCGGTTGAGGGGGATGGTGCGGCCCTCCCGGGCCACGAACCCGGAGCGCTGGATGAACCGGCGGTCGGTGAACGTGTACGTCGTGGTGTACCAGCGCAGGAACGGGCGGAGCACCCAGCGGACCACCACGCCCGCGGCCAGCACGGCGACGGCCACCACGAGCGTGGTGCTCACCGTGTCGTCGCCGACGTGGTTGGTGACGTAGGCACCCAGGAACGCCGCGACGAAGACCGTCACCAGGAGGACGAGAAGCGGCGCTCCGAGCACCTTGACATGCGTGCGCGTCGAGACGACGACGCGCTCTCCCTCGTTGAGGAGCCTCGGTGAGATGGCCACGGGAGGATCCTCCCACGCGTGGTCGGCTCAGGCGGGCCGGACGTGCACGACGTCGCCCGCGGTCACCGTCAGCGACCCCTCGGGACCGTCCACGACCAGTCCCCCGTCCGGCGACACCGCGGTGGCGGTGCCCTCGACCGTCGCCCCGGAGGGCAGCTGCACCCGGACCCGGCGGCCCAGGGTCTCGCAGAGCGCGCGGTAGCGCCCGAGCAGCCCGTCGGCCGGGTCTCCGCCGGCCGCCGACCAGGTGAGGTACCCCCGCCCCAGGGCGTCGAGGACGTGCAGCAGCAGCCGGGTGCGGTCCGGGGCGACCATGCCGGCCAGCACCAGCGACGTCGCCTGGTCGACCGGCAGCTCGGGGCGCAGCGTGGACACGTTGAGACCGATGCCCAGGACCACCGCCGGACCGGTCGGGGTGTCGACCCGCTCGGCGAGCAGACCCCCGAGCTTGAGCCCGCCGTCCATCACGTCGTTGGGCCACTTCAACCCCACCGGCGGCGCGCCGGCCGCCCGAAGCCCCTCGGCCACGGCGACCCCGGCGAGCAGGGTGAGCCACGGCCAGCGGTCCTGCGGGACACCGGACGGGCGGAGCAGCACCGAGAAGGTCAGGGCCGCCCGCGGTGGCGTCTCCCAGGTCCGGCCCAGCCGTCCCCGGCCGGCGGTCTGGTGGTCGGTGACGACGACCAGGCCCTCCGCCTCGCCCTGCCGGGCGCGCTCGACGAGTACGGCGTTGGTCGACGGCGACTGCTCGAGCACCTCGACCCCGGTCCAGGGCGCCGCCGTCCCCGCGAGCAGCCGGGGGTCCAGCGGGGCGCGCGGGGCGGCGGGGCCGTCGGTCGCTGAGGTGGTCACCTGCCCAGGGTGGCCGAGACCCCCCGGTGGGTGGCAAGCCCCGGACGGGTCGCGGCGGGTCGCCGGCTGGTGCGACCGGGCAGACTCGTCGTGTGCTCGACTCCCTGGCCCCCGCGCGGCGCCGCCTCGTGGTCGCGGCCGCGGGTCTGACCGTGCTCGGGGTCGTCGGGGTCGTCGGGGTCGTCGCCCTGGCCGTCCTGGACCGTCGCCCGGTGCAGCCCGTGGCCCAGGACCAGCCTGGGCCGGTGCTGCTGGTCAGCGGGTACGGCGGCGCCACGACCTCCCTGGACCCGCTCCGCGAGGCGCTCGGCGCAGCCGGCAGGACCGTGGTGGTGGTCCCCCCGACCGGCCGCGGGACCGGGGACCTGGACGCCCAGGCCGCCGCGCTCGGGCAGACCGTGGACCGGGTGCTCGCCGAGACCGGCGCCCCCTCGGTGGACGTGGTCGGCTACTCCGCCGGCGGCGTCGTCGCCCGGCTCTGGGTGCGCAGCCACGGCGGGGCGGGCCAGGCGCGCCGCGTGCTCACCGTGGGCTCCCCCCACCACGGCACCGAGGTGGCGGCGCTGGCCGTCGACGCGGCCGGCTGTCCGCCGGCCTGCCAGCAGCTGTCCCCGGACAGCGCCGTGCTCCAGCGGCTGAACCGCGGCGACGAGACCCCGGACGGACCGGTGTTCGTCTCGGTCTGGTCCGAGCTCGACCAGGTGGTCTCCCCGCCCGCGTCGGCTGCGCTGGCCGGTGCCCTGGACCTCAGCGTCCAGTCGGTCTGCGCCCAGGACCGGGCCTCCCACGGCGCGCTCCCGGCGGACCCGGTGGTGCTGGCGCTGCTGGACAGCGCGCTGGGCGTCGACCCGCCGACGGTGCCGACCGGCGTCGCCTGCGGCTGATCAGCTGGTGACGTCCTTGGTGCTGAAGTTCGCCCAGGCGGCACCGAGGAACACCGCGACGTACACGCCCTGGAGGAGCACCCCGCGGACCAGGTCGCGCAGGAGGATCGGGTCGCGGAACAGGTCGACGAACGCCAGCCAGTACCGCGTCGGGAGGTAGGGCTGCAGCACTGCGGCGGCGTCCAGGGTGAGCAGCAGGGCCGAGGCGATGAGGAAGGCGAGCGCGCCCAGGGCCGCGCCGAGAGCCGAGTCGCTCACCGTGGAGAGGAAGAGCGCCAGCGCCGCCACGCCGAGCATGGACAGCGCGACGTAGACGATCGACAGCAGGGTGCGCTCGACCAGCTGGGTCGAGGTCAAGGAGCTGCCGGACAGCGCGGTGACGGTGTTCCCCGTCCCGCTGCCCAGCAGGGTGACGCCGACCAGGTAGGCGACCACGGCCACCACCAGCACCGTGAGCAGGACGAAGGCGAGGATGCTGACCAGCTTGGCGACCAGGAGCCTCGTGCGGCCCACCGGCCGCACCAGGACGTAGCGCAGGGTGCCGGCCTGTGCCTCCCCGGCGACCGCCTCCCCGGCGTACAGCGCGACCGCGACCGGCATGAACAGCGGGAGCACGATCGCCAGCGCGGCGAGCGGGAACAGCGTCCCGTCGGTGAGCACGGCGGAGAGGAACGCCGGCCCCTCCCCCGGCTGCGGCCCCAGGTCGGTCACCGCCAGCAGCACCGCCACCAGCGTGGGCAGGGCGTTGAGCAGCGCGATCGTGATCCAGGTCCGCGGCCTGCGCAGCATCTTCACCAGCTCGACGCCGATCATGGGCCGCTCCCCTCGGTCGCCTCCAGCACCACCTGCTCCAGCCGCCTCCGCTCGGGACCCAGCTCCCGGACCGGGACGCCGCCCCCGACGAGCAGCGCGTTGACCGCCGCCGCGTCGGCTCCCCGCACCACCAGCCGCTCGCCGTCGCGGACCTCGACCCGGCCGTCGAGCAGCGCCTGGGCACCGTCGGGGTCCGGGGTGTGGACGACCGTCCGGCCGGTCGGCGCCTGGAGGACGGCCAGCTCCTCCTGCAGGACCAGGCGGCCCCGGTCGAGCACCCCGACCCGGCCGCAGAGCTGCTCGACCTCGGCCAGGAGGTGGCTGGAGAGGAAGATCGTGGTGCCCTGGGCGTTGAGCCCGAGCAGCAGGTCGCGCATCTCCCTGATGCCTTGCGGGTCCAGGCCGTTGGTCGGCTCGTCGAGCACCAGCAGCCGGGGTCGCTGCAGGAGGGCAGCGGCCAGGCCCAGCCGCTGCCGCATGCCCAGGGAGTAGCCACGGACGGGCCGCCCGGCGGCCTCGGTCAGACCGACCTGGTCGAGCACCTCCCGGACCCGGGCCCTGCGGGTGCGCCGACCGGAGCGACCGCCCATCGCGTCGAACAGCGTGAGGTTGGCACGCCCGGAGAGGTGGGCGTACGCCGCGGGCCCCTCGACCAGGGCGCCGACCCTGGGCAGCACCGAGGCCGCCGCCCGAGGCATCGGCTCGCCGAGCACCTCCGCCTCGCCGGAGGTCGCGAGCACCAGACCGAGCAGCATCCGCACGGTGCTGGTCTTGCCGGAGCCGTTCGCGCCCAGAAAGCCGTACACGTCGCCCTCGCGGACGTCGAGGTCGATCCCGTCGACGGCGAGGACGGCGCCGAAGCGCTTGGTCAGGCCGCGGGTGCGGATCACCGAGCCGCTCCCGGCGCCGGTCACGGGCACCGCTCCCGGGGCCGACCGGCGGTGGGCGGGCGGACGTCGGCGGCACCGACCCCGGTCACCACGAAGAACCGGCCCCCGGCACGGCGCAGCTCCCGGGCGGCCTCCTCGACCGCGTCGGCGGTGACCGTGCCGGCCAGCAGCCAGCTCCCCACGCCGGTCGTCACCGTGACCATCAGCTGCAACGGCCCCGTCCCCACCCGCCACCCGGTGCGCAGGCAGGCCGCCCCCGGTCGCCCACGCACCTCCTCGCGCAGACGGTGGGCGTCGCTCTCACGCAGCGGGACGGCGAGCAGCAGCGTCGGTCCCCGGCCGTACACCCCCACCGAGCGCACCCCCTCGGCCCTGGCCGGGAGACCGGCCAACGTGGCCGGGACGGACCGGTCGGCGTACTTGTCGGCGGCCGCGGCGAGGTCCACGGTGTCGTCGAAGCGCACCGAGGCGTCGTCGGGAGGCACGAAGCTCAGGTCGTCCCGGCTCGGGGCGGTGAAGGAGACCTCGGTGAAGGCGCTGGTCAGCGCGGGCGGCCCGGCCGGGTCACCGACCACCTCGACGCGGAGCGGCAGCCCGGTCTCGGTGTCGGCCCACACGTCCACGCGGGCGACGCTGGACTGCGTCTGCGACGGGGTCAGCCGTAGACCGGCCGCGGCCCGCCCCGCGACCCGGGCCGCGGGCAGGCGGGACAGCTCGCCGGGCTCGGCCCCGGTCAGCAGCCGCCGGGCCAGCACGGGGGGCAGCAGGTCGCCGGCGTGCGGCAGCCGTACGGCGACGTCCGGGCTGAGCGTGACCCGCTTGGACTCGTACACCCAGCGGAGGGTGCGGCCGTCGCGGTGCAGCAGGTCGGTCTCCCCCGTGGTCCGCAGCGTCGCGGTGCGCCACACGTCCGGGGACTGCCACCAGACCCGGACCCGGTGGGTGTCGCCGAGCAGGGTGGCCAGGCTGGTCAGGGACTGCCCGGTGGGCAGGGAGACCCGCCCCCGGGACTCGGTCAGGCCCGTGAAGGCGACGGTCTGCGAGGCACGGATCCGCTGCCCGAGGGCGGTGGCGCTGAGGGCCGGGTCGGCGACCGGACGGACGCTCACCAGCACCGGCACCCCGACGAGGAGCAGCAGCCCCACTGCGAGCAGCGCCCACCGTCGCCCTGCCGTCATGATGTCAAGGTAGCCGCAGCGACCTGGGGCGCCGCTAGAGTCACCCGGTGAGCATCCCCCTCCCGCCGCGCACCGTCGACGCCGTCGCCGAGCGCTTCGTCGAGGAGCAGGCCGCCCTCGACCCGGTCGCCGCCACCGCACAGGGGGTGCCCGGGCACGACCACCGGCTGACCGACCTGTCCCCCGAAGGGTTCGCCGCCCGCGAGGACCTGCTGCGGCGCACGCTCGCCGAGGCCACCGCCGCGGTCCCGGTCGACCCCCGGGAGCAGACCGCCCGGGGGGCGTTCCTGGAGCGGCTCGGGCTGCAGCTCGAACGCCTCGAGGCCGGGGTCCCCCAGTCCGAGGTCTCGGTCATCGACAGCGGCCTGCACGACCTCAGGATGTGCTTCGACCTCATGGACACCTCCACCGAGGAGGGGTGGCGCGCGGTGGACAGCCGGCTCGCGGCCGTGTCCGAGGTCCTCGACGGCTACCGCCGCACCCTGATCGAGTCCGCCGACGCAGGCCGGGTCTCCGCCCGCCGGCAGTACGCCGCGGTCGCCGAGCAGGTCACCCGGTGGACCGACGGAGGGGCCGGCGGGGTCCTCGCCGCCCTGGTCGCTCCCGCGCCGGAGGGACCGCTGCGCCACGACCTGGAACGGCACGCCGCCGAGGCGACCGCGGCCGTCACCGCGTTCGGCCGCTTCCTCGCCGACGAGCTCGGGCCCCGGGGCCGGGAGGTCGAGGCGGTGGGCCGGGAGCGCTACGAGCTGGCGTCCCGCTACTTCCTCGGCGCCCGCGTCGACCTGGAGGAGACCTACGCCTGGGGCTGGGACGAGCTGCACCGCATCGAGGACGAGATGCGGGAGATCGCCCGGGAGCTGGGGCACGGCGACAGCATCGGCGAGACGGCGGCGTACCTCGACGCCGACCCCGCCCGCTGCGTCCAGGGGCGCGAGGCGTTCCGCGACTGGATGCAGGAGCGGGCCGACCGGATCGTGGCCGAGCTGGCCGGGGTCCACTTCGACATCCCCGACCCGGTCCGTCGCCTCGAGTGCCGCATCGCCCCGACCCAGGACGGCGGCATCTACTACACCGGGCCGTCGGAGGACTTCAGCCGGCCGGGTCGGATGTGGTGGTCGGTGCCGCCGGGCATCGACACCTTCCACCCGTGGCGGGAGGCGACGACCGTCCACCACGAGGGCGTGCCAGGGCACCACCTGCAGGTCGCCCAGACGGCGTACCGCACCGACCGGCTCAACCGGTGGCAGCGTCAGGTGTGCTGGGTCTCCGGCAGCGGCGAGGGCTGGGCGCTGTACGCCGAGCAGCTGATGGACGAGCTGGGCTACCTCGAGGGCCCTGCCGAGCGGCTGGGCATGCTGGACGGCCAGGGGATGCGGGCGGCCCGGGTGGTCGTCGACCTCGGGATGCACCTGCAGCTGCGGATCCCCGGCGACAACCCGTTCGGTTTCCACCCGGGCGAGACCTGGACCCCGGAGCTCGGCTACGCGTTCATGCGCCAGCACTCGCGCGACGACGACGCCACGCTCCGGTTCGAGGTCGACCGCTACCTCGGCTGGCCCGGGCAGGCCCCCTCGTACAAGGTCGGCGAACGGCTGTGGCTGGAGGCCCGGGAGGACACCCGGCGCAGGCAGGGCGCCGCCTTCGACCTGCGGGCCTTCCACCGCGAGGCGCTCGACATCGGGGCGATCGGCCTCGATCCGCTGATGACGTCGCTGGCCCGGCTGTGACCCGGCTGGTGCTGGCCTCCCAGTCGCCGGCCCGCCTTGCCACCCTGCGGTCCGCCGGGCTCGACCCGGAGGTGGTGGTCTCCGGGGTGGACGAGTCGAGGGTGACCACCAGCGACCCGGCCGAGCTGTCGGTGCAGCTGGCCAGGCTCAAGGCCCAGGCCGTCGCCGACCGGCTCGACGGGCCCCCCGCGCTGGTCGTGGGCTGTGACTCCGTGCTCGAGCTCGACGGCGAGATCCACGGCAAGCCCGGCTCGGCCGAGGTCGCGGTGCGTCGCTGGCAGGCCATGCGCGGGCGCTCCGGGGTGCTCCACACCGGTCACTGCGTCATCGACACCGCCGACGGGCGCCAGGTCGCCCGCGCCGCACGGACCGTGGTGCACTTCGCCGAGCCCAGCGACGCCGAGATCGCGGCGTACGTCGCCACCGGCGAGCCGCTCCAGGTGGCGGGCGCCTTCACCCTGGACGGTCTCGGCGGCGCCTACGTCACCGGGATCGAGGGCGACCCGCACACCGTGGTCGGGATCGGCCTTCCGTTGCTGCGCACCATGCTCGCCGAGCTCGGCGTGACCTGGCACGCGCTGTGGGGCGTCCGGACCACGGGATAGGCCGGAGGGTCAGCCCGAGCAGGTCGAGTCGGAGGTCCGCCGAGCCGGACGGACGCGGGCGACCTGCGTCGGCACCGGCGCCGTCGCGACCCGGGTCGGGACCGGGTGCTCGCCGCGCAGGACCGCGGCCTTCTGCGGGTTGACGAAGATGAACCGTCGGATCGCCCAGAACCGGGCCGCGGTCCCCAGCACGAGACCGACGCCGTTGGCGGCGATGTTGTCGGACACCGGGTCGTCGCGGTGCAGCGCGTAGCGGCTGAACGCCAGGCAGGCCAGCGGGATCGCCATCGAGGCGGTGTTGATGACGAAGTACGACAGCCGTCCTCCGGCGCGTCCCACGGCCTCGCGGTGCCGGAAGGCCCAGGACCGGCTGCCGCGGTAGCTCACGAGCATGCCCACGGTGTTGGCCAGCAGGTAGGCGAGCAGCGGCTGCTCGTTCAGCGCGCCGGGCCCGCCCATGCTCCCGTGGACGAGCCAGTTGAAGAGCACCAGGGCGACGACGGTGGCCACGCCGCCCACCGTGAGGAACTTCGCCACCTCCGTGGCGAGGTGCTGCAGCCGTCGACCCATGCGCCCCAGGGTACGGTGCCGCTCCGCAGACCACGCACGACGCGCACGGAGCCGGTCACGACATCACCCGGTCGGGTGGTCCTGGGATCCTCCGGCTCAACCAGGCACCCGCTCGGCGAGCCGGCGCAGCAGCTCCTCGACCTGGCGGCGTACCCGGGTTCCCAGCGCGACGGACTCCTCGTAGGCGTGGTCGCCGAACTCGGTAGGCACCCCCCGCGGCGTGAGCGCCGCGACGTAGTGGTGGGGGCGGTGGTCGTCGATGCGGTACTGCACGGGCACCCGGCTGAGCACCACCAGCTGGCTCAGGGGCAGCGACCCGAAGGCCACGACGAGCTGACCGACGAACCGGATCTGGCCGACCGGCGACCCGGCGCCGGGCCCTTCCCACCCCTCCCCCGCCACCCGGGTGACGTGCCGCAGCTCCTGGCCGAAGTGCTGCCACCGGCCGGTGTCGGCCGAGGGCAGCCGGGGCACCGGGTCGCCCTCGAAGACGTAGCGGAAGGTGCGGACGCCCAGCACCGGGTCGTCCTGGTACCGGGCCGCCAGCCCCGGGGAGCCCACCATCGGCTGGCCGAAGGTGTAGACCGCACGCAGCCGGTCGCCGAGCTGGGCCCGGTAGTCGGGGTCCTCGCGCAGCAGCACGCCCATCAGCGCCGCCATCGCCCCTCCGAGGCTGTGCCCGGTGACGAACAGCGCCTCGAGCGACGACAGAGCCGGACCGGGCGCCCCGGTCACCGAGCGTCCCTCGACCGCGTCGACCAGCGCCTGGGCGATCCGGTACCGGGTCGCCCGGACGTTGCGGTAGAAGCCCGCGTGCACGTCCAGCGGCTCGTCGTCGGGTCCGCCGATCCGGACCCGGTCCGGGGTCGCGTCGACGTCGGTCAGCCAGCTGAGGATGTTGGCCGGCTCGGTCCCCCGGTAGACCAGGACGCCGACCCGTCCGTCCTCGCTCTGCAGGAGGTAGGCGGTCGAGGCGATGAACTGCGGGTCGTTGGCGAACTGCACCCGGAGCGCGTGGCAGCGCGCGAGACCGAGACGGGCGGCCATCTCGGTCATCGTGGCCAGGTCGCTGTAGGCGTAGGTCGACAGGACCGCCATGACATGGGCGGTCACCGGGTCCGGCGCCCCGGTCGCGGGGTCCACGAGAGGGCTCAGCAGCCGGTCCGCCAGGTCGGCGTAGACCGGGAAGGTCGTCGAGGTCGCCGAGCCGGCCAGGGCCTGGACGGGGCGGATCTCCTGGAGATCCGGCCCTCGGGCGCTGTCGACGTCGACCATGGCTCCCACCCTGGCCCATCGGGGTGGCCGGCGGAAGCCTGGCCAGGTTCCGTGCCGGTCACTCCACCGGCAGTCCGAGCCCCTTCGCGATGAGCATCCGCTGCACCTCCGAGGTGCCCTCGCCGATCTCGAGGATCTTCGCGTCGCGGTAGAAGCGGGCCACCGGGTACTCCTCCATGAAGCCGTAGCCGCCGAAGACCTGGGTCGCGATCCGGGTCGCGGTGACCGCGGACTCGGTCGCGTACAGCTTGGCCACCGACGCGGCGCGCCGGAACGCCGCCTGGTCGCTGCCCCGGTCGCGGCCGGCGTCCTTCATCGCCGCGGCGCGGTAGGTCAGCGCGCGTGCGGCCTGGAGCATCACCTCGAGGTCGGCGATCTGGAACGCGACGCCCTGCTTGCGACCGATCGGTCCCCCGAAGGTGGTGCGCTGGCCGGCGTACTCGACGCTCATGTCGAGGCAGGCCTGGAGGCACCCGACCGCGAGCGCAGCGATGGCTACCCGACCGTCGTCCAGGGTGGCCAGGAACTGGGAGAAGCCGCGGCCCCGCTCGCCGAGCAGGTGGTCCTCGGGGACCCGCGCGTCGGTGAACGCCAGCGGGTGGGTGTCGGAGATGTGCCAGCCGAGCTTGTCGTAGGCGGGCTCCGCGACGAAGCCGGGGGTGCCCGCAGGCACCAGGATCGCGCTGATCTCGGGCCGCTCCACGCCCGCGGCGTCGGTGCGCGTGCCGGTCCTGGCCGTCACCGTGACCACGGAGGTGATCTCGCTGCCGGAGTTCGTGATGAACTGCTTGGCCCCGTTGACCACCCACTCGCCGTCCGTGAGCTCGGCGCGGGTGCGGGTGGCGCCGGCGTCGGAGCCTGCCCCGGGCTCGGTGAGGCCGAAGCCCGCGACCGCGCGACCGGAGACCAGGTCCGGCAGCCACCGCTGCTTCTGCTCCGCGCTGCCGAAGGTCTGGATCGGGTTGATGCCCAGGCCGACCGCTGCCTCCAGGGTGATCCCGACCGACTGGTCGACCCGGCCGAGCTCCTCGATGGCGACGCAGAGGCTCGTGAAGTCGCCGTCCTCACCGGCTCCCCCGAACTCCTCCGGCGCGGTGAGGCCGAACAGCCCGAGCTCGCCCATGGTGCGCACCAGGTCGACGGGGAAGTGGTGCTCCCGGTCCCACTGGGCGACGTTCGGGGCGACCTCCTTCTCGGCGAAGTCGCGGACGCTGCGGCGGAAGGCCTCGTGCTCGGGGGAGAGTTCGTAGCTCGACATGACCCCAGTGTCTTACGCTGACGTCAACGTAAGGCAAGACGAGCAGGAGGGGAGACCCGGTGTCCCGGACCTGGACGATCGGCCGGCTGGCCGAGCAGTACGACGTCACCCTCCGCACGCTGCGCCACTACGAGGAGCTCGGGCTGCTCTTCCCCGAGCGGCTGGGCACCACCCGGGTCTACCACCAGCGGGACCGGATCCGCCTCGAGCTGATCCTGCGCGGCAAGCGGCTGGGCTTCTCCCTCGACCAGATCGCGGTGATCGTCAACATGTACGACGACACGCCCGGAGAGGCCGGCCAGCTCCGCTTCCTGCTGGAGCAGTGCGAGGTCCGCCGGGCCGAGCTGGCCCAGCGGCGGGCCGACATCGACGCCACCCTGGCCGAGCTCGACCAGGTCGAGGCCCGCTGCCGCACCCACCTCGCCGTCCTGTCCTGACCCGGCGTGACCTGCGGTCAGAGGCGGAACCAGGTGGACCGGAGGCCGAAGACCGAGCGGAACGTGTCCCCGCTGAGGGTCACGCTGTCGCGGCTGCCGACCAGGACCATCGTCTGGACCCGGCCGCGCCACTGGCCGTTGCCGTCCCGGGCGGTGACCCTGACCCGCTTGAGCTTGCCCAGCGCCGGGTAGCGGCCCTGGATCGTCGCGGCGGTGAGCGTGAGCGACCAGTCGTGCATGCCGTTGCCGGACCAGTCGTCGTACGGGTCGGGCTTCGCCACCTGGTAGGGGATGCCGCTGGCGACGGTCCAGCCGCCGGAGCTGGAGGAGAACTCGGTGAACGCCGGGGCCCCGTCGTAGGTCAGGACCTGCCGGGCGGTCGCCTCGACGGCGGCGTTGCCGGCCGGGTGCTCCCCGTCGACCCCGTGGTAGACCTGGCAGGCCGTCGTGTCGCAGATCTGGTAGTACCGCGAGGTGTTGCGGGAGCGGTGGTACAGGGCGTACGTGCGTGCCGCCACGGCCTGGGACTGCACCGCCTCCGGCTTCCACAGCGCCGGCATCTCCGAGGCCACCACGCCCTTGACGTAGTCGTCGATGCGCACCACGTTCACGGTGTCCCGGTCGGTGGAGCCGCTGCTCGGCCGTGCCGCCCGCAGCCGCCCGCGGTAGGTGGCCTCGCCCTGGGGGAGCACCAGCGTGATCGGCTCGGAGGAGCGGAACTCCCCCTCCCCCTGGAGGTCCTTCTCGCCGCCCGGCGACCAGGGGTGCCACGAGCCGCCGGAGAGGTAGGAGACCCGGTCGGTGTCGGCGTCGGCGGCGGTGACCCGCCACCGGCTCGCGTCGACGTTGCGGGGCAGCGGGTACGTCGTGCCCGCACCCCGGTCACGCAGCCTCAGACCCGCCCGGTCCACCACGACGACGTCGGAGGTGGTGTCGGCGGTGACCAGGACCCGCAGCCGCCCCTTGCCCTTGGCCAGCTCGGTGCCGGGGTAGTAGAAGTCGAGGATCTGCTCGTGGGTGAGCCCCCGCGTCGCGGCGCCGTTCGCCCCGTACTGCGACATCCCACGGCCGTGGCCGTACCCGTGGCCCTGCACCGTGTAGCGCCCGGAGGCCGGGACGGGGTAGCTCTGGTCGACCGCGACCCGGGTGACGGGCCGTCGGGCGTCCGCTGCGCCGCTCGTGAGGAGCTGGGGGGTGACCGCGACGACCGCGACCGTCGCCGCGGTCAGGGTGGCGGCCCGAAGCCGAGAGCTCATGGGGGTCCCTTGGTGGAGGCTGGGTGGGGTCTCCCATCATCACCCGGGGGCGCAGCGCCGCACAGGGAATCGGGCAAGCGCGCTCGGGTGACGCTCAGGTGACGCTCAGGTGACGTGGTGCAGACGCCGTGCGGCCTCGGCGACCGAGCCGCTCATCGAGGGGTAGACGGTGAACGCCTGCGCGAGCTGGTCGGCGGTGAGGTTCTGCGCGACCGCGATGGCGATCGCGTGGATCAGCTCGCTGGCCCGGGGGGCGACCACGACACCCCCGACGATCGTGCCGGTGCCGGGCCGGCAGAAGATCTTCACGAACCCGTCCTCCACGCCCTGCATCTTCGCGCGAGCGTTGGTCGACAGCGGCAGCAGCACGGTCTCGGCGTCGATGGTGCCGGCGTCCACCGCGTTCTGCGACCAGCCGACGGTGGCGATCTCGGGGGCGGTGAAGACGTTGGAGGAGACCGTCTTGAGGTCGAGCGGAGCCACGGCGTCGCCGAGCGCGTGCCACATCGCGATCCGGCCCTGCATCGCGGCGACGGAGGCCAGCATGAAGACCCCGGTGCAGTCACCGGCGGCGTACACCCCGCGGGCGGAGGTGCGCGAGACCCGGTCGACCCGGATGAACCCGTTGTCCTCCACGATCACCCCGGACTCCTCCAGGCCGAGGTCGCGGGTGTTGGGCACCGACCCCAGGGCCAGCAGGCAGTGCGAGCCGACCACCTCCCGACCGTCCTCGAGACTGACCGTGACCCGGTCGCCGTCGCGGCGCACGCCGGCCATCCGCGACGAGCCCAGCACCGTCATCCCGCGGCGCTTGAAGACCTCCTCGAGCACCGCGGCCGCCTCGGCGTCCTCGCCGGGGAGGACCCGGTCCCGGCTGCTCACCAGGGTGACCTCGATCCCCAGCGCGTTGTAGGCGCCGGCGAACTCTGCCCCGGTCACCCCGGAGCCGACCACGACCAGGTGCTCGGGACGCTCCTCGAGGTCGTAGACCTGCTCCCAGGTGAGGATCCGCTCGCCGTCGGGCTGGGCGGTGGGCAGCGTCCGGGGGGAGGCGCCGGTGGCGAGCAGCACGATGTCGGCCTCGATGCCCTCCTCGGCCCCGTCCGTCGCGGTCGCGACCACCCGTTGCGGGCCGTCCAGCCTTCCCCGCCCGGCCACGACGCGCACCCCGTCGCGCATCAGTCGGCTCTTGATGTCCTCGGACTGGGCGCCGGCCAGGCGCAGCACCCGGGCGTTGACCCGCGCGAGGTCGACGACGGTGTCGGTCACCGAGCCCCCCGCGATGCCGATGCCGAGCTCGGGAGCCACCTCGAAGCCGGCGGTCACCTCCGCGGTCGCGATCAGGGTCTTGCTGGGCACGCAGTCGGTGAGCACCGCGGAGCCACCGATCCCCTGGGAGTCGACGACGGTCACCTCGGCTCCGAGCTGGGCGGCCACCAGGGCCGCCTCGTAGCCGCCGGGTCCGCCACCGATGATCGCCACGTGAGTCACGGTGGCCATTGTTCCACTGCCCGGTCCGCGTCGACGCTCCTGCACCCGGGAGGCTGGCCCTAGGCTTCCCCCCGTGACCCTCTACGCGGCGTACGGCCAGAACCTGGACCCTCGCACGATGAGCGAGCGGTGTCCGCACTCCCCCCTGCAGGGGACGGGCTGGCTCCAGGGGTGGCGCCTGACCTTCGGTGGCGAGGAGTACGGCTGGGACGGCGCGCTGGTCACCATCGTCCAGGACCCGTTCGAGCAGGTCTTCGTCGCGGTGTACGACGTGACCGACGAGGACGTCCTCCAGCTCGACGAGTGGGAGAGCGTCGCGATGGGGCTGTTCCTCAAGACCAAGGTCCGGATCAACATGCTCAACGACGACCGGGTGGCGTGGACCTACGTGCTGGACGCCTACGAGGGCGGCCTTCCCTCCGCGACCTACCTGGGCACGCTGAGCGAAGCCGCCGAGGCAGCGGACGCTCCAGCCGACTACGTCGAGGCGCTGCGCCGACGCCCGTGCCGCTCGTCCGGCCTGTGAGTCCCCTCGCGACCCCGGTGGCTAGTCTGCGCGGATGACCACCGAACCCGCGCCCAGCGCCCAGGCCCTCGCCCGCGCCGCAGCCGACCGCCTCCGCGAGCTGACCGGCGTGGAGCGCCACGACGTCGCCCTAGTGATGGGCTCGGGCTGGCTGCCCGCGGTCGACGCCCTCGGCGAGGCGACCGCGGAGCTGCCGGCCACCGACCTGCCCGGCTTCTCCCCTGCCGCGGTGGTCGGCCACTCCGGGACGATCCGCTCCGTGCGCTCCGGCGACCGCAACCTCCTGGTCTTCCTCGGGCGCACGCACCTCTACGAGGACCTCGGCGTGCGCGCGGTGGTGCACGGCGTGCGCACGGCGGCTGCGGCGGGCTGCACCACCATGGTGCTCACCAACGGGTGCGGCGGTCTGCGGGAGACGTGGTCGCCGGGCACGCCGGTCCTCATCAGCGACCACCTCAACCTCACCGCGACCAGCCCGATCGAGGGCGCGAACTTCGTCGACCTCACCGACCTGTACTCGCCGCGGCTGCGCGCCCTGTGCCGCGAGGTCGACCCGAGCCTCGACGAGGGGGTCTACGTGCAGTTCCGGGGGCCGCACTACGAGACCCCTGCGGAGATCGGGATGGTCCGGGCGATGGGCGGTCACCTGGTCGGCATGTCCACGGTCCTGGAGGCGATCGCCGCGCGGGAGGCCGGGATGGAGGTGCTCGGCGTCTCCTTGGTCACGAACCTGGCCGCCGGGATCACCGGGGAGCCGCTGAACCACGCCGAGGTCCTCGAGGCCGGCCGGGCGGCGGCGTCCCGGATGGGCGGGCTGCTGGGCGCCGTGCTCCCCCGGGTCTGAGCGTGCCCGGCGACTAGGCTCAGGTCATGACGAGCACCTCCGCCCGGAACATCACCTGCACCGTCGACGAGGGCGTCGCCCGGGTCTGGCTCGACCGGCCGGACAAGCTCAACGGCCTCACCCTCGACATGCTGGGTGAGCTCGCCGCCACGAGCCGCAGGCTGCGCCGCGACACGACGCTGCGTGCGGTCGTCCTCACCGGCGCCGGGGAGTCGTTCAGCGCCGGGCTGGACTTCGCCTCCGCGATGCGCAGGCCGCCCCGGCTCGCCGCCGCCTTCGTCCCGTCACTGCTCCGCGGCACCAACCTGTTCCAGGAGGCGGCGTGGGGGTGGCGGCGACTGCCGGTGCCGGTGATCGCGGCGGTGCGTGGCCACTGCTACGGCGGGGGGCTGCAGATCGCGCTCGGGGCCGACCTCCGGATCTCGCGGCCGGACGCGCAGTGGTCGGTCCTGGAGGCCAAGTGGGGCCTGATCCCCGACATGTCCGGGATCCGCACGCTGACCGAGCTGGTGGGCCCGGACACCGCCAAGCTGCTCACCATGACCGGCGACACCGTCTCCGGCGAGCAGGCCAAGGCCCTGGGCCTGGTCACCGAGCTGGCCGACGACCCGCTGGCCGCCGCCGACACGCTGGTCGAGCGGATCCTGAGCCGTTCCCCCGACGCCGTGGCCGCGGCCAAGCGGCTCCTCGACGGTGCCCGCTCGCAGAGCGTCCGGCGCACCTTCGCCCGGGAGCGCGCCGAGCAGCTGGCGCTGCTGCTGTCCACCAACGCCCGGGTCGCCCGCGAGGCCGCCTTCGCCCGGCGCGCTCCGGTCTTCTCCGCCCGCCGCCGCTAGGTTGGCGCCATGAGCGCCGACCCCACCGACCTGCTGACCCGCGCCCGGCAGTGGGCCGCCGACGACCCGGACCCACGGACCCGTGCCGAGCTGGAGGAGCTCGTGGCGCAGGCGGCCTCGGACCCGGATGGAGCCGCCGCGGCGGACCTGGCGGACCGGTTCGACGGAACGCTCCAGTTCGGCACAGCCGGGCTGCGCGGCGCGCTCGGCGCGGGCCCCCAGCGCATGAACCGGGTCGTGGTCACCCGCGCGGCGGCCGGTCTCGCTGCCTACCTGCGCGAGCAGGGTGCGCAGGACGGCGACGCCGTGGTGGTGGGCTACGACGCCCGGCACAACTCCGACACCTTCGCCCGCGACACCGCCGAGGTGATGACCGGGGCGGGGCTCACCGCCCTGGTGCTGCCCGAGCCGTTGCCCACCCCGGTGCTGGCCTTCGCGATCCGCCACCTCGGCGCCGTGGCCGGGGTGATGGTGACTGCGAGCCACAACCCTCCGCAGGACAACGGCTACAAGGTCTACCTCGGCGACGGCAGCCAGATCGTCCCGCCGGCCGACGGGCAGATCGCCGCGCACATCACGGCGGTCGGGCCCCTCGCCCAGGTCCCGCGCGGGACCGCTGGGCAGGTCCTCGGCCCCGACCTCGTGGACGCCTACGTCGGCGCGGTCGTCGCGCTGGCCGGGGACGGCCCACGGGAGGTGGTGTCGGTCTACACCCCGATGCACGGCGTCGGCGGCCCGCTTCAACGGCGCGTGCTCGCCGCGGCCGGGTTCACCCCGCCCCGGGTCGTCGAGGAGCAGGCGGCGCCCGACCCGGACTTCCCGACCCTCGACTTCCCCAACCCCGAGGAGCCCGGCGCGATGGACCTCGCGCTTGCCCTCGCCGCAGCCGAGGACGCCGACCTGGTCGTGGCCCACGACCCCGACGCCGACCGGTGCGCGGTCGGGGTGCCCACGGCGCACGGCTGGCGGATGCTCCGCGGCGACGAGGTGGGCGCCCTGCTCGGAGACCACCTGCTCAGGAGCGGGAAGCAGGGCACCTACGCCGCCTCCATCGTGTCGTCCTCCCTGCTGGGCCACCTCGCGAGGGAAGCCGGACAGCCGTACGCCGAGACGCTGACCGGGTTCAAGTGGATCGGCCGTGTGCCTGGGCTTGCCTTCGGCTACGAGGAGGCCCTGGGCTACTGCGTGGCCCCCGAGGTGGCCGCCGACAAGGACGGCATCTCCGCCGGCCTGCTGGTCCTTGCCCTGGCCGCGACGCTCAAGGCCCAGGGGCGCAGCCTGGTGGACCGGCTCGACGAGATCGCGACGAGGTTCGGGGTCTACGCCACCGACCAGCTCAGCGTGCGCGTCACCGACCCGGCGTCCATCGCGGCGACCATGGAGCGGCTCCGCAGCACCCCCCCGACGACGCTGGGTGGTCTCCGGGTCGACGGCGTCGACGACCTCGCCGAGGGGGGCGGCGGACTCCCGCCGACCGAGGGTCTGCGCCTGCGGCTGGCCGAGGGCGCGCGGGTCGTGGTGCGTCCGTCGGGGACCGAGCCGAAGCTCAAGTGCTACCTCGAGGCGGTGGTGCCGGTCACCGAGCAGACCGAGGACGGGCTCGGAGCGGCGCGGATCGTGGCGGCCCAACGGCTCGACGCGATCCGGGTGGACCTGGCGGCGGCCGTCGGCCTCTGACCGGCCGGTCCGGGCTCAGACCAGCAGCGAGGCCACGAAGCCGACGCCAGTGACCACGAGGCCGACCAGCTCCGGGCGGGCCCACTCCCGGCGCACCTCGGGCGGATCACCGCGCTGGTCACGCCGCGCGGTGCGCACCAGGTCGTCGATCCGTGTCTCCACGAACGTCTCGTAGTCGTTGCCGGTCCCGATCGCGGCCCGGTCGTCGCGTGCCATCCGGTCGTCTGTCTGCTCCAGCCCCAGGACGGCCATCGCCCCCCGGCTTCGCTTGCGGCGCTTGGCCATCGCCCGGGTGGAGCGGCCGATGCCGGCGCAGACGTACCGCCGCTCGCCCAGCCACACGTTGAGCGTGTGGCGGACCACGGCGGCGTCGATGCGCACCAGCGGCAGATGGGTGTCGCTGAACGCGTGGTGCAGCACCAGCCGGTCGGCGTACGCCGTGGCCCGCGGACGCAGCATGGTCGCCCAGACCAGGACCATGAGCACGCCCACCCCCAGGACGACGCGCACGCCGAGCAGGGAACGCTCGGTGGCCACGGTGACCACCAGGACCCCGGTCAGCGCGACCAGCCCCACCACGCCGACGGCACTGCCGTTGCTCGGCTTGAACCGCTGCACCGGGACCGACGCGGGGCGGTTCACGGGGCTGGGCTGGGCGGGCATGGGACCAGTCTGCCGGACCCCTAAACTGACCCGATGACCACTGCCGTTCATCACCAGGGCGGGTCGACCCCGGCGCCGCCCTCGCCCCGCTCCTCCGCCCTCGCCGAGGTGTCCTCGTCGAACGCCGCCCTGCGGCGGTTCCTGCACGGCCTTCCGGGGGTGGACCAGGTCGGTGCCGAGGCGAGGGTGGCGATGCTGGGCACCCGGTCCATCAAGACCACCGCCAAGGCGCAGGCCCTGGACCTGGCCATCCGGATGGTCGACCTGACCACGTTGGAGGGCGCGGACACCTACGGCAAGGTGCGCGCGCTGGGCGCGAAGGCGCTGCGCCCCGACCCCGCGGACCCCTCGTGCCCGTCGGTGGCCGCGGTGTGCGTCTACCCCGACATGGTGGCCGCGGTGAAGGACGTGGTGGGAGACGCGGTGAACGTGGCCGCTGTCGCCACCGCCTTCCCCTCCGGACGCGCCGCGCGCGACATCAAGCTGATGGACACCGCGGACGCCGTCGAGGCAGGGGCCGACGAGATCGACATGGTCATCGACCGGGGCGCCTTCCTGTCCGGCCGCTACCTCGACGTCTTCGAGGAGATCGTCGCGGTCCGCGAGGCCTGTGCGCGGCCGGACGGCTCCAGCGCTCACCTCAAGGTCATCTTCGAGACCGGCGAGCTGCAGACCTACGACAACGTGCGGCGGGTCTCCTGGCTGGCGATGTTGGCCGGGGCGCACTTCATCAAGACCTCGACCGGCAAGATCCAGCCGGCCGCGACGCTGCCGGTGACGATGGTGATGTGCGAGGCGGTGCGGGACTTCCGCGCCGCGACCGGGCAGATGGTGGGGGTCAAGCCCGCCGGGGGGATCCGGACCGCCAAGGACGCGATCAAGTACCTGGTCATGGTCAACGAGACGGCGGGGCCGGACTGGCTGGAGCCGGCGTGGTTCCGCTTCGGCGCCTCCACGCTGCTCAACGACCTGCTCATGCAGCGCACCAGGCTCACCACCGGCCGGTACGCCGGTCCCGACTACTTCACCCTGGACTGATCACCGTGACCAACCTCTTCGACTACGCCCCGGCCCCCGAGTCGCGGGCAGTGCTCGACCTCCGAGCCTCCTACGGACTGTTCATCGACGGCGCCTTCGTCGACGGCACCGGGGGGACGTTCAAGACGATCTCGCCGGCCACCGAGGAGGTGCTGGCTGAGGTCGCCGAGGCTTCCGCGGCGGACGTGGACACCGCGGTCAAGGCCGCCCGGCGCGCGTTCTCGCGCACCTGGGGACCGATGAGCGGTCGGGAGCGGGGCAAGTACCTCTTCCGCATCGCCCGCATCCTCCAGGAGCGGTCGCGCGAGCTGGCGGTGGCCGAGTCCCTGGACAACGGCAAGCCGATCCGGGAGTCGCGCGACGTCGACGTGGTGCAGGCCGCGGCCTGGTTCTTCTACTACGCCGGGTGGGCCGACAAGCTCGAGCACGCCGGCTTCGGGCCCGCACCCGCGCCGCTCGGGGTGGCCGCGCAGGTCATCCCGTGGAACTTCCCGCTGCTGATGCTGGCCTGGAAGATCGCCCCCGCCCTGGCCTGCGGCAACACCGTGGTCCTCAAGCCTGCCGAGACCACCCCGCTGACCGCTCTGCTCTTCGCCGAGATCTGCCAGCAGGCCGACCTGCCCGCCGGGGTGGTCAACATCCTCACCGGCGCGGGCGAGACGGGCCGGGCGCTCGTGGGCCACGGCGACGTGGACAAGGTCGCGTTCACCGGCTCCACCGAGGTGGGCCGGCAGATCGCCCGGACCGTGGCCGGGTCGACCAAGAAGGTCACCCTCGAGCTCGGGGGCAAGGCCGCGAACATCGTGCTCGACGACGCGCCGGTCGACCAGGCCGTCGAGGGCATCGTGAACGGCATCTTCTTCAACCAGGGCCACGTGTGCTGTGCGGGGTCCCGCCTGCTGGTCCAGGAGTCGGTGGCCGAGGAGGTCCTGGACCGGCTCAAGACCCGGATGGCGCAGCTGCGCGTGGGCGACCCGCTGGACAAGAACACCGACGTCGGCGCGATCAACTCCGCCGAGCAGCTGGCCCGGATCCGCGAGCTGTCCGGGGTCGGGGACGCCGAGGGCGCGGAGCGGTGGTCGCCGCCGTGCGACCTGCCGGGCAAGGGGTTCTGGTTCCCTCCCACGATCTTCACCGGGGTGACCCAGGCGCACCGGATCGCCCGCGAGGAGATCTTCGGCCCGGTGCTCTCGGTGCTGACCTTCCGCACTCCCACGGAGGCGGTGGAGAAGGCGAACAACACCCCCTACGGCCTCTCCGCCGGGGTGTGGTCCGACAAGGGGTCGCGGATCCTGTGGATGGCCGACCGGCTCCGTGCCGGGGTGGTCTGGGCCAACACCTTCAACAAGTTCGACCCCACCTCGCCCTTCGGGGGCTACAAGGAGTCCGGGTACGGCCGCGAGGGCGGCCGGCACGGACTGGAAGGCTACCTGCGATGAGCCGCCTCGACGTGCGCAAGACCTACAAGCTCTACCTCGGCGGGGCGTTCCCCCGCTCGGAGTCGGGCCGGACCTACGAGGTCACCGACAGCAAGGGCCGCTTCGTCGCGAACGCGGCCCACGCCTCCCGCAAGGACGCCCGGGACGCGGTCGTCGCGGCCCGCAAGGCGTTCCCCGGCTGGGCCGGGCGCACGCCGTACAACCGGGGTCAGGTGCTCTACCGGGTGGCCGAGCTGCTCGAGGGCCGGCGGACCCAGTTCGCCGAGGAGGTGCGCCGTGGTGAGGGCGGCTCGGCCCGCGCCGCCGAAGCCCAGGTGGACGCGGCCGTCGACCGCCTGGTCTGGTACGCCGGGTGGGCCGACAAGCTCGCCCAGGTGGTCGGCGGCACCAACCCGGTCGCCGCGCCGTACTTCAACTTCTCGGTGCCCGAGCCGACGGGCGTGGTGGCGGTGCTGGCTCCGCAGGACTCCTCCCTGCTGGGCCTGGTCAGCGTCGTCGCCCCGGCGATCGTCAGCGGCAACACGGTGGTGGTGGCCGCGGCCCGCGACCTGCCCCTGCCTGCGGTCACCCTGACCGAGGTGCTGGCCACCTCCGACGTGCCCGGAGGCGTGGTCAACCTGCTCACCGGCAGCCTCGCCGACACCGCGCCGACCCTCGCTGCGCACATGGACGTCAACGCGGTCGACCTCACCGGGGCGGCAGCGGATCCCGACCACGCCACCGCGCTGGAGGAGTCGGCGGCCGAGAACCTCAAGCGGGTACGCCGCCCGGCCCCCGAGGACTGGACCGCGGACCCGGGGATCGACCGGATGACCTGGCTGCTGGAGACCAAGACGGTCTGGCACCCGATCGGCCTCTGAGCGGAGCCGGCCCCGCTATCCTGAGTGGACAAATCAGACTTCCGCTCGGGGGAATCGTGGCACGACTGATCGTCGACGGGCGCGACGTGGCGCACGTGGAGCTGGCCACGAGCGCGCGCGCTCGCAGCAGGGGCCTGCTCGGGCGCGCCGGCGTCGACGGCGCCCTGTGGCTCGCACCGGCCCGTCAGGTGCACACCTTCCGGATGCGGTTCGCGATCGACGTGGCACACCTCGACCGGCGCGGGGTCGTCCTGCTCACGCGGACGATGCGGCCGGGACGGCTGGGTCCCTGGAGCTGGCGCAGCCGGGGGGTCCTCGAGGCCGAGGCGGGCTCGTTCGCCCGGTGGGCGCTCCGGCCCGGCAGCACGGTCGAGCTCACCAGCCCCGGGTCCGCCGACGGCGGCTGAGCACCACCCCACCGGCGACCGCACCGGCGAGGAGCACCAGTCCCACCGCCACGAGCGGGTAGGCCCAGGCGGGGGCGCCCTCGCGGACCCGCGTACGGTACTTCTCCCCCGCTGCCTCCTCCCGCGGCTCGACCCCGGCGCGGGCGGCAGGCGACGACGGCGACGCCTCGGGGGCCGAGGACGGCGACGGGGCCCCGGAGTCGCGGTCCCGGCCTGCGTCCCCGCGCAGTCCGGTCGCGACCGAGAACCGAGCGGGGAACGGCCGCGCCACCGGCAGGTGCCGTGAGCACGTGCCGAGGGTGTCGCGCGCCAACGACACCTGCACCGCCCAGGTGCCGGAGTAGTCGATCCCCAGGCTCCGCGGGGAGACCGGACCGGCCGAGGAGGCACCGGTGACCCCGAAGCCCACGCCGTCGAACCGTCCCGCGTTGCCGTACGGCGGGTAGGTGCCGCCCTCCCCGAAGGGGTTGTACAGCTCGACCCGCCAGGCCGGGCAGCGCCGGTCCTCGGTCGGCACGACCAACGAGGCGAGCCCCTTGACGGTCGCCAGGACCCGCGGCTCGGCGCCCCGGGGAGCGCGGAAGCGGAACCACAGCGCGTCGCCGGGCAGGAGCGAGACCCGGTAGGAGCCGGGCTCCACCAGCGGCGCACGCGACCTGCTGCGTCCGCCTCGGACGGGCTCGGCACGGCCCAGCCCACCGAGGGTGTCGCGGCTGATCCGCTCGAGCGCAGCGCTGAGCGCGTCGGCGTTCCGCGCGTCGTAGTAGGCCCCCTGGGTGGCCCGGGAGATGCAGCGCAGGGCGCTGCGGGCGGAGGCGCCGCCCCGGGCGCCGCCGAGCGCGAACCCGATCGTCTGCACCTGCACGTCGACGCCGCGGTCCCCCAGGCCCCGGGCGACCACGCAGGGCGGGCGGTCGGGCGGGCTGCAGTTGTCCTCGCCGTCGCTGACCAGCACCACCACGCGGCGGGTGGCGGGACCCCGGCCGAGGTCGGCCGCGGCACGCTCCAGCGCCAGCCCGATCGGGGTGTCCCCGGTGGGCCGCAGACCGCGGACCGCCCGGGCAGCACGCGCCGGGTCCACCGGGCCGGGCGGGACCAGGAGCCGGGTGTCCCGGCAGGAGACCGAGCGGTCCGACCCGGCGTACTGCGAGCCGTAGACGCGCACCCCTGCGACCGTTCCGCGGGGCAGGCTGCGCAGGAGCTCGTGGAGCGCGCGCTTGGCTCCCCGCAGCAGGGATCGGCCCGCCCCGTCGTCCCGGGCCATGGAGCCGCTGACGTCGAGCACCACCATGACCCGCAAGGACGGGTCAGGACGCGCCGCAGCGGCGGCCGGGGGCGGGATCAGGGTGGACGCGATCGGCAGGACCAGCAGCACGGCCAGCAGCATCGCCAGCAGCCGGTGCAACAGCCGGACCGGCGGCAGCGGCGCTCGTGGGCTTCGCACAGGCAGCGCCCCCTCCGACCCCCCGCGCGTCACCGGCGCAAGGTACCACCGGCTCCCCCGTCCCCGTGCTCCGCTCAGCGGCTGCCCCAGCTGCGCGAGGTCCTGGCCGAGGTCCGCCCGGCGAACCCGTAGGTCCCCGGTCCCGCCGGCTCCTCGGCGTGCAGCAGGTACGCCACCGCGGCGGACACCCCGATCAGCAGCCCGGCAAGGACCGCAGGGAGCGTCGCACCGTCGTACAGCCCGAGGAGGGACAGCAGCAGCGCCACCAGCACGCCGACCCCCAGGGTGGTGGCGCCGACCAGGGCCGAGGCGGCCCGCGGGCGGGCCAGGTGCCTGCGGAGCAGGGCGGTGCCGCCCAGCACGGTCCCGGTGAGGACGCCGACACAGGCCACGAAGGCGTGCGCCCCCAGCCACACGACCTGGACGCGCTCGCGCTGGTCGGCCAGCGAGATCGTCGAGGACGCGTCGAGCATCGAGAAGAGCCCGGCGACCACGGCGGCGCCGAACCCCCAGACCACGCCCGCGGCGATCAGCGCCCGGGCCACCGCCACGGCGCGGGTCATCAGGTCTCCTCGCGCTCGGCGACCGCGAGGCTGTCGTAGACCTCCGACAGCGTCTCCTCCCACTCCCCCCGCGGGGCGATGAACCGCACCGTGGACACGACGCCGCCGGGGAGCTCGACGTACAGCTGGAGCTGCTCGACGTCGACGTCGGTGCCGGCGTTGTCCAGGGTCAGCTCGAAGCGCAGGAACTTCGCCCGCTCGGCACCGGGGACCTCCGCCTCCCCCTCGTCGAGGAGCTCGAAGCTCTGGTCGACCTCGCCGAGCTGCTTGGTGGCCTCCGCGATCTGGTCGTACGCCGCGCCCTTGCCCTGCTTGCCCATGCTGAACTGCACGTACGCCGGGGCGGGCTCCCGGACCGGCTCCGAGACCGCCCACTCGTAGGTCGTGCCGTCGACGGAGTCCTTCTCGTCGTAGGCCTCCCACGTCGCGGGCACCTCGAGGACGATCCCGTGGCCGACCACCTGCTGCCGACCCTGGTCGCCGTCGACGAGCCGGAACGCCTCGCTGGAGGTGGACCGCAGGCTCTGGTCCACGCTCGCCTCCTGGTCGCCGCAGCCGGACAGGGCCAGCGTGGTGACCAGTCCGGCCACTGCGGCGAAGATCCGGGTAAGGGGGGCTCTCATCGTGCTCCGATCATGACTCGCAGATGACGTTCTCGGTCCACAGGCCCTGCACCGGATCGTAGTAGTAGCCGGAGATCAGGTCCTGGTCGACCGTCACGACGTGGACCTCGCCGCCGACCTTGACGAACAGGATCTTGACCTTGCCGCCGTACTTGGTCTCGCTGCGGCTGTAGTCGTACTCGTCGTAGGTGATGGTGGAGTGCGCGTTCAGCTGGTCCTGGAGAGTGGCCTGCACCTCGGGGGACACCTCGCCCCCGGTGACCCAGGCGCCGAGCTGCTCGGAGAAGGCGCCGACCGAGTCGTAGTCGAAGCTGCCGTCGTCGCGCTGGAAGCTGGTGGAGAAGCTGATCACGTAGTTGCGGCCGAAGTCGAGACGCAGGATGGGAGGCAGGGTGAGGCCCTGCAGTGTCTGGGGCTTGGCGTGCTTGCCCTTGGAGGGCTTGGCCAGGTCGGTGTTCCACTCCACGCCTGCGGCTGCCGTCGGCGTCAGCTGGACGTTGCCCGACATCGCGGTCACGTTGCCGAACTTGTCGAAGGTCAGGTCGGCCATCACCAGGGCGGAGACCTTGGCCTCCGCGGAGAGCTTGAGCACCGACTCGGGGACCGGGATGCCGAGCTTGACCGCGGCGTCCACCGTCATGGCGACCTTCACCTTCTTGTCACCGTTGGCATAGCTCTGGACCCCGAGGACTGCGCGGACACCCGCGTCACCGGAGAGCGGACCGACCTCACCCTTGAGGCTGCCCTTGGCGCCCAGCTCGAAGTACTCCGAGGCGGCCGCGGGAGCACCCTCGGGGTCGCTGCCGAACTCGCCGAACGCATCCTTGTACTGCTCGATGAAGGCCTGGGCGTCGTCGAGGTTGTCGAAGGTGAACTCCTTGCCCCAGGTGACGTCTCCCTCGATCTTGGCCGACCCCGAGGCCCCGGCGCTGGCGCTGCTGCCGCCGGTGGCGGCCTCGGCGCCACCGCCCAGGGTGAACTCGTAGCCTCCGCCGACGACGCCCTTGGTGCGCACCACGAAGGTGTCCTGGACCGAGCCGTCGTCCTGCCGTTCACGGATCCGGGTCAGCTTGTAGCCGCTCTCGCCCTTGACCTCGGCGATGATCGCGACGCTGCCCCCGGCGGTGCCCTCGTGGCTGGACACGGTGCAGTCGGTCGGCACGTAGTCGGGCAGGTCCTCGTTGCTGCACCCGGCGAAGCCGAGGGGGGCGCCGATCCGGCAGAAGGCCTTGTCCACCACTGCCCGGGTGCCGTCGCCGACGCCCGGGATGACCGCGACCACTCCCAGGACCAGGAGGACGACCACGGCGACCATGCCGACGTACTCGACGGGCGTGGCGCCGCGCTCGGTGCGGCGGAGCCGGGCTGGCGGTGTGGGCACGGGGGGCCTCTCTCCCGGTCGGACCGGCTAGTTGACGAGGTGGACGTCCAGGGTCAGCACGTCCCGGGGGTCGACGCAGCCCAGGCCCTCCAGCCCCGGCGGCGGGGTGTAGACGGGCTCCTCGGGCGGGTCGGCCGGCGGGTCGGCGGGCGGGTCGGCGGGCGGGTCGGCGGGCGGGTCGGCGGGCGGGTCGGGGGGTGGGGGCGGGTTGAGCTCGAGGTCGCACAGGGCGACCAGGTCACCGACCCCGACGCAGAGACCCCGGACGACGAGGCCGACGCTCCCGTCCGGGGTGCACAGCCCCGAGGTGATCTCGACCGCGACCCGCGACCTGCTCTCGGACCGCGCGGTGGTGCCGCCGCCGGCCACCGTGTCCTTCTGACGGGTGGTGACGGTGTACTCCCACCGACGGGCTCCGAGGTCGAGGCCGTCGAAGCCGACCGAGGTCGCGTCGGCGCCGTTGGCCGCGGCGTACTCCTGGGCAACCAGGTGGGCCCGGGGAGTGGCGACCGCGTCCTGCAGGTGCACGAGCTGGCCGAGGTGGTTGCCCACGCCGGCGAAGGGGGCCAGGACCGCCCGTTGGTGCTCCTGGCCCACCGCCAGCGCTGCCGCGTCGGAGGCGGTCGCCGCTCGCCCGCTCTGGTCCAGCACGTCCTGGAGGGACACGAAGGCCACGGCGAGGGCGAACCCTCCGATGACGGCGGTGAGGAGAGCCGGGGTGACCTGGCCCTCCTCCCGCCCGCGACGTGGACCGGTCATCAGCCGAGGGCGGTCTTGATCTTGCCGAAGGCCGCGGTGATGATGTCGTTCACGTGGCTGCCGAACAGGTCGGTGGTGCCCATGAGCGCGACGATGAGCAGCGCCACGAAGGCGATGATGCCGACGTACTCCGCGGTGGTCTGGCCGGCCTCGGTGCGCCGTGCTGCGAAGACGTGCAGGGTGGCCTGGATGCGGGTGGCGATCTCGTTCATGCTTTCCTCCGGGTCTGGGACCGGCAGTGGTCCGGTCTGGGTCTGGGCGCCGCCGGGGCGACACCGGGAAACCTACGGTCCGGGAACCGGGTGACCGAGGGCCCCAGGGCCCCACGTAGGGCCCACATCCCGCCACCCGACGCACCCGGGGGTCAGCCCTGGCGACGGGTCCCCAGGCAGGTGGCGATCGCCTCGGCGCGGGTGGTCGCGCCGAGCTTGGCGAAGATGCGGTTGATGTGGTTCTTCACGGTCTTCTCCTCGATGTACAACGTGCGCGCGATGTCTGCGTTGCCTGCTCCGGAGACCAGCAGCCCGCAGATGTCCACCTCCCGACGGCTCAGCCCGTGGGCAGCGGCCACGTCGGGGCCGAGCCCGGGCGCTGCCGGGCTCCGGACAGGCGCCGAGAAGCCCTGCAGGAGCACCGACGCCGCGGCCGGGGAGAGCCGGGGCCGGCCCTCGGCGGTGTCCACGATGGCGGTCGCGAGCTCGTCGCTCTGGAACGAGCCGTGCACGAGGTAGCCGGTGGCGCCGCCACGCAGCGCCTGCGAGACCACCGCCGGCTCGTCGCTGTAGGTGAGCATGAGCACCCTGCTGAGCCGGGTGATCGCGGACAGGACGTCGAGTCCACCGCCTCCAGGCATGCGTACGTCGAGCAGCACCACGTCGGGGTGCTGCTGCGAGGCCAGGGCGACCGCCTCGGTGCCGGAGGCGGCCTCCCCGCACACCTCCATCCGGTCGTCGAGCTCCAGGAGGCTCCGCAGTCCCATCCGGACCACCGGGTTGTCGTCGACGAGAAGCACCCGCACCGTCATGTCCGGCTCCCTCGCTGTCGTGGCAGGGCCTCGTCCCGGCGCCCGTCGATGTCCTGCTCGTCCGCGCGGGGCAGCCGCACCTCGACCGTGGTCCCCACCCCCTCCCGGCTGGTGACGGTCAGCTGACCGCCGGCGCGGGCCGCGCGCTCCCGCATCCCGAGCAGGCCGACGTGCCCGGGCAGGCCCTCGCGCACCACCGCCGCAGGCATCCCGGGCCCGCTGTCGCTGACGGTGAGGACGACCCACCCGTGGGTCTCCCGCAGGGCCACGTCGACCGCGGCGCCGGCCCCGGCGTGCCGCCGGACGTTCTCCAGCGCCTCCCCGAGGACCGCGACCAGCTCGTAGCCGGGCTCGGTCGGCAGGTCGGGGTCTGCCTCGACGGTCAGGCGCAGCGGGAGGCCCGTCGTCGCACGCCACCGCTCGCAGGTCGCCCGGACCTGGTCGCCGACCCGGTCACGGGCGTCGGCCCTCCGCATCGCCAGGACCATCTCCCGGGACTCCCTGCCGGCCACCCGGATCTGCTCCGAGAGCCGGCGGGCGTGGTCCTGGGCCCTGTCCGGCGACCGCTCGATCCAGCCGGGAACGCTGTCGGCGAGCAGCGCGAGTCCGTGCAGGGACTTGACCAGCGAGTCGTGCATCTCCCGGGCCATCCGCGCCCGTTCCTCCGCGACCCCCGCGGTGCGCATCTGCACCCGCAGCTCCCGCTCGGTCGCTGCCGCGGCGAGCACGCTGGCGCGGATGCCGGCACCGAGGAAGCTGATCCCGACCAGGAGCACCGGCACCCCGGCGACCTGGACGAAGACGTCGGGGGTGGACACGGTGGACGGCGGCGCCACGGTGTAGCTGACCCACCAGCCGGCCACCATGAGGGGCGCGAAGAACGCGGCCCCTCGCCGGTCGAGGCACAGGCCGGTCATCAGCGCACAGCTGCCGACGAGCAGGAGGAACGGGCTCATCACCTCGGTCGCTGCCAGCGCCACGAAGCACAGCAGCGCGTCCAACGCCAGCACGACCGGGTGCGTGCAGACCACCCGACCCACCCTGCGCCACCCCAGGAGCAGCAGCAGCAGCCATCCCATCGCCGCCACCATGCCCCACAGGACGGCCCGGTCCGCGCCGCGCAGGAGCAGCCACATCGCCGTCAGCAGGCCGAGCAGCAGCCGGATGTCGAGGACGGTCCGAGCGATCCCGGTGAGCGACTCGACCCGGTCGAAGGTCTCGTCACGCGGGCTGAGATGGAGGACGGCCATCGACGCTCAGATCCCGAACGCCATGAGCGCGAGCGAGCCGATCATGAACAGGGACAGTGCCGGCATGATCACCAGGGTGAGCACGAGGCTGATCTTGGGGTTGGCCTTGGCCGCTGCGGTGCGCGCCCGCTGGCCGGCGGTTCGGCGGAGCTCCTGGGCGTAGGCCTCCAGGAAGCCGCGCAACGGGGTGCCGAGCTCCTCGGCCTGGAGAAAGGCGGTCACGAAGGCGTGCAGCGAGGGCGCCGAGGTCCGGTCCCGCATGTCCTCGAAGGCGCGCCGCCGGGTGGCGCCGAGGTCGATCTGGCGCAGCGCGACGAGCATCTCCTCCCCCACCGGCCCACCCACGAGCGAGGCCACCCGTCGCAGCGCCGCGCGGAAGCCGAGTCCGGCACTGATGGTGACCGCCAGCACGTCGAGGAAGTCCGGCAGCTCACGCTCCATCGTCGCCGCCCGAGCGCGGCCCTGCGACCACAGGCCCACCCGGGGCAGGAACCATCCCGCGACCGGCAGGACGAGCCCGAGCAGGACGCCGCGGCTGAGCAGCACCGCACCCGACAGGGTGCCGATGAAGGCCCAGGACGCCTGTCGTCGGATCAGCGACTCCACGGTCAGCCCCCCGGGCGACCCTGCCCGCCCGATCACGCCACGGAGCCGGTCACGGGAGGCACCGCTGACCTGGCCCAGCACGCGGCCGCCCACCGCCTGGTCCAGGAACGAGAGGAACCGGCCGACGAGGCTGCGCCGGGGTGTGGAGACCGACTCCGCGGCGTACGCGCCGGAGCCGAGGTAGACCACGCCGGGGTCGCGCACCATCCGCCACCCGACGACGGCCATCACCACCGTGGCCAGCCCCGCGGTCCCGAGCAGCAGTGCCATCAGACGTCCACCCTGCTGACCCTGCGGATCATCAGCATGCCGACGGTGAACAGCCCCACGCTGAGCAGGAAGATCACCAGGCCCACCGGGTTGGCCAGCAACGCCCGCAACCCGCCGTCGACCGAGCTGTGCACGAGGAAGACCATGAGCCCTCCCAGCATCGCCACCGCCAGTGCCGTCGCCTTCGACCCGGCCAGCAGCGTGTTCACCTCCCGGCGCAGGTCGCGGCGCGTCTCGAGTGCCTCGGTGATCCCCTGCAGCGCGGTCACGATCCGACCCCCGGCCCGGGACTGGATCACCAGCACGTTGACCAGGACACCGAGCTCACGGGAGGGCAGCCGGGCGACCATCCGCTCCAGCGTTCCCTCGATGCTCGCTCCGAGGGCCAGCTCGTCGTTGACGCGGGCGAGCTCGCCCTTGACCGGCTCGAGGCTCTCCTGCGCGGCCACGCCCAGGGAGGCCCGCAGGGAGAGTCCTGCGCTCGTGGCGTTCGCCAGCAGCCGGGCCAGCTCGGGGAGCTGCTCGATGAACCGGGTACGCCGCTGCTCCTCACGACGCCGGAACCAGGCCCTCGCGCCGAACCCCAGCAGGCCGACGGCGAGCAGCATGAAGACGGGACCGCCGACGTTGAACGTCACCACCGCCACCACGACGGTGGTCACCGACGAGAGCACGACGACGTCGGCGATCGGCACGGCGAGGTCGGCGTTGTCGAGCTGCCACCGCAGTCGGCGTCCCGCGCCCGTGCGCAGGATCCGTCGCTCGGTGCCCCGACGCAGGCGGGTCAGCCAGGGCTGGCGGTCGGCATTGGCCAGCAGGGAGAACGAGTGCTGCCGTGCCCGCTCGCGCACCAGGCCGGCGAGCCCGACCACGACGAAGACGAGCGTCCCCAGGAGCAGGACGACGATGACAGGGATCTGCACCGCTCAGTCCGTCCCGGGACCGGCGGCCAGGGGGCGGGACGTAGCGGCGGGCTGGTGCGCCGCCGGGAGCTGCTGCCCGGCCAGCGCGAGCCGCTCGGCGTACCGTTCGGGCAGCGGCGAGGCGACGTACCTGCCGCTCACCCGGCCGGTACCGCTCCAGGGGTCGGACTCGAACCGCAGCACCTGGACCAGGCGGTAGTCCTCCTTGTGGCGCGAGGTCACCACCGAGACGTCGGTGATCCGCCGGGTGCCGTCGGCCAGCCGGGCGAGCTGGACGATCACGTTGACCGCGCTGTTGATCTGGTCGCGCAGCGTGCTCTCGGGCAGCTGGGTCTCGGCCATCGTGGCCAGCGTCTCGAAGCGGAGCAGCGCGTCCTGGGGAGAGTTGGCGTGCACGGTGGCCAGCGACCCCTCGTGGCCGGTGTTCATCGCCTGGAGCATGTCCAGCGCCTCGCCCCCGCGGGTCTCCCCCACGATGATCCGGTCCGGACGCATGCGCAGGCTGTTGCGGACCAGGTCGCGGATGGTCACCTCGCCGGTGCCCTCGACGTTCGGCGGCCGGGACTCCAGCCGGATCACGTGGGTCTGCTGCAGGGAGAGCTCCGCGGCGTCCTCGATCGTGACGATCCGCTCGTCCCGGGGGATGAACGACGAGATGGCGTTGAGCATGGTCGTCTTGCCTGAGCCGGTGCCGCCGGAGACGACGATGTTGAGCCGCGAGCGCACCAGCCCCTGGAGCAGCACCGCCGTGTCGCTCTCCAGCGACCCGAGCTCGATCAGCCGGGCCACGGAGTACGGCCGGGGGAAGCGGCGGATCGTGATGGTCGGCCCGTCCACCGCGAGCGGCGGGACGATCACGTTGACCCGCTCGCCGCCGGGGAGCCTGGCGTCGACCATGGGGCTGGACTCGTCCACCCTGCGGTTGACCCCCGCCACGATCCGGTCGATCGCCTGGTAGACCTGCTCCTCGGAGCTGAACTTCAACGGGAGCAGCTGGAGCCGTCCGGAGCGCTCGACGTAGATCTGGTCGGGTCCGTTCACCATGATCTCGGTGATCGTCTCGTCGCGCAGCAGCGGCTCGAGCACCCCCAGGCCGAGCGCCTCGTCGACCACCCGGCGGACCAGGAGTCCCCGCTCCCGGTTGGTGAGCAGCGGTCCCTCACGGGTGAGGAGGTGGCCGACGACGCGTTCCAGCCGGGCTCGGCGCTGGTCCTCCGACAGCGCGGACAGCTCGCTGAGGTCCACCTCCTGCAGGAGCAAGGTCTTGAGGTAGGCCACCCCGTCGTCGTCCACGACGGACCCGAGGTTCAGGTCGGCCTGGCGGTTGCGCAGCGACATCGCTCAGCCCTCCGTCCGCGGCATCACGCTGTAGCGGGTGACCGTGATGTCGAGGGCCTTCACGCCGATCCCGAGGAACGGCACCGTGGCCGTCACCCGGGCCGACACCGGCGCATCGAGTCCGCCGGAGTACCCCACCGAGGGCTCGTCGCCGCCGGAGGAGAGGTTCCCCGGGCCGACCCGGACGGTCGGCTCGAAGAGCGACCCGACCGCACTGCGGGCGGCCGCCTCCGCAGCGCCCGCCGAAGCGCCCTTGGAGTACTCCCGGGCAGCGAGCCGGGAGGCGGACTCGGCCGACACGGCGGCGTACCCGACGAGGTAGAGCTGGATGATGCCGCCGAGGACGAGCACGGCGACCGGGATGATCCCGAGGATCTCGATGGTCGCCTGGCCCTGCTCGGAGCGGACGGCGCGTGGGGGCTGCACTCCGCCCTCAGTCCGTCGCAGCGCCGGTGGCGCTGATGTCCTGGTCGAGGAAGGGCAGCAGCGAGGGCACCTCGAGCCGCGCCTCCCACTCCTGGTCGCTGAACCTGGTCACGTGCACCCGGAACAGGTCCGGGGTGCGCTGGTCCGCGGCCGCGAGGGCCTCGGCCTGGGAGCCGCCGCGGCTGCCCACGATCGCGGCGGCGTCGGCGGCCCGACGGCTGGAGACCGTGGCGATCGCGTAGAGGGCGGTCTGCACGAGGATCAGGAAGATCACCATCGCCACGACGATCCCGACCACCGCCTCGATGGTGACCTGGCCACGCTCCTCGCGCGCCCTCCGTCGCCGCCCGCGGCGTACCGGCGCCGGCGCGCCCGTGCCGGGAGTCCCTGGTGCGCCCGGGTCGGCCGACAGGCCGCCCGTGGCGGCAGCCGGGGCCGCGGCAGGGGTCTCGCCGCCGAGCCGGAGCTCGCGTCCGAGGGCGACGACGGCACGCCGGAACGGCCCGTCCTCGAGCTCCAGCGGCGCCAGCGAGTTGGCGACCGGCTCGAGCCGGCGCCAGTCCTCGGGCAGGGTGGTCCGGCAGGTCTGGGCGCCGGTCATCCGACGGCCGAACTCCGGCTGGACCTCGTTGCGGGGGCTGACCTTGGTGAACAGCAGGGCGATCTCGCCGCTCTTGGCGATCTGCAGCCGGGAGAGCATCTCGATCTTGTCGTGGCAGGCCCGCAGGGAGGGGACGTCGGAGGTGGTGACCAGGAGGATGTCGTCGGCGAACTCCATGCCGACCGCACTCGCCTCGCTGACCACGGACCCGCAGTCGACGATCACGAGGTCGAAGTGGGCCTTGGCCGCGGCGAGCACCTGACGGGCGATCTCGCTGGTGATGTCCTCGGCCTGCTCGCCCTGCAACGGCGCGAGCAGGACCCGCAGGCCGCTCTGGTGCACGAAGACGGCCTCGTCGAGGTTCCTCCCGGTCAGCGAGTCCGCCACGCTGGCCAGGTCCACGATCGTGCGGCGGCTGTTGAGGTCCAGCAGCTGCCGCACACCGCGCTGCTGCAGGTCGAGGTCGATCAGGCACACCCGCCGCCCGGCGCTCACCGAGGCGGCGAGCAGGGCGGTGTGCAGCGCGGCGGAGGTCGTCCCCACCCCGCCCTTGGCACCGGTGAACGCGATCAGCCGACCCGCGGCGGTCTGGCCCCCCAGTCCCGAGCCGCCGAGCCCGCGGACCTGCCGCTGCCACTCGATGATCGTCGGGATCCGGACGGCAAGCTCGTCGACCGACGGCGGGGAGTCGAGCACCGCTCGGGCACCTGCGTCCATGGCCGCCTGGAAGAACGACGCCTGGGCGTCGTTGGTGATCAGCAGGACACCGAGATCGGGCCGCCGGCCCACGAGCTCACGGGTCAGGGCGAGGAACGGCAGGCTGCCGATCTGGTCGTCGAGCAGCACCAGGTCGACCTCGGTGCCGCTGTCGACGGCGAGCAGCAGGTCGTGGGAGTTCTCCACCACGCCCAGCACCTCGACGTCCTGCATCTCGGCGAGCGCGGCCATCGTCTGGCTGCGCAGGTCCTCGCGGGAGATCGCGAGAAGGGCACGGGCGATCATGACCTGCCTCCGGACTTCACGGTGGCGAAGGTCTCCTCGTAGGTCCGCTCGTCCCCCGGGACGAGGCTCGCGTCGCCGGGCGGGCGCAGCGCCAACCGGGTCTCCACAGCGAAGCTCTCGGCGAAGCTGAGCGCCTGGATCTGCTCGCGCTCGGTGGCGAAGGTGATCGGCACGGCCTGCCCCTCGGCGATCGCGCCGTTGCGCGCGGCCTTGGCCCGGCTCACCCGGACCCCCACGTCGATCACCAGCAGCTGCTGGGCGATCAGCTTGGTGCGCGGTCCGCTGCCTGTCACCGACTCGTCGAAGGTGGCCCAGACATCGACGTAGTCACCAGGCTGGACCTTGCCGGCCACCCCGGTCTCGGCGTCGACCAGCACGGCGATCTCGCGCTGGCCCGACTCCAGGCTGGGGCGGGGCACCAGGTTGCTGCCCTGGAGGAGCGTGCCCTTGGTCAACGGGGAGGCGGTGACCTGGCCGGCCAGGTCACTCACCTGCCGGACGGCTCCGTCGGGCAGCCAGCGCTGGGGGATCTCCACCCGCTCGAGGTCGGCGGTGGAGAGCACCTGGTAGGCGGGCACGTCGTCGGCGAGGACGTAGCCGGTGACCCGGTTGCCCACCTGGCTCTCGACGTCGTTCACGTAGCCGATCACGGAGAAGAACACCGCGACGGCGCCGATCACCGCGAAGGCGAGGAAGAGCACCCCTCGGCGCTGTCGGGGGTTCATGCGGCGGCGCCTTCCAGGCTCTGGCAGAACGGGCAGACCGCGGCCAGGGGCTCGCCGCACTGAGGACAGGTGGATCGGACGACGCTGCCGAGCGTCGCGACGAAGGCGTCGAGGTCCCGCGGCACCACGGTGTGCTCGTAGTGCCGGGCACCGCCCCACCACGGGTCGCGCTCGCGGGTGCCGGTCAGCTCGACGCTCTGGCTCACCCGGGCCGGTCGCGTCGCCACCAGGTGCGGCTCGAGCCGGCGGTCGCCGCTCCACACCAGGTCGCACGCCGGGTCGGCGGCACGGTCGGCTGCCGGGCCGACCCTCGGGTCACTGTGGTCGCTCGACGCCCCTGCGGGGGCCGGCCGGCCGGCCTCGACCCGGGCGACGCCGCCGAGGGAGACCCGGAAGGTGGTCCCGGGGAGCCAGGACAGCAGGTGGTGACGCAGCCGGACCTCGGGCAGCTCCAGGCGGGCCACCGACGTGGCCGCCGCGTACGTCGGCAGGTGCCGGTCGACCGCCGGGAGGGCGGCAAGCGCGGCGCCGGCGCTCACCCCCCGCCCGGCCATCGCGGCCAGCCAGGCGGTCTGCGTGGCCAACCCGGTCGGCGGTCGGTGCAGCGGCACCGGCACGACGCCGCTCGACTGCAGCAAGGAGCGGACGGTGCGGATCCGCCGGGTCGCGCGCGGGTCGCGCGCGTGGACGACGAGGACGTGCTCGTGGGAGCGCTGGGACAAGGCGTCGAAGGCACTCTCGACGAAGCCCGGCTCGGCCGGGTCCGGCAGCGTCCGGGCAGCACCGGCTTCGGCCAGGCCGTCCAGCACCACGGCGTCGAAGCCGCACGCCACCACGTCGAACACAGGTCGTCCCCCCCGATCGAGTCCCCTGGGCGCCCCCGCGCCGCGGCCATCTTCACCCGCGATGACCGATGAATCCTCACTGAAGGGGCCCGCTAAGGCAAAATTTGGGAGATGAGCAGTCCCACGAGCCCCAGGACCACCGCGACCCCCGTCAGCCCCACGCCGACCGCGATCCAGAGGCAGCCCAGGGTGCCGGAGTTCGTCGGACCCGAGGCCAGCTCCACCCGTCGCGGCTCCCGCGGGTCGTAGCGCACCTGCACCCGGTCCCCCGTCCGGGCCGGCGCCGGATCGGCCCCGACCAGCGTTCGCGCCTCGACCACCCGGCCGGTCGTGGTGCGGAAGCGCACCACGGGGAAGAACCGGCCGCTGGTCGGCGTCGCCGTGGTCTGCGGCCGCAGGTACTCCAGCCCGGTCACCTCCGCCTCGACCACGACGCCGTCCCGGCGCAGCCGTCGTCCGGCTCTGCGCTGCCGCACACCGGCTGCGACGAGGACGGCACCGGCGACCGCCAGGGCCAGCAGCACGAAGGGAAGCAGGGCGCCGCTGGTCACCGACGACTCACCAGCGGCTCACCCACGGCGCGCCCGCGCCTCACCGGGAGACCAGGAAGGCCAGCACCAGCAGCACCAGACCGACGGCCACGAGCGCCCAGGACAGCGGCGGCACCCCGCCCCGCGGGGGCGGCTCCGTCTCGGGCCGGACCTGCCGGGTGGCCGGAGGGGAGACCGAGAGGACCTCGGTAGGCCGCTCCGTCGGCTGCTGCTCCGGCCGCTGCCCCGGCTGCTGCTCCGGCCGCTGCCCCGGCTGCCGTTCCGGCTCCCGCCGGTGGGTCTGCCCGGCCTGCTCGGCCCGCTCGGCGGCCGTGCCGGCGTCCTCGGGACCCCTGGGCCCCCACCCCTGCGGAAGCGGCGGCACCTGGGTGAAGACCTCGACGGGGTTCTCCGGGTCGTTGCCCGCGCCCAGGTTCCGCGCCCCGGGCACCGCGTCGAGCACCGACATCGCCTCCTGGACGGTCGGCCTCTCGTGGGGGACGACCGAGGTCATCCGCAGGCACAGGTCCCACAGGCCCACGAGCGCGTGGGAGTCCCCGGCGGGTCGCGGCGGGAGCCGGGAGTCGACCGAGGGGGCGATGCCGGTGAGGACCTGCATGGTGACCACGCCGAGGGCGTAGACGTCCTGGGCCGGGTGCGGGTCCGCGACCCCCTGCCCCTGTTCCGGAGCGACGTAGCCGGGAGTCCCGACCACGGTCCCTACCCGGGTCAGCCGCGGACCGTCCACCTGCACCGACGAGCCGAAGTCGGACAGCCGGACGTGCGGCGGGTCCGTCCCGGTGGCGTCGAGGAGCAGGTTGCCAGGCTTGATGTCGCGGTGCACCAGCCCGGCGTCGTGGACCGCGGCCAGCGCGGTCAGCACCTGCCCCAGGAGCTCCCCGGCCCACCCGACCGGCAGGGCGCCGTGGTCGGCGAGCAGCTGGGCAAGCGACCCGCCCTCGATGAGCGGCATGGTGAACAGCACCCGGTCGTCCTCGCCCGACCAGCCGTGCGGGGCGACGACGTGCGGGTGGTCGATCCGCCGGGAGGTCTCCTGGACGAAGCGCACCAGGGAGTCGCTGTCGGACTGGCGGAGCACCTTGGCCGCGAGGTACCGCTGGCTGCGGCGGTCCCAGACCCGCCAGACGCTGCCGGCACCCCCCGAGTCGAGCAGGTCGACCAGCTCGTAGCGGCCGGCGAACAGCTCACCCACGAGGCCCCCTGAAGCGACGACGACGGCACCGAGGCGCCCTTGGCGCGATCAGCATGCCATGCGCACGGACCGTCGATGCCTCGGCGGCCGGGAGCGGTCAGGAGGACTGGGCCTGCTCGAAGTGCTCCTCGGCGGCCGCGAGGGGACCGGCTCCGTACGCGCGCAGCAGCCCTGCGACCTCGGGGTGGTCGCGCTCGAGCCGGTCGGCAGCGGCGGCGAAGTCGGCGGGGGTCGCGGTGGCCCGGAACAGCCTGCGCACCAGCTCGGCCCCCCGGCGGGGGGAGGTGTGGGTGGTCAGGGTGAGGAAGGGCTCGGGTGCGTCGCTGGCCAGGCGCGCCAGCGCGGCAGCCGGGTCGAGGACGCCGTCGCGGACCTCGTGCCCGAGCTCCACCAACCGCTGGAGGCGCGAGACCGCGGCCGGGTTGCCGATCTTCACCCGGTGGCCGGACGCGAGCTGCGACAGCATGGGGGCGGAGATCCCGAGGACGCCCGCCAGGCGCCCCTGGGACAGCGAGAAGGTCGTGGCCACGTCTCGGAAGAGCTCGCCGAGCGGCGCGCCGTACACGCGCTGCTGCTCGGCCTGGTTGTGCCGCTGCTGCTCGCTGACCGGCTTGGTCACGTCGCCTGCCACCCCTCCCGCCCCGATGCTTTGCGTTCGCAAACCATACCCTGGGGACACCGACGCCGACCCGGGATTGCCAACCCGGGCAGCCGTTGCCTATGTTTGCGACTGCAAATCTCACGGAGGGGGAAGTCCATGTCCACCGACCTTGGCAGCCGGCGGCGCCTCGGGACCGTCCTGGTCCTGCTGGTGACCGGGTACCTGCTGGTCTGGAACCTGCCTCCCGCGACCGCGGACGATCCCGGCCGGATGGTCCTGGTCCTCGACTCCTCCGGTTCCATGGCCGAGCGCGCCCCCAGCGGGGAGACCAAGATCGCCGCGGCGAAGAAGGCGCTCACCCAGGTAGTGCGCTCCCTGCCCGAGGACCAGCCGGTCGGCCTGCGGGTGTACGGCGCCCAGGTCTTCTCCCGCTCCGACGCCGGCGCCTGCACCGACTCCCAGCTCGTCGTGCCGGTCGAGACCGGCAACCGTGCGCAGCTCCGCACGGCCATCGGGTCCTACCGCCCCTTCGGGGAGACCCCGATCGGCTTCGCGCTGCAGGAGGCCGGCAAGGACCTCGGCAACGAGGGCAAGCGCAACATCGTGCTCGTCTCCGACGGCGAGCCCACCTGCGCCCCCGACCCGTGCGTGGTCGCCCGCGACCTCGCCAAGCAGGGCATCGACCTCAAGATCGACGTGGTCGGTCTCGACGTCGACGGCGCGGCGCGCACCAAGCTCCAGTGCATCGCCCGGGCGGGACACGGGGTCTACTACGACGCCGGCTCGGCCGCCGACCTCAGCGCCAGCCTCCAGAAGCTCGCGACCCGGGCCGCGCGACCGTTCCAGACCATCGGACAGGCAGTGAGCGGGACCCCGACCGCCGACGGGGCGCCGACCATCACCTCCGGCGACTGGGTCGACACGGTCGGCTCCCAGCAGCAGGACGTCCGCACGTACGAGGTGAGCCGTACGATCCCCGGCTCGACGCTGCACGTGGCCGCGTCGGTGCGCAACACCTCCAGCTACGGCGAGCAGATCCGGCTCCGCCTGGAGACCCCGGACGGCGACAGCTGCGGGGAGGCCGTCGACTTCACCCAGCTGAGCTCGGGACAGCTGATCTCCGCCGGTGCCAGCGCCGACCGCGTCGGCCTGTCCGGCCAGGTCGAGGAGGACAGCCCCTGCACCGCGTCGGACTCGGTGATCGCCACCGTCACCGACCGCACCCTCGACGAGAACGACCCCAAGCCGCTGGAGGTCCGGGTCTACGAGGAGCCGCCGGTCACCGACGCCGCCTCGCTGCCCGACCCGGACACCGACGACCGCTGGGTCGCCCCGCCCCGCGGCAAGGCCACCAAGGTCACCGGAGGGTCCTCCTTCGACGACGCGCCGCTGCTCGAGCCCGGTGTCTACCGCGACACCCTCGTTCCAGGCGAGGTGCTGACCTACCAGGTCGAGGCCGACTGGGGCCAGAAGGTCACCGCGCTGGCCCGCTTCCCCCGCGCCTCGGCGCAGCTCGCGGACGCGATCGGCCTCGTCGACGAGCTCAGCCGGGTCACGATCTTCTCCCCCGCGCGTCGTCTGTCCACGGTCGGATCCATCGTCGGCGCGCCACCCCAGCAGTCCTTCGTCGACCCGAGCGGCACCGACGTCGGGGCCACCACAAGACCGGTCGCCTACCGCAACCGCGGCTACTCCGGCGACCAGGGCGGCGCCAGCCTGAGCGGCGTCTACACCGTCTCGGTCTACCTCGAGGAGGACCCGGACGGTGAGGACTACCTGGTGCCGTTCACGCTCTCCCTGGGGGTCAGCGGCGCGGTCACCGGGGCCCCGGAGTACGCCGAGGAGCCGGCGCCGCTCGAGTCGCCCTCCCCCGAGACGACCACCCCCACCGACGACCCGAGCGACGCCGCCGCACCCTCCCCCGGCTCTGACGACAGTGGCGGCTCGGGTGCGGGGCTCGTCCTGGGCGGCGCCGGCGTGCTGGCACTGCTCGCCGCCGGTGTGGTCGCCCTGCGCAGCCGCCGTTCCCCCACGGCAGGCTGAGCTACCGGACCTCCGGGCACCCCCCGGCCCGGAGGTCCGGTAGCGTCCCTCAGCGTGCACGCCCGGGTGATCGTCGTCGCCGGCCCTTCCGGCTCCGGCAAGTCCGTGCTGTGCGCACGGCTCGCCACGCGGCTGCACGTGCCGGTGGTCAACCTCGACGACTTCTACAAGGACGGCGACGACCCGACGCTCCCCCGCGTCCACCTCCCCGCCGGCCCGACGATGGTGGACTGGGACCACCCGGAATCGTGGTCCTGCGAGGACGCGCTGGAGGCGCTGGAGCGGCTGTGCACCGAGGGCAGCGCGGCCATCCCGGTCTACGACATCGCCCACGACGGCCGGGTCGGGCACCGGGAGCTCTCCCTCACCGGTGCGGACCTGGTCGTCGCGGAAGGCATCTTCGCCGACCGGATCGTCGACGGCTGTCGCAGCCGGGGCCTCCTTGCGGAGGCCGTGTGCGTGCGCAACCCGCGGCTGGTGACCTTCGTCCGGCGGCTGACCCGTGACCTCCGCGAGGCACGCAAACCGCCGTGGGTGCTGCTCCGACGTGGCCTGGCCCTGCTTCGCTCCGAGCCGGCCGTGGTGGAACGGGCGCGCCGCGCCGGCTGCCGGGTGATGACCGCAGACGAGGCGTTCGCCCTTCTCACCGCCTCACCCCGCTGACCGGGGGGCGACCTTCTCGCGCGCTCAGGCAACCTCGCCGGGGTCCCACCTCGTTGAGAGCATGACGGAGGGTGGTGGGCGGTGCGTGACGAGGAGGCGTTCGTCGAGTTCGCGCGGGAGGTGCGCAGCCGGTTGCGCCGTGCGGCGTATCTCATGTGCGGCGACTGGGACCAGGCGGCCGACCACGTGCAGGAGGGGCTGATCCGGGTCTACGTCGCGTGGCCGCGGCTCACCCGGTCGGGGGGCGAGTACGCCTACGCCCGCAAGGCCGTGGTCAGCGCCTTCATCGACCACAGCAGGCGCCGGTCGAGCACCGAGGTGGTGACCGAGCCGGGCCACGAGCGGGCTTCGGGACAGGACGTGGCCGAGGACGTCACAGCGCGCCAGACGCTGATGTCCGCCCTGCGTGACCTGCCGCCGCGGCAGCGGGCCTGCGTGGTGCTGCGCTACTTCGAGGACCTGACCGTCGCCGACACGGCAGCGGTCCTCGGCTGCACGGAAGGGACGGTGAAGAGCCAGACCGCACGCGCGCTCGCCTCGCTGCGGTCGAGGTTCGACGGCTCACCGATCGGCGAGCTGGTGCTGGAAGGAGCGGGATCATGGTGAACGAGCTGCGCGCCCTGCTGCGGGACAACGCCGCGACCGCGCCCCACGAGGACGACGACCTGTCCGCGGTGCTCCGGGGCGGTCGCCGCCGCGTGCAGCGGCGCAGGATCACTGCGCTCGGCGGCACCGCCGCCGCGGGTCTGGCGGTCGTGGGCCTGGGCTCGCTGGTGTGGCCGGGGCCGGTGGACCTCGACGTCGCGGGCGTCCCCTCGCCCAGTGCGCCCACGCTGCACCTGGCCGACGCGAAGGACGCGGTCCGGGGAGGCGACTACCGGGTGCTCGCGTCCTACACCAACGACAACCTGCAGAAGGACAACGGCCAGTACTTCGACGGCGTCACCGACGACGGGCTGGTGCTCTTCCGTGACGGACCCCGCATCGGCCGGCGACAGGCTCAGCTCGCCCTCCTGGACCCGGCCACCGGCGACAAGACCCGGCTCCCCGCTCCGCCCGTCCCCGGCGACGGGCAGCTCTGGCCGACCGAGCTGGGGGCCACGCGGCTGGTCTTCACCGGGCTGGGCGCGGCGGGCGCAGACCCGCTCGGCGGCTCGCCCCTGTTCGCGGTGGTCTACGACCGCGACACCGACCGGTGGCGTCGGGTGGCCTGGCCCGAGCTGCCCGCGGTCGACCAGCCGGCCGCCGCATCGCTCGCCCCCGACGGGCGGTTGTACGTCCGGGTGCCCGCGACGTCGGGCACGCCGCCGCCGGGCGGCTGGCCGACCGGGCCCGACGGCGAGGCGGACGACGCAGACGCCGCCGGAGACACCTACGCGCTCTGGTCGGTCTCCCTGAGCGACCCCACCGACGTGCGCGACGAGAGGCTCACCGTCGGTTCCCTGGCGTTCGCCGGCGACCGCATGGTGTGGACCGACTCGACCAACGGCCACAGCGGACTCGTGCACGTGCGCGACCTTGCCACCGGCGAGGAGCGGGCGTTCGACCCGCGCTCCGGTGCGCGGTGCAACCTGCTCTCGTTCGGTGCGACCGAGGACCGGATCGTGCTGGGGCAGTACTGCGGCACCTACGACGACGGTGTGCGCGACGACCGGGTGCAGGTGCTGGGTGCCGACGGCGCCCAGGTCGTCACCATCCAGGACAGCGACCTCGACGGCTCGATGCCCGGGGACAGCGGCCTGGTGACGGTCACCTCCCACCAGCCGGGTCGCTCCGGGACGTACGTCTACGACCTCGGGACCGGGGGGTTCCTGCGGATCAGCACCGAGGTGTCGAGCTGGGCGCTCGGTGGCCCCACCCCGCAGGGGCGGTTCCTCTGGGACACCCCGGCGAACCGGGGCCGGGGGGCGACCCAGTGGCTCGGCTCCCTGGTCGACTGACGCGGCCGGCCGTGCCAGGGTCGGGGCATGAGAATCGCCCTCGCCAGCGACCATGCCGGGTACAGCCTCAAGCAGGACGTCGCTGCGCTGCTGCGTGACCACGGCCACGAGCCGGTCGACTTCGGCCCGGACGACGAGACCCCGTGCGACCTGCCCGACCACGTCTACCCGGCCGCCCTCGCCGTCGGGCGCGGCGAGGTGGACCGGGGGATCTTCGTCGACGGCGTCGGGTACGGCAGCGCGATGATCGCCAACCGGATCGCCGGGGTGGACGCGGCGGTCTGCCAGGACCCGTTCTGCGCCGAGCTGGCCCGCTCGCACTCCGACACCAACGTGCTGTGCCTGGGCGGCAAGATCATCGGGCAGGCGCTGGCGCTCGAGGTGGTCCGCACGTGGCTGACCACCGAGCACCTCGGGGACCAGGAGAAGTACGCCCGGCGGGTCGCGAAGGGCCGCGAGATCGCGGCCCGGCACCTGCGGCCGCTGGAACCGTGAGCCTGCCCGTCACGCCCCCAGGTCGGCGTACGCCGGCTTGATGACCTCCTCGATCATCGCCAGGCGCTTGTCGAAGTGCAGGAACGCCGACTTCATCGCGTTGACGGTGAACCACCGGAGGTCCTTCGCGGTGTAGCCGAAGGCATCGACCAGGTTCTGCAGCTCGTTGCCCAGCGTGGTGCCGCTCATCAGGCGGTTGTCGGTGTTCACCGTGACCCGGAACCGGAGCCGCGTCAGCTGGCCGATCGGGTGCTCGGCGATCGAGTCCGCGGCGCCGGTCTGCAGGTTGGAGGTCGGGCACATCTCGAGTGGGATCCGCTTGTCGCGGACGTAGTTCGCCAGACGGCCCAGGTGTGCGGTGCCCGCCTCGTCGACGGTGATGTCGTCGATGATCCGGACGCCGTGACCGAGCCGGTCGGCCCCGCACCACTGGATCGCCTGCCAGATCGAGGCGATGCCGAACGCCTCCCCCGCGTGGATCGTGAAGTGCGCGTTCTCCCGCTGGAGGTACTCGAAGGCGTCGAGGTGCCGGGTGGGCGGGTAGCCGGCCTCGGCGCCGGCGATGTCGAAGCCGACCACGCCGTTGTCCCGGTGGGCGATCATCAGCTCGGCGATCTCCCGCGACCGCGCCTGGTGACGCATCGCGGTGAGCAGCTGACGCACCACGATCGGGCGACCCGCAGCGCGCGCCACCTCCTCGCCCTCGGCGAAGCCGAGCCGGACCGCCTCCACCACCTGCTCCAGCGAGAGCCCGCGCTCCAGGTGCTGCTCGGGGGCGTAGCGCACCTCGGCGTAGACCACCCCGTCGGCGGCGAGGTCCTCGGCGCACTCCCGCGCCACCCGGCGCAGGTCCCCCGCACGCTGCATGACCGCGACCGTGTGGCCGAACGTGGACAGGTAGCGCACCAGCGACCCGGAGTCGCAGGACTCGACGAACCAGGCGGCGAGGGTGTCCGGGTCGTCCGCCGGCAGGAGATGCCCGATCTCCCGGGCGAGGTCGAGCACCGTGGCCGGCCGCAGCCCGCCGTCGAGGTGGTCGTGCAGGAGCACCTTCGGTGCCTGGGCCACGAGGGTTCCGCTAGGTTCAGCCATGGAGCCATCGAACCAGAAGCGGGAGGGATCACCGATGCGGGTGTTCCGAGGTATCGAGGACCTGAGGGCTGCGCTCGGGGAGGAGATCGGTCCGACCGAGTGGGTGAAGATCACCCAGCAGCGCGTGAACCTCTTCGCCGAGGCCACCGACGACCACCAGTGGATCCACGTGGACCGGGAGCGCGCGGCGGGCGGACCCTTCGGCGGGACCATCGCGCACGGCTACCTGACCCTGTCGTTGGTCCCCATGCTCGCCTCGAGGCTCTTCGTCCTCGACACCGAGGGTCCCAAGCTGAACTACGGCATCAACAAGGTGCGCTTCCCGCACCCGGTGCCGGTGGACGCCCGGATCCGGGCCACGGTGTCGGTGGCCGAGGTGAGCGAGGTCAAGGCCGGCACCCAGCTGGTGATGCGCTACGTCGTCGAGATCGAGGACATCGCCAAGCCGGCCATGGTCGCCGAGACGGTGGTCCTCTTCGTCGGCTGACCGGTGGGCGCAGGCCGGCGCGGCTCAGCCGATCCGGTCGAGGACCAAGGGGGTCGGCCGGTGCTCCTCGCCGATCTCGACGCCCCCGTCCAGGGAGGCCCGGGCTCGTGGGAACCGGTCCACTTCGTCGGTGTGCAGGGTCAGCAGCGGCTGACCGGCCCGCACGGTGTCGCCGGGCCGGGCATGGAGCTCCACGCCGGCTCCAGCCTGCACCGGCTCCCCCTGGGCGGCGCGGCCGGCGCCGAGCCGCCAGGCGGCCATCCCGACGGCCATCGCGTCGAGCCGGGTGAGCACCCCGTCGCGCTCGGCGGTGACCGTCTCGGTGTGCCGCGCGCTGGGCAGCGGCGCGTCCGGATCGCCGCCCTGCGCGACGACCATCCGTCGCCACAGGTCCATCGCCGACCCGTCGGCCAGCTTGTCGGCGGGGTCGACGTCCTCCCGCCCCGCCCCGGCGAGCATCTCCCGGGCCAGGGCCACGGTGAGCTCGACGACGTCCGACGGGCCTCCTCCCGCAAGCACCTCGACCGACTCCCGGACCTCGAGCGCGTTGCCCGCGGTCAACCCGAGCGGGGTCGACATGTCGGTGATCAGGGCGACCGTGCGGACCCCGGCGTCCGTCCCCAGGGCGACCATCGTCTCAGCCAGCTCCTGGGCGGCTCGCCGGTCCTTCATGAACGCCCCGGTGCCGACCTTGACGTCGAGCACCAGCGCGCCCGTGCCCTCGGCGATCTTCTTGCTCATGATCGAGCTGGCGATCAGCGGGATGGCCTCGACGGTGCCGGTGACGTCGCGCAGCGCGTACAGCTTCTTGTCGGCCGGAGCCAGCCCGGAGCCCGCGGCGCAGATCACCGCGCCCACCTCCTCGAGCTGGCGCAGCATCTCGTCGTTGCTCAGGTCGGCGCGCCACCCGGGGATCGACTCCAGCTTGTCCAGCGTGCCCCCGGTGTGGCCGAGTCCTCGCCCCGACAGCTGCGGCACGGCCACGCCGCAGGCCGCCACCAGAGGCGCGAGCGGCAGGGTGATCTTGTCCCCGACCCCTCCGGTCGAGTGCTTGTCGGCAGTGGGCCACGAGAGCGCTGAGGAGAAGTCCAGCCGTTCGCCCGAGGCGATCATCGCGTGGGTCCACCGGGCGATCTCGCGCCGGTCCATGCCGTTGAGGAGGATGGCCATCGCCAGGGACGACATCTGCTCGTCCGCGACCACACCGCGGGTGTAGGCGTCGACCACCCAGTCGATCTGCGCGTCGTCCAGCCGACCGCCGTCCCGCTTGGCGATGATCACCTCGACCGCGTCGAAGGGCTCGCTCATCTCTCGTCCTTCCTAGCCGGCCACGGGGACCGTCGTGTGGCCGCGCAGCACGAACGTGCCGCGCGGTCGGGGCTCCCCGGCCAGGTGCAGGTCGGGGAAGGTGTCGAGCAGGTGGCCCACGGACTCGACCAGCTCCATGCGGGCCAGGGGGGCACCGAGACAGAAGTGCAGCCCGGCGCCGAAGGCCAGGTGCGGGTTGGGGTCACGGTCGGGGCGGAACATGTCCGGCTCGACGAACACCGCGGGGTCGCGGTTCGCGGCGCCGAGCAGGACCGCGACCCGCTCGCCGCGGCGCACGGTGACCGTGCCCAGGTCGACGTCGGCAGTGGCGGTCCGCTCGAAGAGCTGGAGCGCGGAGTCGTGGCGCAGCATCTCCTCCACGCACGACGTCACCGTCCCCTGAGCGGGCCGCACGCCGGCCCGCAGCAGGGAGACCAGGCCGTTGCCGAACACGTTCACCGAGGCCTCGTGGCCGGCGTTGAGCAGGAGCACCGCGGAGGCGACCACCTCGTCCTGGGTGAGACCGGAGTCGGCCAGGTCGGAGAGCAGGTCGTCGCGGGGGTCCTCGGCTCGCTGCCGGGCCAGGTGGCGGACCACGTCGGCGAACTCCTCCGCCGCCCGCACGGCAGCGTCGACGACCGCCGGGGAGGGGAACGGCTCGTACATCCGCACGATCGCCTGCGACCAGGCCCGCAGCTGCGGCGCCTGGTCGGTGGGGACCCCGAGCAGCTCGGCGATCACCAGGACCGGCAGCGGCTCGGCGTACTCCCCCAGGACGTCGAAGCCGGAGGGGTCCACCGTGGCCAGCAGCGCCCTGGCCAGCTCGCGGACCCGGGGCCGCAGCCGCTCCACGTGCCCCTTGTTGAACGCCGCCGCGACCAGCCTGCGCAACCGGGTGTGGTCCGGCGGCTCGTTCTCCATCATCTGGTTGCGGTGCAGCAGGTTGAAGGGCTCCAGCGCCGCAGCCGGCTCGCGGTCCCGCCAGATCCTGCCGAGCCTGCGGTCCCGCAGCACCGCGGACGCGGTCGCGTGGTCGAAGGTCAGCCACCGGCCGGTCTGCTCGTGCCAGGCGACCGCGTGCCGACGCCGCTCGCGGGCGAAGACCGGGTAGGGGTCGGCGACGAGCTCGGCGGAGGCCAGGTCACAGGAGGTCGTCGGGACCGAACGCATCCGGCAGCACCTCGCTCATCGACCGGACGCCGCGCGGTGTCCGCAGAAGCAGAGCGGGCCCGCCGTTCTCCCACAGAAGCTGGCGGCACCGGCCGCACGGCATGATCGGCTCCCGGCTGCGGTTGACGCACACGAAGTGGGTCAACCGGCCCCCGCCGGTCAGGTGCAGCTGGGAGACCAGGCCGCACTCCGCGCACAGCGCGACGCCGTACGCCGCGTTCTCCACGTTGCAGCCCGCGACCACCCGGCCGTCGTCGACCAGGGCGGCGGCGCCCACCTGGAAGTCTGAGTAGGGCGCGTAGGCATGACCCATCGCCTCCACGGCAGCCGTGGTGAGGGGACCCCAGTCGAAGCCCTGGTCGGGATCCTGGTCGGGGCCCTCGTCGAGGCCCTCGTCGAGGCCCTGGTTGCCGGTGTCGCTGGTCGTCATCGGCTAGCCCGCCGCTCCCTTCCGGTAGACCTGTCCGTCGGCGGCCGGCATCCGCAGCTGCTGGGAGGCGAAGGCCAGCACCAGCAGCGTGGTGACGTAGGGCGCCATCGAGGTGAACTCGCGCGGCATCTGGTCGGTGGAGAGGTACCAGACCACCGCGACCGCGGCGACCATGCCGGAGACGGTGGCCGCCCGGGTCCGCTGTCGCCTGACCTGGACGACCATGACGAGCACCAGGACCACGGCCACCGCGAGCAGCAGCGCGTGCAGCGACTCGCCGCCGCTGCGCAGCTGCATGGCGTTGGTGTACCCGAAGAGCCCCGACCCCATCAGCATGCCGCCGGGACGCCAGTTCCCGAAGATCATCGCCGCGAGCCCGATGTACCCACGCCCGCCCGTCTGTCCCTGCTGGAACCCCGACGAGGCGACCATGGCCAGGAAGGCGCCGCCGAGCCCGGCGAAGCCGCCCGAGATCGTGACGGCCAGGAACTTGTAGCGCAGCACGTTGACGCCCAGCGACTCCGCGGCCGACGGGGACTCCCCGCACGAGCGCAGTCGCAGGCCGAAGGGGGTGCGCCAGAGCAGCCAGACGCTGAGCGCCACCAGGCCCAGGGCGAGGAGCGTGACCAGGCTGAGGTTCCGGGTGAGCGCCACCACGATCGAGGCGACGTCGGAGAGGAGGAACCACCCCTTGTCCTCGAGGTCCTTGGCCGGCGACGCGATCGCGCTGAGGTTGATCGAGGGAGGGCTCGGCAGCGACGGCGACTGCGTGGGGCCACCACCGGGGAGGCTGGCGAACAGCGACTCGGCGGCGAACCCGGCCACCCCCAGGGCGATGATGTTGATCGCCACCCCGGACACGATGTGGTCGACGCCGAAGGTGACCGTGGCGACCGCGTGCAGCACGCCGCCGAGGGCGCCGAGCAGCACCCCGCCCAGCAGGCCGGCGACCCAGCCGTAGTGGTAGCCGAAGTAGCCGGCACCCAGGGTGCCGAGGATCATCATGCCTTCGAGTCCGATGTTGACCACCCCGGCCCGTTCGGACCACAGCCCGCCCAGGCCGGCCATGGCGATCGGGATCGAGGCGATCAGCGCTGCCCGCAGCGTTCCCGAGGACATGATGTCGTCGGCTCCGGTGACGACCCTGAGCAGCGAGACCACGAGGAGCCCCCCGAGGAGGTACAGCGTCCAGCGCAGCCGGGTGTCCATCCGGGCGCGCACCGCGCGCTCGGAGCGGGCGGCCCCTGGTGCAGCGGTCTGGCTCATGCCTGTGCCCCCTCGGTCTTGGGACCGGTGGCGACCTGAGCGGCCACGGCCGACTGCTCCGCGGCGACGCGGTAGCGGCGGACCACCTCGTAGGCGATGACCACCGCCATGACGATGACACCCTGGGTCACCCCGATGATGTCCTGCGACACCCCGGCGAGGATGTTGAGCAGGTTGCCCTGCTCGGCGAGGAACGCGAAGACCAGGGCCCCGATCGCGATGCCGACAGGGTGGTTGCGTCCCAGCAGCGCCACCGCGATCCCCGCGAAGCCGATCCCGGTCTGGAACGACGTGCCGTAGTTGTAGGCCTGGCCGAAGAGCACCGGCATGCCGATCAGCCCGGCGACGGCGCCGGACATGAGCATCGAGTACATGATCATCCGCTTGACGTTGACCCCGCTGGCCACCGCGGCGCTCTCCGACATCCCGGTGGCCCTCAGGTCGAAGCCGAAGCGCGTTCGGTTGAGCAGGACCGCGTAGGTGACGCCCACGAGGACGGCGAGCAGCGCGAGGCCGTAGACACCGGGGGTGTCCGGGAAGAGGGTGATGGCGCCGACATGGCTGCCCTCGGGGACCGCCCTGGTGCTGGTCGACACGCCGGTCTGGACGCCGACCTTGTTGATGAAGTAGCCGACCAGGGCTCCCGCGATCGCGTTCAGCATGATCGTCGAGATCACCTCGCTGACCCCGCGGGTCACCCGCAGGAGGGCGGCGATCCCCGCCCACAGGGCGCCGGCCAGCATGGCCACCAGGACCGCGCCGACGACGTTGAGCTTCCCGGGCAGCCAGGCCTCGCCCGCGAACACCGCGCCCGCGAAGGCCGCGACCCGGTACTGACCCTCGACCCCGATGTTGAACAGGTTCATCCGGAAGCCGATCGCCGCCGCGACGCCGGCGAGGTACAGCGCCGAGGCGTAGTTGAGGATGTTGACCAGGTTGCGGTCGGCCGGCCACGACAGCATGGTCGACCAGAACGCGCCCACGTCGTCGCCGGTGGCAAGCAGGACGAGCGTGGCGATCACCGCCGAGATCAGCAGCGCCAGCACGGGGGCGGCGAGAGCGAGCAGTGCCCGTTGCGGTGGCCTCATCAGGGGGCACCTCCGGCGCCGGTCATCGCCGAGCCGAGCTCTTGCGGCGTCACGGTCTTCGGGTCGAAGTCGCCGACCAGCCGGCCCCGGAGCAGGACCCGGATGGAGTCGGAGAGGCCGATCAGCTCGTCGAGGTCGGCGGAGACCAGCAGCACGGCAAGGCCCAGTCGTCGGGCGGCCTTGATGTGGTCCCAGATCTGCGCCTGCGCCCCGACGTCGACACCCCGGGTCGGGTGCGAGGCGACCAGCAGCACGGGCTTGCTGCTCATCTCGCGACCGACGATGAACTTCTGCTGGTTGCCGCCGGAGAGGGCACGTGCGGTGGTGTCGATGCCCGGGGTGCGGACGTCGTACTGCTCCACGATGCGCTCGGAGTCGGCCCGGGCACCCCGGCGGTCCAGCCAGGGGCCCTTCACGTTGGGTGCGCGGGTCTGGTGGCCCAGGATGCGGTTCTCCCAGAGCGGCGCGTCGAGGAGGAGGGCGTGCCGGTGCCGGTCCTCGGGGATGTAGCCGATCCCGTTCTCGCGACGCCGCAGCGTGGACCAGCCGGAGATGTCCTCGCCGTGGAGCCGGAGCGTGCCCGCGGCCAGCGCCCGCATGCCGAGGATCGTCTCCACCAGCTCGAGCTGGCCGTTGCCCTCGACGCCGGCGATCCCGAGCACCTCACCGGCGCGGATGGTCAGGTCGATGTCGCTGAGCACCGCGCGGCCCGCGGAGTCCACGACGCGTACGCCGCTCACCTCGAGCTCGACGACGTCGGTCACCGTGGAGTCCTCGGTGCTCGGCGAGGGCAGCTCGGAGCCGACCATGAGCTCGGCCAGCTGTCGCGCCGTCACGTCCGCGGGCTTCACCGAGGCGACAGTGGTGCCGCGCCGCATCACGGTGATGTCGTCGGCGACCGCGAGCACCTCGTCGAGCTTGTGGGAGATGAAGATCAGCGTGTAGCCCTGGCGCTTGAGCTCGTGCAGGTTGTCGAAGAGCGCGTCGACCTCCTGCGGCACGAGCACCGCGGTGGGCTCGTCGAGGATGATGATGCGCGCGCCGCGGTAGAGCACCTTGAGGATCTCCACCCGCTGCCGCTCCCCGACGCCGAGCTCCTCGACCAGCTCGTCGGGGTCGAGGTCGAAGCCGTAGGCCTCGGACAGCTCACGGATCTTCGCCCGGGCCTGGTCGCCGATGCCGTTCAGGGACTCCGCGCCGAGGACGACGTTCTCGAGCACGGTCAGGTTGTCGGCGAGCATGAAGTGCTGGAAGACCATGCCGATCCCGCGGGCGATGGCGTCCCCGGGGCTGTGCAGCGACACCTCGGTGCCGTCGACCTCGATGGTGCCCTCGTCGGGCCGTTGGACGCCGTACAGGATCTTCATGAGGGTGGACTTGCCGGCGCCGTTCTCCCCCACCAGGGCGTGGATCGTGCCGCTGCGGACGGTGAAGGCGACGTCGTGGTTCGCGATCACGCCGGGGAACCTCTTGCCGACGCCACTGACCTTGATGGCGTCGGCCCCGGCGCCGGCCCCGGCGCTCGCGCCGGACTCCGCGGTGGTGGTCATCGTCCTCCCTCGTACCTGCTCGGTCCCTGCGCAAGGGACGGACCCGGGGCCACGCTACCGCGCAGTCCCGGGCCCGCCCCTGTGTTGTCGTGCTGGTGTCGCCGGTGGTGCTGGGTCAGCCCTTGGGCTTGGTGGGCACCTTGATGTCGCCGCTCTTGATCTTCTCGGCGTAGCCGTCGATCTCGCTCTTGATGTCGTCGACGAACCCACCCGAGGTGGAGTAGCCGACGCCGTCGGCGGCCAGGTCGTAGGTCTTGTTGCCGTCGACGAAGGAGTCGTCGGCCACGGCCTGGATCACGTCGAACACCGAGGTGTCGACCCTCTTCAGCATCGAGGTCAGGATGTGCGGCTGCTGGTCCTCGGCGGCGGTGAGGTACTGGTCGGAGTCCACGCCGATCGCCCAGAAGCCGTCGCCCCGCGCGGCCACGGACTGGAAGAGCCCCTGACCCGACTTGCCGGCGGCGTGGTAGACGACGTCGGCGCCGCCGTCGTAGAGGCCGTCGGCAGCGGTCTTGCCGCCGGCCGGGTTCTCGAAGCCGGTCGCACCGTCGTTGGGGTCCTCGGTGAGGTACTTGACGTCGACCTTGATCTTCGGGTCGACCGCCCGGACGCCCGCGGTGTAGCCGGCCTCGAACTTCTTGATCAGGTCCGAGTGCGTCCCGCCGAGGAAGCCGACGTGCTTGGCCTCGGACTTCATCGCCGCTGCCACGCCGACCAGGAACGAGCCCTGCTCCTCGGCGAAGGTGAGGTCGACCAGGTTGGGCGCCGGGGTCACGAACTGGCTGTAGCCGTCGATGACCGCGAAGTCGGTGTCGGGGTAGTCGGCGGCGACCTCGGCCGCGGCCGGGGAGTAGATGAAGCCGATCGCGATGACCGGGTTGAACCCGTTCTCCGCGAGCGTGCGCAGTCGCTCCGCCCGGGTGGTGTCGTTCTCGCCCGTGGCGGCCTTGGCCTCGGTGCACGTGGCGCCGAGCTCGTCGATCGCCCGCTTCATGCCCTCGTACGCCGAGTCGTTGAAGGAGTCGTCACCGCGGCCACCGACGTCGTAGGCCAGCCCGACCTTGGGTCCGTCACCGCTGGCCGTCTTGCAGGCGTCCGCGGACTCGTTGCCTCCCCCGGAGGCGGTGGTGGTGTCGTTCCCGCAGGCGGTCAGCACCAGCGCCGCCGTGGCGAGAACCACGGAAATCTTCCTGAGTCGACGCAAGGTCGATCCTCCCTGTCCAGTGTCGTGGGGATCTCACCGGAGATCCTCACCACGCCCGGCCGGGCGTGCGTGCCTGCACCCTAAACCGGGAAGAAGTCCTGAACCGGACGCCGGAAGTCCCGACCGCCTACTTGTTACCTACTCGTGACGAGAGGCCCGGCGACCGGTCAGCACCGCGTACGCCGCCTGGGCGAGCACGCGCGCACCGATCGCGGTCGCGCGCTCGTCGACGCGCAGGTCGCCTTGGTGCAGGTCGAAGGTCGGACCGCCCGGGGTGCGGGTGCCCAGCCGCCCCATCGACCCGGGCACGGACTCGAGGTACCACCCGAAGTCCTCCCCACCCAGGCTCTGGGTGGTGGAGACGATCCCCTCCTCGCCCAGGGTCAGCTCGACGGCGTCGGCGAGCACGGCGGTGGGCTGCGGCTGGTTCATCACCGGCGGCACGCCCCGGATGTACTCCACGTCCGCGGTGACGCCGTACGGCGCGACGATCTGCGCGATCAGTCCCCGGACCAGCTCCTCGGCGTCGGCCCAGGCGACCGGGTCGAGCATCCGCACCGTGCCCTCGGCCCGCCCGGAGGCCGGGATGACGTTGCGCGCCGACCCGGCCCGGATCACGCCCCAGACGATGCTCGCCCCGGCGCGCGGGTCGAGCCGACGGCTCAACGCGCCGGGCAGCTGGGTGACCAGGGTGGCCAGGGCGTAGGTCAGGTCCTGGGTGAGGTGGGGCCGCGAGGTGTGACCGCCACGACCACTGACCCGCACGATCAGGCTGTCCGCGGCCCCGGTGAGCGGCCCCACCCGCAGCCCCACCTTCCCGACGTCGAGGGAGGGGTCGCAGTGCAGCCCGAACGCGTGGGTGACGCCCTCCAGGGCTCCGGCGCTGATCACCTCCAGCGCTCCGCCGGGCATGACCTCCTCGGCAGGCTGGAAGAGCAGCCGCACCCGCCCCGGCAGCGGGGAGACCCGGTGCAGGCGCTGGAGGGCGAGGCCCGCCCCGAGAAGGGAAGCGGTGTGCACGTCGTGGCCGCAGGCGTGCGCGACGCCGTCGTGGACGCTGCGCCACGGGTCCGTCGTCTGGTCCTCCACCGGCAAGGCGTCCAGGTCGGCCCGCAGCGCCACCACGGGTCCCTCGGCGGTGCCGATGTCGGCGACGAGGCCACTGGTCGGCAGCGCCTGGACCGCGACCTGCTCCTCGGCGAGCCGCTCCGCCACCCGCTTGGTGGTGCGGTCCTCGCCCCAGGCCAGCTCGGGGTGCGCGTGCAGGTCGCGGCGCAGCTCGATGAGCTCGGCCTCCAGGTCGTCGACGGATGCAGCGAGGGCGCGGGTGGAGGGTGTGGGCGTGACAGACATCGTTCTCAGGTTAGTGCGTCTCCCCCGAGGGGGTGACCCGTCCTGCGTCGCGGTCGGCGTCGAAGGCGGCCACGATGCGGTCCGCGGCGGCCGCCGCCTGGAGCCGCCCGGCCAGGATCTCGGCGCGCACCTCGGCCCGGACCGCGGCCGCCCCCGCGGACCTGCGCAGCCGCTGCTCGAGCTCGTCGCGCACCAGGGCCCAGGTGAAGTCGAGCTGCTGCTCGGCGCGCTTGGCGGCCAGCCCCGCCTCCCCCAACGAGGTCCGGTGGTCCTGCACGGCCGCCCACACCTCGGGCACGCCCTGGCCGGTCAGCCCGGAGCAGGTGAGCACCGGCGGGGTCCAGCCCTGACCGCCCCGGTGCACGAGGTGCAGCGCTCCGGCCAGCTCGCGAGCCGCCAGCCGGGTCTCGACCTCCCGGTCGTCGGCCTTGTTGACCGCGATGACGTCCGCGATCTCCAGGATGCCCTTCTTGATGCCCTGCAGCTGGTCCCCGGTGCGGGCCAGGGTCAGGAAGCAGAAGGTGTCGACCATCCCGGCCACGGTGACCTCGGACTGGCCGACGCCCACGGTCTCGACCAGGACGACGTCGAAGCCGGCCGCCTCGAGGACGACCATCGCCTGGGCGGTGGCCCGGGCCACGCCACCCAGGGTGCCGGCCGCCGGGGACGGCCGGATGTACGCGCGGGGGTCGGCTGACAGGGTGGCCATCCTGGTCTTGTCCCCCAGCACCGACCCCCCGGTGCGCACCGACGACGGGTCCACGGCCAGCACCCCGACCTTGAGGTCGCGGCCGGTCAGATAGGTGCCGAGGGACTCGATGAACGTCGACTTCCCGACCCCGGGGACGCCGGAGATGCCGACCCGTGGCGTGACCCGGTCGCGACCCTCGGCCAGGGCGGCGACGAGCTCGCGGGCCTGTGCCCGGTGGTCCGACCGGGACGACTCGACCAGCGTGATCGCCCGGGACACCGCGGCCCGCCGTCCCGCGCGCACCCCGGAGACGAGGGCCCCGACGTCGCCCACTGCGCTCACTTCGGCGGCAGCGTGTGCACGAAGGCGACGCCGTGGTCGACCCACCGCCGCAGCGCCTCGTCGGTCTCGAGCGCCGCGGCGTCCACCTCCAGCCAGCCGTCCATCGCGCGGCCGTGCATCTCGAACCGCGAGACCCCCGCATCCTGGGTCAGCGCGTCCGCGTCGGCCGGGTCGATCCGGAGCATCAGCCCGCCGCCGCTGCCCGCCGCGACTGCCATGTGGCCGTGCACCAGGAACGCCAGGCCTCCGAACATCGACCGCTCGGAAAGGCCGGGCTCGCCGGCCAGGACCTCACGGAGCCGCTGGGCCAACCCCTTGTCGTATGGCATGGGGCCAGTATGCCGAGGCCGGAGCGTTCACCGGCCAGGACGTGGCCGACCCGTTCCCAAGCCGGCCTCGGCATCCGTGCCGTCTCACCCGGGTCCGTCAGCGACGTCACTCGCGTCGACCCGCACCGGGGCCGGGGGCGGCGGGGTCAGCGGCTCGCTGGGCGCTGCGAACGTCGGCATCGGCACCGGCCCCGGCTGCACCGGCTGCGCAGACGGCATCGGCACCGGCCCCGGCCGCACCGGCTGGGCAGACGGCATCGGCACCGGCACCGGCCGGGTGCGGGCACCGGGCACGTCCGAGACGGACACGGGGTGCGCGGAGGGGTGGGCCTCGGCGAGGGGCAGGGCCACCAGCTGGCTGAGGACCGCGAGCATCCCCCCGACCGGCGCGACGAGTCTCCTCCGCCCCATGACACCCCTTCCGTGGTTCCGCTTCCCGCTCCTGTGACGCACCCACTGCCCGCCCGGTTCCGGGGTGGCTTCGGCGATGCGTGGCTTCGATGCCCCGGCCTCCTGACGCCCGACCGGGTGGTGGATTCCGACGGCGCGCCTTCAGCACCGACGCTTGACCGACCGCGTGATCCGGGTGGCACCGCTGGGCAGGTAGCGCACCTCGCGGTCCGGACGGTGCACCAACGTGTGGTGGCGGGGGCACAGGAGGGTGCCGTCGGCGACGGAGGTCCGACCACCCGCGCTCCAGGGCTGCTTGTGGTGGGCGTGGCACCAGGCCGCGGGGACCTCGCACCCTTCGGCGGTGCAGGTCCGGTGCTGGGCCCGGAGCGCGATGCGCATGGACTCCGTGTGCAGCCGGACCTTGCGGCCCGCGTCCAGGACCACCGAGGAGGAGCCGAGCACCACAGGGACGATGCCGGCCTGGCACGCGAGCCGCCGGGCTGTTCCCGCCGAGACCACCTCACCGGTGGACAGGCTCGCTGCACCGAGCCCACCCAGGAGGCCGTCCAGCGTCATGGTGACCACGACTGTGGCGTCGGTGCCACCGGCTCGCGGCAGCCGGTCCGCGGGCAGGCGCTCGAGCAGCTCGCACAGCGCACGGCCCAACAGCTGGTCCCGCGGCACCGGGCGGTCGATGCCGTGCACGTCGGGCTCCTCCCGCAGCAGGGCGTCCGGGCGCTTGGGCGAGGTGATCGCCTCCAGCGCCGCCGACAGCATCGCGCCGTGCAGGGCAGGGACCCGGAAGGAGCCGTGGCAGGTGCCCCGGTGGTCAACGACCATGGTCAGTGAGGTGGCGGACTCTGCCCTGGCCTCCTCCTCGGCCAGCCGGGCCGCGAGCAGCTCGTCGGCGCCGTCGGGGTCGATCACCTCCAGGAGGTGCTTGCCCAGCACGCGCAGGCGTCTGGCGTCGTGGTGAAGCGCCTCGGACACCAGGTGCGCCTCGGCCCGGCGACGCTCGGCGGCTCCCACGAAGGACGGCAGCGCGTCGACGGCGTCCGCCACCACCCGAGCCTGGTCGACCCCGAGCGCTCCTGCGGCCAGGGCCTGGGCCGTGAGCTCGAACCGCGCATCCAGACGGCGCGCCAGGTCCACCTGTCCTCGCGCCGGACCCGAGGGTGTGCACACCGCGGTGGCCAACCAGGAAGCCGTGCCCGTGGCTCCGGCATCCGACGCGACGTCGACGCGGTCGGCCTGCACGAGCAGGCGGGACTGCAACGCCTCGAGACGTCGCTGCGCCCGGGACAGCTCGACGATGGTCTCGCGGGTCTGCTCCGCGGTCAGCTCGGAGACCGGAGGCGCGAGCTGGCCCTCACCGCCGAGCAGGTCGTCGAGCACCTCGTGGAGCCGCCCGGCGAAGGCGTGGAGTCGGTGCGTCCGGACCGCCACCGGAGTCCGACCGTCTCCCGTCCCCGTATCCGTCCCCATGTGCTGACGCTATAGGGCAGCACCGACAATTTAGATCGCCGATGCTCACAATCCTCAACCTCTCAGGGCGTCTGATGCAGTTGAGGCACAAGTGACCGAAGCGGATCCGGTCGACCAGCGCCAACCAGGCAGCAGGCTCACGCGCGGTGACCGAGGCTGGCGGAGAGCTTCTCCAGCAGGCCGCTGGCCGCGTCGGCGATCACCGTGCCCGGCGGGAACACCGCAGCGGCACCCATCTCGTGCAGGGTCGGGACGTCGTCCGGCGGGATCACCCCGCCCACCACGACCATGATGTCGGGCCGGTCCAGGTCGGCGAGCGCCTGTCGCAGCGCCGGGACCAGGTGCAGGTGGCCCGCGGCCAGCGAGCTCACACCGACGATGTGCACGTCGGAGTCCACCGCCTGCTGCGCGACCTCCTCCGGGGTGGAGAACAGCGGGCCCACGTCGACGTCGAAGCCGAGGTCGGCGAAGGCGGTGACGATGACCTTCTGCCCACGGTCGTGCCCGTCCTGGCCCATCTTGGCCACGAGGATGCGCGGTCGCCGCCCCTCGTCCTGCTCGAACCGCTCGGTGGCGGCAAGCACCTGGCTCACTGCCTCGTTGGCCTGGCCGGACTCGGAGCGGTACACACCGGAGATCGTACGGATCACGGCCTGGTGCCGCCCGTAGACCTTCTCCAGCGCCTCCGACATCTCGCCGACCGTGGCCTTGGCCCGGGCGGCGTCGACCGCGAGCCCGAGCAGGTTGCCCTCCAGCGAGCCGTGGGTGGCGCCCTTCTCCGCAGAGGCGGTGAGTGCCTCCAGGGCACGGCGTACGGCGTCGTCGTCGCGCTCGGCCCGCAGCCGCTCGAGCTTGGCGACCTGGGAGGCGTACACAGCCGCGTTGTCCACCCGCAGCACCTCCAGGGCGTCCTCGCTGGGCAGCCGGTAGGTGTTCACCCCGATCACCTTCTGGGCACCGGAGTCGATCCTCGCCTGGGTCCGGGCAGCGGCCTCCTCGATGCGCATCTTCGGGATCCCGGCCTCGATGGCCTTCGCCATGCCTCCGGCCTTCTCCGCCTCGTCGATGTGCGCCCAGGCACGCTCGGCCAGGTCGTGGGTCAGTCGCTCGACGTAGTAGGAGCCGGCCCAGGGGTCGATGATCCCGGTGGTGCCGGACTCCTGCTGCAGCAGCAGCTGGGTGTTGCGCGCGATCCGGGCGGAGAAGTCGGTGGGCAGCGCGATCGCCTCGTCCAGGGCGTTGGTGTGCAGCGACTGGGTGTGCCCCTGCGTGGCGGCCATCGCCTCGATGCAGGTGCGCTGGACGTTGTTGAACACGTCCTGCGCGGTCAGCGACCAGCCCGAGGTCTGGCTGTGCGTGCGCAGCGAGAGGGACTTGGGGTTCTGCGGGTCGAAGTCGGCGACCAGCCGTGCCCACAAGGCGCGGGCGGCCCGCATCTTGGCCACCTCCATGAAGAAGTTCATCCCCACCGCCCAGAAGAAGCTGAGCCGCGGCGCGAAGCGGTCCACGGCCAGGCCGGCGTCGAGCCCCGCGCGGAGGTACTCCACCCCGTCGGCCAGGGTGTAGGCCAGCTCCAGGTCGGCCGTGGCCCCGGCCTCCTGCATGTGGTAGCCGGAGATCGAGATCGAGTTGAACCGCGGCATCTTGTCAGCGGTGTAGCTGAAGATGTCGGAGATGATCCGCATGCTCGGCTGCGGCGGGTAGATGTATGTGTTGCGGACCATGAACTCCTTGAGGACGTCGTTCTGGATCGTCCCGGTCAGCTGCTCCGGCCTCACCCCCTGCTCCTCGGCCGCGACGATGTACAGCGCCAGCACGGGCAGGACCGCGCCGTTCATGGTCATCGAGACGCTCATCTCGTCGAGCGGGATGCCCTCGAAGAGCGTCCGCGCGTCGTAGATCGAGTCGATCGCGACGCCCGCCATCCCGACGTCCCCCCGCACGCGCGGGTGGTCGGAGTCGTAGCCGCGGTGGGTGGCCAGGTCGAAGGCCACCGACAGCCCCTTCTGCCCTGCCTTGAGGTTGCGCCGGTAGAACGCGTTGGACTCCTCGGCGGTGGAGAAGCCGGCGTACTGCCGGATCGTCCAGGGCTGCGTGGTGTACATCGTGGGGTACGGCCCGCGGAGGAACGGGGCCAGCCCCGGGTAGGTGTCCAGCGCGTCGAGGCCCTCCAGGTGCTCCGGTCCGTAGACGGGGAGCACGTCGATGCCCTCCGGCGAGGTCCATGCGGGGCCGGGGTCGCTCCACCCCATCGCCCAGCTCGGGCTGTGCAACGACAGGTCGGCGAAGCTCTCGGGCACGCTCACGACGTCAGCTCCTTGCGGACTCGGTTCACGAAGGCCAAGGCGTCGACGCCCGTCGCGCAGCTGTCGTCGACCGGCAGGTCCCCCGGCTGACCGGCCACGACGACGTAGGCCGCCCCGGCGCCGCGCAGCGCCTCCGCGGCCGCGGCGCCCCACTCCGCGTAGGTCCGGTCGGACCCGGCCAGGCACACCACGCGCTGCCCGGCGTACGCCGCGAGGAGGTCCTTGGTGCCCGAGGTCGCTCCGGCGGCGACGCTGTCCACGCCCCCCGCGGCCAGCAGGTTGCCGGCGAAGGTGGCGCGGGCGGTGTGCGCCGCGACCGGGCCGAGGGTGGCCAGGAAGACCGCCGATCCGGGCGGGTCGTCCCGCAGGGCCTCGAAGGCGCCGCCGTACCGCTGCACCTGGGGCGGGAGGGCTCCCGTCGGGTGCGGCCGACGCTCCGGCAGGTGCTCGTGGAGGTGGGGGAACTCGCTGACCCCGGTCACCGCCCTGCGACGCAGGGCCACCTGACGCGCTCGAGGGGCCCGCCCCTCGGTCTCGATCCGGTGGCGCAGCCCGCCCTCGGCCGAGCCGATCGAGGCCAGCGCCCCACCTTCGGCCTCGATCCGCTGGAGCTGCGCCCAGCCGGCCGCGGCGAGGTCCTCGGTCAGCCGCTCCAGAGCGTAGGACCCTCCGCCGGGGTCGGTCACGCGGGCGACGTGCGCCTCGTGGACGAGCAGGGAGGAGGTGTTGCGGGCGTTGCGCCGGGCCAGGGTGTCGGGCAGCCCGAGCATGGTGTCGAAGGGCAGCACCGTCACCGAGGTCGCGCCGCCCACGCCCGCGGAGAACGCGGCGACCGTGCCACGCAGCATGTTCACCCACGGGTCGTACTTGGTCATCATCGGCCTGCTGGTCACGGCGTGCTGGACCTGGCCGGGGGCGTCGGCGACCTCGCACAGCTCCAGCACCCGGTGCCACAGACGGCGCGCCGCCCGCAGCTTGGCGATGGTCGGGAACTGCTCGTCGGTGGCGGCGTAGCGAAACTCCAGGAGGGCGGCGGCAGCCGCGGCGTCGAGGCCACCCGGCCCGGTCAGCAGCCGCAGGTACGCCGCTCCGGCGGCCAGGCTGTAGCCGAGCTCCTGGGCGTCGGTCGCCCCCGCGTCGTGCACCGCCGTGCCGTCGACGGTGAGGGCGCGGGTGCCGTGCTCGCGGGCCAGGTCGGCGAGCCGCAGGACCGTGTCCTGGACCTCGGCCTCGTCGTCCCAGCCTCGGACCCGGGTGCCGAGGGGGTCGCCGCCGAGGCTGGTCCCCGGTGCTGCCGTGACCCCTCGCTCACCCAGCACCGCGCAGAACGCCTCCGCCGCCGCGACCGGCAGGTCCGGGGCGTCGAGCACCACGGGAGCGAGGTCGAGGTAGACCTCGGCGAGGACCGTGGGCAGGTCGGCAACCGCGAGCCCGCCCTGTCCGAGGGAGAGCCACAGACTGGTCGCGCCGTTCTCGAGGTCGGTGATCGCGTCCGCCGCGGAGCGGGCGGCGTCCGGGTCCGCGACGTGGACCCGGACGTCCCAGCCCTCCTCGGACCGCGACACGGCGGCGCCACGGGTGAAGGGGGCAAGTCCGGGCTGGCCGGTGTCGGGCAGGTCGGTCACCGAGGCGGAGGTGCCCAACGGGGGCACGCGCACCCCGTCGAGGGTGGTCCGGGTCAGCCTGTCCCAGACCAGGGCGTCGGGGTCCTCGGCGCCCATCCGCCCGCTCTTGCGCAGGACGTCGGCGGCGGCCTTCTCCCACTCGGCCCTCGTGTGCTCCTCGCCGTCGGCGAGGAGTGACAGGTGCTCCATGCTCGGCACTCTAGGAGGTGCCCGCAGGTGCGGCCACTGTGTGTGACATGTCCGACGGGTGCCGGAGCCCTGCTCGCCGAGCCGCGGGTTCCTGTCGCCAGGGATCAGGCGACCAGGACGGCTGCGGTGCGGACCACGACTCCGAGGCCGACGGCGCAGACCCCCGCAGCAGCCCCGTACGCGAGCACCGCGCGGACCGGTCCGCCCATGAGGCCCCGGCGGGCAGCGAGCCGCTCGACCCGGTCGAGCAGGTCGCGTGCCAGGAGCCCGACCGCGGCCAGCGAGGTGGCCATGCCGAGCCCGAAGGCCACCACGAGCAGGACCCCGAACGTCGACCGTCCGATCGCCACCGCGGCGAGGAGGAGCAGCAGTGCGGACGGGCTGGGCACGAGCCCCCCGACCAGCCCCATCACCCACAGGCCCCAGCGGTGGGGCCGGTCGGCGGCCACGGTGCCCCCGTCCCCGTGGCCGTGCCCGTGCCCGTGCCCGTGCCCGTGCCCGTGGCCGTGGCCGTGCCCGTGGCCGTGCCCATGACCGTGCCCGTCGCCGCCGGCTCGGCGCGCGTTCCGCAGCAGGGAGGCGCCCAGGCCGAGGATGAGCAGTCCCGTGGTCAGGGTCAGCCACGGGTAGAGCCGCGCCGGCACCAGGACGGTGCTCACCGACACCAGCAGCCCCAGGCCGAGCACCGACCCGGTGTGCGCCACGGTGACCGTGCCCCCGACCGCCAGGGCCGCCCGCCAGGAGGGCCCGTCCTGCCCCCGTTGGGACAGGTAGAACGCCATCACGGTCTTGCCGTGGCCGGGGGCAAGGGCGTGGGAGGCGCCCAGCACGACCGCGACCAGGAGCGCGAGACCGGCGGCGAGCAGCCCGTTCTGGCCGAGCAGGTCGGTGACCTTGGCGCTCAGGCCGCTCACCGGCGTGGACTCCGTCGCCGACCCCTCGGTGCCGGGCAGGACGGCGGCGGGGCCGCCCGGACCGACCTCGAGGTGCGCTCCGGTCACCGCGAGCGGCGAGCTGAGCAGGTCGTCGGGATAGCGCGAGAGCCGGTCGGACACGCTCGTGCCGGGGACGTCGCTGGAGGTCAGCGTGGTGCGGTCCCCGACCGCGGTGACCTCACGCCAACCGACCACCCCGGGTGCGGAGCGGTCGGCGAACTCCAGCGCGGTACGCCGTGCGGTCAGCTCGGCGGGAGCCTGGAGGCGGCAGACCACCCGGGTGATCGGCAGCCCGCCCTCCCCCGGACTGGTCGAGGCTGCGGACTGCTCGACGCTGATCGGCAGCTCCCGGCCGTCCGCAGTCAGCCGCAGCCGGCTCCCGGTGCGGCGGCACTCCTCCGCGGCCAGCGCGTCCAGGTCGTCGACCCGGTCCCCGAGCTGGGCGGTCGGGATCTCGGCGAGGTCGACGACGTGCTCGAGGGTGACCTGGTCCGGCGACACCAGGATGCCGGTGTAGCGGTTGACGGTGAAGTTGCCGAGGGGGTGGGCCTGCGCCGGGGTGGCGAGCAGCCACGGGCCGACCACGGCCAGGACCAGCAGCAGCGCGGCGCGCGCGGCCCGTCGGGGCGAGGTGCGGGGCTCGGGGCGGCTCATCGTCGTGCCTCGATCCCGGCCAGCGCGGTCCGGGCCCGGTCGACCTGCCAGGGCGAGGCTCCGGGGTCGAGGGCGATACCGCGGCGAAGGTGGCGGGCCGCCGGACCGTCGAGTCCGACGGCGTGCTCGATCAGTCCGCGGTGCAGCCACATCCGGGCCTCCTGGGTGCCCAGACGGGTGGCGGTGCGGGTCATCCGCAGGGCCGCCTGGTCGTGGCCGTTGACGTGCAGCGCCCAGGCGAGCGCGTCGGCGACGTGGACGCTGCGGCGCTTGGCCCACTCCGCCCGAGCGCTGCTCAGCGCTGCCTCCGGTGAGCCGTGGTCAGCCTCGAAGAGCGCGGTCTCCAGGTCCGTGTCGACGCCGCCGGCGGCCAGCAACCGCACGGTCGCGTCGACCACCGAGAACTGGCGCTCGGCCTCCGCCGGGTCACCGCGGTGCAGGGAGAGCTCCCCGAGCTCGGTGACGTACTCCGGCAGCGGGAGCCGGTGGACGACGTCGCGCCAGGTGGCCACCGCGGTGTCCAGGTCGCCCGCGGCGACCTCCAGCCGGGCCCGGCCGACCAGGGCGGGGAGGTAGCCGGGACTCTCGAGCAGCGCCTGACGCAGGGTCCGTCCGGCCGCGTCGAGGCGACCGCGGCGTCTCTCGAGGTCGGAGACCAGGGTGAGCAGGAAGCCGCGGTCGGCGTGCGAGGCGCTGGTGGCCGCGGTCTCCAGGACCCGGGAGGCCCGGGCCAGGCGGCCGCGCAGCTCGTAGGCGTAGGAGTACCGGGCCGCGACCGGCACGCCCGGCTGGCGGCGGTCTGCGACCCGGAGTGCGGTGAGCTGCTCGTCGTAGCGACCCAGCTCGGTGAGGGCGTCGATCCGGACCGCGAGCGCGCCGGACTGGAGCGGGTCCACCGCCAGCGCCGCGTCGGCGTCGGCCAGGGCGCCGGAGAAGTCGTGCCGCGCCGCCTCGAGCGCGGCCCGGGCGGCCAGGGCAGAGGAGTTGTCGTCCGGCCGGAGCGCGAACGAGCGGGCGATCGCCTCGTCGGCCTTGGTGTAGAAGGCGGCGTCGCCGCCCACGCGGGCCTGCTCGACGTAGGCCAGGCCGAGGGTCGCCCAGCTCGGGTCGTCCGCGGGAAGGTCGCGGAGCCGCTGCTGCAGCGTCGCGACGGTGCCGGTCAGGTCCTGGCTCGCACCGGCACGCAGCGCGGCCGGGTCGGCCGCGGACCCGGCGACCGTGGCCCGGGCCGGGGCGTCCGGTCTGGCAAGCCCGAGGGCCCCGGAGACGGACAGGACCAGGGCAAAGGCGATCACGGCGACGTACTTCAACATGGGGACTCCCGGGTGGGGGCCGGCCGCGCGGCGGTACCGCGCGACCGGCCGGTGGAGCGGATCAGGTGGGGCTCGCCTGGGTCAGGCGGCCGCACCCGGGGTGGTGCGCTTGCGACGCCCGAAGGTCACCAGACCCGCGAGCATGGTGAGCAGGCCGAGCCCGAGCGCCGCAGCCGGCAGCTCGGTGTTGCGGACGCTGGAGAACCAGCCGGCGCCGTTGTCCGAGGAGGACGCCGGTCCGGCAGCCCGCTTGGCCACGCCGTCGCTCGGGTGCGGGTCGGCCTCGCTGCCGCTGACCGGCAACGCGAGGTAGGGGAAGGAGTCGCCGAACGCCGCGTCGTTGGCGTCCACCCCGTCGCTCAGGTCGTTCGGGTTGCCCACGAGCTCGCCCTCGACCACCTGCAGGGAGATGTCGATGACGTCGTCGGCGAGCCGGCGGCCGTTCGGGTACCCCTGGAGGTCGCCGCCGATGACGCCGAGGCGGTCGGGCGTCTCGGCGACCGGCGTGGTCATGTTCAGCCGCAGCTCCTCGCCCGGGACGACGTTCTTGGGCTGGTTGACGCCGTCGACCCCGGTCAGGAAGACCGAGACCAGGTCGTTGCGGGGCTCGGCCGGCGCGTCGATGCCGTAGACGGCCTCGATCAGCTTGGGCAGCTCGGGCTTGGTGACGTAGTCCAGGAACTGGGTGTCGTTCGAGGGCGAGGAGGCGTTGAACCTGTCCTTGTCCTTGAGCGGGATGACCACCTCGTTGACCAGCGGGGCCCCCAGCCGGGAGACCTGGTGGTACTTCCCGTTGACGCCCTTGCGCTCGGTGGTCGTCCAGACCCCGATGATCGGGTTCTTCTGGGTGGACTGCTTCTTGGCCAGCTTGAAGCGCGGCACCTGAAGAGCCACGGAGTTGACGTTGAAGCCGGCCAGCGTGTCGTCGCCTGCCTCGGAGAAGTCGCCCCCGTAGAGCAGGTCGAAGACGCGCAGGTCCAGGAAGAACGGGTCCTCGGCCTGGCCCGCGAACGACTGGATCCGGCCGCCCGCCTTGCCGATGCTGGTCACGCCCTGGTTGCGCAGCTTGGCGTAGTCGGGCATGGAGGCCGCCCCGACGTTCGACGGGACCACCTTGCGGTCCTTGGCCAGGACCTTCGCGCGACCGTCCTTGATCTTGGTCAGCGTGTAGGTCTGGTAGAAGTTCAGGTTCTCGTCCCCGAGCGAGGTCACCGGGCCCGTCGCGTACAGGAAGGTGTCCTTGCTGCGGTAGTGGTCCTTGAACGTCCAGCGGAAGGTGACGTCGGGCTTGGTGTCACCGTCGTTGTCGACCTCGATGTTGTAGCGCGCGTCGGTCGCGAACGAGTAGAAGTTCGGACCGCCGCCCGGCTCCTCGAACGGGATCCAGTTGGCCACGAGGGTGACCGTGCTCTTCCGCTCCGGGCTCCGGAACGCGTACAGGTCGGTCGCGTCGTACTGCGGGAGGCCGGCGATGAGCGGCGCCTCGCGGTGGCTGGAGGCCTGCGCGCTCATCGGCGCCAGACCTGCCATGCCCACGGCGGCCAGGAGGCCGCCGGTCGTGGTGAGGGCGAGCGCGGAGCGCCTGCTCCTCACCGGGGAGTTCTTGTTCATGTGCTTCCCTTCGTCGGACCCGTCCCCGCCCCACTGACGGGACACAGGCAGCGGTGTGCACGCGTGCGTCGAGAAGGGCCGTCCGGCCCGAGGTCCCCCTTGCTGTCGGCGGTCTGTGACACGCGCCACAAGGTGTTCGGGATGGTGTCGGGGGTGGATGGGTCAGACCCACAGGTGTTTCTCAGAGACCGATGAGGACCCCGGAGACCCAGAGGTCGAGCTGGTCGTGGTGGTGCCGGTGCGCCGGGTCGCCGTGGGTGCCGAGCGGCACCACCCAGCCGCTCCGGTCCAGGCCGCCGAGGTCCCAGACGTAGCGGGCGACAGACCCCCGCACGACCGCCTCCGAGCCCGGCAGCGCGCCGGTGCAGTGCACGCAGTCGTTGTCGCCCGCGAGGGCTGGCTCGACGGGCAGCTCGTGGCCCAGGGCGTGCCACGGGCGGAAGCGGTGCCGGGTCCCCCACGGGCCGGGGTCGGGCTCGGCCGCCACCTCCTCGACTGCCTCGGCCAGCAGCCGCACGGCCTCGGGGACAGCGGCCCGTCCCGGTGGGGAGAGCAACGTGGGCAGGCTGAGGTAGAGCTGGGTGCGCAGGTCGAACCACGACGCGAAGAGGCTGCCGTGGGGACCGGGAACGTCCAGGGCGGCGAACCGGGGGGACGTCGCCAGGCGCTCGACGAGCCGCTCGCGCACCGCGACGTACGCCGCGGCGTCGGTGCTGCCGGCGGCGAAGTGCTGGTCCCAGCCGGCCAGCCGGTCCCGCAGTGCGCTGCCCGCCGGGGTGAGGCCGTCCAACGCCACGACGGCTCGGGCCAGGGCCGCCGGCTGCCCGGCCAGGTCGTCGCGGTGCACTTCGGCGAAGTCGTCGCGGGTGAGCCCCCCGCGCCCGGCGAGCAGGGCATCGATCCGGTCCGCCCGACCCGGCGGGGCGAACTCCACCCCGATCGGGTCGAACCCGTCCATCCGCTGGTTGGCGGTGACCAGGTGCTCGTCGGCGGCGACGTCCCGGCCCGGGAGCGGGTCCACCCAGCCCGACCACCGGTGCGCGGCCAGCCAGCCGGGCACCGGCCGCCACCGGTTCTCCTCCGGCCGCACGGGCACACGACCGACCACCTGCTGCCGGACCGCGCCGTGCACGTCGGCGACCACCAGGTTGTTCACCGGTTCCACCCAGCCGTCCAGGGCGGCGAGGACGTCCGCGCTCGTGCGTGCGCGCAGCAGCGGCAGAAGGCACCCGAAGCCGAGGTCGTCGAGGGCGTACGACGCGGTCCGGAGGCTGAGCGGCTCCTGGCCCACCCCACCCACGACCACCGGGCCGTTGGCGGTGACGATCACCTCGCAGTCCTCAGCCTCCGCGTCGCGCACCTCGATCCGCTCCCGGTGCGTCGCCGCGCGCTCCCAGCCCCCCGGGCCCTCGGCCCAGACCTGGTCTCCGCGGCGCTCCAGCCGCTCCTCGAAGAGGTCCTGGTAGTCAGCCATCGCGTTGGTGATGCCCCAGGCGACCGCGCCGGCGTGGGCGAAGTGCTGGACCCCGGGCACCCCGGGGAAGGTGAACCCCGCCACGTCGAACGGGTCCTCGGGGTCGGTGCAGGTCAGCCGGACCTGCTGGTAGGGGTTGGGCGACTCGAAGGTGCGGTGAGGATCGCCGCCGAGGAGAGGGCGTCCGCTCGCCGAGCGCTCGGCGCCGACCACCCAGGAGTTGCTGCCCGGCGACCAGGCCCCCTCGTCGTGGAAGACCGGGGCCACCTCCTCGCCGACGACCCTGCGGAGATGACGCCGCCACAGCTTGGCGGGGAAGCCGGCGAAGAGCACGTGGTGGGCGGCGAAGACCGCCATCGGGGTCCACGGCGACCAGCGGACCGGCTCGACCCCGAGCTCGGCGAGCTCGGTGCACCCCCGCTGCTGCGACAGGCCCTCGTTGAGGCCGTCGACGTAGGAGACCAGGAGCGCGGCGCTGCGGGGGTCCCGCTCGGCCAGGGCGGCGTAGGCCCGGCGGGCCAGCGGCTCCACGCCGAAGCGGCGGGCGAACCGGTCCCACGGCAGCCCGGATCGGCCGACCAGCGCCGCCAGGCGCCCCTCGGCCTTGGCCCGACCGTGCTCGACCTGCCAGGTGCGGTCGAGGGCTGTGGCACGCCCTTGGGCCGCGACCACCTCGCTCACCGACCCGGCCACCACGTGGGGGACGCCCCAGGAGTCCCGGAGCACCCGCCCCGGACCGGACTCCGGCGGCGGGGTCACCGACCCGCGTCCACGCGCTCCACGGGGCCGGAGGTGCCGGCGGGGGCGGCCCGCCAGGCCCGGGCACCGAGCCGGGCCAGGACCAGGGCGACCACCAGGTTGACCACGATGAGCACCGAGTGCGCCACCCAGTAGCCGGTGGGGCGGTCCTCACCCGCAGCGTGCGCGGCCAGCAGGTTCCTGGTGAACATCGCGTAGGTGAGGACGTTCCAGGCGGCGACCGCGAGGAGGAGGACGGCGTGGCGGCGGGTGAAGGTCACGCGCTCATTCTCCGCCCAGCGACAAGCTGCGCTCCCCGAGGGCGAGGTCGCGTACCGGGCTCCACCCGGTGTCGGCGTCATGGACGTAGAGCGAGAGGTGGCGGACGTCGAAGCGGCAGTCGAACCCGGAGAGCTCCTCGAAGGCCCGGTCCAGCAGGTCCTCGTCCAGGTGGTGGGCGATCGTCACGTGGGGGTGGTACGGGAAGGCCGCCTCGACCTCCAACGGGCCACGGCGCACTGCCGAGGCCAGCAGCTCGCAACCGGAGATCCCGCGGACCACGTTGACGAAGACCACGGGCGAGACCGGGCGGAACGTGCCGGTGCCCCGCAGCTGGACGGTGAAGGGCCGCGCCGCCGCCGCCGTGGCGCGCAGGTGGTCGACGATGTCAGGGACGTGCCGGTCGGCCACGTCCACCGGCGGCAGCAGGGTGATGTGGGTGGGGATGGTCGCCGCGACCGCGTCGCCGAGCCCGACGCGGTAGTCCTGCAGCTGGGTGCCCCAAGGGTCCGGCACCGCCACGGACACGCCGATCGTCGTCATGGTGGCCCACCCTAACCAGACCGCCGGTGCGGCGAGGAGGCCGGGAGCGGCCCCGTCAGCGCCGGGGGCGGACGGCGGTTCAGCGGCCGGGCGGCACGAAGCCGACCCGCTCGTAGACCTCGGCCAGGGTCCGGTCCGCCACCGCGCGGGCCCGGTCCGCCCCGTCCCGCAGGATCGCGTCGAGCCGCGGTCGGTCCTCGAGCAGCTCGAGCGAGCGGTCGCGGAACGGGGTCACGAACTCGGCCACCACCGCGGCGAGGTCGCCCTTGAGGTCGCCGTACCCGCGTCCGGCGTACTTCTCCACCAGGGTGTCCACCGGCTCCCCGGTCAGGGCGGCGTGGATCGACAGCAGGTTGGACACGCCCGGCTTGGTCTCCTCGTCGAACCTGACCTCGGTCTCGGAGTCGGTGACCGCACTGCGGATCTTCTTCGCCGACGACGCCGGAGCGTCGAGCATCTCGACGATCCCGCTCGGGCTCGACGACGACTTCGACATCTTCGCGGTCGGGTCCTGCAGGTCGCGGATCTTCGCGGTGGCCTTGAGGATGTACGGCTCCGGGACCCGGAAGGTCTTCTTGTAACGGTGGTTGAAGCGCTGGGCCAGGTCACGGGTGAGCTCGAGGTGCTGGCGCTGGTCCTCCCCCACCGGCACGTACGCCGGGCGGTACAGCAGGATGTCGGCGGCCTGGAGGACCGGGTAGGTGAAGAGCCCGACGCTGGCCGCTCCCTCGCCGCCCTTGGCCGACTTGTCCTTGAACTGGGTCATCCGCCGCGCCTCGCCGAAGCCGGTGAGGCACTGGAGCACCCAGGCCAGCTGAGCGTGGGCAGGCACGTGCGACTGGAGGAAGATCGCCGAGCGCTCGGGGTCGATGCCCATCGCCACCAGCTGCGCGGCGCACCGCCGGGAGCGCTCGGCGAGGACCTTCGGGTCCTGCTCGACCGTGATCGCGTGCAGGTCGGCGATGAAGAAGAACGGCTCGTGCTCGGCCTGGAGGTCGACCCACTGCCGCAGCGCGCCGAGGTAGTTGCCGAGGTGGAACGAGTCGGCGGTCGGCTGGATCCCCGACAGCACTCGGGGGCGGGCGGGTGCGGGTGCCTCAGACATGACCCGCATTGTGTCAGGCGTCCCCGCCCCGCTCCTCAGGGATATCCGGGGTCGCCGCCGGGTCGGCGTCCGTGACCGGCGCGGCGGTGACCCGGACCCGACTCACCCGGCGCCCGTCGACGACGAGCACGGTGATCCGGTGACCGTCGTGCTCCACGGCGTCGCCGGGCTCGGGGATCCGGCCGAGCTGGGCCATCAGGAACCCGGCCACCGTCTCGTAGTGCCCCTCGGGGAGCTCCAGGCCGGTCTCGTCCTCGAAGTCGTCGAGGTTGAGCAGCCCGTCGACCTCGACGTCCCCGGACAGGTGCCGCGTGGTCTCCGTCTCGTCGACGTCGTACTCGTCCCTGATGTCGCCGACCAGCTCCTCGACCAGGTCCTCCATCGTCACGATGCCGGCGGTGCCGCCGTACTCGTCGGCCACCAGGGCCATGTGGATGCCCTCGCGGCGCATGTCGGTCAGCGCGGCGAGCAGCGGTCGGGTCCAGGGCAGGGTGAGGATGTCGCGGGTCATCTCGCCCACCCGGACCGACCGTCCGGCCATGTCGGGGGCGAGCAGGTCGCGCACGTGGACGAAGCCGATCACGTCGTCGGCGGAGCCGCGGATCACCGGGTACCGCGAGTGTGGCTGGGTCAGCGCCTCGCGCGCAGCCTTGTAGACCGGCGTCGACGCGTCCAGGAAGTCCACGTCGGTCCGCGGCACCATGACCTCGCGGATCTGCCGGTCGCCGGCCTCGAAGACGTCACCGAGGATCCGGCGCTCCTCCTCGCCGAGCGCCTCGTGGGACCCCACCAGCTCGCGCAGCTCCTCGTCGGAGATCTCCTCGCGCTGGGCGTTCGGGTCCCCACCGAGGAGCCTGACCACGATGTTGGTCGACACCGACAGCAGCCAGATGATCGGCCGCGAGGCCCGTGAGATCCAGTCGATCATCGGGCCGAGTGCCAGCGACACGGTCTCGGCGCGCTGCAGCGCGATCCGCTTGGGAGCGAGCTCGCCGAACACCAGCGAGACGTAGGAGATCGCCAGGGTGACCAGGACCAGGGCGGTGGTGCTGGCGAACCTCTCGGGCAGCCCCACGTCGACCAGTCTCGGGGCGAGGTCACCGGCCAGGGTGGCACCGCCGAAGGCTGCGGACAGGAAGCCGGACAGGGTGACCCCGACCTGCACCGAGGCCAGGAAGCGGTTCGGGTCCTTGTTGAGCTCGGCCACCACCTGGCCCCGTCGGCTCTTGTCCCCCAGGGCACGGGCCTGGCTGTCACGCAGGGAGACCAGCGCGGTCTCGGCGAGCACGAAGATGCTGCCGAGGGCGACGAAGATCACCACCAGGCCCATCGAGGCGAAGGTTCCGTTCACCGCGGGCGTCTCGGTCTGTCGGGGTCAGCCATGCCGATCAGGATAGGGCGGGCGCCCGCCCCCCAGGATTGGCGGGTCAGCGGTCCGACGGTGCAGGCTGCGCCCATGCGCTTCCCCGATCTTGTTCCGAGGCTGACCGACGACGGTGTCGTGCTCCGGGCCCACCGACCCACCGACGCGGAGGGGTCGCTCGAGCAGTGCCGGGACCCGTTGAGCCGGCAGTGGACGACCGTCCCGTTGGAGTACCACCGCGCAGATGCGCAGCGCTTCGTCTCCCAGGTGATGCCGGGCGGGTGGCTGGAGGACAGCGAGTGGGGGTTCGCCGTCGAGACCCTCGACGACGAGGGCACGCCCAGGTACGCCGGCACGGTGTCGTTGCGCAACCAGGGCGAGGGTCGTGCGGAGGTGGCCTACGGCTCGCACCCGTGGGTGCGCGGCCACGGCGTGATGGAACGGGCCCTGCGCCTGCTCCTGGAGTGGGGGTTCGCCGAGAAGAACCTGGAGACCGTGGTCTGGTGGGCCAACCGGGGCAACTGGGCCTCGCGCAAGCTGGCCTGGCGGCTCGGGTTCACCGTCGAGGGGTCGCTGCGCCGGTGGTTGCCCCAGCGCGGGGAGCTGCGCGACGCCTGGGTGGGCACGCTGCTGCGGGACGACCCCCGGCACCCGGTGGCGCCGTGGCTGGTCGTGCCCCGCCTCGTCGGCGAGCGCTGCGTGCTGCGGCGGGCGGAGCCGCGGGACGCCGAGCGGATCGTGGAGGGCTGCCGGGACGCCGAGACGCGGCGCTGGCTGGGCAGCCTGCCGCATCCCTACGTCCGGGCCGACGCCGAGGACTACCTGGCCTCCCACGAGGAGCAGCACGCCGCCGGCACGGCGGTGAACTGGGCGGTTGCGGACCCGGCGACCGACCTGCTCGTCGGCGCGGTCAACCTGTTCGACCTCCGCGCCGGCGTGGACGCGGAGGTGGGCTACTGGGTGCATCCGGACGCCCGGAGCAGGGGCGTGGCCACCGAGGCCGCCCGGCTGGTGCAGCGGCACGCCTTCGTCGCGGCGGAGGAGGGCGGGCTGGGGCTCGGTCGGGTCCGCGGGATCGCCGCGGTCGAGAACCTCGCCTCCCGCCGGGTGCTCGAGAGGGCCGGGATGACCTACCAGGGCAGGGAGCGGCGGCGGGTCCGGGTCGCGGAGGGCAGGCTCGCCGACGCGGCCGTCTACGACAGCCTCGCCGACGAGCTCGTCCCCCACTCCCCGCGGTGACCGGGGTCAGAGCGAGGCGAGCGCCTCGTTGAAGGTCGCCGACGGCCGCATGACCTCGACCGTCTTGGCGACGTCCGGGCGGTAGTAGCCGCCGATGTCGACCGGGTGGCCCTGCACGCCGACCAGCTCCTCGGTGATGGTCTTCTCCTCCTCGGCCAGCCGCTCGGCCAGGTCGGAGAAGGTCGCCGCGAGCTCGGCGTCGTCGCTCTGCCGGGCCAGCTCCTGGGCCCAGAACAGCGCGAGGTAGAAGTGGCTGCCGCGGTTGTCGATGCCGCCGACGCGCCGGCTCGGCCCCTTGTTCTCGTTGAGCAGCGTGCCCGTGGCCCGGTCCAGCGTGTCGGCCAGCACCTGCGCCTTGGCGTTGTCGGTGGTCCGGGCGAGGTGCTCGAAGCTCACTGCCAGCGCCAGGAACTCGCCGAGGCTGTCCCAGCGCAGGTAGTTCTCCCGGACCAGCTGCTGCACGTGCTTGGGAGCGGACCCGCCCGCCCCGGTCTCGAAGAGCCCGCCCCCGTTGATCAGCGGGACCACCGACAGCATCTTGGCGCTCGTGCCGAGCTCCAGGATCGGGAAGAGGTCGGTGAGGTAGTCGCGCAGCACGTTGCCGGTGACCGAGACGGTGTCCTCTCCCTTGCGGATCCGGTCGAGGGAGAACTGGATCGCGTCGGTGGGGGACATGATCTCGAGCTGCAGTCCCTCGGCGTCGCCGACGACGTCGGGCTGGGCGAGGTACTGCTTCACCTTCGCGACCAGGTTCGCGTCGTGGGCCCGGGTCTCGTCGAGCCAGAAGACCGCCGGCACACCGGTCGCACGGGCGCGCGTCACCGCGAGCTTGACCCAGTCGCGGATCGGGGTGTCCTTGGTCTGGCACATCCGCCAGATGTCACCGGCCTGGACGGCGTGCTCGAAGACCACCTCGCCGGCTCCGTCGAGGACCCGGACCGCACCCGCCGAGGGCACCTCGAACGTCTTGTCGTGGGAGCCGTACTCCTCGGCCGCCTGCGCCATCAGCCCCACGTTGGACACCGAGCCCATCGTGGTGGGGTCGTAGGCGCCGTGGGCCCGGCAGTCGTCGATGACGACCTGGTAGATCCCGGCGTAGCTGCTGTCCGGGATGACGGCGAGCGTGTCGTCCTCCTCGCCGTCGGGACCCCACATGTGGCCCGACGTGCGGATCATCGCGGGCATGGAGGCGTCCACGATGACGTCGCTGGGCACGTGCAGGTTGGTGATCCCCCTGTCGGAGTCGACCATCGCGAGCCGCGGGCCGTCGGCCAGGCCCTTCTTGACGGCCGCCTCGACGGCTTCGCGCTCGTCGGCGGGCAGCGCGTCGAGACCGCTGAGGATCGCGCCGAGGCCGTTGCTCGAGGAGAGCCCGGCCTCCTTGAGGGCCGCGCCGTGCTCGGCGAACACCTCGGGAAGGAAGGTCTCGACCACGTGGCCGAAGATGACCGGGTCGGAGACCTTCATCATGGTGGCCTTGAGGTGCACCGAGAACAGCACGTCCTCGGCCCGGGCCCGCTCGATCTGCTCGCGGAGGAACGTCCGCAGCGCCGCGACCCGCAGGACCGTGGCGTCGACCACCTCGTCGGCCAGCACCGGGACGGACTCGCGCAGGACGGTGGTCGTCCCGGACTCGTCGACGTGCTCGATGCGCAGCACGTCGTCGGAGGCCATCACGTGGGAGACCTCGTTGGACCGGAAGTCGTCGGCGGTCATGTGCGCCACGTTGGTCTTGGAGTCCGGGGACCAGGCACCCATGGAGTGCGGGTGGGAGCGGGCGTAGCCCTTGACCGAGGCAGGCGCGCGACGGTCCGAGTTGCCTTCGCGCAGCACCGGGTTGACCGCGCTGCCCTTGACCCTGTCGTAGCGGGCGCGGATGTCGCGCTCCTCGTCGGTCCTGGGCTCGCCGGGGAAGTCGGGGACGTCGTACCCCTGCGCCTGGAGCTCGGCGATCGCCGCCTTGAGCTGGGGCACGGAGGCGCTGATGTTGGGCAGCTTGATGATGTTGGCCTCGGGCCGCTTGGCCAGCGCCCCGAGCTCGGCCAGGGCGTCGTCGAGACGCTGCGTCTCGCTGAGGCGCTCGGGGAACTGCGCGATGATGCGACCGGCGAGGGAGATGTCCCGGGTCTCCACCTCGACGCCCGCCTTCGCGGCGTACGCCTCGACGATCGGCAGGAACGAGTACGTCGCGAGCAGCGGCGCCTCGTCGGTGTGGGTGTAGATGATCTTCGCGTCCGTCACGACGGTCCCTTCGGGTGGCCGGAAAGTTTCTTGACGTCAAGATACCTCATGCCCGTGGGCACTGGCCGTCCATCCTGCCGGAGAATGCCGCGGCCGCCCATCCCCCAGCCCCGGCGCCGGGCTTGGCGGCGATCCTAGGCTGGCACCATGGACATCACCCGCACGGTCGAGACCAGCACCGACGTCGAGAAGGTGTTCGCCTACCTCAGCGACTTCACCACCACCAACGAGTGGGATCCGGGCACCGTCGAGACCACCCGCATCTCCGGGGACGGGGACGTGGGGACCAGGTACCACAACATCTCCAGCTTCCTGGGCCGCAAGACCGACCTGGAGTACACCGTCCGCACCCTGGTCCCCTCCAGCCGCCTGGTGCTGGTCGGGAACAACAAGACCGTCCAGGCCACCGACACGATGACCTTCACCGCCACCGGGTCAGGGGGGACCAAGGTGGTCTACCACGCGGAGTTCGAGTTCAAGGGGCTGGTCGCGCGGCTCGCCCCGGTCCTGTCCCCCCTCCTGGGACTGGCCTTCAAGAAGCTCGGCGACGACGCCGAGAAGGGCATGAAGTCCGCCCTCGACCGGCTGTGAGGACGACGATGACCAGCACGCGAGCAGACGACCCCTCCGCAGCGGACCGGGCCGGCGCAGCCCTGGACACGTTCCTGGACAAGTCCGTGGCCCTCGGCTACTCCAAGCTCGGGTACGCCGTGCGGCGCCGGCTGCCGCAGTGGCCGGCCGACCCCGCCCCCCATGCGCTGCGGGGCAAGGACGTGGTGGTCACCGGCGCCTCCTCGGGGCTCGGCATCGCCACTGCCGAGGGACTCGCCCGCCTGGGAGCCCGCGTGCACCTGGTGGTGCGCAACACCGAGAAGGGCGAGAAGGCGCGCGCAGAGATGCTGGAGGCGGTTCCCGGCGCCGACCTGCGGCTGTGGCGCTGCGACGTCTCCGACCTCGACGACGTGCGCCGGTTCGCCGGCGAGCTCTCCGCCGCCCACCCGGTGCTGCACGGGCTGGTCCACAACGCCGGCGTGATGCCGCCCGAGCGGTCCGAGAGCGCCCAGGGGCACGAGCTCTCGCTCGCCGTCCACGTCCTGGGCCCGGTGCTCATGACCGACCTGCTCGTCGGACCGCTCTCCGCCGGTCATGGTCGGGTCGTGACGGTGACCTCGGGGGGCATGTACACCCAGGCGCTGCCCGACGACGACCTGGAGTACCGCGAGGGCGAGTACAAGCCGGCGACGGCGTACGCCCGGGCCAAGCGGATCCAGGTCTCCCTGCTACCCCGCCTGCAGGACCGCTGGGGCGCACGCGGGGTCTCGGTCTACGCGACCCACCCCGGCTGGGCCGACACCCCCGGCATCGCCGAGTCGCTGCCCGGCTTCAGCAGGCTCACCGGGCGGATCCTCCGCGACGCCACCCAGGGGGCGGACACCTCGGTCTGGCTCACCGCCGTCGAGCCGGCACCCGAGCCGGGTCTGCTGTGGCACGACCGGAGGCCACGCTCGCCCCACCTGGTGCCGTGGACCCGGGAGTCGGAACCGCAGCGCACCCGGGTGTGGCGACAGGTCGTGGAGGCTGCCGGCCTCGAGGGCTGAGCCGGGCCGGACCGGCCTCGTCGGCCTGACAAGTCCGCTGCTAGCGTCGGAGCGTCTTCCCGCTCACCGTCCCGCAAGGAGTCCGTCGTGACCCAGCCCGTCAAGGTGGCCGTGACCGGCGCCGCCGGCCAGATCGGCTACAGCCTGCTCTTCCGCATCGCCAGTGGCGCCCTGTTCGGCCCGGACACCCCGGTCCAGCTGCGCCTGCTGGAGATCACCCCTGCCCTCAAGGCGCTCGAGGGGGTCGTGATGGAGCTCGACGACTGCGCGTTCCCCACCCTGGCGGGGGTGGAGATCGGGGACGACGCGACCCACATCTTCGACGGGGCGAACCTGGCCCTCCTGGTCGGTGCGCGTCCGCGCACCAAGGGCATGGAGCGCGGGGACCTGCTCTCCGCCAACGGCGCGATCTTCACCGCGCAGGGCAAGGCGCTCAACGAGGTCGCCGCTGACGACGTCCGGATCGGGGTCACCGGGAACCCCGCCAACACCAACGCCCTGATCGCGATGACCAACGCCCCCGACATCCCGCGTGAGCGGTTCAGCGCGCTGACCCGGCTCGACCACAACCGCGCGATCTCCCAGCTGGCCGCCAAGACCGGGGCAGGCGTCACCGACATCACGCGGATGACGATCTGGGGCAACCACTCCGCCACGCAGTACCCCGACATCTTCCACGCCGAGATCGCGGGCAAGAACGCCGCCGAGGTCGTGGGCGACCAGGCCTGGATCGAGAACGACTTCATCCCGACCGTGGCCAAGCGCGGCGCCGCGATCATCGAGGCCCGCGGCTCGTCCTCGGCCGCCTCGGCGGCCTCGGCCACCATCGACGCCGCCCGGGACTGGCTGACCGGCTCCGCCGAGGACGACTGGGTCTCCATGGCCGTGGTCTCCGACGGCGCGTACGGCGTGCCCGAGGGGCTGGTCTACTCGTTCCCGGTGACCACGAGCGGCGGCGACTGGAAGATCGTCGAGGGGCTGGAGATCGACGACTTCTCGCGTGGCCGGATGGACGCCACCGCAGCCGAGCTGGTCGAGGAGCGTGACGCGGTCACCGAGCTCGGCCTCATCTGAGCACGGCACCACCCGGCCGGTCGATGGTCGCGGCGGTCGGTGCAGGCGCGGCGATGCCGCCCTCGCCGACCTTCACCGCGACCACGCCGGCCAGCACGAGCAGCCCACCGAGCAGCTGGACCGGGCGCGGCAGCTCGCCGAGCAGCAGCCAGGCGAACCCGACCCCGGCGACGACCTCGAGCAGGGCCACGAAGGACGCCAGCCGTGACCCGAGCCGACGCGCAGCCGCGATGCCGGTGGTGTAGGCCAGCGCGGCGGTGACGAGCCCGAGGGCGAGCACCGGGACCCACCAGGCCGTCGTCGCGCCGCCGTACGTCGGGGAGGCGGTCCGGGTGTCCATCGGCAGGAGACGCACCAGGCCCAGCAGTCCCAGGACCGCGGCGCCCACCACGAGGCCGCCCGAGGCCAGCGCCAGGGGCGGCAGCCCGCCCCGCTCGTCCGCGGAGATGAGGAAGTACGCCGAGGCGCCGACCATGGCGCCCAGCGCCCACAGCACCCCGACCACGCTCAGGTCGGCCCCGGCCACCAGGTCCAGGACCAGGACCAGCCCGAGCGCGGCCAGGGCGGCGCCGCCGAGGGTCACCGGGCCGGGCCGCTGCCCGTGGCGCAGCCAGAGCCAGAGGACCACGGTCGCGGGAGCGGTGTACTCGATGAGCAGCGCGGGACCGACCTGCATGTGGCCGATCGCCGAGAAGTAGCAGAACTGGGCACCGGCCACCGCGAGCGCACCGTAGAGCAGCACCGTCGTCGCGTTGGTGCGCAGCAGGTGCCAGCGACCGCGCAGCGACACCAGCCCGAACGGCACCACCAGCGCGGCGGCGAGGGCGACCCGGACCAGGGTGACCGCCCCCGGGCTCCACCCGGTGTCGAGAAGGCCGCGGGCCAGCGGGCCGGACAGCCCGAACGAGGCCGCCGAGGCGAGCGCGAAACCGAGTCCGCTGAGGCTGCGGGGCCGGGGCAGGTGCACCGCCGGGCGCGCAACGTCAGGAGCAAAGGTGGCCATGGGTCCTGACGGTAGAACCGGGTAGAGTAATCTGTCAACATGGCTTTGACTCATGACGCCGAGCTGTCCCTCCAAGCGGCGGTCCAGCTCGTCAACAGCGCCGAGCCACCCGACACCCTGACCACCCTGGCCGAGCTCGACCGGTGGTACACCGCGTTCTCCTACACCGGTCGACGCGACCGCGACCAGGCAGAGCTGGATGCCGTCCGGGCCCTCCGCCCCGAGCTGCGACGGCTCCTGACCAGCGACCGTGACACCGCGGCGGAGCTGGTCAACGCCATGCTCGCCCAGGCACGCGCTCTTCCCCGGCTCGTCCGCCACGACTCCTTCGACTGGCACCTCCACGCGGTCTCCCCCGAGGCCTCGCTGGTGTCGCGGATCAGCGTGGAGACCGCGATGGCGATGATCGACGTCATCCGGGCCGACGAGACGTCCCGGATCGGCGTGTGCGCGGACGAGGACTGCGACGGGGTCGTGCTCGACCTGTCCCGCAACCGGTCGCGCCGGTTCTGCAGCACCACCTGCGGCAACCGCCACGCGGCCGCCGCCTACCGCGCCCGGCACGGCTCCGAGAGCTAGACCCGGTCAGGCCGGCTGGTCCGGGATCACCGCGGCCAGCACGACCAGGGCCCCGCCGAGCACCGTCAGGGTGAGCACGTCGACGGCCTTGCGCCGGATGCCCAGCATCCCCGCCTGGGACTGCGGGACGACCAGCCTCCCGGCCGCTCCGAGCAGTAGCGCGACCCCCATCAGGGTCAGCCCGAACCGCCAGCGGTCGAGGACGACGAGGGCCAGGCCCACCATCGTCGTGGTGAGCACCGCGAGGTACACCATCCCGCCGACGGTCCGCGGCTTGCGCGGAGCCAGGCTGTGCTCGGGCTGGGGCAGCGGACGGACGCGACCCGGGTCCTCCTCTCCGGGCCCGGGGCGGGGCGGCACACCGGGCACCGGGCTCACCGGTGTGCGTTCTCGGCGGCCTCCACGATGTTGGCCAGCAACATCGCGCGCGTCATCGGTCCCACACCGCCGGGGTTGGGCGAGACCCAGCCCGCCACGTCGTAGACGTCCTCGGCGACGTCACCGGCGAGGCGCCCCTCGACCCGCGAGACCCCCACGTCGAGGACGGCCGCCCCTGGCTTGACCATGTCGCCGCGGATGATCCCCGGCACGCCTGCAGCGGCCACCACGATGTCGGCCCCGCGCACGTGGGCGGCCAGGTCCCGGGTCCCGGTGTGGCACAGCGTGACCGTGGCGTTCTCGCTGCGACGGGTGAGCAGCAGCCCGAGAGGGCGACCCACGGTGACCCCGCGACCGACCACACACACCTCGGCGCCGGCGATCGCGACGTCGTGGCGGCGCAGCAGCTCGACGATGCCGTGGGGGGTGCACGGCAGGGGTGCCGCCTTGCCGAGCACCAGCCAGCCGAGGTTCGTCGGGTGCAGGCCGTCTGCGTCCTTGGCCGGGTCGATCAGCCCGAGCACCTCGTTCTCGTCGATGTGCCGTGGCAGCGGCAGCTGCACGATGTACCCGGTGCAGGCCGGGTCGGCGTTGAGCCGTGCGACCGCCGCCTCGACCTCCCGCTGCGGGGAGTCCGCGGGCAGGTCCACCCGGATCGAGGTGATGCCGACCTCGGCGCAGTCCTTGTGCTTGCCGTTGACGTACCAGCGGCTCCCGGGGTCGTCCCCGACCAGCACCGTCGCCAGCCCCGGCACGACGCCCCGTTCGGCGAGCTTGGCCACCCGCTCGGTGAGCTCGCGCTTGATCGCCGCCGCAGTGGCCTTGCCGTCCAGGATCCGTGCCGTCACGTCCTGCATCCTCTCATCCGGACCCGTCGGACCCCTCAGTGGAAGAAGTGCCGCGTGCCGGTGAGGTACATCGTGACGCCGGCCGCCTGGGCGGCCTCGACGACCTGGTCGTCGCGCACCGATCCACCCGGCTGCACGATCGCGGTCACCCCCGCCTCGAGGAGGATCTCCAGCCCGTCGGGGAACGGGAAGAAGGCGTCGCTGGCCGCCACCGCACCCCGGGCGCGCTCCCCCGCCCGGGTGACCGCCAGACGGCAGGAGTCGACCCGGTTGACCTGTCCCATGCCGACTCCGACCGAGGCGCCGTCGGAGGCGAGGAGGATCGCGTTGGACTTCACCGCCCGGCACGCGGTCCACGCGAAGGCGAGGTCGGCCAGCACCTCGTCGGAGGCCGGCTCGCCGCAGGCCAGCCGCCAGGCGGACGGGTCGTCCCCGCCGCCGTCGACGACCGCGTCGACGAGGTCTCGCGACTGCAGGAGCAGGCCGCCGCTCACCGTTCGGAGCTCCACCCCCGCCCGACGGCGGTCCGGCGCGACGACGAGGACGCGGATGTTCTTCTTGCGGGCCAGCACCTCCACCGCCCCGTCGTCGTAGGCGGGGGCGACGATCACCTCGGTGAAGACCTCGGCGACCTGCTCGGCCATCGCCACCGACACCGCGACGTTGGTGGCGATCACCCCGCCGAAGGCCGAGACCGGGTCGCACGCGTGCGCCTTGCGGTGTGCCTGCGCCACGTCGTCGCCGACCGCGATCCCGCACGGGTTGGCGTGCTTGATGATCGCCACCGCCGGGCCGTCGAAGTCGTACGCAGCCCGCCGCGCGGCGTCCGCGTCGACGTAGTTGTTGTAGGACATCTCCTTGCCGTGCAGCTGCTGCGCGCCGGCCAGCCCGCCGCCGGGCCAGCCGGTGTAGAGCGCCGCGGCCTGGTGCGGGTTCTCGCCGTACCTCAAGGTCGTCTGCTTCTCCCACGTCGCGCCCACGAACGCCGGGAAGCCGGTTCCCTCGCTGGTGTCCACCAGGACGCTGCCCATCCAGGACGCCACCGCCACGTCGTACGCCGCGGTGTGCGCGAAGGCCTCCGCCGCGAGGCGCTGCCGCTGGACGAGGCTGAAGCCGCCGTCGGTCACGGCCTCCAGCACGGCGTCGTAACGCGCCGGCGAGGTCACCACCGCCACCGACGGGTGGTTCTTCGCCGCCGCCCGGACCATCGACGGGCCGCCGATGTCGATCTGCTCCACACAGGCGTCCGGGTCCGCCCCCGAGGCCACGGTGTCGGTGAACGGGTAGAGGTTGACCACGACCAGGTCGAACGGCTCCACCTCGAGCTCCTCCAGCTGCTGGCGGTGCGTCTCGAGCCGCAGGTCGGCCAGGATCCCGGCGTGGACCCGGGGGTGCAGGGTCTTGACCCGGCCGTCCAGGCACTCGGGGAAGCCGGTCAGCTCCTCGACCCGCGTGACCGGGATGCCGGCGTCCGCGATCCGGCCCGCCGTCGAGCCCGTCGAGACCAGGGCGACCCCGGCCTCGTGCAGACCTCGGGCCAACCCCTCGAGGCCGGTCTTGTCGTACACCGAGACCAGTGCCCGCCTGATCTGCCGCTTGCCGTCGCTCATGCGCCGAACCGGACCTTCCTGTCGCTGATGGTGAAACCTTCTCTGGCCAGCCGGCCCACGCTGTCGACGAGCATCCGGCGCTCGGCGACCTTGATCCGCTCGTGCAGGGACGCGACGTCGTCCTCGTCGAGGACCGGCACGGCGACCTGCGCCACGATCGGGCCGGTGTCGACGCCGGCGTCGACGAGGAAGAGGGTGGCGCCGGTGACCCGGACGCCGTACGCCAGCGCGTCGGCAGGCCCGTGCATCCCCGGGAAGGCCGGGGACAGGGCCGGATGGGTGTTGACGCAGCGGCCCGCGAACCGGGCGAGGAACCGGTCGCCGACCAGCTTCATGAAGCCGGCCAGCACCACCAGGTCCGGGTCGTGGGCGGCGCAGACCTCGGTGAGCGCGGCGTCCCAGGCTGCCCGGTCGGCATGGTCGGCGACCCGGCACACGAACGTCGGGACCCCGGCGCGCTCCGCACGCGCCAGCCCCTCGACCCCCGCGCGGTCGGCTCCGACGGCGACGACCTCGGCGCCGTACGCCGGGTCGGCGGCAGCGTCCAGGACGGCCTGCAGATTCGTCCCGGCCCCGGACACGAGCACGACGAGGCGCGCCGGACGGCGAAGGGGGGTGGGGGGCACCCGCACAGGCTACCGAGGCGGCTGGGGACGCACCTGCACGGTGTCCTCGGTGGGCTTCTCGGCGCGAGGATCGGTGCCCGGCTCGGGAGCCGCCCCCGGGGCCGGGGCGAGGGGCTCGGCGGTCACCTTCGGAAGATGGATCGCCTCGGTCGTCTCCTCGGCATCGGCCGTCCGCGGCAGGTGCGGGGACCGGGCCGGACGTCCGGGGATGAGCGGCTTGACCTTCGGGGGGGCCTGGAGCCGCGTGGTCCGGGTGGCCTCGTCGACGTCGTGGCGACGGGTCCACCAGGTGGCGAGGAGACCGCCGATCAGCCCGCCGAGCCCCAGAGCAGTCACCCCCGCCACCAGCACGGCCCCGGCGGACGGCCCCAGCTGGGCCATCCTGCCCGCGCCGACGGCCCCACCGGCCCACGAGCCCACGACCGCCAGCACGACCGCGGCCGCGACCCCGGCCCCGAGCCCGCGAGCCGCGCCGACCTGCCACGACCGCTGCGGCAGGACCCGCCCGGTCCACCAGGCCGCTCCGGCAGCGGCGGCGACGGGGACGGCGAGGAAGGCTGCGGCCCACGCCGGCGTCCAGCCGTCCGACGGCAGCGCGGCGAGGACCGGCAGTGCGGGCAGAGGGCCCAGGGCGACCTCGCCGGGCGAGACCACCGTCCCCACCCCCATCGCGAAGCCCGGGCCGAGGAGGTAGGCAGCCCCCAGCAGGGCGATGTTCGGCACCAGCGCGAGCAGCAGGAGGAACGACAGCAGCCCGCCGGTCAGGTCCAGGCCGAGGGTCTCGACGATGTTGGCCGCGGCCGAGCCGTGGACCGCGAGCCCCACGGCCGCCAGCCCCAGCCCCGCCGCGAGCAGGAGGACGGTGGTGGCGGTCGCGGCATACCCGACGGACAGCACGTACAGCGGCAGCCGCGCACGGAGGTCGCCGGCGAGCCCGGCGCCACGCAGCAGCCCCGCCCCGCCGGCGAGGAGTCCCATCCCGGCCCCGCCCAGGAAGGCCAGGCCGAGCCCGGGCTCGGAGCGCGGCGCCGAGGCCAGCAGCGCGGTGAGCATGGCGACCACCGCGTAGACGCCGGAGAGCACGACGGCGGCCTGCCCGACCGAGCGCAGGTCGTCGACCTCGCAGGTGCGGCCCGCCCAGCGCCCGTACCGGAAGGTGAGCAGGGCGCAGGCCACGGTGAGCCCCAGCGGGGAGGCCGTCACCACGAAGCGGCCCACGTCGAGGTGGGCGCCGTGAGCGAGCAGCCAGCCGTCCGCGGCGACCCGCAGGACCGAGCGGGTCGTCCCGTAGGCACCCCCGTCGGCGGCGAACCATCCCACCAGGCCGATGCTCCACAGCAGCAGCAGAGCGGTGGCCGGAGCAGCCAGACCAGCCAGCGCGGCACCGATCGAGAGCGGGCGGCGCCGCTCTGCCGCGGCGGCAGTGACCTGTCGCCGGGTGCGCGACGACGGACGGGGCGGGAGCAGATCGGTCATCGCGACCAGTCTCGCTCCGCACGCGCGGATCCCGGCGTTCCCACGCCGGAGGCGACCGGGTGCCCCCGGGTAGGTTGGGCCTCATGCCGACCACCCGCGCCGATGCCGCCGCCCTGGACGACAAGAGCCCCCTGGCCGCCCGCCGCGACCTCTTCGAGCTCCCCGAGGGCACGATCTACCTGTGTGGCAACTCCCTGGGCGCGCTGCCCAAGGCGGTCCCCGGCCGGGTCGCCGACGTCGTACGCCGCGAATGGGGTGGCGACCTGGTCGCCTCCTGGAACGCCGCGGACTGGACGCACCTCTCCGACCGGGTGGCGAAGCGGATCGCCCCCCTCATCGGCGTGGCCGCCGAGGACGTGGTGGTGGGCGACTCGACCAGCGTGACCCTGTTCAAGACGATGGTCGCCGCCGCCCGGCTCCGTCCCGACCGGTCGGTCATCGTGCTGGAGCCCACCACCTTCCCCACCGACGGGTACGTCGCCGCCGGGGTCGCCGAGCTGCTCGGGCTGGAGCTGCGCTGGTGCGACCCGGCCGACCCCGCCGCCTCCCTGGACCAGGACGTCGCCCTGCTCGCGCTGACCCAGGTCGACTTCCGGACCGGCGCCATGTTCGACCTCGGGGGGCTCACCGCGGCCGCCCACCAGGCCGGCGCCCTCACCCTGTGGGACCTGTGCCACTCCACCGGCGCGGTGCCGGTCGACCTGACCGGCTGCGACGCCGACTTCGCGGTCGGCTGCACCTACAAGTACCTCAACGGCGGCCCCGGCGCTCCCGCCTTCGTGTGGGTGGCGCCCCAGCACCAGGCCGACCTCGACCAGCCGATCCACGGCTGGTGGGGCCACGCCGAGCCCTTCGCCATGGTCCGCGACTTCGAGCCCGCCCCGGGCGCCCGGCAGATGACCGTCGGCACCCCGCCGGTGCTCGCGCTGTCCGCGCTCGAGGCGGCGCTCGAGGTCTTCGACGGCGTCGCGATGAAGGACCTGCGTGACGCGTCGCTGTCCCTCACCGACCTGTGCATCGAGCTCGTCGACGAGCGCGTCGACGGCATGGAGCTGCTCACCCCCCGCGAGCACGCGCGGCGCGGCAGCCAGGTCGCGCTGCGCCATCGCGACGCGTACGGCGTGGTGCAGGCGCTGATCCGCCGCGGGGTGGTCGGTGACTTCCGCTCCCCCGACGTCGTCCGGTTCGGGTTCGCCCCCCTGTACGTCTCCCACCTCGACGTCTTCGACGCCGTCGACCACCTCGTCGAGGTGCTGGCCCACGACGAGCACCTCGATCCGGCCTTCGCGCGTCGCAACGCGGTGACCTGACGGCCGATCCGCACCACCCCCCGTGACGAACGAGGGGAGGGAGGGGCCATGCGCGCAGACGAGTTCGACGCCTTCCACGCGGGGACCTATGCCCGGGTGGTCGGTCATGTCACGGTGCTCACCGCCGACCCCGGACGTGCCCCGTCCGCCGTCGACGAGGCCTACGCGCTGGCCTGGGTGGGACGCCGGTCCCTGGGTCGGGACGTGCCGCCCGAGACCTGGGTGCGTCGTACGGCGACGAGGCTGGTCCCTGCACGGTCCGGCTCCCCCGACGCGTCGACGGCGCTGGCGCGCGAGCTGGCGGCACTGCCCGACGCCCAGCGCCGCGCGGTCGTGCTGCGTCACCTGTGCGGTCTCGGGATCGCTGCGGTCGCCGAGGAGCTCGGCGTCCGACCCGAGGAGGCTGAGGCGCTGCTGGCGGGCGGGGTGCGAGCCCTGGGCGGCGACACCGAGGTCCAGGTGCTCGTGGCCACGTGGTCCCCGCCCGACGTCGCGGTCCCCTCGGCCGGGCTGGTCCGTCGCGGCAGCGACCGGCGGCGTCGACGGCGGACGTGGCGCCGGACGCTGGCCGCCGCCCTGGCGCTCGGGGTCGTGGCGACCACCGCAGCCGCCGTCGCCGAGCAGACCGGCTGGTCGCTCGGCGACCTCGCCCGCGGCAACGGCCCCGACCCCGACGGGCTCGACCTGGGACCCGACATCCGGCGTCCGAGCGGCATCCCCGACGACTTCCCCCTGGCCCTCGGCCTGAGCGCCCCCACCGCCGGCGACCTGACCGGCCCGGCTCCCGACGTCGCCACCCTGACCGGGCTCCAGGTGTGCGGCCGGCCCTACGAGCTGCTGGGGCAGGTGACCGACCGGCTCGCCCTGGTCCTGGACCTCGGCGACGGCACCCTCGTGACCCGCGAGGTGGTCCTGGCCAAGGAGCTCGACCTCTCCCCGGCGACGCTGGCGGCGGAGGGGATCCTCGAGCGGTTCGTGGCGCTGTTCGAGTCCTGCCCCACCGACACGACGGTGCTCGGCCGGACGGTGGTCTCCACCGTCGAGCCCAACGACCTGGGCGAGCGGGGGTGGACGGTGACCCGGACCACCGAGGGAGCCGAGCAGGAGATCCTGGAGGCCGTCCTGGTGGGCAACGCGGTGCTGGTCGCTCGTCGGGACACCACCGACCTGACGGCGGGCGCGGTGGCGAGGGACGTCGCCTCGCTGCGAGACGTGGTCGAGGCGATGTGCCTGTGGTCCTCGAACGGGTGCGACACGCGCGACGCATGAGGTCGCAGGCAACCGGAACGGCCGCTGGGGCGTAGACCCTCTGAGCAGGTGCAGAGGACCACTCGAGGGGGACAGCATGGACGAGACCGAGTTCGACGCCTTCTACCAGGGGTCGTTCACGCGGCTGGTCGGCCAGGTCCACGCCATGATCGGCGACCGTGACGAGGCCGAGGAGTGCGTCCAGGAGGCCTTCGTCCGCGCCTGGGCACACCGTCGCTCGCTGGACCGTGCCGCAGCGCCCGAGGCCTGGGTGCGCACCACCGCCTACCGCCTCGCGGTCAGTCGGTGGCGTCGCGTCGTCCGGTCCCGGCGGCCACCGGACCGGGCCGTGGGGTCACCCGGCGTCCACGCCGGTCCCGACGGCGCGCGCGTGGCGCTGCTGGACGCGCTGCGGCGTCTCCCGGAGGACCAGCGCCGCGCCCTCGTGCTCCACCACCTCTGCGACCTCCCGGTCGCCGAGGTCGCGAAGGAGGTGCGGTCACCGGTCGGCACGGTCAAGGCCCGCCTCTCGCGGGGCCGGACCGCACTGCAGGCACTGCTCGCCGACGACCGCCCACCCGCCAGCCACGCCCCGGAAGGAGCGCCCCGTGCCTGACCTCTTCGATCCCCTTCGCCCCGCTGACGGGCAGCCCACCGTTCCGGTCGCCGCGACCGAGATCCGCCGCCGCGGAGACCGGCTGCGCCGGCGGCGTACCGCGGGCCAGGTGCTCGCCACGGCCTGTGTGGTCGGCGCCCTGGTCACCGGCGCGAGCCTGGTCGCCGGCCACGACCGCCTGCCGTCGACGGCGGGGCCGGCCGGCGGCACCCCGTCCCCCCGTCCCGAGCCCAGCGAGTCGGCCCCCGAGCCGACCGACCCGCCGCCCCCGCTGCCGGCGGACCTCCCGCTCGCGGCCGGGTACCCCGCTCCGGGCGGCGACGCCACCCTCCGCGGTCCCGGCCCCCGGGTAGCGGCGTTCGAGACCGTCGAGGCCTGCGGCGCGGTCTGGCAGCACGACCCCGCACCCTCGTCGCGGCTCGCGGTGCACTACAGCGCCCCCGAGGACAGCCGGACGCGCGAGCTCGTCGCCTACCCGACCGCCTCGCTCGCCCTCCAGGACGCCACTGCACTGGTGGACCTGTTCGCCTCCTGCCCCCAGGAGAGCTTCGACGGCGGGACCTCCGGGGTCACCACCGAGGTCCTCGACAGCTCGTGGGGCGACCGGGGCTGGACGGTGCTCCGCACCTACCGGATGGGCGACCAGCCGACCATCGGCGAGGACGTGTTCCAGGTCATCGTGGTCGGCCAGGTGCTCCTGGTCACCGAGGAGGCCGGCGAGGGTCCTGGGGCGACTGCCCCCGCACGGGCGCGGCGGTCGGCCCTGGCCGCAGCCGGGGAGCTCCAGTCCGTCCTGGACGCCCTGTGCGACTTCTCCGAGCGCGGCTGTGCCGGGTGAGCCCGGTGCGGCTCGAGGGGTCGCCGGCGGCAGGCGAGCCGCCGAGGTCGGGCTCGGGTGCACCGTGAGCGTTCGCTGACCCGCCGAAACTGGCGCTTCCCCCGTGACATGTCCCGGGGGAAGCGCCAGTTTCGCAGGTTCACCTGGGAAACCGACCAGGGCCGCAGGCCGGCTGGCCGGTCCGGCGGGACGGGTCAGCCGGCCTGGAGGATGTCGCGCATCAGCTGGGCGGTCTCCGAGGGGGTCTTGCCGACCTTGACGCCGACCGCCTCGAGGGCCTCCTTCTTGGCCTGGGCCGTGCCCGAGGAGCCGGAGACGATGGCGCCGGCGTGGCCCATGGTCTTGCCCTCAGGAGCGGTGAAGCCGGCGACGTAGCCCACCACCGGCTTGGTCACGTGCTCCTTGATGTACGCCGCCGCGCGCTCCTCGGCGTCGCCGCCGATCTCGCCGATCATCACGATCGCCTTGGTGTCGGGGTCGGCCTCGAAGGCCGCGAGGGCGTCGATGTGCGTGGTGCCGACGATCGGGTCGCCACCGATGCCGATGGCGGTCGAGAAGCCGAAGTCGCGCAGCTCGAACATCATCTGGTAGGTCAGCGTGCCCGACTTGGAGACCAGCCCGACCGGGCCGGAGCCGGAGATCGAGGCGGGGGTGATCCCGGCCAGCGCCTCGCCCGGGGTGATGATGCCGGGACAGTTCGGCCCGATCATCCGGGTCGAGGTGCCCTGGAGGTGCGCCCAGACCTCGGCGGTGTCCTGGACCGGCACGCCCTCGGTGATGACCACCAGCAGGCCGATTCCCGCGTCGATGGCCTCGATGCAGGCGTCCTTGGTGAACGCGGGGGGCACGAAGGCGACCGAGGTGTCCGCGCCGGTCTCGGCCATCGCCTCCTTCACCGAGCCGAAGACGGGCAGCTCGATGGTGCTGCCGTCGGCGGCGACGTGCTGCACGGTGGTGCCGGCCTTGCGTGCGTTGACGCCACCGACGACCTGGGTGCCGGCCTTGAGCATCAGCGCGGTGTGCTTGGTGCCCTCACCGCCGGTGATGCCCTGGACGATGACCCGGCTGTCCTTGTTGAGGTAGATCGACATGTTCTCTGTATCCGTCCGGTCTCAGGCGTTCGCCAGCTCGGCAGCCTTGTCGGCTGCTCCGTCCATGGTCTCCACGAGGGTCACCAGCGGGTGGTTGCGCTCCTGGAGGATGCGCCGACCCTCCTCGACGTTGTTGCCGTCGAGCCGCACCACGAGCGGCTTGGTCGCCTCGTCGCCCAGGATGTCCAACGCGCCGACGATGCCCTCGGCAACCGCGTCGCAGGAGGTGATGCCGCCGAAGACGTTGACGAACACCGCCTTGACCTGGGCGTCGTGGAGGATGACGTCGAGGCCGTTGGCCATCACGGTCGCCGAGGCGCCGCCGCCGATGTCGAGGAAGTTGGCGGGCTTGACCCCACCGTGCTTCTCCCCCGCGTAGGCCACCACGTCCAGGGTGGACATGACCAGCCCTGCGCCGTTGCCGATGATGCCCACCGCACCGTCGAGCTTGACGTAGTTGAGTCCCATCTCCTTGGCCTTGGCCTCGAGCGGGTCGGCCGCGGCCTTGTCCTCGAACTGGGCGTGGTCGGCGTGACGGAACTCGGCGTTCTCGTCGAGGGACACCTTGCCGTCGAGCGCCTCGAGCCGGTCGCCGGCCAGCCTGGCCAGCGGGTTGACCTCCACCAGGGTCGCGTCCTCGGAGACGAAGACCTTCCACAGCGCCAGCACCATCTCGACCGCCTGGTCGGTCAGGGCCTCGGGGAAGCCGGCCTCGGCGACGATCTCGCGGGCCTTGGCCTCGTCGACCCCGGCGCCCGGGTCGACCGGGATCTTCTTGACCGCGTCCGGGTTGGTCTTCGCGACCTCCTCGATCTCGACACCGCCCTCCACGCTGGCGATGCAGAGGTACTGGCGCTGCGCGCGGTCGAGCAGGAAGGAGAAGTAGTACTCCTCCTCGATGCTGGCCGCGGGTGCCACGAGCACCCGGTGCACGACGAGGCCCTTGATCTCCATGCCGAGGATGGCCTCGGCGTGGGCCTCAGCCTCGTCAGGAGTCTTGGCGAGCTTGACGCCGCCGGCCTTGCCCCGGCCGCCGGCCTTCACCTGGGCCTTCACCACGCAGACCCCGAGCTGCTCGGCGGCAGCGCGCGCCTCGGCGGGGGTGGTGGCGACGATGCCGGGGGCTCCCGGCACACCGTGCTTGGCGAAGAGCTCCTTCGCTTGGTACTCCATCAGGTCCACAAGTAAGCCTGTCTGTGTAGGGACTCCCCGCCACACGCTCGGGTGCGGGGCTGCCGCCCCGACCATAGTCCTGTTGTCCGGGTCACAGCCACGTCCTCCCCGTCACACCGAGGACCGTTCCTCGACGCGCGCCCGGGACGCCGAAGCAGCCGGCCGCCAGGTCGGCGACCGGCCGCAGGTGGTCGGTCAGGATGCGGCGCCGTGCCTCAACGCGGTCCGCAGGTCCTTGTTCAGCTGCGAGATCACGTCGAGCGGGATGCCCTTGGGGCAGGCCGTCGCGCACTCGCCGATGTTGGTGCAGCCGCCGAAGCCCTCGTGGTCGTGCTGGGCGACCATCCCGATCACCCGGCTGTCCCGCTCGGCCTGCCCCTGGGGCAGCTCGCCGAGGTGGGTGATCTTCGCGCCGAGGAACAGCGAGGCGGACGCGTTGGGACACGCGGCCACGCAGGCGCCGCACCCGATGCAGGTGGCGGTGTCGAAAGCCCGGTCCGCGTTGCCCTTCGGCACCGGGGTCGCGTGGGCGTCCGGCGCGGAGCCGGTGTTGACCGAGATGTACCCGCCCGCCTGGATCATCCGGTCGAACGCCGTCCGGTCGACACACAGGTCCTTGAGCACCGGGAACGCTTCGGCCCGCCAGGGCTCGATCGTGATCGTCTCGCCGTCCTTGAAGGAGCGCATGTGGAGCTGGCAGGTCGTGGTGACCTCCGGGCCGTGGGCCTGGCCGTTGATCATCAGACCGCACATGCCGCAGATGCCCTCGCGGCAGTCGCTGTCGAAGGCGATCGGCTCCTCGTCGGCGGCGTTGAGCTGCTCGTTGAGCACGTCGAGCATCTCCAGGAACGACATGTCCTCCGAGACGTCGTCCAGCTGGTAGGTGTGCATGCCGCCGGAGGCCGAGCTGTCGGCCTGGCGCCAGATCTTCAGGGTCAGTCTCACTTGTAGCTCCGCTGCTTCATCTCGACGAACTCATAGACAAGGTCTTCCTTGTGCAGGATCGGCTGGCCCGCCTCCCCGCCCCACTCCCAGGCCGCGACGTAGGCGTAGTCCTCGTCGTCGCGCAGCGCCTCGCCGTCCTCGGTCTGGGACTCGGCGCGGAAGTGGCCACCGCAGGACTCGCGACGGTTCAGCGCGTCGATGCACATCAGCTCACCGAGCTCCATGAAGTCCGCGACGCGGCCGGCCTTCTCCAGGGACTGGTTGATGCTCTCGGCGCTGCCCAGGACCTTCACGTTGGACCAGAAGTCGGCCTTCAGCTCGCGGATCTGGCTGATCGCCTTCTTCAGCCCCTCCTCGCTGCGCTCCATGCCGCAGTACTCCCACATGATGTGGCCCAGCTCCTTGTGGTAGCTGTCCACGCTGCGGGTGCCCTTGACGCCGAGGAACTTCGCGATCCGCTCCTCCACCGACTGCCGCGCCTCGAGCACGGCCGGGTGGTTCTCGTCGATCTTCTCGAACGGACCGTCGGCCAGGTAGTCGCGGATCGTGTTGGGCAGGACGAAGTAGCCGTCGGCGAGCCCCTGCATGAGCGCCGAGGCGCCGAGGCGGTTCGCGCCGTGGTCGGAGAAGTTCGCCTCGCCGGTCACGAACAGGCCCGGGACGTTGGACTGCAGGTCGTAGTCGACCCACAGCCCGCCCATCACGTAGTGCACGGCGGGATAGATCCGCATCGGCGTCTGGTACGGGTCCTCCCCGGTGATCCGGGCGTACATGTCGAAGAGGTTGCCGTACTTCGACTCGACCGTCTTGCGGCCCATCCGGGCGATCGCGTCGGCGAAGTCGAGGTAGACCCCCAGACCGCCGGGGCCGACGCCCTTGCCGGCGTCGCACTGGTACTTCGCCGCCCGTGAGGCGATGTCGCGAGGCACCAGGTTGCCGAAGCTCGGGTAGATCCGCTCCAGGTAGTAGTCGCGGTCCTCCTCGGGGATGTCGCGCGGGTCCTTCTCGCGGTCCTCGGCGTTCTTGGGCACCCAGATCCGGCCGTCGTTGCGCAGCGACTCGCTCATCAAGGTGAGCTTCGACTGGTGGTCGCCGGAGACCGGGATGCAGGTCGGGTGGATCTGGGTGTAGCAGGGGTTGCCGAACAGGGCCCCCTTGCGGTGGGCCCGCCAGGTGGCGGTGACGTTGCAGCCCATGGCGTTGGTGGAGAGGTAGAAGACGTTGCCGTAGCCACCGGAGGCGAGCACCACCACGTCGGCGAGGTGGGTCTCGATCTCGCCGGTGACCATGTCCCGGGCGATGATGCCCCGGGCCTTGCCGTCCACGACGACGAGCTCCAGCATCTCGTGGCGTGCGTAGGTGGCCACCGTGCCGGCGCCTACCTGCCGCTCCAGCGCCTGGTAGGCGCCGATCAGCAGCTGCTGACCGGTCTGCCCGCGGGCGTAGAACGTGCGGGACACCTGGACGCCGCCGAAGGAGCGGTTGTCCAGCAGCCCGCCGTACTCGCGGGCGAAGGGGACGCCCTGGGCGACGCACTGGTCGATGATGTTGGTGCTGACCTCGGCCAGCCGGTAGACGTTGGACTCGCGGCTGCGGTAGTCCCCGCCCTTCACGGTGTCGTAGAAGAGCCGGTAGACCGAGTCCCCGTCGCCCTTGTAGTTCTTGGCGGCGTTGATCCCGCCCTGGGCGGCGATCGAGTGCGCGCGACGCGGCGAGTCCTGGTAGAAGAACGCCTTGACGGCGTACCCGGCCTCACCCATGGTCGCTGCCGCGGACGCGCCGGCGAGCCCGGTGCCCACGATGATGACGCTGAGCTTGCGGCGGTTGGCGGGGTTCACCAGGCGCGCCTCGAACTGCCGGGTCGTCCAACGCTCGCCGACAGGGCCCGAGGGCGCCTTGCCGTCCGCGATCGGCGCGCCCTCCATGTAGTAGTCGGCGGCGTCGCCGGTGCCGGGGCGCAGACCCTCGCCGGGGCGCGCGGTCTCGGGGCGGACGGTGGTCTCAGTCATGATGCGGACCTCAATCGACGATGCCGAACAGGACGGACAGGGGGACGAGGGCGAAGCCTCCGGCCACGACGGCAGCCAGGGTGTACCCGGCGAGGTTCCACCGTCGCGCCGCGGCCGGGGTGCTGGTCAGGCCGAGCGTCTGCCCGGCGCTCCACGTGCCGTGCCGCAGGTGCATGGCCAGGGCGCCCATCGCGAGCAGGTAGATCACCGCGACGTACCAGTACTCGGGCTGGAACCCCGCGACCAGCCGCGTGTACGGGCTCTCGGCGTTGCTCCCGGGCGTGATGGTGCGGGTGGTGAGGTGCAGCAGGTGGAAGACGATGAACAGCAGCAGCGTGAGCCCGCCCCACCGCATCGTCTTCGACGACAGCGTCCCCGCCACGCGCTTCTTGACCACGTACCGCTGGCCGCGCGCCTTGTCGGCGCGTGCCCACAGCCTGAGCGCGGCGGTCACGTGCACCACGAGGGAGACGAGGAGCACCACGCGCACGATCCACAGCAGCCCGCCGTACGGCAGGATCGGCTCGCCGATCACGCGGAGATGGTGGGCGTACTCGTCGAAGGAGTCCTGGCCGGCGAAGACCTTGAGGTTGCCGTACATGTGCAGCAGGACGTAGCCGATGAACACCAGCCCGGAGATCGCCATCGTCAGCTTCAGCACGATGGTGGACGACCGGGCCTGGGCAGCCGAGGGAGGGGTCGTGAGCGTCACGGGGACCAAAGTATCCCTTAGGTGGTTCTCAGGGGACCGTCGGGCCGTGTGACATGCCACCCGTTACTCCCGAGTACGCACGGCTCCTGAGCCGGGACCGCCCCGTGCGGTCCCCAACGACCTCGCTCGCCGATTTCTCCTCCGGCCGGCCGGTCGCCTACAGTGCATGGCTGTTGTCTACGATCGGATGGCACCGTGCCCCCCTCCCGAGCAGGTAAGCACGCTGCGCCGCGTGCCCGCACCGGGCCCCGAGGCGCAGCGATCCCCCCCGCCACTGCACCGTCTCGTGACCGACGGCACGCCGCACCGGCTCCGGTGCGCGCCCGCGTACGCCGGCTGGTCGGCACCGCGGTGCTGGCCGTGGCGGTGGCCGGGTCCGTCGGCGCCGCCCACCCTGCACCGCCGGTGGCCGACGCGGCCGCACAGGCACAGGCCCGGGCCGAGGCCACGCAGGCGGCGGCCCAGTCGACGCTGGCCAGCCAGCTGGTGGCCAGGCTCTCCCCGGCTCGCGTGGAGCGCATGCGGATCGCACGGCAGCCCTCCCTCTCGCGCTCGCAGAGCCGCCGCGCCGGAGCGGGCACCGACTCCGCCGACCGGGCAGCCCCGGGGTGGCAGCTGCCGGTCGCCCCCGGCGCCTACCACCTCACCAGCCGGTTCGGCGAGTGCAGCTACCTCTGGTCGCGCTGCCACACCGGTCTCGACTTCGCCGCACCCAGCGGCACGCCGATCCGTGCGGTCGCCTCCGGGACCGTCACCGAGACCGGGTGGGCCGGGGCGTACGGCTACCGCACGGTGCTCACCTTGGGCGACGGCACCGAGCTGTGGTTCTGCCACCAGACGTCGGTGGCCGTCGCCACCGGTCAGCAGGTGGCCGCGGGCGCGGTGATCGGCACCGTCGGCTCGACCGGCAACGTCACCGGACCCCACCTCCACCTGGAGGTGCGGCCCGGCGCGGGAGACCCCGTGGACCCTGTTGCGGTGCTTGCCGGGCACGGCGTCACCCCCTGACCCGGGCCGGCGCCGTCGCTCCCCGTGCCCGCCCGGGGACAGGTCAGAGCTTCTCGACCGGGGCGTAGCGCAGCAGCAGGCGCTTGACCCCCTGCGACCCGAAGTCGATGGAGGCGACCGCCTTCTCCCCCGCACCCTCGACGGTGACCACCGTGCCGAGGCCGAAGGAGTCGTGGCTGACCCGGTCGCCCCCGGCCAGGCTGGGCACCTCGCGCTGGGTCTTGCGGGCTGCGTCGGCCTTCGCCGCGCTCGAGCCGAAGCGCTGCGGCCGCGCGTTGCGGTTCGGCAGCTGAGGCAGGACCGCACGGTTCCAGGAGGTCTGCTCCGCGGCGGTGCGCCGCCAGTCCACGAGGTCCAGCGGGATCTCGTCGAGGAAGCGCGAAGCCGGGTTGTGGGAGGGCGCCCCCCACGCCGAGCGCACGACGGCCCGGGAGAGGTAGAGGCGCTGTTGGGCGCGGGTGACGCCGACGTAGGCCAGCCGGCGCTCCTCCTCCAGCTCGGTCTGGTTTCCCAGGGAGCGCAGGTGCGGGAACACGCCGTCCTCGAGCCCGGTCAGGAAGACCACGGGGAACTCCAGCCCCTTGGCGGTGTGCAGGGTCATCATCGTGACCACCCCGCTGTCCTCGCCGTCCTGGTCCGGGATCTGGTCGGAGTCGGCCACCAGCGCCACCCGCTCGAGGAACTCGGCGGTGCCCGGCGACGCCGGGGCCAGGTCGGCCGGGTCGGCCGAGGGCGGCGGCGTCGGCTCGTCGGAGAACTCCCGGGCCACCGCGACGAGCTCGGCGAGGTTCTCCACGCGGGTCTCGTCCTGGGGGTCGTCGCTGGCCTCGAGCTCGGCGAGGTACCCGCTCCGGCTCAACGCGGTCTCGAGCACCACGTCGGCCCGCTCACCGGCCTCGACGAGGCCCTGGAGCTCCTCGACGACCGCGACGAAGCCTCGGACAGCGGTCAGGGAGCGGGTGGCGATCCCCGGGGCGTCGTGGGCGCGGCGCAGCGCCTCCCAGAACGTCAGCGAGTCGCGACGGGCGAGAGCCTCCACACAGGCCTCGGCCCGCTCGCCGATGCCACGCTTGGGCACGTTGAGGACGCGGCGCAGGCTGATCTCGTCGGCCGGGTTCACCAGCATCCGCAGGTAGGCCAGGGCGTCCCGCACCTCCCGCCGCTCGTAGAAGCGCACCCCGCCGACGACCTTGTAGGCCATGCCGACCCGGATGAACACCTCCTCGAAGACCCGCGACTGTGCGTTGGTGCGGTAGAAGACCGCGATGTCGCGCGGCTTGGCGGCGCCGGTGTCCCCCAGCCGGTCGATCTCGTCGGCGATGAACCGGGCTTCGTCGTGCTCGTCGTCGGCGACGTACCCGACGATCCGCTCGCCCTCCCCGGCGTCGGACCACAGGCTCTTGGCGGCGCGCCCCTTGTTGCGGCTGATCACGGCGTTGGCGGCGGTCAGGATGTTCTGCGTGGAGCGGTAGTTCTGCTCGAGCAGGATGGTGCGGGAGTCGGGGAAGTCCGCCTCGAACTGCATGATGTTGCGGATGTTCGCGCCGCGGAAGGCGTAGATAGACTGGTCGGCGTCGCCCACCACCATCAGCTCGGCCGGCCCGACCCCGCCGTCCGCGTCGGGCAGGTCCGGGTCGTCGCCGCCGGCCGCCGCAGGCCGGCCCACGGCGTGGCCGCACAGCTCCCGGATGAGGGCGTACTGCGCGTGGTTGGTGTCCTGGTACTCGTCGACCAGCACGTGCCGGAAGCGACGCCGATAGGTCTCACGGACCTCGGGGAAGGCCTGGAACAGGTGCACCGCGGTCATGATCAGGTCGTCGAAGTCCAGCGCGTTCGCGGCGCGCAGCCGACGCTGGTAGTCGGCGTAGGCCTGGGCGTAGGTCCGCTCGAGGTCGTTCTCCGCCCGGCTCGCCGCGTCCTCGTGGTCGACCAGCTCGTTCTTCTGGTGGGACACCCAGTTGAGGACCGTGCGGGGCGGGTAGCGCTTGGGATCCATCTCCAGGTCGCGGCAGACCAGGGTCATCAGCCGCTTGGAGTCGGCTGCGTCGTAGATCGAGAAGCCGGACTTGTAGCCGAAGCGCTCGATCTCCTTGCGCAGGATCCGCACGCACGCGGAGTGGAACGTCGAGACCCACATGATCCGGGCCCGCCGTCCGACCAGGTCCTCGACGCGCTCGCGCATCTCCGCGGCTGCCTTGTTGGTGAACGTGATGGCCAGCACCGAGCCGGGATGGGCCTTGCGCTCGGAGATCAGCCAGGCGATCCGCCTGGTCAGCACCCGGGTCTTGCCCGACCCGGCGCCCGCGACGACCAGGAGCGGGCTCCCGGCATGGACGACGGCCTGGCGCTGCGGGTCGTTGAGACCGTCCAGGAGCTGATCGGGGGTCGACCTGCGGCGTGGGGCCGGGGTGCGGTCGGCGGTGACGTCCTCGGCCCCGAACAGGGACTGCTCCTCTGTGGTCATCCGGGACGCCTGGGCCTGACTCCGGTCGGGATCGAGGGGGGTGGGTCGCGGCGGGTGGGCCGCGAAGGGGACGGGGAACGATGCACTCATCTCGCCTGGCAGCCTACGTCGACCGACCGACAGGCCGAGGAGGGACACCCGGGCGGGGGTCCACCACGTCCCCCTCCACGACGGTCGAGGCGCCCGGCACGAGCAGCGCGGCGCGTCGACCCCGTCCGGACGGGGAGCCGGTCAGTGCCAGAAGACCGCCACCCCCACGTTGAGCACGGTCAGGCCCAGGAGACCGAGGTACGTCGCGGTGCTGAGCGCGGGCCGCTTGCGGTTGACCAGCACGAGGGCACCGATGACCAGGGCCACCAGCAGCTTGACGCCGACCTTGGCGTGGTCGACGTCCTCCTCGCCCCCCTCGAGGACCCCGACAAGGAGCAGACCGGTCACGATCTGGGTCAGGATGCCGTGCAGGATCGCGTTGTTCACCATCCGCGGGTCGCTCCGGACCTGCACGAAGAGACCGCCGAAGAGGCTGGCCATGCCGAGAAGGTGCAGGAACAGCAGCAGGTCGTTGAGGAAGCTCATGGCACCAGCCTCCCAGCCTCAGACGACCCCGGCGGAGCGCACCGCGGGAGGTGTGTCGCGGAACACGGGCGGGAGGTACCTCACCATCAGGGTCGACCAGGTCAGGTGGGTGAGGACCGGTGCCTGGAGGCCGCCGGACGCACGCCGCTGCAGGCCCCACAGGCTGCCCATCACCCCGGCGGCCAGCACCAGGGCAGGGTTCCGGGTGGGCAGGGTGGCCAGGGTGTAGACCGCCGTGGAGGCCAGGACCGGCCGGTCCTCACCCAGGGCGGCGTACACCGCGCCGCGGAAGAAGAGCTCCTCGCCGAGCCCGTTCGCCAGCGTGGTCATGAGGACCAGGGAGTCCTCGCCCTCGTCGGCGAACTGCAGCACCGCGGCGATCGCCCGCGACAGCGGCGGGATCTCCTTGGCCACCCGGGCACAGCCGTAGAAGAAGGCGAACGCGCCGACACCGGTCAGGACCGGGGTCACCACCGGGCGGCGGATGCTGCTGTCCTGGTGCTGGATCCATCCCAGGTGCAACGGTCCGGAGGCGAACCCCCCGACCGCCCACACGGCCGCGACGCCCATCGTCGTGGTGTAGAACGCCCGCGAGCCCGGCCGGGTGGACAGCCCCACGCCGAGCAGACCGGCCCCGACCACCGCCGACGCGGTCACCACCCGGCGCCGTCGGTTCACCACGGCCGGCGTCTCGCGGTGCTGGACCGGCACCCGGTGCGACAGCGACATCGGCAGCAGGCGCCGTAGCTGTGCGGTCCACCCGGTGCCGGTGCCGAGCTCGTCGGCCCGCTCGGCCAGCGCCTCGCGCACGGCGTCGTCGAAGCCCAACCGGTCGAACGGGATCAGTCGGTGCAGCTCGTCGTCCTCCACGACCACCTCGTTGACCATCGAGTCCACCAGCGACCGACCGGCCTTGGCGTCGACGTCGGTGATCAGGCTGAGCCAGTGGGAGGAGAGCCGCGGGGACAGCAGCGGCACGGGCAGCAGCAGCAACGGCCGCCGCTCGACCGCAGCGACCCGCCGCATCATGTCGGAGTAGCGAAGCACCTCGTCGCCGCCGACCTCGAGCGGGCGACCGACGGTCTCGGGCACCGCGAGCACCCCGGCCAGGTAGCCGACGACGTCGTCCAGGGCCACCGGCTGGGTCCGGGTCGACACCCAGCGCGGGGTGACCATCAACGGCAACCGCTCGACGAGCTGCCGGGTCATCTCCCAGGACAGGCCCTGGTGGCCGATGATGATGCCTGCGCGCAGCGTGGTCACCGGCACGCCCGCCGCCCCCAGCCGTTCCTCGACCTCCCGGCGGCTGCGCAGGTGCGGGGACAGGTCGTCGTCGTCGTGGCCGAGGCCGCCGAGGTAGACGATCCGGCTGATCCCCGCCCGGGCCGCGGCCTGGCCGAACGCGGTCGCCGCCTCCCGGTCCAGCCGCTCGAAGTCCGGCGAGTCAAGGGAGTGGACCAGGTAGTACGCCGCGTCGCAGCCGGCCAGCGCCGCGTCGAGCGTCGCAGCGTCGTGCACGTCCCCGAAGACCGGCTCACCCACCCCCGGGTAGGAGTCCGGGTGCCGGGTCATCGCGACGACGGTGTGCCCCAGCTGCGCGAGCAGGGGGCAGAGCCGGCGGCCGACGAACCCCGAGGCTCCGGCGACCGCGACGCGCAGGGGAGGACCGGAGGGCAGGTCACGGTGCGAGTGCCGGAGGGGGCGGGGATCGGTCATGGATTCAAAGTAGCCTCCGGTCGGTGGCCCAGCGGGTGAGCTCGTGCCTGGACGACAGCTGCAGCTTCCGCAGGACGCTGGACACGTGGGTCTCCACGGTCTTCACCGAGATGTAGAGCTCGGAGGCGACCTCCTTGTAGGCGTAGCCCCGGGCGATCAGGCGCATCACCTCGCGCTCGCGCTCGGTGAGCCGGTCGAGGTCCTCGTCGACCTGGGCCACCTCGATGGACCCGGCGAAGGCGTCCAGGACGAACCCGGCGAGCCGGGGCGAGAAGACCGCGTCGCCGGTGGCCACCCGCTCCACGGCGGAGACGAGCTCGGGACCGGTGATCGTCTTGGTGACGTAGCCCCGGGCGCCGCCGCGGATCGCCCCGATCACGTCCTCGGCCGCGTCGGAGACCGAGAGCGCGAGGTAGCGGGTGCCCGGGGAGCGGGCGCCGACCCGGCGCATCACCTCCACGCCGCCACCGCCCGGCAGGTGCACGTCGAGCAGCACCACCTCGGGACGGTGCCGCAGCACGGCGGCGACCGCGGTCTCGACGTCCTCGGCCTCGTCGCGCAGGTCGACCTGGCCGGTCAGCTCGGCGCGCACCCCCGAGCGGAACATGGCGTGGTCGTCCACGATCACCACGGTGCGCAGCGGTGCGGGCCCGCTCGAGGGCGAGGTCATGTCTGTTCTCCGTCACTGGTCTGGCTGGTCTGGCTGGTCTGGCTGGTCTGGCTGGTCTGGCTGGTATGGAGGTGCAGGCGCACCTCGGTGCCTGCCCCGGGGGCCGAGCGGACCGTGGCCCGCCCCCCGTGGCGCTCCATCCGGTCGACGATGCTGTTGCGCACGCCGAGGCGGTCGGGCGGCACCGCGGCCGGGTCGAAGCCGGCGCCCCGGTCGCGGACGAACACCTCGACCTCCCTGCCGCGCACCTCGACGTACACGTCGACCTGCGGGGCACCGGAGTGCCGGGCAGCGTTCACCATCGCCTCCCGCGCCGCGCGGACCAACGGCTCCAGCTCCTCGGTCGTGGCGGTGTCGCCGACCGTGACCACCTCCACCGGGACGCCGTGGGTGTCCTCCACCTCGGCCGCGGCGCGCTGCAGCGCGGCGGCGAGGGTGGACTCGGACCGGGTGGGCGCGCCGTACATCCACTGGCGCAGGTCGCGCTCCTGGGCCCGGGCCAGCCGTGCCACCTGACCGGAGTCCTGGGCGTTGCGCTGGATCAGCGCCAGGGTCTGGAGGACCGAGTCGTGCAGGTGGGCCGCGACGTCGGCGCGCTCCTGGGAGCGGATCCGGGCGGCCCGCTCCTCGGTGAGGTCCGAGGCGAGCCGGAGCAGCCACGGCCCGAGCGTGATCCCGAGGCCGAGCACACCCAGCCCTCCGGCGACCACGACGTCGCGGGCGACCGCGACGCGTCCGGTCTGGGCGGCGAAGAGCAGCAGTGCGCTGACCAGCAGGCCGACCCCGGCGGCGATCCGGGTCCAGGCCGCCGGGCCCCCGTCGCCCAGGACGATGCGACGCAGGTCCACGCGCCCGGTGGTGTCCACCCAGCGCTCGCGCTGGGCCTCGTCCGCCTGCCGCCACAGCAGCATCACGCCGACGACCGCGAAGAGTGCGGGCCAGAAGATGACCGGGCCGCCGAGGGAGACGTCCACGAGGCCGGCCACGCCGACCAGCAGCGCCCCTACCGCGACCAGGGGACCGGCGTCGCGGAGCCGTCCCCGACGCCCGGGCCGCTTGCCCTGTCTCGTCGCGGCCTCCAGCCCCGGGCTGCTGACCGGTGCGCTCGCCAGCGGCAGGGCGAGCCAGAGGCCGGCGTAGAACACCAGGCCGAAGCCGAACAAGCCGGTGACCACGAAGAAGGCACGGACCATCCGTACGTCGACCCCGAGGTGCTCGGCCAGCCCGCCGGCGACGCCGCCGAGGTAGGAGACCTCGGCGCTGCGCACCGCCCGGCGGGGCGGCGGCGGGGCCTGAGGACGGACGTCTGTGCTGCTCATGTCTCGACCATCGTGGCAGGGCTCTCCTCCGCCCACCATGAGGGAGCACCCTGAGCCGGGCGGTCGCCGGGACCGGGCAGGATCAGGGACGTCCCCGATGGTGGAGCCCGTCGGCGTCGACCAGGCTGGAGCCATGACCGAGACACCTCCGCACAGCCCGCCCGCCCCTCCTGGGGAGGGCCCACCGCTCGACCCGCCGTCCAACGGGTGGAACACCGAGCACCTCAAGGACTACCGGCTCCTGCGGCGCAGCCGCGGCGACCGCAAGCTGGCCGGGGTCGCCGGCGGCCTGGCGCGCCACCTGGACATCGACCCGACGGTGGTGCGGGTGCTGCTGGTGGTGCTGGTCTTCTTCGGCGGCGCCGGACTCCTCGTCTACGGCCTGCTGTGGCTGCTGGTGCCCGAGGAGGACACCGGACGCGCGGTGATCGGCTTCGGTGACGGCACCCGCAACGTGCTGGTGATCAGCACCCTGGTCCTGGGAGCCATCGCCGCGGTCTCCGACTCCTGGAACGGGGTCGGGGACGGCTGGCCACTGGCCCTCATCGCGATCGTGCTGTTCGCGGTGATGTTGACCCGGGACCGCGGCCGCGCTCCCCTTCCCGCGACCGCGCCGGGTCCCCCGCCGCCACCGCCTGGTTGGGCGGCACCGCCCGCCGGCTCGCCCCCGCCCCCGGCGTCGCCGCCCCCGACGGACCCCCGGCGCACCGGACCGCTGCTGTTCGGGCCCGTCCTCGCGGTGCTCGCCCTCGTCCTGGGCGCGATCGGGCTGTTCGACGTGGCAGGGGCGGACGTCCCCGACTCCGCCTACCCGGCGGCCGTGCTCGGCGTGGTCGGCCTGGCTCTGGTCGTGGGTGCCTTCGTCGGACGGGCCGGCGGCCTGATCCTGCTCGGGCTGGTGTCCGCGGTGGCGGTCGGCGGAGCGGCGGTCGCCAACCCCAGCTACTCCGGTGACCGGGACCTGGTCGTCCGGCCCACGACCGCGGTGGCGCTGGCCGACGGCTACGCGCTGCCTGCCGGGCGCGTCGAGCTCGACCTACGGGACCTGGTGGACCCTGCCTCGATCGACGGGCGCTCGATCCGGGTCGACGTGAACGTCGGCGAGATCGTGGTCATCGTCCCGGCCGACATGAGGGTGAGCTTCGACGCGAGGATCGACGGCGGCGGCTTGATCGAGTCGCCGAACGGGGACCGCGAAGGGTGGGAGCCCGCCCTCTCCGGCGTGCTCGAGAGCCGCCGGGTCACCCCCTCGGCCGAGGTCGACCTCGACCTCGACCTGCAATTCGGACACATCGAGCTGAGGCAGCCATGAGGACCCATCCCGTCAACGTCACCCATCTCGTCTTCGGCCTGGTCTTCCTGGGCATCGTCGCCACCTGGGGTCTGCGCGAGGCCGAGGTGATCAGCATCGGCGGCTTCCGGTGGGTGCTCCCCGCCATCCTGGTGATCGCCGGGGCCGCCGGGCTGGTGGCCACCGTGGCCCGGCAGCTGGGCCGCGGCGACCAGCCAGCCGGGCAACCCGAGGAGCCGGGGACCCGCGAGGACGGCTGAGCCGCGCCCGGTGGTCCGAAATCGGTTCGCCCCGCGACCGGCGGACGCCTAGCCTCGGACGAGTGCGACGTCTCCCTCTCGACCACCCCGGCGTCGCCGACCACCGCTCCCCCGGTCGCTTCCTGGCGTGGCTGGTCCGACAGCAGGCACGCACCCTGGCCGTCGGCATCGTCCTGGGCATCGTGTGGATGCTGTGCCAGGCCGTGATGCCGGCCGTGATCGGGCTCGCCATCGACCGGGGGGTGACCGCGAAGGACCCCGGGGCGTTGCTGCGCTGGACCGGGCTGATGCTCGGGATCGGCCTGCTCCAGGCGGTGGCCGGGATCATGCGGCACCGGTTCGCGGTCACGAACTGGCTCACCGCGGCCTACACGGTCGTGCAGCTGGTCACCCGCACCACGGTCACCCTCGGGGCGACGCTGCCCAAGCGGGTGGCCACGGGGGAGGTGGTGGCGATCGGCACCAACGACCTGTCCCACATCGGCAACGCCCTGGACGTCACCGCCCGCGCCGCTGGAGCGGTCGTCTCCTTCGGGGTCGTCGCGTTCCTCCTGCTGCGCACCTCGGTCCTGCTCGGCGTGGTCGTGCTGGTCGGCGTGCCGCTCCTGCTCCTGCTGCTGGCCCCGCTGCTCAAGCCGCTCCAGCGGCGGACCCTGGCCCAGCGCGAGATGATGGGCGACCTGTCCAACCTCGCCACCGACATCGTCGGCGGGCTGCGGGTGCTGCGGGGCATCGGCGGCGAGCAGGTCTTCCACGACCGCTACGTCCGGGAGTCGCAGCGGGTCCGGTCCGCGGGCATCCAGGTGGGACGTCTCCAGTCCGTGCTCGATGCCGCGCAGGTCGCGCTGCCCGGCGTCTTCGTCGTCCTCGTGGTCTGGCTCGGGGCCCGGCTCGCGGTGCGCGGGACGATCTCCGTCGGCGAGCTCGTCGCGTTCTACGGGTACGCCGCGTTCCTCATGATCCCGCTGCGCACGGCGACCGAGGCGATGAACAAGTGGATCCGGGCGTTCGTGTCCGCGCGCCGGATCTGCCGCGTCCTCGCCCTGCGCCCCGAGCTCACCGACCCCGAGCTGCCCAGCCAAGGACCGCCGGTGGGCTCCGACCTCGTCGACGTCACCAGTGGTGTGCGGATCCGGGCCGGCCTGCTCACCGCCCTGGTCTGCGACCGCCCCGAGGAGACGGCGCTGGTCGCCGACCGGCTGGGCCGCTACGTCGAGGGCGACGTCCGGTGGGGGGAGGTGCCGCTCGAGCAGCTGCCCCGGGCGCTCGTCCGGGACCGGATCGTCGTCTCCGACACCTCCAGCACGCTGTTCTCCGGGGTGCTGCGCGACCAGCTCGACGTCCGGGGCCGAGGCGACGCCGCCGTCGCCTCGGCGCTGTGGGCGGCCTCCGCCGACGACGTCCTCGAGTCCGTTCCGGACGGACTGGACTCCGTCGTGGCCGAGCGCGGGCGCTCGTTCTCCGGGGGGCAGCGACAGCGGCTGGTCCTGGCCCGGGCGCTGGCCGCCGACCCGGAGGTGCTCGTGCTCGTGGAGCCGACCTCGGCGGTGGACGCGCACACCGAGGCTCGGATCGCAGACCGGCTGCACGCGCACCGGCAGGGCCGGACCACGGTGGTGACCACGACGAGCCCACTCGTGCTGGACCGGGCCGACCAGGTGGTCCTCCTGGTCGGCGGCCGGGTCGAGGCGGTCGGAGCGCACCGTGACCTGCTCCGTGAGGTGGCGGCCTACCGCGCCGTGGTGACCCGCGAGGAGGAGGTGACCGCGTGAGCGGCGAGACCCTGCCCGTCGCCGACGCGGCCCAGGTCGGGAGCTACCTCCGCGACCTGGTGCGGCGGCACCCGCGCGTCCTGCTCACGATGGTCGGCCTGCACGCGTCGGCCGCCGCGGCCGGCCTGGTGGCCCCTCGCCTGCTCGGCGACATCGTCGAGTCCGTCCAGTCCGGAGTGGGCACCGGCCACGTCGACCGGTTGGCCGCCGTGGTCGCCCTGGCGCTGGTCGCCCAGACGCTCCTGACCCGCTGGGCTCGTCTGCGCTCGACCATCTTCGGTGAGGAGGTGCTGGCCGAGCTGCGGGAGGACTTCGTCGACCACAGCCTGGCCCTGCCGATCGGGGTCGTGGAGTCGGCAGGCAGCGGCGACCTGCTGACCCGGACCTCGCGCGACGTCGAGCAGCTCGGCTGGTCGGTCCGCTGGGCCCTGCCCGAGTGGGTGATCGCCGTCGTGACCGCCCTGCTCACCATGGTCGCGGCGCTGCTGGTCGGGGCGTGGGTGCTGCTGCCGGTCCTGGTCGGGGTGCCGGGCGTCGTGGTGGGGACCCGGTGGTACCTGCGCCGGGCCAAGGACGGCTACCTGGCGGAGAACGCGAGCTACTCACAGATCAACGCCTCGCTCACCGAGACCGTGGAGGGCGCCCGCACGGTCGAGGCCCTCGACCTCGGCACGTCGCGGATCCGCCAGGTCGACGCCGACATCGCCGGCTCGTACCTCGCCGAGCGGTACACGCTCTTCCTCCGCACCTGCTTCTTCCCCAGCGTGGAGGTCACCTCCTACCTGCTGCCGGGCGTGGTCACGTTGCTGTTCGGCGGCTGGCTCTACACCCGCGGCGAGGTCAGCCTGGGCGACGTCACCGCAGCCACGTTGTACGTCCAGATGCTCATCGACCCGGTCGACCGGGTGGTCGGCATCCTCGACGAGCTCCAGGTCGGCGCCGCGTCTCTGGCCCGGCTCCTCGGGGTCGCCCACGTCCCCGACGACCGGGTCGCCACCGGGCGGGTGCCGCAGGGCGAGGAGCTGGACGTCGAGGACGTGCGGTTCAGCTACGTCGAGGGCCGCGACGTGCTGCACGGCGTCGACCTGACGGTGCGCCCCGGCGAGCGCCTGGCGATGGTGGGCCCGTCCGGGGCCGGCAAGTCCACGCTGGGCCGCCTGCTCGCCGGCATCCACCCGCCCCGGACCGGCTCGGTGGACGTGGGCGGGGTGGGGCTGACCGAGCTGCCGCTGGCCGAGCTGCGCGGTCACGTCGCCCTGGTGACCCAGGAGCACCACGTCTTCGTCGGCACGGTCCGCGACAACCTCGCGCTCGCCGCGGACCCGGACGCGGGCGAGCCGGAGCTCGTGGCGGCGTTGGACGCCGTGGACGCGCTCGGCTGGGTGCGAGGGCTGCCGGACGGGCTCGACACCCTGGTCGGCTCCGGCGGCCGCGCGCTCGACCCGGCCCAGGCCCAGCAGCTGGCCCTGGCCCGCCTGGTACTGGCCGATCCGCACACCCTGGTCCTCGACGAGGCGACCTCGCTCATCGACCCCCGGGCCGCCCGGCACCTGGAGCGCTCCCTGGCCGCGGTCCTCGAGGGCCGGACGGTCATCGCGATCGCCCACCGGCTGTTCTCGGCCCACGACGCCGACCGGGTCGCGGTGGTGGAGGACGGCCGGATCAGCGAGCTGGGTTCCCACGAGGAGCTGGTGGCCCGGGACGGGTCCTACGCCGCCCTGTGGCGCTCCTGGCAGTCCTGAGCGGCCGCTGCACGGACGCGGCCGCCGGGCCGGCTCAGAGCTTGTCCTCCAGCGCCGCGAGGCTGGGCAGCCCCCGGCGTCGCCACAGGTCCAACCGGAAGTCCTCGTCCAGGACGGCGGTGGTCACGACGTGGCCGCTCCCCTCGGCCAGCTCCCTGGCCAGCGCGTGCACGTCGTCGCCGTCCAGGGGCCAGCCCTCGACGGGGTGCCGCCAGTGCACCAGGAGCAGGGAGCCGGTCGGGCCGAGGCAGCCGAGCGCCGCACGGAGCACAGCCGCGCACTCGTCGCGGGTGAGGAAGTAGCCCACCTCGGAGAGCACGACGAGGTCGTAGGTCCCCTCCGGCCAGGCGTCCGGGACGCGCATCCGCCGCAGGCACACGTCCTCGCGCGCGCCCAGCCGCTGCCGGGCCTGCTGCAGCGCGGCGTCGCTCACGTCGAGGGCGGTCACGTGCGTCGCCCGGTCGGCGAGGGCCTCGGTGAGCACCCCCACCGAGCAACCCACCTCCAGCACCCGCCCCAGTCTCTCCTGCGGGAGTGCGGCCAGCGTCACCGCGCGCTTGCGGCGCTCGTACCACGACGTGGCCAGCGACCAGGGGTCCGCCGAGTCACGGTGCAGGCGCTCGAACACGCCGCTGTCCTGGCTGCACCGGGGGTCGCTGCTCTCGAGGTAGGTCTCCACGTCCCGGTCGAAGTGGGCCAGGACCCCCGGGGTCAGGACGGCCTCGTCGCCCGGGGCCGAGGAGAGCGGGCGGTGCTGGGAGACGTAGGCCTCCAGCGCCGCGCGCCGACGTCGTACCGCCTCGGCGTCGAGAGGGAGCCGGCGGACCGTGGCCCAGGGCACGTCGTCCCGTGTTCCCCAGTGCCAGAGCCAGATCGGGGCCTGCAGGTGGCGGGCCCCGACCCGTGCCGCGCTGCGCGCTGCTGAGTCGGCCACTGCCTCGTGGTCGCTGTGGCCGTCGCCGGACCAGGTGGAGACCAGCAGCGTGGTGTCGTCGACGATCCCGGCCAGCACGTCGTCCAGGGCGTCGAGGTGGTCGGCGACCCGGCCGTCCGGCAGCCCCAGCCAGCGCACGTCGGCCTCGGAGTGCAGGCGGGTGAGGGCGAGCCGCAGCTCGACCCGCCGCGCGGCGCGCAGGTCGTCGGGGGTCCTGGTCGGGCTGTCGGGGTGGGAGTGCTCGCCCGCGGTGGCCATCACCACGACCGTCGGCAGTCGGCTGGTCGCGGTCCTGATCAGCAGCCCTGACATGGCCAGGGTCTCGTCGTCCGGGTGGGCCACGACGACGACCAGCCGGCCCGGCCGGCGGCCGCGGGCGTCGAGGATCTCCAGCTCCGGCGTCGAGGACCACTCCGGCAGCCGGGACCAGTAGGCCTCGGGGGTGCCCTCCTGGTCATGGGTGAACGCCACGTCGCTCACGCGCCGGGCTCCAGCGCGGACAGGTAGTCTGCGAAGCCCCCGTCGGCGCGCCCCCACCGTCGGCCGGAGGTGACCACCCGGGTGGCGTCGGTGCTGACGCAGCAGGCGTCGAGCGCCCGCAGCCGCTCGACCAGCGTCCGGTCCTCGTGCAGCCCCAGCCGGGGGAAGCCGCCCGCCCGCCGGTACGCCGCCAGGGTGAGACCCAGGTTCGCGCCGTGCACGTGCCCATGTCCCTCGACCAGCCGGTGCCGCAGGTGCCAGGCGGCGAGCAGGTCGGGCGCGAGGTCGTCACGGTGCGGCTCGACGGTGCCGATGACGACCTCGGCGCCGCCGTCGGCCAGGTCCAGCTGCGCGACCAGCCAGTGCTCCGGCACCAGGGTGTCGGCGTCGGTGTTGGCCAACCACACCCGGTCGGGGTCCGGGTCGTCCCGCACCGCGTGCTCGACCCCGGAGGCGCGGGTGGCCCCGACCAGACCATGGTCGACGGCGAGCGCGTCGACGTCCATCCCGTCCCCTGCGGCGCGTGCCAGCACCTGCGGCGTCGCGTCGACGCAGGAGTCCAGGACGACGGTGACCGAGAACCGGGACGCGGCCCGGTCACGTCGCGCTCGCAGGACCGCCCGGTGCAGCGCTGCCAGGCACCCGGGCAGCAGCCGCTCCTCGTCGCGTGCCGGGACGACCACGCGCACCGTCCAGGGCACGGTCACAGCCCTCAGGCCCACCGGGCCCACCCTGCTCACCATGCGTGGTCCGCTGCTCCCAGCCCTCCCAGAGCGGCCTGGTCCCGCTCCGCGTGCTCCTGGCGCAGGTACAGCTGGAGGTCCGCCACCCGGGCGGCGTGCTCCTCCTCCAGCGCCAGGGGGGCCGGCCCGAGGGCGTGCTCGGTCCGATGCAGCACCTCCTCCGCGGCCCGGCGCACGACCTGGCGCACCCGGAGGGCGAGCCCGGCGCCGTCGCCCCCGGCGGCCTGACCGGAGTCGACCTGCACCGCCGCGTCCGCCAGCACGCACCGGGCAGCGTGGAGGACGGCGTCGACCGCGCCGCGGTGCATCAGTGCGATCTGGTCGGGTTCCCGCGTGCGTGCCTGCTCCTCCAGCCGCCGAGCGAGGCCGACCGCCCCTCCGAACCAGACCGCGGCCACGCCCATGCCGCCCCAGGCGAAACCCGGACGGGTGAGGTACCAGCCCGTCCCCCCGACCGGGGTGGCCGGGACGTCGTCGAGGTCGACCGCGGTGCTCGTGACCGCCGGCAGCCCCCGGGCCACCCACGACTGGCCTGCGGAGCGCACCCTGGGGTGCCGCATCGGCACGGCGAAGAGACCGCGCTGCTCCGGGCCCACCCAGGCGGTGACCAGCGCCCGGTCGACCCGGTCCGCGAGCGAGCACCAGTGCTTGCGTCCGGACAGCCGCCAGCCGGCCGCGGCGTGCTCGGCGGTGACCCGGGGCGCGGGCCCCTCTGCGGCGTACACACCCCACAGGGTGCCCCGTTCGTCAGCGTGGCACGCCTCCGCCTGGTCGAGGATCGCCAGCGCGTCGAGGTGGGGCTCGGCGACCCGTGCCACGGTGAGGTCGGCAGCGCCCAGGGTCGCCAGCTGCTCCCACAGCTCCCGCGTCCGCCCTCGACCCGGCGCGGGGGCGGGCGGGAGGTCACGGACGAGGTGCTCCGCCGAGGCGACGTCGCCAGCGGCCGTCCGGGCCTGGCCCGCGAGCAGCGCGAGCTGCTCGCGGTGCGCCTGCCCGCCCGCGTCCGGGCGCGCGAGGAGGACGGGGCGACCGGGGGGTTCCATGGTGCGAACCCTAGGGACGGCCCCTCGAGGGCCGATACCCCCGGAGGGGTGGGCGCGGAGATGTCCCGTCGCGCGGCCCGGTTACGCTCGCCGCATGGAGCAGGTCGCGCCCACCCCCCAGCAGGTACGCCGGGCTCTCGCGCGGGTGGAGCGCGGCGTCGGTCTCGACGTGGCCGAGGCGACGGTGCTGCTGGCGGCCGGCGGGGACGACCTCGCCCGGCTGATGGCCGCGGCCGCCCGCGTCCGGGACGCTGGTCTGGTCGCCGCGGGTCGGCCGGGGGTGGTCACCTACTCGCCCAAGGTGTTCATCCCGCTGACCCGCCTGTGCCGTGACCGGTGCCACTACTGCACGTTCGTCACCGTGCCGGGACGGCTGGCCGCCGAGGGCCAGGCGCCCTACCTCTCCCCCGACGAGGTGGTGGCGATCGCCGCCGCGGGGGCCGCCGCAGGCTGCACCGAGGCGCTGTTCACGCTCGGGGACCGACCGGAGGACCGCTGGCCCGAGGCCCGCCAGTGGCTCGACGAGCACGGCTACGACACGACCGTGGACTACCTGCGTGCGATGGCGGTGCGGGTGCTGGAGGAGACCGGCCTGCTGCCGCACCTCAACCCCGGGGTGATGACCTGGGCGGAGCTGAACAAGCTCAAGCCGGTCGCACCCTCGTTGGGCACCATGCTGGAGACCACCTCGACCCGCCTGTTCACCGAGCGCGGCGGCGCGCACCACGGGTCGCCGGACAAGGACCCGGCGGTGCGGTTGCGGGTCCTCGACGACGCCGGCCGTCTGTCGGTGCCGTTCACCACCGGCCTCCTGGTCGGCATCGGGGAGGACCTCGCCGAGCGGGCGGAGACGATCTTCGCGATCCGGGCGACGGCACGCTCCTTCGGACACGTGCAGGAGGTGATCGTCCAGAACTTCCGCGCCAAGGCCGACACCGCGATGCGCAGCGCCGAGGACCTGGGCCTGCAGGAGCACCTCGCGGCGGTCGCGGTCACCCGACTGGTGCTGGGGCCGCGGATGCGGGTGCAGGCACCGCCGAACCTGGTCGACCTCGACGAGTGCGCCGCGCTCCTCGCCGCCGGGGTCGACGACTGGGGAGGGGTCTCCCCGGTCACTCCCGACCACGTGAACCCCGAGCGACCCTGGCCGTCGCTGGACCGGTTGCGGGCGGTCACCGAGCGCGCCGGGCTGGAGCTGCGGGCCCGCCTGGCGGTGCACCCGGAGTACGTCGCCGCCGGTGAGCCGTGGATCGACCCGCGGCTGCGTGCGCACATCGCCGCGCTGGCCGGCCCGGACGGCCTGGCCGCGCCCGGAGCGAGGCCCAGGGGACTGCCCTGGCAGGAGCCGGACGGCGGGTTCGCGCACACCGGAACCGGGTCGGGTCGGGTGGACCTGCACACCGCCATCGACTCCACCGGACGCAGCGCCGACCGCCGCACGGACTTCGACGACGTCTACGGCGACTGGCAGTCCCTGCGCGACCAGGTGGCCCGCAACAGCGCGCAGGCGGAGGCGCAGGAGCGCAGGCACCCCGTGCCCGCCCGTGGTCCCGCGCTCGACCCGGACACCCGGGCCGCGCTGCGGCAGGCCGAGCGCGACCCCGGCGGCCTGACCGACGAGCAGGCGCTGCTGCTCATCACCGCCGACGGCCCGGCGCTCGACGCGCTCTGCCGGGTCGCGGACGGTCTGCGCCGCGACACCGTCGGCGACACCGTCACCTACGTGGTCAACCGGAACATCAACTTCACCAACGTCTGCTACACCGGCTGCCGGTTCTGTGCGTTCGCCCAGAGGCGTACCGACGCCGACGCGTTCTCCCTGTCCCTGGAGCAGGTCGCCGAGCGCGCCGCCGAGGCGTGGGAGCTGGGGGCGACCGAGGTGTGCATGCAGGGCGGGATCGACCCCGAGCTCCCCGGGACGGCGTACTTCGACCTCGTCTCGGCGGTCAAGCGCCGCGTGCCGGGCATGCACGTGCACGCCTTCTCCCCCATGGAGGTGGTCAACGGCGCGACGCGGACCGGCCTGTCGGTCCACGACTGGCTGCTCAAGGCTCAGGAGGCCGGGCTCGACACCATCCCGGGGACCGCAGCAGAGATCCTCGACGACGACATCCGCTGGATCCTCACCAAGGGCAAGCTGCCGACCAGTGCCTGGGTCGACGTCGTGACCACCGCCCACCGGCTGGGGATCCGCTCGTCGGCGACCATGATGTACGGCCACGTCGACCGTCCCCAGCACTGGGTGGCGCACCTGCGCGTGCTGCAGCGGATCCAGGACACCGCCCTCGAGCACGGGGTCGGGGGCTTCACCGAGTTCGTCCCGTTGCCGTTCGTGCACACCAGCGCACCGATCTACCTGGCCGGCGTGGCCCGCCCCGGTCCCACGCTGCGCGACAACCTGGCGGTGCACGCGATGGCGAGGATCATGCTGCACGGCCGGATCGGCCACGTGCAGACCTCGTGGGTCAAGCTCGGCGTGGACGGGACCCGGCGGATGCTGCGGTCCGGGGCCGACGACCTCGGCGGCACCCTGATGGAGGAGACCATCTCTCGGATGGCCGGCTCCGAGCACGGCTCGGCCAAGACGGTCGCGGAGCTGACCGGGATCGCCGCCGGGATCGGCCGCCCGGTGCGCGAGCGGACCACGACCTACGGGGTGCCGGAGAGCGCTTCGGCGGCCAGTCGCACCGGCAGGGTGTCGACGCCGTAGACGAGCGACCTCTGCCGGAAGTCGAGCACGTCGGTGGCCAGGCTGAGGTCGGGGAAGCGGGCAGCCAGCGCCGGGTAGGCGATCCGCAGCTCCATCCGGGCGAGCTCGGCGCCGACGCAGCGGTGGAACCCGTGGCCGAAGGCCAGGTGGGTGCCGGCGGCGCGCGCGGGCTCGAAGTCGTCCGAGCCCCCGGCGCGCGGGTCCCGGTTGACGCCGGCGAGGTGGCACATCACCACGTCGCCGCGCTTGATCGCCCGACCACCCACCTCCACGTCCTGCTTGGCGAACCGGGGGAAGGCCACCTGGACGACGCTGAGGTAGCGCAGCAGCTCCTCGACCGTCCGGTCCACCGAGGAGGGGTCCTGGGCGACCTGCTGGTACGCCGTGGGGTGCTCGAGGAGCACGGCGGCGCCCAGCGCCAGCATGCTCGCGCTGGTCTCCAGGCCACCGGTGAAGGCCCCGTCGGCCAGCCCCCCCAGGTCGAAGTCGCTGATCTCGTCGCCGTGCTCACGGATGATCTGACCGACCAGCCCGTCGCCGGGGTCCTGACGCTGCCGCCGGGTGAAGTCCATGAGGAACTGCCGCGACGACGACACCGCACCGAAGGCCCCGATGCCGCCGTGGGTCACGTCGAACCGTGCGGAACCGAGGGTCCGGAAGGTCTCCCGCTCCTCGTCGGGGAGCCCGAGCAGCTCGCAGATCACCAGGAACGGGACCGGGAAGGCGAAGGTCTGCACGAGGTCGACCTCGGGTCCGGCCGCGGCCATCTCGTCGAGCTGGCGCGCGACGATCGCCTCGATCCGGGGCCGGAGCCGCTCCAGCCGACGCATGGTGAACTCCGGGGTGAGCAGCTTGCGCAGCCGGCTGTGCTCCGGCGGGTCGGTGAAGCCCAGCCCGCCGATGTCCCCGGAGGCACTGTCGCCGCTGCGGCCGACGTAGGGCCGGATGTCGTTGCTGTACGCGGTCGTGTGCGCCAGGACCTCGCGGGCCTCGGCCTCGCCGGAGACGACCCACACGTCGAGCCCGAGGAAGCTGGTCAGCTTGGAGACCGGCTCGACCGCGCGCAGCTCACCGAGCCGGGCGACCGGGTCGAACCCGTCGCGGAGCAGGGGCCACACGAGGCGATCGGGGACCTTGTCGATCTTCGACAGGTCGATGCCCCCGGCCCGACGCAGCAGCCACTCGCGGACCGCGGTCTGCAGGAAGGGGATGACGCGTGCCATGAGGGGACTCCTGATCACTGGGACTGACCAACATCATAGGAACCTGCGGCCTCCCCCGGGGGCCGCCACGACCGCGGCCTGCGAGGAAACGCCCTGAACGGCCCAGGGGTGCCGACCGCGGTCGCGGTCGACACCCTGGAGCCGGGACGGGGCGAGGGTCAACCGCGTCCGCTGCTGGACCGGGCCCGGCGCGAGACCGAGTCGATCGAGACGGCCAGCAGCAGGACAGCGCCGGTGACCATGTAGCGCACCGAGGAGTCCACGCCGACCACGTTCAGGCCGGTCTGGATCGACTGGAGCACGACGATGCCCAGCAGCGCGGCGTACGCCGAACCGCGGCCACCGAAGAGGCTGGTGCCCCCGATCACCGCGGCCGCGATCGCGGTCAGGTTGGTGTCGGTGCCGCCGCTGGCCTGGGAGACCGAGGTCAGCTGCGCGGCGGCGAGCAGACCACCGACCGCGGCCAGCATGCCGGTCAGGGAGAAGACCGAGATGTAGATCCGGTCGACCTTGATGCCGGCCCGTCGCGAGGCCTCCTCGTTGCCGCCGACGGCGAAGACGTGCCGGCCCCAGGTGGTCTTGCGCAGGGCGATGTCCATGATCACCACCAGCGCCAGGAAGAACAGCGGCAGGTAGCCGAAGCCCCGGTCGATGCTCAGGTAGTAGGCCAGCCACAGACCGCCGGCCGCCATGAGGGCGACCTTGATCCCGATGACCAGGGGCGCGGTGGCAGACAGGCCGGCTGCGTGCCGACGCCGGATGCCGACGACCTGCGCGACGGCGTACGCCGCGACGATGGCGATCACCAGGAGGTACGCCGCCGTGCCGCTGACGAAGGAGGACCGGGCGAAGTCCACGATGCCGGAGCTGCGCGGCAGGTTGACCGTGCCGTTCTTGCCCAGCACCACCAGCTGGAGGCCGAGGAAACCGAGCAGACCGGCGAGCGTGATCACGAAGCTGGGCACGCCGATCCGGGTGTAGAGCAGCCCGTAGACGATGCCGATCCCGGCCCCGGTCAGGGTGCCGGCGATCAACCCGAGGAACAGCGGCTGGCCGTGGTAGACGGTCAGCCAGGCCATCACCGAGGCAGCAAGACCGCTCACCGAGCCGACCGAGAGGTCGATCTCGCCGAGCAGCAGCACCAGCACCACACCCAGGGCGATGATGCCGACCGGTGCGGCGAACAGCGTGATGTTGACCAGGGTCCGCGAGGACAGGAACACCGGCTCCTGGAGGTAGAACACGATCGAGATGACGATCAGCCCGAGGACGACCGGCAGGCTGCCGATGTCACCGCCGCGGACGCGCTGCCCGAACGCCTTCGCCGCACCGGCGAGACCGACACTGTGGATCAGCCGCTCGTCGGTCAGGTCGGCCGCGGGCGGGATCGCGGGTCCGGTCTCGTCCTGGGTCGAGGTGTCGGCCATCAGGCGCCGCCTTCCTGGTTCTCGTCGTCGGTGCTGGGCTGCGCGGCCGCCGAGGCCGCTTCGGTGCGACCGGCGCGGCGGGTGACCACGTTGTCCGAGGCGCCGGTGATGGCGGCCACGAGCGTCTCCGTGGTGGCCTCCTCGATGGGGATCTCGGCGGCGTTCCGGCCCAGGCGCAGCACGACGATCTTGTCGGCCACCGCCTGCACGTCGGCCATGTTGTGGCTGATCAGGATCACCCCCAGGCCCTGCTCGCGGAGCCGCTCGATGAGGTTGAGCACCTCCGCGGTCTGGGCCACGCCGAGCGCCGCGGTGGGCTCGTCGAGCATGACCACCTTGGGTCGGCCGACCAGGCTCCGGGCGATGGCGACGGTCTGCCGCTGCCCGCCGGAGAGGCCGGCGATCGGGATCCGCACCGACGGGATCTTGGCCGACAGGCTGCGCAGCAGCCGCCAGGCCTCCTTCTCCATGGTGACCTCGTCGATCCAGGGGCCACGGGTGCGCTCCTGGCCGAGGAACAGGTTGGCGACCACGTCGAGGTTGTCGCACAGCGCCAGGTCCTGGAACACCGTGGAGATCCCCATGGCCTGAGCGGCGTTGGGTCCCGCGACGGTGACCTTGCGACCGTCGAAGGTGATCGTCCCGCCGTCGGGCTGGTAGACCCCGGCCATGATCTTGACCAGCGTGGACTTGCCCGCACCGTTGTCGCCGACCAGGGCGACCACCTCGCCGGCGGCGACGTCGAGGTGTACGTCGGTGAGGGCCTGCACGGCGCCGAACCGCTTGGAGACCCCGGTCAGGGAGAGCACGCTCTCCCTGACCCCGGTCCCGGCGCCCTCGGTGAGGGTGCTCGACATCAGCTGATCTTCGCCTTCGCGCAGGCGTCGGCGTAGTCGGAGGTGCAGATGTCGTCGACGCTGAAGAACCCATCGGCCACGATGGTGTCCATGATGTTGTCCTGGGTGACGACGATCGGGTCGAAGATGAAGGACTTGACGCCCTGGAAGTCCTCGGTGCCGGTGATGTCCTCGCCCTTGGCCATCTGGACCGCGACCTCGGCGGCCTTCTCGGCCTCGGTCTTGATCGGCTTGTAGACGGTCATGTACTGCGTGCCCTCGACGATGTGCTGGATGGCGGCGAGCTCGGCGTCCTGACCGGTGATCGGCGGGTTGATCTCGCCGTTCAGCGCCGAGATGACGCCGCCGGCCTGGCCGTCGTTGGCGGCGTAGACGCCCTGGATCTTGCTGGGACCGAACTTGGTCAGCTGGTCGCTGCTCCAGCTCTGGGCGTTCTCGGGGCTCCAGTCGGGGTTGTCGTACTCCGCGAGGATCTTCAGGCCGCTGGCGTCGATGACCTCGTGCGCGCCCTCCTTGAACTGGGCGGCGTTGGGGTCGGTGGGCGCACCGTTGAGCATGAGGATGTTGCCCTTGTCGCCCATGGCGTCGACCAGGGCCTGGCCCTGGAGCTTGCCGACCTGCGCGTTGTCGAAGGACATGTAGTAGTCCGCGCCCTCGATGAACCGGTCGTAGGCCATGACCGGGATGCCGGCGTCCTGCGCGTCGGCGACCAGGCTGGCCGCGGACTCGCCGTCGACCGGGTCGAGGACGATGGCGTCGACCTGGTCGGTGATCGCGGTGGCCACCTGCTGCTGCTGCTTGGCCGGGTCCTGGTCGGCGTTGAAGTAGTCCACCTGGCAGTCCGAGCACAGCTCGGCGACCTTGGCCTCGAACAGCGGCTTGTCCTGGCTCTCGTAGCGAGTCGTCTTCGACTCGGGCAGGAGCAGGGCGATCTTGGCGCCGCTGCTCGCGCCGTCACCGGAGCTGTTGTTGGTGTCGTTGGCACCGCAGGCAGCAAGGCCGGCAGCGGTGACGACAGCGGCCACCGCAATGCCGCCGGCGCGACGAATCTGATCCCTCACGGGTTTCCTCCTAGGTCGGGGCGCGTGGCCCGCGTCACATCACGTTGTGCAGGCATTCCACCGCACGGTGCGCCTAGCAGTCAAGAGTCGAACGATAACGAAACAGAGTCGAGTGCTCTTCGTCGTTCTCATTCATGTCTTGACGACTAGACCCGTCCGGACCCTAAGGTGACCCCATGACGGCGAAGCCTGTGAACGTGGAGCCACCGGGTTCGACGTCTCGGCGAGCCGCGGGCACCCGCCCCGGGTCGACGGCCTCCCTGCGCGCGGCCAACCAGCGTCGGGTGATCGCCCTGCTCCAGGACCGCAGCAGCACCCCCCAGGTGAGCCAGGCCGAGATCGCCCGCACCACGCACCTGGCTCCGGCCACGGTCTCCAACATCGTGCGCGACCTGGCCGCGGCAGGGCTGGTCGAGACCACCGTCGGCAGCGGCCGTCGCGGCACGGTCGTGCGGATCGCACGCAGCGCCGGGCTCGTGGCCGGGATCGACATCGGCCACCGGCACGTGCGGGTCGCCCTGGGCGACCTGGCCGGGGAGCTGCTCGGCAGCGAGAGAGTGGACCTGCACCCCGAGCACGCCTACGGCGAGGCGCTGGACCTCATCGAGGGGGCGCTCGGCCGTCTGCTCGCCTCGGTGGACGGCACCCTGGACGAGGTGGTGAGCATCGGGCTCGGGATCCCGGCGCCCGTCAGCCCCGCCGGGGTGGTGATGAGCTCAGCGATCCTTCCCGGCTGGGTGGGCATCAACGCCCACGAGGTCGTGGTCCGACGCCTCGGACGCCCTCTCCACATCGACAACGACGCCAACCTCGGGGCGCTGGCCGAGCACCGGCAGGGGGCGGGTCGGAACCACCCCGAGATGGTCTTCGTCAAGGTCTCCTCGGGCGTCGGCGCCGGGCTGATCATCCACGGCGAGGTGTTCCGGGGGGCCGCAGGGACCGCTGGGGAGATCGGCCACCTGACCCTCGACGAGCAGGGCCCGCTGTGCCGGTGCGGGAGCCGCGGCTGCCTCGAGGCCTACGCCTCGACCGGGACCGCGGAGACGATGATCGCCGGGCACCTGCCGCACGCGGGGATCGACGACATCGTGGCCGCGGCGACCGCGGGCAACGTCGCGGCCCTGCGGATCTTCGAGGACGCCGGGCTCCACCTGGGCTGGGGGCTGGCCATGCTGGCCAACCTGATCAACCCCAGCGCGATCATCATCGGCGGCGACATGTCCCGGGCCGGCGACCTGCTGCTCGACCCGGTCCGGATGGGCCTGCGCCGCCACGCACTGCCCTCGGTAGCGGCCACGACCGAGGTGATCGCCGCGAGCCTCGGGGACCGCGCCTCGGTGACGGGGGCACTGCTCTTCGCGCGCGAACGGACCGAGCTGGTGCCCGCCGACGGCATCGGCTGAACCGGTCCGACCGGACGCCTGTGACCGCCGGCGGGCCGGCTAGATGACGATGCCGAGCAGCAGGACGAAGACCAGGCCGGTCACCGACAGCAGCGTCTCCATGAGAGACCAGGTCTTCAGGGTCTGCCCCACACTCATCCCGAAGTACTCCTTGACCAGCCAGAAGCCGGCGTCGTTGACGTGGGAGAAGAACACCGAGCCGGAGCCGACCGCCAGCACGACCAGGGACGTCTCACCGGTGCTCAGCCCCTCCATGAGACCGATCATCAGCGACGAGGCGGTGATGGTCGCGACCGTGGCGGAGCCGGTCGCAAGGCGGATGAGGACCGCGAGCACCCAGGCCAGCAGCAGGACCGACACGTTGGCCCCACGCGCCCAGTCGGCGAGCAGCGTGCCGATGCCGGTGTCGACCAGCACCTGCTTGAAGCCGCCGCCCGCGGCCACGATGAGGATGATGCCGGCGATCGCGGGGAGCGAGGACTCGACCGTCTTGGAGACCTGCTTCATCTCCATGCCGGTCCCGCGGCCGAAGGTGGCCATGGCCACCACGACCGCGATGAGCAGGGCGACCAGCGGGGTACCCAGCACGTCGAGGACCTGACGGGTCCGGTCGGTCTCGTCCGCGATGGCGATGTCGGCCACGGCCTTGCCCATCATGAGCACGACGGGCAGCAGCACCGTGAACATCGTGACCGCGAAGGACGGCCGCGAGGTCGCCTCGGTGCGGTCGGCCTCGAACCTCGTCGGCGCCGGCACGTCGACCCAGCGCCCTGCGACCCGGCCGAACAGGGGGCCGGAGACGATGACCGTGGGCACTGCGACGAGCACGCCCAGGGCCAGCGTGACGCCGAGGTCGGCGCCGAGGTAGTCGATCGCGGTCAGCGGGCCGGGGTGCGGGGGAACGAGGCCGTGCATGGCCGAGAGACCGGCCAGGGCGGGGATGCCCACGGTCACCAGGGAGACCTGGGCCCGGCGCGCCACCAGGTAGATGACCGGCATGAGCAGCACCAGCCCGATCTCGAAGAACATCGGGAGGCCGATGATCGCGCCGACCGCAGCCATCGCCCAGGGCAGGCCCGCGGCCGAGGCCCGGCCCACGATCGTGTCGACGACCTGGTCCGCACCGCCGGAGTCCGCGAGCAGCTTGGCGAACATCGCGCCGAGCGCGATGAGGATGCCGACCCCGGCGGCGGTGCTGCCGAACCCGGTGCTGAACGAGGTCAGCACGTCGTCGACGTTCTCCCCCGCCGCGACGCCGACCGTCAGCCCACCGAAGATCAGCGCCAGGAAGGGGTGCACCTTGGCCACGGTGATGAGCACGACGATGACGGCGATGCCGGCAAGGGCGGCGACGAGGAGCTGCCAGCCGGAGGCCACCGGCTGGACGAGGTCGGTGCCGGCAAGCGGAACCGGTCCGGTGAGCAGGGTCGGGAGGGGCATGGGTCAGGACTCCTGGGAGGGGGTGGGGTGGTGGGCGACATACCGCTCGACGATCGCGTCGACGCTCTGGTCGACGCTGACCACGAGGCCGTGCTCGTCGTCCTGGAGAGGCTCGAGGGTGTCGAACTGCGAGGTCAGCAGCGAGGCCGGCATGAAGTGCCCGGGACGGCTCGCCTGACGCCGTGCGATCACCTCGCGGCCGCCGTCGAGGTGCAGGAGCTCGACGCCGGGTGCGTGGGCGCGGATCTGGTCGCGGTAGTCCCGCTTCAGTGCCGAGCAGCTCACCACGGCCCCCTCGGGGTGGGCGGCGAGCCAGCGCCCGATCTCCTCCAGCCACGGGCGGCGGTCGTCGTCGTCCAAGGGCTGGCCGGCCGACATCTTCGCGATGTTGGCGGCGGGGTGGAAGTCGTCTGCGTCGGCGAACGGCACCCGCAGCCGTTGGGCCAGCGCGGCGCCCACGGTGGACTTGCCCGAGCCGGACACGCCCATCACCACGACCTGCTGCATTCGAGCCTCCTGGGATGCACATCGACGGTCGGTGACCGTGCTGACCGTCACATCATCACTGCAAAGATACGATCTTTGCAAGACTCCGAGACAAATAAATCGCTCTTTCCTCCGCGGCTCTTCGTCTGCGAAGATGTTTGCGTGCCCTCGCCCCCTTCCCCCGCCGCGCTCCACGACCGCGTCGCCGACGAGCTGGGTCGGGCGATCGTCTCCGGCTCCCTCGCCCAGGGCCACGTCCTGACCCTGGAGTGGGTGGAGCGCGAGTACGCCGTCTCCCGCGGCGTCGCGCGCGAGGCGGTCCGGCTGCTGGAGTCGATCGGTCTGCTGACCTCGCGACGCAGGGTGGGGGTGACGGTGCAGCCGCGGGCGCGCTGGAAGGTCTTCGACCCGGCGGTGATCCGTTGGCGTCTCGACGCAGGCGACCGCACCGAGCAGCTGCTGTCCCTCTCCGAGCTGCGCCGCGGCTTCGAGCCCGTCGCGGCAGCCCTCGCTGCCCAGCGGGCGACCCCGCACCACTGCCGAATCCTGGCCGCCGCAGCCTCCGACATGGCCGTGCACGGCCGGGCCGGGGACCTCGAGGCCTACCTGCTCGCCGACAAGGTCTTCCACCGGGCGCTGCTCGAGGCCAGCGGCAACGAGATGATGCAGGCGCTCACCGGCGTGGTCAGCGAGGTGCTCTCCGGTCGCACCCACCACGGGATGATGCCGAGCCGCCCCAACCCGGCGGCGATCGCGCTCCACGACGACGTCGCCCGCTTCGTGCGCCTGGGGGACCCGCAGGCTGCGGAGACGGCGATGCGCTCGATCATCGACGAGGCCGCCGGGGCGCTCGTCGACGAGGCCGGTGGGGGTCAGCAGCGCTGAGCCAGGCTCACTCCCACTCGATGGTGCCCGGAGGCTTGCTGGTCACGTCGATGGTGACCCGGTTGACCTCGCGCACCTCGTTGGTGATCCGTGTGGAGATCGTCTCCACCACGTCGTAGGGCAGACGCGCCCAGTCGGCGGTCATGGCGTCCTCGGAGGTGACCGGCCGCAGCACCACCGGGTGACCGTAGGTCCGGCCGTCGCCCTGCACCCCGACCGAGCGCACGTCGGCGAGGAGCACGACCGGGAACTGCCAGATGTCGCGGTCGAGGCCGGCCCGGGTGAGCTCCTCGCGTGCGATGGCGTCGGCCTCGCGCAGGATCTCCAGGCGGTCCTGGGTGACCTCGCCGATGATCCGGATGCCCAGCCCCGGGCCGGGGAAGGGGTGTCGCCACACGATCTCCGGGGGCAGGCCGAGCTGCTCGCCGACCAGCCGGACCTCGTCCTTGAACAGCGCACGCAGCGGCTCGACGAGCTCGAACTCGAGGTCGTCGGGCAGCCCCCCGACGTTGTGGTGGGACTTGATGTTCGCGGTGCCCGTGCCGCCCCCCGACTCCACGACGTCGGGGTAGAGCGTTCCCTGCACCAGGAACTGCACCTTCTCGCCGTGGTCGGCGGCTTCGCCGACGATGTCGATCTCAGCCTGCTCGAAGACCCGGATGAACTCGCGGCCGATGATCTTGCGCTTGGTCTCGGGGTCGCTGACCCCGGCCAGCGCGTCGAGGAACCGCTGCTGGGCGTCCACGACGTGCAGCGACACCCCGGTCGCAGCGACGAAGTCGCGCTCCACCTGCTCGGCCTCGCCCTTGCGCAGCAGTCCGTGGTCGACGAAGACGCAGGTGAGCCGGTCGCCGACGGCGCGCTGGACCAGGGCGGCGGCGACCGCGGAGTCGACCCCTCCGGAGAGGCCGCAGATCGCACGGGCGTCCCCGACCTGGGCCTTGATCCGCTCGAGCTGCTCCTCGACGATGTTCACCATCGTCCAGGTCTGCCGGCACCGCGCGATCTCGTGCAGGAAGCGCGCGAGGACGGTCTGGCCGTGCTCGGTGTGCAGCACCTCCGGGTGCCACTGGACGCCGGCGAGCCCCCTGGCCACGTCCTCGAAGGCCGCCACCGGCGACACCTCCGTCGCGGCGAGCACGGTGAACCCCTCCGGCGCCGCGACCACCGAGTCGCTGTGGCTCATCCACACCCGGTGCTCGGTGGGCACCTCGCCGAGCAGGGTGCCCGCCTCCGAGACCACGACCGGGGTGCGACCGTACTCCGACCGACCCGTGCGCCGCACCTCTCCGCCGAGCGCCTGCGCCATCGTCTGGAAGCCGTAGCACATCCCGAACACCGGCACCCCGGCGGTGAAGATGTCGGAGGAGATCTGCGGCGCGCCCGGCTCGTAGACCGAGGACGGCCCCCCCGACAGCACGATCGCCTTGGGCTTGCGCGCCAGCATCTCCTCGACCGGCATGCTGTGCGGGACGATCTCGGAGTAGACCTTCGCCTCCCGGACCCGGCGGGCGATGAGCTGGGCGTACTGCGCGCCGAAGTCGACGACAAGGACGAGGTCGTGATCGGTGGTCAAGGGGGACCTTTCGGGGGACTCCGGGTGAGCGCGCAGTCTATCGACGGCGCCGCTCGAAGGAGAAAGTCCCTTCCCACCACCCTCCACCGGGCACCCTGGGTGCGTAGAAGCCCTCGAAGGGGGTGCCCGTGACCAAGCAGCGCGCCATGGCGGCAGAGGCGGAGCTCGCGTTCGACGCCTTCGTGGCCCACCGGGGCCGCGCACTCGCCCGGACGGCGTACCTCCTCACCGGCGACCACCACCTGGCGGAGGACCTCGTGCAGACCACCTTGTTCAAGACCGCGAAGGCCTGGCACCGCATCGAGGGCGACCCCGAGCCGTACGTGCGCAGGGCGCTGTACCACGAGCACATCTCGTCGTGGCGGCGTCGCCGCCACCTCACCGAGGTCCCCCTCGACGGCCCCGCTGGCTGGCACGCGGAGAACCGCACCACCGAGCGCGGCGACCTGGAGCTGCGGCTGGCCCTGCGCACCGCCCTGGCAGCACTCACCCCTCGGCAGCGGACGGTGCTGGTGCTGCGCTACTTCGAGGACCTCACCGAGACTCAGACCGCGGCCGCCCTCGGCATCGCGGTGGGCACCGTCAAGTCGAGCAGCCGCCAGGCCCTGCACCGCCTCCGCAGCACCGCCCCCCATCTCGCCGACCTCGTCAGCGTCGCAGGTGAGCCCCGGTGAGCCCGCTGCGGGACCTGCTCGACGAGCTCGCCGACGAGCAGCCGGAGCCGCACGTCCCCGCCGACACCTGGCGACGCGCCCGGCGCGCCCGCCGCCGGGAGGTCGCGTGGCGGACCGGAGGGGTCGCCGCGGCCCTGCTGGCACTCACCCTGGGCAGCACGCTCGCGCTGGTCTCCCCCACCGGGCCGCCCACGCTGCCCGCGGCCCCGAGCGGGGCGCCCGCCCTGCCGGACGCGCTGCACGCCGTGCCGGAGCGGCTGGCGCCGCGCAGCGGGAACGGGTACACCTGGGACCGCTCCCTGGCCGCTCCGAGCCTCGCCGTCGGGACGACCGCCGCGGTCTTCCCGGTCAACGAGGGGGCCGTGGTCGCGGTCTCCGCGCAGGACGGCCGCTACCGCGGGCTCGACCTGCCGGGCTTCGACCCCGACGCGTACGTCCGCTTCGACGACCCGGTCGCCTCACTGTCCCCCGACGGCCGCCGGCTCGCCTACACCTGGAACCCCTACGTGGTCGACGGCCGGACCCTGACCGGCTACGAACCGAGCGGGGTCCGGATCCTCGACCTCGAGGACGGGCACGTGGAGGACTTCCGGATCGAGCAGGGGTACGGCGTCTACGCCCACGGCTTCGGGTGGTCCCCCGACGGCCACTGGCTGACCTACCACCTCGACACCGCCACCAGTGGGGACGGCCAGGTGCAGGGCGGCCGGCACTTCCTCACCGAGCGACTGGACACCCGCACCGGCGAACGCGAGCTGGCCCGCGGGTTGAACGTCTCGGACTCGGCGCCGGCGGTCTCGGACGCGGGCGTGGTCGCCAGCGTGGGCAACGGCGCCCCCCAGACCTGGGACCCCCGGCGCCGGCCTCCGACCCGGAAGTTCGCCGGTGGCGTCGGCGAGTCGACGGCCGCCTGGTCCGCCGCCGGCGACCGGCTCGTCGCCGGCTCGGTGGACCGGGGCTGGTTCAGCGTGGGCGACCCGGACGGTCTCGGCCTGCGCTCCCGCACCGCGGCCTCTGCCCCGCCGGGGAGTCGCGTCACCGCGGTCGCGTGGACGGGCCCGGACGAGGTCGCCCTCCTCGTCGGCGCGGATCCGGGCACGGCCCTGGTCGCTGTGCGGGTCCCTCCCGCGACCGGCGGGGCCGCAGCGGGTGGCGCGGAGGGTGACGCGGAGGGTGACGCAGCGGGTGGGGAGCGCACGCTGATCACCCTGGACGCCGGGGTGAGCGCCACCCGGCTGTCCCTGGCCACCGAGCTGCTCGACGCGCCTACCCGGGCCGCGCCCGTGCCGGACTGGCCCCTGGACTGGGCCAGGGTCGGAGCCCTCGGCGCGCTGGGCGGGGCCGGCGCCCTCGTCCTGGCCGCCGGGCTGCTGGCCCGGTCCAGACGTCCCGCTCGCCGCCGCTGGCCCTGAGCATCACCCGAGGTCGGCCGCCCCCCGCGGTGGCGACGGGACGCGCCGCGTCCCCCGACTCTCCCAGGAGCAGCACACGTCGATCTTCGGTGACCACCGTGGTCTCGTCGCCGGTTCCTCCATTGCCGGCGCAGCGCTCGCCGTCGGTGCGGGTCAGCAACAACGCCCTCGTACCCCAGCTCGACGCCGACCTGCTCGACGGCCTCCACGCGCGCTCCTCCCAGACCGCCGGCACGGTCGTCCGGGCCTCCTCGCCCACGTTCACTCCCAGCGAGGGGCCGATCAACCGGCGGGCCCGGGCCTACTGCAACCCCGGCGAGCACGCGGTCGGCGGGGGCGGCGGGGTGACGGCGCTGACCAGCGACCGGCTCGGCGAGTACCACACCTTCCTCAACGCCAGCGTCCCGGTCGACGCCACGGGCGAAGCCATCTCGGTCGGCGGCGGTCAGGCCACGGGCTGGGAGGTCGAGGCGACCAACGCGGCCAACCACCTGTCCGGGCCGACCGGCGTCAGCGCACGAGCCGGATCCGGATCGGCCCCTTCGCAGTGGAGGGGTCGACCACCCGGCCGCCCTGGGTGATCTCGACCTCTCCGCCGGCGACCAGGCGCCGGGCGGCCCGCCTGGCTGGCTCCATGAGCGGCTTCCAGTCGCCCGCGGCCGCCACCTGGCGGGCCGCCTCCGAGGGGCAGATGGTGCCGTCCCGGCCGGCGAGGAGGCCGCGGATCGAGTCCTCCAGGGCGCGGTCGACGGGCGAGACCTTGCGCCGGCGACAGGCGTCGCTGCAGTAGCGCACCTCGTCCCAGGTGGCCGCCCACTTCTTGCGCCAGGTGATCCGGCGGCCGCAGGCGAGGCAGCTCTTCTCCGTCGGCTCCATGCCGCCCATCCTGACGTGCACGGCCAAGCACGACCGGTCGGCCGGGACCGGGCTAGGTGACGACGACCTCGACCCGCTGGAACTCCTTGAGCTCGGTGTAGCCGGTGGTGGCCATCGCCCGGCGGAGTGCGCCGACCAGGTTCATCGTGCCGTCGGGGGTGTCGGAGGGCCCGAACAGGATCTCCTCCAGGCTGCCGGCGGTCCCGATCCGGATCCGCTCGCCCCGCGGGAGCTTGTCGTGCCAGGCCTCCGAGCCCCAGTGGAACCCGCGCCCGGGCGCCTCGGTGGCCCGCGCGAGCGGCGAGCCGATCATCACCGCGTCTGCGCCGCAGGCGATCGCCTTGGCCAGGTCGCCGGACCGTCCGATCGAGCCGTCGGCGATGACATGCACGTAACGGCCACCGGACTCGTCCATGTAGTCGCGGCGGGCGGCGGCGACGTCAGCGACCGCGCTGGCCATCGGCACTGCCACTCCCAGCACCTGCCGCGTGGTGTGCGCCGCACCGCCGCCGAAGCCCACGAGCACTCCGGCTGCACCGGTCCGCATGAGGTGCAGTGACGCCTGGTACGTCGCGCAACCGCCGACGATCACGGGCACGTCGAGCTCGTAGATGAACTCCTTGAGGTTCAGCGGCTCGGCCTGGCTGGAGACGTGCTCGGCGGAGACCGTGGTGCCCCGGATCACGAACATGTCGACCCCCGCGTCGACCACGCACTGGGCGAACTCCTTGGTCCGTTGGGGGGACAGGCTTCCCGCGACGGTGACGCCCGCGGCCCGCATCTCCTTGAGCCTCTGGGTGATCAGCTCGGGGCGGACCGGCTGGGCGTAGATCTCCTGCATCCGCCGCGTGGCGGCTCCCGCGTCCAGGTCGGCGACCTCGTCGAGCAGGTCGGTCGGGTCGTCGTACCTGGTCCACAGTCCCTCGAGGTCGAGCACACCGAGGCCCCCGTGCCGTCCGAACTCCACCGCGGTCGCGGGCGACATCACCGAGTCCATGGGTGCGGCCACCACGGGGATGTCGAAGCGGTACGCGTCGATCTGCCAGGCCGTGGACACCTCCTCGGGGTCGCGAGTACGACGGGAGGGGACGATCGCGATGTCGTCGAAGGACCAGGCCCGACGACCCCGCTTGGCACGGCCGATCTCGATCTCTTGCACCCGAGAACCCTACCGGCCGCCCCGACCGGGCGCGGTCAGGGCACCGTCACGGCGCCGCGCGACGCAGCACGGTGTACCCGTAGCCGGCGTGGACGGCGAGGACGCGGCTCATCCCTGGCACCTGCACCGGGGACAGCCGGGACGCCCCCGCGCGGTCTCCGAGCTGGCCGAAGTTGTCGATGCCCCAGCCCCACAGCGTGCCGTTGGCAGCCACCGCGAGCGCGTGCCCGCGGCCGCAGCCCAGGGCCCGGATCGACGGCAGCCCTGGCACCCGGGTCGGCACCGACCGGGTGACGGTGTCGCCCAACCCGAGCTGGCCGCTGTTGCTCCGCCCCCAGCTCATCACTCGGCCGTCCGCGAGCAGGGCCAGCGAGAACTCGGCGCCGGCCTCGACCGCCACGGCGCCGGTGAGGCCCGGCACCCGGACCGGACGGTTGCGCTGGGTCGTGGAGCCGTCGCCAAGCTGGCCGTAGGCGTTCTGCCCCCACGCCCAGACGGTCCCGTCGTTGCGCAGCGCCAGGGCGTGGTTGCGGCCCCCGGCGACCTCGGTGACCCCCGAGAGGCCGGTCACGACGGTGGGGGTGGTCTGCCGGGGGGCGTTGGTTCCGTTGCCGAGCTCACCGTCCACACCCCGCCCCCAGCTGCGCACGGTGCCGTCGGCGAGGAGGGCCAGACCCATGTCCCGACCTGCCGAGACCTGACGGACGCCGCTCAGCCCTTGCACCGTGACCGGAGTCGCCCGGTTGACGGTGCTGGCGTCCCCGAGCTGGCCGGAGGCGTTGAAGCCCCACGACCGCACCGTGCCGTTCGCCAGCAGGGCGTAGGAGCTGTAGTGACCGGTGGTGATGGCGGTGACCGTGGTGAGCCCGCTGACCTGGCCGGCGGTGGGCCGGTCGGCGGTGCCGCCCCGACCCAGCGCGCCCTTGGACCCGTCGCCCCACGACCAGACGCGACCGCCCGCGAGCGCGAGGACGTGCTCGCGTCCCCCGGCGACGTCGTCCACGTTCGCCACCCCGCCGACCTGGCCGAAGGACGGCCGGTTGGTCGTCGTGCCGTTGCCCAGCTGGCCGTCGGAGTTGAGCCCGGAGGTCCACGCGGTGTCGCCGGAGGCGGCGGAGGCCGGGGCGGCCGCACCCCAGGGACCGACGAGGGCGGACACGAGGCCACCGACGACGAGGGAGCGCACCACGGCACGCCTGGACAGAGATCGGTGCATGACAACCCCCCGGTCGACCGGCCGGCCCGCCCGGCCCGTCCCGGGCAGAGTAGGGGGATCCTGCGTCGAGGACCAGCCCCTCAGGCGTGCACCTCGCCCCGGACCAGACCTCCGCCCCGGCTCACCTACCCGCGTAGTTCGGGGCCTCCACGGTCATGTGGATGTCGTGGGGGTGGCTCTCCTTCAGTCCGGCGGAGGTGATCCTCACGAACCGGCCGTTGTCCTGGAGCTCGGGAATGGTGCGGGCGCCGACGTAGAACATCGACTGCTGCAGCCCACCGACCATCTGGTGGGCCACGGCCGAGACCGGCCCGCGGTAGGCGACCTGGCCCTCGATCCCCTCGGGGACGAGCTGGTCGTCGCTGGTGACCTCGGCCTGGAAGTAGCGGTCCTTGGAGTAGGACTTCTTGCCGCCGCGCGACGACATCGCGCCGAGCGAGCCCATGCCGCGGTAGGCCTTGTACTGCTTGCCGTTGACGAAGATCAGGTCCCCGGGGCTCTCCTCGCACCCGGCGAGGAGCGAGCCGACCATCACGCTGTCCGCCCCGGCCACGAGCGCCTTGGCGATGTCGCCGCTGTACTGCAGCCCACCGTCCCCGATCAGGGGGACGCCCGCGGGTCGGCAGGCCAGCGAAGCCTCGTAGATCGCGGTGACCTGGGGAACTCCCACGCCGGCAACCACTCGGGTGGTGCAGATCGAGCCGGGGCCCACGCCGACCTTGACCGCGTCGACGCCGGCGTCGATGAGCGCCTGGGCACCGCTCCGGGTCGCCACGTTGCCGCCCACGACCTGGACGTGCCGGGTGGCGGGGTCGTTCTTGACCCGCGCGACCATCTCGAGGAGGAGCCGGGCATGGCCGTGCGCGGTGTCGACCACCAGCACGTCGACCCCTGCCTCGGCGAGCGTGGCCGCCCGCTCCCAGGAGTCGCCGAAGTAGCCGACCGCGGCGCCGACGAGGAGCCGGCCCTCGTCGTCCTTGGAGGCCTGGGGGAACTGCTCGGACTTGATGAAGTCCTTGACGGTGATGAGCCCGGCGAGGTGCCCGGCCGCGTCCACCAGCGGGAGCCGCTCACGCTTGTGCTGGCGCAGGATCTGGGCGGCGTGCTCGCGGTCGATGTCGACCGGCGCGGTGATCAGCGGCATCGGGGTCATCACTTCGCCGACCAGCCGGGTCCCCCACTCCGCGACCGGCACGAACCTCAGGTCGCGGTTGGTGATGATGCCCAGGAGGATGTTGCCCTCGTCGACGACCGGGAGCCCGGAGACGCGGTACTCCCCACAGATCTCGTCGAGCTCCTCCAGCGTGGCCTTCGGACCGATCGTCACCGGGTTGGTGATCCGGCCGGTCTGGGTCCGCTTGACCAGGTCCACCTGGTAGGCCTGGTCCTCGATCGAGAGGTTGCGGTGCAGCACGCCGATGCCGCCTTCGCGTGCCATGGCGATCGCCATCCGCGACTCGGTCACCGTGTCCATCGCGCTGGAGACCAGTGGGATGCGCAGCGTGAGCTCGCGGGTCAGCCGCGCCGTCGTGTCGACCTCGCTGGGCACCACGTCGGTCTCGCCGGGCAGCAGGAGTACGTCGTCGTAGGTGAGGCCGAGGGGGAGGAACTTGTCGGGTACTCCTGCGGGGGTGAGGCTCATGGAGACCTTCCGGGGCCGGGCGCGGGACGAGCCCTCAGTCTACCGAGCGCTCCGCAGCGTCCGCGGTCGGCGCCGGGCTCCGGTCCTGGATGGAGGCCACCAGCTTCTGGGCGAGGCCGAGCCCGGCGCCGCCCATGGTCAGGGCCCGACCCAGGAGGTCCTCCATGCCCTCCCCGCCGTTGAGGACGACGAGGTTGTCGATGTTGGCGAGCGCCGCGGCGCCCGCGCGGACGATCTCGGGGTAGCTCTCCGCGATCGTCTGGGCGATCACTGCGTCCTGGTTCTGCGCCAGGGCCTCGGCCCGGGCCTTGATCCCGTCGGCCTCCGCCAGGGCCTTGGCCTTGGTCGCCTCGGCCTCGGCCAGGCCCTTGGCCCGCGAGGCCTCCGCCTCAGCCAGTCCCCGGGCCTTCCAGGCGTCGGCCTCGGCAAGACCCCGGGTCTTCGCGACCGCTGCCTCCGCGTTCCCGGTCAGCTCGGTGGCGGTCGCCTGGGCCTGCCCCTGGAGCTCGCGCTCGCGGGCCTGGGCCTGCGAGCCGGCGATCTTGGCCTCGCGGTCCGCGTTGGCCAGGGTCACCTGGCGGTACGCCTCGGCGTCCGCAGGCTTGCGGACCTCCGACTCGAGCATCTTCTCCTTGCGCGTCGCGTCCAGGACCGCGGTCTCCGTCTCGGCGCGCACCACCTCCTGGCGGGCGCGTGCCTCGGCCAGCGGCCCGGACTGGGCTGACTCGGCCTTCGCCCGGTCCACCTCGGCCTGGTACCCCGCCTGCGCGATCGAGGAGCCGCGCACCGCGGCGGCCTTCGCGGCGTCGGCAGCCTGCTCGGCCTCGGTGGCCTCCTGGTCGCGCTGGGCTGCCGCGATCCGGGCCTTGGAGGCGATCCAGGCCGCCTGCGGCTTGCCGAGGTTGGCGATGTAGCCGGACTCGTCGTCGATCTCCTGGATCTGCAGGGAGTCCACGACCAGGCCCAGCTTGCCGAGGTCGTCGGCGAGCGAGGAGCGGATGTTCGCGGTCAGCTCCTCGCGGTTGTGCAGCATGTCCTCCACCGACATGCCGCCCACGATCGCGCGCAGGTGACCGGCGAACAGCTCGTGGATGGTCGAGAGCATCGCCTCGTCCTTCTGCTCCAGGAACCGGCGGGCCGCGTTGCGGATCGACACCTGGTCGTCGCCCACCTTGAAGGCGACGATGCCCTTGACCGTGAGCGGGATCGACTGGTTGGACACCGCGTTGACCATGAGGCCGGTGGACTTCGTGCCGAGCGGGAGCCGCCGGACCGTCTGGAACCCGGGGATGACAGGAGTTCCACGGCCGACCACGATCTTGAAGCCGCGGGACTCGTCGGAGCTGGCGTCGCCGTGGGCGCCGAGCCCGGAGATGATCAGGGCCTCGTTCGGCTCCGCGACCCGCCAGAGCAGGCGGAAGAGCACGATCACGACGACGACCGCGGCGACGACCGCGCCCACGAGGTACAGCAGCATCTGGGACTCCCCCTGTTTCAGCGCGCCCGGCTCACGTAGACGGTGCGCGGCTCGTGGTACTCCACGACGACGACGAGAGCGCCGGTCGGGATGTCGTCGTCCTCGAGGTACGGATGGGCGTTGAACGCCTCGCTGCCGCCGCGGACGGCGATCATCACCTCACCGACGCGGCCCGGGCCGATGCGGCCGGTGACCCGGCCGGTCCTGCCCACCATCATCCGCGTGCCCCTCTTGTCGTCCGACAGGCGAACCCTAGTCGACCGCAACCACGGTCAAGCGGGATCGACGGGACTGCGGTCAGGATGAGCCCATGAGCGTCGCCGCGGACACCTTCACCCGCTTCGTCGAGACCCTCGCCGAGGCGCTCGACGACCACGAGGCCACCGGCGAGGACTGGGCCGGGCGGCTGCACTTCTCGCGATACCACTTCGACCGCATGATCCGGTCGGTGGCCGGCGAGCCGCCGAGCACCTTCAGACGACGGATCCTGCTCGAGCGGGCGGCGTACCGGATGCTCAGCACCACCGCTCCGCTGGTGGACATCGCCACGGAGGCGGGCTACGGCTCGCACGAGGCCTTCACCCGCGCCTTCTCCAGGGCCTACGGCGTCCAGCCCTCGGCGTGGCGCCGCGCGCCGGGCCAGCTCCAGGTCTTCGCGCCGAGCGGAGTCCACTTCCACCCACCCGCAGGCCTGCGCCTGCCCGCACGAGACAAGGTGACCTCCATGGACCTGATGACCACGATGGTCGAGCACCACCTCTGGCTGACCAACGAGATGGTGATCGCCGCCGGGCGGCTCCGTGACGACCAGCTCGACCAGCCGATCCGGCTCGACGTCGACGACGACGAGCAGACCATCCGTTCGCTGCTGTCCCGCCTGATCGGCCAGATGGGGATGTGGAACGCCGCGATGGACTCCCGGGACTACGACTGGTCGCTGGAGGACCACGAGTCCCTGACCTCCATGCGGGAGCGGCTGGCCGACGACGGGCCCGCCTACCTGGCCAGGGTCCGGGAGGTGGTCGAGGGCGACCGGCTCGACGACACCTTCGTCGACGCGCTGTGCGACCCCCCGGAGGTGTTCACCTACGGCGGCATGGTCGCCCACGTGCTCACCTTCGCCGCGCACCGGCGGACGCTGGTCGCCCTGGCGCTGGCCCACCACGGGATCGACGACCTGGGGTGGGGCGACCCGATGCTGTGGGTAGCCCGCCGGTCCTGACCCACCGACGCGACGAGGGCGCCGCCGGCATGAGCCGACGGCGCCCTCGGGCGCGTGCAGGGACGAACGGGTCAGTGGCCGTGGCCGTGACCGTGACCGCCCGCGGCGGGCTGGTCGTCCTCGTCCTCGGGCTTCTCCACCACCAGGGTCTCGGTGGTGAGCAGCATCGCCGCGATCGACGTGGCGTTGACCAGCGCCGAGCGGGTCACCTTGACCGGGTCGAGGATGCCCTGGGCGATCAGGTCGCCGTACTCGCCGGTGGCGGCGTTGTAGCCCTCGCCCTTCTCGCCCTCGCGGACCTTGGCGACGACGACGTAGCCGTTGACGCCGCCGTTCTCGGCGATCCAGCGCAGCGGCTCGTCGGCGGCCTTGGCCACCACGCGGACGCCGAACGCCTCGTCGCCGGAGAGGCCGAGGTCACCGGTGAGCACCGAGACGGCGTGCACCAGCGCGGAACCGCCGCCGGGGATGATGCCCTCCTCGATCGCCGCACGCGTCGCCGAGACGGCGTCCTCGATGCGGTGCTTCTTCTCCTTGAGCTCGACCTCGGTGGCCGCGCCGACCTTGACGACGCAGACGCCGCCGGCCAGCTTCGCGAGACGCTCCTGGAGCTTCTCGCGGTCCCAGTCGGAGTCCGTCTTCTCGATCTCGGCCTTGATCTGGTTCACCCGACCGCTGACCTCGGTGGCGTCGCCGCCACCGTCGACGATCGTGGTGTTGTCCTTGGTGATCACGACGCGGCGGGCGGAGCCGAGCACGTCCAGGCCGACCTGGTCCAGCTTGAGTCCGACCTCGGGTGCGACGACCTGGCCACCGGTGAGGACCGCGATGTCCTGCAGCATGGCCTTGCGGCGGTCGCCGAAGGCGGGGGCCTTGACCGCGGCGGCGTTGAAGGTGCCACGGATCTTGTTCACGACCAGGGTCGAGAGAGCCTCGCCCTCGACGTCCTCGGCCAGGATGAACAGCGGCTTGCCGGCCTGCATGACCTTCTCCAGCAGCGGCAGCAGCTCGGAGATCGAGCTGATCTTGCCCTGGTGCAGGAGGATGTACGGGTCGTCGAGGACGGCTTCCATCCGCTCCGCGTCGGAGACGAAGTAGGGCGAGATGTAGCCCTTGTCGAACTGCATGCCCTCGGTGAACTCGAGCTCGGTGCCGAACGTGTTCGACTCCTCGACGGTGATGACGCCGTCCTTGCCCACCTTGTCGAACGCCTCGGCGAGGAGCTCGCCGATCACGCTGTCACGGCTCGAGACGGTCGCCACCGCAGCCATGTCGGACTTGGAGTCGATGTCGCGGGCGGCCTCGCGCAGCGCCTCGCCGACGGCGGTGGCGGCCTTGTCCATGCCGCGCTTGAGGGCCATCGGGTTGATGCCCGCTGCCACCGCGCGCACGCCCTCGTGGACCATTGCCTGGGCGAGGACCGTCGCGGTCGTGGTGCCGTCACCGGCCACGTCGTTGGTCTTGGTCGCGACCTCCTTGGTGAGCTGCGCGCCGAGGTTCTCGAACGGGTCGTCGAGCTCCACCTCGCGGGCCACCGTGACGCCGTCGTTGGTGATCGTGGGGGCGCCCCACTTCTTGTCAAGGACGACGTAACGGCCCTTGGGGCCGAGAGTCACCTTGACGGTGTTGGCGAGCTTGTCCACGCCACGCTCGAGGGAGCGGCGAGCTTGCTCGTCGAACTCCAGGATCTTCGGCATCGAAGAATCACTGCCTTTCGTCAGGTTGGGAACGACGCCGCCCCAGGGGCCCGGAGGCCGCCCGGGGCGGTGTCAGATGCTGCACATGATCTTGCTGGGTCGCGCGGTGATGCGCTGGTGCTGGGTCAGCTGATGACTGCGAGCACGTCGCGGGCGCTGAGGATGAGGTACTCCTCGCCGGAGTACTTGACCTCGGTGCCGCCGTACTTGCTGTAGATGACCTTGTCGCCGACGCTCACGTCGACGGGAACGCGCTTGCCGTTGTCGTCGACCCGACCCGGACCGACGGCGAGGACCTCGCCCTCCTGGGGCTTCTCCTTCGCCGTGTCCGGGATGACCAGGCCAGAGGCCGTGGTCTGCTCCGCGTCGAGCGTCTTGACGAGGATGCGGTCCTCGAGCGGCTTGATGTTGACCGACACGTCGTCGACCTCCACTTTCTCGTTGTTCGAGAGATGAACTTCCAAGACTTTCGCCCGGCATTCGCGCGCCGTCGCGGGGCTCACGCTCCCGCCGAGCGGGTTAGCACCCTCAGGGGGAGAGTGCCAATGTCGAAACTACTGTCGGGCTGGCACTCGGTCAAGTCGAGTGCCAGAAATCCTCGGATGCGAGACTGCGTCGGTGGACCTGGACTCCTTCGCGTGGCTGCTCACACCGCCCGGTCAGACCGTGCTGGCCACCGCCACGGAGCTGGTCGCGTCCAGCGCCGACCCGATCCGGGCCGGCGAGGCGCTGCGCCGCCAGGTGGCCCCTCCCCTGGCCGCGGTCGCGATGGCCCAGGCCACCCTGCGAGTCGCGGCCGAGGCCAAGTTCGGCGGGCGCGCCTCGAGGATGTACTTCACCCCCGACGGGCTCGAGCAGTCCACCCGGGCCGAGGTCGCCGCCCACCGCGCCGCGCGCGTGGCCCTGGCTGCCCGCGCCTCGGTCCTGGACCTCGGCTGCGGCATCGGCGGCGACCTGGTCGCGCTGGCCGAGGCCGGGCTCACCGCCGCCGGCGTGGACCTCGACCCCGTCCGGGTCGCCGTGGCCCAGGCGAACCTCGAGGCGCTCGACCTGCCCGGGGCCGTCCAGGTGGCCGACGGCACGGCACTGGACCTCTCGCCGTTCGACGTCGTCTTCGCCGACCCGGGGCGCCGCAACGCGCACGGGCGGGTGTTCGACCCCGACGCCTACACGCCTCCGTGGAGCTTCGTGGAGGCGCTGCTCACCCGTCCGTCGTGCGTCAAGGTGGCACCGGGGATCCCGCACGGACACGTCCCCGCCGGGGTGGAGGCCGAGTGGGTGAGCTACCGCGGCGAGGTCAAGGAGGCGGTGCTGTGGTCTCCGCAGCTGGCCACCACGGCCCGCCGGGCCACCCTCGTCGCACCCCGCGGGCTCGCCACCCTCACCGACGCGGACGACCCCGGTCCCGGACCGGCGCGCCCCGTGGGCGCCTACCTCTACGAGCCCGACGGCGCCGTGGTCCGTGCGGGACTGGTGACCGCGGTCGCGGCCCGGGTCGACGGATGGCTCCTCGACCCGCACATCGCCTACCTCTCCGCCGATACGGCGCGAGCCACGCCGTACGCCCGCTGCTTCGAGGTCCTCGAGGAGCTCCCCTACCGCGAGAAGCAGCTCAAGGCCGCCCTCCGCGCGCGGTCGATCGGCCGGCTCACCATCAAGAAGCGCGGCGTGGCCGTCGTCCCCGAGCAGCTGCGCGTCCGGCTCGCCCTCCGCGGGACCGAGGAGGCGACGCTCGTGATGACCCGGGCCGCCGGGAGCGGCACCGCCCTGCTGGTCCGCCCCTGGACCCAGGCGCCACCCGGAGCGGCAGCGGCGGGACCCGCCTGAGCCCGCCAGGTGGAAGACTGGACGGGTGCTCCCGGTCACCGTTCACCAGCTGCTCACGTTCGGCCTCGCCGCCCTGGTCATCATCGCCATCCCCGGCCCGAGCGTGCTCTTCGTGATCGGCAGGGCCCTGACCTACGGCCGAGCCGTCGCCCTGCTGAGCGTGCTCGGCAACTCCCTCGGGTTGCTCGCCGTCATGGTCCTGGTCGCCCTGGGGCTCGGCGCCGTCGTGGCCGAGTCCGTGGCGGTGTTCACCGTCCTCAAGCTCGCCGGGGCGGCGTACATGGTCTGGTTGGGGGTGCAGGCGCTCCGGCACCGCCGGGGGCTGCACGTCGACGTGGACGGCACGCAGGCGCCGCGCACGCCGATCACCCGAGGGGACGCCGTCCGGCAGGGCCTGGTGGTCGGGGTCTCCAACCCCAAGGCGTTCATGATGTTCGCCGCCGTGCTCCCCCAGTTCGTCGACCGGGGCGCCGGACAGGTCACCGCCCAGCTCCTCGTGCTCGGCTTCCTCGCCTTCACCATCGGGCTGCTGTGCGACGGGCTGTGGGCCTTGCTCGCCGCCCAGCTGCGGAGCTGGTTCAACGCCTCCGACGACCGGGGCAAGGCGCTCGGCGCCGCGGGGGGTGTGTCGATGATCGGCCTCGGCGTGGCACTCGCGGCAACCGGGAGACCCGCCTAGCCTCGACTTCGCCGGGCTTCGTCCGACGATGCAACCTCTGCCCGCCCCGACGCGTCTTGGTGCCGAAGGGCAGGTGAGAGCGGTGCGAATGGCGACGGAGCAGGCCGGACACGGGACGGGCACCATGACGCGCGAACGGGACAGGGACGCCGAGTTCTCCGAGTACATGGCGGCGCGACAGCCCGCGCTGCTGCGCACGGCGTACGTGCTCACCGGGGACCGGCACACCGCCGAGGACCTCGTGCAGACAGCGCTGGCGAAGCTCTACCTGAGCTGGGACCGGTTGCAGCGTGCGGAGTCGCTCGACGGCTACGTACGCCGGATCCTGGTCAACGAGCACAACTCGCTGTGGCGCCGGCCCTGGAAGAAGCGGGAGACCACCACCCCCGACATCCCCGACCGGGCAGCGCCGGAGCCTCCGACGTCCCACGACACCGCGTTGTGGGACTTCGTGCAGACCCTGCCACGCAAGCAGCGTGCCGCCGTGGTCCTGCGCTACTACGAGGAGCTGAGCGAGGCCGAGACCGCCGAGATCCTCGGGGTCAGCGTCGGCACCGTGAAGTCACAGACCAGCCGCGCGCTCGCCTCGTTGCGAGCCCGCCTGGGCGAGCTGGACCCCTCCAGCGCCGCCCTCTCGCCCGAGGAGGAGCGATGACCCAGCACGACCCGCTCGGAGACGCCCTCCGGAGCAAGGCCGACGAGATCGGGGCCGGGCAGCCGCTCAGCCTCACCGACGTGAAGGTCCGGGCGCGGGGGATCCGCCGGAGGCGAGCCGCCCTGACCGGTCTCGCCGTCGCCACGGTCCTCGCCGTCTCGGTGCCCGCCGGGCTCGCCCTGGACGGCCGGCTGGGCCAGCGTCCGGACAGCGGCCCCGCCGCCCCCACCGCGACGGCAGGCCCGACGCCCACCTCCACCCCGACCCCCACGGAGCGCCCCACGGGGACGCCCACCGACCAGCCGCCCCGCCGGTCCGCCGCGGTGCTCCTCACCACCGCGGTCGAGGCCCGGGGAGGGGAGCCGCAGGTGCCCTACCTCTTCGGCGGCGCGATCAACCTGCCCGACGGCTCGCAGGTGCCGGTGCAGGGCGACTACCGCGAGATCGCCCCGCTCGGCGACGGCTGGGTGGCCCTGCGGAAGGGGTACGTCGACGTCCTCGACGCACAGGGAGCCGTCACGAGCAGCGCCCGGGCCGCAGACTCCCTCGCGGTCTCCCCCGACGGCACGGTGGTGGCCTACGCGACGCCCGCCGGAGTCATCACGCTGCTCACCTCGGGTGAGCCGCCGCTCGCGATCACCGACGGCTCCGACTCGGTCCGCGGGGCCACCCCGCAAGGCATCCGTGGTTCCGCCCCGTGCGCGGAGGCCGGCAGCGGCGACTGCTGGGTCTTCTGGGACACCCACGACGCGGCTCCCCAGGGGTACTACTCCTCGTCTCGACACTTCAGCGCCAACGCCTTCGGGCTCAGGTCGATCGGCGGCGTCGCCTCCGACGGCCGGGTCGCGGGGGTCGCCTCCTCCACCGACTCGGGCTCGTGCAGCGAGCTCCTCAGCCCCACCGGGTCCGTGGTGTGGCGGACCTGCGACTTCACGCTCGGGGCGTTCAGCCCGGACGGGAAGTACGTGCTCGGCGGGCCGGCGTACCTGGACGGGGCGGGCGACGCGAGCCTGGCGATCCTGGACTCGGCCACCGGCGACGTGCTTGCCAGCTACGAGAACGACGCGACGACCCAGGCCTACATCGGCAGCGCGGTCTGGGACGGTGGGGACGCCGAGGACACCGTGCTGGCGACGGTCTACGAGAAGGGTTCGTGGAGCCTCATGCGGATGACCCCGGACGGGAGGCTCAGCAGCGTCTCCGGTGGCGGCCTGGCCGGCGGCGACGAGGTCTCCTCACCGCTGCGGCTCCCGACCCGCCCCTGACCCGCCCCCCGTCCTGCGCCGAGCCGCGGGTTCCTGTTCACCGAGCCGCGGGTTCCTGTTCACCAAGCCGCGGGTTTTGCGGTGGCGGAACGGGAACCCGCGGCTCGCGCGACGAGAACCCGCGGCTCGCGCGACGAGAACCCGCGGCTCGCGCGGGGTCAGGCGAGGACGTGGGTGACCGGGAGGCTCGAGTCCGCGGGGATGTCCAGCGCGGAGGGGGTGCGGCCGCGCGCGACCATCTCGGCACCGAGGGCGGCGACCATCGCGCCGTTGTCGGTGCAGAGCCCTGGCCGCGGGACCCGGACCCGGATGCCGTGCCTGGCGGCCCGTTCCTCGGTGAGCACCCGGAGCCGGGAGTTCGCCGCGACCCCTCCTCCGAGGAGGATGTCCTCGACCCCCTCGGCGCGGGCGGCGTCCACGGTCTTGCGCGTGAGCACGTCGCACACCGCCTCCTGGAAGGACGCGGCGACGTCGGCCACCGGCACCGGCTCACCGGCGGCCTCCCTGGCCTCCACCCACCGGGCGACGGCGGTCTTGAGCCCGGAGAAGGAGAAGTCGAAGCGGTGCCGCTCCAGGTCCCGCCGCGAGGTGAGGCCCCGAGGGAAGTCGATCGCCACCGACGACCCCGACCGCGCCGACCGGTCGATGTGCGGCCCTCCGGGGAACGGCAGCCCCAGCAACCGGGCCACCTTGTCGAACGCCTCTCCGGCCGCGTCGTCGATGGTGGCACCCAAGGGGGTGACCCCCGTGGTGACGTCCTCGACCCGCAGCAGCGAGGAGTGGCCGCCGCTGACGAGCAGAGCCAGGCACGGGTCCGGCAGTACGCCGTGCTCGAGCTGGTCGACGGCCACGTGCGAGGCCAGGTGGTTGACGCCGTACAACGGCTTGTCCAGGCCCAGGGCCAGCGCCTTGGCCGCGGCGACACCGACCAGCAGCGCGCCCACGAGTCCGGGACCGCTGGTCACCGCGACCGCGTCGACGTCGTCCAGCGCGATGCCGGCGGTCTCGCAGGCCCGCCGGATGGTCGGCACCATGGCCTCCAGGTGGGCCCGCGAGGCGACCTCGGGAACCACGCCGCCGAACCGGGCGTGCTCGTCGACCGAGGAGGCCACCGCGTCAGCCAGCAGGGTCCGGCCTCGGACGATGCCGACCCCGGTCTCGTCGCACGAGGTCTCGATGCCCAGGACCAGGGGTTCGTCGCGGCTCATCGCGGTCTCCTCTCCAGGACGACGGCGTCGGCGCCGTCGCGGTAGTAGCGCCTCCGCCGGTCGATCTGCACGAAGCCCTCGGCGGCGTACAGCGACAGCGCGGCCGTGTTGTGCTCGGCGACCTCGAGCAGGATCCGGTCCTCGAACCCGCCGGCGAGCAGCGCGAGCAAGGCCCGCGCCACCCCGTGGCGTCGGTGGTCGGCACGCACCGCGATCCGCTGCAGGTCCGCCACGTCACCGGCCCGCCGCAGGACGGCGTACCCGACGACCGTGCCATGCTCGTCGCACGCGACGACGGCCCTGCGGTCCGGACCGGTCAGCTCCTCGGCGACCGAGGACTCCGACCAGCCGTCGACGCCGAACACGGTCTCCTCCAGGCCGGTGACCGCGGCCAGGTCGGCGCGGGTGGCCGGGCGGAACGCCACCTCGCCAGCCGCCGGGATCACGAGACCCGCTTGGGCGGGCCGGGAGCGACCGCGTCGGGACGTCGGAGGTAGACCGGCTCCGGCTCGACCACCTCCGCCAGGCCCTCGGCCACGAGCCGGGCCAGCCAGCCGGCGTCCGGGGCGACCGGTCCCCGTCCTGGCGCGAGGACCTTCGGCCAGAGGCCCGGCCCCATGCCCACCACGGCCCGGTCGGCCGGCAGCTGCTCGGGCCGGTCGACGTAGGGCCCCTCGAGCCGCCTCCCGCCCTCGTCGTACGCCGCCCAGAACAGCTCTTTGCGCCGCGCGTCGATGGTCGCCAGGAACGCCCCACCCACCCCCTCCGACGCGGCCTCCACGGCGAGGACGTCGAGGCTGCTGGCCCCCACCACCGGCAGGTCGAGGGCCAGGCCGAGGGTGCGGGCGGTGACCAGCCCGACCCGCAGGCCGGTGTAGGGGCCGGGGCCCACCCCGACCGCGATCCGGGTGAGGTCGCGGCGGTCGGCTCCGGCGCGGGCGAGGGCGGCGCTGATCATGGGGGCCAGCTGCTCGCCGTGCTGCAACGGCCGGCTGCTGGTCGCTGACTCCACCACCTGGCCGTCGCGATGCAGGGCCACCGAGACCAGCGGGGTGGAGGTGTCCAGAGCGAGAAGCACGCCAAGAAGGTTAGGCGACGACCGACGCGAGGTCCGACCCCACCCAGCGGGCACCGACCGGGGAGACCTGCACCGTGCGCGTCTCCGCGGCCGTGCCCTCCCCACGGGGACGGCTCAGGGTGATCTCGAGCCGGTCGTCGGCCAGGCCCTCCGCGAGCCCCTCACCCCACTCCACCACGGTGACCGAGTCGGCCACGGACACGTCCAGGTCGAGGTCGTCGAGCTCGGCGAGCCCGCCCAGGCGGTAGGCGTCGACGTGGACCAGGGCCGGCCCGCCGACCAGCGACGGGTGGACCCGCGAGATGACGAAGGTGGGTGAGGTGATCCCGCCGCGGACCCGGAGACCGGCGCCCAGGCCCTGGGCGAAGGTGGTCTTGCCCGCGCCGAGGTCGCCGGTGAGGACCACCAGGTCCCCGGCCCTCAGCAGTCCGGCCAGCCGCTCGCCCAGTCGGCGGGTCGCCTCGGCGGTCGCCGCCGTGGCGGTCACCGGCAGCTCCTTGGCCAACGTCAGCGTGGTGCCGACCCGGGCGACCTCACGGTAGCCCCCGCGCTCCCAGAACCGGACCGTGGCGGGGAGCTCGTCGCGTGCGGTCAGGTGCAGTCGGGCGAAGCCGCGACGGGCAGCGACCTCCTCGGCGCGCACCGAGAGTGCTCGGGCGATGCCGTGCTGCTGCCGGTCGGGGCGCACCGAGACCCGGCGCAGCAGCAGCGACCCCTCGGTCGCCTTCAGCAGCAGCGTCCCTACCGGCTCGGCGCCGAGCCGGGCCAGCAGCCCGCCGCCCTCGGCCAGGGCGGCGGCCACGGTCTCCTCGGTCTCGGCGAGGGCTGTCGACGGCGGGTCCAGCACGGGCCTGTCCCCGAACCCGGCCCGGATCACCGCGAGCACCTCCCCCGCGGCCTCGGGGCCGACCTCGCTCACGGTCACCACGGCTGTCTCAGTGCTCTGCATCGGGTTCCTTCATCCGCTTGTCCGCCGCTGCGAACAGCAGCTCGAGGTTGGCGTTCACCCGGTCGGCGAACTCCAGGATCGGCATGTGCCCACCGCCGCGCAGCTCGACCAGGTGGGAGCCGAGGATCCGTGAGTGCAGCTTGCGGGCGTGTCCCACCGAGATCAGCTTGTCCTCGGTGCCCACCATCACCCACGTCGGCACGTCGGCGAAGGCGTCGACGGCGACGAACTTGTCGAGGGCGTCGAACTGGGGGATGAACTCGACCAGGACCCGCAGCGGGGTCTGGGCGATCATGTCGTCGACGAAGGCGACCATCGCCTTGGGGACGCCGGTGTCCCCGAAGGCGAACTCCTCGACGAGCCTCAGCCCGAGCCCCCCGCCGCCCCGCCGCGCCAGCTCCACGAGCCGCTCGCGCTGGGCGGCCACCACCAGCCCCCGCTCGAGCACCCGTCGGCCGACCATGTCCGGGACGTACCGGGCGACGATCTTGTGGGTGCGCGTGCTGCCCGCGGTGGTGGAGATCAGCCCGACCCCGACGATCCGGTCACCGAAGAGCTCCGGGTGCTGCTCGGCGAGGGCCACCACCGACATGCCGCCCATCGAGTGACCGACCAGCACGATCGGCTCGTCCGGCGCCAGGGCGTCGACGACGTCGCGGAGGTCCCGCCCCAGCTGGTCGATGGTGGCGTGCTCGGGTTCGGAGCGTCCGCTGCGCCCGTGCGAACGCTGGTCGTAGAAGACCATCCGACGCTTCCCGCGGAACGCCAGCCGCTGGAAGTGCCAGCAGTCCTGGGTAAGCGCGAAGCCGTGGACGAAGACCACGGTGGCACGGTCCGGGACGCGGTCACGGAAGCGGTACGGCGCGATCTCGTCGACCTCGGCGTGCAGCACGAGCCCGTCCTCGGCCTCGACCTGGTGGGTCTCACCGCGCAGGGAGCCCAGCACGAAGCCGTGCTCGTCGCGCAGCACGGTGCGGCGCTCACGCAGCCCGAACCGGCGGTCCAGCAGCACGCCGGCGGCGAACGCGGCGCCGGTGCCGGCCAGCACGCCCAGGCGGGCGACCCGGCTCATCTCCACGAGTCCCCCTGGCCGGCGTTCCGGTGCGAGCGCACGAAGCGACCACCGACACGGGTCACGATCTCGTACGAGATCGTGCCGCAGGCGACGGCCCACTCCTCGGCGGTCGGCTCGCCCCCGGTCCCCGGCCCGAAGAGCACGACGTCGTCCCCCGGGACGACCGGGTCGTCGCCCACGTCGACCACCAGCTGGTCCATGCACACCCGGCCGGACACGGTGTGCCGCCGCCCCGCGACCTGCACCGGCGCCACCGAGGAGCCGGCTCGCGGGACCCCCTCGGCGTACCCGACCGGCACCACCGCCAACGTGGTCTCCCGGGAGGTGACGTAGGTGTGCCCGTAGGACACCCCTGCCCCCGCGGGCACGCGCTTGACCACCGCCACCCGGGTGCGGACGGTCATCGCGGGCACGAGCCCGAACCCTTCCGCGGAGTCCACGGCGGGGGCCGGGGACAGGCCGTACGAGGCCAGCCCGCAGCGAACCAGGTCGAAGTGGCTGCTGGGCCGGGTCAGGGCCGCCGCGGAGTTGGCCAGGTGGCGCACCTCGGGACGCAGCCCGACCTGCTCGGCGACGGTCAGGGCCGCGCGGAAGCGTCGCTCCTGGTCGTCGTTGGCCGGGTGCCTCGGCTCGTCGCTGCAGGCGAGATGCGACCAGATCCCGGTGACCCGCAGGGCGCCGGCCTGCTCGGCGGCGCGTGCTGCGGATACCACGGCCGGCCAGTCCTCCTCGCGGGCCCCGCCCCGGTGAAGACCGGTGTCGACCTTGAGCTGGAGCCGGGCCGGCCGGTCCGCCGCGCGGGCGGCGGCAGCGACCTCGGCCACCTCCGCCACCGAGTACGCCGTCACGTCGACGTCGGCGCTGACCAGCGCGGCGAGGTCCTCCCCCGGCACGGTGAGCCAGCTGAGCACCCGACCGGTGTCGCCGGCCGCCCGCAGGGCGAGCGCCTCCTCGGCCACCGCGACCCCGAGCCAGCCGGCACCTGCCTCGCGGGCGGCCCGGGCCACCGGGACCATGCCGTGGCCGTAGCCGTCGGCCTTGACCACCACCATCACCGCCGTCGGTGCGACCCGGGCCCGCAACGCACGGACGTTGGCGCGGACCGCGTCGAGGTCGACCACGATCTCCGCGCGCGGGCGTGCGTGGTCGCTCATCGGTCCAGTCTCCCAGAGGCAGGTCAGCCGGGGCGCAGCAGCCGCGCGCAGAGGTCCGGGATCGCCCGGGCGACCTCGCCGGCGGTGACCGGGCCGTGGGGCCGGGCCAGCTCGGCAGCGGCTCCGTGGAGCCACGAGCCGACGCTGGCCGCGTCGAAGGGCGTCAGTCCGGCGGCCAGCAGCGCTCCGACCAGGCCGCCGAGCACGTCCCCGGCCCCGGCGGTCGCCAGCCACGGCGGCCCGACCGTGGTCACCCGGACCCGGCCGTCGGGGTGCACGGCGAGCGTGTGCCGGTTCTTCAGAAGCACCACGGCGTCGTACCGCTCGGCCGCACGCCGGGCGTGCTCGAGCTGACGGGCCTCGACCTCGGACCGCTCGACGCCGAGCATGCCCGCGAGCTCGCCGGAGTGCGGGGTGAGCACGGTCGGCACCCCCACCGGTCCGTCCAGCCCGGCCAGCGCGTCCGCGTCCACCACGACAGGGACCCCGTCGGCCACCGCCGCCCGGAGCTGGTCGGCGGCGTCGTCCCCGGCTCCGGAGCCGACCACCCAGGCCTGGACGCGCCCCTCGCCGACCACGACCTCGGGGTGTGTCGCGGTGACCAGGTCCGCGACGCCGAGCCGTGCCGACGGACCCGACCCGGCGGCGGGGACGTAGCGGACCATGCCGACCAGCCCGCTGGCCGCCCCGGCGACGCTGAGCATGCCTGCTCCGCGGTACTGGTCCGAGCCGGCGCGGACCCCGACGACGCCACGCGTGTACTTGTGAGCCGCAGGGGCCGGGCGCGGCAGGAGGGAACGCACATCGTCGGCCTGCAGCGCCTCGGCCGCCGCCGCGGGCAGGACGAGACCGAGGTCGACCACGTGCACCACGCCGCAGGCCGCGGCCCCGGGGTCGACCAGGTGCACCGGCTTGTGGGTGCCGAAGGTCACCGTCATCGCGGCCCGGACGTGGGGTCCCTCGATGCGTCCGGTGTCGACCTCGACCCCCGAAGGGGTGTCGACGGCGACTACCGGGGTGTCCCCGAGGGACTCGACCAGCCGGGCGGCCTCCGGCCGCAGCGGTCCGGACCCGCCGATGCCGACGATCCCGTCGACCGCGACGTCGTAGGCCCGGCGCGGCGAGGGGACGCGGTTTCCACCGGCTGCCAGCAGCGCGGCCAGGCCCGCGGCGTGGGCCCGCTCGGGGGACAGCAGGACGCAGTCCACGACCGCGCCGCGGCGGGCCAGCGACGCGCCGGCGTACAGGGCGTCGCCGCCGTTGTTGCCGCCCCCGACGAGGAGGAGGACCCGGCTGCCGTAGACGCGGCCGAGGAAGTCGGCCAGCGCAGCAGCGAGCCCGGCCGCCGCGCGCGCCATCAGGGCCCCCTCCGGAGACGCCGCGAGCAGCGCCTCCTCGGCCGTGCGCACCTGGGCGACGGTGTGGGCGCGCCTCACGGGATCCGCTCCAGCACGACGACCGCCGAGGCGATCCCGGCGTCGTGGCTCAGCGAGAGGTGCACCGAGGTGACGCCCAGCGACGTCGCGACCGCCAGCACCGAGCCGCGCAGCTCGAGCTGGGGACGCCCGGACTCCTCCGAGACCACCTCGGCGTCGTGCCAGGCGAGTCCCAGCGGAGCCCCGAGCGCCTTGGCCACGGCCTCCTTCGCCGCGAAGCGAGCAGCGAGCGAGGCGACCGCGCGGGTCCGCTCGGCGGGGGTGAACAGGCGCTCGGCCAGGTCCGGTGTCCGGCGCAGCGAAGCCTCGAAGCGCGCGATCTCGCAGACGTCGATCCCCAGGCCCACGATCATGGGTGCGTCCCCGGCCGGCTCACTCGACGGTCACGGACTTGGCCAGGTTGCGGGGCTGGTCCACGTCGTGCCCCTTCACGGTGGCCAGCTCGCAGGCGAACAGCTGCAACGGCACCACGGCTGCCAGCGGCTGGAGCAGCACGCTGGAGGGCGGGATCCGGATCAGCACGTCGGCGTACGGCGTGACCGTCTCGTCGCCGTCCTCGGCGACCACGATCGTGCGCGCGCCGCGGGCCCGGATCTCCTGGATGCCGCTGATCATCTTCTCGTGGAGGAAGTCGCGACCGCGCGGTGGCACCACGCAGATCACCGGGAGCCCCTCCTCGATCAGCGCGATCGGGCCGTGCTTGAGCTCTCCGGCGGCGAACCCCTCGGCGTGGATGTAGGCCAGCTCCTTGAGCTTGAGCGCGCCCTCCAGCGCCACGGGGTAGCCGGCGTGCCGGCCGATGAACAGCACCGAGGCGGCGTCCTGCAGCTCGGCGGCGAGCGCGTAGACCTGGTCGGCCCGGTCCAGCATGGTCTGGATCCGCTCAGGCATCCGGGCGAGCTCGTCGACGACGGAGGAGATCTCGTCGCCGTAGCGGGTCCCCCGCACCTGCGCGAGGTACAGCCCCAGCAGGTAGCAGGCGACCAGCTGGGTCATGAACCCCTTGGTCGAGGCGACCCCGATCTCCGGACCGGCGTGGGTGTAGATGACCGCGTCGGACTCCCGCGGGATCGTGGAGCCGTTGGTGTTGCAGATCGCCAGGACCTTCGCCCGCTGCTCGCGGGCGTGCCGGATCGCCATCAGCGTGTCCGCGGTCTCCCCGGACTGGCTGATCGCCACCACCAGCGTGTCGCGGGTCAGGATCGGGTCGCGGTAGCGGAACTCGTGGGCGAGCTCGACCTCGCACGGGATCCGGGTCCAGTGCTCGATGGCGTACTTCGCCACCAGGCCGGCGTAGAAGGCGGTGCCGCAGGCGGTGATGATGATCTTGTCCACGTCGCGCAGCTCGTCCTCGGTCATCCGGATCTCGTCGAGCTGGAGCCGGCCCTGCTCGTCGTGACGGCCGAGCAGGGAGTCGGCCACCGCGCGCGGCTGCTCGAAGATCTCCTTGCGCATGAACCAGTCGAAGCCGTCCTTCTCGGCGGCGGTGAGGTCCCAGTCGACGTGGAACTCGTGCCCCTCGGCCGGGGCGCCGGAGAAGTCGGTGACCAGCACCTCGTCGCGGGTGATGGTGACCACCTGGTCCTGGCCCAGCTCCAGGGCCCTGCGGGTGTGCTCGATGAAGGCCGCCACGTCGGAGGCCAGGAAGTTCTCGCCCTCCCCCAGGCCGACGACGAGCGGGGAGTTCCGCCGCGCCGCCACCACCCGGTCGGGGTCCTCGGCGTCGATCGCGACGAGGGTGAACGCACCGCGCAACCGACCGCACAGCGACACCATGGCGGCGGTCAGGTCGGCACCGCCGCGCAGCTCGTTCTCCAGCAGGTGGGCGGCGACCTCGGTGTCGGTGTCGGAGAGCATCTCGTGGCCGGCGGCCTCGAGCTCGGTGCGCAGCGCGGCGAAGTTCTCGATGATGCCGTTGTGCACCACAGCGACCCGGCCCCCCGGGCCGTGGTGGGGGTGGGCGTTGCGGTCCGTGGGTGGGCCGTGGGTGGCCCAGCGGGTGTGCCCGATGCCGATGGTGCTCGCCGGCAGCGGCGTCGCGGCCAGCGCCTTGTCCAGGTTGGCCAGCTTCCCGGCCCGCTTGTCCCCGACCAGCACCCCGTCGTGGAGCAGGGCGACCCCCGCGGAGTCGTACCCGCGGTACTCCAGGCGGCGCAGCCCCTCCACGACGATCGACTCCGCTGACCGGGCTCCGACGTAACCGACGATTCCGCACATGCGGGCGAGTCTAGGTGCGGCGGGCCCGTCGACCGTGGCAGCGCGCCTGCGGGGGTCGGGTGGGACGCCCGGGCGCGTCCTGGGTGAGAATGCTCGCCATGGCCTCCTCCGCCCGCGACCGGGCCCCGGGCGCCCCCGAACGGGACCCCTCGCCGTACGTCGAGCTGGACCGGAGCGCCTGGGCGGAGCTGGGGGCGGCGACCGAGCAGCCCCTGACCGCCGAGGAGATCGACCGGGTCAGGGGCCTCGGGGACGAGCTGGACCTCGACGAGGTGCGCCAGGTCTACCTGCCGCTGTCCCGCCTGCTCAGCCTGTACGTCGAGAGCGCGGGCGTGCTGCACCGTTCCCAGGAGAGCTTCCTCGACCAGCCGCAGCCGCCGCGGACCCCGTTCGTGATCGGCGTGGCCGGCTCCGTCGCGGTCGGCAAGTCCACCACGGCCCGGGTGCTGCAGCAGATGCTCGCGCACTGGCCCGAGCACCCGTCGGTGTCGCTGGTGACCACCGACGGCTTCCTCTACCCCAACGCCGAGCTCGAGCGGAGAGGGCTCCTGACACGCAAGGGGTTCCCGGAGTCCTACGACCGCAAGGCGCTGCTCCGCTTCGTGATCGACATCAAGTCGGGCAAGGACGAGGTCGTCGCCCCGACCTACTCCCACCTCGTCTACGACGTCACCCCCGACGAGCCCGTGGTGGTGGCCTCACCGGACATCGTGGTGATCGAGGGGCTCAACGTCCTCCAGCCGGCCCGGGTCCGCGACGACGGGCTCACCAGTCTCGCCGTGAGCGACTTCTTCGACTTCTCGGTGTACGTCGACGCCGCGACCGCCGACATCCGGCGCTGGTACACCGAGCGGTTCCTGCGGCTGCGGCGTACCGCGTTCCGCGAGCCGCGCTCCTACTTCCACAAGTACGCCGACCTGACCCCCGACGAGGCGGTCGCCGAGGCGGGCCGGATCTGGGACGAGATCAACGGCCCGAACCTGAGACGCAACATCGCACCCACGCGGGCTCGAGCGAACCTGGTCCTGCGCAAGGCCGGCGACCACTCGGTGAGCTGGATCAGGCTCCGCAAGCTGTGAAAGGACCCTGCCTGTGATCCATCTCTCGATGCGCATCCCCCTCCCGCTCGTCACGGCGGTGCTGGACATCCTCGACGGCGCCGACGCGGTGACCAACGTGGCGGTGGTCGACCGGGCCTACCGCAAGCCCGTCGGGACCCTGGTCAGCTGCGACGTGGCCCGGGAGGGCGCGCACGCCGTGGTCGCCCGGCTCCGCGAGCTGGACGTCCACCGCGACGGCTCGCTGATGTTCCTCGACCCCGGCACGCTGCTGTCCGAGGCCGCGGACGCCGCCGAGAACGCCGCCCCCGGCAGCCCCGACGACGGGCTGGTGTGGGACACCGTCGAGGACCGGGTACGTCGGGAGAGCGCCATGTCGTTCGCGTTCCTGGCCTTCCTGGTCCTCGCCACGCTGATCGCCGGGTCCGGCCGGCTCCTGGACCAGCCCATCCTCATCGTCGGCGCCATGGTCGTGGGGCCGGAGTTCTCCCCGGTGGCGGCGATCTGCGTGGCTCTGACCCGCCCCCGGTTCGCCATGCTGCCGGGGGCCCTGCGCACCCTGGTCGGGGGCTACGTGGTGGCGGTGCTGGTGGCGATCCCGTTCTGGGCGCTCGTGCACGCGGCCGGCTACGCCAGCCGCGCGGACGTCGCCTCGGGGCCGCTCACGGACTTCATCGTCAGGCCCGACGGCTGGTCGTTCACCATCGCCCTGTTCGCGGGGGTCGCGGGGGTGCTGGCCCTGACCACGGCCAAGTCCGGCCCCCTGGTGGGGGTCTTCATCTCGGTGACCACGGTGCCGGCGGCTGGGACGCTGGCGTTGTGCGTGGGCACCGGGGTCTGGAGCGAGGTGCTTCCGGCGCTCGTGCAGCTGCTGGTCAACCTGGCCGGACTGGTCCTGGCCGGCACCCTCACCCTGCTCACGCAGCGGTACCTCTGGCGACGGGTGGGGGCCCGGTCGACCAGCCTCCACCATGCCTGAGCACCGGATCCGAGCCGTGTCGCCGCGTGTGCGACCGGGTAGGACACTCCCGACCCCGCCCCGAGGACAGGAAGCCCCATGAGCAGGTTCACCGCCAGCACCGAGAGCGACGCCGTCGTGACCGCCGACCGGTCGGCGGTCTGGGCCGTGCTGTCCGACCCGGAGGCGCTGCCGAGGCTGACCCCCCTGCTCGACCGGATCGCGGCCGACGGGGACCTGTGGCACTGGGAGATGGCCCGGATCCCCGTCCTGGGCGTCAGCGTGGCGCCGTCGTTCACCGAGCGGATGGTCTTCGACCCGGAGCGGCGGATCGACTTCGCGCACGCGCCCCCGGAGGGCAGGCCGGAGCGGGCGTCCGCGGAGGGCTGGTACATCCTCGACGAGGTCGAGGGGGGCACGCGGCTGCAGGTCCGGCTCGAGCTGTGCGTCGAGCTGCCCCTGCCCCGGGCGGCCCGACCCGCGGTGACCCGGGTGATCGCCGGGGTGGTGCAACGGATGGGCGACCGCTTCTCCGCCAACCTGCTGCGCGAGCTGCACGCGACCTCGCTCGGCTGACCCCGCCCTCCACCGGGGGTGCTGCCTTTGGCGGTGCATCCTTGCTGCGGTCCGGGCCAGAGGCGACCAGGTCGCACCGCAGGAGCGCGCGGGGCGTCGGTTTCGCAGGGGAACCTGGGAAACCGACAGGGGGCCGTGCGGCGGACCCGCTCAGCCCGACAGCCGCTCCCGGACCACCTCGGCGAGCCGTTCGGCGACCTCGAGAGCCTGGGCGGCCGTCTCCGCCTCGACCATGACCCGGACCAGCGACTCGGTGCCGGAGGAGCGCAGCAGAACCCGCCCCGTCCCGGCCAGGGCGGCCTCCGCCGCCGCGACCGCGGTCAGCAGGACGGTGTCGGTGTCGGCACGAGACTTGTCCACCCCGGCCACGTTGACCAGTACCTGGGGCAGCCGTGCCATCACACCGGCCAGGTCGGCCAGGCTGCGACCGGTGGTGGCCATCCTGGCCAGGACCTGCAGCGCGGTGAGGATCCCGTCACCGGTGGTGGCGTGCCGGCTGAGGATCACGTGCCCGGACTGCTCACCGCCCAGGGAGTAGCCGCCGGACTTCATGGCCTCGAGCACGTAGCGGTCACCGACCCTGGTCTGGGCCACCTTGACCCCTTCGCGTTCCATGGCCTGGACGAAGCCGAGGTTGCTCATCACCGTGACCACGACGGTGTCGTCGACCAGGGTGGCCTCGTCCCGCAGCGCCAGGGCGAGGACGGCCAGGATCTGGTCGCCGTCGACGACCGCGCCCGTGTGGTCGACCGCCAGGCACCGGTCGGCGTCGCCGTCGAGGGCGAAGCCGGCGTCGGCACCGTGCTCGAGCACCGCGGCCTGGAGGACCTCCAGGTGCGTGGAGCCGCAGCCGTCGTTGATGTTGAGCCCGTCGGGCTGGTCACAGATCGCGACCACCTCCGCACCGGCGTCGCGCAGCGCCTGCGGACCCGCCAGGTGGGCCGCGCCGTGCGCGCAGTCCAGGACCACGCGCAGGCCGGTCAGCGGGACGGCGAGGCTGGCGTCGAGGTAGGCGGTGTAGTCGTCGACGGCCGCGGCGTACTTCGTGATCCGGCCGACGTCGGCACCGACGGGCCGGCTCCAGGGCTCGCGCAGGCGTGCCTCGATGGTCCGCTCCACGGAGTCGTCGAGCTTGATCCCGCCGCGGGAGAGGAACTTGATGCCGTTGTCGGGCATCGGGTTGTGGCTCGCGGAGATCATCACGCCCAGGTCGGCGTCCAGGGCGGCGGTCAGGTGGGCCACGCCGGGGGTCGGCAGCACGCCGAGGCGCAGGACGTCCACCCCGGCCGACGCCAGCCCGGCGACGATCGCGGCCTCCAGGAACTCGCCCGAGACGCGCGTGTCGCGGCCGACCACCGCCACCGGCCGGCGCCCAGGGCGGTCCTTGCGGAACGCTCCCGCCTCCCCCAGCACGTGGGCTGCGGCGACGGCGAGGTCGAGCGCGAGCTCCGCGGTGACCGTGTCGTTGGCGAGTCCCCGGACTCCGTCCGTGCCGAAGATCCGGGGACCGCCGCCGTTGCCAGCCACGGAGTCCGCGGTCAGCGCTTGCTGTACTGCGGAGCCTTGCGGGCCTTCTTCAGACCTGCCTTCTTGCGCTCGATGACCCGTGCGTCGCGGGTCAGCAGGCCGGCCTTCTTCAGCGAGGGACGGTTCGCCTCGAGGTCGATCGCGTTGAGCGCGCGCGCCACACCGAGCCGCAGCGCGCCGGCCTGGCCGGTGATGCCGCCGCCGTGGATCCGGGCGATCACGTCGAACCGGCCGACCAGGTCGGTGGTCACGAAGGGCTCGTTGACGACCTGCTGGTGCAGCTTGTTCGGGAAGTAGGAGTCGAGCGTGCGGCCGTTGACGGTCCACTGACCGGTGCCGGGGACCAGGCGGACGCGGGCGACGGCCTCCTTGCGGCGGCCGGTGGCCGCGGCGGGGGCGATCGTCGCGGGACGCGGCGGCGCGTCCGCCGACGGCGCGCTCTCGCTGCTGTAGGCGACGCCCTGCTCGTCGACCTGGTAGGTCTCCTCGACGTCCTGCTGCTCGGTGGTCGTGTCAGTCACGAATGAGTTCCTCGTCGCTTTACTGGTCTGCGCGGCTGTGTGCTGCTGTGCAGGGGATGGGGGGTTACTGGGAGACCTGGGTGATCTCGAAGGGGGTGGCCTTCTGAGCCTGGTGCGGGTGGTTCGGGCCGCCGTAGACCTTCAGCTTCTTGAGCAGCTGACGACCCAGTCGGTTCTTCGGGAGCATGCCCCACACCGCCTTCTCGATCGCCTTGCGGGGGTCCTTGTCGAGCAGGTCCCCGAACGCCGTGGTCGTCAGACCACCCGGGTACCCCGAGTGGCGGTAGGCCATCTTCGTGACCCGCTTGTTGCCCGACAGGGAGATCTTGTCGGCGTTGACGATGATGACGAAGTCACCACCGTCGACGTGCGGGGCGAAGGTCGGCTTGTGCTTCCCACGCAGGAGGGTGGCGGTCTGGACGGCGAGCCGGCCGAGCACCACGTCGGTGGCGTCGATGACGTGCCACTCACGCTGGATGTCAGCGGGCTTCGGGCTGTACGTACGCACGGTCACTGCCTTTTCGTCTCAAATCGGTGTCGTCTCGGGCGGACCACAGGAGGTGGACCTGACGCGGGCCACACCGGCACAGGACTCCAGGACGCCGAGAAGCGCACGGGAAAGACTGGGGGCAGCCGCGACCGACAAGACTACCCGTGGCGCGGCGGGGCGGTCAAAACGGCCGCGAGCCCCCTCAGTTTCCCCCGATCCGGGGTGGGGGAATAGGTTGTGGGGGCCACTACCTCTGCGTTCCCCACCTTTCAGGAGCCGACGTGACAGACGCCCCGGCCACGGCGCAGCCCGCCGCAGACAACGGAGCACCCGACAGCGAGTCCCTCACCGTCCGGGACAACCGCACCGGTCAGGAGTACGACCTCGCCATCACCGACGGGACGATCCGCGCCGGCGACCTCGGCCGGATCCGGGTCTCCGAGGCCGAGCCGGGCCTGGCGCTGTACGACCCCGGATTCACCAACACGGCGTCCTGCCGGAGCGCGGTGACCTTCATCGACGGCGAGAAGGGGATCCTGGAGTACCGCGGCTACCCGATCGAGCAGCTGGCGGAGAAGTCGAACTTCCTCGAGGTGGCCTACCTCCTCATCCACGGCGAGCTGCCCACCAAGGACCAGTACGACGCGTGGGTGCACGAGATCACCTACCACACCTTCGTGCACGAGAACGTCAAGGGCTTCATGCACGGGTTCCGCTACGACGCCCACCCGATGGGCATGCTGATGGCCTCGGTCGGCGCGCTGTCGACGTTCTACCCCGACGCCAGCAAGATCAGCGACCCGGACAACCGGCACATGCAGATCGTGCGGATGATCGCCAAGATGCCGACGCTGGGCGCCTGGTCGTTCCGTCACGCCCAGGGCAAGCCGTTCATCTACCCCGACAACGACCTCAGCTACACCGCGAACTTCCTCTCCATGCTGTTCAAGATGAGTGAGTCGCGGTTCGAGGCGGACCCCCGGCTGGTCAAGGCCCTCGACGTCCTGTTCATCCTGCACGCCGACCACGAGCAGAACTGCTCGACCAACGCGGTCCGCTCGGTGGGCTCCTCCCAGGTCGACCCGTACTCCGCCGTCGCCGCCGGTATCGCCGCGCTCTACGGCCCCTTGCACGGCGGCGCCAACGAGGCGGTCCTCCGGATGCTGCGCCGGATCGGGTCGAAGGAGAACGTCCCGTCCTTCATCGAGGGCGTGAAGAACGGCAACGAGAAGCTGATGGGCTTCGGTCACCGGGTCTACAAGAACTACGACCCGCGGGCCACGATCATCAAGAAGGCCTGTGACGACGTCTTCGAGGTCACCGGGGTCAACCCGCTGCTCGAGATCGCCCAGGAGCTGGAGAAGATCGCGCTCGAGGACGAGTACTTCGTCAAGCGCAAGCTGTACCCGAACGTCGACTTCTACTCCGGGCTGATCTACGAGGCCTTCCAGTTCCCGCCGGAGATGTTCACGGTGCTGTTCGCGATCGGCCGGACCCCCGGTTGGCTGGCGCAGTGGCTGGAGCTGGTGCAGGACAAGGACCAGAAGATCGCCCGGCCCAAGCAGATCTACACCGGCGACCGGAACCTGGACTTCGTCCCCGCCGAGGAGCGCTGGAAGTAGCCCACCCGCGGACCGCGAGCGACGAGCAGAGGCCCCTTGGTCGGTGAGGTATCACCGGTCAGGGGGCCTTGCTCCTCGTCCCCATGACCGCTCCCCATCCGCTCGCTGCCTGGCTCGAGCGCAACCAGTCCACCGCACGGCTGCCCCTCCACCGCCCGGCCCCAGCCCCCCGGTCCCTGGTGGTCCGGGGTCCGCTGACCCGCGGACGCCTCCGGTCGCTCCTGGCTCGGCTCCGTACGGTCCGTGGGCTACCGTGGCGCGGTGCGCCAGCCTGACCCCGAGCACGTCGCCGCCGCCAGCGCCGCCTGGGTGTGGGTGCCGGAAAGCGCAACCTCGATCCGCTCCGAGGCCTTCCACCTGGTTCGCTACCCCGACTGGTTCGACCACCCGTTGCAGCTGCTCGACGTCGCCCCGGACGCGCTCGAGACGGCCCTCGAGGCGGCCCTCGAGGCGGCCCGTCGGTTCGGGCTCCCCGCGGTGACCGCCTGGGTCAAGCTCGGCGCCCCGGCAGGGCTCGAGGCGGCCCTGCTCGCCCGCGCGGGCGTCCTGGACGAGACCCTCGACGTGCTTGCCCTGTCCCTCGAGGGACCCCCTTTGGACCTGGCTCGCCCCCACGACGTGGAGGTCCGTTGGGTGGCCGACGTGCACCACGCCCGGGACGCCGAGCGGGTCTCGGTCGCGGTGTTCGGCGGCTCGGCCCCGCTGGCTGCGGAGCTCACCCGGACCGCTGCGGCCGCGGAGGCCGACCACCGGGAGGGCCGGGGCGGGACCGTCGTGGCGCACCTCGACGGCGAGCCCGTGGGGGTCGCGGGGCTGGCGGTCGGCGACGGCACGGTCGCCCGCCTCTGGGGCGGGGCGGTGCTGGAGCAGCACCGGGGGCGCGGCGTCTACCGCGCCCTGCTCGACGAGCGGCTCCGGCACGCCGTAGGACTGGGGCTCACCCTTGCGCTGGTCAAGGGTCGGGTGCAGACCTCCGGGCCGGTCCTGCGCCGGGCGGGCTTCTCGGCGTACGGCCAGGAGCGGTCGTACACGCTGCCACTGTGACCGCACCCGGCTGCGGTCCCGGCTGCGGTCCCGGCGGCGGTCCCGGCGGTGGGGGTGCCCTCGCCCGGCTCAGCGGGCGCGCTGCACCCGGGCCTCGTCCCACACCGGCTGGTCGGCCTCGTAGACCGACCCGTCGGCGCCGTAGACCAGGAACCGGTCGAACCCCCGGGCGAACCACCGGTCGTGGGTGACCGCGAGCACCGTGCCCTCGAAGGCGTTCAGCCCCTCCTCCAGGGCTTCGGCCGACTGCACGTCCAGGTTGTCGGTCGGCTCGTCGAGGAGCAGCAGCGTCGCCCCCGACAGCTCGAGCAGGAGGATCTGGAACCGCGCCTGCTGCCCCCCCGACAACGACTCGAACCGCTGCTCCGCGGCGTGCGCCAGCTCGTAGCGGTCCAGGGCGCGGGCCGCGGGCTCGCGGGGCATGCCGTCGCGGTGGTCGTCGCCGCGGTGCAGGATGTCCAGCAGCGATCGGCCCACCAGCTCGGGGTGGGCGTGGGTCTGGACGAACCACCCGGGGCGTACCCGGGCGCCGAGCCGGGCACGACCCACGTGCTCGACCGGTGCGATCGGCACCTCCCCGACCGGTCGGTGCTCGACGTCCGGGTCGGACCCGCCCGCCGCGAGCAGCCGCAGGAAGTGCGACTTGCCCGAGCCGTTGGAGCCGAGGACCGCGACCCGCTCGCCGTACCAGACCTCCAGGTCGAAGGGGCGCATCAGCCCGGTCAGCTCCAGCTGCTCGCAGACCACGGCGCGCTTGCCGGTGCGACCGCCGGTGAGCCGCATCGCCACCTGCTGCTCGCGCGGCTGCCCGGTGGGCGGCCCGGCCTCGACGAACTTGCGCAGCCGAGTCTGGGCGGCCTTGTACTGCGAGGCCAGACCGTCGTTGAACTCCGCCTTGATCTTGTAGCGCAGCACCAGCGCCTTGAGCTTGGCGTGCTCCTCGTCCCAGCGCCTGCGCTGCTCCTCGAAGCGGGCGAACCGGTCACGCCGGGCCTCGTGGTACGACGTGAACCCGCCGGGGTGCGTCCACACCGTGTTGCCTGCCGCGCCGAGCTCGACGGTGACCACCCGGGTCGCGGTGTTGTTGAGCAGCTCCCGGTCGTGGCTGATGAAGAGCACGGTCTTGGCGGACTCCCGGATGCGCTGCTCGAGCCAGAGCTTGCCGGGGACGTCGAGGAAGTTGTCGGGCTCGTCGAGGAGCAGCACCTCGTCCGGTCCGTCGAGGAGGAACTCCAGCACCAGCCGCTTCTGCTCCCCGCCGGAGAGGGTGGCCAGGTCGCGGTACTTCGCCCGGTCGTAGGGCAGGCCGAGCGCCGCGGTGCAGACCTTGTCCCAGGTCACCTCGATGTCGTAGCCACCGGCGTCGCCCCAGTCGGCCAGGGCCCCGGCGTACCTCATCTGGGTGCGCTCGTCGTCGTCGTCCATGAGGGCAAGCTCCCAGCGCTCCACCTCGGCGGCGGCGGTGCGGACCCGCTCCGGGGAGACCGACAGCAGGAGCTCCTGCACCGTGGTCGAGGCGCCCCCCACCATCTGGCGCATCACCCCGAGCCCGCCGGAGCGGGTCACCGCCCCGGCCTGAGGGGTGAGCTCTCCGGTGACGATCCGCAGGAGCGTGGTCTTGCCGGCCCCGTTGGCGCCGACCAGGGCCACCTTGGCCCCCTCCCCCACCCGGAACGACACGTCGTCGAGCAGCACCCGCCCATCGGGGAGCTCGAACCTGACACCGGCGACATCCACATGGCCCACGAGGCCCCAGTGTTCCCTCCGGAGGGCGCTGCTGGCGAACCGTTTCGTCGGGGGTGTCGTCCGCGCTGCGGAACGGCCTCCCCGGGGTCCGCTGCCGTAGTCTCCGACCATGGACGGTGACAGCACCGGGACGACCCCCTCGACGACGCCCTCGACGACGTACGTCCTCGTCGACGGCGAGAACATCGACGCGACCCTGGGCAGCTCCATCCTGGGCCGACGACCTCGGCCCGACGAGCGCCCGCGATGGGACCGGCTGCTGCAGTTCGCCCGGGAGGTGTGGGACCAGCCCACGACCGGGTTGTTCTTCCTGGCCGCGAACAACGAGCTGCCGATGTCCTTCGTCCAGGCGCTCATCGCGCTGGGCTACCGCCCCATCCCCCTCTCCGGTGCGACCGGGGAGAAGATCGTCGACATCGCCATCCAGCGCACGCTCGCCGAGCTGCGGAGCCGCGAGGGCGACGTGCTGCTGGTCAGCAACGACGGCGACTTCGTCGAGGAGATGAACGCGCTCTTCGACGGCCGGCGGCTCGGGGTCGTCGGGTTCAACGAGTTCCGCAACCACGGGTTCACCGAGCTCGCCGAGCGCGGGCTGGAGATCTTCGACCTCGAGTACGACGTCAAGGCGTTCCGCGAGCGGCTCCCCCGGGTCCGGATCATCCCGATCGAGGAGTTCGACCCGGCCGACTTCCTCTGAGCCCCGGCTCAGTCGGCGACCGCCCTGCCCGCCTCCAGCCGGGCCACCGGCACCCGGAACGGCGAGCAGGAGACGTAGTCGAGCCCGACCTCCTCGAAGAAGTGGATGGAGTCCGGGTCGCCCCCGTGCTCTCCGCACACGCCCAGGTGCAGGTCGGGCCGGGTCGCCCGGCCGTTCTCCGCCGCGGTCCGCACCAGCGCCCCGACGCCGGCCCGGTCGAGCGACTCGAAGGGCGAGACCCCGAAGATGCCCCGCTCGAGGTAGGTCGAGAAGAACGACGCCTCCACGTCGTCCCGGGAGAAGCCCCAGGTCATCTGGGTGAGGTCGTTGGTGCCGAAGGAGAAGAACTCCGCGGCCTCGGCGATCTCCCGGGCGGTGAGGGCTGCCCGGGGCAGCTCGATCATGGTGCCGATCTTGAACCGGAGCTTGACTCCCTGCTCCTCCTCGACCTGCCGGGCGACCGCGATGATCTCGCCCTTGACCAGCTCCAGCTCCTGGACCGCGGCCACCAGCGGGATCATGATCTCGGGCCTGGGGTCGCCTCCGGCCCTGGTCCGGGCGGCGGCGGCCTCGAGGATGGCGCGGGCCTGCATGCTGAACAGTCCTGGGATCACGATGCCGAGCCGCACGCCCCGGAGCCCGAGCATCGGGTTCTCCTCGTGCATCCGCTTCACGGCGGCGAGCAGTCGGACGTCGCGCTTGCTGGGCTTGCCGACCGAGTCGGCCACCGCCACCTTCATCGACAGCTCGGTGAAGCCGGGGAGGAACTCGTGCAGCGGCGGGTCGATCAGCCGGATCGTCACCGGGAGGCCGTCCATCGCCTCGAGGATCCCCTCGAAGTCCGCTCTCTGGAGCGGGAGCAGCGCGTCCAGGGCCTTCTTGTGGCCCTCGTCGTCGGTGGCCAGGATCAGGTGCTCGACCAGCTCGCGCCGCTCGCCGAGGAACATGTGCTCGGTCCGGCACAGGCCGATCCCCTGCGCGCCGAAGCGGCGGGCCCGGGACGCGTCGGACGGCGTGTCGGCGTTGGCCCGCACCTCCAGACGGCGGGTGCTGTCGGCATGCTCCATGAGCCGGGCCACGGCCTGCACCAGGTCGTCCTGCTCTGCGGAGTCGTTGCCCTCGAAGTAGCTCATCACCAGCGAGTCCATGACGGTCACCTCACCGCGGAAGACCTCTCCGGTGGTCCCGTCGATGGAGATCAGGTCGCCCTCGTTGACCTCCACGCCGGACTCGGTGCGGAAGCGGGCCCCGCGGACGTCGACGTCGAGGGAGTCGGCACCGCACACGCAGGTGCGACCCATCCCCCGGGCGACGACCGCCGCGTGCGAGGTCTTCCCCCCGCGCGAGGTGAGGACGCCACGGGCGACCACCATGCCGTGCAGGTCGTCGGGGGTCGTCTCGCGCCGGACCAGGATGACCTTCTCACCCTGCTCGGCCCACTCCACGGCGGTGGCGGAGTCGAACACGGCGCGGCCCACAGCCGCTCCCGGTGAGGCGTTCATGCCCTTGGCGAGCAGCTCGCGGTCGCTGCGGGGGTCGAACTGGGGGAACAGCAGCTGGGCCAGCTGGGCCCCGGTCACCCGGTCCAGCGCCTCGTCCAGGCTGATCAGGCCCTGGTCGACGAGCTGGGTGGCGATCCGGAAGGCGGCACCGGGGGTGCGCTTGCCGACCCGGGTCTGCAGCATCCAGAGCTTGCCCTTCTCGACGGTGAACTCGATGTCGCACAGGTCCCGGTAGTGCTGCTCGAGGGTCTGCATGATGCGCATCAGCTCGTCGTAGGAGGTCTTGTCGATCTCCTCGAGGTCGGCGAGGGGCACCGTGTTGCGGATGCCGGCCACGACGTCCTCGCCTTGGGCGTTCACCAGGTAGTCGCCGTACACGCCCTGGGCGCCCGACGCCGGGTCGCGGGTGAAGGCGACCCCGGTCCCCGAGGTGTCGCCGAGGTTGCCGAAGACCATCGAGCAGATGTTCACCGCGGTGCCCAGGTGGCCGGGGATCCGTTCCTGGCGACGGTAGAGGATCGCGCGCTCGGTGTTCCACGACTCGAAGACCGCGGTGATCGCCATGTCCAGCTGCTCGCGCGGGTTCTGGGGGAAGGGGCGGCCGCTCTCGGTCTCGACGATCTCCTTGAAGACGTCGACCAGGCGACGCAGGTCGTCGGCCTGGAGCTCCAGGTCGTTCGCGGCGCCGGCGTCGCTCTTGACCTTGTCCAGGGCCTCCTCGAAGAGCTCGCCGTGGATGCCGAGCACCGTTCGGCCGAACATCGACAGCAGGCGACGGTAGGAGTCCCAGCCGAACCGCTCGTTGTTGGCCTGGGCGGCCAGGCCCTGTACGGAGGCGTCGTTGAGCCCCACGTTGAGGACGGTCTCCATCATTCCCGGCATCGAGGCCGCAGCACCGGAGCGCACCGAGACCAGCAGCGGGTCGTCGGGCTGGCCCAGCTGCTTGCCCATCGCCTTCTCCAGGGCGGCGAGGTGCTCGGAGATCTCCTCGTCGAGGCCGGGCGGCAGGCCCCCCGGGCCGTCCCCCTGTCCGGCCTCCATGAACGCCCGGCAGGCCTCGGTGCTGATGATGAAGCCGGGGGGGACCGGCAGGCCGAGGTTGGTCATCTCGGCGAGGTTCGCCCCCTTGCCTCCCAACAGCTCTTTCTGGTCCCTATTGCCCTCGGAAAAGTCAAAGACGAACTTAGTCATCCTCCATCTTGCACCTGTTCGCGTGTCGGGCGCGAGGCGTCCGGCTCCCGGGGTGCGGCCGGAAGGGGGTCAGTCAGCGGTCTGCGCGGCCCACAGGTTGATGCCGGCGTCGACGGCGTCCTGGTCGATCGCGGCCAGCTCGTCGTCGGTGAACGCCGGCCCCGCCAGCGCGTCCAGGTTGGTGTCCAGCTGCCCCACCGAGGACGCCCCGATCACCGCCGAGGTGACCCTCCGGTCCCGCAGGGCCCACTGCAGCGCCATCTGGGCGAGCTTCTGTCCCCGGCCCGCAGCGACCTCGTTGAGCCGACGCACGTGACCGAGCACGTCGTCGGAGAGGTGGTCGGCGGCAACCGTGCTCCCCGCGCGCGCGGCCCGTGAGTCGGCGGGCACGCCGTCCAGGTAGCGGTCGGTGAGCAGCCCCTGGGCCAGGGCGCTGAACACGATGCAGCCCATCCCCTCCTCCTCGAGGGTGTCGAGCAGGTCGGTCTCGATCCACCGGTTGAGCATCGAGTACGACGGCTGGTGGATCAGCAGGGGCGTGCCCAGCCGGCGAGCGATCTCCGCCGCCTCCGCGGTGCGCTTGGCCGAGTACGACGAGATCCCGGCGTACAGCGCCCGGCCCGAGCGGACCGCCTGGTCCAGGGCCATCATAGTCTCCTCGACCGGGGTGTCCGGGTCGAAGCGGTGGCTGTAGAAGATGTCGACGTACTCCACGCCCAGGCGGGCCAGGGACTGGTCGAGCGAGGCCAGGACGTACTTGCGCGAGCCGCCGCCCTGCCCGTACGGCCCGGGCCACATGTCCCAGCCGGCCTTGGTGGAGATGACCAGCTCGTCGCGCAGGCCGGCGAAGTCCCCGCGCAGGAAGCGGCCGAAGTTCTCCTCGGCCCGCCCGTAGGGAGGGCCGTAGTTGTTGGCCAGGTCGAAGTGCGTGATCCCCCGGTCGAAGGCTCGGCGCAGGATCGCCCGCTGGTTGTCCTCGGACCGGTCGTCGCCGAAGTTCTGCCACAGCCCCAAAGACAGTGCGGGGAGCTGGAGACCACTGCGTCCGCAGTGCCGGTAGTCCATGGCGTCGTAGCGGTCGGCGGCGGGCTGGTAGGTGGTCATGGCGCCATCCTGCCCCCGCCCCGTGCCGCCACACCCGTCGGCGGTCCGGCACCCCAGAGTAGATAGACAGCCTTACTATTCAGGCGTACTGTCTACTGCATGACCGAGGAGACCCGCTGGCCCACCGAATGGCTGCGCGGCGTGCTGGAGCTGTGCACGCTCGGCATCCTGGCCCGCGGCCCGGCGCACGGCTACGCGGTCGCCCAACAGCTGGAGGAGGCCGGCCTCGGCTCGGTCAAGGGCGGCACGCTGTACCCGCTCCTCACCCGCCTCGAGGCAGCCGGCCTGCTCACCGCGGCCTGGGAGGCCGGCGACGGCGGACCTGGCCGGAAGGTCTTCCAGGTCACCCCCGCCGGCCGGGCCGACCTCGAGCGCCGCGCCGCGCTCTGGGACGGCTTCACCGCCCTCACCTGCTCACTACTGCCCGCCCCCACCGGAAGGTCCCTGCCATGAAGCCCGTCCCCCGTCGTACGCCGACCCTCGACCCGTGGCGCGAGGAGCTCGTCCTGGCCCTGCGCGCCCACGACGTGCTCGGGACGCGGATCGGGGAGGCACTGGCCGAGGTGGACGCCCACTGCGCGGAGTCCGGCCAGTCGCCGGAGCAGGCCTTCGGCCCCCCGGACGTCTACGGCGCCAGCCTGGCCGCGGCGCTCGGACCGGAGGCATCGACACCGGGCGTGCCCTGGTGGTGGTCCGCGGGGCTGGGCGCCGCCAGCGGCGGAGGCGCCCTCCTGCTGCTCGCCGGCGTGGAGGGGGTCTCGCGGGGCCGAGCCGCGGAGCTCGACGGCGGCATGCTCGTCGCTTTCGTGCTCATCACGGCAGGCGGGGCGTCGCTGCCGAGTCTGCTGCCGTGGCTCCTGCGCCGGGGACACCGTCGCTACCTGTTCCTGGCGCTGTTCGGGCTGATGCTCCTGCCGGCCCTGGTCGCCGACCGGGTCGGAGACCTTGCCCTGCGCCTGCCCGCGGCCCCCGTGGCCGTGGCCGGCTCGGTGTTCCTCCTTGCTGGGCTCGTCGCGATGACCCGCGCCACCCCGGACCTGGTCATCGATCCGCGCACCGGGCGCGACGCACTACCGACGCCCGCCTGGGTCGGCACCGCCCTGGCTGTCGTGCTGCCCCTGGTCGTGCTGGTCGCGGTGGCGGTGGTCGTCAGCCGTCGCTAGCGGCGGCTGAGGCCCGACGGGTCTCCAGGACCCGGAAGGTCCTCGCGCTCGCCACCCGGGTGGTCGGCCACCCCTGCTCCCCCAGCCAGCGCTGCAGCGAGTCCGCGCCGAGGTTCCTCCCGACCACCATCACCGCCCGCCCGCCCGGCGCGAGCCGCGGCAGCCAGGTGAGCAGCAGGGCGTGCAGGGCAGGTTTGCCGATCCGGATCGGCGGGTTGGACCAGATCTCGTCGAACACCACGTCGGCAGGCACGCCGTCGGGCGTCCGGGCATGCAGCCGGTCCGCGACGCCCAGGGACGCGGCGTTCGCGGCGGTCAGGAGCACCGCCCGCTCGTTGACGTCCACCGCCCAGACCTCGGCCTGCGGACGGGCCCGGGCCAGCGCAGCCGCGATCACGCCGTACCCGCAGCCGAGGTCGAGGTAGGTGCTCCCCGTCGTCGGCGGCCGAGCCTGCTGGAACAGCACCGCCGTCCCGATGTCCAGCCGGCCCCGGGCGAAGACGCCGGAGCCGCTGGTCAGGCTCAGGGGCTGCCCCCACACCTCGGCCCGGACCGGCACCCGGGCGAAGGGCACCGCCGGGTCGGCGGAGAAGTAGTGCTCATCCACAGGCGCGCACCGCCCTGGTCGCCAGGGCCCGTACGGCGAGCTCCTCGTCCGCGGGGTAGGCGACCTGCTCGAGGGTCAGGCCAAGGGCCGGGACGACCTGCACGGCGGGGTCGCGCCGGTGGGCCTCCATGACGAGCGCCGGCCACTCCGGTCCGCGTCGACCGTCCCCGACCGCGAGCAGGGCCCCGACGAGGGAGCGCACCATGTGGTGGCAGAAGGCGTCGGCGCGCACGGTGGCGACGAGCACCCGGTCGGGACCGCGGCGCCAGGCCAGCTCCAGCAGGGCCCGCACCGTCGTCGCTCCCTCCCTGCGCTTGCAGTACGCCGCGAAGTCGTGCTCGCCGAGGAGCCCCTGGCAGGCGGCGTTCATGGCGTCGACGTCGAGCGTCCGGGGCCAGGTCAGGACGTGGCCCCGGGTCAGCGGGTCGACGGCGGCGGGGTCGTCGACCACCCGGTAGGCGTAGCGACGCCACAGGGCGCTGAACCGCGCGTCGAAGCCCGCGGGCGCCTCGCCCCCGTGGAGCACCCGGACGTCGGCGGGAAGCACGCCGTTGAGCCGGCGTACCAGCGCAGTGACCGGCGGATCGGCACTGCGGCCTGCCGCCGCGGAGACCCGGTCCGTGGGCACGTCGAGGTGGACGACCTGCCCGCGGGCGTGCACACCGGTGTCCGTCCGGCCAGCACAGGTGACCGACACCGACTCCAGGCGCAGGACGGTCGCCAGGGCCGCCTCCAGCTCGCCCTGGACCGTCCGCAGCCCCGGCTGCACCGCCCAGCCGTGGAAGGCGGTGCCGTCGTAGGCACAGTCCAGTCGCAGGCGCACCCGAACATCCTCCCAGCCTGCGGGTGCGCCGGCGTACGCGGGACCCTGGGGAGTGGCGCGGCGCAACCCGCGGCTCGCGCGACGGCAACCCGCGGCTCGCGCGACGGCAACCCGCGGCTCGGGTGACGAGAACCCGCGGCTCGGCGTCTAGGGTCGCGGGGTGAATGCCCCTCGCCTCCTGCAGCTGGTGCTCGGCTGTGCCGTGCTCGGTCTCGGCGTCGCCCTCCTGCTCGCACCTGCGCTGGGGTCCGACGGCTACTCGACGCTGGTCAACGGGTTGGCGCTGGCGACCGGATGGTCCTTCATGGTGGCCAACCTGGTGGTCAGCGCAACGTTCGTGGCTCTGGCCTGGGTACGCCGGGTGACCCCGGGGGTGGGCACCGTCGTCCAGGTGATCGTGGTCGGCGCCGTGGTGACCGTGGTCCGCCCGCTCCTCGAGCCGGACGCGTGGTGGGCTCGCACCGGCATGCTCCTGGTCGCCTTCCCGGTGCTGGCCGTGGGCATCGCGCTCTATCTCGGCACCCACCTGGGTGCCGGCCCGGCCGAGGGCGCCGCCCTCGCCTGGGACCCGCCGGTGCCCTTCGCCTGGAGCTACAGCCTGATCCAGGGGCTGGGCGCCCTCGTCGGCTGGCAGCTGGGGTCCGCGATCGGGCCCGGCACCCTCGCGGTGATCTTCCTGCTCGGCCCCGTCGTCGCCCTGGCGGGCCGGCTGCTGCGTCAGGACCTGCACCAGCCGGGTCGCGAGACCCCCGGATCTCCCTCAGCCGGCAACGACGAAGGCCCGCCACCCTCGCGGGTGACGGGCCTTGCCTGAGCCTTCGGCTCAGGCCTTGTCGGCGTCGTCCTGAGCGTCCGAGGACGCCTCGGTCTCGGTCGTCTCGGCATCGGTCGCCTCGGGGGCCTCCGGTGCCTCGGACTCCTCAGTCGCGGCAGCCTCGGTCTCGGCGACCTCGGCCTCCGTGGCCTCGGGCTCCTCGACGGGGGCCGCCGGAGCAGCGGTCTCGGCGGGTGCGGCCGGAGCAGCCTTCGCCTTGGGCGCGTAGGGCTCGGTCACCAGCTCGATGACCGCCATGGGGGCGTTGTCGCCCTTGCGGGGCCCGACCTTGGTGATCCGGGTGTAGCCACCGGGACGCTCGGCCATCTGCGGCGCGATCTCGGTGAAGAGGGTGTGCACGACACCCTTGTCCCGGATCGTGCGCATCACCAGGCGACGGTTGTGCAGGTCGCCCTTCTTGGCCTTGGTGATCAGCCGTTCCGCGTGCGGGCGCAGCACGCGCGCCTTGGCCTCGGTGGTGGTGATCCGACCGTGCTCGAACAGCGCGGTCGCCAGGTTGCTCAGGATCAGCTTCTGGTGGGCCGGGCTTCCGCCGAGGCGGGCGCCCTTCTTGGGGGTAGGCATGTGCTTCTCGTTTCTCCCAGGCCGTGTCAGGTACCCGGATAGAGGGTGGGGTCAGTACTGCTCGTCCTCGACGAAGCTGTCGTCGTCGTCCTCGTACGCCGCCAGGGCGAGCGACGGGTCGAAGCCCGGCGCGCTGTCCTTGAGCGAGAGACCCATCTCGTGCAGCTTCAGCTTGACCTCGTCGATGGACTTGGCGCCGAAGTTGCGGATGTCGAGCAGGTCCTGCTCCGAGCGGGAGATGAGCTCGCCGACGGTGTGGATGCCCTCGCGCTTGAGGCAGTTGTAGGACCGGACGGTGAGGTTGAGGTCCTCGACCGGCAGGGCCAGGTCGGCCGCGAGCTGCTCGTCGACCGGCGACGGACCGATGTCGATGCCCTCAGCCTCGACGTTGAGCTCACGGGCCAGGCCGAAGAGCTCGACGAGGGTCTTGCCGGCCGACGCGATGGCGTCGCGGGGGCGGATCGACCGCTTGGTCTCCACGTCGATGATGAGCTTGTCGAAGTCGGTGCGCTGCTCGACTCGGGTGGCCTCGACCTTGTAGGTCACCTTGAGCACCGGCGAGTAGATCGAGTCGACCGGCATCCGGCCGATCTCGTTGTCGGCGCCCTTGTTCTGCGCGGAGCTGACGTAGCCGCGGCCACGCTCGACGACCAGCTCCATCTCGAGCTTGCCCTTGTCGTTCAGGGTGGCGAGCTTCAGGTCCGGGGTGTGGACCTCGACGCCGGCCGGCGGAGCGATGTCGGCGGCGGTGACGTCGCCGGGACCCTGCTTGCGCAGGTACATGGTGACGGGCTCGTCGTGCTCGGAGGAGACGACGAGGTCCTTGAGGTTGAGGATGATCTCGGTGACGTCCTCCTTGACACCCTCGATGGTCGAGAACTCGTGGAGCACCGAGTCGACCTTGATGCTGGTGACCGACGCGCCGGGGATCGAGGAGAGCAGCGTGCGGCGGAGGGAGTTGCCGAGGGTGTAGCCGAAGCCGGGCTCCAGCGGCTCGATCGCGAACCGCGAACGGAACTCGTCGACAACCTCTTCGGACAGGGTGGGGCGCTGTGCGATGAGCACTTCTTGATTCCTTCCCGAGGCCGACCACTATTTGAGGGCCTCGAACTGAGGGTGTTGCCAAGGGGGGACGGCGCCGGCGGCCGCGGTCGCGGCCGCCGGCGGAGATCACTTCTTCGAGTAGTACTCGACGATGAGCTGCTCCTGGACCGGGATCTCGATCTGCTGACGGACCGGGAGCTGGTGCACGAGGATGCGCATGCGGTCGGGCAGGACATCCATCCACGCCGGAACCAGGCGCTCGCCGAAGGTCTCGCGGGCGACGATGAACGGCGTCATCTCCAGCGACTTCGCGCGCACGTCGATGACGTCGTACTGGGTGATCTGGAAGGACGGGATGTCGACCTTCTTGCCGTTGACCAGGAAGTGGCCGTGGTTCACGAGCTGGCGGGCGTGCCGACGCGTGCGGGCGAAACCGGCACGGTAGACGACGTTGTCCAGGCGGCACTCGAGGAGCTGCAGCAGGTTGTCACCGGTCTTGCCGGGACGCCGCGAGGCCTCGTGGTAGTACCGGATGAACTGCTTCTCGAGGATGCCGTAGGTGAAGCGGGCCTTCTGCTTCTCCCGGAGCTGGAGCAGGTACTCCGACTCCTTGGCGCGCCCGCGGCCGTGCTGGCCGGGCGGGAAGGGACGGCGCTCGAACGCCATGTCGCCACCGACGAGGTCAACACCCAGTCGACGGGACTTCTTGGTCATGGGGCCGGTGTAGCGGGCCATGGTTCAGTCTCCTGATTCGCGTGAGTCGACGGGTCAGACGCGGCGGCGCTTGGGCGGCCGGCATCCGTTGTGGGGGGTGGGGGTCACGTCCTGGATGGTGCCGACCTCGAGGCCGATCGCACCCAGCGAGCGGATCGCCGTCTCGCGTCCCGAGCCGGGGCCCTTGACGAAGACGTCGATCTTCTTCATGCCGTGCTCCATCGCCCGTCGACCCGCCGCCTCGGCAGCCATCTGCGCGGCGAACGGGGTGGACTTGCGCGAGCCCTTGAAGCCGACGGTGCCGGCCGAGGCCCACGAGATGACCGCACCGGTGGGGTCGGTGATCGTGACGATCGTGTTGTTGAACGTGCTCTTGATGTGGGCTTCGCCCTGAGCGATGTTCTTCTTCTCCTTGCGGCGCACCTTCTTGGCGCCCGCAGCCTGACGGCTCTTGGGAGGCATTCAGTTTCTCCTGAGGTTCTGGGGTGAGAGCTTCGAGTGGAAGTCGGCGGTGCCGCTCGGCAGTGCTCGGTGGACGAGCCTGACGAGACCGGTCACTTGGCCTTCTTCTTGCCGGCGACGGTGCGCTTGGGGCCCTTGCGGGTGCGCGCGTTCGTCTTGGTGCGCTGGCCGCGGACCGGGAGGTTCATCCGGTGCCGGCGACCCTGGTAGCTGCCGATCTCGATCTTGCGACGGATGTCAGCCTGGACCTCGCGACGGAGGTCACCCTCGATCTTGAAGTTCGCTTCGATCACGTCGCGGAGCTTCACCAGCTCCTCGTCGCCCAGCTGGTGAACCCGCATGTCGGGGCTCACGCCAGTCTCCGCAAGGAGCTGCTGGGCGCGGGTACGGCCGATGCCGTAGATGTAGGTGAGTGCAACCTCAATCCGCTTGTCGCGGGGGAGGTCGACACCGACGAGGCGTGCCATAAGAGGCGGTGTCCCTTCGATCAGCTGGAGGTGTCTGAGTTCGTGACGCGTCCCGCTCCGCCTCGGAGAGGGCCCCGGCCTCCAGACCGGGGGTGACACCGCCCCTGGGTCAGGGCCGGTGAGCGTGCACGATGGCAACTGCTGGGTGGTGCTCGTGGTGCGGTGGTGCTGGTCCGGCGGTCGTGACCGGCCGGGCGCCGGGGCTCAGCCCTGGCGCTGCTTGTGGCGCGGGTTCTCGCAGATCACCATGACGCGGCCGTGGCGACGGATCACCTTGCACTTGTCACAGATCGGCTTGACGCTCGGGTTGACCTTCACGACGGAGGCCTTCCTGTACTCGGAATCGGCTGGGCCCACCCGGGTGGGTGGGCGGGGTGCTACTTGTACCGGTAGACGATGCGACCGCGGGTCAGGTCGTACGGGGAGAGCTCCACGACGACCCGGTCCTGCGGGAGGATGCGGATGTAGTGCTGCCGCATCTTGCCGCTGATGTGCGCGAGGACCTTGTGGCCGTTGCTCAGCTCGACCCGGAACATGGCGTTCGGGAGAGCCTCGACGATCGTGCCCTCGATCTCGATGACACCTTCCTTCTTCGGCATATCCTCCGCAATCTGTTGTGTCACCCTGGGGTGACGCTGGTGACTCGTGGTCCTGGCTACCGGTCCGGCCCGCGAACCGCCCCGCCCACGGTCGGACGACCCTGGGGCGGGTGGACCTCGTGGGACCGATCCGGATGCTCATCCCGTCGCTCCCGAGGAGCAGCCGGACAGCCGCGAGCAGCACGAACCAGACCCACGTTGGGCCGACAGATGATTCTAGGCGACATTGCCGTTCCAGCGTTAATCGGAGCGTCGGCGGTCCGCTCTGACCGGTCCGACGGTCGACCGGGAGCGTGGGCTGCCCCCGTGGGGACCCACCTCGTTTGTAGAGTGACCATGTGACCAGGGGTGGTGTCGTTCGCAAGGTCGCCGCCACCGTGGCGCTCGGTGGAGGCGGTCTGTCCTTGCTGGGCGGCTCCTTGTGGGGGGTGCTCCTCGCCGAGGTCCAGCTGGCGCGCCGCACGATCGGGAATGCCGAGGGCGATCCTCCGGCCCCCTCCGGCTGGTACGGCCACGGCCGCCCGGGCCCCGCGGTGAAGGTCGCGCTGCTGGGTGACTCCTCCGCAGCCGGGTACGGCGTCGACTCCGTCGAGGAGACACCGGGAGCGTTCATCGCCTCCGGGGTCGCTGAGGCCGCCGACCGACGCGTCTACCTGGTCTCCGTCGCCCGGGTCGGAGCCCAGAGCAAGGACCTGGCGGACCAGGTGGACGCGGTGCTTCCCCTGGAGCCCCACGTCGCGGTGCTGTTCATCGGCGCCAACGACGTCACCCACGCGGTCCACGTCCGGACCTCCGCACGGCTCCTCGGCCGGTCGGTCCGGCGGCTCCGCGAAGCCGGGGTCGAGGTCGTCGTGGCGACCTGCCCCGATCTCGGCACCATCGAGCCGCTGGCGCCGCCGTTGCGGCAGATCGCCCGCGCCTGGTCCCGGCGGCTCGCCGCCGCCCAGGCCACCACGGTGATGGAGCTCGGCGGGCGCACCGTGGCGGTCGCCTCGATCCTCACCTCGGAGTTCCGCCAGCTCTCCGACCTGCTCTTCGGCCCCGACCGCTTCCATCCCTCCGCGGCCGGCTACGCCCGGATGTCCGCAGCGGTGCTGCCGACCATCCTGGCCGCGCTCGACCTGGTGCCCGAGGACCTCGCCCCCGAGTACGAGCGGGGCGAGGCACTGCTGCCGGTCGACATCGCGGTCCTGGAGGCGGCCCGGCACCCGGGAGCCTCGTTGGAGCCGGTGCAGGCCGACCTCGCCCCCGCGGACGCGGGCCGGGGCGGCTTCGTGCTGCTGCGGCGCCGACGTCGCCGGCCCGACACCGACGTCGAGGCACCCGCCCCGGCCGAGGAGGTCCCCGCCGACGCGGGCACCGCACCGGCCTGAGCCGCTCACCCGGCCCCACCCGAACCCCGGGACGCCGACGAGGGCGCCCCCGGCCGGAGCCGGGGACGCCCTCGCGGTGCTGCGGGGAGAGGCCAGGTCAGTCGTTGCCGCGCAGGATGGCGAGGATCCGCAGCAGCTCGATGTAGATCCAGATGATGGTCACGGTGAGGCCGAAGGCGGCCCGCCACGACTCGCGCTCCGGCAGCCCGGCCGCGATGCCTCGCTCCACGAAGTCGAAGTCCAGGATGAGCATGAGCACGCCCAGCCCGAGGCCCAGCACACTCGCGAACAGCCCCATGCCGCCGAAGTCGTTGAAGCCGAAGCTGGTGTGGAACATGCTCAGCACGAAGTCCAGCAGGGAGACGGCCACGAAGCCGAACATCGCCGCCACGACCCACGTACGGAACCGCTGCCCGACCTTGATGTCGAAGAACTTGTACGCCGCCAGGGTGCCGGCGACTGCTCCGATGGTGCCGACGACCGCGCCCAGGACCAGGCCGGGCATGCCCTTGCCGTCACCGAAGGAGGCCTCGATGACCTTGCTGAAAGCACCGACGAAGATGCCTTCCAGAGCCGCGTAGGCAAGCACCAGCGGGGGGCTCACCACGCGCTTGAACGAGTTCACCATCGCCAGGCCGAAGCCGCCGAACGCGCCCACCATCGACAGCATGTAGAGCGTGCCCAACGCCTGGGACCCGTCGGTGCCGCCGATGTCGCCGGTGAGCATCCAGGTGGCGGCGGCCATCACGACCACGACGCCCAGCGTCATGCCGGTCTTCTGGACCACCGAGTCGATGGTCATCCGCCCCTGGTCGACCTGGGTGGAGCCGCCCCAGGCGGTCGGGTCGTCGTGGCTCGTGCCCGGGGCGGGGTAGCTCAGGCCGCTGGCGGCGCGGGACTGTCCGCCCCGCTTGCCGCTGAACCCCTCCGACCGGCTGAAGACCGGGTTGCTGCTCTGCATGTCTGGTTCACTCCCTCGCAAGACCGACGGCACCCTGGTTGGGCACCGACCTGAGTCGCCGCCCTGAGCCTAGGGCGTGACCCTGAGGCGAGGCTGAAAAGTCGGGTGCGGCGCGCGGGGTCAGACGTCGAGGAGGCGGGCGAGGTCCGCCGCGCCGATCAGTCCGGCGTCGTTGCCCAGCGCCGCTTGGCGCAGCTCGGGTGGGGGGCGTCGTCCTGCACCGGTGATCTCCCGGGCCAGGGCCTCCCGGGTGGGGTCGAGGAGCAGGTCCCCCGCCTCGCTCAGCCCGCCGCCCAGGATCACCACCGTGGGGTCGAGCACCGCGACCAGCGAGGCGATCCCGACGCCGAGCGCACCCGCGAGCAGGTCGACCAGCACCTCACAGTCGTGGTCCCCCGCCGCGGCGAGCTCGGTGACCATCGCGCCGGTCACCGCGTCGGCGTCACCTCCGGCCGCGGCGAGCAGGGCCGGGGCCCGACCGGTCGCGGCGGCGATCCGTGCGTCGCGCTGGAGCGCGCTGCCCGAGGCGTACTGCTCCAGGCATCCCTTGCGTCCGCAGTTGCACTGCACCCCGTCGCGGACGACGCCGATGTGGCCGATCTCCGCGGCCACGCCGTGGCCGCCGCGGTACATCGAGCCGCCCAGGATGAGCCCGCCGCCGACACCGGTGCCGAGCGCGATCATCAGCTGGTCGGGAACCCCCTGGCCGGCGCCGAAGCGGAACTCGGCCCAGGCCGCGGCGTTGCCGTCGTTCTCGATGCCGACCGGGATCCCGAGCGAGTCCTGTAGGAGGTCGGCGAGCGGCTCGTCGCCGAAGTCGAGGTTGGGGGCGAAGTACACGCTGCGCCGGTCGGCGGCGACGAACCCGGCTGCGCCGATGCCCACCGCGGTGACCTCGTGCCGGGAGCGCAGGTCCGTCACGATCCCCCCGATCACCAGGCGGAGCGCCTCGGCGTCGCTGGCCGGGGACGGCGTCCGGTTCTTCTCCAGGATCCGGCCGTCCTCGTCGACGACCCCCGAAGCGATCTTCGTGCCGCCGATGTCGACGCCGATCGTGAGTGACATGCCCGATACCCTCCCATGCCCGGTCGGTCCGGACGCACCGGATCCTAGGCGCGGACCGGTGTCACCTGCATCCTGGCTGGGCCGTGCTTGCTCCCGAGCGGGCCGGCCACGGGTGCCCCCGGTGGGACTCGAACCCACACTGCGAGGTTTTTAAGACCTCTTCCTCTGCCGTTGGGATACGGGGGCGGCGTGCGCAACCTACCGTCCGGCCGGCTGCCGTCCGGCCGGGGCGCTCACAGGTAGGTCTTGCGGGGATGGACCGCGTGCGCGCCCGAGACCCGGTCCAGGAACAGCAGTCCGTCGCAGTGGTCGAGCTCGTGCTGCAGGGCGCGCGCCTCGAACGCCTCGGCGGCCACCTCCACCTCCTCACCGGTGCCGGGCAGCTGACCGCGGACCAGCAGCCGGGTCGCCCGCTTGACGTCGCCGGTGAAGTCCGGGACCGACATGCAGCCTTCTCGGGCGCGCTCGTTCCGCGAGGACTCCACGACCTCGCCGTTGCAGAGCACGAACGTGCCGTGGTGGGACCGGGTCCTGGGATGGCTGCTCACGTCGACGCAGAACACCTTGGCGCTCACGCCGACCTGGGGGGCGGCCAGCCCCACGCAGCCCGGGGAGACCTGCATCGTGGCCACCAGGTCCGCTGCGAGCTGGACCACGTCTGCCGCACACGGGTCCACGAGGGCACCGTCGGCCGACAGCACGGGGGCGGGCGCGGTGACGACCGCGAGGACCCGTCCCTCGACCGGGAGGTCCGCCACCGACCAGCGACCCACCGCGTCGTCGAGTGGAGCGCCCGTGCTCACAGGTCGTCGCTCTGCAGCTCCCGGAGGGTCGCTCCGACCCCGAGCTCGGTCGCCGTGGCCGCGAGCGCGTCCCGCAGGACGCCCACGTCGGTGCCGACCGGCAGGTCGACCTCGGCGCCCAGGATGTACAGCTCCCCCGCGAGCCGCGTGGTCAGGTCGGTGATGTTCCCCCCGACCTCGGCCAGCCGAGCCGCGACCGCGCTGACGATGCCCGGGCGGTCGGCCCCGTGCACGGTGAGCACGTACGACGAGGCGACGGCGGGGTGCGCCGGCTCGTCCGGCACCTGGCGCACCGACACCTCCAGCGACCCGTCCTCGGTGAGCCCGGCCAGTGCGGCCTCGATGTCGGTGGCCGCAGCCGCCCCCTCGCAGACGAGCATCATGGCGAAGTGGCCGCGGAGCAGGGTCATCGTGGAGTCCTCGAGGTTGAGCCCGAGGCCCGCGAGTGCCTGCGTCGCCTCAGCGATGATGCCGGGGCGGTCGTGGCCGATGACGGTGATGGCGTGCGAAGTCACGGCCCCGAGTGTGCCAGCCCGGCTGCCCGCTCGAGCACGCTGTCGAGCATCGGCTCGGTGAGTCGCCCGGTGAAGGTGTTCTGCTGGCTCGGGTGGTAGCAGCCGAGCAGGGTCACCGAGCCGCCCTCGGCGTGGGTCAGCAGCGCCTCCGCGGCGTGGCCGAACCGGGGCTTCGGTCGCGGGGCGACGAAGCCGACCGCACGGAGCCCACGCAGGGCTGCGTCCCACCCGAAGGACCCCAGGCAGACCACGACCCGCACCGAGGGCAGCACCAGCGCGAGCTCGGCGTGCAGCCACGGAGCGCAGGTGTCGCGCTCGTCCGTGGTCGGTCGGTTGCCCGGGGGGGCGCACCGGACCGCGGCGACCATCCTGGCACCGACCAGTCGCTGGCCGTCGCCGGCGTGGACCGAGGTGGGCTGGCTGGCGAGGCCGGCGCGGTGCAGCGCCGCGAAGAGCCAGTCCCCGGACCGGTCCCCGGTGAAGATCCGTCCGGTGCGGTTGCCGCCGTGGGCGGCCGGCGCCAGCCCGACGATGAGCACTCCCGGCCGCTCCGCCCCCCACCCTGCGATGGGTCGTCCCCAGTAGGGCTGGGCGGCGAAGGCCGCGCGCTTGTCGCGGGCCACCGTCTCCCGCCACTCGACCAGCCGCGGGCACGCCCGGCACACACTGGTCCTGGCGTCGACCTCGGCGAGCGGCACGTCCGCGGCGAGCCGGAGCACCTCCTCGGGCCCGCCGGCCACCGGCGTCCCCGGCTCAGCGGGGTCCCCGGGCCACCCACTGCCCGGCGGCACCGGGGAGGCGAAGGGCCGGCCGGTCAGCGGGTGCGGCAGCCAGGTCGGCCCGCTCACGCGACCGACCAGGCGATGCCGTCGAGGATGTCGCTGACCGAGACGCGCATCATGGTGGCCGGGGTGCGCAGGAGCAGGCGGTCGAGGATCAGCGCCCCCGCGCCGATGACGTCCGCGCGCCCGGGATGCATGTAGCCCAACCCACGCCGTTGGGCCACGCTCATCCCGACCAGCCTGCGGACCGCGGCGTGGACCCCTGCCACGGCCACCGCGGCACCGTCCACGCCCTCCCGGGTCAGGGTCGGCAGGTCGAGCACGGCGGCGGCCACGGTGAGGCCGGTGCCGGACACCGCGACCACGGTGCGCGCCCGGCCCAGGTCGACCCCGAGGCCGGGCAGGGTGTCCAGTGCAGTGTCGACGGCGGCCGTGGCCGCGGCCACCTCCTGGACGCTGGGCGGGTCGGAGTGCAGGTGCCGCTCGGTCATGCGCACCGAGCCGATGTCGAGGGAGTGAGCCGCGCGCACGTCGCCGTGGCCACCCCCCAGCACCACCTCGGTCGACCCGCCGCCGATGTCCACGACCAGGATCGGTGCGACGACGTCACCGCGACCGGCCGCCGCCAGGCCCCGGGTGGCCCCGGAGAACGAGAGGGCAGCCTCCTCGCCGCCGCTCAGCACCTCCGGGCGGACTCCGAGCCGCCGCTCGACCCCGTCGGCGAAGAGGTCGGCGTTGGCCGCGTCGCGCACCGCCGAGGTGGCACAGAAGCGGATCACGTCGACCCGGTGGGAGCGCACGAGCGCGGCGTACTCCTCGACCGCGGCGAACGCACGCTCGAGGGCCTCGTCCGCCAGCCGGCCACTGCGGTCGACGCCCTGACCCAGGCGCACCATCCGGGCCTCACGGACGAGCTCGTCCTCCCGACCCGTGCTGGGGTCGAGGTCGGCGACCAGCAGCTTGATCGTGTTGGTGCCGCAGTCGACCGCCGCGACCCGGGTCACCGGGGCTCGGCCTCGGAGGCGGACTCCTGGCCGGCGTCGTCGCCGACCACCACGCAGGGCCCGGCCGCCCAGAACTCCCCGAGCAGGGCGAGCACCTCCTCGCCCAGCGGGTTGGACCCCGGCCCCTGGGCCAGGGACTGGCCGGCAAGGACGTGGAGGCACTTCACCCGGGTAGGCATGCCGCCAGCGGACACCCCGGAGATCTCGGGCACCTCGCCGATCGACTCGCGTGCCTCGAGGTACCTGCGGTGCGCGGCGGCGTACGCCTCGGCCAGGGCCGGGTCCTGCTCGAGCCGAGCCGTCATCTCCGTCATCAGCCCGCCGCCCTCGAGGCTCCCGATCAGCGAGGCGGCGCGCGGGCAGGTCAGGTAGAAGGTGGTGGGGAACGGGGTTCCGTCGGGCAGCCGCGGCTCGGTGGTCACCACGTCCGGGTTGCCGCACGGGCACCGGTGCCCGACGGACCGCACGCCCCGGGGGGCGCGCCCCAGCTGGGCGGCGACCACCGCCTCGTCGTGCGGGTCGATCACCGGTCGATCACCGGGACGACTCCTCGGCGGGGACCGTGACCTTCTCAGCCGGCTGCGGCTCGCGGTGCTGGGCGGGGAACGCAGCAGCGTCGATGCTGGAGAGCGTGGTCTGCCACCACTGCGGGGCGGGCTGGTCGAGCCGCTTGGGGGCCGACAGCGTCACCTGCGGGTCGAGCGGGTGCCCGTCCTCGTCGAGGACCTGGTAGCCGATCTCCCCGGGGAAGCCGAAGGTGAAGCGGGCCCGCGCCTGGGCGACGATGTACGCCGGGTCGTGCCAACGCTGCTTCTCCCTCTCCAACGCCGCGATGTTCGCCTCGGAGGAGGCGATGCTCGCCTTGAGCGAGCCGATGTGCTGGCGCTGGTCGAGGTAGGCCCGCAGGCTCGAGGCGTAGGAGACCATGAGCACCGCCACCACCAGGACCAGCACGGCTGCCCGTCCGGTCAGCCGGGGGCGCACCCCGGCGACTGCGGCACCCGCGCGGCGTACGCGGCGACCGGGCCTCGTGCCCGGCCTCGACCCGGGCGCACGCAGGGAGCCCAGCGGGCGCGCCGGTCGACGGGGCCGTCCGCCCCCGGGACCCGAGCCCCGCGGTGCGTCAGCGCGACCATGTGCCATGCCAGGTGTGTCCCGTCGGCCTCAGGAGACGCTGAAGCGCGGGAAGGAGGACCGGCCGGCGTAGCGTGCAGCGTCATCCAGCTCCTCCTCGATGCGCAGCAGCTGGTTGTACTTCGCGACCCGCTCGGACCGGGCCGGGGCACCGGTCTTGATCTGGCCGCAGTTCGTCGCGACCGCGAGGTCGGCGATCGTGGTGTCCTCGGTCTCGCCGGACCGGTGGCTCATCATGCAGCGGAAGCCGCTGCGGTGGGCCAGGTCGACGGAGTCGAGGGTCTCGGTGAGCGAGCCGATCTGGTTGACCTTCACCAGGAGTGCGTTCGCCGAGCGCTCGTTGATGCCGCGCGCGAGGCGGGTCACGTTGGTCACGAAGAGGTCGTCGCCGACGATCTGGATCTTGTCGCCCAGCGCCGCGGTCATGGCCGCCCAGCCCTCCCAGTCCTCCTCGTCGAGGGGGTCCTCGATCGAGACGATCGGGTAGGCGTCGCACAGCTCGGCGTAGTAGGACTGCATCTGCTCGGCACTGCGGGACTGGCCCTCGAACGAGTAGGCGCCGTCGGAGTAGAACTCCGTGGCCGCGACGTCCAGGGCGAGCACGATGTCGTCGCCCAGCTTCAGCCCGGTGCTGGTCACCGCCTCGGAGATCAGGTCGAGCGCCGCGCGGTTGTTGGCCAGGCCCGGGGCGAAGCCGCCCTCGTCGCCGAGGCCGGTTCCGAGACCCTGCTTCTTCAGCACCGACTTGAGCGCGTGGTAGACCTCGGCACCCTGACGCAGCGCCTCGCGGAAGGTCCCGGCGCCGATCGGCGCCACCATGAACTCCTGGATGTCGACGCCTGAGTCGGCGTGCGCGCCACCGTTGAGGATGTTCATCATCGGAACCGGCAGCACGTGGGCGTTCGGGCCGCCCACGTAGCGGAACAGGGGCAGGTCGGCGGAGTCCGCAGCCGCGCGTGCCACGGCGAGGGAGACCCCGAGGATGGAGTTGGCTCCCAGCTTGGCCTTGTTGTCGGTGCCGTCGAGGTCCAACAGGGCCTGGTCGACCAGGCGCTGCTCGGAGGCCTCGAAGCCGACCAGCTCGGGGCCGATCACGTCGAGCACGGCGTTGACCGCGTTCGCGACGCCCTTGCCGCCGTACCGGTCGCCGCCGTCACGCAGCTCCACGGCCTCGAAGGCCCCCGTGGAGGCGCCGGAGGGGACCGCCGCCCGACTCACCGTGCCGTCGTCGAGGGCCACCTCGACCTCCACGGTGGGATTCCCTCGAGAGTCGAGGATCTCGCGTGCTCCTACAGCTTCGATCGACGCCACTGTGATGCTCCCGTTTGTCGGTGCTGTGCTGGGTCCCCGGAGGGGCTGTCGCGATCAGCCTATGCGCGCCCCACCCTAGTGGTCTGCTCCGTCTCGGGAGCCCAGGCTCGCCCGGCGTGCACGGGTCAGGTGCTCGACCGGGCGACCAGGGCCCGGACCGCCGCCCGCAGCTCCTGCTCGGCGTCGAGCCCCTCGTCGCGGGCCTCACGGACCAGCGCCAGGAGCCGCTCCCCCACCGATGCGCCGGCCCCGGACACCTCCGACGGGCTCGTGGTGCGCGCCAGCCGGCCGACGACCTTGTCGGCGTACGCCAGGGCCGGGAGCGTCGGCGGGATGCCGTCGAGGACGGAGTCCCGCTGCTTCTCGGCCGCCTTGAGGGTCTCCCAGTTGCGGTCCACCTCGGCGGCGTCGGCAACCTCCAGCCCCGCGAAGACGTGCGGGTGCCGGTAGACCAGCTTGTCGACGATCCCTCCTGCCACGTCGTCGATGTCGAAGCCCGCCGGGCCGGCCTCCGCGGCGATCCGGGCATGGAAGAAGACCTGCAGGAGCAGGTCGCCCAGCTCCTCCCGCAGGTGCGCCACGTCCTGCGACTCGATCGCTTCGAGGGTCTCGTAGCTCTCCTCGAGCAGGTAGCGGGCCAGCGAGCGGTGGGTCTGCTCGCGGTCCCACGGACACTCGGTGCGGAGCCGGTCCATCACCGCGACCAGCTCCAGCAGCCGACCTCCGGGGCCGTGGTGTCCCGGGTCAGCGCACCGGTCCGGCACCGCTCACTCGCCGCACTTCTGCGAGGCCGGCAGCCCCGCCACCAGCTCGGCGCTCGGCGTCGCCGCCGCGGCCTCCTTGGCCAGCGGGGAGACCGGGACCGACAGAGATCCCTCCCCGGCGGTCAGCACCCCGTCGACCATCGTGCCGAAGCGCGGGTCGATGCTGATGTCAGCCTTGGCGGCGTACTCGGTGCGGAGCCGGTCGCCCTCCGCGTACGCCGCGTCGTCGGCGATGTCGCCGGTCGTGCCGGACTTCTCCAAGGACGCGCGGCCGAGCGCGATGATCGCGTTCTGCGTGGTGGCGTACTCCTCGACCACCTGGTCGAAGGTGTCGACCACGCTCTCGGGGACCGAGTCGCGGGTCGAGTTCAGCTGCTCCACGGCGGCGTTGACCGCGGCCCGGTCGACGTTGTCGAGGTCGGCCACGTCCTCCGCGAGCTGGTTGCCCAGCAGGATCTGCAGTGAGCGGAACCGCGCGTCCTTGGTCGGCGTGCCGGACGCGGTCTCGCTCGGCAGGCCGCCGAGCGCACAGAGCACGGTGGCGAAGTCGTCGACCTTGGCGTCGGTGATCTCGGCTCCGTCGACGTCGGCGGCGACGCCCGGCTTGTTCTGCCCGCACGAGGACAGGGTCAGCGCGGCCAGCGCGGCCACGACGGCCGCCTTCCTCACGGTCACCTTCACGACGAGTGCTCTCCTTCGTTGGGACCCACGGGGGCGCGGGTCACGAGGCCGGGACGGCCGGTCGGTCCACCACGGCGTCGACCACCTCGCGGACCCAGGCGAGCAGGGCCTCGTCGCGGATCGGCTGACCCGCGATCGGTGCGGTCGACGGACGCGGCACCAGAATCGTACGCACGTTGTCCTTCACCAGGCTGCGAGGGTAGAGCCGCTGGAGGCGGACCCGGGCGGACTCGGGGAGGTCGACCGGCGCGAATCGCACGTAGTTGCCCTGGATGGTGATGTCGGTCAGTCCCGCCTGCCTGGCCCGCGCCCGGAGCCGCGCGACCTCGAGCAGGCTGCGTACCGCCTCGCCGGGCTCGCCGTAGCGGTCGACCAGCTCCTCGCGCAGCGTGGCCACGTCGTCGTCGGTGCGCACCTCCGCCAGACGCTTGTACATCTCCAGCCGCAGCCGCTCGCTCGGGACGTAGCCGTGCGGGAGGTGCGCGTCGATCGGCAGCTCGATCTTCATCTCGTTCTGCTCCGGCGGCCCCTCGCCCTTGAACTCGTTGACCGCCTCGCCGACGAGCCGGACGTAGAGGTCGAAGCCCACGTCGGCGATGTGGCCGCTCTGCTCCCCGCCCAGCAGGTTGCCGGCCCCCCGGATCTCCAGGTCCTTCATCGCGATCGCCATGCCGCCGCCGAGGTCGGAGTGCTGGGCGATGGTGGCCAGCCGTTCGTGGGCGGTCTCGGTCAGGGGCTTCTCGGGCGGGAAGAGGAAGTAGGCATAGGCCCGCTCCCGTCCGCGGCCGACCCGGCCGCGGAGCTGGTGCAGCTGGCTGAGCCCCAAGGTGTCGGAGCGCTCGATGATCAGGGTGTTCGCGTTGGACACGTCGAGCCCCGACTCCACGATGGTGGTGCACACGAGCACGTCGAACCGCTTCTCCCAGAAGTCCACCATGACCTGCTCGAGCTGGTGCTCGCCCATCTGGCCGTGGGCTGTGGCCACCCGCGCCTCGGGGACCAGGGCCCGGATGTGCGCTGCCGCCTTGTCGATCGACTGGACCCGGTTGTGGATGTAGAACACCTGTCCCTCGCGGAGCAGCTCACGGCGCACGGCGGCGACGATCTGCCGGTCCTCGTAGGCACCGACGTAGCTGAGCACGGGGTGCCGCTCCTCGGGCGGGGTGGTGATCGTCGACATCTCCCGGATGCCGGTGATCGCCATCTCCAGGGTGCGCGGGATCGGGGTCGCCGACATCGCCAGGACGTCGACGGCGGTGCGCATGCGCTTGAGCTGCTCCTTGTGCTCGACGCCGAAACGCTGCTCCTCGTCGACGATGACCAGCCCCAGGTCCTTGAAGCGGATGTCGGGGTTGAGCAGCCGGTGGGTGCCGATGACGATGTCGACCTTGCCGTCGGCGAGCTCGGCCAGGGTGGCGGTGGCCTCCTTGTCGGTCTGGAACCGGCTCAGGCCCTTGATCACCACGGGGAAGCCGGACATCCGCTCGGCGAACGTCGAGTAGTGCTGCTGGACCAGCAGCGTCGTGGGGACCAGCACGGCCACCTGCTTGCCCTCCTGGACCGCCTTGAACGCGGCCCGGACGGCGATCTCGGTCTTGCCGTACCCCACGTCCCCGCAGACCAGACGGTCCATGGGCATCTCGCGCTCCATGTCGCGCTTGACCTCGTCGACGGTGCTGAGCTGGTCGGGTGTCTCCACGAACGGGAAGGCGTCCTCGAGCTCGGACTGCCAGGGCGAGTCCGGACCGAACTTGTGGCCCTTGGTCGCCGCGCGCGCGGCGTACAGCTTGATCAGCTCGGCGGCGATCTGCCGGACCGCCTTGCGGGCCCGTCCCTTGCGCTTGGCCCAGTCCGAACCGCCCAGCCGGTCGAGGCTGGGCATGTCCCCGCCGACGTAGCGGGTCACCTGGTCGAGCTGGTCGGTGGGGACGTAGAGCCGGTCCGGAGGGCCGCCGCGCTTGGAGGAGCCGTACTCCAGGACGAGGTACTCGCGGGTGGACCCCTGCACGACCCGCTGCTTCATCTCGACGTAGCGACCGACGCCGTGCTGGTCGTGGACGACGAAGTCGCCCGCGCGGAGCTCGAGCGGGTCGATCTGCTTCTTGCGGCGCGCCGGCATCCTGCGCATGTCCTTGGTCGACGAGCGCTGCCCGACGAGGTCCTCGCCGGTCACCACGGCCAACCGTTGCGCCTCGTCGACCAGGCCGTGCAGCAGCGAGCCGCAGGTGACCAGGGCCACCCCTTCGACCACGTCCTCGGCACGGGCGAGGTCGTCGACGAAGCGGGCGGCGACGTCGTGCTCGCCCATCACCTCCACCATGCGCTGGGCGGGCCCGTGCCCTTCGTAGACGACGACGGCACGGCCCCCGGAGGCCAGCCACGCCCGGACGTCGGCGACCGCACGCTCGACGTCTCCGTGGTAGGACTCCGCGGCCCGGATCGGGATGCCGACCCGGTCGTCGGCGGCGCCCGACCCGACCGGACCGGCCGGGTCCGCCAGGTCGGTCGGGGACCGGTCCTCGGGCTCGGTGTCGAGGCCGAAGGGGCTCAGGCTCCACCAGGGCTTGGCCTGGGCGAGGGTGTGCGTGCGGACGTCGCCGAGGGAGTGGTACGACGCAGCGCCCAGGTCGATCGGGGCGGTCCCCCCGCCCGCGGCGGCGGCCCAGGAGGCGTGCAGGAACTCCTCACTGGTGGCCACCAGGTCGTGGGCCCGGGCCCGTACCCGCTCGGGGTCGAGGACCAGCACGTGGGTGTCTTGGGGCATGAGGTCGACGAGCAGCTCCATGGCGTCCACCAGCACCGGGGCCAGCGACTCCATGCCCTCGACCGCGTGCCCCTCCGAGAGCTTCTCGGTGATCTCGCGCAGCTCGGGGTGCTGCTCGCCCAGGGCGCGGGCCCGCCCGCGCACCTCGTCGGTCAGCAGCAGCTCACGGCAGGGCGGGGCCCACAGCCGGCCGGTCTTCTCCAGGGTGCGCTGGTCGGCGACCGAGAACGACCGGATCTCGTCGACCTCGTCGCCGAAGAACTCCACCCGGACCGGGTGCTCCTCGGTCGGGGGGAACACGTCGACGATGCCACCGCGCACGGCGAACTCGCCGCGGCGCTCCACCAGGTCCACCCGGTGGTACGCCGCCCCGGCCAACCGCCGGACCACGTCGTCGAGCTCGACCTCGGTGCCGACGACCAGCTCGACCGGCTCGAGGTCCGCCAGCCCCTTGACCTGCGGCTGGAGCACCGACCGCACCGGGGCCACCACGACCTTGAGCGGTCCGTTGCTCACGTCGTCGCCGGGGTGCACCAGGCGTCGGAGCACCGCCAGCCGCTTGCCGACGGTGTCGCTGCGCGGGGAGAGCCGCTCGTGCGGCAGTGTCTCCCAGGCCGGGTAGGCGGCGACCACGGCAGGGTCCATCACGCAGCCCAGCGACTCGACCAGGTCCTCGGCCTCGCGAGCGGTGGCGGCGACCGCCAGGACGGTCCGTCCGGCGTCGACCAGGCCCTTGATGACGAACGGGCGCAGGGCGGCCGGCCCAGTGAGGTCGAGGACGGGGGTACGGCCGCCGGGGGCTTCCTCCATCACCCCGGCGAGGGTCTTCTCCGCCAGCACCAGCTCGGCCAGACCGACCAGACTCACCGTCGCGCTCCTCGTTCCTCTGTCAGGCACCACTGTCGGGCACCGGTCAGGCACCACGAACACCCCCTGACCGGTTTCGACAGGGGGTCCTCGGGGAGTCTACGGCCGGGGCACAGGTTGGCCCCCCGCCCTACGGTGACCCCACCGGCGGCGGGCGCCGGCGAGGAACGTTGGAGGTACACCAGTGAACGACCGCCCTGCCCCCCAGCACCAGGTCCCGGACGGCGTCGACCAGGCCACCGTCGATGCCGTGGGCAAGCTGAGCGAGGCCCTGGAGTGGGTCGAGCGGGCGCGTGGCCGGCTTTACGACTTCCACCAGCTGAGCGGACGCGCGGACCTCCTGCTCGGCGAGGCCGTCGAGCGGCTCCGCGCCGCGGGGCATCCCCAGGTGGCCGACCGGCTCGATGAGGAGCTGGTCGGGCGCAACGTCCTGGAGGGTCGCTGGACCTTCCAGATCATGGAGGAGTACGACGACGGCTACTGGTCGGTCTTCCGGGAGCACGAGCGGGCCACCCGGGACGCGCTGACCCGCGGCCGGCGGCACCTGTTCGAGGCGGGCATGAAGGAGGACCGGCGCACGCACGGCCATCCCGCGCACACCGCCACGCCCTAGTCTGACTCGCATGGCGAGCAAGGCTCCGTCGGTGGAGATCGAGGTCGACGACCGCGTCGTCCGGGTCACCCACCCCGAGCGCGTCTACTTCCCCGAGCGCGGGGAGACCAAGCTCGACCTGGTCGAGTACTACCTGGCCGTGGGCCCCGGCATCGTCCGCGCCCTCCGCGAGCGGCCCTGCATGCTGCACCGCTTCCCTACCGGGGTGTCCGGGGAGAAGGTGCACCAGAAGCGGGTGCCGCACGGTGCGCCGCCCTGGCTGGAGACGGTGCGGCTGCACTTCCCCCGCTACGACCGCTACGCCGACGAGCTGTGCGTGACCGAGCCGGCCGCGGTCGTGTGGGCGGTGCAGATGTCGACGGTGGAGTTCCATCCGTGGAACAGCCGTCGCGACCACACCGAGCGTCCCGACGAGTGGCGGATCGACCTCGATCCCGGCCCCGCCTGCGACTTCGCCACGGTGCGGCGGGTCGCCCATGTGGTCCACGAGGTGCTCGACGAGCTGGGAGCGGTCGGCTACCCCAAGACCAGCGGCGGGAGCGGGCTGCACGTCTACGTGCGGATCCGGCCCGACCACGGCTTCACCGAGGTGCGTCGAGCCGCGCTCGCCTTCGCCCGCGAGGTCGAGCGGCGGGCCCCCGACGCCGTGACGACCACCTGGTGGCGCAAGGACCGGGACCCGGCCGCGCTCTTCGTGGACTACAACCAGAACGCGCGCGACCACACGATCGCGGCGGCGTACTCCGTTCGGGGGAACCCCGGTGGCACGGTGTCGACCCCGATCCGCTGGGACGAGGTCGACGACGTCGACCCCCGCGAGCTGACCCTCGCCACCGTCCCGGCCCGCTTCACGGCGCTCGGGGACCTGCACAGCGGTATAGACAGCTCGGTGTGGGACATCTCGCCCTTGCTCGAGCGCGCTGAGCGGGACGAGAGGGACGAACCGGATCTTCCGCCAGCGGAGTGACCGGTGCCGCGGTCGGCGGCGGTTACGGTATTCGGGTTCCACCGACCGACTGGTCCGCCTGGGAGGCGCCGGGCCACGTCACGTCGGGACCACTCTGGGCTGGGGCAGTGACGCTCCGCCTGGTCCCGCGCACGGTCGCTGTGCCTCCTTCGCACGGCTCATCCGACCCCCACCGAGGTAGGCACCTGCCTGCCGTCGAGGAGACCCCATGAGAAAGCCCCACCGCACCACCTCCGTACGCACCCTGGCCGTCGCCGGCGCAGCCGCACTGCTCGGCACGACGCTGCCGATGGCCGCGCTGACCGCCGCCCCCGCCGACGGGGCCAGCATCGGCCAGCTCGACCGTCGGATCTCCGACGGCACGGTGAAGGAGTCCAGCGGTCTGGCTCGCAGCACCTACGACCGCACGATCCTGTGGACGCACAACGACAGCGGCGGCAAGGCCCGCGTCTACGCCGTCGACAAGTCCGGACGCACCAAGGCCGTCGTGACCCTCAAGGGCGCCTCCTCGCGCGACTGGGAGGACATCTCCGCAGGCACCGGCCACTCGATGTGGGTCGGTGACATCGGCGACAACAGCAAGCGTCGCGGCAGCATCCAGGTCTACCGGTTCACCGAGCCGCAGGGTCTGTCGAACCGCACCGTCTCGGCGACGAAGTTCGAGCTGAAGTACCCCGACGGCCGGCACAACGCCGAGGGCCTCATGGTCCACCCGAAGACCGGGCGGGTGTACGTCGCGACGAAGGCGCAGTCCGGCGGAGCGATCTACCGGGCACCCGCGACCTTGTCGTCGTCACGGGTCAACAAGCTGACCAAGGTCACCTCCGGCACGCCGGTCAAGATCACCGCGGCCGCGTTCACCCCGGACGGCAGCCGCTTCGTGCTGTGCAACTACAGCAGGGCGTTCGTCTACAACGGCTTCTCGGCCAAGCCCAAGCAGCTGAAGAAGCCGAGCCTGCAGCAGGGCGAGTCCCTCGACGTCGCCCGCAACGGCAAGTCGCTGCTCATGGGCAGCGAGGGGCGCAACAGCCCGGTGTTCTCCATGACGCTGCCGAGCCGCTGAGCCGCTCGACTGCGCCGTCCGTGGCGCCCGGCTCGCACATGAGCCGGGCGTCGCGGACGGTTTCAGCCCGGATCGGCTCCACTGGACTGGTCCACCCCCGGACAACGTCGCAGGAATGCGCGGTTCGCCGAAATGGGTCATTCGGGACTTTAGTCTTCTCCCGAGGGTCCCGCGACGGGAGTAGCGCGACCCGGACCGCGGATGGGAGTCCCGGTCGTTCCTGTCCGCATCACTGTTGGGAGGCAGTCTTGCTTTCGATCCTTCATGCCCGCACCACCGCCGTCGCCGCCTTGGCGCTCAGCGCCCTCGCCCTGGTCACCCTGACCGCCGGCAGCTCCGACGCCGCCGCGACCGCCACGCTGGACCGGCGGATCAAGGACAGCACGGTCACCGAGTCCAGCGGCCTGGCACACAGCACCTACGACCGACCGACCATGTGGACCCACAACGACAGCGGCAGCAAGCCCCGCGTCTTCGCCGTGGGTCAGGACGGAGCCACCCAGGCGGTCGTCACCCTGTCCAACGCGACCTCGCGCGACTGGGAGGACATCGCCGCGGGACCCAACCACACCCTGTGGGTCGGAGACATCGGCGACAACAACAAGACCCGGTCGAGCATCCAGGTCTACCGGTTCACCGAGCCCTCGACGCTGGCCACGCAGAGCGTGAGCGCGACCAAGTTCGAGCTGACCTACCCCGACGGCAAGCACAACGCCGAGGCGATGATGGTCCACCCCACGACCGGTCGGGTCTACATCGCCACGAAGTCGCCCTCCGGCGGAGCGATCTACGCCGCACCGACCACCTTGTCCACCACCGGGAGCAACGCGATGACCAAGGTCGCCTCCGGCACGCCGGTCAAGATCACCGCTGGTGCCTTCGCCCCGGACGGCAAGCGCTTCGTGCTGTGCAACTACGCCCACACCTTCGTCTACAGCAGCTTCGGCGCCACCCCGACGGAGGCCGCCCGGCCATCCCTGGACCAGGGCGAGTCCCTGGAGATCAGCGCCGACGGTGCGTGGATGTACCTCGGCAGCGAGGGCAGCTCGAGCCCTGTCTACCGACTTCCCTTCCTGGGGTAAACCTGTCCTGACGGGACTTAAGTCCCTGCTCAGCAGCGCGTCCGATGACACAGTTCTCGGGCGCGCTGCATGCTTTTTGTCGCCTCCCCCCGCCTGGACTGGTCCACGCGGCCGATTTTGCCGTTAAACGACTCACTTCTGACTTATCGGTGGGTTCGGGACTTTAGTCTGGTTCTCACAGGACCCGGAGGTTGCGGGTCTGCCCGGTCGTGGATGGGAGTCCCGGCCGCCACATCCGCATCACTGTTGGGAGGCAGTCTTGCTCAAGTTCCTCAGCGCGGCCGCGGCGATCGCCGCCGTCACCGCCCTTGCCCCGCTCACCCATGCCGACGCGCAGGTGACGTCCTTCACGCTCGACCGGACGCTCAGCGACAGCCGGATCGCGCACTCCAGCGGCCTGGCCCGGAGCACCTACACCCGCCCGCTCATGTGGACCCACAACGACGCCGGCGACGGCGCCCGGATCTTCGGTGTGAACGATCTCGGCCGCACCGCCGCGGTGCTCACCCTCAAGGGCGCCACGAACGTCGACTTCGAGGACATCTCCACCGGCCCCAACCACACCCTGTGGGCCGGCGACATCGGCGACGACGCAGCACGCCGCGCCACCGTGCAGCTGTACAAGATCACCGAGCCGTCCAAGGTCCGCAGCGCGACCCTGACGTCCACCCGCTACAACCTGCGGTTCGCCGACGGCTCCCGCAACGCCGAGGCCGTGCTCGTGCACCCGGTCACCGGCCGCGTGTACGTCGTGACCAGGAACGCGACCGGTGGGGCCGTGTACGCCGCCCCCGAGACGCTCTCGACCACCAGCACCAACACCCTGACCCGGGTCTCCGGCGCGCCCGCGAACATCACCAGCGGCTCCTTCAACCCCGACGGCTCGCGGATCGTGCTGTCCAGCTACGCCGAGGTCTTCGTCTACACCGCCTTCGGCACCACCCCTGTCGTGGTGGGCAAGCCTGCGCTCGACGTCGGCAAGTCCGTGGAGGTCAGCGTGGACGGCACGCGCATCATGGTCGGCACCGAGGGCAGCAACAGCCCGGTGTACTCGCTGGCGATGCCGGCCGTGGCCGTGCCCACGGTCCCGACCACGACGCCCACCGCGCCCAGCACGCCCACCGCCCCCACCACCCCGACGACGTCCACCCCGGTCCCGGCCGGACTCCCGGGGCTGGGCGTGTACAACGGCGCCTCGGGCGAGAAGCCCGACGAGAAGGCGATCACCGACTTCGGGCGCGCCCCCGACGTGGCGAACTCCTACTACGTGCCCAAGCAGCCCCAGCTCAACCAGGCCTACGAGACCGCGCGGATCAAGCGGGGCACCAGCCCGAACATCACCATGAGCACCAAGGGCACCCAGTACATCGCCGGCATCGCCAAGGGCGACGCCGCCGCGCTCAAGTGGCTGGACACCTACATCGCGTCGCTGAAGAAGCTGGCCGAGGTCAACCCCCAGGTCCCCGTCTACGCCACCCTCGAGCACGAGTTCCGCGCCAAGGTGAAGCAGGGCATCATCACCGGCGCCTCGGCCGACCCGGCCACCTACGGCAAGGCGCTCAGCGTGTTCTACGCCAAGACCGCGGCGGCGTCGGCCAACATCAAGGCGTCGTACTGGATGGTCGGCTACGACCGTGCCTTCGAGGGCGCTGTCGGCAACGCCTTCACCACCCTGCCCCAGGCCGTGCTCTTCGACCCCTACGCCAACGTCGCCAAGGACACGATCGCCTCGATCACCCAGGGCGACCTCGCCTGGATCAAGAGCCAGCCCTGGTTCCGTGGCCAGGCGATCGGCCTCGCCGAGTTCGGCATGCCGGTCGGCCTGGGCGACGCCGCCCTTGCGAAGTTCTACACCGGCGTCCGGGGCCAGCTCGACACCCTGGGCCTGAAGTTCGCGGTCTTCTTCAACCGGTCCCGCGACAACGACCACCAGATCTCGCACCGCGGTGACGGGCGCACGTTCCCGCTGGCGGTCAGCGCGTTCACCAGCTCGCTGCGCTGACCAGTTCAGACGACGCTGAGGGGCGGGAGCTCACGCTCCCGCCCCTCGGCGTCTGTCTCCGTTCGACCTCTGGCTGCTGGCTGCGCTGACTGCCGGCTCGGGGTCGGCCTGCCGCCCGTCAGCCGACGGTGAGCACCGGGGTGCTGGCCGACAGGTTCCCTGCGGCGTCCACGGCGCGGACGAAGAACCGGTTCGCGCCGCCCTTGGCCACGGTCAGGCTGGTGGTGTTGTTGTCGGTGAAGGCGATCGCCCGGTCGTCGCGCAGCACCTCGTAGCGCACCCCGCCTCCGGCGTCGGTGACCTTGCTCCACGACAGGGTCACCGTGCCGGCGTCCTGGGCCGTCACCGCGAGGCTCCCGGGCGTGCTCGGCGCCACGCTGTCGGCGCGGTCGAACCGGGCGAAGCCGCCCGACCACTTGCCCGCCTTGGACTTGGTGGTCACCGTCGCGATGTCACCCCCGGCCCACATGGTGCCGGTGCTGTCGGTCCTCAGCGCCCAGATGCCCGAGCCGAGCCGCATCCCGAAGGTCGGGGTGAACTGCGGCACGCGCGCGCCCGTGGCCGCGTCCCAGGCGCCGAACCAGTTCAGCGTGTCCGCCTGGGTCCAGGTGGAGCCCAGCGACGGCCAGGTGTAGGCGCTCTCGTAGCTGTAGTTGGCGCAGTGGCAGCCGGCGTAGACCATTCCCGTGCCGTCGTCCTCGACCACCTGGATGTCGCCGTGGGTCTTCATGATGCTGCCGCTGACCCGGTTCATCGTCGCGGGGTCGAAACCGAACAGAGAGTGCTCCGAGCCGCCGTAGTAGACCCGGTTGCCCACCTCCTTGACGCTCCGCTGGTAGTCCTTCTTGTTGCTCCAGGTCGGGGTGAACCCGGTGGCCAGCCCTGCGCCCGCAGCGGTGCTCAGCACCGCGGCGCGCCTGGCGGTGACTCCGCCGACGGTGCCGAAGTAGCCGGCGGCGTAGAGCCGCTGGCCGTCGGCGGAGACGTCGACGTCGTTGACCGTGCCGTTGAGCTTGCCGTTCCAGGTGTTGTCGGGCGTGCCGTCGACGACCGAGACCCGGCCGAGGTTCTTGGTGGCGACCGCGGACGTGCGGGTGCCGCCGGTCATGTGGGTCAGGGCGCCGCCGATGTAGAGCCAGCCGTCCTGGCTGTCCAGGGTGCGCACCGTCAGCTTCCCGGTGGCGGACCGGTTCTCGACATCCAGCTTCCAGCCCGCCTTGGTCGCCCCGGTGGTCGGGTCGAGCGCCACCACGCCTGCGGCATCGACGCCGTTGGCCTGGGTGAACTCACCGCCGGCCGCGATGCTCCCGTCGGGCAGCGTGGTGAGGGCGTGCACCTGCTCGTTCAGCACCGGGCGGAAGGAGGGCACGAACGCGCCGGTCGCGACGTCGAAGGCCGCGAGGAAGGGCTGGTTCACGCGCCCGGTCCCGGCCGCGTCCTGCTGGGCGGCGGCGAAGTTCCCGCCGACGTACATCGTGCTGCCGGACTGGGTGAACGCCTGCACCTCGACGTTGCCCTCGGTGGCGGCGTTGCCCGCGATGCCGCTCACGCCCCACGGCGAGTCGAGGGCCCGCGAGCGGGCCACCGCAGGCTGGGTGAACCCGGGCGTGCCGGCGTCCCCGATCGCGGCGAACGTGCTCGAGGTGACCCGCGGACGGAGGTAGACCTGGGTGTAGGGCAGGGCGCCGCCGCCGCCGTCGGTGCTCGACCACAGGTAGGAGGAGGCCGCGGACGAGCCGGTCACCCGGGAGCCGTAGGCGAAGCCCACCCGGTACTTCTGCGAGGACTGGGGCGTGTTCACCACCCGGTTGTACGTCGTGTCGGCGCCGAAGGAGTTCGTGGTGCCGCCGGAGTAGGTGAAGGCGCCGCCGAAGTTGTAGGTGGCGATCGGGTGCTCGGCGCCGAAGGTCCAGGCCCAACGGTCGCGCCGCGCCATCCGGAACCGGACCTCCTGCCAAGCCGTCCCGCTGGTGTTGGTCGCCCGGCGCAGCCGGATGCCGTCGGTGAGGGCGTCGACCCGGCCGCCGTCGAGCAGGCCGTCGACGGTGGCCGCGGAGAGCTCGGTGGTGGTCGGCCCCATCTCGGTGAGGTCCGGGGACTGCAGCGCGGACGCCGAGCCCTGGCCGTCGTAGGAGTCGACCCAGCCGTCCCGGCCCTTGCCGACCAGCACCCAGCCTCCGCCGTCGGTGGCCATGTCGCAGTAGAAGGCGGCCGGCTCGCTCATCCGGGACGTCACCAGCCAGTAGACGCCGCTGGTCGCGGTCGGTCGCACCTGCTTGATCTCCCAGCAGGAGGCCGCCGCGGTGTCGGCACTGCCGCCCAGGACGGCAGGGTCCACCGCCGCGGAGGCACTCGTGGCCCCCAGCGGCAGCAGCGCGGCACCCAGCAGCGCTGCAGCGGACGCGAAAACAGAAAAACGAAGCGAACGCATGTTCCCCCGACTTCCCCAAGTCAGTGAGGTACCCCTTGTATCCCCAGGAGGATCATACGAGAACCGATCCGATCCACCCCAGGGACGTTCGTCCCATTTATCCAATTCGTCACAAAAGGCGCATATCGGCCCAGTCGGGGGCGAGCCGGTCGCGCTCGCTACGATGCGGCGCATGCGCCCTGTGGACCTGATGATCGAACAGCTCTGGCAGCCGGCCCTGGTCGAGGACGCCGTCCGCGTCGAGGTCGACGCGCCTCGGCGCCCCGGCTGGGTGGACGCCGAGTCCTACTGGATGTTCCCCACCGCCGACCGGGCCCGCCTCCTGCTCCCCCGCGGACCGCGCCAGGTCACGGCGGCGGCAGCCACGAACTACAAGGGCATGCGTCGGCCGACCAAGAACCTCGGTCGCACGGCGATGGGCGCCCTGGCCAGGGCCGGCCTCCCGGTCTCCCCGTCCCGGCTCACGGTCCGGGTGCGCGAGGACCGCGCGGACGCCGCAGCCGGCCTGCCCCTGCGGGTCCTCGCGGACGCCCTCGGCCTGGACCAGGTCTACGCCGCCACCGGTGTGCGCGTGGGCGCCAACCGCAAGGCGACCCTGCACCTGGTCGACCGGCACGGCTCCCCGGTCGGCTACGCCAAGGTCGGCTGGAGCGACACCACCGACCACTTCGTCCGCACCGAGGGGGCCGCGCTGCGCGCCGTGGGCGGCAGGCCCGGCCCGATGCGCGCCCCGGCGCTGCTTGCCGAGGTGGACTACCACGGTCACCCCGTGATCGTCACCGAGCCACTCCCCCTCGCCGTACGGGGGTCGCGCAACCCCCGGCTGGCGCCCCCGACGTCGGAGGAGCTGTACTCGCTGTGTCCCGTGCGCCGGGTCGGCTCCGTCAGCGGGACCGGGCACGTGCGCGCGCTCACCGACCGGCTCGGCGCGCTGTCCGCGAGCCCGGTCGCCGGCCACGTCGCCGGCTCGGGCACCCCGCTGCTCGAACGGCTCGCCGACCGCGCGTCGGCCGTGCCCGTGACCGAGCGCTGGCACGGCGACATGGCCCCCTGGAACCGTGCCCGCGACGACTCGGGCCAGCTGTGGGTGTGGGACTGGGAGTCCACCGAGCCCGACGCCGTGGCCGGCCTCGACGCCCTGCACTGGGCCTTCAGCACGCGGCGGCCCGCGTCCGGGCTCAACCAGACCGTCGAGCTGGACGGCTGCCTGGCCGACGCGCTGCCCCACCTCGTGGCAGCCGGAGTGCGGCCCGAGCACCGCGGTGACGTCGCCGCCGTCTACGCCCTCACCGTCCTCGAGCGGGCAGCCGACCTGGCTCACCGCTCCGGCGGGTGGGAGCGGCTGTGGATCGGGCCCGACGACCTGGCTCGGCTGCTGGCCCAGGCCACCGCCCTCCTGGGCGTCGCGGACGTGCGGACCTGAGCCGGGCGGCACTCAGGTCAGCTGGACCAGCCCAACGGCCGGCCGAGGTACTCCTCGAGCGCCGCGTTGTGCGGGGCGAAGAACTCCTGGAGCTGGGCGCGCGCACCCTCCGGCATCGTCGAGCGGCGACCGGCGCCGAAGGTCCGTGTGGTCGGCAACGGCGAGGGCGGGATGCCCAGGAAGTCGCTGATCCGGTCGCACACCCCCTGCACGTCGGCGTACATGTCCTCGCTGCGCAGCACCAGCAGCTGGTCGTCGGGGAACACCGAACGCCAGTTCTGCACCTGCGGCAGGTAGATCCCCCGCGAGCGGTAGGTGTACCAGTCGTGCGGGGTGCTGTAGTACGTGGTGTCCGCGGACATCCGCTCCAGCTCGCCCGCCACCCGGTCGTCCTCGGCACTGAGCGCGTCCTCGAAGGACAGCGGCTCCACGCCGTTGGCGGTGCGTTCCTGGTAGTGCGACCAGGCCCGCTCGACCGGGTCACGCAGGAGCGCGATCGCCTTGAGGCGCGGGTTCACCGCGTACGCCTTCGCGGCGATGCGCGGGTCCCACATGTAGTAGGGCGAGGCCTCGCCGGCCACCGGGGCGTAGCCCAGCTGCCTGGCCTTGAGGGCGCGGAAGGCCTTGGTGTGGAAGTGCGAGCGGTACCAGGCGTCGTTCTCGTGCTGGTTCTTGAAGAAGTAGTCGCTGCTCTTGCGGTGGCGCGACTGGGGGAAGAGCCCGAGCACGCCGGGGTGCAGCATCAGGTAGTTGAACATCGAGGTGGTGCCGCCGCGCTTGGTGCCGATGACCAGGAAGTCCGGCAGGGTGCGCTGGGACACCGTCGCCAGGGCGTACCTGCGCGTGGTGGCGTTGGCCGCGTCCTTGACCCATCGGGGCGAACGCTCCTTGAGCTGCATCATCGTCGACATGTGCGGTCCGGTCGTGTAGGGCACGAGCCCCGGCAACCGGTCCCCCCTCTCAGGTCTTGCTTCTTATCAGTTGGACAAATCATGGGTCGTGCTCGCTTCAGCGCTTGGCGCCCCGGCGCAGGCGGAGCTGGTCGAGCTGCAGCCGCCGCCGGTCCGCGTAGCAGTAGCCCACCAGCACCAGCCCCGAGACGAGCACGGCCACCGCGAGCTGGCCGGTGCCCTGCCCCAGCAGGGCGGCCACGAGGAGCGAGGGCACGGCCACCACGAGGCAGACCACCACCACGACGTAGCCGATCGAGGACAGGGCGATGGACACGCCCACACCCCGTCGTACCTGCCACGCGGCGAGGAACGTGTCCAGCGCCATGCTCGCCGCCCACACCGAAGCGGCACCCACGATGCCGAAGTGGGGGATGACCAGCAGGTTGCCGACCACGTTGAAGGTCAGCACGACGAGCTTGTTGATCGCACTCGCCGCGCTGCGACCGCTCATCAGCAGCAGGGACTGGACGTTGCCCGCCGCAAGGACGACGACCGAGCCGCTGCAGAGGATCACCATGGGGGTGACCCCGCTGCTGAAGCCGGGACCGAGCCAGCCGAGCACGGTCGGGGAGAACACGGCGAGGACGACGTACGCCGGCGCTCCCATGAGCAGGATCCACCGGGCGGTGACCGCGTACAGCTCCTCGACGTCGGCCTTCCTGCCCTCGTTCAGCATGGCGCTGAAACGGGGTGCGACCACGATCCGCAGCGCGGTCGCCACCAGGGCGCCCGCGCTGACGAACCGGGCGACCGAGCCGTACACGCCGGCCTGGGTGGAGCCGAGGATGATCCCCACCAGGACCACGTCGAGCCAGGTGATGCTCTGGTCGAGGCCGGAGGCGAGCACCCGCGGTGCCGCGAAGCGGCGGATCCGTCGACGGATCTCCGGCTCGGGCCGCCAGGCGCCTCCGACGTGCAGCGTCGCCTTCCTCACCTGCCGGACCATCACGCCCAGCGAGAGCAGGGCACCGACCAGCCAGGGCACCGCCCACCCCAGGGTCGCCGCCAGCGCGCCTCCTCCGGTCAGCGCCACGAGGACCATGGCCAGGGGCCGCAGCCCCGGCACCACGATGTTGCCGATCACGTTGAACGGGAGCACGCCGCCGAAGGCACGGGTGGCGGCGAGCATCACCGTCATCACGCTCGCCGCGGGCAGGAAGACCGCGGCGACGGTGAGCGCGTCGTACACGCGGGCGGCGCCGGTGCCCTCCGGCGAGACCAGCCAGCGCACGACGAACCAGGTGAGCGTCACCAGGAGCGGGGCGACGAAGGCAGGCACCAGCAGGGCGACCACCGCTTGCCGGACCTTGTCCCGCTCGGTGGACATGAGCCGGGGCAGCAGCCACACCGCGGTGGTGTCGAGGCCGAGCCGGCCCAGGCTCAACGCGATCGTGAACGCCGCGACGGCCTGCAGCACCACACCGGCGCCGGTCGCGCCGAGGACCCTGGCCAGCAGGATGCTGAAGGCGAACCCGAGCACGGCGCTGGAGGCAGCGCCGACCAGCGTGACCAGGCTGCCACGGGCCGCGCGACTGAGCTCCTCGGAACCGGCCCGGGGCACGGTCGCGGGCGGTCCGGCCACTACGCCCGGTCGCCCTGGGCGAGCTTGCGCTTGCGGGGCACCAGCACGCTGCCGTTGACCGTGGCCCCAACGACCGCGAGCTCCTTGGCCGCCTGGTTCACCGTGGCGGCCGTGGTCCCGCCCTTGGAGACCACGAGGACGACCGCGTGGCCGAGCCGGCCGGCCGCCAGCAGCGACGCACGAGCGGCGCCCTGCGGCACGGCGATGACGGTCATCGCGCTGCCGCCGTCGATGCCCTCGGCGCCGCCGGCGGTGTCCATCTGCGACAGGGTGCCGCGGGCGGGGGCGCTGACGGTCAGCGCGGCGCCGTGGGCGGTGCTGGTGAACCGGCGGGTGCCGTCCTCGGAACGGACCGGGGTGAGCCCCAGCGAACGGACCGCGAGGTCCACCGCGTCCTTGTCCGCGTCGGCCATGACCAGGTGGACCGAGCGACCGGTCTCGACCGCGGTCAGGGCGAGGTTCGCTGCGACGTCCGGCACGGACGCGCCCGTGGACAGGTCGGCGACCGCGACCACCGGCGGGTCGTCGGGCATGGTCGCGAAGAGCAGCTCGCGGACCGTGCGCACGACGTCGAGGTCGTCGGAGGCGGCCGGGATCCCCGGTCGCGAGGAGGTCAGCTCACCGAGCACCTCCCCGCCGCCGGCACGCTGCAGGCTGCGGGCGTCGCGGATGCGCCGGTCGGTGGAGTTGATCGCGAAGGCCGCGAGAACACCCAGGATCAGGCCGAGGCCCAGGCCGGTGGACAGGATCAGGGTCTTGCTGGGCGAGACCGACGTCGGGCTCTCCGCAGCGGTGGTCAGCACCACTCCACCGGTGGCGTCCAGACCGAGGAAGGTGTTGATCTGCGAGGAGAGCGAGTTCAGCTCGATGTTGGTCAGCTGCCGGTCGCTCTCGGCCTGGATGGCGCGACCCGACCCTGCCTTGGCACGCTTGAGGATCGTGTTGATCCGGACCAGGTCGTCACGCAGTCCGTCACGCTGGGCGTTGAGCTGGTCGACGATGCGCTGCACGCGCGCGTCGGCCTGGGCGGACCGGAAGTCCAGGTAGGCCTGGGCGATCGCGTCCGCGCCGTCCTCGGCGGCCGTCGTCGAGTCCGCGGTGTAGGTGATCCGCATCACCGTGTTGCCCGAGGCCAGGGTGGCGGTCATGTTGCGCCGGATCGTGGACGGCGTCTCCCCCAGCCCCGAGGCGACCTGGTTGAGGACCACCGACGACGACGCGGTCTGGGTCTCGGTCGAGGCGTCGATCAGGCCCGAGGCGGACCGCGGGGCGCTGAACGGGTCCGAGGAGATCACGTTGACGTTGACCAGGGTCGAGGCGGTGACCGCCCGGTCGGCCAGCACGAGGTACAGGACGGCGGCCACGAGCCCCAGCAGGACCCCGACCACCACGACGCCGGCGCGCCGGCGCAGCACGGTCAGGTAGTGGCTGAGGTCGAGAGACGTGGTCTCGTCGAGCGGTGAGGTCACGCTGCTTCTCCCCGATAGGCGTTGCGCCCGCAGGCAGCGAGCAAGCCACTAGGGTACCGACGCCGCAGGGGTCCCCGTGCCAAACCCGCGATGTGCCCTGTTCGTGGGCGGACCTGGGCGATGGTCGGCGCACCTGCGGCTCCGCCGTTAGACTCGACGAGTTCACGACGGCCATCGAGGAGGCCCCACCATGCCGCAACGCTCGGGCCTGAGCAAGGGCCGTCCCCTGCTCGTGACCGGGGTGCCCAGGTCGGGCACCACCTGGCTCGCCCGCTGGCTCGCCGACGGTCGGCGCATGTCGCTGCCCGGCCGCGAGCCGATGAACCCGCGTGGCCGCAACTACGCCCTGGCCGGGACCCTGCCGGGCTGGGCACGGCTCACCGACCCCACCGCCCGCCAGCGCCGCGCGCTGGTGACCTCGTACCGGGGCCTCAACCCCCTGGTCTACAGCCGGTACGGCGCACGCCAGTGGACCGGCGCGCTGCCCGGCACCCGCCTGGTCATCAAGGACCCGTTCGCGCTGCTGTCGATCCCTGCGGTCGTCCGGCACACCGGCGCCCAGCCGCTGATCGTGTACCGCCACCCCGGAGCCGTGCTGGCCAGCTACCAGCGGATGGGGTGGACCCCGGACATGGCCGAGCTGCAGGCGATCCTCGAGCAGGCGCGGGCGGACGGCGGACCGGACCTCCCCGACCTGCCGGCCGACGGCGAGGCACCGCCGGCCGAGGCGATGGGACTGTTCTGGGCCTGCCTGCACGAGCTCGCGCTCGGCGACCTCGACCGGACCGGGACCGAGGCCGTGATCGTCGCCCACCACGAGCTGGCCGGCTCCGGACCCGAGGGCGGCCGCAGGCTGGCCGACCGGCTGGACGTCGAGTGGACCGCGCAGATGGAGAGCGAGCTGGCCAAGGAGGCCAACGCCAACGAGGGCAAGCCGACCCAGCTGCACAACTTCGACCGCGCCCCCGCCCTCGTGGCCGAGGCCTGGCGGGCCAAGCTCGACGACGCCGACGTCCTGGAGATCGAGCGGGTGACCGAGGGCACACGCGCCCGGCTCGCCGAGCGACGGATCCGGCTGTCGGACACCGACCTCTGACCGCCGTACGACCGCGCCACCCGGGAGAGGAAACCAGGTGACCCAGCTGACCCAGCTCGTGCCCGCGCCGGCGGACGACGGGCAGTCCGCCGCGCCTGCACGGGCCCCCGGACCCGTCCTGCCCTCCTGGCCGCTCACGGCACTGCTGGCGCCGTACGCCCTGTGGTGGCTGCTCGGTCTGCTCGACGTGATCCTCATCCCGATCGCGGCGCTGATGCTCGTCTACCTCGTGCGCACCCCCGGGGTGCGCGCCCCCCGCGGCTACGGCCTGTGGCTGCTGTTCCTGCTGTGGATGACCTGCTCGGTGGTCGAGGTGACCCGGTTCGGCGCCTTCATCGGCTTCAGCTACCGCTACCTCATCTACGCCGGCGCCACCGTGCTGTTCCTCTACGTCTACAACGCGCGCAGCCGCCTCACCGCGCGCTACGTCCTCGGCCTGCTCACCGTGGTCTGGCTGACCGTCGTGGTGGGCGGCACCCTCGGCGTGCTGTTCCCCGGCGCCGTCGTGCGCACCCCGACCTTCTACGTCGTCCAGCTGCTCAAGGCCGAGATCCCCGCGGCCCGCAACCTGCTGAACAACGAGCTGATCACACACATGGTGCTGAGGCGGTTCGCGCAGTACAACCCGGGGTCGTACTTCGGGGTGGCACCGCGTCCTGCGGCCCCGTTCCGCTACGCCAACAACTGGGGCAACGCCTACTCCCTGCTCCTGCCGCTGGTGGTCGCCTACGCGTTCCTGGTCAGCAAGCGGCGCCGGGCCCTTCTCCTCGGCGTGGCCGTGCCGCTGTCGCTGATCCCTGCGTTCCTCACCCTCAACCGGGGCATGTTCATCGGCATCGGCATCGCGGCGGCGTACGTCAGCTTCCGCCTGCTGCTGATGGGGCGCCCGAAGGCGATCGGCCTCGTCGCCCTCGCGGGTCTGGTCGGCGCCGCGCTGTTCTTCGCCCTCCCGGTGCAGGAGCGGATCGACACCCGCCTGGACAAGGGCGGTTCGAGCAACGACACCCGGGCCTCGCTGTACCAGCAGTCGCTCGCCTCGGTGCCGGACTCCCCGGTCTTCGGGTACGGCGTGCCGAAGGAGGGTGACGACCCCAACGCACCGTCGGTCGGCACCCAGGGCGCGGTGTGGATGGTCCTGGTCAGCCACGGGCCGGTCGCGTTGTTCTCGTTCCTCGGGTGGTTCCTGCTGGCCGCGGTCCAGTCACGGCGCAGACGGGACGTGGTGGGGCTGGCCGCGCACACCGTCGTCTTCGTCTCCGCCATCGAGCTGGTCTACTACGGCGTGCTTCCCTACGGCCTGCCGATCATGATGCTCGCCGCCGCGCTGGCGTTGCGTCCCGCGGACGCGGTGCGTCCGAGAGCCGACTCCGCACCCGCCGTCCCCCCAGCGACCGAAAGGGCCTCACGATGAGCCAGCCAGGGCAGGGCACCGACACCACGGTGCTCTACATCGGCGGCACGAGTCGCAGCGGCTCCACGCTGCTGGAGTGCCTGCTGGCCAGGCTCGACGGTGTGGTCGTGCTCGGCGAGGTCCAGCACCTGTGGCAGCGGGGGATCCGCGAGGACCAGCTCTGCGCCTGCGGCCAGAAGTTCTGGTCCTGCCCGTTCTGGAGCGAGGTCGGCGAGCAGGCCTTCGGTGGTTGGGCGCAGGTCGACGTCGACCGGGTCTCGGAGCTCATGGACACCGTGGACCGGCAGCGCCGCCTGCCGTACACCGCCCGGCGCCGCCCGCCGCAGCGGATCGTGGCCGCGGCCGAGGAGTACGCCGAGCACTACCGCAAGATCTACGACGCAGCACGCACCCTCACCGGAGCCCGGGTCGTGGTCGACTCGAGCAAGATCCCGCCGACCGCGCTGGCGCTGAGCTACAGCCGCTCGCTGGACCTGCGGGTGCTGCACATCGTGCGTGACAGCCGCGGCGTCGCCTACAGCTGGACCAAGTCCGTCGCGCGCCCCGAGACCGAGGGCGCCGAGGACATGCCGCGCTTCGGCGTCACCACGTCCACCGGCCTCTGGCTCTCGCACAACCTGTCGATGAGCGCGCTGGCCTACCGGGGGGTTCCCCTCACGCGGATCCGTTACGAGGAGCTGGTCGACGACGCCGCCACCACGGTGCGCGAGGCCTGGAAGCGGCTGGACCTGCCCGGCGACGGCGTGCTCCCGATGACCGACCGGACCACGATCGAGCTCCAGCCCACCCACTCGGTGGCCGGCAACCCGATGCGCTTCTCGCTCGGGAACACGACCCTGCGTCCCGACGTCGCCTGGCAGCAGGGCCTCAGCGACCGGGACCGCCGGGTCGTCACCGCGCTGACCTGGCCGGTGCTGCGAGCGATGGGCTACCGCTGACCCGCTGACCGCTGACCCCCAGGGGCTCCGCTCAACCGATGGCGACGAACGCACTGCCGATCAGCCCGTTGAACTGGTCGGTCGCCGACGAGATCACGCTGCCGTCCCGGGCGACCTTGCCGCCCACGGACACCGGGATCCGGGACTCGGGGAAGGCGATGGCGCCGACCTTGCCCTCCGCACTGCGCCCCGTGGTGGTCAGGTCCCCGCTGGGGAGGTACTCACCGACGTAGATGAAGAGCTGTCCGTCGGCGTAGGCGCACCGGATGCGGTACCAGCGATCGGTCTCGACCGCGTCGGCGGCGTAGACCATCAGCTTGCCGCTGCGCCCGTGCACGGTGCATCCCGGGCGGAGGTTGCCGTCGAGGTCCAGCTTGAACATCACCGGGTCGCTGGACAGCCCACGCTGCACGATGTTGTTGCCGTTGTCCTCCGACCGGCCGACCGAGGTGTCGTCCAGCCGGAGGTCGGCTCCGAAGACGACCTTGCCGAGGTCGGGGCTGAGCACGTCCCGCTGGTCGTCCACGTTGCGTGCGATGACCACCGCCCGCGGGTACGCCGTCCCGCTGTCGGTGAAGTCGGGGAAGTCGAAGGCGGTGCCGCCGTCGGGCCCCTTGGCCGTGGTCACGGTGCCCTCGTCCAGGCTGGCGACGCTCAGCGCGAGGCTGGCAGCGCCGGCCTGCCGCGGCCGTGCCGGCTCCCCGGGCCGCGCCGCGTCCCGCACCACGAGCTGGGCACCCTCGGGTATCGACAGGTCGGGCTGCTCGGGGGCGCTGGTCGGCGGCGGGAGCGGCTCGTTGTCCCCGCTCGGCGGGAGCTCGTCAGCGCACCCGGCCAGCAGCACGACCGTGGTGAGCACGGACACGGCGAGCAGCGACCGGGATCGGGAGAACGGCACGGCTGGGGATCCTCTACTTCCAGGGGAGGTGGGTGCGGGTGCTTGGGGGGTTGCCTTGAAAGTACCGGTTCGACCCTGGCGATGCGCGCATACCGCCCGTTCCTGGACGGCGGTTCAGCGACCGCGCAGGACCGAGGACCAGGCATCAGCCGAGGCGCGGTCGCGCAGACGGTAGTCCGGCCCGTTGTAGCCGATCGAGTCGTAGTAGGTGACGAAGACCGCGTCGTGCCGGACGGCGTACGCCGCGACCTCGGCAAGCCAGGCCGCCCGCTGCCTGCCGTTCCGGTCACCGGGAATGAGCTGGCTTCCCGTCTCGGCGATGGCGAACGGCTTGCCGGCCTCGGCGGAGACGGCCACCACCGGGTCGTAGAGCACCGCCGGCGGCTCGTAGACGTCGGGCTGGGAGGAGGCGTGGTTGTAGGGGTCCCAGGCCATCACCGAGACGTAGTTCCGCCCGGGGTAGTAGGTGCGCCAGTCGCGTCCCGAGGCGGCCAGGGCCGTGTAGCCGGTCAGGACCAGGGTCGGATAGGCCTGGGACCGGCAGACGCTGGCCGCGAGGTCCACCACGTGACGGAACGCGGCGCGGAACTCGGCGGCGGTGAACTCCCCCGCGTCGATGTGTCGCTCCATCTCGTGGAAGTAGCTCCAGAACAGCGTGACGTCCCCCGGGAGCGTCTGGAAGTAGTGCAGCACCTCCTGGTCCCAGACCCCCGCCAGGACCTCCCGCGGCGGCATCCGGAAGGACCCGACCACGACCCGTGCGGCGACCGAGGGGCCCCGGTTCTGCCAGAGCGTGCGCGGCGGTGCGGTGCTGTCGAACATCCGGACGACGTCGAGCCGTCCGTACCGGGCATCCTTGCGGCGCACCGCCTCGGCGAAGGAGAGCGTGCGCGTGGACACGCTCGTGCCGAACAGCGTCCGGCCGCCCTCCCACGTCGGTGCCTTCAGGCAGCCGTTGGCAGCGGTGGCAGTGCCCGGGCGCGACGGGGTCGGCTGGGGTACCTCCGCCGTCGGGGTAGGGGTGGGGGTCGGGCTCGTCGGCGACGGGGTGGCCGACGGCGGCGGCGTGGCCGACGCCGCCGGGGACGACGTCGACGCCGCATCGGGTGCGGACGTCGTACAGCCCGCCAGGGCGAGCAGGAGGGCCAGTGCAGGGACGAGTGCAGCCCTCACGACGTCCTCGGGGTCCCGGGGCGGCGGCGACCCGGGAAGCCTGGGCAAGGGTCCACGACGGTGGTTCCGCCTCCGCTACTCGGCCGCGTCGGCCCAGGAGCGCCGCACGAAGGAGGCGATCTGCTCAGCCAGCTCGGGCCGGCACACGAGCAGGTCGGGGAGCAGCACGTCGTCCTGGTTGTAGGCCAGGGGCGCGCCGTCGGCGCGGCTGGTGTGCAGTCCCGCCGCCCGGGCGACGACCACCGGGGCCGCGGAGTCCCACTCGTACTGTCCCCCGGCGTGGACGTAGGCGTCGGTGACGTCGCGAACGACCGAGATGACCTTGGCGCCGGCGGAGCCCATGGGCACCAGCTCGGCGTCGATCTCCTTGGCCAGGGCCTCCACGAACGCCGGAGGGCGGGTGCGGCTGACGGCGATGCGCGGCCGGGCCGAGGTGCGGGGCGGCACGACCGACGGCTGGGCCGTCGAGAAGGTGGTGCCCAGACCGGGCTGGGCGACGGCTCCGGCGACGAGGTCGCCGTCGCTCCACAGGGCCACGTGCACGGCCCAGTCGTCCCGCGGCGGCTCGGAGAACTCGCGCGTGCCGTCGAGCGGGTCGACGATCCACACCCGACGCGCACCCAGGCGGACCTTGTCGTCCTTGCCCTCCTCGCTGAGCACCGCGTCGTCGGGGCGGAGCTCGCCCAGTCGGGCCATGAGGTACTCGTGCGCGGCGCGGTCGCCGGCGTCCTTGAGCTCTCTGCCGGCCAGCCCCTGCTCACGCACCTGCAGGAGGAGGTCGCCCGCCGTGGCGGCCAACCAGGCCGCCAGGGTGTGGTCGTCGGTCTCCGGGGTGGGCAGGGCGGGGGGTGCAGCCGCGTCGTCGCTCATAGCCACCGATCCTATCGGCGCAGGGACCACGCGTCCGCCGACCGGGTCGTCCGCGGACCCGCGCCCCGGCTCAGCTGTCGAACCCGCCGTCGAGGTTGAGGTCGAAGCCGAGGTCGTTGGACGCGGCGCTGCTCTGGTGCACCTCCACGGCCAGGACGTTGTTGCCCGTCCGCAGGCCGCCCGGGTTCAGGTCGAACGGACGAAGCGCGTTCTCGGCTCCCCCGGAGCGGTCGGAGAGTGCAGAGGTGTTGTGCCCGATGCCGGTCGAGCGCATGTTGTCGTTCACCACCCGCGCGCCGTTGAGGTACACGACGGCGCCGTCGTCGGCGAGGAGCTCGAGGGTGAGGGTGTCCGGGACCTGGGTGACGGTGAACGAGACACGGAAGTACACCGTGCGGGCGGTCCTGGTGACCGTCGTCTCGTCCCCGTCGCCGTAGCCCAGCTGGGGCAGCCCGGTCGGCCAGGCGTTGGAGTTGAACGCGTAGTTCTTCCAGCTCCTCAGTCGGGTGTCGGCGTCCCAGTAGGACCACGCACTCCGCGAGTCGAGGTAGCGCGTGACGGTCGGCTCGGGTCGGGGCGGCGACCCGTCCGAGGCGACGAAGCGCGCCAGGTTGCGGGCCCGGACCCCGCTCACCGTGCTGAAGTCGCCTCCGGCGACCACTCCTCCGGGGCCGGCCGCGATCGCGAAGACGCCCCAGAAGTTGTTGAAGCGGGGCGAGAACGGCTGGAGCTGACCGGTGTCGGCGTTGGCGGCCAGCAGCTTGGTCGACCCGTCGCCCTGGTAGCCGTCGTGGAAGCCGAAGTAGACCGTGCCGTCGTAGTAGGCGACGGCCTGGATGTCCCCGTCGGTCACGTGACGCCAGGTCCGCGCCCCGCTCGTGGTGTTCCAGGCCGCGGCCGAGTTGGTGCCCGACCCCCCGGCACCGAACAGCCGGGTGCCGGTGGGGTTCGTCGTGAGGCCCAGGGTCGGCCGGGCTGCGTTGGCGAAGACCAGGCCCGTGGTGGCGCCGGTGGTCGCCGAGACCGCTCCCACGCCGTTGCGCGAGCTGCCGGTGAGGTCTCGGAACCGCCCGGAGACGTAGAGCACGTCGCTGGTCGGGTTCTTGGCCAGCCCCCAGACCTGGTCGTTGGCCGACGCCCGGAACGTCGTGTCGAGGCTGCCGCTGTCGCGGTCGAACTTGGCGATCCGGTCGCGGGACTGCCCGTTCGCGGTGCGGAACACCCCCCCGGCGTACAGCGAGGAGCCGTCCACGGCCAACGCCCGCACCGTGCCGTCCGCCGAGCCGGTGAAGCCGTCGTCCACGGCGCCGCTGCCGGCCGAGATCCTGGCCAGGCGCACGTGCCGGCGCCCCGCGACCCGGGAGAACGCGCCGCCCACCCAGACCGTGTCGCCGTCGACCGCCAGGGCCCGGACCGTGCTGCCGGCGTCCGCACGCCACCCGGTCAGGAGGGCGCCGGTGCTCAGCGAGAACGCCGCGAGGTTGCGCCGGTCGACGGTGCTGCCGTTGGGGGCGACCGCCTGGCGGAACGAGCCTCCGACGATCACCGTGTCCCCCACGACGACGGTGGCGTACACGCGGCCGTTCACGCCCCAACCCAGGTCGGGGGTGTCGTCCACCTGGACTGCGGCCTGCGCTTGCGGTGGCGCAAGGAGCACCAGCGCTCCCACGACGACGGAGATGAGCGCGGACATGATGTGTGGCCTAGGCCAGTTCCCCCCGGACATGCCTCAATGTGACCACACCGGTCCAGGGAGCCGGGGCCCTAAGTACCTGGCCAGTGGGTGACGTAGGTCCCGCACCCCGCTCCGGTATGGTCCCTTCGGGCGGTTCGAGCAGGACACCACCATGGCCGCCCGGCGCTGGGTGGTGGGCGACGACTTCGGCGGTGACGTGTGACACGCACGATGTTGGTGGCCTCCCCCGGTGGCCACCTCGACGAGCTCATGATCATGGTGGAGCAGATGGGCGTCGACACCTCCGACGCCGTGTGGGTGACCGGACGCAACGCCCAGACCGAGTCGGTGCTCGAGGGGCGCGAGGTGGTCTGGGTCCCCCGGGTCGGCTCCGGCGAGATGCGCAAGGCCGCCCTCGGCCTCCCGGCCGCGCTCCGCCTGCACCGCCGGATCCGGCCGGACCTGCTGGTCAGCACCGGCGCCCTCTTCAGCACCCCGCACCTGCTGGCCGCCACGATCTTCGGGTGCGAGACCTGGTTCATCGACAGCGCCACCCGCGTCGCCGGGCCGTCGAGCACGGCCACCTTCGCCCGTCGGCTGACCCGGTCGAAGCTCTTCGTCCAGGCCCCCGGCTGGGGGGACCCGGCCTGGACGCCGGTCCCGGGCGTCTTCGACGCCTTCGAGGCCGTGCCGGCCGCCGCCCCGGGGGCGGGGCGCCGGCTGGACTCCGCGGTCGTGTCGCTGGGCACCGAGCTGTGGCCGTTCGACCGGGCCGCGGACCGGATGCTCACCCTGCTCCCGGAGGCCGACATCGTGTGGCAGACCGGCGTCACCGAGGTGGTCCGTGACGGTCGCCGGCTCGACCAGTGGGTCCCGGCCAAGGACCTGTACCGCGCCTTCGCCGAGTCCGACGTCGTGGTCACCCATGCCGGCGTGGGGTCGGTGCTCTCGGCCTTGAACCAGGGCAAGGTCCCGGTCATCCTGCCCCGGCGTGCTGAGCACCGGGAGATGGTCGACGACCACCAGCTCGAGTTCGCCGAGATGATCGACGCCCGGGGGCTCGCGGTCAGCGTCGACCCCGCCGACCTGACGCGCGAGCACCTGGAGCGTGCGGCGGGACTGACCGCGCGCCGTCGACCGCCGGTCGGCTGAGGCGCGAGGGCGCCCGAGGGGCGCCGGGCCGGGTCTGGGCCGGGTCCGGGCTAGATCCCCTTGCCCATCCGCTGCACGAGGCGGACCACGGCGGGGGCCGAGAGCAGTCGAAGGCTGATGCCGAGCGCCAGCCAGGCCTTGATCTGCGTGGGGTCGTTGCGCAACGACCGTCGCACCCAGGACCGGGCCACACGTCGCTCACCGTGGGCCGCGCGGGCGAAGGCGATCTGCGAGGCGATCCGGCCGTGCGCCTTGCGGTCGTCGGTGAACCCGGGGTGGTTCTCCAGCAGGTAGGTCAGGCCGTCGGCGTAGGCCCCCCACTTGCCGAAGAAGAACGACTGCCCCCAGGTGACCGAGACCAGCGGTCGGTTGACCACCGCGACGGGCGCCACCAGGGCGGTGCGGAGCAGCAGGTCGTAGTCCTCGCCGTAGCTGCCCGGCAGGTCCTCGTCGACGAGCCCGACCGACCCGAGCAGCGCCGCCTTCTTGAACACGAACGTGCTCGAGTGCAGGCCGGCCATCCGGTCGCGCAGCAGGTCGGCGTGGCCCACGGACTCCATGGGCACCAGCCGCTCGTGCGTCTGCTTCCCGTCGTCGACGACCATGGCCGTGCCCACGAGCACCGGCGCCGACGGGTCGTCGAAGCGCTCCATCTGGGCGGTCAGCTTGCCGGGGAACCAGTAGTCGTCGTCGTCCAGGAACGCCACGTAGTCGTGGGCGGCCTCGTGGATGCCGGTGTTGCGCGCCCCGGCCAGACCGCGGCTGCGGTGGTTGACGGTGGTGCGCACCGAGCGGCGCTCGGGCACCGTGACCGGAGGCATGAAAGGCTCGCAGGCGTCGAAGACCACGATCACCTCGATCTCCCCCGCGTAGTCCTGGGTGAGCACGCTCTCCAGGGCTCGCTGCATCAGCTCAGGACGGTTGTGGGTGGGGATCACGGCGGAGACCGCGGGGTACGACGGCATGGGCCAACCTTCGTCGTGGATGTTCTCAGGATCGGGAGTAATCGCAAGTGCCGGCTCGGCACCCCTTATTCTAGGTGGGTTCCCTCGTGTCGGCGCGCCGGCATCGACACCTTCGAACGTAAAGGAAACGCGTGGTCCGCCTTGCAGTAGTCGGAGCCGGCAAGATGGGGCTCTCCCACTTGTCGATCCTCGGAGCCCACCCCGACGTCTCTCTGGACGCCGTGTGCGACTCCAGCGGTTTCGTCCTCGACATCCTCAACAAGTACACCGGCACCCACGGTGCCGACGACTACTACGCCATGCTGGACAAGGTCCCGCTGGACGCGGTCGTGATCGCCACCCCCACCAAGGCGCACTTCCCGATGGTGAAGGCGGCCCTGGACAAGGGGCTGCACGTCTTCTGCGAGAAGCCGCTGACCCTCAGCGCCGAGGAGTCGCGCACCCTGGCGGCGCTCGCAGCGGAGAAGGGCCTGGTCTCCCAGGTCGGCTACCACAACCGGTTCGTGGCGGCGTTCGGCGAGGCCAAGAAGCTCCTCGACGCCCACGTGATCGGTGACATCAGTCACGCGCTCGCCGAGGCCTACGGCCCCGTCGTGCTGCGCCCCAAGGGCGGAACGTGGCGGTCCAAGCGGTCCGAGGGCGGCGGCTGCCTCTACGACTACGCCGCGCACCCCCTCGACCTGCTGACCTGGTACCTCGGCGAGCCCTCGGGTGTCGGCGGGACGGTGCTCGGCAAGGTCTTCTCCGCCGACACCGAGGACGAGGTCTACTCCTCGCTCTTCTACCCCGGCGGGACCACGGCCCAGCTGTCGGTGAACTGGTCGGACGAGTCCTACCGGAAGATGACCACCAAGGTCACCCTGTGGGGCTCGAAGGGCCGCATCACCGTGGACCGGCAGGAGTGCCAGGTGTTCCTCCGGGACACCGCGACCCCGCCGGACGGGTACCGCCACGGCTGGAACGTCCGGTACACCACGGAGCTGACGCCGCCGGTCTGGTTCTACGTGCGCGGCGAGGAGTACAGCGCAGAGCTGGACTACTTCGTCCGCTCCGTGGCCGACACGCTGCCGCAGGGCGAGACCACGGGGCTGAACTCGTTCGGCTCGGCTGCGGTCACCGACCAGGTGATCGAGCAGATGATCGCCGACCACCTCACCCCGCGGGCGGTCCCCTCGGCCGGGGCGGGCCAGGTCCTCGCCGCGGCGGGTCACGTGCCCGGCTCGCGGCGCGCCGCAGCCCGCCGCCTCGCGGCCCGCGGCCTCGCGCAGGCGCGCACCCGCATCGCCCAGATCAAGCAGCTGCGTGGAGGGCGGTCGCGATGACGACCACCCCCGAGAAAGGCCACACCATGGACCGCCTGCTCTTCGGCGACAACCAGTTCTTCGGCGTCAACCACATGTCGGAGGAGAAGGCGCGCGCCCAGGCGATGCGCTTCCAGGACCTCGACTCCATCATGCAGGTGCTCGACGTCGCCTACGACGAGGGCATCCGCACGTTCATGTGCACCACGCACGAGCGGATCGCGGACGTGGCGGATCGCGTGCGCGCCAACCCGGAGCGCTACTCCGAGTTCGTCTTCTACCCCTGCATGCCGTACGCCCACAAGTACGCCAACGCGATGACCGAGCACGGGGCCCTGGGGGCGGTACGCAAGTTCCTGCCCGACGACGGGCTCCTCTCGATGGCGCTGCGCGGCGGTCGTGCCTTCGCCAAGAAGGAGATCGAGGGCATCATCCGGATGCTCGTCGACGCGGAGATGACGATGTTCGACGGGCTGAACACGCCTGTGGTCTTCCTCCAGAACGTCGTCGTCGACCTCCTGCTCGGTCTCGGGTTCGACGAGGCCTTCACGGTCTTCGCCGACCACGTGCGGACCCGCTACAACGCCGAGCCCGGGTTCATCACGATGAACCTGCCCCGGCTCCTCGACACCCTCGAGCGCCTGGGCATCGACAACCCGATCGTGTGCAGCAACATGAACAAGCTCGGCTTCCGCATGTGCGGGGGCTTCGACGCCTACCGTGACGCCCTGGAGAACCGCAGGTTCCGTGCGATCGCGATGTCGGTCTACGCCTCGGGTGCGATCAGCCCCCAGGAGGCGTTCGAGTGGATCGCGGAGTTCCCGGCGATCGAGTCGGTGGTCTTCGGAGCCTCGAGCGCGGCCAACATCCGCAACACCCGCGAGGTCGCCACCGCCGCCTGGGCCGCGGTCTGAGGCGGGCCCGCACCCACGAGAACCGCCCCGGAGCCTGGCTCCGGGGCGGTTCTGTGTTCAGGTGGTGCGCCAGGCGCGGGTGACAGACCCGCCTGCGCCGCTGTGCGGCTCAGTAGGCGCCCTTGCCGCCGGTGACGGCCTTGACGGTGCGCAGGCCGATCGCCAGGTCCCCGGCCAGGCTCCAGTTGTCGGCGTAGTACGTGTCCAGGGCAGCCGACTCGTCCCAAGCCAGGTCCGAGCGCCCACTGACCTGCCACAGGCCGGTGATGCCGGGCTGGACGGCGTGCCGGCGCAGGGTGTCGGCGTCCATCCGGGACACCTCGTCGGGCAGGAACGGACGGGGACCGACCAGGGACATGTCGCCCTTGATCACGTTGAGCAGCTGCGGCAGCTCGTCCAGCGAGGACTTCCGCAGGAACTGCCCCACCCGCGTGATGCGCGGGTCCCGCTTCATCTTGAACAGCACCGAGTCGAACTCGTTGTCCTCCGACAGCTTGGACTTGATCACCTCGGCGTCCACGACCATGGTCCGCATCTTGTAGACCTTGAAGTGACGTCCGTGGCGCCCGACCCGGGTCTGGGTGAAGAACGCCGGCCCCCGGCTGTCGAGGCGCACGGCCAGGATCATCGCCACCAGGACCGGAGCAGCAACGGCGAGAAGGCCGAGAGCCACCACCCGGTCGAAGGTGGCCTTGGCCCCGCGGACGAACGCGGACGGCTGAGGCGACCGGACGCTCATGATGCCCGACCGCTCGAGCCCGCCGGGCGTGACGCGGTGCGGCCCGACCGACTCCAGGACCCCGCTGACCCCGAGAGACACCCGGGTCCCCTCCAGGGCCCAGGTGAGCCTGCGGAAGTCCTCCGGGCTGACCCCCTGCCCCGGGTCGACGACGACCAGGTCGGCCCGCCAGCGGCGCACCAGCGACGTGGCGTCGCCGATGCCCTGCGCCGTCGGGACGCCGAGGATCTCGTGCGGCAGGGCGTCCGGGCCGAGACCCGGCTCCATGACCAGCCCACCCACCACGTGCACCGCAGACGTGCGCGCCCAGCGCGCCGTCGCGGTGGCCACGGCCGCCCGGTCACCGACGATGACGACCCGCACCGGTGACTGGAGCTTCCACCGGAAGCTGCGGAACACCAACGCCGTCGAGGCCGCCGCGGCCAGCGCGGCGAAGGCCTGCGGGACGCTGCTCGCGGGGAGACCGAAGTAGCCGACCCCGGCCGCCAGCATCGCCAGCGGGAAGAGAGCGCTTGCGAAGACGATCTTGAGCTGTCGGGTGAGCGGCGTGGTGACCGCGCGTCCCTCGTGGTAGCTGCCCAGGACCCAGGCGCAGAGCGCCACCAGGGCGACGTACGGCCGGGGCTGGGAGGCGAACGCCGCGGCGGCGCCGGCGACGAAGGCCAGCATCACCTCCGTGTGCAGGCCCCAGACCCGCAGCCAGGACGCGAGCGACCTGTCGACCGCTTCCCGCTCCACGGAGCGGCCGACGGCCGCCTCCACCGAGACGCCCCCGTCGGCGACGGCGGTCAGCCGTTGTCGCGGCAGGCTGTGCAGCCCGGCCCCGGAGGGGTCGGCCTCGCGCGTCGGAGCACTGCTCGACGGCTCGTTCATGGTGCGAGCGTGGCCCGCTGTGTGTGTGGTGACGGAGACGTCACCAAGACCGCCTGGCATAGGCGCATTACCCCCCGGTAGTGCGTGTGGTGTCCCCTGAGCTCGCCGCTTCCATTTCCCAGATGGCGAGCAGCGATGGACGAAGCATGACGCATGGTCGGGTCGATCAGCAAGACGGCCGCAGCAGGTCACCCGGCCCCGCGAGGGTATTCAGCACGCGATGCGCGCGATCGGTGACCGCCCTGACTCGTTCCTTGGTAATACAAGTGAAATCTTGCTGTTGTTCGCGCTTGTCCGAGTTTGTCACGAGTTGAACCTATCTTGGGTGGGGCGGAGGCCTTCCGAGAGAAGACTCTCCACCGCGTCGGCAGCCCGGTCCACCTGGAAGGTTAAATCTTTACGTTCCGCGCTGGAGTAGTCCGAGAGGACGAAGTCCGCCGGCGACTGCCGGCCGGGCGGACGCCCCACGCCGACCCTGACCCGGTAGAAGTCGCCGCTGCCCAGCGAGGCTCGCAGGGACCGCAGGCCGTTGTGGCCGTTGTCCCCGCCGCCGAACTTCACCCGCAGCGTGTCGAAGGCGATGTCCAGCTCGTCGTGGACCGCCACGATCCGGTCCACCGGCACCTTGTAGAAGCTCGCCAGCGTCGCCGTCGGCCCCCCCGACTCGTTCATGTAGCACCGCCCGCGCCCGAGCACCACCCGAGGGCCGCCGATGCGGAGCCGGCCCTCCAGAACCTCGGCACGCCCGGACTTGTGGGAGCGCAGCGTGCCACCCATCCGGGCGGCGAGCTCGTCGACCACGCGGTAGCCCACGTTGTGCCGGTTGCCGGCGTACGCCGGACCGGGGTTGCCCAGGCCGACGACCAACCACACGTCGCCGTCCCTGGCGGCCCCGGTCACCGGCCTCACTCCTCGGAGGAGCCCTCGCCGGAGTCCGAGGACTCCTCGGCGGCGTCGTGCTCGATCCCGACCTCGGCCTCGGCCTCGGCCAGCTCGGCGTCGAGCTGCTCGGCGGTCGTGGCCTGCGTGATGTTGACCACGAGGAGCTCGCCGTCGACGTGCAGCGCGGAGCCCTCCGGCAGCGTCAGGTCCCGGGCCAGGATCTGGGTGCCCGCCTCGAGGCCCTCGATCGACACCTCGACCCACTCCGGGATGTGGGTGGCCTCGGCCTCGACGCTGATCGTGGAGTTCTCCACCGTCACCAGGGTCTCCGGCGCCGCGTCGCCGACGGTGTGGATGCCGATGTCCACGACCACCTTCTCGCCCTTGCGGACGATGAGGAGGTCGAGGTGCTCGAGCTCGCCGCGGATGGGGTCGCGCTGCACCTGCTTGGGGAGCACCAGCTGGGTGTTGCCGTCGAACTCGATGGAGAGCAGGGCGTTGGTGCCGCCGTGCTTGAGCGCCATCATCGTGTCGTGCCCGGGCAGGGTGACGTGGAGCGGATCGGTGCCGTGGCCGTAGAGCACGGCGGGCACCTTGTGGGCCCGACGGATACGCCGCGCGGCGCCCTTGCCGAACTCGGTGCGGGCCTCGGCCTGGAGCCTGGTCTCAGACATCTGGGGGATTCTCCTCTTGCTCTGTAACTCGCTGGCGACTCTGCATGACGTGGTCGACTACGGCGAGAGAGGAGACGGACGCTGCACGCGCACATCGGTGCGCGGAGCGTGACCGCGTCGATCACGGAGTGGACCAGAAGGCTTCCTGGTCTCCCTCGCCGAGGCAACCTGACGATCCTAGCGACCCCGGCGGGCCAAGGCTAATCCGCCCCTCCGCACCGCGGCGGACCTCGACCCGTGGGTCAGCTGTGCCCGTTGAAGAGCGAGGTCACCGAGCCGTCGGCGAAGACCTCGTGGATGGCGCGACTGATCAGCGGGGCGATGGAGAGGATGGTGAGCTTGTCGAAGTGCCGGTCGGAGGAGATCGGAAGCGTGTTGGTCACCACGATCTCCACGGCCGGGCTGTTCTTGAGCCGGTCCACGGCCGGGTCGGAGAGGATCGCGTGGGTGGCCGCGATCACCACACCGGCTGCGCCGTCGTTCATCAGCGCCTCGGCCGCCTTCACGATGGTGCCGCCGGTGTCGATCATGTCGTCGACCAGGATGCACATGCGCCCCTCGACCAGACCGACGACCCGGTTCGCCACGGACTCGTTGGGCCGGTCGATGTCGCGGGTCTTGTGGATGAACGCCAACGGCGCCCCGTTGAGGCTGGCCGACCACTGCTCGGCGACCTTGATCCGGCCGGCGTCCGGCGAGACGATCGCGAGGTCCTGGTCGCCGTACTTGGCCTTGACGTAGTCGGCGAGGATCGGCAGGGCCATCAGGTGGTCCACCGGCCCGTTGAAGAACCCCTGGATCTGCGCGGTGTGCAGGTCCACGGTGATCAGCCGGTCGGCACCCGCGGTGGCGAACAGGTCGGCGATCAGCCGGGCCGAGATCGGCTCGCGGCCGCGGTGCTTCTTGTCCTGCCGGGCGTAGCCGTAGAACGGCATGACCACGGTGATCCGCTTGGCCGAGGCGCGCTTCAGCGCGTCGACCATGATCAGGTGCTCCATGATCCACTCGTTGACCGGCGCCGTGTGGCTCTGGATCACGAAAGCGTCGGATCCGCGCACCGACTCCTCGAAGCGCACGTAGATCTCGCTGTTGGCGAACTCGTACGCCGTCGTGGGGACCAGGGTGATCTCCAGCAGCGAGGCCACCTCCTCGGCAAGGCCCGGGTGTGCCCGGCCGGAGAAGACCATCAGGTTCTTCTCGGTGGTCCGCTTGATGCTTGTCACGCGCGTTGCTCTCCTCGATCGGTGGCAGGGTCCAGTGTCACTCAGCGACGCCCGATGACCAATCCGGGCCCAGCGCTTGGGACGCGGCTTCGGCCGACGGCGTGCCGGGTCGACGTCGCAGCACCCAGCCCTCGAACGTCCGCTGGTCGCCCGCCGAGACCGACAGCGCACCCGGCGGGACGTCGCGACGCACCACGGTCCCGCCGCCGGTGACCGCTCCGTCGCCGATCGTCACCGGCGCGACGAAGGTGTTGTTCGAGCCGGTCCGCGCCTCGCGTCCCACGACGGTGCGGTGCTTGGCGACCCCGTCGTAGTTGGCCACGATGGTGCCGGCCCCGATGTTGCTGCCCTCGCCGATCTCCGCGTCGCCGACGTACGACAGGTGCGGGACCTTGGCCCGGGCACCGATCCTGGCGTTCTTGGTCTCCACGAAGGCGCCGATCTTGCCCTGCGCCCCCAGCTCGGTGCCCGGGCGCAGGTAGGAGAACGGCCCCACCGTGGCGCCCGCCGCGATCACGGCGAGCTCGCCGTGCGTGCGCACGACCTTCGCGCCGCGGCCGACCTCGACGTCCTTGAGGGTGCTGTCCGGCCCGACGACCGCGTCCTCGGCGACCGAGGTCGCGCCGAGCAGCTGGACGCCGGGGAGGAGGGTGACGTCGGGAGCCAGGCTCACGGTGACGTCGACCCAGGTGCTGCTCGGGTCGACGACGGTGACTCCGCCGCGCATCCAGCGCTCGAGGGTACGACGGTTGAGCAGGGCCGCCAGCGAGGCCAGCTGCGAGCGGTCGTTGGCTCCCTCGGTCTGCACCACGTCGTCGGTGACGTGCGCCCCGACCGGCAGTCCGTCGGCCCGCGCCAGCGACACGACGTCGGTGAGGTAGTACTCGGCCTTGGCGTTGTCGTTGGTGACCCGGCTCAGCGCGCCGGCCAGGAACCCGGCGTCGAAGGCGAAGATGCCGGAGTTGATCTCGTCGATGAGGAGCTGCTGCGGGTCCGCCTCGCGCTGCTCCACGATGCCGACGACCGAGCCGTCCGCGTCGCGCACGATCCGCCCGTAGCCGGTGGGGTCCGCGACGCGACCGGTGAGGACGGTGACCGCCCGTCCGGCGGCGTCGTGGTCGGACACCAGCGCCTCGAGCGTGTGACCCTCCAGCAGCGGGGTGTCGCCCATCGCGACGACCACGGTGCCCTGCAGCGGGCCGGCCGTCGCCACGAGGGCCTCCAGGCCGACCCGGACCGCGTGGCCGGTCCCCTCCTGGGTCTCCTGCACCGCCAGGACCGCGTCCGCGACCTGTGCCTGGACGTGCGGGGCCACCTGGTCGCGACCGTGACCGACCACGACGACGAGGTGCCGCGGGTCCACCGAGCAGGCGGCGGACAGGACGTGCCCGATCATGCTGCGCCCGCACAGCGGGTGGAGGACCTTCATGGTCTTCGACCGCATCCTGGTGCCACTGCCTGCTGCGAGGACGATCACGGCTGTCGGGCCGGCGGACTGCGACACGGGACGCTCCTCGGGGGTACGGCGGGGCGCCGCCTCGGCGCGGCACGACGGCGTGGCTCCCCGGGTAGGAGTCGAACCTACGTCGCTTTATCCGCATTCAAAGTGCGGCGGGCCCTGCCGGCAGACCAACCGGGGATAGCGCGCTCAGGATAGGTGATCGCTCCGGGTCGCCACACCCAGGCCGGGACCGCCATGGCGTCGTGGCGCCGTGGCGCGCCTCAGACGCGGGTCGCGGTGGTCGCCACCACGAAGACCCGTCGGAAGGGCAGCACGGGGGAGCGCCTCGACCGTCGGTGCCGCCCCGGTGCCGAGCACCCAGTCGAGGACCGCGTCCTTGCCGGGCAGGACGTGCCGGTAGGTCGTCTCCCAGGCGTCGACGAAGCAGCCCAGGTCCTGCAGGCTGGCGAGCAGTGCGGTGAGGTTGCCGGTCCCGCACCCGAGGTCCACCACCCGCTGGGGGTCGACAGCCTCGACGCGGGCCACGAGGTCGGAGAACGGGCGACCCCGCTCGCCGGCGAAACCCAGGTAGCGCTCGGGGTCCCAGGTGTGGCTGGCCATCGTCCGACTCTCGACCGAAACTCTCTCGATGTCAAGATTCTTGACCCGCTACGATCGGGGGATGAAGGACGAGGTGGACCGGCTGGTCGAGGCGTGGGGGCGGGAGCGCCCCGACCTCGACCTCGCCCCGATGGAGGTGCTCAGTCGGGTCAGCCGGCTCAGTCACCACCTGGACGCAGCGCGCCGCGCCGCCTTCACCGACCACGGGATCGAGCCGTGGGAGTTCGACGTGCTGGCGGCGCTTCGCCGCGCGGGCGCCCCCTACGAGCTGTCCCCCGGCCGGCTGCTCAAGGAGACCCTGGTGACCAGTGGCACCATGACCAACCGGGTGGACCGACTGGTGGCCCGAGCGCTGGTCGAGCGGCTGCCTGACCCCAGCGACCGGCGCGGGGTGCTGGTCCGCCTGACCGACCGGGGCCGGTCCACCGTGGACGGCGCGCTGGTCGGCCTGCTCGAGCTCGAGGGCCCGCTGCTGGCGGCGCTCGGGGCGAGCGAGCGCCGTCAGCTCGCCACCCTGCTCCGCCGCCTGGCGGTATCGATCGAGCCGACCTGACCGGACCCGAGGGGGCGCTACTCCAGGTCCTCGGCTGCTGCCAGCCACTGCTCCTCCAGCGCCTCACGCTCGGCCACCACCACGCGGAGCTCGGCGTCGAGCCGGGCGAGCGCGTCGAAGTCGGCGGCACTCTCCACGAGCCGGGCGTGCAGCCGGTCCTCCTGCTGGGTCAGCTTGTGGAGCTGGCGCTCGACCCGGGCCAGGGTCTTCTTGGCCTCCCGCTCCTCGGCGGAGCCCCGCTTGGCTCCGGAGGCCGGCCCTGCGTCCGCGCCAGCACCCGGGGTCGCCCGCCCCTCCTCCGCGAGCGCGGCCCGGCGGCGTTCGAGGTACTCCTCCACGCCCCGCGGCAGCATCCGCACCGTCCCGTCCCCGAGCAGCGCCCAGACCGTGTCGCAGGTGCGCTCGAGGAAGTAGCGGTCGTGGGAGACCACGACCAGGGTCCCCGGCCAGTCGTCGAGGAAGTCCTCCAGCACGGTCAGGGTCTCGATGTCGAGGTCGTTGGTCGGCTCGTCGAGCAGGAGCACGTTCGGCTCCCCGAGCAGGAGCCGCAGGATCTGCAGACGTCTGCGCTCGCCGCCGGACAGGTCGCCCACGCGGGTGGTGAGCCGGTCGCCGGTGAACCCGAAGCGCTCCAGCATCGAGCTCGCGGTGACCTCGCCGACCGCCGTCCGGGTGACCCGCTTGATCTCCTCCACCGAGGCAAGCACCCGCACCTCGGGGTCGAGCTCGGCGACGGCCTGGGTGAGGTGCTCGAGCGCGACGGTCCGCCCGGTGCGCACCCGGCCGGCATCCGGGCGCAGCTCGCCCGACAGCAGGCGGAGCAGCGAGGTCTTCCCGGCGCCGTTGACGCCGACCAGCCCCACCCGGTCCCCCGGACCGAGCCGCCAGGTGGCCTGGCGCAGCAGCTGTCGGTCCCCCCGGGTCAGGTCGACGTCCTCGACGTCGAGCACGTCCTTGCCGAGCCGCTGGGTGGCGAACCGCTGCAGCTCGAACCGGTCGCGGGGCGGGGGCTCGTCCTCGATCAGAGCGGTGGCGGCGTCCATCCGGAACTTCGGCTTGGAGGTCCGTGCGGGAGCCCCTCGCCGCAGCCAGGCGAGCTCCTTGCGCATGAGGTTCTGCCGTCGGCCCTCCGTGGCCGCGGCCTGGCGTTGGCGCTCCGCCTTGGCGAGCACGAACGCGGCATAGCCGCCGTCGTAGACGTCGACGGCCGCGTCGTGGACCTCCCAGGTCTGGTCGCACACGGCATCGAGGAACCAGCGGTCATGGGTCACGACCACCAGCGCGGTGTCCCGGGAGGCCAGGTGCCGGGCGAGCCAGTCGACCGCCTCCACGTCGAGGTGGTTGGTGGGCTCGTCCAGGACCACGACGTTGTGGTCGCCCAGCAACAAGGCCGCCAGGGAGCACCGGCGGCGCTCGCCCCCCGACAGTCCGTCGACCATCCGGTCCAGGTCGATCCCGGCCAGCAGAACCTCGACGACCTCGCGGGTCGTGCTGTCGGCCGCCCACTCGTGGTCGTCGCGCTCCCCCAGGACCACCGCGCGCACGCTGGCGCCGGGGTCGAGGCCGTCCCCCTGGGTGAGGTAGCCCAGTCGCAGGGCGCGCGACTGCGAGACCCGCCCTGAGTCGACGTCCTCGAGCCCGCCGATGATCCGCAGGAGGGTCGTCTTGCCGTCGCCGTTGCGGCCGACGACCCCGACCCGATCCCCCGCGCCGATCCCGAGGCTCACCTCGGTGAGCAGGGGGCGTACGCCGAAGCTCTTGGAGACCCGCTCCAGGTTGACCAGGTTGACCGCCCGGGCGCTCATCCCAGCCTCCCCGGCACGCGGGCGGTGGACACCCTCGCCCCCGGGACCGGGCCCTTGACGAGCAGGGCCGGCGCGGTGCCGCACGTGACCTGGAGGAGCTGGTCCACCCGGGAGGCGTGCTCCGCGCTCTGGCACAGGAACACCGTCGTCGGACCGCTGCCGCTGACCAGTGCCCCGTGCGCCGAGCTCTCCAGCCCCGCGTGCAGCAGGTCGCCCAGGTCCGGTCGGAACGACAGCGCGGCAGGCTGCAGGTCGTTCTCGAGCGCCATGCCGAGCCGTCCGGCGTCACCGGCACGCAGGGCGGCCAGCAGCTCGTCGGGCACCTCCGGCGCCGGGATCGCGGTGCCGGCGCCGAGCCGGTCGAACTCGCGGTAGACCGCCGGCGTGGACAGGCCCGCCGCATCCGGGACGACGACCCACCAGTACTCGCCGGAGGTCATCACCGGGGTCACCAGCTCTCCCCTGCCGGAGCCCATCGCGGTGCCGCCGAGGATGCAGAACGGCACGTCGCTGCCCAGCCGGGCACCGAGCTCGAGCAGCTCCTCCCGCCCGGTGTGCAGGTCGAAGAGCGCGTCGGCGCCGACCAGGGCGGCCGCGGCGTCGGTGCTGCCGCCAGCCAGACCGCCGGCCACCGGGATCCGCTTGCGCACGTGGACGCTCACCCCCAGCTCGCGACCGTGGTGGTCGGCCAGCAGCGCAACGGCCCGCAGCACCAGGTTGGACTCGTCGGTAGGGACGTCGCTCACGTCAACGCCGTCACCGGAGACCGTGAGCCCGGTCGTCGCGGAGGGTCGCAGGACCACCTCGTCGTACAGTGCGACTGCCTGGTAGACGGTGGCCAGCGGGTGGAAGCCGTCCTCGCGCACGCCTCCGACCGCGAGGCAGAGGTTGATCTTGGCAGGGGCGGAGACCCGGACCTCGGCGGTCATGCCGTCCTCTCCTCGAGGTGGAGCCCCTCGGCGATCCGGGCGAAGGCTGCGATGTCCAGCTGCTCGCCCCGGATGCCCGGGTCGATCCCGGCCCGGGCCAGCGCGGCGTCGACCTGCTCGGCGGGCGCGACCGCGCGCAGGGCACCGCGCACGGTCTTGCGGCGCTGGGCGAACGCGGCGTCCACGACGGCGAACACGCCGACCCGGCTCGCGGTGGTCTCCGGCGGGGGCCGGTGGGTCCACGCGACCAGACCGGAGTCGACGTTGGGTGCCGGCCAGAAGACGCTGCGACCGATCGCCCCGGCCCGACGCACCTCGGCGAACCAGGCGGCCTTGGCCGAGGGCACGCCGTAGGTGCGCGAGCCGGGCGGGGCGGCCAGCCGGTCGGCAACCTCCGACTGGACCATCACCAACCCGTGCCGCAAGGACGGAAGCAGGGTCATCAGGTGGAGCAGGACCGGCACCGAGACGTTGTAGGGCAGGTTCGCGACCAGAGCCGTGGGGGCGGGTCCGGGGAGCTCGGTGACCCGCATCGCGTCGGCCTGGACGAGGTGGAACCGGTCGGCGTGGTCGGGGGCGTACGCCGCGACGGTGCCGGGCAGCGCCGCTGCCAGCACCGGGTCGATCTCCACCGCCACCACGCCCGCCGCCTCGCCGAGCAGGCCCAGGGTGAGCGAACCGAGCCCGGGGCCCACCTCGAGGACCACGTCCTCGGGACCGACGCCGGCTGCCCGGACGATGCGCCGCACGGTGTTGGCGTCGATGACGAAGTTCTGTCCCCGTTGCTTGGTGGGCCGCAGGTCCAGCGCCGCGGCCAGGGAACGCACGTCCGCCGGCCCGAGGAGTCTCGGGCCGGCGGAGGGTGCGCTGGGTGACGCGGAGCCAGGGCTCCGGGCCGGTTCGGGGGTCTCGTGGCTCATGTCCGAGCGAGCCTACCGAGTGCCGGGGGGACCGCTCAGCGGGGCAGTCCCAGGCTGGCGGCACAGCCCGGCCAGGCGCCGTACCCGCCGTTGGCGTCGCGGAGCCGGGTCGCCACGGCGATCTGGGTCTCGCGGCTGTTGTTGCTCGGCAGGCCGGAGCCGCCGTACGCCTGCCAGGTGCCCAGGTTGAACTGCAGGCCCCCGTAGTAGCCGTTGCCGGTGTTGATGGCCCAGTTGCCGCCGGACTCGCAGCGGGCAAGGGCGTCCCACACGGTGCTGCCGGAGGAGAACGCAGCGGCCGCAGGCGCAGGGGCGGGCTTCTCCTTGGTGCCGACGTGGACGACCGCGTCGACGGCGGGCTGCACGTCGCGGACGGAGACCGCCTTGCGCTGGACCACCCGACCGTTCTCGAACCGGAGGCGGTAGGTGACGTCGCGGCTGCCGGCCCGCCCCTCCCGGACGACCTTCTCCTCGCCGGCGTACATCGAGGAGTCCGACGTCTTCGTGGTCGAGTAGGCGATCGACTCGTTGTCGACCTTGCGGGTGACCACGCGGACCTTGGTGACGGTGATCCGATCGCCCGGCTCGACGAGTCGGCCCGGCCCGGGCTTCACCACGTCGTTGTTGTCGACCTTGACCTTGTGCTGCTTGAGGGCCTGGGCGACGGTGAGCGCGGCGACCTTCTCGGTGACCGGCTTGGCGCCGCCGACGGCGAAGGTGATCCGCTTCGGCGTGGCGATGGTGAGCTTCATGCCGTTGCGGCTGATCGAGGCGCCACGGCTGGTGGAGAGGTTCGCTCCGTCGACCCGCAGGCCGATCTGGTCGAGCGCCGTCGTGACGTCGGTGGCGGTCACCCAGTGCCGGGTGGTCTCGCCGTCGAGGTTGACGTCGAGCGGACGACCGAAGCGGACCGCGATGCGGGTGCCGTCACTGACCGTGCTGTCCAGGTCCGGGGCGACCGCGTCGTGGTCGGTCACGGGGACTCCCTGCTCGGACAGCACCTCGGCGACGGTGTCGCCGTCGGTGCTGACCTCGTGGGCCTGCCCGTCGAGAGAGAGGGTCACGGTGTTCTTCCCGAGGACCACGGACGCCAGAAGTGCGGCTACGAGGCCGAGGGTCACGGTGGTCACGAGTGCGGTCAGGGCCGCCTTGCTGCGGACGAGGGTGGCGACTGAGCTCACGCGTCTCCCATGGTCGAGCTGTCCGGTTCGTGGGGGCGGGGCAGGGCGGTGCGCCGGGCGTGCCGGTGCTGTCGTGGTGGTTCCCCTGCCGCGCCGTGGAGCACCCCACTCCCGGCTGACCCACCGAAGGTAACGAGACGGACACGGAGCCACCAAATCCGGGCCCCTGCGTTTGCCTTCGTTTGCGTGACATCGGCGCCGAATCGCCCCAGAGTGTGTGAAAGTTTTCACGAAGTGGACAGGAGCGGGTCCGGATGGTCCACAGGTGGTCTACCCACGCGGGGCGGTCACCACGCTCCGCCGAAGGCCGAGAACGTGTTCTCCTCGAGCGCACCGCACAGGGCTGCGAGATCGTCCTTGCGGTGCTCGGCCATCGCCCGGACCGTCCAGGGCACGAGGTACGACGCGTTCGGCCGTCCGCGCAGCGGCATCGGGGTGAGGAAGGGCGCGTCGGTCTCGACGAGCAGCCGGTCCTGGGGCGTCGCCCGGAGCGCCTCCCTCAGCGGGGCGGCGTTCTTGAAGGTCACCGTGCCGGCGAAGGAGAGCCACCAGCCCCGGTCGAGACAGGCCCGGGCGAAGTCGGCGTCCCCGGAGAAGCAGTGCATGACGACGCGGTCGGGCGCTCCCTCCTCGTCGAGCACCCGGAGCACGTCCGCGTGCGCGTCCCGGTCGTGGATCACCAGGGTCTTCCCGAGCCGCTTGGCCAGGTCGACGTGCAGCCGGAACGAGTGCTCCTGGGCGGCGCGACCGTCCTCCCCGGTCCGGAAGCGGTCCAACCCGGTCTCGCCGACGGCGCGCACGTGCGGGTCTGCCGCCAGCCGCTCGATCTCCGCCCAGGTCTCCTCGAAGGTGCCCAGGTCCGCGAGCCGCGGAGCCTCGTTGGGGTGCAGCGCGACGCCGGCCACGATCTCGGGGTGCGCTGCGGCCACCGCGACCGACCAGCGCGCCCCCGCGAGCTCGCAGCCGATCTGCACGATCCGTGGCACGCCGACCGCGGCGGAGGCCTCCAGTGCGGCTGCCGGGCCCAGCTCGTCGGTCCCGTCGAGCGTCATGTCGAGGTGGCAGTGGTTGTCGACCACCGGACTCGGCAGCGGCTCGGGGGCGGGCGGTCGGGCGGTGTCGCGTCCGGACGGGGTCACCGGGGTCCCCTCTGGTCCTGCTCGGGAGCGTGCGCGACACCGTGGACGGCGTCGTAGACCTGGCGCTTGGGCAGCCCCGCCCGCATCGAGACGACCTTGATCGCCTCCTTGCGAGCGAGCCCGCCCTGCTCCTGCGCGGCCACGAGGGCAGCCAGCTCCGCGGGGTCCGTGGCCGCGACGAGGGGACCGGAGTGCCCGGAGACGACGAGCGTCACCTCGCCGCGCACCCCCTCGCCCGCCCACTGGGCCAGCTCTGCGAGCCCGCCGCGCACGACCTCCTCGTGGATCTTGGTCAGCTCCCGGCACACCGCGGCCGGACGCCGGTCCCCCAGCGCCTCGGACATCGCCGCCAGCGTCGCCGCCGTGCGGTGCGGCGCCTCGAAGAACACCATCGTGCGCGGCTCGGCGGCCAGCTCGGCCAGCCGTCGGGACCGCTCGCCCGGTTTGCGGGGCAGGAACCCCTCGAAGCAGAACCGGTCCACGGGCAGCCCCGAGACGGCCAGCGCGGTGAGCACGGCGCTGGGCCCCGGCACCGCGGTGACCCGGATCCCGGCGTCCACCGCGGCCGCGACGAGGCGGTAGCCGGGGTCGGAGACCGACGGCATGCCGGCGTCGGTGACCACGAGCACCCGCTCGCCGGCCAGCAGGGCCTCGACGAGCACCGCGGTGCGCCCGGCCTCGTTGCCGTCGAAGTACGACACCACCCGTCCCGTCACCTCGACCCCCAGGTCCGTGGTCAGCCTACGGAGGCGACGGGTGTCCTCGGCGGCGACGAGGTCGGCGCCGGCCAGCTCCTCGGCCAGCCGCGGGGAGGCGTCGGCCACCCGGCCGATGGGGGTCGCGGCGAGCACCAGGGTTCCGGTCATCGGGCCATCCTCCCCGATCCAGCGACCTCGTCCGCCCGTAGGCTTCGGCCGTGACCGTGACCGACCGACCGCCGCGGCGTACGCGAGGGCTGTCGCGCACCGCGGACGGTCGTCCGGTCCCCCCGGCCCGGAGCCGGCTGGCCGCCGCGCGCGGTCTCGACGACCGCCTCCTGGGGTGGGCAGTCACCCTCGGTGTCACCGGGCTCGCCGGGCTGCTCCGGTTCTGGCACCTCGGCTCGCCGAGGCAGTTCTCCTTCGACGAGACCTACTACGCCAAGGACGCCTGGTCGCTGTGGCGGCTCGGCTACGCCCAGACGTGGACCGACGGCGCGAACGCCGCGATCCTGGAGGGGCGCTGGTCCCCGCGTCTGCTGACCGGCGACCCGGAGATGGTGGTGCACCCGGAGACCGGCAAGTGGCTGATCGGCCTCGGCGAGCAGCTGTTCGGCTTCGACCCGTCCGGCTGGCGGGTGGCCAGCGCGGTCGTCGGCACCCTCATGGTCCTGGTCATGGTCCGGCTGGTCCGCCGGTTGAGCGGCTCGACCCTGCTCGGCGGCGTCGCCGGGCTGCTGCTCTGCTTCGACGGGCTCGCCTTCGTGCTCTCGCGTCTCGCCCTGCTCGACATCTTCGTCGGGTTCTTCCTGCTCTGCGCGGTCTCGTGCCTGGTAGCCGACCGGGACTGGAGCCGGGCCAGGCTGGCCGTCCTGGCTCCCCCGGACCGGCAGCTCGGACCCGGCGACTGGGGACCCGTCCGGGGGCTCTGGTGGCGACCCTGGAGGCTCGCCGCCGGGGTGATGTTCGGCTTGGCGGTCTCGTCCAAGTGGAGCGCCCTGGTGCCGTTGGCCGGGTTCGGCCTGCTGGTTGTCGCGTGGGACAGCGGCGCCCGGCGCGCGCTGGGCGTCCGGCTGGCGTTCCTGCGCTCCGCGGTGGTGGACGGACTGCCCGCCTTCGGCTACCTCGTGCTCGTCGCCTTCGTCGTCTACGTCGTGTCCTGGTCGGGGTGGCTGGTCCACGCCGACATCTACGAGGCGCGGCTGGCACACAACGCCTACGGCCCGTACTGGGGCGACTACACCCGGGCCGACCCGCAGGGGTTCCTCCCGTCGCTGGTCCAGGGGCTGCGCAGCCTGTGGCACTACCACCTCGACGTGTGGGCGTTCCACAGCGGCGGGCTCGTCGACGCCCACCACGCCTACCAGTCCGACCCGCGCACGTGGCTGATCATGCAGCGACCCGTCGTGGTGTCCGCGGACCTCGACATCGCACCGGGCGCCCAGGGCTGCACCGCCCCTGCCGACAGCACCTGCCTGCGTCAGGTGATCCTGCTGGGGACGCCGGTGCTCTGGTGGGGGGGCTGCGTCGCCCTGCTGTACGCCGCGTACGCCTGGGTCGCCCGCCGCGACTGGCGCTACGGCGTGGTCATCGTCGGGCTGGCCACCACCTGGCTGCCGTTCTGGAGGTACGCCGACCGGCCGATCTTCAGCTTCTACGCAGTCACGATCCTGCCCTTCACGATCGTCGCGGTCTGTCTCCTCCTCGGCCGCGTCCTTGGCTCGGCTCACGCCTCCCCCCGGCGTCGGCTCGTCGGAGCCGTCGCCGCCGGCAGCTTCGTGGTGCTGGTCGTGCTCAACTTCGCCTGGCTCTGGCCGGTGTACACCGGGGAGCTCCTTCCCACCCCCGAGTGGCTGCGCCGGATCGTCTTCCGCTCCTGGATCTGAGCCGGACCGGTCAGCCGCCGGCCATCGCCCCGACGACCAGGAACGGCTCGTGCCCGGCCGCGACCGCCGCGGGCAGCGGCGTGTCGGGATCCTCGTGGGACAGGTCCTCCGAGCAGGCGAAGAAGCGCACGAAGTCGCGTCGTCTCGCCGTCGCCCGGTCGCGCAGGGTGCCGAGCAGCATCGGGTAGCGCCCCTCGACGGCGTCGAGGACCGACCGCTGGGTCACCGGTCCGGGCACCTCGAGCCGGAGCTCGCCGTCGAGGCCGGCCATCGCTCGCAGATGGGCGGGGAGCACCACCCGCACCGTCGTCGTCATCGCGGCCTCACGGAAGGGTCTGGACCTCGACCGACAGCACCGCGGGCAGGTCACGGACGATCGCGCTCCAGGAGTCGCCCGAGTCGGCAGAGGCGTAGACCTGCCCTCCCGTGGTGCCGACGTACAGACCGCAGGACTCGTGCGTGTCGACCGCCATCGCGTCGCGCAGGACGTTGACGTAGCAGTCCTCCTGCGGAAGGCCGGTGGTCAACGCCTCCCACTCGTCACCTCCGCTCCGGCTGCGGTAGACCCGCAACCGGCCCTCGGGCGGGAAGTGGTGGGAGTCGCTGGTGATCGGCACGACGTAGACCGTCTCGGGCTCGTGGGCGTGCACCGCGATCGGGAACCCGAAGTCGCTGGGCAGGTTGCCGCTGACCTCGTGCCACTGGTCGCCCCCGTCGTCGCTGCGCAGCACGTCCCAGTGCTTCTGCATGTACAGCACGTCGGGGCGGCTCGGGTGCAGGTCGATGCGGTGGACGCAGTGGCCCACCTCGGAGTCCTGGTCGGGGATCTCCCCCGAGCGCAGTCCCTTGTTGATCGGCTGCCAGGTCTCGCCCCCGTCGTTGGTCCGGAACGCACCCGCCGCGGAGATCGCGACGTAGATCCGGTCCGGGTCGGTCGGGTGCTGCAGGATCGTGTGGAGGCACATGCCTCCCGCTCCGGGCTGCCACTGCGGCCCCGTGTCGTGCTTGCGCAGGCCCGACAGCTCGGTCCACGAACCGCCCCCGTCGGTGGACTTGAACAGCGCGGCGTCCTCGGCGCCGGCGAAGACCGTCTCGGCGTCGTGCAGCGACGGTTCGAGGTGCCAGATCCGCGTGAACGACCAGGGACGCAGGGTGCCGTCGAACCACTGGTGCTCGCCGGGGACACCGTCGTAGGTGAAGTCGTTGTCCACCGTCTGCCACGTGCCCCCGCCGTCGTCGGAGCGCTGGATGACCTGGCCGAACCAGCCGCTGGCCTGGGAGGCGTACAGCCGCTGCGGGTTCACCGGGGAGCCCTTGAGGTGGTAGATCTCCCACCCCGGGAAGTGCGGTCCGTCCACGGACCACTGCTGCCGCGCCTCGTCGGAGGTGAGCACGAAGGCGCCCTTGCGGGTGCCGACCAGGACTCGCGTGCCAGCCATGGGCTTGATCCCTTCTGTCGGGTGGTCCACGACGCTACTCGCCACCACCGACAGAGGGGACCCCCCTTCCGGGGGGCTGCTGCGAGAATGCCCCGGTGACCTCGTGGACCCCGGGCTGGGACGCCTTCCCCCCTGACCTGCTCGCCTTCTGGACCGAGCGGCACCTGCTGACGCTGACCACGCTCCGCGCCGACGGCAGCCCGCACGTCGTGCCCGTCGGCGTCGCCCTCGACCTCGAGCAGGAGTGCGCCTGGGTGATCACCTCGCCCACCTCGCGCAAGGCGCGCAACCTTGCCGAGGGCCGCGACCGGGTGGCGGCCTGCCAGGTGGAGGGTCGGCGCTGGTCGACCCTGGAGGGTCGCGCGGAGGTCCGCAGCGACCCGGCGTCGGTGGCCCGCGCCGTCGAGCGGTACGCCGGTCGCTACCGACAGCCGCGGGACAACCCCACCCGCGTGGCCCTGCGGCTGGAGGTCACGCGCTTCCTGTCGTCGGCAGCCCTCTGACCCGACGGCTACCCGGCGGCCGTCAGCGGCTCGGTGAGCGCCTCGGTGAGCAGGGACACCAGCGCCTCCAGCTGGATGTCGCTCGAGGACGACACGTCCTCGTCGGAGCCGTCGAGCGCCTTGGCCGCGAGCCCGGCCTTGCTGTCGATGAGCTCGGCGATCTTGGTGTCGATGGTCTGCGCACCGATGATCCGCCACGCGGTCACCGGCTCGGCCTGGCCGATCCGGTGGACCCGGTCGATCGCCTGGGTCTGCTCGGCCGAGGTCCACGAGAGCTCGGCGAGCACGACGTTGGAGGCGACCTGGAGGTTGAGGCCGACACCGGCCGCGCTCAGCGAGCACACGACCACGGAGACCTCAGGATCGTTGACGAAGGCGTCGATGTTGCGCTGCCGCTTGGTCGGCGACTGGTCGCCGCGGATGGAGGAGTACCGCAGACCCCGCTTGGCGAAGGTCTCCTCGGCCAGGTCCATCACGTCGATGTGCTTGGCGAAGAACACCACCTTGCCGACGCTGCGCGCCAGCTGCGCGGCGTAGTCGGCGGCGAGGGCCGCCTTGGCCTGACCGATCCGTCGGACCATGGTGAAGACGTTGTCCCCGCTCTTGGTCGTGCTCGTGTCCGCCAGCTCCCAGCCGGCGACCCGACGCACCAGGTCGTGGTCGATCCCTTCGACCAGCACACCGGAGGTTCGGGTCTCCAGGGCGCTGTGGTAGCGCGCCACCAGGCGGCGGGCGAGCTCACGCTCGGAGTCGCGGATCGAGCGACCCACGGCGTCGTCGAGCTCCACCGGCAGGTCGGCGATGCGGCGAGCCGGGATGTCCGCGGCCACGTCGACCTTGCGCCGTCGCACGATGCCCATGTCGATGACCGCGTTGCGCGCAGCGGCGTAGAAGCCGTGGTCGACCGGGGTCATCCCGGTCTCCTCCAGCGCCTCCATCAGCGCCGCCAGCGGGCGCTTGTCGTCGATCCAGCCGAGGAACTGCCAGATCGCCCGGAAGTCCTCGATGTCGTTGATCAACGGGGTGCCGGTCAGGGCCATGAGCAGTGGCGTGGCCGTCCGCGTCCGGATGCGCTCGGACAGCTGCAGGACGTGCTGGGACCGCTGCGAGCTCCGGTTCTTGATGAAGTGCGCCTCGTCGACGACCATGCCGCGCAGCCCCAGGTCCCCGAGCCAGCCGACGTGGCGGTCGAGCACCTCGTAGTTGACCACGATGATGTCGGCGAACCCGTCGATGGTGTCCCCGTCGCCGTGGATCACGGTGGCCGGACGGTGCGGGGTCCACAACGCCGCCTCCCGTGCCCAGTTGGTCTTGACCACGTTCGGCACGACGACCAGGAGCGGGTACGCGTCCGCCGCCTGGGCGGCGAGCAGCGCCTGCGCGGTCTTGCCCAGACCGGGCTCGTCGGCGAGGAGGAAGGTCCGGTGACCGGCAGCGGCGGCGGCGACCAGGCGCGCCTGGTGCGGCATCAGGGTGAGCCCCTGGGGAGCACGGAACGAGGTCTGCTCCGGCAGCCGCATGCACGCGGAGGCGCCGCTGGCGGCGTACTCGAAGGAGTTGAGGAGCGGGCCGATGAGCTCCCACCCCGCCAGCCTGCGGGCCTGTGGCTGACGAGCCGCGGCAGCCGAGAAGTCGGGGGCGAGGAACGGGTTGGCGAGCTGGCGGGAGACCACGGACTGCGGGACGACCTGGCGTTCGGGGGCGAGGGTTCCCGAGGGGGACTCAGGAGCAGCGGCCTCCTCGACCGGCGGCTCCACCCCGGCGGAGAGCAGCATCTCGCGCTTCAGAGCGCGCGCGGAGTCGGAGACGACGGCGTCCTCGGCGAGCAGGGCCAGCAGCGAGGTGTCGCGGGCGGCGGTCTTGGCGAGGATCGTGGCCACGCCGTCGAGGCGCTTCAGCTGTTGGGCGCGGTAGCTCTCCGCGGCGTCCGCGTCCGCCTTGACCCGGGACCGCTCCTCGCGCACGAGCAGCGCGATGACCTGGAACTTCGTCCGGGTGGAGGGCTTGGAGGGACCCCGCTGCGCCGCCGTCTCGACCTCGCGGACAGCCCGGGCCAGGACCGGGATGATGCCCTCGTTGTCGAGGTCCCGGACCCGTCGCTGGGACCGGGGTGCCGTGCGGGTAGCGCCGGACTGGCGCTGGCCTCGTCGGGCCAAGAGCTCCTCCTCTGGACCGCCCCGGCGCGGACGCCGTGGCTAGCTGGGACCACCCCGTCGGTTGCTCACCGCCGCCGGGACGTCGAACGGCGCGGCCCCGGAAGAGATCGGTTGGGGCGACGCGCTGGTGCCGGTCCACACCCGACCGGCACATCGCCACCCCGACGGTCCCGGCCCGGTGAACGGGAGGGCCATCGCGACGATGGCCGAGCCTGCGGTCACAGAGGACCGACCGAGCCGGAGAGTGCTGCGTTCCGCCTGGATGGGACGTTACCTGCATCGTACCCTCACCGGCTGGCCTGAGGTAACCGACCGGTCCGCGACCTACCCGGGTCCGGCCGGGTCCACGCGCCACACCGGTCCCGGACGCAACCACCGCGCGGCATCGACCCGCACGCCCGCCGCCACGGTGAGCAGGAGACAGGTCAGCACCACCGAGGTGCTGGTCAGCCCCACCCCCGCGACCATCGCCGGCAGCAGGGCGGTCCCGCCGGCCGACCCGAGGGCACGGGCCGCCGACCCTCGGGCCAGCGCGCCGGTCACGCCGCGGCCCGCGCGGGCGACCGTCTCTGCGTCGAGGAGTCCCTCGAGGGAGGTCATGAAGAGGCCCGAGGCGGCCTGTGCCACCGCCATCAGCACCACGCTGACCGGGGCGACCGCCCACCCCGCCACCATGCCCGCGGCGCACAGCGCCCACAGGGTCGGACCGTTGACCCGTCGGCGTTGGCTCCAGCCCGACAGCAGCGGGGATGCCAACGAGCCCACGGTGAAGGCGACGGCGACCACGGCCACCGAGGAGCGGCCGTGGACCTGGGTGGCGAGTCCCACCGAGAGCAGGGTCGGAGCCGAAGCGGCCAGCATCAACAGGGCCCCGGCGACCACGGGCAGTGACATCCGGGCGGACCGCCGGGGCCGCTCGTCGACGTCGCGAACCGCCCGCGGCACGTGCGACCCGTGGGCGATGAGGTACGTCGGCACCAGCCCCGCGACGTAGACGACGCCCACGATCGCCAGCACGCGCACCGAGGAGGTGTCGACCGCGACGCTGAAGAGCGCACCTGCGGCGGCCGCGACCGCCTCGACGGTCGCCACTCCCGTGGCGTACCACGTGAGCGCGGTCGACCCCGGGCTCACCGCGGCCACCTCGGCACGCATGCCGGCGTACCCCGTCCACGCGGTGACGTTCATCGCCGTGACGCAGGTCGCGAGCAGCACCGTCGGCGCGTGCTGGACGAGCAGCACGAGGACCAGGACCCGCAGGAGCGACTCGACCCCGGCGGAGCACCGCAGCAGACGACGCCCGTCCAGGTGCAGGGCCAACCGGCTCGCGACCGGGGCGGAGAGCGCCACCCCGACCAGCATCGACGCGCTGACGATGCCGGCCGCCCCCAGCCCGTAGGCGGAGACCATGTGGATCATCACCACGGTCCACGCGAACGAGAGGCTGAAGGAGTCCAGGATCCCGGCGAGCATCAGCCAGCCGAGACGACGGGAGGGGACCGACATCGGCTGTCTACCCGCGCAGGAACAGCGCCTGCGGCGGCGGGAACCCGTTGAAGTGGGAGGCGTAGCTGAGGGTGTAGGCGCCCGTGGAACCGACGTAGATCCGGTCGCCCTCGCACATCGTCGCCGGCAGGGGGACGCCGTAGAACATGGTGTCGGAGCTGTCGCAGGTGGGTCCGGTGATCGTGTAGGGGATCTGCTCGGCGTAGGCGTGGTCGGGACGCGAGGTCCACAGCGGGAAGCGCCACTGGCCCACGGTCTGCTGGGTCTCCATGAGCCCGTTGTAGGCGCCGACGTCGAGGTACAGCCAGTCCTCGCCCGCCCGCACCTCGCGACCCAGCACGGTCGCGGCCATCACCGCGGTCTCCGCGACGAGGTGCCTGCCGGGCTCGGCGGCGACCAGAGCGGGCACGTAGGGCAGGAGCTCGTCCAGGGCACGCTCGACGACGGCGCCGATCTGCTCGATCGACGGGACCGGGTCGCCGTAGCGTGCCGGGAAGCCACCGCCGATGTTGACCATCTCCAGGACGATGCCGTCCGCGCGGAGCTGCCGCATCATCCGGCCGATGGAGGCCAGCGCCTGCACCCACGCCGAGGTGGACGTGCACTGGGACCCGACGTGGAAGGTGATGCCGTACGGCTGCAGCCCCAGGCTGCGGGCGACGTGGAGGAGCGCGCGCGCGTGGTGCGCCTCGGCGCCGAACTTGCGCGACAACGGGAAGACGCTGCTGCTGTCGTCCACGCGGACGCGGGCGTAGACCGCACTGCCCGGCGCGTGCCGGGCGATCTTGTGCAGCTCGGACTCGGAGTCGAACGAGAAGCGCCACAGGCCGGCGTCTGCGGCGGCGGCCACGTGCGAGGCGGGCTTGATCGTGTTGCTGTACAGGACGTCGGCCGGGGCGACGCCTCGCTGCTGCAGCTCGCGCAGCTCGCCCAGCGAGGCGACCTCGAAGCTGGCTCCGGCGGCCAGGACGGTGTCGATGATCTCCGGGCTGGGGTTGCACTTGACCGCGTAGAAGGGGCTGACCCGGGGCAGCGCCTCACGGAAGCGGGCCAGCCGCCGACCGAGCAGGTCCAGGTCCCCCACCAGGAAGGGGGTGGGCACGTCGATGCCGTTCAGCACGTCGGGGGCGAGGGTGCCGGGCCAGGACCCCGGGAGGTCCCAGGTGATGTTCCCCTGTGCGTCGTTCGTTGCCGTGCTCACTGTGTCCCCTGGGTGCTCGCCGAGTTGGTTCAGCACCTATGGAAACCGATTTGATCCAACGACGTGGGGTATCAACGTATTTCGATGGTTCCCCGGCGGTGGGGGGGCCGCACGCGCACACTGGTGAGCATGATCGATCTCCTCGGCCGCTCCGCTCGGGGCCGATGCCTCGCCGGCGCGGTCGTCGCTGCGACCCTGGCCTGGTCGGTGACCCTGCTGGTGATCGCCCACGACCCGGCGCACGCCCAGCTCCTCTCCAACGTCGGGCTCGTGGTGTCCCCGATCGCGGCCGGAGTGGGCGCCCTGCTCCGGTCACGCCGCTGCGCGGAGGAGCTGCGGACCTTCTGGCGTCTGCTCGGTGCCGCCGCCCTGTCATGGGGTCTGGGCCAGGCGGTGTGGACGTGGTACGAGTCGATCCTCGGACAGGACGTCCCGTTCCCGTCACCGGCCGACCTCGGCTACCTGGGCATGGCGCCCCTCGCCGCCGGCGCCCTGCTCTCGCTGCCGTTGGCCGCTCCCAGCCTCGCCGGTCGGGTCCGCACGATCATCGACGGGCTGACCGTGGCCGCCTCGCTGATGGTGGTCAGCTGGATCGTGGTGCTCCGGCAGATCCTCCGCTCCGCAAGCGAGAGCCAGCTGCTCGAGCAGGCCATCTCGCTGGCCTACCCGGTCGGGGACGTCGTCGTGATCACCATCGTGCTGTACACGGCCCTGCGGGTCCGCCAGTGCGCAGTGAAGCCACCGGTCTCCCTCCCGCTCGTCGGCACGGGACTGGTGGCCTTCGCGGTGGCCGACTCCGGCTTCAGCTACCTGACCGCCACCAACGCCTACCGGTCCGGCAACGGGATCGACATCGGCTGGTTCGTCGGCTACGCCCTCATCCTGGTCGCCGCCATCCGACCGTCGATGGCCAGGGACACCGCCGAGGACGGCCAGCTGCGTGCCCCTCTCGGGACGCTCTTCCCCTCCGTCGCGGTGATCCTGGCGCTCGGCACATCGGTGGTGGAGCTCGTCCGCACCGGTCACCCCGACGCCTTCGTGTCCTGGGTCCGTACCCTCATCATGGTGCTCCTGGTCGCCCGGCAGGTCCTCACCCTGCGGGAGAACAAGGACCTCACCCAGCACCTCGAGCAGCGCGTCGAGGAGCGCACGACCGAGCTCGCAGCCAGTCGCGAGCGCTTCTCCGCCCTGGTGCAGCACAGCTCGGACGTGGTGACCGTGGTCGACACCGACGGGCTGATCAACTACCAGAGCATGTCCTGCGAGCGCCTGTTCGGCTACCACCCCGACGAGCTGCAGGGCACCCTGCTGACCGACCTGATGGACCCCCAGTCCGCCCAACAGCTGCGCCACGGTCTCCTCCACGCCGCGGCCGAGCCGTTGAAGCTGCACACCCTGCGCACGACCTACCGTCACGCCGACGGCAGCGAGCGCGACGTGGAGCTGACCATCACCAACCTGCTGCACAACGACCACGTCCGGGGACTGGTCCTCAACGGCAGGGACGTCACGGCCCAGACCACGCTGGAGGCCGAGCTGCTCTACCAGGCGTTCCACGACTCATTGACCGGGCTGGCCAACCGGGCGCTGTTCCGCGACCGGCTGGGGCACTCGCTGGCCCGCCGCCAGGCGGCCGAGCGCACGGTGGCGGTCCTGTTCCTCGACCTCGACGGGTTCAAGGAGATCAACGACACCCTGGGCCACAGCAGCGGCGACGAGCTGCTGGTGCACGTCGCCGAGCGGCTGCGCAGCCAGGTGCGCGCCTGCGACACGGTGGCGCGGTTCGGCGGGGACGAGTTCGCGATCCTCCTGGACGAGACCGAGGACGCCGACAGCGCCCAGGGTCTGGCGGAGCGGATCGGTATGAGCCTCACCGAGCCGTTCACGCTGGCCTCCGGGGACGTGCACGTCTCGGCCAGCGTCGGCATCGCCACCAGCACCGACGACCGGCAGGAGACGGCCGAACAGCTCCTCCGCAACGCCGACCTGGCGATGTACCAGGCCAAGGCCTCCGACTCCAGCAGCTTCGCCGTCTACGACCCGGCCATGCACGCCTCGCTCGTCGAGCGCGTGCAGATGGAGGCCGACCTGCGCCTCGGGCTGGAGCGGGACGAGTTCGTGGTCCACTACCAGCCACTCATCGACCTCAAGACAGGTCAGATCATGGGGTCCGAGGCCCTGGTGCGCTGGCTGCACCCGCGGCACGGCCTGGTGTCCCCCGTCGTGTTCATCCCCCTGGCGGAGAGCTCGGGCCTGATCCGCGCGCTGGGTCTGTGGGTGCTGCGCCAGGCGTGCGAGGAGACCGTGCTGTGGCAGCGCTCGTCCCCCGAGCTCCGCAACCTCAAGATCAGCGTCAACGTGTCCGCGCGACAGCTCCCGGACCCCGCCCTGTTCGGCCAGGTCCGCGACATCCTCGAGGAGACCGGGCTCGAGCCGTCCTGCCTGACCCTGGAGATGACCGAGAGCGTCCTGATGGAGAGCTCCGACGAGATCCGGCACAACCTCGAGGCGCTGCGCACCCTCGGCGTCCGCCTGGCGATCGACGACTTCGGCACCGGGTACTCCTCCTTGAGCTACCTGCACCGCTTCCCCGTCGACACGCTCAAGATCGACCGCAGCTTCATCGAGCAGCTCCGGCTCGGGGGCGACGCCGCGCTGGTCAACACCATCGTGCGCCTGGGCCAGACGATGCAGCTCGAGACGGTTGCCGAGGGCATCGAGCTGGCCGAGGAGATGCTGATGCTCCGGCGGCAGGGGTGCACCACCGGCCAGGGCTTCCACTTCTCCCCGCCGGTGACGGTGGACAGCATGTCCGCGCTGCTGCGCGAGCAGACCGACATCGCCTACGGGGGCGGCGAGCTCTCGGCCTGACCGGTCCGCCACCGACCGGCGAGCCCACGTCCACCGCAGCGGCCAGGGCCTAGCCTGGGCCGGATGGGACTGAGGACCGCCGTCGGCGGCCGCGAGCTGGTCGAGCTGGGCGGCGTCGCCATCACCGTGGGCGGCGTCGTGGGGGCGGCGCTGGCGCTGCTCGGCGCCTGGTTGGTCTCGTGGCTGGTGCGCCTCGCGCTGCGCCGCTACGGCGAGCGGGGCGAGGGCCAGCGAACCAGCCGAGCGACGCTGTACACCCTCGGCCGGGTGGTGCACTACACGGCGCTGGTCGTCGGAGGGCTCGTCGCGGTCAGCCTGCTGGGGGTGCCGCTCAACCGGTTCGCCGTGTTCGCCGGTGCCGTCGGGGTGGGTCTCGGCTTCGGTCTGCAGTCGATCTTCAGCAACTTCATCGCCGGGCTGATCCTGCTGTTCGACCGCTCCCTCAAGGTCGGCGACTTCGTCGAGCTGGAGTCGGGCGTGCACGGCGAGGTGCGCGACATCAAGATCCGGGCGACCACGATCGTCACCAACGACAACATCGACATCCTCGTGCCCAACTCGGAGTTCGTCGGCGGGCGCGTGGTCAACTGGACGCACCGCGACGTGTCGCGACGGCTGCGGGTCCCGTTCGGTGTCGCCTACGGCACCGACAAGGAGACGGTCCGCGAGGCGGCCCTGGAGTCCGCGGCGGAGGTCCCGTTCACCTTGACCTTCGAGGGCGTACGCCGTCCGCAGGTGTGGCTGACCGGCTTCGGTGACAGCGCCCTGGAGTTCGAGCTGGTGGTCTGGCTCAACGCGGAGGCGACCGTCAAGCCCGGGGCGGTGCGCGCGGCGTACAACTGGTCGCTGCACACCTCGCTGCAGCGGCGTGGGATCGAGATCCCGTTCCCCCAGCGCGACGTCAACCTCCGCAGCCTGTTCGGGCTGACCGACGCCGAGGCGCTGGCCGCGCTGCGGCTCGAGGTCCCACCGACCACCCCGAGGGCCGGCCTCGACGGCGAGCCGTCCACCCGGGCGGCCGGCCCGGTCGAGAGCGAGGTCGAGGCCGGGGTCAACGACGCGGTCGAGGACGTGCGCAACGACACCGCCGACCCTCCCGAGCCGGAAGACGACCGCCAGGACCGGTTCTAGGGCCGGGGCGGGACCGGGACGTCGGCCAGCGCCGAGCCGCTCCCGACCTTCTCCGAGGGGATCACGCTCAACGTGCCGTTCGGCTCCAGCACCACCAGGCCGACGAGCTCGAGCCCGCCGATGCCCGCGCTGCGGACCGCCTGGTGCAGGCTCTCCTCGGAGATGCGTTGGTCGGTCAGCGCTGCGGGAAGCAGCGTGCCGTCGCGCAGGAGGACGGTGGGTCGCGACGTCACCGACCGGCGTACCGGGGGGATCCGGACCGACGCCCATGCCACCAGGAACTGCAGAGCGGCGAGAAGACCGAGCGCCAGCGCTCCCTCCGCCAGGGCGACGGAGCTGCTCAGTGCCACCGTCGCCAGGGTGGAGCCCAGCGCGACGGTCACGATGAAGTCGAAGGCGTTCAGCTGGGCCAGGGTCCGCTTCCCGCTGAACCGCAGCAGCGCGACGAGCCACAGGTAGGCCAGCGGTGCCACGACGAGCACGCGGAGCAGGCCGGACACGTTGTCGTAGAACATGGTGGTCTCCCTCGGTGGTGATGCCGGCGGTGGCTCCCGAACCTACTCGCGACCCCGGGGCACGGAAGCACCGCCGGGGTCCTGCCACTCAGGACGTCGTCTGCACCGGGATGTTGTACGGGGTGACGATGTGGATGGGAGAGGGGACGGACTCGATCACCCCGTCGATCGCCCCCTGGGCCTGCATGATCGTGCGACACGCCAGCCGCATGTCGTACCTGAGGTCGTGGTGCAGGACGGCGCTCAGGCGCCCGTCGTGCAGCAGCCGTCGGTTGTCGCGGTCGAGGTCGTGCCCCACGAAGACGTGGCAAGGGCGGTCGGCGGCGTCGAAGGCCTCGAGGATCGCCTGGTTGCCGCCGCCGGCGGAGTAGACCGCGCTGACCCCGGGGTGGCGCTGCAGGGTGCGCACGGTGGACTCCCGGACCGCCTCGTCGATCCCGTCGGTGTCGGTCTGCTCGACCAGGGCCCGGTCCGCCGGCCGGCTCCGCATGGTGGCCCGGAAGCCGATCTCGCGCTCCTCCTCGCCGCGGAACACGCTTCGGCTCAAGGCGATGAGGACGTCGCCTCTGCGGTCGCCGAGGAGCCGGTCGACGAGGTAGGCCGCGGTGGAGCCGGCAGCCCGGTTGTCGATGCCGACGTAGGCCACGCGCTGGCTGAGCGGGAGGTCGGTCACCAGGGTGACCACGGGTATGCCGCGCCGGTCGAGCCGGGCGATCGCCTCACTGACCTCGGGCACGTCCGGGGCCTTGAGGATGACCCCCATGGAGCCGCGGTGCCCGATGTCGTCGAGCACCTGCACGAGGTCCGCCGGACGACCGGTCTCGCGGAAGTCGAAGCGGGACCTGACCACGGCCGGCGCCAGGGACGGCAGCTCCGACTCCAACGCCGACTTGACCGCGGAGGAGAACCGGTCCGGCGCCTGCATCACCACGTCGACCAGGAACGTCCGACCCGTCAACCGCAGCTGGCTTCGCTGGCGGTCGAGGTCGCTGATCGCCTGACGCACGACGCCCGCAGTGCTGGCGCGCACCCCTGGCCGGTCGTTGAGGACCCGGTCGACCGTCGCCTCGCTGAGTCCCGCCTGGCGGGCGATCTCTCGGATCGGGTAGGGGTGGGCCATGCAGGGATGCTGAGGGGTTCATGAGGTTCCCGTCAACTGGAGTGCGGCAGCGCCCGGACGGATGCGGCTCCTCCCGGCTCCTCGCCAAGAGCGCGTGAGTGCAGGGTTTTTGATGGTTGTCTGCTGGTGGCACTCCCCCAGAACCGGCCTAGGCTGGACGCACTCCTCCCGCCGACCCAGGAAGTCAGGCCCATGACCTCGCTCACCTCCGCCCGCACCACCGGGTGGCTCTCCACCCACGACTGCTCCCTCGAGGACTTCGCCGCGATCGTCGAGCAGCAGACCCTCCTGTCGGACTACCCCTACGCCGACGCGGTCGAGTCGCGGGTGCTGGTCTACGGCACCAGGCTCCGTACCGCCCTCCTCACCGGCACCGATCGCGCCGCGCTGCAGACCGAGCTGATCCGAGCCCTCACCGACGGTCCCGGGATCGTGGTCTTCAAGCAGGCCTTCCCCGACCGCACCGTCGTCGACCGCGCCACCGACGCCTTCCACGACCTGATCGCCGCCGAGAAGGCCGCCGGCCACGCCGGGGGCGACCACTTCGCCACGCCCGGCGCCAACGACCGGGTCTGGGGTGCGCTGGACAAGCTCGCCCTCGCCGAGCCCGACGTCTTCGCCGACTACTACGCCAACGACGTCCTCGCCCTGATCAGCCATGCCTGGCTCGGCCCCGGGTACCAGCTGACCTCGCAGGTCAACGTCGTCAACCCGGGCGGCCAGGCCCAGACCGCCCACCGCGACTACCACCTCGGCTTCATGGACGCCGCGGCCTCCGCCGCCTACCCCGCCCACATCCACCGGCTCACCCCCGCCTTGACCCTGCAAGGTGCCGTCGCCCACTGCGACATGCCCCTGGAGACCGGCCCGACCCTCTACCTGCCCTACTCCCAGCAGTACGAGCCCGGCTACCTCGCCTTCCACCTCCCCCGCTTCACCGAGTACTTCCAGGACCACTACACCCAGCTGCCCCTCGAGAAGGGCGACGCCGCCTTCTTCAACCCCGCGCTCTTCCACGGCGCAGGCACCAACACCACCGGCGACGTCCGACGGATGGCCAACCTGCTCCAGGTCTCCTCCCCCTTCGGCCGGGCCATGGAGACCGTCGACCGGGTCGCGATGTGCCGCGCCCTCTTCCCTGTCCTGGCCCGGCGCCGGGCCGCCGGCGGCCCAGCGCGCGCGGTGGACAACGTCATCGCCGCGACTGCCGAGGGCTACCCCTTCCCCACCAACCTCGACCGCGACCAGCCCATCGACGGCCTCGCACCCCAGACGCAGGCCGGGCTGCTCCGGCAGGCCGTCACCGAGGGGTGGAGCGCCGAGGACTTCGAGGTCGCCCTGGACGCCCAGTCGCGGCGGACCCGGCCCGGCACCGTCGGCCGCTGACCGGCCAGCTCACAGCTCGCCGAAGCCGGCCTCGACCTCGCGGGTGACCAGCACGAGCGCGCGCTCGGCGTCCGGTCCGCTGGCCTCGACGTCGATCTCGGCGCCCTGCCCTGCACCCAGCGCCATCAGCTCGATCGCGCTGAGCGCGTCGGCGGTGCGGTTCCCGAACCGCACCGCCACGTCGACGTCGAGGTTCCCGAGCGCAGCAGCAAGGTGACCAGCGGGGCGGGCGTGCAGCCCCGTCGGGTTGCGCAGCTGCAGCCGCACCGTGCGGCCGGGACCGCCGGGCTGCGCGCCGGTGTCGACGGCCGGGGCCGGTGCTGGTGCTGGTGCTGGTGCTGGGTCAGGGTCGAGCGCCCGCTGCTTCGCGGCCAGGGCACCCTCGGCCTCCTTGGCCACGGTCTCGAGGTCGGCACCCCCGGCGGCCCGTGCCACTGCAGCGACCAGCCCCTCCACGAGCGGAGCGGCGCTGAGGCGAGCACCTGTTCCGGGAGGAACGAGCTCGAGGGCGAGCTCGGCGCTCATGACCGCCGACCCCAGGTCCATCAGCACGAGCACGCCTTCCGGCCCCCCGCACTCCTCGATCGCCTGGGCGACGGCGGCCGCATCGGTGCCGAAGCCTCCCCCGGCGCCCGCCGCGACCCGGATCCGCAGCTCGGCGTCCCCGACCATCTGCATCGCCAACGCCACCGCGGCCTCGGCGAGGTCGGCGCTGTGCGACACCACCACGATGCCGATCACGTCTGTCCTTCCAGCACGTCCGCGAGAGCCTGCACCAGCAGCGCCGTGGAAGCGGCACCGGGGTCGATGTGCCCGGCACTGCGCTCGCCGAGATAGCTGGCCCGTCCCTTGAGGGCGACCCAGGGCTTGGTCGCGTCGCGCCCGGCCGCCGCCGCAGCGGCGGCCGCGGACACCGCCTCGGTCATCGACCGCCCCTCGGCCAGCGCTGCGTCGTAGGCGTCGAGCGCCGGCTGCATGGCGTCGTACATGGTCTTGTCCCGCGCGTTCGTCTTGCCCCGAGCGACCACGCCCTCCACCCCGGCATGCAACGCGGCGCCCAGCGCTGCCTCGTCGATGGCGGTGGCACCGAGGGCCGTGGCGCCGGCGCGGAGGAAGAAGGTCCCGTACAGCGGTCCGCTCGCCCCTCCGACCGAGGACACCAGGGTCATGCCGACGAGCTTCAGCAGGGCGCCGAGGTCGTTCTCGTCGCTGCCCCGGACGGCGGCCTGCACCGCGTCCATGCCGCGGGTCATGTTGGTCCCGTGGTCGGCGTCGCCGATGGCCGAGTCCAGCTCGGTGAGGTAGGCGCTCTGCTGGTGGACCGCGTCGCGGAACTGCTCCAGCCAGCCGACGAGCGCGACCCGGTCCAGCGCGCTCACGAGCGCTCCAGGCCCGGCGTCCGCACAGGAGCGTCCCACAGCCTCAGCAGCTCGTCGTCCGCGCGGAGCACGGTCAACGAGGCCCCGGCCATGTCGAGGGAGGTGATGTAGTTGCCGACGAGGGTCCGGGCGACCGTGACGCCGGCCTCCTCCAGGAGGCGGGAGACGTCCCGGAACAGCAGGTACAGCTCGATCAGCGGCGTACCGCCCAGGCCGCTCACCATCACGATGCTGGGCGCGCCGGTGAAGTCCAGGTCCGCCACCACCGGGGAGACCAGCCGCTCGGCGATCTCGGCGGCTCCGACCAACGGCTCCCGGTGACGGCCCGGTTCGCCGTGGATCCCGACCCCGACCTCCATCTCGTCCTCGGGCAGGTCGAACGTGGGTCGGCCCGCGGCGGGCACGGTGCAGCTGGTCAGCGCGATCCCCATCGACCGCCCGGCGGCGTTGACCCGCTCGCCCAGGGCCGCGAGCGCCGCGAGGTCCTGACCCTCCTCCGCGGCGGCACCGACGATCTTCTCCAGCAGCACCGTGACCCCCGTGCCCCGTCGGCCCGCCGTCCAGGTCGAGTCCTGCACGGCGACGTCGTCGTTGGTCACCACGCTCCTCACCTCGACCCCGGTGTCGGCGGCCAGCTCGGCGGCCATCTCGAAGTTCATGACGTCACCGGTGTAGTTCTTGACGATGTGCAGGACGCCGGCCCCACGGTCCGCGGCGACGGTCGCTGCGAGGATCTGGTCGGGGGTCGGCGAGGTGAACACCTCACCGGCACAGGCGGCGTCGAGCATGCCGTGACCGACGAAGCCGCCGTGCATCGGCTCGTGCCCGGAGCCGCCGCCCGACACGAGGGCCACCTTGCCCTCGTCCTTGGGGGTCGCGCGGTAGACCACCCGGTGCTCGGGGTCGACGCGGAGCGTCGGCTCGGCGAGCGCGAGTCCAGCGAGGCTCTCAGCCAGCACGTCCGCAGGGTTGTTGATCAGCTTCTTCATCGCACCTTCTCCTCCTCGAGGCCAGCATCGGTCACAGTCGGCATCTGACCGACGGTAGTGCGACCGAGGGTGGCGCGGGAAGTGGCTGGGGACCCCCATCAGCCCGGCTGGTGAGTCGTCAGCAGCGTCACCACGTACACGACGTACACCGAGAGCAGCAGCGCCCCTCGCACCGGGCGGATGCGCATCGACCTGCCGGGGACCACGAGCAGCAGGGTCGCCACGCTGGCGGCGACCGCGACGCCGAACTCGTGGCCCTGCACGCTGATCGGGTGGATGGCTGCTGCCACACCGACCACCAGCAGACCGTTGAAGATGTTGCTGCCCAGGACTGTGCCGACGCTGACGTCGTCGTGGCCCCGGAGCCGGGCCGCCACGACCGTGGCCAGCTCGGGGGTCGAGGTGGCGATCGCGACAAGGACGGCACCCACGGTGAAGGTGTCCCAGCCGAGCAGGTCCCCGAAGTCCTTGGCAGCGAGCACGATGAGCCGTCCGGCGAGGACGAGCAGGCCCAGACCCAGCACGCTGTCGGCGAGGATCCGCCACGCCGTGTGCTCGGCCAGCACCTCGACCGCGTCGCTGCGCTCGCGTGCGGCCTGACGCACCGTCACCAGGAGCCACCCGGCGAAGACCAGGAGCAGCACCACACCGTCTCCGCGTCCCAGGGACCCGTCCCACGCGAGCAGGACCGCGAGCAGCGGCGCGAACAGAGCCACCGGGACGTCGCGCACCACGTCGGCATGCCGGGGCTCCATCCCTCCGAACACGACCGCGATGGCGAGCACCAGCCCGATGTTCACCACGTTGCTGCCGAGGGCGTCGCCCAGGGCGATCTCGGGACGGCCGGCGGTCGCGGCGTTCACCGCCACCGACATCTCCGGGCTCGAGGTGGCGAAGGCCGCCACGGTGGCTCCGATGATCCCGGGGGCGATCCGGGCCCTGGCTGCGACACCGACGGTGCCGCGGACGAACAGCTCCCCGCCCAGTGCGGCTGCGAGGACTCCTGCTGCGAGGAGCAGCGCCGCCGACATCTGCTCATCCTAGGGTGGGTGCGTGAGCGACGGCCTTCGAGCAGATCAGCACGGCGCGGACCCCGACGTGGCTTGGCACTCGTTGCCCACCGAGGACGTGGCCGCCCGGCTCGGAGTGGACCTCGCCGCTGGTCTCGACCGGGACGAGGCGGCGCGGCGACTCCTCGATGGCGGACCCAACGAGCTGGCCGGGACGCGCCGACGCCCCCCGTGGCTGGTCCTCCTCGACCAGTTCCGCAACCTGCTCATCCTCATCCTCCTGGTCGCGGCGGTGGTCGCCGGGCTGGTAGGCGACCTGCGGGACACCGTGGTCATCGGGGTCGTCCTGGTCTTCAACGCGTTGCTCGGCTTCCACCAGGAGTACCGAGCCGAGCGCAGCCTGGAGGCCCTGAAGGGGATGCTCGTCGCCCATGCTCGCGTCCGTCGCGACGGGGAGCAGGTGGTGGTGGCCTCGACCGAGCTCGTGCCCGGAGACCTGGTGCTGCTCGAGGCGGGCGACCGCGTGCCCGCCGACGGCAGGGTCGTGCTCGACTCGCGGGCCGAGGCGGACGAGTCGAGCCTGACCGGCGAGTCCCTCCCTGTGGTCAAGTCCGTCGCGGCGGTCGCCTGCGACGCGGTGGCCGACCGGACCAGCATGGCGTTCATGAACACCGTGGTGACCCGCGGAAGGCTCGAGCTCCTGGTGACCGAGACCGGCATGGCCACGCAGATCGGGCAGCTCGCCCGCATGCTGGAGACCGCGGACAGCGGGTCGACCCCGCTGCAGGTGCAGCTCGACGCCCTCGGGACCCGGCTCGCACTGGTGGCCGGCGGGGCGGTCGCGGTCTTCTTGACCCTGGAGCTGCTACGCGGCGGCGCCCTCGGGGTGACCCTGGTGAGCGCGGTCGCGCTCGCCGTGGCCGCCATCCCCGAGGGTCTGCCCGCGGTCGTCACGCTGACGCTGTCCGTCGGGACCGTGGCGCTCGCGCGCCGCGGCGCGATCGTCAAGCGGCTCGCCTCGGTGGAGACCCTGGGCTGCACGTCGGTGATCTGCTCGGACAAGACCGGCACGCTGACGCTGAACCAGATGACTGCGCGCCGGGCCTTCGCCGGCGGCGTCTGGTTCGACGTCACCGGTGAGGGCTACGGCGACGAGGGCGCGGTCCGCCGTCGTGGCCGCGCACCCGCACCAGCGGCTGGACCGGCGCCTGAACCGGCGCCTGAACCGGCGCCTGAACCGGCGCCTGAACCGGCGCTGCGCGACCTGGGCCGGGTGGCCGCCCTGTGCAGCGACAGCGCGATCGTGGACGGCGAGCTCATCGGGGACCCGACCGAGGGAGGTCTGCTGAGCCTGGCCCGCAAGGCCGGGATGGACATCGACGGGGCCCGCCGCACCAGCCCGCGGGTCGCGGAGGTGCCCTTCGACTCGGCCGTGAAGTTCATGGCGACCTTCCACCGCGACGGCCCGCACACGGCCGTGCTCACCAAGGGAGCATGGGAGGCCCTGCTTCCCCGAGCCACCGGTGCGATCGGGGAACGCGGCCGACAGGATCTCGACCCCGCGCTCGTGGCGACGTGGACCGCGGCCGCCGAGGAGATGGCGGGGTCCGGCCTCCGCGTCCTCGCGCTGGCGACGACGGAGCTGGACGCAGACGTCGACCCCGCCGACCTCGACGACGCAGCGCTGTCCCACGCGGTGCGGGGGCTGACCCTGGTGGGCCTGGTGGGGCTGCTCGACCCGCCCCGGGCGGAGGCGAGGACGGCGATCGCCCGCTGCCACGGCGCCGGCGTCGAGGTCAAGATGATCACCGGGGACCATGCCGCCACGGCACAGGCAGTGGCCGCCGACCTCGGCATCCCCGGTGCGGCGATCACCGGCGCCGAGCTGGACAGGCTCGACGACGCCCAGCTCAGCGCCCGGGTGGACGGGCTCGGGGTGTTCGCCCGCGTGGCACCCGAGCACAAGGTCCGCATCGTCAGGGCGCTCCAGGCGCGTGACCGGGTGGTCGCGATGACCGGGGACGGGGTCAACGACGCTCCGGCGATGAAGACTGCCGACATCGGCATCGCCATGGGCGTCACCGGCACCGAGGTGAGCAAGGAGGCCGCCGCCATGGTGCTCACCGACGACAACTTCGCCACGATCGTGGGGGCCGTGGAGCAGGGCCGGACCATCTACGACAACATCGTGAAGTTCGTCCGGTTCCAGCTGTCCACCAACCTGGGTGCCATCTCCGCGATGGTCGGCGCACCCCTGGTCGGCCTGCCGGTCCCCTTCGCAGCGATCCAGGTGCTGTGGATCAACCTGATCATGGACGGCCCACCGGCCATGGCGCTGGGCATGGACCGGGCCCAGCCCGGTGTGATGAGCCAGCCCCCGCGACCCTCGTCGGCGCGCATCCTGCCGATGGGGCGGCTGGTGCACCTGCTCTGGTTCGGTGCGGTCATGGCGGTCGGCACCCTGGGCGTCCTGGCGTTCTGGCAGACGCGGGCCGGGGAGGCAGAGGCGACCACGATGGCGTTCACCACGTTCGTCCTCTTCCAGGTGTTCAACGTCTTCAACGCGCGCAACGAGCACGTGAGCGCTCTCGGCCGGCACACCCTCACGAACTTCCGGCTGTGGTCGGCGCTCGCACTGGTGACCGCACTCCAGGTCGCGGCGGTGGAGCTTCCGGCCCTCCGTCCGATCTTCAAGACCACCGACCTCCCCCTGCAGGGCTGGGCGACGGCCCTGCTGGTCGCGTCGTCGATCCTGGTGCTGGAGGAGCTGCGCAAGCGCGCGGTGCGCCGTACGCGGTGAGGCCTGGCCGGCCGCGAGCCAGCCGCGCTGCCGATGCGTCACCATGGGGCATGGACGTGAGTGAGACCCTGCTCCCCGGCGTGGGGATCAGGTACGAGTTCGTGACCGAGGCCGGGACCCATGTGGGACTGGTCGTACGCCGGGACGGTCGCGGGGACCTCGTCGTCTACGACGCCGAGGACCCTGACATCTGCACCTCGATGTTGACCCTGACCGCTGCCGAGGCCGAGACCGTCGCGGACCTGCTCGGGGGACCCAGGATCGCCGAGCGCTTCGCCGACCTCTCCCGCGAGATCCCGGGGCTGAGCGCTGCCGACCTGCAGGTGCCGGCCGGCTCCCGCTACGCCGGGCGCGCGCTGGGCGACACCCGGACGCGGTCACGGACCGGAGCCTCCATCGTGGCTGTGGTGCGCGGTGAGGACGTCGTGGCGTCACCGCCGCCGACCGAGGTCCTGCACGTCGACGACATCCTGGTCGTCGTCGGGACCGAGGAGGCGATCGCCGGCGTGCAGCGCATCCTCGCGGAGACCGGCTCATAGGCCCCGGGAGGACGGCACCATGAAGGCGGACCCGGCATTCCTCGTCGAGCTGGGGCTGCTGCTGCTGCTGCTCGGGGCGGCGGGCGCACTGGCGTGGCGGATCGGGCTCTCCGCGGTCCCGCTCTTCCTCCTGGCTGGGCTCATGGTCGGTCAGGGCTCGATGCTCGCGGCGTCGTCCGCGGAGCCGTTCCTCGAGTTCGCCGCCGGCATCGGCGTCGTGCTGCTGATGCTGGCCCTCGGGTTGGAGTTCTCCGCAGCCGAGTTCACCCAGTCGCTGCGAAGACAGGCGCCGAGCGGCGTCGTCGACCTGCTCCTCAACGCCACCCCCGGCGCCATCGCCGGTGTGCTGCTCGGGCTGCCTGCCGCCGGCGTCCTCGCCCTCGCCGGGATCACCTGGATCTCCTCCTCCGGCATCGTGTCGCGGACCCTGGTCGACTTCGGCCGCCTGGGCTTCAGGGAGACCCCGTCGGTGCTGTCGATCCTGGTGCTGGAGGACATCGCGATGGCCGCGTACCTGCCGTTCCTCGGCGTGGTGCTGGCCGGTACCGGGGCGACGTCAGGGATCGGGCGGGTGGCGATCGCCGTGGGGGCGGTGCTCGCGGTGATCGCGTTCGCCCACCGGGCCGGACCGCCGTTGACCCGGGTGCTGACGCACGACTCCGACGAGCAGGTGCTCCTCCGGGTGCTCGGGCTGACCCTCCTGGTCGCCGGAGGAGCCGAGTACCTGGGCGTCTCCTCCGCCGTCGGGGCCTTCCTGGTCGGGCTGGCGATCTCAGGGCAGACCGCCGACACCGCGCGCCGGGTGCTCGAACCGCTTCGCGACCTCTTCGCAGCGGCGTTCTTCCTGTCCTTCGGCTACCACACCGACCCCGCCAGCATCCCCCCGGTGCTCGTGGCTGCCCTGGCGCTGGCCGTGGTCACGGCCGCGACCAAGATCGCCACCGGCTGGTACGCCGCCCGCCGTGACGGGGTGGGGTCGCGGGGGCGTTGGCGCGCCGGCACCCTGCTCATCGCACGTGGTGAGTTCTCCATCGTCATCGCCGGGCTCGCGGTGTCCTCCGGGGTGGGGCGGATCGGCCCGCTGGCCACCACCTACGTGCTGCTGCTGGCCGTCGCCGGACCGTTGCTCGCCCGTCTGCCGGGACCTCGTCGAGACCGACCGGCCACGGCGCGGCGGCTCTAGGACCGCCTCACGCCCCCGCTGGATCGACAGACCCGGTCAGTGGTTTGAAGCCTCGCAGTCGCAGGCTGTTGCTGACCACGAACACCGAGGAGAAGGCCATCGCAGCCCCGGCCAGCATCGGGTTCAGCAGTCCCGCGGCGGCCAGCGGCAGGGCTGCCACGTTGTAGGCGAACGCCCAGAACAGGTTGCCCTTGATGGTGCCGAGCGTGCGTCGCGCGAGTCGGATCGCGTCGGCTGCGACGCGGAGGTCGCCACGGACCAGCGTGAGGTCGCTGGCCTCGATCGCCACGTCCGTCCCCGTCCCCATCGCGAGGCCGAGGTCGGCCTGGGCCAGGGCGGCGGCGTCGTTGACCCCGTCGCCGACCATGGCCACGACCCTGCCCTCGGCCTGCAGCCGTGTGACCACCGCGACCTTGTCGGCAGGGAGGACGTCGGCGATCACGGAGTCCGGGGCGATGCCGACCTGCGCGGCGACCGACCGGGCGACGGCCTCGTGGTCGCCGGTGAGCAGGATCGGACGCAGTCCGAGGTGGTGGAGCTGGCTGATCGCCTCGGCGGAGGTGGGCTTGACCGCGTCCGCCACGACGACCACACCGCGGGCCGCGCCGTCCCAGCCGACGGCGACCGCCGTACCGCCACCGGCCCGGGCCGCGGCCATGGCCGCGTCGAGCTCGGGCGGCAGTGCCTGGGACCACTCGAGGAGCAGCTGCGGCCGTCCGACGAGCACGGCGTGGCTGCGCCCCTCGTCGCCTGCGACGACGCCTTGGACGCCCAGCCCCTCGAGGTTGGCGAAGTCCTCCACCGACGGCAGGGGGCCGACCCGGTCGCGCGCGCCGGTGGCGACGGCCTGGGCGATCGGGTGCTCCGAGGCGTCCTCCAGGGCACCGGCCATGCGCAGCACCTCGTCCGGGTCCTCCCCGGGCCCGGCGACGACGTCGACCACGGTCATCTGACCGGTGGTGACGGTGCCGGTCTTGTCGAGCACGATCGTGTCGACCCGGCGCGTGGACTCGAGCACCTCGGGGCCCTTGATGAGGATCCCGAGCTGGGCGCCGCGGCCGGTGCCGACCATGAGCGCGGTCGGGGTGGCGAGCCCCAGGGCGCAGGGGCAGGCGATGATGAGGACGGCGACCGAGGCGGTGAACGCCGTGCCGAGACCGGCGCCGGTGCCGATCCAGAAGCCGAGGGTGGCGATGGACAGCGCGATCACGATCGGGACGAAGATCCCCGACACCCGGTCCGCGAGCCGCTGGACCTGCGCCTTGCCGGTCTGCGCGTCCTCGACCAGCCGTGCCATCTGGGCGAGCTGGGTGTCGGCGCCGACCCGGGAGGCGCGGACCACGAGGCGGCCTCCCGCGTTGACGGTGCCGCCCACCACCGTGTCCTCGGGGTGGACCTCGACCGGAACGGACTCACCGGTGAGCATCGAGGCGTCGACGGCCGACGACCCCTCGACGATGGTCCCGTCGGTGGCGATCTTCTCGCCGGGTCGGACCAGGAACCGCGTCCCGACGCTCAGCTGGTCGGTGGGGATGCGCTCCTCGACCGGGCCCTCAGGGCCGTCGCGGAGGATGGCGACCTCCTTGGCACCCAGCTCGAGCAGAGCACGCAGGGCCGCACCCGCACGGCGCTTCGACCGCGCCTCGAAGTAGCGCCCGGCGAGGATGAAGGTGGTGACCCCGGCAGCCGCCTCGAGGTAGATGTTGCCCGAACCGTCGGTGCGCGCGACGGTGAGCTCGAACGCGTGGGTCATGCCCGGGGTTCCCGCGGTGCCCCAGAACAGCGCGTAGACCGACCAGCCCAGGGCGGCGACGGTGCCGAGCGAGATCAGCGTGTCCATCGTGGAGGTGCCGTGACGCAGGTTGACCCAGGCAGCCCTGTGGAACGGCAAGGCGCCCCACACCACCACGGGCGCGGCGAGGGTGAGCGAGAGCCACTGCCAGAACTCGAACTGCAGGGCCGGCACCATCGCCATCGCCACGACCGGCACCGTGAGCGCCGTGGACACCAGCAGCCGTTGGCGCAGGGCACGGGTGGGGTCCTCGACCACGGCCGGTGCGCCGTCGTCCTCGGCCACCCGCGGACGGGGCAGCGTCGCGGCGTACCCGGCCTGCTCGACGGTGGAGAGGAGCTCCTCGGGGGCGAGCCCCTCGGGGTAGCTCACCTTGGCCTTCTCGGTCGCGTAGTTCACCGTCGCGGTGACGCCTTCGAGCTTGTTGAGCTTGCGCTCGATGCGGTTGGCACAGGACGCGCAGGTCATCCCGCTGATGTCCAGCTCGATGACGCCTGTGCTCTGCGTGCTCATGGCTCCTCCTGCGGATGCGGGTGGACGTGCGGTGGTCAGGCCACGACGAACGCGGCGGTGTGCACTGTTCCCCGGTGCTTGAAGTCGAGGTACAGGTGGTAGGTCCCCCCGGTCGGCACCGCGGCGTGGAAGACGACCTCGGGTCCGGAGGCCGTGGCCACGTCGTCGGACGAGCCGTCCGGATGCACGTGGAGGTAGGCAAGGTCTCCCGCGCGGAGCGCGACGAGGTGTCCGTAGGCGCCCAGGTAGGGCTCGAGATCCGTGACGGGCTTGCCGTCGCGTGCGACCGACAGGGTCAGCCGTGCGTCCTCGCCGGGGGTGAGGCTGCCGTCCAGGGTCACGGTGTAGCCGTCCACCTCGACGGCGTCGGCCTGGGGGCCGGACGCCGCAGGCACGTAGTCACCGGCGACGGCGAGGTCAGCGCCCAGGGTCAGTGCGTCGGCGCCGACGGCCTGGAAGTCGGCGAAGATCCGCCAGTCACCCGGGGTCAGGTCGAGCACGGTCGACCAGGTGCCGTCCGGGGACAGCTCGGGGTGGACGTGCTGGAACCCGGTGAAGTCGCGGCGTACGGCGATCAGGTGCAGCCGCTTCTCGTGCACCACCTCGTAGGAGGTGACCGGCTGCCCGTCGGGCCCGGAGATGGTGAAGGTCACCGGGACGGCGTCGCCGGGCCTTGCCGTGGCGGTGCCCAGCGTCATCGTGTAGCCGTCCTGGGAGACCATCAGTCCACCGGGCACGTCTGTCGCGCCGTCGGTGGCCGGCGAGGTTCCCTGCTCGTCCGTGCCGTGGTCGTCCATGGCGTGGGCGGGCCGGGTGTCCGTCGCCTGCGGTGCGGCGTCGGGCCCCAGCGTCCTGCCGACCCCGAGGGCCGCGGCGAACACGGCGACCAAGGCCGTCACGAACCCGGCGACCCGGACCGTGGTGCTCATGCGAGCTGGTAGCCGGCCTCTTCGACAGCGGCACGCACGGCGTCGCTGTCGATCGGCCCGGCGCTGGTGACGGTGACGGCACCGGTGTCGAGGACCACGTCGACGGAATCGACGCCCGGGATCTCCTGGATCTCCTCGGTCACCGAGGAGACGCAGTGGCCGCAGGTCATCCCGGTCACGGTGTAGGTGGTGGTCTGGCTCATCGTGGTGGGTCCTTCCATGAGGTCTTGGTGGGTCAGGAGCGCACGAGACGCGCGATCGCCGCCGAGGCCTCTTGGAGCTTGAGCTCGGCCTCGGGCCCGTCCTCGCGCACGGCGTCGACGACACAGTGGGCCAGGTGCTCGTCGAGCAGACCCAGTGCGACCGACTGCAGCGCCTTGGTCATCGCCGAGACCTGGGTGAGGATGTCGATGCAGTACTGCTCCTCCTCCACCATGCGCTGCAGACCGCGGGCCTGCCCCTCGATGCGGCGCAGCCGCTTGAGGTAGTCGCCCTTGGTGTGGTGGGCGATGTAGCCGTGCTGATGAGCGGGTCGCTGCTCCGCACTCGACCTGGTCTCGGTCATCTCCACACCCCTCGTGCGCTGCTCGGCGTCGACGCCGGCGTGGATCTGCCCACCCCGGTCACTGACGTCTACCATACCCCCCTAGGGTAAGGAGTCAACCCGGGCTCCTCTCGCCCGCCGCCAGGCGACGTACGACGCGACCACGGTGACCAGCAGCAGGACCGCCCACGCCGGCACGCCCGAGGTCCAGTCCGCCACGGCCTGCTGGGCCGCGAACTCCACGTCGGTCAGGTCCCCCAGGCCGAGGGAACCCGTGAGTCCGGCGGTGCCGTCGTAGCGCAGGAAGAGGACGCCGATGGCGAGGAACAGCAGGCCGGAGACGAGCGAGGTGGTGTGGACGCGCACGGGCCCCAGGGCCAGCGTGCGGCCCCGCAGCCATCGTCGGCCACCCAGGTCGAAGCGGTCCCACAGCCCGGCGAGCAGCAGCAGCGGTGCGGCCATCCCGAGGGCGTAGACCGCGAGGAGGCCGCCCCCTCGCCAGGGCGACTCCTGGGTCGCCGCGACGGTCAGGATCGCGCCGAGCACCGGTCCGGAGCAGAAGCCGGCCAAGCCGTAGACGGCGCCCAGCAGGAGTGTCGAGACCCACCCCTCGCCCCCTCGGGTGGCCACGGCGGAGCTCAGCCGGGCCGAGAACGGGAAGGCGAACCCCCGGCCCAGCAGCTGCAGCACGCCGAACCCGATGATCATCCAGCCGGCGATGCCGATGAGGAGCGGCCGGTGGCCGTAGAACACCGCCGAGGCCGCCCCCGCCCCGACGCCGAGCGGGACCAGCGTGAGAAGCAGGCCGAGGTAGAACACCAGCGTCCGCGCCACCAACGCCCGGCGGCTCGTGAAGGCCATCGCGAAGAACGACGGCAGGAGAAGGGCGCTGCACGGTGAGAGCAGGGCGATCAGGCCGGCACCGAAGGCGGCCAGAAGCCCCACCTCGCTCACGAGCCCGCTTCCGCGGCCGCCTGCTCGATGGTCTTCTCGAAGACCTCAGTGGGCTGTGCCCCGATGACCGGCACGCCGTTGATGACGAACGCCGGCGTGCCGGTGACCCCGATCGCCTGCCCCTCGGCGAAGTCCTTGGCGATCGCGTCGCCGACTGCCCGGGACCTCATGTCCGCGCGGAACTGCTGGGTGTCGAGTCCCAGCTTCTCCGCGATGCCGACGAGGTGCTCCTCGTCGAGCTTGCCGGAGTTCGGCGGCAGCTGGTGGGCGTAGAGCTCGTCGTGGAAGGCCCAGAAGCCGTCCTGCGCGGCCGCGGCCCGACCCCCCTGGGCTGCGGTGGTCGACTCGGGGCCGAGGTAGGGGAAGTCCCGCCACTCGATGCGCAGGATGCCCTTGTCGACGTACTCGTCGATCAGGGCGGGCTCGGTGTCCCGGGCGAACTTGCCGCAGAAGGGGCACTGGAACTCCGAGTAGGCGAGCATGACCACCGGGGCGTCCACCGAGCCCAACGCCATCGGGTCGTGGGCCTGCCGCCGGACCAGCCGGTCCCAGGTCTCGTCCGGTGCCCGGTTCGACGACTCGCCTCCGGTGGCCCCCTCGGCCGAGCCGGGGTCGGACTCGCCCGACGACGGGGCCGCCGCGGCCGGCTCCCCGTCGCCCGGGGAGTCGAGGGCACCGAGGATGGTGCCGATCAGGGCAGTGAGCGCGACGACGGCGATGATGAGCGGGAGCACGGGGCTCTTGCGGCGGTCAGCCACGAGCGACACCTCCAGGTGTGACGGCCGGGCAGGACAGCTCGCCCCTGAGCCGGCGGTTCAGTGCCCAGGCGAGCAGGGCGATGGCAAGGACCTGGAGCACCGGTTGGACCGGCTCGAACCAGGTGAGGGCGCCGGCGCTGCCGAGGGCGAGCAGCACCAGCTTGTTGCAGACCGGGCAGCCCACGGCGAAGTAGGTCAGGAAAGCCCCGATCCAGCCGCCGCGTCGGGTTGCCGCGACTTCCGGTTGCCGGTCCGGTGCGGCGACGTACGTCGCGACGAGCAGTCCCCCGAGTGCCGAGGAGACGGCGAGGGCGGGCCACGCCCACCAGGTCGGGGGGATCTCCCGGCTGAAGACGGGGGTGTCGATCAGGTCGGTGGGAACGGCCACGACCAGGACGAACGCAACGGCCGCCCCGAGGGCCGCCAGTCGGCGCCGCATCGGCCACCCCGCAAGCGTGGACAGGACAGCAGTCACGAGACACCGACCTCCACGGGATGCCCGTGCGTGCGCCACTCGAGCATGCCGTCCTGGAGGCGCCGCGCCGCGATCCCCTCGGCCCCCAGCAACCGCACCGCGTCGTGCGCCATGACGCAGAAGCTGCCCCGGCAGTAGGCCACCACCGGGCGCGCGTCCCGCAGCTGCACGGCCAGGGCGGCCAGGGAGCCCAACGGGGCGCTCAGCGCGCCGGGGATGTGACCGGCGGCGTACTCCTCCTGAGGGCGGACGTCGAGCAGCGTGATCTCGCCGTCCAGAAGGCGGGTCAGCTCCTCGCGCGAGACCAGGCCGACCTCGCCCGAGCCGGGCAGGTTGAGGTAGGCCTCCAGGGCGCGGCCGACATCCGCGGAGCGCTCGCGGGCCACGCTCCGCATCACGTCGTAGAGCCGGACCACGTCGTCCCCGGCGAGCCGGTAGTGCACCTTGGTGCCCTCCCGACGCGTACGCACGAGGTTGGCCAGCTTGAGCACCTGCAGGTGGGCCGACACCGTGGTGACACCCATCCCCGCTGCGCGCGCCAGCCCGTCGACGGTCCGCTCCCCCTGGGCCAGCAGGTCGACGAGCTCCAGTCGCTTCGCGCTGCCGAACGCCTTGCCGACGACGGCGAGCTCGTCGAAGACCCGGGTACGCCGGTCCTCTGCATCCATCGCTCCTCCAATGATCTTTGGAAGAGTATAGGAAGGGCCCAACCGTGGCGCGTGGCCGGCCTTGGGCCACCGACCGCCGGTCCCCGGTGCGGCTTCGGTGTGGACCTCGGCCTGGTGTGACGACGGCGCAGACCGGGTACGTGCACACTTCCACGAAGCCTGGGAGGTCCGATGGACGAGCGCACACCGCCCGCTACCCTGACGTTCGTCGGGACGGCGACCACCCTGCTGCGCCTGGGCGCCTTCACCGTGCTCACCGACCCCAACTTCCTGCACCGCGGACAGCGCGCCTACCTGGGCAAGGGCCTGTGGTCGCGGAGGTTGACCGACCCGGCCCTCGACCTCGACGACCTGCCGGCTCTGGATGCCGTCCTGCTCTCGCACCTGCACGGCGACCACTTCGACCGAGTCGCCCGGCGCGGGCTGTCCCGCGACCAACCGGTCCTGACCACGCCGGCGGCGGCACGACGGCTCCACCGATGGGGTTTCGCGACCGTGGGCCTGGAGACCTGGCAGAGCGAGACGCTGACGCGGGGCGTGGAGACGCTGACGGTCGAGGCACTTCCCGCCGTGCACGCGCGGGGGCTCCTGGGCAGGCTGCTGCCTCCGGTGATGGGGTCCCTCCTCCAGCACCGGTCCGCGACCGGGACGACCACGCGGGTCTACGTCAGCGGCGACACGCTGACCGGGCCGCACCTGGACGAGATCGCCCGTCGCCACCCCGCCATCGACGCCGCCGTGGTGCACCTGGGCGGCACCCGGGTCCTCCTGCACACCGTGACCATGGACGCGCCCCAGGGGGTCGACCTGCTGCGGCGGCTGCGTCCCGCGCTCGCCGTGCCGGTCCACCACGACGACTACGGCGTGTTCCGGGACCCGCTGACCGCGTTCGTGCAGGAGGCGCGGCGCGCGGGCCTCGCGGACACCCTCCGGGTCGCGGCGGCGGGTGAGACCGTCCGCCTGGACACGCCACCGACGAGCCGTTGAGCGCGGCGGGAACGGCCTACCGCGCGACCGCGTGGAGGGTGAGGTCCAGCAGCTGTCCGTCGGCGACGGTGACCGTCAGGTAGGTGCAGTGCGGCTGTCGGCGCCGGTCGGTGGGCGAGCCCGGGTTCAGCAGCCGCAACCCGCTCGAACTCGTGGTGTCCCAGGGGATGTGGCTGTGCCCGAAGACCAGCACATCCAGGTCCGGGAACCGGGCACTGCACCGTTCCTCCCTGCCCTTGGCCGCTCCGGTCTCGTGCACGACGCCGAAGCGGAGGCCCTCGATCTCCGCGTGCGCCACCTCCGGCAGCCGTTCCCGCAGGCCCGCGGGGTCGTTGTTCCCCCACACGCCCACCAGGCGGCGCGCCCTCCGCTCGCACTCGTCGAGCAGCCGCTCCTCCACCCAGTCGCCGGCGTGCACGACCAGGTCGGCGTCCTCGATCGCGCTCCACACCACCGCAGGCAGGTCACGCGCCCGCTTCGGCACGTGGGTGTCGGCCAGCAGCACCACGCGCGTCGTCACCCCTCCAGTGAAGCGACCCGCCTCGTGGAGAACAAGCCGCGGGGGCCCGCCACGGGGACCGGGCCGGAGCCGGTCGCGACCGTGGAGGCGCGACGGCTGCCGGCGTGCATGAAGGTCGTCGCTGTGGGTAGTGGCCTGCCGGACAGAGCCACCGCCCCAGGGCGGACAGGCACGCGACGAACAGGAGGACCCATGATGGTGACGACTCGCGAACGCGAGCTCGGCTCGGCGGCCGGACGAGGCGTCGTGGCAGGACTGGCCGGTGCGCTGTTCATGACACTCGGGGAGAAGGTGGAGCAGCGACTCACCGGTCGGCCGAGCTCCTACGTCCCTGGGCGCGCCGTGCTGGCCATGGCAGGGCAGCGACCTTCGGAGGAGTCCAGGCCGCTGATCTTGAACCACGCCATGCACTGGGGCACGGCCGGCCTGCTCGGCGCCCTCCGCGGCATCTGGTCGGTGACCGGGATCCGTGGCGCGCAGGCGACGGCGACGCACACCGTCGTCCGCCTCGCTTTCGACCAGACCCTGGAGAACCTGAGCGGCTCAGGGGCTCCGCCGGCCACGTGGCCGACCAGCGAACGCGTCCTCGACGTCGCCCACAAGGCGGTCTACGCGGTAGCGACCGGGTGGGTGACCGACTCCTGGATCAGCCCTGCCGCCCGGTCGGAACGCGGGCGGACGAGCCACTGAGCCAGCCGAAGAGCCGATCACCTCATCGATCCCGGGGTGAGAACGTGGCAGACCGGGTAACGGTCCGGCATGACCGACACTCACGCACGGCCCCTGTCCAGCGTCGGCGCCCCGGAGGTGTCGTGAGGGTGGGCGAGCTGCTGCTGGTGCGGCACGGGGAGAGCGAGGGCAACGTCGCTGCCGCCGAGGCCCACTCCTCCGGCGCCCACCAGATCGACGTACCCGCCCGGGACGCCGACGTCCGGCTGACCGACCTGGGCCGGCGACAGGCGGACGCGGTCGGCGCCGCCCTGGCGGCGCTGCCCGAGCAGCGGCGCCCCCAGGCGGTGGCCGTGTCGCCGTACACGCGGGCCCGGGAGACCGCCCGGCTGGCTTCTCGGCGCGCCGGGCTGGAGCTGCCGACCCTCGTCGACGAGCGTCTGCGGGACCGGGAGCTGGGGGTCCTGGACCGGCTCACCTTCGCCGGCGTGGAGGATCGCTACCCCGAAGAAGCCGAGCGCCGACGGTGGCAGGGCAAGTTCTACCACCGTCCTGCGGGCGGCGAGTCGTGGGTCGACGTCGCGCTGCGGCTCCGAACCTGGGTGGCCGACCTCGACCGCGCCATGTCAGCCGAACGGGTTCTGGTGGTCAGCCACGACGTGGTGATCGCCCTGCTGCGCTACGTGTGCCAGGGGCTGGACGAGACCGAGGTCCTCGACCTCGCCCGGGACACCCCGCTCCGCAACGCCTCGATGAGCAGGCTGGTCCGCGACCGGGACGGCGGCTGGACGACGACGGCGTACGACGAGGTCTCGCACCTGCGCGCTGCGGGACTCGAGGTGACCCGACACCAAGGAGAGCGACGTGTCAGTTCCTGAGCTGGTGACCCCCGAGCTGCTACGTGACTGGCGACTGCCGGATCCGGCCGGGTCGAAGAAGGCCCGGGGCCAGGTCGTCGTCATCGGTGGGGCTGCGAGGACACCCGGCGGGGTAGCCCTTGCCGGGCTTGCGGCGCTGCGGGTCGGCGCCGGACACGTGCAGCTCGCTGTGGCCGCGTCCGTCGCACCCGCTCTGGCCGCGGCCTTCCCCGAGGTGGGGGTGATCCCCCTGCCCCACGACGAGTCCGGCACCATCCTGGGCCGCCCGGCCGCCGAGGCCTGCGCGGACGCGGTGGCGGGCGCCGATGCGGTGCTGGTCGGCCCCGGCCTCGACGACGCCGACGAGTCCGAAGCCCTCTTGAGCAGTCTGTTGCCCCAGCTGGGTGACGAGGTCGCCCTGTCCCTGGATGCCTACGCGCTCGGCGTGCTGCCGCACATCCGCGACCACCTGGGACCCCGCAAGGTCTCCCCCGTGTTGACCCCCAACGCCGACGAGCTCGGTCGCCTGCTGGGCCGGGAGTGCGAGGCCGAGCAGGACGATGCCTCCGAGGCCGCCCAGCGGTACGCCTGCTGCGTGAGCGCGGGCCCGACCATCGCCGACCCGCATGGGAAGGTCTGGCGCGTGCCGTCCGGTCATCCGGGCCTGGCGACGGCTGGCAGCGGCGACGTCCTGTCGGGACTGGTCGCCGGGCTGCTGGCTCGCGGTGCCGAGCCCGCACAGGCCGCGTGCTGGGGCACCTACCTGCACTCCACGGCCGGGGAGCGACTCGCCTCCGCCGTCGGACGGGTCGGGTTCCTGGCCCGCGAGCTCGTGGACCACGTGCCCCGGGTGATGGCCGAGCTGCACCACCGCGGCCCCCACCCTGCGTAAGGGCGGGGGCCGCGGTGCGTCGCTGAGGCGCTGTCAGCAGGCGGGAGCTCCTGCGGCGCGCACCGCCGCCGGAGGTCCTCGCTGGTGGCCCCCCGCGCAGCCGACGACAGGGCCGTCGCGCCGACCGGGACAGCGGGACGCCACCGCACCGTGCGTGGGGTCGCGAGGCCACGACGGTCTGCGCGGTGGCGCGGGAAGGGTCGGGTCGTCACCCCCCCAGCTCGCGGCGACGATGGCGTCGAACTCGTCTCGGAGGAGCGCGTCGTCGGCAAGCACCAGGTCCAGGAACTCAGCGGTCACGGTGGCTTGCGCGACGGCTGACCCGACGACGTCCACGGCACTCCTCCAGAAACGATCCTGGGATCGAACCCCGTTCACATGTGCACTGTCCGATACAGATTTTGTAGCATCCGCACCCCTGTCTCGCAAGGGCAGCCGGACGACCACCGGCGACGCGGCCAGCCGCCCGGACGATCTCGGCGGCTCGACGGGTTCGCTGTCGCCGCTGCGGGGCGGTCCCGGTCTCTCGCCGGGCTCCCTGTCTCCTCGCCCTGTCTCCTCCACGTCTCAGGCTGAGCTGTCGAACCCCCTGCGTCTCCACCGAGGTGGGGCAGTCACTGCGGTGGCGCGGCCCACAACCAGGCGTCGCCCACCAGCTGGCCGGAGTCCCCCAGGCCGTCACCGGTCCACCGCTGGCCACCGAAGACGAAGAGGTCGCGTCCGAGTGCGGTGCTGGCGTCGTCGTACACGTCCTCCTGCCGGCGTGGTCGCGGTCGACGTGCCTGGGTGCCGGTGTCGTCAGACGGGTCGTACGCCGCGCCGTCACGGAACAGGGGCGCTGCCGGCGTGCTGCAGTCGGCGGAAGGCGGGCACAGGCGCTCCTAGCCGCCGACCACGAGCATCCGGTCATCGACCCCTACCGCGACCGCATGGTCCCGCGCCGCCAGCGGGGAGTCGGGGAGGTGACGCCAGCCGTCCGCTGACGCCGAGGCTCCGGCGGTCCGGCCGAGCACCGCCTGGCTGTTAGCGCGACCCGAGGCGGTCAGCATCAGCAGGGCGAGGGTCGCTGCCACCCGAAGAGCTCTCACGGCGCTTCGACGCGTGTGCGACCGGGGTGGGTCGACCGGAGGGCCTGCCCCTGAACCGGGCCGAGGCAGCCGGATCACGCGAGGCGAGAGTGATCGCGCACAGCGCAAGGGCACCGGCGAGTGCCCAGCCCAGGCGCACCCCGGCACCGCCTGTCCCGTCCCAGGGCACGAAGAGGGGCGCCTTCACGATGAGGTCGGCGATGAGCGCCCCGAGACCGACCAGACCCAGCACCGGAGCCACCACCCCACCAGGCTCGCTCTCGCCGTGAGCGGCAAGCAGGGCAGCCCCGGCCAGCGCGACCAGGCACAGCACCGCCAGCTCGCCGCTCAGCAGCAGCGGTGCGGGCAGGGACTGCTGCCACCGCAGCACGGCCAGGACCATCGCCGCAGCAACGGCGATCGTGGCGACCCCCGCCACCACGCGCGGCAACCGACGCGACCACAGTCGGACCGGCGTCACGGTGGTCACCGCGACCGCCGCGTCGTCCAGGAGGTACGCCGCGCCCCCGGCGAGCAGGAGCTCGGACATCACCACCACCGGATGCGACACCCCGGCATCCGTACGGGCAACGGCCGCCACCAGCACGAGAACGACAGCCGAAGCGGCCAGCCCCGCAGTCGCGAGCGGCACCTTCTTGTTCATGACACGGCGAGCAGGAAGCAGCCAACCGTGCCTGCGCTGAGCAGCGCACCCGCGGTGAGCAGGACCCGTCGGTGAGCTGGATCGCGCAACAGCGCCGCCACGACGGCAAGGCCGCACAGGCACAGGAGATAGAGCAGGGCCCAGACCGGCACCACGCCGGGCACGAAGCTGGACCGGACGATCGTGGCGCCCCCGCCGTTGACGTACTCGTCGACCAGGACCGGCCAGGCGGACAGCAGTCGCCAGGGACTGGGCGCCGAGCTCGGCAGCGCGGTCACGAACACGAGTGTGACGACCCCGATCAGGGCCGAGCCCCGGAACGGCGCCCACCGGGCCGCCGCCACCCCGAGCAACGGCCCGCCCAACGCCGCCACGGGTCCCATCGCGATCAGGGTGGCGAGCACGTCGACGGCGGGGTCGTCCCGGAACCACGCGACGTGCGCACTCACAGGATCACCGACCGGCGTCCAGATGGCGGCGGTGACCAGCATGAAGATCGCCACCACCACCCCGGCTGCGGCGGGGACGAGACAGGCCAGGCACAGGGCCAGGGTGCGCTGTTGTCGGCCCACGGGTGTGGTCACCGCGAGGTCGCGGGTGCGCAGCAGCGAGGTAGTCAGCCGGTGGGCAACGATGAATCCGAAGACCCCGATGAGGAAGGCGATGAACAAGGTGCCGGTCATCGGGTTGGCGCCGGTGTCCCGCTGCCAGACCGAGGCGGCCATCGGGACCAGCATGAGGGCGAGCCCGATCAGGAACAGTGGATGTCGCGCGAAGCGCTTCGCCTCGGCTCGGGACAGGGCAAGCAGGGCCGACCAGTCGCCCGCCGCAGGAGCCGTTGGTCGCGGTGCGATCGAGGTGCTCATGACGCCTCCTGCATCTCGGAGTCCAGGGCGGTCGCGCCGACGAGGAGCAGGTAGGCGTCCTCCAGGGCCGGCTCGATGAGCTCGGCGCCCGGCGGCGGCTCGCCGACGTTGCGGAACCGGCCGTTGCCGGTGCGCCAGGCGTGCCAGGCTGCGGGGTCGCGACTCTCGGCCATCCAGACTCGGCCGACGGCGCGGCCGACCAGGTCCGTCACCGTGCCGTCGAAGAGAACCCGACCTCCGTCGAGGACCACCACCCGCTCGCAGAGCGCGGCCACGTCCTCGGTCTGGTGCGTCGAGATGACCACGGTCGACGTCTCCCCCGCTCGACCGACCACGTCGCGCAACCGACCTCGCTGGGCAGGGTCGAGTCCAGCGGTCGGCTCGTCGAGCACCAGCAGATCCGGGCAGCCGAGCAGCGCCTGAGCCAGGACGACCCGACGACGCTGACCGCCGGAGAGAGCACTGACCCGCTTGCTGGCGACGTCGGTGAGACCGACGAGGTCGAGGACCCGCCGCACCTCTGCGCGTCTGGCGGCCTGGCTGGTCCACTCCTTGAGGATCGCCAGGTAGTCGACGAACCCGAACGTCGTGAAGCCACGCGGAAAGCCGGTCTCTTGAGGGACGTAGCCGAGCCGACGCCGCACGGCGATCCGTCCTGAGGTGGTCGTCGGGTCCTGCCCCAGGATCCGCACCGAGCCCGCGTCGGCGGCGAGCGCCGTGGCCAGGATCCGCAACAGGGTGGTCTTGCCGGCGCCGTTGGGGCCGAGCAGGCCGGTGACGCCTCGCCCCAGGGCGAGGTCGACTTCGGAGAGTGCGTGTACCCGGCCGTAGGACTTGACCAGGCCGGTGAGGTCGACAGTGCTCATGGTTGCCTTCCGAGGTGTTCGAAGGACGGTTGGCGTACGGCGAGGGCCGCGACGGCAACCAGGATGAGTGCGGTGGAGAGCAGCTGCATGGTCGGACCCACCACCTCGACCGGGCCGCTCAGCCGGGACGCGACGACCACGCCCGCGGACCAGCACGCCGCCACCGTCGCGGCCGTGGTCGTGGCGCCGATGACCGGCGCAAGGAGGAGGGTCAAGGTGACGCCCGCCGCAGCGGGGGTCAGCCAGGCCACTCCCACCCAGTCCGGGCCGGGCAGCACGAGCCCGGCAAGCAGCGTGACCGGGAGGGACGTGGCAAGGACGCCAGCGGTGCGCAGCAGGAGCAGACGAACCGCGGAGTAGGGCGTGACCGTGACCAGCTCGTGGCACGGGTCCGCGTCCCCGCCGAACGAAGCCGCAACTCCTGCTACCGGGGCGAGGGGTGCCACGATGAGGAACAGCGTCAGGCCCAGGTCACCCGCGACGAGAGCTGCCAGTCCGGCGAACGCGGTCACGGTGACGAGGCCAAGCAGCCAGGCTCCCCTGAAGGCGGGGACCGCGACGAGCAGCCGCGCCAGCTCGGTCGAGAGGCCCATCCGGCGGACCAGACGTTCGGGCAGGCTGAGCTGCGGGCTCTCGACGTGCGCCCGGATGGCGCTCCAGGCCCGCTCGACGGCCTCGGTGGGCATCAGCTCCTTGAGCCTGCCCCGGCAGAGCGCACACCCCATGAGGTGGGTCTCGACCGACGCACCCGCCAGAACCAGAGGCTGCCCGCCGACGTACGCCTGCAGCGTTGCCTCGTCGACGTGCCACGGCGATGTTCCAGGCGAGCTCATGCCAGCTCCTCCCTCATCGAGGCCCGAGCCCTCTGCAGCCGAGACTTCACCGTGCCCCGCGGGATGCCGAGCAGCGTGGCGGCCTCCCTGGTGGTCAGCCCGTCGAGCACGGTCAGCTGCAGGACGACCCGCAGCTCGGGGGCGATGCGCGCCATCGCGCTGCCGACATCGACGTTCTCGAGCCGCAGCAGCACCCGTTCCTCGGCCGAGAGCTCCTGATGGTCGGACTCGACGAGCGCCGGACCGAGCTGGAAGTCGGCCCGCTTCCGGAGCCGGCTGATCAGCCGACGGATGGCGATCCCCCACAACCACGCTGCGACCTCGCCCTCGCCGCGGAAGCGACGGGCACCGTCCCAGGCCGCGACGAAGGTGTCCTGCAGGACGTCCGAGACGGCATCGGCATCGGCGCACCGGCGAGCCAGGCGAGCGGCGATCCACGCGGCGTGGCGGTCGTAGAGCTCACGCAGGGCACCCTCGTCCCTACCGGCCAGTGCCTGGAGCAGGTCGGCGTCCGTGAGATCACGGGTTGCCATACAAGGACTGTCGCATCGCGGCGCTGGAACGGACCACGAGTCCGGCGCATTTCTCGTCTCGATCGGGTCTGGGCTCGGCGACCTAGGCTGGTCCGGTGAGCGAGCCGCCAGAGGTGACCCCGGACGGTCGGTACCTCGTCATCAAGGGTCGGCGTTGGCGGGCCACCGACCCTGCCATCCCCGAGGAGCGGCGCCAGGAGCTCACCCGCGTGCTCATGGCCTGGAGGCGCGAGGTGCGACGTACGCAGGGCACCGACGGCGAGAGCGCAGCGCGAGCAGGGGTGCAGGCGGCCAAGGTGGCGCTCGGTGAGCGGGGCACCCCGTGGTGGGAGCAGTCCGACGAGCAGCGGGAGGCCCGGTGGGCAGAGGCGCAGTGCATGCCGCCAGGCAGCGCCCCGACCGTCCCCACCGCAGGATCGCGCTAGACGCCCCCTCGCGGGCAGGGAACCCGTGTCCTGCCGAGCGCTACGATCCGGGCATGGGCGCACCTGAGCTCCGCGTGCCATGGCGCCCCGCGGCCGAAGCGGTGGTCCGTGAGCTCGCCGCATCCGACGACCCGGTGTTGGCCTACAAGGCGAGCCTGTTGCAGGGTCTGGATCCCGAGTCGACGAAGGCGCGAGTGATGCGCGGCCGTATCGCCGACTCGCCGATGGCCCGGTCACTGCTGCGCGTCCTCGAGCAGGACGACAAGACCTTGAGCCACACCTACCGGAAGTGGCAGGGCCCACACTGGACGCTGACCTGCCTGGCGATGATCGACTACCCCGCCGGTGACGAACGCCTGCGACCGCTGGTGCGTCGGGTCCACGACTGGCTGTTCTCGCGCCACTTCCTGGAACCGCCTTCGACGGTCGTCATCCCCGGGCAGGAGGACCGGGTCCGGCACTGCGCGTCCATGGACGGCAATGCGATCTGGTACTCCGTGCGCCTGGGGCTGGAGGAGACCCGCACCCGCGCGGTGGTGGAGCGGCTGATCGGCTGGCAGTGGCCGGACGGCGGGTGGAACTGCGACAAGCGCCCGGAGGCCGTGCACTCCTCGTTCCAGGAGTCGCTGATCCCGGCTCGGGGTCTGTGGGCCTACGGCTGCGCCCACGACGACGCCCCGGCTCGCGACGCGGCAAGGAGAGTGGCCGATCTGGTCCTGCCCCGGCGCCTGCTGTGGCACCGGTCCGATGGCAGCGTGATCGTTCCCGCGTGGTCGGGGAAGCCCGGGCCGGACCGGATCCACTACCCGATCCAGTTCTTCGACGTGCTGTTCGCCCTGCAGGTGATGGCCGACCTCGGGCGCCTCGACGACCCCCGATGCTCGGAGGCGCTGGCGCTGTTGGCCTCCAAGTGGCTCCCGGGCGGAGGGTTCCCGCGCGAGGCGACGAACGCGATCTCCTCCGACCAGGTGACGAGCCGCGGCACCTACGCGGACTGGGGACCCTCGGGCCGGCGCCGTCCTCATCCCCTGGTCACCCTCGCCGCGCTCGCCGTCCTGCGCCAGAGCGCAGGATCCGTCGGCGTCAGCCTCGGAGCCGCACGGACAGGCAGGTGACGCAGCCCTCGAGCTTCTCGAACTCCGTGATGTCCACAGCCACGACGCGCAGACCGCGAGCCTCGTACATGCGCCGGGTCCGCGGCGCGTCGGCCGACATCAGGACCGTCGTGCCGTCGAGGAGGACGACGTGCGCCCCGGGCTCCTCGGGTACGGCGAGGAAGCGGGACCAGACCGTCGGGTCGTCGACCAGCTCCTCGAACCCCACGACGGTCCCGTCGGGCAGGGCGGTGACCGCCGACTTCAGGTGCAGCACCCGCGTCAGCGGTACGCCGACCACGCGCGCACCCAGCGGGGCGAGGAGCTCGCTCAGCTGGTCGACCCCGGCCTGGTTGGTTCGGCCGCCGAGCCCCACCCACACCGTGCCGTCGTGCTTGAGGACGTCACCGCCGTCCAGTGTCCCGGGTGCCTCGACGTGGGCGACCCGGTAGCCCAACCCGCGCAGCGTCTGCTCGGTCCCAGCCGTCTCGGGCTTCCGCTCGTCGGCACCGGGGCGCGCCATGACCGCGAGGTCGGCGTACACGACAACGGTGTCCTCCACGAAGACCGAGTCCGGGCAGTCAGGGGCTGGCGGGACCTCGATGGTCTCCCAGCCCTCGTCGTTCAGAGCGGCCACGTAGGCGTCCCACTGCTGGCGCGCCAGGTCGACATCGACCGGAACGCGCTCGATGTGCGTGAGCAGCCCCTCGGCGAGGCGGTGGCTGGGGCGGCGGACGAGGGCACGGGGGGTCACGCGAAGATCCTCTCAGCACCGCCGCGCAGCGCGTTGGTCTCAGGGCACCGTGCGGCAGCCGGGGGCACACACCGGCCAGCCGGCTGCGTGACGCGTGTGGGCTTTCAAGCGAACGAGGATCCTCCGAGGCGGAGCGGGTCGGCGGACCCGTCGGCTGTTCGGACGGAAAGCGT
>CAWARH010000003.1:0-62777 GCA_963784485.1 uncultured Actinomycetota bacterium | reverse complement strand
CAGTCGCTGACCTCATACGGCGTGGCGAACATCCCGCCGGATGCCTACGACATGGTCGTCATCGACGAGTTCCACCATGCCGAGGCGCGCACCTACCGCCGGATCATCGAACATCTAGCGCCGCGGGAGCTGTCGGACTGACCGCGACCCCGGAGAGGGCCGACGGCACGGACGTCCGCTCCTTCTTCGAAGGCCGGATAGCGGCGGAGCTTCGGCTGTGGGACGCGCTCGGGGCGGACCTGTTGTGCCCCTTCCACTACTTCGCGGCCGCCGACGGCACCGACCTGCGCAACGTCAGCTGGACGCGGGGCCGCTACGACGAGGCCGACCTCTCGAATGTCCTCACCGGCAACACCGCGCGAGCGGCCATCGTGCTCCGCCAGCTTCGAGACAAGGTGATCGACGTCGCCGGCATGCGAGCACTGGGGTTCTGCGTCAGCGTTGCGCACGCCGAGTTCATGGCACAGACGTTCCGCGAGGCCGGCATCCTGCCCTGGCGGTGAGCGGGGACACTCCTACCCAAGACCGAGAGCAGCGCGCTGCAGGACCTCAAGGACCGGCGGGTCAACGCGCTCTTCGCCGCGGACCTCTTCAACGAGGGGCTGGACTACCCGAGGTCGACACCGTCCTGTTCCTCCGGCCCACGGAGAGCGCGACGATCTTCCTCCAGCAACTGGGCCGTGGGCTTCGGCACGCCCGCCAAGCCGGTGCTCACCGTGCTCGACTTCGTCGGGCATCATCGCAAGGAGTTCCGGTTCGACACGGAAGCTTCGTGCGCTCACCGGGGAGACCCGCCGCGGGCTGCGACGAGAGATCGAGCGAGGCTTCCCCTTCTTGCCGGCCGGTTGCCAGATCGTCATGGACAAGCAGGCGCAGAGCTCGTGCTGGAGAACATCAGCGCCCAGATCGCCAACCGATGGCCGCAGATCGTCACCGAACTTCGCTCGTACGGCGACCAGGACCTGCAGACGTTCCTGCGCGAGGCCGACCTCGGGCTCGCCGACGTCCTGCGCGAGGGCACCAAGTCGTGGACCCAGCTCCGTCGCGACGCCGGACTCGGCACACGCCCCGGGCGGCGGTCGCGAGCACCACCTGCTCAAGCGCGTCCGGGCGTTCGCCCACGTCGACGACGCGGACCGGGCGCGTGGCTACCGACGCCTGCTGGCCGAGGACGCACCGGAGTACGACGCGCTGACCGCGCCCGAGCGTCGGATGGCAGCGATGCTCGTCTCCGGGTTGTGGCCCGACGGTGGGGGCTTCGACTCACCGGCTGATGGCCTCGCCGCCTTGCGGAGCGAACGAGCCGCCCGTGCGGAGCTCTCGGCCGTGATCGACCTGTCGTTCGACGAGGCGCGCCACGTCACGGTCGACCTCGCTGGTTCGCTGGCCACGTTGCCGCTGAAGGTGCATGCCCGCTACCAGCGGGAGGAAGTCCTTGCTGCCCTGGACTTCCCCCGACACCCCAACAGCTTCCGCGAGGGCGTCGGTCTCCCCCGAGCACAATGTCGACGCGTTCCTCGTCACGTTGAAGAAGTCCGAGTCGGCGTACTCCCCCACCACGATGTACCGCGACTACCCGATCAGCCCGACGCTGTTTCACTGGGAGTCCCAGTCGACGACCTCAGAGCACTCACCCACCGGCCAGCGTTACCTGACGGGAACCAGCCAGGTGCTGCTGTTCGTGCGCGAGCAGCAGCGTGACGAGCTCGGCACCTCGCCGTACCTGTTCCTGGGTCCCGTGCACTACGCCAGTCACCAGGGCAGCCGGCCGATCGCCCTCACCTGGCGGCTGGACCACGCCATGCCGGCTGAGGTGTTCCATGCCGCCTCGGTCGCGGCGGTCTGACTGGTTGCCACCGACCCGTCAGACATATCTGGAGCGGGTGGTCGACGCCCTGGTCACCCGCACTGAACTGGACACCCGTGGTCGAGGACGGGCACGATGGGCCAGCGCTGGGAGCCGGCGCCGAGCCGACCGCCTCCCCCTCACCACCGTCGCCGACCGCTGGCCCCACCAAGAGCCCACTCATGATGACCGCCAGGACCCCTGCCATCGACGCAGCCGCTCCACTGCGAGCACGTCGCCTGGCGAGACAGCTGGCACACCTTCTTGCGGGCTGTACGCCGTGACCGTGCGTCGGATCGGGGTCGAGGAGGAGCTGCTGCTCACCGACACAGCCAGCGGTGACCTGCGTCCTGTGGCGCACGAGATCGTCCCCGCGTGTCTGACCTCCGACGGTGGCCTCGAGGCCGGCCGTCGCGCCGAGGTCAAGCACGAGTTCTTCCTGTCCCAGGTCGAGGTCGCGAGCCGACCGCATACCGACGTCGGTGCGATCCGCGCCGAGCTCGCCGAAGCGCGCCTTCGCATCGCCGGCGCGGGTGCGCCCCTGGGCGTGACGCCACTTGCTGTACCGGGCCCGGTGCTCGCCGTGAGCTCGCAAGGAGCGGAGACCCTGTCGCCGGGTCCGCGCTACGCCGCGGTCGACCACCATTACGCAGAGGTGGCGCGCCAGTCCCTGATGTGCGCCATGCACATCCATGTGGAAGTGGCGGACGAGCAGGAGGGCGTGGCCGTGATCGACCGGGTGCGCCCGTGGATCCCGGTGCTCATCGCCTTAACCGCCAACTCGCCGTACTGGCGTGGCAACGCTGCCGGCTATGACAGCTGGCGCTCGCGGGTGTGGTACACGTGGCCGAGTGGCGGCCCTGCCGAGCTGTTCGGCGACCCGGCCACCTATCACGCAGTCGTGGACGACCTGGTCCGGAGCGGTGCGGTCATGGACGAGGCCCTGGTGAACTTCGACGTTCGGCTGTCTCACCGCTACCCGACCGTGGAGTTCCGGATCGCGGACGTCTGCACCGACCTCGACGACGCCATGGTGGTGGCGTCGCTGACCCGCGCGCTGGTCACGCACTACGCAGCGCAGTGGCGGAACGGAGGTACGGCCGACTCCTGGCGCGTCGAGGAGCTACGGGGCGCTGCGTGGCGGGCGGCGCGCTTCGGTCTCAGCGACACCCTCGTCTCTCCGGAGTCGGGCGAGCTCGTCGACGCCCACGTCCTACTCCGCCGCCTCGCGGCCCTGCTCGCCGTCCCTGTGGAGGAGGCAGGTGACACCCCACACGTCGAGCGCGGTCTCGCTGCTCTCGAGGCACGCGGCAACGGGGCCACGCGCCAACGAGCGGCATTCGCCGCGACCGGAGACCTCGCGCGGGTCGTGGCAGACCTCCAAGCCCGGACCCTGTCCCCCTGACCCGACGGGTTTCCCGCGCCGCCCCCGATCACGCGAGGGCCGCGTCGAGGACGGCCGAGGATGATGCCGTCCGCCCTCCGTGCGACCAGGTCGCCGACGATGTCACGGACGTGCTGGTGGGAGGTTCGGAGAAGACGCCACGGCAGAGCTCGTCGTAGATGATCCGGTGCACCACGTCACGCCCGGCGGCGTCGAGGACGAGAGCGGCGAGGTCATGGGTGGCAAGCCGCTCGCGGTAGAACGGCTCCGCCATGGCGAAGACCGTGGCCAGCAGGCCGGGCCTGGCCACCCCGGTTTCCCGGGTGGAGACGGCGGTGACGTCCTGCTCGGCCACGCCTGGTTCGAGCAGCCGGTGCTACAGCGCGGTGCTCTCCCAGCTCGTCCCGCCGATCAGTCCGACACGTCTCACCAGCCCGTCGTTCCAGCCGCGGCGGCGGCGTGGAAGCCGCGAGTCAACCTTCCGGTCGGCTCAGGCGTGTGACAGGTGTCCTGAAAGGAGGACATCATGAACGCTCTCCAGCGTGGCAGGCGGCTCGTACATCCACTCGCGCTTGGCCTGGCCGTCAGCGTCGCCCCGATCTTCTCGGCGGTGGCCGCGCCGTCCGTCAGCGCGGCACCCTCGACCTCGTCGTGCAGCGTGCAGTGGGGCTCACTGGTCAAGCAGCGGGCCACCTCGACCGGCGGCCAGGTCACGAACGTCCGGTCGGGCCGGCACGCCTGCTTCGACCGGCTCGTCTTCGACCTCAACGGCAACGGCAAGGGCTCAGTCGGGTTCCGCGTCGAGTACGTCGACGAGGTCACCGAGGACGGTTCCGGCGCCACCGTGCCGCTGCGTGGCGGCGCCCGGCTGGCCATCGTCATCACGGCGCCGGCGTACGACGACAACGGCAACGCGACTTATCGTCCCTCCCACAAGAAGAAGCTCGTCGACGTCACCGGCTACCGGACGTTCCGTCAGGTCGCCTGGGCAGGCACCTTCGAGGGCCAGGTCACGGTCGGTCTCGGGGTGCGTGCCCGGCTGCCGATGCGCACCTTCGTGCTCGACGGCCCCGACGGCGGCCAGCGGGTCGTCGTCGACGTCGCACACCGCTGGTCCTGACGACCACGCTGCGCCCGGCCGATCAGTCCTCGGACAGGGCCCGGTCATGATCCACGACGAGCTCGTGGCGCCGCCGCGACACCAGCAGCCCCGGGTCGCCGAGACGCAGCGAGCCGTAGGTGAGCCTCTGGTCGATTCCCGCGGCGCGGATCAGCGACTGGGCACGGTCCGAGACCGAGCCGGTGATGCCGAAGTGCCCGAGCAGGTCCTTGCCGGTCATCGGCGACCGGTACGAGCCGATGGTGCGGTTGGCCGTGCAGATCGCCCACGCGACAGCCGCCGCACCCCGGGTCGGTGACGCCCTGCGACGGAACACCGCCGGCTCCCTCGACGCGGCCCGGGCGAGGAAGCGGCGCATGGCCGTGCGGTGCTCGGTGTCGAGGATCGCCTCCGCGCAGGCGTCGCACTCCTCGAGGATCGCCTGCACCGTGGGCCGGATCTCCTCAGCCACACCGGTCCAGTCGAACTCCTCGGCGGGCAGCGGCTCCGCATCGATCGTGCGCAGCACCTCGACTCCGCCGACCTCGTCGGCGAGGTACTCCAGGTCGATCTCCGCGTCGCAGAGGTGCTCCACCCTCTCGGACTCCAGGATCGCCTCGGCGAGGCCGGCCAGGGCCCGCTGCCGGTCGCTGCGGACCAGCCGCAGGTACTCGGGCTCGTACTGGTCGACCGCGGCGAGAGTCTCCTCGGTCAGGCCGGCACCGATTCCCCGGCGGTCGTGGCAGTAGGCGACGTACGCGCGGAGCAGGTCCGGCAGCTTCGCGAGGTACGCCGGATCTGCGATGACCTTGCGGGGGAACCAGTCGGCGAGGAGCATCTCCACCGTCACCGGGCTCCAGCGGAGCGGATCGCCGGTCGCGTACGACGTCGCGAACCACAGCACGCTCTCGAGCAAGGCCCGCTCGTCCTCACGGTCGATCGGCGCGCCGTACTCCGAGCCGAAGAAGTCCTTCCCGATCGCGGTCGTCTCCTCCTCGGACCACTCCCGGGGCCGGGGAGCCTGGCCACCGGCGGGGAGCATCCGCAGCATCCACTCGACCAGGGGGCGGCACATGGGCCAGCTGTCCGAGGTCAGGGGCGGGAACAGCCGGGTGCCCGAGTCGATCGCCGCCTCGACCACCGCGCGCGCCGTGGCCGGATCGATCCGGGTCAGCGACTGGCCGGGATCGTCGATGAGCGTGCCCATCTTGATCGCCAGGTCCTCCAACGGCTCCGGCACCACGAACGCGTCCTTCACGACGGTGCCGAGGTTGTGGTCGACGTACACCAGCGCGGACAGCGCCCGACCCGACGGCAGCGTCACTCCGAACAGGTAGTCGTCGCCGTCACCGAGGACGTGGGTCAGGAACCACACGTCGCAGTCCAGCCGCGCGCGGTCGAGCTCGGCCAGCCACGTCGGCAACGGGTGCCGCCGTGCCCTCAGCTCCCGGCCGATCCGGGCACCCAGCACCTCGTCGGCGACCAGCGCCTGGATCACCGTCAGCGCCGCGGTCGTCTCGGCGTACGGCGTGCCGATGAAGGAGTCGACCAGGTCCGCCAGGGTCGCCCGAGGCTCCTCGGGCGCGAGCAGGTCGCGGCCCCGCTGGTCGGTGACCTCCACGAAGCCACTCATGACGGCGAGGAAGTCCAGCGGCTCGTCCGAGCGCAACGCGGAGCGCAGGGTCTGCAGCAGCGACTGGTCCTCCGCGTCGCGCTCCCCCGGCGCCACTCGCGACGTCCGGTGCCGGCGCTGCGGCTGCCTTCCCCGACCTCGTCCCTCTCGCTTCTTCGACATGGGAAGAGCCTAGGAAACGTGCACCGGCGCCCCGACTGCGACCTGCCGTCGCGCACCGCTGGTCCTAGTACCTTCGGCCAGGTTTCGCGCGCCACCGCCGGGGCGGATGCTTCGCCTACGGACGCCCGGGAATCCCCACCCACTCTTCGAGCGTCTCTTCGAAGAGCGACCTCGCACCAGTCTCCCCCGTCTGGTGCGAGGTCGTTCGCCCTTCCTCAGGCAGCGGGCCGGCCGAGCAGCGCGGCCAGGTCCCGCCACCAGGCGAGCCGGTCCGGCCTGCCGTCGTAGTCGCGACGCTGGTTCGCGCCGCTGGTGCCGGGGAGGACGAAGACGTCGGAGCGGCCCAGCGGCCACGGGGCCGGACCGAGCCCGGGTCTGCGGTGCCCGAGCGCCCGGGCCGCCTTGTGCGCCACGTCCTTGCTGGTGAACGCCACCCACTCCGGCTGCCAGGACTCCACCTTCGCGACCAGGTCGTCGATCTCGACCCGCGGCGGGTCCCACCACCCGACGAGGTCGGTCAGGCCGAGGTCGAAGTCAGGGACCAGGGCGTCCTCCTCGGGGCGGAGCTGCCGAGGCGTCAGGCCACTGCGGTGGAGCATCGACCAGAAGCTGTTGCCCGGGGAGGCGTAGTAGTGGTCCCGGGTCCGGGTGCTCTCGGCGCCGGCAAGACCGCAGAAGACCACGAGCGGTTCGGGGCCGACGATGTCGGGGAGGACCTCCATGCAGGCCAGCCTGCCACCGGACGCGCGACCCACGTCCTTCGGGGCGAGCCGGTCAGCTCCGCGTGACAGCCATGGCCGCGATCAGCTCATAGACGACCGTGGCCGCCGCCAGCGAGGTGATCTCGGCGTGGTCGAACGGAGGGCTGACCTCGACGACGTCGGCCGCGACGACCTGGTCTCCGGGCATCCCGCGCAACAGCGTGAGCAGCTCGCGCGAGGTGAAGCCGCCCATCTCCGGCGTCCCCGTCCCGGGGGCGTAGGCCGGGTCGAGCACGTCGATGTCCACCGAGAGGTAGACCGGAGAGCTCCCGACGCGCTCGCGTACGCGTCCCAGGACCTCCTCCACCCCCAGGCGGTCGAAGTCAGCCGCGCGTACGGTCGAGAAGCCGAAACGTGCGTCGTCGACCAGGTCCGAGGCGTCGTACAAGGGTCCGCGGATCCCGACATGCACCGAGGCGTCCTGAAGCAACAGCCCCTCCTCGGCCGCCCGGCGGAACACCGTGCCGTGCGTGCGCTCGGCACGGAAGTAGGTGTCCCAGGTGTCCAGGTGTGCGTCGAAGTGGATGACCGCCACCGGACCATGCTGGCGAGCCACCGCACGGAGCGCGCCCAGGGCGACCGTGTGGTCGCCGCCCACCGTCACCAGTCGCCGACGGTCCGAGACGAGCTCGGCGGCGTGGTCGGCGACCTGTTGCAGCGCCTCGTCGATGCTGAACGGGTTGCACGGCACGTCGCCTGCGTCCACCACCTGCAGGACGCGGAACGGCGCGACGTCCAGGTCCGGGTGGTAGGCCGGCCGCAGGTGCCGCGAGGCCTGCCGGACCGCGGCAGGGCCGAAGCGGGCTCCGGGACGGTACGACGTCCCCCCGTCGAACGGGGCGCCCAGGATGGCCACGTCGAAGTCGCCCACCTCGTCCACCCGGGGAAGCCTGGCGAACGTGGAGGACCCGGCGAACCGAGGCACGCGCGTCGCGTCGACAGGAGCGACGATGTCGTGGGGGTCCACGCCTCAGACCTCCTCGGGGGACGCGCCCCTGGAGACGACCGCGGGACGGGGGAACACCCGAGGGGTCAGCCCGAGCGACCTGACGTGTGCCGCGACGTCCCTCGCCGGCGCCAGCCACAGGCCAGGTGTCTCCTGCATCTGACCGATCAGTCGGTCGAGCGCCTTCATCCGTCCGGGCCGTCCGGACAGGAACGGATGACAGGTCAGGGCGAAGCAGCACCCCTCCTCGACCATGGCCTCCAGGTCGGCGCTCCACATGGACAGCACCTTCGCCGGGTCCTCGATCAGCCCCGACCCGAACAGGTCCGGCAGGTAGCCGTACTGCTCCCAGTCGTCCAGGGCCCAGTGCACCGGGATCTCGACGAGGGACCGGCCGGTGCCCGAGGTGTCCTCAGCCAGCTCGTAGGGCATCTCGCCGTCCATCAGGCTCGAGTCGTAGAGGAACCCTCGGTCCAGCAGGAGTCCTGCCGTGGCGTACGTCGTCTCCCACATGGGAGCCCGGTAGCCCGATGGCCTCTCGCCGACGACCTTCTCCAGGGCGTCGAGCCCCCGGTCGAGCATGTCCGCCTCCTGGGTGGCAGTCATGCCCTCGACCGCCTCGTGCAGGTAGCCGTGGTGGGCGATCTCGTGTCCTGCGTCGCGGACCCTGCGGAGCAGGTCCGGGTAGCGCTCTGCGGTGAAGCCGGGGCAGAAGAACGTCGCTGTCACCTGTCGCTGCTCGAGCAGACGCAAGATGCGGGGCATGCCGGTCAACGGCCCGTACGCCTGGTGCGACATCACCGACAGACGCGAGGCACTCGAGGGGCGCAGCGTGAGCACCACCGACTCTGCGTCCATGTCGAACCCCAGCGTGGCCGCGGCCCGGTGCCCGGCTGGCCAGCGGACCGGCTGCGCCGGTGCGGTGACGTCACGCAGGGTGCTCACGCCGACGTCCGCGAGTCGGCCGATGCACCCCGCCAGGTGGCCGCGCCGGCGTCCGCCTCGCGGACGAAGTCCACGGCGTGCACCTCGCGGTCGACCCACGTCAGCTCGACCGGCGACGGCTCGCGCGAGGCGATCAGCCGCCCGTGGGCGACCACCCACCGGGGGGACACCTGCCGCCGGACGGCGTCCATCGCCGAGGACGCCGGCAGCACGACGAGGTTGGCCGGCCGGCCGGCCTCGACGCCGTAGCGGTCCTCCACGTTCAGCACCCGGGCCGCGCGGGTGGACACCATCTCGACCGTCTCGGCGATCTCCTCCTGTCCTGTCATCTGCGCAGCGAGCACGCCGCTGTGCGCGAGCAGCATCGGGCTCCCGGTGCCCAGGGGGAACCACGGGTCCATCACGTCGTCGCTGCCGAAGGCGACGTTGACGCCGGCGGCCAGCATCTCCTTGACCCGGGTCAGACCACGACGCTTCGGGTAGTCGTCGAAGCGGCCCTGGAGGGCCAGGTTCACCATCGGGTTGCTGACCAGGTTGATCCCGGACCGGACCAGCAGCCGCTGCAGCTTGTAGGCGTACGCGCCGTTGTAGCTGCCCATCGCGGTGGTGTGACTCGCGGTCACTCGTTCTCTCAGCCCGCTCCGCAGGGCCAGCGTGGCCAGCACCTCGACGAACCGGGACTGCTCGTCGTCGATCTCGTCGCAGTGGACGTCCACCAGGGCACCGTGCCGCTCGGCGATGTCGACAGCGACCTCGAGGGACCTGACGCCGTCCTCCCGGGTGTCCTCGAAGTGCGGGATGGCGCCCACCACGTCCGCCCCGCGCCGGACGGCCTCCTCGAGCAGCTCGGGCCCGCGGGGGAACGACACGATGCCCTCCTGGGGGAACGCGACGACCTGCAGGGTCATCACCTCCCGGACCCGGTCACGGAGCTCGAGCAGGGCATCGAGGGCGGTCAGCGCCGGGTCGGTGACGTCGCAGTGGCTGCGCACGAACAGCACCCCCTGGGCGGCCTGCCACCGGAGCACCTGCTCGGCTCGCGTCAGGACGTCCTCGCGCGTCACCGTCGGCTTTCGCTCCGACCACACCGAGATCCCCTCCCACAAGGTTCCCGAGGCGTTCCAGCGCGGCTCACCCGCGGTGAGGGTGGCGTCGAGGTGGATGTGCGGCTCGACGAAGGGCGCCCTGACCAGGCCGCCCGCGGCGTCGATCACGTCCTGTGTGACGGTGTCGAACGCCTCGGCGGACGGCACGACCGAGGCGATCCTGCCGTCCTCGACGAGCACGTCGACCAGTCCCTCACCCTCGACCAGGTTCGCCCGGCGCACCAACAGGCGGGTCATGCGCGCGTGGGCGTGCGTACGGCGGCGCCGGGGGCGGCCGTACGGCGACGTGCCGCCAGGACGGCGTAGATCAGCGATGCCGACAGCGCTCCGGCGAGCCAGGAGAGGTCGACGTTGCCCAGCGCCTTGGCCCCCGGCCCCTGGAGCACCGTGGGGATGCCGAACTCGAAGTACCAGGTGGCGAAGATGCCGACGACGAAGGCGACGATGGCGTCCCAGCGGAAGTCGCCGAGACGCGACTGGCCCGGCTCGTCGTAGAGCGTCGAGACGTCGATCTGGCCGCGGCTGACCCAGTAGTAGTGGACGAGCATCACCGCCCCCCACGGGGCGACCCAGGTCACCATGCTGGCCAGCCAGCCGTCGAGAGCCAGCGCCAGGTCCTCCTGGAAGATCAGCCAGATGCTGAAGCCGGTGGCGAGAGTGCCGACGACGTAGGCGACGACCTTGCGGTCGACGCGAAGGTCGAGGTTCAGCGCACAGACCGAGGCGCTGTAGATGTTGAGGATGTTCGTCGCGATCGGTCCGTGCAGCACCAGCAGCAGCACAGGCAGGGCCAGGGCTCCGTAGCTGTCCACGATCAGCTTCCCCGGGTCGACGCTCTGGCTGACCGTGGCCAGGGTCGCGCCGAGCACACCGAGCCAGATGACCGGGATGAACTGGCCCAGGGCGCTTGCGGCGAAGAGCCTGACCGCCGACACCTCGCGCGGAACGAAGCGTGAGTAGTCCGCGGCGTAGGCGAACCAGGAGATCCCCCACCCGATGCCGATGGCGGTCATCACCGTGCTCATCGCGCTGAGCCGGTCGGTGCCTGCGAGCCCCTGTCCGGGGTAGCTCCAGTCGACGTCGATCTGGGTCCAGGCGACCACCGTCATGGCAGCGAGCACCACGAGGGTGACCGGGACGGTCCACTTCTCGAAGGTCGCGATCGCGCGGAACCCGTACGCGGCGATGAGCACCTGGAAGGTCATGATGACCAGGACCATGACGACCTGGAGACCGCGACCCCCGCCGATCCCCAGCACCCCGAACAGGCTGGTGACCAGGCCCAGGACGATCCAGGTGTTGATGGCGCACCAGCCCGTGGCGATCACGAACTGGAAGGCGGTGGGCAGGTAGGCCCCCCGCCGGCCGAAGGCGCTGCGGCTGAGGACCATCTGCGTGACGCCCGTGCGTTGTCCCATGAGCACGAAGAACCCGAACAGGGACATCCCCAGGGCGTTGCCGACCACCAGGACGAGGATCACGTCGGCGAGGGAGAGGCCCAAGGCGATGCCCAGCGCGCCGAGGACCCAGTTGATCGGGGCGATGTTCGCGCCGGCCCAGATCCAGAACTGGTGGGACGCCCGCGAGGTCCGGGCGTCGTCCGGGACCGGGGCCAGGCTGTGCTCGCCGGCCCACTCCTGGGCGCTGTGGTCGGACGGTGATGCGATCGTGGACACGAGACCTCCAGAACGTTCGCGGCACGGGAAACGGTGCTTCCCGCAGCCTGCTGGCGGTGCGTCGCACTTACAACGGTCACTCCGACCGCAAGTCTGGGACGCGGACATGACACCCTGTCCGTTGGCACAGCGGTGCGCACGTCCAGGGAGGAACTCGTGGCACTCGACCTCGCAGCGGTTCTTGCCCATCCCGCGCTGGAGTACTCCTCGCCGGTCCTGGTCGCGGGTGACCCCGCCGGACGCATGGTCAGGTGGGTGCACAGCAGCGACATCTATGAGATCGCCCCGCTGCTGCGGGGCGGCGAGCTCCTGCTCACCACGGGCCTGGGCCTCAAGAGCTCCTCTCCCGACGAGCGCCGCGCCTTCGTGCGCGCCTTGGCGGAGCGGGGCGTTGCCGGGGTGGCGCTCGAGCTGACCCGGACCTTCGCCGAGGTCCCTGCCGAGATGGCCCTCGAGGCCGAGCGTGTGGGCCTCCCGCTCGTGGCGCTGCGGCTCGTGCATCCCTTCGTGGAGGTGACCGAGCAGATCAACAGCGCGATCCTGGACAGCTCGGTGGAACGGCTGCGGCACTGCGACGACGTGGGACGAGCGCTCTCCAGGACGCTGGCGCAGCGGTCCGGCGTCGATGCGCTGGTGCTCACCCTGCACGAGCTCCTGGGCCGGTCTGTCCTCGTGACCGACGCAGCCGGTCGGGTTCTGGCCCAGGCCGGTGACGACCCGTCGGCTGCGCTGGCCTCACCTGAGGGGTCTGCTGCGATCGTCGCCGACGGGGTGCTGCTCGGTGGCCTGGTGATCGGGCCGGGCGGCTCCTCGCCACCTCGGCTCCAGGCGGTGCTCGAACGGGCGCCGGAGTTCCTCGCGATCGAGCTGCTTCGTTCCGGTAGCGAGTCGCTGCTGTTCGCTCGGGAGCGGCGTGACCTCCTCCAGGACCTCCTCGAGGCAAGGCCAGGATCAGCTGCCGCGCTCGCCGCCCACGCGTCCGCCGCCCGGGTTCGTCCGGAGTCCCGGTGGGTGGGGCTGGCGATCGCCGGAACCGACGGAGGGCCAGGACTCGAGAGGGTGCAGTCCCTGGCCCGTCGGGCTCGCGTGCTGGTCCTGGCCGCGGAGCTGGACGCCACGACCTACGCCCTTCTCGCGGCTCCCCCGGCGGTCTCGGCCGCTGACCTGTTCGCTCGGTTGGACACGGCTCTGGACCGTTCCGGCCCCGTGGTGGCGGTCGGTCCGGTGGTGTCCGTCGACGCTGCGGGCCGGAGCCTCCGGGCAGCACGCCAGACCCTTGCTGCTGTCGGCCCGCCTCCGGCTCGGGGCGGCTGCGTGCGCGCAGAGGCCATGGTCGTCGAGCGGCTGCTCACGATGGTCGGGGACGAGCTCCTGCTGGACGACCTGGTGGAGGAACAGCTGGGAGAGCTGATCCGGTCCCCGCGTTCGGGACAGCTGCTCCGAACCCTGGAGGCCTACCTGGACACCGGTTGCTCGAAGGCTCAGACTGCTCGGGTCCTTCATCTGCGTCGACAGTCGGTGCACCAGCGCCTCAGCAGGGTCGCGGACCGACTCGGACGCGACCTCGACGAGACGGACTCGCAGACCGCCCTGCGTCTGGCGCTCGCCGTGCTCCACCGGCGGCGAGCGCACCCGGACCGGCCCGACTCCCGGACCGCATGAACCACGCACCACAGGAAGGCAGGCCGTCATGGCTCAACGGGTGCCCGCGGACCCGCCGCGGGTGTGGGACTGCATGTACTGCGGCGCCACCGGCGTCCTGCCCCCCGGGGAAGCCCTCGACACCTACCAGTGCCCCGACTGCGGGGAGCCCGTGTTCGTGCGCTGACCCGGGACCAGGTCCTCGTCGGTTCCGCGATCCGACGGCGCCGGTTCCCCTACTATGGGCAGGACTGGGGCGGTTTCACACCGTTGTAGTTCACCCGAAGAAGTGACGACGGCCTCGAATCAGCCGTACCTTCAGTCCCATGGGCCTCATTTCTCACTCGCACCGGCGTGTCCGCTTGACTCGCTCACGTCCAGCATGGGGACTCCGGGTGCGCGTCACGACGCTCCTCATGACGGTGGCTCTGGCGTTCGGCTCCCTGCTCCTGGTGGCTCCTGCGCAGGCACAGGTCGGAGTCGACGACTACCCGGCGAACCTGAAGAACCGGGCCCAGGACGCGATCGCGGACCCGTGGAACTTCTACAACCGCGAGTGCACCTCGTTCGTGGCCTGGCGGCTCAACAACGACGCCCAGGTCGCGTTCCACAACTACTACCTGGGACGTCACTGGGGGAACGCCTCGAACTGGGCCGCCGCTGCCAGGCAGACCGGCGTCCCTGTCGACGACCAGCCCTCCGTGGGCGCGGTGGCCTGGTGGGCAGCCGGCTCCCGGGGCTCCTGGAGCGGCCACGTCGCCTGGGTCTCGGCCGTCAGCGACACCTCCCTGACCATCGAGGAGTACAACTACGTCCACCGGGGCGGCTACAGCACCCGGGTGATCAGCTCCTCCAGCCCGATCTGGCCCACCGGCTTCATCCACGTGACCCCCGCGAAGCTTGCTGCCACGACCGCTCCGACCGTGGTCGGCACCGCACAGGTCGGCAGCAGGCTCACCGCCGACCCCGGCACGTGGACCCCCTCGGGCGCCTCCTTCGCCTACCGCTGGTACGCCGACGGCGTGCGGATCGCCGGCGCCGAGAGCCGGCGCTTCACCCCCGAAGCCGACCAGCTCGACGCTCAGCTCAGCGTCCGCGTCACCGCGACCGCCCCCGGGGTCGACGCGGCGAAGGCGACCTCGGCACCCACGAGCGGTGTCCTGCCCGGGGTCCTGGTCGCCACGGGTGCACCCGAGCTCGTCGGGGAGGCCCAGGTCGGGAAACCCCTCCAGGCCACCCCCGGGAGCTGGTCGAAGGACGCCGAGGTCACCTACCAGTGGTACGCCGCGGGCGACCCCCTGCCGGGCGCTACCCAGCCCGTCTACACCCCCACCGCCGACCAGCTCCACCGCCGGCTCCGGGTGGAGGCGACCGCCGCCCGCGCCGGGTACACCCCGGCGACGGTCCGCTCCGTCCGCACCGCGCGCACCGTGCCCGGCACGCTCACCGTCAGCGCTCCCCCGCGGATCTCCGGCACCACCCGGATCGGGTCCACGCTCACGCTCGATCCGGGGCTCTGGACCCCCGCCGGGACCCACACGGTCCAGTGGCTGGTCGCCGGCAAGCCGGTCGACGGCGCCACGGGCAGCACCTTCACCCCCACCCGCCCCCAGCTCGGCCACCGCCTCAGCGCGCGGGTCACCACCACCGAGCCCGGGTACGACGACGCCGTCGTGACCACCCAGGTCACCACGATCGTGCGCCGTGGGATCCTGCAGCAGACCACCCCGGCGACCGTCCTCGGCCAGGCCCAGGTCGGCACGGTCCTCACCGCCGACCCGGGCGCCTGGTCGCCGCAGCCGCGGCTGGCCTACCAGTGGCTCGCCGACGGTGTGACCCTTCCCGGGGCGACCGCGCCGACCCTCACGGTCGCCCCCGAGCAGCTCGGACGAAGCCTCTCGGTCCAGGTGAGCGCCACCCGCGTGAGCTACCTGACCGCGCTGTCCACGACCGCAGCCACTGCGCCTGTGGCTCCCGGCCGGATCGAGGCAGTCGCCCAGCCCACGGTGCCGGCGCGACCGCGGGTCGGCGTGGCACTGGAGGCCTCCGCCGGCGTCTGGTCCGTGCCCGGGGCCCAGGTCGGCTACCAGTGGCGAGCCCAGGGCCACCCGATCACCGGGGCCGACCAGGCCCGGTTCGTGCCTACCCGTACCGAGGTGGGCCACGACCTCTCCCTGCGGGTCCGGGTCAGCGCCCCGGGCTACGAGACCACCACGGTGGAGCTCCCCTCCGGGCAGGTGCTGCGCGGTGACACCGCGCTGGCCTCCGGGCCGAGGATCACCGGCGACGCGACCGTCGGCCACCGGCTCACCGCACGGACCGGCGCGCCCACGCCGCTCCGGGCCGAGGTCGCCTACCGCTGGTTCCGCGGCTCCGAGCCGATCCACGGCGCCCGCGCCGACCGGTACCGGCTGCGCAGCGCCGACGAGGGCCAGCGCATCTCCGTGCGGGTCCGGCTGACCCGGACCGACTGGGCCACCACGTCCTACCTCTCCGAGGCCACCGACCGCGTCGAGGGAAGCGCGCGGTGACCGGAGGCAGCCCGCGTCGTCGGGCCGGCTCCCTGCGTGCCACGCTCGCAGTGACCGCCCTCGGCGCGGTCCTGCCCGGGGCCGGCCTGCTGTACACCGGCCGCCGGACCCTCGGTCTGCTCGTCCTGCTGCCCACGCTCGCGGTCCTGGCCTACGGCGCCTGGACCGTCGCTCGCGACCCCGGCACCGCGGTGGACCTCGCCTTCGACCCCGCACGGCTGACCCTGGCCGCCACCCTGGTCGGCCTCGCACTGGTCGCCTGGTCGGCAGTCGTGGTCACGACCTACCTCCTCGTGCGACCGCGGGTCCGCAGCCGGGCCCATACCGCCGTCGGGGTCGCCCTCGTCGTGGGACTGTGCACCGCTGTCGCCGCCCCGGCCGTCCTGGCGGTGCGCTACGCAGGAGTCCAGGCCGACCTCGTCGAGGTCCTCTTCGAGGACAACACCACCGCCACCGCGCCCCGGGCAGTCACGGCCGAGGACCCGTGGGGCGGGCAGAGCCGGGTCAACGTCCTGCTGCTCGGCGGTGACGGAGGGGTCGACCGGACCGGGGTCCGCACCGACTCGATGATCCTGCTCAGCCTCGACACCCGCTCGGGACGTGCGGTCAGCTTCAGCCTGCCGCGCAACCTGCAGGGGGCGCCGTTCCCCGACGACAGCCCGCTGCACACGCTGTACCCCGGAGGGTTCACCGGTGCCGGCGACCCGGGGAACTGGATGCTCAACGCCGTCTACAAGCAGGTGCCCGAGCTGCACCCCGGCATCCTCGGGCGCAGCGACAACGAGGGCGCCGACGCGATCAAGCAGGCAGTCGGAGCCATCCTGGGACTCCCCGTCGACTACTACCTCCTGGTGAACCTGGACGGCTTCCGCGAGATCGTGGAGGCGATGGGCGGGGTGACGGTGAACGTCAACGAGCCGGTCGCGATCGAGGGCAACACCGATGCCGGGATCCCGCCGGTGGGCTACCTCGAGCCGGGTCCGGACCAGCACCTGGACGGCTACCACGCGTTGTGGTTCGCCCGCGGTCGCTGGGGCTCCGACGACTACGCACGCATGGAGCGGCAGCGCTGCCTGGTCGACGCCCTGGTCGCGCAGGCCGACCCCCTCACCCTGCTCCGGCGCTACCAGGCGCTGGCCGCGGGTGCCCAGCGCATCCTCCGCACCGACGTCCCCCGCAAGCTGCTTCCCGCCTTCGTCGGTCTCGCCCCCCGGGTCAAGCAGGCAGGGATGCGGTCGGTGGTGTTCCGCTCCTCCGCGGAGTTCAACCCCGCCGACCCCGACTTCGACCTGGTCCGCAGCAGGGTCAGCAGCGCGCTGGAGCCTCGCCAGGGTCGGCGTGACCGGGGAGGCGCCGCCGCCACGCCGGCCGTCGACGGCTGCGCGTACCACCCCACGTCCTGACCCGGGTCGGTTCGGGGCTACTGGCTGCGCACCGCGGTCGGGGCCAGCCGGCGCACCAGCGCCTCGACCGCGGCCCGGACCTCCTCCGACGACTCGCTCACCGCCAACCGTGAGGTGGCGTCTCCCGGCCTGCGGTCGCCGGCACGGCAGGCGTACCCCTGACGACGTACCTCACGAGCTGTGAGGTTGCGCTTCGCCTCGGTCTCGAACTCGAACACCATGTCGCTCACGGCTCCATCCTGCCCGACCGTGGCACGACCCGGCACCACGGTCCGCACTCACTCGTCCTCGGTGGTGTCCTCGCCGTGGGTGCCGGGGCGCGGTGCCCAGGGCAGCTCCTGCGCCGGGCGCACCACGATGAGACGGTCCCCGCGCGCCAGCTGGGTCACCACCGGCTCGAAGTAACGGTGCACCTTGTTGTCCCGGATCACCGCGATCACCTGGTCCGGCAGCTGCTGGGGCTGCTTGCCGACCTCGGGGACGAGCAGCTCCCGCTCGGCCACCTCCAGGCCGTCGCCGTAGGACAGCAGGTCCTCGATCACCGACCCGAGGGCCGGGCTGACCGCGCTGAGCCCGAGCAGGCGGCCCACCGCGTCGGAGGAGGTCACCACCGCGTCCGCACCGCTCTGCCGGACCAGCGAGACGTTGTCGCCCTCGCGCACCGACGCCACGATGTAGGCCGTCCCGCTGAGCTGGCGGGCGTTGAGGACCGACAGCACCGTGGAGTCGTCCCGGTCGGTGGTGATGATCACCTGGGCCGCGCGGGCCACTCCGGCCCGGCGCAGCACGTCACGACGGGTCGCGTCCCCCACCACCACGGTGAGCCCGTCGTTGTTGGCCTCCTGGATCGCGGCGGGCTCCGGATCGACCACCACGATGTCGTCGCGGCTGTGCCCGTTGCCCACCAGCGTCTCGATAGCGCTGCGTCCCTTGGTGCCGTAACCGACGACCACCACGTGCTTGTCCATCTGCTTCCTCCATCGGGCGACCTTGAACATCTCGCGGCCCTGGCTGGCAAGCACCTCGAGCGTGGTCCCGATCAGGAGGACCAGGAACGCGATGCGCAGGGGGGTGATGACGAACGCGTTGACCAGCCGGGCGGTGTCCGACGTGGGCGCGATGTCGCCGTAGCCGGTCGTGCTCAGCGTGACCGTCGTGTAGTAGATCGCGTCGATGAAGCCGACCTTGCCGGTGGGGTCGCCGTTGTCCCGGTAGCCGCCGGCGTCGCTGTAGACGATCGCCACGGTCGCGCTGAGGATGGCGATCGCCAGCAGCAGCCGGCGGGTGAGGGCCCACCAGGGGGAGCGGACCACCTCGGGGAAGCGGATCGACCCCAGCGCGGTCTCGGGCTCGATGTCGGACACGGTGCGAATGTACGGGACACCGGGGGTGCTCAGGACACGACGTCGCCGAAGATGAAGGTCGCAGTCTCCCCGTCGTCGTTGTTGCGGTTGGTCAGCAGGACGAACCGGAAGTCGTCACCCGGTGCGGGGTCGGCCGCCCCCACGTCGCGGCGCCAGGTGCCGCACAGGACGCCGTCCTGGGCCTCGGGCTCCTCGGCGACCGCCTCGCCGGTCAGGCAGAGCTCGTCGCCGGCCGGGGTGTAGCTGACCACCTCGGCCGTGTCGAGACTCGGCGCGTTCGGCCCGGCGACGGCTCCCACGATGAAGCCGCCGAGCAGGCACAGCCCCCCTCCGGCCACGGCGATGGGCATCGGGACAGTGACGTTGGCCATGGGTCCTTCCGGTGGTCTCGCTTCCCCGTCACCACCAGCATTCCACGTCGGGGGTGGGTCTCAGGTGACCTGGGGCCCCTCCCGCAGCCGCCGCACCACGACCCGCTCGACCGTGGCACGGCCGTCGGCCCAGGTCCGCACGAGCACCCGGTCCCCGGGCCGGGGCGTGGCGGTGACGTCGCGCGCCATCGCAGCGAGCAGGTCGGCACCGACCGTGGCCCGGACGACCCGCCCCCCGCAGCGCACCCGGACCAGGCCGGGCTCCACGGTGAGGACACGACCGGGACGATCCGTCGCCACCGTGGCGTCCGGGACTCGATCGGGGCTCACGCCCGCAATGTACGGCGCCCGGCCCCGGTCCGGCACCGGGATTTCACCGCCGTTGCAGCATCGGCAGCCGCATCCTGGACCGGGCCCGCTCCGGCCCGGGCTCGGGCCACAGCTGGTCGAACGAGGCGTTGAGCGCAGCTCCGATGAGCACGGCGATCGCCACCAGGTAGAGCCAGACCATGATCGCGATGGGAGCGGCGAGGGGACCGTAGATCGACGTGGACCCCGAGGAGGTCGCGGTGAGCACCCACCGCAGCACCGCTGAGCCCGCGATCCAGATCACCAGCGTGAGCGCGGCGCCGGGCAGGTTGTAGCGCCAGGACGTCCGGACCGGGACCGAGACGTGGTAGAGCGTCGCGGTGAAGCACACGCACAGCACCACGACGATCGGCCAGTAGAGCGCGTTGAGCCCGTCGAGGCGGTCCGGCAGGGCCCGGTCCACCAGGGCCGGACCGGCCACCACCAGGGGGATCACCACGATGCCGGTGAGCAGCCCGAGCACGTACAGCGCGAACGAGAGCATCCGGGTGCGGACGATCCCGCGCTGGCCCCCCAGCCCGTACATGATCGTGACCGTGTCGACGAACACGTTGAGGGCCCGGGAGCCAGACCACAGGGCAAGCACGAAGCCGATCGAGATCACGTCGTAGCGCGGTCCGCCCAGGACGTCGTCCATCGTCGGCACGATGATCGTGCGCACCGTGTCCTCGGTGAACGCCTGCAGGGCAAGGTCGACCACGTCGGTCCGGAACTCCCCGACCCGTTGGTCGGTGAAGCGCTGGACGACGTACCCGATGGAGCCGGTGAGACCGAAGATCAGGGGCGGCAGCGACAGCAGGGCGAAGAACGCGGCCTCGGCGGCCAGCCCGGTGACCCGGTTCCGCAGGCAGGTGCCGACGGTCGAGACCACGAGCCGCCACAGGGTGTCGCGGACGGCGGCCATGCCCCACGGTAACCAGCCGAGGGGGGCACTTCGGCGGACCGACGCGGCCGGGTCAGCTCAGTTCGAGGCCGGGGTAGAGCGGGTGGTCGTCCAGCAGCTCCGCGGAGGCGGCCTTGACCCGCTCCACGACACCGTCGGCGGTGGTGTACGTCGCCTTCGACGGCGCACCGGCCTTCGTGGTGTTGGGCGTGGTGTGGGTCAGCACGTCCACGACCAGCTCTGCGACCTTGTCGAACTCCTCCCGGCCGAAGCCTCGCGTGGTCAGTGCGGGGGTGCCGAAGCGGATCCCCGAGGTGTACCAGGCGCCGTTGGCGTCGGCCGGCACCGAGTTGCGGTTGGTGACGACCCCGGCGTCGAGCAGGGCGGACTCCGCCTGCCGCCCGGTCAGGCCGAACGAGCTCACGTCCAGCAGCACCAGGTGGTTGTCGGTGCCTCCGGTGACCAGCGTGCCCTGACGGGTCAGGAAGCCCTCGGCGAGCGCCTGGGCGTTGTCCGCGACGTCCTGGGCGTAGGTGCGGAACGAGTCCTGCCGTGCCTCGGCGAAGGCCACCGCCTTGGCAGCCATCACGTGCGAGAGCGGGCCGCCCAGCACCATCGGGCAGCCCCGGTCGACGCTCGGGGCGTACTCCTCGGTGGCGAACACCACGCCGCCGCGCGGCCCGCGCAGCGACTTGTGGGTGGTGCTCGTGACCACGTGGGCGTGCGGGATCGGGTCCTCGTCGCCGGTGAAGACCTTGCCCGCCACCAGCCCGGCGAAGTGCGCCATGTCGACCATGAGCGTGGCCCCGACCTCGTCGGCGATCTCCCGCATCGTGGCGAAGTTCACCCGACGCGGGTACGCCGAGTAGCCGGCGACCAGGATCAGCGGACGGAACTCGCGGGCGGCCTCGCGGACCGCGGCATAGTCGAGCAGCCCGGTTCCGGGGTCGGTGCCGTAGGAGCGCTGGTGGAACATCTTGCCGCTGATGTTGGGGCGGAACCCGTGGGTCAGGTGGCCGCCCGCGTCCAGGGACATGCCGAGCATCCGCTGGTTGCCCAGGTCGTGCCGCAGCTCCTCCCACTCGACCTCGGTGAGCTCGTTGACGTTCTTGACCGAGTGCTTCTCCAGCGCCGGGCTCTCGACGCGGTGCGCGAGGATCGACCAGAACGCGACCAGGTTGGCGTCGATGCCCGAGTGCGGCTGCACGTAGGCGTACTCGGCGCCGAACAGCTCGCGCGCGTGCTCGGCGGCGAGCGCCTCGACGGTGTCGACGTTCTGGCAGCCTGCGTAGAACCGATGACCCACCGTGCCCTCGGCGTACTTGTCGGAGAGCCAGGTGCCCATGGTGAGCAGCACCGCGGGTGAGGCGTAGTTCTCGCTCGCGATCAGCTTGAGCGACGCCCGCTGGTCGGCGAGCTCGGCGCGGGTGGCGGCCGCGATCCGGGGCTCGACCGACGCGATCACCGACAGCGCCGCGTCGTAGGCCGCGCTCACGGTCGCCGCCGCCGGGATCTGGCCAGGCGTCGGGGGCGCGCTGTCGCCGACCTGGGAGGTGGACTGGTCCGGGGCAGTGGCGTCGCTCATGCGCCCAGCCTAGTGAGCACGCCTGGACGGGCGCTCGACGCCTCGTCCCATATCAAATGACGGACAGTCGTCTTACGAAATGAGACGACTGTTTGTGGGAACCACGTCCGGCAGTTGAGACTGTTGCCCATGATCACCGCTGCCTCGCCCGTCTTCCTCGTGGCTCGCCGCCACGTGGACCTCGGACGCACCCGCAGCATGATCTGTATGTCGGCCTGACCGCACGTCGCCCCGGCGACGAGCCGCTCCGCTTCCACAGCCGGGCGTGCGGTCGCCGGCACGGTCTTGACAAGGGTGTCAGGGCGGGTCAGCGCTCGTGCGTCTCCGACCAGCAGGGACACGCCTTCCATGACGACTACCGCAGGCACCGAGACCGGGACCCCGACACCTCGCGCCGCCCGCCCGCGCCCCAGGCGTGGCGAGGGCCAGTGGGCGCTGGGCTACCGCGAGCCGTTGAACCCCAACGAGCAGTTCAAGAAGGACGACGCGCCGCTCAACGTCCGGGCCCGCATCGAGCACATCTACGCCAAGCACGGCTTCGCCTCCATCGACCCGAACGACCTCCGTGGCCGGATGCGCTGGATGGGGCTCTACACCCAGCGCAAGCCCGGTCTGGACGGCGGCAAGACCGCGACCCTGGACCCGCACGAGCTGGACGACGAGTTCTTCATGATGCGGGTCCGCACCGACGGCGAGCTGCTGGGCGCAGAGGCGCTGCGCGCCCTCGGCGAGGTCTCCACCGCCTACGCCCGGGACACCGCCGACATCACCGACCGGCAGAACATCCAGTACCACTGGATCCGGATCGAGGACGTTCCGGCGATCTGGAAGCGGCTCGAAGGCGCCGGGCTCAGCACCACCGAGGCCTGCGGCGACTCGCCCCGGCCGTTCCTCGGCTCCCCCGTGGCCGGCGTGGCGAAGGACGAGATCATCGACGCCTCCCCTGCTCTGGCCGAGATCAAGCGCCGCTTCATCGGCAACCCCGACTACGCGAACCTCCCCCGCAAGTTCAAGACCTCCGCCTCCGGCCACCCGGGGCTCGACGGCGCTCCCGAGGTCAACGACGTCAGCTTCGTCGGCACCGTCCACCCCGTCCACGGCCCCGGCTTCGACCTGTGGGTCGGCGGCGGGCTGTCCACCAACCCGATGCTGGCCCAGAAGCTGGGCGTGTGGATCCCCCTCCACGAGGTGGCCGACGCCTGGGAGGGCGTCATCTCGATCTTCCGTGACTACGGCTACCGGCGGCTGCGCAACCGGGCCCGGCTGAAGTTCCTGGTCGCCGACTGGGGCAAGGACAAGTTCCGCCAGGTCCTCGAGGACGAGTACCTCCACCGCAGGCTCCTCGACGGCCCCTCCCCCGGGCTCGCCACCGTCAGCGGCGACCACGTCGGGGTGCACGCCCAGAAGGACGGCAACGTCTACGTCGGCGCCGCGCCGCGCGTCGGCCGGGTCTCCGGCACGCATCCTGCAGCGCGCTGGGCGACCTCGTCGAGCGGTACGACGCCGACGGCGTCCGGCCTGACGTCGTACCAGAAGCTGGTGGTGCTCGGGCGTCGCTCCCGCCGACGCCGACGCCGTGGTCGCCGACCTCGAGAGCATCGGCCTCTCGGCCCGACCGTCGGTGTGGCGGCGCTCGACGATGGCCTGCACCGGCATCGAGTTCTGCAAGCTCGCGATCGTCGAGACCAAGGAGCGCGCGATCCGTCTGGTCGACGAGCTGGAGCGGCGCTTCCCCGACCTCGACGTCCCCGTCAGCGTCAACGTCAACGGCTGCCCCAACTCGTGCGCCCGCACGCAGGTGGCCGACATCGGCCTCAAGGGGCAGCTCGTCATGGACGAGGACGGCAACCAGGTCGAGGGCTTCCAGGTCCACCTAGGCGGCGGCCTCGGACTGACCGCGTCGTTCGGCCGCAAGCTGCGCGCCCACAAGGTGACCAGCGCCGGGCTCGACGACTACATCACCCACGTGGTCGGCTCCTTCCTCGCCGAGCGCTCCGACGACGAGAGCTTCGCCGCCTGGGTGCAGCGCGCGGACGAGGCTGCACTGCGCGGTGACCGGACCCTGGAGACGGTGGGGGGTTCCGGGCGATGAGTGAGCGCATGTCCCCGTTCCACTGCCCCTACTGCGGCGAGGAGGACCTCCGCCCGCACGAGGCGGGCCACGGCTCCTGGGAGTGCCGGGCCTGCATGCGCGCCTTCAGCCTGAAGTTCCTGGGCATCCTCCGGCCCACCCCCGGCGGGAGCCCGTCCGTCCGCGACGAGGCGGTGCACCCATGACCGCCGCCGCCACCACGCGCGCGTTCCTGGCCCGGGGCACCGACACCGAGGGTCGCAGCGAGCAGGAGCTCCGCGAGCTGGTCCGTCATGCCGGTGCCGACCTGGAGCTCGCCCCTGCCGAGGTGATCGTCGAGTGGGCGGTGGCCACGTTCGGCGACCGGTTCTGCGTCACCTCCTCCATGGGCGACGCGGTCCTGGCCCACCTCGCCTCCCGGGTCGCGCCCGGGGTCGACGTGGTCTTCCTCGACACCGGGTACCACTTCGCCGAGACCATCGGCACCCGCGACGCGGTGGCCGCCACGCTCCCGGTCAACCTGCTGACGATCACCCCCCGGCAGTCGGTGGCCGAGCAGGACGCCGAGTACGGCCCGGAGCTCTACGCCCGCGACCCCGACCTGTGCTGCGCGCTGCGCAAGGTCGCCCCGCTCCAGCAGTCCCTGGCCGGGTACGACGCCTGGGCCACCGGCCTGCGCCGCGCCGAGACCCACAACCGGGTGATCGCCCCGGTGATCGGCTGGGACGCCAGGAAGCGGAAGGTCAAGGTCTCCCCGCTGGCTCGCTGGAGCGACGCCCAGGTCGAGCAGTACGTCGCCGACCACGGCGTCCTGGTCAACCCGCTGCAGTACGACGGCTACCCCTCCATCGGCTGTGCTCCCTGCACCCGGCGCGTGGCCCCCGGCGAGGACAGCCGGGCCGGGCGCTGGGCCGGCCTCAACAAGACCGAGTGCGGCATCCATCAGTGACGCCGGAACGCCGCACTGCCCACCACAACTGAACACGGTCCAGCTCACCCGACGCCCGTCGGAACAAACCGAGAGGAGGCTGACCTCATGACCGCTCCCGCCCTGGTGGCGCTCGCCCATGGCAGCCGAGACCCTCGCTCCGCCGCCTCCGTGCGCGCCCTCGTCGACGAGGTCCGCCGGATGAGGCCCGACCTCCGTATCGAGCCCGCTTTCCTCGAGCTCTCCAAGCCGACCTTCGCCACCGTCGCCGACAAGCTCGTCCGGGCGGGCTTCGAGGAGATCGTCGTCGTGCCGCTGCTGCTCAGCGAGGCCTACCACGCCAAGGTCGACGTCCCTACCGTCATCGCGGAGGCCACCTCCGGCCACCCCGGCCTGCAGGTGCGAGCCACCTCGGTGCTGGGACTGGAGACGGCCTTCCTCGACGTCCTCGACCGGCGCCTGCGGGAGGCCCTCACCGATGCCCGGGTCCGCGAGCTCGACGCCCTGGTGCTGGCCGCGGCAGGCACCTCCGACCCGCTGGCCACCCAGTCGGTGAACCGGCTGGCCCGCATGTGGGCGGCCCGGCACAAGCTGCCGGTGATGGCCGCCTTCGCCTCGACCAGCCCCCCGGCCACGGGGGAGGCGGTCCGCGCGTTCCGCGGCCAGGGCCGACGGCACATCGCCGTGGGCTCGCTCTTCCTGTCCCCCGGTCTCCTCCACGACCGCGCGGCCGAGCTCGCCGTCGAGGCCGGCGCGGTGGCGGTGTCGCAACCCTTCGGGCCCGACCCCGAGGTGGCGCGCACCGTCCTGGCCCGCTACGCCGTGGGCGCAGTAGAGCTCGTGCCCGTCTGACCTACTAGGCTGACCTCATGACCCAGCACTTCGATGTCGTCGTCCTCGGCGCCGGCCCCGGCGGCTACATCGCCGCGATCCGCGCCTCCCAGCTCGGCCTCAAGACGGCCGTGATCGAGAAGAAGTACTGGGGAGGTGTCTGCCTCAACGTCGGCTGCATCCCCAGCAAGGCACTGCTCCGCAATGCCGAGCTCGCGCACGTCCTGACCCACGAGAAGGCGAAGTTCGGGATCACCGGCGACGCCACCATGGAGTTCGGGGCGACCCACAAGCGCAGCCGCCAGGTCTCCGACGGCATCGTCAAGGGCGTCCACTTCCTGATGCGCAAGAACAAGATCACCGAGATCGACGGCTGGGGCACCTTCACCGACGCCAAGACGATCTCCGTCGAGGCCGAGGACGGCTCGACCACCGAGGTCACCGGTGACCACGTGATCATCGCCACCGGCGCGACCACCCGGCTGATCCCGGGCACCGAGCTCTCCGAGCGGGTGGTGACCTACGAGGAGCAGATCCTCGACCCGAACCTCCCCGAGAGCATCATCATCGCCGGCTCCGGCGCCATCGGCGTCGAGTTCGCCTACGTGATGAAGAACTTCGGGGTCGACGTCACCATCGTCGAGTTCCTCGACCGGATGGTGCCGACCGAGGACGAGGAGGTGTCCAAGGAGCTGGCCAAGCACTACAAGAAGCTCGGCGTGAAGGTCCTCACCAGCACCAAGGTGGAGACCATCGAGGACACCGGCGACAAGGTCAAGGTCACCGTCTCCCCCGCCCAGGGGGGCGACCAGCAGGTCCTCGAGGCCGACAAGGTGATGCAGGCGATCGGCTTCGCGCCGCGGCTCGACGGCTACGGCCTCGACAAGGTCGGCGTGGAGACGACCGACCGGGGCGCGATCGCCATCGACAGCCGCGGTCGCACCAACGTCGAGGGCGTCTGGGCGATCGGGGACGTCACCGGCAAGCTCATGCTCGCCCACACCGCCGAGGCGATGGGCATCGTGGCCGCCGAGACGATCGCCGACGCCGAGACCATCGAGGTCGACTACGACATGATCCCGCGGGCGACGTACTGCCAGCCCCAGATCGCCTCGTTCGGCTACACCGAGGCGCAGGCCAAGGACAAGGGGTACGACGTCACGACCGCGAAGTTCCCCTTCTCGGCCAACGGCAAGGCCATGGGGCTCGGCGAGGCGGTCGGCTTCGTCAAGGTCGTCGCCGACGCCAAGCACCACGAGCTCCTCGGTGCCCACCTGATCGGCCCCGACGTGACCGAGCTGCTCCCCGCCCTGACCCTGGCACAGAAGTGGGACCTCACCGCCGACGAGGTGGCCCGCAACGTGTTCGCGCACCCGACGCTCTCCGAGGCCGTCAAGGAGGCCGTCGAGGGCATCGCCGGCCACATGATCCACCTCTGACCGACCGGAACGTCTCGACCCTGCTGCGTCTCAGGACGCGGCAGGGTCGAGCTTCACCTGCGCGGCCACGAGCGCGGAGAGCTCCGTGGCCGGGTCGCCGGTGACACCACCGTGGATCGGGCCGGGCTGCACCACCGTGCTCCGCGGCGCGCTGAGGAAGCCGAACCGGGTGAGCAGCGGCCCCTGGCCGGCGGGCCCCGCCGCCGCGTCGCCGCGACACACCGCGTCCACCGCGGCGAGGGCCGAGCGCACCGGGTCCAGGTCCAGCCCCGGGGCGAGCGCCCGGAGCCGGGCGGCGTCCACCGCGGACGCACAGCCGAGGAAGGCTGCCTGCTGGCAGTACAGCACCACCCCGATGTTGAGGAACTCCTCGCGGTCCACCCGGGGGACGCAGCGCAGCACGACGTACTGGTAGCCCCAGCCTCGGCCCGGTGCCGTGCCCACGGCGCTCACTGCTCCGACCTCGGCAGCCACGGCCGGTCGCCGTCGACGCGGGCGAGCAGGAAGTCGACGTACGCGCGGCGCACCGCGGTGCTGTCCGCGCCGGGCACCGGCTCCACCCACTCCTCGGGCACCCGGGAGACCACCTCGGTGAGCAGCTCCTCGGTCACCCGGGAGGCCAGGTCGGCGTCCGCGTCCGCGACCCCGGGGAGGTACTCCGCCAGCGCGTGGTCCGAAGCCGACCAGGGCTGGCGGGCGAACCGCTCGGGGGAGGTCAGCCCGCCGGACCAGGAGTGGTGGAAGTACAGCGAGGCCCCGTGGTCGATCGCCCACAGGTCGCCGTGCCAGACCAGCAGGTTCGGGTTGCGCCAGGACCTGTCGACGTTGGCGGTCAGGGCGTCGAGCCAGAGCACGCGGGCAGCGCGAGCCGGGTCCGGGCGGCACGCCGCGTCGAAGCCGAACGACCCGGGCAGGAAGTCGATGCCCAGGTTCAGCCCCAGACTGGCGTTGAGCAGGTCCTGCACCTCCTCGTCGGCCTCGTACTTGGCCATCGCGGCCTCGAGCTGGACCGCGACCAGTGCCGGGGTGGCGATCCCCAGCTCGCGGGCCAGCTCCCCCACGACCACCTCGGCGACCAGCACCCGGACCCCCTGCCCAGCCCCGCGGAACTTGCAGACGTAGGTGCCCAGGTCGTCGGCCTCGACGATGCCTGGCAGGGAGCCGCCCTCACGCAGCGGGACGACGTACCTGGTGGCGTGGACGGTCGGGAGCAGGCTCACTCGACGATGCTCAGGGCGGCGGTGGGACAGGAGGCGACCGCCTGTCGGATCCGCTCCTCGTTGTCCGCGGTGACCTCGTCGGTGCGGAGCTGGAGGTAGTTGTCGTCGTCGATCTCGAACACGTCGGGGGCGATGCCGACGCAGACGGCGTTGGACTGGCACAGGTCGAAGTCGGCGGTGACCTTCACGGTGTTCCTCCTGGGGGTGCAGCGGACGGGACGGGCCGGACCAGCTCAGGCCTCCGAGGAGTGGCCGGGGAACAGGTGCGCCCCGGGGCTGATCGCGACCGCGGCGTTGTTGACCGCGGTGGCGGCCTCACCGAAGCCCACCGCGATCAGCCGGACCTTGCCGGGGTAGTCCGAGATGTCGCCGGCGGCGAAGACCCGCGGCAGGCTGGTCCGCGTCGTCGAGTCGACCACCACGTGCCGCTTGGAGACCTCCAGGCCCCACTCCTGGATCGGTCCGAGGTCAGCCACGAAGCCGAGCGCTGCCACGATCGCCTGTGTCTTGACGATGCTCGTCGTGCCGGCCTTCACGTCCTCGACCTCGATCGCCTCGAGACCGTGCTCGCCGAGCAGCCCGGTCACGTTGCTGTGCGTCAGCACCGTCACCGTGCTCGCCAGCACCTTCCGGACGGTCGCCTCGTGGGCGCGGAACGCGTCGCGGCGGTGGATGAGGGTGACCGAGGCGGCCACCGGCTCCAGGGCGACCGCCCAGTCGAAGGCGCTGTCGCCGCCGCCCACGATGACCACGTCCTTGCCGGCGTACGGCGCGAACGTGGGCACGAAGAACGCGATCTCGTCCCCCGCCCACCCGTCGGCCGCCGGCAGCGGACGCGGGGTGAACTTGCCGATCCCCGCGGTGATGATGACCGCCTTGGCCTGGACCGTGCTGCCGTCGTCGAGGCCTACCCGCACCACGCCCGCCGCGTCGTCGGAGACCAGGGTGAGCGCGGTGCGCCCGAGCAGGTACGTCGGGTCCGCCGAGGCGGCTTGGTGGACGAGCCCCTCGACGAGCTCCTTGCCCTTGATGACCGGGAAGCCGGCCACGTCGAGGATGTCCTTCTCGGGGTACATCGCGGTGATCTGTCCGCCGAGCTCGGGCAGTGAGTCCACGACGGCGGTCGACAGCTCGCGGAACCCCGCGTAGTACGCCGCGTAGAGGCCCACGGGACCCGCTCCGATGACGAGAAGGTCGACGTCGTGGTCCTCACTCATGCGTCCTCCTCGGTCCGGCCCCTGCGGTAGTTCTACCAGCAACGGCGCGAGGTGGGTCGGAGGAGCCGCCGCCGCGAGGCCCTGCCCGCTGCGTCAGGTCCGCGCGTCGTCGGTGCCCCGGGAGGAGCGCAGGCTGGCCACGGTGGTGATCACGAGGGTGCCGACGATGACGCCCAGGGAGACCAGGATCGGCACCTCGGGGGCCCACTCGATGTGGTGGCCTCCGTTGATGAAGGGCAGCTCGTTGGTGTGCATCGCCTCGAGCACGAGCTTCACGCCGATGAAGGAGAGCAGGAACGCCAGGCCGTAGGTGAGGTACACCAGCCGCTTGAGCAGGTCACCGAGGAGGAAGTAGAGCTGACGCAGGCCCATGAGGGCGAAGATGTTGGCGGTCAGGACCAGGTAGGGCTCGCTGGTGAGACCGAAGATGGCCGGGATCGAGTCCAGCGCGAACAGCAGGTCGGTGGTCCCGAGGGCCACGGCCAGGATGAACATCGGGGTGAACACCCAGGCGCCGTTGGTGCGCAGCCACAGCTTGGCGCCGTGGTAGTCCTCGGTGTGCGGCAGCTTGGTGCGCACCCAGGTCACGAGCCGGTTCTCGTCGAACTCCTCGTCCTCCTCCGGCCCCTGCTTGGCGAGCTTGAAGCCGGTGTAGACGAGGAACGCCCCGAAGAGGTAGAACACCCAGCTGAACTGCACGATCACCGCCGCGCCGAGCGCGATGAAGATGCCGCGGAACACCAGGGCGAGCACGATGCCGATCAGCAGCGCCTCCTGCTGGAACTCTCGCGGCACCCCGAACCTGGCCATGATGAGGATGAAGATGAACAGGTTGTCCACGGACAGGGAGTACTCGGTCAGCCAGCCGGCGAAGAACTCGGTGCCGTACTGGTGGCCGGCGAAGACCCACACGCCGATCCCGAAGAGCACGGCCATCGAGATGTAGATGCCGAGGGCGATGCTGACCTCGCGTCGGGACGGCTCGTGCGGGCGACGCCCGATGATGAAGACGTCGACGAGCAGCACGGCGATGGTCAGGCCCAAGGTGGCCGACCAGACCCAGACGGGGACGTTCACAGGCGGGTTCCTCCGGAGGTGCAGAGCCGCGGCGCGGCGGGGCCACGCGACGGAGACGGGTGCCGGAGGTCTCTCCCGCCCGCGTCGTCAGACGCGGGCCAGCGGCGCCGGGCCGTGTTCAGGACACGACCGTGATGACGACCCCACTGCGAAGGAATACTCCCCTCCAATCGGGCCAGTCTCCCAGACCCGGCGTGGTTCACCCAAAACCCGGTCAGTCGAGGCAGAACTCGTTGCCCTCGGGGTCGAGCATGACGAGGTGGCCGGCGCCGCCCGCGTCCGCGTCGTGGCGGCGGACCCGGGTGGCTCCCCGGTCGACCAGCCGGGCGCACTCGGCCTCCAGCGCCGCCATCCGGGCGTCTCCCTCCAGCCCCGGTGCCGCCCGGACGTCGAGGTGCACCCGGTTCTTGGCCGTCTTGGGCTCCGGGACGCGCTGGAAGAAGAGCCGCGGTCCCACCCCGTCCGGGTCATGCACAGCCGAGCGGTCGTTGTGGTGCTCCGCGGGCACCCCCCAGGCCACCAGCGCCTCCGGCCACGACGCGAAGCCCGGCGGCGGGTCGTCGAGGTGGTAGCCCAGCACCTCGGCCCAGAACGTGGCCAGGGCAGCCGGGTCGGCACAGTCGAAGGTCACCTGGACCTGTCGGACGACGCTCATGGTTCCTCCTCGTGCGTGTGTGGCCGCCCCTCGCGGCCCGGTCAGCGCGGCCCGGCAGCGGCTGGTCAGCGGGGCCGGGCCTGCCTCAGCGTGCCCCTGCCTCCACCATCTGCCGCAGCTCCTTCTTCAGGTCCGAGATCTCGTCGCGCAGCCGGGCCGCGACCTCGAACTGCAGCTCCGCGGCCGCTGTGTGCATCTGCTCGGTGAGCTGCTGCACCAGCTCGGCCAGGTCGGCCGAGGGCAGCCCGGCCAGGTCGGCGCTCTGCTTCTTCAGCTTCGACAGCCCCGGGACCGGTGCCTTCTTCGACTTGGTGTCGAGGTTCTGCCAGGTGTTGAGCAGCTCCTCGGTGTTCTCGTCCTCGCGCGCCAGCATCTCGGTGATGTCGGCGATCTTCTTGCGCAGCGGCTGCGGGTCGATGCCCCGCTCGGTGTTGTAGGCGACCTGCTTCTCGCGTCGCCGGTTGGTCTCGTCGATCGCGAGCTCCATGGACGGCGTCACCTTGTCCGCGTACATGATCACCTGCCCCGAGACGTTGCGGGCGGCGCGGCCGATGGTCTGGATCAGCGACTTGTCGGAGCGCAGGAACCCTTCCTTGTCGGCGTCGAGGATCGCCACCAGCGACACCTCGGGAAGGTCGAGCCCCTCGCGTAGGAGGTTGATGCCGACCAGGACGTCGTACTCGCCCATCCGCAGCTCGCGGAGCAGCTCGATCCGCCGCAGCGTGTCGACCTCGCTGTGCAGGTAGCGGGTGCGGATGCCCGCCTCGAGGAGGTAGTCGGTGAGGTCCTCGGACATCTTCTTGGTCAGGGTGGTGACCAGGACCCGTTCGTTGCGCTCGGTGCGCAGCGTGATCTCGTGGATCAGGTCGTCGATCTGGCCCTTGGTGGCCTTGACCACCACCTCCGGGTCGATCAGCCCCGTCGGTCGGATGATCTGCTCGACCACGTTGTCGTGGCCGCCGACCTTGTCGAGCTCGTAGCGACCGGGGGTGGCCGAGAGGTAGATCGTCTGCCCGATCCGGTCGAGGAACTCCTCCCACTTCAGCGGCCGGTTGTCCATCGCGCTGGGCAGCCGGAAGCCGTGGTCGACCAGGTTGCGCTTGCGCGACATGTCGCCCTCGTACATGCCGCCGATCTGGGGCACGGCCACGTGCGACTCGTCCACGACGAGCAGGAAGTCCTCCGGGAAGTAGTCCAGGAGACAGTTGGGCGCCGAGCCAGGCGCGCGGCCGTCGATGTGCATCGAGTAGTTCTCGATGCCCGCGCAGCTGCCGACCTGGCGCATCATCTCGATGTCGTAGGCCGTGCGCATCCTCAGTCGCTGGGCCTCCAGCAGCTTGCCCTGCCGCTCGAACTCGGCGAGCCGGTCGGCCAGCTCGAGCTCGATCCCGGTGATCGCGCGCTCCATCCGCTCCGGACCGGCGACGTAGTGGGTCGCCGGGAAGATGTACAGCTCCTGGTCGTCGGTGACGACCTCCCCGGTGATCGGGTGGAGGGTCATCAGCCGCTCGATCTCGTCGCCGAAGAGCTCGATCCGGACGGCGTGCTCCTCGTAGACCGGGAAGATCTCCAGGGTGTCCCCCCGGACCCGGAAGGTCCCCCGGGTGAACGCCTGGTCGTTGCGGGTGTACTGGATCTCGACGAGCCGGCGCAGCAGCTGGTCCCGGTCGACCTCCCCACCGACCCGCAGCCGCACCATCCGGTCGACGTACTCCTGGGGCGTGCCGAGACCGTAGATGCACGACACGGTGGACACCACCACGACGTCGCGCCGGGTCAGCAGCGAGTTGGTGGCCGAGTGCCGCAGCCGCTCGACCTCCTCGTTGATCGAGGAGTCCTTCTCGATGTAGGTGTCGGTCTGGGGGACGTACGCCTCGGGCTGGTAGTAGTCGTAGTAGGAGACGAAGTACTCGATCGCGTTGTTCGGGAGCAGGTGCCGCAGCTCGTTGGCGAACTGGGCGGCCAACGTCTTGTTGGGCTGCATGACCAGCGCCGGGCGCTGCAGCCGCTCGACCGCCCAGGCCACCGTGGCCGTCTTGCCGGTGCCGGTCGCGCCGAGCAGCACGACGTCCTGCTCGCCACCCTCGATGCGCCGCTGGATGTCGGCGATCGCGGCCGGCTGGTCTCCGGAGGGGACGAACTCGGAGATCACCTCGAACGGGGCGACCCTGCGCTTCAGGTCGGTCACGGGCCTCATGGCTGCGAGCCTAGCCAGCGGCACCGACAGTTCCGGGAACGGCTAGATTCCTTCCGTGAAGCCGAGACGCAGGACGGACGTGCGATGAGCGCGTCGACGAGGCGGACCCGCCTGGACTCGTGGCGGGCGGGCCTGCGCCGGGCGCTCCTGGTCACGCTCGGCGTCCAGCTCCTCCTCGCCCTGTCGCTGACCCTCGTCGACTCCTACCGTCGGCGAGGCAAGAAGCCCAAGCCGTTCCCCACGACCCCGCCGTCGGCGGTCACCATCGGCGAGGGCACGGTCACCAGCTACACCTACGGCCAGGACCTGTACGACGACATGCTCTCGGCGATCGCCCGGGCCCAGCACCAGGTCCTGCTGGAGACCTACATCTGGAAGGGCGACGAGATCGGGGAACGCTTCAAGCAGGCTCTCCACGACGCCGCCGCCCGCGGCGTCGAGGTCTACGCGATCTACGACGCCTTCGCCAACCTGGTCGTCTCCCCCCGGTTCAAGCACTTCCGACCGCCGGTGCGCGTGCTCCGCTACCCGATCTACAGCGCCGGCCTGCGCTTCTTCGACCTGCGCCGCTACGGGCGGGACCACCGCAAGATCCTGGTGGTCGACGACACCGAGGCGTTCGTCGGCGGCTACAACCTCGGCACCGCCTTCGCCACCGAGTGGCGCGACACGCACGTGAGGATCACCGGGCCGGGGGTCTGGGACCTGACCCGCACCTTCGCCGACTTCTGGAACCTGCACCGCCGCAGCAGGCACGGCGGGCCCCTCCTGCTCGACACGCCCTCGGAGTGGGAGCCGCGGATCCGGGTCCACCGCAACATCCCGCGGCTGTGGATGTTCCCGATCCGCTCGATGTACATCGAGGCGATCAACCGGGCGACCCGGAACATCTACCTCACGCAGGCGTACTTCATCCCGGACTCCGACTTCGTCGACGCGCTCAAGGACGCCGCCGCCCGGGGTGTCGACGTACGGGTGCTGGTGCCCGAGAAGTCGAACCACGTGGTGGCCGACTGGATCTCGCAGGGCTACTACGGCGAGCTGCTGGAGGCGGGCGTCGCCATCCACCGGTTCCAGGGCGCGATGGTGCACGCGAAGACCGCGACCATCGACGGCGCCTGGAGCACGGTCGGCACCGCCAACATCGACCGCCTCTCGATGACCGGCAACTACGAGGTCAACGTCGAGTTCATCGACCCCTCGATGGCCGAGCAGATGGAGCGGATCTTCGTCACCGACCTGCAGAGCTGCGAACAGCTGACCGAGGCCGGATGGGCCGAGCGGGGCTTGCACAAGCGGCTCGCCGAGCTGATCCTCGGCCCGCTGCGGCCGCTGCTGTAGCCCTGCCTCGGGCGGGCCGTCTGCCGGTCCACAGGACACCGACTCCCCTGGCACCTTCACTCCGATCCCGCTATAATCGAACGTATGAGCGATACCGACGTCGACGCGCTGGACGTTCGCTCGTGCGCCGATGCGCTCGATGCGTGGGTCGCCGACGCGCGGCGGCTCGACGCCCGCAGGCTGGCGCTGGTCGCCCACTGGGCCGACCTGCACGCACCCACCGCCGAGCAGGTCGCCGTCGCCGACGCAGCCCGAGGACGGGCACGCCTGGCGCCCGCCGGCTCGGACGGCACTCCCCTGGTCCTCGAGCACAGCGCGACCGAGCTCGGGATGCTCCTCGGCACGACCACCCAGGTTGCCCGGTCCCTGCTCCGCGACACCCTGGACCTCCGCCACCGCCACCCGCTGCTGTGGGCGGAGGTGCAGCGGGGCCGCGTCGAGGACTGGGTGGCCCGCAAGGTCGCCCGCGCAGCGGCGACCGCCGACCTCACCCGCGACCAGGCCCGACAGGTGGACCGGGACACGGTGGCGGCGCTGACGGGCCTGCCGGTGGGACGGGCACTTGCCGTGGTCGACGCGGCGATCATGGCGGTCGACGCCGACGAGGCCCGCCGTCGTGCCGAGCTCGAGGCAGGCCGGACGTTCGTGTCGACCGGGCGGCCCTCGGACGCCCGGGGCCTGCGCACGCTGATCGCACGGACCACCGCCGGGGACGTCGCCCGCCTGCAGGCCATGATCGGACACCTGGCGGACCTGATGGCCGCCTCCGGGGATCCCACCCCGGCGGACGGTCGCCGGGCCAAGGCGCTAGGGCTGCTCGCCAACCCTGCCCTGACCTGCCTCTTCCTCGCGCGCGCTCACCCGACCACGACTGACGCCACCGACACCGACGGACCGGAGCCCACCGACCCGCCGGAGCCACCGGACCCGCAGGAGCTCGGCGCCCTGTCGGCCGTCGAGCTCGCTGCGGCCTTCGGAGACGTCCTGCACCGGCTGGGCCCTGCTGCGTGGGACCGTCTCCGCCCCCGGTCCGTGGTCTACGCGCACCTGGGCGTGGACGCGCTCGCCCAGGGCGACGGCCACCCTGGGCAGGTCGCGCGGGTCGAGGGGGTCGGCCCGGTCACGCTGGGCGAGCTGAGGAGCTGGCTGGCCAACGACCGGATCACCGTCCAGCCGGTCCTGGACCCCAGCGAGGTGGCCCCGGTCGACGCCTACGAGGTGCCGCACCGGCTCCGCGAGGCGCTGGCCCTGCGTGAGCCGTTCGAGGTCTTCCCGTGGGGCACCCAGAGCACCCGCACCGCCGATGCAGACCACACCGATCCGTACGTCCCCGCCGCTCGGGGAGGTCCGCCGGGGCAGACCGGGTTGCACAACCTCGGGCCCCTGAGCCGGAGTCATCACCGGGCCAAGACCCACCCGACCCGGCATGGTGCCTTCAGCTGCTACCAGCCGCTGCCGGGGCTCTACCTGTGGCAGGCCCCGTCCGGTCACTGGTTCCAGGTCGACGGCAACGGCACCCGGCGGCTCGGACGCGAGACCCCGGCGATCCTGTGCCAGCTCCGGCAGCGGCTCTCCGTCGTCGAGCAGACCCTCCGGGTCCTGGTCAGCGAGGACCTCACTGCCGCATGACCGACCCGAGCCGGAGACCCTCGAGCGGCGCGCAGCGTGCAGCAGCAGCGATCAGCCACGGTCGGGTGCGCGTTCCCCGTGCTCACGGCTCGCCGATAGGTTGCAGGCGTGGATACCGACGACGTGCTGACCATGATCCAGGAGGTGGCCGAGCAGGTCATCAATCCCAGGTTCCGGACCCTCACCACGGAGCAGGTCGCCGAGAAGAACCCCGGCGACCTCGTCACCGTCGCCGACCGCGAGGCCGAGGTGCTGATCACCGAGAGGTTGCTGCGGGAGTACCCGACCGCCCTGGTGCTGGGTGAGGAGGCCACGGCCGCCGACGCGACGATGCTCGACCGGTTCCGGGCCGCCGACCACGCCTTCACCGTGGACCCGGTCGACGGCACGAAGAACTTCGTCGCCGGCTCCCCCGACCACGCGGTCATGGTGGCGGAGCTCCGCGGCGGGGACGTGGTCAGGAGCTGGATCTGGCAGCCCCAGCACGAGCGCGCCTACGTCGCCGAGCGTGGCGCCGGCGCCTGGGGCAACGGCGCGCGACTGGTCCGACCCCCGCTCGGAGACGAGCTGCGCGGGGTCACCTCGCGCCGGAGCTGGATCGGTCGCGCCCTGGGGACCCTGCGGGCCCTGGAGCTCACGTGGGTCTGCTGCGGCGTCGACTACCCCAAGCTGGTGGAGGGAGCGGCCGACTACGCCCTGTTCCGCAAGCCGAAGCCGTGGGACCACGCCCCGGGCTCCCTGCTGCTCACCGAGTCCGGCGGGTACGTCGGCACCTTCGACGGCGCACCGTACCGCCCCCAAGGCCCGATGCTCCGGGGGCTGGTGTGCGCCGCCGACCGGCGGGCCTACAGCGTCGTCCAGGAGCTCGTGCACAGCCTTCCGGGCCAGTGACGCCGGCGACAGCTCCTCGGTGGGTGGTCCTCACGATGAGCCCCTCGAGCGGGCGGAGTTGAGCTGTGCCGACCACCCGACCCCGGGTCCTGTACGTGACCGACCTGACCTACCCGGCCCGCGGCCGCCGCTACGGCGACGAGGACGTCGCACTGTCCGCCCGGCTGCGCGAGCACTGCGACCTGGCGCTGTGCCACCCCGGCGACGCCGCCGCGCTGATGGGCTCCTTCGACGTCGTGGTGGTCCGCAACAGCGGACCCGTGCTGGGCTACCAGGACGTCTACGACGACTTCCGCGCACGGGCTCGCGCGAGCGGCGTCCCGGTGTTCACCGAGCTGAGCGGCAAGGCCGACATGCTCGGCAAGCAGTACCTCCTCGACCTCGCCGTCGCCGGGTTCCCGGTGATCCCCACCGTCGGGCGGCGTGAGGACCTGTCCCGCCTGCCCCCGGCGGACCGGTACGTCGTCAAGCCGCTGCTCGGCGCGGACTCCGTCGGACTGGAGGTGGTCTCGCCGGAGGAGCTGGCCGCGCGGGACCTCGACGGGCTCCTGGCCCAGCCGCTCATCGACTTCGAGCACGAGGTGTCGTTCTACTTCGTCGACCGCGCGTTCAGCTACGCGCTGCACGCCCCGGACCCGGACGCGCGGTGGGAGCTCGAGCCGTGGCGGCCGAGCGCGGCGGACCTCGCGTTCGCCCAGCGCTTCATCGACTGGAACGACGTCGACCACGGCATCCAGCGCGTGGACGCCTGCCGCACCCGCGCCGGCGACCTCCTCCTGGTGGAGCTGGAGGACCTCAACCCCTACCTGTCGCTCGACCGGGTCGACGACGAGACCCGGGAGGCGTTCATCGGGGCCATGACCGCCTCCGTGCTGCGGCTGGCCCGAGGTTAGGCAGGTGGGCGGGCAAGGTCATCCGGGCGCCGCGCCGGGGCCGGCGCAGCCCCGCCTGCCCGACCAGCACCTGGACCCGCAGCCGGTGCCCGACGTACGGCGCGAGCAGGCGCTCGAGCCCGGCGTCGTCGACGGGGGTGCCGGTCAGCGCCCAGCCGATGTCCTTGGCGACGTGGTAGTCCCCGAAGCTGACCGCGTCCGGGTCGCCCAGAGCACGTCCCCGCACCTCCGCCGAGGTCCACACCCCGACCCCCGGCAGGGTCCGCAGTCGCCGGTCGGCCACGTCCACAGGCAGGTCGACCAGCCGCTCCAGGGCGTCGGCCCGGGAGACCGCCTGCACCACGGTCCGCGAGCGGGCATGGTCGACCCCCATGCCGAGCCACTCCCACGAGGGCACGGCCCGGATGGTCTCCGCAGCGGGCGCCACCGCCAGCCCCCGGAGCGCCGCCCCGGGACCCGGCGCCGGCTCGCCGTAGGCCAGCACGAGGAGCCGGTGCGAGGCGAACGCCTCCTTGCCCGTCACCTTCTGCTCGAGGATGGCGGGCACGAGCGCGTCGACGACGAGCCGGGTGCGCGGCACCCGCCAGTGCGGGTGCCGGCGCCACGCCTGGGCCAGCACCGGGTGGACCGGGTCGAAGCCGGTCGGGTCGTCGTCGGCGCCCAGCAGCCCGGGTAGGCCGTCGAGGACCCAGTCCGAGCCCGGCCCCCACGCGGCCGCCCGCACCAGACCGTCCGCGGACAGCGGCCGGACCGCCAACGTCACCAGTCCGGCCGGGGTGCGCCAGCCCTTCCACACCGTGCCGTCCAGGTCACGCCGGTACGTCGGGTCGCCGGGACCGCGTCGAAGCGCACCCAGCACGCTAGGGACCGGGCAGGGCCAGTCCGGACGCCAGGAACGCGCACGGTCCGGCTCCGCTCCCCAGCCCCGTTCGTCCTCGTGCACCCGCCCAGCGTAGGTGGGCCTGGGCAGAATGGCCGGATGCTGCTCATCGAGGTCGTCCGGGCCTCCGCCGAGATGACCGCGACCCGAGCGCGGCTGGCCAAGACCGAGGTGGTCGCCCGGCTGCTCCGCCTCGCCGACCCCGACGAGGTCGCGGTGGTCGCCTCCTACCTCGCGGGCGCCCCCCGCCAGCGACGCACCGGGCTGGGCTGGCGCGGTCTGGAGACCCTGCCGGAGCCCGCAGCCGAGCCCACCCTCGCTGTGCTCACCGTGGACGCCACCCTGGAGCGGATCTCCCGGGTCGGCGGCGAGGGCTCCCGGGCCGCACGCGCCGGGCTCGTCGCGGAGCTGTTCGGGGCCGCTACGCTCACCGAGCAGCAGTTCCTCCGCGCCCTCGTCTTCGAGAACCTCCGCCAGGGCGCCCAGGACTCGGTGCTGCTGGACGGCATTGCCAAGGCGGCGGGGGTCCCCGTGGCCGCGGTCCGGCGGGCGGCGATGTTCACGCCCTCCTCCGGGGACGTCGCCGTAGCCGCCCTGACCGGCGGACGCGAGGCGCTCGACGCGGTCGGGCTCGTGCCCGGTCGTCCCCTCCGGCCGATGCTGGCCTCCTCCGCCCCGGACGTCGGGGCAGCCCTGGAGCGGATGGACGGGGTGTGCCTGGTGGACCGCAAGCTGGACGGGATCCGGGTACAGGTGCACCGTACGGAGGCCGACGGGGTGCGGGTCTACACCCGCAGCCTCGACGACGTGACGGACCGGCTGCCCGAGGTGGTGGAGGCGGTCGCCGCGCTCCCGGTGACGACGGTGGTCCTGGACGGCGAGGTGCTGGCCCTGCACCCCGACGGGCGGCCGAGGCCGTTCCAGGAGACCGCGGCCCGCACGGCCGGCTCGGTCGACGTGGCCCAGCTGCGCGCCCGGACGCCGCTGAGCGTGACCTTCTTCGACGTCCTGCACCGCGACGGCCTCGACCTGGTGGACCGGCCGGGGTCCGAGCGGCTCGACGTGCTGGCCGCGACGGTGCCTGAGCACCTCTTGGTCCCTCGCCTGCTCACCGCCTCCCCCGAGGAGGCGCAGGCGTTCTTCGACGAGACCGTGGGCGCGGGCCACGAGGGCGTCGTGGTCAAGTCCCTGAGCGGCAGGTACGAGGCGGGCCGCCGGGGTTCCGGGTGGGTCAAGGTCAAGCCCCGGCACACCCTGGACCTCGTCGTCCTGGCCGTGGAGTGGGGCAGCGGCCGACGTCAGGGACTGCTGTCCAACATCCACCTCGGTGCTCGTGACGACACCTCCCCTACCGGCTTCACCATGCTGGGCAAGACCTTCAAGGGGATGACCGACGAGATGCTGGCGTGGCAGACCCAGCGGTTCCTCGAGCTGGAGACCTCACGCACGGCGTACGTCGTGCAGGTCCGACCCGAGCAGGTCGTCGAGGTCGCCTTCGACGGCGTCCAGACGTCCTCGCGCTACCCCGGCGGGATCGCCCTGCGGTTCGCCCGGGTGCTGCGCTACCGCGACGACAAGCCGGCCACCGAAGCCGACACGATCGACTCGGTACGGTCGTTGCGGTAGCCGGCGCTCGGGCTCCCGAGCCTCCGGAGACCGCACGACCCGATCCACGCCGACCGCACCGGGGACAGCGCAGTCCACGTCAGGCCCGCGCCACGGTGCGGAGGGTCAGCGCGGGGCGTCCTGCGCCGGACGAGGCCTGATCAGCCCCTCCTGGGCGACCGAGGCCACGAGCACGCCCTCGCGGGTGAAGAGCCGGCCGAAGGCCAGTCCGCGCGCCCCCGAGGCGCTGGGCGAGACCTCGTCGTAGAGCAGCCACTCGTCGGCGCGGTAGGGCCGGTGGAACCACACCGAGTGGTCCAGGGAGGCAGCCTGGACCTCCGGACTGCCCGGCTGCAGACCCTGCGGGGTCAGCGCCACACCCAGGAGGGTGAGGTCGCTGAGGTAGGTGAGCGCGGCCCGGTGCACCAGCTCGTCGTCGGGCAGGACGTCGGAGACCCGCACCCAGAACCTCGACCAGGCCACGGGCGAGCCGGGCGCGGGCTGCGGGTCGCCGACCTGGGTGCCGCCCACGTAGCGCAGGTCCAGCGCAGCCCACTCCTGGAGCCACGCCTCGCGCCGGCGCTCGTCCCCTCCGCCCATGGCGTGGGAGACGTCGACGGCTTCGTCGGGACCCGGCACGTCGGGCATCGGGTCGGCATGGTCGAACCCGTCCTCCTCGACCTGGAAGCTCGTCGTCAGCGCGAAGATCGGCCGGCCGTGCTGGCGCGCGAGGACCCGCCGGGTGGTGAAGGACCGGCCGTCCCGCAGCCGCTCCACGTCGTACACGATGGGCACGGCGGTGTCGCCGGGGCGCAGGAAGTAGCTGTGCAGCGAGTGGACGCTGAGACCTCCGGACACGGTGCGCGCGGCGGCGACCAGCGCCTGGGCGGCGACCTGGCCACCGAAGACGCGCTGCATGCGCGTGTCCGGCTGCGTCCCGCGGAACAGGTTGAGGTCGATCGTCTCGAGATCGAGAAGCTTGACGAGCTCCTGGGCAGAGGCGGGCATGGGGTCAGTCTTCCTCACCGTCGAGGCCGGCGAGGAACCGCTCGAACTCCTGCCCCAGCTCGTCGGCGGTGGGGAGGTGCTGCTCCTCGGCCAGCGGCACCGACGCGTCCTCGCCCCGGTTGAACGCGTCGTACTGCTGCTCGAGCCCCAGCACCACCTCCTTGACCTCCGCGGAGTCCTCGACCTGGGCGGCGATGTCGGCGTGCCGCGTGGCTGCGGCGTGCAGGAGGGGATCCATCGGCCAGGCGAGTCCCGAGACCACCTCGACGCTCTCGAGGAGCTTGGCCGAGGCGGCCGGGTAGTCGCCCTGGGCGACGTAGTGCGGGACATGGGCGACGAAGCCCATCGCGTCGTGCCCCCACTCCCCCAGGCGCAGCTCCAGCATCGACACTGCGCTCGACGGGATCGCGATGGTGCCCTTCCAGATGTTCTCCCCCAGCATCAGCTCGGGCCGGGTGGCGTGGTTGGTGACCATCACCGGCCGGGTGTGCGGGACCGCCATCGGCACCGACCCCAGGGAGACGACCAGGCGGACGCCGAAGTGCTCGACGACCTCGCGGACCGAGCGCGCGAACGCCTCCCAGTGGGTGTCCGGCTCGGGGCCGTGCAGCAGCAGGTACGGCGCGTCGTTCTCGTCGGTCTGAAGGCGGGCGACCAGCCTGGGCGCGGTGTACCCGGCGTAGTGGTCCTCGACGAAGGTCATCGGCGGGCGCCGGGCCCGGTAGTCGTAGAACGCATCGATCTCGAAGCTCGCCACCACCCGACCCGGCTGGTCCTCGTCCCCGCCGGACAGCAGGTGGTCCACCGCGATCCGCCCGGCGTTGCCGGCATCGAGAAAGCCGTCGAGGGCAAGGAGCATCACCGGGCCGGAGCCGGGCCGTTCCAGGACCCGGTCGAGCTCGGGCACGTCGTCGACGATGTGGACGTAGCGCGGTGTCTCGGTCATGACGCCTTCCTCACTCGGTGCTCACTCACTCGATGTCGACCAGGCTCTGTCCGCGGTCGAGGGCGGTCATGTCCTCGACGATGCTGCGCGCCAGGGCCTGGGGAGCCAGGCCGATCCGCTCCAGGATGGCGGCGCGCTTGGCGTGGTCGAGGAACTCCTGCGGGATGCCGTGCAGCCGCACCGGCGTGTCCACCCGGGCCTCGCTCAGCGTCTGGCTCAGCACGGCGCCGCACCCGCCGACCACGCCGTTGTCCTCGACGGTGACCACGAGGCGGTGCGAGCGGGCAAGGTCCACCAGCGCGGGGTCCACCGGCTTGACCCACCGCGGGTCCACCACGGTGACGCCGATGCCCTGGTCGCCGAGCCGGCCGGCGACCTCGACGCATGTGGGCGCCATCGCGCCGACCGCCATGATGAGCACGTCCCGGGAGCCGGACCGCACCAGGACGTCCATGCCGCCCTCACGTCCGACCGCCTCGGTCTCGGGGGTCGGCGGCCCCTTGGGGAACCGCACCACGGTGGGGGCGTCGGAGACCGCCACGGCCTCCTGCAGCAGCTCGCGCAGGCGCGGCGCGTCCCGGGGAGCGGCCAGCCGCAGCCCCGGCACCACCTGGAGGATGGACATGTCCCACATGCCGTTGTGCGAGGCGCCGTCGTCCCCGGTCACGCCCGCCCGGTCGAGGACGAACGTCACCCCGCAGCGGTGCAGCGCGACGTCCATGAGGACCTGGTCGAACGCCCGGTTGAGGAAGGTCGCGTAGAGCGCGACGACCGGGTGCAGCCCGCCCATCGCCAGCCCCGCGGCCGAGGTGGCGGCGTGCTGCTCGGCGATCCCCACGTCGAAGGTGCGGTCGGGGAAGCGCTCGGCGAAGAGGTTGAGCCCCACCGGGTGCAGCATCGCTGCCGTGATCGCGACGACGTCGGACCGCTGCTCGCCGATCCGCACCATCTCGTCGGCGAAGACGTCGGTCCAGATCAGCCCGCGAACGGCCTCCTCGCCGGTCTCCACGTCGAACGGGCCCGGCGAGTGGAACTGGTCGGCCACGTGCCGCTCGGCGGCGTCGTACCCGAGGCCCTTCTTGGTCAGCACGTGCACGATCACCGGGCCCTCGAACCGCTTGGCCTGCACGAGGGCGTGCTCGACAGCCGCCCGGTCGTGACCGTCGATCGGTCCGACGTACTTCAGGCCGAGGTCCTCGAACAGCCCCTGCGGCGCGAGCGCGTCCTTCATGCCCTTCTTCAGCGCGTGCAGGGTGTCGTAGACCGCCGGGCCGACCCCGGGCACCCCCTGGAGGCGCCGCTTGACGAGGTCCAGGACCGGTTCGTAGCGCGGGCTGGTGCGCAACGCGGTGAGGTGGTTGGCCAGTCCGCCGACGGTGGGCGTGTACGAGCGGCCGTTGTCGTTGACCACCATGACCAACCGGCGCGCCTCGGCTCCCCCGTCGGTGCTGGCGATGTTGTTGAGCGCCTCCCAGGCCATCCCGCCGGTGAGGGCGCCGTCACCGATCACGGCCACGACGTGGCGGTCCTCGCCGCGCAGGGCGTAGGCCTTGGCCAGCCCATCGGCGTACGACAGCGACGTCGAGGCGTGGGAGTTCTCCACCACGTCGTGGGGGGACTCGGCCTGGCTCGGGTAGCCGGACAGGCCTCCCTCGGTGCGCAGGGTGTCGAACGAGCCGGCCCGGCCGGTGAGCATCTTGTGGACGTAGGCCTGGTGGCCGGTGTCGAAGATGACGCGGTCCTTCGGGGAGTCGAAGACCCGGTGCAGCGCCAGCGTGAGCTCCACCACGCCGAGGTTCGGCCCGAGGTGCCCGCCGCGGGGGGAGCAGGTGCGGACGAGGAGGTCGCGGATCTCCAGGGCCAGCGCGTCGAGCTGCTCGTCGGTGAGCGCCCGCAGGTCGCGCGGTCCGGTCAGCCCTGCGAGTAGACCCATGAGGCGACCCCTTCCGTGCTCGTGTGCTCCCCCGACAGTGGACAGAGGTTCAGTCTAGGGTCCGCTCCCTGACGCCCACGGCCGGTCGTCCCGCTCAGAGCCGCGCGACGAAGCGGCGGCCGCGCAGGGCGTCCTCGACCAGGCCGACGGCGCGTCGCTCCGCCAGCAGCCGGGCCTCCTCCGCCTGCCAGGTGACGATGGCCTGCTCGACGGTCTCCGCGTCCACGACGTCGCGCAGCACCCCTCGCGCCTCGCTCAGCCCCCGTCGCACGGCGAGCTGGCAGGCCTCGACGTGGAGGACCGCGAAGCGGGCCAGCACCACGTCGTGGCGCCGTAGGACCGGGTAGCCGCGAAACTCAGGAGGGCAGATGTCCAGCAGCCAGGCGACCGCGGTCCGCTCCCAGGCGGGGGCCCCGGGCGGCCGGACCTGGGCGGGCCAGCCGGGTGGGGTGACGAGCGAAGCCATGGGGCGAGGATACGCCCCCGTCGAACAGGTGTTCGACGGGGGCGTGCGGTCGCCCGGGGGCTCGGCCGATCAGCTCTTGAGCAGGTTCCTCAGGACGTACTGCATGATCCCGCCGTGCCGGTAGTAGTCGGCCTCGCCGGGGGTGTCGATGCGCACGACGGCGTCGAACTCGAGCGCGTCGCCGCCACCAGCCGGGGTGGCGCTGACCTTGACCGTGCGCGGGGTGCTGCCCTCGTTGAGCGCGGTGACGCCGCTGACCGCGAACGTCTCCTCACCGGTCAGCCCCAGCGACTCGGCGTTCTCGCCGTCGGGGTACTGCAACGGCAGCACGCCCATCCCGATCAGGTTGGACCGGTGGATGCGCTCGTAGGACTCCGCCACGACCGCCTTGACGCCCAGGAGCGCGGTGCCCTTGGCGGCCCAGTCTCGCGAGGAGCCGGAGCCGTACTCCTTGCCGGCCAGGACCACCAGCGGGATCCCGGCAGCGGCGTAGCTCTCCGAGGCCTCGAAGACCGAGGTCACTGCGCCGTCGCCGTTGAAGTCGCGGGTGAACCCGCCCTCGGTGCCCGGAGCGATCTGGTTGCGCAGCCGGATGTTGGCGAACGTGCCCCGGATCATCACCTCGTGGTTGCCGCGCCGCGAGCCGTAGGAGTTGAAGTCCCGCTGCTCGACCCCGTGCTCGGCGAGGTAGCGGCCGGCCGGGGAGTCCTTCTTGATCGCGCCGGCGGGCGAGATGTGGTCGGTGGTGACCGAGTCGCCCAGCTTGAGCAGCACCCGGGCCCCCGAGATGTCCTCGACCGGGGTCGGCTCGTCCGGCATGCCGTCGAAGTACGGAGGCTTGCGGACGTACGTCGAGTCCTCGTCCCAGGCGAACGTGTTGCCCTCCGGGGTGGGCAGGGACTGCCAGCGCTCGTCCCCGGCGAACACGTCGGCGTAGTCGCTGGTGAACATCTCCGAGGTGATCGCCTCGGCGATGACGTCCTCGACCTCGGTCGCGGTCGGCCAGATGTCCTTCATGAACACGTCGTTGCCGTCGGTGTCCTGACCCAGCGGGTCGTGGAACAGGTCGACGTCCATCGAGCCGGCCAGCGCATAGGCGACCACCAGCGGCGGCGAGGCGAGGTAGTTCATCTTGATGTCCGGGTTGATCCGGCCCTCGAAGTTGCGGTTGCCCGACAGGACCGACACCACGGCGAGGTCGTTGTCGTTGACCGCCTGGCTGACCTCGGGGATGAGCGGGCCCGAGTTGCCGATGCAGGTGGTGCAGCCGTAGCCGACGAGGTTGAACCCCAGCTTGTCGAGGTACGGGGTGAGACCGGCCCGCTCGTAGTAGTCCGAGACCACCTTGGAGCCCGGGGCCAGCGTGGTCTTGACCCAGGGCTTGGTGGTCAGGCCCTTCTCGACCGCCTTCTTGGCCAGCAGGGCCGCACCGATCATCACCGAGGGGTTGGAGGTGTTGGTGCAGGAGGTGATCGCGGCTATCGCGACGGCGCCGTGGTCGACGGCGAACTCGGTGCCGTCGGACATCCGGACGCGGGCCGGGTTGCTCGGTCGGCCCTCGCCCGCCGCGGCGGCCGCGGTGGCGTGGTCGTGCCAGTCGTCGGGGGCGCCGTGGCCGTTCCCGCTCGTCGACCCGTCGTTGTGGGAGGGCGCGTCGGAGGCGGGGAAGGACTCCGCCGACTCCTCGTCGACCCGCGAGCCGCTGCCGTTCTGCTCGGGGTCCTGGCCGGTGTCCTCGGCGTAGTCGGCGAGGGCGACGCGGAAGGCCTGCTTGGCCTCGGAGAGCGAGACCCGGTCCTGCGGACGCTTCGGGCCGGCCAACGAGGGGACCACCGTGGCCAGGTCGAGCTCGAGCTTCTCGGAGAAGCGCGGCTCCGCCTCCGGGTCGTGCCAGAGACCCTGCTCCTTGGCGTAGGCCTCCACCAGGGCGATCTGCTCGGCCGGGCGGCCGGTCAGCTCGAGGTACTTCGTGGTCTCGTGGTCGATCGGGAACACCGCGATGGTGGAGCCGAACTCCGGGGACATGTTGCCGATCGTGGCCCGGTTGGCCAGCGGCAGCGCGGAGACGCCGGGTCCGTAGAACTCCACGAACTTGCCGACCACGCCGTGCTTGCGCAGCATCTCGGTGATCGTCAGCACCAGGTCGGTGGCGGTCGCACCCTCAGGCAGGTCGCCGTTGAGCTTGAAGCCGACCACGCGCGGGATGAGCATGGAGACCGGCTGCCCGAGCATCGCGGCCTCGGCCTCGATGCCGCCCACGCCCCAGCCGACCACGCCGATGCCGTTGACCATCGTGGTGTGGGAGTCGGTGCCCACACAGGTGTCGGGGTAGGCCTGGAGCTGGCCGTCGACCTCACGGGTGAAGACCGTGCGGGCCAGGTGCTCGATGTTGACCTGGTGGACGATGCCGGTGCCCGGGGGGACCACCTTGAAGTCGTCGAAGGCGCCCTGGCCCCAGCGCAGGAACTGGTACCGCTCGCGGTTGCGGTCGTACTCGATCTCGACGTTGCGCTCGAAGGCTTCCGGCGAGCCGAAGACGTCGGCGATCACGGAGTGGTCGATGACCATCTCGGCCGGGGCGAGCGGGTTGATCTTGGTGGCGTCGCCGCCGAGGTCGGCCATCGCCTCGCGCATGGTGGCCAGGTCGACCACGCACGGCACGCCGGTGAAGTCCTGCATGAGGACGCGCGCGGGGGTGAACTGGATCTCCTTGCTGGGGTCCGCGGAGGCGTCCCAGCCGGCCAGCGCCTTGATGTCCTCGGCGGTGATGTTGGCGCCGTCCTCGGTGCGCAGGAGGTTCTCCAGCAGCACCTTGAGGCTGTAGGGGAGGGAGTCGACGTCCAGTCCCTCGCCGGTCACGGCGTCGAGCCGGAAGATCTCGTAGGCCTTCCCCTCCACGTCCAGAGTGCTCTTCGCACCGAAGCTGTCCACGCTCGCCATCGACCGTCTCCTCGTGTTCGTCTCGTGGGCCCAAGCCCATCTTGCCGCCTGCGTCAACGGGCGGCGAGGGAGGGTCTCAGGCTGGTATCTCTTGACATCAAGATACACGACATCAAGTGATTTGCGCGAGGACCGCGACCACTCCCCCGTGGTGCGTCCTCGGGAGGACGCCGCTGGCCTGGAGCGTGCAAGCGATCCCTTGCCTGACGCGGTGGCTGGTCAGCACCGGTCCGACCGCCCGGCGGTGACCACACCGGGCTCGTGGGCGAACACCACCGCCTGCGCTCGGCTGTTCAGGCCGGGCTTGCCCAGCACCCGGCCCACATGGGTCTTCACCGTCGCCGCGGAGAGCACCAGCCGAGCGGCGATGTCGCGGTTGGACAGACCCGCACCGAGCAGCTCGAGCACCTCCACCTCGCGGGAGGTCAGCCGCTCCAGCGGTCGGCGGTGAGCGGGCTGCAGGAGGCCCGAGGCGCCGGCCTGCAGGGCCGCGAAGACGTACGACCGTTTGCGACTGGCCGCCCACTTCGGACCACACTGGCCTCTGACCTGCGACGATGCCGCTGCTACGCCGTGAAACGTCGGAACGCCTTTGCGGGAGGTTGCGAATCGAACCGAGCCCGATCCGAGCCGCGGTCATCGGGCGCCGACTGTCGCGAACGACAGCAGGTTCAGATCTCGCCGCGAGCGCGGGCCCCGAGGTATCGGTCCATCACCGCCGCCGGGATTCGGCCGCGGTCGGAGACGACGATGTCGTTCGCTGTCGCCCAGCGACGTACGTCGGCCGGCGTCGGCGGTGCGGGCGCGAGCGGCGGTGCCGCTTCGAGGCCTCGTACGGCGAGATCGCCGACCATGTCCTCGGACAGTCCGACTCGGGCAGCGGCCAGGAACCGATAGGTCCACTCCTGGGCGAGCTTGCGGGTCTCGCAGAAGACGATCGGAACGGTCGGGAACCGGATCTGGCACTCGGCAATCCCGTCAGCCACGACACTGGGCCTGACGCGGTCGAGCTTGAAGACCTGCGAGTAGCGCTCCTCGACGACCACTGCAGCGCGCGGGATAGCGGCCAGTTCGGTGAGCTGGAATTTCAGCGTGCCGGTGGTCAGCGAGGTGACGAGGTCAGCCAGCGACTTGCGCTCCACCGTGGCCCGCAACCTCCCGTCTACGAGGAGCCCGTAGTCGCCGGCGCTGAGCGGCTCGCGGCGGGTCGTCGCCTGCCGGTCGGCGAAGGTGAAGGGGTAGCGCTCGCGGATGTCGACCGCGATCTCCAGGTCCGCAACTCCACTGGCGCGGGCACCAGGAACGGTCACCGCAGGACGGGCCTGTTTGGCCGTACGCGCGGTCTGCCAGAAGATCATCTGCCGCCCACGGGCATTGGTGACGATGATCTGGGAGCGGTTCTCCCGCCCTCGGTCGAGCACGAGGTCGATGGCGGCCCCTCGCCGTACGCAGGACCTCACCGCCACCCGCTCGATGATCTCGGCGTCAACCGGCCACTCCTCGACCCGGTGGCAGTAGACCTTGCCGATGCGCGGCCAGGTGTCCTTCGCCTTGAGGATGATCCCGTCCCCGAGCGGGATCCGGAGCAGGTACGGGAGCGTCGATCCGGGTTCGGTGTTGCGGGCGATGACGAAGTCCTCTGGCATGGCTACAACTCTCCCGCCGTGATGAGCCGATCGAGCGAGATCTGGGCGTCCGGGATCTCGATCAGCAGCGCCCGGTCCTTCCCGACCGCGGTGACCATCGCGCGCAGCCGCTGGCGGCCCTTCTTCGTGAGCTCTTCGTCCCTGAAGTCGCGGGCCGTGAGCAGCCCAGCGAGGACGACGAAGTCGCGCCGGTGCCGACCGAGGCCAGGGTCGCCCGCGCTGCTGAGCGCTGCCGCCTTGCCGACCAGTGCGCCGACGAGGTTGGGACGACGTACCGATCCTTCGCGGCCAGCGACCGACACCCGAACGGTCTCGCTGCGCTGCAGCGCCTGAGTCCCACCTGCCGTCGGGAGGGTCGGGCTGCCGGTGACACCGGGACGCAGCCTCGCGCGCTCGCCGATCCCGTCCGGAAGCAGCACGTCGAGGGACGCGTCGCCGCGGATCCAGCGATGTGGGAGACCCTCCGCCGAGATGCCTGCCGATCTGAACCCGAGGTCGGTCAGCGTCTCGGTAAAGGTGGCCAGCATCGTGGGGTCGGCCCGTACGTCGATCGACCGTGTCGGCGTCGTTCGTCGGCCGCACCGGGAACTGCCCCCGTTCGGCGCAGTGCAGGTGGACGAGCTGACCGCCGATGAGCGTCCAGCCGTCGGCGAGCCGCTCGTGGAGGTCAAGCAAGCCCATCCACGAGGCGGTCTGCTCGGGCGGCATGGGCGGCAGGACGGTCATCGCTCGCCTGCCTTCCACTCCAGTGCGAGCTCGTGCAGCAGTTCCGCAGCCCGGGCCTCCTCCCTCGGCCCGCGATGCTCGGCGAGGTCCGCCGCGAGCCGAAGACGTGAGTCCGGATACGGGTACTGCGCATCTGGGAGGACGTGCAGTACGACGTTCGCATCCCTGTCAGCCGCGACCAACAGGTAGTCCCTCACGACCCCATCCACATCCGATTCGCCGAGGTATCCCTCGACGTCGGGCGAGGCGATGCCGCTCGCCCCCAGGTCGACGAGCATGGCCCAGCGGTCATCGGCCCTGAGATCGACAAGATCGGCCGGCGCCGCACGGAGCAGTCGACGCTGGGCCCGGTTGCGGAACACCGACCGGAGCGACACCACAAGTCGCCTGACGACTTCCTCATCGGCGACGGGCTCCGCGGCCGGCTCGAGCAAACGCTTCAACTGCATCCGCGCCCGCGCCGACACCGCAGGCCCGCTGCCGCCTACCCGGTCGCTGTCGTCCTCGGACGCCGCGATGACCGCCCACGCAGAGCGGGCCGAATACGGACGGCCTGCCTTGCTGCGCTCCTGGATACGCAGGAGCGAGCGCTCATCGACCACCCACTGGGAACCGATCCGCTCAGCGGACAACGAGCCGTCCGCGATGCGCTGGTGGATCCGGGGCACGCTGACGCCCAGCCGCTCCGCGGCCTGTGCGACGCTGACCGCCCCCATGCGCACAATCCTAGAAGAGCTTCAAGGATTGTGGAAGAACGCTCGGGGATCATCGAAGCGCGCCCAACGGCCCGTTGGCGGGGCTCGTGCTCACGAGCCCCGATCACATCACCGCAGGCCGGACTCGCTCTTCACACGAAGCGCAACGCACTCCACATGGGAAGTCATCGGGAAGAGACCGACGGTCCTGAGCGTCAACGCGATCCATTGCGATCGGCTGCGCTCAGGAGGCGGAACCGGCCTCTGACCTGCGGCGATGCCGTCCTCGGGGCCTGCGGACGCCGGCGCGGTGTTGCGGGCCTTTGCGAATCAAAGCGAGCCCATTCCGAGCCCTCCTGTCACGGGCTCCGACGGTCACATACGACAGCAGGTTCAGAGCCGCGAGCGCGGGCCTCGAGGTTCGGTCCATCACCGCTGCCGGGATTCGGCCGCGGCCTGAGACGACGATGTCGTTCGCCGTCGCCCAGCGACGTACGTCGGCCGGTGCAGGCGGCGCGGGCGAGAGCGGCGGTGCCAGGGCCTTTGTGGTTTCCACGGGAGCCGAAGGCAAGGCCCCTGCGCCGTGACCGTGAGCAGTCATGCCTTCGACACCGATCTCGAATTGTCGTGCGGAGTCGTCAGGAGTGTGTCGAGCACTGCACGCATGTGCCGAGCGGCGACACCGTCGGTCAGCGTCGGCGCCGCTGTGGCTCGTTAGCACTCGGCATCTCGCGCACCGTGGCGAGGGCGTCGGCGACCAGGCCTTCGAAGAACGGTGCATCGGCCAGCAGCGTCGTCTCCAGGTATGCCACGACTGGCGCCATGTCCGAGAGGCGCTCGATGGCCAACATCATGTTGACGAACTCGACACCGGCGATGCTCACGCCCTGCATGTTGTCCCGTTCGAGGAGTTCGGTCAGGTGTTCGCGGAGCAGGCTGAATGCTCGCCTGGTCTCGCCCCGGCGGAAGGCGACCCTGCGCCTCGATCGCCCCGTTGGGGGTGTGCGTGCCGGAGGGCACCGCGACCGAGACGCCTTCCTCGAAGAGCCGGTTCGCCTCGTCCTGCCGTCCCTGGAACGACGCGGAGTAGCCGTGCAACATCAACGACCAGTTGAGCAATGTCGGCGGTCCCGTCGCCCGGTAGCGCTCCGCGAGTGCCTCGCACACCGTGTCGGCCTCCGCGAAGCGGCCGAGGTTCATCAGTGACGTCGCCACATCGGTCTCCATCAGCTCGGCAAGGTAGTCCTGACCCCGACGGCGCCGCTCCTCCATGGCGGGCGGGGCCAGCTCCAGCAACGCTCCCCAATCCTCGTGGAGGAAGGCCCGCGCGTGCCGCACCAGCGGGTCATCGGGCTCCGGGAACGTCTCACTGAGTCGCTCATAGGCGTCGCGGTCCTGGGTCAGGGTGTAGCGGTGCGCAGCCCAGACCAGCCCGAAGATCCGTCGGTCGACGTCGGAGCGGTCGGCGGTCGCTAGCACTCTCTCGGCCCAGTCGCCGATCTCACCGCTGCTGCGGAGCAGCACCTCCCCCGCGACCGGCTCGATGAGCGCCTCGGCGCGTTCGACGTGCCCAGCGTCAAGGGCCCGGTCCACGGCGGCGCGGAGGTTCGGCCAGATCTCACGAAGCCGCTCGACGCCGATGACCTCGTCGAGACCAGCGAGCTGAGCGTGTATCGAGTGGACCTGGCTCAACACCCATTGCGCGTGCCGCTCGGCCATGCGCGATGCTGCTCCCGCGTCGGCGAGCAGTTCGGCGCCGTACTGCCTCATGGTCTCGAGCAGCCTGAACCGTCGAGCGGCGGGTCCCTGCTCGACGAGCAGCATCGACCGGTCGACCAGGGCGCCGATGGTGTCGTCGACGGCGACCACACCCAGCCCCGGATCGGCCACGACCGCCTCCGCGGCGGCCAGGTCGAACGGACCGCTGAACACCGAGAGCCGGCAGAACAGCTGCTGCTCGGCCGGGGTCAGCAGGTCGAAGGACCATTGGATGGTGGCGCGCAGGGTGCGGTGCCGTTCGACCCGGTCGCGCCGTCCGCCGGTGAGCAGCCGGAGCCGGTCGGCGAGTCGGGTCCGGATCTGCTTCGGGGTGAGACTTCGCGTCTTCGCCGCCGCCAGCTCGATGGCGAGGGGTACGCCGTCGAGCTGGCGGCAGATCTCGACGACGTCCAGGTGGTTCGCGTCGGCGTCGAAGCTGGGGTCGGCGGCCCGGGCCCGCTCGACGAACAGCTCCGCTCCGGGCCCCGTGGGTTCCAGCGGTGCCACCGGCACCAGCTGCTCGTGGGCCACCCCGATGACCTCGCGTGATGTGGCGAGCACGGTCACCTCGGGGCAGTTGTCGATCAGGGCACGGCAGGCTCGGGCCGCGCCCTCGACCACGTGCTCGCAGTTGTCCAGGACGATCAGGGCGCGGCGCTCGCGCAGCGTCCTGATGACGGACTCGGTCACATCCCCCGGAATGCTCTCCGAGACCCGAAGCACGTCCGCCACGGCCCGTGGCACCTCGCGGCTCGACGCGATCGTTGCCAGGTCCACCAGCCACGTGATCGTCGCAGGATCGTCTACGAACTGATCGGCTGCGGCCAGTGCGAGCGCCGTCTTGCCGATCCCGCCCGGTCCGACCAGCGTCACCATCGGCGAGGACTGCAGCGCAGCGCTGACCAGCGCCAGCTCGTGCTGACGCCCGATCAACGGCATGAGCCGCCGAGGCAGGTTGCCGCTGCGCGGCGCCGTTGCGGCCTCGGCCTCATCGGTGGAGTCGTCGGTGCCCTTGGACCGGGCGTCGGTCGTGGGCGCGAGGATGGTGGGGCGCGTCTCAGCGTCGATTGGGTGCTCCTGGGCGAGGATGCTGCGCTCCAGGTCGCGCAGCGCCGGGCCCGGTTCGACGCCGAGCTCCGCGACGAGCTGCTCGCGCGCCCGGCGGTACGTCGCGAGCGCGTCCGCTTGCCGTCCGACCCGATAGAGCGCCGTCATGAGGAGCCGCCAGAGCCCTTCGCGGAACGGGTGCGCAGCGGTCAGCTCCGTGAGATCGGCGATCGCCGCAGCGGGATCCTGCTCCACCTGAGCGGCGAGCCATGACTCCCGGGCACCGACCCACTGCTCCATGAGGGCGTCGACGACCGGGGTCATCCCGGGGACGTCGAGCGTGGCCAGGGGGTCGCCGGACCACTCCGCCAGCGCACCGTCCAGGTCGCCGGACTCCAACCGGCTCTGGAAGCGCTCGACGTCGACGCAGTCCGGCGGCACCGCCAGGCGGTATCCAGCGCCGACCCGCTCGATGCGGTGGCTTCCCAGCTCCTTGCGCAACCGTGCGACATAGGTCTGCAGGGTCTTCTCCGCTGTGCGGGGTGGGTCCTCGCCCCAGACGACATCCACCAGTCTCGGTACAGGCACGGTGGCGCCCGGTGCCAGAGCCAGGGCCGCCAAGAGCGCCTGACACTTGGGTGGCCCCAGCGGCACCGGGACGTCGGCGACGGCCGCGCTGACATCGCCCAACAACCGGATCCGTATGTCGGTTGAACCCGCACCGCTTTGCGCCGTGATCGCTTCCTCCCGTGCCTTGGTGTACGTCCAGCATCCCCAGCCATGGAAGCCGTGGCAACCAACGCAATGGTCTCGGGACCCATCCGTCAGGTCTCGACCGGTTCTCGACCGGTTCTCGACCGGGCAGCGCCAGGGTCGGCTCATGACTACTCAGACAACACACCCAGACACCGTCGTCACGACCGACGCGCCCCGCCGCGTCCGGTCCCCCCGCGCCGTCGCCCGAACCGCCGGCGTGCTCTACCTGGTGATCATCGTCTGCGGACTGTTCAGCGAGCTGTTCGTCCGTGGCCGGCTCGTCGACGTCACCGACCCGAGCGGCACCGCGGCAGCGATCGCGGGCTCCGAAGGCCTGTTCCGGCTCGGCTTCGCTGCCGACCTGCTCATGGTCGTCAGCGACGTCGGACTCGCCGTCCTGCTCTACGTCCTGCTCCGACCGGTGAGCCGCACGCTGGCACTGGTGGCCGCGGCGTTCCGGATCGTGCAGTCCGCGGTCCTGGGGATGAACCTCCTTCACCACCTCGACGCGGCGCTGATGCTGGACTCGAGCGGCCCAGCGGGCTCCCTGCCCACCGCACAGCGCGACGCGCTCGTGGCGATGTCGATGGACTCCCATGCCTACGGGTACCTGATCGCGCTGGTGTTCTTCGGGGTCCACCTGGTGATCCTGGGCTACCTCGTGGTCAAAGCCCCCTACTTCCCGGCATGGCTCGGCGTCCTGATGGTCGTCGCCGGGGCCGGATATCTGACCGACAGCTTCTCGTTCTTCCTGGTGCCCGGCTACGACGGCGCACTCTCCTCAGCGGTCCTCGCACCGGCCCTGGTGGCCGAGCTCGCCACCGTGCTGTGGCTGCTGGTCAAGGGCATCGACAACCGACGGTTCCGGGCCGTGGAGACCCAGTCCGAGCAGGTCGCGCGATGAAGGCGATCGTGCAGGAGCGCTACGGCGACCCGGCCGACGTGCTCGAGCTCCGCGACGTTCCGATTCCGACCGTTGCGGGCGACCAGGTCCTGATCCGGGTCGGCGCCAGCGCCGTCGCCGGGGACGACTGGCACCTGATGGCCGGGTGGCCCTACGTCGCCCGGCCCGCGATCGGTCTGCGACGTCCACGTCGAGCGATCCCCGGACGGGAGGTCGCGGGACGGGTGACTGCGGTCGGACCGGCGGTGACCGGGTTCGTCCCCGGCGACGAGGTCTTCGGCTGGTGCGACGCCGCGTTCGCCGAGTACGCCGCCGTCCCAGAGCGCCAACTCGCCCTCAAGCCGGCCAACCTCACGCTCGCGCAGGCCGCGGTGACCCCGGTCTCCGGGTTCACCGCACTGCAGGCCCTCCGCGACGCGGGCGGGGTCCGACCCGGCGACCAGGTGCTGGTCGTCGGTGCCTCCGGCGGCGTCGGGACCTTCACCGTCCAGCTCGCCACAGCCATGGGCGCCGAGGTCACTGGCGTCAGTGGCCCAGACAGCGCCCACCTGGTCCGTTCGGGCGGCGCTCGGCGCGTCATCGACCACACCCGCGAGGACTTCGCCGCGACCGGGCCCTACGACGTGGTCGTCGACCTCGTCGGGAACCGACCGATCTCCGACCTTCGCCGCGCCTTGCGGTCGCGCGGAACGCTGGTCCTCGTCGGAGGTTCCGGTGGCAGAGTGGTTCAAGGGCACCCAGCGGTTCCTCCAAGCCCTGCTTGGTGTCACCGTTCACCCGCCAGCGGCTGAAGGTGTTGGTCCACCGCGACGACAACGACGACCTACGGACGCTCTCGCACTTCGTCGAGGCAGGAGACCTGGTGCCGATGGTGGGTGCGGAGTACCCGCTGGCCGAGGTGGCCGCAGCAGTCGGCCACTTCCGCGCCGGCCACGGTCGCGGCAAGGTGGCTGTGACCATCTGCCCCGGCTCCGGGGAGCGGGGTGGTCGCGATGCGTGAGCACACGACACAGAACCGGCGTCTGCTCGCGGCCGTGCGGCGAACCGGCGTGCGGCTCGCTATCGGCGCCGCTGTGATGCTCGCGCTGGTGCTGACGCTGGCACGCATCGCGTTCGTGATGGTGCCCGGTGGTGACGCCGCCGCTGCCTCCACCTCGCTGGGCACGCCGTACAGCGCTCCCGGTGACCAGGCCGTCGGAACTCGCACCGTGAACATTCCCGGCGACCGGCGGATCGATGTCCGGCTCTGGTACCCAGCCTCGGTTGGCGACGACCAGCGCCGCGGCGTGACCGACGCGTTCGCCCTCCGCGCGGTCGGAGCGCTGGGGCCGGTCACGATCGCCACCTCCCACGGCGATGCGGTGCGCAACGCGGCCTTCGACCTCTCCGAGGGCCCCTACCCCGTCGTCCTGCTCTCCCCCGGCTTCGCCCTCACCAGCTCCACCTACGCCTGGCTCGCAGAGCACCTGGCCTCCCACGGGTTCGTCGTCCTCTCCCCGGACCACGACGAGGTCCTGGACCCCGGCGCGCTGTGGCGCTCGACGGTGACCCGCCCTCGTGAGATCTCGAGCGTTCTCGACTTTGCCGAGGCGCAGGCACGACCCGGCGGCGCCTGGGCAGGGTTGGTGGACACCGGCCGCGCGGCAGTGCTCGGGCACTCTTACGGGGGCTACGCCGCGCAAGCGTCGGCTGGCGCACGGCTGGACACCACCGGATTCATCCGCGAGTGCCGTGACCTCGAGTCCGCAGACCCACGGACGTTCCTCTGCGACGCCCTGCTGCCTCACCTGTCCGAGATGGCCGAGGCCGCCGGGCTGGATGAGGTGCCCACGAGCCTGTGGCCGGACTGGTCCGACCCCCGCGTCAAGGCCGCCGTGGCACTCGCCGGCGACGCCGCCCCCTTCGCCCGCAACGGGCTGGCCGCGCTCGACACGCCGGTGCTGGCCATCGGCGGGACCGCAGACCAGGACACCCCCTACGCAGCCGGGGCGCGTGCCACGTTCGAACGTGCGGGGAGTACGCGAAAGGGCGAAGTGGGTCTCCGAGGCGCCGAGCACTTCGTGTTCGCCGCTCGCTGCGAGTCGGTGCGTGCCGTCGTTCGGCTGGTGCCCAACAGCTTCTGCTCCGATCCCGGATGGCGGCGCGCTGAGGCGCACGAGGTGGTGAAGCACTACGTGACCGCGTTCCTGCTTGCCGAGCTGCGCCGAGATGTCGTTGCGGCGGCCGAGCTCAGGCGACCGCAGCCGGTCGACCCCGCCGTGAGCGTGCGGACCGGTGGCTACTGACTTGCGACGCGCAGCCGCGATAACTTGGAGAGCGTTCCGTGGGAGGTATCGACGCTGTCGCAAGGAGGGTGATGACAGAACAGGTGAGGACAGCTCGAGTCGCCGGCGCCTGGTACCTCGGCCTGGCCATCACGGGGGTACTCGGGTTCTTGCTGGTCCGCCCCGCAGTCTATGTCGAGGGAGACGCGGCGGCCACGTTGACGAACCTGCAGGACAAGGAGGCGCTGGCCCATCTGGGCGTCTTGCTGGAGATGGGCATCGTCGTCACCCAGGCACTGGCCGCGATCTGGTTCTACAAGTTGTTCCGCGAGGTGCGCATCGTCGCCGGTGTCTCGGTCGCGGCGTTCGGGCTCATGAACGCGGTGGCCATCATGGCCAGTGCCGTGTTCCTGGCCACGGCCGTCGCTGTCGCCGGAGACAGCTCGCTCGCACCAGCCGGCGACGCTGCTGCGACTGTCGGTGTGCTCTATCAGCTCAGCAGCGACGCCTGGGGGGTCGGCGCCCTGTTCTTCGGGCTGTGGCTCATCCCGATGGGGTGGGCAGCGATCACGACGGCGCGCTTCCCCAGAGTGCTGGGCTGGATCCTGGTCATTGGGGGTGTCGGCTACGTGCTCAGCAGCGTCGTCGACTACGGCCTCGCCAACTCACCCAGCCTCCTCATCGAAGGACTGGCCTTCCCCGCAACGATCGGTGAGTTCTGGATGATCGGGTATCTCCTGGTGCGCGGCATCCGGCCAAAGCCGACTGTCCCGCCATCACCCGCTCCGAACGCCCCGGTTGGTCACACCCCTTGACTCGGGCTGCTGGCTCGCTGGCTCGCTCTCGCCCGCCCCTCCAGCATGTCGAAAGCGGCCCAGAGCGGAAACCGTGTAGCGCCGCAGATCTCTGGTGAGGGTTCGAGATCGGTCATGACACCTTGACATACGTCCTTGACCACCAATGGCTGCCTTCACCTTCTTGGCGTCGCCAGCCGTTCTGCAGCAACTGCACGTCGAGCTCCTCTAGCCGTTCCTGCGCGGTTGAGAGCCAGGCGTTCGGCTGCGTGCGGTTGTTCAGATCTTGGAACCTCATCATCGGGAAGGTGGCCCCGACGATGCGCGTCTCCGCGTCGCTATGGTCCGAACCGGCTGGCCGCGCCACGAAACGGAACTGTGCGCTTCCGTAGCTGCCGGTCACTGTGCTGAGGAGTGCCCCTTTCCAGGAGCGCTGGCCGAGTTCCTCGAGATGAACCTCAAGCACTTCGCTGTTCCGCATGATCGCCTCCCTATTGTCGGAATCAATGGTCGCGGCCGAGGTGCCGGTGGTGACGGGCCACTGGTCCTGAGACGCCAGGTCGGCCGTCCCTGGCAACCTCGGCGTGCTGCGATCGTCGGGCCTTGTCGGATTGCGCCTCTGTGTGGTCGTGGCTCGATCCCCACTGACCTAGATGAAGGACAGGGGTTTGATCGACATGCCGGCAGCGAACGAACCCCGGGAGATACCCGTGGCACCGGGGTCGCCACCATGTCGCTGCTCGGCCCGCTGGGCTTCGGGTGGGTGGACTACTACGTCGTCGACGACGTCGAGAACCAGGTGATCGGCGGGGACCTTGCGGCCTTGGTCCTGGTCGCGCCGATCTGTGTCCTGGCGGGCGTGCTCGTCCGGCGTGGACGGAGCGCGGGACCGGTGCTGGCGCTCGCCCCGACGGCGTTCGTGATGTACCTCTACACCCAGCTCGCGATCGGCGGTGAGTTCGCTGCCTTTCACGGCAACAGCGAGCACGCCTTCCAACTGCTGCTCGCACTGCTCTGGCTCGCCGGCGTCGGCTTCGTCCTCGCGTGGCGAGCAGTCGATGCGGCCGCGCCGCCCGAGCCCGACGACGCGCCACGTCGGTCGATGGGCTGGGCGCTGACCCTGGTCGCAGTGTTCCTCACCTTCGGACTCCACCTGCGCGGCTTGGTCGACGTCCTCGACGGCGCCCCGTACGGCGTTGAGTACACCCAGGGACCAACCGGGTTCTGGGTCGTGAAGTGGACGGCCTCGGCCTCGTCGTCCCTCTGACGCTCATCACCGCGGTGGGGGTCCGGCGACGCGCGCCGTGGGCAGGACTGTTGGTCTACCCCGTGGCCGGCTGGGCCGTCCTGCTGGGGGCCGCCGTGGCGGCCATGGGGCTGGTGATGGCGATCAACGACGACCCGGCCGCGAGTCCAGCGCTGGCCGGAAGGTTCGTCGGCTTCGCGGTGGCGTTCCTGGCTCTCGCAGGCTGGCTGTTCCACCCGCTCCTCGACCAGACCGGCAGGTGCCATCGGCCCACCACCGGGGTGACTTTCGCCCCTGCCACCGCTCGAGCCGTCCTCGGACCATGGAAGTGCACCATCCGCGGCCGATGCCAAGGAGGCGACATGCACGTCCGGTCGGAATCCCGCCGACCACCGCCCCCACCAGGACGTCAGGTCAGTGGCTGGCGGCGGCATTGCCGGCGACCGCAGCCGGGATTCTGGCGGGCTGGCTGATCCCGCGCGGTCCGATCACGACCGCGGAGGCGGTCATCACCCTCATCGCCGCAGTCATGGTCGGAGCCACCACCGGGTGGTGGGCCCGGTCACGCTGGGCGATGGTGCTCGCGCCAGCGACATTCATGCTGGTCTTCGAGCTGGCCCGGATGCGGGTCGACGGCCCGACCCTCGACGGCATCCGGCTCGACGGGATCTACGGCGTGATGGCGCTGGTCGCCGGCCGCGGGGTCGACGCCGTCCTCATCCTGCTGCCCATGATCGTGGGCGCGAGCTACGGAGCCGCCCTGGCCCGCCGCCGCGGGCCCGACGTGGTCGAGCCGCGCCGACACCTCGTCAGGCGCACCGGACTGGGGATCGCCACCGTGGCCGTGCTGGCGCTGCTCGCCGGTCTGCTGCGCCCGGCCTCGACCGACCCCATCCGTGATGCCGACGGCGACCCGTTCCCCGGCAGCATCGCCGAGCTCGTCGACGTACCGATCGGTGGGCACGACCAGTCGATCATGCTCCGCGGGGTCTCCGCCGACGCGCCGGTGTTGTTGTACCTCGAGGGCGGGCCGGGCGGGACCGGCATCGGCCGGATCCGGAACTCCGGGGAGGACCTGGAGCAGTCGTTCGTCGTGGCCTCCTGGGACCAGCGTGGCACCGGGAAGTCGTACGACGCCCTTGAGCCGGCCGTGACGTTGACCCTGGACCAGATGGTGCAGGACACCCTCGCGGTCACCGCATACCTCCGTGAGCGCTTCGACAAAGACAAGATCTACCTGGTCGGCAGCTCCTGGGGCACCGTCATCGGCACCCTCGCGGTGCAGCGCTCCCCCGAGCACTTCCACGCCTACGTCGGCACCGGCCAGATGGTCGACCCGTTCGCGACCGACAAGCTGATGTACGCCGAGTCCATCGCCGACGCCGAAGCGCGCGGCGACACCGGAACCGCCGACACGCTGCGGGCTATGGGGCCACCGCCCTACGACGACACCCTGGACTACCCAGTCGCGATCGCATCCAACCCCAGGTGGCTGAACTTCGACCACGGAGCCGACTACAGCGCCAGCTCGGAGTACCCGCTGAGCCTGTTCGTCTCCGAGTACACCCTCATCGAGCAGCTGCGCGGGATGGCCGCGATCGCGGAGACCTACGCCGTGCTCTACCCACAGTTGGCCGACACCGACTTCCGGACCCAGGTGCCCCGCCTCGAGGTGCCGATCTACCTCGTCGAGGGACGGCACGAGGCCGCCGGCCGCGAGACCTTGGCCGACGAGTGGTTCCAGGGACTGTCCGCACCGAGCAAGGAGTACGTCTACTTCGACCGTTCCGGCCACACCCCGCCCTACGACGAGCCCGGCCGGTTCGCCGACCTGATGGATGACGTCCTTGCCTCGACCGAGGGCGGATCGTCATGAGCCGCCTGCATGGACCCGGGGGATCCGCTCGGCGGACCGGAGCCGTCCTCGTCCTGATGCTCGCGGGCCTGCTGATCTCGCCCATGGCGCTCGTTCACACCCAGGACGCTCGCGCGACAAGTCGGGCCGCAGGCATCGAGACCGCCCAAGCGGTCCTCACCGATCAGCTCGATGCCTCCGGCGTCCCCGGGGGCGCCGTCGTCGTCGTCAACGGCGACACGATGGAAGTACGCGGGGTCGGGGACTCCGGTCACGGGGACGTCTCCGGCGAGACCCCCTTCGTCCTCGGCTCGGTCAGCAAGTCGGTCACGGCCCTGGCCGTGATGCAGCTGGTCGACGCGGGTCTCGTCGACCTGGACGCGCCGGTTCGCGACTACGTGTCGGAGTTTGAGCTCGCCGAGGGCCAGCCCGTCGATGACCTCGCTGTGCGCCATCTTCTCGAGCAGACCAGTGGGCTCGACGACCTGGCCGGAGGTCCCCTGCTGGCCTCGGCGGCAGACGGCACTCCCGAAGAGGCGATCGCGGAGCTGCAGGACACGCAACTTGCCTCGCCACCGGGAGAGACCTGGCTGTACGCCAACGCCAACTACGTCCTGGCCGGACTGGTCGTCGAACGCGCCTCCGGCATGGCCTTCGCGGACTATGTGCAGAGCGAGATCTTCACCCCCCTGGGCATGACCCACAGCTCCGCCGGCGCCGAAGCCGTCGGCGGCGATGTGCTGGCCGACGGCCACCGGTTCTGGTTCGGCTTCCCGGTTGCCTCCGAGCCGAGGCGACGCCACGCCACCCTCGCCGCGGGCTATCTGATCTCCACCGCAGCCGACCTGGGCCGGTACCTCTCGATGTACCTCGCGGACGGCCTGACCTCGGACGGCACCCGAATCGTGTCGGCCGACGGCATCCGGACCCTGCTCGCCGCAGGCCCCGACGCCACCCTGGGCGCCTGGGCGGATGGACAGGAGTCCCGCTACGCGATGGGCTGGTTCGTCGGCGGCCCCTGGGGCACCGACGCCATCTTCCACCCCGGCAACACCCCCGACACCACCACGCTGCTCGCCCTGTTCCCCGATCGGGGCGTGGCCGCGGCCGTCGTGGTCAACGCCGGCAACGAGCTGCCGGTTCCGGGCAACCCCTTCATCGCCGACCGGGTCACCCGCAACGTGGTGCACGCCGCACTAGGTCAGCCGGTCTGG
>CAWARH010000002.1:0-189297 GCA_963784485.1 uncultured Actinomycetota bacterium | reverse complement strand
GTTGAACCCCCACGCCCTTTCGGGCACACGGACCTGAACCGTGCGCGTCTGCCTATTCCGCCACTCGCGCGTGAAGCAGCGGCAAGGCTATCCCACGTGCGCCGTCCCGCCCAAACCGGGACCTGCGGATACGATCGCGGGGACTCGACGCAGACCTGACGCATGGGGCGGCGGTCCTTGCGGCGCGGCGTCAGGGAATGCTGGACCCTGGACAACAGGGTGGGAACAGGTGTGGACGCACCGGTCCGGACGCGGGAAGAGAGGAGGCGCCATGGGCATGCTGCAGCGGTTCGAGAGCCGGCTCGAGCAAGCCGTATCGGGCGTCTTCGCCAAGGCGTTCCGCAGTGCGGTGCAGCCGGTGGAGTTGGCCGCGGCACTCCAGCGCGAGATCGACAACTCCGCCCAGATCCTCTCCCGGGACCGGAGGCTGGTGCCCAACACGTTCGTCGTGGAGCTCTCCCACGTCGACCACGAGCGCCTCCAGCCCTACGAGCTGACCCTCGGCGAAGAGCTGGTCGACCTGCTCCGCGAGCACGCCGACGACCAGCACTACGTCTTCGCCGGCCCGGTCTCGATCGACTTCCTGCGCGTCGACGACCTGGTCACCGGGAGGTTCCGGGTCCGTAGCCAGGCCACCGCACAGGTCACCTCCCATACCGCACCGGACGCCCGCGCGACCCGACGGAACTCGGTCTTCCTCGAGGTCAACGGCAGCACCCACGCCCTCAGCGCGCCGGGGATGGTGGTCGGGCGCGGGTCCGAGGCCGACCTGCGGATCAACGACCCGGGGGTGAGCCGCCGGCACGCGGAGTTCCGGGTCAGCGGCGGCGGACGCGGGACCCCGACGGTGAGCGTCGCGGACCTCGGCTCGACCAACGGCACGCTGGTGGACGGGCGCCGGGTCACCGAGGCGCCGCTCGAGGACGGGTCCACGGTGCGGATCGGCAACACCGACATCTCCGTGCGCTTCACGGCCCAGGACCGGTGAGCCCGTCGTGCAGGAGCTGACCCTGTTGCTGATCCGGTTCGCCTACCTGGCGATCCTGTGGATCTTCGTGCTCGGCGCGATCTCGGTGATCCGCTCCGACATGTTCGGTGCCCGGGTCGAGTCGGCCACGACCCCCAGCCGGCGCGAGCGGCGCAGCCAGGACAAGGCGGCTCGCAAGCCGGGCAAGCCCCCGCGCGGCACCCCCACGCAGGTGGTCGTGGTCGACGGGCCCAGCAGCGGGTTCGCGGTCCCCCTGGACCAGGGTCCGATCCTCGTCGGGCGGGGCAGCGACGCCGCCATCCGGCTCGACGACGACTACGTCTCCACCCGGCACGCCCGGATCGGCAGCTCCGAGGGCACGTTCTACGTCGAGGACCTGGGGTCGACCAACGGCACCTACATCGGGTCCCAGCGGCTCACCCAGGCCACCGCCATCCAGCTCGGCACGCAGGTCCGGGTCGGCAAGACCACCCTCGAGCTGAAGAAGTAGCCGGTGACCGACGCCTCGACCACCTCGCCGCTGCTCCGGCTACGGGTCTCCGCCATCTCCGACCTCGGTCGGCACCGGAAGGAGAACCAGGACTCCGGGTACGCCAGCGGGCACCTGCTCGTGGTCGCCGACGGCGTCGGTGGCGCGGCGTACGGCGACGTGGCGAGCGCCACCGCGGTGCACCTGCTGCGGAGGCTCGACCAGCACCCCGCCGAGGAGATGCTCCCCGCGCTCGCCGGGGCGGTGCACCGCGTGCACGACAAGCTGGCCGAGATGGTCGAGCAGGACGCCGAGCTCGACGGCACGAGCACCACCGTCACGGCCGCCCTCTTCGACGGCCACCGGCTGGGGTTCGCCCACGTCGGCGACAGCCGTGCCTACCTGCTGCGCGGCGGTGAGCTCCGCCAGCTCACCAAGGACCACACCTTCGTGCAGACCCTCGTCGACGAGGGTCGGATCAGCGAGGCGGAGTCCCGGGTCCACCCGCACCGCAACATCATCCTCCGCGCCGTCGACGGGGTGCACGACACCGAGCCGGACCTGTTCCACCTCGACCTCGAGCCCGGCGACCGGGTGATGCTCTGCAGCGACGGCTGCTCGGGGGCGGTCACCGACCCCGACATCGCCGCGGTCCTCGGCGACGGCAGCGTCGACGCCGCCGCCCTCGGACTGGTGCAGGCCGCCCTCGACGGCGGCACCACCGACAACGTGACGGTGGTCGTGGCAGAGGCGCTCCGCGCCGACGCGGCCCCCGACGATCCCGAGACCACCGCCGCCGCCGCGGTCGGACCGATGCTGGTCGGCGCTGCGGCGGCCCAGCCCCGCCGTGGCGGGATGCTGAGCCGCGCCCTGTTCCGGCACCGGCAGACCGACACCGGGGAGATGGAGCCGGTCACGCCGCCCCCCCTCGACCCCGAGGAGCTGCGCTACGCCCCGCGCCCCCCGCGTCGCCGCGCCGGGCTGCGCCGGCTGCTGCTCGCGCTGGTCGCGCTGCTGGTGGTCGGCGGCGTCCTCACCGCGGCCTACCAGTGGTCGCAGAACCAGTACTACGTCGCCGCGGACGGACCGCAGGTCGCGATCTACCGGGGCGTCCAGATGGACCTGCCCGGGATCGCCCTGTCCCGGCCGTACGAGACCGACCGGCTCAAGGTGGCCGACCTGCCGCCGTACAACCAGGCACAGGTCAACGCCGGGATCGTCGCCAACGACCTGACCGACGCGCGCCGGATCCTCGCCGACCTGGTCGACCAGTCCGGGGTGTGCGACGAGCCTTCCCCCACTGCCGAGCCCGAGCCGTCCGGGTCCGCCACCCCGTCGGCCGGCGCCTCGGCGAACCCGTCGGCCGCCCCCACCAGGAGCCCGAGCCGGACCCCGGCCAAAGCCGCCACCAAGAGCCCCACGGCCACGCCGTCCCCCACGAGCACCACCTCCAGCAGCACCTCGATCTACTGCCTGGGAGCGGGCTCGTGAGCCGGGCGAGCGAGACCGGTCCCCTGGAGTTCGTGCACCGCCGTCGCCGGGGCGCCGAGCTGCTCCTGCTCCTGCTGGCCCTCGGGGTCGGCATCGGGGCGTACGCCGCCGTCGGTCTCGGGGTGGAGGAGAAGCTGCCGACCGACATGGTCGGCTACTCGGTGTGGCTGGCGGTCCTCGCGCTCGGGGCCCATGTCGTGGTGCGCTTCACCGCGCCGTACGCCGACCCGGTCCTGCTGCCCGTCGTCACCGCGCTCAACGGCCTCGGCCTGGCGATGATCTACCGGATCGACCTGGCCTCCAACACCAACCACTCCGCCAAGCAGCTGATGTGGACCACCCTCGGGGTCGTCCTTTTCGCCGGGGTCCTGGTCGGGCTGCGCGACCACCGCCGGCTGCAGGCCTACACCTACACCTTCGGGTTCGCCGCCCTCGTCCTGCTGCTGCTGCCGCTGGTGCCCGGTCTGGGCACCCAGATCAACGGCGCCCGGATCTGGATCGGCATCGGCGGCTTCTCCTTCCAGCCCGGCGAGGTCGCCAAGGTCTGCCTGGTCGTGTTCTTCGCCGGCTACCTCGTCCTGCACCGGGACGCGCTGGCCCTGGCCGGGCGGCGGGTGGCCGGCATCGACTTCCCCCGCGGCCGCGACCTCGGGCCGATCCTGGTGATGTGGCTGGTCTCCCTGGCGGTGCTCGTCTTCGAGCGGGACCTGGGCTCGAGCCTGCTGTTCTTCGGCCTCTTCCTGGTCATGCTCTACGTCGCCACGGAACGGCCCGGGTGGCTGGTGGTCGGCACCGCGATGTTCGCGGCCGGGTCCGCTGCGGCGTACCTGCTGTTCTCCCACGTCCAGGCCCGGGTCGACGGCTGGCTGGACCCGTTCTCCGACACCGACCGCTTCGGCCAGATCGTCGAGGGGCTCTACGGCATGGCCTGGGGCGGCCTGGTCGGGCGGGGCCTGGGCCAGGGTGAGCCGTGGCGGGTGGCGTTCTCCTACTCCGACTTCATCGTCGCCGCGATCGGCGAGGAGCTCGGGCTGACCGGCATCATCGCCCTGCTGCTGCTCTTCGGCCTGATCGTCGAGCGCTCGCTGCGGACCGCGCTGATCTGCCGCGACGGCTTCGGCAAGCTGATGGCCACCGGCCTCGGGGTGGTGTTCGCGCTCCAGGTCTTCGTCGTGGTCGGCGGGGTGACCCGGCTGATCCCGTTGACCGGGCTCACCACCCCGTTCATGTCCTACGGCGGCTCCTCGATGGTGGCCAACTGGGTCGTGATCGGGCTGCTGCTGCGGATCAGCGACCAGGTACGCCGACCGGTCCCCGACCTGCACCCGTTCACCGAGGACGACGCCACCCAGGTGGTCAGGCGGTGAGGGCCCGATGAACAAGCCGATCCGGCGGATGGCCGTCGCGTGCATGGTGCTGTTCCTGGCCCTGCTGCTCAACGCCAGCTACCTGCAGTACATCCAGGCCGGCGCCCTCAACGACCGCAGCGACAACCGGCGGGTCCGGGACGCCGAGTTCTCCCGGCAGCGGGGAGCCATCCTCGTCGCCGGCTCCCAGGTCGCCGAGAGCGTGCCGAGCAAGGACCGGTTCACCTTCCAGCGGCGCTACCCCCAACCCTTCAAGTACGCCCACCTGACCGGCTTCTTCTCCTACATCTACGGCGCCTCCGGCGTGGAGTCCAGCCAGAACCAGATCCTCTCCGGCAGCGACTCGCGGCTGTTCGTCAAGCGGATCGTCGACCTGCTGAGCAACCAGCAGCCGGAAGGCGGCTCGGTCGCGCTCACCCTCGACCCGGCCGCCCAGGAGGCCGCCTTCCAGGGCATCCAGGACCTCGGCCCGGACACCCAGGCGGCCGTGGTCGCCCTGGAGCCGTCCAGCGGCAAGGTGCTGGCGATGGTCTCCAACCCCAGCTACAACCCCAACCTGCTCGCCTCCCACGACCTCGACAAGGTCCAGTCGTCGTGGAAGCGGCTGAACGCCGACGACGGCAAGCCCATGCTCAACCGGGCGATCCAGGAGATCTATCCTCCGGGGTCGACCTTCAAGCTGGTCACGGCGGCCGCAGCCCTGGAGTCCGGCGACTACAACGCCGACACCCAGGTCCAGGGCGGGACCGAGCTCGACCTGCCGCAGTCCTCCGACACGCTGCCCAACGAGAACGGCTCCAACTGCGGCGGTGACAGCATCACGCTGACCCAGGCGCTGATGGTCTCGTGCAACGTCTCGTTCGGCGCCATCGGACTCGACCTCGGGGCGCAGGCGCTGCAGGAGCAGGCCGAGAAGTTCGGCTTCGGGCAGCGCTACCTCTCCGGGATCGGCTCGCAGGCGGTCAGCAGGTTCCCTGCCGACCCGGACCTCCCGCAGACGGCACTGTCGGCGATCGGACAGTTCGACGTCGCCGCGAGCCCGCTCCAGATGGCCCTGGTGGCAGCCACCATCGCCAACAACGGCCAGGGGATGCGGCCCTACCTGGTCGACGAGGTCCGCGCGCCCGACCTCAGCGTGCTGGACAAGACCTCGGAGGAGGAGATGCCCGAGCGGGCCATGTCTCCCGAGGCGGCCAGCACCCTGACCCAGATGATGGTCGAGGTCGTCGACCGGGGCACGGGCACGACCGCCCAGCTGCCGAACGTCAAGGTGGCCGGCAAGACCGGCACTGCCCAGAGCACCCCCAGCCGGGCGCCGTACGCGTGGTTCGTCTCCTTCGCCCCCGCCGACGACCCGCAGGTCGCGGTGGCCGTGCTCGTCGAGGACGCCGGGGTCGACCGGGACGCGATCTCGGGCAGCGGCCTGGCCGCGCCGATCGCGAAGTCGGTCATGGAGGCGGTGATCAACCCGTGAGCGCCCCCCCGGAGCACCCGCGCTACCACCTCGACCGGCTGATCGCCGTCGGTGGCATGGGCGAGGTCTGGTCCGCCACCGACACCCTGCTCGACCGGGTGGTCGCGATCAAGGTGCTCAAGCGCGAGTACGCCGGCGACACGGTCTTCCGCGCCCGCTTCGCCGCCGAGGCCCGGCACGCCGGCGGTCTCCAGCACCCGCACGTCGCCGCGGTGCTGGACTACGGCGAGATGGTCGACGAGCACGGCTCTCCCCAGCCGTTCCTGGTGATGGAGCTCGTCGACGGCCGCCCGCTGTCGGCGCTGCTGGACGGCACGCCGATGGAGCCGGAGCTGGCCGCCGACCTGATGGCCCAGGCCGCGGAGGGGATCGAGGCGGCCCACGCGGTGGGCATCGTGCACCGCGACGTGAAGCCCGGCAACCTCCTGGTCAGCGAGTCCGGGCAGGTCAAGGTCACCGACTTCGGCATCGCCCGGGCCGCCGACGCGGTGCCGCTGACCGTCAGCGGCCACCTCGTGGGCACCCCCCACTACCTCTCCCCCGAGCAGGCTCTCGGCACGACCGCCACCCGGGCCAGCGACGTGTACTCGCTGGGGATCGTGCTGTTCGAGTGCCTGGCCGGCCGGAAGCCGTTCGTGGGGGACTCGCCGGTGGCCACCGCGCTCATGCAGATGCACGAGGAGCTGCCCCCGCTCGGGGACGGCGTGCCGGACCGTCTTGTGCGGGTCGCCCGGATCGCGACGGCGAAGCGGCCCGAGGAGCGCTACCAGACCGCCGGGGCGTTCGCCGCCGCGTTGCGCGACGATCGACCGCCGGCCGGGCGGCGAGGACGGACCCCGTTCGTGCTGCTGACCGCTGCGGCCTTCCTGCTGGCAGCCGTGCTCACCTGGGCCGCGGTCGCTGCCGGGGGGGTCCGATGACCCAGACCGGTGGTCCCCCCTCCGGGGGGCAGCGCGTGGGCGGCCGCTACGAGCTCGGCGAGCTGCTCGGGCGGGGCGGGATGGCCGACGTGCGGCGGGCGACCGACATCCGCCTGGGTCGGACGGTGGCGGTCAAGCGGCTGCGCACCGACCTGGCCACCGACCCCACCTTCCAGGCGCGGTTCCGCCGTGAGGCGCAGTCCGCCGCCGGGCTGAACCACCCCAACATCGTGTCGGTCTACGACACCGGGGAGGAGATGGCTCCCGACGGCAGCCACGTGCAGCCCTACATCGTGATGGAGTACGTCGCCGGGCGCACGCTGCGCGAGGTTCTCAACGACGGCCGCAAGCTGCTCCCGGAGCGGGCGCTGGAGATCACTGCCGAGGTGCTCGACGCGCTGGACTACAGCCACCGGGCCGGGATCATCCACCGTGACATCAAGCCGGCGAACGTGATGCTGACCCCTGCCGGCGAGGTCAAGGTGATGGACTTCGGTATCGCCAGGGCGATCTCGGAGGGCACCTCCACGATGACCCAGACCTCCGCCGTGGTCGGCACCGCGCAGTACCTCTCCCCCGAGCAGGCCCGCGGAGAGACCGTGGACTCCCGCAGCGACGTCTACTCCACCGGGTGCCTGCTCTACGAGCTGCTGGTCGGACGTCCCCCGTTCATCGGCGACAGCCCCTTCTCGGTGGCCTACCAGCACGTCCGCGAGCAACCCGAGCCGCCCTCTGTCCACAACCCCGACATCGACCCGGCCCTCGACGCGATCGTGATGAAGGCGCTCACCAAGAAGGTGGACGACCGGTACTCCAGCGCGGCGGAGATGCACACCGACATCCAGCGCTACCTCGACGGCCATCCGGTCGACGCGCCCCCGCCCGTACGCCGGCCGGCGCCGCCGCAGCCCGACCCGGAGCCGACCACGATGTTCGCCGCCACCCCGTCCGCCGGACCCGAGCCGGCGCAGCCGACCCGGCGTCGCTGGCCGGTCGTGGTGGCGGTGCTGGCCGCGCTGGCCGTGCTCGCCGGGGGTGCCGTGGTGGGCTTCGACCTCTTCAGCTCACCGGAGGTCAAGCAGGTCACCGTCCCCCAGGTCATGAACATGACGCTCCGGGCGGCCGAGAGGCGCCTGGACTCCGAGGGCCTCAAGCTCGGCCGGGTCGACCGGGTGACCTCCGAGGACGTCGAGCGTGGCCGCGTCATCGACCAGGACCCCGGCCCCGACGCAGAGGTGGACGAGGGGTCCGAGGTCGACCTCACGCTCTCGGCCGGGTCCGAGATGGTCACCGTGCCGTTCGTGATCGGCAGGCCGCGGGCCGAGGCCCGCCAGCTGCTCGAGGACGCCGGGCTCGACCCCCGCTTCACGGTGCGCGACTCGGAGTCACCCAAGGGCCAGGTCCTCTCCACGGACCCGCCGGCCGCGGAGTCGGTGCCCGCCGGCACCGACGTCACCGTCGTGGTCTCCGCCGGCCCGGTACAGGTGCCGAACGTCGTGGGCCTGACCCAGGACGAGGCGACCCGCCGGCTGGAGAAGGCGGGCTTCGACGTCGCCGTCGAGACCGACACGACCACCCCGTCCAAGCCCGGTCTGGTGCTCTCCCAGAACCCGGACGGTCTCAGCAGCGCCGCCTCGGGGGCGACGGTGACGATCACCGTCTCCGACTACACCGAGCCGCCGAGCGAGTCGCCGACGCCGACGGAGTCACCCAGCGCGTCCCCGTCCGAGAGCGCCAGCCCGTCGGCGTCGCCCTCGGACACCTCGACCACGCCACCGGCGGTGCAGACCCCGACGGGCACCCCGACGCCCGGAGAGAGTCCGCCGACGGAGCTGGGCTGAGCCGCTGTCAGGTGGGGTCGCCGGCGGGGGTGACGTAGCGCAGGTCGGTCGAGCCGTCGTACGCCGGCGCGGCGACGCTGTCCTCGGCGCGCACCTGCCAGCCGACCTGCCACTCCTCGACGGCGTTGAGGTAGGCCCGGATGTACGGGCTGTCGCTGAGCGCGGACTCCATGGCCGTCCGGCTGCCGATCGCGGAGATGACGTACGGCGGGGAGTAGGGCACGCCGTGGAGGATCACCGTGTTCCCGACGCACTTGATGCCGGTGGTGGAGATCACCCGCTGACCCTGGATGGTCATCGCTTCGGCGCCGCCGGCCCACAGGGCGTTGACCACGGCCTGGATGTCCTGCTGGTGCACGATCGTGTTGGCGAGCTGCTCCCCGGCCGAGTCGCGCACGGCCTCCGGGGCGTCGTCGAGGGTGACCACGAGGCCGGGCCCCTGGACCGCGGTGAGCCCGGCCGGGACCTTGAGCGCGTCGATCTCGGACTGGAGCCGGGTGAGGCTGCGGTCGGTGACGCTGCCGCTCAGCTGGGTGATCTCCTCGTTGAGCGCAGCGACCTCGGCCCGCAGGGACTGGACCCGGTCGCTCTGCTGTCGGGCCAGGTCGGCGAGGTTCTCGTAGCGTCCCGGTCGCAGGTCGGTGCCACCGGAGCTGATCGCGCTGGCCACCATGAGCACGCCGGCCGCGACGAAGGCGAGGGGGGTGACCAGGCGCCAGGTGAGCCCCCGTCCGCGGGCCGCGTGGGAGCCGCTTCGCCCCTTCTCCCAGACCCGGTGGAGGCGGTGGCGCAGGCGCGAAAGCGCGGTGGGGGAAAGTTCGCTGGTGGCCACGTGTCCTCTTGGTGCGGTTCCGGGGTGGTTCGCCGACTACGCTAGCCGACGCATCCATGCACCCCATCGTCGAGGAGTTCGCCAGTGTCCAAGCCCCGCAGTGCCTCCTTCCGGCAGGCCTCAGCCGGTGGCGCGGCCTCGGTCTCGCTCGTCCGCACCGGCCTGGCCGTCCTGCTCGTGGTCGCCGGAGCCGCCTGGGTGATCTACTACGTGGCCGCGGTCGTCGACGACACCAAGCCGACGTGGATCCACGACCTGGGCGACTGGAACTTCCTGATCGGTTTCGGCGTGCTGTTCCTGGGGCTGATGAGCGCCGCCAGCGACCGGACGCCCCTGGGGCGCGGGCGTGGCGTGGTCGCTGCCATGCTCGGCTGCTTCCTGGTCGGCCTTGCCTGGATCGTCACCTACTACGTCACCAGCCAGAACGCGAACGTGCCGCTCATCAGCGAGCTCGGGAACTACAACCTGCTCGTCGGCATCGGGTTCATGGCCACGGGGTTCATCTACGCCACCCGCTGGGAGTGACGCCGCCGCGGCGGGCACGTACTCCACAGGCTGTGGAGAGCCCTGTGCACGAATGACACGGATGTAGTTATCCCCAGGGTTCTCCCCACTGTGGAGAAGGCGGCGCTGAAAGGTGGCTGCCGGTCAGCCGGTGAGCACGAGGGTCCGCACCACCACGGCGGTGAGCACGAGCAGCCCCACCGCGGACAGTCCCGCGACCTGCCACAGGGTGCGGTGTCGCCGCGGCGCGTAGACCAGCGCACCGGCCAGGAGCAGCCCGCCGACGAACCCGCCCAGGTGGCCCTGCCAGGAGATGAAGCTGGCCCCGAAGATGGTGATCGCGATGTTCACCGCCACCAGGGTCAGCAACCCCTGGACATCCCCGCCCACCTTGACCGCCACCACGAGCAGGGCGGCCATCAGCCCGAAGATCGCTCCCGAGGCACCGATGGTGACCGAGTTCTCCCCGGCCAGCCAGTACACGGTGGCCGAGCCGACCAGGCCCGAGAGCAGGTAGAGCGCCAGGAACCGGGCCCGGCCGAGCAGCATCTCCAGGTGCGGGCCCAGGATGTAGAGCGCGAGCATGTTGAAGCCGATGTGCCACACCTGGACGTGGGTGAACATCGAGGTCAGCAGCTGCCAGTAGGAGCCGTCGGCGATGCCGGCGACCGCGGTGGGCCGACCGTCGACGAGGTAGGTCGCACCGACCGGGATCAGGGCGAGCCGCGACATCATCACCCCGTTGCTGCCGCCGCTGCCCACGATCAGCAGGAACACCACGGCGTTGAGGCCGATGAGCACCATCGTGACCAGCCCCCCCGAGGAGGGCCTCAGCCCGCCGTACGCCGTGCGCGCCTGACGGGTGGTCTTGGCGCCCTCGCGGACGCACTCAGGGCACTGGAAGCCGACCGAGGCGGGGTGCATGCAGTCCGGGCAGATCGGCCGGTCGCACCGCTGGCAGCGGATGTGCGTCTCGCGGTCGGTGTGCCGGTAGCACGCGGGAGCGGTCAGCCCACCCGGCGCCCCGGTCGGCTCGTCGGTCATCGGTGGAGGTCAGCGCTCCTCGAAGGTCACTGACTCGAGGACGACCGGCTCCACCGGGCGGTCCATCGGGCCGGTCTTGGTCGTGGCGATCGTGTCGACCACCGCCTGCGAGGTCGAGTCGTCCACCTCACCGAAGATGGTGTGCTTCATGTTCAGGTGCGGCGTGGGGGTCACGGTGATGAAGAACTGCGAGCCGTTGGTGCCGGGGCCGGCGTTGGCCATCGCGAGCAGGTACGGCTTGTCGAAGCGCAGCTCGGGGTGGAACTCGTCCTTGAACTGGTAGCCCGGTCCGCCGCGACCGTCGCCGCGCGGGCACCCGCCCTGGACCATGAAGCCGTCGATGACCCGGTGGAAGATCAGGCCGTCGTAGAAGCGGCCCTTCTTCGTCTCGCCCGTGGTCGGGTCCTGGTACTCCCGCTCGCCGTTGGCCAGCTCCATGAAGTTGCGCACCGTGGTCGGTGCGTGGTTCGGGAAGAGCTTGACCGAGATGTCGCCACGGTTGGTCTTCAGCGTTGCGTAGGTGTCAGCCACAGGGGGCTCGCCTCTTTCGTCGTTCGTCGGGGGCCGCACGGGTCGCGGCGTGTCCGTCCCGATCTTGTCACGCGGCCCCACCCGGGTTTCCTTCGCGCACGGCACGGGCAAAGATGGCAGTGTCGGGGCAGCGGACAGCGCCACGCCCGCTACCCCACAGGGGCCGCGCACCGGCCCTTCACCACCCCTAGCAGTCACCGCGAGAGACGCCCCAGAGGAGACATCCACCATGAGGTCCAACAAGTCCGTGTCCAGGCTGGCCGGCGCCGCCGGTCACGCGAAGGTCAAGGCCTCCGACCTCGGCGACCGCGTCGGTCCCGCTGTCGGCGACGCCCGCGACCGCGTCGGCCCCGCGCTCAGCGACGCCCGCGACCGCGTCGGCCCCGCGCTCAGCGACGCCCGCGACCGCGTCGGCCCCGCGCTCAGCGACGCCCGGGAGCGCATCACCCCGCTCGTCGAGGACGCCCGCGACCGGATCACCCCGGTGGTCGAGGAGGCGCGGGACCGGGCCCTGGTCAAGCTGTCGGAGGTGACCGAGACCGTCGCCACCAAGCTGGACGAGCGCCTGCCCGAGGACCGCACCCCGCAGGTGGTCAAGGACCACTCCAAGAAGGGGGGCGGCACGCTGAAGAAGCTCCTGCTCCTGCTCGGCCTCGGCGCGGTGGCAGCGGTTGTCGCCAAGAAGCTGACCGGGGGCTCCGAACCCGACTGGAAGTCCACGGCGCCCAGCCGTCCGGCCACGCCGACGACGCCCTCCTCCGCCGGAGGGCCGTCTCCCGCGGCCACGGCGGCCGGGGTGGCCTCCGCCGAGGCGGCGACCTCGGCGGCCCCCCCTGCCGACGACGTGGCCGGCGGCACACCGGACGAGGCGGTCTCCGACGCAGCCGAGAGCGCGCACCCGGTGACCACCCCGGACGAGCCCGCAGAGCGCGTCGAGCTCCAGGACTGAGGCTCGATCTCGACCTGACCTGACGGCCGGCCGGCTCGCCTGACCCCTGTGGTCAGGTGGTCGCGCCGGCCGTCTGCATGCGCACCCGGTGCGTGGCGCGTCGCTCAGCCCAGAACGACAGGATCGGGACGGTGCCGCACAGCAGCGTCACGAGCGTGAAGCCCAGCTCCCAGCCGGCGCGACGCGACAGCGCGAAGGCGACCAGCACGAAGATCATGTACAGCCACCCGTGCGCCACGCCGAGGTACTTGGAGATGTCGTTGCCGAGCTGCTGGGCGTCGGTGCCCACGGGGAACCAGGCCGGGTTGAGCAGGTGCGCCTCGTTGAGCGGCAGGCCGACGAGCACGAGCACGATGAGCAGGACCCCGACCACGGTTGCCATCACCCGGTACGCCGTCAGCAGCTTCGTCACGGCTCCGACGGTATCCGAGGGCTCTGCGGCGGGGCCGACTGGTCCTCGGCTCCGGGGTGCTGCGCGCGTTGCACCTCGTCGCGGACCCAGCGCCACCACAGGAACACCGCGAACAGGCCGAAGCACCACCACTCGATGCCGTAGAGCAGGTTCCGCACGGCGGTGAAGGTCGGCGGGTCGGGAAGCGAGTCGGGAGTCACCGCCGTCAGCGTCGTGCGGACCGCAGCCGGGGTGTCGAGGATGACGTACCCGCCGTACAGGTCCTGGTCGACCCGCTGCAGGAGCTCCGCGATCCTCAGGCTCGGCAGCACGTCGTCGGCAGGGTCCGGGTCGGGACCGCCGGACGCGTCGCCGGGTTGGAGCCAGCCGGTCAGCGAGGCGTCGCCCTGCGGCGGCGGCGGCGCCTGGTCGACCGACGGCGTCCAGCCCAGCACGACCGGCAGGGCGGACGGGTCGGTGCAGCGGGTCCCCGACGATCCGCAGGTGGACAGCGGGGTGACCATCCACAGGCCCTGCGTTCGGTCGTGGAGGCGGTCGGCGACGTAGACCGTGGACTGCGGCAGCCACGACCCGGCCAGCAGCACCGGACGCCCCACCCCGTCGGAGGGGAAGGGGTCGTCGGGGCCGATCACGTCCTGCAGGGGACGGGGCGGCACGTCGGCGAGCTCCGCCGCCTGGTCGCGCCGGTGCTCCTGCCACGCACCGATCTGCCACTGCCCGAGCAGGACCGCGGCGACCACCGCGAGCACGCCGACCAGGTGCAGCAGCAGCAGCGCCGGCCGCACCAGGACCGCGGCCGTGCTCGGCGCACCGGGGGGCCGGGGGCGACGCGACGCTCGGGGGGACACGCTTGGAGCCTACGGTCCCCGCGAGGGGGCCTACACTGCGCCCATGCCCATCCGCCTCGCCCTCGTCAACGACTACGAGGTGGTCGTCCGGGGCCTGTCCGGGATGCTGGCGCCGTACTCCGACGAGCTCGAGATCGTCGAGCTCGACACCCGCAAACCGGTGGCCGAGCCGGTCGACATCGCGCTGTACGACACCTTCGCCCAGGCCCAGGGCAGTCACGCCGCGCTGGGCCTGATCGGGAACCCGCTGGTCGGCAGGGTCGTGGTCTACACCTGGAACCTGGATCGGCAGCTCGCCGACGGCGCCCTGTCGCACGGGGTCGCGGGCTACGTCTCCAAGGCACTGCCCGCCGAGGAGCTGGTCGCCGCGTTGCGTGCGGTCCATGCCGGTGAGCGGATCACCTCGGCGGACCCGGGCGTCCTGGTCGAGGCCCAGGGCGACTGGCCAGGTCGTGACGACGGGCTCACCGCCCGCGAGGCCGAGGTGATCGCGTTGATCACCCAGGGCCTGAGCAACGCCGAGATCGCAGACATGGCCTCGCTCTCGATCAACTCGGTGAAGACCTACATCCGCACCGCCTACCGCAAGATGGGCGTCAGCAGCCGGACGAACGCCGTGCTCTGGGGCATCCACCACGGCTTCACCCCCGACCGGGTCCGCCTTCGCCCGCCGGAGACCTCGCCTCGGTGACGGCGCCCCCCTCTGGCCCCCCTGTGCGGTTTCCCAGGTTCACCTGCGAAACCGACGCCTACCCCCGCACATGTACATGGGTAGGCGTCAGTTTCGACGGGTCAGCCCGCAGATCTCGCCCAGGGCAACCGTGGCCGGCGTACGCCGAGCAGCGCGCGGGCCAGCAGGGTCCGGGGCCGGCGCCGGGCGTCGCCGTCGAAGAGGTACACCTCGCCCCCGGCCCAGGGCGCGTCTCCGGGCAAGGGTCCCATCGGATCCCGCTCGGCCACCGGGGTGCCGCGCAGCGGACGGGTCAGTGCACGCGCCACCGACTCCCGTACGCCGAGCAACCGGTGGTCGTGTGCCAACAGCTCGGCGGCGAAGGAGTCGTCGTGGCACACCATGTCGTGGTGCAGGCTCTCCACCAGGGAGGCGACGGTGACCGTGGGCACCCCCGTGAGGAGCCCGGCCACCGGGCCGACCAGGGGGGAGGGGATGAGCGGGACGGGCACCTGGGGGCGGACCAGCCGGGCGACCTCGGCGTACACCGAGAGGAGCTCGGGATAAGGGATCCGTTCGGGCCCGCCGATGTCGACGCTGCGGGTCACCGCCGGGACCTCCAGGCACCGGGCCAGGAGCTCGAGCACGTCCACGACGGCGATCGGCTGGACCAGTGATCCCATCCAGGTCGGCACGGTCGTCACCGGCAGCCGCTCCGACAGCTGGCGGATGATCTCGAAGGACGTCGATCCGCTGCCGATCACCACCGCCGCACGCAGGGTCAGCGTCGGTACGCCGAAGGAGCCGAGGATCCGCTCGACCTCCAACCGGGAGGCGATGTGCGGGGAGAGCTGCTCCTCGGCGACGTCGGGCACCAGCCCGGAGAGGTAGACGATGCGCTGGACGCCACTGGCCGCCGCTGCCTCTCCCAGCAGGCTCGCTCCTCGACGGTCGGTGGCAGCGAAGTCCGCGCCGCCGAGCCCGTGCACCAGGTAGACGACCGCGTCGATGTCGCGGACGGCTGCCGTCACCTGCTCTTCGTCGAGCACGTTCATGATCCGGGTAGCCACCCGGTCACGCCACCACAGGCCCGGCCGGTCCCGGTCGCTGGAGAAGGTGGTCACGACGTCGTGTCCACGCTCGAGGAGCTTCGGGACCAGCCGGCTCCCGATGTATCCACCGGCACCGGTGACGAGCACGCGCATGAGAATCCTTCGTCACGGAGCCGGACAGAGAGAGGGACCCCGGCCCACCGCCCGAGTAGGGCACGAGCCAGGGTCCCACAACGCATCCGTCCACGCCCGAGCGGCGGACGGACCGCGGTCCGACGGGGTTCACCCGGCCGGACCAGCCGATTGCATCATGAACATGTCCCCATCGGGGTTGGCCTACTCCACCCCCAGGGGTGAAATTCGGCGGCTTGTCCCACGCGCGTCAATGCTCAGAGCCGTGAGAGGCGGGTCAGGCTGCGACTTCCGGCAGCGCTCGGGCGGTACGCCGGCTGAGCCAGGCCGTGGCGTCGTGGATCTTCAGGGGCGGAGAGAGGTACCACCCCTGGATCCGGGTGCACCCCAACCCGGCCAGAAGTTCCCAGGTCTGGAGGTCCTCGACACCCTCGGCGACGATCTCGAGGCCGAGGTTGCGACCCAGGTCGATGATCGACCTGACGATGGCGTAGTCGTCGCTGCCCTCGCAGAGACCGGTGACGAAGCTGCGGTCGATCTTCACCTCCTGGACGGGGAGCCGCTTGAGGTAGGACAGCGAGGAGTAGCCGGTACCGAAGTCGTCGACGGAGAGCTGTACGCCGAGCGCGTGCAGCTGCTCCAGCAGGGCGATCGCCCGGGTGGGGTCGGCCATGACCGCGCTTTCGGTCACCTCCAGGATGAGCCTGCCCGGACGGATGTGGTGGCGCTCGAGAGCCTCAGCGACGTCGGTCACCAGGCTCGGGTCCGTCAGGCTCCGGGCGGAGAGGTTGACCGCCAGGGTGACGTCGTCCGGCTGCCCGCTCAGGAAGTCGCGCAACCCCTGCTCCAGGACACTGGCGGTCAGCTGCTTGATCAGCCCGCTGCGTTCGGCGACGGGGATGAACTCCGCCGGTGAGACCGCGCCCAGCTGTGGATGGGTCCATCTGGCCAGTGCCTCCAGGCTCCGGACCGCGCCGGTGGCGGCCTCCGCCTGGGGCTGCACGTGGACGGTGATGTCGCCGGAGTGGAGTGCTTCCCGCAGCTCGCTGGCCATGGACAGCTTGCGGGCGCTGCTGGTGTCGATCGTGCGCTCGAAGAAGGTGGTGGGCCGCCCGGAGGTCTTGGCGTCGTACATCGCCAGGTCCGCGCGCTTGAGCAGCAACGACGGATCCTGGCCGTGGTCCGGAGACATCGCCACCCCGACCGAGGCTCCGACCTCCATGCGCAGCCCTTGCAGGGTGAGAGGTGCCTCCATGGCGGCATGGATGCGATCGGCGATGAGCAGCGGCTTCGTACGGTCCCTCACCTCGGGCACGACCACCGCGAACTCGTCGCCGCCGAGCCGGCCGACCAACCCGTCCTGGCCGACCGCGTCGACCAGGCGCCGGGCGACCTCCACGAGGACAGCGTCGCCCTGGTCGTGCCCCAGGGTGTCGTTGACGTCCTTGAACCCGTTGAGGTCGAGGATCATCACCGCGAAGCCCTGCCCCGGGTGACCCGGTTGCGGAGCCAGGCTCCGCTGCAGCTCCTCGTGCAGGTAGGTGCGGTTGGGCAGGGCGGTGAGGGTGTCGTGGAAGGCATCGTGCTGCAACCGCTCGATGAGCTCTCCCTTCTGCATCGCCACACTCGCCTGGTTGGCAAGGGTCTCGAGCAGCAGGACGTCCTCGTCGTCGAAGGTGCGGACCTCACCCCGTCGGTCGGCCACCACGAGCATCCCGATGGGTCCGGTCGAGCCACGCAACGGCGCCACGAGGGCGTCACGGTGCCCTTCGAACTCCAGCCACTGCTGGACCTGGGCGAGCTTGCTGTTGCGTGGCAGCACCGCGGAGAGTCCCTGTCCGAGGACCGCCTGTTCCATCCACGCACTGTGCTCGTCGCGACGAACCTCCTCGCGATGGACACCGAGCGGGCCGAGGGTGACCCGCACCTGGGTCTCCTGGGCCTGCGGGCCGGGGAAGACCAGCTCAGCATGGTCGCCGCCCAGGATCTCGCAGGCCTGCCGCAGCACGCTGTGGAGCAGCTCGTCGGACGCCGGGCTGTTCGTGACCGCCTGGCTGAAGTGGTAGAGCCGCTCGAGGTTGAGGTGTCGGTCGGCCAGGGCGGCGTACCCGCGGTAGCCCAGGACGAGGACCACCCCGGCTCCGAGCAGGAGGTAGACGCTCCCGGGGTCGAGGGTGAGGCTGTTGACGGCGACGAGCGCCAACGTGACCACGAGCGGGGCGACCGGCTGGCCGCCCAACGCCTCCCTGGCCAGGTCGCGGACGCTGAGCTCACCCTCGTAGACGGCGATCACCAGGCCGAGGGCGACCGCGCCGAGGGCGTTGGCGGTGAGGGCGGCAGCGTAGGCCGCCACCCACTCGCGGGGCCCGACGCCCAGGAGGTCGCCTGCCACGAGGTGGAAGACCAGGAGCGCCGTGCACGACTCGAGCGTCACCAGCGCCGCGTTGAAGACGGTCTTGAGCACCGAGGAGCGGCGGAGGAGGACGAAGACGAGCAGGGAGCCGACAAGGCGGGCGAGAACAAGCTCGAGCGGGGCGACGAAGAACAGGCCGAGGACCAGCGGCAGCTCGCTGACCGAGACCGCCTGCGCCTCGCGCTTGACCTGGATGTGCATGACCACGGCCTCGGTCACCGCGAAGCACGCGGCCAGCAGCCACCAGGGAACGACGACGGCACCGGCGTACGCGGGAGCCTCGAGGACCCGATGGCCCATCACCGCCGAGACCACCACCATGCCCACGACCAGGAGGGTGACGCGCAACGTCTCGCCGCCCGCGAACGCGCGAGCAGCCACGACCATCGTCTGGGCGCGGGTCTGCTGCACCGCGCCGCTCAGGGGTTCACGCTTCACGTCAGGTCCTCTTGTGGGCTGGGCGACCGCCGGCTGTGCCCGGCGGCCGCCCCGTGGTCACGGTCGGTCAGTACCAGGTCCGGGAGGCCCAGCCGACCGAGGCCAGGTCCGCCGCGCGCCAGCTCCGACCCGACCACGTCGAGTCGGCCCAGCTCCGGCCCGACCATCCCTCCGCGGTGGTCCAGGCGCCGTCGCGCCAGGTCCGTGCGCTCCAGTCGCTGTCGCGCCACGTCCGAGCCGACCAGGTGCCCGAGCTCCAGGTGACTCCACGCCAGGTCCGTGCGTTCCAGCCGTTGCCGCTCCAGGTCCAGCCCCGCCAGTTCCCACCGGACCACGCAGTCCGTGCGGCCGAAGCCCTCGCCCAGGCCACCGGGTCCCAGGTCCTGCCGAAGATGTCGACCTCACCGCGCAGGTCGCTGACCCCGTCGTTGACATGCGAGCTGCCTCGGGCGGCCTCCAGCAACCCCGAGCCAGTGCTCCAAGCGCTGCCGGCCTTGCCGGTGTTGCCCGTCATCTTCCGGGCGGTGTTGACCTTGGTCATGCCGCTACCGCGGTACTTGACATCGGTGCCGGGGAAGGCCCACGCGGTGCTCTGCAACCTGCCCTTCACCTGGTCGGGCGTGAGGCTGGGGTTCGCCTGCATCAGCAGCGCGACCTCGCCCGCGACCACGGCCGTGGCCTGGGAGGTGCCGGAGGCCTTGGCGAACCGGGCACCGATCCGCGCGGTGGGATTCCGCTCGTCGGCGTACCCGTTGGGCACCCGCGCCCCGATCACCGAGACCCCGGGCGCCACCACGTCGACATGCCGGGTATTGGTGCCGCGGGTGGCCCACGCGGGCACCGTGTCGTCCCAGTAGTCGATGGTCCCTTGGGTGTCTGCCGCTCCCACGGCCAGCACATTCGGGCTCTGAGCCGGGTTCGCCAGGTGCATCGTGTCGCGTCCGTCGTTGCCACCCGCGACGACCACCGTGATGCCGGCCTTCCAGGCCTGCTCCACGGCGAAGGCGAGCGGGTCGACGCCAGTGGCCTGCATCGAGTCCGTGCCGTAGGCAAGCGCGATGACCTTGATGTTGAGGCCGTTGTCGTTGCGGTGCGCGACGATCCAGTCGAGGGCGGCGATCACCTGGGACACGTCGACCGCACCGTCGCTTGCGCCGACCTTGACGCTCACCAGGTTGGCGTCCGGCGCCACGCCAGAGAACCGGCTCGGGTCGGTGTAGGAGGCGGGGGTGCCCGCTGCGTCCCGGCCCACGATGATGGAGGCCAGGTGGGTCCCGTGACCATAGGCGTCCTTGTACGTCAGCTCCGGATCCTGGCTGTCGAAGGACAGGTCCGGGCCGTAGAAGACGTTGCCGCTGGCCAGCCCGGGAACCTCGGTGACCCCGGTGTCGATCAGGGCGACCCCGACGCCCTTGCCGGTGAAACCCGCCTTCTGCATGGCGTTGGCCTCGATGATCTCCTTCATCTGCCACAGCGACCCCTTGGTCGCAGTCGGGTCGTAGCCGAGCGCAGACGTCGTGGTCGTCGAACCGGAGGTGACCACCGAGGTCGACCCGCTGGTCGTCCCGCCACCGCCGGTCGAGCCGACCTTGGGGGCGCCCACGGCCCCCCCAGCGGTCAGCGCCACCAGCGCCAGGCTCACGGCGGTGCCTACTGCTGCGTATCGCACGCGATTACTGCTCATCTCGATCCCCTCATCGTTCTTCTCCGACCCAGGACACCAGCCCTGCATCCGGTAAGAGGGGTTATCGGGTGAGATTTACCCGTCACGCTGACCAGATTTTGCTCAGCCCGCCTCAGTTCCGGGCTGCCCCACGCGACTCGGTGGGTTCGAGCACCCGGGAGGGGACCGTTGACCTGCCTCAGTAGGCGAAGACGTGCGCTGAGGACGTCGATCTCCCTCCGCGGGTCACCGAAGATTCCTGTGAGGGTCCATGACCCGTTCGGCAAAGCTCGGAATGAGGACGCCGACGCGGCTGTGGCGACGGGTCTCGGGGTCCCGCCGACTGACCCAGGAGCGTGCCAGTCTTCAGCGTCGCCACCATGGCTGGGACCCCCGCACCAGTGGTCAGGTCGGTCGGGTGGCTGCGCGGGCGGTGGTCGCGACGGCGACGTCGACCCCCTCGATCTCACCCCATCGAGCGCGCGCAGCGCCAGCGAGCAGGCTGAGAACAGTGAGGGTGTCACTGTTGGCCGGCGGTGACGAGGACCGGTCGTAGCCGTTGCGCCAGCCGAGGTCGTACAGCAACTCGCTGATCTCGCTGCGCCACTCCTCGGGCGGCGTTCCGCTGCCGACAACGGCGAGCGCCATCCACCCTGCCTGGCGTTCTGCGTCCTTGGTTCCCAGAGGGAGGCGTCCGACGATGTGCCGCCACAGTGCCTGCGGGTCCTGCCCACAACGCCGTGCAGCGACGGTCGGCGCCAGCCGCCCCTTGCGCACGCTGACCAGGCCCAGGGCGCGGGCCGTGCTGCGGATATCGGCGACGGGATAGGTCTGGTCCTCGCGGTTCGCCCTGCCGATCCACCAAGCGCCGATCCCGGTGCGCTCGGCGATCTGTTCGACCAGCGCCGGCTTGAGGTAGCCGGCTGCGGTCAGCGCCACGCCGTCGCCGACGAGGTCGAGGAAGATCCGGTACGTCTCGGTGAGCCGCGCCGCCTCGACGTCGCTGACATCCGTCGGGCCGTGGGAGACCGGCCGGCCGAGGAGTTGGCGGAGGGCTCGGATTCCCCGGCGTTCCAGCTGGTCAGCCAACGCGGCCAACTCGCCCGTCACGGCCACCGGCTCAGCTGCCGCGACCGCGAGCGCGGCGTTCGTCTCGTCGAGGTCGAACCGGTCGGGGTGCCAGTCCACCGGCAGCCAGCCGTGGCCGTGCTCGGCGTCCTCGAATCCCTGGGGCAGCAGGTCGTCGTCGTACCCGCTGCGGACCCACGCCGCGATCTCTTCGTAGCCACCGAGTCCGCCACAGTCCTCAGGAGGGCAGGCCATCCGGCCGGCGGTGCAGCGCACCACCTCCGGCGGGGAGCCGAGCACCTCCTCGACCACGAGCCTGTGGTCCCAGCCGTCGCCGAAGTCGTACTCGTACCAGAGCTCGTCACCCTTCTCGGCGAGGATCTGGTCGAGCCGGACGTTGTCCTCCAGCAGCCCTTCCTCGCCCTCGTCGAGGTCGAAGTCGGTGATGAAGTACGGCGAACGGTGGTCGTTGCCGGTGCGGAACCGGTGGAGATGGGAGTCGTACCAGCCCATCGCGGACTGGATGACGTCATGGACCCGCGGCAACGTGAGGTCACCGGGCAACTCGAGGCGCCGCCAGATCGGCGGCTTCGCCCCGTGCAGGTCCAAGCGCACGCGGAAGCCGCGCGTTGCGATCGGAACAGGAAGGAGCGTCGGCTCAGACCTCGCGTTGAGCTTCTCGAAGATGCTGGTGACCTGCCCGCTCATCAGCGCATCGAGGAGCGCCTTGCCCTCCGCCGGGCTGGCGCCGGCCATCAGTTGCTTCACGAGGTGCTGCAGATCGGGCGGGTCGAACTGGCCGGTCACGGCGACCAGTCAATCATTGATGCCCGGTGCAGCCGTCCACCCCGTCAGGACTTTCGTCCAGCGCGCGCAGGAACATGTGTGACGTCGACGGTTCCGGGCTGCCAATCGATACCCGGAACGGCCCGGATCGGCGCGAACAAGTCGACGGCTCGCTGCCACGCGGCAGCGAAGTCTTGCGCGATCTGCTCTGCGGCATCGGGGCGGGTCTCGACGGCGAGGCGCCGTAGCCGATCGACATCCCACAGCTTGACGGTCACCGCCCAGCGCAGCGTCCCTTCGTCGCCGTGGTCCTCGATCACCTCGGCCTCCACGGACAGGATGCGGAAGGCATCCGCCTCCACAGCGTCGTCCAGCCCTGTCGTCGGCCACACGAGCCAGGCCACCTGATCCAACGGGCTGAGCTCGTGGGACTCGTCAGGAGCAAGATCGGTGAGTTCCACGAGCGTGTACGCCGATTCCTCCAACTCCGCAAAGGCCTCGCGAACGGCTTCCCGGTCACGGATGACGACGGTCGCCGTCGTCGTGGCCGACCAGGTCTCCCGGTTCCTGCCCCGCCGGACAAGTTCGGGACGAGCTGCGGCGCTCGACGTGCATCTCGAACAGGCCAGCCGAATCGGGCTCCACAAGTTCAACCTACCGAGGAGTGGACGGCGCCTTCACGCCGAGCGAATGCCAACCGACCGGCCGCGTCGAGCCGGCGGCGACGTAAGGGCGGACGGTCTTGGCGCATCGGCGAGGATCCCGGCGGCCTCGGTCAGTGGGAGAAGGCGGCGGGTGGGTCGGTGGCGGCCCGGTCGACCCGATCACCCATTCAGCTGCACTACGGCGATCGGATGGCGTGAGCGTCTACCGGCACACCGGCGCCGACCACTTCACCAGGCCCGAATGGTCTCCGCCGAGCAGGGAATCATCGACGCCGCCGGCACAGCACCGTCAGCGCCGTGGCATCCGATCCGGTGGATGTCGAGCTCGCGCTGGTGGCCGCGACCCTCGACCGACCGGCGCTGAACGAGGGGAAACGTGACCTCGTCCAGGCGCGCGTCGCCGACCTGCGGCAGGTTTGCCTCGCGCTGGTGCCGGCTGGTGCGGGGAAGACCACGGCGATGAGCGTCCTCGCGCAGACCGCGCACGGGCTCGCGCCGTCAGCGGCAGCAGCCGCGGTCCTGACCGAGGCGATAGGCATCCCCGCCGGGACGCTCGCAGTGCTCGACCACACCCACACCGCCGGGCCGGATGCTAGGTTCGGCCCCACACGATCGTGGCGATCGACGAGACCGGGATGGCCGACAACTCGCCGCGATCGGCGCCGGCGGCGTACTCCGCGACATCGCCTCCACCCACGGCGCCCAACGACTCTCGGAAGTGGGGCGGTTCCACGCGCTGCGCACATCAACTCACCCTCCAGGTCCTGGAGGCCAAGGCGATCAGCAGCGGACACGGCACGCTCCCGAGGGAAATACCCGCACCAACGATCAGCAGGGACCTCCAGGGTGAGCGGGACAAACCTGCACGCCACGGGGCGACTCTTGCCGGGTCGACGAGACATCCCGAGACGTTGCGGGACAGTCCGAGACGTTCAGCAACAACCAGCACCTATGAATACTGGAATCTCCTCGATCGTCGCCTCAGCATGTGGTTGACCATGCCTCCAATCACCACGATCACCGTGGTCGAGCACGTTACCCGTGCAACGTGGGCGTCGACGCGCAGTCTCGCCGTCAGATCAGAGGCCACCACTCGTCGTCATCGAGGCGGGCGGGTCAGCCCAGGGCATCTGGTCGGAAGTAGTCGAACAGTCCCTGAGTGATCGGTTCCTCGAATCGGAGGCTCATCGTGACGACAGGGAGCAGAGCCCCATCGTCGGGCATTGTCGTCTCTACAGCTTCGTGCGCGGTCGCAATACCCAAGTAGTAGTGGTCCGATTCGACGTCGTCCTTCTTCACGAAGACGTGTACGACGACGTCTCCATCCACGATCGCCGCGACCTCATCGCTGGCTAACGACCGCCGGCTTCGGGAGAACCAGCGCATGCTGGTCTCATCGAGAAGTTCATCGCCGTATGCAGTGCTCGCCGTGATGTCGTCGGACTTGTGAAGCGTCACGAAGATCGCGCAGACCCGACGTTTCCGATCCGTCTTGTAGCCGTAGATCGTCGACGACGTCCGCCGTGGCCAGCCGATGATCCGCGCAGCGTCGCGGCGGGAGTACTGCAGTCCCGGGGTGAACGGCACATCCAGTCGGTAGCGCTTCCGGATGAGCGCGTTGCCGGTTCTGACGAGATCGTCGAGCTCGTCGTTGAGCCGGGTGGATGTCGCGAGAGCTTCGCCGAAGCCTCGCACGAGACGGACCCTGTCCCCATCAACCTCGGCCAGCGGCGCTCCGTATCGTTTGACATCGCTCGCCGCGTAACCCTCGAGTGTGAATGTGTCGAGGGTGGCGCGGATCGAGTCGTCATCGTCCGCCAGCCCAGCCTCGCGAAGCGCTGCCGCGAAGTCTTCCGTCGTCACCTCCTCGCGAGCACGAAGGAGACCCAGAAGCACGAACTCGTGGAGCCGCTTGGCGCCCAGAACCTCATGCGAGATCAGGCTCAGCGCCGGCGAGACTGCATCAACAAGGCCTACATCGACGCGGAGAAGCTTGTGGACGAGAGCTGGATAATGAATGTCCTTCGTCGCCAGCAGGACCGGATCCACCGACTCAAAGCGGTAGAAGTCCCACAGCTTCGGGACACCACCGACTCGGTTCCTCATCGCTTCCAGCGCGACCTTGAGGTTGCGCATGCTGTCCAGCTTGGTCTCGACGATCGAGCGCAAGATCCGGTCGCGGGACACCTCGTCGAAGCTGACGCTTGCCAATCCGGGCAGCGCCCCACTTTCGACCGTCTCGTTGAGCCGCTCACGCAATGACTCACGATTGAGGCTCTCATCTCCGAACAACGCGATCGGGATGAGGAAGTTGTTCGTGTAGTTTCCGATGACATCGATGACGACGAGGTAGTCCTTGCCCTCGGCCAGGCGTAGTCCACGACCCAGCTGCTGAACGAAGACGATGGCGGACTGGGTCTGCCGGAGCATCACGACCTGGTTGACCCGTGGAATGTCGACGCCCTCGTTGAAGATGTCGACTGTGAGCAGGTAGTCCAAGTCGCCGGCCTCGAGCTCAGCCACACGCCGCTCGCGATCCGGCACAGAATCATCACCGGTCAGCGTGATCGTTCGCAGGGTCCGGCCGTTGAGGGTTCGCCGGTTCAGCGCTGCCGACAGCGCGCGAGCCTCCTCTTTCCGGCTACAGAAGATGAGGCCGCATGGGGGTACGCCAGCTTGACCGTACTTCTCAAACGCCTCGACGAGGAAGTCCACCCGCTCCGGAGTGATGAGCAGCCTGAGTTCTGTCTCATCCGAGGTCGTCGTTCCATCGTCGTAGGTGATGTCGGAAATCCCGTAGTAGTGGAACGGGCTGAGCATCTCGGCTTCGAGCGCATGGTTGAGCCGGATCTCGTACGGCACGCAGTAGTGGAAGAGCTCGAAGACGTTGAAGCCGTCGGTCCGCTCGGGCGTCGCGGTCATCCCGAGCATGAACCTCGGCGTGAGGTGGTTCATCACCCGCTGGTAGGTGTCGGCACCTGCGCGGTGCGCCTCGTCGACGATGACGTACTCGAACGCGTCCGGGGCGATCGAGGCCAGCGTGCCGGGCTGCGACAGCGTCTGGATGGTTGCGAAGACGTAGCGGCGGTCTGCCTCCTTCTGACGCCCGGTGAGCTTGCCGAAGTCCGACGTGGGTCCACCCAGGACCCGCCGATACTCATCGATGGTGCGGTCGAGGATCTGTTCACGGTGAACGACGAACAGCAGCCGCCTTGGCGCGGCTGCCCGGACGTCGAGCGCCGACAGAATCGTTTTGCCCGTGCCGGTCGCCGACACGATGATCGCGCGGCTGGCGCCATTGGCACGAGCCAAATCGAGCGCGATCAATGCGTCCTGTTGCATCTCATTGGGCCCGATGACGGTCGGAACGGATGACGGCGCCGGCAGGGCAGGGGCCGGTCCACGATGAGGAGAAGCGACGTAGAGGGCGGCGTAGGAGTCGACCCACTCCTGCGTGAGAGGTTCGGAGCCTTCGAGCTGCTCCCGGAGAAGCCGGTCGATCTGATGCGCCAGGTCACTGCCCACCGCGGCAGACACCTTGAGATTCCATTCATGGTTATGCGAGAGCGCCTGGCTTGTGAGGTTCGCGCTCCCGATCATGGCGGTAACGCTGCGGCCACTCTCAAAGATGTACCCCTTCGGGTGGAACCCCTTTGCAGCGTGACGTCGTACGTCGATGCCAGCTTGGTCGCGGAGCCTCAGCAACTCCGCAAAGGCCTGCGGCTGGTTGAAGGCCAGGAAGTCCGACGTCACGATCCGACCTGAGCCGCCAAAGTCGTAGAGGTGCTGCTTGAGCTGCGCTATCGCCGCCGAAGAGATGAACGCGACTGAAAACGTGAACTGATCGCATCGGCGCAGTTCCTCGAGAATCGCGTGCTCCACGGTGCTGCCAGGTCCGTTCAGCACGAGCCTCGGGTTGTACCTCCGGGGCGCGATCACCTCGGAGCCGACGTAGCCGAAGTCGACATCGAGCTTGAGCTTGTCGGACCAGACCGAATCGAGCCTCATCGGTTCGCGATCATCGCGGCGGCCGGAATGTCAGCCGGAGCCCAGTCGAGTTGGTCCAGGTCGGTAGGAGCGAGCCAACGGACCTGGGCATGCTCGGTCGGGGCTGGCTCGCCATCCACGAGTTCACACCAGAACGTCGTCAACGTGACACGTCCGAAGTCGTAGTCGTAGGTCGTCGTCGTGACCTCGTCTCCGACGACCACCTGGCAGAGCAGCTCTTCGTCGATCTCGCGCTTGAGCGCGTCCTTGGCGTCCTCACCAGGTTCGATCTTGCCGCCGGGGAACTCCCACATCCCTCCCAAGCCTCCCGCCGGGCCACGCTGTGCGCAGAGCACACGGCCGTCTCTGACAATGACGGCGCCGACGACGTTGATCTGCCTAAGGGTCACGATGCATAGCTTGACCGAAGGAGCCGACGGTTGCGGCGATCTTCGATTGGGCGTGGTGAACCCTTTCCCCACAGCGCCGCGAAAGACAGTAGGGGTTGGCCCGAAAATGGGACGAAACCGCGGGCTGACCTGCGGCTTCACCGAGTGGAGCCAAGGGGACTCGAACCCCTAACCCCCTGCTTGCAAAGCAGGTGCGCTACCAATTGCGCCATGGCCCCTGGGTGGACACATCGTGCCCGGGATGTTCAGCTTGTGACGTCGTCGGTGACCTCGGCCCACAGGGCCTGGTCGTGCTGGGCCGCTTGGGACTTCCGGACCGCGACCACTGCGCCCACCGCTGCGGCGAGGAGGAACAGGAGCTTCTTCATGCGGTGGTCCCTTCGAGCGAGGAGCAGACCGGGTGGGTGGGCCTAACAGGACTTGAACCTGTGACCTCTTCCTTATCAGGGAAGCGCTCTAACCGTCTGAGCTATAGGCCCTCGTGCGTCGTCGCCCAGGCTCGGCCTGAGGCGACGAGGAAGGTTACCGCACCGCCGGGGCCCGTCCCAAACCGGACCCCGCCGGCCTCCGCCGCGCGAGTCGGTCAGCGCTCGTCCTCGGCCAGCACCACTTCGAGACCGCCGAGCAGGGCCGCCGCGAGGTTGTAGAGGAACGCCCCGAGGGTGGCGATCACGGTCACGAGGACCACGTCGACGACGGCCACGATGAGCGTGAACCCCATCACCCGGCTCATCCCGATGTAGTCCTGCACGTGGAACGCGGTCCCGGTCTCCCCGACCACGTCGCCGACGGTCTGGTCGATCGAGTCCCACACCCCGGCCGCACCCAGCACCGACCAGACGACGGCGACCGCGACCACCGTGACGATGCCCAGCGCGATGGAGAGCAGGAACGACGTCTTCATCACCGACCACGGGTCCAGGTGAGTCAGCCGGAGCCGGGCCTTGCGCACGCGCCGCGGCGAGGCTGTCTTGGCCGGCGGACTCGCCGGGTCCTGCTTGGGCTCCTCCGCCGCCTCCGAGCGGCCCCGGGCCGAGGCCAGCACCGCGGCGAAGCGCTCGCTCTTGGACGGCTTCTCCTGCTCGGGCTTGTCCTGGGTGGTGGCCTCGTCGGGCAGGATCGGCCCCGACGACGCGTACGCCGCGTTGATGCGGTCGGTGAGCTTCTCCGGTGGCTCGGACCCGGTCGACGAGCCGGTCGGCCCTCCCGTCGAGCCGGAGGACTCGCTGCTCTCCCGCGGCGACCCGAGGGTGCGCGGTGGAGCCATCGAGGCTTCGTCGGAACGTCGGTCAGCCATCAGGACTCCTCTGTCTCCGGCGGTTCGCTTCCGTCGATTGTGGCACCTTCGGCCTGATCCACCGACTCGCCGGCTGCTGCGGTCGCGTCGGCGGGCGCCGACCCGTCGAGGTCGTTGTCCAGCGCCGACTCCACGCTCCGCGCGACCACGGCGACAGCATCCCCAGCACTGACGCCGACGAACTTCACACCCTTGGTGTCGCGACTCGTGGGCCGCAGGTGCTCGTCGATGGCGCTCCGGGTCACCTGACCGGACTGCTTGATCGCGAGGACCTCGTCGCCGTCGACCACGATGAAGCCACCCACCAGGTTGCCTCGGTCGTCGTCCTGCTTCATGGTCTTGATGCCCAGCCCGCCGCGTGACTGGGTGCGGTACTCCTCGATCGGGCTCCGCTTGGCGAAGCCACCGTCGGTGATCGTGAAGACGTACTGCTGCGGGGTGCTGGCGTCCTCCGCGTGCGGCCGGATCACCGACAGCGACAGCATCTGGTCATCGCCCCGGAAGTCCATGCCCTTGACTCCGGAGGTGGCCCGACCCATCGGTCGCAGCTGGGCGTCGTCGGCGCGGAACCGGATCGCCTGGCCCTTGCGGGAGATCAGCAGGATGTCGTCGTCGGGTCCGCAGAGCTCGGCCCCGATCAGCTCGTCGTCGTCGTCGCGGAAGTTGATCGCGATGACGCCGGCCTGGCGGGGCGAGTTGTAGTCACCCAGCCGGGTCTTCTTGACCAGCCCGGTGCGCGTGGCCAGGACGAGGTACGGCATCTGCTCGTAGTCGCGGATCGCCAGCACCTGCGCGATCCGCTCGTCGGGCTGGAAGCTGAGCAGCCCCGCGACGTGCCCGCCCTTGGCGTCGCGGGACGCCTCCGGCAGGTTGTAGGCCTTGGTCCGGTAGACCCGACCGGCAGTGGTGAAGAACAACAGCCAGTGATGGTTGCTCGTGGCCATGAAGTGCTCGACCACGTCGTCCCCGCGCAGGGTCGCCCCCCGCACGCCCTTGCCGCCGCGCTTCTGGGTCCGGTACAGGTCGGCACGGGTGCGCTTGGCGTAGCCACCGCGGGTGATCGTGACCACCAGCTCCTCGTCGGGGATCAGGTCCTCCATCGAGAGGTCCCCGTCGGCGGCGACGAACTGCGAGCGACGGTCATCGCCGAACTTGGTCACGATGGCGGCCAGCTCGTCGGAGATGATCTGCCGCTGCCGCTCGGGGTTGACCAGGATGTCCTCGAGGTCGGCGATGATCCGCTCCAGCTCGAGGAGCCGGTCGACGATCTTCTGCCGCTCCAGGGCGGCCAGCCGGCGCAGCTGCATGTCGAGGATGGCCCGCGCCTGCAGCTCGTCGATCTCCAGCAGCGCCATCAGCCCCTGACGGGCCTCCTCGACGTCCGGGCTGCGCCGGATCAGCGCGATGACCTCGTCCAGGGCGTCGAGGGCTTTGGCCAGGCCCCGGAAGATGTGCGCCTCCTCCTCGGCCTTGCGGAGCCGGTAGCGGGTCCGGCGCTGGATGACCTCGACCTGGTGCGCCACCCAGTGGGAGACGAACTGGTCGAGGGTCAGGGTGCGGGGCACGCCGTCGACGAGGGCGAGCATGTTGCAGGCGAAGTTGGTCTGGAGCTCGGTGTGCTTGAACAGGTTGTTCAGCACGACCCGTGCGACGCCGTCGCGCTTCAGCACGACGATCAGCTGCTGGCCGGTCCGGGCCGAGGTGTTGTCCTTGACGTCGGCGATCCCCTGGACCTTGCCGGAGTCGGCGAGCTCGGCGATCTTCATCGCCAGGTTGTCCGGGTTGACCTGGTAGGGCAGCTCGGTGATCACCAGCCGGGTGCGGCCGTTGGCGTCCTCGTCGATGTCGACGACGGCGCGCATGGTGACCGAGCCGCGCCCGGTGCGGTAGGCCTGCTCGATGCCCTGCCGCCCCACGATCAGCGCCTTGGTCGGGAAGTCGGGACCCTTGATCCGCTCCAGGAGCGCGTCGAGCAGCTCCTCGCGGGATGCCTCCGGGTGGGCCAGCGCCCACTGAACACCCTCGGCCACCTCGCGCAGGTTGTGCGGTGGGATGTTCGTCGCCATGCCCACCGCGATGCCCGCGGAGCCGTTGACCAGCAGGTTCGGGAACCGGGCCGGAAGGATGGAGGGCTCCTGCGAGCGCCCGTCGTAGTTCGGGGTGAAGTCGACGGTGTCCTCGTCGATGTCGCGGACCATCTCCATCGCCAAGGGCGCCATCTTGCACTCGGTGTACCGCATCGCGGCCGCGGGGTCGTTGCCCGGCGAGCCGAAGTTGCCCTGGCTGTCGACGAGGGGGGCCCGCATCACCCAGGGCTGGGCGAGTCGGACCAGGGTGTCGTAGATCGCGGAGTCGCCGTGCGGGTGGTACTGCCCCATGACCTCGCCGACGACGCGGGCGCACTTGGAGAAGCCGCGGTCGGGGCGGTAGCCCCCGTCGTACATGGCGTAGAGCACCCGGCGGTGCACCGGCTTCAGCCCGTCCCGCACGTCGGGCAGGGCCCGGCCGACGATGACGGTCATCGCGTAGTCGATGTAGGAGCGGGCCATCTCGACCTGCAGCTCGACCGGCTCGATGCGGCCGCCGAGCGGCTCGGGGAGGCCGGGGGTGCCGGTGGGGGTCTCAGTCACAGGGGGTTTCTCTCAGCTCTCGAACGGTGACGGTCGGGCGACTCAGATGTCGAGGAAACGGACGTCCTTGGCGTTGCGCTGGATGAAGGAGCGTCGCTGCTCGACGTCCTCGCCCATGAGCACCGAGAACATCTCGTCGGCCTGCGCGGCGTCCTCGAGCTGCACCTGCAGGAGCAGCCGGTTGTCCGGGTCGAGGGTGGTGTCCCACAGCTCGTCCGGGTTCATCTCGCCGAGCCCCTTGTACCGCTGGACCGCGTTCTCCTTGGGCAGCCTCTTGCCCGCCTCGATGCCGGCGCGGGTCATCGCGTCGCGCTCGGCGTCGGAGTAGACGAACTCGTGCTCGTGCGGCTTGTTCCAGCGCAGCCGGTACAGCGGGGGCTGGGCGAGGTAGACGTAGCCGTGCTCGATGAGCGGCTTCATGAAGCGGAACAGCAGGGTGAGCAGCAGGGTCCGGATGTGGTGGCCGTCGACGTCCGCGTCGGCCATCATCACGATCTTGTGGTACCGGACCTTCTCGATGTCGAACTCTTCGTGGATGCCGGTGCCGAGCGCCGAGATGATCGCCTGGACCTCGGTGTTGGCCAGCACCTTGTCGATCCGGGCCTTCTCGACGTTGAGGATCTTGCCCCGGATCGGCAGGATCGCCTGGATCCGCGGGTCGCGGCCACCCTTGGCGGACCCGCCGGCGGAGTCACCCTCGACGATGAAGATCTCGCACTCGCTCGGGTTCGTGGACTGGCAGTCGGCCAGCTTGCCGGGCAGGCCTCCGCCGCCGAGCAGCCCCTTGCGGGAGCGGGCGAGCTCGCGGGCCTTGCGGGCCGCGAGCCGAGCCTGCGCGGCCGACATGGCCTTGCGCACGATGTCCCGGCCCTCGGCGGGGTTCTTCTGCATCCAGTCGCCGAACTGGTCGTTGACCACGCGCTGGACGAAGCCCTTGACCTCGGTGTTGCCGAGCTTGGTCTTGGTCTGGCCCTCGAACTGCGGCTCGGACATCTTGACCGAGACGATCGCGGTGAGGCCCTCGCGTACGTCGTCGCCGGAGACCCGGTCCTCCTTCTTCTTCATCAGGCCCCACTCCTCGCCCCAGTTGTTGACCAGGGAGGTGAGCGCCGAGCGGAAGCCCTCCTCGTGGGTGCCGCCCTCATGGGTGTTGATGGTGTTGGCGAAGGTGTGCACCGACTCGGTGTAGCCGGTGTTCCACTGCATCGCGACCTCCAGGCTGAGCCCGGAGATGCTGTCGACGGCGGCCTCGGCCTCGAAGCTGATGACGGTCGGGTGGGCCTTGTCGCGGCGCTTGTTGAGGTGCTCGACGTAGTCGACCAGACCACGGTCGAACTTGAAGGTCCGCTCCAACCCGCCGTCGGCGGTCGCGTGCGCGTCGGCGGGGGCGGCCTGGTCGATCTCGTGGGGGACGGTGGCGTCCTCGACCGCCTCGGCGATCTCGGTCGCCGGTTCGCGCTGGTCGCGCACCACGATCTCGAGCCCCTTGTTGAGGAAGGCCATCTCGCGGAAGCGGTTGGCGATCGTCTCGAAGCTGTAGTCGGTGGTCTCGAAGATGTCCTCGCTGGCCCAGAACCGGGTGGTGGTGCCGGTCTCGTCGGTCTCCTCGTGACGCTGCAGCTCCCCGTCGGGGACGCCGTAGGTGAACGACTGGCTCCAGCGGTAGCCGTCGCGCTTGATGTCCACCTCGAGGCGCTGGCTCAGCGCGTTGACCACGGAGACGCCGACGCCGTGGAGGCCACCGGAGACCTTGTAGCCGCTGCCGCCGAACTTGCCCCCGGCGTGGAGCACGGTGAGGACCACGGTCACCGCGGGGATGCCCTCGACCGGGTGGATGTCGACCGGGATGCCGCGTCCGTTGTCGACCACCTCGACGCCTCCGTCGGGCAGCACCGTCACCACGATCCGGTCGCAGTGGCCGGCGAGCGCCTCGTCGACGGAGTTGTCGACGACCTCCCACACCAGGTGGTGCAGACCGCGCTCGCCGGTCGAGCCGATGTACATGCCCGGGCGCTTGCGCACCGCCTCGAGACCCTCGAGGACCTGGATCGCCGAGGCGTCGTAGGACGGGGAGAGGGGGACGGGGGCGACCGGTGCCGCCACCTGCTCGGCCGACTCGGGGGTGGGCGTGGGCGTCTCTTCGGGCACGGACCGTCCTCTGCTGCCTGAGCCGACCGGGGTCGACGCGAGGGGGGATGACGCACGGGCACCGGGATGCACGGCGAAGGTCGCTCCTCTGCTCGTGCCGAGGGAACGACCTCGTCGTCGATACTACCGCCCCTGCGCCGAAATCGAAGGTCCGGCCCCCAGCAATCCGGCGTCGCCGTCCAGAATCTGCCTGGTTCTCGGGCTCTGGCGGCCTCTCACAGCGCCTGGCAGGGGGCGCCGTGAGTCCCCATACCGGCGACAGGGCTTCCACGGCGTCCCAGCGGCCCGTGTTTCTCGTGAAACATCGCGACGGGAACGACGGGCCCGGGCCGCCCGAAGTCAGCCGTAGGTGTCCCGCGGACCCCGACCGTCGCGCACCGAGAGCCGTCCCCGCTTCCAGCTCGGCAGGTTCGGCCCCTCCACGTCGATCAGCGTGACCGTCCCGTCCCCCAGCTCCTGGTTGAGCCGGCGCACCACGGTCGGCGCCAGCAACCGCATCTGGGTCGCCCAGGCCGTCGAGTCGGTCCGCACCGTCAGTCGACCCACCGCAGGCGCCTCCGGCGTGGCGCCGTCCTCGCGCGCGAAGGCGACCGGGCGGGCGTGCTGGGCGACCTCGCGCCCGACGATCGCGTCCCACCGCGAGAACACCCCGTGCACCCGCACGTCGGTGCCCCACCCCTGCTGAGCGATGAGGCGACCGATCGTCGAGTCGAGGGTCTGGGGGTCCCGGTCGTCGGGATGTGCACCGGACGACCGGGTCTCGGTACGCCGACGACGCGCTGCGGGCTTGCGGGCCGGACGCCCCTTGGCCAGCGAGCGGGCGATCTGACGTGCCAGCTCGAGCCCGCTCTCCACGTGCTCGGCGCTGTCGGCCTCCGACCGGTCGGGACGGTCGACCGGATCGCCCGCGTCGCCGGTCATCCGACCGCACCGTCCCGGCGTACCGCGATCCGGGTGCCCTCCAGGACGGTGGGGACGTCGGCCCCCACCGCGGCGGTGACCAGGACCTGCTCGGCGCCGGCGACAAGCTCGGCGAGCCGCTCGCGGCGGTCGGTGTCCAGCTCGGCGAAGACGTCGTCGAGGATCAGGATCGGGTCGTCGCCGTCGGCGCGCAGCAGGTCGTACGACGCCAGGCGCAGGGCCAGCGCGCAGGACCAGGACTCGCCGTGCGAGGCGTAGCCCTTGACCGGCAGGGTGCCGACGCTGAGCGCAAGCTCGTCACGGTGCGGACCGACCAGGGTCAGGCCCCGCTGCACCTCGTCGGTGCGGCGCCGCGCCAGCTCGTCCCGGAAGGCCGTCGCGACGGTGTCTCGGGACCCGTCCGGCTGCTCCGGGGACGCCCACGGCACCGACGGCACGTAGCGCACCACGGCCTCGGTCCGGCTGGCGTCCTTGGCGACGGCGGTGTACGCCTGTCCGAGCAGGGGGCCGAGCAGGTCGACCAGGGTCGCCCGCGCCTCGACCAGCTCCGCGCCGAGCGCCACCAGCTGGTCGTCCCAGACCGCCAGGGTGCTCTCGAAGTAGTCGCCCGTGCTGCGGCGACGGTCGCCGGCGGCGTTCTTGAGCAGCGCGTTGCGCTGTCGCAGCACCCGGTCGTAGTCGGCGCGCACGCCGCCGAGCCGCGGGGTCCGCAGCACCATGAGGTCGTCGAGGAAGCGTCGTCGGTCGGAGGGGTCGCCCTTGACCAGGGTCAGGTCCTCCGGAGAGAAGAGCACGGTGCGGACCAGACCGACCAGGTCCCGGGCGCGCGGCAGGGGCGACCGGTTGATCCGGGCCCGGTTCGCCCGGCCGGGGTTGATCTCCACCTCGAGCACTGCGGGACGGCCGTCCTTGACCACCGAGGCCCGGACCACCGCCTGCTCCTCGCCCTGCTTGACCAGGGGGGCGTCCGAGGCCACCCGGTGGGAGGTCAGCCGGGAGAGGTAGTCGACGGCCTCGACGATGTTGGTCTTGCCCTGGCCGTTGCTGCCGACGAAAGCGGTGACGCCTGGTCCCAGCTCGACCTCGAGCGCGTCGTAGGACCGGAAGCGGTGCAGGCTCAGGTGGGCGACGTACACGGGCGCACGTCAGCCGGCCGGGGAGGCGTCCGGGTCGTCGCCGGCGGAGGGCTCGGAGTCCGGGGAGGCCTGCTGGGCCTTGTCGGAGTCGGGGCGGTGGTCCGCCTGGACGGCGTGCCCACCGAACTGGTTGCGCATGGCAGCCACCGCCTTCATCGCCGGGCTGTCGTCCTGGCGCGAGGAGAAGCGGGCGAAGAGCGCGGCGGCCACGGCCGGCATCGGCACCGCGTGCTGGATGGCGGCCTCGACGGTCCACCGGCCCTCGCCGGAGTCCTCGGCGTAGCCGCGGATCTTCTCCAGCCCCGCGTCCTCGTCGAGCGCGGAGACCAGGAGGTCCAACAGCCACGAGCGGATCACGGTGCCCTCCCGCCACGAGCGGAAGACCTCGGTGACGTTGTCGACCACGTCCACCGCCTCGAGCAGCTCCCAGCCCTCGGCGTAAGCCTGCATCACGGCGTACTCGATGCCGTTGTGGACCATCTTGGAGAAGTGCCCGGACCCGACCTTGCCGGCGTGCACCCAGCCGAACTCGCCCTCGGGCCGTAGGGCCTCGAAGACGGGCTTGACCTTGGCGATCACCTCGGCCTCGCCGCCGGCCATCAGCGCGTACCCGTTCTCCAGGCCCCACACCCCACCGCTGACCCCGCAGTCGACGAAGCCGATGCCCCGGGCACCGAGCTGCTCGGCATGGGCCAGGTCGTCGGTCCAGCGTGAGTTGCCGCCGTCGATCACCACGTCGCCCTCGGAGAGCAGGTCGCCGAGCGCGGCCACCGTGGCGTGCGTGGCCTCACCGGCGGGCACCATCACCCAGACCACCCGCGGCGTCGGCAGCGCCTCGACCATCGCCTCGAGCGAGTCCACGTCGGCGATGTGGGGGTTCCGGTCGTAGCCGTGGACGGTGTGCCCGGCCCGGCGCAGACGGGTGCGCATGTTGCCGCCCATCTTGCCGAGTCCGACGAGCCCGATCTCCATTGCTCTCCTCGTGTGCTTTCGTGGGTCGGTGGGAGCGGCCGTGGTCGGCCGGGGGTCAGCTCAGCAGGCGGCGGGGCATGAGGAGGTACTGGAAGTCGGTGTCCTTCTCCCCGTCGAGGTCCCCGACGCCGGTGATCACCGCAGGCTTGGCCGGCAGCGTGAACGCCAGCTCCACGACGGGTGCCTCGATAGCGGTGAGCCCGTCGAGGAGGAACTGGGGGTTGAACCCGGTCGTGATCGGGTCGCCCTTGACCTGCGCCTCGATCCGCTCGGTGGCCACGGCCTCGTCGCCGTGCCCCGCGTCGAGGGTCAGCCCGTTGTCGTCGAACATCAGCTGGACGGCGGTGTTGCGCTCGGCGACGAGCGAGACGCGCTTGACCGCCTCGATCAGGCTGGTCCGGTCGAGACGGGCAGTGGTCTTGTGCTCGGCCGGGAACAGGGTGCGCACGCGAGGGAACTCACCATCGAGGAGCCGCGTCGTGGTGCGTCGGACGCCGCCGGCGACCTCGCCCTCGAAGCCGATGATCCCGTCCCCGCTGCCGGTCCCGGACAGCGCGATCGTGATCGTGGAGCCGGAGGTCAGCGCCTTGGCCGTGTCGGCCAGCACCCGTGCCGGGACGAGGGCGTTGGCCTCGGCGTCGGTGGCGCCCGGGTTCCACCCCAGCTCGCGCAGGGAGAGCCGGAAGCGGTCGGTGGCGAGCAGGGAGATCTCGCTGCCGGAGATCTCGATGCGCACGCCGGTGAGCACGGGAAGCATGTCGTCGCGGCCGGCGGCGGTCACCGCCTGGCCGACCGCCTGGGCGAACAGGTCGCTGCTGACCGACCCGGTCGACTCCGGCATGGCCGGCAGGGACGGGTACTCGTCGACCGGCATCGTCTGGAGGGTGAACTTGGCCTGCCCGCAGGTCAGGACGACCTTGGCACCGTCGATGGCCATGTGGACGGGCTTGTGGGGCAGGCTGCGACAGATGTCGGAGAGCAGCCGACCCGAGACCAGCGCCTTGCCCTCGTCCTGGACCGAGGCCGGGATCGTGGCCCGGGCCGAGGTCTCGTAGTCGAACGTGCTGAGCACCAACCCGTCGCCGGACTCGTTGGTCTCGATCAGCAGACCGGCGAGCACGGGCACGCTCGGGCGCACCGGAAGGCTGCGGGCGGCCCAGGCGACCGCGTCGGTCAGGACATCACGCTCGACGCTGAACTTCACCTTGGTGCTGCCTCCTGCGATTCCGGCCGTGGACACGCACGACCGGGGAACGGGCCCGGATGGGGATGGAACGACAAAAAGACTGCGGGACGTGCATCCTGCCACGCTGCTCGGTCGGGCGGGAGGGCGGTTGTGGTTTGTCGCCGCTGCGGGTCGGCGCAGCCGGAGGTTCTCCCCAGGTCTCGGCGCCGTGTGAAGTTCACCGAGGTGTGTGACATGGAATTACTCGTCTTCGTAGTAGCAACGGTGGAAACTGTGGAAAAGACCCGTCGGCGCAGGTCAGGCCCCCTTTTCTCCTCCACAACCGTTGTGGAGGGAGTCGGGGAGAGAGCCGGTGTGCTGGGGAGCGAATCCCCTCTCCGCGCAGCTTCCTGTCGGTTGTCCACAAGGTGCCGGGGGTTTGCCACGGCGAGTGCACACGGTGCTCCCCAGGGAGAACCTGTGGTTCCGCCTGGCGGGATCACGCCTGTCGGGCCTGCTGCTTGATCCGGTTCGTGAGCTCGGTGACGGTGTTGAACGTGCTGCGGCGCTCGGCCAGCTCGGCCCGGATCCGGTTGTTGGCGTACATCACCGTGGTGTGGTCGCGACCGCCGAACTGCTGCCCGATCTTGGGCAGGGACAGCTCGGTGAGCTCGCGGCACAGGTACATCGCGATCTGCCGCCCGGCGACCAGCCGGCGGGAGCGGCTCGGACCGCAGAGCTCGTCGATGGACAAGCCGAAGTACGACGCGGTCTGGGCGATGATCAGGCTCGCGGTGATCTCGGGCTCGCCCCCCTGGGGGATGAGGTCCTTCAGGACGATCTCGGCCAACGTCAGGTCGACCGGCTGCCCGTTGAGGCTGGCGAACGCGGTGACCCGGATGAGGGCGCCCTCGAGCTCGCGGATGTTGGTCTGGATCTTGGAGGCGATGAACTCGAGCACCTCCGGAGGAGCGGTGAGCCGCTCGGTGGCCGCCTTCTTGCGGAGGATGGCGATCCGGGTCTCGAGGTCGGGCGGCTGCACGTCGGTGATCAGGCCCCACTCGAACCGGTTGCGCAGCCGGTCCTCGAGCGCCTCGAGCCGCTTGGGCGGTCGGTCGGAGGTGATCACGATCTGCTTGCTTGCGTTGTGGAGGGTGTTGAACGTGTGGAAGAACTCCTCCTGCGTCTGGATCTTGCCCTCCAGGAACTGGATGTCGTCGATCAGCAGGACGTCGACGTCGCGGTAGCGCCGGTGGAAGGTCGAGGCCTTGTCGTCGCGGATGGCATTGATGAACTCGTTGGTGAACTCCTCCGAGCTCACGTAGCGGACCCGGGCACCGTTGAAGAGGCTGCGCACGTAGTGACCGATGGCGTGCAGGAGGTGGGTCTTGCCCAGCCCGGAGTCGCCGTAGATGAGCAGTGGGTTGTAGGCCTTGCCCGGCGCTTCTGCAGCGGCGACCGCAGCGGCGTGCGCGAACCGGTTCGAGGAGCCGATGACGAAGGTCTCGAAGATGTACTTGGGATTGAGCCGCGTCTCCAGCACGCTGCCGGCCCGGGGAGACGGGACACCGGCGTCGGCGCCGAACGGTCCGGTCGACTTGTCGGGAAAGGTATCTGTCGCTTTGTCGTGTAGATGACTTGTCGACATATCGACGCTGCGCTGGTCGGACAGGGAGGCCGCCCCGAAGCCGGGGGGCGAGCCGGTGCGCGACAGCGAGCTCTCGGATCCTGCGGGGTTCCCCGGAGCAGGGATCGAGGTGTCCTTCGACGAGCCGGAGGCGCTGGGCACGGGCGCGGCGAGCTCGGGGTCCACGGTGACCGCCAAACGCACGGGGTGTCCGAAGGCCGACGCGAGCGCGTCCTCGAGCCAGGTGCGCAGCCGTCCTTCCAACCGGCCCCGGGTGAACTCGTCCCCGACCGCGATGATCGCGGTGTTCTCGTGCAGGGCGAGCGGCTTGCTGGCGTCGAGCCACACCCGCTGGTTGGGCGGGAGGTCGTCGAGGAGCTCTCGCCAGACCGTGCTGAGCTCCGGCGCGCTTCTGGGCCGTGTCTCGTGCGAGTCCCCTCCGAAGTCCACGTGGGTTCCTGCTCCTCTCACCGAGCCGTGCCCGGTGTGTGTAGGTCTGTCGGTGTCTGTGTCTGTGTCTGTGCGGGAGCAGGTGTGCGTGGAGCAGGCGAACGGAGGTGCGTCCCGGTCGTCGTGCAGACCACGTCGTACGCCGCGGTCCAGGGGCCTGTTCCCACAGGTTTATCCACAGGTTGTGTAATCCAGTGATGTTCTGATAAAGGCCCCCGAGACGGGGAATCCGTGATATTCCGGACCCACCCCGAAGTGTGTCTGCACCCCGCGCACGACAAAGACCGGACGGAAGGTGCCGTAGGTCGCCGGCGGCCACGAGAGGTCCACGGAGTGATCGAGGTCCAGGGGGTGACGCTAACAACCCCGCAGGACCGTCGCCAACACGTTCTCCACAGGCTGGTCAGCTCCATCCACAGGCTAGAGTGAGGCAAGACGGTCATACCGACCTCACCTGACGACGGCGCGCCGAGGGGCACGCCGCGCACCACCCCCGCTGACCGGAACGGTCCGGTTTGACCCTGCCGAGGCGGACCGCGTACCGTAGTGCAGTCGACCGGGTCGACTGGTGCCGCGTGTCCGGAACCGCAGTCCGACTCGCCGAGCACCCCCCGGTCACCACAGACGCCACATCATCGACATCCGGAGATCTCTCGTGAGCAAGCGTACGTACCAGCCGAACAACCGCCGCCGGAACAAGGTGCACGGCTTCCGCCTCCGCATGCGTACCCGTGCGGGTCGCTCGATCCTGTCCGCGCGTCGCACCAAGGGCCGCAAGAAGCTCGCGGTCTGAGTGACCGCGGCATCCGATGGCCCGCTGTGAACAGCGAGCACGTCGGTGCTTGACCGGGCGCACCGCCTGACCCAGGGCAACGACTTCGCGGTCACCCTGCGACGCGGGCGCCGGGCCGGGACGTCGACGTTGGTCCTCCACCTCGCGGTCGGCGAGGCCCCTGCAGACGGTGCCCCGTGGGAACCTGCGCGGGTCGGGCTCGTGGTCGGCAAGGCCGTGGGGAACGCGGTCACGCGCAACCGGGTCAAGCGCCGGCTGCGCCACCTGTCTCGAGCGCGGCTCGACCTGTTTCCGTCCGGCTCACGGGTGGTGCTCCGGGCCCTTCCGCCCGCTGCGGCGGCGTCGTCCGGTTCACTGTCGGGCGACCTGGACCAGGCACTGGGCCGGCTCCTGCGACGCGAGGAGCGCCGATGAAGTATCTGCTGATCTGGCTGCTTCGCGGCTACCGATTCCTGATCAGTCCCCTCTACGGGTCGGTGTGCCGCTACCACCCGACCTGCTCGGCGTACGCCCTGGAGGCTGTGACCCGGCACGGTGCGCTGCGGGGGACGTGGCTCTCCGCGCGGCGCGTGGCACGCTGTCACCCGTGGGCCGAGGGCGGCTACGACCCGGTCCCGGGGAGTCCCGACCTCCTCACCGATCGTCCGGCCGAGACACGGTCGGCTCCCACCCGGACTCAAGGAGCCTGAGTGTTCGACACCCTCGGCCAGATCGGCGGCGCGATCATGGCGCCGCTCTACTTCATCACCTCGGTCGTGCTCTCGGGCTTCCACCGGGTCTTCGGCTCGGTGTTCGGCACCGACTCCGGGGCGGCCTGGGCACTGTCCATCATCGGGTTGACCATGGTGATCCGCGCCGCCCTGATCCCGCTGTTCGTCAAGCAGATCAAGTCCAGCCGGAACATGCAGCTGATCCAGCCCAAGGTCCGCGAGCTGCAGAAGAAGTACGGGCACGACCGCGAGAAGCTCGCGGCCGAGACGATGGCGCTCTACAAGGACACCGGGACGAACCCCTTCGCCTCGTGCCTGCCGCTGATCGTGCAGATGCCGATCTTCATCTCGCTGTTCCGCCTCATCGACCGTGCCGCCAACGGTGAGAAGCGAGGTGTGCTGACCACCGACCAGGTCGAGTCGTTGTCCAACGCCAAGATCTTCGGTGCGCGCATCGCCGACACGTTCACCGGCGCCAGCGGGGATGCTGCCGACCAGGTCCGCATCCTTGCTGCCGTGCTGGTGATCGCGATGACGGCGACGACGTTCCTCACCCAGCGGCAGCTGATGACCAAGAACATGCCCGCCGACGCGCTGACCGGACAGTACGCACAGCAGCAGAAGATGCTGCTCTACGTGCTGCCCGTCGTCTTCGCCGTCGGTGGCATCGCGTTCCCGATCGGCGTGCTCCTGTACTGGACGACGTCGAACCTCTGGACGATGGGCCAGCAGTTCTACGTGATTCGCCGTAACCCCGCCCCGGGGACCCCGGCAGCGCGGGCCAAGGAGCAGCGCGACTCCGAGAAGCGCAAGCGGCACGGCGTGAGCGACCCGGATCCTGCCGAGACCGCGGGCGGCGACACGACCGTGGCGGAGGTTCCCGAGGCTCCCCGTCGGCAGCAGCCCAAGCGGCAGACCCGCGACCAGCGTCGCAAGGGCCGCCCCACCCCGCCTCGGACGGGCGAAGACACCCCGCCCGAGGCGTGATCCAGCCGGTTTTACCCATGACGAGCAGGACAAAGCAGGAGGAAACGTGAGCGACCAGGCGACCGAGGACCGGGCCGAGACTGACGTCCAGAGCCCCGTCGAGGCGGACACCGACAGCAGCGGAGCCAGTCACGAGGCCGTAGAGGTCGATGCGACGCCCGACGTCGAGGACGCGTCCACGGAGGCCTCGAGTGACGCTCCCGTCGAAGGGGCCGAGGACGACGAGCAGGGCGAGGCATCGCAGGACCGCCTTCAGCGACTCGAGCAGGAGGGGGACATCGCCGCCGACTACCTCGAGGAGCTCCTGGACATCGCCGACCTCGACGGCGACCTCGACATGGACGTCGAGGGGGATCGCGCCTCGGTCTCCATCGTCGGAGGTGACCTGGACCGTCTGGTGGGGCGCAACGGCGAGGTGCTGGACGCACTCCAGGAGCTCACGCGCCTGGCGGTGCTCCGGGAGACCGGTGAGCGGTCGCGCCTGATGCTCGACATCGGCGGGCACCGAGCGCATCGCCGGACGGTGCTGGAGGGCATCGCCCGGGATGCGGTCGAGAAGGTCAAGGCGTCCGAGGAGCCGGTCTCCCTGAGCCCGATGACCCCTTTCGAGCGGAAGGTCGTCCACGACGTCGTGGCGGACGCCGGCCTCGCCAGTGACTCCGAGGGCGTGGAGCCCCGGCGTTACGTCGTGGTGCGGCCATCCTGACCCGATGATGGACTCCGTTTCACGTGAAACACCCCCGACGCCGGACCCGGCGGCGGGGGTGTTTCTGCATCGTCTCCCTCAGGTGGAGCAGTACGTCGGCATGCTGGCCGGACCAGGTCGCGAGCGAGGGCTCATGGGACCACGGGAGGTCCCCCGCCTGTGGGACCGCCACGTGCTGAACTGCGCGGCGCTCACCGAGCTCCTCCCCGACGGTGCCTCGGTGTGCGACATCGGCAGCGGGGCCGGGCTCCCGGGCCTGGTGCTCGCTCTGCGGCGCCCTGACCTGCGGGTCACCCTGGTCGAGCCGCTGCTACGGCGTGCGACCTTCCTCCAGGAGGCTGTCCAGGAGTTGGGCGTCTCGGTGGAGGTGGTGCGGGCTCGCGCTGAGCAGCTGCACGGTGAGCGCGAGTTCGACGTGGTGACCTCGCGCGCCGTCGCACCGCTGGAGACCGTCGTCGGGTGGTCACTCCCCCTGGCGCGTGTCGGCGGCATCGCACTGGCCATGAAGGGCACAACCGCGACGCAGGAGCTCGCGGAGTCGGCGGTGGCGCTCGACCGGCTGGGCGCGGTCAACCCCGAGGTCGTTGTCGTCGAAGAATCCTGGCTGACTTTCCCCACCACGGTGGTGCGAGTGGAAGCCGGCCCCTGGCGGCCGTTACGTTGGTCCCGCGAGGACGTGCGTGGACCGACCTCGACCAAGAGCAAGCAGAAGTCGAAGAAAGAGCGGCCCTGAGGGGCAGATCGAGGAGTGCGCAGCGTGTCGGGTGTCCGTTCTCCAGCTCCCGACCAGGTGCAGGATGGGCTGGGCTGGCCCTGCGCCGCTCCGCGCCCGGCCCCCGCACGTCTGGGTTGGCCCGAGGGTCTCCGTCCCTCGTCGTTCGTCTCGCGGACGTCCGTCGATCACGGCACCCCTCGGGCCGGGACCCTCCCCCAGGACGTCGCCTCGCTTGACTCACAGGTTTATGCACAGCGTGTCAACTCGGCCCCACCATCCCCTCGGGCATCGTCGGCAACCGACGTCGCGACCGCGACCGTGCCGCAGCTGGGTGCCGTTTCACGGGAAACCGTTTCACGTGAAACAGCCATCGAACCTGCGCTGCCGGAAGACACACCCCTCGCTTCCGCTGTGGAGCAGGCCTTGGCGCTGCGGCAGGGTCTGTCGGTGAAGCAGCCCATGCCCCGTCCCGCGCGTACCCGGATCATGGCGGTGGCCAACCAGAAGGGTGGCGTCGGCAAGACGACCACGACCGTGAACATGGCTGCCACGCTGGCCCAGCACGGCCTGAACGTCCTGGTGCTCGACCTGGACCCGCAGGGAAATGCCTCCACCGCTCTGGGTATCGAGCACCGTCGTGGCACCCCCTCGACGTACGACGCGCTCGTCGACGCCGTGCCGCTCGCGGAGATCGCCCAGACCAGCACGGAGGCGCCGTCGCTGTGGGTGGTCCCGGCGACGATCGACCTGGCCGGCGCCGAGATCGAGCTGGTCAGCGTGGTGGCTCGAGAGAACCGGCTTCGGAAGGCTCTCTTGGGCTACGACCGGGTGACGAGTGCCGAGGACGACCGCATCGACTACGTCCTCATCGACTGCCCACCCTCGCTGGGCCTCCTCACGCTCAACGCCTTGGTCGCGGCGGACGAGCTGCTGCTCCCGATCCAGTCGGAGTACTACGCCCTCGAGGGGGTCGGCCAGCTGTTGGAGACCATCGAGCTCGTCCGAGCGAACCTCAACCAGCGGCTGCGGATCAGCACGGTGCTGCTCACCATGTACGACGCCCGCACGCGGCTGTCCGCGGCAGTCGCCGACGAGGTCCGCGAGCACTTCGGGGAACGCGTCCTGCGGACGGCCATCCCGCGGTCGGTGCGGGTCTCCGAGGCTCCCAGCTACGGACAGAGCGTGATGACCTACGACCCGGCGTCGCCGGGAGCGCTCAGCTATCTGGAAGCCGCACGCGAGATGTCGACCAAGGGAGCACAGCGATGACCGAGTCCGCCACCGAGTCGGGACCGGGTGCACGGCTTCCGCAACGCCGCGGCCTGGGCCGTGGGCTGGGCTCGCTGATCCCCAGCGGCCCCCTGCCTCCCGAGCGCCGCGGCGACGACGAGGCACGCGAGGCGGTACCGCCCGCCCCCGGGGAGCGGCCCGCGGGGCACGCGGGACCGGGGCTGCGTGCCGACCCCGACGCCAGGAGCGCTCCGCACGACGAAACGAGCGACACAACGAGCGAGGGGCCGAGCCACGCCGGGGACGCACGCGCCGATGGCCGGCCGGCGACGGGGTCCGCCGGCCCCGCCCTGCGGGCGACTCCTGCGGACTGGATCGGCCGGATCCCTCCGGTCCCGCACGAGGACACGTCGCCGGCTGAGGGTATGGGTCCGCGTGAGGCTCGCGAGCCGGAGGGCGGGAGTGCCGCGCCCCTCACCCCCGCCTCGGTGCTGCCGGAGACGCCGCCGGAGACGCGGCCGGAGACGCGGCCGGAGACGCCGCCCGAGACGCCCGAGCTTCCCGACGTCGACGGGCCCGTGCTCAGACCCGTCGACGGCGCCTGGTTCGCCGAGCTTCCGGTCGCCGCGATCTCACCCAACCCGCGGCAGCCGCGCCAGGTGTTCGACGAGGAAGCCTTGGCCGAGCTGGTCCACTCGGTCCGGGAGGTCGGCCTGCTGCAACCTGTCGTCGTACGGCCCGCAGGCGAGGGTGCCTACGAGCTGATCATGGGCGAGCGCCGCTGGCGGGCGATGCAGGAGGCCGGAATGTCGGTCATCCCTGCGATCGTGCGCGAGACCGGGGACGACGCCCTGCTCCGGGATGCCCTGCTGGAGAACCTCCACCGCGCCGAGCTCAACCCGCTCGAGGAGGCCGCGGCCTACCAGCAGCTCCTCGACGACTTCGGCTGCACCCACGAGGAGCTCGCGGGTCGGATCGGACGGAGCAGGCCGCAGATCAGCAACACCCTCCGGCTGCTCAAGCTCTCCCCGGCTGTCCAGCGGCGGGTCGCCGCGGGCGTGCTGTCCGCGGGGCACGCCCGCACCCTGCTCGGGGTCGCCGATGCCTCGGTGCAGGACCGGCTGGCCGGACGGGTGATCTCCGAAGGCATCTCCGTGCGCGGCCTCGAGGAGCTGGTCGCCGTCGGTGAGCTGGGCGAGGAGCCGTCGTCGCGTGCACGCCGCAACCGCCCGACGGCCCCGGCGGTGGCCGACCTGGCCGACCGGCTGTCCGACCTCTTCGAGACCCGGGTCAAGGTCGACCTCGGCCGGGCCAAGGGCCGGATCACCATCGAGTTCGCCTCGCTCCCCGACCTGGAGCGGATCGTGAGCACCATGGACCCGACCTATGAACGGCGACATGTCGCCGAGTAGATGAAGCGATAAGTCGACAAAGCGACTGCGGGCGGGTCAGCCTCGCTTACGACCCTGCGCCTTCGCGCGTCGCTTCGCCGCCCGCTCCTTGAGCTCGGCCCGATCGAGCTCCTTGGCCTCCGCAGGCGTCGGCGCGGAGCCGCCGTACTGGGCCGGGAGCCACCACGACCCGGGCGGCTGCTCCTCGGCGGGGTAGTCCCGGATCGCCTGGTCCAGCATGCGCGTCATCGCGGCGTGCAGCACCGCGGTGCGCTCCACCGCGTTGTTCCCCTGCGGGTTGATCGGTTCACCGATCGTGACCGAGATCGTCTTGTGGCGTGAGAAGTCCTTGGGGTGGTCCTTGGTGAACAGGCGCTGGGTCCCCCACAGCACCATGGGGATCAAGGGCACCTCGGCGTCCGCAGCCATCCGGACAGCACCGGTCTTGAGGTCCTTGATCATGAAGCTGCGCGAGATCGTCGCCTCGGGGAACACCCCGACCACCTCCCCCTCACGGAGCCGGCGGACCGCCTCGTCGTAGGAGCCCTGGCCGTCGGCACGATCCACGCTGATGTGGTGGCACCCGCGCATGATCGGACCGGTGACGGGGTGGTCGAAGGTCTCCCGCTTGGCCATGAAGCGGGTGAGCCGCTTGGACCAACGGGCGGCGTACCCGGCCATGAGGAAGTCGATGTAGGAGATGTGGTTGATCGCGAGCACGGCGCCGCCTTCGCGCGGCACGTGCTCCTGACCCGTCACCCGGAACTTGAAGTCCATCGCGGTGAACCACGTCCGGCCGAGGCCGATGATCGAGTAGTACGTGGGGTCGGCCATGGCGACAGGGTAGGGGATCGGAGGCCGCAGAGGGACGACCGGAGGCAGATCGGCGGGCGGGTCAGCGGGCGGGTCAGCGGGAGGTGGCCGCCCGCACGAGCTCGGCGGCCAGCTCGCCGAGGTCGAGGCCGGCGGCCTGGACCGAGAGCGGGACGGTCGAGGTCTCGGTCAGTCCGGGCGCCACGTTGACCTCGAGGAACCAGATGGTGCCGTCCGCGTCGACGATCAGGTCCGAGCGTGACAGGTCGCGCAGGCCGAGGGCCTCGTGGGCCGTCACCGCCACCCGGGCGCACTCCGCGGCGACCTCGTCGTCCAGCTTCGCCGGGACCTGGAACTCCGTGGAGCCCGCGGTGTACCGGGCGGAGTAGTCGTAGACGCCGCCGTCCGGGTAGATCGCGACCAGCGGCAGCGCCCGCGGGCCGTCGCCGGTGTCCACCACGGGAACGGCCACCTCGGTGCCGTCCACGAACGTCTCCACCAGGGCGGTGTCACCGTAGGCGTAGGCGTTCACCATCGCCGAGGGCAGCTCCGCGGCCTCGCGGACCACGCTGCACCCGAGGGCGGAGCCGCCCTTGGCGGGCTTGACGAACAGCGGCAGCCCGAGCCCCGCGACCAGGGCCGCCATCACCGCGCCCGCACCGAGCTCCCGGAAGGTCTCGGCCGGCAAGGTCACGCAGCGCGGGGTGTGGATCCCGGCCCGGCTGACCACCGCCTTGGCCACCGGCTTGTCGAAGGCGACCCGGCACGGGCCCGGGCGGGAGCCGACGTACGGCGCGCCGACCAGCTCGAGCACCTCCCGGATCGCCCCGTCCTCGCCGGACTCCCCGTGCAGGAGCGGGAGGACGCAGGCCGGCGGGTCCTGCTCGAGCCGCGCCAGGAGCCCGGCGTCGACGTCGTGCACCTCGACCTCCAGACCCGTCTCCCGCAGCGCCTCGGCCACCCGGCGTCCCGAGCGCAACGAGACGTCCCTCTCGTGCGACAGCCCCCCGGCGAGCACCAGCACGTGTCCGGTCACGGTTTCCTCCAGCATTGCGTCATCGGCTCAGGTCAGGTCAGGTCGGTGTTGGGGGACTCGTAGCCGCGCTCGATCGCGTGCCCGGGGGCAGCGATCGCGGTGCCGAACGTGGCACGCAGCTCCAGCTCCTCCTCGATGACGCCGACCAGCCGCCGGACCCCTTCCCGGATCCGCTCCGGGGTCGGGTAGCAGTAGGAGAGCCGCATCGACCGGGAGCCGAACCCGTCGGCGAAGAACGCGGTCCCCGGGACGTAGGCAACGCGCGCGGTCACGGCCCGGGGCAGCATCGCCTTGGCGTCCAACCCCTCGGGCAGGGTCACCCAGACGTAGAAACCGCCGTCGGGGACGTTCCAGCGGGCCGAGGCGGGCATCATGCTCTCCAGCGCCTCGATCATGGCGTCGCGCCGGTCGCGGTACATCTCCCGGAAGTGCTTCACCTGCCCCTGCCAGTCGTGGGAGCGCAGGTAGGCCGAGATCGCCATCTGGCTGAACGACGGCGGGCACAGCGTCGCCGACTCCTGGGCCAGGACCAGCTTCTCGCGGACCGCGTGCGGCGCCAGGGCCCAACCGACCCGGAAACCGGGCGCGAAGGTCTTGGAGAAGGAGCCGAGGTAGATCACGCCGTCCGCCTCGTCGGCCCGCAGCGCCCGTGGCGGGTCGCCCTCGAAGCCGAGCAGGCCGTACGGGTTGTCCTCGAGGATGAGCACGTCGGCCTCGCGACAGATCTCGAGGATCTCCGGCCGACGCTCCGGGCTGAGGGTCACGCCGGCCGGGTTGTGGAAGTTCGGGATCGTGTAGACGAACTTGATCGTCCGCCCCGACGCCTTGACCGAGGCGATCGCTGCCCGGAGGGCGGAGGGGACCAGTCCGTCGCCGTCCATCTCCACGTGGACCACGTCGCACTCGTAGGCGCGGAAGACTCCGAGGGCGCCGACGTACGACGGGGCCTCGCAGATCACCACGTCGCCGGGGTCGCAGAAGATCCGGGTGACCAGGTCCACCGCCTGCTGCGAGCCGACGGTGACCACGACGTCGTCGGGGTGCGCCTCGATGCCCTCGAGCCGCATCACCTCGCAGATCTGCTCGCGCAGGACCGGGTCGCCCTGGCCCGAGCCGTACTGCATCGCGGTGGTCCCGTGGTCGCGGACCAGGTCGGTGATCGCCCCACCGACCACGTCGAGGGGGAGACCGGAGATGTTGGGCATCCCCCCGGCGAGGCTGACCACCTCGGGGCGGCTGGCGACCGAGAACAGTGCCCGGATCTCGGAGGCGGTCATGCCGCGGGTGCGGGCGGCGTACCGGTCGACGTACTTGTCGAGCCGGGTGCTGCTCCAGCGTCCGTCGGGTGCGGGACGGGTGACGCCGTCGGACATCAGGAACTCCTCGGGGTGGCTACCATCCCAGTATCCACTCTGAGGAGGAGCCGTGGCCCGGCGGATCGCCCGATTGACGCTCGACACCCTGGCCGACCTGCCCGTCTCGGTGCGCAGGTGCCTGGTCTGGGAGCTCGACCCGGTCGAGCGGGCCCGGGCCGAGCGGGCAGGAGAGGCCGAGGGCGAGAAGGAGGCCTGGCTGTCCGGTGTGCTGCTCGAGTGGGGCTCGTGCGGGCGGGTCGCCTACGTCGACGACGAGCCTGCCGGGTTCGTCCTCTACGCCCCGCCGACGTACTTCCCGGGGTCGGCCCGCTTCCCCACCGCCCCGGTCAGCGAGGACGCCGTGCAGCTGGCCACCGCACAGGTGTTCTGGCCCTTTACCGGGGGAGGCCTCGGGCGGGTGCTGCTCCAGGAGATGGTCAAGGACCTGCTCAAGCGCGGGGACATCCGCGCCGTCGAGGCGTTCGGTCGGCACGGGCTGACCGGCAGTCCCACCGAGGACGACTGCGTGCTTCCGGCCGAGTTCCTCCAGCGGGTCGGCTTCAAGACCCACCGTCCGCACGCCCGGCACCCGCGGATGCGACTGGAGCTGCGCTCGGTGCTCACCTGGCGGGCCGAGCTCGAGGCGGCGCTCGAGCGCCTGCTCGGGGTCGTCCGGCCCGGGCGGACCGCGCCGGCGGTGCACCGCAACGGCCCGGTCGACCGCTCCTGAGCGCAGACTCAGCTCGAGGACGGGCCCGGCGCCTCGTGCCGGAGGTGGCGGATCTGGTCCACGTGCAGCACCCCGGTGTGCGGGTCGGCCTCGGGAGCGAGGTACAGCCGCTGCACTGCGACCACGACGGCCTCCGCGATGACGTCGCGGAAGGCGGGATCGGCCAGCCGGGCCGCGTCTCCGGGGTTGGTGACGTAGCCGACGTCGACCCGGACCGCGGGCATGCCGGTGCGGCGGAGCAGGTCCCACGAGCGGGCGTGGGTGCGCAGGTCGGCCAGATCCGTGCGGGCCACGATCTCGCGCTGCACCAACCCGGCGAACCGTTCGCCGACCGAGGACCGGACCTGGTGGGCCTCGATGCCGTAGTAGTAGCTGGAGACCCCACAGGCGTCCGGGCTCTCCGAGGCGTCCACCTGGAGGGAGACGCACAGGTGGGCGTCGGCCCGGTTGGCGAACTCGGCCCGCTCCGCCTCGTCCAGCGGCGAGGCCGCCCCGACCGTGGTGAGGAACGCCTGCACCCCGGTGGCCACCAACCGCCCCTCGACCCGCCGCGCGAGGTCGGTGGTGACCAGGTCGGCGAGCTCGCGCAGGGCCGGGTCCTGGGCGGCGCTGGCCGCGGCGTCGATGACCACGACCTTCCCGCCCAGCTGTGGTCCGGCCCGCCGGATCCGCTCTTCCGAGCGCAGCGCGTTCGGGCTGCCGCCGCGGACGCGGGGGGCCAGCCGGGCCAGGGCCTTCAGGGTGGCCGGACCGCAGGTGCCGTCCGGGGGGATGCCGATGTTGCGCTGGAACTCACGTACGGCGCGCTCGGTGACGGCCCCGAAGCGACCGTCCACCCGGCCGACCTTGAAGCCGAGGTCGAGGAGCCGGCGTTGCAGGGCCAGGACGTCGTCGCCGGTGACCAGGCTCCCTGGAAGGTGCACCAGCACCCGGTCGCCGAGGGTCCACCGGGCCTCGTCGAGGGTCCGGAAGGTGGCCAGGTCGACCACCCCGTCGGCGGTGAGACCGCGCTGCTGCTGGAAGGCCCGCACCGCGCGCTCGACCTCGACGTCGTAGTCGCGGTCGCTCGGGCCGGGGGCGCCGTCGGGCAGGAAACCGGCCTGCACCAAACGGTCGCGGATCTCGGCGACGGCGTCGCCCTGGTCGCCGAGCCGGAAGACGGTCCGGGTGGGGCTCTCGACCATCGCTTCTCCTCGGTCGGCGCAGGCACGGGCTGTACGGGCTGGCGGGCCCGCAGCGAGAGCACGGGGTGTGTGCATGCTGCCCCGCGGCGGGCCTGGCTTCAACCCCGCCGCGCCCTGGGCGACCGACGGATCCGCCGGGGCCTCAGAGGCCGGCGAGGCCCCGGCGGCCCCGGCGGGCCGTGCTGCTCAGCCGATGAAGTCGGCCAGCTCCTTGAGGATCGCCGACTTCGGCCGGGCGCCCACGATCTGCTTGACGACCTCGCCGTTGTGGTAGAGGTTCATCGTCGGAATGCCGGAGACGCGGTACTGCGAGGGCACGACCGGGTTCTCGTCGACGTTCATCTTGACGATCTCGATCTTGTCGCCGTGCTCGGCGCTGATCTCGGCGAGGATCGGGGCGACCTGGCGGCACGGTCCGCACCACTCGGCCCAGAAGTCCACGAGCACGGGCTTGTCGGACTTGAGGACCTCCGCCTCGAAGTCGGCGTCGGTGACTGCCTTCATGTCGGCCACAGGTGTTGCTCCGTTCAGGGTGGTCGGTTGCTGGTGCCTAGTGAACACCAGGTGCCCGACAGTTTCTTCCCGGCCTCGCGGTTGCGAGACCGGCTCAGACCGAGACGCTCTCGACGACCGGGTCGCTGTGCGCGTCGCTGTGGCCCCGCACGCCGGCCATCTGGTCGACCAGGGCGAGGTGCCGCTCGGCGTCCAGGGCAGCCGCGCAGCCCGTCCCGGCGGCGGTGACCGCCTGGCGGTACTCGTGGTCGACGAGGTCCCCGGCGGCGAACACCCCTTCCAGGCTGGTCCGGGTCGACGGGTGGTCGACGACCACGTACCCGTTGGCGTCGAGCTCGACCTGCCCGGCCAGCAGCTCGGAGCGAGGGTCGTGGCCGATCGCGATGAACAGGCCGGTCACCGGCAGCTCCCGGGTCTCGCCGGTCACGGTGTCGGTCAGGGTGACGCCGGTGAGCTTGTCCTCGCCGTGGACGGCGCTGACGGTGCTGTTCCAGACCATCTCGAGCTTGGGGTCGGCGAAGGCCCGGTCCTGCATGATCTTGGACGCGCGGAGCTCGTCGCGGCGGTGGACGAGGTACACCTTCTTGGCGAAGCGGGTGAGGAAGGTGGCCTCCTCGATCGCGGAGTCGCCTCCGCCGACCACCGCGATCTCCTGGTCACGGAAGAAGAAGCCGTCGCAGGTCGCGCACCACGACACGCCGTGGCCGGAGAGCCGGTCCTCGTCGGGGATGCCGAGCTTGCGGTAGCCCGAGCCGGTGGCCAGGATCACGGTCCGGGCCAGGTGGACGGTGCCGTCGCCGTCGGTGACCCGCTTCACCTCACCGCGCAGGTCCACGGCGGTCACGTCGTCGGTCACGATCTCGGTGCCGAAGCGCTCGGCCTGGGCCCGCATCTCGTCCATCAGGGCCGGGCCCATGATGCCGTCACGGAAGCCGGGGAAGTTCTCGACGTCGGTGGTGTTCATCAGGGCACCGCCAGCGGTGACCGCGCCCTCGAAGAGCAGGGGCTCCAGGTTCGCCCGGGCCGCGTACACGGCTGCGGTGTAGCCCGAGGGGCCGGAGCCGATGATGATTACCTGACGGATGTCGTCCTTGGCCATGGGGGTCCTTGTCGATCGACTGCGGGGGAACGAGCCCCGGACTGCTCCAGGGCGGGGGGCGGCAGGGTGCGCCGCTGTCCCTGTCAACCGATCCTAGGGGGCCCTGCATTCCCGGGGCCCGGCCGCGAGGAGGAATGCCCAGGTCAGGGCGCCGGCACGGTGGTGGCCGCAAGCAGGTCCCCGGAGCAGTCGCGGATCCGGACCCGCACCGTGGCACCGGCCCCAGCGTCCGGCGCAGGGTCGGCGGGAGCGGTCGAGAGGGAGGCGGCCGAGCCGTCGAACTTCACCACGAACCAGGGGCCGGGCGTGGGCTCGCGGGGTCGGCAGCGGTCGGTCATCCGCTCCGGTGGCGCCGACGGTCGCGGTCGCGCCGAGGGGGCCGTGGCCCCCGTTCCCGCGACGTACGCCGCCCGCGCCCGGTCGAACCGGGCGACCGCCCGCACGGTGTCGGCGCGTAGCGAGCCCGACCGGATGACCACCGGCGGGTCGTCGACCAGGCCGACCGGTCCCTCCGCGGGCATCGCCTGGTGGGCGGTCGCCCTGCCCGGGGCACGGGCCGTGGGTCCGGGCCCGGTGGGGTCAGCGCCGTCACCGTCGCGAGCGGTGCCCCCGGCCTCGGACTGACCGGCGCCGGAGACGTCCAGCGCGGAGGAGCTCGCGTCGCCTGCCCCGCCGCCGTGGAGCACGGCGTCGACGCCGAACCCGGCCACCGTCACTGCGGCTGCCGCCAGGAGCACCGCAGGCACCCGGCTCCGGGTCCGCCGCGGGTTCCGTTGCTGGGCCGCGGTCGGGTGCGGCACCGTGCCGCCGTGGCTGGCGACGAGCTCGGCCAGGGCGCGGTCCAGCCGGAGGGCGACCTCCTGCGGCATCGGTTCGGGTGCACGGGCGAAGCGGAGCAGGGCGGTGAGCTCGGCCTCGTCCTCGGGGGTGAGCTCGGGAGGGTCCTGGGCGCTCTCGTCGGTCACGGGCGCTCACCTCCGTCGGTCTGGGCTGGTCTGGTCTGGTCGCGCGGGTCGGATCGGGTGCTGCTCGGACCCGGGGATGGGACGCGCGAGGGGTCCCAGGGGTTCCCGGAGGCGGGGCGTGGCGGGGGGCCCAGGGACCGGAGCAGGGGAGCCAGGCGGGCCCGCCCCCGGGAACAGCGGCTCTTCACCGTCCCTCCGGGCACCCCGAGGATCGCGGCGGCCTCGTGGACCGAGTAGCCCTCCATGTCGACCAGCACCAGCGCCGCCCGCTGGTCGGCGGGCAGGGTCCTCAGGGCGGCGAGGACGCAGTCCCGCTGGTCGGTGCGCTCGGCCGCGTCGGCCGGGTCCTCCACCCCGTGCCCCCCGCTGGGGACGCCGGCCCCGGGGTCGCCGGGCCGGGAGAGGCTGCCGTCGAGGTCCTCGGGGAGGGGGTCGGCGAGGCGGACCTTGCGGCGGCGGAGCCGGTCGAGGCAGGCGTTGACCACGATCCGGTGCAACCAGGTGGTGACCGCGGCGTCGCCGCGGTAGGAGCCCGCGCGCCGGAAGGCGGCCACCATGGCGTCCTGGAGCGCGTCGGCGGCGTCCTCGGGATCGCCGGTGGTGCGCAGGGCCACCGCCCAGAGGCGGTCGCGGTGCCGGGCGAAGAGCAGCCCGAAGGCCGTGGTGTCCCCGGCGACGTGCGCCGCGAGGAGGGCGCGGTCGTCTCGCTCCGGGCCGTCGTCGTCCGGGTCGCGATCCACCCTATGACCGTACGACGACCTCGGCGATCGAGCCGCGGAACCCCCCGCCGACCGGGGGAAGCGCCGTCAGCCAGACGACGAGGTACCGGGTGGTGACCGCCTCGCTCCCCGCCAGCCGCACGTCGCCGGAGGCATCGTCGGCGGTGGCCACCGTGGTGAGTCCCTTGGTGCCCGACGGCGCCCCGGCACCCTGCGGGGCGGCCAGCAGCTCTAGGGAGTACGGCGACCCGTCGAGGGTGACGGTGACCGAGCCCACCGCGGTCTCCTTGCCGAGGTCGAGGAGCAGGCCCACGCCCGACTTGTACGGCGCGAGCACCGGTCCGTCGTTGTAGCGCAGCGTCTGCCAGGCCGTGCCGGGGTCACCGTCGGTGGCCAGGGGGACGAGCTCGGGTGACTCCTCGGCCGGGCCGCTCCCGTCCTGCTCCGGGTCGAAGCTGCGCACCGAGGCGATCGGCAGCACCGTGGCGGCTGTCCGTGTCCGTGCCCGTGGTCTGGCTCGCGGTGGGTCCGTCCGTGGCCCCGCTCACCGCGTCGCCGCCGCGGGTGCCGAGGTTGTAGGCCACGATCACGGCCAGCAGCACCAGGCAGAACGCGGCGACCACGCCGGCCAGCCGCCACCAGGTCGAGCCGGGCCTCTCCTCGGCCGGGACGGGGGGCCCGGCCCCGGTGTCGTCGGAGCGGTCCGGACCCCAGTCGGGCGGGACCATCCCGGCGCCCATGCCGGTGCCGGGCACCCGGCGGCTGGTCCAGTCTCCCGGTCCACGCCTGGGTCCACGCCCGGGGCCACGCCCGGGCGGTCCGTCGGGCGGTCCGTCGGGCCGGTCCGTCGGGCTGTGGGTCCGGCGAGGGCTCCGCGGTGGCCGGGGTCACGGTCACGGCGCGGGTGGCGTGCGGGTCGCTGTCCCGAGCCGGCACGCGGCGGCCGGCGAGGGCGTCGGCCTGGGTCTCCTCCGGGTCGGCGCTGGGACGGGACGGCAACGCCGGGGTCGGGTGCAGGGGGTCTCCCGCCGGGACACTGTCGAAGGTCCCCCGGGCGCCGCGGCCGCCCGGGGCGGCGAGCGCCCGGGGGTCCAGGAAGGCGGTCGGTCCGGCCAGCGGCAGTGCTGCGCCGCTGAGGGTGTCGCCAAGGAAGTCTCCGAGCGCCGCCGCGATCTCCGCGGCGGACTCGAAGCGACGACCCGAGGGCCGCGGGTCCTGGTGCAGGATCTGGTCGCACAGGACGTCCAGCGCCTTGGGCACGCCGGGGCGGACCTGGCGGGGCCGGCAGACCCGGTCGTGGTCCAGCGGGGCGTCGGGGACCACCGAGGGGGGAAAGCCCGGCCAGCGGCCGGTGAGCGCGGCGTACAGCAGCGCGCCGAGGTTCGTGACGTCCGACTCGTGCTCGCTCGGCGGCTCCCGGCCGTCGGCGGTCCGGGTGGGGCGGCCGTGGAGGACCGCGTCGACGACGAAGCCGATCAGCTTCACCGAGCCGGCGTCGGTGACCATGACGCTCTCCGGCAGCAGCCGGCCGTGGGCGACGCCGTGCTGGTGGCCCACCGCTATCGCCTCGGCGACCTCGCGGACCAGCCACGCCGCGCGCCGCGGCTCGAGGGGCGCCTCCCCGAGCATGCGGTCCAGGGAGACCCCGGTGCCCCACTCGTGGACGACGTGCACGAGGTCGTCCTCCTCGAGCGCGTCGAGCACCCGCAGGATGTGGCCGTCGCTGACCAGCGCCGAGGTGCGGGCCGCGGTCAGCACGGCCGGGGCACGGGGGTCGTCGGCGGCGAGGACGTGGATCGCGACGTTGCGGGCCAGGGTCAGGTCGGTGGCACGCCAGAACCGAGCGCCGGAGTGTTCCTCCAGCAGGTCCTCAAGACGGAACCGGGATGCCACGAGGCTTCCCGGCCCGATGGCCTTGTGCGGCACACGGCTCCCGTCGGGCGAGACGTCAGGTCGTCGCCCATGGTAGGCCGGTTGGCCCAGGCTCTGCCGGGGAACCGGAAGGCCAGGTCATCGGCGGAGCCGGCTGGTGACCAGCCCGACCACCTCGGTCACCTCGCGGATCCGCATGGCACGGGCGGCCAGGAGCAGGACCGTCACGTCGACCAGGGCGGTGCTCCCGAGCAGGACCAGCGCCTGGCCCTTGCCGTCGCCGGTCGCCCAGGCCGACGCGACGAGCCACCGCCAGCCCCACGCCGCCGCGCCGGCCAGCCCGGCGGCGATGGTCATCCGGACCAGGAACCGGACGGTCCGGGGGGTCTCCAGCCCGCCGAGCACCCGGCGCAGCAGCAGGTACGACGACAGCGCGCCGACGGCGTACGAGCCGCCGTAGGCGACCACCAGGCCGGGGGCGGTCCGGGCCGGTCCGACCTGGCTGGTGACGGCAACGGCCAGGCTGATGTTGACCGCCGCGATCACGCACTGCACCCAGAAGACCGTCCGGGTCCGCTCCAGGGCGTAGAAGCCGCGCAGCATCAGGTAGTGCACGGTGAAGAAGACCAGTCCGGGGGCGAAGAGGGTCAGTGAGGTGGCGAAGTCGCCGTAGGTGCGGGCGGCGGCGGCGTACCCCCACACCACGTTGGCCAACGGCAGCGCGATCGCCGGCAGCAGCAGGGCGAACGGCAGGATCAGGGCCAGCGCGGTCCGGGTGGTCCCGGCGATCTGCCGCCCCACCCCGGCCAGGTCGCCGTCCGCGGCCAGGCGGGAGAGCCGCGGGAGGGTGGCGGTGGCCAGGGAGACCGTGGCGATCGCGTGCGGGACCATCACCAACAGGAAGGCTCCCGCGTAGATGGTGTACCCGGTGCCGCCGGCCGAGCCGCCGGCCCCGCACGCTCCGGCGGCCTGGGCGGTGCCGCTCGACGCGAGCCGGACCACGACGGTGTAGGCGACCTGGTTGACGACCACGAACGCCACGGTCCAGGCGCCCAGGCGGAACGTGTGCCCCAGGCCGCTGCCGCGGAAGTCGAACCGGGGCCGGAAGCGGAAGCCGGCGGCCCTCAGGTACGGCACGAGGATGAGGAACTGGGCCACGATGCCGAGCGTCGAGCCGAACCCCAGCAGCCACTCCTGGCCGGTGGAGTAGCCGCCGCACAGGCCGTCGCCGCGCGCGGCGCCGTACCCGAGCAGGTAGACCAGCAGGACGCCGACGGAGATCACGTTGTTGGCGATCGGTGCCCACATCATCGGCCCGAAGCGTCCGCGCGCGTTGAGCACCTGCCCCACCAGGACGAACATGCCGTAGAAGAAGACCTGCGGCAGGCACAGGCGGGCGAAGTCGATGACCGACTCCCGCTGGCTGCTGAGGGCGTCGGTGAAGAACGACCCGTCGAGGTAGAGGCGCATCAGCAGCGGGGCGCCGATCACCAGCAGCGCGGTCACCCCGGCCAGGAACAGCGCGGCCAGGGTGATGATCCGGTTGGTGTAGGCCTCGCCGCCGTCGGGGTCCTGCTTCATCGCCCGCACCAGCTGAGGGACCAGGACGGCGTTGAACACCCCGCCGGCCAGCAGGATGTACAGCATGTTCGGAATCGTGTTGGCGATCGTGAAGACGTCGGCGTGCAGCTGCGTGCCCAGGGTGGCGGCGAGCAGGGCGGAGCGGACGAAGCCGCTGAGCCGGGAGACCATGGTGCCGGCGGCCATCACCGCGCTGGAGGAGAGCACGGAGCTGCCGGCCCCGCCGGACCCGTCCCCGCCGGACCCGTCCCCCCCGGTCGCGCCGGCGTCGCGGCTGCTCATCGCACCGCCCGCAGCCGCGGCCCGTGGGTGGCTCGGCGCTGCTGGACGCGTCGCCAGATCCGCACGACGACCAGGACGAGGAGCAGCCCGCCGCCCACGCCCATGACGACCCAGAGGATGAAGCCCACCCGGCTGCTCCGGATGCTGAGCGTGGACGGCTGGCCGACCGCCACCCCGTCGGCGGTCACCGGCTGCAGGGTGACCAGGTGGATGCCGATGTCGGTGGAGCGGGCGTTGATCCGGATCGCGCTGCGTCCGCCCGGTGCCAGGTCCACCGCGCCCGGGGTCTCCAGGGCGAGCGTCGCGCCCGGGGCGGTGGCACGCAGTCCGACGGTCACCGGCTGGTCGAGCCCGTTGACGAGCGTGACGTCGAAGGTGCCGGACTCGTCGGAGGTCGTGATGAAGCTGGCACTGCGCACGGTGACCTGGCTCAGCCACCCGTCCACGATCGCCGCGGTTCCCCGGGCGCGCTCAGCCGCGAGCCCGGGCCGGCGTCGGCTCCACACCGAGGGGGCCAGCAGACCCTGACGGGTGAGCTCGGCGTCGATGGTGTCGTTGTCGGTGAGCAGGGCGGCCAAGGTGCCCCCGCTGGCGTCGAGCGCGCGGGCCGCGGCGAACACCGAGAACGGCACCTCGGAGGACAGCTCGGTGTCGGGGTAGTCGAGGTCGTCGGCGCTGACCGGCTCCGCGCTGCTCTGCGCACGCAGCACCGACGCCAGGTCGGTCCCGGTGACCCAGGGCACCGCCAGCCCGGCGAAGAAGTCGGCGCGCTGCCATCGGGCGCCGGGGTCCCAGCCGGCCGGCAGCAGCCGGACCAGCGGCTCGGCGGACTCCGGGGACAGCGCGTGCAGCGCGGCGTCGGCCAGCAGCCTCTGCCGCACCGCCAACGCGCCCCGAGGGGCACCGGGTCGAGGACCGCGCAACCCCTCCGCGGTCGGGGTGACCAGGATCCGCCCTCCGGTGTCGCGGTCCAGGACGGCGGCGGTGCCCGGGGCCGGCACCGCGTCGGGGGAGAGCACCACCGCCACGTCGGGGTCGAGCGCCGCGGCCGCGTCCGCCGAGATCCGCCCCGAGGGCGGGGCGACCACCGGCGAGGACGAGAGTCCCAGCGAGCCGAGGGTCTCGGCGCTGGCCGCCTGTGCGTCGGCGACCAGCTCCTCGGCGCCGTGGCGGTAGGCGGCGGAGACGTCGAGGTCGGCGTACGGCAGGGCCAGGACCGGGTGGTCCGGGGCCTCGGTCGTGAACTGCCCCAGCCAGGCCCGGGCCCGGCGGCCTCCGGGGCTCCCGGCTGACGAGCCGTCCTGCGCGCCCGGTTCGGCGCCCTCGGTGGCGGCGTCGGTGGCGGCGTCGGTGGCGTCGGAACCGGATCCGCTGCCGCCGCCTCCTCCTGTGCCCGTGCCCGGGTCCGGGGCGGCGGCGAGGTCGAGGGCGGGGTTGCCCCGGGCCACCGACCGGGCGGCGTCGACCAGGGCCGGGTCGGTGACCCAGGCGAGCGGGAACCCGGCGGTGGAGCCGCTGAGCGCCACCAGCCGACGGAGCCGCCCACCGGGAGCCAGGGTGCGCTTCCAGCCGGGGAGGAACTCCAGGGACCCGTCGGCGGCTCGCACGGTGTGGTTGCGCAGCTGGAGCCCGACTGCCACGGGCGTGGCCGGCGTACCCGCAGGCACCAGAGGGAGGAGGGAGCGGGTCCGCCCCACGACTGCCCGGGCACCGGCCTCGGTCCCCACCACCTGGACCCCGACCCAGTACACCCCGGGGGCGCCGGAGAGCCCGAGCTGGTCGACGGGCACCGACAGCCGGAAGCGGGTGGTCGCGTCCGGGTCGAGGTCGTCGAGGACCAGGAACAGCCCGGGCTCGATGATCCGGCTGCCGACCTCGGCGTCCGGAGCCGTCGACAGACCGGCCTGGAGCTCGTCGGTCGTGGTCATCGGCTCGCTCGAGGTGAGCAGGTAGACCTGGAGGTCGGTGCGGGTGGCGTCCGAGCGGTTGCGGATCTGCCCGGTGACGGTGAGCCGCCCCCGGGTCGGTACGACCCCGGGGCTCAACCGGTCCATCACCACCTCGAGCGGGTCGCGGCCCTCCTCGGCTGCGTCGGTGTCGGGGTTGCCCTCGGCCGGGTCGCCCGCGTCCGGCGGGGTCGCGGAGGGGGTGGTCGCGCTCCCCGGGGCAGCCGCCCCGGCGGCGAGACGGACGGGACCGGCTGCCGACGGCGAGGCCAGGACGGAGCCGCCCGCGGCGAGGACCAACGCGGCCGCGGCCGCTGCCCAGGCGACCACGGCGCGGCGGCGGGGGGCAGGGGTCACGGGCTCAGGCTATCGGCGGGTGGCCGGGCTACCCGGACGCCGGTCGGCCGGTCCCGTTCGCGGACCCTAGAGTGGGGTCCCGTGCCTCTCCCGACCACCTCGTCCGACGACCCCTCGTCCACCCCGTCCCCGCCGGCGACGCTGTCCATGGTGGAGGTGCAGGAGCGTGCGGACCGCGAGCTGGGGCGCGTCGCGTCGGTGATCGAGCCGCTCGGCGCGCGGTTCGCCGCCGCCGGGGAGGAGCTCGCGCTGGTCGGCGGGCCGGTCCGTGACGCGATGATCGGCCGTCTGCAGAACGACCTCGACCTCACCACGTCCGCGCGCCCGGAGACCACCGAGCGGCTGCTCTCCGGCTGGGCCGACGCGGTCTGGGACATGGGGCGGGACTTCGGCACGATCGGCTGCCGCAAGGGCGACTGGACGATCGAGATCACGACGTACCGCTCCGAGACCTACGACCCGGACTCACGCAAGCCCGAGGTGCAGTACGGCGACACCTTGAGCGGGGACCTCGGCCGACGCGACTTCACCGTCAACGCGATGGCAGTGGCGGTGCCGGGCGGTGGGTTCGTCGATCCGTACGGCGGCCTGGTCGACCTCGCCCACCAGGTGCTGCGCACCCCGGGGGCACCCGAGGACTCCTTCAGCGACGACCCGCTGCGGATGATGCGCGCGGCCAGGTTCGCCGCCCAGCTCGGCTTCACCGTCGCCCCCGAGGTGGTCGCCGCGATGACGGCGATGGCGTCGCGGATCGAGATCATCTCCGCCGAGCGGGTCCGCGACGAGCTGGTCAAGCTGGTCTGTGCGCCGTACCCGAGGCTGGGCCTGACCCTGCTGGTGCAGACCGGGCTGGCCGAGCGGGTCCTGCCTGAGCTCCCCGCCCTCTCCCTGGAGCGGGACGAGCACCACCGGCACAAGGACGTCTACGAGCACACGCTCACCGTGCTCGAGCAGGCGATCGCCATGGAGGACCGCTTGCCCCAGGGCGGTCCCGATCTCGTGACCCGCCTCGCAGCGCTCCTGCACGACGTCGGCAAGCCACAGACCCGGCGCTTCCAGCCCGACGGCTCGGTGACCTTCCACCACCACGACGTGGTGGGAGCCAAGCTGGTCCGCCGGCGGATGCGGGCGCTGCGCTTCTCCAACGACACCACCGCCGAGGTCAGCCGTCTGGTCGAGCTGCACCTGCGCTTCCACGGCTACGGGTCGGGGGAGTGGACCGACTCGGCCGTACGACGCTACGTCCGCGACGCCGGGGACCTGCTGCCCCGGCTGCACGTGCTGACCCGTGCCGACTGCACGACCCGCAACCGGCGCAAGGCCGACCGGCTGCGCCGCACCTACGACGAGCTCGAGGAGCGGATCGCGGCCCTGGCCGAGCAGGAGGAGCTGGAGGCGATCCGCCCCGACCTGGACGGCAACCAGATCATGACCCTGCTGGGCATCGGCCCCGGCCGGGAGGTGGGCGAGGCCTACCGCTTCCTGATGGAGCTGCGGATGGAGCGCGGTCCCCTTCCGCAGACGGACGCCGAGGCGGCCCTCCTGGCCTGGTGGCACGACCGCTGAACCTCGCCTTTGGGGCCTCTAACACATGACCGACTCGCCGGGAATGACACAGCGTGTCCCTGTTGATCGGGAAAAGTTTCCGCCACGATGAGGCAACCTAATGGCGCCCCACCGCGTCAGAGGGGGCAGGGCCGCAACTCCGCGGCCCTCGGAACGCGGTCGTGCCGACCGCCTCTCGTAGGGGGATCTCCCATGTCACGTCCGTCCACGTCCCGCCTCTCGGCCTTCCGGTCGGGTCGACGGCCGGTGCTGGTCACCACCGCGCTCGCCCTCGCCGCGACCGCCACGCTCACGGTCGGCGGGCCGGCCAACTCCGTCCCCGGCGGCGACTGCCCGGACGCCTTCCCCGCCGCGGACCTGGTCCGCGGACAGGCCGTCGACGGACTCACCGTCTCCGAGGGGAACACGCCCGACCCGTTCACCGGGGAGGTCCTCGGCGTGCTCGAGGACGGCATCGGACCCGGCGTCGACATGATCCTGGTGCGGCTGTCGTCGACCGAGATCGACCGGGTCGGCGGCATCTGGTCCGGCATGTCCGGCTCGCCGGTCTACGCCGCCGACGGCACCCTGATCGGCGCGGTCTCCTACGGCCTGTCGTGGGGCCCGTCCCCGGTCGCCGGGGTCACCCCGGCGGCGGACATGACCGCGCTGCTCGACGGCGGCGCCACGCCGCGGCCGTCCGCGCGGAGCACCGTCACCCTGCCGCGGCGCACCGCCGACCGGCTGGTCTCCACCGGCGCGCTCACCCGCAAGCAGGCCGAGGCCGGGCTGAGCCGCCTGCGCACCCCGGTCGGGATCTCCGGGGCCGGCACGGACCGGCTCGCGAAGATCAACAAGAAGATGAAGCTCAAGAACGTCATGCTGTACGCCGCAGGGCGCGCACCGGCGGCGCGCGCCGTTCCGGCGGACGCCGGGATCGTGGCCGGTGGCAACCTGGCCGTCGCCCTCTCCTACGGCGACTTCTCCGCGGTCGGCACGGGCACCGCGACCGTGGTCTGCGGCAACGAGGTGGTCGGCTTCGGCCACCCCATGGACTGGAGCGGCAGCGGTGCCCAGATGACGATGCACGGCGCCGACGCCCTCTACATCCAAGAGGACCCGGTCTTCGGCGCCTTCAAGGTCTCCAACCCCACCGGACCGGTGGGCACGATCACCGAGGACCGGCTCCCCGGGGTGGCCGGCAGCTTCGGCGCCCTGCCCGACACCACCCGGATCGACTCCACGGTCGACCTGGCCGGGACGAGCACCTCACGCACGGGGACGACGTACACCGCGGTCGAGAACTACCTGCCCGACATCGCGGCGCTGGCCCACATCACGAACTCGCAGCGGGTCCTCGACCAGATCGGCGAGGGCAGCTCCTCGCTGGACCTCACGATCAGCGGGATGACCGCGGGCGGCGCCCCGTTCGAGGTGACCCGGTCCAACGCGTACGCCTCGCGCTGGGACATCTCCTGGGAGTCGGGCTGGGACATCTACAGCACGGTGAACAAGCTGCTCAACAACAAGTTCACCGCGGTCGACATCGACTCGGTCGACGTCAGCTCGACGGTCAGCCCGGAGTACCAGAAGTACACGATGGATCGCGTCGAGCGGAAGGTCAGCGGGGAGTGGAAGAAGCTCAAGTCCAACCGCCCCCTCAAGGTCTCCGGGGGTGACACCCTGCGTCTGCGCGTCACTCTGGGCTCCTTCCGCGACGAGCTCGGCAGCCGGACCGTCAAGCTGCGCCTTGCGGTGCCCGAGGAGCTGAGCGGCACCCGCGGCGCGGAGCTGGTCGTCGGCGGGGGCGAGCTCTACGGCTCCCGCAGCAAGCCGGGCACCTTCGCCGAGTTCGTGGACTCGATGAACGCGGTCGCGGGCAACGACGAGGTCAGCGCCCAGCTGTCGTCGTACCGTCGGCGCAACAAGGTCGAGCCCTCGGTGGACTCCGCCCAGGTCGACCACGTGGTCGGTGGCCAGAAGTACTACTACGTGCGCGTGAAGTGACCCAGCCGCACTGAGCCAGCACTGAGCCGGCACTGAGCCGGCACTGAGCCAGCACGGGCCCGGCCCGGGACGCCCTTCGCGTCCCGGGCCGGGCCGTTCGGTTCTAGGCTGGGCCCATGAAGAGCGAGCTGTTCGCCCAGTCCAACCTCGAGGTGCAGGGCCCGCAGCGGTTCGCCCTCCAGAACCCCCAGCTGCTCCGGGTCTCGTTGGGAGCCGATGTCCTGGCCGTGAAGGGCGCGATGGTCGCCTACCAGGGCCAGGTCCGCTTCGACCACGAGAAGTCCGGCAGCATCGGCAAGCTGCTCAAGAAGGTGCTGACCGCCGAGGACGTGCCGCTCATGCGGGTCAGCGGCGAGGGCGAGGTGTTCTTCGCCAGCGAGGCCGGCTACGTCTACCTGCTCGACCTCGACGGCGACGGGATCAGCGTCAACGGACGCAACCTGCTCGCCTTCGACTCCGCCCTGTCCTGGGACATCCAGCGGGTCAAGGGCGCCGGCATCATGGCCGGTGGCCTGTTCAACACCACCGTCCAGGGCACCGGCCAGGTCGCCCTGTGCACCGTGGGCCACCCGGTGGTCCTCGACTGCTCGCAGCAGCCGACCTACGTCGACGTGCAGGCCGCGGTGGCCTGGTCGTCCAACCTGGCGCCCAACCTGGTGAGCAGCATGAACATGAAGTCCATGCTCCGCGGCGGCAGCGGCGAGGCCTTCCAGTACGCCTTCCACGGCCCCGGCTTCGTGGTGGTCCAGCCCTCCGAGTGGGCCCCGGTCACCCAGGGGCAGGGCTCCGGAGGGGGCGGCGGCCTGGTCGGCAACCTGCTCAACGGCTGACCGTCGGCTCCGTGGCGTCCGTGCGGTCCGGCCGGTCCCTGGTCACCCGCGCGTACGCCGCGGCGGTGGCGAGGTAGCCCGCCGACAGCACCACCAGCACCGGGACGGAGCGGCCGTCGGTGGGCAGCACCAGCGCGGCGGCGCCGGCCGCGGCGACGAAGGTGACGTTGAACAGCACGTCGTAGAGGGAGAAGACCCGGCCGCGGAAGGCGTCGTCGACCCCGGTCTGGACGAGGGTGTCGACGCAGATCTTGATGCCCTGGGACGCCAGGCCGAGGAAGAAGACCGCCACGAGCAGGGCGGGACGGGTGTAGAGGGCCCCGGGGAACACCTGGGTCACCGCGGCGAGCACCAGGAGGGTCAGCACCCACGTCCGCGACGAGGTGCGCTCGGTCGCCGCCGGCGTGACCAGGGCAGCCGAGAGGAAGCCCAGCCCGCCGACGAGGGTGGCCACCGAGAGGTCGGCGAACGCGGCGTCGGCCTCCGCCGGGGTGTGGAAGTGGTTGCGGTAGAGCAGCACGAGCGAGACCGACGCGATCCCGAACCAGAACCGGTGCACACCGATGACCGCCAGGCCGGCCGCCGGGGCGGGGCGGGCCCTCAGGTGGCGCAGACCGTCGACCAGGCCGCGCAACACGCTCTGCACGGCGGCGCGGACGGCGGGCCGGGCGGCGTCCAGGTCGGGGCCGAGCAGGTCGCGCGGGATCCGGAGAGCGAGCAGGCCGGCGACCGCGTACCCGGCCGCGGCGCTGAGCAGGACGGTGAGGTCGCCGTCGAGCCCGGCCGCCCTTCCGGCCGCGCGGAGCGCGCCGCCGGTGCCGAGCCCGACGAGGAAGGCCACCGTGCCCGCGGTCGGGGTGAGCGCGTTGGCGGTGACGAGGTCGTGGCGGGCCACGGTGTGCGGGAGGGCGGCCGACAGCCCCGCGAGCAGGAACCGGTTGACCGAGAGGCAGACCAGCACGACGCCGTAGAACACCGGCTGCGGGAGTCCCGCGGCGACCACCGCGGCGACCACGGCCACGATGCCGACCCGGACGAGGTTGGCCCAGACCAGCACCTGTCGGCGCGACCACCGGTCGAGCAGCACGCCGGCGAAGGGGCCCAGCACGGAGAACGGCAGCAGCACCACCGCCAGGGCCGCCGCGATCGCGCCGGGGGACGGCTGGTCCTGCCGGAACAGCGCGTACGAGGCCAGGGCTACCTGGAACACCCCGTCGCTGAGCTGGCTGGAGAGCCGGACCGCGAGCAGCCGTCGGAACCACGCCCCACGCAGGAGGTGGGTCAGGTGCGCGGCGGTGGACACGCCCTGATCCTTCCTGACCGGCTCCCCCGACAGCGCGACGCCCCTCGGGCGGGGTGTCCGAGGGGCGTCGTGGGCGCGGGGGCTCCGCTGGTGGTCAGCGGGTGACCGGGTCGCCGTTCAGCGTGCGGAACGTGTACGCCTGAGCGATCACCACGACCGGGATCGCGACGAGCAGGCCGACCAGGCAGGCGCAGGTGCCCACGATGTAGGCGAGCACGCTGGCCAGGAAGAAGAGGATGAGCGGTCCGAGGTTCCTGGTGACCAGGCTGACGCTGGCCCGGATGGCATCGACGGCGGGCAGCTTGTGGTCGACGACGAAGTACAGCGTGTACGAGGTCAGGAAGATGACCACCAGGCCGGGCAGGATGCACAGCACCAGCCCGACGAAGGTCGCCGCGCCGATGATGAGGGCGGCGATGATGACCTGGCCCCAGTCGATCCCGGAGAACGCGGAGCCGACCTCGAGGCGGCCCCCCCGGGTGAGCTCGAGCGACCCCTTGATGATCGCGGACTGGACGACGAGCTGGGCGACGAAGGTGAGCGCGGAGAACAGCAGGCTGACCGTCATGACCAGGCTGAACAGCCCGGCGCTGTCGGTGGCGCTCAGGATCGCGTTCTCGATCGGCCGACCGATGCCCTGCACGATGCCCGACGCGACGAGCAGGATCACCGTGATGAGGACCAGGGGGCCCCAGTTCGACTTGAACTTGTCGAAGGCGTAGGTGAACGCGGTGCCGACGCGGTAGTTCTCAGGGCCGGAGGGACCAGAGGGGAAGCCGTAGCCGCCCGGGGCGCCCGGCGGCGGTGGGGGCGGCATCGGGCCGTTGCCCCACCCGGGGCCGGAGCCCGGCGGAGGCGGGGGTGGGGGCGGGGGACTCGAGCCGGCCGGACCCGAGCCCGGTGGGTTCGGGTCCGGGGGACCTGACCCGGGGGGATTCGAGCCGGGCGGCGGGGGCGGGTAGTCGCTCATGCGCCTGAATCTAGCGATCCGGAGGCGTGGGAGACAGGTGCCGGGCGCGGGTCGCGCCCCGGTGTTCTCGGGGCGCGACCCGCGGTGTGGCTCAGCGCTCGACGTCGCCCCGGATGAAGGCCTCCACCTGGGCGCGGCCGAGGTCGTCGGCCATCTGCACCGGGGGGGACTTCATGAGGTACGTCGACGCCGACAGGATCGGACCGCCGATGCCCCGGTCCTTGGCGATCTTGCAGGCGCGCAGCGCGTCGATGATGATGCCGGCGCTGTTCGGGGAGTCCCACACCTCGAGCTTGTACTCGAGGTTGATCGGAGCGTCTCCGAAGGCGCGGCCCTCGAGCCGGACGTAGGCCCACTTGCGGTCGTCGAGCCACTGGACGTAGTCGGAGGGCCCGATGTGGACGTTCTTCGCGCCGAGGTCGTGCTCGAGGTTCGAGGTCACCGCCTGGGTCTTGGAGATCTTCTTGGACTCCAGGCGGTCGCGCTCCAGCATGTTCTTGAAGTCCATGTTGCCGCCGACGTTGAGCTGGTAGGTGCGGTCCAGCACCACGCCGCGGTCCTCGAACAGCTTGGCCATCACCCGGTGGGTGATCGTGGCGCCGACCTGCGACTTGATGTCGTCGCCGACGATCGGGACGCCCGCGTCGGCGAACTTCTGGGCCCAGACCGGGTCGGAGGCGATGAAGACCGGGAGGGCGTTGACGAAGCCCACCCCCGCGTCGATCGCGCATTGGGCGTAGAACTTGTCGGCGACCTCCGAGCCCACGGGCAGGTAGGAGACCAGCACGTCGACCTGGTTGTCCTTGAGCACCTGGACGACGTCGACCGGGGCCTCGTCGGACTCCTCGATGGTCTCCCGGTAGTACTTCCCCAGGCCGTCGTGGGTGGGGCCGCGCTGGACGACCACGCCGAGCGGGGGGACGTCGGCGATCCGGATGGTGTTGTTCTCGCTGGCGTTGATCGCCTCGGACAGGTCGAAGCCGACCTTCTTGGCGTCGACGTCGAAGGCAGCGACGAAGGTGACGTCGTTGACGTGGTAGTCACCGAACTTCACGTGCATGAGGCCGGGGACGACTGCGTCCGGGTCGGCATCCTTGTAGTACTCGACTCCTTGGACCAGCGAGGAGGCGCAGTTGCCCACGCCCACGAGGGCGACTCGTACCGAACCCATCGATCTCTCCTTCTCGTTCATACGGTTTCTGTCGGATTGCTGTGGCTCTGCCCACCGCCGCGCTCGGCGGCGATGAGGCCGGACAACCAGCGGACCTCCCGCTCCACCGACTCCAGGCCGTGGCGCTGGAGCTCGGTGGCGTAGGTGTCGCGGGCCTCGGAGAGCGCCAGCTGCTGGCGGACGCGGTCGAGCCGCTCCTCCAGGCGCGCACGGCGACCCTCCAGGATGCGCAGGCGGACCTCGGTCTCGGTGCGGGCGAAGAAGGCGAAGCGCACGCCGAAGTCGTCGTCCTCCCACGCAGCGGGCCCGGTGTCGGACATCAGGCGGGTGAAGCGCTCGTTGCCGGCGGCGGTGAGCTCGTAGACGATCCGCTGCCGTCGGCCGACCGACGTGCTCCGGGCCGTCGCCGTGCCGGGACGCGGCGCGGGTGGAGTGACGTGGTCGGTGACCCACCCGGCGCGGAGCATCTTCTTCAGCGCCGGGTAGAGCGAACCGTAGGAGAGCACGCGCCCCCAGCCCAGGACGACGTTGAGCTGCTTGCGCAGCTCGTAGCCGTGCATGGGCCGGTCGTGCAGGAGCCCGAGGATCGCGAGCTCGAGGGTCTCGCTACGCCGAGTCACGTGTGCCACCCCTCTCGATCCGCCTGTGGCTAGCGAGTGTACCTATCGCAGCGATATATCTCGTCTTGCGTTGCCGCGTGGCGTGGTCCCAGGTGTGACCTCGGTCGCGCCCTGCCGTCGCAGGGGACAGGAAAGCGGGCGAAAACCGGCAGCGTGCTCAGCCGACGCCCGTAGGCTCGGGGGTCGAGCACGCCACGACCGCCCGGGAACGGGCGACGACCCGCAGGAGAGACGCGAGTTGAGCGGACAGCGCAAGCCGACCGAGACCCTCCCGACCCCGAGGAAGCCGCGGGGCCGCTGGTCGCGCGGCTGGCGCCGGGTGCTGCTGTGGCTGCTGCTGGCCGGTCTCGCGCTCTTCCTGCTGGGGGTGGCCGCCTTTGCCGTCGCCTACGTCAAGACCGACATCCCGGACCCGAACGCGGACTTCGAGACCCAGACCAGCTACGTCTACTACGCCGACGGCAAGACGGTGCTGGGCAAGTTCGCCGACCAGAACCGCACCAGCATCGCCCTGGCCGACGTGCCCCAGCACGTCCAGGACGCGGTGATCGCGGCCGAGGACCGCTCGTTCGAGACCAACCGGGGGATCGATCCCAAGGGCATCCTCCGGGCGGCGTTCAACAACGCCCGCGGCGGCGACACCCAGGGCGCCTCGACGATCACCCAGCAGTACGTCAAGGTCTTCTACCTCAGCCAGGAGCGCACCTGGTCGCGCAAGCTCAAGGAGGCCATCCTGTCGCTGAAGATCCAGCGGCAGATGGACAAGGACGAGATCCTGCAGGGGTACCTCAACACCATCTACTTCGGCCGCGGCGCCTACGGCATCGAGGCGGCCGCGCGCGCGTACTTCGCCAAGCCGGCCAAGGCGCTCACCGTGCGGGAGGGTGCCGCGCTCGCCGCGATCATCAACTCCCCGAACAACTACGACCCGGCGGACGGCAAGCGGGCCAAGCGTGCGTTGAAGGCGCGGTACGGCTACGTCATCGGCTCCATGGACACCATGGGCACCCTGCCCGAGCGGATCGCCGACTCCGCGAACCCCGACCGGCTCCCGGCCTTCCCCGAGATCGTCAGCCAGAGCCAGTACGGCGGCCAGCGCGGCCACGTCCTCAAGATGGTCCGCTCCGAGCTGGAGACCCTCGGGTACAGCGACTCCCAGATCGACGGCGGCGGGCTGCGGATCACGACGACCTTCACGCGCCAGGCGATGCGGGCGGCCGAGGCCGGCGCCGTCGCGGAGCGACCCGACCTCGCCGAGCTGCACGTCGCGGTTGCCTCGGTCGACCCGCGGACCGGCGCGCTGCGCGGCATGTACGCCGGCCAGGACTACCTCGACAGCCAGCTCAACTGGGCGGTCGCGGGCGGGGCGCCGGGGTCGACGTTCAAGCCGTTCTCGCTGGCGACGGCGCTGACCTACGGCTACTCGCTGGACTCCCGGTTCAACGGCTCCTCCCCGCTCGAGGTGTCCGGGACGCAGTTCAGCAACCAGGGTGAGGGCGGGGGCGAGAGCTTCGGGGAGATCAGCCTGCTCACCGCCACCGAGAAGTCGGTGAACACCGCCTACGTCGACATGGTCGACTCGATCCCCAACGGGGTGCCCGCGGTGATCGACACCGCGGTCGCGATGGGCATCCCCCGCTCGGCGCCCGGGCTCGACGACACCCTGAGCATCGTGCTCGGCTCGGCCACGGTGAGCCCGATCGACATGGCCAACGCCTACGGCACCATCGCCGACGCCGGGGTGGCCAAGGACGTCTACGTCATCGAGGCGGTCAAGCGGGCCGACGGCAGCGGCGACCGCTACAAGCACCGGGTCAAGACCACCCAGGCGATCAGCGAGGAGGTCGCCGCGGACACCTCCTACGCGCTCCAGCAGGTCGTCGCCGTGGGCACCGGCACCAACGCCAACGTGATCGGCCGGCCGATCGCCGGCAAGACCGGGACGGCGACCACCGACGGCGGCCACGTGCGGTCGTCGTGGTTCGTCGGGTACACCCCCCAGCTCGCCACCGCCGTGATGTACACCCGCGGCAACGGCAACGACCCGCTCGACGGGTACATCGACACCTTCTACGGCGGGCAGCACCCGGCGCGGACCTGGGCCGGGGTGATGAGCCAGGCGCTGGAGGGCCAGGAGGTGCTGGACTTCCCGGAGCCGGCGAACCTCGAGCAGACCGTCGAGGGGCACGAGCCGACCCCGACCTTCACCCCGACCCCCAGCCCGACGCCGACGCCGACCCCCAGCCCGACCCGGACGCCCAGCCAGACCCCCAGCCAGACCCCCACGCAGACCCCCACCCCGAGCCAGACCCCCACCCCGAGCCAGACCCCCGGCCCGACCAAGACCCCCAACCAGAACCCGACGCCGAATGCCACCGCGACCCCGGGCGGCGCGAACGTGGTCGAGCCGCGTCGCCTGCCGAGGGTGACGGCGCCACGCGGGTAGCGTTCCGTCGTGAGCCACCCCCAGCCTCCCGTCGCGCACCCGACGTCCGAGGACCCCGTGCTGACCCACGCCAGCGAGGTGGTCGGGGGACCCACCGGCCGACGCTCCGCGGGCCACCCGTGGTGGACCCCGGTCCGGGTGCTCCTGGCCGTGGCCTGCGTGGCCTGGCTGATGGCGATGCTGCAGAAGGCCCCCTGCGCCGCGGACGGGTGGGACGGCGCGAACACCCGCTACGCCCAGATGTGCTACTCCGACCTTCCCTACCTCTACGTCGGGCGAGGCTTCGCCGAGCGCCGCCTGCCGTACACCGCCACGGAGAACCGCTACCCGGACCTGGAGTACCCGGTCCTCATCGGCTACGTCGCCTACGGGGCGGCGGTGGTGACCCAGGCGCTGCACGGCTGGCCGGACGTCGGACCCCGCGCCACCGCCGACCCCGCCGCGGTGGGCGGGCTGGCAGGCGTCGACCAGGAGCGGCAGGACTACTTCCTGGTCAACGCCCTGGTGCTGGCGCCCTTCCTGCTCCTCGCCGCCTGGTTCCTGGCCGGGGCCCACCGGGGCCGGCCCTGGGACGCGCTGGGGTTCGTGGCCGCCCCGTCCCTGGTGCTCGCCGGGCTGGTCAACTGGGACGTGCTGGCGGTGGCCGCGGTGGCCGGCGCGTTCTGGGCGTGGTCACGGGGGCGGCCCGTGCTCAGCGGTGTGCTCATCGGCCTGGGCACGGCTGCCAAGCTCTACCCGCTGTTCCTGCTGGGCGCGCTGCTCGTCGTGTGCCTGCGGCGGCGGACCCTGCCCGACTTCGCCCGCGCCCTGGGTGGTGCGGCCCTGGCCTGGCTCGCGGTGGACCTGCCCGCCCTGGTGACCTACCCGGACGGGTGGAGCGCGTTCTGGCGCTTCAACGCCGACCGCGGCCCCGACCTCGGCTCGCTCTGGCTGGTGGCCGCGCAGGCCGGGCACGCAGCCACCCCGCACACGGTCAACCTGGTGTCGTGGGTGGCGTTCCTGGCCGTCTGCCTGGGCGTGCTGGTCCTGGGTCTGCGGACGGCGTACGTGCCGCGGATCCCCCAGCTGGCCCTGCTGATCCTGGTCGGGTTCCTCGTGGTCAACAAGGTGTACTCCCCGCAGTACGTCCTGTGGCTGCTGCCCGTAGCGGTGCTGGCCCGGCCACGGTGGCGCGACCTGCTCATCTGGCAGGCCGGCGAGGTCCTCTACTTCGCCCTGGTCTGGATGTACCTCGGCGGCTTCACGGCCTCGGCCACCTCCGGCGCCCCTGACCCGGCGTACTCCTGGGCGATCCTGGTCCGGGTCGCGGCCGAGCTGTACCTCGCCGCGGTGGTGGTGCGCGACATGCTCCACCCGTGGCGGGACCCGGTACGCCTGGGGCTGGCCACCACCGACGGGCTCAACGGGGACCCGATGCAGCCGGCCCGGGGGCTCAGCGCAGCACGGTCCGGTCGAACGCGGTCGTGGTGAACCGGACCTGCACGGGCAGCTCGCTGCCCACCGGCGGCACGGTGGCGCCGTGCGGCACGAACAGCATCGAGGCCTGCATGTGCGGGGGCTCGGCGAACAGGCGCTGCTTGCCCCCCAGGGTGAAGGGCGACCGGACCAGCCCGGCGGCGTCGAGACCGCCGCGGGCGACCCGGGCCGCCCGGTCCCGCAGCGAGGCACCGCCGGAGGGGGCCTCCAGGCCGATGCCGTGCGCGGTGCCCCCGGAGACCACGACGACGGTGCCCTGTGCGGGGGCCGACCGCTGGCGGTAGCCGAACACGTCCCCGCGCTCCACCGGGTGGACGTCGAGGATGGTCGAGCGGACGTCGAGCGCGCCCCGGTCGCCCAGCCACAGTCCGGTGCCGATCCGGGGGCGGAACGTGAAGTCGCCGTACGACGTGCGCAGCGAGGACAGCTCCTCGTCGGTCAGGTGGGAGACGAACACCTGGTGGGACTCGATGCCGCTGGCCACCAGCTCGGTCATCCCCCGGCGCACCTCCCCGGCGTGGGAGCCGTGCGCGATCGGCAGGTGCATGGCGAAGCCCTCCACGACCAGGCCGTCGAGCGAGCCGGCGGCCTCCCGCAGGGCACGGGGGGTGAACCCGTGCCGCAGCATCGAGGTGAGCAGCTCGAGCACCACCCGGGGGCGGCTGCCCGCCGCCGCGCCGGCCGCGGCCAGGCCCACCAGGTCCTCCTCGCGGCCGACGGTGTGCACCACCCGGTCGTCGTAGCTCGCCCGGGTCTCGAAGGGCCGCCACGGCGTCAGCACCATGACCGACCCGGGGAAGGCAGCCAGCGCCTGCTCGACCTCGCCGTAGGTGCCGACCGCGATCGTGTCGACGCCCAGGGCGGTGGCCTCGGCGCCGAGCCGGCTCAGCCCGAAGCCGTAGCCGTTGCCCTTGCAGACCGGCACGACTCCCGGGTGGCGCTCGACGACGGAGTGGAGGTGGGCGCGCCAGCGAGCGCTGTCGACGTACAGGCTGAGCACGACCTCACCCCCGCCGAGCCATGTAGAGGGCGAACGCGCGGTACAGCAGCCGGTTGACCGGGAGGTCCCACTCGCCGACCAGCTCGACGGCCTCGCCCCCGGTGCCGACCTTGAACTGGATCAGCCCGACGTGGCCGTCGTCGGGGTCGAGGGTGTCGGTGATGCCCCGCAGGTCGTAGACGTCGGCGCCCCGCGCCAACGCGTGGCGGATCATCGCCCACTGCGCGGCGTTGGAGCCGCGGACGTCGCGCTTCTCCGTCGAGGAGGCACCGTAGGAGTACCAGACGTGCCCGCCGACCTGGACCAGGATGGTGGCTGCGACCAGGTCGCCCTCGTGCTCGGCGGTGAACAGCGCGATCCGGTCCGGGTCCTCGGCGATCAGGGCCCGGAACATCGTGGCGAAGTAGGCCGGCGGCCGGGGTGTGAAGTGGTCCCGCTCGGCGGTGTGGACGTACAGCGCGTGGAAGCGGGCCAGCTCCTCCTCGACGCGGCCGACCGGCACCCGCTCGGCGACGACGCCCTCCTTGGCGGCCTTCTTGATGTTGCGCCGCCACTGCTGGTTCATCCCGGCCAGCACGTCGGCCTCGGAGCGGGGCTCGCCCGCCGCGGTGCGGAGCGGGACCTGGAAGTTGTAGCGGGGCTGGCCGGCGGCGAACCCGCCCTCGACGCTCTGCGGCCGCCAGCCGAGCTCGTGCAGCTGGGAGACCACGAGGGCCCCCACCGCCTCCCGGGTGGTGGGCGGGACCTCGTCGAGCCGGTGTACGCCGGGGTCGGCCACCCCGGCCTTGACCGCTGCCGCGTCCCAGCGCCGGGTCACCACCGGGGGACCCATCCGCACCCCGAACGCCCCCGCGGCGCGCAGGTGCGCCACCAGCGGGTCCAGCCAGGAGCCGAGCGCGTCGGTGTCCCAGTCGATGAGCGGGCCCTCGGGAAGGTAGGCGAGGTACCGCCGCAGCTTCGGCAGCCGTCGGTACAGCACCAGGGCCGCCCCGACCAGCGTCCCCTCCTGGTCGTGCCATCCCACCGACTCACGACGCCAGTCGCTCTTCACCTCGCCCCAGGCCGGCACCTGCAGGAAGCTCGCGCTGCGCCGGGAGGCCACGAGGCCGAGGTGCTCCGCAGGGGTGATCGTGCGGACGGTGAGGGGGGAGGTCACGGTGGTCGAGCCTAGCCCGGCCCGCCGTTTCCGCCTCCCCCGTCGTCGGTTTCCCAGGTTCACCGGGGAAACCGGCGCCTCGCCTGCGACATGTGCGGGGGTAGGCGCCGGTTTCGTCGGGTCAGCGGCCCCCCGGTGGGTCAGAGGCGCTCGTGCAGCCAGGCGAAGTCGGCGCGGTGCTCGGCCGGGCCACCAGGGGTCTCGGCGATCACGGGCGCGCCGGCTGCCCGGATCAGCGCGACGAACGCCTCGTGGTCGACCATCCCCTCCCCGAAGCTGGTGTGCCTGTCGGCGCCGGAGTCGAAGGCGTCGCGGCTGTCGTTGGCGTGCACCAGGTCGATCCGTCCGGTCAGGGCGAGGAGCCGCTCCACCGCGGTGTCGAGGGCGATGCCGCCGGCGTGTGCGTGGCAGGTGTCGAGGCAGAACCCGACCTGGTCGGCCCCGTCCGCCCGCGCCACGGCCTCGAACACCCGACCGATCCGCTCAGCCTGACGCGCCATCGCGTTGTCCCCGCCGGCGGTGTTCTCGATCAGCAGCGGGATCTTCAGGTCGGTCTGCTCGACCGCCTTGCGCCAGTTGTCGAAGCCCTTCTCCGGGTCGTCGGTCTTGTTGACGTGCCCACCGTGGACGATGAGGCCGCGGGCGCCGATCTCGGCGGCGGCGTCCAGGTGCTGCTGGAGGAGCTTGCGGCTCGGGATCCGGATCCGGTTGTTCGTCGTGGCGAGGTTGATGATGTACGGCGCATGGACGTACAGGTCGACGCCGGCCTCGTCGGCGGCGAGGCGGAGCGCGGCCGCGCCGCCGGCGTACCGCACCTCGGGGCCCTTGTAGCTCTGCGGGTCGCCGAGGAAGAACTGCACGAGCGAGGTGCCGCGGGCTCGTGCCTCCGCGACCGGGTCGGTCTGGTCCACGTGGGCACCGATGCGGACTGCGGGGCCGGCCTGCTCACTCATGCCGCCCAGGCTACGACCCGTCCACCGGTGCGGGGACGATTCGGCGTGCGGCCGGGGCCGCTGATAGCCTGTGCTGTCCTCGCGGAACGGCTGCCACCGACGGCGGCCAGACCACGAGGACACGGTGTGCCTCAGGACTTCGTCCCGGGTACGCCGTACGCATCAGCCCTCCTGCCACGGAACGACCGTGGCCGCCTGAGTCCGAAGGAGGTGGAGACTGCTTTGCGTGCCTATGAAGTGATGGTCATCCTCGACCCGAGCCTGGACGAGCGCACCGTCGCTCCGTCCCTCGACACCTACCTCAACGTCGTCCGTCAGGACGGCGGCGAGATCGAGAGTGTCGACGTGTGGGGCAAGCGCCGTCTGGCCTACGAGATCAACAAGAACGCCGAGGGCATCTACGCCGTCATCGACATGAAGGCCGAGCCGGCCACGGTCAAGGAGCTCGACCGTCAGCTCACGCTGAACGAGTCGGTGCTGCGCACCAAGGTCATCCGGCCCGACACCCGCTGAGTCGTCCGGCCCGGCACCGAGGTCCCGATCCGCTGTCGGACCCCGGGGCTACGGTCGGGCCAGGCACTCAGGTCGGCACCGACAGACCGATTCCCCCGGTCGCGTCCGACACCACGCACACACCAGGTAACGACTGGGGCCGCGCGTCCCATGACTGAGGGAGTCAACCCATGGCAGGCGAAACCCCGATCACCGTGATCGGCAACCTCACCGCTGACCCCGAGCTCCGCTTCACCCCCTCGGGTGCGGCTGTCGCGAACTTCACCGTGGCCTCGACGCCGCGCAACTTCGACCGGCAGACGAACGAGTGGAAGGACGGCGAGGCGCTGTTCCTCAACTGCTCCGTGTGGCGGCAGGCGGCCGAGAACGCCGCCGAGTCGCTGACCCGGGGCATGCGGGTCATCGTGTCGGGTCGGCTCAAGGCCCGCTCGTACGAGACCCGGGAGGGCGAGAAGCGCACGGTCTTCGAGATCGACGTCGACGAGGTCGGCCCGTCGCTGAAGTACGCCACCGCCAAGGTCGCCAAGACCACCCGCTCCGGAGGGGGCGGCGGTTACAGCGGCGGCGCGGCCGGTGGTGGCGGCGGTGGCAACGACGACCCGTGGGCGTCCACCGGTGGCGGCCAGTCCGCACCGTCGGGCAACCAGGGTGGCGCGTGGAGCGGTGCGCAGTCGGCGCCGCAGCGCGACCCCTGGTCGGCCGGGTCCCCTGCCGGCGGCTCCTCCGCCGGCGACGAGCCGCCGTTCTGACCCGTCGGGGTCTCGCCCGTCCCGTACCACCCGCCGGACCTCGGTCCGGCTGCACATGACCAGCAACCATTCCGGGCCCAGCCCGGGCTCACAGAAGGAGCACCACAATGGCGAAGCCGGTTCTGCGCAAGCCCAAGAAGAAGGTTTGCCAGTTCTGCAAGGACAAGACCGCGTACGTCGACTACAAGGACACCACGCTGTTGCGCAAGTTCATCTCGGACCGCGGCAAGATCCGCGCCCGTCGGGTGACCGGCAACTGCGTGCAGCACCAGCGCGATGTCGCGATCGCGGTGAAGAACGCCCGCGAGGTCGCTCTGCTGCCCTACACGTCCACCGCGCGCTGAGAGAGGAGACCTACAGATGAAGCTCATCCTGACTCATGAGGTCACCGGCCTCGGTGCCCCCGGGGACATCGTCGAGGTGAAGGACGGCTACGGCCGGAACTTCCTGATCCCCCGTGGGTTCGCCATCCGGTGGACCAAGGGCGGCGAGCGCACGATCGACTCCATCAAGGCCGCTCGGGGCGCGCGGGAGATCCGCGACCTCGGCAGGGCCCAGGAGATCAAGGCCTCGCTCGAGGGGACCCCGGTCGAGGTCCCGGTGCGGGCCGGCGAGGGTGGCCGCCTGTTCGGTGCCGTCACCGTCTCCGACATCGCCGCGGCGATCAACAAGGCTGCGGGCGGTTCGTCCGACGTGGTCGACAAGCGCAAGATCATGGTCGGCAACCCGATCAAGTCCCTGGGCTCGCACCAGGTGGTCGTGAAGGTTCACGACGAGCTCGAGGCGAAGGTCGACCTCAACGTCGTCCCCGCCTGACCCGCTGGTCCTGCACCGCAGCCGAGCCGTCCCCGGTCCGCCGGGGGCGGCTCGCTGTCGTCTGCCGGGAGTCAGGCGCCCAGGCGCATCCAGGCGGTCCCGCGGGCGCGGTGGACCAGGACGAGGGTCCGCCCGCCGATGAAGACCAGCCCGAAGACCGCCCAGAGCCACAGCAGCCCGACGGTGGACCCGTCGACCACCCGGACCGTCAGCACCGCCAGGGGGACGAAGACCAGGGCCACCAGGGTCCCCCCGACCGCGAGGTAGCGCCCGTCGCCCGCCCCGATCAGCACCCCGTCGAGCACGAACACGACCCCGGCGAGCGGCTGGGCCACGGCAGCGACCAGGAGCACGAGGGCGAGGTCGGCGACCACCTCCGGGTCGGAGGAGAACAGCGGACCCAGCACCGGGGCGGCCAGTGCCAGCAGGATCCCGGTGACGACCCCGGAGACCAGCCCGATCCGGATCATGCGGCGGGTGAGCCTGCGGACCAGGTCCCGGTCCCCGGACCCCAGGGCACCGCCGACGAGGGTCTGGGCGGCGATCGCGACCGCGTCGAGGGCGAAGGCGAGGAAGGTCCAGACCGTCATCGCCAGCTGGTGGGTCGCGGTCGAGGTGGTCCCCAGTTCGGCAGCCCCCCAGGTCATCGCCACGAGGCAGGCCTGCAGGGTGAGCGTGCGGACGACCAGGGGTCCGCCCGCACGCGCCGACCGTCGTACGCCGGGCAGGTCCGGACGCAAGGAGGCACCCTCCCGACGTGCGAGCCGCACCACCACGCCGACCAGCACGAGGGCTGAGCCGAGCTGGGCGAGGACGGTGCCGATCGCGGAGCCGGCGATGCCGAGCTCGAGCCCGTAGACCAGTCCGAGGTTCAGACCGACGTTGGCCAGGTTGGCGGCGACAGCGACGTACAGCGGCGTGCGGGTGTCGCTGAGGCCGCGCAGGACCCCCGTGGCGGCCAGGACGAGCAGCATCGGGGCCAGCCCCAGCCACGACCACCTCAGGTACGTCGTCGCTGCCGCCGTGACGGCGGCGTCGGCGCCGAAGAGCCGCACCAGCGGGCTCGACAGCGCCACCCCGACCACGGAGGTGACCAGCCCGATCCCGGCGGCCAGCCAGAGCCCGTCCACACCCTGCGCGAGCGCGTCCTGGCACCGTCCTGCACCGAGCTGCCGGGCGACCGCCGCCGTGGTCCCGTAGGCGAGGAAGACGCACAGCCCGACCGCGACGCGGAGCACGACCGAGGCGATGCCGAGCCCGGCCAGCTCGGTGGTGCCGAGGTGACCGACGATCGCGGCGTCGGCCAGCAGGAAGAGCGGCTCGGAGACCAGGGCGAGGAACGCCGGGACCGCCAGGGCCACGATCCGCCCGTCCAGGTGCCGCAGCTCCGGGTCACGCCGAGGACGCCTGGGCAACGTCGCGCGGCGAGGGAACGGCACGCCGGGAACCTACCTGGTTGACCGGTTCTGCCGGACGGTGGGCGAGAACACCCTCCTGTGCACAACCGGGACCACCGTAGGCCGGAGGCACTGTCCCAATCGGGACCGACGTCCCCTACTCAGTAGCCCCGGCGACCTGCCAGGGACCAAGGGCACGAGCACGACCGGGTCATCGGAGACGGGCGCAAAGAATCTTTACTCCACATGCCAGGGCGGAGAAACCGCAGGTCAAAGCAGGTTGACCGTTCCAATATCGGGAGTTATCCACAAACGTGTGAACAGGCTGTGCACATCCATGACGGCGTGTTCCACACCCTCCCCAGAGTTATCCACACGGCCTGTGGATCGCGGGGTTGGGGCCGGGTCGCCCGAGGGGCTACCGTCACCCTCTTGCCCGACGTCGACCGGGCCACTTCCCCCGTGAGCTCGCGTGGTTCCGCCATGCCTGGGACGGGGTGCACGGGCTTGTCGGTGGTCGGCCGTAGCGTCGCGCACGAGCGACAGAGAGGGGCAGTGGGTGAGCGTGACCGAGCAGTCCGGGGGCCCTGGCCCCGGGATGCCTGCGGAGCCGTGGGACTCCGGGTACGACTCCTTCGGCCCTTCCATGTCGCCCCAGACCGGTGGGCCCGGCGGGTCCGGGTACGGCGGCGATCGGATGCCGCCCCAGGACAACGCCGCAGAGCAGTCGGTGATCGGCTCGATGCTGTTGTCCAAGGACGCGATCGCCGACGTCATCGAGTCGGTCCGCGGCACCGACTTCTACAAGCCGGCCCACGAGACGATCTTCGACGCCATGGTCGACCTCTACGGCCGCGGCGAACCCGTGGACCCGGTCACCACCTCCGCCGAGCTCAGCCGTCGCGGCGAGCTGGTCCGGGTGGGTGGCGCGCCGTACCTCCACACGCTGTCGGCATCGGTCCCGATCGCGGCGAACGCCTCGTACTACGCCGAGATCGTCCGGGAGAAGGCGATCCTGCGTCGCCTGGTCAACGCCGGGACCCGCATCGTGCAGATGGGGTACGCCGGCGAGGGCGTCGTCGACGACGTCGTCGACGCCGCGCAGCAGGAGGTCTACCAGGTCACCGACAAGCGGACCTCGGAGGACTATGCGCCGCTCAGCGCGATCATGGAGGCCACGCTCGACGAGATCGAGGCGATCTCCAACCGCGGCGGGGAGATGACCGGCGTCCCGACCGGTTTCGCCGACCTCGACGAGCTGACCAACGGGTTGCACGGCGGCCAGATGGTGATCGTCGCGGCCCGGCCCGCGATGGGCAAGTCGACGCTGGCACTGGACCTGTGCCGGTCGGCGAGCATCCACCACAACCAGACGTCGGTCATCTTCAGCCTCGAGATGACCCGCAACGAGATCACCATGCGGCTGCTGTCGGCGGAGGCGAAGATCCCGCTCAACCACATGCGCAACGGCCACATGAGCGACGACGACTGGCAGAAGCTGGCCCGCAAGATGGGTGAGGTCTCGGCCGCGCCGCTCTTCATCGACGACAGCCCCAACATGACGATGATGGAGATCCGGGCGAAGGCCCGGCGACTCAAGCAGCGCCACGACCTGCGGCTGATCGTCATCGACTACCTCCAGCTGATGAGCTCGGGCAAGAAGGTGGAGTCGCGCCAGCTCGAGGTCTCGGAGTTCTCCCGGCAGATCAAGCTGCTCGCCAAGGAGCTCAACGTCCCCGTCATCGCGCTCTCCCAGCTGAACCGTGGCCCCGAGCAGCGCTCCGACAAGCGGCCCATGCTCTCCGACCTGCGTGAGTCCGGCAGCATCGAGCAGGACGCCGACATCGTGATCCTGCTCAACCGCGACGACGTCTACGAGAAGGAGTCGACCCGTCCCGGCGAGGCCGACCTGATCGTGGCCAAGCACCGCAACGGGCCCACGCGCGACGTCGTGGTCGCCTTCCAGGGCCACTACTCCCGGTTCGTGGACATGGCACAGGGCTGATCCCCGCTGTCGCCGCGAGGCAACCACGAGGGCCGATCCGGGATCGGGAGACGGCGGGGAGGCGTGACCACTGCCCAGACCGCGGCGCGCGCCGCGCCCCGCTGGGTGCGGGACGTCAGCGCCTGGTCTCGTACCTGGTCAGGAGCACGCCGCCGGGAAACGTCCGGGTCTCGACCAGGTTCAGGGTCACCCAGCCGTCCAGGGCGGTGAAGAACGGCGTGCCGCCGCCGAGGAGGACCGGGTGGGTGACGATCGCGTACTCGTCGATCAGCCCGGCCCGCATGGCCGCCGCCGCGAGGGTGGCCCCGCCGACGTCCATGGGTCCGCCCTCCTCTGTCTTGAGCCGGGTGATCTCGGCGACAGCGTCGCCGGTGACGAGGCGGGCGTTCCCGTCGAGCGCCGTGGTCGTCGAGGAGAACACCGTCTTCGGCATGTCCCGCCAGCGGCGGGCGAACTCGATCTGCGCCGGTGTGGCGCCAGGCTGCTGGTCGGCGGTCGGCCAGTGTGAGCTCATCGTCTCCCACAGCTTGCGCCCGTACAGCGCCAGGCCCGTCGCCCCCACCCGGTCGGACCACCACTGGAACAGCTCGTCGCTCGGCACGCCCCAGCCGAGGTCGTCGCCCGGCGCGGCGATGTAGCCGTCCAGGCTCAGGTTCATGCCGAAGGTCAGTTCTCGCATGGCACCAGCCTCCCGCGCCTCGGGATTCGGCGTACAGACCTTGAGGGCCCTGCGTCCTGCCGGCGACCCTCATGCCCGACCCGGGCATCGGGCAACGCCGACCCCCCGGACGCTGCCACAGCAGGATCGGCTGGTGGGCAAGGCAGGTGCTGACCAGACCAGTGGGCTCCCGCGTGGGCGCCCTCGGGGCGATCCCCGCGCTGGCCTCCGACAGTGCGACCGCTGCCTGCTGGACCGGGGTAGGCGCCGGATCCGTCCTGATGCTCTTCTCCGCCATCGGGCCGCGGCTGAGCAGACGATGATCGTGAGCACCTCACCGACGACCAGGAGCAGCGCATGCGCGTCACGCACATCATCGCCGACCTTCACGTACCCGACCTCGAGGCCGCCAAGGGCTTCTACACCGACTACCTCGGGCTGAGCGAAGAGGTGTTCAACCTGGGGTGGGTGGCGCGCTACACCTCCCCCGACACCGGCATCAACCTCCAGCTGATGACCCGCGACGCCACCGCTCCGGCGGACCCGGTGATCTCGGTCAAGGTCGACGACGTGGAGGCCGCGTACGCCGAGGCGCAGGAGCGCGGCTACGAGATCGTGCATCCGCTGTGCACCGAGGAGTGGGGCGTGACCCGCTTCTTCGTCCGGGCGCCGGACGGCAACGTCCTCAACGTGGTGCAACACCACGACTGACCCGGAAGGACCGCCGCCTCTCTAGATTGGGGGGATGCGTGCCGTCGAGGGCGACGGCTGCTCCTCCTGCGCGTGCTCCGCAGGCACGCCGAGGTCGCGGACGAGGTACACCCACGGGAAGGCTCGGCAGCCCACCTGCCAGCCGTCCTGCTGGTAGCGGCGCATCGGCCCCGTCCAGACGACTCGTCGGTGCTCCCACTGGGTCGGTGTCCGGACCATCTTGTGGCGGAGCATGCCCGCCTCGACCGTGTGCCAGCCCAGGCGGCCGGCGAGCTCCAGCTCGCGCAGCTCGTCGAAGGCAGTGACGGGGCCGAGCCAGCGGTACTGCGGTGTGTCGTCCGGTGCGGTCCGGGTTCCGAAGCGCTGCTGGACGCCCTGCCGGCTCAACCCCAGCTGGTCCCCGATGGCTGCCCAGCTGTGACCGCTGCCGCGCGCGGCGCTGACGGCCTGCTGGAGCAGCTCGCGGGCGAACGACTCGGCCGCTGCGGCCCGGACCACGATGGCCAGATGGTCCTGCGGGTTGGAGGGGTCGAGGGCCCCGGGGGCGTCGGTGCCCTCCCCGATGATCGCCCGTCCGATGGCCTGCTCCAGGGAGGCGTCCGGTCCGGTCTGGTGCGGCCACGCGCGCGGCGGGCCGGGAACGGTGGGGGCCATGTCAGCGGGGCTCGTCGCCACGCCCGTCGCGGCTGGGCAGCCAGTGCCTTCCGTTGCCGAGCTCCGCGCTGCCCTTGCGAGGGGAACGTAGACCGGCGCCGACGAGGTAGGCGCCGAGGACCATCAGCGCGATGGTCGTCCCCAGGAAGAACCCGCCGAGGAAACCACCGTCGAAGGCGTTGCTCAGGGCGTAGCTGAGGAGCCCGACCAGGATGACGGGTATGCCGGACGTCAACGCCGGGCGGCGGCCCAGGGCCGGAGCTCGCTGGGCGGAGCGGGAGGTGAGGGAGCGCATGCGTCAACGGTAGGTTGACGTCTCCCACGTGTCAATAGTGTGTTGACGTACGTCAGCGCAGGGTCCGGGCCAGCATCGCCGAGGCGGCCCCGAGGAGGGCCAGCCCCGCGGCAGTCAGCACGAGCAAGGCCGGCCAGACGTCGGCCAGCCCGGCGCCGTCGACGAGGATCTTCCAGAGGGCGTCGTTCATCCACGCGTGCGGCGTGACGAAGGCGATCGTCCGCATCGCGCTCGGGAAGAACTCCAGGGGTTGCATCGACCCACCGAGCGCCGCGAGGACGAGCCCGAGGAGCAGCCCGACCGCGAGGACCTGCTGCTCGTTGCGCCCGACGGTGCCCAGGACCATCGCCGCGCCGGTGCCGACCAGCGACATGGCCACGCACAGCAAGCCCACGGCAGCCGGCGCGCGCCAGTCGACGCCGAAGAGCAGCATGCTGCCGAAGAAGACGATGCCCGCCTGGATCATGGCCACCAGGAAGCGGCCGAGGGCCTCGCCGGCGACGATCGCAGCCACCGGCACCGGGGCGGCTCGCATCCGGCGGGTGACGCCGAGCTGACGGGTGGTGAGCAGGTAGCCGGCGCCGGTGAGCGAGGTCAGGAAGATGAACAACGAGAGCTCTCCGGCCGCCAGCACCGCGCGGATGCTGGCTTCGAGGTCGGCGTCCTCACCGAGGTCGGTGACGGTCACCGTGGTGGGGGGCACCGCCGACTCGGCCGCGGTCACCGCCTGCGCAGCGGCCGCTGCGTCGACTCCCGCAGCGTCGGCCACCGCGGCCACCACCTGGTCGCGCACGCCGGACTCCTGCACCGCTGAGCTGAGGACGGTGCGTAGCTCGAGCCCGTCGCCGGCGCCGGGGGAGAACCAGACGTACGACGTCACGCCGGACCGTTCCTCCACCACCCAACCGACGTCCAGCGTGCGGCGGGCCACGTCGTCGCGCAGCGTCGCCCCGTCGTCGACCCGGACGAGCGTGACGTTGTCGAGCGAGGCGATCCGGTCGGCGACCTCCTGCGAGGCCGCTGAGGGCGAAGCGTCGACGACGCCGACGCGGTACTCGGTGCTTCCGCCGATAGCCACCCCGAGCGCGAACACGATGATCAGGGGCAGCGCGACGATGAAGAAGTAGTTGGCGCGGTCCTGGACCAGCCTGCGCAGGTTGGCGATCACGATGGCGGTGACGGCGTTCAGGTGGAGGTTCACGGACGCACCGTCCGCCGGGCCAGGAGCAACCCCGGAACTCCGACCACGACGCTGAAGAGCAGCAGCGCCCCCACCGGTTCCAGTGCCGCCGTCCAGTCGCGGCCGCCCGTGAGCCGGACCAACCCCTCGTTGAACCAGAAGTGGGGGGTGAGCCGGGTGGCGACCCCCGCGACCCCTCCGGCTCGCGCCATCGAGAAGAACGCCCCGCCCACGATGCCCAGCCCCAGCGCCAGTCCGCTCTGGAGTGCGCCTGCCTGGGCGGGCGAGGTGGCGAGTCCGCCGACCAGCGTGATCGTCGAGACCGCGGCCAGCACGCCCGTCACCACCAGGAGAGCGACCCCGAACAGGTTGCCGAACTCGGCCCCGAGCAGCAACGCGGAGAACAGCAGCAGGAACGTCATCGAGGCGATGCCGATCACGAAGCTGACCAGCAGCTTGCTGACCAACACCTGCCACGGAGCGATCGGGGCCACCAGCAGCCGAGGCAGGGTGCCCTCGCGGCGCTCCTGGAGCAGCCCGAGAACGCCGAACTGCACGGCGAAGAAGAGGAAGAACGTCGCCATTCCCGCGGCGAGCTGGGTCTTGGGGTTGATCCCTGCGCTGGTCTCGGCCGAGTCGACCACGCTCGTGGTGGGCGTACCGGAGGTGATCGCGGCGGCCAGCTCCTGGACGTCGGGGCTGCCGCCGAGCGCCTGGGTCGCGACGACCGCCTGCCCGACTCCGTCCACGGTCAGGGTGGTGGAGCGGGCGACTGCCTCGCTGATCGCGCCGCCGACGATGCCGCCCGGATCACGGAACACCACGACGCCGTCGTTGTCCACGGCGATCCCGGCCTCGACGTCGCCGTCGGTCACCGCCTGTCGCAGCGAGCGGGGGTCGTCGTACTCCTTCAGCACGATCGTGCCGTCAGCGGAGAGAGCGGCGAGCGGACCCTGGCGCAAGGCGGTGAGGACGGTGCTGCTCGGGTCGCCGGACAGGCCGACCGGAACGGCTTCGGTGTCCGGCCCGCCGACGAGGAACGAGAGCACCGTGATCAGTGCTGCCGGAGCGAGGAGCGCGAGCACCAGCGCGGACCGGTCGCGCAGCCGGGCCCGCAGGTCGCGCGCCAGAAGGATGCCGATGATCATCGAGACCCCCTAGTCGCGCAGCGCGGTACCGGTGATGTGCAGGAACACCGAGTCGAGGGACGGCTCCTCCACGCGCAGGTCGCTCACCCCGATGCCTCGGGAGGTCAGCGCGCCGACCAGCTGAGGGAGCAGGGTCGAGGCCTCGGCCACCATGCAGCGGATCTCGCGGCCGTCGGCGGCGCTCGCGGAGAGTACGCCGGGCAGCTCGGACAGTGCGGCCACCGCCCCACCGACCTCGCCCTCCACCCGAACCGTCACCAGGTCGTGCTCGTCGACCATCGACACCAGCTCGCGACGGGTGCCGCACGCCAGCAGCCTGCCGTGATCGACGATGGCGACCCGGCGGCAGAGGCGCTCGGCCTCCTCCATGTAGTGGGTCGTGTAGAGCACGCTCATCCCTCTCTCACCGAGGGCGGCGACGGCCTCGAGGATCGCGTTGCGGCTCTGCGGGTCGATGCCCACCGTGGGCTCGTCGAGGATCAGCAGCTGAGGGCTGTGCAGCAGGCCGGCCGCGATGTTGAGCCGCCGCTGCATGCCTCCGGAGTACTCCTCGACCCGGTCCCCGGCCCGCTCCGTGAGGCCGACGGTCTCCAGGGTCTGGTCGATGCGGGTCCTCGCCTCGCCCCCGCGCAGTCCGTAGAGCCGGGCGAAGAAGGCCAGGTTGTCCCTGCCGCTGAGATCGGGATAGAGCGCCAGCTGCTGGGGGACGTACCCGATGAGCTCCCGCCCCGCGGTCGAGCCGGGGCGGATGGGGACCCCCTGGATCAGCACGCTCCCCGCGTCGGGGGCCAGCAGTCCGCAGATCATCGAGATGCTGGTGGTCTTGCCGGCGCCGTTCGGGCCGAGGAGCCCGAACGTCTCCCCAGGAGCGACGTCGAAGGACAGGTCGTCCACGGCCAGGACGTCGCCGTAACGCTTGGTCAGGCCGCTCACCTTGAGTGTGGCCTCGGCCATCCTGGGTCTCCCTGGTGTGTCGGTCGCGCACGCGGCCCGGTCTGTCGCCCTCACTATGCCGAAGTTCCTCCTGCCGGGCCAGGTTCCCCCGACCGGTGCGGGCGGACTCCTCGATGGCCAGCCGAGCGCATGGTCGTGGCACGCCTTGCCCAGCGGGTACGGCGCCGGACCGTCGTCGGCGGCACCACCGCGCCATGGCGAGCAGGACGGACCCGATCGCGATCTCCTCGTCCATGAGACGGCAGCCGAAGAACGGGTTGTCGTACCCGCGTTGCCGACGCTCGATGCGCCACCGGAGGATCCGGTCCGGGCGGACCCAGCGGACCACCTCGTCGTCGGCGACCTCGCCGTGGCTGCCGCGCACGACGACCCGGCGCAGCCAGCCTCAGCTGGTTGTGCCACTGGTTGTCGGTGACGTCGTAGAGCCCCATCGACGCGCCGAAGTCGAGGGTGGCCACGGTGGTCCGGGCGGGGGTGGGCTGGGTCGCGCCGGTCCAGCGCGACCGCGTGGTACAGGTGGGTCGAGGAGACCTGCGCCGAGGTGACCTCGCCGATCGGACCGGAGGCAGTCACCTGTCTCCGCGCCGCATGCCCCGGCAGGCTCGGGTACTGCTCGGCCACCTGGACGACCCCGGCGCGGACCACCTCGGGTTGGCCTCCCAGGGCACCGGGCTGACCAGGAACGCCGGTCTCGTGTGCCGCACCGCGCCCGGGAGGGAGACGAACCCTCGGGTGCCCCAGCGGGTCGCGAGCCCGTCCGCGTTCGACTGGCTCCGGCCCGCGACCCCGCTCAGGTGCAGCGGACCGGGCAGCACGTGCGCGAGCCTGGCGAAGAACTCTGCGCGCCACCCGGTGCCCGCGACGAGGACGCCGGCAGGGCTGCTCTCCGCGTTCGTCACGGGTCCAGCCTGGCGTGTCGTCAGGGGGCGGCCAGGCTGACCACGCGCCAGTCGTTGGTGGTCTCCGCGACCCTGGCCAGCTGCCCGGTCGCGACATCCCAGGCCACGAACAGCTCGCCGAGGTCCGTGGGCTGGTTCCCGGTGTCGCGTGGCGGGACCGAGAAGAGCAGGGTGTCCTCGTCGAGCCAGACCCGGGGAAGCAGCCGGTCCGCCTCGGTCGCGGGCAGGGGCAGGACCGCGCGGGTCGTGTAGCCGTCGCGTTCGAGCACGACGAGCCGGCTGCCGTCACCGTCATCGACGGACAGGGCGACCTCCCCGTCCCCGGCGAGCAGGTTGGCCGGTGAGCCGACCTGGCGCAGGTCGACCCGGACCGCCGGCAGGCCGGGAGGACCGGCCTCCAGGGTCTCGACCCCGCCCCGGACCGGGCCCCGGCGGAAGAGGGCCCCGTCGGGGCCGAAGGACTGGGTGACCTCGTAGCCCAGCCCCGCGGCGTACGACGCCGGAGCGAGACCTCCGTCGGCGGTGTCGAGGACCCATCCGCGCTTGCCGGTGCCGACCAGCAGGTGTCGGCCGTCAGGCTCCCAGAGGACCTGCTCGGGGAAGGCGGGGGTCGGGAAGGGGGTCGACGCCCCGCTGGCGAGGTCCACGACGACCACCGAGGACCCACCGCGCAACGCCACCCGGGAGCCGTCGGGGGACAGGGCGGTCGACGACAGGAGCGGTCCCCGCCTGGTTGCGGTGAGACCGTCGTCGGCGCCCGCGATGTCCAGCGGTGCGTCGACGGGCACCACGCGCCAGGTGCCGTCGGTGCCGAGGGCGTGGATGACCTCCTGGTCCCCGGTGTAGGAGTTCGTCACTGCGACGGCCCGGTCCAGCGGCCGCCGCGCCAGCGGCACGGCGTCGACGGGCACGAGGCTGCGGGACAGCTGCCCGACGGCCCAGGGCAGGCTCCCGAACTGCGCCGGGTCCCAGTCCGGGGCCGTGGCACCCGAGGCGGCCCGGGGCGCGGTGACGAGGCGGCCGCGGGGGCCAGCTTCGGGGTCGACCGTGGAAGCCGGGGGCCGGTCCGGCGGAGCCGTGGGGACCAGCGCAGGCACCACCACCGCGGCGACCGCAGCGGCAGCGACCAGGGCGCTGGCGAGGACGGTGCGTCGGCGACGCTGTGAGCGCTGCCGCCGGTGGGCTGCGGCGAGGGTGCTGCGGACGAGGTCGGGGCGGGGCACGTCGTCGGCGGCACGCCGGAGCAGCTCGGCCACGGCGCTCGGCTGGACCGGCTCGCTCATGCTGTCCTCCCCATCAGTTCCAGCAGCTCGGGTGCGCCGTCCCGCAGTCGCGCGAGCGCCGCGGCGTTCTGGCTCTTCACGGTGCCGACGCCGACGCCGAGGATCCGTGCGGTCTCGGCCTCGGACAGGTCGTCGAAGTGCCGGAGCACCAGGACCGCGCGCTGCTTGGGGGTCAGGCGGGCCAACGCCTGCCGCACCACGAGGGCGACCTCGCTCTCCGGCGCCCGCCGCCCGGCGTCGCGGACGGAGTCGACCGGAAGCTCGCGTCGTCGTCGACGCCAGGCCGAGATGTTGTCGCGCACCAGGATCGTGCGGGCGAAGGCCGTGGGGTTGCCCGCCCGGAGCCGGCTCCAGTGCAGGGCGACCTTGAGGAGGGCCTCCTGCACGAGGTCCTCGGCCCGCTGGAGGTCACCGGTGAGCAGGTACGCCGAACGCAGCAGCTGGTGCTGGTGGCCCGTCACCCACTCGGTGATCTCGACGTCGTGCACGCCTCTGTCCTTCCGGTCGCTTCCCGGGAGTAACGCGCGAAGGACCCGTTCAGGTTGGCCCGGGTTTCCCGGGCCTGCGCGGTGGGCGTGCGCGGGCCGGTGAGGTGAGGCTACGAGGCGCCGACGAGCAGGCAGAACGGGTGGCCCTCCGGGTCGGCCAGGACCACCAGCGGCTCGCCCTCCTCGGCGGTGCGGTCGAGGAGCAGCGTCGCGCCGAGCTGCTCGGCCCGGGCGCGGTGGCGGGTGAGCTCTGCGGAGTCGGGCACCCGGAAGTCGAGGTGCATCTGCTTGGCCACGTCGTGGGTGGGCCAGGTCGGCCGCGCGAGAACGGGGACCTGCTGGAAGGCCAGCACCCGGGTGCCGTCGCCGTCGAGGAGGACCAGCCAGTCCTCGTCGTCGGCTGGGCCGTCGGCAGGCGGCTCGTCACCGGGTCGATACACCAGGCCGAGCAGTCGGCGGTAGAACTCCGCGAGCCCGCGCACATCGGTGGCGTCGACGGCGGTGTGCATGAGGACGGGGTAGGCGGGCACAGGGACCTCCTTGCTGAGGACGGGTCCTCCAGTCGACCACGGACCCGCTGCTGCGGTCATCGGTCGAAACGGGACGATCGGTGGAAGCCACCGGCGTGTCTACGGTGGCTCCATGAGCGACGACTCCCCTTGCGAACCCCCTCTCGCCGGCACTGAGGTCGAGCACCTCGTCGGTGCCCTGGACCGCCTGCGGACCACGTTCCGATGGAAGGCCGATGGACTCGACCGCGCCGGGTTGAACGCGCGCTTCGGCTCGTCGGCGATGACGCTCGGCGGCCTGCTCAAGCACCTCGCCGGGGTCGAGGACGCCTGCTCCGGAGCGAAGCTGACCGGAGCCCCCGCGGGGCCGCCGTGGGCCGCGGCCGACCCGGACGCCGACCCGGACTGGGACTGGACCTCCGCCGCCGAGGACGCCCCGGAGGCGCTGTACGGGCTGTGGGACGAGGCGGTGGCCCGTTCCCGGGAGCGGCTCGGTGTGGCGCTCGCGGCCGGCGGGCTCGACCAGCTGGCCGCGGTCAGAGACGCGAACGGTCGCCACGCCAGTGTGCGCCGGGTGCTCTTCGACCTCCTCGAGGAGTACGGGCGCCACACCGGCCACGCGGACCTGCTCCGCGAGGCGGTCGACGGACTGGTCGGCGAGGACCCGCCGAGCGACTTCCGGGTCTGAACGGGTGGTGCCGGTGGCCCCTCAGGTGGCTGCGGGGTGCCGGGGGGCGGCTGTCCAGTCGAGGACCAGCTCCGCGAACTCCTCGGGACGCTCGAGGCCCGGCAGGTGCGCGACGCCGGGCCAGTCGACCCGGCGCGCCCCGGGTACGCCGTCGACCAGGCGGCGCGCGGCGTCGTACGTCGTGGCCAGGTCGTGGCCGCCGACCAGCAGCAGCACCGGACAGGCCAGGTCGTCGAGCCGGTCCAGCGCCGGTGGGTCCAGCTCCGCCTCCGCGACGTCGCCCCAGGCGTCGGCGATCTCGAAGGCGCGGTGCTGCATCGTCCTCACCACGGTGACCAGCGCCGGGTCCACGTCGGCGGACGACCGGCCGGGACCGACCAGCCAGGTGTCGACGTTCGCAGCGACCGCGGCCTCGAGGTCGTGGGCGGCCAGAGCGGTGCGTTCGGCGGTGACGAAGCTGTGGAGGTCCGGCGTCATCTCAGCCAGGAGGGTGCCCCCGGGCGGACACAGCAGCAGCGAGGCGACCCGGCCCGGGCCGGTCAGCGCGACCTCGACCGCGACCCCGGCCCCGAAGGACGCCCCCACCAGGTGGCACCGGTCGAGGCCCAGGTGGTCGAGGGTGGCGAGGACGGCTCCCGGCGGGTTCAGGGCCGTCGGCCGCTCGGAGGCGTCGCCGAACCCGGGAAGATCCAGCCGTACGACGTCGCGTCGAGCCGTGAGCGCCGACCAGGCCCCGTCCCACATCCGGCGGTCGGCGACCCCGGCATGGAGGAGGACCACGGGGGTCTCGCCGCGGGGGCCGGCCCGGTCGAGGGGGAGGCAGGAGGAAGTCGTCGCCACGGGGTCCTTCGCACGCTGAGGGTGGGACACCCCGACCGAAGCAGGCCCGCGGGTGCATCGCAAGACGATTTCGCAGGCGCTGACCCGGCCGAGCTGGCGCTTACCCACGGACATGTGCGGGGGGAAGCGTCGGTTTCACAGGTTCACCTGGGAAACCGACGCAGGGCCGCAGGCCAGGCCCCTGGCAGACTGGCCCGATGAGCGAGCGAGGACCGCAGGTGACGGCGGTGTGCGTGCTGCACGAGCTGCGGGAGGGCTACTTCCACGAGACCGCCATCGACAAGCGGCCGGTGGCCGGCGCCGTGGAGGTGGGCCGGCTCGGGTTGGCCGGGGACCGTCAGATCGACTCCAGCCACGGCGGTCGCGACGGAGCGGTGTACGTCTACGCCGACGAGGACGCAGACCACTTCGCCGACGTGCTCGGACGCGAGGTCGAGCCGGGGCTGTTCGGGGAGAACGTCCGGGTGCGGGGGGTCGACGTCACCGGCGCCGCGATCGGCGAGGTGTGGCAGTTCGGGGAGGTGCGCCTGGAGGTCCGCAAGCCGCGCACCCCGTGCCAGAACCTGGCACTGCGGGTCGGGGTCGACCGCTTCCACGTCGACTTCGCCCGCACCGGGCGGGTCGGTGCGCTGTGCCGGGTCCTCACCGAGGGCAGGCTGGCGGCCGGCGACCCGGTGGAGGTGGTGCAGCGGCCCGACCACGGGGTCACGATCGGGTCGGTCAGCCGCGGGCTCACCCCGCAGGACGCGCAGGTGCTGCTGGACTCGGGGGTCCCGCTGGCCACCACCCTGCGCGGCAAGGCGACGCGGGCGGCCGCGCGCCAGCAGCACAGCTGACCCGGTCCGGTTCCCCGGCCGGGGCAGCGTGCCGAGAGCAAAGACCACGACCTGCCCGTGGAAGGGCACCGCGTCGTACTACTCGCTGGAGGTGGACGGGCGCACGAACGCCGACGCCGCCTGGTCCTACCCGGACCCGAAGGACGCGGCGGCCCAGATCAAGGACCGCATCGCGTTCTGGCGGGGCGTCGAGGTCACCGACTGACCGTCGGCTCAGACCGCGAACTCACCCAGCTTGTCCCAGTGGTCCCCGGGGATCTGCATGTTGCGGATGTCCGGGGTCTCCACGACGTACTGCGGCAGCTCGGCCTGGGCCCGCTTGAAGTGCGCCGAGGTCACGTGCGCCTCCGCGGCGTCGTCCTTGAAGGCCTCGATCAGCGTGTACTGGGTGGGGTCGTCGATGTTGCGTGACCACTCGTAGAAGAGGTTGCCCTCCTCGGCGCGGGTGCTCTCGGTGAAGTCGCGGGTCAGCTCGGGCCACTGGTCGGCGTACTCCGGCTTCACCTTCCACTTGACGCAGATGAAGATCATGGCTGGCTCCTCGGTTCGTCGGGCAGGTCCTGGGTCGGCGCAGATGCTGCCATCTCCGACCTGGTCCGGCCACCCGGTCTTTCACACACTGAGAAGTGCCGGGCGTCGACGGCAGGTCACCGGCTCGGCGGGGGACCGGGACGTCGATCAGCGGCGCGGAGTCGTGTCGCGGTGGACCTGGGGCCTCCCCGCCACCGCCACCGTCGCCGCGACCAGCGCGACCGCGAGCAGGAAGGCGGCCGAGGTGGCGGTGCCTCCCAGCAGCGGGTCGGTGAACCCCAGCTGGGCGTGCAGGGACAGACCGCCGACCGCGGCCACCCCGGCCCCGGCCAGGGCCATGCGGCTCGAGGCGCGGTCCGACCGGAGCGACGCCAGGAGCAGGCCACCGGCCAGGACGAGCACCAGCCCGCCGACCAGGTTGAAGCGGCCGAGGCTCACCGACAGGGCCGTCGAGTGCAGTCCCGGGCCGCTGGCCGCCAGCGGGTCGCCGAACGAGCCGAGCACGCTGTAGAGACCGGCCAGCACGGCCAGCACACCCCACAGCCAGCCCAGGAGCCAGCCGTCCGTGAGCCGCGCGCGGACCGCGTCCACGGCCAGCAACCGCCCGCCGGAGCCGAGCAGCACCGCGACGTGGGCGCCGATCATCAGCCAGTAGGACCAGGGCCACTCGTGCGGGGCGTACGCCACCGACAGTGCGATGGCCACCGACTGGGCGACCCCGAGGGCAGCGGCGAGCCGGACCCAGGAGCCGGTGAGCAGGAGCACGGCCAACGTCGTCTCCGTGACCAGCACCAGCCACCCGAACGGGGTGAACGCGGGCAGCACCAGGTGCTCGACCACCCAGCTGTACGGCGGGAGGACGGGGTCGCTGACCGCGTAGGAGGTGAACTTGTACAGACCGTTGCCAGCGTCCCGACCGAAGTCCGGAGGCCGTTTCCAGGACACGTTGTAGAGCCACATCAGCCCGACCAGGATGCGCAGGACGGTGGCCCCGACGACCTGGCCGCGCGGGACCTCGTCGGTGGCCGGGGCCAGCAGCCAGCGGAGGAGCACCCGGGGCTCACGCACAGCGGAACACCTCCCGGCCCGCGCTGGCGGCGGCGTCCTGGACCGCGAGGGTGTCCCGGACCACCCCGAAGACCTCCGACAGCGGCAGCGGTCCGTCGTGGATGCGCAGGTTCGGGTTCGTGACCGCCACCGGGTGCCACCAGGCGCCGTCCGCGGTCACGGTCGGCTCGGGCTCCAGGTTGTCGATCGACACGTGCAGGCCCGCGTCCGCGTAGCCCTCGGCGGCCACCGGGCGGATCACCCGGTCCTCGGCCGCGATGCCCTCCTCGTCGAGCCGGTGGTGCAGCGCCTCGACGCCGGCCGGGTCCTCGTCGTACAGGGTGGCCGCGACGCGGACCCGGAAACCGAGCCGGTGCGCCTGCTCGATCCCGGCGAGCGCCCGGGACCACGAGCCCGCACCCCGCTGACGGTCGTGCAGGTCGGGGGTGGCGGAGTCCAGGCTGACCTGCAGGACGACCGCACGGTCCATCTCGTCGAGCACCTGCAGCCGGCGTCCCTTGCCGAAGACCATGGCGTTGGTGAGGATCGTCCGCTGCAGCCCCTCCGCGGCCTCGACCAGCGCGCCGAGCCCCGGGTTCAGGAACGGCTCGCCCCCGGTGAGGAAGAGCTCGCGACCGCCCAGGGCGGCGAACTCGGCGAAGATCTCCTTGCCCAGGCCGGGCTCCAGCTGGCGGGCCGGCGCCTGGGGGGAGGACTCGGCGCAGCAGTAGGTGCAGGCCAGGTTGCAGTGGAAGTTGGTGTAGACCCAGAGCCGGTGACCGACCGGCGTGCGCTCACCCTGGCTGAACACGGTGGCCGGGCGCCCCGCCTTGCGCACCGCGAACCACCACGGACCGGCCCCGGACTCGGCCACCTGGGCGCTCACCTCGTGGCCGACGAGCTCGGCCCACACCGGCAGGTCGGTCACCACCGTGGGCTCCGCACTGCGCACGCCGAGGAGCTGTCCCGTCTCGAGGCGGCGCATGGCGCGGGTGATCAGCAGGAGCAGCCCGCTGCCGCAGTCCATCTCACCCCCGTCGACGAGGGTGGCCAGCGTGCCCAGGGAGTCCGGGGTGGCCGGGGTGGCCGGGCTCGTGCCGGGGGATGCGACGGGGGAGGCCATCTCCCGACCATAGGCGCACCGGTGCGGCGTGGGTACGCTCAGCGGCAACGGAGTGGTGACGTCAGGAGGCGACGGTGGGTGACACGCAGCCCGAGCGTCCGGAGGACCCTGCCGCCCGCGCGGAGTTCTGGGAGAACGTGCACCACGGCTCCGAGGTCGACGGCGTGTCGTGGTGGCAGTCCGTGCCCGACCTCTCCCTGGGGCTCGTGGACGAGGCGGGGGTGGGTCGCGACCAGCCGATCATCGACGTCGGTGCCGGGTGGTCGACCCTGGTCGACCACCTGCTCGCCCGGGGCTATCGCGACCTGACCGCGATCGACCTGTCGGCCAGCGCGCTGAGGACGGTCCGGGAGCGGCTCGGCCCGGCGGGCGCCGACGTGGTGCTCGACGTGGCCGACGTGCTCGACCTGCGTCGTCCGAAGCGGTACGCCCTGTGGCACGACCGCGCGGTGTTCCACTTCCTCACCGAGGCCGACGAGCGGGAGGACTACCTCGCCTCCCTGCGGCGCTGCCTGGCGCCGGGCGGCCACGTCGTGGTGGCGACCTTCGGCCCGGACGGTCCCACCACGTGCAGCGGGCTGCCCATCGTGCGCTACACCCACGCCGGGCTGGCCGCCCAGTTCCCCGGCCTCGCAGCTGGTCTCCACCGCGGGCGAGGACCACCAGACGCCGTGGGGGACGGTGCAGCAGTTCACCGCCGTGCTGCTGCGCGACCTCGGCTGAGCCGCAGCACCGGGACGGTTGCGGCGACCAGCACCGCGGCCACCCCGGCGGCGATCCCGACCACGACCGATTCCGGCTGGTCGGTCAACCGGCCCACCGCCACCCAGGCCAGCCCCCAGGCGGTGGCCCCGGCCACCGTCCAGCGGGCACCGAGCGTGCGGGCGAACCCCGCCTGCAGGGCCACCACGACGACCAGCGCCACCAGCGCGGCGCCCGTGGCGACCGTGTCGGAGGCCTCCACCCCGGCGTCGGTCAGGGCAGCGGCGACGTTGGCGAACGTCGCCACGGCCACCCACCCGAGGTACAGCCCGAACGTGCCGTCGCGGACCACCAGGTCCACCGTTCCCTGGGCGGAGAGCCGGTCGAGTGTGCGCACCACGACGACGAGGACGCCGAGCAGGGCCAGGATGACCAGGACGCTGACGCCGACCCAGCCCTGCTGGGTGACCAGGAGCCAGGTCGCGTTGAGCACCATCGACGCCGCCGCCCACCAGCCGATCGCACGGTCGCGCGCGCTGGTCGCCTGCCCGGGCAGCCACTGCAGGACGGTATAGGCAGCCAGCCCCAGGTAGATCACCGACCAGATCGAGAAGGCCGTCCCGGCGGGGGCGATGAGGGTCGCCTGCGCGGACAGGGAGCCGCCGGCGGTGTCCTCGACCGAGGTGCCGATCACCCCGACCCCGACCAGGGTCCCGACGACGCAGAAGACCTCGGCCACGGTCACCGCCACCTGCCGGAACCGGTCCCTCGGCGTCGGTGACCCCGGACCGCGAGGGGTGGACGGGCGGCGCGGCGGGGACATGGTCATGGCTCCACCCTCCCCGACCACCGGACGGGGCTCAAGGCCGATCGACCGCCCGCCCCACCGGCAGGGTGGACCGGGGCGGCTCGGCTGGCCCGGCGTGGCACGCTGGGCCGCATGAGCACGGCGTACCGCGGGGAAGAAGACGGCACCCGCGAGGACCAGCCGTCCCGCCCCGGCTCGGTGCACCGCACCCTGGAGATCCTCGAGGTCGTCGCAGCCCGCGGCGGCGCCTCGGCCAAGGAGATCGCCGAGGTCACCGGGCTGCCGCTGCCGACGGTCTACCGGCTGGCCCGCGAGCTCCTCGACAGCGACTACCTGGTGCACATCCGGGAGGAGAAGCGGTTCGAGCTCGGGTACAAGCTCCACCAGCTGGGGGTCTCCCTGCACCAGCAGATCGGGGTGCCGCGCGAGGTGCGCGCGGAGGTGACCGCCCTCCACCAGCAGCTCGGCGTCGCGGCGTACTTCGCGGTGCACCGCGGCTCCCAGATCGTGGTGGTGTTCACCGCCGACTCCCCGGCCGCGCCGCGGCTGCGACCGATCGCGTTCGGCTTCCACGAGGCGCCGCACGCGACCGCCCTCGGCAAGATCCTGCTGGCCAACATGGCGCCGGAGCAGCGCGCCCTGCACCTCGAACCCGAGCCGATGCCCCGGTTCGGACCGGGCACGATCACCTCGCACCGCGCGTTGGAGGCCCAGCTCGTCATGGTCGCGGACCGGGGGATCGCCTGGGAGTTCGGCGAGTTCCAGCCCGGGGCCACCTGCGCCGCGGCGGCGGTCCGGGCCGGGAGCGGCGCCCTGGTCGGCTCGGTCGCGGTGTCCGCCCCCGAGGCTCGGCTGGCCGAGGCGGCCGAGCGGACGACGTTGGAGGCGGCACTGCGCTCCAGCGCCTCCCGGCTCAGCCGGTTCTACCGTTCGGGGCACACGACCTGAGTGGCCCTTATCGGCGGGCGATAAGAGCCCTGGGCGTGGGCGCAGAGCCCACCTAACGTGACGGCCATCACTCTTCTCCCCCTGCCAGGAGGACCCATGGCCGAGACCGTCCACGACGTCAGCGTCGGCGAGGACGCCCGCACGAACCTCGTGCGGCTGCTCCGCGCTGCCTACCCCCACCCCCGGTTCCCCGACGGCCCCTACGAGCGGACCGCGGACACGATCCTGGGCCAGGTCGGCGAGTCGCTGTGGCACCGGCTGGCGCTGGTACGCGGGCTGGAGTCCCTCGACGCCAAGGCGGGGGGCCGGTTCGCCGAGCTCGACGACGAGGCGGCCGGGGTGCTGCTCCACGACATCGCCGACGCCGAGTTCTTCGTCTTCATCCGCGGCGTCGCCGTGGTCACCCTGTACAACGACCACGAGGTCTGGGACCTGCTCGGCTACGAGGGCGAGTCCTTCTCCCAAGGCGGCTACCTCGAGCGCGGCTTCGACGACCTCGACTGGCTGCCCTCCCCCCGGATCGAGGAGTACGACGGCCCCGACCAGCTGGTCGAGGTCGCCTCCGACGACGAGCCCGGCAGGAGCAACCGATGACCCAGGACCAGTTCGGAACCCCCATCGACCACGACCAGGAGGCCGTGGTCATCATCGGCTCCGGCGCGGGCGGTGGCACCGTCGCCTACGAGCTCACCCAGCGCGGGATCCCCTGCGTCGTGCTCGAGGCCGGGCCGTTCCTCAAGCCCGACGACTACGAGAACGACGAGTGGGCCGCCTTCAACCAGATGGCCTGGCTCGACAACCGGACGGCCAGCGGCTCCTACCGGGTCGCCCGGGACTTCCCCAACCTCCCCGCCTGGATCGTCAAGGCCGTCGGCGGCTCCACGACGCACTGGTCGGGCGCGACCCCCCGGTTCCGGGCCTACGAGTTCGCCACCAAGACCTACTACGGCGGCGTGGAGGGCGCGAACCTGCTCGACTGGCCGATCACCCTCGACGACCTGGCCCCCTTCTACGACCGGGCGGAGATCGCGATCGGCTCCACCCACCGGCACGGTCGGCCGGCGCTGCCGGCGAACAACAACTACAAGGTGTTCGCCAACGGCGCGGAGAAGATCGGCTACAAGCACTACGCGACCGGTCCGTACGGCACCAACGCCGAGCCGTACGACGGCCGCCCTGCCTCCATCCAGGACGGGTTCAACTTCCAGGGCGACAAGAGCACCGCCAAGTGGAGCACCGCGGTCCGCGAGATCCCCCGGGCCCTGGAGACCGGCAAGTGCGACCTGCGGGCCAACGCCCAGGCCGTCCAGGTCACCCACGACGCGTCGGGTCGCGCCGACGGCGTGCTGTACCTCGACAAGGCCGGCAACCTGCACCGCCAGGCAGCCAAGGTGGTCTGCGTGGCGGGCAACTCGATCGAGTCCCCGCGGCTGCTGCTGATGAGCGCCAGCGCCCTGCACCCCGACGGCCTGGCGAACTCCTCGGGCCAGGTGGGGCGCAACTACATGCGGCACACCACGGGCTCGGTCTACGCGCGCTTCGACTCGCCGGTGCACATGTACCGCGGCGAGACCATGGCCGGAATCGTCGCCGACGAGGCCCGGCTGGACACCTCCCGTGGCTTCGTGGGCGGCTACTACATGGAGACCCTGTCCCTGGGGCCGGCGTTCCTGGCCGCGTTCGCCGAGCCGGGCGGCTGGGGTGCGGAGTTCACCGAGGTGATGGACGCCTACGAGAACACCGCCGGGATGTGGGTGGTGGGGGAGGACATGCCGCAGGAGACCAACCGGGTCACCCTCAACCCGGCCCTGCAGGACCAGTGGGGGCTGCCGTCGCCGGACGTCCACTTCGACGACCACCCCAACGACGTGGCCATGCGTGAGCACGGCTACGCCCGTGCCGACCTGATGTACGAGTCGGTCGGGGCCACCGGGACCCACCACACGCCGCCGTACCCGGCCACCCACAACCTCGGCACCTGCCGGATGAGCGCGCGTCCCGAGGACGGCGTGGTCGGTGCGTACGGCGAGGCGCACGACGTGCCCGGGCTCTTCGTCTCCGACGGTTCGGCGATGACCACGGGCGCCGCCGCGAACCCGACGTTGACGATCGTCGCCCTGGCCATCCGGCAGGCCGAGCACATCGCGGACCGACTCGGGAGGGGCGAGCTCTGAGCCTCCACGGCGACCTGCCCACCCGACTGCGCCGAGCCCTCGGGGACTCCTCGGTCGAGGTCATCGGGCGCCCGATCGACCTGCTCGCCCGCGCCCACGACGCCTCCCACTACCTGCTGCACCCGCAGGCGGTGGCGGTGCCGGCCGACGCGGGGCAGGTCGCCGCGGTGATGCGGGCCTGCGCCGGGCTGGGGGTGCCGCTGACCTTCCGGGGCGGCGGCACCTCGCTGTCCGGCCAGGCCCTCACCGACGCGGTCCTGGTGGACACCCGGACCGCGTTCGGTGCGGTCGAGGTGCTCGACGGCGGGGCACGGGTCCGGGTCCAGCCCGGCGTCACCGTGCGCACCGTCAACGCGCACCTGGCCCGGCACGGCCGCCGGCTCGGCCCGGACCCGGCCAGCGAGCTGGCCTGCACGGTGGGCGGGGTGATCGCGAACAACTCCTCCGGGATGCAGTGCGGCACCGAGCTCAACGCCTACCGCACGGTCGAGTCGATGGTCGTCGTGCTGCCCTCAGGCACCGTGGTCGACTCCGCCGACCCCGGGGCGTCGCGGCACCTCGCCGCCGCCGAGCCCGCCCTGCACGCCGGGCTGCTCGAGCTGCGGGACCGGATCCGCGCGGACGCGGCAGGGGTGGCGACGCTGCGTCGCCTCTTCTCGATCAAGAACACCATGGGCTACGGCCTCAACGCGTTCCTCGACCACGACGAGCCGGTCGAGATCCTGGTCCGGCTGATGGTGGGCAGCGAGGGGACGCTGGGCTTCGTCGCCTCCGCGACCTTCCGGACCGTCGAGGTGCACCAGCACGTCGCCACCGGCCTGCTCGTCTTCGACGACCTGCAGGCCGCCTCGGACGCGGTCCCGCAGGTCTCCTCGGCCGGAGTGGCCACCGCGGAGCTGCTCGACGCCGCGTCGCTGCGGGTGGCCCGGGCAGACCCCGGCTGTCCCGAGCAGATCCGCCGGCTCGACGTGGGGCTGGGCGGCGGCGGGTTCGCGGCGCTCCTGGTCGAGCTGCAGGCCCCGGACGGCCCGTCCCTGGACGGGTTGCGCGTCGATGCGGACCGGGCACTCGCCGGTCTGCGGCTGACCTCCCCGGCCGAGCTCACCACCGACGCCGCCGAGCGGGCCGCGCTGTGGCGGACCCGCAAGGGCCTCTACAGCGCGGTGGCCGGAGCCCGTCCCCGAGGCACCAGTGCCCTGCTCGAGGACGTCGCCGTGCCGGTGGCGCGGCTCGGCGACCTGGCCCGCGGGCTGACCGGGCTCTTCCACGCCCACGACTACGAGGGCTCGGTGATCTTCGGGCACGCCCGGGACGGCAACCTCCACTTCCTCCTCAACGAGCGGTTCGGCGACGAGGTCGCGATGAAGCGCTACGAGACGTTCACCACCGACCTGGTCGACCTGGTGCTCGGACTGGACGGAACCCTCAAGGCCGAGCACGGCACCGGCCGGATCATGGCACCGTTCGTGGAGCGGCAGTACGGCCCCGCCCTGACCACGGCGATGCGCGACCTCAAGCGGTTGGTCGACCCACGCGGGACGCTCAACCCCGGCATCGTCCTCACCGACGACCCGGGCGCCTGGCTGCGGGACCTGAAGACGTCCCCGACCGTGGAGGAGGAGGTCGACCGCTGCGTCGAGTGCGGCTTCTGCGAGCCGGTGTGCCCGTCGCGGACGCTGACCCTGACGCCGAGGCAGCGGATCGTCGTACGCCGGGAGCTGGCCGCCGCCGAGGCCCGCGGCGACACCGCCACCGTGGAGTCGCTCACCCGCGACTACGAGTACGACGGGGTCCAGACCTGCGCCGCGGACGGCATGTGCGGGACGGTCTGCCCCGTGCTCATCGACACCGGGGACCTGGTGCGGAGGCTGCGCACCGAGGCCGGCTCACCGCTGGCCGAGCGAGGGTGGGAGCTCGCCGCGCGGCACTGGGGCGCCGCCACCCGCGTCGGTGCGGCGGCGCTCACCGCGGCCGACCGGGTCGACCCCCGCCTGCCCGTCGCGGCGTCCCGGGCTGCTCGCCGCGTGGCCGGCGCCGAGCGGGTCCCGCTCTACGACCCCGGGCTGCCCCGCGGCGGCCCCTCCCGACCCGAGGTCAGGGCGACCGACGCCGAGGCGGTGCTCTTCGCCGCCTGCGTGGGGGAGATGTTCGGCGGGGGAGTCACCGGCGCGCTGCTGCGGCTCTGCGACCGGGCCGGGGTGTCGGTGCGCACCCCCGAGGGGCTCGGAGGACTCTGCTGCGGCACGCCCTGGAAGTCCAAGGGCCATCCGGGCGGCCACGCCGCCATGGCTGACCGGGTCAGGTCCGCGTTGACCTCGGCCACCGACGGGGGACGGCTGCCGGTCGTGGTGGACGCCAGCTCGTGCGCGGAGGGGCTGGCCGGCCTCGTCGCCGGGTCCGGCTTCACCGTGGTCGACGCCCTGGACTTCGTCGCCGACCGGGTGGCGCCCCACCTCAGCGTGACCAGCCCGGTCGCGTCGGTCGCGGTGCACCCGACGTGCTCGTCCACCGCCCTGGGCAGCACCGACGCGCTGGTGCGCCTGGCCCGCCTGGTCTCCCAGGACGTGACCGTTCCCCTGGCCTGGGGGTGCTGCGCCTTCGCTGGCGACCGTGGGCTGCTGCACCCCGAGCTCACCGCGGCCGCCACGGCTGCGGAGGCGACCGAGCTCAACGCGCGCGAGTACGCGGCGTACGTGTCGGGGAACCGGACCTGCGAGCTCGGGATGAGCCGCGCGACGGGGCGGCCCTACCGGCACGTGCTGGAGGTGCTCGAGGAGGCCACCGGCTGAGCCGGGACGCGACCGCGGAGACGGCACAGCCGCCCGACCCTCGGGGGGTCGGGCGGCTGCGGTCGGGCTCGGGTCCCGGTCAGACCGGGGGCGTCCCGCCGTCCACGCAGACCGCGTAGACCGTGTTGCCCGGCTCGCCGATGGCGAAGTCGACGACCCACGCGGTCGGGGTGCCGTTGAACGTGTCCGGCCTGCTGTTGGTGGCGTAGTCATCGCTGCCGGCGGTGAAGCCACCTCCGGTGGCCACCTCGCCGCCGGGGCAGTATGCGGTCACCGTTGGGCTGTTGGCCGTGACGCTCACGACGTGCGCGCTCTGCGCGAGGGGCGCCGCGTCCTGGCCGTCCTCGCCCTTGTCGCCCTTCACGCCCTGGTCACCCTGGTCGCCCTTCACGCCCTGCTCGCCCTGGGCGCCGTGGAGGGAGTCGATCCAGTCCTGCTCGCTGCCGTTGAAGCCGAGGTCCACGGCGAGGTCGTAGGCCGAGACCCCGTCGTCGCCCTTCACGCCCTGGTCGCCCTGGTCGCCCTGGTCGCCCTGGTCGCCCTGCACGCCCTGGGCGCCGTCCTGACCGTCGGCTCCCCGCAGCGACTCCAGCCAGCTCTCGAGGTCGCCCTCGTAGCCGTTGTCCGCAGCGATCTCGTAGGCGCTCGCACCGTCGGTGCCGTCCACACCGTCGACGCCGTCGACGCCGTCCACGCCGTCCACGCCGTCCACGCCGTCGGTGCCGTCCACACCGTCGATGCCCGGGTCGCCCTTCTCACCGGTGGTCCTCCACGACAGCAGCGTGGCCGCCTTGGGGCACGAGGTCGTGGAGTTGCGGACCAGCTCGAGGTGTCCGTTCGGCGTGACGCAGACGGTGATCCGGGTGCGGACCGGCGCGTCGGACTGCTGAGCGGCCTGGGCCACGCCGATGCCGCCGAGGGCAGCGGCGGACGCGCTGAGCGCGACCACGGAGGCGAGGGTACGACGACGCGTGAAGAAGGACGACAAAGGGGACTCCTGGGGGTGGGGGCACGGGAACGGGCCCGAGAGAGGACACCGGGGACCACCGGCCCCCGAGTGGACCAGGACACCCGAGGTCCCGGTCGGAGTACTGGTCGGCGGCGCGGCTGGCGACCTGAGCAGAAGCAGGCCGGGTATGCCGTGGCGCTGCGGTCAGCGGCGGACGGCGCGCAGGGTACGCCGACCCAGGGGGCGGTGCCGGGCGATCAGCTCGGTCAGCTCGGAGGCCGGCATCGGCCGTCCCATCCAGTACCCCTGCGCGCTGTCGCAGCCCAGCTCGCCGAGCAGGTTGTAGGCCTCCTCGTTCTCGATGCCCTCGGCGACCACGTGGTGGCCGAGCCGGTGGCCGAGGTCGATGAGGGTCGCCACGATCATCTCGGAGGACTCCGCGGGAAGCGCCTGCACGAAGGAGCGGTCGATCTTGATCTCGTCGACCGGGAGCCGCTGGAGGTAGGCCAGCGAGGAGTAGCCGGTGCCCAGGTCGTCGACCGAGAGCCGTAGACCGATCTCGCGCAGCTCCTTCAACGCTGTGATCGCCCGCTCCGGGTCGGCCATCAGGCTGGTCTCGGTGATCTCCAGCGTCAGGGACGAGGCCGGCATCGCCACCCGGGCCAGGGCCCGCGCCACCTCGCCGACGAACTCGTGGTTGAGCAGGCTGCGCGGCGAGATGTTGACCGCGACCGAGAAGCTCGCGCCGGGGCGCTGCCAGGACGCGCAGTCGTCCAGCGCGGTCCGCAGGATCGCCATCGTCAGCGGGGTGATCAGCGAGCTGTGCTCGGCCAACGGGATGAAGTCGTCAGGGCCGATCCACCCGTGCTCGCGGTGGTGCCAGCGCGCGAGGGCCTCGACACCGAAGATCCGCCCGGTGTTCAGGTCGATCTTGGGCTGGTAGCTCACGGTGAGCTCGTTGGCGGCGATGGCAGCGCGCAGGTCGCCGAGCAGCCCGAGTCGCGAGGAGTCCTGCTTGTCGATCTCGGGGCGGTACATCTCGAAGCCGTCGCGGTACTCCTTGGCGGCCTCCAGGGCCACGTCGACGCGGCGCAGCAGCTCGTTGGCGGTGCTGCCCGGCTCCGCGACAGCGACGCCCACACTGGCGTCGATGCCGAAGGCCAGCCCCTCGAGCTCGAAGGGGCGCGAGAGCGCGTCCTGGAGCACCGAGGCGAAGGCCCGGGCGTCGAGGTCGGTCGCCCCCGGAAGCAGCACCGCGAACTCGTCCCCGCCCAGCCGCGCAGCCACGGCGTCCGCCGTCGCGGTCTCGCAGAGCCGGTCCGAGACCAGGCGGAGCAGGCTGTCCCCGACGTCGTGCCCCAAGGTGTCGTTGACCTGCTTGAAGTCGTCGAGGTCCAGCAGCAGCACCGCTGCCGGCCCCTCCAGCAGCTCCTCGCCCATCCGCCGGGCCAGGAGCCGGCGGTTGGCCAGGCCGGTCAGGTCGTCGTACATCGCGAGGTGTTCGCGCTCCTCGGCCTGCTGGATGATCACATGGGCGCGCATCGCGTTGTCGATGGCGACTGCGGCGTGGTTGGCCAGCGCCTGCAGCTGGCGCAGGTCCGTGGCGGTGAAGGTGTCGATGTCGCCGAGACGCTCGGCCACCGACAGCAGCCCCACGATCCGGCCCTCGCTGCGCATCGGGACGACCAGGCAGTCCTGCAGTCCCTCCGCGGCGAGCAGCCTGGCCGGCTCGCTCTCGGGCTCGGCCCCACGCCCGCGACGCGCCAGGAGCAGGCCCTGGTCGGTGCAGTACGGTCCGAGCGCCTCCAGCAGGGTCGCGTGGGTGCGCTCGGCGAGGTCGCCGACCAGCACCCAGTCGCGGGTGTCCGCAGGAGACCGGGTCAGCCGCAGCTGCACCCGCTCGGCCTCGAAGGCCTCGCGGACCCCGACCAGCACGCTGGTCAGCACGGCGTCGAGCTCGACCTCACGCCCCACCGACTCGGTGAACTGGTTGAGCTGCTCGAGGCTCTCCGAGCGCAGGCGCGCGCCCTCGTAGGAGCGGTAGGCCACCCACAGCACTCCGGTGACGACCAGCATCAGCCATCCGGCCCGCCAGTCGACGGTGATGATGTAGACCGCGACCAGGGCGAAGCAGCCGTTGGCCAGGTCGCCGATCTGCCCCAGGCTCAGGACCTCGCCGACCGACCCGGGCCGCTCGCCGGTGGCCAGGTAGATCGCCACGCTGACCAGGCTGGAGCCGAGCACGCTGGTGGTCAGCACGGCCAGTCCCGTGGCGACCCAGCCGCGCGGACCCAGCGCGTTGCCGCCGTCGAGGACGAGGTGCCACACGATCACCGCCGTCGAGGTCTCCAACGCGAACATCGCGCTGTTGAAGACGGTCTTCTGCACCGACTTGCGCCGCCAGACGAACGCGGCCAGGGCACCGGCGAGCCGGCACACGATGAGCAGGTCGGGACGCACGAAGAACAACCCGAGGACCAGGGGCACCTCCATCAACGAGAAGGCGTAGGCGTCGCGGCCGAGCCGGAGGTGGACGACGTACAGCTCGGCGGCGGCGAAGGCGATGGTCAGGGCTACCGGCCAGACGACCGGCCAGGACCCGTCGGCTGCCGCTGCCAGCGGCACGACCACCTCGAGATGCAGACCCACGGCGAGAAGCGCCACCAGGGCGGAGAACGCCCAGATCGCGGCCTCCCTCGCGCGGGTCATGGCGTGGACTCTTTCACGACCAGATGCCACCAGCCCAGCTGCGTCCGGCCCAGCTGCGTCCCGCCCAGCTCTCGCCGGCCCAGCTGCGACCGGCCCAGCTGCGTCCGGCCCAGCTGCGTCCGGCCCAGCTGCGTCCGGCCCAGCTGCGTCCGGTCCAGCTCACCGAGGACCAGGTCGACCCGCTCCACGTGGTCGAGCACCGGCAGTCGCCCGTCCACTCCCGGCTGTTCCAGCTGCCGAGGCTCCACGACGACCCGGCGCTGCTGGCCGCGGCCCACGCGCTGGCGTCCCAGGGTCCGAGGATGTCCTGCTCACCGGTCAGCTCGACGCCCGCGTCGGCCACGTGCTGGGTGCCGCGGGCGGCCTCGAGCGAGCCCAGGCCCGTCGAGGGGGCGACGCGCTGGGCGCCCTTCCAGACCGGGAGGAGGCTCGCGGCGCGGATGTCGAGCGCCCCCATGCCCTGCCCTGCGGTGTCGGCGAGGGGAAGCGGGGAGGCGGAGCGGCGCAGCAGGGACTTGACCTGGTTGGGGTCCAGGCACGGCTTGGCGTCCAGGAGCAGTGCGACCGCTCCGGTGACCACCGCAGCGGCCTGCGAGGTGCCGCTGCCCTTGAACAACCCGTTGTCGGTGCGGGCCTCGGGGTGCTCGCTGTCGAGGAAGGAGCCGGGGTCGCGCAGTGAGGCGATCGACCGGCCCGGCGCGACGATGTCGACGCGACGGCTCGCGTTCCCCCGGTTGGAGAAGTCGGCGACCGTGTCGTCGTCGGTGGCGGCCGTGCCGTGGGTGTCCGAGGCGCCGACGGCGATGATCTTCGGGTCGTAGGCGGGGTTGCTCAGGGAGGCGGCGTCCGCGCCGTCGTTGCCCGCAGCGACCACGACCACGATCCCCGCGCGCCAGGCGTTCTCGACGGCATGGGTGAGCGGGTCGCTGCGGTAGCTCTGGGTGCCGTCGGTGCCGTAGGACAGGTTGAGGACCCGGATCGGGTTCTTCGGGTCGTCGCGGCGGTGGGCCACGACCCAGTCCACGGCAGCGATCACCTGGGACACGTCGACGGCACCGTCGTTGGCGCCGACCTTGATGCTGGTCAGCTTCACGCCCGGCGCGATGCCACGGAAGTCGGGGTCGATGCCGGCAGCGCCAGCGGCGTCACCGGCGATGATCCCGGCCATGTGCGTCCCGTGGCCGAAGGTGTCGAAGTGACGCAGGTCCTCCGCCTGGCTCTCGAACGACACGTCGGGCCCGTCCACGACGTTGCCGCGGGTCAGCCCGGACACCGGCACGACGCCGGTGTCGACCAGGGCCACCCCGATGCCGGAGCCGTCGAAGCCGCGCTGGACCAGCGCGTCGGCGCCGATGGCGCTGCGCACGTCGGCCATGTTGCTCGTGGAGCGGTCCCACAGCCAACCGGTGTCGATGGGGTCGGACTCCGTGGAGTCCTGGGGCGTGACCAGGGTGAGGCCGACGAGCTCGTCGGCCTGTGCCGGGGCCGCGAACGACGCAACGGAGACCAGTGCGGCGGTAGCCGCGAGGCCGGTCATCAGCCGGAACGCCTGTCGACGGGTTCGCGACACTTCGCACCATCCTTCGAGACACCGAGGCCCATGCCTCGTCGGGCACAAGGACGTGCCGGATCTCTAGGGTAAAGATGAATCGCCTATAGCGGACTTATAGTCGAAAAGACGTGAGGCTCACCGGTCGAAGACGGCGGCCAGCTCCTCCAGCGACCCGACGGTGAGGTCGGGGTCGGTGAAGAACGAGGGGTAGGGCGTCCCACGCCGGTCGACGTAGGCGGTGCCGAGCCCGGCGCGGGCCGCGCCGTGGATGTCCCACGGGTGCACGGCCACGAGGACGGCCCTCCCGGCCTCGACCCCGCAGGTGTCCAGGGCGTGCCGGTAGGCGGCACCAGCCGGCTTCCAGAGGCCGACGTCGTCGACCGAGAGCAGCCGGGCGAAGTCGTCGCGGAGGCCGGCACGGCGCAGCAGGCTGTCGGCGACCGAGGCGGCGCCGTTGCTGAGCGTGACCAGCTCGATGCCTTGGGCGGCCAACGCCCGAATGCCGGCGGCGACGTCGGGGTGCACGTCCAGCTCGGTGAACGCCGCGAGCACCCCCGCCACGTCCTCGTCCGTGCAGCCGGGCACGAGGGTTCGCAGCGCTGCGGCGCCGAGGTCGGCGAAGCGCGCGGTCTCGCCGAGGGAGGTGAGGACGAACCCGTCGCGCAGCACCGTCGCGAACCAGGTCGCCGCGACCTCCTCGGCGACTCCCAGGGCGGTGAAGCGTGCCCGGAGTGGCGTGAGGTCCGAGAGCGTCTCGTTGACGTCGAAGACCAGGAGGTCGGGCCGGTTCACGCCACGCTCCCGGGGGGACTCGCGCTTCCGGCCATGCCGCCTGGGCCGGCGGCCTGCCTGACTGCCGTCCGTGTCATGGGTGCTCCTCGTCGTCCCCGGTGCCGTTCCCCGGAGTCCCCCGGGGGCCGAGACCCCGCTCAGAGGACCTTGAGCGCCATCAGCGGGCAGGTCCTGACCGCGTGCACGGCATGGTCACGCAGGGCCGGCGGGATCTCGGGTTGAAGATCCCCGGTGCGACTGAGGGGGAAACCCCAGTCGTCGGTGGTGAGCAGCTCGGGGAGGAGCTCGACACAGCTCCCGTGGCCGTCGCACCTGGTCCAGTCGACGTGCAGCCTGGTCATCGACGGGCCCCCCGCTCGAGACCGCAGGTGCCGGCGAGGTGCGTCTCGACGTGCCCGCTGAACACCCGCATGGTGCTGGCGACGAAGCGCGCCGTCCCGTCCGGATGGGCACATGCGCCGCGCCCGACCACGAGGCCGCGGAGCCGTTCGATCTCCCGAGGGAGCCCGGCGTCCCGGCTGCCCTCGGCGAGCCTTTCCAGGGAGTCGGCGATCCGGGGCAGCCCGTTCACGCAGGGCCCGCACTGCCGGGCCGACTCCCCGGCGAGGTAGCGCGCCACCCGCGCGGCCAGGTCCACCGGACAGGTCCAGCTGCCCAGGACGTGGAGGACGCCGGCCCCGACCGTCGCGCCGTGCGCGCGCAGCGCCGGGTTGGTCAGCGCGGTGTCCAGCGCTGCGGCGGGCACCCAGGCACCGTGGTAGCCGCCGACCAGCACCGCAGCGACGTCCGCGGTGCGACCCGCCGCGAGGACGTCGCGCAGGCGGGCGCCGCGAGCGGCCTCGACCACGCCCGGCAGGGCGATCGCCCCGCTCAGGGTGAACAGGGACGTGCCGGGGTCGTGGGGGAGGCCGACCGAGCGGAACCAGTCGACGCCGTGACGCGCGGCCAGGACCAGGTGGGCCAAGGTCTCGGCATTGACCACCAGGGTGGGCCGCCCACCGACCCCGGAGGTGGTGACCCGGACCAGCGGGTCCCGGGGGACCGGGGCGCGCCCCTCGACCTGGTTGACCAGCGCGGACTCCTGGCCGGCGACGAACCCGCCCACCAGCGGCATGATCTCGATCCCGGAGCCCCGGGCGTCGGCCGCCTTGCGGACCGGTCCGGGGTCGATCTCGGGGCCGATCGCCAACAGGGTGCGGCGGGCACCCAACGCGCGGCCGACCAGCTCCAGCCCGTCCAGGACCAGGTCGGGACGCCGGGTGAGGAGGACGGCGTCCTTGTGGCTGAGCGGCTCTCCCTCCATGGCGTTGCCGATCAGGACCGGGGCGCTGCGTCTTCCCTGCGCTGCCGCGACGGCCCGGAGCTTGACTGCGCTCGGGAAGCCGGCGCCGCCGCGGCCGGTCAGGCCGATGTGGTGGGCCAGGGTGACCACCTGGTCGATGTCCAGGCGCGGGAGCGCGCCCTGGTCGGAGGCGGGCGGCGCGAGCAGTCGCCGGGTCGAGCCCAGGGCGGGCGCAGCCGCGCGGTTCAGCGTGCTGGTCACGGGGTCACCTTCCGTGGGGTGCGGGTCCATCCGCGGTGGGCGTAGGAGGGGAGCAGCCGCCAGGCGACTGCGGAGCCGACAGCGACGGCGCAGGCGACCGCCAGCGTCGTCATCGCGACCGAGCCCGCGTCGGTGCCGTTCCCGAGGGCGTGCAGCAGCGCGACCGGCCAGAGCAGGTAGGTCAGCAGGTGCACGGCATGGAAGACCTTCGGGCCGACCCGGTGCCGGAGCAGGCTCACCACGGTGACGATCACGAGCAGGTCGAGGGCGAGCGTGCCCAGACCCTGCCAGAGCGGCCGGAACGTGCCCAGGAACGGCACCAGCACGTCGGCCAGCCTGAGCTGGGCATAGGGGTCGAAGAAGAGACTGGTCACGTGCACGACCACCAGTGCCGTGCCGGTGAGCGCGGCGGTGCGGTGCACGTCGGCGGCGCCGAAGCGACCCAGGCCGGGCACGGGTCGCCCGGAGCGGGTGATCACCCCCAGGACCAGGGAGACGGTGAACAGCACCAGCGCGACCACCCCGGTGCCCCGCCCCAGGGCCCACAGTGCCTCGGTCATGCCGACACCTCCTCGGGCCAGCCGTGCAGCAGGACCACGTCGCCGTCGGTCCGGACCAGGCGGGCCGCAAGGCCCTGACCGTGGAGCCAGTCCCGGCCGCGGGCGCCCTTGACGAGGGTGGCCGTGGCGGCGGCGTTGGCCCGCACGCAGGTCGGCGCAGCCACGGACACGCTGCGCCATGGGCTCGACGCGGGCTGGGAGGTGCCCGGGTCGACGATGTGGTGCACGGTCTCGCCCGAGCGCCGCCAGGTACGGCGCACGGTGCTCGAGGTAGCCAGGGCCCACCCGGCGGGGAGACCGACGTGCGCCGCGGGGTCGGCGTCGGTGTCCTGGACGGTGACCTGCCAGCCGCCGGACGGCGCGCCGCCGGCAGTGGCGATGTCGCCCCCGAGGCTGACCAGCACCCCGGTGCCCAGGCGCTCGGCCACCCGGGCAGCGCACCGGTCCGCGGCCACGGCCTTGGCGGTCGCGCCCAGGTCGAGGCAGACGCCGGCCGGGGCGCTCAGCCGGGAGCCGTCCAGGCGCAGCCGTCGCCACCCCGGCACCGGCCGGAGGACCGCACGAGCACGGTCCCCGTCCAGCACCAGACCGATGTCCCGGTCGTAGCCGAGGTCGCACAGGGCGGCCCCCACGGTCGGGTCGACGGCGCCGCCGGTGGCGCGGGCGGCCGCGATCGCCTCGGTGAGGAGGTCGGCGAGCATCGGGGAGACCGGCGACGTGCCGTCGGGCCCGGGCGTGAGGGTGAGCACCTCGGAGTCGGGGCGGAACCGGCTGGCGGCACGCTCGACCTCGTCGAGCAGGTCGAGGACCAGGGCCAGTGCGGGTGCCAGGGCCCGCGGCTCGGTGACGACCAGGCGGCCGCGGGTGCTCCACAGCTCCCAGTCGTGCGCGGCGACGGGGGACGTTGCGGTCCCGGTGCGGGACCGGTCGACGGGCATGTGCGTCATGACGGTCGCCGGCTCAGGAGCCGCTGGACTGGGCGTGGCTCACCGTGCCGCTGGACCCCGGCGTGAGCGGGGCGCGCTGCTGCGTGGAGGCGCTGGACCCGGTGCTCGTCGAGCCGGTCGCCGACCCGGTCGTGGTGCCGGTGGCCGAGCCGGTCGCTGCGGTGCTGCTGCTGGTGACGACGTACGCCGTGACACCGAGCGAGGCGACGACCGCACCGGCGACCAGCCCCTGGCTGACCCGGCGGGTGCGACCGGTGGCGCGTCGGCGGGCCTCGACGGCGGCCGCAGGCGGGAGTTCGCGGGAGGGGCGGGACGGAGTGGTCATGCAGCCACTGTCCGAGCCCACCCTGTGTGCCCCCTGTGGGCAGGCTGAGACCTAGGCCTGACTGGGAGGTGGGGGGTCGACGTACACGAGCAGGTCGGCCGGTTGGCACTGCAGCTCGCGGCAGACCGCGTCCAGCGTGGCCAGCCGGACCGCCCTGGCCTTCCCGGTCTTGAGCACCGACAGGTTGGCGACGGTGATGCCCACCCGGTCGGCCAGCTCGGTCAGGGTCATCCTGCGCTCGAGCAGCATGTGGTCGAGCCGGATCACGATGGTCATCGCGGCCTCAGACCGTCAGCCGGTGCTCGTCGGCAAGCTCGGCCCCGCGGCGGACCACCTCGGCCAGCAGCAGCAGCAGGAGGCCGATGGCGATCCTGGTCGCGCTCAGCCCACCCGGCTCCATGGAGCCCAGGCTCAGCCAGGGCTCGGAGTAGCTCGACTCGGAGTAGTCCCACGCCTTCGGGGACAGGAACAACCACAACACCGGCTGGAGCAGCTCCCAGCCGACGATGACGGCGCCGATCACCCGCAGTCGGCGTACGGCCTGGGCGGTGAACGGCTCGCCATGGCCCGCGGCCCGCAGCAGCAGGCCGAGCTGGAGCAGGACGAGGGCGAGCACCACCAGACCCAGCACCTCCATGCCGTACAGCGAGGCGACGAGCGGGTTCCACCCCGTCTCGGGGTCGAGCAGCAGCGGCCCGGAGAGGCGGGCCTCCACGGGGCGGAGTTCGCCCTGCTGGACCACGCCACCCACGACGCGAGGCGTGGTGTCGCTGAGCACGAACCCGTAGCAGTTCGCGGTCGAGGCGCTGACTCGGACCTGGTCGCAGACCGGGCCGCCCCCGTGCACCTCCCAGGACGGCTGGAAGTGGACGGTGGCCAGACCGAGACCGGGCACCAGTCGGACGTCGTCGGGGTAGTGGCCCACCCGGCCGGTCAGGCCCGCGACCCCGGCACCTGCGACCGCCACGGCGACGAGCAGCGCCAGTGCTGCGGACACCAGGGCCGCCGTGCCGGCGAGCAGAAAGCTGCGGCTGGACCTCATGGAGGCACATCCTTACTGAGAAACGGTGAGACGATATCGAGAATCAGTATGGACGCGTCGTCCTTCGATAACAAGATCAGACCGAGAAAAGGTTTCGCCTTGTCCCCCCACCGGTTGCCTGGGGCGCATACCCTGACGGACAGCCTGTTGTTCTCGAGGAGTGTGATGGCAGACCGGAGGACGTCGCGTGAGGTCCGCGCGCTCCGCAGCCTCCACGACCTCATCACGACGGTGCACTCGCTGCAGGACCTCGAGGAGGTGCTGCAGACCACTGCCCAGGGCGTGGTCGAGGTGCTCGGCTTCGAGGTCGCGGTGATCGACGTGGTCGACGCCTACGGCTTCGTGGAGGCCAAGGCAGTCGCCGGCGACGAGGACGCCTGTCGGGCCATGCGGAACCGGCGCGCACCGGTGCGGGAGATCCTCGACGAGTTCGAGATCGCCGACGCGTGGGGCAGCCTCCGGTTCGTGCCGCACGACCGGCTGCCGCCGGACGCCGTCACCAGCTGGGCACCCGACGTCGAGCCTCTCGACCTTCCCGACGCCTGGCACCCGCTCGACGCGCTGTACGCCCCGCTGCACGGGCCGACCGGGCAGCTGCTGGGCGTGCTCAGCGTGGACCTGCCCGTCGACCGCCGCCGACCCGGCGCCCTGGGACGCCAGGTCCTCGAGATGTACGCCGTCCAGGCCGGACTCGCGATCCACCACGCGCAGGAGCGCCAGCGTCTGCGGGAGCGGATCCGGCTCGCCGCCGCCACCCGCCTGGTGGTGGAGACCGCCTCCCGGGAGCTGGACCTCGCCAGCGTCGTGGACCGGTGCTTCCAGCCCCTGGTCGAGGGCTTCGGCTGCGACCGGCTGCTGATCCGGGTCTTCGACGCCGTCCAGCAGGACCTCGACGGGGGCCCGGACGCGCTCGACCTGAGCGGTGTCGGAGCGACCTATCCCCCTGGGCTGATGGACCAGCTGCGGCCGAAGCTGGCCGAGGTGACCGCGGACCTGGTCGACCCGGCCCGCTACCTCGTGATCGGGGAGCGGGTCGCGCGAGCCTGCTGGCCGCAGGGACGCACGATGCTGGTCGCGGACCTCCGGGACACCACCGCCGGCCTCCTCGACGAGAGGGAGGTGGTGGTCGTGCGAGGGCTGCTCACCTCCCTCGACGCGGCCAGCCTGCTGGTCGTGCCGCTCGGTGCCGGGCCGACGTGCCTGGGCTACCTCACCATGATCCGGGCCGACCCCGAGGCGACCTGGACCGAGGCCGAGGACGAGGCCGCGCTGGAGGTCGGCCGGGAGATCGGCCGCGCCGTGGACCGGGCGCGCCTCTACCAACGGGAGCGGCGGCTCGTCGGGGAGCTCCTGGAGCTCGACGACTACAAGCGGGAGATGATCTCGACCCTCACCCACGAGCTGAAGAACCCGTTGACCTCGATCCGCGGCCACGTCGAGCTGCTCGACGAGCAGGGGGTCTCGCCCCGCAGCGTGGGAGCCATCGCCCGCAACGTCGGACGGATCAGTGTCCTCGTCGACGACCTCCTGGTCCTGGCCAAGGTCAGCGACCCCCACCGGCCGCTGGTCGCGGACGCGGTGCGGCTCGCCGTGCTCGTCGAGGAGGTCTGCGACAGCCTGGCCGTCGAGATCTCGCGTGCCCACCTCGCGCTCGACCTCAGCGGGGTCGACCCCACCGTGGAGGCGTGGGGGGAGCGCGACGAGATCTCCCGGATCCTGGGCAACATCGTCGGCAACGCGGTCAAGTACACCCCTGAGGGGGGCACCGTCGCGCTCCGCACCCACACCGAGAGCGCGGGAGGCACAGGGGGCAGCGGGAACGGCCCCGCCGCGGTCTTCACCTGCACCGACTCGGGCATCGGGATCCGCGCCGAGGACATCGGCGGCCTGTTCGAGGAGTTCGACCGGTCCTCGAACCCGGTGGCCCACCAGCACCCGGGCAGCGGGCTGGGGCTGGCGATCGTGCGCCGGATCGTCGAGCGTCACCGGGGCCAGGTCGAGGTCACGAGCGAGGTCGGCGCGGGAAGCACGTTCCGGGTCGTCCTGCCGGGAGTGGCGGCGCAGTCGTCCCCGGGGCCGTCCCCGGATCAGTCGTCGGCGCCGTCGGCGGTGCCGTCGGAGGCTGCCCGCCCCTGACTGCCTCGTGCCGGTCGCCGGTCGCTGATCGCTCCCCGCCCTAGGGTGCAGCCATGACCTCCCCCCGCCGGCCGGCCCCTTCCTCGCTCGCCTGGTGGGTGCGCGACCGCGACGGTCGGCTGGCCGTGGCGCAGTTCCCCAACGCCGCGATCCTCGTCTGGCTGCTCGCCTTCCTCGCACGGGTCGCCGACACCGGCCCGGTCGACGAGGAGACCCTGCGGGCGGTGGGGCGGGGGGCGCTCCTGGTCTGGGGTCTCGACGAGCTCGTCCGGGGCGCCAGCCCGGTCCGCCGGGTGCTGGGGGCGGTGGTCCTCGCCGCCCAGCTGGCCGCGTTGCTCTCCTGAGGCAGCGTGGCCCATCTCACCCTGGCCCGCGGAAGGCCGCCGGAGGAGAGCCGCGTTGCACCCGGTGTCCCCCTGGTGAAAGGCACCTCCTCATGCTCACAGCTCTGCGCAGGACCCCGTTCTGGGTGCAGATCGTCTCCGGCCTCGTCCTCGGCGTGCTCCTCGGCCTGGTCGCCCGCACCTACGACGTCTCCTGGCTGACCACCACCCTGCAGACGGTCGGCGGCATCTTCGTCGGGCTGCTCAAGGCCGCGGTGCCGCCGCTGGTCTTCGCCGCGATCGTGGTCAGCATCACGAACCTGCGGCAGGTCAAGAACGCCGCCCGACTGGCCACCCAGACGCTGCTGTGGTTCATGGTCACCTCGCTCGTCGCGGTCGGGATCGGCCTCACGCTCGGTCTGCTGACCAACCCGGGGAAGGCCGCGGACGTCACCGCTCAGGGCGCGTCGTACGACGGCTCGACGGGCTCCTGGCTGGACTTCCTCACCGGGCTGGTCCCCCAGAACGTCCTCGGCCTCTCGGTCTCCGACGGCGAGGTGGGCTTCAACGTCCTGCAGATCGTGGTCGTGGCCCTCGCGGTCGGCGCGGCCGCCCTGCGGGCCGGGGACAAGGCCGAGCCGTTCCTGGCGTTCATGCGCGCCGCGCTCGCGGTCGTCCAGCAGGTGCTGTGGTGGATCATCCGGCTCGCCCCGGTCGGGACGCTCGGCCTGATCGGGAACGCGGTGGCGACCTACGGCTGGGACCTGGTCGGTCCGCTGGCGACCTTCACCCTGGACGTGTACGTCGGCTGCGCCCTGGTGCTGTTCGTGGTCTACCCGGTGCTGATCCGGCTGCACGGCCTGTCCCCGGCGAAGTACTTCTCCGGAGCCTGGCCGGCGATCCAGCTCGCGTTCGTCTCGCGCTCCTCGGTGGGCACGATGCCGCTGACCCAGCGCGTCACCACCCGCCGACTCGGCGTGCCGGAGGAGTACGCCTCGTTCGCGGTGCCCTTCGGCGCGACGACGAAGATGGACGGGTGCGCGGCGATCTACCCGGCCCTGGCCGCGATCACCGTGGCGCAGATCTTCGGGATCACCCTGGGGGTCCAGGACTACGTGCTGATCGCCTTCGTCTCGGTGATCGGCTCCGCCGCCACCGCGGGGCTGACCGGGGCCGTGGTCATGCTCACCCTCACCTTGTCCACCTTGGGCCTGCCCCTGGAGGGAGTCGCCCTGCTGCTGGCCATCGACCCGATCCTGGACATGATGCGCACCGCGACGAACGTGGCGGGCCAGGCGCTCATCCCCACCATCGTCGCCCGGCGGGAGGGCATCCTCGACCTCGACGTCTACAACGCCCCCCGCACCGACGACCTGTGGGCGGACGCGGCCCCGGTGGTGGACGACGCAAGGCCGCTGTTGGCCCCGGTGGGACGATGAGGAGCGTGAGGCACGCCAGGCCGCTTCCCGACCACCCCGTCACCTCCCCCGAGGAAAGGCTCATCCCATGAGGTCTATCGCCCTGTCCCCGCAGTTCCGCGAGGACTCCTTGAAGCACATGGCCGAGGAGGAGCTCGACATCCTCGTCATCGGGGGTGGGGTCGTGGGTGGTGGGGCGGCCCTGGACGCCGCCACCCGCGGTCTCAAGGTCGGCCTGGTCGAGGCGCGCGACTTCGCGTCGGGCACCTCGAGCCGTTCCAGCAAGCTCATCCACGGCGGCCTGCGCTACCTCGAGATGCTCGACTTCCGGCTGGTCGCCGAGGCGCTCAAGGAGCGCGGGCTGCTGATCCAGGAGCTCGCGCCGCACCTGGTGCGCCCGGTGGCGTTCCTGTACCCCCTCCAGCACCGCTGGTGGGAGCGGTTCTACGCCGGCTCCGGCGTCGCGCTGTACGACGTGATGAGCCGCGCGTCCGGTCGCGCCGGCGTGCCGCTGCACACGCACCTGACCCGGCGGGGGGCACGCAAGCTCGTCCCGTCGCTGCGCAAGGACGCCCTGATCGGCGCGTTGAAGTACTACGACGCGCAGGTCGACGACGCCCGGCACACGATGTTCCTCTCCCGCACCGCGGCGGCGTACGGCGCACACGTGGCGTCCCGCGCCCGGGTGGTGGAGCTGGTCCGCGAGGGCGAACGCGTGACCGGAGCGGTCGTGCGCGACCTCGAGAACGACACCACGGTCACGGTGCGTGCCCGGCAGGTGGTCAACGCGACCGGGGTCTGGACCGACGAGACCCAGTCGCTGGGCGGCCAGCGCGGACAGTTCCACGTCCGGGCCAGCAAGGGCATCCACCTGGTGGTCCCCAAGGACCGGATCCGGTCCGAGGTCGGGCTGATCCTGCGCACCGAGAAGTCGGTGCTGTTCGTGATCCCGTGGGGTCGGCACTGGATCATCGGCACCACCGACACCGACTGGAGCCTGGACAAGGCGCATCCCGCGGCCAGCGAGGCCGACATCGACTACCTCCTCAAGCACGTCAACGCGGTCCTGGAGGTGCCGCTGGGCCGGGAGGATGTCGAGGGCGTCTACGCCGGCCTCCGGCCACTGCTGGAGGGCGAGTCGGAGGCGACCTCCAAGCTCTCCCGGGAGCACGCCGTCGGCCACCCGGCTCCGGGCCTGGTGGTGATCGCCGGCGGCAAGTACACGACGTACCGGATCATGGCCAAGGATGCCGTCGACGAAGCCGTCTTCGCGATGGCCTCGCGCTTCGACCGCAACGTCCCGCCCTCGGTGACCGAGCACGTGCCGCTGCTGGGGGCCGAGGGATACCACGCGCTGTGGAACGCCCGTCACGTGATGGCCGAGCGCTCCGGAGTGCACGAGGTCTGGATCGAGCACCTGCTCAACCGCTACGGGTCGCTGGTGCACGAGCTGCTCCAGCTCATCGAGTCCGACCCGTCGCTGGGCGAGCCGTTGACGGGGGCGCCGGACTACCTGCGCGTCGAGGTCGTGTACGCCGCCAGTCACGAGGGCGCCCGGCACCTCGACGACGTCCTGACCCGGCGTACCCGGATCTCCATCGAGACCTTCGACCGCGGGGTCGGGGTCATGGAGGAGGCCGCCTCGCTCATGGGATCGGTGCTCGGCTGGAGCCAGGAGCAGGCCGATGTCGAGATCGAGCACTACCGCAAGCGGGTCGAGGCGGAGCGTGAGAGCCAGCAGATGCCCGACGACGAGACTGCGGACGCCGCACGCCTCGGAGCCGCGGACGTGGTGCCCCTCAGCTGAGCCGGCGCGACCGCCCACCACGCCGCCGGGGCGCGGTGGACGGTCGGAGCGTCGTGCGCTGGGTCAGCGGGCGGGCAGGAACGGGTAGTCGGTGTAGCCCTCGGCGCCGCCGCCGTAGAAGGTCTGCGGGTCCGGCTCGTTGAGCTCGGCGCCGGTCCGCCACCGGACCGCGAGGTCCGGGTTGGCCAGGAACGGGCGGCCCACGGCGACCAGGTCGCCCAGGTCGCGGGAGAGCACGGACTCGACGTCCTCGAGCGTGGTCATCTCCGCGAAGCCCGAGTTCAGGACCAGCGGGCCGCCGAAGCGCTCGCGCAGGTCCGCGACCAGCTTCGCCTCGGGGTCGGCCAGGATGCTGAGGTACGCCAGCCCCAGGCCCGCGATGCCGTCGACGAGCGCCTCGTAGGTCTCGCGGGTCTCCACCTCGTCCTCCTCCAGGACACCCTGGATGTTGTGGGCGGGGGAGATCCGGATGCCGACCTTGTCGGCGCCGATCGCCTCGGCCACCGCGCGGGTCACCTCGACGGTGAGCCGGGCGCGGCCGGCGGGCGAGTCGCCGTACTCGTCGGTGCGGGTGTTGCTCGAGGGGGCGAGGAACTGGTGGAGCAGGTAGCCGTTGGCGGAGTGCACCTCGACCCCGTCCAGCCCGGCGGCGATCGCGTTGCGCGAGGCCTGCACGAACTCCTCGACGATCCCGGGGAGCTCGGAGGTCTCCAGGGCGCGCGGGGTCACGTGGTCGACCTGGCCGTGCGCGGTGACCATCTTGCCGGGGGCGGGGATCGCGCTCGGTGCCACGGTCTCGAGGCCCTGCTTGTTGTCCGGGTGCGCGATCCGGCCCACGTGCATCAGCTGGACGACGATCCGGCCGCCGTCGGCGTGCACCGCGTCGGCGACCTTGCGCCAGCCCTCGACCTGCTCGGCGGAGTGGATGCCGGGGGTGTTGAGGTATCCCTGGCCCACGGCGCTCGGCTGCGTGCCCTCGGTGACGATCAGTCCGGCCCCGGCCCGCTGGCCGTAGTAGGTCGCCGCGAGGTCGGTCGGGACCATGCCCTCGCCGGCGCGGTTGCGGGTCAGCGGCGCCATCACGAAGCGCTGCGGGAGGCTCCAGGGGCCGACGGGAACGTTCTCGAAAGCACGGGACATGGTGAACCTCTCGTGGGGGGACATTGAAAGTTCAACAGTTACAGCCTCACCGGATCGTCCGCGACCAAACCGCTCGCCGGTGTGACCCCTGACTCAGCCGCCCGGCGTCGCCTCCGGGAATCGTCGGTCGGCGGGCCGCGTTGACCCGGGATGACCTCCCAGACCGACCTGCAGCTGTCCGTGCTCGACCTCGTCCCGGTGCGCAGTGACCAGTCCACCTCCGAGGCGCTGCGGGCGTCCCTGGCGCTGGCCGAGGTCGCGGACCGCACCGGCTACCGGCGCTACTGGGTCGCCGAGCACCACAACATGCCCGCCGTGGCGGCGACGAACCCGGCCGTTCTCATCGCGATGATCGCCGGCGCCACCGAGCGGATCCGGGTGGGCTCCGGCGGCGTGATGCTGCCCAACCACGCGCCGCTCGTCGTCGCCGAGCAGTTCGCCCTGCTCGAGGCCGCCTACCCCGGGCGGATCGACCTGGGCATCGGGCGGGCCCCAGGGAGCGACCCGGTCACCAGCTGGGCGCTGCGCCTGGGGGCCGGGGGTGTCGAGTCCGACGCGGTCAACCACTTCCCCGAGCACGTCGCGAACGTCGTCGCCATGATGCACCCGGGCGGTGTGGGCCTGAACCTCCGCGGCCGGCAGTACGAGCTGCGGGCCACCCCGCAGGCGCGCTCCACGCCGCCGGTCTGGCTGCTGGGCTCCTCCGACTACTCCGCCCGCCTCGCCGCCGAGCTGGGCCTGCCCTACGTGTTCGCCCACCACTTCTCGGGCAACGGGACTGCGGAGGCGCTGGCGGCGTACCGCAGCGGGTTCACGCCCAGCGACGCGGCGCAGGCCCCCACCACGTTCCTCACCGCGAACGTCTGCGTGGCGGAGACGGCCGAGGAGGCGGAGCGGCTGGTCCGCCCGTACGCCCTGTCGATGGTGGCCCTGCGCACCGGCGGCGAGCTGCGGCCCCAGCTGAGCGTCGAGGAGGCAGCCGAGGTGCGCCTCCCCCAGGAGCACCAGGAGCTCCTCGCCTCCATGCGCAGCCGGTGGATCGTCGGCACCCCCGCGTCGGCCTACGACGAGCTCGCCCGGCTTGCCGCAACCCACGACGTCGACGAGGTGATGGTGCACCCGGTGGCGGGTGCGCCGACCGGCGCCGACCCGCTGCGCAACGAGGCCCGCGAGCGCACGCTCGAGCTGCTGCGCGCGGCGGCGCCCGTCCCGGTCTGACCGCCGACCCGTGCGGCTCAGAAGATCAACGGCAGCACGAACAGCATCGTCATCGACCAGGTGACGTGGGTGAGGATGGGCGCGAGGATGCCCCCGGTCGAGCGGCGCTGCAGCCCGGTGACCACACCGATCACGGCGGCGGCGAACCCGAGCATCACGTTGCCGGTCAGCAGGGTGGCGACCACGTAGGCGACGGTCGTCTGCAGCACCTGGTGCGGGTCGCGGACCGCCGCGTACAGCGCCCCGCGGAAGAAGAACTCCTCGGCGATCCCGTTCACCAGGGTGACCGCGGCGAGCAGCGGGAGCGAGCCCTGCTCGGCGAAGGCGAGGACGTTGGTCGCCTGGTCGGCCAACGGCGGGACGTAGCGGGTCACGAAGGCGCCGGCGACGAAGACGGCAGCCAGGGCGGCCCCCAGCAGGATCGGTGGGCCGACCGGGCGACGCAGCTGGTCCGCGGCGCTGATCCGGCCGGCGTGCAACGGCCCCGAGGCGAGCGCGCCGACGAACCACACGGCGGCCACGCCCAGCGCCGCCAGGTTGAACCACGGGGAGTCGCGCTCCATCCGCAGGCTCAGCGCCAGTCCGACCGCTCCCACCAGCAGGGTCACCCCGGCGACGATCCGGCGCCGGCGGAAGGCCTCCTCGGACTGGCGATGCTCCCGCGGCACGCGGTCGAGGAGGCCCACGGAGAGCTGCCCCCACACCCGGTCCCAGCCGCGCGGGGACCCCATCGGGTCTGGCTCGTGCTCCGCGGGGCGGTCAGCCGGATCGGCGCTGGTCATCTGGTCCGTCCCTGGTCGAGGCCGTGTCGAGGCCGTGTGGAGGCAGTGTGGAGGCAGTGGTCGCCTGTTCCTACCCACTCCCGGCGCCGGTGACCCGTACACCCCGGGTCCTCACGGACGGGCGGTTGGGGGGCAGGATGGGGACATGGCTGAGGGGACGACTGTCACTGACCGGCTCCGCGCCGCTCGCGACCTGCTGCTGTCGCTGCGGACCGACTACGACGGGGCGCTGGCGAGCTTCGCCTGGCCCGACGTCGGAGCGAGGTTCAACTGGGTCCACGACTGGTTCGACACCTGGGCCCGCGACGACCAGCGGCGTGGTCTGGTGGTGGTGCAGGAGAACGGCGACCGGGCGGAGTACACCTTCGCCGAGCTGGTCCGCCGCTCGGACCAGGTCGCGGCCCGGCTGCTCGAGGAGGGCGTGGTCCCGGGCACGAGCGTGGTGCTCATGCTGGGCAACCAGGTCGAGCTGTGGGAGTCGATGCTGGCGATCATCAAGATCGGTGCGGTGGTCATGCCGACCACGACCGCGGTCGGCACCAAGGACCTGGTCGACCGGATCAGCCGCGGCAACGCGCGGGCGGTCATCTGCAACGCCGGGGACACCGAGAAGTTCGACGGCGTGCACGGGGACTACCTGAGGTTCGCGGTGGCCGACGGCGGGGAGCTCCCGGCGGGGTGGCTGAACCACGCGGCGGCCTACGAGCGCGACGCGACGCCGGTCCCGCATCCCGGCAACGGGACCGACGACCGGATGCTGCTCTACTTCACCTCCGGCACCACGAGCAGGCCCAAGCTCGTCGAGCACACCCACCGCAGCTACCCCGTGGGCCACCTGTCCACGATGTACTGGCTCGGTCTGCGTCCCGGCGACGTGCACCTCAACATCTCCTCGCCCGGCTGGGCCAAGCACGCCTGGTCCAACTTCTTCGCACCCTGGCTCGCCGAGGCCACGGTGCTGGTCCTCAACTACGCCCGCTTCGACCCTGCAGCCCTGCTCGACCTCGTCCGCCGGGAGCGGGTCACCACGTTCTGTGCGCCCCCCACCGTGTGGCGGATGCTCATCAACGCCGACCTGGCCGGCGGACCGGGCAGCCTGCGGGAGGCGATCGGCGCCGGTGAGCCGCTCAACCCCGAGGTGATCAGCCAGGTGGAGAAGCACTGGGGCCTCACCATCCGGGACGGGTTCGGCCAGACCGAGACCACCGCGTCCGTGGCCAACACCCCCGGTCAGCGGGTGTTGTCCGGGTCGATGGGGCGCCCCCTGCCGGGGGTCCCCGTGGTGCTCGTCGACCCCGTGGACGGGCGGCTGGTCGACGGGGCCGGCGAGGGGGAGCTGTGCCTCGACCTCGCCCAGCACCCGCTCACCCTGATGACCGGCTACCACGGTGACGAGACCCTCCACCAGGAGGCCATGGCCGGCGGTTTCTACCACACCGGCGACGTCGCCCGTCGCGACGAGGACGGCTACATCACCTACGTCGGGCGCACCGACGACGTGTTCAAGGCCTCCGACTACAAGGTCAGCCCGTTCGAGCTGGAGAGCGTGCTCATCGAGCACCCCGCAGTCGCGGAGGCGGCGATCGTGCCGGCCCCCGACCCGGTCCGGCTCGCCGTCCCCAAGGCCTACGTCGTGCTGGTCGCCGGGCACGAGCCCGACGCCGAGACCGCCCGGTCGATCCTGGCCCATGCCCGCGCGCACCTGCCGCCGTACCTGCGGGTCCGGAGGCTGGAGTTCGCCGAGCTGCCGAAGACCATCTCGGGCAAGATCCGCCGCGTCGAGCTCCGCGCCCGGGAGGAGGCGCACGCCGACTCCCGGATCGCCACCGAGTGGCGCGACGACCAGTTCCCGGGTCTCAGGGGCTGAGCCGACCGGTCGTCCGGTCGGCCGGGGCCACCTCGATGAGGTGGTCGGAGCACAGGAACGCACGCGCGAGCTCGTCGGGCAGCCCCTCGAACGGTGAGGTCTGCGAGCGGTGCGCGCGGATCGCCGCCCACCTCGCGGCCAGGTGCTCGGTGGTGTCGACGACGACGCTGACCTGCTCGTCGGGCGTGCCCAGCTGGCCCGCGTCGAGGTACGGCGTGTCAGGGTCGGCGGTGCGGGCGTGCTCCAGCCACCGGGTCATCACCGAGCGGGGCAGGCAGTGCAGGAACACCGGCAGACCGGCGTCGGCGGCCACCTCGACGGTGAGGTCGCGCACCCGGGCATGGTCGCGGTGCCCGTCGCCCCCGTCCAGGGTGACCAGCACGTCCGGCTCGAACCCGGCCACCGCCGCTGCGACGGCTGCGCGCACCGTGGCCGGGTCGCTGCCGACCAGGGTCCCTGGTCCGGGCGGACCGTCCATCCCGGAGTCGGTCAGGCCGAGCAGCACGACCTCCTGCACGCCCAGCAGCCGTGCGGCGCGGCGCAGCTCGGCCTCGCGCAGCGCCGCCAGCCCCCCGGCCGGAACGGTCACCCCGTCGGCCACCTGGCCCGCCTCCCCGCGGGTGGCGCACACGACCGAGGTGACGGCGCCGACGGCCGAGGCGTGGAGGAGCAGCGAGCCGCAGCCGAAGGTCTCGTCGTCGGGGTGGGCGACCACCACCTGGACCCGCGGGGGTGCGCTGGTGCCGGGCTGGAGCGGGAACACGGGTCCTCCTTCGGCGAGGGGGCACGGACGCCGGTGCGCGGTCGGGACAGTCGATCCCGGCCCCCGGCGCGTGTCAAGATGTGGCGAGTGAGCCGGCCCGTGACCTCCTACGCCCTCCTGGGACTGCTCAACGTGCGCTCCTGGACGACCTACGAGCTGGCCAAGCAGGTGCAGCGCAGCCTGAACTGGTTCTGGCCGCGCGCCGAGCGCCGGCTGTACGACGAGCCGAAGGCGCTGGCCGAGCTCGGCCTGGTCACCTCCGAGGAGGTCTACACCGGACGGCGGCGCAGCCGTCAGTACACCATCACCGACGCCGGGCGACAGGAGCTGGCGGCCTGGCTCGACGAGCCGTCGGGACCACGGCAGCTGGAGTTCGAGGGCCTGGTGAAGGTGTTCTTCGCCGACGCCGGGGACCTCGACCAGCTCCGCACCACGCTCGAGCGGATCGAGGCCGAGGCCGAGGAGCGGCTCGCGGTGCTCGCCTCGATGGCCACCGCGCCTCCGACGTTCCCCGGGCGACTGCACCTGGCCGCCTTGAGCCTGCCCTACCAGCTGGAGCAGGAGCGGGTCGCGGTGACCTGGGCGCGGTGGGCGCTGTCCCAGATCGAGCACTGGAAGGACACCCGGGACCCGGGCGACTGGGACGGGTCGGCGGTGATGGCCGCCCTCGGCCGGCGGGCCGAGGTCAAGGACGAGCCGCGACCTCCGCGGCCGGGCCACGCCGGTTGAACCGCACGGCGAGCGCGGCGACGTCGTCCGGCCGCTGATGGCCCAGCAGGTCACCCAGGACGCCGTCGAGGAAGGCGTCGATGCCCCTGCCCCGGTGGCGGGCCACCGCACGGCCGAGCCGCTCCAGCCCGAGGTCGAGGTCCTCGCTGCGCCGCTCCACGAGCCCGTCGGTGTACAGCAGGAGCGTGGAGTCCGGCGGCATCGGCGTGCGGTGGTCGCCGCGGGGACCGCCGGGCAGCACGCCGAGCATGAGGTCGGGGCTCTCGTCGAGCCAGGTGAGCGTCCCGTCCGCGTCCACGAGCACCGGGGGCGGGTGACCGGCGTTGGTCCAGCGCAGCAGGTGCCACCCGTCGGCGCCGTGCGGGTTCCCGTCCTCCATCGGCTCGATCCGGGCGTACACGAGGCTGGCCATCGCGTCGACGTGGAGGTCCTCCATCGCCTGGTCGAGCCGCCCGACGTTGGTGGAGGGAGCATCCTCGGTCGCCCAGGCGAAGGCCCGGAGCATGTTGCGCAGCTGGCCCATGATCGCCGCCGCGCCGATGTCGTGGCCGACCACGTCGCCGATCATCACCGCGGTCTGGCCCGACGGCATCACCACCGCGTCGTACCAGTCGCCGCCCACCTGGTCCTTGCGGGAGGCCGGCCGGTAGCGGGCGGCCAGCTCCAGGACCCCCGGTGGCGGCAGCTGCGGCATGAGGGCGCTCTGCAGCGTGCCCAGCGCGTGCCGTTGCTCCTCGTGGAGCAAGGCCCGCTGCACCGCCTGGGCGGTGTACGAGGCCAGTGCGCTGATCGTGGTGCGGTGCTCGGGAGGCACCTCGCCGACCTCGTCCCAGACCAGCGCCAGCACGCCGTACGCCGTCTGGTTGGCGACCAGCGGGACGAACGCCCGGGACTCGCCGATCTGGGCGTCGTTGACCACGGACGGGAAGCGCGCGTTCTGCTCGGCTCGGCTGGTGTAGTAGGTCGCCCGGCCCATCACCAGGGCGTCCCCGACCGGGTTGCTGGAGTCGACACCGAGGACGGCATGGCGCGTCGCGGACTCCCACGAGTCTGTCGGGGGGACCACGAAGGTGAGGTTCTCGCCCCGGGTCGTCGGCGCGTGGGCCGGCAGGCGCAACGGCTTTCCCGCCTCGCCCGGGTCGCGCAGCCAGATGCCGGCCCGCCGGCAGCCGAGCTGCACCAGAGCGGTCCGCTCCACCGCTCCGGCGACCTCGATGAGGGTCCGGGTGTGCGAGAGGCCCTCGCTGAGCGCCAGCAGCACCCGGCTGCGGTGCGCGAGGTCGCGTGCGACCTGCTCGCCCGCGGCCGCCTCGACCCGCAGGGAGCGCTGGGCCAGCTCGGCGGAGCAGGCCGCAGCCAGGTCCTCCAGCGCGGCGAGCTCGTCGTCGGCCCAGACCCGCGGCTCGTGGTCGATGGCGCACAGCGAGCCGATGACCTCCCCGGTGTGGTCGGTGATCGGCCATCCGGCATAGGCGATGACGTCGAGGTCCCGGATGGCGAGGTTGGTGTGCAGCCGGGGGTCCACCCTCGCGTCGGTGATCACGAGCGGGGCCTGGTCGACCACGACGTACTGGCAGAACGAGTGCGACAGGGGCGTCTCCCGGACGCTGTCCAGCAGCTGGTCCAGTCCTGAGGCCCCGCAGAAGACCTGCCGGTCCGACTCGACGAGACTGACCAGGGCGAGGGGCGCGGAGAGGGAGCGACGGACCATGCGGGCATACCGATCCAGCGACGTGTCGACGTCCGCGAGCTTCGCGGTCACCGTTCCGTTCGCCATCGACCCTCCGTCCGTGTGAGCCAACTCTAACGACCCGGTCCGGTCCGGGATGATTGAGGAGCGGCGTCGCGGGTAGCGTTGGATCGTTCACATGCCGACCCGTGCATGGATTCACCCGGACCCGAGCTGGGCCCGACTGAAGGAGCTCCCGTGCAACCCTGGCCTGGATCCGCCTACCCCCTCGGCGCCACCTACGACGGGAGCGGCACGAACTTCGCGCTGTTCAGCGAGGTCGCCGACCGGGTGGAGCTGTGCCTCTTCGACGCCGACGGCACCGAGACGAGGGTCGAGGTCACCGAGGTCGACGCCTACGTGTGGCACTGCTACCTCCCGCAGGTGCAGCCCGGGCAGCGCTACGGCTACCGCGTGCACGGCCCCTGGGCGCCCGAGCACGGCCAGCGCTGCAACCCCAACAAGCTGCTCCTCGACCCGTACGCCAAGGCCACCGCCGGCGAGATCGACTGGGACCAGTCGCTGTTCGGCTACACGTTCGGCGACGAGGACTCCAAGAACGACGAGGACTCCGCGGCTCACATGACCCTCGGGGTCGTGATCAACCCCTTCTTCGACTGGGAGGGCGACCGCGCCCCCGCGGTCCCCTACAACGAGAGCTTCATCTACGAGGCGCACGTCAAGGGACTGACCCAGCTGCACCCCGACATCCCCGAGGAGCAGCGCGGAACCTACGCCGGTCTGGCCCACCCCGCGGTCACCAGCCACCTCACCAAGCTCGGCGTGACCGCGATCGAGCTCATGCCGGTGCACCAGTTCGTCCAGGACAGCACGCTGCTGGAGAAGGGGCTGCGCAACTACTGGGGCTACAACACCCTGGCGTTCTTCGCCCCGCACGCCGACTACGCCGCCAACAAGAGCGAGGGCCAGCAGGTCCAGGAGTTCAAGGGCATGGTCAAGGCCATGCACGCCGCCGGCATCGAGGTCATCCTCGACGTGGTCTACAACCACACCGCCGAGGGGAACCACCTGGGCCCCACCCTGAGCTTCAAGGGCATCGACAACGCCGCGTACTACCGCACCGTCGAGGGCGACCGGAAGTTCTACATGGACTACACCGGCACCGGCAACTCCCTCAACGTCGGCCACCCGCACACCCTGCAGCTGATCATGGACTCGCTGCGCTACTGGGTCACCGAGATGCACGTCGACGGCTTCCGCTTCGACCTGGCCTCCGCCCTGGCCCGTGAGTTCTACGACGTCGACCGGCTCGCCGCCTTCTTCGAGCTCGTCCAGCAGGACCCGGTCGTCAGCCAGGTCAAGCTCATCGCCGAGCCGTGGGACGTCGGCCCCGGCGGGTACCAGGTCGGCAACTTCCCCCCGCAGTGGACCGAGTGGAACGGCAAGTTCCGCGACACCGTGCGCGACTTCTGGCGCGGCGAGCCCACGCTCGGCGAGTTCGTCAGCCGGCTCGCCGGCTCCTCGGACCTGTACGAGCACTCGGGGCGCCGCCCGTTCGCGAGCATCAACTTCGTCACCGCGCACGACGGCTTCACCCTGCGGGACCTGGTCTCCTACAACGACAAGCACAACGAGGCCAACGGCGAGGACAGCCGGGACGGGGAGAGCCACAACCGCTCGTGGAACCACGGGGCCGAGGGACCGACCGAGGACAAGGAGGTCCTGGAGCTGCGGGCCCGGGCGCAGCGCAACTTCATCGCCACCCTGCTGCTCAGCCAGGGGGTCCCGATGCTGTTGCACGGCGACGAGCTCGGACGCACCCAGGACGGCAACAACAACACCTACGCCCAGGACTCCGAGATCAGCTGGGTGCACTGGGACAAGGTCGACCGGCCGCTGATCGAGTTCACCGCCGCGGTGGCCAAGCTCCGGGCCGCCCATCCGACCTTCCGTCGCCGCCGGTTCTTCACCGGTGGGGAGGTCCGCACCGCCCACGGGGAGCGGCTCAACGACATCGTGTGGCTGCACCCGGAGGGTCGGCCGATGGAGGACGGGGACTGGACCGCGGAGGGCGCCAAGTCGATCGGGATGTACCTCAACGGGCACGGCATCCCCGGTGGCGACCGGATGGGCAGGCCGATCACCGACGACCACTTCCTGCTCTACTTCAACGCCTCGCACGAGCCGGTGGAGACGCTGCTGCCCTCCGACGAGTACGCCGGCGCGTGGGACGTGGCCATCGACACCGGGGCCGCCGCCCAGCAGCGTGAGCCGTACCAGCCGAAGGCCACGCTGACCTTGGAGCCCCGCAGCATCCTCGTGCTGCGCGAGCACTCCGAGCCCGAGGCGGCGCCCGACCTGTCGGTGGCCGCGTCGCTGGCGGCGCTGGCCGACCCTGATTCGGCCACCCACCGGGGCACCGGCAGCCGGGACACCCGGACCGGAGGCGGACGCTCGGCGGCACGCGCGGCGGAGGCCGACGAGCCTGAGGCGACGCCGAAGGACACCCCCGCGGAGGCCCCGGAGGAGACCCCCGAGCCGGCCCCGGTCGCGCCCCGCAAGGCGAAGAAGGGGAAGTCGGCCAAGTCCGGCAAGCGCGCCCCCCAGCCCGCCCCCTCGGCCTCCGACGACTGAGCGCCACCCACCACCAGCGAGCGACATCGAGAGGACGGACGCCGTGCGCGCTCCGGTCAGCACCTACCGGCTGCAGATCACCGAGGACTTCGACCTGCTCGAGGCGGCCCGGCGCCTGCAGTACCTCCACGAGCTGGGGGTGGACTGGGTCTACCTGTCCCCGCTGCTCGCCTCGGAGTCCGGCAGCGACCACGGCTACGACGTGGCCGACCACTCCGCCGTCGACCCCTCGCGGGGTCGGGGGTCGGGGCTGGTCGCGCTGGCCAACGAGGCGCGCCGGCTCGGCATGGGGGTGCTGGTCGACATCGTCCCCAACCACGTCGGGGTCGCCCGCCCGTGGGAGAACGAGTGGTGGTGGCACGTGCTCACCCACGGGCAGGAGTCGCCGTACGCCGCGGCCTTCGACATCGACTGGGAGGCAGCCGAGGGCAGGCTGCGGATCCCCGTCGTGGGCGACGACGACCTGGCCGAGGACGGGCGGATCCGCAACCTGCGCGTGCTCGCCGGTGAGCTGCACTACCACGACCAGCGCTTCCCGCTGGCGCCCGGCTCGGCCGACCGCGGGCCCGAGGAGGACGCCAACGACGTGCTCGCGCGCCAGCACTACGACCTGGTCAGCTGGCGGGACGCGGACCGCGACCTGAACTACCGCCGGTTCTTCGCCGTGAACACCCTGGTCGCGATCCGGGTCGAGGAGCAGGAGTGGTTCGACCGCTCCCACGAGCAGATCCGCAGCTGGTTCGCCGACGGCCTGGTGGACGGCCTGCGCGTGGACCACCCGGACGGCCTGCGGGACCCGGGCAAGTACCTCGACGACCTCGCCGAGCTGACCGGGCACGCCTACGTGCTGGTCGAGAAGATCCTCGAGCCCGGCGAGGAGCTCCCGCGGTCCTGGGCGACCGCGGGCACCACCGGCTACGACGCCCTGGCGTTCGTGGACCGGGTGCTCACCGACCCGGCCGGGCAAGCCCCCCTGGACGCCCTCGAGGCACGCCTGCGCGGAGCGCCCGTGGACTGGGAGCAGATGGTCCACGACGCCAAGCGCGCGGTCGCCGACGGGATCCTCGGCTCCGAGACCCGCCGGATCTCCCGCGAGCTCGTGGCCGGGCTGTCCGAGGGCGACCCGGACGACGTCCCGCCGTTCGAGGCCGTCGTCGACGCCGTCGCCGAGCTGCTCGCCTGCTTCACCGTCTACCGCTCCTACCTGCCCGAAGGGCGCGAGCACCTCGAGGAGGCGTTCGAGCGCGCACGTCGGCACCGGCCCGACCTGGCCGCGACCCTGGACGCGGTCGCTCCCGTGCTCGGGGACGGAGCGGCGCCCGCAGCCCAGCGGTTCCAGCAGACCAGCGGCATGGTGATGGCCAAGGGGGTGGAGGACTGCACGTTCTACCGCTACGCGCGGCTGACCTCGCTCAACGAGGTCGGGGGCGACCCCAGCGTCTTCTCGGTCACCCCGGAGGAGTTCCACGAGTTCCTCGCCGCCCGGCAGACCGGCTGGCCGCACGCGATGACCGCGGCGTCGACGCACGACACCAAGCGCGGCGAGGACGTCCGCGCCCGGATCGCCGTGCTCGCCGAGCTCCCGGAGACCTGGGACGCGGCCCTGAGCACGCTGCTCACGCTGGTGCCCGTGCCCGACCCGGGCTTCGGCAGCCTGCTCTGGCAGGCCGTCCTCGGCGCGTGGCCCGCCAGCCGCGAGCGACTGCACGCCTACGCCGAGAAGGCGATGCGCGAGGCCGGGGACCGGACCCGGTGGACGGCCCCCGACGAGGAGTACGAGGCCGCCGTGCACGCCTGCGTCGACGCCGCGTTCGACGACGACGCAGGTGCGCGCCGTGCTGGACGGGCTGGTCGCCGCGGTCGCCGGCCCGGGCTGGGTCAACGCGCTGAGCGCGAAGCTGCTCGGGCTCACCATGCCCGGTGTCCCGGACGTCTACCAGGGCAGCGAGCTGTGGGAGCAGAGCCTGGTCGACCCCGACAACCGTCGCCCGGTGGACTTCGACCGCCGAGAGACCCTGCTCAAGGGGCTGCGAGCCGGTGACCGACCGGCCCTCACCGACGCCGCCGACGATGCCGGCGCGGTCAAGCTGCTGGCCACCCACCTGGCCCTGACCCTGCGCCGGGAGCGTGCGGAGCTCTTCACCGGCTACACGCCCCTGCACGCCGAGGGCGACGCCGCCGAGCATGCGCTGGCCTTCGACCGCGGCGGCGCGGTCACGGTCGTCACTCGGCTCCCCGTCGGTCTCGCGGCCCGGGGCGGGTGGGGCTCGACCAGCCTGACGCTGCCGCCCGGCGCCTGGGCCGAGTCCCTCACCGGTCGACCCGTCGCGCTCGACGACGACGGCCGGGTCCGGTTGGCCGACCTCCTCCGCGACTACCCGGTGGCCCTGCTGGTGCGCGACGACCGCCGTCGCAGCGGTCGCGGGCGCTTCGACGTCTGGGCTCCCCTTGCCGAGTCGGTGACCCTGCGGGCCGGGGACCGCGACGTGGCCATGCGCCGGGGCGAGGACGACTGGTGGACCCCCGCTGGACCTGAGCCCCTGGGCGAGGTCGACTACGGGTACTCCGTCGACGGCTCCGAGACCGTGGTCCACGACCCGCGCTCGCGCCGCCTCCCGCACGGCGTGCACGGGCTGACCCGGACCTTCGACGCGGACGCCCACACCTGGGGCGACCAGGCGTGGACCGGCCGCCAGCTCGCCGGGTCGGTGATCTACGAGCTGCACGTCGGCACCTTCACCCCCGAGGGCACGCTCGATGCCGCCGCCGAGCACCTCGACCACCTGGTCTCCCTCGGCGTGGACCTGGTCGAGCTTCTGCCGGTCAACGCGTTCAACGGTGACCACGGGTGGGGCTACGACGGGGTCGCCTGGAACGCGGTCCACGAGCCGTACGGCGGCCCCGCGGCGTACCAGCGGTTCGTCGACGCCTGCCACCGCGCCGGACTCGGTGTGGTGCAGGACGTCGTCTACAACCACCTCGGTCCGTCGGGGAACTACCTCCCGGTGTTCGGCCCGTACCTCTCCGACGAGGGTGAGAACCCGTGGGGCAGCCACGTGAACCTCGACGGGCCCGGCAGTGCGCAGGTGCGTGCCTTCATCCTGGACAACGTCCGGATGTGGTTCGAGGACTACCACGTGGACGGCCTCAGGCTCGACGCGGTGCACGCGCTCGTGGACGGCTCGCAGGTGCACCTGCTGGAGGAGATGGCCGTGATGGTGCAGCGGATCTCCGCCCACCAGCGGCGTCCGCTCACCCTGATCGCGGAGTCGGACATGAACGACACCCGCCTGGTCACCCCCCGCGAGGGCGGCGGCACGGGGCTCGACGCCCAGTGGAGCGACGACTTCCACCATGCCCTCCACGTGGCCCTCACCGGCGAGACCGAGGGCTACTACGCCGACTTCGCGCCGCTGTCGACGCTGGCCAAGGTGTGCGAGAAGGGGTTCTTCCACGACGGCACCTACTCGTCGTTCCGCGAGGCCGAGCACGGTCGCCCGGTCGACACCGACCGGATGCCGGGGTGGCGCCTGGTGGTCTGCAACCAGAACCACGACCAGGTCGGCAACCGGGCCCGCGGGGACCGGCTGTCCGAGACCCTGGACGAGGACCAGCTCGCCTGCGCCGCGCTGCTCACCCTGACCGGGCCCTTCACGCCGATGCTCTTCCAGGGCGAGGAGTGGGCGGCCTCCACGCCGTTCGCCTTCTTCACCTCGCACCCGGAGGAGGACCTCGGCAAGGCAGTGACCGAGGGACGCACCCGCGAGTTCGCCAAGATGGGCTGGGACCTGTCGACAGTGCCGGACCCGCAGTCCCCGGACACGTTCGCCGCCTCGAAGCTGGACTGGGCCGAGGCCGAGGAGGGACGGCACGCCGTGCTGCTCGAGGTGTACCGGGGGCTGGCGGCTCTCCGTCGCTCCACCCCCGAGCTGACCGAGCCCGACCTGCGTCAGACCCGGTGCGAGGTGGACGAGCAGTCCCGGACCTTCGTGATGCGGAGGGGCGCGGTCGTCGTCGCGGTGAACTTCGGGGACCGGGAGGCCGCGCTGGACCTCGGGGGCCACGGCTACGACGTCTTGTGGACGACCCCGTCCGGGGCGACGACCTCGGCCGGGGTGGTCAGCCTTCCGGCGCACGCCGGGGCGGTGCTGGTGCCGCTGCGCTAGCTCGAGGGGCTCAGGAGGTCAGGAACGCCCGCAGGAGCGGCCCCGCGGTGCCGGAGCCGGACCGACCGGTCTCCACGAAGACCGCCACGGCGAGGTCCCCGCGGGTGGCGATCATCCAGGCGTGGGTGGGCAGGTCCCCGTCCGGGCCGGGGGTTCCGTACTCGGCGGTCCCGGTCTTCGCGCCGACCGTGCCTGGAAGGTCGGCCAGGAAGGCGCCAGAGCCCTCGGTGACCACGGCGCGCATCAGGCTGCGCAGCGTCGCCGCCTCCGGCCGGGTCAGGGGCTCGTCGGCCCCGCCGGGGCTCGGGTCGACGGCGGGGAGGAGCCGAGGGACGACCGTCTCGCCGGCCGCCACGGACGCGGCGACTGCGGCCATCGCCAGCGGCGAGGCGAGCACCTTGCCCTGGCCGATCAGGTCCGCGGCGGCCTCGGTCTGCGTCTGCGGCGCCGGGACCTGGCCGAAGTAGGCCGGGAACCCGAGATCGTGGTCGACCCCGAGGCCCAGCGCGGCGGCGGCGCCCGCCAGGTCACCCTCGTCGAGCCGGTCGCGCAGCCCGATGAAGGCGGTGTTGCACGAGTTGGCCACGGCCTGCCGCAGCGTGATCTCCCCCAGCCGTGCAGCCGGGTAGTCGTCGTAGTTCTTGAACGTCTTGCCGTCGACCACGGTCGTCGCGGGGCAGCCGACCCGGCTGTCGGGGGTGAGACCGCTGCGCAGCAACGCCAGGGACGAGACCACCTTGAAGGTCGAGCCGGGCGCGTACTGCCCGAAGGTCGCAACGTTCTGGCCGTCGGCCCCCGGCCCGCTGGCCGCCGCGAGGACCGCACCGGTCGAGGGCCGGAGGGCGACCAGGGCGGAGGCGCCGCCGTCGGTCGGGCCACCAGCCAGGACCCGCTCCGCGCGACGCTGGAGCTCCTCGACCAGGGTCGTCCGCAGGGGCTCGCCCGCCACCGGCCCGTCGGCGAACAGCTCGCGGCTCCCCCCGCCCCCGCCCGTCGCGGAGACCCGGACGCCCGGGGTGCCCGCCAGCTGCTCGTCGTACCTCGCCTGGAGGCCGGACAGGCCGGCCACGTCCCCTGCGGCGAGGCGCCCGTCGGACTCCTCGACGACCTCGGCCGTGACCGGCCCGACCCGGCCCAGGATCGGCGCGGCGAAGGTCCGCGTGGGCGCGAGGGGCAGCGTGTCGTCGAGGGCTACCGCCCCCGGGATGGCCGCGTACGCCGGGTCGAGGGCCCGCGCGTCCGGTCGGCGCAGGACGATCGCCTCGACGAAGGCCTGCGCACCCGCGGCGCGCACGGCGCGGACGAACGGGCCGGGGGAGACGTCGACCGCCGCGGCCAGCCGGCGGGCGGCCTCCGCGCTGCGTCGAGCGGCCACCTGGGTCTTGTCGATGCCGATGCGCACCACGGGACGCTCGGTGACCAGGTGACGACCGCCGGCGCCGAGGATGTCGCCTCGCGGGGGAGCGATCCGGGACCGGGTCAGGGTCTGCCCGTCGGTCAGGTCGGGGACGACCAGTGCCGGGCTCCACTCGACCTCCCACCCCGCGTCGCCGTCGGTGAGCTCTGCGGCGGACTCATACGACCACCGGTAGCCGTCGAGGTCCCAGGCCCATCGCAGGGTGGCGGTCGCCGACCCCTCGTCGGTGACCACGTCCCCGGTCTCGACGGTGGGGGTGACCTCCCCGAGGCCCTTGGTGATCGCGTCGTACTCGTCCTGGTGGGAGCCCCCGGCGAACAGGGCGTCCGGCACCGAGTCCCGGCTCAGTGCGCCGGCAAGGTCCTTCGCGACGTCGTCGGCGGACTTGGCGTCAGTAGTACAAGAAGTGAGGCCGACGACGAGCAGCAGGGTGCCTGGGAGCAGGAGTCGCATGCACCGCAGCATCGAGCACCCAGCGCGTGAGGTCAAAGCCGTCACCGGCTTCTGCTGCCTTGTCCTCCGTCCGGTTCGTCGGTGCGGGCTAGCGTGACGCCATGGCTGACACCGGGCACCACCGTGCGACGTACGCCGAGAAGCGGACCCGCCTCGTCCACGCCCCGGCCGAGGCGCTGTGGGCCGAGGTGGCGCACTTCGGCGGACGCGGCGGCTACCCCGCGTTCGACCAGCTGTGGCAGTGGCGCGCCCTGGCCGACCGGCTGGTCGGCGGGCCGGGGATGAGGCAAGGGCCGCGCGGGGCGCCGCGGGCCGGGGAGGTCCTGGACTTCTGGCGGGTGGAGGAGGTCGACCCACCCCGGTCGCTCCGGCTCCGCGCGGAGATGCGCATGCCGGGCACCGCCTGGCTGGCGCTGGAGGTCCAGGAGGCCGGACCGGGCCGCTCCCTGCTGCTGCAGCGCACCTGGTTCGCCCCCGCCTGGGGACCGCTCGGCCATGCCTTCTGGTGGGCCGAGCTGCCCGGGCACGCGGTGGTCTTCGGCCGGATGTGCGACGGCATCGCCCGGGCCGCGGAGCGGCACGCGCCATGACCGGCCGCACCCGCTGGCTGTTCGGCGACCAGCTCGGGGACCACTTCACCGCCGACCACGAGGGCCGCTTCCTCCTGGTCGAGTCGCGCGCCGTCTTCGAACGACGGAGGTTCCACCGGCAGAAGGCCCACCTGGTGCTCTCCGCCATGCGCCACCGGGCGGCGGAGCTCGACGGGCGGGCGACGTACCTGCGGACCTCCACCTACCGTGCTGCCCTGGCCGGGGTCGAGGGACCCCTGGAGGTCGTGCAGCCGACCAGCCGCGCGGCGGTGGACCTGGTCCGCTCCCTGGGGGAGACCCGGGAGGTCGTGCGCCTCCCGGCCCGGGGCTTCGTCACCGACCGCGACCAGTTCAACCGGTGGGCCGAGGGGCGCGGCAACCGCCGGCTCCTCCTGGAGGACTTCTACCGCGACGTACGCCGGCGCACCGGTGTGCTCATGGAGGCCGACGGCGAGCCCTGCGGTGGCCGGTGGAACTTCGACGCAGCGAACCGGGAGCCGCCCCCGAAGGGCGCGCGCTCCCTGGGGGTCCCCGACCCGTGGTGGCCGGAGGAGGACGAGATCGATGCCGGCGTCCGCGCGGACCTCGACGCCTGGGAGGCCGACGGGGTGGCCTTCCTGGGTCAGGACGGACCCCGCCGGTTCCCCGTGACCGGCCACGAGGCGCGCGCCGCCCTGACGCACTTCGTCGAGCACCGGCTCGAGGCGTTCGGCGCCTACGAGGACGCGGTGCTCGCCGGGGACCCGTGGATGGCCCACTCGCTGGTGTCGGCCCCGTTGAACCTGGGGCTGCTGGACCCGGCCTTCGTGGTGGCCGAGGCCGAGCGCGCCTGGCGTGAGCGGGGTACCCGCCTGGCCAGCGTGGAGGGGTTCGTGCGCCAGGTGATGGGCTGGCGCGACTATGTCTGGCACCTCTACTGGCACCTCGGCCCCGAGTACCGTTCGGCCAACGCCCTCGAGGCCACCACCGACGTCCCGGACTGGTTCGCGGAGCTGGACGGGTCGGCCACCCGCGCCGCCTGCCTGGCGCACACCCTCGACGAGGTCGCGCGGCACGGGTGGGTGCACCACATCCCGAGGCTGATGATCCTGGGCAGCTACGCCCTCCAGCGCGGCTGGGACCCGGAGCGGCTGACCGACTGGTTCCACCGCGCGTTCGTCGACGGCTACGACTGGGTCATGGTGCCCAACGTGGTCGGCATGTCCCAGCACGCCGACGGCGGCGTCCTGGCGACCAAGCCCTACACCTCCGGTGGCGCCTACCTGGCCACGATGACCGACCACTGCGGGTCGTGCGCGCTGAACCCCACGGTGCGGGTCGGCGAGGACGCCTGCCCGTTCACCGCCGGCTACTGGTGGTTCCTCCACCGGCACCGCGCGCGGTTCGGCGGGAACCACCGGATGCGTCGCGCGGTCGCCGGCCTCGACCGGCTCAGCGACCTCGAGGCCCTGGTCGAGCAGGAGGAGGCGCGCGGCCCCACGCCGCCCTGAGCAGCCGCGGCTCAGCCCACCCGGGCCCGGGTCGTGGCGTGCCGGTGGACCGGCCCGCTCTGGGTCACCCTGACCGTGAGCGGCTCCCCTGCGGGCACCCGGGTGGTGAACCGGGCCGACCCGACCCCGTCGCCGACCCGTCCGGTGTCGTGGACCGCCGCGGTCAGCGTGCGCACCACCTGCCCCCCGCGCAGGAGGTCCAGCGTGAGGCGGGCGCTCGCCAGGTCGGCCACGGTCGCCCGGCCCCCGGTCTCGTGCCGCGGCCCGTCGTACGACGTGGCGGCGCTGTCCCGCGCCACCACCCGGACGTCCAGCCGTCGACCGGTCAGCACGGGTGCGACCTCCACCTGGAGGTCCTCACGGGTGAGGCGGAGCGGGACGTCGGCGGTGCCCTCCGGCCAACGGGACTCGCCCTGGGCACCGGCGAGGGCGGTCAGCGGCAGCCGCGTCGTCCCCGGGCGGCCCCCGGTGGGCAAGGTCAGCAGGGCGCGTCCCGCGTCGTCGGTGCGGGAGGTCACCAGGCCGTCCGGCCCCGGGGCGGCCGTGCGGACGGTCACCCCGGCGAGCCCGGACGCGGACTGCGCGGCCACCCGCACTCCCACCTGGACGCGGTCGGAGACCTGCACTGGCGCCGGCGGTTCGGCGCTCACCACCGTGTCGACCAGGGGGAACGTGTCGGTCTGGCCGGTCAGGTAGCGGGGTGCGTCCACCACGAACCCACCGACGCCGAGAGCCCGGAGCCGGTCACGCTCCGCGCGGGTGCTGTGCACGCGGGCCCACACCCGCGGAATGCCGGAGCGGACGAACCGGCGGACGTCCCGGTCGACGGTCCTTGCGTCGAGGGTGACCAGGTCGACGAGATCGGCCCAGCGAGCCGGCTCGTCACCGGCGGCCTGGGCGGCACTGCGCCACAGGTGGCTGTGGAGGCCACGGTCGTGGATCCGGCGAGCCACCCACGGCTCGTTGGTGTTGACCAGGACGGACTCGGTGAGCCCTCGGTCGGTGACCATCCGGGCGATCCGATCGAGGGAAGCAATGTCCTTCGCCTCCACGGTGAGCACGATCCGGCCACCGAACCGGTCGAGGACCTGCGCCAGGGTGGGCGGGGCCTCCGGGGGCGGCGCCGGAGAGAGCCACCCGCCCAGGTCGAGGCGCACCTGCGCCCACTCCGCGACGGTGAGGTCGGAGACCCGTCCGCTGGAGGTGGTCGTGCGGTCCAGGGTCTCGTCGTGGAAGACCACGACCGTGCCGTCGGCGAGCTGCTGGGTGTCGAGGTCGAGGACCTGCACCGCGCCGCTGTCCAGGGTGGCCTGGAAGCCGCTGAGGCTGTTCTCCCGGACCTCCATGCCGCCACCCCGGTGGGCGTCGTACACCTCGGCGGGCAGGTCGGCCAGGGTGACCGGCGTCGCGACCGGCGGGGACGCCTCGTCGGCGGCGGCCGGGGCCATGCCGACCAGGGCGACCGTGCCGGCGACCAGGGCCGCGGTGAGCGCCGAGGTGAGCGCCGAGGTGGTGGCGGCGAGCCGCGCCGGTGGCCGGGGGGTACGAGGCCGCACCCACTGTGGGCGCGCGGGCATGCAGGACACGAGTGGACTCCGAGAGGGACGAGCGGGACAGCTGGACGGCCAGGGTAGGGGCGACGTCGGTGGGGCCGTGGCCGAAGCGGGAGACCTTTGCCCTTGGCCCGGCGGGGCCGGGACGAGACGATGGGAGACCACCCGCAGGAGGTCCGATGTCGGCCACGAAGTTCGACTCCGTCCAGCAGTACCTCGACTCGTTCCCCGAGGAGACCCGCGAGGTGCTCCACCGGGTCACCGGGTCGATCCGGTCGGTGATCCCGGACAGCGACGAGGTGATCAGCTACGACATCCCGACCTTCCGGCTCGAGGGCAGGCCGGTGGTCCACCTCGCGGGCTGGAAGAAGCACATCAGCCTCTACCCCGCGCCGGCGGCCCAGGGCGACCTCGCCGAGGCGCTGGCGCCGTACCGGTCGGGGAAGGGGACGCTGCGCTTCCCCCTGGACCAGGAGATCCCCTACGAGCTCATCGAGCGGGTGGTGGCCCTCCTTGCCGAGCTGCCCGCGGCCGGGCGGGGCTGACCCGGGTCAGGCCACGACCGGTGCGGCCGGTTGCGGCGCGGAGCGGGTGACGCCGATGCTCGCGACGACCACGCAGGCCACCGCGGTCCACTGCAGGACGCCGAGCAGCTCGTGGAGCACGAGCAGCCCCGCCAGCGCCGCCGCGGCCGGGTCCAGGCTCATGAGCACGCCGAAGACCCGGGGCGCCATGGTCCGCAGCGCCACGAGCTCACAGCTGTAGGGGATCACCGAGGACAGCACGGCGACCAGGAGGCCGACGCCCAGCACCCGGGGCTCGAGCAGGGCGCCCCCGCCGCTGGCAACGGCGAAGGGCGCGAGCCCGACTGCTCCCACGCAGCTGGCGACCGCCAGACCGGTCAGACCGGACCACCGTCGGCCGGTTGCCGCGCTCAACGGGATGTACGCCGCCCACATCGCCCCTGCGAGGAGCGCGAAGGCCACGCCCGAGACCGTGACCGCGCCACGCTCGATCCCGAGCAGTCCCACGCCCATGCCGCCGAGCAGCACCCACAGCACGTCGGAGATCCGGCGGGAGGCCACCAGGGCCACGCTGAGCGGGCCGAGGAACTCCACGGTCACCGCCAGTCCCAACGGGATGCGGGAGAAGGCCTCGTAGATGGCCCAGTTCATCCCCGCCAGGGCCGTCCCGAAGACCAGGACCACCGCCCAGTCCTGGCGGGTGTGGCCGGCCAGCCGGGGGCGGACCACGGCCAGCAGGATGAGCGCGGAGAAGAGCAGGCGCAACCAGACCAGGGCCGTCGGGCTGACCTCGTCGAACAGGTGCTTGGAGATCGCGGCCCCGAGCTGCACGGAGACGATGCCGGTCAGGACCAGGGCGGTGGGTCGGTCGGGAGCGTGCACCGGTCGAGCCTAGAAGCACCCCGCCGACGCGGGTGCCTCCGGGGCGTGACCGCGCCCGGTCCTGGGCAGGGTCCTGGTGTCCCAGCACTCGCACCCGAAGGAGCCCCGATGGCCCAGGACACCCCCCGGTTCGTCTCCGAGGGCAGGGGTTTCGAGCGGGACATGAACTACATCCCGGACCGGATCACCGCCGAGCCTGGCCGCTCCCGCGACCCCTTCGAGCGCCAGGGGCCGCAGGCACCCACGTGGCCGGTGGAGCCCGGGCGCTACCGCCTGGTGGCCGCCCCGGCGTGCCCGTGGGCGAACCGGTCGATCATCGTCCGCAGCCTGCTCGGCCTGGAGCAGGTGATCTCCCTGGGCACCCCGGGGCCGACCCACGACCGGCACAGCTGGACCTTCGACCTCGACCCGGACGGCAGGGACCCGGTGCTGGGGATCCACCGGTTGGAGGAGGCCTACCTCAACCGCTTCCCGGACTACCCCCGCGGGATCACCGTGCCGGCCGTGGTCGAGATCGCCTCCACCACCGTGGTGACCAACGACTTCGCGTCGATCACCCACGACCTGTTCTTCGAGTGGCGCGACCACCACCGCCCGGACGCACCGGACCTGTGGCCCGAAGCGGTGCGCGAGGAGATGGAGGAGGTCATGGAGCGGGTCTTCACCGAGATCAACAACGGCGTCTACCGTTGTGGCTTCGCCGGCTCCCAGGAGAGCTACGACGAGGCCTACGACCGGTTGTGGATGACCATGGACTGGCTCGAGGAGCGGCTGACCGGGCGCCGGTTCCTCATGGGGGACGCGATCACCGAGTCCGACATACGGCTGTTCACCACCCTGGCCCGGTTCGACGCGGTGTACCACGGCCACTTCAAGTGCAACCGGAACAAGCTCTCCGAGATGCCGGCGCTGTGGGGGTACGCCCGCGACCTGTTCCAGACCCCCGGCTTCGGCGAGACCATCGACTTCGACCAGATCAAGCAGCACTACTACCTCGTCCAGGCCGACCTGAACCCGTCCGGGCTCGTCCCGCGGGGGCCCGACCCGGCGGCGTGGCTCACCGCCCACGGGCGGGGCTGAGCGCACTCCGCGCTCCCACCTCCGGCGGCACCGGGCTACCGTGCGGCGTCGGCCGCCTCCTGCTGGTGGTGGGGTCGCTCGAAGAACAGCACCGCCCCGAGGCCGACGACAAGGGAGAGCGGCACCAGCATCATCGCCTGGGCCATCGCGTCGCTGAAGGGGGCGAGCACCGGCGAGGGGAGGCCCCCGGCGCCTCCGGTCGCGTTGCCGGGCTGGAAGTCCAGGCCCTGCGCGGCGAGCCGGGAGTCGATGAGCACCGCGATCGCGGCCGAGCCGAGGACCGCGCCGAACTGCCGGGTCGCGTTGTAGACGCCCGCGCCCGCCCCGGCGTCGCGCATCGCCAGGTTGCGGGTGGCGGTGGCGCTGTTGGGCGCCCACACGAATGCGCTGCCCAGGCCGAAGAAGCCGATCGGGACGAGCACCGAGACCACCGACGAGTCCGGGCGCATCACCGAGACCAGCCAGACCAGCGAGCCGATCAGGGTGGCGAAGCCGAAGCCGGCGAGCAGCCGCGGGTGCACCGAGTCCGTCCAGCGTCCCACGACCGGGGCCAGCACCAGGGTGAGGACCGCCATCGGGCTGAGCAGCAGGGCGGCCTGGGTCGGGGTGTAGTCGCGCACCAGCTGGGCCCACAGCATGAGCGGGAACGCCATCGCGGTGATCGCGAACCCCATGGCGGTGATCGCCACGGTGGCGAGGGTGAAGTTCCGGTCGGCGAACAGCGACATCGGGACCAGCGGCTCGGCGCGGTTGCGCACCTGCCACACGACGAACAGGCCGAGCACGACGGCACCGACCACGATCAGACCCCACACCGAGACCGGGCCGGAGATCGAGCCCCAGTCGTACTGGTGGCCCTCCTGGATGCCGAAGACCAGTAGGAACATGCCCACGCCGCTGAGCGCGACACCGAGCCAGTCGAAGGAGTGCGAGTGGGTCTCCAGCAGCGGCACCAGTCGCCAGGCCAGGAACAGCCCGAGGATCCCGATCGGCACGTTGACGAAGAAGATCCACTCCCAGCCCAGACCGTCGACGAGCAGTCCCCCCACGATCGGACCCACGAGGGTGGCCATGCCCGCGGTCGCACCCCAGACCGCCATGGCCTTGCCGCGGCTCACGGCCGGGAAGATGCGGGTGATCGTCGCCATCGTCTGCGGGGTCATCAACGCTCCGCCAAGGCCCTGGAAGACCCGCGCCACGATCAGCCACTCGATGCTGTGGGTGAGGCCGCACCACAGCGACGACAGGGTGAACACGCCGAGGCCGAGCAGGTAGAGGTTCTTCTGGCCGTAGCGGTCGCCCAGCCGGCCGGTGATGAGGATGGGCACGGCGTAGGCGAGCAGGTAGGCGCTGGTCACCCAGACGACTGAGTTCACCTCGGCCTGGAGGTCCTCGATGATCGCCGGGGTCGCGACCGAGACGATGGTGGAGTCGACCAGGATCATGAAGAATCCCAGGCACAGTGCGAAGAGGGCAGACCACGGGTGGTAGTCGCTCGCGGTGGCACGGGGACCCCGCGAGATGGTTGGTGCTGCCATGCGTCAGAGCCTAGCCTCGACCTCCGACAGGCCGGTCGCTCCTGCGGGCCCGCAGGGTCACTCCGCGTGCTCCTCGGGGCTCAGCGCCCGCAGGACGCAGAACTCGTTGCCGTCAGGGTCGGCGAGCACGACCCAGCTCACCTCGTCACCCTGGCCGACGTCGACCCGCCGCGCCCCCATCGCCTCCAGGCGGGCCACTTCGGCCTCCTGGTCGACCGGGCGCAGGTCGAGGTGCAGCCGGTTCTTCACCTGCTTGGCGTCGCCCACCCGGAGGAACAGGATGTCGGGGCTGATCCCGTCCTCGGGGCTGCCGGCCGGCGGCTCGAGGACCACCTCGTCGTCCTCGGCATGCGTACGCCGCCAGCCGAGTGCGGCCTCCCAGAAGTCGGCCGTGCGAGCGGGGTCGGCAGAGTCGATGCAGATGCACTGCCAGCGCAGCCCGGGCCGCTCGGTCATCCTCGGACCTTGCCACGCCGGAGGATCCGGCGCCACCCGCGGGGGCGCCGCCTCGGATCCGGCAGGGAGCCGCCCCGGTCCTGGCGGGCGGTGCGGGCACGCTCCCGAGCCGCAGCGGCGGCCGCGGCGCGACGGTCGCGCCACCGCGCGACCTCGGTGACCGGGTCGCGGGGGGAGGTGACCATCGGCGGACCCTCCGGGGGGCGGTAGAGCGTCCACCGGACCCGGTCGTTGAACTCCGCCACCTCGCGGCGTACCTCCGCCTCGGAGCCGAGCCGGTCGAGTCGTCGGTCGAGCTCGGCGTCCTCCCGGCGGATCTGCAGCGAGGGTGGCAGGACGCCGGTCACCTGCTCGCGCTCGATCAGCTGCTTGACCCACCAGTCCGGGTCGTCGCGGCCGTCGAGCCCCTCCAGCGGCTTGCCGTACCCGGGCAGACCGTCGAAGTCGCCGCGGTCCATCGCCTGCCGGATCTGCAGGTCCACCCAGGACGCCTGCTGCTGGATGCGCGCGGCGGCGGCAGCCCGGCCCGTCCGGGGGTCGGTTCCCGGGCCGGTCGCCCCTGGAGCCGGTCGGGCGCGGCCCGCCGCGGCGTCGCTGCTGTCCTGCCTGTCGTCGTGCACACCGATCACCTCGCCGACCAGCCTACGAGGGGTTCGGTGGGGACGGGAGGCTACGGCGCCAGAGACCCCGGGTCGGTCGGGACGTCCACCGCGTGCTCCCGCAGGGCGCTGAGGGGGACGATCCGCAGCACGGCCTCGTGCGTGGCCGCGAGCACCACCGGGGCGGCCACCCCGTCGGCGTACGCGCGGGCCCAGTTGGTGGCGGTGACGCACCACCGGTCGCCGGGGGCCAGCCCCGGGAAGCGGAACTCGGGGCGGGGCGTGCCGAGGTCGTTGCCGATCCGGCGCTGGTGCTCGAGGAACTCGGAGGTCACCACCGCGCAGATCGTGTGGCTGCCGAGGTCGTCCGGGCCGGTGCTGCAGCAGCCGTCGCGGTAGAACCCGGTGACCGGGTCCGTGCCGCAGGGGTCGAGGTCGCCGCCGAGGACGTTGCGTTCGGGTGCGTGCTCACTCACGGGTCCAGCATGGCGCATCGTCGCTCGACAGCGCGCCGGTGCGCGGCAGCCCGGCGGGTGCTCACGGCAGCACCAGGTCGGCTGCCAGCACGACCATGGCCGAGAAGTGCAGGTCCGGGTCCGTGATCGTGTCGGGCCCCAGCTGCTCGAACAGCTCGGCGCTCAGCGCGCCCAGGACCAGGGCCCACGCGGCGAGGCCGCGCAGCACGAGCGCAGGGGACAGGGGCACACCCACGAAGAGCGGGTCGCGGAGCAACGGTTCCAGGTCCGCCGCCGCACGGGAGACGAGGGCGGGGTCGCCGGAGAGATGCTCGTCGGAGGCGTCGGGGTCGGCCTCGGCGAGGATCGCGACCAGGTGCGCCTGGACCCGTGTGCCGGGGGTCGTGGTGCGCTCGGCCGGGGCGGCGTAGTGCGGCACCGGGGAGCCGAACAGCAGCGCGTAGTCGTGCGGGTGTGCGCGCGCCCACGCGCGCACAGCTCCGCAGAGGACCGTGAACCGGGCGCGCGCCCCGCCCCCGGCACCCGCCAGGGCGGCGTCGACGTGGTCCCCGAGGTCGTCGTAGGCGGAGACGATGAGCAGGGTGAGCAGGTCGTCGCGGTTGGCGACGTAGCGGTAGACCGCCGAGGAGGCCATGCCCAGGTCCCGCGCCACCGCCCGCAGCGACAGCGCCGCCGCCCCGACCTGGGCGAGGTGCAGCCGGCCCACCCGGAGGATCTCGCGCTCGATCGCGGCACGGTTGCGTTCGCGGATGCCGGGGACGGAGGGGCTGGCCATGGCGCCCATGGTGCCAGGCGTTGCGATCGCCGACAACAAAAGAGAGCACCGCTCTTGCTTTGCCGGAGGAAGAGCGCCATACTCGTCGAAACGAGAGCAGTGCTCACATCCAGGAGGAACCATGAAGACCCATCTCGTCGTCGGCGCCGGTGCGATCGGCCGGGGGATCGCCTCGCGGCTCGCCCAGCACGGGGACCGGGTGGTGCTCGCCTCGCGCAGCGGCGTGGCCACCCCGCCACCGGGCGTCGAGGGTGCCCAGGTCGACGCGGCCGACGCCGACGCGCTGGTCGGGCTCGCCCAGGGTGCGGACACGCTCGTCAACGCCGTCAACCCGCCCTCGTACACGACCTGGGCCCAGGACTGGCCGCCGGTCGCCGCCGCCCTGCTCGCGGCCGCGGAGAAGACCGGAGCGGGGCTGGTCACGGTCGGCAACCTGTACGGCTACGGTCGGGTGGACGCGCCGATGACCGAGTCCACCCCGCTCGCCGCCACCGGGACGAAGGGACGGATCCGGGCGTCGATGTGGACCGAGGCATGGTCGGCCCACGAGGACGGTCGGCTGCGCGCGACGGAGCTGCGTGCCTCCGACTACTTCGGGGCGACGGCCCAGCCACGGACGTCGTACCTGAACGAGTTCGTGCTGAGCCGTGCCGCGCGCGGGTCCACGGTCTGGTTCCCGGTGGGGGAGGTGGACGTCCCCCACTCCTGGACCTACCTGCCCGACATCGCCGCCCTCGGCGCGGTCCTGGCCACCGACGAACGGGCCTGGGGCCGCGTGTGGCACGTCCCGACCGCTCCGGCGCGCACGGTGCAGCAGGTGGCCGCGGACGTCGCCGAGGTCACCGGTACGTCGCCCGTGCGGGTCCGCAAGCTGCCGCGGGTGCTCCGTGAGGCTGCCCGGGTGATGCCGGTGATGCGTGAGCTCGACGAGACGGCCCACCAGTTCGAGCGGCCCTTCGTGCTGGACTCCTCGGCCGCCCAGGAGACCTTCGACCTGCACCCGACCCCCTGGCTGCAGGCGGTCGAGGAGTCCGTGGCGCCCCTGCGCAGGTGACCCGGGGGACGTCGGCATCGCCTTCGCCGGCCCGTAGGGGCGTGTCGGTTTCGCAGGTGAACCTGTGAACTTGGCGCTTCGCCACGCACATCTCCGTGGCGAAGCGCCAGTTTGGTCGGGTCAGCGCCAGGGGCGGCGTCGGTTTCGCAGGTGAACCTGGGAAACCGACACACCCCCCCGCCGCGGCGGGCGACCGGCACACCCGCACCGCGGCGGGCGACCGGCACACCCGCACCGCGGCAGGCGAAACCGGCACACCCGCACCGCGGCGGGCGAGACCGACCCGCCCGGTCAGCGACTCACCGGTCGATGGAGCTCATGTCGCCGTACCGGTCGCCGGTGACTGCCTCCCGGGGCACGGCGGCCTCGAGCGCGGCGAGGTCGTCGGCGCTGAGCACCACCGCGGAGGCGGCGGCGTTCTCCTCGAGGTACGTGACCCGCTTGGTGCCGGGGATCGGGACCACGTCGTCGCCCTGGGCCAGCACCCAGGCGAGAGCGAGCTGGCCGGGGGTGCAGTCGTGGGCCGAGGCGAGCTCCTCGATCCTGGCCACCAGCCGCAGGTTCGCCGCCAACCCCTCGCCGTTGAGCCGGGGGAAGTACGCCGAGCGGCGCGAGTCGCCCTCGTCGAGCTGGTCCTCCGAGGTGATCGCCCCGGTCAGCAGCCCCCGGCCGAGCGGGGAGTAGGGGACCAGGCCGATGCCCAGCTCCCTGAGCACCCCGAGGATCTCGTCCTCCAGGTCGCGGGTGAACAGCGAGTACTCGGTCTGCAGCGCGGTGATCGGAGTGGTCGCGTGCGCCTTGCGGATGTTCGCCGCGGACGCCTCGGAGAGCCCGAGGTGGCGGACCTTCCCGGCCTCGACCAGTCCAGCCATCGCGCCGACGGTCTCCTCGATCGGCACGGTCTTGTCGACCCGGTGCTGGTAGTACAGGTCGAGGTGGTCGACGCCGAGGCGTCGCAGCGAGGCGTCACACGCGGAGCGGACGTACTCCGGCTTGCCGTTGATCCCCAACCGGGTCCCGTCCGGCAGGCGCTCGTTGCCGAACTTGGTGGCCAGCTGGACCTCGTCACGCCGACCGGCGATGGCCTTGCCGACCAGCTCCTCGTTGGTGAAGGGGCCGTACATGTCGGCGGTGTCGAGGAAGGTCACGCCCAGGTCGAGGGCCCGGTGGATGGTGCGGGTCGCCTCCGACTCGTCGGCGGTGCCGTAGAACTCCGACATCCCCATGCAGCCGAGGCCGAGGGCGGAGACCTCCAGTGCGGAGGTGGTCCCGAGTGTGCGTCGTGGAATCGTCATGACCTCGAGTCAACACCCGGGGGAAAGCCCCCGCTGCCGGTACGGCGGGCACGCTCGGCGGTCGCGTACGGGTCGGTGCGGACGTCGTAGCGCCAGAAGTCCCGCAGCCAGACCGCGGTCAGGGTGACCCCTGCGACGCAGGCCAGGCCGCCGCTGGTGATCGAGCCCCGGACCGACCAGGCGTCGGCGACGAACCCGGCCCGGACCTGCCCGCCCAGCGGCCCCAGGGAGTAGGAGAGCATCTCGATGCCGGCCAGCCGGCCGCGCATGGACTCCGGGATCGTCTGGCTCCACACCGCGCCGCGGAAGATCCCCGAGACCATGTCGCAGGCCCCGGCGAGCGCGAACGCCGCCATCGCCCACCAGATCGAGGCGGCCAGGCCGGCGAGCGCGATGAACAGCCCGTACGCCGCCGCGGCCAGCACGATCGCCCGACCGTGGTGGTGCACCCGCGACGTCCACCCGCTGGTCAGCGTGGCCACCAGGGCACCCACGGTCTCGGCGCTGTAGAGGAGCCCCAGCAGCGCCGGCTGGGCGAAGACGTCCTCGGCGAGGGCGGGGAAGAGCACGACCGGGATGGCCAGGAGCATCGCGGCGATGTCGACCAGGTAGGTCCCGAGCAGGTCCCGGCGCGACAGCGCGTAGCGCACGCCGTCGGCGATCCCGGCCAGCGACGGCGCGGTGGTCCGCTCCCGGTGGGGGTAGTCGCGCATGGCGGCGTAGAGCGCCGAGGCCACGGCGAGCCCCACCACGTCGACCAGGTAGCACCAGGCCACGCCGACGTGCGCCAGCAGCAGCCCTCCGACCGCGGGCCCGGCCAGGACGCCGGCCTGCATGGCGAAGGAGCTCAACGCGTTGGCGGCGACGAGCTCGTCGTGGCGGACCGTGCGCGGCATGAGCGCCTCGCGAGAGGGCCGTTGGAGGCTGGAGGTCGAGGCGAGCACGAACGCCAGCACGTACAGCGGCCAGGTCGAGGGCCGCTCGCCGAGGGCGTTGACCGCGAGCAGCGCGGTGGCGACGGCCTGCGCCAGACCGGTGGCGACCATCAGCCGCCGCCGGTCGACGTGGTCGGCCAGCGCACCGCCGTACAGGCCGCCGACCAGCAGGGGCAGCAGCTCGACCAGCCCCACCAGTCCGACCGCCGCGTTCGACCCGGTCATCGTGTAGAGCTGGTAGGGGATCGCGACGTAGGTGATCATCGCGCCGAAGTAGAAGACCGTGCCGGCGGTGAAGAGCAGTCGGAAGTCCCGCGACGTGCGGAGCGGGGTGACGTCGATGCGCAGCCCACGCACCCGCTCGACCCAGCTCACCGGTGCAGTATCGCCACCTCGTCCGGGTTCGTCACCGGCTTATCGCACGACGGTGTAGCGGACCTCCTGGCTCAGCTCGACGCTGCCGTCGGCACCCCGGGCGCCGTCGAGCAGGGCGGCGCAGGAGGCGTACACCTCGGCCCGCCGGTCCGGGGGCACGGCGGCCCACATGGCTCGCTGCCCGGTCCCCATCGAGAAGCGCAGCCACTGCTCGGGACCGCTGACCGCGAACGTCACGGGCTCGACCAGCGTGGTCACCGTCGAGGCGCCTGCCGTCCGCAGCATCTCCTCCAGGCGCTCGGTCGACGTGAACGGGCTGTCGGGGCCGACCACGCGGGGATCGCGCATCTGCGGGGGGAGGTAGGGCTTGAAGTGCTCGTCGACCTCCTGCCACAGGGCGGAGGCGGGGCCGAACGTGGTGAGACCGAGGCGTCCGCCCGGGGCCAGCAGCTCCAGCCACCGGCGGGCGACCGCCCCGGGTTCGGCGAGGAAGAACAGCACGAGCGAAGCGGTCACCACGTCGTACGACGCCGCGGGCAGGTCGGGGTCGGCAGCGTCGCCCTGGCCGACGTCGGCGCCGGGCACCAGGGCCCGGGTGTGCTCGACCATGACCGTGCTGAGGTCGAGGGCGGTGACCGATCCCGCGGCGGTGACCGCGTCGGCCAGCAGGGCGGTCACCGCGCCGCGTCCGCAGCCCAGGTCCAGGGCGCGCTCCCCCGGTGCGACCTCGAGGACCTCGACGAGCCGGGCCGCGATCGGGCCGAAGAACGCGACGCCGGACTGGTCGTAGTCCGCGGCGACCGCGTCGAAGAGCGCCTCCAGGCCCGGCGATCGGGGGGCGGGGTCCACCAGTGCTGCGGGGAGGTCGATCGGTGTCATGCAGGCATCGTGAGGGGGTTCGGGAGCCGACGCCATAGCCCGACTGGGCGGCGCGCGGTCCACGGCACGGCGCCGTCCTGCGCGCGTCACAGATCGCTTCTAGGGTGCGGGGATGGGAATCAAGGTCGCGCTCGAGCACCGGACCACCTACACGTTCGACCGGCGAGTCACGCTCGGAGCGCACACGATCCGGCTCCGCCCGGCGCCGCACAGCCGGACTCCGGTCGAGGCGTACTCCCTCACCGTCTCGCCGGAGCCCCACTTCGTGAACTGGCAGCAGGACCCGTTCGGCAACCACCTGGCCCGGGTGGTGTTCCCCGAGCCCACCGACCGGCTGGAGGTCGTGGTGGGGCTGATCGCCGACCTCGAGGTGATCAACCCCTTCGACTTCTTCGTCGAGGAGTACGCCGAGCACTACCCGTTCGCCTACGACGGGCTGCTTGCTGCCGACCTCGAGCCCTACCTGCGCACCATCGGGGAGGGGGACTCCGCCGAGGTCGGACCGCTGGTGGCCCGCCTGCTCGCCGGGCTCGGGGACCTCGGCGGACGCCGGATCGTCGACTTCCTCGTCGAGGTCAACGCCGCGGTGCGGGCGGCGGTGGGCTACTCGGTGCGCATGGAGCCGGGGGTGCAGAGCCCCGACGAGACGCTGCAGCGCGGCATCGGGTCCTGTCGCGACTCGGCCTGGCTGCTGGTCAGCGTGCTCCGCGAGCTCGGCCTGGCGGCCCGGTTCGTGTCGGGCTACCTCGTGCAGCTCACCTCCGACGTGACCAGCCTCGACGGGCCCAGCGGCCCCACCGCGGACTTCACCGACCTGCACGCCTGGACCGAGGTGTTCGTGCCCGGCGCCGGTTGGATCGGCCTCGACCCCACCTCGGCGCTGTTCGCCGGTGAGGGCCACATCCCCCTCTCGGCCACCCCGCACCCCTCCAGCGCGGCGCCGATCAGCGGGCTGGTCGACCCGTGCGAGGTGAGCCTGGAGCACTCCAACGTGGTCACCCGGTTCCACGAGGACCCCCGGGTCACCAAGCCCTACTCGCCGGCCCAGTGGTCCCGGGTCCAGGAGCTCGGCGAGCGGGTCGACGCCTTGCTGGCGGAGGAGGGCCTGGAGCTCACCATGGGCGGGGAGCCGACCTTCGTCTCCGTCGACGACATGGAGAGCCCTCAGTGGAACACCGACGCTGACGGTGAGCACAAGCGCGCCCTCGCCACGGACCTGGCCCGCCGCCTCCGCGAGGTCTTCGGCCACGGCGCCCTCGTCCAGCGCGGGCAGGGCAAGTGGTACCCGGGTGAGCCGCTGCCCCGCTGGCAGATCGCCCTGGTCTGGCGCACCGACGCGGTCCCCCTGTGGACGCGGCCCGACCTGCTGGCTGACCCGTGGGCCGACCGACCCGACGAGGTGGCCGGCCGGCGCGCGGAGCGGCTGGCCCGGGCGCTGACCGAGGCCCTGGGCCTGCCCCCCACGCAGCTGCTGGGCGCCTACGAGGACCCGCTGGCGGCCCTCCTGGCCGAGGTCCGGCGGCCGGTCGGCGACCCGCCCGGGGCCGAGCCGGGCCCGGACGACCTGGCCGCCCTGGACGCCGCGGAGGCCGAGGCCCGGGCCTGGGTGCTGCCCCTGCACGCGGCGGAGGGCGGCCGGTGGGCCAGCCCGCGCTGGCGCTTCCGTCGGGGCCGGCTGGTGCTGAGCCCGGGCACCTCCCCGGCCGGCCTGCGCCTGCCGCTCGACTCGGTGTCCTGGACCGACCCCACCGCGGACCCCGAGCCGTCTTATCTCCACGACCGTGAGCCGCTCAGCGTCGGGACGCCGCGGGCGAGGGTCGTGGACCCCGACGACCAGCCGACCACGGCGTTGGTCGTCGAGGCACGCGACGGCTTCGTCCACGTGTTCCTGCCGCCGACCGACCACCTGGAGGACTTCACCGGGTTGGTCGCGCTGGTGGGCCGTGTGGCGGAGCAGGAGTCGGTCCGGATCGTGCTCGAGGGCTACGGCCCCCCGCCGGACCCGCGGGCCACCACGCTCATGGTGACCCCCGACCCAGGGGTGATCGAGGTCAACCTGCAGCCCACCTCGTCGTGGGGCGAGCTGTGCCGGGTCACCGAGACGCTCTACGACCTGGCCCGGTCGGCGCGGCTGGGCACCGAGAAGTTCGACCTCGACGGGCTGCACACCGGCACCGGCGGCGGCAACCACCTCACCCTGGGCGGGGCCAGTCCCGAGCGGTCGCCGATGCTGCGGCGGCCCGACCTGCTGGTCAGCATGCTGACCTACTGGCAGCACCACCCGAGCCTGTCGTACCTCTTCTCGGGCCGGTTCGTCGGACCGACCAGTCAGGCCCCCCGTGCCGACGAGGGGCGACCGGAGTCGATGTACGAGCTGGAGATCGCCTTCGCCGAGATCGAGCGGCAGACCCGGGACCGGGCCGAGGAGGGCGGCGTCTGCCCCCCGTGGGTGGTGGACCGGGCGCTGCGGCACCTGCTCACCGACCTCACCGGGAACACCCACCGGGCCGAGTTCTGCATCGACAAGCTCTACAGCCCCGACTCCTCCCGGGGGCGGCTCGGCCTGCTGGAGCTGCGCGGCTTCGAGATGCCCCCGCACCCGCAGATGGGGCTGGTGCAGGCCCTGCTGGTCCGGGCCCTGGTCGCCCGCTTCGCGCGCGCGCCGTACGTCGCCCCGCTGGTCCGCTGGGGCACCGAGCTGCACGAGCGGTTCCTGCTCCCCTACGGCGCGGCCGCCGACATCGCCGAGGTGGTCGCCGACCTGCGCGCCCACGGGGTCGCGGTGGAGGAGGAGTGGTTCGCGCCGTTCCTGGAGTTCCGGTTCCCCCGCATCGGGACCACCGTCGTGGGCGGGGTCGAGCTCGAGCTCCGCTCCGCGATCGAGCCGTGGCGGGTGCTCGGCGAGGAGTCCACCGAAGCCGGGACCGCACGGTACGTCGACTCCTCGGTCGAGCGCGTCCAGGTGAAGGTGACCTCCGCGGTCGCCGGTCGGCACGTCGTGACCTGCAACGGGGTCCCGGTGCCGCTCACCCCGACCGGGCGGACCGGGGAGCTCGTCGCCGGGGTCCGGTTCCGTGCCTGGCAGCCGCACTCCGCACTGCACCCGACGATCGGGGTGCACTCGCCGCTGCGCTTCGACCTGGTCGACCTCGCCCACGCCCGGTCTCTGGGGGGATGCACCTACCATGTCGTGCACCCGGGCGGCCGGTCCTACGACGTCCCCCCGGTGAACGCCCAGGCGGCCGAGGCCCGACGGGCCAGCCGTTTCGAGGAGCGTGGGTTCATGACCGGCAGCGTGGACGGGGCGGCGTTGGCGGCCGAGTCCCGGCGCACCCGGTCCGGGGAGTACCCGCACACCCTCGACCTGAGGCGGCACGTGCCCCGCTCCTGGGGCGGGTGACGTGCTCGGGGACTACCGGGAGAGCGTCCGCACGGGGTTCGACGAGCTGGTCACGGCCGACGGCGTCCCGCGTCCTGGCTGGGAGGCGCTGTCGCTGGAGACCTGGGACGCGGAGGGGCTGCGCGCGGCCCGCGGGCTGGCCACGCGGCTGCTCGAGGACGACGGCGTCACCTACAACCTGCCGCCCGACGGGTTGCCCGAGCCCCGGGGCGACGCTGCCGCGGGACGTCGCCCGAACCGGTGGCGGCTCGACCCGCTGCCGACGATGCTGGCCGCCGACGAGTGGGCCGGCCTCGAGCGCGGGGTCGCGCAGCGGCACCTGCTGCTGGAGCAGGTCCTGGCCGACCTGTACGGCGAGCGCCGGCTGCTCACCTCCGGCCTGGTTCCCCCCGAGCTGGTGTGGCGGCACGACGGCTACGTCCGGTCCGCCTGGGGCACTCAGCCGGCCGGCCGGCCACGGATCGTGCTCGGAGCCACCGATGTGGGCCGGGGGGCCACGGGCGCCTGGCACGTCATCGCCGACCGGACCCAGGCGCCGTCCGGTCTGGGCTACGCGATGGAGAACCGGCGGGTCGTGACCCGGCTGCTGCCCGACGCCTACCGCGGGGCCGGGCTGCGCCGGCTGACGGGCTTCTTCGGTCAGGTGCGCGACACCCTCGTCGACCTGGCCGCGCCCGGAATCGAGGACCCCCGGGTCGTGGTGCTCACCCCCGGGCGGCACAGCGAGACCGCCTTCGACCAGGCCTACATCGCCTCGCTGCTGGGGCTCCCGCTGGTCACCGGTGCGGACCTGGTGATGCGGGAGGGGCGGCTGTGGACCCGTGACCTGGAGGGACGTCGCCCGGTCGACGTGGTGCTCCGCCGGGTCGACGACACGTGGTGCGACCCGCTCGAGCTGCGGCCGGACTCCGAGCTCGGGGTGCCCGGCCTGGTGGAGGCGTGCCGACGCGGCACGGTCGTCGCGGCGAACGGGTTCGGCTCCGGCCTGGTCGAGTCGCCGGCTTTCCATCCCCTGCTCCCGCGGCTGTGCGAGGCCCTGCTCGACGAGCCGCTGCTGCTGCCGTCCACCGAGGCGTGGTGGTGCGGGGACCCGGCCGGGCTCGCCCAGGTGCTGGCCCACCTCGACGCCCTCGTCGTCCGCCCGGTGAGCACGGCACGGGGTCGCGGGGTCTACGTTCCCGGGCTCAGCGAGGAGCAGCGGGCGCGGCTCGCCGACCGGATCCGGGCCGACCCCGGGTCGTACGTCGGCCAGGCCGTCCTGCCGCTGTCGACCACCCCGACGGTGGCCGGGTTCGGGCTCGGCGCCCGCCCGCTGACCCTGCGGGTCTTCTCGGTCGCCCGTGAGGACGGGTACGCGGTCATGCCGGGTGCCCTCGGCCGGATCGTGCCGGACTCGTTCGACCCGGCCACCGGCCGGCGTGACCGGGTCGCGCTGAGCAAGGACGTGTGGGTCCTCAAGGCGCCGGGTCGCTCGGGAGCCGGGGCCGGCGCCCCGACCGTCCTCCCCGAGTACGTCGCCGCGCGGCCGACCGCCGCGCCTGCGGTCCCCCGGGCCCTGGAGAACCTGTACTGGATGGGTCGCTACACCGAGCGCGCGGAGAGTGCCACCCGGCACGTGCTGGCGCTCCGTTCGCTGGTCGACGAGGTGCCCTTCGCCATGCTCGACCCCGGCCGGGGCGCGGTGGACGTGCTGGCCCGGGCCCTGACCCACGTCACCGGGACCTACCCGGGCTTCGCGGGCTCGGTCGGGCTCCGCGACGCGGAGATCGACGCGGAGCTGCGCGAGCTGCTCGTGGCACCGGGCCGGGTCGGGGCGGTGGCGCACTCCCTGGAGGCGTTGGCGGGGGCTGCCGGCTCGGTACGCGACCAGCTGTCCGCCGACGTGTTCACCGTCCTCGGCGCGGTCGACCGGGCGTGCGCCTCGTTGCGCGACGAGGTGCACCACGACGTGGGGTCCGCCGTCCTGGAGACCGGGGTCCACGTGCTGTCCGGAACGCTGGCGCTGGCGGGGATCACCAGCGAGAACATGGTCCGCGACGTGGGCTGGCGGCTCCTCGACATCGGGCGCGGCCTGGAGCGCGCGCTGCAGACGACGGCCCTGGTGCAGCGGGTCCTGGGCGACGCGCACCCGCCTGCGGTCGAGCGGCACCTGGTCGCGGCCGTGCTCACCGCCGGGGAGAGCGTCCTGACCCACCGTCGCCGGTACGCCGGCTCGGAGGCGGTCGAGACGATGCTGCACCTCATGCTGCTCGACGACGGCAACCCCCGGTCGGTGGCCTTCCAGGTGGACCGGCTGCGACGCGCTCTGGCGGCCCTGCCGGGCGGCCCGGCGGTGACCCGCCTGCGCACCCTGGTCGAGGAGCTCGGCACGGCGCTGACCAGCAGGTCGGCGGCGCAGCTGGCCGCGCCCCACCCGGTGCTGGTGGACTCCGAGGTGCTGTTCGCCGAGCGCCGGACCGCCCTGGTCCTCACCTGCGACCGGTTGACGGTGCTGCTGCGGGACCTCTCGGAGGCGTTCACCGCGGCGTACTTCCCGCACCCGTCGGCGCCGCGCCCGCTGGGGTCGGCCTGGCCGAGGCTCGAGGCGTCGGGGTGAGCATGCGCTACCGGATCACCCACCACACCACGTACTCCTACGACCAGGACGTCACCGACAGCTACGGCCTGGCCTTCTGCCGGCCCCGCCACACCGAGGACCAGCGGGTGCTCGAGCACGAGCTGTGGACCGACCCCGGTCACGCGGACCTGGGGTCGCACACGGACGCCGACGGCAACCACGCGACCTTCTTCCACGTCACCGAACCGCACCGGCGTCTCACGGTCAGCGCGGTGAGCCTGGTCGACGTGGACGGCTCGCCGGTGGCCCGCGACGGCGACGACCTGCCGTGGGAGCAGGGCCGACCGCTCGCGCGTCCGGACCTCCCGGGCTCGCCGCTGCTGGCCGCCTTCGCGGTCGGCTCGCCCCAGGTCGACCTCGGACCCGAGGTCGCGGCGTACGCCGAGGGCTCGTTCCCGCCGGGGAGGCCGCTGCGCGAGGCGGTCGCGGACCTGGTCGGCCGGGTCCACGCCGACTTCGAGTACCGCCCCGGCAGCACCACGGTCAGCACCCGGGTCAGCGACGTGCTGCGGCTGCGCCACGGGGTCTGTCAGGACTTCGCGCACCTGGTCATCGCGGGGCTGCGGAGCCGGGGGCTCGCCGCGCGGTACGTGAGCGGCTACCTGGCCACCGAACCACCGCCGGGGCGACCCCGGCTGGTGGGTGCCGACGCCACGCACGCGTGGGTGCACTGCTGGCTGCCGGGGTCAGGGTGGCTGTCGGTCGACCCCACGAACGACTGCGAGACCGGGGACCGCCACGTGACGGTCGCCTGGGGCCGCGACTATGCCGACGTGCCGCCGGTCAAGGGGGTGATCTTCACCGAGGCCAGCACGTCCTCGATGCGCGTCTCGGTCGACGTGGCCCCGGTCCCGGTGGCACCGGGGGCCCCCTAGGCTCCTCCCATGCGCTCCTTCACCTGCGACACGTGCGGCGCCACGCTCTACTACGAGAACTCGCTCTGCGTCAGCTGCGGGTCGGCCGTCGGCTACTCCCGCGTGGAGCGCGACATGCTGGTGCTCGGCACCTCGTTCGTGCCGTGCGTGAACCTCGACCTCAACGGCTGCAACTGGATCCCGGACGTGGCGGGCGAGCAGTGCTTCGCCTGCTCGCTGACCAGGACCCGGCCGGCCGATGGCGACCTGCAGGGGCTGCCGCAGTACTACCGTGCCGAGGTGGCCAAGCGCCGCCTGCTCTACGAGCTCGACGCACTGGGCCTGCCCGTGACGGCGTACGACGAGGCCACCGGTCGGGGGGTGACCTTCGACCTGCTCTCCAGCGTGGCCGAGGACGTGGTCACCGGTCATGCGGACGGGGTGATCACGCTCGACCTGGCCGAGGGGGACACCGTCCACCGCGAGAAGGTCCGCATCGATCTCGGTGAGGCCTACCGCACCCTGCTCGGTCACTTCCGCCACGAGATCGGCCACTACTACTGGCAGGTGCTGGTCGAGGGGCGGGACGAGGACGGCTTCCGCGCGCTCTTCGGGGACGAGCGGGAGTCCTACCAGGAGGCGATCGAGCGGCACTACTCGTCCGGTCCGCCCGAGGACTGGGAGGAGCGCTTCGTCTCCGCCTACGCGACGATGCACCCGTGGGAGGACTTCGCGGAGACCTTCGCCCACGTGCTCCACATCCTCGACGGGCTGGAGACCGCGCACGCCTTCGGGCTCGCGGTCGACCCTCTCGTCACCGTCCGTCGTTTCTCCGACGTGGTGGTGGGGACCTGGCTGCCGCTGAGCTTCGCGCTCAACCAGATGAACAAGTCCCTGGGCGCCGACGACCTGTACCCGTTCGTCCTGGCCCCTGCGGTGATCGACAAGCTGGAGAGCGTCCACGGCCTGGTGCGTGGGGGCGCCTCGACCGACGCAGTCGCCCCCGGTCACCCCTAGGGGTGAGCCGGGGGCCGGGGGCGCGTCCTAGCGTGCCTCTTGGTCACCGAGCGACGCCCGGCTCGTCTCCACGGCCGCCGTACGTCGGAGCGGTCCCCTCGGACAGCAGTACCCAGGGCCCCCATGCTCGGGGAGGGGACTCTGGGCCGCTGCGGCTCCGGGCCCGGCTGTGCCCAGCCGGGCCCGGAGTGAGTCCGCCGTGAGTCCGCAGCGCGCCGACCGGCGCAGAGTCGGCGGCGGTCGGACCGGGGTCAGCCTGCGAAGACCTCGGTCAGTGCCTCGGTGAAGGCCGGAAGGTCGTCCGGGTTGCGGCTGGTCACCAGGTTGCCGTCCCGGACCAGCTCCTCGTCGACCCACTCGGCGCCGGCGTTGCGGAGGTCGGTGGCCAGGCTGGGCCAGGAGGTGAGTCGTCGTCCGCGAACCACGTCGGCCTCGACCAGGGTCCATGCGGCGTGGCAGATCGCCGCGACCGGCTTGCCGGCATCGAAGAAGCCCTTGACGAAGGCCACGGCGTCGGCATCGGTGCGCAGGGCGTCCGGATTGGCCACGCCCCCGGGCAGCACCAGGCCGTCGAAGGCCGAGATGGTGGCGTCCGCGACGGTCCGGTCGACCTCGAAGGTGTCGGCCTTGTCCAGGTGGTTGAACGCCTGGACGGTGCCCGACTCGGGGGAGACGAGCACGGGAGTGCCGCCGGCCGCCTCGACGGCCTTCCAGGGCTCGGTCAGCTCGACCTGCTCGATCCCTTCGGCTGCCACCAGGAAGGCGATGGTGCGGCCGGTCAGGGGGGTGCTGTCTGTCATGGGGCCTCCAGTGGTTCGACGACGGTCACCCAGGGTGACCTGGGTGCGTAGGGAGCCCTCTCCGAAGTCAGCGATGGGCAAACCGGCCGCTGTCGTGGCCCGGGCAGCGGTCCGCAGGAGCCACGCCGGCCAAGGCTTGCTCCACGTGCTCGCCGCAACCCGCCCAGGTGGGCTTGTCGCAGACGGGGCAGCTGACTTGACGGCACATGACGCGACTCCTCGGTGGAAGACAGTGATCGGTTACCCCCCAGGGTATCAGTCCGGGGAAGGTGGGTCGAGGCGGTGGCGGGCGACCGGAGCAGCCAGGTTTGTGACAGGTGAGGCGGGACAACCTTCGTCCATGAGCGACGTCCACGCGGCCGGTGCAGCACACCCTCCGACACACCCTCCGACGCCGGCCATGGCAGGGTCGACGCAGGACGTCGCCACGACCAGAGGACAGCAGGCATGAACCCGCCGCCCACCACGGAACCGCAGACGTCTGGCCAGCTCGAGGCAGACATCGAGCGCCAGCGCGAGCAGCTCGCCCGGACCATCGACGCCCTTGCCGCCAAGCTCGACGTGAAGGCCCAGGCCAGGAGCAAGGTGGCCGACGTCCGGGACCGTGCGACCGACGACGCCGGTCGTCCCCGGACCGAGGTCCTCGCCGGCGCCGTCACGGCCGCGGTCGTGCTGGCCGGACTGGTCTGGTGGCGTCGGCGATGAGCGGCAAGGGCAAGCCGAGCAACCCGGCCGAGCTGACGAAGCGCTCCTGGAAGTACGTAGCACGCAAGACCTTCCGCGAGTTCGGGGAGGACCAGTGCACCGACCAGGCCGCTGCGCTGACCTACTACGCGGTGCTGGCCCTCTTCCCGGCCGCCCTGGCGCTCTTCTCCGTGCTCGGCGTCCTGGGTGCGACCTCGGCCACGAAGGCGGTCTCCACGATCGTCGACGTGCTGCGGCCGCTGGTGAGCCAGGGCACGATCGACACCATCGAGCCGGTCCTGACCAACCTCGCCGACACCCAGTCGGCCGGCTTCACGCTCGTGCTCGGTCTGTTGGGGGCGCTGTGGTCGGCCTCGGGCTACGTCAACGCCTTCTCGCGGGCGATGAACCGGATCTACGAGATCGACGAGGGGCGCCCGTTCTGGAAGCTGCGCCCGCTGATGCTGCTGGTGACCCTGATCGCCGTCGTGCTGGCTGCCCTGGTGCTGGTCATGCTCGTCGCCACCGGACCGGTCGCTGATGCGATCGCGTCGCCGATCGGCCTCGGCGACGCCGCAGTGACCACCTGGAACATCGCCAAGTGGCCTGTCCTCGCGCTGATCGTCATGCTCATCGTGGCGCTGCTCTACTACGCCACGCCCAACGTCCAGCAGCCGAAGTTCCGCTGGATCTCGGTCGGCGCGGCCGTCGCCATCCTCATCTGGGTGCTGGCCTCGGTCGGCTTCGCCTTCTACGTGGCGAACTTCGGCAGCTACGACAAGACCTACGGCTCCCTGGCCGGCGTCATCGTCGCCCTCCTCTGGCTGTGGCTGACCAACGTCGCCCTGCTCCTGGGCGCGGAGATCGACTCCGAGCTCGAGCGTGGACGTGAGCTCCAGGCAGGGATCCCGGCCGAGGACGAGCTGCAGCTCCCGGTCCGCGACAGCAGGAACATCGAGAAGGCCCGTGCCAAGGAGGAGGAGGACGCCGAGCTCGGACGGGCCATCCGTGAGCGGCACGACCCCACCGGCGAGGTCGCCGCCCAGTACAACCCGATCCCCGGACCCCCGGCCGCACCTGTCCCTCGCAAGAACCCTGGAAGGAAGTAGAAACATGAGCAAGCTGCCCTACCTGATCGCCGGAGGCATCGGCTACGTGCTGGGGGCCCGAGCGGGCCGCGAGCGCTACGAGCAGATCCGTAGCGGCGCCCTCCGTGTGAAGAGCAACCCGACCGTCCGTTCCACTGCCCGCTCGGCTGCCGAGACCGCCCGGGACGCAGCCCCGGTGGTCAAGGACAAGCTGGTCGAGGCGGCGGACACGGTCGGCTCCAAGGTCAAGCCCGGGGGGTCGTCCAACAGCGTCAACCTCGACGACGCCAACCACCCGTCCTGACCTGACCTACCCCCAGACTCACGCGAGGCCCCGCTCCGGCACGTCAGGAGCGGGGCCTGGTGCGTGGCCCGACAGGGGTGTTCGGAACAAGGTCAGTCGGAGCGCTCCGCCCGACGCGCAGCCTGGACCAGCATGATGCGGAGGTCGTCGAGGCCGGTGCGCACGTACTCCTCCAGGCGCAGCCCGTGCGGGATCGTGACCCCGAGCAGGTCATCGACAGCGGGGGTGTCACAATGGCGCGAGGCCCACGGGGACGCGGGAGGCTCGTGGCCGGCGGCCCGCATCGCGAGTCGGTAGACCGGCACGAAGATCACCCACGTCAACAACGCCAGAGCCGCCAGCTGCACCATGACAGACCATCGGCGGTGACGCCCGCCACCTGAGCCTTCCGGGACGACCCTTCCATGTATGCCTTCCTGCTGAGCACCGTCGTGATCTTCGTGGCCGAGCTCGGCGACAAGAGCCAGCTCATGGCGATGACCTTCGCAGCCCGCTACCGGGCGCGCGACGTGCTGATCGGCATCACGATCGCGACCGCGGTGGTCCACCTGTTCTCGGTCGGGCTGGGCCGGTTGATCGGCGGCTGGTTCGAGCACTCCCAGGACACCATCTCCGTCGTGGCGGGGATCGCCTTCCTCGCCTTCGCGGCCTGGACGCTGCGCGGCGACGAGCTCAGCGAGGACGAGGCGGCCAAGGCCCGACGCAGCACGGGGGCCTCCATCGTGGCGGTCGGGGTCGCGTTCTTCCTGGCCGAGCTGGGCGACAAGACCATGCTGGCCACCGTGACCCTGGCCACCCGGGAAGGCTGGTTGGGAACCTGGCTCGGCAGCACGCTGGGGATGGTCCTCGCCGACGCGCTGGCGATCGGGGTGGGCGCTCTGCTCGGCAGGCACCTGCCGGAGCGGGCAGTGCGCTACGGCGCTGCCGCCGCCTTCGTGGGCTTCGGTCTGCTGCTGGTCGCGGACGGCGCCGGCTGGCTGTGACCCGCTGAGCCGTGCCGAGCCCGCTGAGCCGTGCCCGGTAGCGGCACCGGGGGCCGTGCAGGGGACTCATCCCGGCAGCAGGCTGAGCCGCACGACCCGTTCCGGGTTGTCGACGTTGAGGTCGACCAGGCAGATGCTCTGCCACGTGCCGAGCGCGAGCCGACCGCCCAGCACCGGAACCGTGGCGTACGGCGGGACCAGGGCCGGCAACACGTGCGACCGTCCGTGCCCCGGGCTGCCGTGCCGGTGCCGCCACCGGCCGTCCGGCGGCAACAGGTCCCTCAGCGCAGCCAGCAGGTCGTCGTCGCTGCCGGCCCCGGTCTCGAGGATGGCGATGCCGGCGGTCGCGTGCGGGACGAAGACGTGCAGCAGTCCGTCGGACCGGCCCGTGTCCGCCACGAAGGCGGAGCACTGCTCGGTGAGGTCCAGGACGACCTCGCTGCTCCCGGTGCGGACCTGGATCAGGGTGCTCTCCATCCAGCCAGTGAACCAGCCCCTCTCAGGTCCGTCCTCGCACCCACCCACTAGCCTGTGGCCGTGCCCGCCAGCCCCGACCTCCCACGCTTCGCCTACCTCGGACCCCAGGGCACCTTCACCGAGCAGGCGCTGCGGACCGTGCCGGGCACCGACCGCGCCCTCCTGCAGCCGTGCGCCACGGTCACGGTCGCCCTGGACGCGGTCCGTGCCGGCTCCGCCGACCACGCCGTGGTGCCGATCGAGAACTCCGTCGAGGGGTCGGTGCCGGTCACCCTGGACGAGCTGGCCCTGGGCAAGCGGCTGATGATCGTGCGCGAGATGACCGTCCCGGTGGCGTTCTCCCTGCTCGTCCGGCCGGGGACCCGGACCGAGGACATCCGTCGGGTCGCCACCCATCCGCACGCCGCCGCCCAGACCCGGACGTGGGTGGCCGCCCACCTGCCGGAGGCGGAGGTGGTGCACACGACCTCGACGGCGGCCGCGGCTGCGGCGCTGGTCGCCGGTAACCCGCGGGCGGAATGGGAGGCGGCGATCTCGGCGCCGTTGGCAGCCGACCACTACGCGCTGGTGGCGCTGGCCGAGGGGATCGGGGACAACGCCGACGCGGTCACGCGCTTCGTCCAGGTCTCCCGTCCGGGCGCGCCGATGGCGCCGACCGGACGGGACAAGACCAGCCTCGTGGCGTTCATGCGCCGGGACCACCCGGGCGCGCTCATGGAGATCCTCGAGCAGCTGACCGTCCGCGGGGTCAACCTCACCCGGATCGAGTCCCGCCCCACCGGACACGCGCTCGGGGACTACTGCTTCTCCATCGACGCCGAGGGGCACATCGCCGACCACCGGGTGGGGGAGGCGCTCATGGGCCTGCGCAGGGTCTGCGCCGACGTCCGCTTCCTCGGCTCCTACGAACGCCACGACGGCAAGGCTCCGACGATCCGTCCGGGCACCACCGACCGTGAGTTCGCCGAGGCCTCGGCCTGGCTCGACGGCCTGCGCGAGGGGTCCTGAGCCACGTCGTACGCCGTCCGCGTGCCTGCCCGGTGCGCCGGTGACCGCGCCCTAGGCTGACCGCGCCATGTCGAACTCCGCGCTGACCGTGCTGGTCGTCCTGCTCACCCTGGTGAGCCTCCTCGCCCTGGGCGTGGCGTTCAGCGCCCACCGTGCCCTGTCCGCGCGACGCAAGGGCGGCGGACGGACCCCGCTCCCGCTCGACGTGGCGGGGCTCCGCTCGGAGGTCGAACGGCTCCGCACCGAGGCCGAGGGCGCCCTGCGCCGGGTCGCGCTGGTCCGCTACGACGCCTTCGGCGACATGGGGGGCCGGCTCTCGTGGTCCCTGGCGCTGGTCGACCACCACGGCGACGGGGTCGTGCTGACCTCCATCCACGGGCGCAGCGACGCCCGCACCTACGCCAAGGGCGTGGTGGCCTGGTCGGGCGACCAGCAGCTCTCCCCCGAGGAGGAGGCCGCGGTCGACCAGGCCCGCGACTCCTCCTGAGCGAACCGGGGCGGAACCCGCCGCCGCCCGGGCGGGGCCCGCTCACGGCGTCAGCGCGGGACGCGGATGAGCAGCTTGCCCGGCAGGCACTCGCACCGCAGCTCGCGGCCCGCCCCCACCGGGTCCCCGTCGATCTGCCGTGGCGTGTCGTGGGCGGCCCGGACCACCACGGTGCGGCCGGTCATCCGGTTCATGGTGTCGTCCACCTTCCGGGTCCTCCCGATCACCCGGAACACCACGATCAGCCAGTGCCGGAACCGTCGCGGGTTCACCAGGACCACGTCGATCCGGCCGTCGTCGAGGGTCGCGTCGGGAAGCAGAGGCAGACCTGCCTGGAGGAAGCCCACGTTGCCGACCACGATCGTGCGTGCCCGGTGCCGGGTGAACGGCTCGCCGTCGATCGACACCTCGACCCGGACCGCCTCGAACATCACGTTGCGGAGCCCGGCCACGACGTAGGCGAGCCAGCCGACCTTGGCCTTGATCTGCTCGTTGGCCCCCTCCATGATCGCGCCGTCGAGCCCCATGCCCGCCATCACGAGGAAGTGCTCGTCCTCGCCCAGGCCGTCGCCGGAGACCCGGACCAGGTCGATGGCACGGTCCTGGCCGTTCAGGGCGACGTCGACCGCGGCGTTGAGGTACAACGGCAGGGCGAGGTTGCGGGCCAGCAGGTTGCCGGTGCCGGCCGGGATGACCCCGACCGGGATCCCCGTGCCGGCCAGCTCGCCGCAGACCGTGCGCACCGTGCCGTCGCCCCCGCACACCACGACCAGCTCGGCCCCGCCCAGGGCCGCCTCGTGGGCCATGGAGCGGCCCGGGTCCTCCACCGTGGTCTCGAACCACACCGGGTCGCCCCAGCCGAGCTCGGCGGCCCTGGTGTTGACCAGCAGCCGGAACTCCGCCGGGTCCTCGACCTTGATCGGGTTGAGGATGACGGCCAGCTCACGGGTGGTGGGCACCGGGCTGGGCAGCGGCTGCGTCGGCCGGCCCCGGGGGGTCGGGTCGACCAGGTAGCCCGCCCCACACACCCACAGCGCCGCCAGGGAGTAGCCGCCCAGGATGTCGGTGATCCCGTGCACCCCCAGCAGCAGGCGGTCGAGGCCGATCAGCAGCGTCATCGCCACGGCCACCACGACCACCAGCCGACGCTGGTTGCTGCGGCGGAGGAAGAGCGTCCCCAGCACCATCGCGATGCCGGCGGCGGCGGCCATCCCGCTCGAGTGACCGGACGGGAAGGCCCCGTCGAGCAGCGTCATGTGTGCGTAGTCCGGCCGAGGTCGGGCCAGGACCCCCTTCACCAGGGTGGTCGTCAGGGACGTGCCGAGGGAGACCACCACCACCCACAGAGCCGGGCGTCGGAAGCCCTTCCAGGCGACCACCGCCGCGGCGGCGAGGGTGTAGATCACCATCGGCAGTCCCCGGAACATCGCTGCGACGATCTCCGCGGTGCGTTCCACGGCCGCGTGGCGGTCGGCGAAGGCGGCGATCCCCTGGCCGAACCAGCGGTCGAGGTCGTCGACGGTGTCGGGGTGCTGCCAGACGGCGTAGGCCGAGAGCAGGAACCACAGCGCGGACACGATGGCGGCAGCCAGGAGGCGTCGGCGGGTGTCCGCACCGAACGTCATGGAGCTCCTCAGCGAGGGTGGGTGAGGTGAACAGGTCGCGACGCCGGGTCGGCGACGACATAGCCAGGTGATTATCTCCTGCCCGTCCTGGTGGCGTTCACGCCGTGACACCACTCACCCGGCGGTGCCGTCGATAGCATGTGCCGGTGATCGACCCACGAGTGCTCCGAGACGACCCTGACCGTGTCCGTGCCGCCCAGCGGCGCCGCGGTCTCTCCGCCGACGTCGTGGACGAGGCGCTCGCGGTGGATGCCCGTCGCCGCGAGGCGATCGTGGAGTTCGAGCGGCTGCGGGCGGAGCAGAAGGCGCTCGGCAAGCAGATCCCGCAGGCGGCGGGGGACGAGAAGCAGGCCCTGCTCGCGCGGACCAAGACCCTGTCCGTGGACGTCAAGGCCGCCGAGGCAGCGCAGAGCGAGGCCGCCGAGGAGTACCGGCGGGTGCTCCTGGGGATTCCGAACCTGGCCGCCCAGGAGGCGCCGGCCGGGGGCGAGGACGACTTCGTGGTGCTCGAGCACGTCGGGACACCCCGGGACTTCGCCGCGGAGGGGTTCGAGCCGCGTGACCACATCGAGCTGGGCCGGATCCTCGGGGCGATCGACATCGACCGGGGCGCCAAGGTCTCCGGAGCGCGCTTCTACTACCTCACCGGTCCCGGCGCGGACCTGGAGCTGGCCCTGGTGAACCTGGCCATGGACCAGGCCCGCAGTGCGGGCTTCACCACGGTGATCCCCCCGGCGCTGGTGCGTCCGCGGGCCATGGAGGGCACCGGGTTCCTCGGTCAGGCCGCCGACGACGTCTACCGGATCGAGGGGGAGGACCTCTACCTGGTGGGCACCTCGGAGGTGCCGATGGCGGCGTACCACTCCGACGAGATCCTCGACGGCACCCGGCTGCCGCTCCGCTACGCCGCGTTCAGCCCGTGCTACCGCAAGGAGGCCGGCTCCTACGGCAAGGACACCAGCGGGATCATCCGGGTGCACTGGTTCGACAAGGTCGAGATGTTCACCTACACGACCGTGGAGGAGTCCTACGCCGAGCACCAGCGGCTGCTGGCCTGGGAGAAGGAGTTCCTCACCAAGCTCGGCCTGGCGTTCCGGGTCATCGACGTCGCGGCCGGGGACCTCGGCACGTCCGCGGAGCGCAAGTTCGACTGCGAGGCGTGGATACCGACCCAGGGCAGGTACCGCGAGCTGACCTCCACCTCGAACTGCACCGACTTCCAGTCCCGGCGCCTCGACATCCGGGGGCGTTTCCCCGCGGCGGACGGGGCTACCAGCACCCAGCCGCTGGCCACCCTCAACGGCACGCTGTGCGCGATGACGCGGACGATCGTGGCGCTCCTGGAGACCCACCAGCAGGCCGACGGGTCCGTGCTGGTGCCGGAGGCGCTGAGGCCCTACCTCCAGGGCCGCGAGGTCCTCAAGCCGGTCGCCGAGTGACGCCACCACGTCACGTCCCCCCAGGGTGGGTGCCTCGGGTGCTCGCGCTCGACATCGACGGGACGATCTTCACCGCCGGTCACGGCACCTTGTCGAGCACGGTGACCGAGGAGGTCACCCCCCGGCTCCGGGCCGCGGTCGACCGGGCCGTGGCGGCCGGTACCCAGGTGGTGCTGGCCACAGGACGGTCCACCTTCGGGATCGACCGGGTCCTGGACCTGCTCGACCTCCCCCGGGAGCCCGACGACCAGGTCCTCTGCGTGGCCTCGAACGGGTCGGTGACCTTCGCCTACCCGCCGGTCGAGATCCTCACCACCACGACCTTCGACGCCAGCGAGATCGTCCGGATGCTGCTCGAGCACGTGCCGCAGGCCCTCGTGGCCGTGGAGGAGATCGGGGTCGGGTACCGGGTCAACCGCCACTTCCCCGACGGGGAGATCACCGGCGAGATCATGCTCCAGTCCGTCGACGAGCTGGTCGCCGAGCCGGTGACCCGGGTGATCATCCGCGACCCGCACAGCTCCGAGCAGGACTTCGTCGCGCTCGCCGAACGGATCGGGCTGCAAGGCATCAACTACTTCATCGGCTGGACGGCGTGGCTCGACCTGGCCCCGCAGGGCGTGACCAAGGCGTCGGGTCTCCAGAGCATCACGTCCCGGCTCGGCGTCCCCGCCTCCGACGTGCTGGCCATCGGAGACGGGCGCAACGACATCGAGATGCTCCGGTGGGCCGGACGGGGCGTGGCCATGGGGCAGGCGCCGCTGGAGGTCCAGGAGGCCGCCGACTTCGTCACCGAGACCGTGCACGAGGACGGCGCCGCCATGGAGATCGAGCGCTGGTTCCCACCCACCCGGTGACTACGCTGGCCGGGTGCTGAGACTCGTCGCGACCGACCTCGACGGAACGCTGCTCCACTCCGACGGCACCGTGACGGATCGGACCCGGGAGGTCCTCGGAGCGCTGGAGGACCGCGGCGTGACCGTCGTGTTCGTGACCGGACGGCCGATCCGCTGGATGGGCGCCCTGTGGGAGCACGTGGGCGACCACGGGCTGGCGATCTGCAGCAACGGCGGCATCGTCTACGACGTCCACGGCCGTGCGGTGCTCGAGTCGCGGACGATCCCACGCGAGGTCGGGCTGGAAGTCGCGGACCGGCTGCGAAGCGAGGTCCCGGGCTCCCGCTTCTCCCTGGAGACCGCCTCCGGCTTCGTCCGGGAGCCGTCCTTCCGCACCCGGCCCGGGGACGACGAACGATGGAAGGTCCGGGTCGGGCCGCTCGAGGAGGTCTTCGACGACGAGGTCGTCAAGATGCTGGCCCACCACGAGGAGCTCGCCCCGGAGGACTACTGGCAGGCGGCGGAGAAGTCCGTGGGGCACCTGGTCACCACCACGTGGTCCTCGACGGACGCACTGGTGGAGATGAGCGGGGCGGGCGTCACCAAGGCCTCGACGTTGGCCATGATCTGCGCAGAGCGCGGAGTCAGCGCCGACGAGGTGGTCGCCTTCGGGGACATGCCCAACGACATCGGCATGCTCGAGTGGGCCGGGACGTCGTACGCCATGGCCAACGCGCACCCGCTCGCGGTCGCCGCGGCCGGCCGTCGCGCGCCGCGCAACGACGAGGACGGCGTGGCGAGCGTGCTCACCGAGCTGTTCCTGGAGTGACCCGGCGCCCCGGCGACCTGCCCCCTCGGCCGGGAGGGGAACCGGCCACGGAGGTCCGGCGTCCAAGCACCATGAGATCCGTCCTCGCCGCCGTCCTGCTCGCCCTCGGGCTGGTCGTCGTGGGCCCCTCGACGGCGTACGCCTGCTCGTGCATCGTCTCCACCCCGGCCGAGCTCCTCGACCGGGCCGACGTCGTGGTGCTCGGCACCGTCGCGGACCGTGAACCCGCCCGCTCCGACGGGACCGTGGCGGCGGTCTCCTACGTCCTGGACGTGCAGAGGGTCTACAAAGGCCAGGCCGGGCTTCAGGTGGAGTTCGCGACGTCCGGGTCGAGCGCGTCCTGCGGCCTGGACCTCGTGGTCTCCGACCGGCCCAGGGTCGTGTTCCTCACCCGGGCCGACGGTGTGCTGACCGGCAGCTCCTGCGGGGGCACCGGGATGCTCACCCCTGCCCAGGTCGCCGGGCTGACCGGCGAGGGCACCGAGCCGGCGACCCCCGAGCCTGCCCCGACCGCGCAGGGGGTCGGCGACCCGGCTGCGGCGGTGGGGGTCCCTGCGGCCGGAGGCCTCGGTGGGAACGGCGGCAGCGACGGTGGCGGGACCGGTCCGGGCGGGGCGCTGCTGGCGGCCGGCAGTGTGGTCCTGCTGGCAGCGCTCGCGACGACCGCGGGAGTCGCCACCGGCGCCCTGCGGCGGCGGGCCGAGGTCAGGGGCTGACCCGCAGGTCGAGCACCCCCGCGGCGAGCCTGGTGACCAGGGCGACGTGGGTCTCCGGGTCCAGGTGCAGCGTCGCCTGCGTCGCCCGGTGCTGTGTCTGGGCGCTGGACACCACCAGTCGCAGCGCGAGGAGCGACCGCAGCCGGGGCACCGGGGGACAGCCCGGTGGGTCCAGGGCCTCCAGGACGCGCTGTCCCTGCTCCTGGGCCTGGGCGGCCTCAGAGGTGCGAGGCGAGTCCAGGAGCTCGAGGAACAGGTGGGTCATGCCGGGACGTTGCAGGGCCTGGCGGGTCAGCTGGTCCAGCAGCCGCGGTACGCGTGCCCCCCGCTCGTGGTCCAGCTCCGCGGTCCGCGCCAGGGCCGTCGCCGTGGAGGTCACCTCGGCAAGGGCCGCCTGGAAGAGCGCGTCCTTGCTGCCGAACCGGTGCAGCAGGCCCGGTTTGGAGTAGCCGACGGCGTCGGCCACCTGCTGCACCGAGGTGTGCGCGAAGCCGTGCCGGGCGAAGAGCCCGGCGGCCACGTCGAGGATTGCATGATCGATCTCTGCCGCGGTCTGACGCACGACGCCCCCTTGCTACCCTCACCGGCGGCCACGTCATCAGTGGTGCGCCCGGTGAAATGTGTACGGGTCAAGAGTGACGCACAGGTGCGTGACCCACCAGTGTCAGCGCGATGTCGGTGGCGTGTCAGAGGTACATGCCGCTGCTGCGGCCCTCGGAGCCGTCGCCCGGCTGACCCGGCATCGGGGGGTGTGCCATCCCCTGGTCGGCACCGGGCGGGAGGGCGCGGCGCATCTGCTCCAGCTGCGCCCGGGCCGCCATCTGCTGGGCGTAGATCGCGGTCTGGATGCCGTGGAAGAGCCCCTCCAGCCAGCCGACCAGCTGGGCCTGGGCGATCCGGAGCTCGGGCTCGGAGGGGGCCTCGGAGGCGAACGGCAGCGACAGGCGCTCCAGCTCGTCGACGAGCTCAGGGGCGAGGCCGGACTTCAGCTCGTTGATGGAGGACTCGTAGATGCCGGCCAGTCGGACCCGCGAGGCCTCGTCGAGGGGTGCTGCCTTGACCTCCTCCAGGAGCTGGCGGATCATCCCGCCGATCCGCATCACCTTCGCCGGCTGCTCCACCAGGTCGGTGACGTGGCGCTCGTCGTCGCCGTCCTCGGCCGTGCCGCCCCCGACAGCCATGCCGCCTGGCCCGATGACGACCACCCGAGGATCCTGCTCGTCGGACCCGGCGGCACCGCCGGTGTGCGTGGGGCTGGACTGGTTCGGAGAGCTGGAGGGAGGGTGCGAGGTCATGCGGCCCACCCTAACGAGGCGCAGAAGGACGGGCGGAGAGGTCCTCAGACGGTGAGCAGCACCTTGCCGGTGTGCGAGCTCGCCTCGAGCTCGCGGTGCGCGGCGGCCGCCTCGGCCAGGGGATGGACGCCGTGCACGATCGGCCGCACCCGGCGCTGCGCCACCAGGGGCCAGACGTGCTCCACGACGGCCGCGCAGATCGCGGCCTTCTCGCCGACCGGACGTGACCGGAGCGTGGTGGCGATGACCGCGGCCCGTTTGCGCAGCAACAGGCCCAGGTCGAGCTCCGCCCTGGACCCGCCCTGCATGCCGATCACCACGAGCCGGCCCTCGGTGGCCAGGGCGTCCACGTTGCGTGCGAGGTACGCCGCCCCCATGTTGTCCAGGATCACGTCTGCCCCCGCTCCGTCGGTGGCCTCGCGCACGGCGGCCACGAAGTCCTGCTCCCGGTAGTTCACCGCCACGTCTGCCCCCAGCGAGCGGCAGACCTCCACCTTGGCCGCGGACCCGGCCGTGGTGACCACCCGGGCGCCGAGGGAGTGCGCGAGCTGGATCGCCATGGTGCCGATGCCGCCCCCTCCGCCGTGCACCAGCAGCGTCTCCTGCGGTTGCAGGCCGGCGACCATGAACACGTTCGACCACACCGTGCAGGCCACCTCCGGCAGGGCGGCGGCGGTGACCAGGTCGACGCCGTCGGGGACGGGCATCAGCTGCCCGGCCGGCACCACCACCTGCTCGGCGTAGCCGCCGCCTGCGAGCAGGGCGCACACCTGGTCTCCCACAACCCACCCGGCGACGTCCTCCCCGACCGCAGCCACCGTCCCCGAGCACTCCAGGCCGATGATCTCGCTGGCCCCCGGGGGTGGCGGGTAGTGCCCCTGGCGCTGGAGCAGGTCGGCGCGGTTGACCGCGGTCGCGGCCACCGCGACCACGACCTCACCGGGGCCGGGAACGGGATCGGGCAGGTCGACCAGGGTCAGGACTTCTGGGCCACCGGGCTCGGTGGCGACGACGGCGCGCATGGCGCCAGGCTAGCCACCCCTCGTGCTCTCCGGCCGTGCCGACGGGGCCGCGCGGAGTCCCGGTCAGTCCGCCTCGGCGGTCGCCGCGGTGCCGTCGACCAGGTCGAGGTTGTCAGGGACGATAGTCTCGTCGACCTCGACCTCGACGTCGGGGACCTCGGCCTCCCCACCCTCCCAGCGTGCCGCCAGGTCGAGCGCCCGGGCCGCCAGCGCCTCGGTCTCCTCGACCCCGCCACCGGCCAACGCGGCGGCGTACCCGAGCAGGAAGGTGCTGATCGGCGCGGCGGGGCGCTGGACCCGGTGCGCCGCCTGGCGCGCCACGTCCAGGATCAGGGCCTCGTCCAGCTCCGCCTCGATGTCGAGGGCGTCCATGAGCTCGTCGATCCAGTCGTGGAGGTTCACCGGACCAGACTCCATCGACAGGCACCGTGGAGGCAACCCGAACCGCCCGTGGCCCTCGGCAATCGCCAGGAACCTGGTCAGGACCGCGCCGTCCCGCCCAGCTCGCGCAGGTCGGCCCAGGTGTCCACGTCACGGCTCTCCTCCCCCTCGGCGAGGAGCCGGCACACCGCGAGCCCGTCGAGGAGCCGGTGCACCGGCAGCCCGGACTCGTCCTCGGGCCGGGCAGGGCGCGCGCGCTCCAGCGCCGCGGCGCGGTACACGCCGCACAGCGGCTGGGTCCGGCCCTCGCCGTCGACCAGCACCGCCCCGTCGTACGCCGGGTCGGCAAGGGCGCCGGCCAGGCGGGCGAAGGTGCCTGCCGAGACGCGGGGCATGTCCACCGCGAGGACGCCGACCAGGTCGGGCGGGCTGCCGAACGCGGCCAGGCCGGCCAGGAGCCCGGCAGCCGGCCCCCCGCCGGGCGGCTCCTCCCGGGTCCAGGTCACGGGGCGGGAGGTGACCGCCGGGACCCCGACGACGACGGTGTCGGCCCCGGCGGTTGCGGCCAGGGCACGCTCCAGCAGGCTCGCCCCGTCGAGCTCGAGAGCGGCCTTGTCGGCGCCGTCCATCCGGGCGCCGGTGCCTCCGGTGAGGATCACCGCGGCGTCAGGACCTCCCCCTGCGGTGCGCGGGGTGGGCGGGTCGGTGCGGGAGAGGCCGGTCATCAGCCCAGTGTGGGGGTTCCGCGCCCCGGTGCGGCACCCTGGAGGCATGAGCGTCGAGCACACCGAGGCGACCGCCCCCGGCCCAGGTGGCCTCCGGGTCGCCCTCGTCCAGACTGCGTCCTCGCGCGTCCCGGAGGAGAACCTGCGGCTGCTCCAGGGGCTCGCGGTTCCCCCCGCCGACCTGGTGGTGCTGCCGGAGGTCTTCCAGCGGGACTTCGGACGGCCCGGGGAGCCCCTCGGCCCGGACGCCGAGCCTCTGGACGGGCCGTTCGTCGCCGCGCTCACCGCACGCGCCGCTGCGCACGGCGGCACCTGGGTGGCCGGCATGGTCGAGCGGAGCGGGGACCCGGACCGGCCGTTCAACACCCTGGTGGTGGTCGACGCCGACGGGCTGCGGGCGACGTACCGCAAGATCCACCTGTACGACTCCTTCGGCTTCCAGGAGTCCGACCGGCTCCTCGCCGGGGAGCGGACCCCCGTGCTCTTCGAGGCCGGCGGGCTGGGCGTGGGGCTGATGACCTGCTACGACCTGCGGTTCCCCGAGCTCGCCCGAGAGCTGTCGCGAGCCGGGGCCGAGCTGCTGCTGGTCCCGTCGGCCTGGGTCGCAGGACCCCGCAAGCTGCGGCACTGGCAGACGCTGGTGGCGGCCCGTGCGGTGGAGAACGTGGCCTACGTGGCCGCGGTCGGCCAGTCGGGGCCGCGGTACACCGGCCACTCGGTCCTGGTCGACCCCCGCGGCGACGTGGTGGTCGAGGCGGGGACCGACGACGAGGTCCTGGTCGGCCCCGTCGACCCGGAGCTGGTCGCCGTGGCCCGGAGGGAGAACCCCTCCCTGGCCAACCGCCGCGACGACCGCGCATGGGACGGCGGCTCGTAGACTCCTCCCGTGGCGCGGCCGGGCAGCCGGACGCGCCCTCGGAGGGGTGCCGGAGTGGCCTATCGGAACCGCCTTGAAAGCGGTCGCTGGCAGCGATGTCAGCCGCGGGTTCGAATCCCGCCCCCTCTGCTGCCGCCCCGTCGGGGCGGGTGGGGCGCCGGCCTCGACCTCATGCCCCCGGCGGGCGGCTACTCGGAGCCGCCGACCTCCATGGCGACACCGTCGTAGGCCAGGTCGTTGACGCGCTGCTGGTGGTGCCCGAGGTCGTGGGCGAGCCGGACCAGGCTCTCCCGGACCGGTTCCACGTCGGTCGCGCCGGCCGGCGCTGCCGCGAGCGCGTTGCTCAGCACGTTCACCCGCGCGAGCAGGTGGTTGCGCTCCCGGTACAGGTGACCCGCGCGGGCCGACAACCAGGTGTCCGCGGCCTGGGCCCGCTCGGCGTGCAGGGCCTCGGCCACCCCCCGGAGCCGCTCACGGACCAGCGGGGCCCACGACGCGTGCTCACCGGTCGGGCTGCCGAGGGCCTGCTCGAGCCCCGCGACTGCCTGCTCGAGACGTTGCATGGGCGCCACCTCTCGTCGGTGTGGGGAGTTCGAGTGTCGCCCCTGGCCTCGTCGACCGACAAGGCCGACGGGTCGGTGGTCCGGTCCTCCGGCTCGACCCCCTTGCGCCGCCGGGCGATCCGCGCCTTTTGCGGTCGGCCCTTCGGTTTCGGTCTAATCAGGGGGTGCCGACCGCCTATCGCTTCTCCCCGCCCCTCCTCGTGCGTCTCCTCGGGGGCCTGCTGGCCGTCGTGGGGGTCGTCCTGTTCGCGGTGGCGGTGGTGGTCCTGGTGTTCGACCTGCCGGTCCTCGTGCTCACCGTGACCGTGGTGGTCACCGTGGTGATCGTGGTGGGCGCCGGTGCGGTCCTGAGCCAGGCAGCCGTGCTGGTGCGGTTCGACGACGACGGCTACCGGGTCCGGCTGCTGCGCGGCGCAGGAGTCAAGCAGGCCCGCTGGCGCGATGTCGAGGACGCGGTGACCGCGACCGTGTCGGGGCACGACGTGGTGGTCCTGAGGCTGCGCGACGGCCGGACCACCAGCATCCCGGTCAAGGTCCTCGACGCGTCCCCCGCGGACTTCGTCGCCGACCTCTCCGCCCACCTCGACACCGGCCACGGCTACCGGCGGATCTCCTAGGTCCTGCCCTCGCCGACCGGCCCCTGGTCGACACGCACCCTCGATTGGCCGCTCGCGCACCCCGACCGGTAGCCTGTCCCCGCCGCTCCTCGGAGCGGTGCTCGTCTGGAGGTGTCGCCTAGTGGCCTATGGCGCCCGCCTGCTAAGCGGGTTGAGGGCTAAACCCTCTCGCGGGTTCAAATCCCGCCACCTCCGCCAGACATCACGGCCCGTCGGTCCCCGACGGGCCGTCGTCGCGCCCGGGCTCCTCGGTCCGGCTGGGACCCTGGCTGGGACCCTGGCTGGGACCCTCGCTGGAGCTCGGGGCGCTCTGGCTCGAGGACTGGGGCCCCAGCGTGGGCGGGGTCTCCAGCGCCGTGTACTCGCCGACCGTGAAGTCGCCCAGGGGCGAGAGCCGGACCCACTGCACCCCGACCGGACGCCCGTCGCGGTAGGTCAGCAGGGTGACCGTCGCGTCGCGGCGCGGCTTGGTGCCGATCGCGATGGCGTACGCCGCGCCGCCGGTCGTCCCGTTGGTGAAGCTCCAGCCGACCTGCCCCTCGGGGCCCACCACCTCGTCCGGGCCGACCACGACGTGCAGGTGCCCGGCGGCCACGAGGTCGACGCAGCCGCGCTCCAGGGCCGGCGCTCCGAGCTTGGCGTCGTGCACCAGCAGGGTCGTGACCCGCTGGCCGTCCGCGTCGGCCGCGCAGGCCTCGTCGGCCAGGCGGGCGGCCACGTCGGAGAACGACAGCCCGGTCTCGTCGCGCCAGTTGCCCAGGCCGCTGGAGCGGGGGTCGTCGATGCCGAGGAAGCGGAGACCGTCCGGGCCGTCGACGACCTGGCCGTCGAGGGTCTCGAAACCGAGCCGGGCCGCCTCGGCGGTGATCAGGTCGCCGTGGTCGTGGTTGCCGGCGACGTAGAACCGCTCGTCGATGCCGTCGAAGGCCTTCGCCAGTGACTCCAGGCTGAAGGTCTCCCAGGAGGACCCGGTCGAGGTGTCGTCGCCGGCGTCGAGGAGCACGGTGGCGCCGCCGACGTCGGCGAGGGCACGCGCCACCGGGTCCATCCCGATGTTGTCGTGACGGTCCGAGACCAGCAGCGCGACGGTCTCGCCCTCCCCGGGCTGGTGCACGCGGTCGGCGAGCGCCGGCACCGCCTCCGCGGCGCGGCGGTAGAAGGTGGAGCTGGTCCGGAAGCTGTTCAGGGCGGACTCGACCAGGCGCTTGGTGCCTTCGGTGAGCAGGCCCGCGTCGATCTGGAGCGGCTGGGCCTCCGGGGGGATCTCCACGTCGGGGAGGGCGGCGGAGATGGGCTGCCAGCTGGACAGGGACAGGCGGGTGGGCCCCCCGCTCCAGGGATGCGTGACCGCGACGAAGCAGACCGTCACCACCAGGACCGTGCCGGTGGTGGCGGTTGCCGCCGTGTGGTGGGAGCGGCGCGCGGCCCGGACCAGCTCGCGCCGACGTCTGCGGCCGAGGAGCAGCCAGACTCCGGGAAGGGCCGATCCGGTCACCGCGCCGACCAGCGCGGAGTCCAGGGCCATGCCGCGGATCGTGTCGCTCACCTTGGCGATCTGGCTCTCCGGCTGCGCGGCGATGAAGGCGTAGCGCTGGACCAGCTGGTCGTAGGAGGTCAGCGAGGTCTTGCCCAGCTCGATGTCGGCCCCGACGAAGGAGGGGGAGGGGTAGCGGAAGCTGGGCAGGAACGGGCCCAGGTCGACCCTGGCCCATCCGTCGACCGTGGGTCGGATGAGCGCGTCGTGGCCGGCGATCACCGTGGTCCGTGCGCTCTTGAGGAACACCACCGACGTGACCGGGATCGCGACCGCCAGCCAGACCAGGACGAAGGCGAGCCCGAGCAGCACCGACCGCCGTGTGGGCACTCCCAACCTCACCATCCCCCCAGGCTAGGCAGGTGCCCCTGCGCCGCGGGTCACAACTCGGTTTCTCAGGCGACGAGGGCTCGTCGGTCCCACTCCCACGACGCCCCCAGGGCGCGGTACGGGCGGTGCGGGTCGACGTGGGCGCGGCTGAAGGCGCACAGGGTGCGCTCGACAAGCTCGCGGTGCTGGGCTTCGGGGCTGCTCAACACGCTGCCGGCGATGATCGAGCAGCGGTGGACGCCGTAGGAACGCCCGTCGGCGGGGTTCTGCGCGAGGGAGACACCGCGGGCGACCTTGAGGGTCAGCGCAGGGACCGACGAGGCCAGGAACGGCTGCACGTCGCGGGCGAGGCTCCGAAGCGGGCCGGCCAGACGGTCCATGGCGGCGACAGGCACGTAGAGCACGGTGGAGTCAGGGTGGGGGACGGCGCGGCCGAGCGCCCGCGAGCTCAGCAGCCACGGGACGTCCCAGCCCTCGAGGTGCCGGGTGGCCGCGGCCACCGCGTGCAGCCCCGTGTGCGGTGCGACCGAGAGGTAGACCCGCATCAGGTCAGCGCCGTGACAGGTCCGCCGGTCCGTCCAAGAGGGGCTCCAGGCCCGCCAGGGGGTGGGGGCGTGCGGGCTGCGTGGGGCCGGGACCGTCGCCGGCACGCCCAGGTACCAGCTGCGGTACAGGAAGCGGGTCAGCCGCTCGGGACCCCCGAGGTGGCCCGACGTGGCTGCCCGGCGCGCGAGGGCGACGGCACGGTCGATCTCGTCCAAGTGGTGGCTCATGACACCCAGGAGCCGATGGCCCTCGTGCTGATACCTGGTGGGAGTCGGGAAACAAAGAAGTTGCCGACGGTGGTATCACCACACCAGGTCCGGTCTCCTCGGTGACGTGCCCACCGTTGGGCAGGCCGCAGGGAACCTTCACGGGGGTGGAGCCCTGCGGTCCGGGACACGGACGCGGTCCGACCCCTCGGGGCGAGGACCGGACCGCATCCGTGTCCCGCCCCGGCCCCCGCGGACCCCCCTGACGGGAGGCTCTGGCGGGAATAGTCTCGAACCCGGGCGACCACGTCGCACGCCAGCAGACAAGGACGGTTCACCGATCATGCAGCCGAACCCGGACAAACGCGACTCGAAGACCCCCGGCACGAGCGGCCCTGGCGACGGGCCCCGCAGACCGAACGGCGCGGGGCGTGGCGGTCGCTCGCCGCTCTCCCCGAGCCCGGGCTACCTGCAGGACTACACCCGCGACTACCTGAACGTCCGGGTCCTCGATCCGATGACGGCCTACCAGATGCAGGGACAGGCAGGCGTGCAGCCTGCTGCCTTCGTCGCCGACGCGCTGCTGGTGCAGGGCTTCGACCCCGCGGTCGCGCGCGCCCTGGAGGAGGCCGCCACCGAGGCGGGCTTCGCCCTCCAGTGGGACACCGCCGACCCGGACAAGGGCCATCCCCTCGAGCGGGCCCGCGCCCTGCTCAGCAAGGAGGCCTGGAAGGAGGTCGCCGACATCTGGGTGCGCCGGGTCCGGCTCGCCCCCGTCGAGTCGCCGGACAAGCCGGTCTACAAGCCCATCGACACCTGGCGCCTGCTCCAGTCCTACCGGGTCAAGGTGTCCGGTGACGACCGGAGGGAGGCGGCCGTAGGGCTGGAGCACCCGGCCGTGGCCGGGCCGTTCACCAACAGCCACCCCTTCACCAACAGCCATCCCTTCACCAACAGCCACCCGTTCACCAACAGCCACGGCCTCGACCAGTACGGCGCCGCAGGCACCGGGGGCCGTCAGCCGGTCAACTGGGTCGGCCCCGTGCCCGCGGCCGCGCGCCCCGTCGACGGGTCGGTCCGCCGCCCCGTGGTGGCGCTGCTCGACAGCGGGATCGGTGCCCATCCCTGGCTGGGCGAGGAGTTCGTGGTCCGTGACCCGGAGACCCTCGGCGAGGTGATCGGCATCCGCACTGCCGCCCAGGCCGACACCGAGGGTCAGGTCGACCGGATGACCGGCGAGCTCGACGTCGACTCCGGGCACGGCACCTTCATCGCCGGCCTCATCCGGCAGGCGTGCCCGGACGCGCTGATCCTCGACGTGCCGCTGTTCGACGACCGCGGGGTGGTCGCCGAGTCCGACCTCCTGCGCAGCCTCCAGCTGTTGGCGCTGCGTCAGGTGCTGGCGCGGGCCGGCCAGCAGTACGAGCCGATCGACATCGTCTCGATGTCCCTGGGCTACTACCACGAACGTCCCGAGGACCGCGCCTTCGACCTGCTGCTGCACGGTCCGATCGAGGTCCTCGGGCGCAACGGTGCGGCCGTGGTGGTCTCGGCGGGCAACGACGCCACCGAGCGTCCGCTGTACCCGGCCGCCTTCGCGCCGTACCCCGGTGGACGGGTCGACGACGAACCCGGCCGGGTCCCGGTCACCGCGGTCGGTGCGCTCAACCCCGACAGCAGCGTCGCGCTGTTCAGCAACGACGGACCCTGGGTCCGCTTCCTCCGTCCGGGTGCGGCGCTGGTCAGCTGCATGCCCACGACGTACGACGCTGCCCTCCAACCCAGCAACGCGGTGAAGAACAGCCGCGGCGAGCTGCGGGCCGCGATCGACCCGGACAACTTCGCTTCGGGCTTCGGGGTGTGGAGTGGCACCTCGTTCGCCGCTCCCGTCTTCGCCGGTCAGCTGGCGGCCCGGCTGGGCGACGAGCTCGCCGCGGGGGGCGGAGCGCCCACCGACGTCCCGGCCGCGGTCGCCCTGCTGCGGCGGGTGCTGGACGACATGCCGGGGCAACGGACCGCCGAGCACGCAAGCGAGGTGCCCTCATGATCGAGGCACACCCCGCCGAGTCCCTGGTGGTCCGCGCGAGCGAGGCCTTCGCTCGCTACCAGGCCGGCGACAGGGCCGCCTTCGACTCGCTGGTCGAGGTCGTCACCCCGCTCATGTGGCGCACGGTCCGTGGCGCCGGACTCGACCAGGTCAACAGCGAGGACGTGCTGCAGACGGTGTGGATGAGCCTGCTGCACAGCGCGGAGGGGATCCGCGACCCGCAGACCATCGTCAAGTGGCTCATCACCTCCACCCGCCGGGAGGCCTGGCGCGTGTCGAAGCGGACGAGGACCGACCAGGCCCGCTCGGGGGCTGTCTTCGGAGTCGACAACGAGGAGGCGATGGCAGTGCCGGACCAGCGTGCCGGACCCGACGACGTGGTGCTCCGCGACGATCGGCAGCGTCGGCTCTGGGAGCACGTGCAGTCGCTGCCGGTCCGCTGCCGCCAGCTGATCAGTGTCATCGCCTTCGCCGACCGCCCGGACTACGCGCACCTTGCCGAGGCGCTCGGCATGCCGGTCGGCAGCATCGGCCCCACTCGGGGACGCTGTCTGGCCAAGCTTCGCGACCAGCTCGGTCGCGACCCCCACTGGGAAGGATCCCTCTCATGACCGACGACGACTTCCCGCAGGGCCTGTCCAGCGAGCTCGAGAGCGCCGCCTTGCGGCCTCTCGACGCGGTCGACGACCGGCTCCTGGCCGAGGTCGGTCAGGTCCTGACCGAGGCGGACCCGGTGCCCGGCGACCTCGTGGACCGGATCCGCTTCGCCCTGGCGCTCGACGAGATGTACGCCGAGGTCGCCCACCTCAGCCGGATGCCCATGGACAACCTGGCGGTCCGGGGCGACCAGGTGGCGGGCATGCGGACCGAGACGCTCACCTTCTCCGCCGACCGGCTCACCGCGATGGTGACGGTGACCCGCCCGGCCCCGGAGCGGATCCGGGTCGACGGTTGGCTCGCCCCGCCCGGGGTGATGCGGGTCCACCTGCGGATGCAGGAGGGCAGCCAGGACGCGATCGCCGACGAGTCGGGCCGGTTCGTCTTCGAGGGGCTCCCCGAAGGTTTCGCCCAGCTCGCCTTCCACTCCCATCCGGACGGCGACGATGACGACCCGGTCGTGGTCACCCCGCTGTTCCAGCTCTGAACGGCCCAGGCGGCAACCGCCGGGGTACGGTCCGAGGGTGCGTCGCCGCCTGGAGCCCGAGTCCGTCAAGGGGGAGGTCGAGGCCGCGCGCGAGCTGTTCCAGCGAGGTCACCCGGCGCGGTCTCGTCGCCGGTTCCGCAGCCTGCTCGTCAAGCTGGACGGCGTGCCGGTCGAGGACGAGGTCGTGGCGACCAGCCGGGCCCGCCTGCTGCTCGGCCTGGCTGCGGCGGAGTTCGAGGTCACCGGCGACTTCGACGAGGCCATGCGGCTGCTCCGCCGCTCGGAGCGGGAGGCCGGTGAGGCCGGGGCGGACTGGCTGACCGCCTCGATCCACGGGCAGCGGGGACTGCTGCACCTGCGCAAGGGCGAGACCGTCCAGGCCCTGCGGTCGCTGGACGAGGCGATCGCCTGGCTGGACTCGGCGCCCGACTACGACAAGATGACGCTGCTGCTCAACCGGGGTGCCCTGCACATGGAGCGCGGGTCCCTGGACGAGGCGGCCGCCGACCTCACCCGGTGCATCGAGATCGCCGGGGCCGGCGGCGAGGTGCTGCTGACCTACAAGGCGATGCACAACCTGGGGTACGTCGAGTTCCTCGCCGGCCGCCTGCCGCGCGCGCTGCGGGCGCTGGAGGAGGCCGAGCGGATCAACCCCACCGGTGACTCCCCGATCGCGATGCTCGACCGGGCCCGCGTCCTCCGGGAGGCGGGCCTCACCCGGGAGGGCGACGAGCTGCTGTCCCGGGTCGCGGGCATCCTGCTCGACGCGCGGCTCTTCCAGGACCTTGCCGAGACCGAGATGGTGCGGGCCGAGTGCGCCCTGGTCGACGGTGACCCCGCCGGGGCCCGGGTGCTCGCCTCGGCCGCCCGAAGGCGCTTCGCCCGTCGCAGCAACCTGCGCTGGCAGCGCCGTGCAGAGCTGCTGATCCTTCGCTGCGACAGGTTCTTGATCCATGACAAGAAACCGGGGAGGCAGCGGCCGGCGTTGCGGGCGATCGCCGTGAGAGCCGCGGAGCTGTCCGAGAGCTGTCGTCGCGAGGGGCGGCGCGACCTGGCTCGCGACGCTCGGCTGCTCGCCCACGAGTGCAGTCTCCGGGCCGGGGACGAGAGCACTGGTGGGCTGCCGAGCCTGCGAGGGGTGGACACCCTCCAGTCGCGGTTGCACGCGCGCGAGGTGCGCGCGCTGGAGGCGGCCAGCCACGACGAGCACCGACGTGCGCTGGCCGAGGTGTGCCGGGGGCTCGCCGAGCTCGGCGACTACCAGCACTCGTTCGGCTCGCTGGACCTGCGGACCGCGAGCGCCGTGTACGGCTCGGCCCTGGCGCGCCTCGGGGTCGACGTGGCCCTGCGCACGGGCTCCCCGGCCGCGGTCCTCAACCTGGTCGAGAAGGCGCGGGCGGTCTCGACGAGGCTGCCGCAGGTGCGTCCGCCCAGCGACGAGCGGACCGCGGGGCTGCTCAGCGACCTGCGTCGGGTCGAGGAGGAGGCCCGCGCGCTCGAGGGCGACCCGTCGGCGGGGGACCGGCTGGAGGGGCTGCGTCTGCGGGCCGGGCAGCTCCAGCGCGACATCCGGGCGCGGGCCTGGGAGATCGAGGGTCGCTCCGGCTCCGCCGAGGCCGCCCCCCGCCTCGGTGCGGTCGGGGACGCCGCGCGCGAGCAGGGCGTCGAGTTCGTGACCTTCGCGCGCCACCAGGGGCGCTGGGTGGCAGTGCCGGTGCACCGCGGGCGCGGCCGGATCGTCGAGCTGGCCCCGGTGAGCGAGGTCGGTGGGCTGGTGAGCCGGGCGCGCGCCGACCTGGACGCCCTGGCCATGACCGCCCTTCCCCCGCCGCTGCGGGCTGCGGTGCGCCGCAGCCTCGAGCTGACCCTCGGGCAGCTCGACCGGGTGCTGGTCGAGCCGCTTCGCCTCGGGGACCGCCCGGCGGTGCTGTCCTGCTCGGGGGACCTGGTGTTCCTGCCGTGGGGTCTGCTGCCGAGCCGTCGCGGGGTGTCCACGGTCGTGACGCCGAGCGCGTCCGCCTGGCTGGCCGGCTGTTCCGGGCGTCGTCCGAGCCGTCCCCGGGCCCTCGCCGTGGCGGGGCCGGACCTCCGCCGAGCCGCCGAGGAGGCGGATCTGGTGGCGCAGGTCTGGACCGGTGGGCGGGCTGTCTCGGGCGTTTCGGCGACTGCCGCGGCGGCCCGGGAGGGGCTCGTCTCGGCGGATCTGGTGCACGTGGCCGCGCACGGCACGCATCGTCAGGACAACCCGCTCTTTTCGTCAGTACGCATGGCAGATGGGCCTTTTTACGCTTACGAGATCGATCCGGCCGCCGGAGCGCTGGCCGGCTGCGTGGTCCTCTCGGCGTGCGAGGCGGGGCTGTCGACGCTCCGTCCGGGGGACGAGAGCCTCGGGCTGGCCCACGTGCTGCTGCAGCTCGGGACCCGATCGGTGATTGCGGGAGTGGCGCGGGTGGGTGACGATGAGTCCGCTTGCCTGATGGAGCGCGTGCATCGGGACATGGCTGCCGGCAAAGACGCGGCTTCCGCTCTCGCGGAGGCGCAACGTGTCACGCTGGACGGTGAGTCCCCGGCCGCGTTCGTCAGCTTCGGTGCTACGTGGTAGCCCCAGGCTCTGGCCTTCGGTAGACCAGAGCGGACCCGCCTGTCCGGGTTTTGCACAAACTTGCAATGCAAGCACTCGCGGAGCCCAACTGTGGATCGTGGTCTTTGGCAGTGCCCACAATGGGAGCACTCAGCCAGCTGCACCCCGACACAGAGGACTCCCGCCCCATGAGCACTCGCACCGCGACGAAGTGGTTCGGCGCCGTTGTTGCCGCCCTGACCCTCACCATGGTCACGTCGGTCGCGCCCGCGTCGGCTGCCTCCACCGGCAGCGGTGACCGCATGGTCCAGGACCGCCGTGACACGGGGTGGGACATCCCCTGACCCGCCGACTGGAAACTGGCTGCGCCCCACCCAACCCCCATCACGCAGCCACGTGAGTGAGACGGTCCCCGTCGTCCATCCCCCACATCTGGACGACGGTACACACCCCATAGCGGACCAGTCTCAGTCGCTCCGAGGGGCGGCATCCACGGATGTCGCCCCTCGTTCCATGCCCGGGTGAGCCCCCGTTCAGCTCGGCCGCGCCGCGTCGGGGGAGGGCGCGGCCGAGCCGGCGCCCAGCCCCGCCTGCGTCTGGCTCATCGCCCAGCCCAGCTGGAACCGGGTCTGCACGCCGTACTCGTCCTTGAGGGTGGCGATGTACGAGGCGTAGGTGCGGGCGCTGATTCCGAGCCGCTTGGCGCTGGCGGCGTCGCTGTAGCCCTCGACGAGCATCCGCAAGGTCATCGCCCGGATCTCGCCCGCCACCGTGCGGGCCACGTCGGTCTCGTCCACGACGAAGGGCAGGGCACGGTCCCAGGCCCGTTCGAAGATGTCGACGAGGTAGGCGACGACGGACTTGTCGTGGATGGCCACCGCGACCGCGTGGTTCTCGGTCGCCGGGATCAGCGCGGTGTGCTGGTCGAAGATGATCAGCCTCTTGAAGAACTCGTCCGAGGTCCGCACCTCGGCACCCAACGCGCTCATCTCGGCCACGTGCTCGCGGGTGGGCTGGCTCTGCCGGGCCGAGTGCTGGTACAGCGTGCGCATCTGCACGCCTCGCTCCAGGGCCTGGACGTCGCGCTGCTCGACCTGGGCCAGGGTCGACGCCCGGCGACGGCCGTAGGGTTGGGCGGTCAGCAGGTCGTGCCGGCAGTCGTTCAGCTGGGTGTCGATGAACCCGTTGATGGCCTCGATCCCGTGCACCTCGGTGATGCTGCGCGTCATGCCCAGCGACGAGCTCCGGTAGAGCTGGCCGAGCTCGGCGAAGGTGTCGTTCCAGCGTGCCGACTCGGCAAGGAGCTCGCTGCCGTGCTGGGCCAGCGGCACGACCAGCTGGTCGCTGGCCGCGGACGGGTCGACGGGGTGGAAGCGGCGGGCGCTCTCGTCGAAGCGGAGCAGCCCGAGCTGGGTCATCAGGGTGAGCGCGCCCCGAGCCACCGTGCCGGGGGCGTACTCGGGGTCGGTGTCGTCGATCCATCCTGACGAGACCGCAGCCTGGTAGATCCTGGCGCCCACCTCGCGAACCAGGGCGTGCTCGACCCGGCCCGACGGGGACGGGCGCTGGGCTCGGAACACGCCATCCTCCCGGTCCGTCATGGCCCCATGATGCCTGACTGCAGCAGGCCCCGTCCCCGGAAGGGAACGGGGCCCGTGTGGCCGGCCACGACGTCGCGGCCGGCCCGGGACTCACATGCCGAGCCGCGCCTTGAGCCCGTCGAGCTCGGTCCACAGCGTCGCGGGCAGGTTGTCGCCGAACTTCTCGAACCACTCCGTGATCTGCGGGATCTCGGCCTTCCACTCCTCCACGTCGACCCGGAGCGCCTGCTCCAGCTCGGCCTCGGTCAGGTCGAGCCCGTCGGTGTCGAGGGAGGCAAGGGTCGGGACGTGCCCGATCGGGGTCTCCACAGCGTCGGCCTGACCGTCGATCCGCTCCACGACCCACTTGAGCACGCGGCTGTTCTCGCCGAACCCCGGCCACAGGAAGCCGCCGTCCTCGTCGCGTCGGAACCAGTTGACGTAGAAGATGCGGGGCATCTTCGCCGCGTCGTTGTTCTTGCCCATGCTGACCCAGTGCGCGAAGTAGTCCCCGGCGTTGTAGCCGATGAACGGCAGCATCGCCATCGGGTCGCGGCGCACGACGCCGACGACCCCGGTGGCCGCCGCGGTCGTCTCGCTCGACAGGGTGGCGCCCATGAAGGTGCCGTGCACCCAGTCGCGGGACTCGGTCACCAAGGGGATGGTCGTCTTGCGGCGACCACCGAAGAGGATCGCGTCGATCGGCACGCCCTTCGGGTCGTCGTACTCGTCGGCCAGGATCGGGCACTGCTTGATGGGGGTGCAGTAGCGGCTGTTCGCGTGGCTGGACAGCTCTCCCGAGTCCGGCGTCCACGGCTCGCCCTTCCAGGAGGTGGCGTGCTCGGGGGTGTTCTCCAGGCCCTCCCACCAGATGTCGCCGTCCTCGGTGAGGGCGACGTTGGTGAACACCGAGTTGCCCTGGTCGATGGTGCGCATCGCGTTCGGGTTGGTGTGCTCGTTGGTGCCCGGCGCGACGCCGAACAGGCCGAACTCCGGGTTCACGGCGTACAGGCGCCCGTCGTCGCCGATCCGCATCCACGCGATGTCGTCGCCGAGGGTCTCGACCTTCCACCCCTCGATCGTGGGGGCGAGCATCGCCAGGTTGGTCTTGCCGCACGCGGAGGGGAACGCCGCGGCGACGTACTTGGTGACGTTCTGAGGGCTGGTGAGCTTGAGGATGAGCATGTGCTCGGCCATCCAGCCCTCGTCGCGGGCCATCACGCTGGCGATCCGCAGGGCGTAGCACTTCTTGCCGAGCAGGGCGTTGCCGCCGTAGCCGGAGCCGTAGCTCCAGATCGTCCGCTCCTCGGGGAACTGCACGATGTACTTGGTGTCGTTGCAGGGCCATGCCACGTCTGCCTGCCCGTCGGCCAGGGGCATGCCGACCGAGTGCAGGGCCGGCACGTACGTCGCGTCGACCTCCTCCATGCGCCGAAGCACCTTCGAGCCCATCCGCGCCATCACCCGCATGCTCGCCACGACGTAGGGCGAGTCGGTGATCTCGACCCCGAACATCGGGTGCTCCGCCTCGAGGTGGCCCATGACGAAGGGGATGACGTACATGGTCCGGCCCCGCATGCACCCGGCGTACAGATCGAGCATGACGGCCTTCATCTCGGCCGGGTCCATCCAGTTGTTGGTCGGACCGGCGTCCTTCTCGTCCACCGAGCAGATGAAGGTGCGGTCCTCGACCCGCGCCACGTCGGTGGGGTCGGAGGTGGCGTGGAAGGAGTTCGGCTTCTTGGCGGGGTCCAGCCGGGTGAACGTGCCGTTCGCGACCAGGATATCGGTGATCTCGGTCCACTCCTCGTCCGAGCCGGTGCACCAGTGGACCCGGTCCGGCTGGGTCAGCTCGGCGACCTCGGTGACCCAGCGCCGGATCCCCTCGTGGCTGGTGGGCGTGTCGGTGGTGGGTGTGTCGGTGGTCAACTCGATCGTCATGCCCTGCAATCCCCTTTTCGTGTCATCCATGCCCGAAACACAGATGGCCGCCGGCTCAGCCGACGGTCGTTGTTGCCAGATACCCGCACCGTTGCGGTCCTCCTCGTCCCTCCAGTGCCGCGGGGCGACCGGGTCGGGAGTTGAGGATTCACCCGAAAATAGCGACGAAACACACTCCCGGCCATTTGACCGTTCCAACACGGGAGTGCTACCGAACCCACACGAGTGGGGCCGGTGGACGGCTCCGTCGTTTGCCCACCTGACAGGATCCGTCCATGAGACTCGAGCTGTCCGAGGAGGACCTCGCGTTCCGCGAGGAGCTGCGCCGGTTCTTCACCAGCCACGTGCCGCAGGAGATCAGGGACGCGGTCGCGGGGCTGGCCGAGCTCACCAAGGAGCAGATCGTCGCCTCGCAGCGGGTCCTCAACGCCGCGGGACTCGCGGTGCCGGGGTGGCCCCGGGAGTGGGGCGGCCGGGACTGGACCCCCTTGCGCCGACACATCTGGCACGAGGAGCTGCAGCGTGCCTGCGTCCCGCTCCCGCTGGCCTTCAACACCTCGATGGTCGGGCCGGTGATAGCGGCGTACGGCACCGAGGCGCAGAAGCAGCGCTTCCTGCCGGCCACGGCGAACCTCGACATCTGGTGGTCCCAGGGTTTCTCCGAGCCGGACGCGGGCTCCGACCTGGCCTCCTTGCGCACCGCCGCGGTCAAGGACGGCGACGAGTACGTCGTCAACGGCCAGAAGACCTGGACCACCCTGGGTCAGCATGGCGACTGGATCTTCTGCCTGGTGCGGACCGACCCCACCGCCGACCGCAAGCAGAAGGGGATCTCCTTCCTGCTCGTCGACATGCGGACGCCCGGGGTGGAGGTCCGGCCGATCGAGCTGATCGACGGCGGCCAGGAGGTCAACGAGGTGTGGTTCACCGACGTACGGGTCCCGGCGGAGAACCTGGTCGGCGAGGAGAACCGCGGCTGGGAGATGGCGAAGTTCCTGCTCGGCAACGAGCGGGTCGGGGTCGCACCGGTGGGGACGGTCAAGCGCGTGCTCGCGCACGCCAAGACGTGGGCGGCCGACGTCCTGGCCGCCGACCCGCTGGTGGCGGTGCGGTTCGCCGAGCTGGAGAACGAGCTCCTCGCCCTGGAGCTCACCGCGCTCCGGGTGGTGGCCGACTCCGCGGACGGCAAGCCGCACCCGGCCTCGTCGGTGCTCAAGCTGAAGGGAAGCGAGCTCCAGCAGGCGGTGAGCGAGCTCGTGGTCGACCTGGCCGGGCCCGCGTCCCTCGGCGCCGCGGAGTGCGAGGAGTCGAGCCTGCCGCGGTGGGCGAGGCGCGCGGTGCCGGCGTACCTCAACCTGCGCAAGGCCTCGATCTACGGCGGGTCCAACGAGATCCAGCGCCAGATCATCGCACGCACCATCCTCGGGCTCTGAGCGATCGGGAGAGACGGCATGGACTTCGAGTACGACGACGAGCAGCAGGCGCTCCGCGATGCGGTGCGCGGCCTGCTGGGCAGGGCCTACGGCGACTTCGAGCGGCGTCGCCGGGTCGCCGCGACGGAGCCCGGCTTCGACGAGGAGCTGTGGGGACGGCTGGCGGAGATGGGGGTGCTCGGGCTGCCCTTCGCCGAGTCCGACGGCGGGATGGGGGCGGGGCCGGTCGAGACCGGGATCGTGGCCGAGGAGCTGGGGCGGGTGCTCGCGCCCGAGCCGTTCCTCAGCGCGGTGGTCCTGGCCGGCGGCGCGGTGGCCGCGGCCGGGTCGCCCGAGCAGCGGTCGGCCCTGCTGGAGCCGCTCGCCGCGGGCGAGTCGATCCTGGCCTGGGCGCACGCCGAGCCAGGCTCCCGGTACGCCGCGTCGGCCGCGACCGTGACGGCGACACCCGACGGGTCGGCGTGGACCCTCGACGGGGTGAAGGAGCCGGTCGTCCACGCGGGCAGGGCCGACCTGCTCGTCGTGTCGGCGGCGCTGCCCGGGGGAGGCACAGGCCTGTTCGTCGTCGACGGCGCGGCGCCGGGGCTCGCCCGGACGTCGTACCCCACCCACGACGGGGGGTGGGCGGCTCGGGTCACCCTGTCCGGCACCCCGGCCACCCAGCTCGGGAGCGGCGACGCGACGGCGGTGATCGCCGCCGTGCAGGACCACGCGCGGGTGATCGCCGGGCACGAGGCGCTCGGGCACCTGGCCGAGGCCGTCCAGGACACGCGGGACTACCTCACCTCGCGCACCCAGTTCGGGGTCACGCTCAACACCTTCCAGGCGCTGACCTTCCGGGCCGCGGACATGTACGTCGCCCTGGAGCTCACCCGCAGCCTGGTGCTGTGGGCGACCATGGTGCTGGCCTCCTCGGCTCCGGACGAGGAGAAGGCCGTGGCCGCCTCCCGGGCGGCGCTCCAGGTCAGCACCGCCGGGCGCCGGGTCGCCCAGGAGGCCATCCAGCTGCACGGGGCATCGGAGTCAGCGCGGAGTACTCCGTGGGACACCGGCTCAGCCGGCTCACCGCCCTCGAGCACCAGCTCGGCGACCATCGCCTCCACCTGGCGCGCCTGGCCGCCACCGTCGCGGACCACGGCGAGCTCGACCCGCTGCCGTGAAGCCACCGCTCCGACCTCGATTTCACCCGCGTCGAGACAGCCGCTAGACTCTGCGAGGTTCATCAAGCGCCCGTAGCTCAACGGATAGAGCATCTGACTACGGATCAGAAGGTTAGGGGTTCGAATCCCTTCGGGCGCGCCAACCGACAAGCCCAGGCAGACACCCTCTGACCTGGGCTTTC
>CAWARH010000001.1:0-107537 GCA_963784485.1 uncultured Actinomycetota bacterium | reverse complement strand
CCGAGGTCGGCCTCGCGAAGGAACGTCGCGAGGTCCTGGTCGCCGTACGAGCGAAGTTCGGCGACGATCTGCGGCCATCGGTTCGCGATCTGCGCTCGGATGTTCTCGAGCACCATCTGTCTGCGCCTGCCGGTCCATGACGATCTGGCAGCCGGACGGCAAGAACGGGAAGCCCCGCTCGATCTCGCGCTCGAGCCCGCGGCGGGTGTGCCCGGTCAGCGCACGCAGCTTGAGGTCGAAGCGGAACTCCTTGCGGTGATGGCCGACGAAGTCGAGCACGGTCAGCACCGCCTTGTCCGGCGTGCGCCGCAGTCCACGGCCGAGCTGCTGCAGGAAGATCGTCGCGCTCTCGGTCGGCCGCAGGAACAGCACCGTGTCGACGTCGGGGAGGTCCAGACCCTCGTTGAAGAGGTCGACGGCGAAGAGCGCGTTGACCCGCCGGTCCTTGAGGTCCTGCAGCGCCCGCTCGCGCTCGGCGGCCGGCGTCGTCCCCGCTCACAGCCAGCGCGGGGATGCCGGCCTCGCTGAACATCCGCGCCATGTACTCGGCGTGCGCGACGCTGACGCAGAAGCCGAGCGCGCGCATGCCGCCGACGTCGATCACCTTGTCGCGAAGCTGGCTGGAGGACGATCGCGGCTCGCGCGCGTCGTTGCCGGTGTAGACGTTCGACGAGCTCGGCCTCGTCGTAGCGGCCCCGCGTCCAGCTCGACGCTGCGCAGGTCGGTGCCGTCGGCGACCGCGAAGTAGTGGAAGGGGCACAGCAGGTCCGCCCCCAGCGCATCCCACAGCCGCAGCTCGGCCGCGATCCGGCCGTCGAAGAAGGCGCGGACGTCGATGCCGTCGCCCCGCTCCGGGGTCGCGGTCAGTCCGAGCAGCTCGCGCGGGCGCAGGTGCTCGAGGAGCCGCCGGTACGTCGCGCGCCTCGGCGTGGTGGAACTCGTCGATGACGACGACGTCGAAGGCATCCGGCGGGATGTCCGCCACGCCGTAGACGGTCAGCGACTGCACGCTGGCGAAGACGTGCCGCCAGCGCTCCGGCCGCGCGCCGCCGACGTACAGCTCGCCGAAGTTCGCGTCGGCGAGCACTTCGCGATAGGTGCGGAGCGACTGCTCGAGGATCTCCCTGCGGTGCGCGACGAACAGCAGCGACGGGCGTTCGTCGGCCGTCCGCTCGCACAGCCGCCGGTAGTCCAGCGCGGCGACCACCGTCTTGCCGGTGCCGGTCGCGGCGACGACCAGGTTGCGATGCCGGTCGTGCACCGTCGCGCTCGACGTCGAGCTCTCCAGCATCTGCTGCTGGTAGGCGTACGGGCCGCACCTCGAGCCCGGACAGGCGAGATCGTCACCCGGCGTGGTCGGTGCGCCCGGACGCCTCGGCGAGGGCGTCGTCGAGCCGGTCGCGGTCGCGGTCGGGGTCGTAGGCTCGAAGCTCGGCGTCGTTCCAGTAGGTGTCGAATGTCGCCTCGGAACTTCTCGAGCAGGGCCGGGCGTCGCGACGCGCGACAGCCGGACGTTCCACTCCACGCCGTCGAGCAGCGCCGCGCGCGAGAGGTTCGACGAACCGACGTAGCCGGTGTCGAAACCGGTGTCGCGGCGGAACATCCACGCCTTGGCGTGCAGCCGGGTGCGCTGGGTGTCGTACTGGATCCGCACCTCGGCGCCGAACTCACGAACGAGCCGGTCGAGCGCCAAGCGCTCGGTGGCGCCCATGTAGGTGGTGGTGATGACGCGAAAGGGGCTGCGGCGCCCCTTCAGGCGGCGGAGCTCGGGCTCCAGCAGCCGCAAGCCGTGCCATTTCACGAAGGCGCAGAGCAGATCCACCTGGTCCGCGGTGTCGATCTCGGCCCGGAGCTCAGCGCCAGGTTCGGCTCGCCGTGCGTTGGTCAGCAGCGCGGCGTCCGAGAGCGGCGTTGCCGGGCGCACCTCGAAGTAGGGGACCGACCCTGGCTGCGGGGGCTCCGTCAGCCGGAGCAGTTGTCGCGGGGGGTCGCCCACCTCGGTCGAAACATCCTCCAGCAGGTGAAGCATGTCGTTGACGAGCCGGAGGCGTCGCTCGGGGGTCCTCGTCGCCTCAAGCTGCGCTGGAGAGCTTGATAGACGTGGCGGGCCAGGACGTGCGGCGCGTCTGCGTCGTCGACCAGCTCAATCTCCGGGGCGAGGCCGGTCAGTTCGCAAGCCGCGCGGCAAGTCCTTCGGTGACCAGTGATTCGTGGAGTCCGAGGTGCACCTACCGCAGCTTGCCAGGCGGCGGACAGAACCAGACGAACACTCGCCATGTCGCCTATCTCGACATGGTCGACATCTCTCCGGCGTTGACGAACGCGGGCCAGCCGGAGGTTCTGTCCGCCCCTCTCCCACAGTGATGCAACGGTCGAGTTCCAACGGAGAAGTGCCCTCATCTGGGCATGGCGCTCACGCCCCAAGCGGAGGCAGACCGAGGCGTGGACCAGCCGGACGCTTCGAACCATGCGACCGAGGACGTCTTGGCCTTTGGGCCGGAAGGTCGCAGATGGCGCGGGCGGCTGCTGGGAGCGGTCCTCGCGGTACTTCTGGTGGGACTGGGTCCTACGAGCTGCTGTCTGGGTCGTCGACGTCTGCCGAGCCACCCCCACCTGAGGGCGCTGGAGCATTGGTGAGGTCCTCTGGCGCCACGCTGCACTCAGGCCTCGGCGACCGTCGTCGTGCCGCCGGCGGTACGACCGTGCAAGTAGCCGGCCATTGCATGACGCTAAGGGGGCCCGCGGTCACCCAGGCGCACCGCGAGACGTCGGCGTCGTCCTCGGCCCGCTCGGTCATTCATGGATGATCAAGCTGACCAGCACCGCGTGCGAGGGTCCCGCCGATCCCCGCGTGACGTACGGCGTCGTCAACACCACCGGGCGCTTCACCGCCTGGCACGTCGTGGGTCCACGGCGTCCTCATGCCGCCTGGTCTTCCCCCGGCGTCGGGAATCTGCGGTTGGTGCATGAGGTCGGACCTCGAAGTGCGGGTGGCCTCGACCCGCCGGGCGCTCGCGCGCCACCCGACCGACCGCTAGCTAGTGGAACTCATGCCGCTACGTCGCCGTGCCCCTTCGAGGCTCTGACGCACCTCCGCGCTAGATCTGCGTACGCGAGCGTCGGGACCGGGGTCTGCTGCACGGAGAGGTCACATCCGATCTGTGGCGCTGTGAGGTGTCGCTGGAAGGATGTGGCGCGTGCCCGAGCCATGTCCCAAGGAGCCCCGCGACGATGTCAGCAACGTCGCGCGGAACCATGAGCCGATCTTCGTACGGCTGCGCTTGGTCAACCCCAGGCAGTGCTCGTCGTCGCGTATGGCCACTGATGACCGCCCATGGGACTGCCTGTGATTGCCTATGTATTGCCTACGGGCCGGAAAGCAGAACGGCCTCTGATCAGCGTTTCCGCTGGTCAGAGGCCCTTTCGTGCTGGTGGGCGATACTGGGTTTGAACCAGTGACCTCTTCCGTGTCAAGGAAGCGCGCTACCACTGCGCCAATCGCCCTCTGTACTTCGAGGTGGAGACGGGATTTGAACCCGTGTAGACGGATTTGCAGTCCGTTGCCTCGCCTCTCGGCCACTCCACCAAGGAGGGGCACTGCGACCCTTCTCCGAGCGGACGACGAGGCTCGAACTCGCGACCTCAACCTTGGCAAGGTTGCGCTCTACCAACTGAGCTACGTCCGCTTGCGACCACCGGACGGGTGTTCCCCGCTCGGTCGTGCGAGACGAAACTGTAGCCGACCCGGGTCGAACGGCCAATTCCGGGGTGGCCCAGCGCGTCGGCGGTGCGGCAGTCGTAGCGTGGCGCCATGCGCGCCTGGCTCAACGGCTCCCTCCTCGACGACCCGGCAGCACCGGCGGTGCCGCTGACCGACCATGGCTTCACCGTCGGCGACGGGGTGTTCGAGGCGGTCAAGGTCACCGACGGGCGACCGTTCGCGCTGACCCGGCACCTGCGGCGGCTGGGGGAGTCCGCGCGCGGGCTGGGGCTGCCGGAGCCCGACGAGGGCGTGCTCCGCGACGCCGTGGCGGCGGTGCTCGCGCAGCAGCACCTGCCGCTGGGCCGGCTGCGGATCACGCTGACCGGCGGCGCGGCGCCCCTGGGGTCGGGACGGGGCGACCTGGAGACGACGCTTGCCGTGGTGGCGGCGCCCATGCACCCGCAGCCGGAGTCGACCGCGGTGGTGACCGTTCCCTGGCCGCGCAACGAGCGAGGCGCACTCGCGGGCCTCAAGACCACCTCGTACGCCGAGAACGTCGTGGCGCTGGCCTACGCGGCCGAGCGCGGGGCCGGGGAGGCGGTGTTCGCCAACACCGTCGGCGACCTGTGTGAGGGCACCGGGTCGAACGTGTTCTACGTGGTCGAGGGGGAGCTGCGCACCCCGACGTTGGCGTCCGGGTGCCTGGCGGGGGTGACCCGCGCCCTGCTCGTGGAGTGGTGCGGTGCCCGGGAGGTCGATGAGCCGGTAGGGGTCCTGGAGCACGCGGACGAGGTCTTCCTCGCCTCCACCACCCGCGACGTGCAGGCCGTGCGCCGCTGTGACGATCGCGACCTGGGGTCGGCGGGACCGGTCACGCAGGAGGCGGCCCAGGTCTGGGCGGTGCGCGAGGCGGAGCACCTCGACCCCTGAACCGGGCCCGGACAGCACGAACGACCGGTGCCTGGTGCGCACCGGTCGTCAGTCGTGCCGGGAGGGACTGCGTGGACTCACAGCGTCAGAGCTTGGAACCGTCTCCCCACGGTTCCGGGCGGCCGACGCGGGGAGGGTCAGGCCGCCTCGGCCGCGAAGATCGCAGCGATCGCGGAGTCGACGTCGAGGTAGGACTCCTCGGCGCCGGTGGCCACCGCAGCGGTGACCCGGTCGACGAACGAGGCGATGTCGGCGGTCCGGGCCTGCACGAGCGCCTCGCCGTCAGGGGAGCAGAGCTCGATGATGACGACGGGGTTGGCGTCGTTGTCGAGGCAGGGCCACACGTGGACGTCGCCGTCGCCGGTCGGCTCCTGCAGACCGCCGATCAGCAGGTCGCGTCCGAAGGTCCAGCGGACCTGGCCGGCGACGGTGTCGAAGGTCGCCGACACCGCGAACGGGTCGTTGGGGTGGTAGCTGAGCTCGGTCTCGAGCGGAGTCGCGGATCCCGTCGCGTCGATCAGCTCGAGGTTCACCCGCGCCGTGATGGCGCTTGCGGTCCGGCGGGTGTTGGTCTTGAAGTCCATCGTGGTGCCTCTCCCTTGGCAAGTTACGTCCTAGAGACGGCCTCCCAGGGCCTCTATGACGCAGGTTTCACGACTTTTCCGGGACCTTCTTCCCGGGCCGTTCTTCCCTCGGGCACAGCGTCCCCCGACCGCAGGTGTCCTGTACACAGGACAGCCCAAAGTCCCGAAGGATTGATTCATGGGGACTAGTTCGCGGGGGTCAACTTCCTAGGCGTTGCTGACTGAAAGGAGGACGGAGACCGTGTCAAAGCGGCTCTGAATCATCCGAACAGGTCAAAACGGACAGGATGTCCTTCTCTCGCCGCACCGACGCGCGACCACGCGACCACGCTGCCGCGCCGACTCACCCGTGCCGGCCTCGGGACCGAGGTCCCGGTCCTACCCGGGACGTTGCGGCGGAACCGGTGGGGGAGGTGGGGACGGGTCGGCCGATGAGGTAGTGTCACCGGCGCACCAGCCGACAGGCAGGCGTGCGAGGGGCGATTGGCGCAGTGGTAGCGCGCTTCGTTCACACCGAAGAGGTCACTGGTTCGAACCCAGTATCGCCCACCTTCTGCGGGGGTACCGCAGTGAGGCCGGTCCCGGATCCCGGGACCGGTCTTTACCTTTCCAGGCTCGTGGCAGTCGCGACGGCCCCGTAGAATCAGCGCACCGTGGGTCCTCCGATGTCGTGGGACCTGGAGGGCACGCCACAGGTCACCACTCGGGGGAAACATGATGTCTGCACGTCGCTCCACCACGCCGGGGGCTCGTCGTGCGCCCCTGCTGGCCGGCACCGCCCTGGCCGCAGTCGCTCTGCTGACTGCGTCGTCGGCCGCTGCCGCCGGGAGCGCCGAGCTGCAGCTCGACTTCGACAACGGTCTCGACGGCGCCGCCGTCGGGTCGGTCGCCAACCGCGGCAGCGCCGCGTACGCGACCCGGGTGGTCTCGCAGAACGGCGGCACCGTGGTCTTCTCCTCCTCCCGGGAGGCGCAGGGCGAGGCCGTGCGGTTCCCGGCCCACGACGCCTCGGCCGGCGGCGCCCGCGCGGTGCTGGTGGTCTCCAACACCGGTGGGGTCGACCAGCTCAACCCGGGCACCGCCGACTTCACCTGGGGTGCGGACTTCGCGATCGACGCCACGTCGTTCACCAAGGACACCGGCACCCATGACAACGGCGACAACCTGATCCAGCGCGGTCTGTCCGGCACGCGCCACCAGTTCAAGCTCGAGCTGGACGACCACCGCCCGTCCTGCGTGCTGCAGAACACCGCGGGCGGCGCCTTCCGGATCACCGTCCCGGTGACGGTCGCACCCGACCAGTGGTACCGCGCCACCTGCCAGCGCAGCGGCACCGCCCTCACCGTGACCCTCCAGCACTTCACCGATCAGGGCGCCGTCGACGGCACCTGGAGCGCGGTACGCCGCAACGCCTCGGGCTTCGGCGCGGTCAGCTGGACCGACCCCTCGGTCCCGCTCACCGTCGGCGGCAAGCTGAACCCCAAGAGCACGGCGGTCAACGCTGCCAGCGACCAGTTCAACGGCTCCGTGGACAACGTGGTCGTCGACATCGTCGGCTGAGCGCACGGCCGCTGGAGGCTGGGCTAGGCCCGGCGGGAGGCGCCTCCGGCGCCTGCCGCACGGTGAAGGACGCCCGCCGCAAGGTAAAGGATGCGCCGGGAGCGTTTGTCGGGCTCGGGACGCAGGTAGGTCACCTACACCGACCCTAGGAGACCTGTGCCTCACACGCCGTTCACCCGTTCGCGCCGCCGTACGTCGACCACCGCTCGCACCGCCGTCCCCGTCCGCCTTGCCCGTGCGATAGCCGGTGCGGTGGTTGGTGCGGTGGCCGGTGCGGTGGCCGTTGCGGGAACGCTCGTTCCGTCCCCGGCCCACGCAGCCTCCGGGAACGAGCTGCAGCTCCAGTTCGACGAAGCGAGCAGGGCAAGGTGCTGACCGGGGTGTCCAACAGCGGTGAGGCGAGCTTCAGCACCAGTGTGGTCACCGCCTCCGGGGGGACGGTCAGCGCGGTCGCCTCGCGGAACACCCAGGGTTCGGCAGTCCAGTTCCCGGCCTTCGACCCGAGCTCCACCGGTCCACGTGCAGTGCTTGCGGTGACCAACGCCGGAAGCACCGACCGCCTGAGCCCAGCTCGCGACTTCCGCTGGGCTGCGGACTTCGCGATCGACGCCACCTCGTTCACCACGGACACCGGCACCCATGACAACGGCGACAACCTCATCCAGCGCGGTCTGGCCGGCACCCGCCACCAGTTCAAGCTCGAGCTGGACGACCACCGCCCGTCCTGCGTGCTGCAGAACACCGCGGGCGGCGCGTTCCGGATCACCGTGCCGGTGACGGTCGCACCCGACCCGTGGTACCGCGCCACCTGCCAGCGCAGCGGCACCGCCCTCACCGTGACGCTCCAGCACTTCACCGACCAGGGCGCCGTCGACGGCACCTGGAGCGCGGTACGCCGCAACGCCTCGGGCTTCGGCGCGGTCAGCTGGACCGACCCCTCGGTGCCTCTGACCGTAGGCGGCAAGCTGAACGCCAAGAGCACCGCGGTCAACGTTGCGAGCGACCAGTTCAACGGCACCGTGGACAACGTGGTCGTCGACATCGTCGGCTGAGCACACCTGCCGGCAAGCGTTCTCAACCCGGGGGCGCCACCGGGGACCGGGTCGATACGATCGCCACGCCACCGTCCGGTGGCGCAGTCGTCCCGAAGCAGGAGTACCCCCGTGTCCCAGATCAAGGTGACCGTCGTCGACGCAGGCGAGCGAGCCGAGCGTGACGTGACGACGGGCACCCGGGCCTGGGAGCTCTTCGCCGACCAGCCGGAGGTCGTCGCGGCCCGGGTCGGTGGGCAGCTGAGGGACCTCGCCCACGAGCTCGCCGACGGCGACGACGTCGAGGGCGTGCTCATCACCGAGCCGGACGGCCGCGACATCCTCCGCCACTCGACCGCCCACGTGATGGCCCAGGCCGTCCAGGAGCTCTTCCCCGACGCGAAGCTCGGCATCGGCCCGCCGGTCGAGAACGGCTTCTACTACGACTTCGACGTCGCCACGCCCTTCGTCCCCGAGGACCTCGCCAAGGTCGAGACCCGGATGCGCAAGATCATCAAGGAGGGCCAGAAGTTCTCCCGGCGGGTGGTCGGCGACGACGAGGCGCGCGCCGAGCTGGCCGACGAGCCCTACAAGCTCGAGCTGATCGGGCTCAAGGGCGGCGGCGCCGACGAGGCGGCCGAGGGCGCCGGGGTCGAGGTGGGCGCCGGCGAGCTGACCATCTACGACAACCTGCGCCGCAACGGCGACCTGGCCTGGAAGGACCTGTGCCGGGGCCCCCACCTGCCCACCACCAAGCGGATCCCCGCGTTCACCCTGATGCGCAGCGCCGCGGCGTACTGGCGGGGAAACGAGAAGAACCCACAGCTGCAGCGCATCTACGGCACCGCCTGGGAGTCCAAGGAGGCGCTCGAGGCGCACCTGCACCGGATCGAGGAGGCCGAGCGGCGCGACCACCGCAAGCTCGGCCGGGAGCTGGACCTGTTCAGCTTCCCCGACGAGATCGGCTCGGGCCTGGCCGTGTTCCACCCCAAGGGCGGGGTGCTCAAGCGGGTCATGGAGGACTACGTCCGCCAGCGCCACATCGAGGAGGGCTTCGACTACGTCGGCACCCCGCACATCTCCAAGGGCGGCCTGTTCGAGACCTCCGGACACCTGCCCTACTACGCCGACACCATGTTCCCGGCCATGGACCTCGAGAACAGCAAGTACTACCTCAAGGCCATGAACTGCCCGATGCACAACCTGATCTACCGCTCCCGCGGCCGCTCGTACCGCGAGCTCCCGCTGCGCTTCTTCGAGTTCGGCACCGTCTACCGGTACGAGAAGTCGGGCGTGGTGCACGGGCTGACCCGGGTCCGCGGCCTGACCCAGGACGACTCGCACTCCTACGTCACCCCCGAGCAGGCCGGTGACGAGGTCAAGCACCTGCTCTCGTTCGTGCTCGGACTGCTCCGGGACTTCGGCCTCGACGACTTCTACCTCGAGCTGTCCACCCGGGACCCGGAGTCCGACAAGTTCATCGGCTCGAACGAGGAGTGGGAGACCGCGACCGCGCTGCTGGAGCAGGTGGCGGTCGAGACCGGCCTGGAGCTGGTCCCGGACCCGGGCGGCGCCGCGTTCTACGGGCCGAAGATCTCGGTGCAGGCACGCGACGCGATCGGGCGCACCTGGCAGATGTCGACCATCCAGTACGACTTCAACCAGCCGGCCCGCTTCGGCCTGGAGTACGTCGCCGCAGACGGCTCACGGCAGCAGCCGGTGATGATCCACTCGGCCAAGTTCGGCTCGCTGGAGCGCTTCTACGGTGTGCTGGTCGAGCACTACGCCGGCGCGTTCCCCCCCTGGCTCGCCCCGGTGCAGGTGCAGGGCATCCCGATCGCCGAGCGGCACGAGGAGTACCTCACCGACCTGGCCAGGACGATGCGGGCCGCCGGGCTCCGGGTCGAGGTCGACTACTCCGACGACCGCATGCAGAAGAAGATCCGCAACGCCCAGCTGCAGAAGGTGCCGTTCATGGTGATCGCCGGCGACGCCGACATGGAGGCGGGCGCGGTCTCGTTCCGCTACCGCGACGGCCACCAGGAGAACGGGGTCCCCGTGGCCGAGGCGATCGAGCGGGTCCGCGACGCCGTGGACCGACGCGTCCAGGTCTGACCCGGGACGCGCACGTGGAGACGACCACCGACGAGATCCTGCAGGACGGGATCGGCGAGCCCGACAGCATCGACCGGCTCTGGACCCCCCACCGGATGGCCTACATCTCAGGGGAGAACAAGCCGGCGGACGCCTCGTCGGGTGAGTGCCCCTTCTGCCGCATCCCCAGGCTGGGTGACGAGGAGGGCCTGGTCGTGCACCGCGGCGAGGTCGCCTACGTGGTGCTCAACCTCTACCCGTACAGCCCCGGCCACCTCATGGTGTGCCCCTACCGGCACGTGGCCGACTACCCCGACCTGACCGCGCCGGAGACCGACGAGGTGGCCCGGCTGACCCAGCAGGCGATGCGCGTCATCCGCGCCGTCAGCGGGGCGCACGGGTTCAACATCGGCATGAACCAGGGGGCGATCGCCGGTGCGGGGATCGCCGCCCACCTGCACCAGCACGTCGTCCCGCGGTGGGCGGGGGACCAGAACTTCATGCCGATCATCGGCCGCACCAAGATCCTGCCCCAGCTGATGTCGGACACGCGCAGGCTGCTCGCCGAGGCCTGGGTGGCCGGCGCCGAGCCTGCGGACCGGTAGCCTACGAGCGCCATGCTCGACAGATTCCGCGCCTTCTGGACCCACGTCTTCTCCCCGGTCGTCACCGTGCTGCTGCGGCTCGGGGTCAGTCCCGACGCCGTCACCCTGGTCGGCACCCTCGGGGTGGTGGCCGGTGCCGTCGTCTTCTTCCCCCGAGGCGACCTGCTCGTCGGCGTGCTGGTCATCACGGCCTTCGTCTTCTCCGACCTCATCGACGGCGCCATGGCGCGCAGGTCGGGTCGGGTCAGCCCGTTCGGCGCGTTCCTCGACTCCACCCTCGACCGGCTCGGTGACGCCGCGATCTTCGGCGGCCTGGCGATGTACTACGCCGGTCCGGGGGACAGCCGGGTCCTGGCCGGTCTGGCCATCTACTGCCTCACCATGGGATCGGTCACCTCCTACGCCCGCGCCCGGGCCGAGTCCTTGGGGATGCAGGCCAAGGTCGGGGTCGCGGAGCGCGCCGACCGGCTGGTGGCCATCCTCGTGATGACCGGGCTGGCCGACCTCCTCAACCGGGTCGGGGTGGGCGAGCGGGCCCTGTGGCTGATCCCGGTCACGCTCGCGGTCCTCGCGCTGGCCAGCACGGTCACCGTCGTCCAGCGGATCCTCACCGTCCGCGACCAGGCCAACGCCCTGCCCGACGCGTCCGGGACCACCGGCTGAGATGTCCAGCCGCGTCGCCTCGGCCGCAGCAGAACACGCCGCCGCAGCCGGGTTCGTCGCCGCCTGGCGGCTGGTCCGGCTGCTCCCTGAAGAACGGTCCAGGCAGCTGTTCGCGCTCGTCGCGGACCGGATGCACGCCCGCGACGGGCGCGGTGTCCAGCGGCTCCGCAGCAACCTGGCACGGGTCGCGCCGGACCTCGGCCCGGACGAGCTCGACACGCTCACCCACGCCGGAGTGCGCTCCTACCTGCAGTACTGGTGCGAGTCGTTCCGGCTCCCGTCCTGGCCGCTGGAGGACCTGGTGTCGCGGACGGTGACCGTCCACGAGGAGCGGCTTCGCACGCCGTACGCCGAGGGGCGGGGGGTGATCGCCGCGCTCCCGCACACCGCCAACTGGGACTGGGCGGGGGCATGGGCGTGCGGCACCGGCATGCCGCTGCTCACCGTCGCGGAGAGGCTGCGCCCCGAGCGGCTCTACGACGAGTTCGTCGCCTACCGCGCGTCGCTGGGCATCGGCATCCTGCCGCTGACCGGCGGCGAGCCGCCCCTGCCGCGGCTGGCCGAGCACCTGCGCCGAGGCGGCTTCGTCTGCCTGCTCGCCGACCGCGACCTCAGCCGGACCGCGGTCGAGGTCGAGCTGTGCGGCCACCCGGCGCGGATGCCGGTCGGCCCGGCGCTGCTGGCCCGCGAGACCGGGGCCGCGCTGGTGCCGACCACCTTGGCCTACACCGACGTCGACGGCCGCCCCGGCCTGGAGATCACCTTCCACCCCGAGGTCGTGGTGCCCGACGGGGAGCCGGGGCTCGCCACGGCCACGCAGGGGGTCGCGGACGCCTTCAGCGCCGCGATCGCCGCCCACCCTCAGGACTGGCACATGATGCAGCGGGTGTTCTCCGAGGAGCCGTCCTGATGCGTGTCGGCCTGGTCTGCCCCTACTCCCTCGACGTCCACGGAGGGGTGCAGAACCACGTCCTGGACCTGGCCCACGCCCTGACCGGGCTGGGCCACGACGTGGGCGTGCTGGCCCCGGGCGAGGGTGCGCAGCCGAGGCCGGCGTACGTCACGACCACCGGACGCAGCCTGGGCGTGCCCTACAACGGCTCGGTGGCGCGGGTCGGCTTCGGGCCGCTGGTCGCCCACCGGGTGCGCCGCTGGCTGGAGTCTGGCCGCTACGACGTGCTCCACATCCACGAGCCCGCTGCGCCCAGCGTCTCGGTCCTCGCCCTGTGGGCGGCTCGGGGCCCTGTCGTCGGCACCTTCCACACCGCGCAGGACCGGTCGTGGGCGCTGGAGACCTCGGCGGCGACCTTCCTGCGCTCCGGGCTGGGCAAGATCGACGCGCACGTCGCGGTGTCCGCGGCGGCGCGGGCCACGCTGGACCGCTACCTCGACGTGGCCCCCCACGTGATCCCCAACGGCATCGACACCGCGCGGTTCGCCCGGACCGGGTCCGCGTCCCCGCCGGGGGGCAGCGGACGGGACCCCGTGCTGACCTTCGTGGGTCGGCTCGACGAGCCGCGCAAGGGCCTGGCGGTCCTCCTCGAGGCCTTCGCGGCCCTGCTGAGCGACCACCCCCGCGCCCGCCTGGTGCTCGTCGGGGACGGCTCCCCGACGCTGCTGCGGCGGCTCGAGCCGCGGGTCGCGGCCCGGGTCCGCCTGCTCGGCCCCGTCGACGACGCGGCCAAGGCGGCGGCGCTGGCCACGACCGACCTGCTGGTCGCCCCCAACCTGCACGGGGAGAGCTTCGGCATCGTCCTGGTCGAGGCGATGGCGGCCGGTGCCGTCGTCGTCGCCAGCGACCTCCCGGCGTTCCGGGCCGTGCTCGACCGGGGCCGCGCCGGGGCGCTCTTCCGCACCGGCGACGCCCGAGACCTCGCGCGCACCGCCGGGGCGCTGCTGAGCGAGCCTGCGCGCCGGCGCGCGCTCGCCGCGCGCGGACGGCGCACGGCGGCGGCGTACGACTGGGCGGTGGTGGCCCCCCAGGTGGCCGCGGTCTACGACGCCGCGCGCGAACGGCCCTGGTCCGCCACCGGCTGAGCGGGCGGGGCCGGCCGGTTCGGTCCGCGGGGGTGCGGGACGTAAACTGGACGGTGACCGACGACCTCGGTCCTCCATCCCGATGACGCAGTCGGTCTCCGCCGTGACGACCGGCTCGATGTGCGAAGAAGAGCGACGTGACTGACGCAGCGAACTCCCCGACCGCCCCCGCGACCTCCCGTGGCACCGACGGTGTCAAGCGAGGCATGGCCGAGATGCTCAAGGGCGGTGTGATCATGGACGTGGTCACCGCCGAGCAGGCCAAGATCGCCGAGGACGCCGGTGCGGTCGCGGTGATGGCCCTCGAGCGGGTGCCCGCCGACATCCGCGCCCAGGGCGGGGTGTCGCGGATGAGCGACCCCGACATGATCGACAGCATCATCGCCTCGGTCTCCATCCCGGTCATGGCCAAGGCCCGGATCGGTCACTTCGTCGAGGCGCAGGTGCTGCAGAGCCTCGGGGTCGACTACATCGACGAGTCCGAGGTGCTCACCCCGGCCGACTACGCCAACCACATCGACAAGTGGGCGTTCACCGCACCCTTCGTCTGCGGCGCCACCAACCTGGGTGAGGCGCTGCGGCGGATCACCGAGGGGGCGGCGATGATCCGCTCCAAGGGCGAGGCCGGCACCGGTGACGTCTCGAACGCGGTCACGCACATGCGCACGATCCGCGCCGAGCTGCGCCGGCTCCAGTCCATGGAGGCCGACGAGCTGTACGTCGCGGCCAAGGAGCTCCAGGCGCCGTACGCCCTGGTGCGGGAGGTCGCCGAGACGGGCAAGCTGCCCGTCGTGCTCTTCACCGCGGGCGGCATCGCCACCCCGGCCGACGCCGCCATGATGATGCAGCTGGGCGCCGAGGGCGTGTTCGTGGGGTCGGGCATCTTCAAGTCCGGCAACCCCGCCGAGCGCGCCGAGGCGATCGTCAAGGCCACCACCTTCTTCGACGACCCCGACGTGCTCGCCAAGGTCTCCCGCGGCCTGGGCGAGGCCATGGTGGGCATCAACGTCGAGGAGATCCCGCAGCCCCACCGTCTCGCCGAGCGGGGCTGGTGACCACGGGGAGCGACCGTTCCGGGACGGCCCCGACGATCGGGGTCCTCGCCCTCCAGGGCGACGTCCGCGAGCACCTGGCGATGCTGCGCCAGGTCGGCGCCCGGCCGGTGGCGGTACGCCGCCCGGCCGAGCTGGACGAGGTCGACGGCCTGGTCCTGCCCGGCGGCGAGTCGACCACGATGTCGAAGCTGGCCCGGATCTTCGACCTGCTCGACCCGTTGCGGCAGGCCGCGAAGGCCGGCAAGCCGATGTTCGGCACGTGTGCGGGGATGATCATGCTGGCCGACCGGATCGAGGGCGGCGTGGACGGTCAGGAGACCATCGGCGGGCTCGACGTGGTCGTGCGGCGCAACGCGTTCGGCCGGCAGGTCGACTCCTTCGAGGGCGACCTCGACGTCACCCACCTCGACGCCCCCTTCCACGCGCTGTTCATCCGCGCGCCGTGGGTGGAGTCGGTGGGTGCCGACGTCGAGGTCGTCGCCACCGTCACCACCGGTCCGGCCACGGGTAGGATCGTCGCCGTCCGGCAGGGGCACCTCTTCGCGACCTCGTTCCACCCGGAGGTCACCGGCGACCCGCGCATCCACGCCTTCTTCACCGACATCGTGCGCGAGACGACCGGGGCCTGAGGTACGACCCCGACCGGCCACCGCACGCACGGCGCACCACCCAGACAGGAAGCAGAGGCATGTCCGGCCACTCCAAATGGGCGACCACGAAGCACAAGAAGGCCGTCATCGACGCCCGGCGCGGCAAGCTGTTCGCCAAGCTGATCAAGAACATCGAGGTCGCCGCCCGGATGGGCGGAGGTGACCCGACCGGCAACCCGACGCTGTACGACGCCATCCAGAAGGCCAAGAAGACCTCGGTCCCCAACGACAACATCGACCGCGCCGTCAAGCGCGGGTCCGGTGCCGAGGCCGGGGGAGCCGACTACCAGACGATCATGTACGAGGGCTACGGCCCCGGCGGGGTCGCGCTGCTCATCGAGTGCCTCACCGACAACCGCAACCGCGCCGCCATGGAGGTCCGGACCGCAGCCTCGCGCAACGGCGGGTCGCTGGCCGACCCGGGATCGGTGTCCTACCTGTTCAACCGCAAGGGCGTCGTGGTGCTGCCCAAGTCCCAGGAGGACAAGGAGGTCTCCGAGGACGACGTGCTGGAGGCCACCCTCGACGCCGGGGCCGAGGAGGTCAACGACCTCGGCGACGCCTTCGAGGTGGTCAGCGAGGCGACCGACCTGATCGCGGTCCGCTCGGCGCTGCAGGACGCGGGACTCGACTACGACTCCGCCGAGGCCAGCTTCGTGCCCTCGATGCAGGTCAGCGTGGACGCCGAGGGGGCGCCCAAGGTGATGCGGCTGGTGGAGGCCCTGGAGGACCTCGACGACGTGCAGAACGTCTACGGCAACTTCGACATCCCCGACGACGTCCTCGAGGCCCTCGACGCGTGAGACCCCGGCGCGTCACGAACGCCCAGGTCCGCGACCTGGTCTCGCTCGACCGCGCCAACGACCACGCCGAGCTCGTACGGGTGGTCCGCCAGCGGCTCGCCGACGATCCCCGCCTTGTCACCAACCGTTGGGTCAAGGGGTGGGTGGGACGACGCTGGCGCGACCTGTTCCTCAGCCAGGCCGCGCTCGAGGAGGAGGCGGTGCGGACCGCCACCCGGCTGCGCGACCGTCGCCCGGTGCGCCGGCGGCTGGCCGAACGGTTCCTCGCCGCCGACGTCGACGACTGGCGCCTGGAGCTCCCGCCGTACGCCGAGCCGCGGGCCCGCCGCACGACGCTGGTCTACTGCCCGAGCTTCGTGCACACCGCCATCCCGCTGCGCGCCTTCGAGCCGGAGCTCACCACGCTGCGTCCCGAGATCGGGGTGCACGTCGTCCGGGCGGCCGCCCACGGGTTCCGCGGGTGCGCGGCCAACGTCCCGGACCTCCTCGACGCGGTGCAGCGCGGCTCCGGGACCGACGCCGCCGGGAAGCCGTTCGCCCGGCGCCGCACGCCGTACGACGTGGTGCTGCTGGGCTACTCCAAGGGGGCTCTGGACGCCCTGACCCTGCTGGTGCACCACCCGGAGATCGCCCCCAAGGTCCGGTCGCTGGTCTCGTGGGCGGGCGCGATCGAGGGCACCCCCATCGTCGACGGCGTGCACCAGGCGCTCGCCGACCGCACCCTGGACCTGGGCAAGGCCAACGAGCCGCTGCTCGCGCTGCTGCGCACGGTGCTGCCGCTCGCGGGCTACGACGGCGTGTTCGAACGGGCCGACGAGTGGGACCTCCAGGCCGCCCTGCGCGACCTGACCACCGCGGAGCGAGGGCGCTTCCTCCGCGTGCACGGCCGTGCCCTGGACGACCTCGACATCCCGATGTTCAACGTGGTGGCGAGCGCCTCCCTGGCCCGGGTGCCGTACTTCCAGGCCCCCGGGTCGCGCTCGCTGCACAAGCTGGTCGGGGACAACGACATGCAGGTGGCCGTCGACCACGCCCAGCTCCGGCTCCCGATGGCCACCACCCTGGCGGTGTGCCGCGCCCACCACTGGGAGATCGCGATGGGCGCGTTCCCGCGCACGCACCGGTTCGGGTCGCACACCCTGTCCAACCCGTTCCCCCGGAGGGCCGCGCTCCTGGCCACGATGCAGCTGCACCGCGAGCTCGGTCTGCTGACCTGACGGCGAGCCGTCCGGCCGTTCCCGGGTCCCTCGGTTAGGTTCGGTCCGAACACCTGTTCGGACCGGAAGGGCTGCTCGATGCGCGTGCTGGGGATCGACCCGGGGCTGACCCGTTGCGGTCTCGGCGTCGTGGAGGGAGCCGTGGGCCGCCCGCTGCGGATGGTCGAGGTCGGCGTGGTGCGCACCGGCGCGGACCTCGGGGTCGCCGAACGGCTCCGCCTGATCGATGCCGGGATCGAGGCCTGGCTCGACGCGCACGCCCCGGACCTGGTGGCCGTCGAGCGGGTCTTCAGCCAGCAGAACGTCAGCACCGTGATGGGCACCGCCCAGGTGAGCGGCCTGGCACTCGTGGCTGCCGCACGCCGGGGCATCCCGGTGGCCCTGCACACGCCCAGCGAGGTCAAGGCGGCGGTGACCGGCCACGGTCGCGCCGACAAGGACCAGGTGGGGGAGATGGTGACCCGGCTGCTGCGCCTGCCCGCGCGCCCGACCCCGGCCGACGCCGCCGACGCGCTGGCGCTGGCGATCTGCCACATCTGGCGCGGCGGGGCTCAGGCCCGGATCGCCGCGGCGGCGTCGGCCGCCACCGCCCGCACCGGGACGTTCGGACCCGGTGCCACACCGCGGAGCCGGCCCGGCGGCCCGACCCGCAGGAGAGGAGCATCGTGATCGCGTTCGTCCGCGGCACCGTGGCCCAGGTGGGCCTGTCATCAGCGGTGATCGACATCGGCGGGGTGGGGCTGGAGCTCAACTGCACCCCCGGCACCCTGGCCACGCTCCGTGAGGGCGCCACGGCGACCCTGCCCACGAGCATGGTGGTGCGCGAGGAGTCCCTGACCGTCTTCGGCTTCCTCGACGAGGACGAGAAGTCGGTCTTCGAGATGCTGCAGACCGCCAGCGGGGTCGGCCCCAAGCTCGCCCAGGCGATGCTCGCCGTCCACGGGCCGGACGACCTGCGTCGGGCCGTCACCCGCGAGGACGTGCGCTCGCTCATGCAGGTCCCCGGGATCGGGCAGAAGGGCGCCCAGCGGATCATCCTGGAGCTCAAGGACCGGATCGGCCCCCCCACCGGCGGCTCCTCCGCGCCACCGGCGACGAGGGTCCCCGCGGAGCCCGCCTGGCGGGCGCAGGTGCGCGACGGCCTGGTGGGACTGGGCTGGTCGGCCAAGGAGGCGGACCAGGCGATCGACGCGGTCGCGCCGGAGGCCGGTGACCCGTCCGGCTCCGGGTCGTCTCCCGACGTGGGGGCGCTGCTGCGCTCCGCGCTGCGCGCCCTGAGCAGGGCCTGACGTGGCCGGGACCGAGCGGAACGGCGACCCCGTCGAGGACGAGCTGACCGCCGCCGAGCTGGCCTACGTCGCCAGCCGCTCGATGGTGCAGGCGGTCGCCGACGACGACGACCGGGTGGTCGAGGCGGCGCTGCGCCCGCGGACCCTCGACGAGGTGATCGGGCAGGACCGGGTCTGCGAGCAGCTGTCGCTGGTCCTGGAGGCGGCCCGGGTGCGGGGCAAGGCCCCCGACCACGTCCTGCTCAGCGGGCCGCCAGGGCTGGGCAAGACCACGCTGGCCATGATCATCGCCGCGGAGATGTCGGTGCCGCTGCGGGTCACCAGCGGACCCGCGATCACCCACGCCGGGGACCTCGCGGCCATCCTGTCCGGGCTCAACGAGGGCGACGTCCTGTTCGTCGACGAGATCCACCGGATGGCCAGGCCCGCCGAGGAGATGCTCTACATGGCGATGGAGGACTTCCGGGTCGACGTGATCATCGGCAAGGGCCCGGGTGCCACCGCCATCCCGCTGGAGCTGCCGCCGTTCACGCTGGTCGGCGCGACGACTCGCGCCGGGCTGCTCCCCGGGCCGTTGCGGGACCGCTTCGGCTTCACCGCCCACCTGGAGTTCTACGACCCGGCCGACCTCGAGCTGATCGTGCGGCGCAGCGCCGGGCTGCTCGACGCCCACCTCACCGACGACGGCGCCGCCGAGGTGGCCTCCCGGAGCCGGGGCACCCCGCGCATCGCGAACCGGCTCCTGCGGCGGGTGCGGGACTATGCCCAGGTCCGCGCGGACGGCGTGCTGAGCCTGGAGGTCGCCCAGCAGGCGCTGACCCTCTACGAGGTCGACCGGTCCGGGCTGGACCGGCTCGACCGTGGGGTGCTGGACGTCCTGTGCCGCAGGTTCGGCGGGGGGCCGGTGGGGCTCAGCACGCTCGCGGTAGCCGTGGGGGAGGAGCGCGAGACGGTCGAGGAGGTAGCCGAGCCGTTCCTGGTGCGGCTGGGGCTGCTGGCGCGCACCCCCCGCGGGCGGGTGGCCACCGCGGCCGCCTGGGAGCACCTCGGGCTCGCGGCTCCTCTAGAGGCGCCCCGCGAGGTGCCCCGGGAGGCGCCCCGGGAGGCACAGAGCGCGCTGTTCGAGGCGCCGGGTGAGCGCGACTGACCTCTCCCGGGTCGTGCCCCGGGGCCTGCCCCGGGTCGTGCCCCGAGCGGTGCCCCGAGCCGGTCCGACCCGGCGACGCACCGGATTCTGCGGGAGGTCGGTGGAGGCGAGGCAGTCCGGTTAGACTCGGGAACCGGTCGCGGCTTTCGTGCCGCCCTGCCGTCAGCGGGCCCTTCCGGCGTCGCCTGACCAGCGTCCTGCCACGGGAGACCTGACCCTGACCTCGACCCAAGGAGCACCGGTTCGTGAACGGCCTGGAGCAACTGCTCCCCTTTGTCCTGATCGCAGCCGTGTTCTGGTTCCTGCTGATCCGTCCCCAGCGCAAGCGCCAGCTCGCCCTGCTCTCCACACAGCGCAGCATCGAGATCGGTGACGAGGTCCTGCTGGGCGCCGGCATCGTCGGTGTCGTCGCCGAGGCCGGTGAGGAGTTCCTCCAGCTCGAGGTCAGCCCGGGGGTGCGGATGAAGGTGGCCCGGGCCGCGGTCGCGCGGGTGCTCGTCGAGCAGCTGCCCGGCGACGACCAGATCCCCGACGGCCCGGCCGACGAGGACGACCACCGGCCCGGTCCGGACGGCAGCATCTGATGGCCGCGCGCAGGTCCGCCCGCCCGGGGAGATCCCTGCTGATCTTCCTGCTCGTGGTGGTGGCGATGTACGGCGGTCTGGCGCTCAACGGCAAGTGGAGCCCCAAGCTCGGGCTCGACCTGCAGGGGGGGACCCGGATCACCCTGCGCGCCTCCACCGAGACGGGGGAGGCGATCACGCCGGAGAAGCTCGCCGAGGCCGCCGACATCATCGACAACCGGGTCAACGCCTCCGGCGTCTCCGAGTCCGAGGTGTCCACGCAGGGCCAGGACAACATCGTGGTGGAGATCCCGGGGAGCGACAACCGCAACCTGGTCAACGCCGTGAAGCAGACCGCCCAGCTGCGGTTCCGGCTGGTCGCCGCCGCGGCGGCGGGCACGCCCCAGCCCGCCCCGAGCACCAGTCCGTCCGAGGGGGCCACCCCGTCCGACGGCGCGTCGCCCACCGACGGCGCGAGCCCGTCGGCCGGCCCCACCCAGGGCTCGGGCACGAAGGGCAAGGGCGACGCGACCTCCACCGCGGACCCCTCCCCGAAGGGCAGGGTGCTCTCCCAGGGCCTCGTCCAGGCCGGCAAGACCAACGGCACGGGCGGTGCGACGGCCACTCCGGCGCCCAGCGACGCCCCCAGCGACGCCCCCAGCGACGCCCCGGCCGAGACGAAGGTGCCGACGAACAAGTCCTCGGTGACCGAGCTGCTCGCCTGGAGCCGCAACCCCGACGCGAGCTGGCAGGCGAAGTTCGCCGACTACTCCTGCGGCGACAAGGTGCCCGACAACCCGGCCAAGCCGCTGCTGGCCTGCGACGACGCCGGCACGAAGTTCCTCCTGTCACCGGCGATCATCGAGGGCACCCAGCTCGACAACGCCGACTACGGCATTCCTCAGAACGACGTCCAGTACGTCGTCAACCTCGACTTCGACAAGGCCGCCACCGCCACCTTCGCCGAGGTCACCCGGGCGATCACCGGCACCAACGAGCAGTTCGCGATCGTCCTGGACGGTGCCGTGCTGTCGAACCCGGTCGTCAACTCGCCGATCACCGACGGCAACGCCCAGATCAGCGGCAACTTCACCCAAGCCTCGGCCAAGTCCCTGTCCAACAGCCTGAAGTACGGCGCCCTGCCGTTGAAGTTCGAGGTCCCCGTGGTCACCGAGGAGGGTCCGACGCTGGCCGCCGACCAGCTGACCGCCGGGCTGTGGGCGGGTGGGATCGGGCTCGCGCTCGTGCTGCTGTACTGCATGCTCTACTACCGCGGGCTCGGGGTCGTCGTGGTGGCCTCCCTCGGGGTCGCCGGTGCGGTGACGTACGCCGCGGTGCTCTTCCTCAGCGAGAACGCGGGCTTCACCCTGACCCTGCCCGGCATCGCCGGGCTGATCGTGGCGGTGGGTATCACCGCCGACTCGTTCATCGTCTACTTCGAACGCATCCGGGACGAGATGCGTGAGGGCAAGTCCCTGCGGGTGGCGGTCGAGACCGGCTGGGCCCGGGCCAAGATGACCTGCGTCGCCGCGGACGCCGTCTCCCTGCTCGCCGCGACCGTGCTCTACATCTTCGCGATCGGCGTGGTGAAGGGGTTCGCGTTCGCGCTGGGCATCAGCACGGTCATCGACCTGGTGGTCTTCTTCCTGTTCACCAAGCCGATGGTCACCTGGCTCGCGCACTTCCGCTTCTTCGCCCGCGGCCACAAGCTGTCGGGCCTGTCCCCGGACCACATCGGCATCGCCCGGATCGGCTCTGCCCAGCCCGCTGAAGGGAGCACCCGATGAGCAGGTTCACCCGCATGGGCCATGCGCTCTACGAGGGGAAGGTGTCGATCGACTTCGTCGGGCGCAAGTGGATCTGGTACGCCGCCTCCGGAGTGATCCTCCTCGTGGCGATCTTCGGTCTCACCGTGCAGAAGCTCAACCTGGGCATCGAGTTCGAGGGCGGCGTGGAGTACCGCGTCGCCATCACCTCCGGCCAGGCCGACCAGCAGGCGGTGCAGGAGATCCGCGACGCCGTGGCCGGGTCCGGCATCGCCGCCGCGTCCTCGCCGATCGTGAACACCTCGGGCGACAACAACGTCCGGGTGCAGACCGAGCCGCTGACCAACAACGAGGCGGACCGGATCTCGGGCCTCATCCAGGACGCGGCCGGGGTCAAGGCCGCCGACATCAGCCAGGACGCCATCGGTCCGTCGTGGGGCAAGCAGGTCGCCCAGCGGGCTCTTCTCGGGCTCGTGGTCTTCCTCGTCCTCGTGGTCCTGTTCATCTGGGGCTACTTCCGCGAGTGGAAGATGTCGGTCGCGGCGATCGTGGCGCTGGCGCACGACCTGGTGATCACGATCGGCGTCTACGCGCTGTCGGGCTTCGAGGTCACCCCGGCGACCGTCACCGGCGTGCTCACCATCCTGGGCTTCTCCCTCTACGACACCGTCGTGGTGTTCGACAAGGTCCGGGAGAACACCAAGGACCTCGTCCGCACCCACCGTACGTACGCCGAGGCCGCCAACCTTGCGGTCAACCAGACCCTGGTCCGGTCGATCAACACCTCGGTCGTGGCGCTGCTGCCGGTCGGGGCGCTGCTCTACGTCGGCGCGTTCACCCTCGGTTCGGGTGCGCTGAAGGACCTTGCCCTGGCCCTGTTCGTCGGCATGGCGGCCGGCGCCTACTCCTCGATCTTCATCGCCACGCCCCTGCTCGTGCAGCTCAAGGAGCGGGAGCCGGGGGTCAAGGCAGGGGACGCCCGGGCACGCAAGCACAAGAGCCGGCGCGAGGTGGACCCGTTCGCGTCGGTGCCGGTGTTCACCGAGGACATGCCGCTCCAGCACGAGCCGGGCACCGACGCCGACGCCGACGTCGACGAGCCCGGTCCCGGGCAACGGCCGACCACCGCCGGCGGCAACCGACCCGCGCCTGCGGGTGCGCCAGGGCGGGTGAGCGCAGGCGAGCGTCCGGCGTCCGCCCGTCCCGTGGCCGGCACCTCGTCGGCGGGCCGGCCGCAGCCGACCCGCAAGCCGCGGTCGCGGCGCGGGAAGTCCTGAGGTGGGGACCGACCCGGCCACGCTCGAGGGACTCCTGCAGCGCCTGGTTCGCGACGTCCCCGACTTCCCCCAGCCGGGAGTGATGTTCAAGGACATCTCGCCGCTGCTCGCCGACCACGAAGGGCTGTCCGCGGTGGTGCGGGCGCTCAGCGCGGCCGGTCGCGACGTGGACGGCGGCACCGTCGTCGACAAGGTGGTCGGCATCGAGGCTCGGGGTTTCATCCTGGCCGCGCCGGTCGCGCTCGCCCTGGGGGCCGGGTTCGTACCCGTCCGCAAGGCCGGCAAGCTCCCCGGCGACACCCACGTGGCGGCCTACGCGCTGGAGTACGGAGAGGCCGTGCTGGAGGTGCACACCGACGCGATCAGCCCGGGCGAACGGGTGCTCGTGATCGACGACGTCCTGGCCACCGGGGGCACCATCGACGCCACCCGGCGCCTGGTCGAGACCTGCGGCGGTGTGGTCGCGAGCGTCGCGGTGCTCATGGAGCTGACCTTCCTCCCGGGGCGGACGGCCCTGGCGGGGCTGCCGCTCACCGTCCTGCACTCGGTGTAGCGGCATAGACTGCTCATCCGGGCCGCTAACGGATCCGGGACGGGTGAGGGGAGACCAGTGGCCGAGGAACGGGTGATCAGCGCGGCTCCGCAGGAGCCGGACGTCGTCACGCCCCCCTCCGGCGACCAGGCGGCTCCCGCCGAGGAGTCCGACTCGGTGCTCGTCACCGGCTCTGCCGGGGGCAGGATGCGCGCTCGGCTGGCCCGGATCGGCACCAAGGGCCAGATCGGCAACCCGGTCCTGGAGCCGCTGTTCCGCGCGGTGCGGATCAACCACCCCAAGGCCGACCTGGCCCTGCTGGAGCGTGCCTACCTCACGGCCGAGCGGATGCACCGCGAGCAGCGCCGCAAGAGCGGCGAGCCGTACATCACCCACCCGCTGGCGGTCACCACGATCCTCGCCGAGCTGGGCATGACCGAGCCGACGCTGGTGGCCGCGCTGCTCCACGACACCGTCGAGGACACCCCGTACACCCTCGAGCAGGTGCGGGCCGACTTCGGCGAGGAGGTCGCCCGGCTGGTCGACGGGGTGACCAAGCTCGACAAGGTGAAGTACGGCGAGTCGGCCGAGGCCGAGACGATCCGCAAGATGATCGTGGCGATGAGCCGTGACATCCGGGTCCTGGTCATCAAGCTGGCCGACCGGCTGCACAACATGCGCACCTTGCGCTACCTCAAGCAGTCCACCCAGGAGCGCAAGGCCCGGGAGACCCTCGAGATCTTCGCGCCCCTGGCGCACCGGCTCGGCATGAACACCATCAAGTGGGAGCTGGAGGACCTGGCCTTCGGGACCCTCCACCCCAAGATGTACGACGAGATCGTGCGCCTGGTCGCCGACCGCGCCCCGTCCCGGGACAGCTACCTCGCCCGGGTCATCGCGCAGGTGGAACAGGGCCTGCGGTCGGCCCGGATCAAGGCGACCGTCACCGGGCGACCCAAGCACTACTACTCGATCTACCAGAAGATGATCCTGCGCGGCCGGGAGTTCAGCGACATCTACGACCTGATCGGGATCCGGATCCTGGTCGAGGACGACCGGGACTGCTACGCCGCCCTCGGCGTGATCCACTCCCGGTGGAACCCGGTTCCGGGACGGTTCAAGGACTTCGTGGCGATGCCGAAGTTCAACATGTACCAGTCCCTGCACACCACGGTGATCGGCCTGGAGGGCAAGCCGGTCGAGCTGCAGATCCGGACCTACTCCATGCACCGGCGGGCGGAGTACGGCATCGCCGCCCACTGGAAGTACAAGGAGAACGTCCGCGCGGGCAACGACACCGACCGGACCCTGGTCGACAGCGGCAGCGGCGACATGTCCTGGGTGCGCCAGCTGCTGGACTGGCAGCAGGACACCGAGGACCCGGGTGAGTTCCTGGAGTCCCTGCGGTTCGAGATCAACTCCACCGAGGTCTACGTCTTCACCCCCGCCGGGGACGTCAAGGCGCTGCCGGCGGGGTCCACCCCGGTCGACTTCGCCTACGCCGTGCATACCGAGGTCGGGCACCGCACGATCGGGGCGCGGGTCAACGGGCGCCTGGTGCCGCTGGAGTCGACGCTGGAGAACGGCGACGTGGTGGAGGTCTTCACCTCCAAGGCCGCGAGCGCGGGACCGAGCCGGGACTGGCTCGGCTACGTCCACTCTCCCCGGGCGCGGACCAAGATCCGGCAGTGGTACACCAAGGAGCGCCGCGAGGAGGCGATCGACCAGGGCAAGGAGCAGATCGCCCGGCTGATGCGCAAGGAGGGGGTGCCCCTCAAGCGGGTCCTGACCCACGAGACGCTCAGCACCGTGGCCGCCGAGATGCGCCTGGTCGACGTGTCCGCGTTGTACGCCGCGGTCGGCGAGGGCAACGTCGGCGCCCAGACCGTGGTCCGCCGGGTGATGGACCTGTTCGGCGGCCAGGACGGGGCCACCGAGGACCTGGCCGAGGCCGTCCAGATCACCGGGCGCGGATCGCACGCGCGGCCGTCCGGCGGCGACGCCGGCGTCATCGTCAAGGACCTCACCGACGTGTGGGTCAAGCTGGCCAAGTGCTGCACCCCGGTGCCCGGCGACGACATCCTCGGCTTCGTGACCCGCGGTGCGGGGGTGTCGGTGCACCGCTCCGACTGCACCAACGCCTCGGACCTGACGCGGCAGCCCCAGCGGCTGGTCGAGGTCGAGTGGGCGCCCACCGCGAAGTCGATGTTCCTGGTGAACATCCAGGTCGAGGCGCTCGACCGGGCCCGGCTCCTCTCCGACGTCACCAAGGTGCTCTCGGACATGCACGTGAACATCCTGGCGGCGTCGCTGAACACCGGTCGGGACAGGGTCGCGAAGAGCCGGTTCACCTTCGAGATGGCCGACCCCAAGCACCTGGGGCACGTCCTGCGGGCGGTGCGTCAGGTAGAAGGCGTCTTCGACGCCTACCGCGTCACCGGCTGAGCCGCCGACCGCCCCGGGGACCGGGCCGGTCGGCAGGTCAGGAGTCGGCGGGTCAGGGGTCGGCGGGTCAGGGGTCGGCGGCTCAGGGGGAGAACTCGTCGAGGGCCTTGCGTGCCTCGGTGAGCCAGGACTGCCGAGCCTCGAGCGCGGCAGCGTGCTCGGCCGCCTTGCGGTCGTTGCCTGCCGCCACCGCGGCGTCGTGCTTGGCCTGCAGGTCGGCGATCAGCGCCTCGAGCTGGGCGACCGTGTCGGCGGCCCGGGCGTGGGCCTCGGGGTTGGACCGGCGCCACACGTCGTCCTCGACCCCGCGGATCGCCTGCTCCACCGTGCGCATCCGGCCCTCGAGCTCCTTCATGCGCTCGCGGGGCACCTTGCCGGCCGCGTCCCAGCGGTCGGCGAGGTCCCGGAACGCCGCCTTGGCGGCGGCCAGGTCGGTCACCGGCAGCAGGGCCTCGGCCTCGGCCAGGATCGCCTCCTTCTTCACCGCGTTGTCGGCGAACTCGGCGTCGGTGGCCGCGGTCGCCGCGTCCCGGGCGCCGAAGAAGGTGTCCTGAGCCGCGCGGAACTTCCGCCAGAGCTGGTCGTCGACCCCCTTGGGAGCCGGGCCGGCGTCCTTCCACCGACGCATCAGGTCGCGGTACGCGCCTGCGGTGGGTCCCCAGTCCGTGGAGCCCGAGAGGGCTTCGGCCTCCTTGACCAGCTTCTCCTTGATCCCACGGGCGCCTTCGCGTTGCTCGTTGAGCTCGGCGAAGTGCGCCTTGCGCCGCCGGGTGTAGGTGGTGCGGGCGGAGGAGAACCGGCGCCAGAGGGCGTCGTCGGCGGCCCGGTCGAGGCGGGGCAGCTCCTTCCACTCCTCCAGCAGCGCCCGCATCCGGTCCGCGCCGGCCCGCCAGTCGCTGCTGGTGGCCAGCCGCTCGGCCTCCGCGGCGATCCGCTCCTTCTCCGCCGCAGCCGCGCCGAGCTTCTCCGCGCGCTCCGCGCGACGCTTCTCCCGCTCCTCGGCGATGAGGGTGGTGATCGCGGCGAGCCGCTGCTCCAACGAGGCGAGGTCACCGACGACCTGGGCGCCGTTCACCGCGCCGCGGACCTGCTTGAGCGCCGCGGTCGCGTCGTCGGGGGCCACCGCCCCGTTGGCGAGGCGGGTCTCGAGAAGCTCGATCTCGAACGCGAGCGCGTCGTACTTGCGCACGAAGTGCTCCAGGACCTCGACCGGGTCGCCCCCCGGCCACTGGCCGACCTGGTGCTCCCCGTCCGCGGTCCGCACGAACACCGTGCCTTCCTCGTCGACACGTCCCCAGGGGTTGCCGTCGGCGTCCTTGCCCGATGGTGAGGGGCCGTCGGTGACCGGGGCCGAGGGCTCCGGTGCGGGGGCCGCCGCAGGGCGGCCGGCGGGCGGCCGGGGGCCGCGGCGCGGCGGAGCCGGGCGGGGCCGGGGCGGACGCGGCGTCGCAGCCCGAGGAGCCGACGGCGCCTCGGCGGGGGCCTCTCCTGCGGGGACCGCCTCGGCGTCGGCCTCTCCTGCGGGGGCTTCGTCGGAGGGGGCGGGGACGGTCGGGTCGGGTGAGCTGTTCACGAAGGTTCACCTCGGGTCGGCAGCGGCGTCCAGGACGCTGCTGCGTGGCGTTGAGCGTGGCGTTCGGCCGGGACGAGTCGTCGCATACGCCTCGAAGGGCCGGTCTGGGTCATGGTAGTCAATAGCTCCCACCGGCCCGAGACGTCCCCGGCTCGTTATCGGTTAGGGCGGCCCCGCTCCCGGTCGGTAGGCTGCGGAAGCCCCCGGGCCCGCCTGGGCCCACCCCCCGTCCCCTCCCTGTCAGGAGAGCGCGTCGTGTTCATCGCAGGCTTCCCCGCCGGTCCGTGGGGGACCAACTGCTACGTCGTGGCCACCGGGCCCGGGTCGGAGTGCGTCGTGGTCGACCCCGGCAAGGACGCCGCCGCCGGGGTGGCCGAGGTGGTCCGCGAGCACCGGCTCAAGCCGGTCGCGGTCCTCGTCACCCATGGGCACGTCGACCACATGTGGTGCGTCGCCCCGGTGGCCGGCGCCTACGACGCCACGGCCTACATCCACCCCGCGGACCGGCACCTGCTGGCCGACCCGATGGCGGGGATGTCGGCGGAGACCGCGGGCATGCTGCTCGGTGGCAAGCACGTGTTCGTCGAGCCTGACGAGGTCCGCGAGATCGACGACGGCGCCGTGCTCGACCTGGCGGGGCTGCAGCTCACCGTGGACCACACCCCCGGCCACACGCCCGGCTCGATCACGTTCCGCACGCCGTACGCCGACCCGACGGGGGGGCCGACCGAGGTGAGCCAGGTCATGTTCGCAGGCGACCTGCTGTTCGCCGGTTCGATCGGCCGGACGGACCTGCCCGGCGGCGACCATGCGGCGATGCTCCGCAGTCTGACTGCCAAGGTGCTGCCGCTGCCCGACGACATCGTGGTCCTTCCCGGGCACGGCGAGCAGACCAGCATCGGGCGGGAGCGGGCGACCAACCCGTTCCTGCGTGAGCTGGTCGGGAGCACCGGTGCCCCAGGCAGCCCCACCCCGACCCCCCGACGAGGACTCTGAGCATGGCTGCGCGACGCCCCACCCCGTTGAGCGGCTTCCCCGAGCTGCTCCCCGCCGACCGGTTCGCCGAGACCCAGGTCATCGAGACCCTCGCGCGCACCTTCGAGCTGCACGGGTTCAGCCCCCTCGAGACCCGCGCTGTGGAGCCGTTGGACCAGCTGCTGCGCAAGGGTGACACCTCCAAGGAGGTGTACGTCGTCAGCCGGCTCCAGGCCGTCGAGGGGGACGCCTCCACGCCTGGCCTGGGGCTGCACTTCGACCTCACCATCCCCTTCGCGCGGTTCGTGCTGGAGAACGCCGGTCGGCTGGAGTTCCCGTTCCGGCGCTACCAGGTCCAGAAGGTCTGGCGGGGGGAGCGCCCTCAGGAGGGCCGGTTCCGCGAGTTCACCCAGGTCGACATCGACGTCGTCGGCAAGGACGCGCTCGCGTTCCACCACGACGTCGAGGTGGCCCGGGTGATGGTCGACGCGCTCACGCGCCTCGCGTTCCTGCCGCCGTTCCGACTCCAGGTCAACAACCGCAAGCTGATCCAGGGCTTCTACACCGGCCTCGGCGTCGCCGACGTCGACGAGGTGATGCGCCTGGTCGACAAGCTCGACAAGCTGAGCCCCGACCAGGTCTCCGCCCTGCTCCAGGAGGAGGCCGGGCTGAGCGCCGACCAGGCGAAGGCCTGCCTGCGTCTGGCCGAGATCCACACCACCGACACCTCCTTCGTGGAGCGGGTCCGTGCCCTCGGGGTCTCCGACCCGCTGCTGGACGAGGGCCTGGCCGAGCTGGCTGCGGTGCTCGAGGGGTGCGCGTCGCTGGGGGGCGACCGGGTCACCGTCGAGGCGGACCTGACCATCGCGCGGGGGCTGGACTACTACACCGGCACCGTCTTCGAGACGCGCCTCGAGGGCTACGAGTGGCTCGGCTCCATCTGCTCCGGCGGCCGCTACGACTCGCTTGCCTCGGACGGCCGGACGACGTACCCGGGGGTGGGCATCTCGCTGGGCCTGAGCCGGCTGCTGGTCCCGCTGATCCAGCGCGGAGAGCTCACCACCGACCGCTCGGTGCCGAGCGCGGTGCTGGTCGCCCTGCCCGACGAGGAGTCCCGATCCGCCTGCGACGCGCTCGCGCAGCGGCTGCGCGCCCGGGACGTGCCGGTCGAGGTGGCGTCGGCCCCGCAGAAGTTCGGCAAGCAGATCCGGTACGCCGAGCGGCGCGGCATCCCGTTCGTCTGGTTCCCCGCGAGCGCGGGGTCCGGCGAGGGGGAGGAGGACCGCCCGCACGAGGTCAAGGACATCCGCACCGGCGACCAAGGCGTGGCCGATCCGGACACCTGGGTCCCGCCGAGCGAGGACCTGCGCCCCCGCATCGTGACCCCGCCCGACGCCGACGACCAGCACACCAGCCAGCACACCGAACCCCAAGGAGCGTCCCGTTGATCCGCACCCATGACGCAGGCACCCTCAGGCCTGCGCACGTCGGCCAGACCGTCACCCTTGCCGGGTGGGTGGCGCGGCGGCGCGACCACGGCGGGGTGGCCTTCCTCGACCTGCGGGAGGCCAGCGGGGTGGTCCAGGTCGTGGTGCGCGACGAGGAGGTCGCCCACCAGCTCCGCTCGGAGTTCTGCCTCGCGGTCACCGGCGAGGTCTCTGCGCGCCCCGAGGGCAACCAGAACCCGTCGCTGCCCACCGGCGAGGTCGAGGTGATCGCGACCCACGTCGAGGTGCTGAACCCGTCCGCGCCGCTGCCGTTCCCCATCGACGACCACGTCGAGGTGGGGGAGGAGGTGCGGTTGGCGCACCGCTACCTCGACCTGCGCCGCTCCGGCCCGGCGGCGGCGATCCGGCTGCGCAGCGAGGTCAACCACGCGGCCCGCTCGGTGCTCCACGACCGCGGGTTCGTCGAGGTGGAGACCCCGACCCTGACCCGGTCCACGCCCGAGGGCGCCCGCGACTTCCTGGTGCCCGCCCGGCTCCAGCCCGGCAGCTGGTACGCCCTCCCGCAGAGCCCGCAGCTGTTCAAGCAGCTGCTCATGGTCGGCGGCATGGAGCGGTACTACCAGATCGCCCGCTGCTACCGCGACGAGGACTTCCGGGCCGACCGGCAGCCGGAGTTCACCCAGCTCGACATCGAGATGAGCTTCGCCGACCAGGACGACGTCATCGCCCTCATGGAGGACGTCCTGGCCTCGATGTGGGCGCTGATCGGCGTCGACATCCCTCGGCCGATCCCGCGCATGACCTACGCCGAGGCGATGGCGAGGTACGGCTCGGACAAGCCGGACCTGCGGCTGGGCAACGAGCTGGTCGAGTGCACCGAGTTCTTCGCCGGGACGCCGTTCCGGGTCTTCCAGGCCGAGTACGTCGGAGCCGTGGTCATGCCGGGCGGCGCCTCCCAGCCCCGCAAGCAGCTCGACGCCTGGCAGGACTGGGCCAAGCAGCGCGGAGCCCGGGGCCTGGCCTACGTCCTGGTCCAGCCCGACGGCGAGCTGACCGGTCCGGTGGCCAAGAACGTCAGCGAGGAGGAGAAGGCCGGACTCGCCGCGCACGTCGGGGCCCGCCCGGGGGACTGCGTGTTCTTCGGCGCCGGGTCGGCCAAGTCCAGCCGGGCGCTGCTCGGGGCGGCGCGGCTGGAGATCGGCCGCCGTTGCGGCCTGATCGACGAGAGCGCCTTCGCGTTCACCTGGGTGGTGGACGCGCCGATGTTCGAGCCGGCCTCCGACGCGGTGGCCAGCGGTGACGTCGCCGTCGGGGGCGGTGCCTGGACCGCGGTCCACCACGCCTTCACCGGGCCCAAGCCCGAGTTCGCCGACTCCTTCGACACCGACCCGGGCAGCGCGCTGGCCTACGCCTACGACATCGTCTGCAACGGCAACGAGCTCGGCGGAGGCTCGATCCGGATCCACCGCGAGGAGATGCAGAAGCGGGTCTTCGCGGTCATGGGGATCGGGGAGGAGGAGGCGCAGGAGAAGTTCGGCTTCCTGCTCGACGCCTTCAAGTACGGCGCCCCGCCGCACGGCGGGATCGCGGTCGGCATGGACCGGATCTGTGCCCTCCTGTCGCGGACCGACTCGATCCGCGACGTGATCGCCTTCCCGAAGTCGGGCAACGGCTACGACCCGCTGACGGCCGCGCCGGCGCCGATCACCCCCGCCCAGCGCGCCGAGGCGGGCGTGGACGCGAAACCGAAGGCCCCGTCGAGCCCTGAGCCCCCTCTCGAGCCGAGCACCGCGACCGTCTCAGGCTGACCGGGAGCCGCCTCGCCACCCCGCTCCGGGCGGAGCGGGGTGGCGGCGTCATGCCCGAGGCGTGCCCGGCGGGCCGCAAGATGTCCGTCGCAGAACCCGCTTGACAACGTGGTGAGACCAGATCGTTACCTCGGCGCTGCCGGATCTATGCCGGGGCAGGTTTAGAGTTCCAGCGGCGCAAGGGTGCTGTAGATCACGGTCGCCCCGCCACCACCCCCTTCTCGCGAGCCCCGTCCCCGACCCGGTGGACCGGTCTCGGTGACTGCAGAAAGGCGACCATGGGAGTCAACCCCGGCGACATGGAGAGCGCAGTCACGCTCGTGGAGCACGAGGAGGAGGAGGACAGGCAGCAGAAGGAGGTCGCCGGTCGGTCGCCGACGCAGATCGCCCTGGAGCGGCTCCGCAAGGACAAGGTCGCCGTCGTCTGCGCGATCGTCATGGTGGTGCTGGTGCTGCTGGCGATCTTCGCGCCGCTGATCACCAAGGCGCTCAACATCTACTGGAACATCAGCGACCCGGCCGCACCGCGGCCCAGCGAGGTCCTCGAGTTCGACGGCTACCCGTCCATCGGGCCGCCGTTCTACCCCTTCACCTGGGCGCACCCGCTCGGCGTGGCCCCCAAGACCGGCTCGGACAACCTGGCCTACCTGCTCTACGGCCTGCGCACCTCGCTGACCGTGGCGCTGGCCGCCACCATCGCCTCCACCGTGATCGGCGTGGTCGTCGGCCTGGTGGCCGGCTTCTCCCGCGGCTGGCTGGACCGGGTGCTGTCGTTCGTCACCGACCTGTTCCTGTCCTTCCCCTACCTGCTGGGCATGCTGGCGCTCGCGCCGATCGTCGTGTCGAACTTCTCCGACAACCTCGACGCGCTGGGCCGGGCCCAGTTCATCGCGCTGATCTCGATCCTGGTGATCTTCGGCTGGATGGGGCTGGCCCGCCTGATCCGCGGCCAGGTCCTGTCGCTGCGCGAGCGCGAGTTCGTGATGGCGGCCGAGGTGATCGGCGTGCCGACCCGGAAGATCCTGTTCAAGGAGCTTCTGCCGAACCTCGTCGCCCCGATCGTGGTGGCGGTCTCCCTCGGCCTGCCCGGGTTCGTGGCCGCGGAAGCCGGTCTGTCCTTCCTGGGTCTCGGGCTCACCGGCATCCCCTCGCTGGGCAAGATGGTCTCCGACGCCTCGGCGTACTACAGCGACTACCCCCTCTACCTCTGGATGCCGGTCGGCGCCATCGCGCTGCTGACCCTGGCTCTCAACCTCCTGGGCGACTCGATCAGGGACGCCTTCGACCCCAAGACTCGCCGATGACGACCGTCGTCGGTGGGAGCAGTACCAACCACGGAAAGGGTGGACCAGCAATGCGGTTCAAGAAACCGATCGTTGCGCTGAGCGCGGCCGGTCTCCTCGCCCTCGCTGCATGCGGCGGCTCGGGCGGCGGAAGCGAACAACAACGCAGGCGGCAGCTCCGTCGACAACGAGAACCTCGGCAACACCGGGGACGGCAAGGACGCGACGCGCGAGGGCCCGGTCACGATCGACGGTGCGCAGGAGGGAGGCACGGTCACCGTGCTGACCGCCACCGGTCTGACCACCCCGCTGGACCCGTCCGACCTGTACTACACCGACACCAACGCGATCATGACCGCGCTGGTCACGCGTCAGCTCACCCAGTACGCCTACGACGAGGAGTCGGGCCAGATGATCCTGGTCCCCGACCTCGCCACCGACCTGGGCACGCCGAACGACGACTACACGGAGTGGAAGTTCACCCTCCGCGACGGTGTCAAGTGGGAGAACGGCGACCCGATCACCGCCGAGGAGGTCGCCTTCGGGATCAACCGCTCGATGGACAACAAGACCTTCGCCAACGGTCCGGGTCTGTACTACTCCAACCCGTACTTCCTCGGCGGCAAGGACTACAAGGGTCCCTACACCGGCGGCTCGGACACCTCCGAGGCGGTCTCGGTGGACGGCAACGACATCACCGTCAAGATGTCCAAGCCCTTCACGGACTTCGACTACTACGCCTCGTTCCCGGCGATAGGCCCGATCCCGCTGGGCAAGGCCTCCGACCCGGCCGACGTACGCCCAGCGCCCGCTGGCCAGCGGCCCGTACAAGATCAAGAGCTACACGGTGTCGAAGTCGCTCGTGCTCGAGCGCAACGACCAGTGGGACCCGGCCACCGACCCGGCCCGGACGCAGTACCCGGACGGCTACAACTTCAAGGCCGGCCAGTCTCCTGACCAGATCGACCAGATCCTGCTGGCCGACTCCGGAGCGGGCAAGACGTCCCTGACCTACGACGACGTCGACGCCAAGGACTTCCGGAAGTTCCAGACCGACCACGCGGACCGCCTGGTCCTCGGCGGCTCGCCCTGCCACTTCTTCTACGCCCTCGACTACCGGACCATCAAGGACAAGGCCGTCCGCGAGGCCATGGTCTGGGCGTCTGCCCTACGAGGACCAGGTCCTCGCCGCGGGTCTGATCCCCGACGTCAACGCGATCCCCTCCACGAACCTGATGCCCCCGGGCATCCCCGGTCGCGAGGAGTACAACCCGGTCGAGGGTCACGAGCCGTTCCAGACCGACCCGGAGAAGGCCAAGCAGATCCTGGCCGACAGCGGCAACGAGAACTACGAGATCAAGTTCCTGTTCCGTACCGACCTCGACACCGACGTCGCCGGCAAGGACGTCCTGGTCAAGGGGCTGACCGCGGCGGGCTTCAAGCCCACGCCGATCCCGTCCACGGTCGCCAACTACGTCGCCGACCGTGACGACCCCAAGGGCAAGATCAACCTGCGGTCGTACGGCTGGTGCTCGGACTGGCCGTCGGGCGCCACCTGGATCCCGCCGATCTTCGAGTCCACCGACATCGCGGAGGTGGGCTTCGGGACCAACGAGGCCGCCTTCAACGAGCCGGCGATCGACCAGAAGATCAACGACGTGTTCTCCCTCGCCGCCGACGAGCAGCCGGCTGCCTGGAACGCGCTCGACAAGGAGATCATGACCGACTACCTGCCGGTCATCCCGCGCTACTACCCGGGAGTCGCGCAGGCACACGGGTCCAAGGTCAACGGGCACTTCAACGACAACACCCTGGGCATGCCCACCTTCAGGAACATCTGGGTCTCCCAGTGACCTGAGGGGCGGCACCGCCCTCGCTCGACCGGCCGGCGCGTCTGCCGGCCCGTACCATCCAGGTGTGGGGTGGGTTCCTGTCGGGGCCCACCCCACACTGCGGCAACCATCGAGATTCGAGGCAACAAGCGTGGCTGGCTTCATCGTGCGCCGACTCATGTCCGCGGCCCTGGTCCTGGTCCTGACCTCCATGGCGGTGTTCGCGCTCTTCTTCCTCGGTCCCAGCAACCCCGCCCGCCCCCTGTGCGACCTCAACGGCAAGTGCACCCCCGAGAAGCTCGCCATCCTCACCGAGCAGCTCGGCCTGAACGACTCCGTGGTGCACCAGTACGGCATCTGGGCCGAGGGGCTGGTCAAGGACCGGGAGATCACCTTCGGCGCGGTCTACTCCTGCGACGCCCCCTGTCTCGGCATCTCGTACAGCACCCGCGGAGAGGTGCGCAAGGAGCTGATGCAGAAGTTCCCGGCCACCTTCTCCCTCGCCCTCGGCGGCTCGATGATCTACCTGGTGCTGGGGGTCACCCTCGGCACCTTGGCTGCCCGGGTGCGTGGGACCGCCACGGACCGAAGTCTGGTGACGTTCAGCGTCATCGTCTCGTCCATCCCGTACTACGTCGTGGCCCTGCTGATCTGGATCTTCTTCTCGCTCCAGTGGCAGCTCTTCCCCGACACGAGCTATCACCCGATCCTGCAGAACCCGGTGGCCTGGTTCTGGGGGCTGCTCCTGCCCTGGCTGGCGATCGGCGTGACCCAGTCGACCTCCTACGCCCGGTTCACCCGCGGTCAGATGATCGAGACCCTCAGCGAGGACTACATCCGGACCGCCACCGCGAAGGGCGTGAAGAGCAACCGGGTGATCATGCGGCACGCGCTGCGTGCGGCGATCGTGCCGGTGGTGACCATCTTCGGTCTCGACTTCGCCTTCCTGCTCGCCGGCACGGTCTTCACCGAGCAGATCTTCGACATCGACGGCATCGGCCGTTGGGGCATCCGCGCCCTCCGCGCGCCGGTCGACTTCCCGGTGGTCGCCGCGACCGTGCTGGTCGGCGCGTTCATCATCGTCGTCGCGAACCTGGTCGTCGACATCCTGTACAGCGTGATCGACCCGCGGGTGCGGGTCTCGTGACCGGCGACCGTTTCCTGTCCACCGGCGAGTTGGGTGACCCCGTGAACCAGAACGCAGCACAGATGACACAGCACGACGCCTACACGTCGGGTTCGGCCCATGACGAGCCGTTCCTGGTGGTGGACAACCTCTCGGTGCGGTTCCCGACCCACGACGGCCTGGTCCAGGCGGTCTCCGACCTGTCCTACTCCGTGCGCCGCGGCGAGACGCTGGGCATCGTGGGCGAGTCCGGCTCCGGCAAGAGCGTCTCCTCGATGGCGGTGCTCGGCCTGCACCCGCCGAAGCAGACCCGGCTGGAGGGGTCGATCACGGTCGGAGGCCAGGAGGTCGTCGGTGCCGACGACGCGACCATGCGCAAGCTGCGGGGCAAGGAGGTCGCGATGATCTTCCAGGACCCCCTGACCGCCCTGCACCCGTTCTTCAGCATCGGCAAGCAGATCTCCGAGGCCTACCGGGTCCACCACGACGTGTCGAAGGCCGACGCCCGCAAGCGGGCCATCGAGATGCTCGACCGGGTCGGCATCCCGCAGGCCAGGAGCCGGGTCGACGACTACCCCCACCAGTTCTCCGGCGGCATGCGGCAGCGGGCGATGATCGCGATGTCCCTGGTCAACGACCCCAAGCTGCTCATCGCCGACGAGCCGACGACGGCGCTGGACGTCACCGTGCAGGCGCAGATCCTCGACCTGCTCCAGGACCTCCAGCGCGAGTTCGACTCCGCGATCATCATGATCACCCACGACCTGGGCGTGATCGCGGAGATGGCCGACAACGTGCTGGTGATGTACGCCGGCCGTGCCGTGGAGACCGGCCCCACCAAGCTGATCCTCACGCACCCCGAGATGCCCTACACCTGGGGACTGCTGTCCAGCGTGCCCGACGTCGTCGGCGACACCGAGGCGCGGCTGATCCCCATCCCGGGCAACCCGCCCAGCCTGCTGAACCCACCCAGTGGCTGCGCCTTCCACCCGCGCTGCGCCTACCGGGAGAAGGTGCCGGGCGACCTGTGCCGCACCACGCTGCCGGACCTGTCGCAGGCCGTGGTGGGTGAGACGCACCGACGGCGGTGCCACCTCCCGGACCCCGACGTCATCTATGCCACCGAGATCCTGCCCGAGATCGCGCCGGACCTGATCGACGCCGAGACCGGCAAGCCGATCGCAGCCCTGCACTACGAACAGCTGGATGCCCACGACGAGGATGGTGTGTGACCCGATGTCCGTCACCCAGGCCGACGCCGCCGCGACTCCGGGCTCGTCCCCGGACTCGTCCTCCGGGGGTTCGCTCCTCGAGGTCATCAACCTCAAGAAGTACTTCCCGGTCAAGGGATCGGGAGTCCTGCAGCGCACCGTGGCCAACGTGCAGGCGGTCGACGGGATCTCGTTCGCCGTGGAACGGGGCGGCTCCCTGGGTCTGGTGGGGGAGTCGGGCTGCGGCAAGTCCACGACCGGACGCCTGATCACCCGGCTCTACGACCCCACCGACGGCGAGATCCGGTTCGAGGGGCGGGACATCGGCAAGCTCTCCAAGCGGCAGATGCTGCCGATCCGCAAGGAGATCCAGATGATCTTCCAGGATCCCTACAGCTCGCTGAACCCGCGGCACACGGTGGGCACGATCGTCGGCACGCCGCTGCGGGTGCACCACGTGGTCCCGGAGAAGCAGACCCTCGACCGCGTCCGGGAGCTCCTCGAGGTGGTCGGGCTGAACCCCGAGCACTACAACCGCTACCCCAGTGAGTTCTCCGGCGGCCAGCGCCAGCGGATCGGCATCGCCCGGGCCCTGGCGCTGCAGCCCAAGCTGCTGGTCGCCGACGAGCCGGTCTCCGCTCTCGACGTGTCGATCCAGGCGCAGGTGGTCAACCTGCTCCAGGACGTGCAGCGCGAGTTCAACATCGCCTTCCTCTTCATCGCCCACGACCTCGCCGTGGTCCGGCACTTCTGCCCCGAGGTCGCGGTGATGTACCTGGGCAAGATCGTGGAGATCACCGACCGTGAGACGCTGTACGACCGCCCTCACCACCCGTACACCCAGGCGCTGCTGTCCGCCGTCCCGGACGTGAAGCAGGCGGCGATCGGCGGCCGGCGGGAGCGGATCCGGCTCGAGGGCGACGTGCCGAGCCCCATCAACCCGCCGTCGGGATGCCGGTTCCGGACCCGGTGCTGGATGGCCCAGGAGATCTGCGCCAAGGTCGAGCCGCCGCTGCTGCAGATCGGCCCGCGGCACAAGGTGGCCTGCCACTTCGCCGGCGAGCGGGGCCAGGCGGGTCCGGTGCCGGTCACGCTGGACGTGCTGGGCGTGGACGCCCAGGGCGACCGGCTGCCCGGCCGTTCCCCAGCACCCGGGCTGGATGCGCCGGGCTACTCGCAGACCTTCTCGGACCTCGCGACGCACCGTCGCAACTCCGAGGCGCTGGTGGGTCGCTGAGGCAGGTGACCACCCTCGCGGCACCGTCCCGCACCCTGGCGAACCTGGCCACCGTCCTCCTCGCCGTGGGACTGGCCTCGGGGTGCGGCCCGGACGACGCCCGGCTCGACGTGGTGCCGGCGGGGGACGCCTCCACCCCGGCCTTCGACCCGGCAGGGGCGACCCTGACCGACCAGGACTTCTGCGACCGCCTCGACCCCTCGGTGGTGGCGGTCGCCTTGGGGGTGACCGCCGACGTGCTCACCCCCCGGAACGAGGGGGCGGGTGGACAGGGCGAGGCCACCGAGACCGACGGCGCGCCCCGGTGCGTCCTGGCCGCCGGCACGGGCACGTTCGTGGTGGAGGTCGCTGGGGACGCGACGGAGGCGGGCGTGCGCGACCTCCTGGACGCCTACGCACCCCAGCCCGGGGACCAGGAGGCGCTCTGCACCGTGACCGACGACCCGAGCTTCGGGGACCCGGCCGGCGTCGCGACCTGCGCCGGAGCCGCAGTCGACGGTCGCGTCGAGGTGACCGCCGTGGGGCTGGTCGGCTCGAGTGCCTTCACCTGCCGGGTCCGCCGCGACGACGGGGCACGTGACGACGTGGAGGCCGCCGCGCTCGACGCGTGCCGCGACAGCCTGGAGCGGCTCGCCACCGACGCCGAGGAGACGAGCGCGCCCTGACCGCCTCCCTGCGCCCCCGATCAGCCCCGGGGGGCCCGCGGCTAGGGTCGAGGTGTGGAAGGTCTGTTCGAGGTCACCGAGTCGGGCGGCACCACCGGGCCGGGCACGTCCCCGCCGGGAGGCGGCACCCTGGCCGGGAACGACCACGACTCGGCGCCGCTTGCTGTCCGGATGCGACCGCGGACCCTCGACGAGCTCGTCGGTCAGCGTCAGCTGCTCGCCCAGGGGTCGCCCCTGCGACGGCTCATCGAGGGTGACCAGCCGATGTCCCTGCTGCTGTGGGGGCCACCGGGCACCGGCAAGACCACGATCGCGGCCATCCTCAGCCGCCAGACCGACCGGCACTTCGTGGAGGTCTCCGCGGTCGCTGCCGGGGTCAAGGAGGTGCGGGCCGCCATCGACGGAGCGCGCAACCGGCTCGCACGCACCGGTCAGGAGACCGTGCTGTTCGTCGACGAGGTGCACCGCTTCACCAAGGCCCAGCAGGACGCGCTGCTGCCGGGCGTCGAGAACCGGTGGGTCACCCTGGTCGCGGCGACCACGGAGAACCCCTTCTTCAGCGTGATCTCCCCGCTGCTGTCGCGGTCGCTGCTGCTGACCCTGGAGAGCCTGACCGACGACGACATCCGGGGGGTCCTGGCCTCCGCGGTCGCCGAGGAGCGCGGCCTGGGAGGGCGGGTGAGGCTGGCCGAGGAGGCCATGGAGCACCTGGTCCGGCTGGCCGGGGGCGACGCGCGCCGCGCGCTGACCTACCTGGAGGCCGCGGCCGGGGCGGCGGTGGCCACCGGGGGCGACACCGTCGACCTGGCCGTGGCCGAGACGGCCGTCGACCGTGCCGCGGTCCGCTACGACCGGCAGGGCGACCAGCACTACGACGTGATCTCCGCGTTCATCAAGTCGATCCGGGGGTCCGACGTCGACGCCGCGCTGCACTACCTCGCCCGGATGATGGAGGCGGGGGAGGACGCCCGGTTCATCGCGCGTCGCCTGGTCATCCTGGCCAGTGAGGACATCGGCCTCGCCGACCCCACCGCGCTGACCACCGCCGTCGCCACGGCCCAGGCGGTGCAGCTGATCGGCATGCCCGAGGTCCGGCTCAACCTGGCCCAGGCAGTGATCGCCCTCGCCGTGGCTCCCAAGTCGAACGCCGTGACCCTGGCCGTCGACGCGGCCAGCGCCGACGTGCGCGCCGGCCGGATCGGCGCCGTGCCCGCGCACCTGCGCGACGCCCACTATGCCGGCTCCAAGAAGCTGGGCCACGGGAAGAGCTACGTCTACGCCCACGACGCCCCGTTCGGGGTGGCCACCCAGCAGTACGCCCCCGACGTGGTCGCGGACGCCGTCTACTACCGGCCGACCGCACTGGGCGCGGAGGCAGGGGTCAAGGAGCGGTGGGAGCGGCTGCGACGCCTGATCCGCGGTGGCGGCCCGGGAGGAACTGCGAGGTAGGGTCCTCTGCCATGGGTCCTTCCACGCAGCTCGCCGTCCTGGGCGCTGTGGTCCTCGCTGTCGTGGTGGTCGCCGCAGCGGTAGCAGCGTCCGTGTCATCCGCGCGTGCGGGTCGGCGCAGGCAGGCCGCCCTCGACCTCGAGCTGGCACGCTCCCGTGCCGAGGTGGAGCTGCTCGGGCAGCGGTTGGCGGAGCTGACCGAGCAGGTCGCCGGGGCCAGGCGAGCCGAGACCAGGCGAGCCGAGGCCGAGCACCGGGAGTACGTCATCACCACGCTCGCCAGCGACCCCGACGTGCGCCGCGGGAGCGAGAGGGCGCTGGCCGCACGGTCGGGCCCGGCGGTCGGACGCGTGCTCGAGGACCAGCTGGTCGGGGTGCTCGCCCGACAGCAGGACCTCTCGCCCCGGCGCGGCCGGGTCGTGGACGTGGTCGTGCGCACGGTCGCGCTGGGCCACGGCGTACGCCGGGCGCTGTCGCCGGACAACCTCGACCGGGCCGGGGCCGAGGCGCACGTGGCCCGGCGTCGGTCCCGCCGCACCCGGCGCCGCGAGGTCCGCGAGGCCCGCCGCCTCGTCCGTTCGGTACGGTCCTCCCCAGGGTCCGCCGAGGAGGACGCGGCCTGATGCGCGGGATCTGGTTCGTCGCCGGGGGCGCGGCCGGGGTGTACGTCACCGCGAAGGCCCGTCGCACGGCGGAGGCCCTGACCGTCGACGGCCTGCACGACCGGCTCACCGGCTGGTTCGCAGGGGCCCGGGTGCTCCGCGAGGAGCTGCGCGTCGGGATGAACGAGAAGGAGACCGAGCTGCGCGCGCGGCTCGGCGCGGCCCAGGGGGAGCTCGTCGAGGGTCGCGACACCGTACGCCAGCTCAGCGGGGGACCTGCCCGCGTCCAGCACCCCGACCAGAGAACGAACCGAAAGGCTGACAGCTGATGGAGACCGCGGAGATCCGGAGACGGTTCATCGCCCATTTCACCGAGCGTGGCCACACCGCCGTGCCGTCGGCCTCCCTGCTCCTCGACGACCCCAACCTGCTGTTCGTCAACGCCGGCATGGTGCCGTTCAAGCCGTTCTTCCTCGGCCAGGAGACCCCGCCGTACTCCACGGCGGTGAGCGTGCAGAAGTGCGTGCGCACCCCCGACATCGAGGACGTCGGCAAGACCACCCGGCACGGCACGTTCTTCGAGATGTGCGGCAACTTCTCCTTCGGCGACTACTTCAAGGAGCGGGCCATCGAGCTCGCCTGGGAGCTGGTCACCCGGCCGCTGGCCGACGGTGGCTGGGGCCTGGAGGAGAGCCGGCTCTACCCGAGCGTCTACGACGAGGACCCCGAGGCGCTCGCGCTGTGGCAGAAGGTCACCGGGCTGCCCGACGAGCGGATCGTCCGACTGGGCAAGCGGGAGAACTACTGGTCGATGGGGGTCCCCGGTCCCGGCGGCCCGTGCTCGGAGATCCTCTACGACCGGGGCCCGGAGTACGGCGCCGACGGCGACTTCGGCGCCGAGGACCGGTACCTGGAGTTCTGGAACCTCGTCTTCATGCAGGACGAGCTCAGCGCGGTGCGGTCCAAGGAGGACTTCGACATCGCCGGTCCGCTGCCCAAGCGGAACATCGACACCGGCATGGGCCTGGAACGGGTCGCCTTCCTGCTCCAGGGCAAGGCCAACATGTACGAGATCGACGTCATGTTCCCGGTCATCGAGCGCGCCCAGGAGCTCACCGGCAGGCGCTACGGCGCCGACCACCAGGACGACGTCCGGCTGCGGGTCGTGGCCGACCACGTCCGCAGCGCGATGATGCTCATCGGTGACGGGGTCACTCCCGGGAACGAGGGCCGGGGCTACGTCCTGCGCCGGCTGCTGCGCCGGGCGATCCGCTCGGTGCGGCTGCTGGGCTACGAGGACCCCGTGCTGCCCGAGCTGATGCCGGTCAGCCGCGACCGGATGGGCGCCACCTACACCGAGCTGCACCGCGACTGGGACCGCATCTCCTCCACCGCGTACGCCGAGGAGGACGCGTTCCGCGCCACCCTGCGGGCCGGCACCCAGATCTTCGACCTCGCGGTCGGCGAGGTGAAGCGCGCGGGGGCGGTCTCGCTCAGCGGAGACAGGGCGTTCGCCCTGCACGACACCTACGGCTTCCCCATCGACCTGACCCTGGAGATGGCCGCGGAGCAGGGGCTCAGCGTCGACCAGGAGGGCTTCCGGCGGCTCATGACCGAGCAACGCGACCGGGCCAAGGCCGACGCGCGGGCGAAGAAGACCAAGCACGGCGACGCGACGGTCTACCGGCAGGTGGCCGACGGGCTCGGACGGTCGGTGGAGTTCACCGGCTACGACGAGGTGGTCTCGGAGGCGACCGTGCGCGGGCTCGTCCTGGGCGGGAGCACGGCCGGCTCGGCGCGCGAGGGCGACGAGGTCGAGCTGGTGCTCGACCGGACGCCGTTCTACGCCGAGGGAGGTGGTCAGCTCGCCGACCAGGGGCTGATCGAGCTCGGTGGCGGCGCGCGCGTGGAGGTGCTCGACGTCCAGTCCCCGGTCGGGGGCCTGGTGGTGCACCAGGTGCGGGTGCTCTCCGGCGAGGTGAGCGTGGGCGAGGCCGCGCACGCGATGGTCGACGTGGAGCGCCGCCGCTCGATCAGCCGAGCCCACACCGCGACCCACATGGTGCACAAGGCGTTCCGCGAGGCCCTGGGGGACACCGCTACCCAGGCCGGCTCGGAGAACGCGCCGGGGCGGTTCCGCTTCGACTTCTCCGCGACCGGAGCGGTGCCGGCCTCGGTGCTCGCCGACGTCGAGGCCCGGGTCAACGACCTGGTGCTGGCTGACCTGCCCGTGCACGCCGACATCATGACCCAGGACGAGGCGGTGGCCTCGGGGGCGATGGCGCTGTTCGGCGAGAAGTACGGCGACCAGGTGCGGGTGGTCTCCGTCGGCGACTGGGCCCGTGAGCTGTGCGGCGGCACCCACACCGGCCGGTCCGCGCAGCTGGGACTGGTCAAGCTGCTCGGCGAGTCGTCGATCGGCTCCGGGGTGCGCCGGGTGGAGGCGCTCGTCGGCGCCGACGCCTACCGTTTCCTGGCCCGGGAGCACGTGCTCGTGGCCCAGCTGAGCGAGGCGCTCAAGGCGCGTCCCGAGGAGCTCCCCGAGCGGGTCGCCGACCTGGTCGAGCGGTTGCGCGGGGCGGAGAAGGAGATCGAGCGGGTGCGGGTCTCCCAGCTGCTCGCGGCGGGCGCCCAGCTCGCCCAGGACGCCGAGGACGTCGGCGGGGTGGCCCTGGTGGCGCACCGGGTCGACGGCGCGGGAGCCGGGGACGTCCGCAAGCTCGCCCTCGACATCCGGGGCCGGATCCGGGGCCGCGCCGGCGTGGTGGCCATCGTGGGCTCCTCCGACGGCAAGCCGTCGGTGGTGGTCGCGGTCAACGACGAGGCCCGCTCGCGCGGGATCTCGGCCAACGCGCTGGTCAAGGCGGCGGCGTCGGCCCTGGGCGGCAGCGGGGGCGGCAAGGACGACGTGGCGCAGGGCGGCGGCGCCGAGGTCGGGAAGGCGGACCAGGCGTTGGCCGACGTCCGCGCCGAGCTGACCCGGACCCTGGCCGGGTGAGACGCGGGGTGCGCCTCGGGGTGGACGTGGGCGACGTCCGGATCGGCGTCGCGAGCTGCGACCCGTCGGGCATGATCGCGACCCCGGTGGAGACGGTGGCCCGGGGTGCCGGCGACCTGGCCAGGCTCCGTGCCCTGGCACTGGAGCTGGGCGCGACCGAGGCGGTGGTCGGGCTGCCCCGGTCGCTGAACGGCGGCGAGGGTCCGGCTGCGGCCAAGGTGCGCTCCTTCGCCCAGGGGCTCGCCGACCTGCTCGTCGCCGACGAGGTCGCCGTCCGGCTCTTCGACGAGCGGCTCAGCACGGTGTCGGCCGAGGCCACCCTGCGGGCCCGGGGCCGCAAGGGGAGCAAGCGGCGGGCCGTCGTGGACCAGGCCGCAGCGGTGGTCATCCTCCAGGGCGCCCTCGACACCGAACGGGGGACCGGTCGCCCGGCCGGCGAGCCCGTCCCGGCAGCCCCGCCCGTCCCGGCAGCCCCCGGCTCCGACGCCCCGGGTGCGCCGCGCGCGCAGACCGACCGGCGACCCGACCGGGGACCCGACCGGGGACCTGACGGGGGAGCGGCGTGAGCGACGAGCCCGAGGCACACCCCCAGGCCGACGGTCAGCCCGCTCCGGACCCCGCCGAGCCGGTGGTGGTGGCGCCGTCCCTGTTCGAGGACGAGGTCGCGGCCGGGGACGAGGCCGGGGCCCCGCCGCGCCGGCACTGGCGCCGGGGTGTGGCCAGCTGCCTGGTCGTCCTGGTGGTCCTGGCGGTGGTGGGCGTGGGGGGAACCCTCGCGGTCTTCGCGGGCATGGACAAGGTCCGCGGCCTCTTCCAGGGCCCGGAGGACTACGACGGGGCCGGCAGCGGGTCGGTCCTCGTCGAGATCCAGCAGGGAGACACCTCCGCGGTGATCGGGCGACGCCTGAAGAAGGCCGGGGTGGTCAAGAGCGTCGAGGCGTTCACCGAGGCGGCCGCAGCCGACGACAAGTCCCGCTCGATCCAGGTCGGCTTCTACGAGCTGCGTGAGCAGATGGCCGCCGAGAAGGCCCTGGGCGTCCTGGTGGACCCCGACAACCTCGTGCAGGCCTCGGTGACCATCCCCGAGGGCCTCCGGGTCGCCGACACCGTCCAGCGGCTCGCCGACAAGACCGACATCACCAAGCGCGCGTTCGACCGGGTGCTGGCCGACCCGGCGAAGATCGGTCTGCCGGACTACGCCGACGGCAACCCCGAGGGCTACCTGTTCCCGGCCACCTACGCCTTCCCTCCTGACGCCACCGCCACCGCCGTCCTGTCCGCCATGGTCGACCGGTGGAAGCAGGCCGCCCAGGACGCCGACCTCACCGCGGCGGCCAAGCGCCTGGGCTACACCCCGGCGGAGCTGATGGTGGTCGCCAGCCTGGTCGAGGCCGAGGCCAACCGGGACCAGGACCGGGGCAAGGTGGCCCGGGTCATCTACAACAGGCTCGAGACCGACGCCACCGGCGGTCTCCTGCAGATCGACGCCACCGTGAACTACGCCCTGGGCCGCGACCTCGGGCTCGGGCTGACCGCCAAGGACCTCCAGGTCGACTCGCCGTACAACACCCGTCGCTTTCCCGGGCTCCCGCCGGGACCGATCGAGTCCCCCGGCGACAAGGCCATCGAGGCGGCGGCCAACCCTCCGGCGGGTCCCTGGGTCTACTACGTCACCGTCGACCTGGACTCGGGGGAGACCCGCTTCACCGACGACTACGACCAGTTCCTCACGTGGAAGAACGTGGACCTGGCGCGCTTCTGCGCCTCCTCGGACCGGTGCTGAGCACGGCGGCCGGGCGTCGCTGCGCGGTCCTGGGCACGCCGATCGGCCACTCGCTGTCCCCGGTCCTGCACCGGGCGGCGTACGTCGAGCTCGGCCTGGACTGGACCTACGACGCCCTCGAGGTGACCGAGGCCACGCTGCCCGGCTTCCTCGACTCCTGCGACGAGACCTGGGCGGGCCTGTCGCTGACCATGCCGCTGAAGCGGGCGGTCGTGCCGCTGCTCGACGACCTCACCGAGCGGGCCCGTCAGGCCGGCGCCGTGAACACCCTGGTCTGGGAGGACGGGCGGCGGGTGGGGCACAACACCGACGTGCCCGGCGCCGCGGCCGCCCTGCGGGAGCGGTACGCCGGTCCCGTCGGGCGAGCCGTGGTGATCGGCGGCGGCGCCACCGCAGCCTCGGTGCTGCTCGCCCTGGCCGACCTGGGCTGTGCCGAGGCGACCGTCGTGGTGCGCGAGCCGTCGCGGGTCGGGCCGACCCTGGCCGCGGTCGGCCGTCATCGGCGCCCCCCGCGGGTGGAGGTGGCCGCGGCTCGGCGGTGACCTGGCCGCCCTACGAGGCGCCGACGTGCTGGTCTCCACGGTTCCGGGGCCCGCCCAGGACGACCGGGTGCTCGGCCTGGCCGCGGCAGCGACCGTGGTCTTCGAGGTGGTCTACGACCCGTGGCCCACCCCGGTCGCCGCCGCCGCCCTGGCGTCGGGCCAGGTGCTCGTGGCCGGCCTGGACCTGCTGGTCCACCAGGCCGTGCTGCAGCTGCAGCTCATGACGGGGTCGGCCGCGAGTCCGGTGGACCTGATGCGCACCGCCGGCAGCGCAGCGCTGGCCGCCCGGCACCGCGGGTCGTAGGGCGGGGCTGGGGAGAAAGCGCTGAACCCGTCGGCCGGGTCGCCTAGAGTCCGGCCATGACCTGGTTCCTGGACAGCGCGGCGCTCAGCGCGGGCCTCGGCCTGGGCGCCGGGCTCGGGGTGCCCGCCCTGATCGCGCGGATCCCGGAGCCGGTCGGCGACGCCGCCGAGATCGACGAGGCGGACTCGGCCGCCCCGCCGTTGGCCCCCGGCGCGCCGGAGCCCGACCTCGTCGTGGAGGCGCCCAAGGAGCTCTACGTCTCCATCGCGGCCGCCCCCCGACTCCCGCTCGGTGCGGCGCTGGCCACCGCGGTCGTCGCCGGGCTGGTCGGCGGTCGGCTGGGCTGGTCCTGGGCGCTGCTGTTCCTGCTGCCGCTGGTGCCGGTCGGGGTGGCGCTCGCCGTGGTCGACTGGCGCACCCGCCTGCTGCCGACCAAGGTGATCGCCCCGACCTACGTGGCGCTGGTGGCCCTGGTCCTGCTCGCGGGCCTCGCCTCCGGCGACTGGGGCGACGTGCGGAGGGCCGGCTGGGGCTGGGTGGTCGGTGGCGGCACCTTCCTGGTCCTGTGGCTGGTCTACCCGCGCGGGATGGGGTACGGCGACGTCCGCCTGTCCGGCGTGCTGGGCATCGCCCTGGGCTATGTCGGCTGGGGGACCCTGCTGGTGGGCATCTATGCCGGCTTCCTGCTCGGTGGGCTGGGCGGCACCCTGCTCACCCTGCTGCGCCTGGTGGACCGCAAGGCCTACCCGTTCGGGCCGTTCATGCTGCTCGGCGCCCTGGTCGGGGTCCTGCTGGGCCCCTGGTTCGCGGGACTGTACGAGACCTGAGCCGGCCCCGCGAGACGGCCGCCGGCGTGCCGGGGGGCCCGTGAAAGACTTCGCCCATGTTGCGTTGGCTCACTGCAGGCGAGTCCCACGGGCCCGCTCTCGCTGCGATCCTGGAGGGCCTGCCGGCCCATGTCCGGATCACCTCAGAGGACATCTCGGACGCCTTGGCGCGGCGTCGGCTCGGCTACGGCCGCGGGGCCCGGATGAAGTTCGAGCGCGACGAGATCGAGGTGATCGGCGGGCTGCGACACGGCGAGACCCAAGGCGGCCCGGTCGCCATCCGGATCGGCAACAGCGAGTGGCCGAAGTGGGAGACCGTCATGTCGCCCGACCCGGTCGAGCCCGCGGTGCTGGAGTCGATGGCCCGCAACGCGCCGCTGACCCGTCCCCGCCCCGGCCACGCGGACCTGGTCGGCATGCAGAAGTACGACTTCACCGAGGCTCGGCCGATCCTGGAGCGGGCCTCGGCCCGGGAGACCGCGGCCCGGGTGGCGCTCGGGGCGGTGGCCGCCGCCTTCGTGCGCCAGGCCACCGGGGCGGAGGTCGTCTCCCACGTCGTGCGGATCGGCCGGGTGAGCGCGCCGTACGGCTCGGTGCCCACGCCGGAGGACGTCGAGCGACTCGACGCCGACCCGGTGCGGTGCCTCGACCCGGACGCCGGCGCGGCGATGGTCGCAGCGATCGACCAGGCCCACAAGGACGGCGACACGCTCGGCGGTGTCGTCGAGGTGGTCGTGCACGGACTGCCGCCGGGCCTGGGCTCGCACGTGCACTGGGACCGCCGCCTGGACGCTCGCCTGGCCGCGGCCCTCATGGGCATCCAGGCGATCAAGGGAGTCGAGGTCGGGGACGGCTTCGACCTGGCTGCCGACCCCGGCTCCCGCGCGCACGACGAGATCGTGCCCACCGAGGACGGCCTGCGGCGTACCACCGGCCGGTCCGGGGGCACCGAGGGCGGCATGTCCACCGGGGAGACCCTGCGGGTACGGGCCGCGATGAAGCCGATCGCCACCGTCCCCCGCGCGCTGCGCACCGTCGACGTCGCCACCGGCGAGGCGGCGGTCGCGCACCACCAGCGCTCCGACGTCTGCGCCGTCCCGGCCGCGGGCATCGTCGCCGAGGCGATGGTCGCCCTGGTCCTGGCCGAGGCCGTGCTGGAGAAGTTCGGCGGGGACTCGGTGACCGAGACCCGGCGCAACGTGGAGTCCTACCTCGACACGTTGAGGTTCCGGTGAGCGCCGGGACCCGGCCCCGGGTGGTGCTCATCGGCCCGATGGGGGCCGGCAAGACCACGGTGGGGGCGCTGCTGGCGCAGGCGTGGGGCGTCGCGTTGCGCGACACCGACCTGGACGTCGAGAGGGCCGAGGGCCGCCCGGTCCCGGAGATCTTCGTGGACTCCGGTGAGGAGTACTTCCGGGAGCGGGAGCACGCCGCGGTGGTCGAGGCGCTGGCCACCCACCCCGGGGTCCTCGCCCTCGGCGGGGGAGCCGTCCTGGACCCGCGGACCCAGGAGGCCCTCGGCGGCCACCGGGTGGTGTTCCTGCGGGTCGGGCTGAGCGAGGCGGTGAAGCGGGTCGGCCTCGGCACCGGCCGGCCGCTGCTGCTCGGCAACGTCCGGTCGCGGGTCAAGGTGCTCCTCGACGAGCGCCTCCCGATCTACCTGGCCCTTGCCGACGTGGTCGTCGACACCGACGGCCGCACCGCTCGCGAGGTCGCCGACGAGGTCCTGGCCGCGGTGGGCCCGGTCCCGGAGCGGCAAGGATGAGCGACGCCACGACCCTGTCCGTCGGGGGGCCCGGGAGCGCCGCCGGGCCGTACGACGTCGTGGTCGGCACCGACCTGCTGGACCGGCTGCCCACGCTGGTCGGCGAGGCCGCCCGGCACGTCGCGGTGATCCACCCGGCGGCCCTGGGCGGCCTCGGGGAACGGACCCGGCGGTCGCTGGCCGACCACGGCTACGACGCGCACGCGCTGGAGGTCCCCGACGGGGAGGCGGCCAAGGACGTCTCGGTCGCCGCGTTCTGCTGGCAGGTCCTGGGGCGGGCCGGGTTCACCCGCTCCGACGTGGTGGTCACCGTCGGCGGCGGCGCCACGACCGACATGGGCGGCTTCGTGGCCGCCTCCTGGCTGCGGGGGGTCCGGGTCGTCCACGTCCCCACCACCCTGCTCGCCATGGTCGACGCCGCGGTCGGCGGCAAGACCGGTCTGAACACCGCCGAGGGCAAGAACCTGGTCGGTGCCTTCCACGAGCCCGCCGGCGTGCTCTGCGACCTGGCCACCCTGGCCACCCTGCCTCGCAACGAGCTGGTCAGCGGGATGGCCGAGATCCTCAAGTGCGGCTTCATCGCCGACCCCGAGATCCTCGAGATCGTGGAACGGTCACCGGAGGTGGCCACCTCCGTGGGCTCCCCGGAGCTGCGCGAGCTGGTCGAGCGGGCTGTGCGGGTCAAGGCCGAGGTGGTCTCGGCCGACCTCAAGGAGACCGGCGGTGCGCACGGACACCCGGGCCGGGAGGCGCTCAACTACGGCCACACCCTGGCGCACGCGATCGAGCGTGCCGAGCACTACCAGTACCGGCACGGCGCAGCGGTGTCCCTCGGCATGGTGTTCGTGGCCGAGCTGGCCCGGCTCACCGGCCGGCTGGACCCCGCGACCGCTGCCCGGCACCGTGCGGTGCTGGCGTCGGTGGGACTGCCGACGTCGTACCCGGGGGCGGACTGGCCCGAGCTCCTGGCCACGATGCGCATCGACAAGAAGTCACGCGGGGACCTGATGCGGTTCGTCGTCCTCGAGGGACTGGCCCGCCCGGTGGTCCTCGAGGGCCCCGAGCCGGACCTCCTCGAAGCCGCCTTCGCCGCGGTCCGCGGCTGACCCGGTCCCCGGGAGCCGACGGTCGGCCGCCGCGCCGCCGCGCCGTGGCGCTCGGGCGCCCGGCAGCCAGGGTGTCCCTAGGCTGTGGGCGATCACCCCCGAGGAGGCCTGCATGAGTGTCCGAAGCCTGTCCCAGACCGAGGCCGAGCGGCGCGCCGCCCTGCTCACGGTGGAGTCCTACGACATCGCCGTGGACCTCACCGCCCTGCCGGAGGGGCCGGAGGTGCGCTGCACCGCCACCGTGCGCTTCGACTGCGGGTCGGCGGGGACCTCGACCTTCGTGGACTGCGCGGCCGAGGTCGTCGGGGGACACCTCAACGGGGTGGCGCTCCCGGAGCCCTCCGAGGGTCGGATCGAGCTGGCGGACCTGGCCGAGCACAACACCCTGGTCGTGGAGACGGTCCAGGCCGACACCACCGACGGCGAGGGGGTGCACAAGGCCGTCGACCCTGCGGACGGGGAGATCTACCTGTGGATGTCCTTCGAGCCGGACGAGGCGAGGTACGTCTGGGCCTGCTTCGACCAGCCTGACCTCAAGGCGCCGCACACCTTCACCGTCACCGCCCCGGAGGCGTGGACCGTGGTGAGCAACAGCGGGGACCCGGTGATCGAGCGGGTCGAGGGCGTCGGCGGCAGCAAGGCGCGGCGATGGACCTTCCCCCCCACCCCGCCCCTGTCCACCTACAACCCGGTCGTGCTGGCCGGGCCCTTCCACGAGCTCCGCCGCGAGGCGGGCGGCCACGACCTCGGGGTGCTCGCGCGAAGGTCGCTGGCCCGGGTCCTCGAGCGAGATGCCGACGAGCTGTTCACCGTCACCGCCCAGGGGCTGGCGTTCTACGCCGACGCGTTCGGGATGCCGTTCCCGCAGCGCAAGTACGACCAGGTCTTCGTCCCCGACCTCGGCGGGGCGATGGAGAACTACGGCTGCGTGACGTGGTCGGACGCGTTCCTCCGTCGCTCCGACCCCACCCCCGCCGAGCGGGAGCTGCTGGCCAAGGTGCTGCTCCACGAGATGGCGCACATGTGGTTCGGCAACATCGTCACGATGCGCTGGTGGGACGACCTGTGGCTCAACGAGGCGTTCGCCGAGTTCGCCTGCAACTGGGCCGCGGAGCGCGCGACGGCGTACACCGACGCCTGGGCGGGCCACCTGGCCGCGGACAAGCTCGACGCCTACCTCGCGGACCAGGGCCCGATCTCGCACCCGATCCGGCAGGAGATCCGCGACGTCGCGCAGGCGGCCTCGATCTTCGACGCGATCACCTATCCCAAGGGCGCCTCGGTGCTCCAGCAGCTGATGACCTACGTCGGCGAGGACCAGTTCCGGGCCGGGATGACGGCGTACTTCTCCGAGCACGCCTGGGGGAACACGAGCCTCCAGGACCTGATCGACGCCCTGGCCGCCGCCAGCGGCCGCGACCTCGACGCGTGGCGTCGCGGCTGGCTGGAGACCGCCGGCACCGACCGGCTCACCCTGGAGCAGGGACCGCAGGGGGCGGTCCTGGTGGCGGAGGGTCCTCAGGGGGAGCCCCGGCCGCAGGTCCTCGCGGTCGGCTCCTACCGCCGCACCGGCGACGGGCTGACGCGGGTCGGGCGCACCGAGGTGGAGGTGCGTGGACCCCGGACGCCGGTGGACGTGGTGCCCGGCGCCGACCTGTACCTGGTCAACGACGACGACCTCACCTTCGCCACCGCCCGGCCCGGCAGCGCCTCGCGCTCGGCGCTGTTCGAGGCCGCCGCGGACCTGCCCACCGCGATCTCCCGGGCGGTCGCGGTCGCGACGGTGTGGGACATGCTGGTGGCCGCCGACGCGGAGGCGGTCGAGGTGGTCGGCTGCGTCGCGCGGGTCCTGGCCGTGGAGACCTCGGGGTCGGTGATCGAGCCGTACCTCACCCTGGCCTGCGACGGAGCGGAGCTGTGGGTGCCGGAGAGCGACCGGGCGCGGGTGTCGGCCGAGGTGGGCGCGGTCTGCCGGAGGCTGGCCGAGGACCCCGCGCAGCGCCGGGTGGCGCTGCGCGGCGTGGCCCGCACCGCCACCTCGCTCGACGACGTCGCCTGGCTGCGCGAGGCCGCCGGGGACGACGTCGACCTGACCTGGCGGGCGCTGGTCGCCGGTGCGGCGCTCGGCGAGCACGACGAGGCCGCCGTCGCGGACCTCCTCGCCCGCGACCCCGACCCCGAGGCCTGGGTGCGGGCCCTGGCGGTCCGCGCGGCGTCGCCGGAGGCCGAGGACAAGGCAGCGGTCTGGGACACGCTCGCGGTCCGGCGGAAGGTCCCGATCGGGGCCTTCAACCAGGTCGCGAGCGGGTTCTGGCGACCCGGGCAGGACGCGGTGCTGGCGCCGTACGCCGAGTCCTATCTCGAGCTGCTGCCGAGCTTCGACAAGGGCGGGATGATCCCGGCGATGGTCTTCACCAACCGGCTCTTCCCGCTGCACGGGATCGGCCCGGACTACCTCGACGCGGCGTCGCGGGTCGCCGAGGGCACCGCGCCGGTGGTGCGCAAGACGTTCACGGAGCGGGCCGACGAGGTGCGGCGGATGCTGCGCTCACGCCGCGGAGTCACATCTGGTCAGGCGCGGTGATCCCGAGCAGGTCCAGCCCGGTGACCAGCACGTCGAGGGTGACCGCGCACAGCGCGATCCGGGAGGCGCGGACTGCCGGGTCGTCGGCCTTGAGCACCGGGCACGACTCGTAGAAGGCGGTGAAGGTCTGGGCCACCTCGAAGAGGTAGCCGCACAGGCGGTGCGGTTCCAGCGCGACCCCGACCTGTGCGACCACGTCGCCGAACCCGAGCAGGACCAGCGCCAGGGCACGCTCGGCGTCGGCCCCGACGATGACCGGACCGGTGCGCAGGTCGGCCCCGGGGGAGACCGAGTCGGCCTTGCGGAGGATCGAGCGGATCCGGGCCGCGGCGTACTGCAGGTAGGGGCCGGTGTTCCCGGTCAGCGCCAGCATCCGGTCGAAGTCGAAGGTGTACTCGCTGTCGTGGGAGACCGACAGGTCGGCGTACTTCACCGCACCGATCCCGACCAGCCGGGCGATCTCCGCCCGGACCGGCTCGGGGAGCTCGGGACGGCTCTCGGCGAGCACCTGGCCGGCGCGCTCCACACCTTCGTCGAGCAGGGCGCGGAGCTTGACCGGGGCGCCGCTGCGGGTCTTGAGGATCTTGCCGTCCGGCCCCAGGACGTTGCCGATCTGGACGTGCACGACCTCGACGCCGTCGCGCAGCCAGCCGGCCTTGCGGGCGGTGGCGAAGACCATCTGCAGGTGCAGGGACTGGGGAGCCCCGATCACGTAGAGCACCCGGTCGGCGTGCAGGTCGCGCACCCGGTGCCGGATGGTGGCCAGGTCGGTGGTGCCGTAGCCGTACCCGCCGTCGCTCTTGCGGATGATCAAGGGGACCGGCTTGCCCTCCCGGCCGGTGAAGCCGTCGAGGAAGACGCAGAGCGCGCCGTCGCTGACCACGGCGACGCCGGAGGCCTCCAGCTCGTCGCAGATCTGGGCGAGCTCGGCGTTGTAGGTGCTCTCCCCGGCCAGGTCCGCGTCGGTCAGCGTGACGCCGAGCAGCGAGTAGATCGAGTTGAAGTAGGCCTTGGACAGGTCGATCAGCTCACCCCACAGCCGCATCGTGTCCGGGTCCCCCGCCTGGAGGGTGACCACCCGGCGGCGGGCCCGGTCGGCGAACGCGGGGTCGCCGTCGAACTTGGCGCGCGCGGACTGGTAGAAGACGTTCGGGTCGGCGACCAGGGTCCTGGCCTCGTCGGAGTCCTCGCCCACGTCGAGCAGGTGCTCGATGAGCATGCCGAAGGGCGTGCCCCAGTCACCGATGTGGTTCTGCCGTACGACCGTGTGGCCGAGGTGCTCCAAGGTGCGGGCGAGCGCGTCGCCGACGACGGTGGTGCGCAGGTGCCCGACGTGCATCTCCTTGGCGACGTTGGGTGCGGAGTAGTCGATCGGCACGACCTGGCGCTCCAAGGTGGGGACCCCCAGCCGCGGGTCGGCGCCCATCAGCGTCACCTGGGCGGACAGCCACTCCTTGCGCAGCGTGACGTTGACGAAGCCGGGGCCGCTGATCTCGGGCGGCTCGGCGAGGTCGGCCACGTCCAGGGCCGCCACCAGGCGGCCCGCCACCTCCCTCGGGTTGCTGCCGAGGCGCTTGGCCAGGGCCAGGGCGGCGTTCGCCTGGACGTCGGCGAACTGCGACGGTCGGATCACCGGGTCCACGTCGGTGAAGTCCGGGCCGAAGGCCGTGACGAGGGCGGCGCGGAAGCGCTCGGTGACGACCTGGGAGGGACTGCTCATGCGGGCAAGGGTAGGAGGCCGTGGTTAGGGAGTACGAACCGGTTGGCGGTAAAGTCCACCGCTGGCCCTCCACCCGCTCCCCGAGCCGGCCCGGAAGCCACCCCAGCAGCAGACCACCCGACGTCGACGAAGAGGTACCTCGCAGTCATGGCCACCACGAACGACCTGAAGAACGGCATGGTGCTCAACCTGGACGGCCAGCTGTGGCAGGTCATCTGGTTCCAGCACCACAAGCCCGGCAAGGGCGGCGCGGTGGTGCGGACCAAGCTGAAGAACGTCGAGTCCGGCAAGACCGTCGACAAGACCTTCAACTCCGACGTGAAGGTCGAGGTGGCCAACGTCGACAAGCGCACCATGCAGTACCTCTACAACGACGGCACCAGCTACGTCTTCATGGACACCGGCACCTTCGACCAGCTCGAGGTCGACCCCGACCTGGTCGGCGACGCCAAGAACTTCCTGCTGGAGCAGCAGGAGGCGATCGTGGCCACCAACGAGGGCCGCGTGCTGTACGTCGAGCTGCCCGCCTCGGTCGAGCTGGTCGTGGAGTACACCGAGCCCGGTCTGCAGGGCGACCGCTCGACCGGCGGCACCAAGCCCGCCCGCCTCGAGACCGGCCACGAGATCGCCGTCCCGTTGTTCATCACGACCGGCGAGAAGGTCAAGGTCGACACCCGCGACTCCAGCTACCTCGGCCGCGTCACCAGCTGAGAGCGGGACGTCATGTCGGCACGGTCCAAGGCACGCAAGCGGGCGCTCGACGTCCTGTTCGAGAGCGAGGTGCGCGGGCTGTCCCTGGACGGGACCCTGCAGGAGCGCCTGGACCTCGCCGAGCCGCCGGTCAACGAGTACACCGTCCGCCTGGTCCGCGGCGTCACCGAGCACCGGGCCCGGATCGACGAGCTCCTCTCCGAGTACGCCGAGGGCTGGAGCCTGGAGCGGATGCCGTCGGTGGACCGCAACGTGCTGCGGATCGGGGTCTTCGAGGTCCTCTACGTCGACGACGTGCCCGACGCGGTCGCCGTCAGCGAGGCGCTGAACCTGGTCCGCGAGCTCTCCACCGACGAGTCGCCGGCCTACGTCAACGGCATCCTCGGCAACGTGGTGCGCAACAAGGCCACGCTGGCCACCTGACCCATGGACCGGGACGCAGCGGCGGTCGGCGCCGAGCAGGTGGACGTCGTGGTGGTCGGCCTGGGGCCGGGGGGCGAGTTCGCAGCCAACAAGCTGGCGCTCGCCGGGCTCAACGTCGTGGCCGTCGACAAGCACCTGGTGGGCGGGGAGTGCCCCTTCTACGGCTGTGTGCCGAGCAAGATCATGATCCGGGCGGCCAACGCCCTCCAGGAGTCCCGTCGGGTCAACGACCTTGCCGGGGAGAGCTCGCCGGTCCCGAGCTGGGAGCCGGTCGCCCGGCGCATCCGTGAGGACGGCACCCACGACTGGTCCGACGAGGTCTCGGTCGCGCGGCTGGAGCGCGCCGGAGCCGTGGTCCTGCACGGCGCCGCCCGGCTGACCGGACCCCGGACCGTCGAGGTCGCCGGACGGCGCTTCCACGCCGCGCGGGGTGTGCTCGTGGCCACCGGCACGGCGCCCGACGCGCCCCCGGTCGCCGGGCTCGCGGACACGCCGTACTGGACGAACCGCGAGGTCGTGAAGGTGACCGAGCTGCCGTCGAGCCTGGCGGTCCTGGGGGCCGGACCGATCGGCTGCGAGCTGGCCCAGGCGTTCGCCCGCTTCGGAGTGGCGGTGACCCTGCTGGAGGCCGACGACCGGATCCTGTCCGCCGAGGAGCCCGAGGCGGCCGAGGTGCTGAGCGGGGTCCTGGCCCGCGAGGGGGTCCGGGTCATGCCGGGGGCGGCGATCGAGCGGGTCGACCACGCCGACGGCCGGTTCAGCCTGACCCTGGCCGGGGAGAGCGTCGGTGTCGAGAAGCTGCTCGTCGCCGCAGGACGGCGGTCCAACCTGGCCGGGATCGGCCTGGAGGCGGTCGGCGTGGACCCCTCCGGGCCCACGCTCGCCGTGGACGACCGGATGCGGGTGCGCGACGCGACCGGAGCCGTCGTCGACGGGCTGTACGCCGTGGGCGACATCGTCGGCCACGGCGCCTTCACCCACACCGCGAAGTACCAGGCTGCGATCGTGGTCCGGTGCCTGCTGGGTGAGGACGGGCCGGCCGCGGACTTCCGGGCGGTCCCTCGGGTGACCTACACCGACCCGGAGGTGGGCGGGGTCGGCGTGACCGAGATCGAGGCGCTGGAGCAGGGTCGCCCCGTCCGGGTCGGCCTCGCCCGGCTCGCCGACTCCGCGCGCGGCCACCTCCACGGCCCCGGTGGCGAGGGGTTCGTCAAGCTGGTCGCCGAGGGGGAGGTCCTCATCGGGGCGACCTCCGTGGGGCCCACCGGGGGAGAGGTGCTTGCCATGCTCACCGCCGCGGTCCACGCCGCGGTCCCCCTGGAGACGCTCCGCTCGATGATCTACGCCTACCCCACGTTCCACGGCGCGGTGCGCAACGCCCTGTCGGACCTGGAGTGAGCATTCCGCCTCGGAGGCCCCGCCCGCGACCTTAGGGTGTGCCGCATGCGACGCACCCTGGCCCTGCTGTCGGCATGGGCGCTGGCCTCGACGCTGGCCGTGACCGGCTGCTCCTCGCACGCGTCGGGCGGGGCGGACGGCGGACCGGTGGCAGGGGCCGCGGGACCGGGCGGGCCCACCGTCGCACCGTCGGCCCCGGCGACCACCGCGACGGGCGCGGCGGCGTCCACGCCCCCTGTCCGCCGCCCTGTCCGCCGCTGCGACGAGGCGACGTTCGTGCCGCGGACCTCGGTCGTGCTGCATCGCAACCGCCCGACGGTCCTCTACTCCTCGCGCTACGACCTGGGACCCGCCGTCCGGGCCACCGCGAAGGGCTACCCGCTCACGGCGACGACGCGGATCCGCCCCCGGGTGCGGCTCGACGGCGGCGGGACCGTCCCGCGGGCGCTCGAGCGGCAGGTCCTCCGCATCGGCGGCAGTGCGCTGGCCACTGAGGGGCTCCCCGAGAGCTACGACGTCCCGTTGGCGGTCGAGAACACCGACGCCGAGCCCCGCCGCTACCTCCTCTACGCCGGCGCGGACGTGCTCAGCGGGGCCTGGAGGAGCCGCTTCTGCGACCGGGTCACCGCTGCGGTCGCCCGCCTGGAGGGCACGTTCACGACCGTCGGCCCCCTGCACCGGGGCGTCCAGGAGTGTGGGCGTCCGCCCAGCCAGGACACGCCGCTCGGCAGGGTGGCGGCCCGGCGCCCCTGCCGCTGACCCGGTCGCGTCCGAGGCGCGGGACGCCCGGGAGGGTCCTCCGGCGCCTCCGGCGACGGCTGTTAGGGTGACCACCGATCGACATCCTTTAACGAGCCGTCCTGTGAGGCGGAGAAGGAGGTCCGGCGCGCACATGCCTGCCCAGCCTGCTCCCAGTCCCGACGAGACCACCCCGACCGAGAGCGTCGGGGGCCGGACCGTCCTCGACGCGAGGGACATCTCCCGGGCACTGACCCGGATCGCCCACGAGATCCTGGAGCGGAACAAGGGCGCCGCGGACCTCGTGCTGCTCGGCATCCCCACCGGTGGAGTGCCCCTGGCGCACCGGATCGCAGACCGGATCGCGGCGGTCGAGGCGACCGAGGTCGCGGTCGGGTCGCTCGACGTGACGATGTACCGCGACGACCTCCGGATGCGACCAGCCCGTGCCCTCCTGCCCACCGAGATCCCCGCCGACGGGATCGACGGCAAGGTCGTGGTCCTCGTCGACGACGTGCTCTTCTCCGGGCGCACCATCCGCGCGGCCCTGGACGCGATGAACGACCTCGGCCGGCCCCGCGCCGTTCGGCTCGCCGTCCTCGTCGACCGCGGGCACCGTGACCTCCCGATCCGCGCCGACTTCGTCGGCAAGAACCTGCCCACCTCTCTGGCCGAGACCGTCACCGTGCTGCTGGGTGAGATCGACGGGGCGGACCAGGTCACCATCAGCGCCGTGCCTGCCGGGCCGACCGACCAGGAGACCCGATGAAGCGCCACCTGCTGAGCGCGGCCGACCTCACGCGCGACGACGCCGAGCTGGTCCTGCGGACCGCGGAGGAGCTGCGCAGCCTGGCCGACCGGCCGATCAAGAAGCTCCCGGCCTTGCGCGGTCGGACCGTGGTCAACCTGTTCTTCGAGGACAGCACCCGGACCCGGATCTCGTTCGAGGCCGCGGCCAAGCGGCTGTCGGCCGACGTGATCAACTTCGCCGCCAAGGGCTCCAGCGTGAGCAAGGGGGAGAGCCTCAAGGACACCGCGCTCACCCTGGAGGCGATGGGCGCCGATGCCATCGTGGTGCGGCACGGCGCCAGCGGCGCGCCACACCGTCTGGCCACCACGGGGTGGACCCGCTCCCACGTCATCAACGCCGGGGACGGCACCCATGAGCACCCCACGCAGGCGCTGCTGGACGCCTTCACCCTGTGGCGGCACCTCGGCGCCCTCGACGGCCGCCGGGTGGCGATCGTGGGAGACGTCCTGCACAGCCGCGTGGCCCGCTCCAACGCCCTCCTGCTCCGCACCCTCGGCGCCGAGGTCACCCTCGTCGCTCCGCCCACCCTCTTCCCGGTCGGCGTGGAGTCCTGGGACGTCGCGACGTCCTTCGACATCGACGCCGTGCTCCCCAAGGCCGACGCGGTGATGATGCTGCGGGTCCAGCAGGAGCGGATGAACGCCTCGTTCTTCCCCACCGCGCGGGAGTACTCACGGCGCTACGGCCTGGACTCACGCCGGATGGGCGTGCTGCAGGACCACACGATCGTCATGCACCCCGGACCGATGGTCCGCGGCATGGAGATCACCGCCGACGTGGCCGACTCGGCCCGGTCGGTGATCGTCGAGCAGGTCACCAACGGCGTGGCCGTGCGGATGGCCGTCCTCTACCTGCTGCTCGGCGGCGCCGAGCCCGCCCTCAGCCAGCCTCCCCTCAGTCCTTCCGCCCCCTCGACCGACGGAGCCAGCGCGTGACCTCCTACCTGCTCAAGAACGCCCGACCCTACGGCGGCGAGCCCGTCGACGTGCTGGTCCGGGACGGGCTCGTGGCGTCGGTCGGCTGCGGGGTCGCCGCCCCGGCCGACGAGGCCGTGGAGACCGTCGACGCCGAGGGGCTCGTGCTGCTCCCGGGCCTGGTCGACCTGCACACCCACCTGCGCGAACCCGGCCGCGAGGACGCCGAGACCGTCGACTCCGGCACCCAGGCGGCGGCCCTCGGCGGCTTCACCGCCGTGCACGCCATGGCCAACACCAACCCGGTAGCCGACACCGCCGGGGTCGTGGAGCAGGTCTGGCGGCTGGGGCGCGAGGCGGGTCACTGTGACGTGTTCCCCGTCGGCGCGGTGACCGTCGGCCTCGGAGGCAGCCAGCTCGCCGAGCTCGGGGCGATGGCGGACTCCGCCGCGCGGGTCCGGGTCTTCTCCGACGACGGCAAGTGCGTCTCGGACGCGGTGCTGATGCGCCGGGCCCTGGAGTACGTCAAGGCCTTCGACGGCGTGGTCGCCCAGCACGCCCAGGAGCCGCGGCTCACCGAGGGCGCCCAGATGAACGAGGGCGAGCTGTCGGGACGGCTCGGGCTGCGCGGCTGGCCCGCGGTCGCCGAGGAGGCGGTGATCGCCCGCGACTGCCTGCTCGCGGCCCATGTGGGCAGCCGGCTGCACGTCTGCCACGTCTCCACCGCCGGGTCCGTCGAGATCGTCCGCTGGGCCAAGAGCAAGGGCTGGAACGTGACCGCCGAGGTCACCCCGCACCACCTGCTCCTGACCGACGAGCTGGCCGCGACCTACGACCCGATCTACAAGGTCAACCCGCCGCTGCGGTCAGCGGCCGACGTCGAGGCGGTCCGGGCCGGCCTGGCCGACGGCACGATCGACGTCGTCGCCACCGACCATGCCCCGCACCCGCACGAGGACAAGGACTGCGAGTGGGCCGCGGCCGCCTTCGGGATGCTCGGTCTGGAGACCGCGCTGCCGGTGGTGCAGCACGCCATGGTCGACACCGGACTGCTCACCTGGGCGGAGGTCGCCGACCGGATGTCGGTGCGTCCCGCTGCCATCGGCCGGGTCTCGTCCCTGCACGGGCGCCCGCTCGCCGAGGGGGAGCCGGCCAACCTCGTGCTCTACGACCCTGCGGCGAGCCGGACCGTGGAGGCGGCGGAGACCGCGAGCCTGTCCCGCAACAACCCCTACGCCGGCCGGGTGCTGCCCGGCCGGGTCGTGGCCACGTTCCTCCGCGGCCTCCCCACGGTCCTGGACGGGAAGCTCGCATGAGCGCGCTGCTGGTCCTCGAGGACGGCCGGACCTTCCGCGGGGAGGGTTTCGGTGCCGAGGGGGAGACCTTCGGCGAGGCGGTCTTCAACACCGGGATGTCGGGCTACCAGGAGACGCTCACCGACCCCTCCTACCACCGTCAGGTGGTGGTGATGACCGCCCCGCACATCGGCAACACCGGGATGAACGACGAGGACCCGGAGTCGCGCCGGATCTGGGTGGCCGGGTACGTCGTGCGCGACCCCGCGCGCATCCCGAGCAGCTGGCGCTCCACGCGGTCCCTGGACGACACCCTGCGCGAGCAGGGCGTGGTGGGGATCTCCGGGGTCGACACCCGCGCGCTGACCCGGCACCTGCGCGAGCGGGGGGCGATGCGCGTGGGGATCTCCACCACCGAGACCGACCCGGCCTCGCTCCTGCAGCGGGTGCTGTCCTCGCGCGCGATGGCCGGCACCGAGCTGGCCAGCCAGGTGAGCACCGATCAGACCTACGTCGTGCCGGCGGTGGGGACCAAGCGGTTCACCGTCGCCGCGGTCGACCTCGGGATCAAGGCGAACACCCCGCGGATGATGGCCGAGCGCGGCGTGGAGGTGCACGTGATGCCCGCGACGGTCACGATCGACGAGGTCCTCGCGGTCGAGCCGGACGGCCTGTTCTTCTCCAACGGTCCCGGTGACCCGGCCGCCACCACCACGCAGGTGGAGCTGCTCCGGCAGGCGCTCGACCGGGGCCTGCCGTACTTCGGGATCTGCTTCGGCAACCAGCTGTTCGGCCGGGCGCTGGGCTTCGGCACCTTCAAGCTGAAGTACGGGCACCGCGGGATCAACCAGCCGGTCATGGACCGCACGACCCACAAGGTCGAGGTCACCGCGCACAACCACGGGTTCGCCGTCGACGCGCCGCTCGACCGGGCCACCACGACGCCGTACGGCGAGGCGACCGTCAGTCATATTTGTCTCAATGACAACGTCGTCGAGGGGCTCGAGCTGCGCGACGACGACGGCGCGCTCAAGGCGTTCTCGGTGCAGTACCACCCGGAGGCAGCGGCCGGTCCGCACGACGCGGCGTACCTGTTCGAGCGGTTCAACGACCTGATGAAGGGACACGCCTGATGCCCAAGCGCGAGGACATCGCCAGCGTGATGGTGATCGGGTCGGGGCCGATCATCATCGGTCAGGCCTGCGAGTTCGACTACTCCGGCACCCAGGCCTGCCGGGTGCTCAAGGCCGAGGGCCTGCGGGTGATCCTGGTCAACTCCAACCCCGCCACGATCATGACCGACCCGGAGTTCGCCGACGCCACCTACGTCGAGCCGATCACGCCGGAGTTCGTGGAGAAGGTGATCGCCAAGGAGCGGCCTGACGCCCTCCTCGCCACGTTGGGCGGCCAGACGGCGCTCAACGCGGCGATGGCGCTGGACGCCGACGGCGTCCTGGAGAAGTACGACGTCGAGCTGATCGGCGCGAGCATCGAGGCGATCAACCGCGGCGAGAACCGGGAGTCGTTCAAGAGGATCGTCGAGGACCTCGACGGCGAGGTCGCCCGCAGCGTGATCTGCCACAGCCTGGAGGACTGCCTCGCCGCGGTCGACGTGCTGGGCTACCCGATGGTGGTCCGGCCCAGCTTCACCATGGGCGGCACCGGCTCCGGGATCGCCTACGACGAGCGGGACCTGCGCCGCATCGCCGGCTCCGGCCTGGCCGCCAGCCCCACGACCGAGGTGCTCCTGGAGGAGTCGATCATCGGGTGGAAGGAGTACGAGCTCGAGGTGATGCGCGACACCGCGGACAACGTGGTGATCGTGTGCTCGATCGAGAACCTCGACCCGATGGGCGTGCACACCGGCGACTCCATCACCGTCGCCCCTGCCATGACCCTGACCGACCGCGAGTACCAGCACCTGCGCGACCTGTCGATCGGCATCATCCGCTCGGTGGGCGTCGACACCGGGGGCTGCAACATCCAGTTCGCGGTCAACCCGGCCGACGGTCGGGTGGTGGTGATCGAGATGAACCCGCGGGTCTCGCGCTCCAGCGCCCTGGCCTCCAAGGCGACCGGCTTCCCGATCGCCAAGATCGCCGCGAAGGTCGCCATCGGCTACACCCTCGACGAGATCCCCAACGACATCACCTCGTCGGGGGAGTTCGGCACCCCGGCGAGCTTCGAGCCGACCCTGGACTACGTGGTGGTCAAGGTCCCGCGGTTCGCCTTCGAGAAGTTCCCCGGCGCCGACCCGGTGCTGACCACCCACATGAAGTCCGTCGGCGAGGCGATGGCCATCGGCCGCAGCTTCACCGAGGCGCTGCAGAAGGCCCTGCGCAGCCTGGAGTCCAAGACGGCGCCCTTCGACTTCGCCTCGCCGGTCGGCGACCTCGACGCGCTGCTGGCCGGGATCGCCGTGCCCCACGACGGCCGGCTGGCCGAGGTGATGGCGGCGATCCGGGCCGGAGCGACCCGCGAGCAGCTGTTCGAGGCGACGAGGATCGACCCGTGGTTCCTCGACCAGCTCGCGTTGATCCACGAGGTGGCGGTGCGCCTGACCGAGGCCGACCAGCTCGACCCGGACACGCTCCGGCTGGCCAAGCGGCACGGCTTCTCCGACGCGCAGATCGCGGCGGTCCGCGGGCTGAGCGAGGACGTCGTCCGCGGCGTCCGCTGGGCGCTCGGCGTTCGGCCGGTCTACAAGACCGTCGACACCTGCGCGGCCGAGTTCGCCGCCCTCACGCCGTACCACTACTCCTCCTACGACGAGGAGACCGAGGTGCGCCCCCGGGAGCGGGCTGCGGTCCTCATCCTGGGCAGCGGGCCCAACCGGATCGGGCAGGGCATCGAGTTCGACTACTCGTGCGTGCACGCCAGCCAGGCGCTGTCCGAGGCCGGCTACGAGACGATCATGGTCAACTGCAACCCCGAGACGGTCTCGACCGACTACGACACCAGCGACCGGCTGTACTTCGAGCCGCTGACCCTCGAGGACGTGCTGGAGGTCTACCACGCCGAGCGTGCCGCGGGCCCGATCGCGGGCGTGATCTGCCAGCTCGGCGGGCAGACCCCCCTGGGCCTGGCCCAGGGCCTGGAGGACGCCGGCGTGCCCATCGTCGGCACCAGCCCCGCCGCGATCCACCTGGCCGAGGAGCGGGGCGCGTTCGGGCGGGTGCTGGCCGAGGCGGGCCTGGTCGCGCCGAAGCACGGCATGGCCACCTCCTACGTCGAGGCCCGCGCGATCGCCGCCGAGATCGGCTACCCGGTGCTGGTCCGCCCGTCGTACGTCCTGGGCGGGCGCGGCATGCAGATCGTCTACGGCGACGAGGCGCTGCGGTCCTACATCGAGGCGGCCACCGAGATCAGCCCCGACCGACCGGTCCTGGTCGACCGGTTCGTCGACGACGCGGTGGAGATCGACGTGGACGCGATCTTCGACGGCGAGGAGCTGTTCCTGGGCGGGGTGATGGAGCACATCGAGGAGGCCGGCATCCACTCCGGCGACTCGTCCTGCGCGTTGCCGCCGATCACCCTCGGGGCGGCGGAGATCAACCGGATCCGGGAGGCGACCGAGGCGATCGCCCGTGGCATCGGGGTGGTCGGGCTGCTGAACATCCAGTACGCCCTGGGGTCGGACGTGCTCTACGTCCTCGAGGCCAACCCCCGGGCCTCGCGCACCGTGCCCTTCGTCTCCAAGGCCACGGCCACCTCGCTGGCGAAGGCCGCTGCCCGGGTCATGCTCGGGGAGAGCGTCGCCAGCCTGCGCGCCGAGGGGGTCCTCCCGGAACGGGACGGCGGCGATCTGCCCCCGGACGCGCCGGTCGCGGTGAAGGAGGCGGTGATGCCGTTCAACCGGTTCAGGACCGCGGACGGAACCAACGTCGACACGGTGCTGGGCCCGGAGATGAAGTCGACCGGCGAGGTGATGGGCTTCGCCGGCGACTTCGGGACGGCCTTCGCCAAGTCGCAGGCCGCGGCGTTCGGCTCGCTGCCCACGTCCGGGCGGGTCTTCGTGAGCATGGCCAACCGCGACAAGCGCACGATGATCTTCCCGATCAAGGTGCTGGCGGACAAGGGCTTCGAGGTCCTGGCGACCCAGGGCACCGCGGAGGTGCTGCGACGCAACGGCATCCCCGCCTCGGTGGTCCGCAAGCACTTCGAGGGGCCCGGCCCCGACGGGGAGCCGACCACCGTGCAGCTGATCCTGGCCGGGGAGATCGACCTGATCGTGAACACCCCGCACGGCTCCACGAGCGGCGGGTCGGCGCGGATCGACGGCTACGAGATCCGGACCGCGGCGGTGCACAGCAACGTCCCCTGCATCACCACCGTGCAGGGCCTCGCCGCGGCCGTCCAGGGCATCGAGGCGCTCCAGGCCGGAGGGATCGAGGTGCGCTCGCTGCAGGACTGGGCCCGGCTCAAGCACGGGACCGACCGGTGAGGTCGCCGTACGAGGCGTTCTTCGACCGCGTGCTCACCCGCACCGACGCCGAGTCCGCGCACCGTGCGGCGTTCCGGGCCCTCCGGGCGGCCCGGCCGGTGCTCGCCCCGGTCGGCCGACGGGTGCTGTCGCGGTCCGAGCCGGTGCGGACGATGGGGCTGACGTTCCCCGGCGTGCTCGGCCTGGCTGCCGGGTTCGACAAGAACGGCGTCGGCATCGACGCGCTGGCCGCGCTCGGCTTCGGGTTCGTCGAGGTCGGAACGGTCACCGGCGAGCCGCAGCCGGGCAACGAGCGGCCCCGCCTTTTCCGGCTGCCCCAGGACCGCGCCGTGGTGAACCGGATGGGGTTCAACAACGACGGTGCCGAGGTGGTGTCGCGGCGGCTCCGTGAGCGGCGTCGCCGCCTGGGGGAGCGGGCCTCGGAGGTCGTGCTGGGCGTCAACATCGGCAAGACCAAGCGGGTGCCGGAGGCCGACGCGGTGGCCGACTACGAGAAGAGCACCCGGCTCCTCGCGCCGTACGCCGACTACCTGGTCGTCAACGTCTCGTCCCCGAACACGCCCGGCCTGCGCGACCTCCAGGCCGTCGACAAGCTGCGGCCGCTGCTGGAGGCCGTGCGCGACACCTCCGACGCCACCACCGGACGTCGCGTCCCGCTGCTGGTCAAGATCGCCCCGGACCTCTCCGACGCCGACATCCTCGCCGTGGCCGACCTCGCCGCCGAGCTGCGGCTCGACGGCATCGTGGCGACCAACACGACCATCTCCCGGTCCGGGCTGGCCAGCGCCCCCGACGCCGTGGCAGTCGCGGGCGCGGGGGGCCTGAGCGGGGCGCCCCTGCGGGCGCGGGCCGAGGAGGTCCTGCGCCTGCTGCGCGGCCGGGTCGGCCCGTCCCTGTGCCTGGTCGGGGTCGGCGGCATCGAGACCGTCGAGGACGCCCGCCGACGGATCGAGGCGGGGGCCACCCTCCTGCAGGCCTACACCGGGCTCGTGTACGGCGGGGCGGCCTGGCCCGCGCGCATCCAGCGGGGGCTGCGCGGCCCTGTGCGCGCAGCCGGAGCGGGGACCCCGGGTCCGGGCTCGCCCACGACAGGAGCAGAGCGATGACCCCCGGAGTGATCTCCTCCCGTGCCTCGAGCGTGCCCGTGCCGTTCGGCGTCCGTCTGCGCGCTGCCATGGACGGCCGGGGGCCGCTCTGCGCGGGCATCGACCCGCATGCCGCCCTGCTCCGGGCCTGGGGGCTCGAGGACGACGCAGCCGGCCTCGAGCGGTTCACCATGACCGCGGTCGAGGCACTGGCCGGCACGGTGGCCGCGGTCAAGCCGCAGTCGGCGTTCTTCGAGCGGCACGGCTCCCGCGGCATCGCCGTGCTGGAGCGGGCCGTGGCCGCCTGCCGGGAGCTCGGCACCCTGGTCGTCCTCGACGTCAAGCGCGGCGACATCGGCTCCACCGCGCAGGCCTACGCCGACGCCTACCTCGACCCGTCGTCGCCCCTGGCCGTCGACGCGGTCACCGCCAGCCCGTTCCTGGGGGTGGGCTCCCTCGACCCGCTCTTCGACACCGCGGCGGCGCACGGGGGAGGCGTCTTCGTGCTCGCGCTCACCTCGAACCCGGAGGGGCCCGAGGTGCAGCACGCCCGCACCGAGTCGGGGGTGACGGTCGCCGGGACGGTGCTCGCGGCCCTGTCGCGCCGCAACGCAGGCAGCGCCCACGGCACGGGCGCCGGCGGGCTCGGCTCCTTCGGCGCCGTGGTCGGCGCGACCATCGGCGAGACCGAGGAGGACCTGGCCATCGGCGGCCCGCTGCTCGTCCCGGGCATCGGCGCCCAGGGCGGCACGGCCGAGTCGGTGCGCCGGATCTTCGGTCCTTCGCTGGGAAACGTCCTGGCCGCCAGCAGCCGCGAGATCCTGCGCGCGGGTCCGGACCCGGCCGACCTGCGTGGGGCTGCAGAGCGGACCAACGCCACGTTCGCGGCGCTGGTCGGCTGAACCCCGCCTGGCCGGGTGCCGGGGAAGGGGGGCGGCGTTGCCGAGTGCCTGGGGTCATCGCTAGATTGCGTGGGTTCCCCCTCCGCACCCGACACGACGAGGTCTCGATAGTGGCTCTGCCGCGGCTCACCCCCGAACAGCGACAGGTGAACCTGGACAAGGCTGCTGCGTCCCGCCGGGAGCGAGCGGAGGTCAAGAACCGGCTCAAGCACTCGGGCGGCTCGATCCTCGAGGTCCTCGAGCAGGGCCAGTCCAACGAGGTGATCGGCAAGATGCGGGTCCTGGACCTGCTGCAGTCGATGCCCGGGCTGGGCAAGGTCCGCGCCCGTCAGATGATGGAGCGGCTCGGCATCTCCGAGAGCCGCCGCGTGCGGGGGCTGGGCATCAACCAGGTCGCCGCGCTGCAGCGCGAGTTCGGCGGGTCGACCGGCTCGACCGAGGCGTGAGCGCCGAGCCCGCCCGGGCCCGGCTGACCGTCCTCGCTGGCCCGACCGCGGTCGGCAAGGGCAGCGTCGCGGCCTACGTGCGCGGCCGGCACCCCGAGATCTGGATGTCGGTCTCGGCGACCACCCGTGCCCCGCGGCCCGGCGAGGTCCACGGACGGCACTACTGGTTCGTCGAGGAGGGCGAGTTCGACCGGATGGTCGCTGGCGGCGAGCTCCTGGAGTGGGCGGTGGTGCACGGCCGGGCCCGGTACGGCACGCCGCGCGCGCCGGTCGAGCAGGCCCTGGCGCAGGGACGGCACGCGCTGCTGGAGATCGACCTGCAGGGCGCCCGGCAGGTGCGGGCGTCGATGCCCGAGGCGCTGTTCGTCTTCCTCAAGCCGCCGTCCTGGGAGGAGCTGGTCCGCCGGCTGGTCGGCCGCGGCACCGAGGACGAGGAGGAGCGCCAGCGGAGGCTGGCCACCGCCGTCGAGGAGCTGGCCGCCGAGCCGGAGTTCGACCGGACCGTGGTCAACACCGAAATTCACTCTGCGGGCGAGGAGTTGGTAGCCTTGATGATGGACCCGAGCGTCTGACGAGATCGTCACGGCTCCGGGTCCCTCGACCGGCCGTCTCCGGCCGGCGTCCCGATCTGAAACTGTGAGGCTCAACCACGTGTCTGGCTCCCCCGTCGTCGCCGAGGGCATCACGAACCCGCCCATCGACGAGCTCCTGACCAAGACCGACTCGAAGTACCGCCTGGTCCTCTACGGAGCCAAGCGCGCCCGGCAGATCAACGCCTACTACTCCCAGCTCGGCGAGGGCCTGCTGGAGTACGTCGGCCCGCTCGTGGACACCCACGTCCAGGAGAAGCCGCTGTCGATCGCGCTCCGCGAGATCAACGAGGACCTGCTCACCTGCGAGGAGTTCGACCCCGAGACCGAGGTCGAGACCGCCGCGCAGGCCGCGCCGAAGCCGACCGCCGAGGACTTCGAGCTCTGAGGGACCTCCGGTGACCGGCACCCCGCCCCGGGTCGTCCTGGGGGTGAGCGGCGGCATCGCCGCCTACAAGGCGTGCGAGCTGCTGCGCCGGTTCACCGAGTCCGGGCACGACGTCACGGTCGTGCCCACCGCGGCCGCACTGCGCTTCGTCGGAGCGCCGACCTGGTCCGCCCTGTCGGGCAAGCCGGTCTCCGTCGACGTCTGGGAGGCCGTGCACGAGGTGCCGCACGTGCGGATCGGGCAGCAGGCCGACCTCCTGGTCGTCGCGCCCGCCACCGCCGACCTGCTCGCCAAGGCCGCCCACGGCCTGGCCGACGACCTGCTGTCCAACACCTTGCTCACGGCCCGGTGCCCGGTCGTCCTCGCACCGGCGATGCACACCGAGATGTGGGAGCACCCGGCCACCCGCGCCAACGTCGCCACGCTGCGCTCGCGAGGGACCGTGGTCCTGGAGCCCGCCGAGGGGCGCCTCACCGGGGCGGACACCGGCAAGGGACGGCTGCCCGACCCCGGGGAGATCTTCGAGCTGGCCCGTGACGTCCTGGCCCGGTCCGTGACCGGTGCCGGGACCACCCAGGACCTCGCGGGGCGCACCGTGGTGGTGTCGGCCGGAGGGACGCGGGAGTACCTCGACCCGGTGCGCTTCCTCGGCAACCGCTCCTCGGGCCGCCAGGGGCTCGCCCTGGCCCGCGCCGCCGCCTCCCGCGGCGCCACGGTCACCCTGGTCGCGGCCAACGTGGAGCTCCCCGACCCGGCCGGGGTCACGGTGCTGCGGGTGGTGACCACCGCGCAGCTGCGCGAGGCCGTCCTGGCCGCCGCCACCGATGCGGACGCCGTGGTCATGGCGGCCGCGCCGGCGGACTTCCGACCGGCCGCGGTCAGCGAGGCGAAGATCAAGAAGGCTGCCGACGCGAGCGTCGCGCCGCTCGACCTGGTCCAGAACCCCGACATCCTCGCGGAGCTGGCCCGCACCCGCCCCCGGCCGGACCAGGTGGTCGTGGGGTTCGCAGCCGAGACCGGCGACGCGGACGGCACGGTGCTCGACCACGCCCGGGCCAAGCTCACGCGCAAGGGCTGCGACCTGCTCGTGGTCAACGACGTGGGGGGCGGCAAGGTGTTCGGCCAGGCCGACAACGAGGCCGTCGTCCTCGCTGCCGACGGCGGGGTGGTCCAGGTCCCGCACGGCCCCAAGGCCGCCCTGGCCCACGTGATCTGGGACCAGGTGACCGCCCGGCTGTCCTCGCCGGCGGCCGCCGCACCGCATGGCTCCCCGTCCAGCGGGTAGACGTCCCCGGGACCGCGACCGGTCGCCGGATATCGTGGCGAGGCAAGGCCATGCACCACCGACAGACCGACAAGCGCGGTACACGCGCGGGCAGGGGACGCAGCACAGTGGCGGGACGACTTTTCACCTCGGAGTCCGTGACCGAGGGACACCCGGACAAGATCGCCGACCAGATCAGCGACACCGTCCTCGACGCCCTCCTGGCCGAGGACCCGCACAGCCGGGTCGCCGTGGAGACCCTGGTCACCACCGGCCTGGTCGTGGTCGCCGGCGAGGTGACCACCCGCACCTACGCCCCCATCGCGCAGCTCGCCCGTGACCGGATCATCGCGATCGGCTACGACACCAGCGAGAAGGGCTTCGACGGCAGCTCCTGCGGCGTCCAGGTCGCGATCGGCGCGCAGTCCCCGGACATCGCCCAGGGCGTCGACGACGCCTACGAGGAGCGCCACGACCACTCGGTCGACCCGTTGGACCGCCAGGGCGCGGGCGACCAGGGAATCATGTTCGGCTACGCCTGCGACGACACCCCGCAGCTGATGCCGCTGCCGATCACGATCGCGCACCGGCTGGCCCAGCGGCTCAGCGAGGTCCGCAAGGACGGCACGCTGCCGTACCTGCGACCCGACGGGAAGACCCAGGTCACCATCGAGTACGACGAGCAGGACCGCCCGGTCCGCATCGACACGGTCGTGGTCTCCACCCAGCACGCGCGCAACATCGACCTCGACAACCTGCTCACCCCCGACGTCAAGCGGCACGTCGTGGACGTGGTGCTGGCCGAGTTCGAGGTGCCTGCCGACGGCTACCGCCTGCTGGTCAACCCCACCGGGCGCTTCGAGATCGGCGGCCCGATGGGCGACGCCGGCCTGACCGGACGCAAGATCATCATCGACACCTACGGCGGCATGGCCCGCCACGGCGGCGGTGCGTTCTCCGGCAAGGACCCCTCCAAGGTGGACCGCTCGGCGGCGTACGCGATGCGCTGGGTGGCCAAGAACGTGGTGGCCGCGGGGCTGGCGCGGCGCTGCGAGGTGCAGATCGCCTACGCGATCGGCAAGGCGCAGCCGGTCGGGCTGTTCGTGGACTGCTTCGGCACCGAGGCGGTGTCGGTGGACACCATCCAGAAGGCGGTCCTGGAGGTCTTCGACCTGCGGCCCGCCGCGATCATCCGCGACCTCGACCTGCTCCGGCCGATCTACGCCCTCACCGCCGCCTACGGCCACTTCGGCCGTGAGCTTCCCGAGTTCACCTGGGAGCGGACCGACCGGGTCGACGCGCTGAGGGCCGCCGCCGGCATCTGAGGGCGCACCACGGGCGGCGTCGGAGCGCGAGGACCCCTGCCCGGAGCCCGGAGGGCCGCGCTGTCGGTCGGGGCTGGTTGAATCACGGACGTGGCGGGTCAGGGTGGGGCGGGGTGCGAGGGCGCCCGCCAGGCGGGACCCGGGACCGCGCCCCAGGGCGACCTGCTGCCGGACCTGGGCCGGGCCCGCTCCGCCGCGGCGGCCGCGACCGCCCGTACGCTGGCCAGGGACCGGACGCCGGTGGCGGCGGCCGCCGAGCTGCCCGTGGCCCGGGTCCTGGTGCACGTGCCGCTGGCGCACCTGGACCGCCCCTTCGACTACCTCGTCCCCGAGTCGATGGACGCCACCGTGCGGCCAGGGTCCCGGGTGCGGGTCCGGTTCGCGGGCCAGGACGTCGAGGGCTTCGTGGTGGAGCGGGTCGCGGAGTCCGAGCACGCGGGCCGGCTGGCCCCGCTGCGCCGGGCGGTCAGCGCCGAGCCGGTGCTGAGCCCGGAGGTGGCGCGCCTGTGCGCCGCGGTGGCCACGCGGTACGCCGGCACCCGGTCCGACGTGCTGCGGCTGGCGGTGCCGCCCCGGCACGCCACCGCCGAGAAGCGGCCGACCCCGCCCCTGCCCGAGGCGGCCCACGACGATGCCGCGGCACGTGCGTGGTGGGCGAGGTACCCCGGCGGTGCGGCCTTCGTGCACGCCCTCGGAGCGGGCACCGGTCCGCGGGCCGTCTGGAGCGCGCTGCCGGGGGAGGAGTGGGCGACGGGGCTGGCCCGGGCCGCCTCGGCCGCGCTCGCCGCGGGGCGGGGCTCCGTGCTCGTGGTGCCCGACCGGCGGGACCTCGACGTCCTCGACGCGGCGCTGCGCGGCGTCCTCGGCCCCGGGCGGCACGTGCTGCTTACTGCCGACCTGGGCCCCTCCGCGCGGTACCGCTCCTTCCTCGCGGTCTCGCGGGGGGTCGTGCAGGTCGTGGCCGGGACCCGGGCGGCGGCCTTCGCGCCGGTCCGAGACCTCGGCCTGGTCGCCGTGTGGGACGACGGCGACGACCTGTACGCCGAGCCCCGGGCCCCGTACCCGCACACCCGCGAGGTGCTGCTCCTGCGCGCCCACGACACCGGCTGCGCGGCCCTCGTGGCGGGCACCGCGTGCAGCGTCGAGGCGGCCGCCCTCGTGGACAGCGGCTGGGCCCGGGAGCTGGTCGGCGACCGCGCCTCGATCCGGTCCCGCGCGCCCCTCGTGGCGATCACCGGTGCCACCGACCGGGAGCTGGCCCGTGACCCGGCGGCTCGCACGGCCAGGCTGCCGGGCAGCGCCCACGCCGCGATCCGCACCGCGCTGGAGAGCGGGCCGGTGCTCGTGCAGACCCCCCGGTCCGGGTACGCCGGCTCCCTGGTCTGCGACACCTGCCGCACCGCGGCGCGCTGCGCGGTGTGCCACGGGCCCCTCCAGCTCCCGCAGCCCCACCTGCCCCCCACCTGCCGCTGGTGCGCCCGCCAGGAGCCCGGACGTTCCTGCCCGACGTGCGGCGCCCGTGGGCTCCGGGCGCCGGTGCTGGGTGAGCACCGGACCGCCGAGGAGCTCGGCCGGGCGTTCCCCCGGGTGCCGGTGGCCCGTTCCACCGGCGAGCGGGTCCTGGACCGGGTCGAGGACCGGCCGATGATCGTGGTGGCCACACCCGGCGCCGAGCCGCCGGCCGGGGGCGGGTACGCCGCGGTCGTGCTGCTCGACACCTGGCTGATGCTGTCCCGGGCCGACCTGCGCACCGGCGAGGAGTCGGTGCGCCGGTGGTTCAACGCCGCCACGCTCGCCCGTCCCGCGGACCGGGGCGGCCGGGTGGTCGCGGTCGGGGACCCGGCCAGTCCCGCCCTGCAGGCGCTGGTCCGCTGGGACCCGGTCGGCTTCGCCCGGCGCGAGGCCGACGAGAGGCGGTCGGCCCACCTGCCCCCGGCGTCCCGGCTGGCCACCCTGACCGGCCCGCTCGCGGCGGTCGAGGCGGCGGTCGGCGCGCTGGTGCTGCCTGCCGGGGCCGAGCTGCTGGGACCGGCGCCGGTGCCGACGGCGCACCAGGACCCGTCGGCCGAGCCCGCGGTGCGCACGGTGGTCCGGGTGCCCCGCGCAGTCGGCGGCGCCCTGTCCAGGGCGCTGGTGGAGATGCAGGGTGTGCGGGCTGCGCGCAAGCTCGCCCCGGTGCGCGTGCAGGTCGACCCGTACACGCTCGGCTGACCACCGGGTGCCGGGCGGGCAGGAGCGCCCTCCGTAGACTTGCCCCGCCCTGCCCCCACGCCTGAGAGGACCCGCGTGAGCATCCAGCCGATCCGGCTCTTCGGAGACCCGGTGCTCCGTACGCCGGCGGTCCCCGTCGTGGACTTCGACGTCGAGCTGCGCCGGCTGGTCGCGGACCTGACCGACACGATGAGGGAGGCCCCCGGCGCCGGCCTCGCGGCCCCGCAGATCGGGGTGGGCCTGCGCGTCTTCACCTGGTACGTCGACGGCGAGGTGGGTCATCTGGTGAACCCCCGGCTCACGCTCTCCGAGGACACCCAGGAGGGCGACGAGGGCTGCCTGTCCATTCCGGGGCTGGTCTTCGACTGCACCCGCGCGCGGTCGGTGGTGGCCCGCGGTTTCGACATGTACGGGGAGCCGGTCACCATCGAGGGGTCCGACACCCTGGCTCGGGCCATCCAGCACGAGACCGACCACCTCGACGGCATCCTGTTCGTGGAGCGGCTGGACGCCGAGACCCGCAAGCGGGCGATGAAGGCGATCCGTGAGGCCGACTGGTTCGCGGCGGGCACGGGTGCCGCGCCGGTGACCCTCAAGGTCAGCCCGCACCCCACCCGTGGGCTGGGGTTCTGATGCGCGTCGTGTTCGCCGGCACCCCCGAGGTGGCGCTGCCCGCGCTGCGGGCGGTGGCCGCGTCGGACCACGACCTGGTGGGCGTGGTCACCCGCCCGGACGCTCCCGCCGGCCGGGGTCGGCGGCTGGTCGCCTCCCCGGTCGCGCAGGCCGCCGAGGAGCTCGGTGTGCCGGTGCTCAAGCCCGACCACCCGAAGGACCCCGAGTTCCAGGAGGCGCTGCGCGCGCTCGCGGTGGACTGCTGCCCGGTGGTCGCCTACGGCGCGCTGCTTCCCCAGTCCGCGCTGGACATCCCTCCGCACGGCTGGGTGAACCTGCACTTCTCGGTGCTTCCGGCGTGGCGCGGCGCGGCACCGGTCCAGCGGGCCCTGTGGGCGGGGGACGAGATCACCGGCGCCACCACCTTCCGGATCGTCCGCGCCCTCGACGCGGGGCCGACGTACGGCGTGGTGACCGAACGGGTCCGTCCCACCGACACCGCCGGGGACCTGCTCACCCGGCTCGCCGAGGCCGGGGCGCCGTTGCTCGTGGCCACCCTCGACGGCATCGAGGACGGGTCGCTCCAAGCCCGGCCACAACCCTCCGAGGGGGTGTCGCTGGCCCCCAAGGTGCTCGTCGAGGACGCCGAGGTGCGGTGGGCCGAGCCCGCCGCGGCGGTCGACAGGCGGGTCCGGGCCTGCACCCCCGCGCCCGGGGCATGGACGGTGCTGGCCGGGGAGCGGGTCAAGCTGGGGGCCGTGGCGCCGGACCCCGAGCACCCGGGAGACCTGGCGCCGGGGGAGATCGCGGTGACCAAGAGCGCGGTGCACGTGGGCACCGGCACGGTGCCGGTGCGGCTCGGGCAGGTCAAACCGCACGGCAAGCGGCTGATGGAGGCCGCCGACTGGGCCCGCGGGGTGCGCCTGGACAGCGGCTCCCGGTTCGGCGCCTGATGGCCGATCCTCGATCCCCCCGCGCGCGACGCTCCGGAGGCCGTCGTCCGCGGCCCGCAGCTCCTGCCGACCCGCCCCGGGTGGCGGCGTTCGAGGTGCTCCGCGCGGTCACCGAGGACGACGCCTACGCCAACCTGCTGCTGCCCGCGCGGTTGGCGGCCCACGAGCTGAGCGGTCGTGACGCCGCGTTCGCGACCGAGCTGGTCGCCGGCACCCTGCGGCGTCGGGGGACCTACGACGCCGTCGTCGGCGCGTGCGTCGACCGGCCGTTGTCCCGGCTCGACCCCGCCGTCCTCGACGTCCTGCGCCTGGGGGCGCACCAGCTCCTCGGCATGCGGGTGCCGACCCACGCGGCCGTGACCACCTCGGTCGACCTGGTCCGGGCCGAGGTCGGCCACGGTCCCGCCGGCCTGGTCAACGCGGTGCTGCGCAAGGTGGCCGCTCGTCCCCTGGACGCCTGGGTCCGGCTCCTGGCTCCCGACCCGGTCAGCGACCCACGAGGCTTCGCCGCGGTGGCGCACGCCCATCCCCGGTGGGTGGTCGACGCCTTCAGCGACGCCCTCGGCGAGCACGCCGGGGAGCTGGAGCAGCTGCTGGCCGCCGACAACGAGCCTCCGCGGGTCACCCTGGTGGCCCGCCCCGGGCTGTGCACCCCCGCCGAGCTCCTGGGCACCGGCGGCGAGCCGACGGTGCTCTCCCCCTGGGGGGTGGTCCTGCCCGGTGGCGACCCGGGCGCCCTGCCCGCCGTGGCCGAGGGGAGGGCCGCGGTCCAGGACGAAGGCTCCCAGGTCGTGGTCCGGCTGTTGCTCGCAGCCGACGTCCCCGGTGCCGACGCCCGCTGGCTGGACCTGTGCGCGGGGCCGGGCGGCAAGGCCGCCCTGCTCGGGGCCGTCGCCGCCGGACGGCAGGCCAGCCTGCTCGCCGTCGAACGGCAGCCGCACCGCGCCGACCTGGTGACCCGGGCCGCGCGCGCCCTCCCGGCAGGCACGGTGACCGTCCTGGTCGCTGACGGCACGGAACCGGGCTGGGAGCCCGGGTCGTTCGACCGGGTGCTCGTCGACGCGCCCTGCAGCGGCCTGGGGGCCCTGCGCCGCCGCCCCGAGTCACGCTGGCGCCGGACCGCCGGCGACGTCGAGGACCTCGTGCCGCTCCAGCGCCGCCTGCTCACCGCCGCCCTCGACTCCGTCCGCCCCGGAGGAGTCGTCGCCTACGTCACCTGCTCGCCGGTGCTCGCCGAGACCGCGGGGGTCGTGGAGTCGGTGCTCGCCGGGCGGAGCGACACGGTCCTGGAGGACGCCCGCCCCCTGCTGCGCGACGTACCCGACGCCGAGGGGCCGCTGCCGGGGACCGTGCAGCTGTGGCCGCACCGGCACGGCACCGATGCGATGTTCCTGGCCCTGCTGCGCCGGGCGCCCGAGCAGCCCGAGGACGGGCGCCACTAGGATCGCGGGACCATGGGCATCCAGATCACCCCGAGCATCCTGTCCGCCGACTTCGCGCACCTCGCCGACGAGGTCGCCCGCATCCCCCACGCCGACTGGGTCCACGTCGACGTGATGGACAACCACTTCGTCCCGAACCTGACCTTGGGCCTCCCCGTCGTGGAGTCGCTCGGCCGGTCCACCGACCTGCCCCTGGACCTGCACCTGATGATCGAGGACCCCGACCGCTGGGCCCCGGCGTACGTCGAGGCGGGGGCGGGGTCGGTCACCTTCCATGTCGAGGCCGCGACCGCCCCGGTGCGCCTGGCCCGCCAGCTGCGGGCCCAGGGCGCCCGTGCCGGCATGGCGTTGCGCCCGGCGACGCCGGTCGAACCCTACGAGGACCTGCTGGCCGAGCTGGACATGCTGCTGGTGATGACCGTCGAGCCCGGTTTCGGAGGTCAGCGGTTCCTCGACCTGTGCCTGCCGAAGCTCCGCCGGGCCCGGGCCCTCAAGGACGCGCACGGTCTCGACCTGTGGCTGCAGGTCGACGGTGGGATCTCCGCGGAGACGATCGAGCGGTGCGCCGAGGCGGGGGCCGACACCTTCGTGGCCGGGTCGGCGGTGTTCAGCGCCGACGACCCCGGGGCGGTGGTCGACCGGCTCCGTGCGCTCGCGGAGGCGGCGGCCCGGTAGTCCACGGCAGGGGTCGGAGGCCGCAGCCCGGACGGCCCGGGTCGCCCCCGTGCGGGGGTGTGGCATTCTGGGGGTGACGAGTTTGTAGCTCGCGTGCTCTGGGGTCGGTGCAATTCCGAGCCGGCGGTGACAGTCCGCGACCCGATCACCTCCAGTGACCGGTTGACCAGGTGGAACTCCTGGACCGACGGTGAGAGTCCGGATGGGAAGTGCACGCAGTGTCGTCGGTGTCGTCCGCCCGTGAGGGCGGGTCGCGCCCGGCACGCGTCCTGCCTGCCCCGGGGTCCGAGATCCCGGACGGAAGGGCTCAGGATGCAGGACGAGGCGCCCAGCGGGTTCTCCGCTGCCGAGCAGACGGCCATGCGGCGTGCCCTCGTCGTCGCGGCCACCCCGGGGGTGCCGCGGGGGCCGAACCCCCGGGTCGGCTGCGTGCTGCTCGCGCCCGACGGCACCGAGGTCGCCGAGGGGTTCCACCGCGGCGCCGGGCACCCGCACGCCGAGGTGGAGGCCTTGCGTGCCCTCGGCGGCCCGGCCACCGGACACACCGCGGTGGTCACCCTCGAGCCGTGCGACCACACCGGTCGTACGGGCCCGTGCAGCGAGGCCCTGCTGGCCGCGGGGGTCAGCCGTGTGGTGATCGCCCAGCGGGACCAGAACCCGCTGGCGGCGGGTGGGGCGGACCGGCTCCGCGAGGCCGGTGTCGACGTCGCCGTGGGGCTGTACGCAGCCCGGGCCCGCCGGCTGAACCACGCGTGGAGCTTCGCCCTCGAGCACCAGCGGCCCTTCGTGACCTGGAAGTTCGCCACCAGCCTGGACGGCCGCAGCGCCGCGGCGGACGGCACCAGCCGGTGGGTGAGCAACGAGGCCGCGCGGCGGGACACGCACCGTCTGCGCGGTGAGTGCGACGTCGTCCTGGCCGGCACCGGCACCGTGCTCGTCGACGACCCCCAGCTGACCGTCCGCGACGAGACCGACGAGCCGCTGCCCCGAGAGCACCAGCCGCTCCGCGCGGTGATGGGGCTGCGCGACCTCCCCGGGGCCGCCCGGGTCCTCGACGACCGCGCGCCGACCACCCAGCTGCGCACCCGCGACCCACGGGGCGCCCTCGCCACGCTGTACCAGGACGGCCGCCGTCATGTCTTCCTCGAGGGGGGCCCGCACCTCGCCGCAGCGTTCCTCACCGCTGGGCTCGTCGACGAGGTGGTGGCCTACGTCGCCCCGATGCTCCTCGGCGCCGGCACCCACGCCGTCGAGGGGCTGCCCGTCGCCACCATCGCGGAGGCCTGGCGCCTGGCGGTGCAGGACGTGACGGTGCTCGGCCACGGACCCGACCTGAACGTCCGGCTCACGCTGTCCCCCGAGCCCCACCCGGCGCGGACCGCCCCCGGCCACCCCACCACCCCCAGGAACGAGGACTGAGCCCGTGTTCACCGGAATCGTCGAGGAGCTCGGCGTCGTGGAGGCCCTGGAGGACCAGGGGGACGCGGTGCGCCTGAGCGTCAGCGGCCCCCTCGTGCTCTCCGACGCCGCCCTCGGCGACTCGATCTCGGTCAACGGCTGCTGCCTCACCGTGGCGCAGCGGGCCGGGACCACCTTCACCGCCGACGTCATGCGCGAGACGCTGGACAAGACCAGCCTGGGGGCCCTCGTGCCGGGCTCCCGGGTCAACCTCGAGCGGGCGGTCACCGCCGTGTCCCGGCTCGGGGGGCACCTGGTGCAGGGGCACGTGGACGCCACGGGCACGGTGGTCGCGAGGACCCCGAGCGAGCACTGGGAGCTGGTGGAGATCGCCTTCCCGGCCGAGCTGGCGCGGTACCTCGTGGCCAAGGGGTCGGTCACCGTCGACGGCATCTCCTTGACCGTGGTCGAGGTCCGTGACGCCGGCACCCACGGCGCGAGCGGCGCCCGCGCGGTCTTCTCGGTCTCCTTGATCCCCGAGACCCTGGCGCGGACCACGCTCGGCTTCAAGGAGGCCGGTGAGGCGGTGAACCTCGAGGTCGACGTGATCGCGAAGTACGTCGAGCGCATGCTGGCGCCGCACACCGGCCCCGGCGCCCGACCCGAACCCACGAACGAGGAGGCACGATGAGCGGCGAGGACCGAGCGGGCGCGGCAGGGCCGACGGACACGGCAGGGCAGGCGGACACGGCAGGGCAGGCGGGCACGGTGCGGCTGGACTCCGTGGAGGAGGCCCTGGCCGCGATCGCCGCGGGCGAGGCCGTCGTCGTCGTCGACGACGAGGACCGCGAGAACGAGGGCGACCTCATCTTCGCGGCCAGCAAGGCGACCCCCGAGCTGATGGCGTTCACGATCCGCTACAGCTCCGGGGTGATCTGCGTCCCGATGCCTCCGGCGATGCTGGACCGGCTGGAGATCCCGCTGATGACGCCGCACAACCGCGACAAGCTGCGCACGGCGTACACCATCTCGGTCGACGCCCGGGACGGCGTCACCACGGGGATCAGCGCCGCGGACCGCGCGCACACCGCGCGGGTGCTGGCCGACTCGGCGACGGAGCCATGGGAGATCACCCGACCCGGGCACGTCTTCCCGCTGCGGTACCGCGAGGGCGGGGTGCTGTCGCGGCGCGGCCACACCGAGGCCGCCGTCGACCTGGCCAGGATGGCCGGGCTGACCCCGGTCGGCGTGCTCGTCGAGGTCGTCAACGACGACGGATCGATGAAGCGGGGTCCCCAGCTGCGGGACTTCGCCGACGAGCACGGACTGAAGATGATCTCGATCGACCAGATGGTGCACCACCGTCGCAAGACCGAGACCCACGTGGAGCGGGTGGCCGAGACCCTGCTGCCTACCCGGTTCGGCGACTTCACCGCCTACGGCTACCGCATCGCCACCGACGGGTCCGAGCACGTCGCGCTGGTCTACGGCGACCTCCCGAACGCCCCCGGTGAGACCGAGCCGGTGCTCACCCGGGTCCACTCGGAGTGCCTGACCGGGGACGTGTTCGGCAGCAGCCGGTGTGACTGCGGCCCCCAGCTCGGCGAGGCGATGGAGCGGATCGTCGCCGCCGGCAGGGGAGTGGTGGTCTACCTGCGCGGCCACGAGGGCCGCGGGATCGGCCTGCTGGCCAAGCTCCAGGCCTACCAGCTCCAGGACGGCGGGCGGGACACCGTCGACGCGAACCTGGATCTCGGCCTTCCGGCCGACGCCCGTCACTACGGTGCCGCGACCCAGATCCTCAAGGACCTCGGGATCGGCGCGGTACGCCTGCTGACCAACAACCCGGCCAAGACCGAGGGGCTGACGGCGTACGGCATCGAGGTCGCCGAACGGGTGCCCCTCGCGCCGCACCCCAACGACCACAACCTGGCCTACCTGCGGACCAAACGAGACCGGATGGGTCACGACCTGCCCGGGCTGACCCTGCCCGGGGTGGCACCGTCCGAGGAAGTCCTGCTGATCGACACCCGAGGAGATGCACTGTGAGCGGAGAAGGCTCGCCCACCGGCCTGTACCAGGCCGCCCCGATCGACTGTCACGACATCCGGGTCGCCGTGCTCGCCGCGTCCTGGCACGAGCAGGTCATGGAGGGGCTGGTCGCCGGGGCCCGTCGCGCGCTGGACGACTTCCAGGTGGAGGCGCCCGGCGTGGTCCGGGTGCCGGGGTCCTTCGAGCTGCCGGTCGTGGCGGCCGCGCTCGCGGAGAAGGGGTACGAGGCGATCGTCGCGCTCGGGGTCGTGATCCGGGGCGGGACGCCGCACTTCGAGTACGTCTGCTCCGCGGCCACCGACGGGCTGAACCGGGTCGCGCTCGACCACGGTGTCGCCGATCGGGTTCGGATTGCTCACCTGCGACACCGAGCAGCAGGCCCTGGCCCGTGCGGGGCTGCCCGGGTCGGTCGAGGACAAGGGCTACGAGGCGGCCTCGGCCGCCCTGGTCACCGCCACGACGCTGAGGAAGATCCGTCGCCGCTACGAGACCGAGTGAGCGGACGGACACCCGGCGGTGAGGCGACCCAGCACGCCGTAGGCTGGACGGCGGCCGGGAGCGCTGTGGCGGCCCCGGCGACACGACGTGGAAAGCAGGCAGATGAAGACGTTCGAGCAGCTGTGGAGCCAGCTCAGCGAGGTGGCCGCGACCCGGCCCGACGGCTCCGGCACGGTCCGGGCGCTGGACGCCGGCGTCCACACGATCGGCAAGAAGCTGGTCGAGGAGGCGGCGGAGTCCTGGATGGCGGCCGAGCACGAGGGGCCCGAGCGCACCGCGGAGGAGATCAGCCAGCTGCTGTACCACGCGCAGGTGCTCATGCTGGCCTCCGGGCTGACCCTCGACGACGTCTACGCCCACCTCTGAGAACCACCCGACCACTCCCCGGACGACCCCGGTCGCCCGCTCCGAACCCGAAGAGACCCTGAGATGACCCAGACCCTCCGTGTCGCGGTGCCCAACAAGGGCTCGCTGAGCCAGTCGGCCTCCGACATGCTCCGCGAGGCCGGCTACGCCCAGCGCAACGACCCCAAGCAGCTCGCCCTCAGCGACACCGCCAACGCCGTCGAGTTCTTCTACCTGCGGCCCCGCGACATCGCGCTGTACGTCGGTGAGGGCACCCTGGACATCGGCATCACCGGGCGTGACCTGCTGCTCGACTCGGGGGCGAAGGCTGAGGAGGCCCTCCAGCTCGGGTTCGGCCGGTCCACCTTCCGCTTCGCCGCGCGACCCGGAGTCGTGGCCAGCCTGGGTGACCTGGCAGGCAAGCGCATCGCCACGTCGTACGACGGGGTGGTGCGACGCTGGCTGCAGGTGCAGGGCATCGACGCGACGGTGATCCGGCTCGACGGGGCCGTGGAGACCAGCGTGCAGCTCGGCGTCGCGGACCTCATCGCCGACGTGGTCGAGACCGGCAGCACCCTGCGCCAGGCCGGCCTGGAGATCGTCGGGCGAGGTGATCATGGAGTCCGAGGCGGTGCTGGTCGGCCGGCTCGACGTCGCGGAGCACCCGGGCCTGGAGGTCTTCCTCCGCAGGCTCCAGGGTGTGCTGGTCGCCCGGTCCTACGTGATGATGGACTACGACATCCCCCAGGCCGAGGTCGAGAGGGCCGTCGCGCTGACCCCGGGGATCGAGAGCCCGACCGTGTCCCCGTTGCATCGGGAGGGATGGGTCGCGGTGCGCTCGATGGTCCCGCGTGCCGACGCCCAACGGGTGATGGACCTGCTCTGGGAGATCGGCGCCCGCGGCATCCTCACCACCGACATCCACGCCTGCCGGCTCTGAGTCATGGCTGACCGCACCGCACCGCCCGCGCTGCCGGCCCGGTTCCGCCCCTTCGGGGTGCGAGCCGCGGCCGTGGTCCTCGGTACGGTCCTCGTGGTCACCGTGGGCGCGATCTGGCTGGCCTTCCCCGCGCACATCCGCGCCGAGTTCACCACCTTCCAGCGGCTGACCGTGCTCGCCATCGGGGCGGCCGCCTTCGCCGTGGCCTACGGTCTGGCGCGGTGCCGGGTCGACGCCGACACCGACGGGCTGACCGTGGTCAACGGCTACCGCGTGCACCGGTTCACCTGGAGCCAGGTGGTCGCGGTGTCGCTGCGGCGGGGCAACCCGTGGGCGGTGCTCGACCTCAGCGACGGCACCTCGCAGGCCGTCCTGGGCATCCAGGGCTCGGACGGCGCCCGCGCCGTGCAGCACACCCGACGGCTGCGGGCGCTCGTGGAGGCCCATGCCGCCCTGGAGCCCCCGTACCCCCAGCCGCCCTCGCCCGAGCCCCCCACCGAGCAGGACCCGGAGGGGGAGCAGGGACCGGGACCGGCGCCGGGACCCGACGGGTCAGCCGGGCCCTGAGCCGAGGGTGAGCTCGCCGGTGGCCCCGTCCACGCACACGTCGGCGCGGTCCCGGGTGCGCTCGCGGGCCAGGAGCTGCTGCTCCTGCGCCATCCAGGTCCGCCACAGCGGCTCCAGGTCGGCGCCGTCGCGGAGCAGACCACGGCGCAGGCGCAGGTCGGCCGGCACCTCGACCCAGACCAGGACGGTGATCCGACGGGCGTAGCCGAGGTGTCCGGACCCCACCCCCTCCACGAGGACCAGGTCGGTCACCGGCACCGTCCGTTCCTCCGCCCAGCACTCCCGCTCCCAGTCGTAGCGCGGGTAGCGGCCGGGTCGTCCGGCCGCGAGCGGGTCGACCACGAGCCTCCCGATCCGCTCCCCGGCCGCGGGCAGACCCGACCATCCCGCGTACACGTCGTCGAGGTGCACCACGGCCACACCCAGGCCACGACGCTGCGCCTCCTCGGCGAGGAGGGCGGCGAACGTGGTCTTGCCGGAGCCGGCAGGCCCGTCCACGCAGACGAGCCGGGACGCGCCGAGCGTGGGTGGACGGTGCTGGGCCAGGTCGAGCACGCAGGCCACGTCCGGGCGGGTGCTCCCGGAGAGGAAGGGCGGGACACCCGCGTCGCCCGCCGGGGGGATGCTCACGTGATGCCGTGCTTGCGCAGGATCTCCTCGATGTCGGACATGTCCTCGCTGCCGGCGCGCGACGGGGCCGCCCGGGACCGGCCACGGGGCAGTGCCGAGGTCTGGGGGGAGCCGGCACCGGCCCCGGGGACGGCAGGGGCGGTGTCGCCGCCGGAGCGACCGCGGGCGGCGCGCCGGCGTGCGGGGGAGGACCCGCGACGAGCCAGGGCTCCGCTGACCACGAACAGCAGGAGGGAGACCGCGGCCACGACGAGACCGATCCAGACCACGGGGCTGAAGACCAGCCGGGTCGCCCATCGGACGACCGAGTCGACGATCTCCCAGCCGAGCCGGAGCACGCCGGTCAGCCCCGCCGCGAGCGGGAGCAGGCTCCAGGCGACCGCGCGCAGGCCCCGGGTCGCCCCCCACCGGGACCAGACGTACGCCGAGCACCCCAGTCCGAGCAGGGTGGTCACCAGGCCGAGGGCCTGCCAGGTCGCATTGTCGAAACCACCCATGACCCGAGCCTACGTCGCCCCCGCGCCGCGGGCACCTGGTGACCGCCCCCGCGTCCACCGGCCCCGAGTCCTGGCCCCGCGTCCACTGGCCCCGAGTCCTGGCCCCGCGTCCACCGGCCCTGCGTCTGCCCCTGTGCGGACCGGGCTGGGCCGTGGGGGATCATGGCGCCGTGCGCTCCCTCCCCGACCCCGGCTTCGCAGGAGACGACGGCTCGGCCGACCCGGGGCTGGCCGCGGCGCTCGCGGCATACGACGACGACCCGGCCACACGCCGTGCGGCGACGCTCGCGGTGCTCCAGCACGCACGGCTGCTCGTGCCGGTGCTGGCGGTGCTCGGTGAGGTGGAGGTGGACGAGCAGGGGCTCGCCCGCGACAAGACCTCCGACATGGCCACCGTGCTCATGCAGGGCAAGGACGGGCGGATGGCGCTGCTCGCCTTCACCGGCGACCCCGCACTGCGGCGGTGGAACCCCGAGGGCCGCCCCGTGCCGGTGACCGCGCACGACGCCGCGCGGGCCGCCCGCCAGGACGGCGCCGACGCGCTGCTGGTCGACGTGGCGGGTCCGGTCCTGTTCGTCGTCGAGGGTGAGGACCTCGACGCGCTGGCCGACGGTCTGCTGCTCACCGAGGTGGCCGGGCGACACGTCTGGGTGGGGTCCGCCGAGGCCCGGTGACCACCCGGCGTCCGCCGATGTGCGCTCTCGCGGTCACCTTGCTATCCTGAACGGGACCGATCTGACGTCAGCCGTGCTCCGCCATGGAGCCCGACCGTCGACAGGTCCGACAAGCGGGGCTCAGGCTCCCACCCGCAGCGGCCGCGAGGCCGTCGGGTCCGGTCACGTGGGACATCCTCGGGTGTCCTCCGACGACGTCGTGCGTCGACCTGCGGATCCGTCCGCGGGGCGGAGCGCGTCGTCAGACTGGCCTCCGCTGTCGTCGTCGCGGAGGCCCTGCTGCTTTTCAGGGCTCCTGCCACGCGGTCTCCCCCGAACAGACTCCAGGAGGACCCATCAGCACAGAGCTGCGCATCAACGACCGGATCCGGGTGCCCGAGGTCCGGCTCGTTGGACCCAACGGCGAGACCGTGGGCATCGTCCGCATCGAGGACGCCCTCCGGCTCGCGCAGGAGGCCGACCTCGACCTGGTCGAGGTGGCGCCGACCGCGCGTCCGCCGGTGTGCAAGCTCATGGACTACGGGAAGTTCAAGTACGAGAACGCCCAGAAGGCCCGTGAGGCGCGCCGGAACCAGACCAACGTGATCATCAAGGAGATGAAGCTCCGGCCGAAGATCGACGCGCACGACTACGAGACCAAGAAGGGTCACGTCGTGCGGTTCCTGAAGCAGGGCGACAAGGTGAAGATCACGATCATGTTCCGTGGTCGTGAGCAGCACCGCCCCGAGCTCGGTCTCCGGCTGCTCGAGCGGCTCGCCGACGACGTCGAGGAGCTCGGCTTCGTCGAGTCCTCGCCGAAGCAGGACGGCCGCAACATGATCATGGTCCTGGGCCCGCACAAGAAGAAGGCCGAGGCCAAGGCCGAGGTCAAGGCGGCCAAGGTGGAGCGGGCGGCCGAGCGTGAGGCCGAGCTCGAGGCCGAGCGCAGCGAGCAGCGGGAGCGGGCGGCCACGGCCGTGCCGAAGCCCGAGAAGCCGCGCCGCGTGTCCGAGAACGTCGACCCGGGCATGTGACCACCCCCTGACGTGATCCGCACGGGCCTCCGGTGACGGGTCCCGCGCGACCGTGCCCGTGCGCCACCGCGCACGGGCGACCAGCAAGTGATGAGAAGGACGATCGAATGCCGAAGAACAAGACGCACTCCGGTGCGAGCAAGCGGTTCCGGGTGACCGGTTCCGGCAAGCTCCGCCGCGAGAAGGCCGGTCTGCGCCACAACCTCGAGAAGAAGCCCTCGAAGATGACCCGTCGCATGTCGGGGACCACCGAGGTCTCCAAGAACGACACCAAGACCGTCCGCAAGCTGCTGGGTCGCTGAGCACCCCGCTCGATCCCAAGATTTCAAGGAGTAACACGTGGCACGCGTCAAGCGGGCGGTCAACGCCCACAAGAAGCGCCGGGTAACCCTCGAGCGCGCCTCCGGCTACCGGGGTCAGCGTTCGCGCCTGTACCGCAAGGCCAAGGAGCAGGTCACCCACTCGCTGGTCTACAACTACCGCGACCGGAAGACCAAGAAGGGCGACTTCCGCAAGCTGTGGATCCAGCGGATCAACGCGGCGGCCCGCCAGCACGGGATGACCTACAACCGGTTCATCCAGGGTCTCAAGATCGCCGGCGTCGAGGTGGACCGCAAGATCCTCGCCGAGCTCGCCGTGCACGACGCCCCGGCGTTCGCCGCGATGGTCGAGCTGGCCAAGGCGAGCCTTCCCGACGACGTCAACGCCCCCGCGCAGGCGTCCGTCTGACCCCCACGGGTCCGGAACCCGGTGGCGAGCCTCCCCGTCGACCCCCCGCTGCTCTCGGTGAAGAGCAGCCGGGTGCGGACGGCGCGGAGGCTCGCCCGTCGTGTCTCCCGGGCCGAGGCGGGACGCTTCCTGGCCGAGGGCCCGCAGGCGGTCCGCGAGGCCCTGGCTCTGCCGGGGTGCGTCCACGAGGTGTTCGCGCTCCCCGGTCGGCACGCCCCGCTGGCCGCGACGGCCGAGGCCGCCGGGATCCCGTGGCTGCTCGTGGACGAGGCGGCCATGGCCGCGCTCAGCGAGACCGTCCACCCCCAGGGTGTCGTCGCGGTCTGCTGCGACCCTCGACGTCCCCCTGTCCGAGCTGGTCGGTGACCTGGCGGCCCGGTCCGCGCGCCTGGTCGCGGTGTGCGCCGACATCCGTGACCCCGGCAACGCCGGGACGGTGGTCCGCTGCGCCGACGCGGCCGGAGCGGCGGGCGTCGTGCTGGCCGGTGACAGCGTCGACGTGCACAACGGGAAGGCGGTCCGCGCCTCCGCGGGCTCGGTGTTCCACCTGCCGATCGCCGTCCACCGCGACCCCGCGGACGCCGTCGCCGCGCTGCAGCGGGCCGGCTTCACCGTCCTGGCCGCCGACGGCGCGGGCGAGCGGGACCTCGACGAGGCCGAGGACGACGGCCTCCTGGACGCACCGACCGCGTGGCTGTTCGGGAACGAGGCCCGGGGCCTGCCCGACGACCTCGGTGCCCTGGCCGACCACCGGGTGCGGATCCCGATCCACGGCCGCGCCGAGAGCCTGAACCTCGCGACCGCGGCCGCGGTCTGCCTCTACGCGAGCGCCCGCGCCCAGCGCGCTCCTGCTGACCCGCCGCAGCCCGGCAGCCGACCTGGCTACCCTGACCGGCATGGTCCTTCCGTCCACGCCGTCGAGCGCCGCCCCTCACGCCGCCCGCGCCGCCCGCGCCGCCAGCGCCGTCGATGCCGTCGCTGCGGGACGCGCTCGACTCCCTGCCCGACGGCGCTCCTGGTCGCCGACGCCGACGGCCCGTGGTCGCGTGGCCAACGACGTCGCCCACACCCTGCTGGGCGAGCAGCGGCCTGGTCGGCCGCCCCCTGGTCGAGGTGATGGCCCTGCAGGACCTCGAGGGACGCGACTGGGCGACCGCCACCGCGCCGTACGACGGTCTGGCGATCAGACGGCTCCAGCCCGAGCAGGCCTGGCGGCTCGCGACGGCACCGAGCTGCTGGTCACCGCTCGGATCGTGCGTCCCGCGCCGCACGAGCCGGTCACGCGGGTGGGGGTGTCGCTGAGGTCGGCGCGGGCCCGCGGCCGCCTGGACCGGGAACGGTCCGACCTGGTGGCCACGCTGGCCCACGAGCTTCGCTCCCCGCTGACCGGCGTAAGGGGTTTCACCGGCACCCTGCTGGCGAAGTGGGACCGGTTCACCGACGACCAGAAGAAGCTGGTCATGCAGTCGGTGCACACCGACACCGACCGGCTGACCCGGCTGATCTCCGAGCTGCTCGAGGTCGCGCGGATCGACACCGGCCGGCTCTCGCTGCACCCGCGACCCGTCGACGTCGCCGGCGCGGTCCGTCAGGTCACCGACTCGGTCCGCGCAGGCACCGGGCGCGAGGTCGGCTTCGAGCCGCCCGCGGACCTGCCCACAGATCCTGGCCGACCCCGACCGGTTCGCCCAGGTGGTCACCAACCTGGTCGAGAACGCCGTCCGGCACGGCGAAGGGCGACGTCCAGGTGACCGCGCGCGCCCGCGGCGCCGACGCGGTGGAGATCGTGGTCGAGGACGAGGGCGAGGGGATCGCCCCGGAGATCCGCCGTCGCGTGTTCACCAAGTACTGGAAGCACGGCACCCGGGGCGGCTCCGGGCTGGGCATGTACATCGTCCACGGGCTGGTCGAGGCGCACCACGGACGCATCACGATCGCCGACGCCGACGGTGGCGGAGCGCGGATCGAGGTGGTCTGGCCGACCCTGCCCGAGGAGCTTCGCGGCGACCGGCGGCGGCAACGGGTTCGCCCCCGGCCGCTCGACGACTTCCTAGACTGACGGTCCCCGCTGGGCCCCGGTCCGCACCGATCGTCCCGGCCGCAGGTCCTCCTCCGCCCGGTCCCCGTCCGCGCGAAAGGCACCCATGTCCGGCCCGAACACCGAGTACGACCCCGTCGAGGTCACCCCGCTGAAGGCCGAGGAGGTCGAGCGGATGCGGGACGCGGCGCTCGCCGCGGTCGCCGCCGCCGGGTCCCTGGAGGAGCTGAAGGCGGCCCGGCTCGAGCACGCCGGCGACCGCTCGCCCCTGGCCCTGGCCAACCGGGAGATCGGCGCCCTGCCCCCGCAGGCGCGCAAGGACGCCGGGCAGCCGGGTCGGCCAGGCCCGCGGTGCGGTCAACAAGGCGGTCGCCGCCCGGCAGGCCGTGCTGGAGGAGGAGCAGGAGGCGCGCATCCTGGTCGAGGAGGCGGTCGACGTCACCCTGCCCTTCGACCGTTCCCCGGTGGGGGCCCGGCACCCGGTGACCACGCTCTCGGAGCGGATCGCGGACGTCTTCGTCGCGATGGGCTGGGAGGTCGCCGAGGGCCCTCTGGTCGAGGCGGAGTGGCTCAACTTCGACGCGCTCAACCTCGGGCCGGACCACCCGGCCCGCACCATGCAGGACACGTTCTGGATGGAGCCGGCCGAGAACGCGATCGTCCTGCGCACCCACACCTCGCCGGTGCAGGCGCGGACCATGCTGACCCGCACGCCCCCGATCTACGTGGTCTGCCCCGGCCGGGTCTTCCGCACCGACGAGTACGACGCCACGCACAGCCCGGTCTTCCACCAGGTCGAGGGGCTGGTCGTGGACGAGGGCATCACCATGGCGCACCTCAAGGGAACCCTCGACCACTTCGCCGCAGCCATGTTCGGTGAGGGGATCTCCACCCGGTTCCGGCCGTCGTACTTCCCGTTCACCGAGCCGAGCGCGGAGGTCGACCTGGTCTGCTTCGTGTGCCGCGGCAGCGCGGTCACGGCCACCGGCGACCCGTGCCGCACGTGCCGGGGCGAGGGTGGATCGAGTGGGGCGGCTGCGGGGTGGTCAACCCGCGCGTGCTCGTCGCCTGCGGGGTCGACCCCGAGCGCTACACCGGGTTCGCCTTCGGCATGGGCATCGACCGGACGCTGATGTTCCGCCACGGCGTCGAGGACCTGCGGGACGTCTTCGAGGGCGACCTGCGCTTCACCACTGCTTTCGGGACGGAGATCTGATGCGCGCACCGGTGTCGTGGATCCGGGAGTACGTCGACCTGCCCGAGGAGCTGTCCTCCGAGGCGCTCGCCGCCCGGTTGACCGCCCTCGGGCTCAAGCTGGAGTCGCTTGGAGCGCGCCGGGAGCGACCTCACCGGCCCGCTGGTGCTCGGCCGGGTGCTGTCGCTGGTCAAGGAGCCGCAGAAGAACGGCAAGACGGTCAGCTGGTGCCAGGTCGACGTGGGCGAGGCCAACGGGACCGGCGAGCCGCAGGGCATCGTCTGCGGCGCGCACAACTTCGCCGAGGGCGACCTCGTCGTCGTCGTGCTGCCCGGTGCGGCGTGCTGCCCGGCGGCTTCGCGATCTCCGCCCGCAAGACCTACGGGCACGTCTCGGCCGGCATGATCTGCTCTGCCAGCGAGCTCGGGCTCGGCGACGACGGCGACGGCATCATCGTGCTGCCTGCCGACGCCGGGCAGCCCGGGGACGACGCCTTCGAGGTGCTCGGGCTGCGTGAGGAGGTGATCGAGTTCGAGATCAACCCCGACCGCGCCTACGCCCTGTCGCTGCGGGGGGTGGCCCGCGAGGCCGCCCTGGGCTTCGACGCCCCGTACCGTGACCCCGCCCGGCGGTCGACGCCGGCGGCCGACGAGGCGGGGCACCCGGTGGTCGTGGAGGCGGCGGACGGGTGCCCGGTCTTCGTCACCCGCACGGTCACCGGCTTCGACCCCGCAGCACCCACCCCGGGCTGGCTCGCCCGGCGCATCCAGCTGGCCGGCATGCGGCCGATCTCCCTGGCCGTCGACGTCACGAACTATGTGATGCTCGAGCTCGGCCAGCCGATCCACGGCTACGACGGCGACGCGCTGTCCGGCGCGATCCGGGTGCGCCGCGCCACCCCCGGCGAGGAGCTGACGACCCTGGACGGCGTACGCCGGACGCTGTCTGCCGAGGACCTGCTGATCGCCGACGACAGCGGCCCGATCGGCCTGGCCGGTGTGATGGGCGGTCAGACCACCGAGCTGTCCTCGACCACCACCCACGTGGTCATCGAGGCGGCGCACTTCGACCCGGTCTCGATCTTCCGCACCCAGCGCCGGCACAAGCTGCCGAGCGAGGCCTCCAAGCGCTTCGAGCGCGGCGTCGACCCCACCCTCCCCGAGGCGGCCGCCGACCGGGTGGCCGAGCTGCTCGTCGCGCACGGCGGGGGGACGGTCGAGCCGGGAGTGACCAAGGTCGGCTCGGCACCGGCACGCACCGAGATCACCCTCGCCCTCGACCTGCCCGCCCGGGTCACCGGCATGCCGATCAGCGCCCAGGACACGATCCGCCACCTGGCCGCGGTCGGCTGCGAGGTGCACACGCACTCCACCCCGCAGGGGGACCTGCTCACGGCCTCGGCACCGCCGTGGCGGCCCGACCTGACCGACCCCTTCGACCTGGTCGAGGAGGTGGCGCGGATCGTCGGCTACGAGGACATCCCCTCGGTGCTGCCGACGGCCCCGGCCGGGGGCGGTCTCACCACCGGTCAGTCGCTGCGACGCAGGGTCGGCCGCGCGCTGGCCGGGGCCGGGTACGTCGAGGTGATCACGTTCCCGTTCGTCGGCGCGAGCGCCTTCGACACCCTCGGGCTGCCCGAGGACGACGCCCGGAGGGGCGCGATGCGGATCGCCAACCCGCTCAGCGCGGAGCAGCCGCTGATGACCACCACCCTCCTGCCGGGGCTGCTCGAGACGGCGGCCCGCAACGTGGCGCGGGGGCAGGCCGACCTCGGTCTCTTCGAGACTGCGACGGTGACGCTGCCCCGCGGCACCGTGGCGGCACCGATCCTGCCCGTGGACCGTCGGCCGACCGAGGGTGAGTGGGACGACCTCCAGAAGGCCCTGCCCGACCAGCCGCTGCACCTCGCGGTGGTGGCGGCCGGGGAGCGGGAGCGCTCGGGCTGGTGGGGCCCGGGACGTCGGGCCGGCTGGAGCGACGCGATCGGGGCGGTCCGCTCGGTGGCCACCGCCCTCGGCGTCGAGCTGACCGTGCGGCCGGCCACCCGCGCGCCGTGGCACCCGGGACGGTGCGCGGAGCTGCTCGTGGGAGAGGCGAGCCTGGGTCACGCCGGCGAGCTGCACCCCCGGGTCTGCGCCGCCGTCGGGCTGCCCCCGCGCGCCGCCGCCGCCGAGGTGGACCTCGGTCTGCTGCTGCGTCACGCGGCGCCGGCGACAGGACCGCACTTCTCCGGGTTCCCCGTGGCCAAGGAGGACGTCGCGCTCGTCGTGCCGCTCGACGTCGCGGCGGCCGTGCTCACCGAGACCCTCCGCGAGGGCGCCGGGGAGCTCCTCGAGTCGGTGCGGCTGTTCGACGTCTACACCGGCGCGCAGGTCGGGGAGCACCGCAAGTCGCTCGCCTTCGCGCTCCGGTTCCGGGCGCCGGACCGGACCCTCACCGACGAGGAGATCGTGGCCGCGCGGGACGCGGCGGTGGCCCTGGCCGCGGACCGCCACGGCGCGGTGCTGCGCTCCTGACCGGCTCGGTAAGCCCCCTCAGTCGATCGGCTGGGCGAGGACGGTCATCAGCCGGCTCACTGCCACGGGGTCGCCGTCGACGGTGAGGGTCGTCACCCTCGGCGCGGTGCCAGAGCCACAGGTCGAGGTCCGCGGCGGTTCCGGTGACGGTCGCCGCGGGCGCGGCTGCGGGGTCGGCGCGGCGCACCGACAGGTCCTCCTCGTCGTACGACGTGCCGCTGTCGGGGTCGGTGCCGGTGAACCGGCCCAGCACCAGGGGCACGACCAGACCGGTGTCGGCGGCACGCACCTCGACCTGGAGGTCGTCGGGGGTGAAGGTGCCCCACGACGGGCATCCGCCGAACATCACGTCCAACACCTCGTGCACCCCGTCGGAGGCCAGCTCGGGATCGACCGGGGTCGCGGTCGCCGCCGGACGTGCAGTGCCCGCGGCCTGCTCGGCGTCGACACGGTGCACGAGGGCCTCGTGGGCCTGCCGGCGGAGGACGAACGCCACCGTCCGGTCCGGGGCCCAGGTGTAGACCTCGGTCGCCGGGTCGGCGGAGGAGAGGACCTCGTGCAGCCGCTGCGCCTGGGCGGCGAAGGCGCTCAGCAGGCCGGCGTACGTGTCCGGCCGGGCCGGGCCCTGCAGCCCCTCGACGTCGGTCCGGCGCTCCTCCACCACGGTCGCCCAGAACCACTGCACCTCGGTCAGGTGCCACGCCAGCTCGGCGGCCGTCCAGTCCGGACAGGCGGGGACGCGGGCGGTGGGGTCGGCGACTCGCACCGCGGCCAGGAAGCGGGCAGACTCGGTGCGCAGGTGGTCGAGCTGGGCGCGTCGGTCGAGACTCATCCGAGCAGCGTGCCACGCACCGCCGACAGGACTCGCGGACCGACCCCGTGATGCATACTCTTCCGTGGCCGTGTATGGTCATGCACATGACGTTGCGAGTGGCCGTAGCCGGGGCGAGCGGGTACGCCGGAGGGGAGCTCCTGCGACTGCTCCTGGGCCACCCCGAGGTGGAGATCGGAGCCCTCACCGCAGGCGGCAACGCCGGACAGCCGCTCGGCGGGCTCCAGCCTCACCTGCTGCCGCTCGCCGACCGGGTGCTCGAGGTGCACCGACCCGACAACCCTGGCCGGCCACGACGTGGTCTTCCTGGCCCTGCCCCACGGCCAGTCCGCGGCGATCGCGGAGCAGCTCGGCGACGACGTCGTGGTCATCGACTGCGGCGCCGACTTCCGCCTGACCGACGCCGCGCTGTGGGAGCGGTTCTACGGCGGCACCCACGCCGGGTCCTGGCCCTACGGCCTCCCCGAGCTCGGCGACAACCGCGCGGCCCTGCGCGGAGCCTCCAGGGTGGCCGTGCCGGGCTGCTACCCGACCGTCTCCAGCCTCGCGCTGGCCCCGGCCGTCGCCGCCGGGCTGGTCGACGTCGGCGACGTCGTGGTGGTGGCCGCGAGCGGCACCAGCGGCGCGGGCAGGTCGGCCAGGCCCCACCTGCTGGGCAGCGAGGTGATGGGCAACGCCAGCGCCTACGGGGTCGGCGGCGTGCACCGGCACACCCCGGAGATCGTCCAGAACCTGTCCGCCCTCACCGACGACCGGGTCCGGGTCAGCTTCACCCCCGTGCTGGTGCCGATGAGCCGGGGCATCCTGGCCACCTGCTCGGCGCCCACCACGGCGACCGCGGAGCAGGTCCGCGCCGCGTACGCCGAGGCGTGCGCCGACGAGCCGTTCCTCCACCTGCTGCCCGAAGGAACCTGGCCGCAGACCCAGGCGGTGCTGGGCTCGAACGCCGTGCACCTCCAGGTCGCCGTCGACCCCGACGCTGGTCGCCTGGTCGCGGTCGGAGCCGTCGACAACCTCGCCAAGGGCACCGCGGGCGCCGCGGTGCAGTGCATGAACCTCGCCCTCGACCTGCCGGAGACCACCGGCCTGACCACCGTAGGAACCGCCCCGTGACCAGCCCCCACGACACCCCCACCGACGACACCAGCGGCGGGGTCGGCCCCTTCACCCTGGTGCGCCACCCCGAGCACCTCGCGGTGGTCCGGCTCGGCCCGGGCGCCGACCTCCCGGCGTGGGCGAGTGCGGGCACCCTGCTCTCGGTGACCGCGACGGCCACCGAGACCTCGGTGGTCTGCGGCCGGGCCGACGTGCCGCGCAAGGCCACCCAGCAGGGCCCCTACACGGCGTACGCCGTCGACGGGCCCCTCGACCTGGCGATGACCGGGGTGCTCAGCGCGCTGCTGGCACCGCTGGCGGCCGCGCGGATCCCGGTCTTCACGCTCTCGACCTACGACACCGACTGGATCCTGGTGCCCACGGGCCGGGCCGACCAGGCCGACGAGACCTGGCAGGGGGCCGGGCACGAGGTGCGTGCGGCGGACCTCGGCCCCGCAGCCACGGTCCCCGACGGAGGGGGGTCGTGAGCGTCACCCACCCCCGTGGCTTCCGCGCCGCCGCCGTGGCCGCCGGGCTGAAGAGCACCGGGGCCGACGACGTCGCGCTCGTGGTCAACGACGGGCCCACCCACGACTCTGCCTCGGTCTTCACCGCCAACCGCTGCAAGGCGAACCCGGTGCTGTGGAGCCAGGAGGTCGTCAAGGACGGTGTCGTGCGCGCCGTCGTCCTCAACTCCGGAGGGGCCAACTGCTACACCGGCCCGAGGGCTTCCAGACCACGCACGCCGTCGCCGAGCGGGTCGCCGGTCACCTGGGCTGCGGGGCCGTCGACGTGGTGGTCTGCTCGACCGGCCTGATCGGGCTGACCAACCCTCGCCAGAACCTGCTCGACGGCGTAGACGCGGTGGTGGGCCGACTCTCCGGGGACGGCGGTGCGGACGCCGCGAAGGCGATCATGACCACCGACTCGGTGCCCAAGCAGGTCGTCGTCGAGGGCAGCGGCTGGTCGGTCGGCGGGATGGCCAAGGGGGCCGGGATGCTGGCGCCGCAGCTGGCGACCATGCTGGTCGTGCTCACCACCGACGCGGTCGTGCCCGCCGACCGGGGCCGACGTGGCGCTGCGGGCCGCGACGCGGCGTACCTTCGACCGGCTCGACTCCGACGGGTGCATGTCCACCAACGACACGGTCACCCTGATGGCCAGCGGCGCCTCGGGGGTCGAGCCGTCGCCGGAGGAGCTCACCGACGCGCTGACCCGGGCCTGTACCGACCTGGCCAGGCAGCTCCTCGCCGACGCCGAGGGCGCCGACCACGAGATCGCGATCACGGTGCTCCGTGCGGCGACGGAGGACGACGCGGTCGAGGTCGGCCGGAGCGTGGCCCGCAGCAACCTGTTCAAGGCAGCGGTGTTCGGCAACGACCCGAACTGGGGGCGGGTGCTCGCCAGCATCGGCACCACCCGGGCGGAGTTCGACCCCGCAGACCTCGACGTGGCCATGAACGGCGTGTGGGTGTGCCGCCGCTCGACGCCGCACGAGCCGGCGGAGTCGGTCGACCTGACCGGTCGCGACGTCACGGTGACGATCGACCTCAAGGCCGGCCACGAGCAGGCCACCGTGTGGACCAACGACCTCACGCACGCCTACGTGCACGAGAACTCCGCCTACAGCAGCTGAGGAAGCACATGAGCCCCGAGAGCACCGGTCCGGTCGTGGACGACTGGTCCCTGGCCACCGCCAAGGCAGCCACGCTGGCTGCGGCCCTGCCCTGGCTGATGGCCTACCACGGCAAGACGATCGTGGTGAAGTACGGCGGCAACGCGATGACCGACGACGCCCTGAAGCGCGCGTTCGCCCAGGACATCGCGTTCCTGCGGTACGCCGGCATGAAGCCCGTCGTGGTCCACGGCGGCGGACCGCAGATCTCCGCCATGCTCGACCGTCTGGGGATCGCCTCCGAGTTCCGCGGCGGTCTCCGGGTCACCACCGAGGAGGCCATGGACGTGGTCCGGATGGTGCTCGTCGGTCAGGTGCAGCGCGAGCTCGTCGGCCTCGTCAACGAGCACGGACCGCTCGCGGTCGGGCTGTCGGGGGAGGACGCCGGCCTGTTCACCGCCACCAGGACCAACACCGTCGTCGACGGGGAGGAGGTCGACCTGGGACTGGTCGGCGAGGTCACGAGGGTGCGCCCCGAGGCGGTCCGGGACCTCGTCGAGGCCGGCCGGATCCCGGTCATCTCCTCGGTGGCCCCCGACTCGGAGGGGGTGGTGCACAACGTGAACGCCGACACCGCCGCGGCGGCCCTGGCCGTGGCGCTGGGCGCGGAGAAGCTGCTGGTGCTCACCGACGTCGAGGGGCTGTACCGCGACTGGCCCGGCTCCGACGACGTGATCGGCGAGATCAGCCCCGAGGCCCTGGGCGCGCTGATGCCGACCCTGTCCAGCGGCATGGTGCCCAAGATGAGCGCCTGCCTGGACGCGGTGGCGCAGGGGGTCAAGCGAGCCACGGTGGTGGACGGTCGGGAGCCGCACGCGGTCCTGCTCGAGATCTTCACCGACGAGGGGGTGGGCACCCAGGTCCTCCCGGGCGTCCCCACCAAGGTCCGCTCCGCGCTGTACCGCACCAGCGCCGAGCCGGCCCGGACCGAGCCCGAGGAGACCCCGTGAGCCCCGACCTGCCGACCCAGGACACGTCCACGGCTCCCGTCGCGGAGCGGTACACCGAGGCCGTGATGAACACCTTCGGCCCCCCGCGCATGGTGCTGACCCGCGGGGTGGGTGCCTACGTGTGGGACGACGCCGGCAACCGCTACCTCGACCTGCTGGGCGGGATCGCGGTGAACGCGCTCGGCCACGGCCACCCGGCCCTGGTCGAGGCCGTCACCTCCCAGCTCCAGACCCTCGGGCACGTGTCGAACTTCTTCGCCACCGGCCCCCAGGTGGACCTCGCCGAGCGCCTGCTCGGCCTGGTCGGCGGCGACGGACGGGTCTTCTTCACCAACTCGGGCACCGAGGCCAACGAGGCCGCGTTCAAGCTCACCCGGAAGACCGGCCGCACCCACCTGGTCGCCGCCGAGGGCTCCTTCCACGGGCGGACCATGGGCGCGCTCGCGCTGACCAGCAAGGCGGCCTACCGGGAGCCGTTCGAGCCGTTGCCCGGCGAGGTCACCTTCGTCCCGTACGGCGACGCAGAGGCCCTGGCGGCCGCGGTCACCGACCGCACGGCCGCAGTCGTCCTCGAACCGGTGCAGGGCGAGGCCGGTGTCGTGGTCCCCCCCGCGGGCTACCTCGCCGCGGCCCGTCGGACGACCAGGGAGCACGGCGCCCTGCTGTGGCTGGACGAGGTGCAGACCGGGATCGGTCGCACCGGCGCGTGGCTCGCACACACCCGGTCCGGTGTCGTGCCCGACGTGGTCACCGTGGCCAAGGGGCTGGGCGGCGGGATCCCGATCGGGGCGTGCATCGGACTGGGCGCGGCCGGCGCACTGCTCGGGCCGGGGAACCACGGCACCACCTTCGGCGGCAACCCGGTGGCGGCCGCCGCGGCGCTGGCCGTCCTGGCGACCATCGAGGCCGAGGGGCTGTTGGAGCACGCGGCGCAGCTGGGCAGGACCCTGCAGGAGGGACTGCGCCACGAGCACGTCAGCGAGGTCCGGGCGCAGGGACTCCTGGTCGGCATCGACCTGGACCGTCCGCTCGCCCACGCAGTCACGAAGGCGGCCGCCGGTCACGGCTTCATCGTCAACGACTGCACGCCCGCACGCATCCGCCTGGCCCCGCCCCTGAACCTCACCGAGGGGCAGGTGGCGGACTTCCTCGAGGCATGGCCGATGATCCTCCGGGACGCCTACGACGCAGAGGAGAACTCATGAGCAGGCACTTCCTCCGTGACGACGACCTCACCCCGGCGGAGCAGGCCGAGGTCCTGGACCTCGCCGTACGCCTGAAGGCCGAGCCGCGGGCCGAGCGGCCTCTCGAGGCGACCCGGCGGGCTGCGGTGGCGCTGATCTTCGACAAGCCCACCCTGCGCACGCAGGTCTCCTTCAGCGCCGGCGTCGTCGAGCTCGGCGGGATGCCGATGGTCGTCGACGGCAACCTCGCCCGCATCGGCGAGCGGGAGTCCATCCCCGACGTCGCCCGCGTGCTCGGACGACAGGTCGCGGCGGTCGTCTGGCGGACCTACGGTCAGGAGCGCCTCGAGGAGATGGCCGCCCACGCGGGGGTGCCCGTGGTGAACGCGCTGACCGACCAGTTCCACCCCTGCCAGCTGCTGGCGGACCTGCTCACCGTGCGCGAGCACCGGGGGGCGCTGGCCGGCCTCACGCTGACCTTCCTGGGCGACGCAGCCAGCAACATGGCCCACTCCTCGCTGCTGGCCTGCGCCACGGCGGGCATGCACGTGGTGGTCTCCGGCCCCGAGGGCTTCACTCCCGACCCGGACGTCCTCGAGCGTGCCCAGCAGGTCGCGCGCTCCACGGGGGGCTCCGCCCGCGTGGTCGTCGACCCGGTCGAGGCGGTGACCGGCGCGGACGTGGTGGCCACCGACACCTGGGTGTCGATGGGCAAGGAGACCGAGGCCGCCGAGCGCATGAAGCCCTTCCTCGGGCACGCGCTCACCGCTGGGCTCCTTGCGCACGCGCGTCCGGACGCCACGGTCCTCCACTGCCTGCCGGCCTACCGCGGCAAGGAGATCGCGGCCGAGGTGATCGACGGTCCGCAGAGTGCGGTGTGGGACGAGGCAGAGAACCGTCTGCACGCCCAGAAGGCCCTGCTGGTGTGGCTTCTCGCGCACCGACCGACGACCGGAGCGCCATGAGCGCCCCCCAGCACCTCGCCGGGGCGCACCCGATGGTGCCGGCCACCAAGGGCGCGAGGCAGGCCAAGATCGTCGACCTGCTCACCCGGCACCCGGTCCGCTCCCAGGTCGAGCTGGGCGACCTCCTGGCCCGCGAGGGCCTCACGGTCACCCAGGCCACCCTCTCGCGCGACCTGGTCGAGCTGGACGCCGTGAAGGTGCGCACCGCCTCCGGGTCCCTGGTCTACGCGGTGCCCGCCGAGGGTGGGGACCGGACACCGCGCGGTGCCACCGAGACGGTCGCCGCCGAGACACGGCTGGCCCGGCTCCTCTCCGAGCTCCTCGTCTCCGCCGACTGCTCGGCCAACCTGGTGGTCCTGCGCACCCCGCCGGGGGCGGCCCAGTTCCTGGCCTCCGCCCTGGACAAGGCCGACCTCGGCGCCGTGCTCGGCACCATCGCCGGCGACGACACCGTCCTGGTCATCGCCCGCGAGCCCACCGGCGGGCACGAGGTCGCCGCCCGCCTCCTCGCGCTGGCCGAGCACCACACCCACGACTGACCGACGACCGATCCCCCCGAACAGGAAGAGACACCACCTCCGTGAGCAAGGTCCTGACCTCCCTCCCCACCGGCGAACGCGTCGGCATCGCCTTCTCCGGCGGCCTCGACACCTCTGTCGCGGTCGCCTGGATGCGCGAGAAGGGTGCCGTCCCGTGCACCTACACCGCCGACCTCGGCCAGTACGACGAGCCCGACATCGACAGCGTCCCGGACCGTGCTCTCGCCTACGGGGCAGAGATCTCCCGTGCGGTCGACTGCAAGCCCCAGCTCGTCGAGGAGGGCCTGGTCGCCATGGCCTGCGGCGCCTTCCACCTGCGGTCCGCGGGGCGCAGCTACTTCAACACCACACCGCTGGGCCGTGCGGTCACCGGGACGCTGCTGGTGCGCGCGATGCACGAGGACGGGGTGGACATCTGGGGCGACGGGTCGACGTTCAAGGGCAACGACATCGAGCGGTTCTACCGCTACGGGCTGCTGGCCAACCCGGCCCTGCGGATCTACAAGCCCTGGCTGGATGCGACCTTCGTCGCCGAGCTGGGCGGTCGCGCCGAGATGAGCGCCTGGCTGTCCGAGCGGGACCTGCCCTACCGCGACAGCACCGAGAAGGCGTACTCCACCGACGCCAACATCTGGGGTGCCACGCACGAGGCGAAGACCCTCGAGCACCTCGACGTGTCCCTGGAGACCGTCGACCCGATCATGGGCGTCCGGTTCTGGGACCCCTCGGTGACCATCGCCCCCGAGGACGTCACGATCCGGTTCGAGCAAGGACGTCCGGTCGCGGTCAACGGCCGGCGCTTCGACGACGACGTGGCGCTGGTGCGCGAGGTCAACACGATCGGTGGTCGGCACGGTCTGGGGATGTCGGACCAGATCGAGAACCGGGTGATCGAGGCGAAGTCGCGCGGCATCTACGAGGCGCCGGGGATGGCACTGCTGTGGATCGCCTACGAGCGGCTGCTCAACGCCATCCACAACGAGGACACCCTGGCGATCTACCAGGAGCAGGGCAACCGGCTCGGCCGCCTGCTCTACGAGGGCCGTTGGCTCGACCCGCAGGCGCTGATGCTGCGTGAGCCGATCCTGCGCTGGGTGGCGTCGCTGGTGACCGGCGAGGTCACCGTCCGGCTGCGGCGTGGTGAGGACTACTCGCTGCTGCGCACCGAGGGGCCCGCGCTGTCCTACCACCCGGACCGGCTCTCGATGGAGCGCACCGAGAACGCCGCGTTCGGTCCGACCGACCGGATCGGGCAGCTCACGATGCGCAACCTCGACATCGCCGACTCCCGGCGCAAGCTCGAGCAGTACGCCGCCCAGTCCGGCATGCTGGACGGTCACCTGGTCGGTGAGCTGGAGGCGGGTCGGGCCGACCTCATCGCGGCCAACCCGGCGGTCCACTCCGAGGACGAGGCCGCCCTGGACCACGCGGCGATGGAGTTCGGCACCGACTAGCACCGGGACCGGCCCAGCACCGACCAGCACCGACCAGCACCGACCAGCACCGACCAGCACCGACCCGCAGGTGACCGGGCCGGCCCGAAGCAGAGAAGAGGCTCCATGACCACGTCCGGCGGCACGAACACGGGCAAGCTCTGGGGTGGACGGTTCGCCGGCGGCCCCAGCCCGGAGCTCGAGGCCCTGTCACGCTCGACCCACTTCGACTGGCGGCTGGCGAGCTACGACCTGGACGGCTCCCGGGCGCATGCCCGGGTGCTGCACGCCGCCGGGCTGCTCGACGCCTCCGAGCTGGACGCGATGATCGCGGGCATCGACGACCTGGACCGCCGGGTCGGGTCGGGGGAGTTCGTGGCCGCACCGTCCGACGAGGACGTCCACGGCGCCCTCGAGCGGGGACTGGTCGAGACGCTGGGGGCCGACCTCGGCGGCAAGCTGCGTGCCGGACGCAGCCGCAACGACCAGATCGCCACCCTGTTCCGGGTCTACCTGCGTGACCACGCCCGGATCGTCGCGGGGCTCGTGCTCGACCTCGTGGACGCGCTGGCCGGCCAGGCCGAGCGTCACCTGGGTGCCGCCATGCCAGGGCGGACGCACCTGCAGTCCGCGCAGCCGGTGCTGCTCTCGCACCACCTGCTGGCGCACGCCTGGCCGCTGGTCCGCGACGTGCAGCGGATCCGGGACTGGGACGCGCGCGTGGCCGTGGACTCGCCGTACGGCTCGGGAGCCCTGGCTGGGTCCAGCCTGGGGCTCGACCCGGAGGCCGTGGCCCGGGACCTGGGGTTCCGCGGCTCGAGCGCCAACTCCATCGACGGCACCGCGTCGCGCGACTTCGTCGCCGAGCTGGCCTTCGTGCTCGCCATGATCGGGGTGGACGTGTCGCGGCAGGCCGAGGAGGTGATCCTGTGGGCTACCAAGGAGTTCGGCTTCGCCCGCCTGGACGACGCCTTCTCCACGGGGTCGAGCATCATGCCGCAGAAGAAGAACCCCGACATCGCCGAGCTCGCCCGGGGCAAGTCGGGACGGATGATCGGCAACCTGGCCGGACTGCTGGCCACCCTCAAGGCGCTGCCACTGGCCTACAACCGGGACCTGCAGGAGGACAAGGAGCCGGTCTTCGACTCCGTGGACACCCTCGAGGTCCTCCTGCCGGCGTTCACGGGGCAGACCGCGACCCTGCGCTTCGACACCGCGCGGATGGCCGAGCTGGCGCCCCAGGGCTTCTCCCTGGCCACCGACGTCGCCGAGTGGCTGGTCCGCGAGGGCGTGCCGTTCCGGGTGGCCCACGAGCTGGCCGGTGCCTGCGTCCGGGTCTGCGAGGAGCGAGGGATCGAGCTCGACGGGCTCAGCGACGCCGACTTCCTCGCGATCGACCCGCGACTCACGCCGGCCGTCCGCGAGGTGCTCACGGTGGAGGGGTCGGTCGCGAGCCGCGACGGCCGCGGCGGCACCGCGCCGGTGCGCGTCGCTGAGCAGCTCGACGAGCTCCGTGCGACCGTGGGCCACCTGCGTGCCTGGATCGGCTGAGCCTGCGGCCGTCCTGCGCCGTCCCGTGCTGGAGGCGGCGCCGGCGCTGCTGGGCGCGGTGCTGCGCCGGACCGACGAGGACGGGGTGGTCGTCGCGGTCCGGCTGACCGAGGTCGAGGCGTACGCCGGGCCCGACGACCCCGGCTCGCACGCCTTCCGGGGGCCGACCCCGCGCACGGAGGTGATGTTCGGCCCGCCGGGGCGGCTGTACGTCTACTTCACCTACGGCATGCACCACTGCTGCAACGTCGTCGTGGGGGAGGAGGGCACCGCAGCCGCGGTGCTGCTCCGGGCGGGGGAGGTGGTCGAGGGCGTGGACCTCGCCCGCGCTCGTCGTGGCGGCGCTCCCGACCGCGAGCTCGCCCGGGGTCCGGCCCGGCTCTGCTCGGCCCTGGGAATCGACCGCGGCGACAACGGGTGCGACCTTGCCTCCGGCCCGGTGACCCTGCAGATCGCCGAGCAGGCGCCGCCGGCCACGGCCGTGGCGACCGGCCCGAGGGTCGGACTGCGTCGGGCGGCCGACCGTCCGTGGCGGTTCTGGGTCCGCGACGAGCCCACCGTGTCGGTCTACCGTCCAGCCGCCCCGCCGCGGGGCCGGTGAACGCGATCACCAGTTCCGCCCTCGTCGTTTGACGCCTCAACCGGAGGGGCATCGTCCTGCGACCTGTTCCCCCTCTCGGAGGCTTGCCCGTGTCCATGGCCCTGCTCGACCGCGAACACACCGTCGCCGGTGCCGGCTACAACCGGTGGCTGATCCCACCGGCCGCCCTTGCCATCCACCTGTGCATCGGACAGGTCTACGCCACCAGCGTCTACAAGAGCTCCCTGGTCGCGCACTTCGACACCAGCCTGACCAGCATCGGTGTCGTCTTCTCGATCGCCATCGTGATGCTGGGGCTCTCGGCCGCCCTGCTCGGCACCTGGGTCGACACCGGTGGACCGCGCCGCGCCATGGTCGCCGCGGCGCTGGCCTGGTCGACCGGGCTGCTCGTGGGCGCCGCGGGCATCGCCACGAGCCAGCTGTGGCTGCTCTACCTGGGGTACGGCGTGATCGGCGGCATCGGCCTGGGCATCGGGTACATCTCCCCGGTCTCGACCCTGATCAAGTGGTTCCCGGACCGGCCCGGACTGGCCACCGGCATGGCGATCATGGGCTTCGGCGGCGGGGCGCTGATCGCCTCGGCCGTCTCCGGCAAGCTGCTGTCCGCCTACGACTCCGGCTACGACCCCACCGACGGCACCTCGGTGGCCAGTGGCTCGGCCGTCGCGTCCCTCTTCGTCACCCTCGGCCTGGTCTACCTGGTGGTCATGCTCTTCGGCGCCTGGCTCGTCAAGGTCCCCGCCGACGACTGGAAGCCGGACGGCTTCGACCCGGCACAGGTCAAGCAGCACGACCTGATCACGACCGCATCCGTCTCCGCCTCGACGGCGGTGCGCACCCCGCAGTTCTACCTCCTGTGGGTGGTCCTGTTCTGCAACGTGACCGCGGGCATCGGCATCCTGGAGCAGGCGTCGCCGATGATCCAGGACTTCTTCCGGACCGGCGCCACCTCGTCGGTCACCCCGGTCGAGGCAGCGGGCTTCGTCGGACTGCTGTCCATCTGCAACATGGCAGGCCGGTTCGTGTGGTCCTCCACCTCCGACGCCCTGGGCCGCAAGAACACCTACTTCGGCTACCTCGGGCTGGGCATCGTGCTGTACCTCGCCCTCGCACTGATCGGGAGCTCCTCGACCCTGCTGTTCGTGGTCCTGGCGGGGATCATCATCTCCTTCTACGGCGGCGGCTTCGCCACTGCTCCGGCGTACCTGCGCGACCTGTTCGGCACCTTCCAGGTGGGCGCGATCCACGGTCGGCTGCTCACCGCGTGGTCCGCCGCAGGCATCGCCGGACCCCTGATCGTCAACCGCTTCCTCGACTCCCAGGGGACACCGGGCGAGCTGACCTCCGCCGGGTACCGCCCGGCGCTGCTGACCATGGTCGGCGTCCTGGTCGTGGGGTTCGTGGCGAACCTGATGGTGCGACCCGTCGCGGAGCGCTTCCACGAGCGCCGCTCCGAGCGGCCGTCCGCGACCGGGGCCCCGGGTGACGGCACCGTGCCGGCGACCGGCGACACCGTCGTGAGCGGTACCCCTGGGAGCGGCACCCCTGGGGGCGGCACCGGGCGCACCGCCCACCCCGCCCTCGTGGCGGTGGCCTGGACGGTGGTCGTGGTGCCGCTGGTCTACGGCCTCGTCCAGACCTTCGAGAAGACGGTGAAGCTCTTCGGGTGAGCCGGGGGCGGGTCGCCGGCCCGGTGCGGCCCCCGGTCAACCCGGTGGAGACCGCGACGGCCCATGGGGCAGGCTTGGTCCGGGATCCGCAGGACGCGGACCCGGCTCCGACTCGAGAAGGACACCTCGTGCCAGAACGTCAACACATCCTCGACGACCTCGAGTGGCGTGGGCTCATCGCCCACTCGACGGACCTCGACGCGCTGCGCGCGGAGATGGACGACGGCCCGGTGCGGTTCTACGTGGGCTTCGACCCGACCGCCCCCAGCCTGCACATGGGGAACCTCCTTCAGCTCGTGACGGCGCGTCGGCTGCAGGACGCGGGGCACGTCCCCTTCCTCCTGGTCGGTGGTGCGACGGGACTGGTCGGCGACCCGCGGGAGTCCGGGGAGCGGACCATGAACGCGGTCGACACGGTGCGGGAGTGGGTCGGACGGGTCCGGCGTCAGATCGAGCCGTTCCTGTCCTTCGAGGGTCCCTCGGCCGCCAGCATGGTCGACAACTACGACTGGACCTCCCAGCTCTCGGCGATCGACTTCCTGCGCGACATCGGCAAGCACTTCCCGGTCAACCGGATGCTGGCCCGCGACGTGGTCCGCACGCGGCTCGAGAGCGGGATCAGCTACACCGAGTTCAGCTACGTGCTGCTCCAGTCGCTCGACTTCCTCGAGCTCTTCCGGACCCGTGACGTCCACCTGCAGTTCGGCGGGAGCGACCAGTGGGGCAACCTGACCGGTGGCGTCGAGCTGATCCGGCGGGCCACGGGGGAGCGGGCGCACGCGTTCGCTACGCCCTTGATCACCAAGGCGGACGGGACGAAGTACGGCAAGACCGAGGGCGGCGCGCTGTGGCTCGACGCGGAGATGATGACGCCGTACGCGTTCTTCCAGTTCTGGCTCAACGTCGAGGACACCAAGGTGGGCGAGCTTCTCCGGGCCTTCACGTTCCTGCCCCACGCCGAGATCGAGGCGCTGGAGGAGCAGACGGCGGACAAGCCCTTCCTGCGCGCCGGACACCGGGCCCTGGCGCGCGAGGTGACGACCTTCGTCCACGGGAGCGCGGAGACCGAGCGCATCATCGCCGCCTCGGCCGCGCTCTTCGGCGGCGGCGACCTGCAGGGCCTCGACCCCGGCACCCTGGGCGCAGCGCTGCGGGAGGCGGGGGGCGGTGAGGTGAGCGCAGGAGCAGAGCTGCCCACCATGGTCGACCTGCTGGTGGCGGCCGGGCTGTCGGAGAGCCGCGGTGCCGCGAGGCGCACGATCTCCGAGGGCGGCGCCTACCTCAACAACACGCGGGTCGCGGACCCGGAGCTGCGCCCGACCGCCCACGACCTCGTGGGCGACGGGTGGCTGGTGCTGAGGCGGGGCAAGAAGAGCTTCGCCGGCGTCCGGGTGGTGTGAGCATGACTGTCGGGCCGGGGAGCACAGGGAACCCGACCGGGCCCCTGCTCGCCGACCTGGCGGACCGCGCAAGGCAGGCGCTGCCTCGTCCGGTCTTCGACTACTTCGCCCAAGGGGCACGGGACGGTCTGACCGCCGCGGAGGCGGAGCGGGCGTGGGACCGCTTCCGCGTCCTGCCCCGGGTCCTCATGGACGTGACCGACGTACAGGTCGGCACCACGCTGCTGGGCGCCGAGGTGAGCTCGCCGTTCGCGATCGCGCCTACGACCCTCCAACGCGCAGCCCATCGCGACGGCGAGCTGGCCATGGCTCGCGCGGCAGCACGTGCGGGATCGCTGCTCGTGGTCTCCAGCAACGCGGGGACGGTCTTCGCCGAGATCGGGGCCGCGGGAGCTCCCTGGTGGCTGCAGATGTACGTCACCGCGGACCGGGCCGTCACCGCCCCGGTGGTCCAGGGCGCACTGGACGCCGGCGCCCGTGCGATCGTGCTCACCGTCGACACCCCGGTGGTGGGTACCAAGCACCAGGTCCCGCCCACCGTGTGGGACAGCGTGGACCCTGGCTGGCTCCGGGTGAACTTTCCCGAGCCGCCTCCCGGAACCGCACCCACCGCGTTCGACAAGGCTCGGGACCTGGGACCCCAGGACATCGCCTGGCTGGCCCGGCGGTTCGAGGTGCCCGTGGTCGTCAAGGGGATCCTGGACCCCCGGGACGCGCGAAGGGCCGTGGACGCGGGCGCTGCTGCGGTCTGGGTCTCCAACCACGGCGGCCGACAGCTCGACGGCGTGGTCTCGACTGCCGACGCCGTGGGCGCGGTGGTCGAGGAGGTGGGTGGCGACACCGAGGTCTACGTCGACGGGGGAGTGCGCCGCGGTAGGCATGCCCTGGTCGCGTCGGCGCTGGGCGCACGGGGCGTGTTCCTCGGTCGGCCGGCGCTGTTCGCGCTCGCTGCGGACGGCGACGACGGGGTCGTCACCCTGCTCGGCGCGCTCACGGACGAGCTCGTCGAGTGCCTGCGCCTGAGCGGCTTCACGCGTCCCGAAGACGTCCCCCGAAGCCTGGTGGAAGGCTGTGAGCGGGCCCACGTCCGGGGGATTTGACTCCCTCGACGACGCCCTCGTAATGTTCCCTCTG